>NZ_KI392031.1:1363582-1806203 GCF_000158475.2 Oxalobacter paraformigenes | reverse complement strand
ATCTTCACTCCCCTCTCATCCAACCCTTCAAATACTCTATCCACAATCCCGATTTTAACCTGGTCTGTCTCTGGATGATTTTTGCCCGGCGATACAGCTCTTCGAAATCAACCACAGGTGATCTCTTGAAAGCAAGAACAACAACGTTTCCTCCATCAACTTCAGGAAGCCATATCACCCCATCAAAGCATCCCTCCATCTTGGCTATGCTTCTTGAACTATTTGAGGCGGCACCGAAAATGGGAATTGAGGCAATTTTGCAATGCTGCTTTTTTCCAGTTCAGCATGTCTTGGGATGTTTCTGCTACCTTTCTCAAAATAGCCATTGAAAAGGTCATGTGAACCGGAAGGTGCAGCAGCCGGATTGTTTTTTCTGCCAGATTTTTCAGTAAGGGCTTGTTGAAAAGTGGGATTTGAACAATGAGTGAGATGGATTTTTTCTATTTAGAAGAAGCTGCTTTATCTGCTTTTTTGTTGCTGCTGACAAATGAATAGAAAGAATTGCAGAATTCGCTATGCCGGGTTTGGTCGGATTTTTCAATGTACTGGAAAAAACAGTACGCAAAAAGATTTTTCCGCAGACAAAAATGAAAAACGGATCAGCTAAAACTAACTGATCCGTTTAAAATATGGCGCGGCTGGCAGGAATCGAACCCACGACCCCTTGGTTCGTAGCCAAGTACTCTATCCAGCTGAGCTACAGCCGCGAAGAAGTATATTATAGCTTATTTTTTGAAATTGAACATTATTTTCTTCTGTTCGTTGTATAAAAACGGTAAAAAATCGGTATTATCTTCAGATAGAAGAATATTGTTCAAGGTTTGAGGCTGACAAGATACGGGCAGGTAAAATCCTGTTAATTGAAAACGCTTTCACCATAACAGATTATGTTGACAAAAATCCGGAAAAAATATTTTTTGCAGGGAATGCTTGCCGTTACTCTGTGCTCATTGTGTCTGTCGGTTCATCCATTGAAAGCTGAGCCTGTCGACAAAAAGGCGCTTTGCGCGGAAAAGCCTGGATGTACTGAGGAGACAGGTACCAAAAAAGGACAAACTGCTGGTGGGATAAATCAGGTTGATTTGCTTACAGCAAAAACTTCAGGAGCAAGCCGTGTTCCTGAAGTTTTACCGCAGCTTCTTTTAACCAACGATTTGTTATACCAGATATTGAGTGCGGATATTGCTGAACAGCGGGGACTCGATATTTATGCGTATGAGACCATGCTGGACGTTGCAAAAGAAACCGGTGATCCCAGATTGGCCAGGCGAGCGGCAGAAATTGCCGTTAAAAACAGAAATGTAAAGGATGCACTGCAGGCTGTCCGTCTCTGGTATCGTTTGGCTCCGCAATCCGGTGAAGCGGAAAGATACTTGGTTGGTTTTCTGGTTCTGGACAACAGACTCGATGAAGTAAAAGATATGTTTTCATCAAAACTGGCTGCCGCGTCTCCGGAACAACGCGTTTCCCTGTTTTATCAGCTCCAGCAGATACTGGCGGGCACAAAAGATAAATCGGATGCGTTTGCCGTCCTGGAAGAGGTTTTGGTTCCCTATCAGAATATGCCAGAGGCGCATGTGTCATTGGCGATTTCGGCACTGCTGAAAAATGATTCCGCCAGGGCAAGGGAGGAAGCTCAAAAGGCGCTGGCTTTGAAACCGGATTCGGAAATGGCTGTTTTGACATTTGCCCAGGCGTCTGCCAGTCCTTCTGTTGCGGTCGAAGTCCTTTCCGGATTTCTGGAAAAATATCCCGCTTCACGTGAAGTCAGAGTGTCACTGGCCCGTTTACTGGTAGGCCAGAAAAAATATGAACAGGCCAAACAGGAATTTGAAAAGCTGTTGAGCTCAGACTCCCAGGATTTGATGGCCCTTTACTCGCTCGGCCTTTTGTCGGTTCAGCAAAACGATTACCGGGCAGCAGAAAAATACCTGCAAAGTTATCTGGTTGCGGCAGCGGCGCAAGAGAAAGAAAAACCGGAATCCACGCAAGTTTTGTTTTTGCTGTCGCAAATAGCGGAGGAACAACGCCACTATGACAAGGCCTTGCAATGGCTTTCCCAAATTAATCCTGATGCCGATGATGAGGTTGCGCTGGGGGTCGATATCAAAAAAGCCCAAATCTATGCCAGGAAAGGAAAGGTGGACAAGGCGCGCAAGATCATTGCGGATATGGAAAGTAAAAATCCTTATGAGCGTGAAAGACTGTTACTGACTGAAGCCCAAATTTTAAGAGACGCCAAAAAAACCAGAGAAGCTTTGAATATATTGCAAGCCGGAATGGCCGAATTTCCCGAAAATACCAATATTCTTTATGATTACGCTTTGACAGCTGAAAATCTTGGGCAATATGCTGAGATGGAAAAAGCGTTAAAACGCATTATTAAAATCGATCCGAATCATCCGCAAGCCTATAATGCTTTGGGATATTCACTGGCTGATCGCCAGCTCAGACTGGATGAAGCTTTTACGCTGATCGAAAAAGCACTGCAGCTGGCACCGGACGACCCTTTTATTACGGACAGTCTTGGATGGGTTTTATACAGACAGGGGAAACTGGACTTGGCTGAAAAAAATTTGCGACAAGCTTACCAGTTGCGTCCGGATAACGAAATAGCGATTCATCTTGCAGAAGTATTGTGGATTAAAGGAGAACAGCAGGAAGCTCGTTCGCTATTACTGCAAGTGAAAAAGAAAAATCCCGATAACGAACTTTTGAATTCGACATTGCGTCGTCTGGAAATCGGACTATAAATAGTGTACGAACGCTTGAAAAGGAAAGAATTGGATGCTTATATCGCATGTTGTCGCTATGGCGGAAAACAGGGTGATCGGAAAAAATGGCCAAATGCCCTGGCATATTCCCGGCGAACAAAAGATATTCCGGAATCTGACAGTAGGCAAAGCGCTGATTATGGGGAGAAAAACCCATGAATCAATAGGGAGGGTATTGCCGGACAGGACAACGATTATTGTAACCCGGCAAAAGGATTATCAGATACCCGGAGCGCATGTCGTACATAGTGTAGAAGAAGGGATTGCACTGGCAAAGAAGCTGAAACTGGAAGAAATTGTGATCGGCGGCGGGGGGGAACTGTTTGCCCAGACTTTGCCAATAACCGACAAGGTTTATCTGACAATTGTCCATGCCGTTTTTGAGGGAGAAACACTTTATCCTGAATTGCCTGAGAGTTTGTTTCGGGAAAAATCCAGAAAGGAAATCGAGGCAGCGATTCCGTATGCGTTTGTTGAATTCCAGAGAATAGGCAAAAAATGATGGATTTATTCGGCCAGTTTAACTGGCCGAATTCCTTCTATTTAACCAGCAGGCTGTTTTTCACTTTTCTTACACCTTCGACATTTTTTGCAACCTGTACCGCCTGACTGATCTGGCTTGGAGCGGAGACGAAACCGCTTAATTGAACTTCTCCGTTATACGTTTCAACATTAATTTCGGCCGCGCTCAAATCGGGATCGTTGAACAATGCCGCTTTGACTTTTGTCGTGATAACAGCATCGTCAATGTATTCCGATGCACTTTCATGCTGTTGAGCGGATGCGCAACCGACCAGGCTTCCCAGAAACAGAGCCATAAAGAGAGCAAAAATATGTTTAGAGAGCTTCATGAAATCCTCTTTTTAAAAGATTGTTACATACCCATCTGATAAGGTTCGACACCATAGAATGCGTGAATTTCCCGAATCCAGTTTTTGTCTGCCATATCAGGCCAATAATCCTTCTCGATATAAGGGGCGTTGTTGATCGCTTCTTCATCGACATCCAGAAACAGATGCCCTTTTTCCCCATCGTTTTTCAGCGCACGGAACGGAACAGCGAAGAGTCGTTCTCCCATACCCCAAAATCCGCCGAAAGACATGAGTGCATACGCTACATGGCGAGTTTTCATATCAATCATCAATTCTTCAATATTTCCCAGTTTCTTGCCGTCTTTTCCGATGACTTCTTCCCCGATAATCGTTTTTGCTCCCATGAAGCAGATGCCGCCCGAAATATCGCATTTATACATACCATACACATCATTTAACAAATAGCTCATGTTACCCTCCACCGTAATTGAAAGAACAGTTAAGAAAAATACCTGCTTTTTCCCTTATCCAGATTGATGCCACTCAAACAGTCGCGATTAAGCGGATTGACCAAATTCATGAATCAGAACAGTTTTCTTATCAGATTGAGGAAGAAAAAGGACTTTTTCAGCATCAAGAAAGAAAACGGTAATACAAAAAATGAAGGGTGTCTTGTTATCAGTCTGAAGAATATACTTCTCGGGAAAAACCGACCCATGTAATCTTCATACTGTTTATAGGCTAATTCATCCTTTATAAAATCCATCTTCCAGGAAATTCTTGTTAATTTGAGATTGTTAACGAGAATTTGTTTTTCATTTTCAAGTCGGGAAAGACTGTTCATAATAAGTCCTTAATCATTTCGATATCCTGTTTTAATTCTTTTTCGATTTCGTAAAACGGCGGTTTTCTTGAACGATTTCTTGCATAAATGTATATGCCAATAATGGAAACCATGAGATATAAAAAGAAAACAGCCCAGGCCGCAATAATAATATACGGCGTATCGATAAAAGAAAAAATGATAGCGATTCCCAGAAAAACGAGTGACAAAAACGAGAAAATACAAAAGATGGCAAGACATACCAGTCTGTTAATGAGGAGTTGCTTCTGGATGTTTATTTCAACAATCAGAAGTTTGCAATAATTTCCTGATCGCTGAGCGACATATTTTCCGATTTCCCGAAGGCTTCTAAAATGATTGATCACAGAAGAACTCCTCGCAGCAGTTGTTATTTACGCGACATAAGTTTGCCCAGGAGAAAACCGATGCCAAGGGCTATACACAGCGACTGGCAGGGTTTTCTTCTTACATAGTTACTCGTCGTTTCAAGACCTTCTTCAACACGTTCAAGCGCACAATGCGCGGCCTTGTTGGCTTTCGTCTTTGCAGTTTCAAGGTTGGAATTGAGAGTCTGCCTGGCGACGTTTATTCCTTTTCCGGATAAATCCATGATTCTGTCTTTCAGATCTTTCAGGTCTTCCTTGAAACGTTCGCTTTCAGAGTTGAGGTTTTCCTTGATATTGGCGGTAGCCGACATAAAATCGCTTTTTGAGATGTCGATTTGTTCGGAAACCGATTCCATCTTTTCTTTCAAGTCCTGTTGGTCTTTTTGATCTGGCGAATTAAGCATGATTAGTCTCGCAATAAAATATTTTTTCACGGTCTTTGAGGAGAAATGAATTAGATTGTTCCACCTATTCTTGACGCTTCCTGAAGATGATTTTCAATATGTTGTTTCAGCTCGAGTGTATAGGTTTTCAAAGCGGCATTTTGGACACGTGGAAGAATATATCCGTTAATAATTTCAAGCGCTTTTTTGTGAGCGTTGATCTGGTAATTCATAAAAGTCCTGTCAAATGCGATTCCTTCCTGTTTTTTCAGGATGCGCATGGTTTTGCGGGCTTCGCCACGGATAGTTCTCGCATCGGCACTTGAGATTTTGTTGATATTGTTGTCTTTCAGAATTTTTTCCAATTTATTCTGGGCATTTTGATGTTCTTTAAACATCTGATCGGCAAATTGAAGGACAGCAGGGCTGCTTGTCTTGTTTTTTGCCAATTTGCTGGTTTCAATCTCTGCTTTGTTAATTGCCCAGAGTGTAGAGGCAACTTCCGGGGCACTGTTGTAATTTTGCGCATGAGCAATTGAAACGCCGAGACCAAAAACCATCAGGAACAGACAGGTTATAATCTTTTTCATTTTATTCTCCAAAGTTGAAATGAAAGTTTGAGATTAGAGTGTGATTAAAAACCGGGAGTTCCCGTTTGAGCCAGGACAATGAATGAAAGCTGACAGCGTCATATTTTTTAAATTTGATTCTCTGGCTAAACATATTTTTCCCGGAGTCAGGCTGATCTGTTCGGGAAGATGAAAAGAATTTTGCCGAATTGTTCAAAAAGATGAATGTTGAGTGCGAGACTTGCTAAAATAGCCTTGTGTTCAGTAAGTGATTTTTATCAATGTGTTGCCCGAGTTGCCCCTTTGCACTGGAGTATTGGAATGAACTATGAAGAATCTTCCCGCGGTATTACGATAACCATCTCTGCGGCCATCGCTAAAGAAGCCAAAGAAAGTTTCGCTCATGCAGACTGGGCTAAAAATATTCCGGCGTATCTTCTCTTGAGAGGGGACGATGAGATAACCATTTCATATAACGAGCTGGATGAAATTGCGAAAGACTGGGTATTGGAGAAATTGACGCAGGGCGGTCATCGCGCTATGGCAGGAACGGTTGCCGGCTTGAGAGCGGCGTCCAAAGATCCCGCCAATATTGAAATTTTCGATTTGGTTATACTGGCTCAGGCGTTGGGAGAATATATCAAGCAGGATGCTATTGACGGGTGGCTCTATACAATCGGTCAGGATGGCGAACATGTGCCCTGGCTGGTGACGGATGTAGCGTATCAGGAAGCGTCGAATGCTCCGCCATGTGTGGCTGTTTACCTGACCGCGAACAGTATCCCGAGCCGTCGCGACGATCTGGTCAGACCGGCTTCAAGAGTGTCTTACTTCTTTGCCGAAGACGTTCAATTCAAGAAAATTGCAGATGTGCTGGCAATGAAGGGATTCATGAAAGAAACCCCGGAATTGAAAGTGGGTTATCTTAAATCCATGCAAACTTTTGCCGAAATTCTGCCGAAGATGAACTGTCAATTCTGGGCGACAGGCAGCGGCATGGAAGTCGACATGGATGAAAGAACCCATTATCCTGAACGGGTAGTGCTGGATACGCCTTGCCGGGTGATAAACGATGAAGGACTGCTTCACCGGAAATTTTTTACCCGAGTCAATTCGCCTTTCTGGGAAAGTTTCGGATTGAATTTCAATGAAATTCCCGTTCATCCGCAAATTCTGTGCTTCAACCTTGAAACCCATACCAACATGTGGATTCATGTGGATAATCTGACTGCCTATCGGTATGACGCCAGTCTTCGTGAAAAACTGATTTTGCCGGAAGAACATCGCGATCTGATCGATATCCTGACGCAGGATATGGATATACTGATGGACGATATTGTGGCCGGTAAATCGGGAGGCACAACAATACTGTGCAAAGGCGCGCCAGGACTGGGTAAAACGCTTACAGCAGAAGTTTATTCGGAAGTGGTGGGAAGACCGTTATATCGTGTCCATTCAGGACAGCTGGGTGTTTCTTCGGAAAATGTCGAAAAAAATCTCGAAAAGGTATTGAAACGGGCACAACGATGGGGTGCGGTCATGTTGATTGATGAGGCGGATGTTTATATCCGTCGGCGCGGAAACGAAATCGATCACAATGCGGTTGTCGCTTCTTTTTTGCGAACGCTGGAATATTTCCACGGATTGCTGTTTCTGACTACCAATCGGGTAGACGATGTGGATGATGCCATTGCTTCGCGGTGTATCGCAACGATCCGTTATGCCGTTCCGAAAGAAGAGGATGCCAGGCGGATATGGAACGTTCTCGCCGATCAGTTTCAGTTCCCGCTTACGGAAGAGCTGGTCGACAATCTGGTTATGCACTTCAGTGGCGTCTCCGGTAGGGACATCAAGGAATTGTTGAAATTGACAGCAAAATGGTGCCGTCAGAAAAATGTAACACCGACATTGGAGGTGTTTAAAACATGTGCGCAGTTTAGAGGATTGTAGGAGTCTTGTTGCGTTTTTCTTGCGTCGTATCAAGAGAGTGTGTCCCTTGTTTTCTTATTCTGGGCTTATTGTGTCGGAAGCAGACACAAATAACGTGTATCATTTTTTTTGGAGCTCATGATGAAGAAAATATCTCATTCCGTTTTGTTTGTTTTATTGTCGGCAATGGTAAGTGTCGCTTTTGCGGCCAAGTATTATCCTCCGTCCGATATTGTGGTAACGACTGATCCCGCTGCTGCGGAAGCTGTCTTGAAGCAGGCTCGGGAGATACAGATGCAGGATGCACAACCTGCCGAACAGAAAGTGAACAAGGCCAGATACGGCAAGAAGAAAACCAAGGTCAGGAAAACGAGAACAGTAACGGAAGAAACTTCCGTACAATAATCGTAAAAGGGCTGCTAACGGTACGCAAAACAGGGCGGATTCGGTTTTTATCCGTAATGCAAGGAGAGCAGGACTGGTTTTACGAAAGAAATGGAATACGGCTTTAGGTTTGAAAAACCTAAAGCCGTATTTTTTCAGCGCTTGTTTTCCCGCTGTATCAGATAGGTGCAAAGCAACGGAACGGGTCGTCCTGTAGCGCCTTTGGCAGGTCCGCTTTTCCAGGCTGTCCCGGCAATATCCAGGTGAGCCCAGGTGTACTTTTTCGTGAACCGTTCCAGAAAGCAGGCAGCGGTAACACAGCCCGCCGGTTGACCTCCAATATTGGCCATATCTGCAAAATTCGATTTCAGCTGTTCCTGATAGGCGTCTTCTACCGGCATGCGCCACACAGGGTCGTTGCTTCTTTTTGAGGCGTCGATCAGGTCGTTGGCCAGTTTATCGTGTGCATCATCCAGTCGGGTAAACAAACCACTGTTAACATGTCCCAAAGCGGCAACGCATGAGCCTGTCAGTGTGGCGATGTCGATAACGATGGCCGGATGAAATCTTTCCGCGTAAGTCAGCGCATCGCACAAAATAAGACGACCTTCCGCATCGGTGTTCAAAATCTCGATAGTCTGGCCGGACATGGATGTAACGATATCGCCCGGCTTATTGGCATGGCCGGAAGGAAGATTTTCACATGCGGGAATGATTCCGATAATGTTCTGCCGGAGATCCAGCTCGCCAATGGCCTTGAATGTTCCCAGCACGGAAGCTGCCCCGCACATGTCGAATTTCATTTCATCCATGCCCGCTCCCGGTTTCAGTGAAATGCCTCCGGAGTCGAAGGTAATGCCCTTGCCGACCAGAACCACAGGCGCTTCTTTCGATTTCCCTTTCATATGTTTTAGAACAATGAATTTGGGAGGTTCGTCACTTCCCCTTGCAACCGATAGAAAACTGCCCATTTTCAGCGATTCGATCTGTTTTTTGTCCAGTATTTCAATGCCGAATTTATAAGTCTGTGCCAGAGATTTTGCCTGTTTTGCAAGATACGTTGGTGTGCAGATGTTGGCTGGAAGATTGCCGAGATTGCGTGCAAGGGTCATGCCATCGGTAATGGCCTTTGCCTGATGCAATGCATTTTTGGCAATGGTCACGTCTCCGGAAGGAAGGTAAAATGACACATTTCGGATTTTAGTGGAAGCTTCTTTTTTATTTTTAAATGTGTCGCTTTGGTAAAGTTGAACATGAAATTCCGACAGGACGCAATAAATTGCCCACGATAAATCTCGGTTTGAAATGGTGTCAAACGGCAGCGCAATTAACAGGTCGTCTGTGTTAAGCGGTTTTATGGACTTGATGGCCGTCTCGATAGCTTTTCTGAAATCTTTTTCACCGACCGGTTTTTTTCCAAGGCCGAGCAGAAGGAGTCTCTTGGCAGCGATTCCTTTCGGAGAATTGACAAGTAAGGTGGAACCCGGTTTACCGCTGATATCGCCGCTTTCCAGCATGTGGGTGACACTCCCGTCAATATCGAGAGCTATTGCTTCGTCAGTCAATTTTTGTTCTTCATAAATGCCGACGACCAGACAGCCAGTTTTGACTGTATTAAGAGAGTTTTTTTTATCAGCTGATTTTATGCTAAAGTCCATTTTTTATAATCCTCCACATATCATTGTAATTTTTCATGATTTTTCAACGTGCGCTTAAACGTGAACTGTTCAGTACAGCGGCTGGCGTATTTTTGACGTTGTTCACGATTACCATCACGATGATGTTGATCCGTATACTGGGACAGGCTGCAAAGGGAAGAGTTGCGTCGGATGATGTCATGGCATTGATTGGTTTTACGTCGTTGAATTATATGCCGATCATACTGATTCTGACGGGGTTTGTCTCGGTTCTGCTGGTGGTAACAAGAAGTTATCAGGATTCGGAAATGGTCGTCTGGTTTGCCTCAGGTTTGAGCCTGACCCGATGGTTACGTCCTGTTATGGAATTTGCCCTTCCTATTGTCGTACTGGTGACCTTGCTGGGATTTTTCGCTACTCCATGGGCTTATCGCCAAAGCGCCGAGTATAGGGAACGTTTCGAGAAGCGCGAAGATATCGCCCGGATTTCTCCGGGAAAATTCCAGGAGTCCGCTGCGGCGCAGAGGGTGTTTTTTGTCGAAAAAATGTCTGAGGATCTCAGTAAAGTCAAAAACGTTTTTATCAATTCGAGCAGAAACGGAAAGATTACAACAGTGGTTTCCCAGAATGGAACGCTTGAAACCAATGAAAAAGGTGAAAAATTCGTCGTTCTTGAAGATGGGATACGTTATGACGAAACGCCGGACCAGTCCGATTTCAGAATTATGGAGTTTGAAAAATATACGGCTTATATCGCCCCAAAAGGGGAGGTAACGATATCGGACATTTCTACCCGATCCATGACGACTTTGGAGTTAGTTACGGATACAACTAGCAAGAAGCTGGGCGAACTGGTCTGGCGTATCGGATTGCCGTTTATGGCCACATTGCTCATGTTGCTGGCGATTCCTTTGGGTTTCGTCAATCCGAGAGCCGGCAGGTCGTTCAATCTGATCATTGCTGTTTTGCTCTATATGACCTACAGTAATTTATCCAGTTTCATACAGGCTTATGTTGCCCAGCAAAAACTGGCTTTCGGCCTGGCGTGGTGGCCATTGCATTTGAGTGTAGCGCTTGTTATCGTCCTGCTTTTTGCATGGCGACTGGGGGTGAACAGCAGGTATCACCCCTACGTTCTTTTATCTGCCATAAAACACAGGCGTTTGCAGGAAAAAAGGAAATAGCAATGAAAATCCTGCAGCGTTATTTTTTTTCTCAAATTGTCAAGTCTGTCGTTTTCATTCTGGTGGCTTTTCTCGGCTTGTTCGCTTTTTTTGACCTGATCAGCGAGTTGTCATCCGTCGGAAGGGGAGGTTACCAGCTTCATCATGTGTTTGTTTATATTTTGCTGGGGTTCCCCGGCTATATTTATGAGTTGATGCCGTTTGCTGTACTGATCGGAACCATATATGCGATGGCATTGTTCGCTTCCAATTCCGAATTCACGATTATGCGGGTTTCCTCCTTATCGACCCGGGACGCCTGCTGGATGCTTGCCAAGGTTGGTCTTGTTTTTCTTGTGTTCACTTTTCTGGTCGGGGAAGTGTTGACTCCGTATACTTCAAGAATGGCTTCCGAGTTCAGGAATAATCTGATCGGCCGCAATCTGTCGGACAAATTTCGTACCGGCATGTGGAGTAAAGACACTATCCGGGAAAACGGCAGGGAAGGCGAGATAATCGGTTCCCGGTTCATGAATATAAAGACCATGCGGCCTGATGGGACAATTGAACAGATAAAACTGTACGAATTCAATCGGGAACTGGAACTTGTCAAAACCGTTACTGCCCAAAATGGCCATTATCTGGGAAACCATGAGTGGCAGTTAAACGGAGTTGTGGAATCTTTGATAAAATCGTCCGGGAAATCGAAAGGCAAGCGTTTTCCCGATTCCGCTCCAGTCGTGGATACGGAAAAACGGGATTCAATCCGTTTGGTATCCGATGTGACGCCAGACATTCTTTCCGTCATATCCGTGGATGCCAATAAAATGTCGGCTTATGAATTGGCCGTTTATAACCGGCATCTGGTTGAAAACAAACAGGATGCGACCAGTTATCAGATAGCGTTCTGGAAAAAAATCATATATCCTTTCTCGGTTTTTGTCATGATGGCTCTGGCGCTTCCTTTTGCTTACCTCCATTTCCGTTCTGGCGGGGTCAGTCTGAAGATTTTCACCGGCATCATGATCGGGGTTGCGTTTATTCTGATCAACAATTTGTTTTCGCACGTCGGGTTGTTGAATACCTGGCCGCCGTTCCTGACGGCTGTTATCCCCAGTGTGTTGTTTCTGCTGTCTGCCGTTTTTGCACTTTGGTGGGTGGAGCGACACTGATTTTTTGAGCCCGCGTTACATAAATTGACCGGTTCCAGCCAGGGGCCAATACCGGCAAGGCGTAATTACAGGTCTGTTAACTTATCCAGTTAGAAAATAACGAGACTCAAAATGAATTTACATCAGTTACGTTTTGTTCGTGAAGCCGTCAGGCAGAATTTCAACCTGACTGAAGCCGCCAAGGCTTTGTTTACTTCCCAGCCTGGCGTGTCCAAAGCGATTATCGAACTTGAAGATGAACTGGGCGTCGATATTTTCCGGCGTCATGGGAAGCGGATTCGTGGATTGACTGAACCGGGAAGAATGATTCTGAATTCGATTGAATTGATCATGCAGGAAGTCGATGATCTGAAACGGATCGGCAAGGAATATGCCGCACAGGATTCCGGCAGTCTGACCATAGCGGCCACCCACACGCAGGCACGCTACTTCTTGCCCGGCATTATTCCCGCTTTCATGCAAAAGTATCCCAAGGTCAGATTTTCCCTGCTGCAGCGCAAAATCGACGATATTGCGGAAATGGTTTTGCTCGATCAGGCGAATCTGGCTGTTGTGACCGATTATGTGGCGGAACAGGACGGATTGATCACCTTGCCGTGTCATCAATGGGAATTCCATTTGGTCGTTAAACCGGATCATCCCTTAAACGACGTGAAGATGTTGACGCTGGAAGAAGTCGCCAAATATCCTATTATCACCTATGACAAGATTTTTCATGGGCGAAACCGGATAGAAAACGTATTTCAGCAAAGAAACGTCAAGGCCGATATTCTTTTGGAAGTCATCGATGCCGATGTTATCAAAACCTACGTTGAACTCGGTCTGGGTGTAGGGATTATTGTCGGTATGGCATTTAACAGCGAGCAGGACAAAAATTTGCGTTCGATACCGGTCGGTCATCTTTTCGGTACAGGCAGATCCAGTATCCTGGTCAGAAAAAATGCCTATTTGCGTGGGTATATTTATGCTTTCATTGAAATGATTTCTCCCAATCTGAACCGTAAACTGGTGGAAAAAGCACTTCTTGACGAGACCGCCAATTATGAGCTGTGACTTGTAGAAATGGTTTATCTCGGCATGGTTTCCCAGATTTTTTGCAGTCGCTTCACGGAAACGGGGAATGGCGTGCGTAATTCCTGTGCAAAAAGTGAAACACGCAGTTCTTCCAGTAACCACCGGTATTCGGTCATGTTGGGATCTTCCCGATAGTGGTTTTGCCGGTTGCCTTTGAGGATCCGTAAGTAAGGTGTGGCTACCTGCTGCCAATTGGCCAGAAGCGTCCTGTCTCTTTGGGGATCGTTGCGGCATTTGTCGATACGGATACTGCATGCTTTCAGATAACGTGGAAAGTGTTTAAGTCTTTCCAGACTGTTTTCGGTGATGAACTGTTTGCCGATCAATTGTGAAAGTTGCTGGTTGATATCCGCCAGTGCATATTCATGGGTCCGTATTCCTGACAATTTTTTCTGGATAGTCTGGTACTCGTTTAACGTTTGCAATACGACCCGGGCGATTTCATTGCATATCAGTCCGATACGGGGTTTCCCTTCATTTATTCTTTTCTCAAATTCAGACTGTTTATCCGGCAAGGGAGACGACATCAGCGCTGATTCAAGGGCAGCTTGCAGAATTTGATCGCGCAATTCTTCCATGGAACCCAGCTTGATGAATTGCATTCCCATCTGGGGCAGGCCATCGATGTTTTTGCCGAGAAATTTAAGCTGTTCTTTTAGTTGCAAGGCGAACAGTCTTCGCAGACCGGCATGATGGGTACGTTTGGCAAGAGCTGGATCATCGAAAACCTCCATTTCACAATGGGTTGTTTTGTCTACCAGAGCGGGATAGCCGATCAGTGACTGCTTGCCGCGTTTTATTTCAAGCAGTTCAGGTAGCGGCTCGAAATTCCATGAGGTGATTTTTTCTGTTCCATCTATGGCATTTGATGTATTGTGAACGGAATTGTCGGATGCTGGCGTGCCGCTGGGGGAAAGGTTTTCTTTTTTTCCGGCTGACCGAAGCGCGGCCAACTGCTGAAAGGCGTTCCGTGCCTGTTTGCCGAATTCGGCTTGCAAGGCAGCCAGATTCCGGGACATGTCGAGCATCCGCCCGTTTTCATCGACAACCCTGAAGTTCATGAACAAATGCAAGGGCAAGGTTTCCATTCGGAAATCCTCTTTTTTTGCAACTGCATTGGTTTGCTCGCGAATATCGGCAATGATGGCGTCTGTCAAAGAGCCTGAACCGAAAGAGTGGTTTTCACGGATGCGATCGACAAATTTTGAAGCATAGTCCGGCAAGGGAACACAGTTTCTTCTGATTTTCTGGGGAAGCGACTTGATCAGCAAATGGGTTTTTTCTTTCAGCATTCCGGTAACCAGCCATTCGCAGCGTTCGGCATTGAGCTGATTCAAGGCGTAGATGGGAACAGTCAGCGTCACGCCGTCGCGGACGTTACCGGGCTCGAAATGATAGCTCAACGTCATATCGATACCGGCGAGATGGAGTGTTTTTGGAAAAAGATCGGTCGTAATGCCAGCCGCTTCATGACGCATCAAATCGTCACGGCTTAAAAACAGCAATTTCGGATTGTCTTTTGTGGCGTCTTTGTGCCATTTTTCGAAAGCGAAGCCGTTGATGACGGTATCGGGCAAGTGCTTGTCATAAAATGCGGCGATAAGACTTTCATCAATCAATACGTCGGTTCTGCGCGATTTGTGTTCCAGATTTTCGATTTCACGCATCCGTTGCCGGTTATGAGCGAAAAAAGGTGCTTTTGTATCGAAATCGCCATTGACCAGCGCTTCGCGAATGAAAATTTCCCTGGCTTCTTTCGGATTGATCTGACCGTAGTGAACGCGTCGCTGAGAGTAAACGACCAAACCGTATAGCGTCGCCCGTTCGTATGCGGAAACCTGTGCCGGACGTTTTTCCCAGTGAGGCTCGCTCCAGGATTTTTTCAGGAGATGTTTGCCGACACGTTCCAGCCATTCCGGCTGGATCTGGGCAATACAACGCGCATACAGCCGGCTGGTATCGACCAGTTCGGCGGCCATGATCCAGCGGCCGTTTTTCCGGGCCAGTGCAGAGCCTGGCCAGATATGAAAGCGGATTCCACGGGCGCCCAGAAATACGGAAGTGTCTTCGGATTTGCAACCGATATTGCCCAAAAGACCTGTCAGCAATGCCAGATGCAACTGTTCGTAAGTAGCTTCCGATTCGTTGAGACGCCAGCCTCTTTCGCGCACGATTGTCAAAAGCTGTGTATGAATATCGCGCCATTCGCGCAATCTCAGAAAGGAAAGAAACTGGTTTCGGCAGTTTTCCTGCAACAGGCGGTTTGATTTTTTGTTCTTGAGGGCTTCGTCGAACCAGTTCCAGATTTTGAGATAACTGATAAATTCGGAACGGTTGTCGGAAAATTTTTTGTGAGCGTTGTCAGCGGCTTCCTGGGCTTCGATCGGCCGGTCACGCGGGTCCTGAATGGAAAGGGCCGCAGCGATGATCAGAATTTCCCGCAGACATTGATGGTCTCTTGCCGCCAGTATCATGCGCCCGATACGGGGATCAAGCGGAAGAAGCGCCAGTTCGTGTCCGACAGACGTCAACCGGTTGAGTTCGTCAAGCGCTCCGAGTTCCTGCAAAAGCTGGTATCCGTCGGCAACGGCCCGTTTAAGAGGCGGTTCCATGAAGGGGAAGGTGTCAACGTCGCCCAGTTTCAGGGATTTCATGCGCAGTATGACGGAAGCCAGTGAAGAACGCAGTATTTCCGGAGTGGTATAAGGCTGGCGAAGCAAAAAATCCTGTTCGTCGTAAAGACGGATGCAGATACCGGAGGCGATCCGTCCGCAGCGTCCGGCCCGCTGATTGGCGGCTGCCTGTGAAACGGGTTCGATATGGAGTTGTTCAACCTTGTTGCGGTAACTGTATCGTTTTACCCGGGCCAGACCCGTATCGATAACGAAACGGATACCGGGAACGGTCAGGGAAGTTTCTGCAACGTTGGTTGCCAGAATAATTCGTCTGGCATTGCCCGGTTTGAAGATTTTTTCCTGTTCCTGCGCCGAGAGCCGCGCATAGAGCGGCAGAATCTGGACATGAGGCGGGTGATGTTTCCTGAGGATTTCTGCTGTTTCGCGAATTTCCCGTTCGCCCGGCAGAAAAACAAGCGTGTCGCCGGGGCCTGTCCGGAAGAGCTCATCGACAGCATCGACAATGGCATCCATCAGATCGCGCGTTTGACGGCTGTCGGATTTGGCTGGCGAGATTTCGGGCTTGTTTTCAAGAACAGGCCGATAGCGGATTTCAACAGGATAGAGCCTGCCGGATACTTCAATAACCGGAACAGGTTCTTTTCCGGTACTGAAATGACGTGCAAAACGTTCGGCATCGATAGTCGCCGAAGTGATGATGACTTTGAGATCAGGCCTTTCGGGCAACAGCTTTTTAAGATATCCCAGCAGAAAATCGATGTTCAGGCTTCGCTCATGAGCTTCATCGATGATGATCGTGTCGTATTGTTCCAGCAGCCGGTCGTTTTGTGTTTCAGCCAGAAGAATGCCGTCCGTCATTAGTTTGATCGACGCTTTCGGCCCGGTTTTATCTGTAAAACGGATTTTGTAGCCGACGACTTCGCCGGGTGGTGAATTCAATTCCCGGGCGATACGGTTTGCTGTCGTGATGGCCGCTATCCGTCGCGGCTGTGTATGCCCGATCAATCCGGTCCGGCCTCTGCCGAGTTCCAGACAGATTTTCGGAAGCTGGGTTGTCTTGCCGGAACCGGTTTCACCGCAGACGACAATGACCTGATGCTTTTGTATCGCCCTGGCAATTTCATGACGTTTTGCCGAAACGGGCAATTCCTCCGGATACACGATAGCAGGAACAGGAGGACGCTCGATTTTCGCGGTTGCCTGTTTCGATTGTCGCGATGAACGTGGTTTTTTGGATAAAGATTCAGGAGCACTCATGTCGGTGCGCATTATAATCGTAAAGATGTTTTAATGTCTTTAAAAGACAATACTTGCGGGTGTTTGCCGGGACGGTGAAAACAGAAACCGTTTATTGAACCGGTGTACTCATTTATTTCCAGGATGATTCCGACATGGAAGAACAATTTGTAAAGTGGCTGCGTTCCGTTGCGCCTTACATTCATGCTTTCCGGGGCCAGACGTTTGTCGTCGCTTTTCCGGGAGAGCTGGTCAAGGCAGGCACACTGCCTGTGCTGGCTCACGATATTTCCCTGTTGCACGCGCTGGGCATCAAGGTTGTTATCGTACATGGATCGCGCCCGCAGGTTGAAGAACAGCTTGATTTGCGTCATGTAAAAAGCCGGTATTACAACGGAACGCGCATTACGGATCCGGAAGCGCTCGAATGCGCCAAGGAAGCGGCTGGTGAATTAAGGCTGGATATTGAGGCGGCATTCAGTCAGGGTTTGCCCAATACCCCGATGGCGCATGCCGAAATCCGTATTATTTCCGGCAATTTCGTAACAGCTACACCGCTCGGCATCATAGACGGTATCGATCTGCAATGGACGGGCAAGGTTCGCAAGATCGCTTACGACAGTATTCATCCTATTCTCGCTTCCGGAGATCTGGTTTTGCTTTCCCCTCTGGGCTATTCGCCAACCGGAGAGGCGTTTAACGTGCGTATGGAAGATGTCGCTGTATCGGCCGCGCTTGCATTGCATGCACACAAACTGATCTTTATTACCGAAATACCCCTGATTCAGGATGCCGAAGGAAACGAGGTCCGGGAAGTAACCTCGCATCAGGTTGAAGAATTGCTGAAGACCCGGCAATTGGCTCCGGAAGCGGCTTCCTATCTCCGTTATGCCGCAAAAGCCTGCATTGGCGGTACGCCACGAACTCACATTGTTCCCTATGCAACTGACGGTTCGGTACTACTGGAACTGTTTACGCATGACGGAATCGGAACGATGGTGACCTATGAAAATGTCGAGACCCTTCGCGAAGCGACTATCAAGGATGTGGGCGGTATCCTGAAATTGATCGAACCTTACGAAGCCAATGGAACGCTGGTCAAACGCGGCAGGGAGCTGATCGAAAGAGAGATCGAGTATTTTTCGGTTATGGAACACGATGGCGTCATTTTTGGTTGTGCCGCTCTCTATCCTTTCCCGGCAGAAAAAATGGCCGAGATGGCCTGTCTGATTGTCGATCCCGAAGTGCAGGGCGAAGGAGACGGAGAAACGATATTGAATCATATGGAAGACCGGGCAAGGGCACTGGGTTTTGACAGCCTGTTCATTTTGACGACCCAGACGGCCCACTGGTTTTTGCGGCGGGGTTTTGTGTACGCCAGTGTCGATGAATTGCCCAAAGACCGGCAAAGAATGTACAACTGGCAGCGAAAGTCGCAGGTATTGATCAAGAAACTTTAACGGATCAATTCCCCTCCAATCAAAACGACCAATCTTCAAGGAGAGAAACATGGCAAGGACAGTGCATTGCATCAAACTGGACAAGGAAGCGGAAGGGCTGGATTATCCACCTTATCCGGGAGAATTGGGAAAAAGAATTTATGAAAACGTTTCGAAGGAAGCCTGGCAAGCCTGGGTGCGTCTTCAGACCATGCTGGTCAATGAATACCGGCTGAACATGGCCGATCCCAAGGCGCGGGCCTATCTCAAGGAACAGATGGAAAATCATTTCTTCGGGGATGGGGCCGATCAGGCGGAAGGCTACGTTCCTGAACAGAAATAAGAAAATTATCTTTGTTGCCGGGAAAGTAAGTTATGATTGAAACGTGAAAGTAAACGTTTTTCTTGTAACGACTAACGGGAGGAACTTATGCTTGATTCTTTGAAAGAAGCCGGAAAAAGCATTGGCCGCGAATTGAATCGTGCCTGGGAAAGTCTTTCTGACGGCTGGCGTGAATTGCTTAGCCGTTGCAGCAATGCTCTGGTTCATTTTGAACGTAACGAATACGGTAACAAAAACGACGCTTTTCCACATTGGGGATTGATGAATGCCGAAATAGAGGAAACGTCCAGTGATTTTGTCGTCCGTATGGAGATGCCGGGTATCGGAAAGGAAAACTTTTCCATCCGCATTATCGGCAATACCCTTTTTATCCGGGGAGACAAACGGATAGTGCGTGAGAGCGAAGGAAGCACTTACCATCTTATCGAACGCGCTTACGGTTCGTTCGAGCGTTCGATAAGCTTGCCTAAAAATGTCGATAGCGAAAAATCGCAGGCAAGCTATGTAGATGGGGTTTTGTCGATTCGTTTGCCGAAAGCCGTCAGTGAAACGGTCAGAAACATACCTGTGGAGTAAAAGACTGCCGGAATAATGCTTTTTAGAACCGGACTGAATGTTTTGAAAGGATACCTCCATGACAATGACAATAAACTCACCTGTTTTTCAGCATAATGAAATGATGCCTGCGCTATACACCTGCGAAGGCGAAAATATTTCTCCGCCGCTTGCCTGGACGGCACCGCCTGAGGGAACGAAAAGTCTGGTTCTGATTGCAGACGATCCCGACGCTCCCGATCCGGCGGCGCCGAAAATGACCTGGGTTCACTGGGTTTTATACAATCTTCCGCCCGTTGCGGGAACGTTGCCTGAAGGGGTGGCTGACAAGGATTTGCCAGAGGGAACGATGGTCGGTGTTAACGATCGGCAATTTGCGGGATACAGCGGTCCGTGTCCGCCGATCGGGACACACCGTTATTTTTTCAAACTGTATGCGCTTGATACCGTTTTGCCCGATCTGGGGCAAACGACCAAGGCGGAAGTCGTCAAACGGATGGAAGGACACGTGTTGGCGCAGTCGGAAATCATTGGTCTTTATGTCCGTAAGGAAAATGCCTGATCGTTTGGCGAAACCGGAAGAATAAAAAAGGCGTTTCTTCCATGAAGAAACGCCTTTTGTTCATTTATTCCGATTTTCCGTATCGATAGCGCCTTCATGATTGATCAGTCCTGCACGGATAGCGTCGTCAACCGTTTCCAGAAAGACAAATTGAAGCTGATTGCGCGCTTCTTCAGGGATATCATCCAGATCGCGTTTGTTTCGTGCCGGTAACATGACTGTCTTGATGCCGGCGCGCAAAGCGGCCAGTACCTTTTCCTTGATGCCGCCTACAGGCAGAACCAGTCCGCGCAAGCTGATCTCGCCGGTCATGGCGTGATCGCTGGCGACTGGTTTGTTCATCATGACGGAAGCCAGTGCAAGAAACATGGCGACCCCGGCACTGGGCCCATCTTTGGGAATCGCGCCTGCCGGTACATGAACATGAATTTCACTGTTTTCAAACAACTCGGGATTGATTTTCAGGTCAACGGCACGGGCTTTTACAAGCGTCAGTGCGGCCTGTGCACTTTCGCGCATGACTTCGCCCAACTGGCCTGTCAGAGTCAGTTTGTTTCGGCCCGGAACGCGGCTGGCTTCAATAAAAAGAATATCACCTCCTACCGGTGTCCAGGCCAGTCCGGTCGCGATACCGGGCATGCTGGAACGCATGGCGATTTCACCTTCGTAAATCGGCGCACCCAGAATGTCCGGGATATCGGCTGAATCGACCGTTACTTTTTCGGCGCTTCCTTCAGCAATTTTCATGGCGGCATTCCGGAAGACGCTCCCGATTTCGCGTTCAAGATTGCGAACGCCGGCCTCCCGTGTGTAATGGCCGATAATGTCGTGAATGGCGTTTTCGGTAATTTCACAGTTTTCGGGCTTCAGCCCGTTTTCTTCACGTTGGCGTCTGATCAGATAACGCAAGGCTATCTGCGTCTTTTCCTGTTCCGTGTAGCCGGGAAGCTGGATCATTTCAAGCCGGTCGCGCAAAGGGCCGGGAATCGTGTCCGGCATGTTTGCGGTGCAGATGAACATGACTTTCGACAGATCGAAAGGAACGGCCAGATAATTGTCCCGGAAAGTACTGTTCTGGGCAGGATCCAGTACCTCCAGCAATGCGGCCGACGGATCTCCCTGGACACCGCTTCCCAGCTTGTCGACTTCATCCAGCAGCATGACGCAGTTGTTGGTTCCTGCGCGACGAATCGCCTGAATGATGTTGCCCGGAAGTGCGCCGATATAAGTGCGCCGGTGGCCGCGGATTTCGGCTTCGTCATGGACGCCGCCCATACTGACGCGAACGAACTTGCGTCCGGTTGCTCTGGCGATGCTTTGTCCCAGGGAAGTTTTGCCAACTCCGGGTGGGCCCACAAAGCATAAAAGCGGGCTTTTGCCTTCCGGATTCAGTTTGTGAACCGCCAGAAATTCCAGGATACGTTTCTTGACCTTCTCAAGACCATAGTGGTCTTCGTCGAGAATCTGGCGGGCTTCATTGATATCGGTCCGGTCATCCGAGGAAATCGCCCAGGGCAGTTCCACAAGCCATTCCAGGTAATTGCGCAGCATGGAATATTCGCCCGACGATTCCGGCATGTTTTTCAGGCGGTTCAACTCTTTCATGGCGTGCGTATGGACTTCTTCCGGCATGTTGGCCTTTTCGATTTTTTCGGAAAGTTCCGCCGCTTCCGAAGAAGCATCGTCAATTTCACCCAACTGATTCTGAATCGTTTTCAATTGCTCACGCAACAGCGCTTCACGATGGCGGTCGTCAAGGCGGTTTCGGGTCTGCTCGTCAATGTCCTTGCTGACCCGAAGAATTTCAAGCCGGTAAGTCAGATGAGAAAGCAGTTTGTCTATACGCGTTTTCAGATCCGTTGTCTCCAGAATTTCCTGTTTTTCATCGGGCGTCAAATCCATCAGTCCTGTCATCAGATCGGCAAGCAGGGCTGCCGAAGTCACATTGCCGAGTGAATCGGACAATTCCTTCGGCACCTGGGGCAGCATTTGGAGAATTTCCAGAGCGCGCTGTTTCAATTGAACCATACGGCCCTGAATATCGACGCTGTCTTCCGGTTCTTCCTGAATTTTTTCGACACGGGCAACCAGAAAAGGATAGCCGTCCAGCATTTCGACAAGACGGAAACGGCTTTCACCCTGACAGACAATATGATGTGCTTCGGAAGAGGCGGCAACATAACGCAGGATGCTGGCACGCGTGCCGACTGGGTATAGATCTTTCTGTGCGGGGTTGGCCGTTTCAGGATCGCGCTGCAAGACAATACCGATCTGGCGGTTTGTCCGCATGGCGGCCTGGGCGGCCAATAGCGATTTTTCACGGGCGATCGTTACCGGAACGACCATTCCGGGAAAAAGAACCATGTTTCTGACTGGGATAATAATCAAGGCATCTTCAGGAATGGAAGGATATCCATTTTTTTCACCGGCAGGCTGGTCTGGCGATCCGGTATTGCCGGTATCGTTTCCGGAGGTTAAAGAAATTTTTTCAAGTTCTGGAGAAGTCATAACTCACCTGTCATCCAAGTTTGTTCAGTACCAAACGCAAACAGCCGTTTGTCAGGACATTTTCGGCAATCTGATAGTGTCCGTTGGGCAAGCTGATCCATTTTTCAAAACGGCCATACGGAATTTCCAGCCGCCTGACAACCGTATCCCTGCCAATGGCGATTTGCCGCTCACCCACGACATGGATGGCACTGTTTTCAATCACAACGCTGACTTCGGAAGGATCGATTCCCGGCAAGGCGATCAGTATCAGAAAATAACGCTCGGTTTCAAGAAGATCGACAGGAGGTTCCCAGACGGGGCCGCGTGATTTGGTCTTTCCTAACTGGAAAAAGTGTTTGTGGAGCTGATCGGCCTGTTCCAGCATTTTTAATGCCTGCATCCACATGGGGCTGGTTGGATCGCGAAACTTCATAATCTTGTTTTCCGTTCAAGGTCAATGAAACATGAAACAAAAACTTTGCAGCAGGAGCCACCGGCATGAAAAATACCGGTAAACGGTTCAAATCCATACCATCGCATATGGCTGGAAAGTCCGCTTGCTGTTGAACAAATGATTTTAATATCGGCAAAAAACAGCCATAATTTCATTGTATAAAACTGATTTTACAAGTTGCCCTGTGTGAAGAATATATGGATCCGGTTTCGGGTTAATCAAGAGCCGGCTCCGTCTGGCGATTTCAATAATCTGTTTCGGACGTCCTAAAATAGGTTATCCGCTTGTTTCAACGCAGAAAGATTGAGACTAGAATACAAATCTTTATTGTTTGGCATTTTCGGAGTTGTGATTGAAAAATTATCCTCATCCCATCATTGCGCGTGAAGGCTGGTTTTACATTCTTGTTTCTTTCGTTGTAACGGCAATAGTGACCTACCAATGGGGCGTCTGGTCGCTGCCGTTATGGCTGATCAGTCTGTTTGTCTTGCAGTTTTTCCGCGATCCTGCCAGAACCGTTCCGAATAATCCGAATGCTGTTTTGTCGCCCGCAGACGGACGTATCGTGGTTGTCGAAAAAACATATGATATTTACGGAGAACGCGAAGCATTGAAAATCAGCGTTTTCATGAACGTTTTCAACGTCCATTCGAACCGGTCTCCGGTTGATGGAAAAGTCCAAAGTGTGCATTATTTTCCGGGAAAGTTCGTCAATGCCGATCTTGACAAGGCCTCGCTGGAAAATGAACGCAATGCCCTGATTATTACGGCAGAAAATGGACAGATGGTTACCTGCGTTCAGGTCGCCGGTCTTATCGCGCGACGGATTCTGTGTTATGTGAAAAGCGGCGAAGCCCTGCGTCGGGGAGAACGTTTCGGTTTTATCCGTTTCGGTTCGCGGGTGGACGTTTATTTGCCGCTTTCCGCAAAGCCCAAAGTGACAGTCGGTGATAAAGTTTATGCGACTGAAACCGTTTTGGCCGAATTGTAGGAAATTCCTTTATCGACCGATGCACGACCGTTTAAAAAAAGGATACACTGTTTCTGACCTTACTGGAGAAAGTGTATGACTGAGCAGGAACAACCCGGCACCGAATTGACTTCGACTCCCGCGAAATTGCGACGCAGGGGATTTTACCTTTTGCCGAATGCGATCACCATATCTTCATTGTTCTGCGGCTTTTATGCCATTGTCATGTCACTGAATCTGGAATTCAAACAGGCGACAGTCGCTATTTTCATATCCATGATTTTAGACAGTATGGACGGTCGGGTCGCGCGTCTGACAAGAACGCAAAGCGAGTTCGGCGCCCAGTTAGACAGTCTGGCCGATATGGTAGCATTCGGCGCGGCACCCGCACTCGTGGTCTATGAGTGGTCTCTTAAGGGAATGGGGCGCATAGGATGGGTTTCCGCTTTCGTGTTCTGTGCGTGCGCCGCGTTGAGACTGGCCCGCTTCAACACGAATATCGCTATCGTGGACAAGCGTTATTTTCAGGGGTTGCCCAGTCCGGCTGCCGCTGCTCTGGTGGCGGGTTTCATCTGGTTGATGGACGATGTCGGGTTTTCCGGCAGCGATTTTTACTGGACTTCCTGGCTGTTGACGCTGTATGCCGGTCTGACGATGGTGTCGAATGTTCCGTTTTACAGTTTCAAGGTCATGAATATCCGGAAGTCGGTGCCGTTTATTGCCGTTATACTGATAGTACTGATTTTCGTCACTATCTCCTTCGATCCGCCCAAGGTGCTGTTCGGGCTTTTCGTCATTTATGGCGTTTCGGGTTATCTCGTTTATCTCTGGCGAAAAATAAAGGGCAAACCTGTCAGTATTGTCCAGACCGAGGTCGAACCGCACGATGAAAAAGAATAAGGTAAACTGTCGCTTTGCAAATTAGAGACATTTCATCGATATACGAAAGTGCATTTCAAAAAATATTGCATGAATTGAAAAAGGAGCTTATAGTTTTTTCATGAATCTCAAAATGGTCAGTTCTCCATTCAATACTCATGGCGACAGGTTTTGCGAGCTGTCGCTATTGCTCGTTCTAGCGCGCAAGGCGTGCTGATATCTCTTATTTACTATTCCGGAACTTTCTTGGTCTTTGCACACAAGGCAGAGGCAGTCGGAGCCGTATTCCAGTTTAACTAAAACATTATCGAATTATCCAAAGGAGCACATCATGGTTGGCACACCAGCAGACTCGGCAGAAAAAATCATTATATTTGATACCACCTTGCGTGACGGAGAACAGGTTCCGGGTAGCCAACTGAATACACTTGAAAAAATCGAAGTTGCCAGAGCCCTTGAAGCATTGGGCGTCGATGTTATTGAGGCGGGGTTTCCTATTTCCAGTCCGGGCGATTTCAAATCGGTAGTCGAAATCTCGAAAGTCGTCGACAGACCGGTTATTTCCGCCCTGACGCGCGCTATCGAAAAAGACATTGATGTGGCGGCGGAAGCGTTGAAATACGCTAAAAAAGGACGTATCCATACCGGTATCGGTACTTCTCCGTACCACATTTATTCAAAATTCAATTCAACGCCCGAACAGATTCTCGAACGGGCTGTCCAGATGGTGAAATACGCCAAAAAGTATGTTGACGATGTCGAATTCTTTGCGGAAGACGCCGGGCGGAGCGATAACGAATTTCTGGCGCGTGTTGTGGAAGCCGTGATCGCGGCTGGCGCTACCGTGATCAATATTCCGGATACCACCGGTTACTGTACTCCTTACGAATATGGCGCAAAAATCAAATACCTGAAAGACAACGTCGCCAACGTGGACAAGGCTGTTTTGTCCGCTCATTGCCATAACGATCTGGGCATGGCTACGGCCAATGCGCTTGCCGGTATCATGAATGGCATCCGCCAGGTCGAATGCACGATCAACGGAATCGGCGAACGTGCAGGCAATACCTCTCTTGAAGAAGTTGTCATGATCCTGAAGTGCCGCAAGGATATTCCCGCCTATACTGATATCGATACTACCAAGATCATCAAGACGTCGCGTCTGGTTTCCAATCTGATGCGCATGCCGGTGCAACCGAACAAGGCTATCGTCGGCCGCAATGCATTCGCGCATTCTTCAGGCATTCATCAGGACGGCGTATTGAAGAACCGCGAAAACTATGAAATTATCGATCCGGCCGATATCGGCGTCAGCGATTCATCCATTGTCCTGACGGCTCGCAGCGGTCGTGCCGCGCTGGATCATCATCTGCGCCGTCTGGGCTATGAACTCTCGCATGCAGAGCTGGATGTTGCTTACAGCAAATTCCTTGTTCTGGCCGACGCGCAGAAATCCGTATCCGACGAAGACCTCCGCAATCTGGCGGGAACCGGAACCGTAGAAGATGCCAGAAGAATCAAACTGGATTATTTGCAGGTTGTTTGCGGTAAGGATTCTATTCCGATGGCGACAGTCCGACTGGTAATTGATGGAGAACTGTGTATGGCTACGGCTTCCGGTAACGGGCCGATCGACGCCTCCATCAACGCCGTTCGCCAGTTGATTACCCAGAAAGTCACCCTGGAAGAATTCCTGATTCAGGCGTTTACTCGCGGGACCGACGATGTCGGCAAAGTGCATATTCAGGTCGAGAACAAGGGCAAGGTTTATTACGGTTTTGCGGCCAATACCGATATCATTACCGCTTCGGTCAATGCCTATATAGATGCTGTCTCCAAAGTGATTTGATCGTTTGGAAAACAAAAAAGGATGCGGGATAGCATCCTTTTTTGTGCCTAAAAACCGATACCTATTCCGCCACCACCTCCACCTATCCCGATTCCGATTCCGCCTCCAATACCGCCCAGTCCTCCGAAAAACCCGTTGTCACGCAGGTAAAGCGGATCCTGGCCGTTTTCCATGCCACGCACGATTCCGCTGGAATCAAAATAAATGTGCATCATGGAATTCCAGATGCCTTCTTCCTTGTATCGGTAAGACCAGACTTCCTGTTTTTTCAAGGGAAGGTATTCCGTTTCGGTCGGATGGCCCACCGTTCGCAAGACATCGTTCTTGTTGAACTGGTTGACCTTGATTGTCGCGAATTTTTCGCGGGTCCGGACATTGTCGTACGAAATCAGCCTGCCGTCGGGGCCGATCCGGGCCATGTAGGCATACTGCGACCATTCACCTGCCGGCCATTCCAGAATTTTCGTATTGCCGTCGGGGTATTCAATGGCTGGCGCTCCTTTACGGGCAATCACTTCCTGGACAGGCATACCGGGCGTGAGCGGAGGGCCAAAAACAGAGGCGCAACCGGATAAGGCCAGCAAACTTGCCAGAACCAGCGCCGAAAGGGAATGCTTCATGCTTGTCTCCTTGTCTTTTTCACCTCGTTTGTCTTGTTCAATCCCGCAGATACATGGGATCCAGACCGTTTTCCATTCTTCTGACGATGCCCTGCTTGTCGAAATAGACATACATCATGGAATTCCAGATGCCTTCTTCCTTGTATCGGTAAGCCCAGACTTCACGATCGATCAAAGGCAGAAAATCACTTTCGGTTGGATGGCCGACCGTTTTCAGCACATCGTTCTTGGTGGAGCGGTTGATCTGGATGGTCCCGAATTTTTCGCGAGTCAACACTTGTTCGTACGAAATCAGCCTGCCATCCGGGCCGATCCGGGCCATATAGGCATATTGTGCCCAGGGGCCAACAGACCATTCCAGAAGCCGGGTATTGCCATCCAGATATTCGGCATCCGGCTGGCCTTTAAGGGCAACCACTTCCTGAACCGGCGTGCCCGGGGAAGGCGTGGTGAAAAGGGATGCACAGCCGGACAGTGTCAGGAACAGGAGCGATATCAGTAGTGTCAGACGTTTCATCATGATTTTCCGGAAACAGTTAAACTTTTACAGTTCTTATTGTACAGAAAACGCTTTTCCGTTATACTGCCCTACCGGTCGATTTGACCGGTATTTACATTTTTTGTTCACGGCAGAAGGGGGTTTCGACTCCGTTTGCCGCATGTGAGGATTAATATTATGGCATTGCTTAAAGAAGACAAGGCTGCGATCGTGACCGAAAACGCGCGCAGCCAGAACGATACGGGTTCCCCGGAAGTCCAGGTCGCCCTGTTGACCGCACGTATCAACGATCTGAATGGTCATTTCAAGGTTCATACCAAAGATCATCATTCCCGCCGCGGGCTGATCAAGATGGTCAATCGCCGCAAGGATCTGTTGGCTTATCTGCGCAAGAAAGACATCAACCGTTATCGTGAACTGATTGCAAAACTCGGACTGAGAAAATAGTTGTTGTCGCGAGTTGCGAAGTTTCTGTGAAATGCCTGCGCCAGTCTCTGTCGCGGGCATTTCGTTATATACAGTATGTAGTGTAAAGTGTTGAAAGCAGTGATCTGACGAGATGAGTCAGTGTTTTTATTGTTGTTTTATCTGTAACGAGGCGAACGGCAGCGCCTGAAAACCTGCCGGCAAAAATGAAAGGAATTACATGTTCAATAAAGTAAGCAAAACTTTCCAGTACGGACAGCATACCGTGACGCTGGAAACCGGTGAAATTGCGCGCCAGGCCAGCGGCGCAGTAGTGGTATCCATGGACGATACCGTCGTGCTGGCAACTGTTGTAGCGAAAGACGATGTCAAACCCGGACAGGACTTTTTCCCCCTGACGGTCGATTACATTGAAAAAAGTTATGCTGCAGGCCGTATTCCCGGCAGTTTCTTCAAACGTGAAGGCCGGCCTTCGGAAAAGGAAACGCTCACTTCCCGGCTGATCGACCGCCCGATCCGTCCTCTTTTCCCGGATGGTTACTTCAACGAAGTCCAGGTCATCATTCATGTCCTGTCCGTCAATCCGGAAATCGACCCGGACATTCCATCCATGATCGCTGCGTCTGCCGCGCTGTGTGTTTCCGGTATTCCTTTCAACGGGCCGCTGGGCGCCGCACGGGTTGGCTATATTGACGGCCAGTATGTGCTGAATCCGACGGCTTCGCAGCTGCCGTTGTCCCAGCTGGATCTGGTCGTGGCAGGTACGGAACAGGCTGTTTTGATGGTGGAATCCGAGGCGAAAGAGTTGCCCGAGGATGTCATGCTGGGCGCTGTCGTATTCGGTCATGAACAGATGAAAGTCGTCATTGATGCGATTGACGAGCTGGTTAGCGAGGGTGGAAAACCGGAAGTCGAATGGGCTCCTCCGGCCAGAAACGAGGAACTGATTGCGGCTGTTACCCGGATTGCGGAACCTGAATTGCGCAAGGCCTACCAGATCCGCCAGAAACAGGCCCGTTCAAGCGAACTGCGCCACATCTATGAAAAAGTCAATCAGACGCTTGCGTCCGAAGCGGAAGCCAAAGGTGCCGCCGCTCCGGATTCGGTCGAAGTCGGCAATATTCTTTTCGATCTGGAAGCCGGCATTGTCCGTTCGCAGATTCTGGATGGAGAACCGCGTATTGATGGACGCGATACCCGTACAGTTCGTCCGATCACGATTCGTACAGGCGTTTTGCCGAGGACACACGGTTCCGCGCTTTTTACACGGGGCGAAACGCAGGCGCTTGTCGTCGCCACACTGGGAACTTCCCGCGACAATCAGAAAATCGATGCGCTGATGGGAGAATACAGCGATGCATTCATGATGCATTACAATATGCCTCCTTTCGCCACAGGCGAAACCGGACGAGTTGGTACACCGAAGCGTCGTGAAATCGGTCATGGCCGTCTGGCCAAGCGCGCACTGGTCGCCTGCCTGCCATCGCAGGATGAATTCAGTTATTCCATCCGTCTGGTTTCGGAAATCATGGAATCCAACGGTTCTTCATCAATGGCATCCGTTTGCGGTGGTTCTCTGGCATTGATGGATGCCGGTGTGCCGGTTAAAACCCATGTTGCCGGTATTGCGATGGGGCTCATCAAGGAAGGCAACAAGTTTGCCGTATTGACCGACATTCTGGGTGACGAAGACCATCTTGGCGATATGGATTTCAAGGTGGCCGGCACCTCCACTGGCGTGACGGCCTTGCAGATGGATATCAAGATTCAGGGCATTACCAAGGAAATCATGCAGGTCGCTTTGGCTCAGGCCAGGGAAGGCCGCATGCATATTCTGGGCAAGATGCAGGAAGCCATGCCCCAGTTCAAGACGGAACTGTCTGATTTTGCGCCGCGTCTGATCACGATGCGCATCAATCCGGAAAAGATCCGTGACGTTATCGGCAAGGGCGGTGCGGTTATTCGTGCGCTGACTGAAGAAACCGGTGCCCAGATCGATATCAACGATGACGGTATCGTCACGATTGCGTCCGTCGATGCCGCTGCCGGTCAGGAGGCAAAACGCCGTATCGAGGAGCTGACCGCTTCGGTCGAAACAGGAAAAACCTATGACGGCACTGTCTTGAAATTGCTCGATTTCGGCGCTATTGTTCAGATATTGCCGGGCAAGGACGGCTTGTTGCACATCAGCCAGATAGCCAGCGAACGGGTCAATGCTGTTTCCGATTATCTGGAAGAAGGTCAGTCTGTTCGCGTCAAAGTACTGGAAACCGATGAACGCGGTCGTATCAAACTGTCGATGAAAGCGGTTGTCGCCGAAGAAAATCCGGCTCCGGCGGAATAAGGGTTTTCTTGTTTCCGGTTTTACGAACCGGAAAGGTGAGGAAAAATCCTCCCGGCGGTCTCCGGGAGGATTTTTGTTTGATTTGAAATGACAGTTCCGGTTGAAAAAACGGCCTGTCCGTTATTTGTTGACATGAAAAGAACCTTTCTTGAAGGGCCGGCTTTATCATGACGGCCAACACAAGGTATGGCGTACAAAGCCATGCGGATGACTTCAATAAATCGTTCCCTTTTAACATTATCCCGAAAGGGGGAATTGACATGATGAAAGCGATTGAAATTATCGACCAGGGGTCGGCAGGATATTTGCAGTTGACCGAACGCCCCATTCCGGTTGCCAAAGAAGGCGAAGTTCTTATCAAGGTCCATGCCGCCGGAATCAACCGTCCTGACGTATTGCAGCGTGTCGGCCGTTATGTCGTGCCCAAGGGCGCTCCTGACATTCCTGGGCTGGAAATCGCCGGTGAAATTGTCGGTGGCGATGTATCCGGAAGCGATTTCAGGAAAGGCGACATGGTGTGCGCTCTGGTTCAGGGTGGCGGGTATGCGGAATATTGTACCGCCTGTACCAAGTTGTGCCTGCCTGTTCCAAAGGGACTGACGCCCATCGAAGCCGCTTCGTTGCCCGAAACCTACTTTACGGTCTGGAGTAATGTGTACGATATGGGGGGATTGAAGGGCAAGGAAAGTTTTCTGGTTCAGGCCGGTGCTTCCGGGATCGGTGTGACAGCCATTCAAATGGCACATGCCATGGGGCATCGGGTATTTGCAACGGCCAGAACGGAAGACAAATGCCGGGCCTGTGAAGCGCTGGGCGCTGAACGCTGCATCAATTCCACAACCGAAAACTTTGCGGAATACATCAAGAAGGCGACCGATGGAAAAGGTGTCGATGTCATTCTGGACATTATCGGCGCTGCCGTGCTGGACAAGGAAATCGATTGCCTGGCTGATGAAGGGAGACTGGTTCTGATCGCCTATCTGGGCGGCCGTCTCGGAACGGTCGATCTGGCACAGATCGTACACCGGCAGTTGACCGTCACCGGTTCGACCTTACGGCCGCGGTCCAATGCGTTCAAGGCCGAAATTGCAAAGAATCTCCGGAAACACGTCTGGCCGCTGATTGATGAAGGGAAAATCAAGCCGGTCATTTACAAGGTGTTCCCGTTGGCCGAAGCCATGCAGGCTCAAAAGCTGATGCAGTCGAACACTCATTTCGGCAAGATTGTGCTTCAGGTGATCTGAGCGAACAGGCTGTATGCCTTTTTTCAGACAGCGGGGCGTTTGCGGAAAACCAGATCCCAGACGCCGTGCCCCAATCGCAATCCCCGTTTTTCAAATTTGGTGACAGGACGGTAATCGGGCCGTTCGGCATACCCGGTAGCCGTATTGACCAGAGCGGTTTCGGCGTTCAGGACTTCCAGCATTTGCTCGGCATAATTCTGCCAGTCGGTCGCGCAATGCAGATAAGCGTTTTCCGACAGACGGGTTGTCAGGAACCGGACAAAATCCGGTTGTATCAGGCGACGTTTGTGATGCCGTGCCTTGTGCCAGGGGTCGGGGAAAAAGATATGAACGCCATCCAGCGAGTTTTCAGCAATCATGTTTTCAAGCACTTCAACGGCATCGTGCTGGATGATTCTGATGTTGGACAATTGTTTCTCGCCGATCAGTTTCAAAAGACTGCCCACGCCTGGAGTATGAACTTCCACGCCGATAAAATTCAGTTCGGGTAGATTTTCTGCAATCGTTGCGGTTGTTTCCCCCATACCGAAACCGATTTCGAAAATTGTCTTGGCTTTACGATTGAAGAGTTTTGTGTAATCGAGAGCTGTCTTGGCAAAAGGGATGCAGAATTGCGGCCCAAGTTCGTGGATAGCCCGTTCCTGACCAGTGGAAAGCCGTCCTGCACGGGTCACGAAACTGCGTATGCGACGGACTTCGGGATCGAAAAACATGGGTTTTCCGGATTGATGGATAACGGGCTGGTCTGACATAAGCTGAAAAGAAGAGAAAGTGACGACAAAAAGGAAAAGAGAGCGTCATTTTACGCAGGTTCGCGCGGATTGAAAACAGAAGGACTCCAGGGTTCGCGCGTTGCTGTGTATGGCATTGGTACGGGTACTGCCTGTGAAAGAATCAGGCAATAAATCGAGAGGAATGCCCCTGTTTTTTTGAGCGTCACGGCCTTATTGTGAGTTTGTAATGTCCTGAAAAGATCGAAGCCGGAAAGGTTTTGTTGAACCTGTTTCAAAATCCACACGCCAAACCGCAACAATGATGCGAAAGCTGAAAATAATGATGGCATCCCTGCTTTTGATTTGTGCCGTTCTTGTACTGGGAACGTGTGCCTTTCTGAACCGGATGGAGTTCGGAAGAAATCCTCAGGGGAACCATTATGAAATCCTCAAAAAGTCGCCCCGCTTTATCGAGGGAGAATTCAGAAATCCGGTGCCAACTCCCCTGTTTACCGATGACAGCACGGTCTTTTCCGTGATTGTAAAAAGTATTTTTACTCCGAAAGAAAGGCTCGTTCCCGACATGGCGGTTCCATCTGTCAAGACAGATCTGTTTTCACTGGATCCGGAAAAGGATCTCGTCATATGGCTGGGCCATTCTTCTTATTATGTCCAGCTTGCCGGAAAGCGGATACTGGTCGATCCGGTATTCAGTCCCTATGCCAGCCCATTCTTCCTCTTTAACAGGGCGTTTGACGGAACGAACGTATATCGGGCGGAAGATATTCCGGCTATCGACTATCTGTTGATTACACACGATCACTGGGATCATCTGGATTATCCGACTGTCATGGCACTGGAACCCAAAGTGAAAAAAGTGGTTTGCGGTCTTGGTGTCGGCTCGCATTTTGCAAACTGGGGATACGCAGCGAGCAAAGTCTTGGAAGCGGACTGGTTTACCGGTTTGAAAAACCATGATGGTTTCGATATTCACATTCTCCCGGCGCGCCACTTTTCAGGGCGGGGAGTCATGCGAAACCGGACATTGTGGGTCAGTTTCGTCCTGCAATCGGAAAAACGGCGAATTTTCCTGAGCGGCGATACCGGTTATGGACCGCACCTGACACAGATCGGAAAATTATTTGATGGTTTCGACCTGGCTATTCTTGAAAACGGCCAGTACGACAAACGCTGGGCCTTTATTCATATGATGCCTGAGGAAACGGCAAAAGCCGCGGTTGAACTCGGCGCGAAATCGGTTTTACCCGCTCATTCCGGCAAATTCGCTATCTCGAACCATGCGTGGGATGAGCCTTTCACAAGATTGGCGAAGGCAAGCCGGGGTAAACCTTACCGGCTTTTGACGCCGGTAATCGGCGAGTCCGTCGATCTGGACGACGAAAAACAGACGTTTTCTCATTGGTGGGAACCGCACGAACCCCTTTCCGGTGAGGTTTGTGAATCAAGCGGGCTAATTGAAGGGCGTACAGAAAATCGTTCAGATTTGGAGTAATAACACTATCGTTTTTCCGGCTTTCTTCCGGTATAGAAAAACCGCAGCCAGCAGAACAGCCCGATAATGAGCAGTACGATGGAAATGCCCCATACCATTGTTCCTTTACCCAGCATGACAAGGGGAACTGCCAATGATGTCCAGAATCCGCCGCCCATAATGGGTTCGTGCAAAAGCTGTTTGTAACCGAAGGCTTCGGTGGCGACTGTTTTGCTTTCGGGATCGACCGTACGCAGCAGCATGAGACCGGTAGCGGTTACCCCCATTGCCTGACCGAATTCCGCAATGGACCGCTCAAACCAGGCTTTGTCGAAGATGCGCGGGCCAATAAACAGGACTACGAAAACATTCCAGAGAATTCCTCCCAGCACGAGAATTGATAAGGGCGCCCAGTAAGCCAGAACGAATTCAAGCCGGATGGAGGCGATGGCGGCAACAACCAGAAAATCGAGAGCCGCACCGGTAACGCGTTGCATCTGCCCATGATCGGCCAGCATGTCGAGCCGGGTTTTCCGTAAAAACAACTGGAGCAGAACACCGCCTATCATGCAAAGTGGAAACAGAGGCAGGCTTTGCATGATATTCAGTTCCCGAAATGACGCCGGAGTGATCGTGTCAGCCAGAATCAGCAATTCCTTGAGGCCATAGCCGATCAGAACAGCAATGCCGATAAGTGAAATATGCAAAGCGAGGGAATCCGCTGTATCGGAATGGACAGTCTGTCGCCCGGCCGCGGGCTGTTTGTCACGGCGATAAATGCCGATACGTTCGAGCTTGTCTTTATCATCGAAGGTCCGGATATCCTGAACATCGCCGCGGCGAACGGCAATATTGATGAGAATCATGCCGATGACAATGCCGAATACCAGGCCACAGGTCGCTACGGTATAACCGAGATCGGCTCCCGCCGGCCAGCCCAGTTCGTGGAAGGTCCCGGCAAGGCCCCCTACCGTTCCATGGCCACCCTCGAAACCGATTTCAAGCAAATTGCCGAAAACATCCGGTACATTGAAAATCGGAGCCAGAACAAAAAAGACCAGTCCCAGACCGACCACATACTGGCCCCAGGCGACGATTTGGCCGAAACAGAACTGGGGTGCCGTCAAATGCCAGATTTGCCGAATGGGAGTGGGAGCAACCCCCAGAAAGAGACCGGCAAAAACGATATTGATCAGAAATCCGGGCAATTTACCGAAAGCGGTAAACCATTCAGGGGGCAGGGCATACCCAAGCGTGTTGATCACAATCAGTCCGATAAATCCGCCTATGACGGAAGCGGGAATAAACAGCCTCTGGAAAACAGGAAAAAAAGACCGGATGACGATTCCCATCACCAGAAGGATGCATATGGCGCAAAAAGACATTACAGCGGTCATGAAAAGCTTTCACAGGGGAATGTCGTAAACGGACAGTCCGGTTTTTCGGGAGATGCCGCTTACCGGATGAAAACGGAAATTCTAGATGATATTTGAAGAGGTGTCAGTCCGTTCTTTCGGAGAATAAGGGCTTTCTGCCGTTTTTTTGTGATGTGAATCAGCAATGGGAGTTTTTTTTGCTGTTCGGGAAAGGTTTCAATAACCGGGTACGCTGGCGAAGAGTGTTTTTGCGTAAATGCATGCCTTTGGCTGTGGCTGGAAAAACAACAAAAAAACCGCTTCTTAAAAGCGGATCAGTCGTTTTTTGCGGATTTCTGGTGCCCACGGAGGGATTTGAACCCCCACACCTTGCGGCACATGGACCTGAACCATGCGCGTCTACCAATTCCGCCACGTGGGCATTTTTCCAACATCTGGTATTATATTTGCATTCCTCGAAGTTGAACAGTCACTTTCAATCGTCAACTTTTTGATCTGCAAAAGTAAGGTTGTGATTATAACGTGATATACAAACATGTCAATCATCTTGCTTAAACAGGCAAAAAAAAGGATGATGGGACTGTTGCATTACCGCTATTGAATAATTTAAGTTAAAAATCTTTTGAAAAAATATCCATATCCCATTCCCAGCCGGGAAGAAATCGTTGAATCCCTGCGTGAGGCCAGCAGAGGCCGTAGCGTCAAAACCATCGCCAGAGAGCTCCACGTCAAGAAAACCGAAATTGACGGCTTGCTGAAACGTCTGGACGCCATGGAACGGGACGGCCAATTGGTGCGCGATGAAAAAGGGAATTACAAGGTCAATACTTCCACCCGTTTCATTACAGGATACGTTCACTCGCATCCTGACGGTTATGGTTTCGTCATTCGCGACGACGGCGGCGAAGACATTTTCCTGTCCGAAAACGAAATGCAGAAGGTCATGCATAACGACAGGGTACAGGTCCGTATCGTCCATACGGACAGGAAAGGCCGTCCTGAGGGCATTATCGTATCGGTCGTCAGCCGGGCGCATACGCATATTGTGGGGCGCCTGATCAATGAAAACGGTGTCTGGCTGATCGCTCCGGAAGACAAGCGAATCGTGCACGACATTGTGGTGGACGGTTCGCCGGGCAATGCCAGATCGGGGCAGATCGTCAATGCGCAACTGGTTTCGCAGCCCTCACGCTATACCCAGCCGGTAGCGAAAATTGTCGAAGTCCTCGGCAATATCGACGACCCGGGCATTGAGATCGAAATTGCCGTGCGCAAGTTCGGGTTGCCCCATATCTTTTCGCGCGATGCCCTGCTGGAAGCGGACAAATTGCCTGAACAGGTTTTGCCGGAAGATTATGCGGGCCGGGTCGATTTGCGCGATATTCCACTCGTCACGATAGATGGAGAAGATGCTCGCGACTTTGACGATGCCGTTTATTGCGAACCCGTCAAACTGGCCGGTGGGGACGGATACCGGCTGATTGTTGCGATTGCCGACGTCAGTCATTATGTCCGGCCGAATGCGCCTCTGGACAAGGACGCCCTGTTAAGGGCGACGTCGGTTTATTTTCCGCGTCGTGTCATTCCGATGCTGCCCGAAAAACTGTCGAACGGTCTTTGTTCTTTAAATCCCGGCGTGGATCGGCTGGTTCTGGTATGTGATGCGCTGGTGTCGTCCGAAGGCAAGGTCGAGGCTTACCAGTTTTATCCTTCCGTCATGCATTCGGCTGCCCGGTTGACCTATACTGAAGTGGCTGCGATACTGAAGAGCCAGCGTGGGCCAGAAGCTGTGATGCATGCCAGTCTTGTGCCGCATCTGATGAACCTTTACGGTCTGTACAAGACGCTGGCCGGAGCCCGGGAAAAAAGAGGCGCGATCGATTTTGAAACGGTCGAAACCTATATCGTCAGCAATGAAGCAGGAAAAATCGAGAAAATCCTGCCGCGTGTCCGAAACGACGCGCACAAGTTGATTGAGGAGTGCATGCTGGCGGCCAATGTCTGCGCTGCGGATTTCATTACGCGCCATCATCATCCGGGCACTTACCGTGTCCATGCGCAGCCCAATGAACAGAAACTCGAACAGGTGCGGTCTTTTCTGGCGCAGATCGGATTGTCGCTGGGCGGCGGCGATGTTCCGGCGCCTTCCGATTACGCTTCCCTGATCAAACAGATCGAAACGCGGCCGGATGCGCCGCTTTTGCAGACCATGCTGCTCCGTTCGATGCAGCAGGCAATGTACAGTCCGGACAATATCGGCCATTTCGGTCTGGCGTATGAGGCATATACCCATTTTACCAGTCCCATCCGGCGATATCCGGATTTGCTGACCCATCGGGTCATCAAGGCCATTCTGGAAGGAAAACGCTATGTTCCACAAGGAATCGATCGCCGTTTGTTGAATACGAACGTTCCGAGTTCGATTCGCAAACAGATGCTCAAGGAAAAAACAGGCGGTGATAAAAAAGCGAATGCAGAACAGGCTATCTGGGAAGCGCTCGGTTTGCACTGTTCCGCCAACGAGCGCCGGGCGGACGACGCATCACGGGATGTTGAGGCATGGCTCAAATGTTATTTCATCCGTGACAAGCTTGGAGAACATTTCACCGGGACCATTTCCGGTGTGACCGGCTTCGGTATATTTGTCCAGCTGGACGATCTCTTTATCGAAGGACTGGTTCATGTGACTGATCTCGGCAACGATTATTACCATTTCGATGAAGTGCGTCATGAACTGCGGGGAGAGCGGACTGGCGTCCGCTACCAGTTGACTGACCGGGTGATCGTGCAGGTCAGCCGGGTCGATATGGATGCCCGCCAGATTGATCTGGGGATTATCGACGGCCCATTCAGGGCTGAAGACGTCAAGGAAGGCAAAGGGCCGGCGGGGCATCCGGGACAGCATGTCATATTCGACCGGTACAAAAAACGGAATATCGCCACGATTTCGGATAAGGAAGCGAGAGTCGAACCGGTCCGCCCGGGACGGAAACAACGGTCGCGCTAGACGCTACTTTTTACAGTTTAGTTTCAAAAAAAATGAAAAACAAAGTCATATTCGGGTTCCATGCTGTTACTTCGCGTTTGCGCCATGAGGCTTCTTCGGTGGAAGAAATATATGTGGATTCGGAACGATCGGACCGGCGTATGCAGGATTTGCTGAAGGCAGCCAAGGCGGCCGGAATCCGTATCATTGCCGCGGACAGCCAGCGTCTGGACAAGATGGTGGGCACACGCCGCCATCAGGGAGTGGTCGCCATGGCGGCTCCTTTGTCACTGGCACGCAATCTGGATGAATTGCTGGACAGTATCGAGGGGGCGCCTCTTCTGCTGGTTCTGGACGGTATTACCGATCCCCACAATCTCGGTGCCTGCCTTCGTGTGGCAGACAGTGTGGGCGCTCATGCTGTGATCGCACCGAAAGACCGCTCCGCCGGGATCAACGCTACCGTTGAAAAAGTCGCCAGCGGTGCCGCGGAAACCGTGCCGTACATTACCGTGACCAATCTGGCCCGAACCCTGCGCCAGTTGAAAGAACGTGATATCTGGGTAGTGGGTACGGCCGACGATTCCGACAAAAGCCTTTACGAACCCGATTACGCCGGCGGCACGGCTTTTGTCATGGGTTCCGAAGGCGAGGGAATGCGTCGTCTGACAAAAGAAACCTGCGATGAACTGGTCGCCATTCCCATGTTCGGTTCTGTCGAAAGCCTTAACATTTCGGTTGCCTCCGGGATCTGTCTGTACGAAGCGCGGCGACAGCGCCTGATGAAAATACGGCAATAAAGCGAGCGTTACCCGTGCACATTTTTACCGAAACGGTTATTATCTGGCTCCCACAGACTTAATTTTTCTTTGGAAACATGTTTCGTCATCTTCGCGAAGATATCAAAAGCATCATTGAACGTGATCCTGCCGCCCGCAATACCTGGGAAGTGCTGACCTGTTATCCGGGATTTCAGGCCATTCTCGTTCACCGGGCTTCGCATTGGTGCTGGAACCACGGGCTGAAATGGTTTGCGCGCTTTCTTTCCCATCTGGCGCGAATCGTGACCGGTATCGAAATCCACCCCGCCGCCGTGATCGGTCGCCGGGTTTTCATTGATCATGGATGCGGTGTCGTGATCGGTGAAACGACCGAGATCGGAGACGACTGCACAATCTATCAGGGAGTGACGCTGGGCGGAACGTCTTTAAGCAAGGGCAAGAAGCGTCATCCGACGCTTGAAAGGGGCGTCATTATCGGGGCGGGAGCCAAAGTGCTGGGCAGTTTCACTGTCGGCGAAATGGCGAAAGTCGGTTCCAACGCAGTCGTTGTGCGGGCCGTTCCCGCGGGCGCGACGGCTGTCGGCAATCCGGCCCGAATTATCCAGAAAGACGAAAACCAGAGCAAAACCGATGCCGCGAGCGTGCTGTTTTCTTCCTACGGCATTACCCCGAATGAGGACGATCCGTTGATCAAGGCCTTGCGTGGCCTGATCAATAATGCCGCGGCGCAGGAGCATCAATTGAAAAACATCATAGCCGCCATGGAAGCGGCCAATATTCCCCTTGAAACGCTGCCGGAAGAAGACAAGGTCAGCCCCGAACAGCTGAACAGGCTCGTCGAATAGTTTTATCGTTCAACATGCCGTATTTTCAGGCGTGTTTGCCGCATGGCGGTTTTTCCGGATAAATGGAGCATGACGGTTTTGCGGATAGACGGGCATTTTTTTCCTTCAAAGGTTTATTTCATTCCCAAACTTATTTAACATGAATACGGTTACTCATCCGTAATCGGTAATCGTGTTGATTGTTTGCTGTCGCATCCGGCAATGGAGCTTGAATCGACCGATGTTCCTTTGACACCCGTAGAGAGGAAAAGGCGATGCAGAATCCTTTGAAAAAACTGAATCCGGGCGGTTACTGGCGAAAACCTTTGTTCAGGTGGATTCTTGCCGCAGTCGTTTTCTTGTTTGTCGCATATGGGGTTGTCGGCTATTTCGTCATTCCCGGCGTGATAGAGAGCAAGGCGCAACAATTCGTTTCCGAAAAATTCCGGCGAAATCTTCATTTCCGGAAAGTTTCGTTCAATCCACTGACCTTGACGGTTGATTTCGACAAGATGCATCTGACTGAGCCGGAGCAGGAAGACGATTTTGTCACTTTCGATCGCTTGACAGTCAACCTTTCAGGCCAATCCCTGTTCAGGATGGCGCCGGTCATTGAAGAGATCAAACTTGCCAATCCAAGAGTTCATCTCGTCCGTTCCGGAAGCAATCGTTACAATTTCGACGATTTTATCGCTTTCGCGATGGAACCCGGGGAGGACGATTCACCAGCACGGTTTTCCATCAATAACATTCGGGTCGTAAACGCCGTCGTCGAATTCGACGATTTGCCGCAGAAGAAACGCCATCTGGTTGATGAACTGAATGTTTCCATTCCGTTTGTTTCATCCATCCCTTCTCAGGTCGATATTTTTGTCGATCTGGCAATTAGCGGCAGATTCAACGGGGAAAAGATTGAACTGGCCGGAAAAGCGCGTCCTTTTTACCGCGACAAGGACGGGATGGTCACTGTCAAACTGGATGGAATCAGTTTGCCTTCCTACATGGATTATTTGCCTTTCCAGCCGAATTTCGTATTGAAAGACGGCAAGTTATCCCTTGATCTGGACGTTGGATTCGGTAAACCGGAAGATAACAGGTCAGCCCTTACTATCGGTGGAAACCTGACCCTGACTTCTCTGTGGCTGACAGAAAAGGGTGGAAAAACCTTGCTTAAAATGCCTGAAATGGGGGTCGATATCGCCAGAAGCGACATTTTGTCGGGAAATATCGGCCTGAGTCATATCCGGCTGAAACAACCCGAGCTTTATCTGGACAGGAATAAAGCCGGGCAATGGAACGTCGAACGGCTTGCCCGGATTGATATGAAAAAAATTCCGGAGAAAGCGGATTCCGGCAATTTAAAAGCCGATAAAACGCATAAGGAAAGTCTGCTCTGGTCAATCGCTCTTGGTCAACTGACTCTTGAGGAAGGGCAGCTTCAGATACACGATCAGGTTCAGGTCGTTCCCGCCAATTTTTCCATGCGGAATTTCGGATTGAACGCCGGGGATATCGTACTGGACATATCAGGGCGGAATGCAACAGTCGGGAAACTGGTATCCACTGGCACGCAAGTGCAATTCGTTCACGGAAAACTGAATTTTCCGGAAGATAAAAAACGCATTCGGAAGTCCGCACAGAAAACGGTTTCGGAAATGGAGGCGCAAACCGGGTTCGGTTTTCATGTCAACCGGCTGGAACTGAACGACTGGGGCGTTCACTTTGAAAACCGGGATGCAGGGAAGCCTGTTGTAACCCGGATTGACGGCCTGAATGTGGCTATTGATCATTTGTCTGACAATACGGAGCAGCCGGTTCAGCTATCGGTTAATGCCGGGGTTAACCGGAGAGGAACGATTGCCGTTAATGGCAGTCTGAACCTTTCCCCGTTCGTGGCCGATCTCGATCTGAATCTGAAAGATGTCGATGTCCGCTTTATCCAGCCCTATATTGAAGATTTCGTCAATCTGTCTCTCAAACAGGCAGATTTGACCGTGCAGGGCAAACTGCGCCTTTCTCAAACAAAACGTCAGGCGATACAGGGACGTTTTACCGGGGATGCAGGCATAAGCCGTCTTGTCACGGTCGATCAGTTGAGCAAGCAGCCTTTTGTCAGCTGGAAAGCGTTGTCGTTCAAAGGAATTCGCGCCGATCTGGCGCCCCTTTCCGTCGTTGTCGATCAGGTCGGGCTGAACGGTTTGTCGGCAAGAGTCATTTTGAGTTCAGCCGGCCGGCTGAATCTTCAGGATGTGCTGAGAAGTGAAACCGGTGGCAAAAAGAGTCTGACGGAAAGCGAGGAAAAAACGGAAAAAGCACTAACGAATACAGACTCCGGTACGGCAAACACGGTTGTTGCCGATGCTGTGCCGCCAAAGAAAAACGAGCGGCCGGCTTATTCTGTCCGGATTAAAAAATGGCGGCTCAATAACGGAAACATCCGGTTTTCCGACAACTTTATCCGGCCGCGTTATACGGCCAATCTGGTCAATTTGAGGGGAAGTCTTTCCGGCTTGACGACGGATCCTGAAAAGCGGGCAGCTGTCGATATCAGGGGACGAGTCAATGGCGCGCCTCTTGTCATTGCCGGAACGATCAATCCGCTTGGCGAAAGTCTGGCGCTGGATATCACAGCCAATGTCAAGGGAATGGAGCTGGCGCAATTCAGCGCCTATTCCGGTAAATACATCGGCTACGGTATCGAGAAAGGAAAGTTGTCTTTCGATGTCGCCTACCAGGTTGAAAACGGGCAATTGTCTGCCGAAAATGCGCTCATTCTGGATCAGCTGACTCTGGGAGACAAGGTGGAAAGCGAGTCGGCCATCAATTTGCCCATCCAGCTTGCACTGGCGCTTCTGAAAGATAGGCATGGCGTTATCGATATCCGTCTGCCGATCGGCGGGTCGCTGAACGATCCGGAGTTTTCAGTGGGCGGCATTATTTTCAGGGTTTTCGTCAATCTCGTACAGAAAGCCGTGACAGCGCCGTTTTCGCTGCTTGCCTCACTGGCAGGCGATACGGAAGAGTTGTCATGGCTGGCCTTCGAGCCGGGCAGTTCTGTTATAACCGGGTCTGAACAGAAAAAACTGGAATCACTTGCCAAAGCCCTTGGAAACCGGCCTGCCCTGACGCTGGAAATTGCCGGGAAATACGATCCGGTAATCGATAGCGATGGTTTGGGCAAACAGATGATTTTGCGAAAAGTCCGTGCGATGAAAGCGGGAGAGCCAGGTGAAAGAGCGGACGGACAAAAAGCCGCTGTCAGCGACAGGGAATATCCCGACCTGTTAAAACGTTTGTACAGCGATGAGGACTTTAAAAAGCCCAGAAACTGGATCGGGTTCAGCAAATCCCTGCCCGTTCCGGAAATGGAAAAATTGTTGTCCCGGCATTTTGCAGGAAAAAAAGACGATCTGATCCTGCTGGCGAACCGGCGTGCGCAAGCGGTAAAAGAGTGGTTGGCCAGCAAGGGAGGCATTCCTGAAGAGAGACTGTTTGTACTGGCCAGCAAAGCCCGGAATACGGAAGGTGACGAGTCCGGTAATCGCGTGGATTTTTCTTTAAAATGATTTCAACCTCATTGTAAAGAACGGCAGGAACCCATGAGAGAGCACAATATTTCCGGCAACGGAAAACGTTCGCGGATAAAACGGACCATTGCCCTTTTTCTGGCCTTTGCCAGCGCGTCGCTCATTGTCGCCATCGTTGCCGCTGTATTTTTTCTTCCCGGTATCGTTCAATCGAAAGCCCGGGAATTTGCCGCTGAAAATTTCAATCGTGAGCTGACTGTCCAGAAAATAGAGCTGGATCCTTTCAGGCTGACGGTCAGGCTCGAAGGCGTCCGCTTGTCCGAGCCCGGCCAGGAAAGGGCTTTCGTTTCATTCGATCATTTGTTTGTCGAGTTTTCTCCCCGGACTTTTTCAGAATTCAATCCGGTTATCAGGCAAATCAGGCTGGTCAATCCGACAGTGCACATCGTCCGGCGGCAGAGCGGAAAATACAACGTTGACGATATGGTGACGTATTTGTCGAAGCCCCGAGAAGACGATGCCGGGAGAACACTTTTTTCCATCAACAATATCCGGATTGAAAACGGGACAATTCGCGTTGACGATGACGTGCGCAAAAAACGTCTTTTGATAGAAGAGTTGAATGTCGGCATTCCCTTCATTGCCAATATGCCTGCGGAAGTCGAGGTGTTTGTCCCGTTTTCAATCCGCGCCAGAATTAACAGGGACAAAATCGAACTGGTCGGTAAATCCAGACCGGTGTTGAATAAAAAGGACGGTACGATCGGTATCAAACTGGACAAACTCGATTTGCCGACGTATCTGGGTTACCTGCCGTTCGACCCCGGTTTCAAACTGAAGAGCGGCAAGCTCTCTGCCGATCTGGACATGACTTTTGCCAAACGGGAAGGCGACAAACGTCCCATATTCGTTGAAGGCGATGTGGTGTTTCATTCCCTGCGACTGACTGAGTCTGACAACGCACACCTTCTTGACATTCCGGAACTGAAAATCGGTATCGGCAAGAGCGATCTTGTTTCGGGAAAGATAAAACTGAATCGTGTCAGTGTGGAAAATCCACGGGTGTTTCTGGAGCGAAACAAAGATGGCCAATGGAATTTCGAACGGTTAGTGAAGGCCGGGAAAAAACCGGCAGAAAAAACCGGAACGGCCGAAAATGAAAAGACCGCTTCCAGGCGAACACTGGCTGTTGATCTCAAACAGTTTGTGGTAAACGGAGGCCAGCTTCACTTCCTTGATCGGGCCTATAACAGGCCGGTCAATATATCGGCCCGAAATTTCGGCCTGAATGTCGTAAATCTGTCGCTGGATGTAAGCGGCCGTAATGCGGCGGTGGACAGCGTGGTCTCGACAGGGACGCGCATCACACTCGTTCACAGCATGCCTGAATTGCTCGACAGGCTCCGGGAAAAAGACAAGGCAAAAGTGGCACAGGAGGCAATGGGCACGGCAGCCGACAGTACCGGTTTCCATTTCCGGATCCGGCGTGCGGCTATAAAGGACTGGTCTCTTTCTTTTGAGAACAGGCAAGTTGCGCAGCCCATTATCACACGGGTTTCACGGCTTGAAGCAAGCGCAGAAAATCTGTCGGATTCGCTGGAAAAAAACGTTCCCTTGTTCATGCAGGCGAAAGTCAATGACCGGGGGGCAATCGTCGTGAAAGGAAATATTGCCGTTTCGCCCTTGAAAGCCGATCTGGATATGGATGTCAGAGAGGTGGATATCCGTTTCATCCAGCCTTATATCGACAGTTATGTCAATTTGTCGCTTAAACGGGCAGATATGTCCGTAAAGGGAAAATTGCGGCTTGAGCAAGAAGGAACGATAAAAGGGCACTTTTCCGGCGGAGCGGCGATCGGCAGTCTGGCGGCAGTGGATCAGTTGACAGGCAGACCGGTTATCAGCTGGAAAGATCTGGCGTTTGAAGGGATTGCGGTCAACCTGAATCCATTGTCTGTCACGATCGATAAGGCCAAAATGAGCGATGTTATTGCCAGGGTCATTTTATTGTCGGACGGGCGGCTGAATTTGCAGAATATCCTGCGCAGCAAGGCAGGAGGACAGAAGAGCCTGGCTGAAAATGAAGAAGATTCCGGAGTGGGGGCAAACAGCGGGGTCTCCACACGGCTTACTCCTTCTGTTTATGCCGGCAATGACCTGCAGGCGGTTTCAGATACAGCGGGAAACAACCGTTTTCCCATTGCCGTCAAAAAATGGATTATCCGAAACGGAAGCGTCCGGTTTTCCGACAATTTCATCAAACCCCGTTATACCGCCAATATCCTGAACCTGCGCGGCGCTTTCATCAATCTGTCGAACGATCCTGAAGCGCAATCGAGACTGGGATTGAAAGGGCAGGTCAACGGCGCTCCTCTGATCGTTTCAGGTTACATCAATCCGTTGAGCGAAAGTCTGTCGTTGAACATCAAGGCGCAGATAACCGGTATGGAACTGGCCCAGTTCAGTGCCTATTCGGGAAAATATCTGGGGTATGGAATCGAAAAAGGCAAACTCTCGTATAAAGCGATTTACAAGGTTGAGGATGGGAAACTGACGGCCGAGAACGCGCTTGTTCTCGATCAACTGACTCTGGGAGAAAAAGTCGAAAGCGAGGAAGCGGCGGATCTGTCTATCGAACTGGCGCTGGCCTTGTTGAAAGACAGTGACGGAGTGATCGACATTAATGTTCCGATTGCCGGTTCGCTGAACGATCCGGAATTTTCGCTGGGCAGTATTGTCGGTAAAGTGGTTTTGAACACGCTTAAAAAAATCGTGACGGCTCCTTTCGCTTTTCTCGCTTCACTGAACGAAAACGAAAAAGCCCTCTCGGGTATGGTTTTCGAACCGGGCAGTTCCGTTTTAACGGAAGAAAGTGAGCGGCGACTGGAGAGGATAGCCAAGGGACTTGTCAAGCGTCCCAAAATCAGACTGGAAATTACAGGCCGATACGACGATGTTGCGGACAGGGCAGGACTTGGGGAATCGACGTTGAACAGAAAAATCCTTGCCCTGAAACGAAAAAAACAGGGTGCATTGTCGTTTGAGGAAATCAGGGTTTCCGAAGAAGAGTACCCTGTGTTGTTGAAAGAAGTCTATTGGAACGAAAAATTTGACAAGCCGAAGAAATTGCTGGTTTTCGATAAAGAGGTGTCTGTTGCAGAGATGGAAAAACAGTTGGTCGGATATTACTCTTCCAGAAATGACAGCCTGATCCTGCTGGCCAACAGGAGAGCGGAAACCGTCAAAAACTGGCTTGTCCTGAAAGGCAAGCTGTCCGACGAACGGATTTATTTACTCGCCAGCAAGCAAGGGGAGGCCGAAAGGGACAAGCCGGCGCATCGGGTCGATTTCAATTTGCGCTGGAAGAACTGATCGGGTCAGCCGTTTTTGAAAACGGGCGACGCTTTTGGAAAAGGGCGGCTTAAAAAAGGAGAATGGGCCAGACCGAAGCGCCAGGGCACGTCTGTCGCTTTGGAAATGCCTATTCTCGGTCCCGTAACGATATCAACCGGTTCTGTTCCCGGTTTCAGAACGCACTTTTCGGAGCTGAGCGGCAGTCCGTTTTCTTTTTGCGTAATGTCAAGCGCCTGGCATACCCGTCCGGGTCCGGCGCATAAGAGACGGATATCCGTCAATTTGCGCCGCTTTCGCATGATATCAATGCCTTCAACGGGTTCGATTGCCCTGATCAGGACGGCAGAACCGTGTCCTGCTTTTCCACAGACAAAATTGAAACACCAGTGGATACCGTATGAGCGGTAAACATAAATGGCTTCCGGTGGCCCGAACATGACAGCGTTGCGGCTGGTCGGGCCGCAAAAACTGTGCGATGCGGGATCGGTCTGATCGTAAGCCTCGGTTTCGACGATAATGCCGCCGACCCCTTTAAAGGAAAAAAAGGAACCGATCAGTTGCTGTGCGACGATATCGGAAGCTTGCAGGAAATCGATTCCATCCATGGCTGATGGTGTTGCGTAATACGTGATAACGTTGTTACAGGGAATGCCGGACGATTTCACCGTCCCTGCCGATTTCAATCCAGTCGCCGCGGGGCGTATCGCCATCCAGATTCCAGTCGGACAGAACCAGCCGGACACATTCGCCATGTTCGTTCCGGTAGACATGGCGTCCGGGATGATGGGTGTGGCCGTGGATCATGACAGACGCGCCGGTTTCCCTGAACAGGTCGGCGATAACGGATGCATTGACATCCATGATGTCGGCGGATTTTTCCTGGTTGGTTTTCTTGCTGTCTTGCCGGAAGCTGGCAATGACGGCTTTTCTCTGGGCCAGCGGCATAGCGAGAAATTGCTGTTGCCAGGCTGGATTGCGGACCATTTTCCTGAATTGCATATATGCCGCATCATCCGTGCACTGCGCATCCCCGTGAGCCAGAATGACTTTTGCCGTACCGAAATCGACGACAGCCAGTTCAGGAAGGGCTTTGGCTCCGGTCACTTCGAGAAAGTGGTCGCCTGTCAGAAAATCGCGATTGCCGCTAAGCCAGTAAACAGACGTTCCGCTATCGGCAACCTGACGGATAGCGGAAAGAATGACTTGAAGCGCTTCCGAATCCATATCGTCGTCACCTGCCCAATATTCGAACAGATCGCCGAGAATATAAAGCTGTTCGGCCTGTTTTCCCTGATTTTGCAAAAAGTTCAGGAAGGCTTCCGTGGTTTTCCTCATTGCCGGCTGCAAATGCAGATCGGCAATGAAAAGCGCTTTGGTCTGCGCTTTCTGTTCAGCTGGCTGGTTCATATGGAGTCGGAAGGGAATGTTCAGATTTCTTCGGCTTTTTCAATAATAACGTTTTCCAGCGGTACATCGGCATGCATGCCGGCGCGGCCGGTTTTAACACTTCTGATGCGGTCGATAACGTCTTTGCCGTCGGTTACCTTGCCGAATACGCAATAACCCCATCCGTCCTGGCCAGGATAATCCAGGAAATCATTATTGTTGACATTGATGAAAAACTGGGCTGTCGCGGAATGCGGGTCCGGCGTTCTCGCCATGGCAATGGAATAGGTCTCGTTGGACAAACCGTTGTTGGCTTCGTTTTCAATCGGGGCATTGGTTTTTTTCTGGTTCATGCCGGGTTCGAAACCGCCGCCCTGGATCATGAAACCGTCGATAACGCGATGGAAAATGGTGTTGTCATAAAATCCCGAACGGACATAAGAAAGGAAGTTTTCAACGGTTTTGGGCGCTTTTTCAGCGTCCAGTTCAATCTTGATCGTACCGAAATTGGTATGCAGGGCGACGGCCATAATATTCCTTTAAAAGATTAAAAAACGGTTTTTTCTCTTTTGAACAGGCGGTTTTGGACAGGAAGGCAACTGCCTGTTCAACAATCCACGGGAAAATCGGAAAATACTTTCCCTTATGAAAACGCATTCTAGCAAACTCTTGATGTATGCGGCATTGCCCGACGTTCAAAGAAGAACGATTTACACGTCAATTATTGTTTCCAGTGAACGGAACGGACATGTCAAAATGGATATAACACAGTAAAATACCCGTTTATTTGTTTTTCATTACAAAGTCGAAGATGGACAGTCTCCAGATATACAACAGCTTGACGAGAAGCAAGCAGGTTTTTACACCCATCGAACCAGGCAAGGTACGCATGTATGTGTGCGGTATGACGATATACGATTATTGTCATATCGGGCATGCACGCATGATGATGTCTTTCGATGTTGTCTATCGCTGGCTGAAAGCGTTGGGATATGAAGTCACTTATGTCCGCAATATCACCGATATCGACGACAAGATCATCAATCGTGCCGGTGAAAACGGGGAATCCATTTCCAGCCTGACAGCGCGTTTTACACAATACATGCATGAAGATACCAGTGCTCTGGGCATTTTGCCGCCCGATCATGAACCGAGAGCGACAGAATACGTTCCGGAAATGCTGGAGCTGATTGCAAAACTGGAAAAAAACGGGCTGGCGTATCAATCGGAAGACGGCGATGTGAACTATTCTGTCCGTGATTTCAGGGGCTATGGAAAACTGTCTGGCAAGTCGCTGGACGATTTGCGCGCCGGTGAGCGGGTGGATGTCAACACAGGCAAGCGCGATCCGCTGGACTTCGTGCTGTGGAAATCGGCCAAACCGTCCGAACCGGATGAAGCGAAATGGTCTTCCAGATGGGGCGCCGGCCGTCCGGGCTGGCATATCGAATGTTCTGCCATGTCGAGCAAGCTGCTGGGCGATCATTTCGATATCCACGGTGGAGGAGCCGATCTGCAATTTCCGCATCACGAAAACGAAATCGCCCAGTCTGAAGGCGCTTCCGGCCATCCTTTCGTTAATTACTGGATGCATAACGGCTTCGTGCGTGTCGATAATGAAAAAATGTCCAAGTCTCTGGGGAACTTTTTTACCATTCGCGATGTACTGAAGAATTACGATGCAGAAGTATTGCGTTTCTTTATTATCCGTTCGCATTACCGGAGCCCGCTGAATTATTCGGATGCCCATCTTGACGATGCCAGATCCGCTCTGACGCGTCTGTATACCGCCCTGAAAGACATCGATGTTCAGGATAAACCGGTCGATTGGCAAGAAGAGCATGCCGTTCGTTTTTCCCGAGCGATGAACGATGATTTCAATACGCCTGAAGCGGTAGCGGTCCTGTTCGAATTGGCAAATGAAGTAAACCGGACCCATTCGGTCGAAGTGGCTTCCCAGCTCAAGGCGCTGGGTAGCGTGCTGGGATTGCTGGAACGCGACCCCCGCCAGTTCCTGCAGGGAAACGGCACAGTTGACGAAAATGAGGAAAAATGGATTGAGGCGCAAATTCAGGCGCGTAGGGAGGCTAAAAAGACCAGGGACTTTGCCAAAGCGGACAAAATCCGCAATGAACTGCTGGAAAAGGGGATCGTTCTTGAAGACAAGCCCGGTGGCAAAACCGAGTGGCGTCGAGCATAAATGAACGGAGACCATGCCCTTTCTCTGGATGAACCGGGTATCTGGGAGTGTGCCTGCCGGGAACTGGCGCAGCGGGATCCTGTCCTGAAAAGTCTGATGCTGGAGCCGGACAGGGGTCGGCTGACCCGTCGCGGTGAGCCTTTCCAGACACTGGTCCGTTCGATCGTCGGACAGCAAATCTCGGTTAAGGCGGCCGATTCGATCTGGCAACGTTTCCGGGAAGTCTGTCCGGGATGTACTCCTGAAGAGATAGCGGGTGCAGAGTCCGGTTCGCTTAAGGCCAGCGGCCTTTCAAAAAGAAAAACCGAGTACCTTAAGGATTTGGCGTTTCATTTTCTCGAGCGTAAAATCCAGCCCGATCGTTGGGGCAACATGACAGATGAGGAAGTGATTGCCGATCTGACCCGCATAAGGGGAATTGGACGGTGGACAGCTGAAATGTTCCTGATTTTCAATCTGTTAAGACCCGATATCTTGCCTCTGGATGATGTTGGACTTCAAAAAGGGGTCAGTATGGCTTATTTTTCCGGGGAACCGGTTTCGGGAAACGATATCCGGAAAATCGCGAAGAACTGGAAACCCTGGCGTACTGTCGCGACCTGGTATTTGTGGCGCAGTTTGACACCACTTCCGGTAGAATACTGAAAAATTAATTTTTGCGACTGCAAAAAGGCCATGCAGTCGGTTAAAGGAGATAGTGTGGCTAAAACAACTTTTCTCAGCTTCGAACAGCCCATTGCTGAACTGGATGCCAAAATCGAAGAGTTGCGTTTCGTTCAGGATGATTCAGCTGTCGATATTTCTGAAGAAATTACCAAGCTGGCCCAGAAAAGCCGTCAGCTGACCAGGGAAATTTATTCCAGACTGACTCCCTGGCAGGTGTCGCAAATCGCGCGTCATCCGAACAGGCCGTACACGCTCGATTACATTAACGAGATATTCACCGATTTTCATGAGCTGCATGGGGATCGTGCATTTGCCGACGATCCGGCTATCGTGGGTGGTCTTGCCCGTTTCAACGGCATGCCGTGTATTGTGATGGGTCATCAGAAAGGCCGTGACGTCAAGGAGAGAAGTTTCCGCAATTTCGGAATGCCGCGTCCCGAAGGATACCGGAAAGCGCTGCGCCTGATGCGTATGGCGGAAAAATTCAATCTGCCGATATTTACCTTTATCGATACACCTGGCGCGTTTCCCGGCATTGATGCCGAAGAGCGTGGACAATCCGAAGCGATCGGTCGCAATCTGTTCGTTATGGCGGAACTGAAAGTGCCGATTATTGCCACAATCATCGGCGAAGGCGGTTCGGGAGGCGCATTGGCCATTGCGGTCGCCGATACGGTTCATATGTTGCAGTATTCGGTGTATTCAGTCATTTCTCCGGAAGGTTGCGCGTCCATATTGTGGAAGACGGCGGAACGGGCCAATGAGGCAGCCGAAGCGCTGGGGTTGACAGCACAACGCTTGAAGGATATCGGCATGATCGACAAAATCATTGATGAACCGCTGGGTGGCGCTCACCGTGACATGAAAGGGATGGCCGTGATGTTAAAACGCGCTCTGGCTGAATCGTACCGTCAGCTGAAAGATGTGCCTGTTTCTGAATTGCTTGCTGCGCGTCAGGAAAAATGGCTGAATTACGGACAGTTCAGGGAAACGGTCAAATCTGAATAAAGGATACGTTTTGCAGGATCCGGTGGTCGAAAACACATTCGAACGCGCATTGGACACGATTCTGATGCGCGTTTTTTACAATTCGGAAAATGCCTCTCTTTTTTCGGGGGGCGGGGAATCCTCTGCGGTACCTGCGATAGCGATAGCTTATAGCGGCGGACTGGATTCGACAGTTTTGCTGCATTGTGCACATCGATTTGCCGCGGAAAAAAACATTCGACTTTTCGCTTTTCACATTCATCATGGCCTGAATCGTAAGGCCGATGCATGGCTCAACCATTGCGAGGCGGCCTGCATGGAGCAGGGCATCCGGTTTGAAAGCCGGAAAGTCAGGGTGGATCGCGGCAGCGGAGACGGTATCGAGGCGGAGGCCAGATCAAAACGCTACGCGGCGCTTGGCGAAATGTGCCGTAAAAATGAAGTAACGCTGCTTTTGACGGCTCATCATGAAGACGATCAGGTAGAGACCGTTTTAATGCACTTGATGCGGGGTACGGGAATTGCCGGGTTGGCTGGCATGGATTCGGTGACACAGGCTCCGGAATTGCTGGGCGATACGAAAACATGGGTGGGAAGACCTTTTTTGTCCTTGTCGCGTGAAGAACTGGCTTCGTGGGCCAAGGCAAAAAATCTTTCTTGTGTTGAAGACGATTCAAACAACGATACGAAATATACGAGAAATGCAATTCGCCATCGTCTGATTCCTGTTTTGTCGGACATGTTTCCGGGATTTGGGAACCGTCTGTCGAGAATGGCGCAGCACGCGCGTTCCGCGAATAAGGTGTTAAACGAAACGGGAAGACAGGATTTGGAAATGTGCCGGATTTCGCAAAATGCGCTGGATCTGGTTAAAGCCGGGAAGCTGGGACCCGACCGGATGGATAATCTCTTTCGTTGCTGGCTCATTGAAAATGGCATCCGGATACCGTCCGCTTCCTGGTACAGGCAGGCAAAAAAACAGATAGTCGATTCCAGAGCGGATGCGCAAGTCGATTTGCCTTTAAAGGGATATGTACTCAGAAAATACAGAAACAGGGTATTTTTGGAGAAAAACGATAAAAAACGCATGAAACCCCTTACTTCCTGTTTCATACGCTGGAATGGAGAACGATCCACCCGACTTGAGCCCTGGTATGGCACCTTGTTTTTTGAAGAGTGCGAAAATGGTCTGGATAGCGAATGGCTTAAAAACAGCATACTGAGAATCGATCCCTATAGGGGTAATGCACAACTGAAATTGCACAAGCGCCCGACCAAGAAGCTGAAAATTCTGTATCAGGAAGCGGGGATTCCCTTGTGGGAGAGAGCTTTTCTTCCGCTGATCTATATGGAAGACGAACTGGTTTTTGCCGGCGGTCTGGGCCAGTCGGCCAGACATGCCGGAAGCGGGGAAAAATGTGTCCGTTTTCGATGGGAACCGGCTGCCTAGTTGTCTTTTAAGCGCCAATCACCGCGTTTCTCTTGTGCATTTTTACCCTAAACGGTAAAGTTGAAAGTTGAAATTTCGTTTATATCCAACATTAAAATAATTATATGGCTTTAGTCGTTCATAAATATGGCGGAACGTCGATGGGATCGATTGATCGCATCAAGAATGTGGCGCGTCGCGTCGCCAAATGGCATGATGCCGGATATCAGGTGGTCGTCGTTCCTTCCGCAATGGCCGGGGAAACCAACAGACTGATCGGTCTGGCGAGGGAAATCATGCCGGAACCGGATCAGCGCGAACTGGATATGGTCACTTCTACCGGCGAACAGGTTTCGATCGGTTTGTTGTCCATGGCGCTTTTACAACTCGGTAAGGAAGCGGTTTCCTTTACCGGGTGGCAGGTACCGGTCAAAACGGATACATCGCATACCAAGGCGCGTATTCAATCCATTGACGAGGCAAGAATCCGCGAAAATCTTGACAAGGGAAAAATCGTCATCATAGCGGGCTTTCAGGGTATCAGCGACGCCGGCAATATCACGACGCTTGGGCGTGGAGGGTCGGATACATCTGCTGTAGCGATGGCCGCAGCTCTCAAGGCAGCCGAATGTCTCATTTATACGGATGTGGACGGGGTTTATACAACTGATCCACGCGTCGTTACGGATGCGAAAAGGCTTAAGAAAATCACTTTTGAAGAAATGCTGGAAATGGCTTCGCTGGGTTCCAAGGTTTTGCAGACGCGTTCGGTGGAACTGGCGGGCAATTACCATGTGCCAACCCGGGTATTGTCCTCTCTTACCGATCCCGACATACCTCTGGAAGAAGAATCCCGCTCCGGCACCCTGATCACTTTTGAAGAAGAAAACACTGATATGGAACAAACTGTTATTTCCGGCATTGCATTCAGTCGGGACGAGGCGAAAATCACGGTATTGGGTGTCCCTGACCGGCCCGGTGTGGCTTTTCAGATTCTGGGGGCGATTGCCGACGCCAATATCGAAGTCGATATGATTATCCAGAATCAATCGGTTGGCGGAAAAACCGATTTCACCTTTACCGTTCCCCGTCCGGACTATAACCGGGCCATGGATTTGCTGAATAACCAGGTCAAGGCGGAAGTTGGCGCGACCGATATTATCGGGGATGCAAAGGTTTCCAAGGTGTCCGCCATCGGGATCGGAATGCGAAGCCATGTCGGCGTTGCTTCCAGGATGTTTGGAACGCTGTTTGAAGAAGGCATCAATATTCTGATGATTTCGACTTCGGAAATCAAAATTTCGGTCATTATTGATGAGAAGTATATGGAGTTGGCTGTGAGGGCACTGCACAAGGCGTTCGAACTCGAGAAGATGTAGCCAAACGGTTGTCTTGTTCCGGCCAGGCTGCCGGACAGTTTTGGGGCGACTCTTTTTCATTTGGAAAACACGGAGGCGAATATGTCATATAAAACGATACTGGTTCATCTGGATAAAAAATCGGTGGCGGAACAGCGCATCCGTATCGCTGCGAATCTGGCAATTGCGGAAAACGCCTGTCTGGTCGGGGCGGCAATGATCGGTATTTCGACACAGACATTCCACCAGGCCCACATTGACGAGAAGGATCCTGTTCTTGCCTCTCACCTGCAATTTCTTCATGACAGAGCAGGCCGTTTCGTGCAAGAGTTCGAAACGGAGGCGAAGAGGATGGGCGTCTCTTCCTATGAAGGAAGAATAGTGGATGGCGAAGCCAATCAGGGGATCAGCCTGCTTGCGCGGGTTGCCGATCTGGTGGTGATCGGCCGGACCAATCTGGAAGAAAAATCGCCCATTGTCGCGCCGGATTTTCCGGAATATGTCATGATGAATGCTGGCCGGCCTGTTCTGATTATTCCTCCCTCCTATGAAAGGGATATCGTTGGTGAAAGAGTCATGATTTGCTGGAATGCCAGCCGCGAGTCGATACGGGCCGTGGCAGATGCCATTCCCATTCTGAAAAAGGCGAATCTGGTTCAGATCGTTATGTACAATGTCGAGAATGAGCCGGATGTCAATGCGGAACTGGCCGGCAGCGATATTGCCCTTTATCTGGCGCGTCATGGCATCAATGTGGAAGTATTGCCTCCACAGAAGAACAAGCATATAGGAAACGCCCTCCTGGAGCTTGCTGAAAGCCAGACAACGGATTTGCTGGTAATGGGAGGGTACGGTCATACCCGATTCAGGGAGTTTTTGCTGGGCGGTGTCACCAGAACGGTACTGGGCGATTCAAACATACCGGTATTGATGTCGCATTGACCGATACGGGAAAATGGCGGATACGGAACGGTATTGTTTGTAATTCATTCAATATGAAGGGTATTTCCATTTCTGTATTGCATTATCATAAAGTAAAATTATAATGGTGCAGTTTGGCTTGTCTGGCCTCAATCGAAACAGCGGCAGGCGCGCTTTTCAAAACGATGAATGTATGCGTTTGCCGAAGTTAAGGGCTATTTATGAACAAGTTCGACGCAATTACGTATTTTTGGCTCCATTTTTCCTAGAAGATACAAAAATAAGGCGCCTAACTTTAACAGTAGTCCAAGGATAGCAATGAAATGTGTTGATGATTTCCGCTTGAAATTCAACGGAAAGGAGTATGTCCCGATTATTATCGGTGGAATGGGCGTCGATATTTCCACTCCGCAACTGGCGCTGGAAGCGGCCCGTCTGGGCGGTATCGGGCATATTTCCGATGCCATGTCGCTGGATACGGCGGATCGTTATTTCGGTACTCATTTCACGAGAGATAAAACCCGCCAGTACAAGGATTTCATCAAGATACAGGATAAAACCGGCATTCATTTCGACTTGGGGGCCGTGGAAGAGTCGACAAAACTGCATGTCGGAAACGTCATGGAAAAAAAACGGGGCGATGGTCTGATTTTTACCAATTGCATGGAAAAACTGACCATGAATGCGTCACGTGATACCTTGCGCGTCAGACTGAAAGCCGCGTTAGATGCCGGAATCGATGGCATAACGCTTGCCGCAGGCTTGCATCCCAATTCGCTCAGGCTGATTGAAGATCACCCCCGTTTCAGGGACGCCAAACTGGGCATCATCGTCTCGTCTTTGCGTGCCTTGCAAATCTTTTTGAGGCGTAATGCCAAACTGAATCGGCTACCGGACTATGTGGTCGTCGAGGGGCCGCTGGCGGGTGGTCACCTCGGTTTCGGGATGGACTGGGCCAAATACGATCTCAAAACAATCGTTGCGGAAATCCATCAGTTCCTGAAAACAGAAGAACTGGCTATTCCACTGATTGCCGCGGGCGGTATTTTTACGGGTTCCGATGCGGTTTCTTTTCTGGAAAACGGTGTGGCCGGGGTTCAGGTAGCGACCCGTTTTACCATCGCACAGGAAAGCGGGCTGCCGGACGATGTCAAACAGGAATATCTCAAGGCAGGGGAAGACGATATCGAGGTGAACCAGATATCTCCAACCGGCTATCCGATGCGGATGCTGAAGAATTCTCCTGCAATTGCCAAAGGATTGCGTCCGAATTGTGAATCGTATGGCTACATTCTGGAAAATGGAAAGTGCGAATACCTGAAATCGTATTATCGCGAGCTGGAACAGCATCCTGATGGCAAGAATATCTGCATAAAAGACAAGACATGCCTGTGTACGCATATGCGTAATTACAATGTCTGGACTTGCGGACATTACACATACCGGCTTAAAGATACAACCCGCCAGCTGCCGGACGGTACTTACCGGATATTGGGGGCGGAACATATTTTCCGCGATTACCAGTTCAGCAAGGACCAGCAAATTTTGCTGCCTGAAGAATAGTCTCCGGAAATTTGACCTTGCGTGATAAAACGGCCGGATAAATTACATATTTATCCGGCCGTTTTTCTGTCGATTTGTGGAAAGAATCAATCGAGAAGGGTTTTCAAGGCTTCTTCGTACAGTTTGGCTTCCATTCGTTCCGCCTTGGCCAGGGTTTCGAACCAGTTGGCAATATCGTCCAGATTTTCTTCGCGGGCAATTTCCGCCATTTTCGGATAAACATCGTGATAAAGGCGCGTTGCCGTGGCGATAGCCGATTGCAGGTTCAGACGGGTAATATTGGTAGAAAGATCGGTAAGCGGGTTTTTCTGCAAAAGCTGCATATTGCCCATAGCGTGTCCCCGACGGATTGCAGCGCTGGAACGCAGTTTCGTGATGATTTCATTGTGGCCTTCAACATCCGCGCGATAGGCGGCGTAATCGTATATCAGTGCGGACTGGGTTTCGTTGATGAAGGCTTCAATAATGTTTTTCTCGGTTTTCGTTCCCTTGATATCCATGTATTTTACTCCCTGAATCGTTTTATGGATGGACATGCCCGCTTGTTTCAAATTGCCGGGATATTTCCTGTTTTTTAAATAAACCGGTTCTATTATCGGTCATCTTCAAATGGGTGGAAACAGTTATTACAAAAAACATGAGTGCCCGGAAAAGGAACAGGTAGTTAAACGTGACTCAGAATATCTGGAAAACCGGATATGAGACGGGACAGTTTTCAAAAGAGAAACGGTTACCGGTTTTATCATTTCCCGGTAACCGTTTGATAAAAATCAGCAAACTGTTTGAAATCTAGCCGCCCCGACGCATCAGATCAAAGAAATCGGCATTGTTTTTGGTGGCTTTCATTTTGTCGAGAATGAATTCCATAGCTTCGATTTCGTCCATGCCATACAGAAGTTTGCGCAGAATCCAGATTTTCTGCAATTGATCCGGTTTGATCAGCAATTCCTCGCGACGCGTTCCCGATTTGTTCAGATTGATGGCAGGGTAAACGCGTTTTTCCGCGAGGCGGCGTTCAAGATGAACTTCCATATTGCCGGTTCCCTTGAATTCTTCATAAATAACGTCATCCATGCGGCTGCCGGTTTCGACCAGTGCCGTTGCAATAATGGTCAGAGAACCGCCTTCTTCCACATTGCGTGCGGCGCCAAAGAAACGTTTCGGACGTTGCAGGGCATTTGCGTCAACACCGCCCGTCAGAACCTTGCCGGAAGCGGGTATTACGGTGTTGTAGGCTCGTGCCAGCCGGGTGATGGAATCGAGGAGAATGACTACGTCTTTTTTCATTTCCACCAGCCGTTTGGCCTTTTCAAGCACCATTTCGGCAACCTGGACATGGCGGGTGGCCGGTTCGTCAAAGGTTGAGGCAATGACTTCGCCGCGAACGGATCGCTGCATTTCAGTCACTTCTTCCGGGCGTTCATCGATCAGAAGGACAAACAGGGTAACATCCGGATGATTGGCTGTAATGGCATGAGCCATATGCTGCAATATAACCGTTTTGCCGGATTTGGGCGAAGCCACCAGCAAACCGCGCTGGCCCTTGCCAATCGGCGCAATCATGTCGATGATGCGGCCGGTAATGTTTTCCTGGGAACTGATATCGCGTTCCAGCTTCAAGGGTTCATCCGGGTGCAGGGGGGTGAGGTTTTCGAACAGCATCCGGTGTTTGGACGCCTCGGGTGGCGCGCCGTTGACTTTGTCGACTTTGACCAGGGCGAAATAACGTTCTCCGTCTTTTGGCGTTCTGACTTCGCCTTCAATGGAATCGCCCGTATGAAGGTTGAAACGCCTGATCTGGGAAGGAGAAATGTAAATGTCGTCTGTCGATGCCATATAGCTGGCATCGGGAGAACGGAGAAAACCAAAACCGTCCGGAAGAATTTCCAGTGCGCCGTCTCCGTAAACCTGTTCGCCAGCCTTGGCCCGTTTTTTTAAAATCGCAAACATCAACTCCTGTTTGCGCATGCGGGCAGCGTTATCAATATCAAGGCTAAGTGCCATTTCCAGCAGTGCGGACACGTGCAGAGACTTTAATTCGGATAAATGCATAATGAAAACTTAAGGGTTCACAACCAGAGATAAAAAACAAGAAGAGACTAGCGGTTGAAGATGGATGATGACGTATGAAATGGCGGTAAAGTTACCGCCATTGACTGATGATATCAGATATTGCTGTCAATAAAAGCCATTAATTGATTTTTGCTCAACGCTCCGACCTTTTGGGAAACAATAGCGCCATTTTTAAACAAAATCAATGTGGGAATGCCGCGAATGCCGAATTTGGCGGGAGTGACCTGATTTGAATCGACATCCATTTTGGCGAAGTTGAGTTTGCCTGCATATTCTTTGGCCACTTCGTCGATAATCGGAGCGACCATTTTGCAAGGGCCGCACCATTCCGCCCAGAAATCGACCAGAACGGGCTTGTCCGATTTGAGTACATCCGTTTCAAAAGAAGCGTCACTGATGGTTTTGATAGTGTTAGTCATGATGTCCTCGGAAAGTGAGGGATGTGTCTGTTTAAAAAAACGAACGCCAGATATCGTAATCTGGCATACCATGATGTATCAGTTCACTCATGGATATGAATCGAAAAGTCATGCTCCATGAAAAATGCCGGTATCACAGAAAGACCGCCATAACCGGATAAGGCGATTATAACCATATATTTTAACGGATACTGACTATAAAAAATAATGCCAGCATCAATAAACGACAAATTGATTATAGCCAAAAACAGAACAATTTGACGTTCGGTATTCGCTCTTCGGGTACTTTTAATAAAACCGGCGCAGTGTATTTATTACCAGAGAAGAAGCGCCGGCCCGGAAAGTCACCGAAAATTCATTAACCCGCTTCGTTTTGCGGGACGGATTTTTGTGGCGACTCCGGTTTTGCGGAGCCGGAATCCACCAGACCGCCCCCCAGCGAACGATACAGCTCGACAGCGTTAACCAGACGTAAAAGCCGTGCATCGACCAGCGACTGCTCAGCTGCAAACTGTTGCCTCTGTGCATCGAAAACTTCCAGTGAACTGGCAATACCGTTATTGTAACGCGCTTCAGCCAGTTTCAGGCGTTCCGTTTCCGAATTCAAAACAGCGGCCTGTGCCTTGACCTGTTCGTTTAACCAGTCGCGCGCTGTCAAAGCATCCGCTACCTCCCGGAAAGCCACCTGAATAGTCTTTTCGTATTCGGCAACAGCAATGTTCTTTCGGGCTTCCGCTACGTCCAGATTGGCGATGTTCCGTCCGGCATCGAAAATGGGCAAAGTCAATTGGGGCAAAAATGTCCAGGCTCCTGTACCGGCCTCAAACAGGCCCGACAGACTCGAGCTGGTAGTTCCGGCAAAGGCTGTTAACGTAATACGCGGGAAAAAAGCCGCTCTGGCAGCACCGATATTGGCGTTTGCCGATTTCAGAAGTTGTTCGTACTGGCGGATGTCAGGCCGGTTTGTCAACAGATCCGACGGGAGACCTGCCGGAATATCCTGCATAATGTCGTCTTCGGAAAGATCATGTGGAGGCGGCAAGTCCTTGATCTGTTTGCCGCCGATCAAAACGACCAGTGCATTTTCAGTCTGGGCGCGTTCTCTTTGCAAGGTAGAGAGTGAAACCAGAGCGGACTGCATCAGCGTTTCGTATTGCCTCAACTCCAGTGCAGACGACGCGCCCACTTCATAGCGCTTCTGCATCAACTCGTATGAATGTTTGTACGATTCGTAGGATTGTCTTGCCAGTTCAATCTGCTTGGATTGGGCACGTTCGGTCAGATAGGTTTTTGCCACTTCCGACACAAGACTGATGTAGGCGGAACGCTGGGCTTCTTCTGTCGCCAGGTACTGTGCGAGTGCTGCATCCGTCAAACTTTTCACACGGCCGAAAAAATCCAGCTCGAAAGCGGAAATGCCCAGTCCGACACGGTAGTTACCTTGTGTGAGCATGGATTCGGTCGGTGCCAGCCCACCGATCGTTCTGGAACGGGAAGCGTCTCCTTCCATCTGAAAGGTCGGCAGGCGATCCGCCCACTGGACGTTGTATAAGGCGCGTGCTTCCTCGATACGCAAGGCGGCGATTCTCAGGTCGCGATTGTTTTCGATGGCGGCAGCAATCAGCGCTCTTAGCCTGGGTTCATGAAAAAATTCATTCCAGCCGATTTCAGGAACCGGGGTCGTCGCAGAAGAACTGGTGTTGTCGGGATACTGGCTTTCTATCGGGGCGTCAGGCCGCAGATAAGTCGGCGCCATGCTGCACCCTCCGAGGATACCGGCAGCGAGCAAAGCCAGCGTACATTGCTTAATCATCTGTTTTGTCCTTTTTGCTTCCACGATTCAAAAATTCCCATGCAATTTTCCAGGGTTTCTTTCTGTCCTGCGTGTTGTGTGCGGCATACATGGCCTGTTGCCGCTTGCTTCCTCCAAAAATGGAGCGGACGACAATAAAGAATATCGGCACAAAATACACGGCCAGAACCGTAGCGGTAATCATACCGAACAACACGCCGGTACCGATAGCGCGTTGTGCTGCGGAACCGGCTCCGGAAGCAATTGCCAATGGAACAACCCCCAGAATAAAAGCCAGAGAGGTCATGATAATCGGGCGGAACCGCAAGCGTACCGCTTCCAGCGTAGAACGGATAAGTCCCTTGCCCTGTGCCTGAAGGTCTTTCGCAAATTCAACGATCAGGATGGCGTTCTTGGCCGACAGACCGATGGTGGCGATCAGACCGACCTTGAAGTAAACGTCATTGGGCATGCCGCGAATAAACACACCGATCAGGGCGCCGATAACCCCTAATGGAACCACAAGAAGCACCGCAACCGGGATGGACGTGCTTTCGTACAAGGCAGCCAGACAGAGGAAAACCGCCAGAAGTGAAAGTGCATACAGCATTGGAGCTTGTGAACCGGATGCCTGTTCTTCAAGAGACTGGCCTGTCCATTCATAACCGAAACCTTCCGGAATCTGTTGCATCAGCGAGACCATTTCATTCATGGCATCGCCAGTACTGTAACCTTCGGCCGGCGCGCCGGTAATACGCATGGCAGGATAGCCATTGTACCGGATCAGCTGGATGGGACCGTTATTCCAGGCAGTTGAGGTAAATGCCGAGAAAGGCACCATTGTTCCGTGGACGTTGCGGACATACAGATTCTTGAAGTCTTCAGGCGTCATGCGTTCTGAAGCGTCAAGCTGGACAATCACGCGTTGCTGCCGTCCTTTGCTGTCGAAATCGTTGACGTAACTGGAACCGAAAGCCGTCGACAAGGTAGTATTGATGTCTTCAAAAGAAACACCCAAAGCATTGGCTTTGTCGCGGTCGATGTTTAAGCTAAGCTGAGGGGCGTTTTCCATTCCGTCGAACCGCACGTTTTTGAGAACCTTACTTTCGCTGGCAAGCTGAAGCAAGCGGTTGCGTGCCGCCACCAGCGCTTCGTTTCCTTTGCTGGAACGATCCTGCAAACGGAACACGAATCCTGTTTCGTTGCCCAATTCACGAATGGGGGGCGGATTCATGGGAAAAACGATGGCATCGCGAATCTGGGAGAATCGGCCGAAAGCTCTCTGTATGATCGAATCTGCCGAATTGTCGGAATCTCTTTCTCCCCAGTCTTTCAGCGTAACGAAAGCCAGACCGCCGTTTTGGCCGTTACCTGAAAAGCTGTGACCAACAACCGTAATGACGCTCTCGACACCGGGTTCCTTGGAAAACTGGTCTTCGACGACTTTAAGCGTTTCCAGCGTCCTGGCCTGTGTTGCGCCAGCCGGAAGCTGGACATTGGTGTAGACATACCCCTGGTCTTCATTTGGCAAAAACGAGGTTGGCAATTTCCAGAACATGAAGGCGGCACATAAAACGATCGCTCCATAGATGAGCATGTAACGCATGGTTTTGCCAAACATTTTGGAAACCTGGCGCTCATAAGTCAATGTCATGCTGTGAAAGCGGCGGTTGAACCAGCCGAAAAACCCTCTTTTCTCGCTGTGCGCATTGGGATCGATCGGTTTCAAAATCGTGGCGCACAGAGCCGGCGTCAGCGATAAAGCGAGGAAAGCCGAAAAGATCATGGACGCTACCATGGTAATGGAAAACTGCCGGTAAATGGCCCCGACAGAACCGCTGAAAAAAGCCATCGGAATGAAAACAGCCGTCAAAACCGTCGAAATACCGATAATGGCGCCGGTGATCTGTCCCATGGCTTTATACGTTGCGTCACGCGGCGACAATCCTTCTTCCGCCATGATGCGTTCCACGTTTTCGACCACGACAATGGCATCGTCGATCAGAATACCGATGGAAAGCACCATACCGAACATGGTAAGCATGTTGATCGAAAATCCGAGCGCCTTCATGACCGCAAATGTTCCCAGCAGCGCGATCGGAACAACGATGGTCGGAATGATCGTGTACCTGAAATTCTGGAGGAACAGATACATGATGATGAAGACAAGGAAAATGCCTTCAAACAGCGTCTTGATCACTTCATGAATGGAGGCGCTGACGAATTTGGACGTATCGTTTTCGATACTGTATGTGACCCCTTCGGGGAAATACTGGGACAATTCCTCCATTTTGTCGCGAATGGACTGCATGACAGCCATCGTATTGGCCGTTGCGGTCGGCTGAACGCCAAATCCGGAAACCGGATTGCCGTTAAGCCGGGCATAGGTATCGTATGATTGTCCACCCAGTTCGATACGGGCCACATCCTTTAAACGGACAACGGAACCGTCCGTGTTGGCGCGTAAAACAATGTTCTCGAATTCCTCTACAGTCTGCAACTGTCCGTGTACATTCACATTGGCTGTAAACGTTTCCGCCCCGGTATTCGGTGGATTGGCGATGGCGCCGGACGTAACGACCGTATTCTGGTTCCGGATGGCATTGGCGACGTCGCCGGCTGTCAGGTTCAGGCCGGTCAGCTTGATCGGATCGATCCAGACACGCATCGCTTTTTCACTGCCGAACACCGTTGCATCGCCCACGCCGGGAAGCCGCTTGATTTCATAAAGGACATTCCGGTATACATAGTCCCCCAAATCGATCCGGTCCATGCGGCCGTCCGTGGAAATAAGCGAAACGATCGCCAGGAAGTTGCTGCGGGACTTGTTGATGTTAACGCCCTGTTGCATCACCGCCTCGGGCAAACGGGATTCGACGCGTTTGAGACGGTTCAGGACGTCCACAGCAGCCAGTTCCACATCTGTATCGGGCGTAAAAGAAAGCGTGATCGATCCGGCTCCGGTACGGCTTTCCGATTCGAAGTACTGAAGCCCGGTAGCGCCGTTCATTTCCTGTTCGATGATCTGGATAACGCTGTCTTCGACCGTCTTGGCAGTTGCGCCGGGATAAGTGACCGTGACCGTCACCTGGGGAGGCGCGACATTCGGATATTGCGAAACGGGCAGATTCAAAATAGACAGGATACCTGCCAGCGTAATAAAAATCGCGATAACCCACGCAAAAATAGGGCGGTCGATAAAAAACCTAGCCATAAAATGTTCCTTCTTTTTGCTTATTCAGCTTTTGTTGAAGAGGCAAGTGGTTGTGCGGGCGCCGCAGATTGCGCTGCGCCAGAGGCCTCTGCTGCTGTACCTTCTGTGGGCATTTCGGCTTTTTCAACAGGTTCAGCCGGTATTTCGGGTGTGGCTGTTTCGGCTTTTTGGTTCAGCGGGTCTTCCCATGGCACGGCCTTGACCTGCGATCCCGGCCTGATTTTCTGGAGGCCTTCAACGACAACCCGGTCACCGGGCTGCAATCCTTCGGTAACGAGCCAGCGATTACCAACGGCCGCACCTGTTTTCACATTACGGATTTCAATCTTGTTGTCATTGTTGACAATCATGACAGTTGAACCGTCATTGGAATGCTGAACAGCCTGCTGGGGAATGATAATGGCGTTTTCATTAACGGCCTGTTCCAGTCTGGCGCGCACGAACATGCCCGGAAGCACCATATTTTTCGGGTTCGGGAAAAGTGCCCTGATCGCCAATTCGCCGGTAGTCGGATCGACGGTGATATCAGAGAAAAGCAGTTTTCCGGTTTCAGGGAAAACAGATCCGTCTTCCATGACCATGGTCACTTTCAGACCGGATTTGTCAGTGTCTTTCAGCATTCCGTTTTGCATCATCTGACGGAGCTTCAATAACTCTGCGCTGGATTGGGTCAGATTCAGATAAATGGGATTGATCTGCTGAATCGTAGCCAGAAGCGTTGTCTCGTTCTGACCGACCAACGCACCTTCCGTTACCATCGCTCGTCCGATTTTTCCGGAAATCGGCGCGGTAACGTGCGCGTATTCCAGATCCAGCCGGGCGTTGGTCAAGGCCGCTTTGGCCGCTTCGACATCGGCTGCCGCTTGCTTTTGCGCGGCGATAGCGTCATCGTATTCCTGTTTGCTGATAGCGTTGATTTCCACCAGGGGAGTGTATCGTTTCAGTTTGAGATCGGCCTGAACCTTGTTCGCTTCAGCGCGGGCAACAGTGGCTTTTGCGCTTTGTACAGAAGCCTCGTAACTGCGTGGATCGATCTGGAAGAGAAGTTGCCCCTGCTTGACATAAGCGCCCTCTTCAAAGGCTCTTTTAAGAATGACCCCGGGAACACGTGCTCGCACTTCTGCGGTGCGATAGGATTCGAGCCGGCCGGGAAGTTCGTTTTCAACTGCCATTTTCTCAGGTGCGACAGTGACAAAAGCCGCTTCGGGCAACCGGGCAGGAGGAGCCGCGTTATCTCCACAGGCAACCAGAAGGGCCGCAACAGCGACAATTACACTTGCATTTCTTAAAGAGGAAAAGGATCTCATGGATTTTTTCGAAGGAAATTGATCAGTTCTCGGCTTGATCCAAGAACGGGAAACACTTGCATGTTAAATAAAATGCCATATTGTAGATGACTTGCCCGGTAATTTAACATACAATCATGAATGTATGTTGTCTTTTTTGTGAATTATCGGTCAGAAACTATTTTCCTGCAACAGACTTAATAATTTGTTACATATTGTAAATTGGGAGACTTGATGGAGCGTGTCAGCAAGAAGAAGACTCAGGACACTCGCGATCGTATTCTCGATGCGGCTGAAGATGTTTTCAACAATCGGGGCTATTCGAGTACAACGCTAAACGAGATTGCAGAGGCTGCCGGCGTGACGCGTGGCGCTATTTACTGGCATTTCAAAAACAAGGACGATTTGTTTGAGGCAATGTGTTCCCGGGTTCGGGAGCCTTTAAAGGAAATGGTCAGGAAAACGGCCGATAAAGACACGGAAGATCCTATTGATCAATTGAGCAAAACGCATGAGTCCATTATGCGTGAAGTCATCGGCAATTCCCATTACCGGAAAGTTCTGAATATTCTTTTTCACAAGTGTGAATTCACGAAAGACACAGACCAGATCGTTATTCAGCAAAAAGAATGGAATACCTATTCCAAAAACCTCATTCAGACGATCCTCGTTAATGCCCAAAAGAAAAAACAGTTGCCGCCAGACCTCGATATCGTGCTGGCCAGTAATCTGCTCAGCTTTGTATTCAAGGGATTGCTGGCCGATTGGCTGTTTATGCCCGACAGTTTTGATCTGATCGAAAATGCGCGAAAGGTGAACAATGCCATTTTCGAGTTGATAAAAACCAGCCCTCATCTGAAGCAATAGCGAAGCGATTTCAGCTTTTTCGCCGGAAAAAACGGATCGAAGACAAAAGTCCCGTAAAACATACTGTTGCACCTATCGAGATCAGAGTGTATTCCCAGTGAACTGTTCCGAAATGGAAAAGCGCCTGTACAGACGGTATGAATATTCCGGCAAGCAGGACGAGTACGGTAACGGCCAGTACAGACCAGAGGATAGGGTTTTTCTGTTTGAACGAATTCTGAAAGGAACGGCTCCAGGAGCGATTGATCAGAATAAGCCATATGTCACCTGTAATCATGGCAGTGAAGGTCAATGTTCGGGCCTGTTCGGAATCGAAACCGTTTTTCTGGGCAAACCAGTAAACGAAAACAACCCAGGCCAGAAGAGCCAATCCCTGCCTGACTCCCAGCCATAAAATGGATCTGTCGAAAATCCGGGCGTTTGTCGGTCGGGGCGGTCGGGTCATCACATCGGTTTCTTCCGGTTCATTTTCAAACGCGACCGAGCAAACCGGATCCACCATCAATTCAAAAAAAACAATGTGTATCGGCAGGAGCATCAGTGGCCAGCCCAGCATAACGGGTATCAGGGACAGGCCGGCGATGGGAATATGGGCGGCAACAATAAAAACGACAGCTTTGCGAATATTGTCGAAAATGCGCCTTCCCAGCCGGACTGCAGATACAATTGACGAAAAGTCATCATTCAAAAGAACGAGAGAGGCCGATTCACGGGCGACATCGGTGCCTCTTTCGCCCATGGCAATACCGATATGCGCCGATTTCAGGGCAGGCGCATCGTTGACCCCATCACCGGTCATTGCCACGATTTCGCCATTTTCTTTCAGGACCTTGACAAGCTGCAATTTTTGCTCAGGCGTTGCGCGACAGAAGATATTTCCTGTTTTGACTCTTTTTTTCAATTCGTTGTGGCTTAACGTTTCCATTTCCTGACCTGTCAGGGTGGCGCCAGCGGCGTCCAGTCCGGCCTCTTCAGCAATTTTTCTGGCTGTCGCCGGATAGTCTCCGGTAATCATGATGACCCGGATTCCGGCGTTGAGACATTCTTTTACCGCAGTGTGGACTGTCGGGCGCAAAGGATCGGCCAGACCGACAATGCCCAGAAATTCAAAATTGAAATCGTGTTGCTGTGATGGCAATTCGCCTTGCTGAAAAGACGCTTTCGCAACGGCCAGCACTCTCAGGCCCTGTTCCGCCAGAACATTCACCTGCGCAGAAATCGCGTTTGTTGCGTCTTCATCAAGGTGACACAGATCTACAATCGCTTCGGGAGCGCCTTTTGCCGCAATGACGTATTGGCTCAAATCCGGGGAACGCCAGACGCGGGATATGGCCAGCAGTTCGCGTGACAAGGGATATTCCTCAACCAGACTCCAGCTGTCGTGGATGTGTTCCGTTCCGGCCAGCACCTGCCGTCCGGTTTGCTGGATAGCGGTTTCCATGGGATCGAAAGGATCGCGCTGGCTGGAAAGCATGGCAAATTCCAGTGTTTCATGAAACACTTCGGGAAAATTGTCATGATCGAGTGAAGCGGGGCTGTCGAAAGAATAGGTATTGCCGCCGGCCGCGATCTTTGACAGTACCATACGGTTTTCAGTGAGTGTGCCCGTTTTGTCTACACAAAGTACGGTTGCCGCTCCCAGCATTTCAATGGCCGGTATCCGCCGGGTCAGAACTTTTTTTTGCGCCATGCGCCATGCGCCAAGCCCGAGAAATATGGTCAGAACAAGAGGAAATTCGGCTGGCATAATACTCATGGCCAGTGTCAGGCCGGCCAGAATGCCGTGCAGCCAGTCATGTCGGGTAATGCCGTACCATACGACCAGAAGGCCAACCAGAGCTGCACTGGCCGTTGCAACGACTTTGACGGCATGGCGCGTTTCGGCCTGAACCCGGCTGTTTCCCTCTTCCTGTAAAGAAAGCGCCTTGCCGATTTTGCCGAGTTCGGTTTTTTCTCCTGTGGCCGTTACTTTTGCGATCCCTTTGCCCTGAACTACCAAAGTGCCGGAAAAAAGAAAAGGCAGATCGTCACCGCCCGGCTTGCTGTCGCGAAATCTGTCATTTTCTCCGGCAATCTGTTTCCTGACCGGAACCGCTTCCCCGGTCAAAAGCGATTCGTCAACAGAGAGGTTTTGAGCATCAAGCAGTACAGCATCCGCCGGAACGCGGTCGCCTTCGGAAAGGAAGACGATATCGTCGCGAACGATATTCTTGCCGGCAATCCGGATCTGAACGTTGTCCCGGAGAACCAGCGCGCGTGGACTCGTCAGATCGCGCAGGGTTTCCAGTGTCCGTTCGCTTTTTCTTTCCTGTAAAAAGCTCATGGCCACAATAATGCAGACCGATCCCAGAAGAATGAGGGCATCTTCAGTATTGCCGATGATAAGGTAAATGAAGCCGCACGAGATCAGCAACAGAAACATGGGCTCAGATACCACGCCCCATGCGATGGCGAGAACAGACTGGGGTTTTGCAGAGGCCAGTTCATTCGGGCCTTCCAGATGCAATCTTTCCTGTGCCTGTTTTTCGCTTAGCCCTGCAAGGTTTTTCTTTTGTGTGTTCCGGGGATGATTCCGTTGAAGGGACGTCATGATCAAACAATCAATAAAAAGTCTGCTATTTCGGGGACAAGGAATGAGAACAAGTATTAATCAGAAAACAGGTTTCCAAAACCAGGAATGGTGTTTTCTCCACTCAGAAGAAAACACCATTCAGGGACAAGCAAAACGGCCGGTCTGTAGAACTAGCGAAGTTCGTCAATCATTTTTTCCAATTTTACCGTATCTGCACAAAACAGACGGATACCTTCCGACAGTTTTTCTGTTGCCATGGCATCGTCATTTAATGCAAGGCGGAAAGTTTTTTCATCGTAAGAGACTCTTTCAACAGAATCCTGTTTCGCCTGCTCCGGACTCAGTTTGCGCGTGACAGGAGCGTCCGAATCTGACAGTTTCTGTAGAAGTTCCGGACTGATCGTCAGCAGATCGCAACCGGCCAGTTCGACGATTTGCGAGGTATTGCGGAAGCTGGCTCCCATCACTTCAGTCGGATAACCGAATTTGCGGTAATAGTTGTAGATCTTTTTGACGGATTGCACGCCGGGATCGCTTTCGCCTGTGTATTCCTGGCCAGTCTGTTTCTTGTACCAGTCGTATATCCTGCCGACAAAAGGCGAAATCAGCTGGACATTCGCCTCAGCGCACGCAACGGCCTGCGGCAGGGAAAACATCAGAGTCATATTGCAGCGAATCCCTTCTTTCTGAAGGACTTCGGCAGCCCGTACTCCTTCCCATGTCGAAGCGATCTTGATGAGAACACGCTCGTTAGGAATACCCGCTTCGTTATAAAGGGCGATCAGTTCGCGTCCTTTTTCGATGCTGCCCTCCGTATCGAAAGAAAGACGGGCGTCTGTTTCGGTGGAAACGCGTCCCGGAACGATTTTCAGAATTTCCACACCGAATGCAACCAGCAGGCGATCCATAATGGCTGCCGTTGATTTGTCCCGGTTGTCACGTACCGTTTTTTCGAGAAGGGCGTGATACGCGTCTTTCTGGACCGCTCTCAAAATGAGAGAAGGATTAGTCGTCGAATCTTGCGGCGAGTAGCGGCGTATGGATTGGAAGTCTCCCGTATCGGCTACAACGGTCGTGTACTGTTTCAGTTGTTCCAGTTGGTTCATATCTCTACTTTCAAAAGGGGTTGGGCAGTCAAAGTATCACCTGGCGATGCGCATTGAATGCTGTTTTTCAATACGCAAACGGCCAGTTCCAAAAAGATCAATATGGCGGCTATGCAAAAAGAGCAGTATATCGGCTTGGGTTGCTGCCGGCATCTTTCAACAGAAGGGGCCGATTAATGGTGTCAGAAGCCAGTATAAGCGAAACCGGAAGATATTTTTATTGATATATCTGATTAACAAGGGAAATTTATCGTCATATGCAGTAGGATCACTCTCCCTGACAAGGGCGCCATTAAATTTTTGAATATATGTTTCAAATAGTTTGAACGTATGAAATTCAGGCACTTTTTCCTCGGTTTAATGGTGATACTGTTGACGACATCCTGTCATCAGGAAAGGCAGCCTGGCGAAGAGGAAATTACCCAGATAGCCAAAGAAGCTTATATTTACGGGTATCCGATGATCGGCCTTTACGGAGATATGTATATCCGCGCGATCGACAGGGACGGGCGCCGTTTCTTGAAACCTTTCAATGAACTGGCATGGCGTTCCATTTACGATCCCGTTACCGTTTACAAGGCGGAAACTGTCGGCAACATGGATGAGGAACCTTTACCGGATATGGAGCCCGTTCAGACAATCCGTTCCGGCGGGGCGCAATCCGGAATGGCATACGGGAGTGTATGGTTCGACCTGAAAAACGAACCCTGTGTTTTGCGGGTTCCCGGAACTCTGGCAGGGCGCTACTTTTCCATTCAGTTTGTCGATCTTTTTTCCAATACGTTCGACTATATCAGTAACCGGAGAGACGGGAACCGGGGCGGCCGTTACCTGATTGCCTCATCCAGCTGGAAAGGTCAGAAACCTTCTGGCATTGACAGGTTTATCAAATCGCGCTCATCTTACGTGCTGGGGGTGTTCCGTATCCGGATCGAAAGTAGCGGCGATTTGAAAAATGTGGAAAAACTGATGAGCCGATTCAGCATTGTGCCGCTCAGCCGGTATACGGGTACGACAGGGCAGGAGAAGATGACGGTTGTTTCTTATCCGGCGTTCTCGCCGGAAAAAGCCAAAACGCCCGAATATTTTGCCTATCTGAACTTTATGCTGCAGTTCTGTTCCATCCCGCAAGAAGAGAGTGATCTTATGAAACGCTTTGCCCGGATTGGGATTGAACCCGGAAAGCCCTTCGATTACGCAAGCCTGTCTGAAACACGGAAGAAAGCGTTGATTGACGGAATGGCGGCAGGGCAAACTGAACTCGAAGCGCTGGCCCGAGCCGATAGTGGAAAACTGAATCCCGTTTACAAGACAGAAGAAAAAACGGAAGAAAATTATCCCTATCGGGCTTATATGGCTGACAGATACCCTTTCGGCCGGTCGTCGGAAGAAATGCTGGCGATTGTGTATGAAACGGAAGCAGGCCGAAAGAAACTTGTCGGCAGGAACCGATACGAATTACGGTTTGAAAAGGACCGGTTGCCTCCGGTAGACGCTTTCTGGACGCTTACGGTTTATTCATCAGGCAAGAAACCGTCGCTCAAACCGAACAGCGCTTATATCCTCAACTCGGCTTCACAAATACTTCAATTGAACGAAGATGGAAGTCTTTCTATCCCTCTCCAGCAGGAAATACCGGAATCCTTGAAAAGAACCAACTGGCTGTCTGTCCCATCCGGGCCGTTTTTCGTATTGCTTCAATTGTATCAACCCAGAGAAGAAGCGCTCAAAGGTATCTGGTCTCCGCCGCAACTCCGGAATCCGGATGGCGCTGGAGCGGAAAATCGTGCTTTGCCGTCTGTGGTTGTACCCGGAACCTGAAGAGTCGCCTTGTCAAAACCGGATCGTCATGACCGAAAACAGCAAAAGAAACAACACGGAGGGACGCCGCGTTATTTATTGTGGAGCGCAGATGGACTATTTCCGGGCAGCTTTTGCCAGAGCGATCAGGCCGCTGGTTGAGCTGTCGTGAGACCCCTGCTCCGAACTTTCGAGTTCGTTTTGAATACTTTTGGCGAGGATTTTGCCCAGTTCGACGCCCCATTGATCAAAGCTGTTGACGTTCCAGATAACGCCCTGAACAAAAGTTTTGTGTTCATAAAGTGCCGTTAGTGCACCCAGCGTTTCAGGACGCAGAACGTTCATCAGGATCGTATTGCTGGGACGGTTGCCCGGGAAAGTTCGTTGGGCAATCTGGATTTTCATTTCCTCCGCACTCATTCCTGCCGCTTCGAGGTCGGCCCTGACCTGATCGGCGGTTTTGCCGAGCATCAATGCCTCCGATTGCGCGAAACAATTGGCAAGCAGGGCGGAATGATGTTTCGGAAGAGTATGATGCGGAGAGAGTGCCGTTATGAAATCGGCAGGAATGATTTCCGTTCCCTGATGGAGCAATTGAAAATAAGCGTGTTGGCCGTTGGTACCGACATTTCCCCAGATAACCGGACAGCTGTTGTATTCGACGTGTCGCCCGTTTTTCTGCACCTGTTTGCCGTTACTCTCCATTTCAAGTTGCTGCAGATAATTGGGAAAACTGACAAGATCCTGCAGATAAGGGGCAATGGAAACGGAAGAGTATCCCAGAAAGTTCCGGTTCCAGATTCCGACCAGACCAAGAAGCACTGGCATATTCGATGCCAGTGGGGCATTCCTGAAATGCACATCCATAGCGTGTGCGCCGGCAAGAAATTCAGTGAAGTGATTGAAACCGACAGCCAGTACAACAGGTAACCCGATGGCAGACCAGACGGAATAGCGGCCTCCGACCCAGTCCCAGAAGGGAAAAAGATTATCGGGATGAATCCCGAATTTTTCAACGGCCTCCGTATTGGTTGAAATGGCGATAAAGTGTTTTTGCAAATCCCTGACGGTACCGTAATTCAGAAACCAGCTGCGTGCGGAATGGGCGTTCAGCATGGTTTCCAATGTGGTAAACGTTTTGGATGCCACAATAAAGAGCGTCGTTTCAGGCGCCACATTTTTCAGAACGGCATCCAGATCATGCCCATCGACATTGGCGACGAAATGGACTCTTATGTCTTTTACGTGGAAGGCACGCAGTGCCTGACAAACCATACGAGGTCCCAGATCGGAACCACCGATCCCGATATTGACAATGTCGGTAATGGGTTTTCCGGTATAGCCTTTCCATTCTCCGGAATGGACTTTTTCGGAGAAACGATGCATTTTGTCGAGGACGGCATGAATTTCGGGAATGACATTTTTCCCATCGACCAGTACTTTTTCGTATCGTGGCGCTCTTAAAGCCGTATGTAAAACCGCACGGTGTTCGGTGGTATTGATTTTGTCACCCCTGAACATGTCATCCCGTATTTCCTCCAGCCGGCACTCCCGGCAAAGTTCGAAAAGAAGTGCGAGCGTTTCCTGTGTAATAAGATTCTTCGAGAAATCCAGAAACAATCCTCCGGCTGTCAGGGTCATCGCAGGAAAACGGCCCGGGTCGTTTTGAAACAGATCTTTCAGCGACCATTTTCCGGCTTCTTTGGAATGGCTGGCAAGCTTCTGGAAAACCGCTGCATTGGCGAGATTGGTTGAATTCATGGCAAACAGGAAACGAAAAATCAATGGGGGAACTGAAACACGTTCAGGACTAAAAATAGCTGTTATTCAGAATAACACTATAACCGGATTTTGCTGGAAACGATTACGAATGCGCAAGATGAGACGTTCTGTGGTTTTTTCAGAGGCAAAAGTGACGGCTTTGACGATATTTCAAGTGGGGAAATTGATTATCTTGTAATATAAAAACAGGCGCTTAAACGTCCCGTTTAGCTTAAACGGTCACCCTGATTCGTCTTGAATATTGTCGGGATTGAACTTCATGTATGTGATTGCAACGGCGGATGAAAAATTTGAAACCCGATGGAACAGGATTATCGCGAATTCGTCATGGGTCGATGTGGTGGGAAGTATTGCTGAACTGGATCGTTTCCTGAACGAGAAACCGGCGGAAGTGGTCATACTGGACATGACGCTTCCGGAGGCGCGGAATAAGGGCGTATTGAAGGCTGTTACCGCCGCCCGGAAGCCGTCCCGGCTGATACTGGCTGGGGTCTCTTTCACACCCGAATCGGAACTGGCGGCTCTGGCAGCCGGCGCGGTGGCGTGCTGTTCGCCGCTTATGCCTGAATCGGAATGCCGGAAAATCCTCGATGTGGTTTCAAAAAAAGGAGTCTGGTTATCGTCTGCCGGTATTCCGGCCCTGATGGAAAGGTTGAAAGGACTTTCCAGCCGCTCTCCTGTTTCGCCTTATCCGGATCGCGAACCTGTCGCCGCGGGATGGGCAGAGCGCCTGAACAGTCTGACAAGGCGGGAACACGAAATCGCGCGACTGGTCGCGACAGGCGAAAACAACAAAAACATTGCGCGGAAACTGGATATTTCAGAAAGAACAGTCAAAGCCCATTTGACGTCAATATTCGACAAATTGCAGATACGGGATCGGTTGCAGCTGGTCGTTTATCTGTCCGGAAACAGATAATACCGGAGGTGTTTGCCGCGGGAATAAGATGGAAACGGCGCTTTTTAGCGCCGTTTCCATCAAAACTATCTCTCCCGCAACGCTTCCGTTTTTGCCTTGAAAATGGGCTTCAGGAGATAATTCATGATACTCTTGCTGCCGGTTTTGATGCTGGCTGTCGCCATCATGCCTGGAATGATGGGAAGAGGTCTGTCGTCAGAGCCAAGGTAATTTTTCTTGGTTCTGACCCGGACTAGATAAAAACTTTCACCACGGTCGTTCGTAATAGAATCGGCTGAAATATTTTCGACCTCGGCTTCAAGTCCGCCATAAATCGAAAAATCATAAGCCGAAATTTTAACCGTGGCAGGTTGTCCGGCTTTGAGAAAACCGACATCGCTGGGTTTGACGCGGCCCTCGATAAGCAGATTGTCCTCGACCGGTACGATTTCCATCACGTTCATGCCAGGCTGGATAACGCCGCCAACGGTGTTGATGGCGATTGTTTTGATAATCCCTTCAACGGGTGAACGGATAGTCGTTCTGTCGAGACGGTCTTTCGCTGCCGTTTCGGTCGCCGTTGCCCCTTCAAGCTTGCTTTTCGCCTCGTTCAACTGTGACTGCAGCCGTGGAATGGCAAGGCGTGTCGCGTCCATTTCCCCCCGAAGATCGGATACCTGACGCTGCAGGCGCAAAATTTCCACTTCCGAGACGACCCCCTGTTTAAGCAGGGGTTTGGACATTTGCAGTTCCTTGTTGATATAGCCGTAACTTTGCTGGAGCTGTGCAAGACGCGAACGTTTTTCGACCAGTTCCTGTTCCCTTTGAGCGACCTGTTCCTGCAAGACACTAATACTGGCTTTGGTTTCTTCCGCAGAAGAAGCGAAGCGGGTTTCATCCAGTTTCATGACGATCTGATCCTTGTGGACGAGTTCGCCGATTTTGATAGGAATTTCCGAGACGATACCGCCTTCCAGGTTCTGGATGATTTGAACATTACTGGAAGGAATGACTTTGCCGTCCGCTGTCGTGATTTCGTCAAGCCGGGAAAAACAGGCCCATATGAAAGCCAGCACGAACAGGATCAGCGTAAAACGGATAATCAGAAAACTGGCCCGGGGCGGGTTAAGGAAAAAAGCGCTCAACCGGGTTGGCATGAAGGGAATGTCTTCACGCGAAGGAACATTGGGATCATTCGGAGGAAGAATCCAGTTTTTGAAACGGTCAAGCCGTTTTGCCGAGCTATTTGTGCTCTTGGCGTCTTCAGTTTTTTGCGACATGCAACTTTCCTCCAGACAATGCTTGCATCACTTGTTCTTTGGGGCCGTCGGCGATGATCTGGCCGTTGTCCATGACAATCAGGCGATCCACGAGCGCCAGCAGGGAAGCGCGATGCGTGACCAGAAGCAGGGTGTGATTGCCGAGTTGCGCCGCGAGTCGTTTCTTGAAATTTTCTTCCGAGCGGTTGTCGAGAGAATTGCTTGGTTCGTCGAAAATGTAAATCGGAGGGTTCAGCAACAGCGCTCTGGCATTGGCTACCGACTGCCGCTGCCCACCCGACAAGCCTTCTCCCCGTTCGCCGATCGGCATGTCGAAACCCTGCGGGTGACGATTGACGAATTCAGACACACCGGCAATTTCGGCTGCCCGCAGTACCATGGCGTCATCCACGTAAGGGGCACCGAGGACGATATTGTCCTTTACCGAACCGAAAAAGAGCATGACATCCTGTGGGATGTAGCCGATGTTACGTCGCAGATCGGCCGGATCGATCTGTTGAAGATCGACTCCGTCGATCCAGACGGAACCTTCGTTCGGCTCGTAAGTACCCAGTATCAGTTTTTCCAGAGTCGATTTGCCCGATCCGATCCGGCCGATGATTCCGACCCGTTCACCTTGCCGGATACGGAACGAGACATTGTTTAAGGCGGGAATGGTTTGGCCGGGATAAGCGAAGGTGACGCTTCTGAATTCGATATCGCCGCGCAGGCGCGGACGATGAATGTAATTTTTGCCCGGAATGCGTTCGACAGGCAGTTTCATGATGTCATCGACCCCCTGCACCGCCGCACGGGCCTGATAGTAACGTGTAATCAGGCTGGCGACCTGTGCGAGCGGGGCCGTAATGCGACCGGTTAGCATGGAACAGGCAATCAGACCGCCCATTGTCAGTATGTGGCTGGAAATCAGATAGACGCCTACGATAACGACCCCGACATAAGCCAGTTGCTGGAACAGTCCGGACTGGTTCACAATGGCCGTTGTCAAGAGTTTTGACTTCAGGCTCAGGTCACTTTGTTCGCCGATGATTCTTTCCCACTTTCGTTGCGCAACGCCTTCAGCGTCGGCAGCCTTGATCGTATCGATTCCGGTCAAGGTTTCAATCAGCGTGGCGTGTTTTTGCGAACCGACCCGGAAACTCTTTTGAATGACGCTTTGCAGCGGACGTTGAAGGGTGAGAGCCACCAGAATAATCACGGGAATGGCTGCCAGAGGCACCAGAACGAGTGGACCGCCGATCCAAAGGATGATCAGCAAAAACAGAACGGTAAAAGGCAGATCGATCAGGGTGGTGATGGTTGCCGACGTGATGAAATCCCGGAACATTTCGAATTCCTGCAGATTGTTGGCAAGACTGCCTACCGATCTTGGCCGGACGGCCGCTTTCAGCCCCAAAATCTTTTCGAAGATCGCCGATGATAAAATAATATCGACCCGTTTGCCGGCGACATCAAGAAAATAGGCCCTGAGCGTTTTCATGATCAGATCGAAAACGTACACGATGAAAATGCCGATACCGAGTACCCACAAGGTTTCGTATGCCTGATTCGGAACGACCCGGTCGTATACATTCATGGTGAAAAGCGGGGTGACCAGCGCGAAGACATTGATCAGAAACGAGGCAATCAATACTTCCGAATAAAGGGGCCAGGATTGTCTGAAAACACTCCAGAACCAGTGCCGGCTTTCGGGAATGATGTGTTCATGAGCGCGGGAATCAAAGTGGAAGGAAGGCCGGCAGAAAATAACGAAACCGTTGTAAAACTTTGAAAGTTCCTCGGTTGAGATCTGGACTGCACCGCCATCCGATTCGGGCTGGATAACGGTCCAGACGTTGGCTTCGTTTCTGGTGGTGGCAACACAGGCGTTTCCGTTTTTCAAAAGCAGGACAACGGGAAATGTCATGGTGGAAATATCCAGCAGGTTCCGTTTGGTAACCCTTCCGGTCAGTCCTGCACGGTGGGCCGCCCGAAGAAAAAGTTCGGGCGTCAGATGGCCGTTTTCAAGCGGAAGTCCGGCTGTCAAGGTTTGCGCCGAAAAGGGGCGCTGGTAAAGCCGGGTCATGATGACCAGACAGCGCAGTAACGGATCGTCCGACATCAACGCGTCAAGAGGTATTTTCCATTCTGGAGGGGGATTGGTATCTGTCATTTGGACTGTTCCGATGAAGTGGAAACGGAATGTGTTTCTTTAGGTAATTGAATAACCGGCCGGTTACAAAAGCGCGTCGTCCTGTACGATGATATCGTTCGACTGATCGAGTTGTTCGCGGGTATTTTTTTTGTTCAGAATCTTTTGCTGCGCTGCCGGCGGAAGTTCGGAAAAAAGAATGACGCCTTTTGCGGTCAACAGGTCGATAAGGTCTTCCAGAATCCGGATTTGTTGCAGATCCTGTGCCAGCAGTTCGAAATATTGTTTGTTTCTATCAGAAACGGAACTGCCTCCGGCCAGGAATTGCAGGACTTCAGGGCTGTCGAGGCTGAGTTGCTGATCGTCTGGCCGGACGGGTTCAGCAGTAAGCGCAACAATTTCTCCCTGCTGGTTTCGCTGTACATAGGGCATCGTTTTTTATCTCCGGCAGGTTGTTTAAAGGGTTTGCACAAAAGAACGCAACCTGGATCGGGAAAGCCCTACCGTTTTTGTCGATTGATCGCAGCACGTTTTCCTGTTGAAACGTTTTGTTTAAGCAGTATTATTTTAAGCTTAAACGGGATATTTGTCTTGGCGGATGGGAGAAAAGAAGTGAGAGAAGACGTTTCCTGAAAGAATCGTTGGAAATGTGCCAAACAGTTCCTTTGTTTTTAACGATTTGCGCAGCTTTTTCACGAATTGTTCCTGTCTTCGGGAATATTGCTCATCCAGATTTCAGGACGGTGCAAAGCGTAACCCTGCAAGCCGTCCACATGCAGGTTTTTGACCAGTTCCATTTCTTTTTCATTTTCAATGGATTCCGCAATCACGCAGATATCCTGGGCGTGGGCCATGTTGACGAGTATTTCCACAAAGCGTTGATTGTCCCTGTTTTTGTCGATCAGCCGGATAAAACTGCCGTCGATTTTCAGATAAACCGGTGTCAGTTTGCCAATGGAACTCAGCGTCGTGACGTTGCGGCCAAAATGGTCGATGCCGATGCCGGCGCCTGAAGATGAAACGGCTTGCTGGAAGGTTTGTGCGGCATGCAGATTCTGTGCGATGCCGTAGTCGTCAAGTTCGAACAGGATCCGTTTTGCAAGAGCGGGTTTTCGCGCCAGTTCCGACGAGAGCCAGTTTACGAACTCCGGATCGGAAACAGACGCCGGCATTAAATTGACAGCTATCTTTTTCATTTTGTTTTCCGGCCGGTCGAGCAGATCGAGGACAGTTGCGACGATCATTTTATCCAGTGCCTTTGTAAGGCCGTAATGATGAATCATCGGTATGAAAAGACTGGCCGGTATCAGTTTGTTTTCGTCATTGGCGATACGCAGCAAAACCTCATGATGTTTGACTGAAGGAGGGTCGTCCGGGTTCATGACGGCCTGGACAAGCAGGGTAAATCTTTTTTCCTCGATAACACGGTTTAAAAGCGCGATCCATTGGGTTGCCGTCAGCGTGTCGAATTCACTGATGAGATGGTTCTGATGATAATGCGTGGTATTGGGCCCTTTTATCTGGGCGGCTCTTAATGCCATATCCGCTTCGGACAACAGTTCCGAAAGCGACTGGTTCCAGTGGAAGGCGAATCCGATGTGACCGACTTCGCTAAACGGAGTCAGGCCTTTTCCGTGCAGGCTGGCCATTTCTCTGGCGAAGGCAAGTGCAAAGGCCTCTGCCTGTTTCTCGGTCATCCCGCTGATCGCAACCGCGAAAGTGGTTCCGGATAATCGCGCGGTCAAAACTTCGTTTACAGAAAACCGGGTGACCTGTTGGCGGATCAGTTGGGCAACACTTTTCAACAGGGTGTCCCCGGCCATGTGACCTGATTTCTTGTTGATTTCGGCAAGATGGCTGATTTCGATAAAAAACAAGGCGCCCAGTTCGAATCTCGATCCCGATTCGATCATTTGCTGCAATCTCATCGTGAAGTAGGTACGATTCGGCAGTCCGGTTGTTGTGTCGGTATAGGCTTCGTTACGGATGCGTTCCAGCGTTTCTTCCTGTTGGTTAAAGAGTTCCTTTATTTTGGAAGACATGAGATTCATGGCCGTTACCACATCCCGCAGTTCGCGCGTCCAGGGAATTTGTGCCTGAATGACGTATTCCTTGTTGGAAATGGCTTCCGCCTGTTTCTGGACCGCTTTAAGCGGGCGCAGCACATAATGCAAAACGATCATGACCAGCCCGAACAGCACGGCGAACCCGATCAGGAAAAGATAAAAAGACTGGACACAGGTTGACCATAAGCGAATGTAAGCGAATTCGGGATGAGCGCTTACTTTGACGGAACCGGCCTGGGTCCAGCCACTCATGATCAGGCTTTCGCCCTGAGGGGTTTGCAAGGGAAACATATTGATGAACCAGTTCGGCACTTTTTCGACAGGATGGCTGCTGATCCGTTCGATGAGAGGTTTTCCGTCGATGTCGGAAATGACGATTTCACGATAATAACCGCTGTCGTACAGTGCGTTGACATGGCTTTCAATCACCACCATATCGTTTTCCGCCATGTATGGCGACAGCGTGAGACCCAGTGACGTTGCCATATCCTGCGAAATACTGTTTAACTGGTCATTCAGATACGCGCGTGTATTGTGGACATTGATGGCAAATGTTCCGATGAAAAGCAATACAAAAAGCGTTGCAATAATAAAAGTAAGTTGTCGCCGTAAAGTCATAACGGTCGTCTCCGGTTCATGGCATTTTAACAATAAAAAACAAACTGTTTAATTCTTTGTTTTTTTATCGGCAATTGTTTTTCCTTGCACCTGCAGTTATCCATTTTCAAAATTCTTTCCCCATCCTGTTTTGCATTTCACGCCAGAACCGGATTTTGCTTGACCCGCCAACACGTCCCAGATTGCGCGATTTGATGATCCAGAGGCCGTCACCGTTGAAGGCATAGACCGGCGTCAAATCCGGCCGTTGGCTGGCCGGTTTGATTTGACGGTTCAAACTGTCCAGGACAAGCGGTATCGAGTTGGGGCGGGCGTAATAGGTCAGAACCATATGCGCAATTGTTTTATTGTTGACGCGTGCCTTGACATAGGTGATTTTCAGTTTGTCAGGATCGACATTCAGGGCGACCAGAGTGAAGTATTTGGCGATAGCGTAGTCTTCGCAATCGCCTCCGTTACTGGCCAGCATTTCAGCTGGCGTTGCCCAGTAATCGGTCACTCCCCAGTGTTCCTGGTCAGACACATAACGAATGCGATTGAAAAAATCGTTAACGATCTGAAGTTTTTCTGTTTCCGGCCTGTTTTGAGCGTTCTTTAAAAGGTTTTCCCACTCTTTAAGCCGTTTTTTTGCGCTGATGCCGTATTTTGTCGCGGCACTGTTTAGGTAAGCGGCGGTCAAGGGCGGCAGTACATCGGCTGCGCGAAGAAAAACCGGCAACATAGTTGCCAGGAAGATAACAAAAAGAAGGCGTCCGAAAAAAGGAAATGTCCGCTTGTATTTCATGGATAAGAAAAGCATAAGACAATTTTTCGGAAACGGTTTTTCGATTATCGCATAAATGGATTTCGTGCGTAAAAACATACCGGCAAACCGTAAAAGTTTGCCGGGTATTGGACATTGGCAAGCCGGAAGGTTTGTTATTCCGCTTTTTGAGGAATGAGATCGGGCTGCGGTTCAAGGACGGGTTCTTTTTCAAGAGAGGAGGTTGCCTCTAGCGGTTCGGCAGCCGTCGTCTTTTCATCTGGCTCTATTTCCAGCTCGGGCTGGGCAGGTTCTTCCTGAACGACGGATTGTGGTGTCCCGGTTTTTTTGTAATCGCTTTTGGACCAGGGATTGCTGTGTTCGACCCGTTGCGAGGGATCGCTCTCGACAAGCGGTTTGACGTCCAGTGAAGCCAGCAGATTTCCCGTATCGGCCATCAATCTGTAGCGCGCAAACAGTTCCATATATTGACCGTTCACATATTCGACAGTTGATGTGTAATATTCGTTTTCCGTATCGAGCAAGTCAATCAGGGTGCGCTGGCCGATGGCAAACTGTTTCGTATAGGCGTCGCGGGTTGCCAAGCTTGATTCGGCATGCTGTTGCAGATTTGGAAGACGTTCATGGGCGGAAACATAGGTGTTCCACGACAGACTGGTGCTTTCGTCAAGTTGCATCAAAGTCCGCTTCATGATTTCTATGGCCTGGTACGAGAGCTGTTTGGTTTCCCCCAGCCGGGCATAATCGGCGCCGCCCCGAAGAAGATTCCAGTTCATGCGAAGCATGGCATATCTGGAATCGTTTTCTCCTTCGACGCCGCCAGAGTTGTCAATATAGTTCAGACCTGCCTGAATATCGAATCGGGGGCCAAACGCCGATTTTGCTGCGTCATATTGGGCATTCGCTGCGTCGATATCCGCTTTGGCCTGCTTTAAAAGGGGGTTATTGTCACGTGCTTTTTCAATGGCGTTTTCAAGACTTTGGGGCATGATTTCGTCAGATGGGCCGTCTGGCTGGACAAGATCGTCCGGAAGTATGCCGGTATAGCGCTGGTAAGCAATTTCCGCATCCCGCAGATTGGCTTCTGCTGCTATCAGATTCGATTTGGCCAGAGCCAGACGGGCTTCCGCCTGATCGACGTCGGAACGCCTGCCGATGCCGCTTGTAGCTCTCAATGAAATCTGGTCGTAGGTTTTTTGATGGTTTTGCAGATTTTCCTGCGTCAACCGGACATTTTCGCGAAGACGGAGCACGTTTAAATAGGCTTCAACCACTTTCAGGGCAATCTGCTCGGAAGAGCCTGAAACCTTGTAAGCTGCCGATTGCATGCGGGCGCGATTGCGGGCGACTTCATTGGCTGTCGCGAAACTGTCGAAAAGCATTTGTTGCAAGGTAACGGATTTTTCCTGACGGGTCAGGTCGTCGCTCCAGCGGTAGCCGGTATTACTGTTTCTGGCCTTTTCCTTGCCGACGCCCCAGCCGATATCGACTTTCGGCAGGTAACCGCTGTAGGCACCCAACAGCGCTTCATCGATAGCACGGCGTTGCCGGATATCGATGGCCACATCCGGATTGTTTCTCAAGGTGTAATCGACCGCTGCCGTCAAGGTTGTCTGGGCAGAGACGACTCCTGAAAGAATCAGAAATGCGCTGCAAACTGCCGCAGGAAGAAATCTCGATTTCATACTTGTCTCGTAAATAACGGGTATTGTCTTGGCAAGAATATTTAAACATGACGTTTAAATTTTTTAGACACTTTTAATTACCCTTTTTATAATACCCAAGCTTGCTTGTGTTGTCTTTCCGCTACAGCGATTTTTAAATGGCTGGCGAATTTAAATGTTTTAAAGCTATAATTATATCTTTAGGCGCGTAGCTCAGCTGGTTAGAGCACTACCTTGACATGGTAGGGGTCGTTGGTTCGAGTCCAATCGTGCCTACCATTTCTTTTGGGTTCACCCCACCTTTCTGTTTTTCTGTTTCCTTATTCTAAATCTTTTGGATCGTTCATATTTCGAAAAAGAGCGTAGTGGGGAGATTTCGTGCTAAAAAAAGACATCTTTTCAAAACAGGTTGGTTTGCCAGCTCATGAAGACGTGGCCAGGTAAAGAAGCGGGAGTTGTCTTAAGCGGCAAGCGCCTGTTTCCGGATTTTCGTTTTGAGCATGTCACCTTCCGTGCTAAAGTGAGTAAAATTTCGACAGTTCAGTTGCAGATACAGTCAGGTTTTATCTGTATAATTATGAAGTGTCAGGAAACGCGGCCGGCCCGCGTTTTTTTGTTGTATTGCTGATTGACGGTCAAGTGCCGTCTTTTTGTGTTGGTTTTGGAGATCAAAATGATTTCAGTTCGTCTTCCCGATGGCTCGAAGCGTGAATTCGGCGAGCCGGTAACCGTTTCGCAAGTAGCTGCCTCCATCGGCAGCGGTTTGGCAAAGGCCGCTTTGGCAGGTAAAGTGGATGACAGACTGGTCGATACATCCTATTTGATCGATCATGATGTCGATCTTTCCATTGTTACCGATCGGGACGTTGAAGGGGTCGATATTTTGCGCCATTCGACTGCCCATCTGCTGGCTTATGCGGTCAAGCAGCTTTTCCCTGAGGCGCAGGTCACGATCGGGCCGGTTATCGAAAACGGTTTTTACTACGATTTTTCCTACAAGCGTCCGTTTACGCCGGAAGATTTGCAGGCGATAGAAAAGAAAATGACCGAGCTGGCGCGTAAAAATGAAACGGTAACGAGAAAAGTGTTGCCGCGGGATGAGGCTGTCGCCTATTTCAAATCCATCGGGGAAGATTACAAGGCGGAAATTATCGAATCCATTCCGCAAAATGAGGATGTGTCTCTTTATACCAGTGGCGGTTTTACCGATTTGTGTCGCGGGCCGCACGTTCCGGCAAACGGGAAGCTGAAAGTTTTCAAGCTGATGCGGGTTGCCGGCGCGTACTGGCGGGGCGATTCGAAAAACGAAATGCTCCAGCGTATTTACGGTACGGCCTGGGCGAAAAAAGAGGATCAGGACGCATACCTTCATATGCTTGAAGAAGCCGAAAAACGCGACCACCGGCGGCTGGGCCGCTCACTCGATTTGTTCCATTTTCAGGACGAGGCGCCGGGCCTGATTTTCTGGCATCCCAAAGGCTGGACGATTTGGCAGCAGGTTGAGCAGTACATGCGCAAAGTCTATCGGGATAACGGATATCAGGAGGTGAAAGGCCCCCAGATTCTGGATCGTTCCTTGTGGGAAAAATCAGGGCATTGGGACAACTACAAGGAAAACATGTTCACGACAGAATCGGAAAATCGCGTCTATGCGATCAAGCCGATGAATTGTCCGGGTCATGTGCAGATTTATCGTTCCAATCTGCATTCCTATCGCGAATTGCCTTTGCGTTATGGCGAATTCGGCCAGTGTCACCGTAACGAACCCTCCGGTTCGCTGCATGGGATGATGCGGGTGCGCGGTTTTACGCAGGACGACGGCCATATTTTCTGTACGGAAGACCAGATTCTGGATGAATGCGTGGCATTTACCGATCTGTTGAAAAAAGTCTACAAGGATTTCGGATTCACCGATATTATTTACAAGGTCGCAACGCGTCCCGAAAAACGCGTCGGATCGGATGAGGCGTGGGACAAGGCTGAAAATGCCTTGATCGAATCCCTGAAACGTTCCGGCTGTGAATTTGAACTGTCGCCGGGAGACGGCGCTTTTTACGGACCGAAAATCGAATACACCTTAAGAGACGCAATTGGCCGGATGTGGCAATGCGGCACTATTCAGGTCGATTTTTCGATGCCGATGCGGCTGGGCGCCGAATATGTTGCCGAAGACAACACACGCAAGATACCGGTCATGATCCATCGGGCTATTCTGGGCTCGCTGGAACGGTTCATCGGGATCCTGATTGAAAACCATGCCGGCGCGATGCCCCTATGGCTGGCTCCGGTTCAAGCCGTTGTTTTGAACATTTCGGACGCTCAGGCCGAATATGCGAAAAGTGTTGTCGAAACAATGAAAAAAGCGGGTTTGAGGGTTGAAGCCGATTTGCGAAACGAAAAGATTACCTATAAAATACGCGATCATTCTGTCAATAAAGTGCCTTATCTGCTGGTTGTCGGGGATAAGGAAAAAAATGGAAATACTGTCGCCGTTCGCGCTCGTGGCGGGGTTGATCTGGGAGCGATGAGTGCAGACGAACTGATAGCCCGCATGGAAAACGAAATCAGGGCAAAACAGTAGGATCGTTCATCTGTGAACGGACGACATAACGTGATAAGTAAGGAGTCAACATAGCTACTGACAAGTCTCATCGCATCAACGGCGAAATTACGGCTCAGGAAGTGCGTCTGATGGGCGTGGATAATGAGCAGATTGGTATTGTAAGTCTTCAGGAAGCTTTCAAACTGGCTGAAGAGGCCGATGTGGATCTGGTCGAGATTGCGCCGAATGCCCGTCCGCCCGTTTGTCGTCTCATGGATTACGGCAAATTCAAATATGCCGAGCAAAAGAAAGCGCACGAGGCGAAACTGAAGCAGAAAGTGATTTCCGTCAAGGAAGTCAAATTTCGTCCGGGAACGGATGAAGGAGACTATAATATCAAGTTGCGCAATCTGATCAAGTTTCTGGAAGACGGCGACAAATGCAAGGTCACATTGCGTTTCCGTGGCCGTGAGATGGCGCATCAGGATATCGGTTTCAGAATGTTGGAGCGTTTGAAACAGGATCTGGATCCATACGGTCAGGTTGAACAGTTTCCGAAAATGGAAGGCCGCCAGATGGTCATGGTGCTGGCCCCCAGGAAAAAGAAATAGAATCTGCTTCCGTCGTGACACGGCGGAAAAAGAACAGCGGTTCTCCGCTGTAAAACAAGTGTGAGCAGGCCTACAAGTGCAGCAGAAGTGCGGCCACCTGCGATCATATAAAAAAGGAGTTGTCCGAAAGGACAAAAAGTTATATGCCAAAAATGAAAACCAAAAGCAGCGCGAAAAAACGTTTTCGCGTTCGTCCGGGTGGAACCGTGAAGTGTGCGCAAGCCTTCAAGCGTCATATCCTGACCAAGAAAACCACCAAAGTCAAACGTCAGTTGCGCGGAATGACCAATGTCAACGCGAGTGATGTTTCTTCCGTATTGCGCATGATGCCAAGCGCATGATCCACTAACACGAATAACAAGGAAAGAATATGTCCAGAGTAAAACGTGGGGTCACCGCGCGGGCCCGTCATAAAAAATTGCTTGCCGAAGCCAAAGGTTATCGTGGTCGCCGAAGCTCGGTTTATCGCGTAGCGAAAGAAGCTGTCATGAAGGCGGGGCAGTATGCCTATCGTGATCGCCGGAACAAAAAACGGGTATTCCGTGCCCTGTGGATTACGCGTATCAACGCCGCAACCCGTGAACTGGGAATGTCCTACAGCGTATTTATGAATGGTCTGAAAAAAGCGGCAATCGAGCTGGACCGCAAGGTACTGGCCGATATGGCTGTGGCAGACAAACCTGCTTTCGCTGCAATCGTCAATCAGGTTAAGGCTGCTATCGCGGCTTGATCGTCTTGCAGTATGCATGGAACGGGGCGGGGCAAGGGATGAACTTGCCCCGCTTTTTTATTTTTCTGTTGTCCGACAGGAACAAATGGCATGGATTCGTTAGAACAGTTGATTTCTTTGGCAAAAGAAGATTTTCAGAATGCGCCCGATGCGGTGTCGCTTGAAAACGCCAAGGCAAAATATCTCGGCAAGACCGGGTTGATTACCGGGCAAATGAAAATGCTCGGAAAGATGGAACCCGAACGACGCAAGGCGCAGGGTGCCATTATCAATGCGGCCAAAAGCCGGATTGAAGGTGCCCTGAATGCAAGACGTCAGGAACTGGCGAATGAAAAATTGCAAGCGAAACTGAATGCCGAGGCGATTGACGTGACTTTGCCGGGCAGGGGACGAGGCAAAGGCGGCATTCATCCGGTCATGAGAACCTGGGAACGTATTGAAAGAATATTCGGCTCCATCGGTTTCGATGTGGCCGATGGGCCGGAAATCGAAACGGACTGGACGAATTTCACGGCGTTAAACAGCCCCGAAAACCATCCGGCCCGTTCGATGCAGGATACGTTTTATATCGAAGGCAAGGATTCGCAGGGAAAACCCTTGCTGCTGCGTACGCATACCAGCCCGATGCAGGTGCGTTATGCGCGTTCGCATGCCTTGCCTGTGAAGGTCATCGCGCCGGGGCGTACTTATCGTGTGGATAGCGATGCAACTCATTCGCCGATGTTTCATCAGGTGGAAGGTTTGTGGATAGACAGGAACATCAGTTTTGCGGACCTTAAGGGTGTTTATCTGAATTTCGTTCAGGCTTTTTTCGAAACTGAGAATCTTCAGGTCCGTTTCCGTCCGTCCTATTTCCCGTTTACCGAACCGTCGGCAGAGATCGACATCGCTTTCGGTACCGGCCCCTTGAAGGGCAGATGGCTGGAAGTCTCGGGTGCCGGTCAGGTGCATCCCAATGTTTTGAAAAATATGGGGATCGATCCCGAAAACAATATCGGGTTTGCCTTCGGTTCCGGTCTGGAAAGACTGACGATGCTGCGTTACGGCATCAATGATTTGAGACTGTTTTATGAAGGCGATTTGCGTTTTCTGAAACAGTTCAATTAAAACGATTTTTAACTCTTGCGGTTTTTTGTGTTGAAAGCTGACTATGCAATTTTCTGAAAACTGGCTTCGGACAATGGTTGATCCGGATTTGACAACGGATGAATTGGCGCATTTGATGACGATGTCGGGACTGGAAGTGGAAGAGGTCGTGCCGGTCGCGAAACCTTTTTCGGATATCGTCGTGGCAGAAGTGCTGGAAGTAAAAAAGCATCCGAATGCCGATCGTTTGAGTGTGTGTCAGGTCGATGCGGGTACCGGCACGATCCTGAATATCGTATGCGGCGCACCCAATGTCCGGCCGGGCATGAAAACGGGTTGTGCATTGGTCGGCGCCGTTTTGCCGCCGGGAGAGGATGGCAAACCTTTTTCGATCAAAAAAGGCAAGTTGCGTGGTGTGGAATCGAACGGAATGTTGTGTTCGTTCCGTGAATTGCAATTGTCGGAAGATCATTCCGGCATTATGGATTTGCCGGAAGATGCGCCGGTAGGAGCCAGCCTGCGGGATTATCTCCAGCTTGAAGACGCTATTTTCGATGTCAAGCTGACGCCCAACAAGGCAGATTGCCTGTCCGTACTGGGCGTGGCGCGGGAAGTGGCCGCTGTGTCGGGTGCCACCCTGAATCGTCCGGTATCTGCGCCGGCCAGGGTGACTTCCGGCGACAAGTTGCCTGTCAAGGTTGAAGCACCGGATCTGTGCGGCCGTTTTTCAGGCAGGGTGATCAAGGGAATCAATGCCAATGCTCCGACACCGGAATGGATGAAGCAGCGCCTTGAACGCAGCGGCCAGCGTTCCATCTCGGCGCTGGTCGATATCTCGAATTATGTCATGCTTGAAGGCGGGCAGCCGAACCACATTTACGATCTTGATAAAATCGACAAATCCCTGACGGTTCGTTGGGGTAAAAAAGGCGAAAAGGTCAAGTTGCTAAACGATATGACAGTCGATGTGGACGACTGGATCGGCGTTATTGCGGACGACACAGCCGTGGAATTTCTGGGTGGCATTATGGGCGGCGACAGGACGTCGGTTTCATCGGATACACGCAATATTTTCATTGAGGTGGCGTTCTGGTGGCCTGATGCTATTCGGGGGCGCGCCAGACGCTTCAATTTCTCGACCGATGCCTCGCACCGTTTTGAACGGGGTGTCGATTACAATGGAACGGTTGCCGCTCTTGAGCGCATCACGGCGCTGGTACTGGAAATCTGCGGTGTTGAAGGCGAAACGACGGTAGGGCCTGTCGATGACCAGATTCTCAATTTGCCGGAACGCAAGCCGGTGGTCTTGCGCCGGGAAAAAGCGGAAAGTGTGATCGGTATTCCCGTGAAGGCAGACCAGATTGCCGACATTTTCACGCGTTTGGGACTTGCGTTCGTCCGGAACGGCGACACTTTTACAGTCACGCCTCCCTCCTATCGTTTCGATCTTGAAATCGAGGAAGATCTGATTGAGGAAATCGCCCGGATTTATGGCTTCGAAAATATACCGGCCTTGCCTCCTGTTGCATCGAATGTCATGCGTATCAATCCGGAAAATGTCCGCTCGCTGTTTTCAATCCGCCAGCAGATGGCCGATCTCGATTATCAGGAAGTGGTCAACTACAGCTTTGTGGAAGAAGACTGGGAAAAGGATTTTGCCGGTAACGATAATCCGATACGATTGTTAAATCCGATTGCCAGCCAGATGAGTGTCATGCGTTCTACCATGATCGGCAATCTGGTCGCCAATGTCCGTTACAATCTGAATCGCAAGTTCTCAAGAGTCCGTCTGTTTGAAATCGGTGCCGTTTTTTTGCGAAACGACAAGGTGGAAGATGGGCCTTTGACTGTTGCAGGTTACGAACAGCCCAAACGTCTTGCCGCTATCGCGTACGGTCTGTCGGAGGAAGAACAATGGGGATTGCCCGAGCGGCAAGTCGATTTTTTTGATGTAAAAGCCGATCTTGAAGCCCTGTTCGCTCCGGCAAAACTGCGTTTCGTGAAGGCAACTCATCCGGCGCTGCATCCCGGACGGTGTGCCAGACTGGAGCTGGATGGTCAGGATATTGGCTTTATCGGCGAATTGCACCCGTCCTGGCAGCATCGATACGATTTGCCGCATGCGCCGATACTGTTTGAAGTGGATGTTAAAGCGCTGCAATCTGTCGAAGTGCCGGTATATACTGAAATATCGCGTTTCCAGCCGGTGACGCGGGATATCGCTCTGGTTGTCGATATATCGATGTCTGTGCAAGAAATCATTGACAGATTTTACAGGGAAAAAGATAATAATCCTTTCTGCCGTATCATGCAAGCTGTTGTTTTGTTTGATGATTATCGCGGTAAAGGCCTTGGGGCCAATGAAAAGAGTCTTGCGTTCAGATTTACCTTGCAAGATGCCAATGGAACTCTGCAGGATGAAGTCGTGGATGCCGCCATTACTGCATTTGTCGCTGCAGCCGAAAAAGATTTGGGTGCAAAACTGCGTACCTGAGTTTCCGAGTAGATGTTTGGTTTTTTACAACAATAATGAGACGATCCACCGATTCGCAATTAACAGAAAAGACAGAATCCGCTTCTTTGAAAAAAGACGCTTCGCCGGATTCTGACAAAAACACATCGACTTTGACCAAAGCCGAGCTGACCGAATTGTTGTATGAGCAGGTCGGCCTGAACAAGCGCGAAGCCAAGGAAATGGTCGAAACCTTTTTTGAGGAAATCTGCTGTGCGCTGGAACGGGGGGAAATGGTCAAGTTATCGGGCTTTGGCAATTTCCAGTTGCGCGACAAGCCACAGCGCCCCGGGCGTAATCCCCGAACCGGAGAAGAGATTCCCATTACAGCAAGGCGGGTCGTGACATTTCATGCCAGCCAGAAGCTGAAATCGATGGTTGAATCAGCGGGATAACTTGACGAGTAACGTGACCATTTCCATGAATGAACGAGTCCACAAGTCTGAGGCAGTTGTTTTACCTTCCATACCGGCCAAACGTTATTTCACGATCGGGGAAGTCAGCGAATTATGCGGCGTCAAGCCGCATGTCTTGCGCTACTGGGAACAGGAATTCACCCAGTTGAAACCGGTCAAGCGCAGGGGTAACCGGCGCTATTATCAGCATCATGAGGTTCTGCTGATCAGACGGATCCGGGAGTTGCTGTACGATCAGGGCTTTACGATCAGCGGCGCGAGAAACAAGCTCAATGAACGTGGCGCACGAAAGGTTGTTGCGGAAGAGATTCCTGAAAAGGATGAAGTCGCCATAACAGGCTCTTTCGTTGATCTGGAAACGGTTCGTTCGGAGTTGTCCGAAATACTGGCCTTGCTTTCCTTGCCCCAAAAAGAATGAGCTTCACTTTCCGGTGTCTGGTGTAAAAAAGGGAATTCCCGATCGCCAGACGTTCAGATTAATTTGCCTGACAAGTGGTTCCGATGCGTATATTGATCAGTAATGATGACGGTTATCTGGCGCCAGGGATCAGCGCGCTTGCAAAAGCGCTGGAATCGGTTGCCGAGATTGCCGTAGTCGCTCCTGACAGCAATCGCTCGGGGGCGTCCAGTTCGCTGACGCTTGAGCGTCCCATTTCGGTATATAAGGGAAACAATGGGTTTCTCTACACAACAGGTACCCCTTCTGACTGTGTGCATATTGCCGTAACGGGTGTGCTGCCCTGGCGGCCCGATCTGGTCGTTGCCGGCATCAACCACGGCCAGAACATGGGGGAAGATACGATTTATTCCGGTACGGTAGCTGCCGCCATGGAAGGTTATCTCTTCGATATCCCTTCAATCGCTTTTTCACAGGTCAACAAGGGGTGGGCCGAGTTGGAAAGCGCTGCGCTGGTCGCACGAGATGTCGTTTTGCGGGTCTACGAGAAATTGCCCAAACCGTTCCTGTTGAACGTCAATATTCCCAACAAGCCCTATGCCGAACTGAAAAAAATCTGCGCGACCCGTCTTGGACGTCGCCACGAATCGGAAGCGGTTATTCGCGAAAAGGATCCGTTTGATCGGGAAATTTTCTGGATCGGGCCGTCAGGCCCCGTTCGGGATGCAGGAGAAGGCACCGATTTTCATGCGATCCGGAGCGGACATGTGTCGGTAACGCCTCTCCAACTGGACTGGACGCATACTTCTGTACTGGGCGATCTGAAGAAAATACTCGAATGAACAAAAAAGCGAAATCGTTCCCTTTGCCCTTGTCCAGCGTAGTGGGGCGGACTTCGTTTGAGAAACTGAATCCGCAAGGAGCCGGGAAAAGTTTTGCCGGCTCACAGACCGCGATACAAAACAAAGCCGAAAACCTGGCGTTGAACGCGTTCGGCAGAAAACCGTTGTCATTGCCGGAAACAGGCTGGAACGGGTCGGCTGTGTCCCGGTCTTTACGTTCCATGACAGAACGGCTGGCGCGTGGAGGGGTCAAAGATGCCGTTGTATTGCAGGCGATGGGGCAGATTCCCCGTCATTTGTTTGTCGAATCCGGATTGTCGGGACAGGCTTATGCCGATATAGCATTGCCGATCGGTTCTCATCAGACGATTTCAAAGCCTTCTACTGTCGCGAAAATGCTGGAAGCCTTGCGAATCGGAAAGCGGGAATCAATGATGCAAAAGGTGCTTGAAATCGGCACCGGATGCGGGTATCAGGCTGCAATTCTCGCTAAAATAGCGAATGAGGTTTATTCTATTGAGCGTGTAAAAACTTTGCATGAATTGGCTCGCCGCAATCTCAGACCGATGAGAATCGCCAATTTACGCCTGCATTACGGAGACGGTATGCTGGGTTTGCCGCAGGTGGCGCCGTTTGACGGGATCGTTGTGGCGGCGGCAGGTCTGAAAGTGCCGGAAGCGCTGTTGAAGCAGCTGGCGGTTGGAGGACGGTTGATTGCGCCAGTAGGCGGGGAGCGGCAAACCTTGCAACTGGTGACGAGAACCGCTGAAACCAGGTGGGAAAAAATTGTACTGGACGATTGCCATTTTGTGCCTTTGCAAAAGGGTATCGTCTGAAAGTCGGAGTGCCGAAAAATGGGAATGCTTTAAATGAAAAAAACGGGTTATTCATTATTGATGATTGTTTGTGCTGGTTTGTGCGCATGCAGCAGTCCTCAGAGAACGGCACCGATTGCCGATCGTTCGACCATTGCCGGCGCTGTTGCCGATCAACCTATTGACGAAAACACGATCCGGTATACCGTTCGGCGGGGCGATACGCTTTCACAAATTTCGCGACGTTCAGGCCATACTGTGGCGGAGCTTGCTTCCTGGAACCATCTTGTCGATCTCAACGATCTGAAAGTGGGACAGGTCATTCGGGTTCAGCCACCTGCCGAGAGTCAGTCCGGTGTCCAGACCGCCAGTGTCGGAACTGCTTCACAGGTTGAAGTGCGGACAATTGAAGCGGCAAAAAAAGAAACGCGTACCGCTCCGGTACCGTCTCCTGCCAGTTCTTTGAAAACCGGAACAGCGTCTTCCGTTACAGCGGCTTCATCCAGCGGCATCGTGGAAGTCGAGAGTATTGGCTGGAGCTGGCCTGCGCAGGGCAAAGTAATTGCCTCTTTTGCCGCGGGCAAAAACCGGGGTATCGACATTGCCGGAACCAAAGGGCAACAGGTTTTGTCGGCAGCTGATGGAACGGTTTTGCATAAAGGCAGCATGAACGGTTATGGCAATCTGGTCATCATCAAACACAGTGACAATGTTCTGTCGGCTTACGCGCATAATGACAGGATTTTGGTCAAGGAAAAGCAGCAAATAAAGCGGGGTCAGCAAATTGCCGAAATGGGCAATACGGATAGCGACCGGGTCAAGCTGCACTTCGAGATCCGTTATCAGGGGAAACCGGTCGATCCGGTAAAATATCTGCCTGAACAATAACCGTTTTTTATCTCCATTTTCTGAATAACGCATATTCTTGCAATATGCGTTATTTATTATCCAACAGTTATGCCCATTCATATCATCTCAATCAAATCGCTGGATACGGAAGGCCGCGGTGTCGGTCACTTGCCCAATGAAGACGGAACGCCGGGAAAAGTGGTGTTTGTCGAAGGGGCTTTACCCGGGGAAACCGTTCAGTGTGAGACCTGGAAAAGGAAAAGCAAGTGGGAATTGGCCAGAACGGTTTCTCTTCTCCAGGAATCGCCGTTACGGGTCGAACCGGATTGCCCTCATTTCGGAATTTGCGGGGGGTGTTCGATGCAGCATCTCGACCCTGCCGCTCAGGTGGCTATCAAACAACGGGTGCTGGAGGACAATCTCCGGCATATCGGCAAGGTAAAAGCGGAAAGGATGTTGCGTCCGATTTACGGCCCTTACTGGGGATACCGGTTCCGCGCCCGTCTTTCGGTGAATGATGTGCCGAAGAAAGGGGGGATACTGGTTGGCTTCCGGGAAAAACAGTCGAGATATGTCGCCGATATGACGCAGTGTTCCGTTATGCCACGCCATATTTCGGAAATGCTCGTTCCCTTGAGGGAGCTGATCGGTTCCCTGTCTATCAGACAACAGGTGCCTCAAATCGAGGTTGCCATCGGAAATGACAGAGACGGTCTGGTGACAGCGCTTCTGTTACGGATTATGGCGCCTTTGACGAAGGAAGATGAAAACCGGCTGAAACGCTTTGCTGACGATCATGATATTCAGTGGTGGTTGCAGTCGAAAGGACCGGATACGATTACCCTGTTTTACCCGGCCGGGAACAAACTGAAATACAGATTACCGGAATTCAATGTTGAAATGCCGTTTAAACCGGGCGATTTCACACAGGTCAATCATCACATCAATCCGGTACTGGTTTCCCGGGCTATTCGCTTGCTTGAAATTGAAAAGAACGACAGGATTGCCGATCTGTTTTGCGGATTGGGCAATTTTTCCTTGCCGATTGCACGGCATGCCGCAGAAGTCGTGGGAATCGAGGGCAGCGAAATATTGACAGAGAGGGCCAAAGAAAGTGCCCTGCTGAACGGCCTGGAAGAAAAAACCCGTTTTGAAACGCGCAATTTGTTTGAGATGACAGTAAAAGACTGGATCGGTCTGGGGCCGTTCGACAAGGTGCTGATCGATCCGCCCCGGGATGGCGCCGCCGCTGTCTGTCAGTCCATTGCAGAATTGGGGAAGCATCAGGAAGCGCTCAGGCCCAGGCGGATCGTTTACGTTTCCTGCAATCCCTCGACGCTGGCGCGGGATGCCGGCATTCTCGTTACGGAGGGGGGCTACCGGCTTCATTTGGCCGGTGTCGTCAATATGTTCCCACACACTTCACATGTGGAATCGATGGCTGTGTTCGAAAGGATGGATTAGGCCGGGCCCGTTTTTAAAAGGACAGTGGCTTACTGAACTCACGCCTTTTTAACAAATCTGAAGATGAAAGGGAGATTGATGCCTTATAGTTTGTTTTTTCACCAGCGGTTTAACAATTATTGAGGAGCGATTTATGACTGCCCGAAATAAAGTCCGGAAAACGGATGCCGAATGGAAAGCGCAGTTGTCTCCACTGGCTTATGAAGTCACGCGCCAGGGAGGAACGGAATATCCTTTTAGTGGTGAGTACTGGAATCACGACAAAACAGGAGTATATTATTGCGTTAATTGCGGAACACCTTTATTCCTGTCCGATACGAAGTTCGATTCAGGTTGTGGCTGGCCCAGTTTCTTCAAACCGATTGATCCCGAAAATGTGATTGAAAAAGTCGATACCCGCTTGGGAATGGTTCGTACCGAGATTATTTGCGCCATATGCGATGCCCATCTCGGACATGTATTTGACGACGGACCGCCTCCTACGGGATTGCGTTATTGTATTAATTCTGTGGCCTTGCGCTTCGAGCCTTTGCCGAAGTCTGCGGAATCTTCTGATAAATGATTGAGTAAAAATGAAGTTTCTTTTTGATCTGTTCCCTGTCATTCTGTTTTTCGGTTCCTATTCCTGGGCCAAGAACCATATCGTTTCTGCGCAGGCCCTGGCAGACAGGTATCTGTCCGCTTTTGTCGCCGGCCCGGCCATACCGGAATCTTCCGTTCCCATTTTGCTGGCGACAGCGCTTGCGATTGTCGCCAGCGCCTTGCAGATCGTTTATCTGTTTTTAAGGAAGAAGAAAATCGAAGCCACTTTATGGGTATCGCTTGTCGTTATCACCGTTTTCGGCGGCGCTACCATTTATTTCGGCAGCGAGGAATTCATCAAATGGAAACCGACCGTTTTGTACTGGCTGTTTGGCGGCGCGCTTTTGCTTGCCAATCTGCTATTCAGAAAAAATCTGATTCGTGCCATGATGGAAAAGAAGATCCAGTTGCCCGATCCCGTCTGGCAGAGACTGAATATGGCATGGATCGCTTTTTTCGCCTTTATGGGAGTGCTGAATCTCTATGTGGCCTTCTGGGGCGGTTTCGAAACTTCTACCTGGGTCAGTTTCAAGCTTTTCGGCGGGATGGGGCTGATGCTGGTCTTCATAATCGGCCAAAGCGTTTATCTGTCGCGGCATCTGAAGAATGCCTGAACGACCGCCTATCGTAAAAGCGTGAATTGTTCCCGCTTTGTTATTTTCCCCTGAAGCGAGGAGGCGTTCGATTCAGGAAGGCCTGGCAACCGCTTCTGAAATCTTCCGTGTCGAAACAGTCGAAGCATTCATCGTACTCTGCCGGAGTAACGGCGGAGGGAGTGATCAGCCGTTTGACAAATTTCTTGTGCCAGCGTGCAACGAGCGGTGCGCCCGTTACGATACCGGAAATGGTATCGTTCACTTTCACAGAGAGCCGTTCGGTTGGAACGACGCACGTGACAAGGTTTTTTTCATACGCTTCGGCCGCGTTGAAAATTCTTCCTTCCAGTAGCATTTCCAGTACGACATCCTTTCCGGCCAGTTGCAGGAGAGGTTCCAGTTCGGGATAAGCCATGACCAGACCGAGATTTTTAATCGGCGCGCCGAATCGGCTTTTCTCGCTGCAAATACGGAAATCACAGGTGGAGGCGATTTCCAGACCGGCGCCAACGCATATGCCGTCGATCTCGGCGACGAGAGGAATGGGGCAGTTTTGAAAAGCCGCAAGCGTTTCATGCATCAGCCTGCCGTATTGACGGCCTTGTTCTTTGTTGGAACGCAGCTCTTCGAATTCATGAATGTCGCAACCGGGAGAGAACGCTTTGGCAGATGAGCTTTTGACAAGGATACAGCGCAGGGAATCCTCTTTTGAAAGGGCGCTTATGGCCAGATGCAAGCGTTTCCACATATAAGCGCTGATGGCATTCAGCTTTGCCGGCCGGTTCAATACGAGAGTAGCGACATGGTCGTTACGCTGGATATAAACCGGTTCACCCTCGTCTTCAAACGATGGCGAACCGGAACTGGTTGGAAAGATAGCCGACATTTCCAAAACCGTACAGATCAGCCCGTATTGCGCATTCCTGCCGAAATCCCGTTGATCGTCAGGTGAATGCCGCGGGTCGCACGTGCGTCGAGATTTTCCGGATTACTGCCAGGGTTACGGTGGCGCTTGATCAGTTCCACCTGCAAATGGTTCAGAGGATCGATGTAGGCCAGTCGGTCTTTCAGAGCCTTGGCAAGCGCCGGATTGTTGACCAGACGTTCTTTTTGGCTGGTGATGATTTCAAAGCTTTCCAGTGTCCGCTGATGCTCTGCACAAATCTCTGAAAAAATACTATCCCGCAGTTTTTGGTCAGTAACCAGTTCCGAATAACGGTAAGCGATAGCCAGATCCGCCTTTGAAAGAACCATGTCCATATTCGAGAGCATGGATTCAAAGAAAGGCCATTCCTTGTACATGGATTGCAGGAGAGCGATTTTCCTGTTTTTGACGCCAGGGTCTTTTTCATCCAGCCATTGGGTGATCGCCGAACCGAAGCCGTACCAGCCCGGCAAAAGAACCCGGCATTGTCCCCATGAAAAGCTCCAGGGAATAGCTCTCAAATCCTCGATGCGGCGTGACGATTTGCGCGATGCGGGACGTGAACCGATGTTCAGTTCCGCAATTTCGGCAATCGGAGTGGACTGGAAAAAGTAATCGGTGAATCCAGGCGTTTCGTAAACCAGGTGACGATAGGCTTGATAGGCCAGTGCCGAAATTTCTTCGAGCGCCGTTTCGAAATCGTGCATTTTGTCAGCGTATTTCTTGTTTTGGTCTTCCGGCATCAGGCTGGCTTCAAGCGTAGCGGCCACCAGCAATTCCAGATTGCGACTGCCGATTTCGGCATGGGCGAACTTGGAAGCGATCATTTCGCCCTGTTCGGTAAGCCGGATCTGTCCGTTCACGGTACCGTGCGGTTGGGCCAGAATGGCTTCGTAGGTCGGGCCACCGCCGCGTCCGACAGTGCCGCCGCGTCCGTGAAACAAGCGCAGCTTGACGCCCATCTCGTTGAAAAGGGCAACCAGCTGTTTTTCGGCCTTGTAGAGTTCCCAGTTCGACGTGGTGTAACCGCCGTCCTTGTTCGAGTCGGAATAGCCCAGCATGACTTCCTGAAGATCGCCCTGTTTTCTGATAAGTTCACGGATAAAGGGAATGCTCATCGCTTCCTTCATGATGGTAGCGGCCAGACGCAAATCGGGAATCGTTTCAAACAGGGGAATAGCCATCAAATCGAGTTCGGCATCTTCCCATTGCTGGCTTGCTGCCAGGCCGCTGTTCCGTCTCGGGTGCAGCAAGCCGGATTCTTTCTGAAGAAGATAGACTTCAAGCAGGTCCGATACGGTTTCCGTGTGAGAGATGATGTAGTTCGTAATGGCGCGTTTTCCGTATTGTTCACGAATATAGCGTGCCGTGCGCATGATCTTGAGTTCGGAAGCGGTTTCTTCCGAATACTGTGCAAATGGGGAGTAGAGCAAGCGCGGCTTGCTCAGTTCGCCAATCAGCAATTCAATCTTTTTTTCTTCGGGAAGGGACGCATAATCCGGTTCGACCTGTGCGGCGGCAAAAATTTCCGTCAGAACGCGTTCGTGGACATCCGAACTCTGGCGCATATCGAGCGTTGCCAGATGGAAGCCAAAAATGTCGACTGCCGCTTTAAGCGAACCGAGCCGGGCTCTTACAAGAAGTCCGCCGGCATTCTGATTCAGCGAGTCGATCATGATTTGCAGATCTTTACCGAATTCATCGGGCGACAGGTAGGCTTCGCCTACCCCGATTTCGCTGCGTGACAGACTGGTCATGCCGTAATCGCGGGCTGTGGCAGCCATTCGGGAATAAATGGCGATCAGCGCCCGACGGTAAGGTTCGTCCACACGGTGCAGGGACGTGTCGGAAGAAGTATTGGCCAGTTCCTGCAATTCCGGACTGACATGGTTTAGCAGGGAGGAAATCGACAGTTCAGCGCCCAGATTATGGATTTCTTCCAGATAGAACTCCATGATCAGATGGGACTGCCTTTCCAGTGCATGCAGCATTGTGTCGGCGTTCACATTCGGATTGCCGTCGCGGTCACCGCCGATCCAGCTGCCCATCTGCAGATATTTGCTTTCCGAACCGGGCGCGGGCACACCGTCCCTACTTTCCGGATAACGTTCGGCGATTTCTTCTTGTATCGAGTGGTAAAGCTCCGGCAATTCGCGCAGGAAAGTAATCCGGTAATAAGAGAGCGCGTTGTTGATTTCATCGGCAACCGACAGCCGGGTATAACGCAGCAGACGGGTTTGCCAAAGCCCTGCGATGCGGGCAGACAGCATTTCGGTGTTGTGTTTGCGTTCTTTCGGCGTCAGGTCGGTACCGTGCTCAGCCAAGAGCCGGGCGATTTCCCGTTCGCTGTCCAGCGTGCTTTTGCGCTGCACTTCGGTTGGATGGGCGGTCAGGACAGGGGAGATAAAGGTTTCATGTAACAGTTTCTTGATTTCCGCACCGGCTACACCGGACTGATCGAGCATGTTCAGCGCATAGCTGAGACTGCCCTTTTCAGGCGCCTTGCCTGCGATGCGGGCTGCCCGATAAGCCAGATTCGCGTGCTTGTCGACAGCGATGTTGGCCAGATGGGAAAAGTAGGAAAAGGCGCGGACAACGGAAATGGCCTGATTGCGGCTCAGATTCCTGAGCAGGTTATTCAGGGTATCCGCAGAATAGAGATCGGGATTGCGCCTGAAGCTCACTGCTGTCCGGCGGACTTTTTCAACCAGGTTGAAAATAGCCTCGCCTTCTTTTTCACGGATCACATCGCCGAGCATGCGGCCCAGCATGCGAATGTCTTCTTTTTCAGGGGATACCTGTCTGGATGATAGAGGATGATTGGAACTCATTTCCTGATGCTGATCTGCCATAGTGATAATAGGGTCAGTAAGACAAATTAACCGGCCATTTTTAATGGCTGGTTTCGGGATTGCAGAATGTATCGTTTATTTTTTCTTCAAGCATAGTAAAAACGGAATCGGGGCTTTTGTATGGAAACGCAGACCGGTCCATAGCAGTCAAGCCATCTCGAGCCGTTCAGAAAGAAAAAACAGGTGAACGGGCTTCACCGCCCGATGCGGTAAAAACAGAATTGTACTGTTCACTGCAAGCATTTGAACAAATGAGAGAGTATACCTTTTTTCGGCAGTTATCCTACCTTTCCTGCGTTTTTTCCCGAAAAAACACGCAAGAATCTGTACGATATTTATCAGACAGGCCCGTTTTGCACCCTGAATGAAGCCGGCGGAGTCCGGTTGCCTGAAAGCTTCTTTCCGGTAACCGGGCAAGCCTGTCGTGAAATGCCAACAGAATAAAAAAATAAACGACTTTCACGAGAGGGAACAGCCCATCATTTTCCGGTGCCTGCGGCAGAAAATCTTCTTGTCGGAAATGTGTTCTTTTTTCCACTATCGGTTGCCCGGCTAACGCTGGCAGGATGAAGCGATATAATGTGCCGTAAATGCCGACCATTCCGCGCCATATTCGATGAATTCCACCACTGATCCAGCCTCCCGGGACCGCACGGAACCGCTGAAGAAAACGCAGCGGCGTCTGCGTTTTTTATCCTGGGCATTGGGGATAACGGGACTTTTGTTTATCGCGCATCTGGTTTACTCGCATATTGAAATGAGAGAGTTGCGTTCGGAAATCGCGCGCCGTCTCCAGACGGGCGACGAGATCAGTATGGAAGCGAAAACACTGGCTAAAACCACGCAGGATGCCGTAGCCGATTTGCAATCGAAGGTAGCCACTCTGGAAAATCAGCAGGCCGAGACGCAGAATCAGCAGATATCGCTTTCGCAAATGTATCAGGAACTGTCGAAAAGCAAAGACGACTGGTCGCTGGCGGAAATCGAGCAGGTCCTTTCCGCTGCCCATCAGCAGTTGTTGTTGTCCAAAAATATCAATGGCGCTCTTATTGCACTGGAGAACGCCGACCGCTTGCTGGCAAAATCGCGGAAGCCGCAGTTTATTGTCCTGCGCGCTGCGCTTGCCAAAGACATGGAACGTTTAAGGTCGGTTCCCCATGTCGATACAACCGGTATGGTGCTGAAGCTGGACGCAGTTATCGGTGAGGTGGATAAACTGCCTCTGATTTCAGACGGAAAGCCGCTTGACCGACATGAAGAGAGGGAATCGAACGGCAGTAAAAGGCAAATCGGGTTTTCTTTCCATCCGGCAGACTGGGTCCATGCCTCGACTGTCTTGTGGAATGACTGGATTGATGATGTGTGGAGTGAAATTCATGGCCTTATACAGGTGCAAAGAGTGGATTCCCCGGAGGCCATGATTCTTTCGCCTTTGCAAACTTATTATCTCCGGGAAAATCTCAAGCTCCGTCTTTTGGGGTCGCGTCTGTCTCTTTTATCGTCTTCCACCTTGTCTTTCAAAAACGATATCGACGCTTCTCTGGCTATTCTCGACCGTTATTTCGACACTGCTTCAGAACCGGTAAAAGCGGTGAAGACTACTCTGGAACAGCTTGGCGCCAGCGAGATTTCCGTAGAGGTTACCGGCCTGACGGAAAGTCTGGCGGCCATACAGCGTTATCGACTTCAGAACTGAATGTTATGCGCATTTTTCTCTGCTTACTGGGTTTATTCGCTTCGGCAGTCGGACTGGCTGTTCTAGTTCGTTTCAATGCAGGCAACGTCGTTTTTTTCTGGCCGCCTTATCGTGTCGATGTATCGCTCAATTTTTTCCTGTTGTTGCTGCTGCTTTTTTACGTGTTGCTGTTTCTCGTTTTCAAGGCAATTGATATGGCCTGGAAACTTCCTTCAAAAATTGCCGCTTATCGAACGCTTAAAAAAGAAAACGAAAGCAATGAGGCACTACAGGAAGCGTTGAGAACTCTGTTTGAAGGCCGGTTCGTCCAGTCGGGACAGGCAGCGGAAAAAGCGATGCAATGGGAAAAAAACAGGAGTTGTTCCGCTATGATTGCAGCGCGTGCCTCACATGCCTTGCAACGTTATGAACGGCGCGATACCTTTCTGAACAGGGTGGAAACCGATCCGGTTTACGGTATGGCCTGTCAGGTTACCCGGGCGGAGCTGTTGATTGACGAACGCAAGCCCGATGAAGCGCTTGACGTGATCGGACGTTTGAACAGCAATGGAACGCGTCATGTCCATTTGCAAAGACTGTCGCTGGCCGCCAGCCAGCTGGCGGGCGACTGGGATGAAGTGTTGAGGCTTGTCCACTCGCTCGATCATCATCGTGTTTTGCAGCCTGCGGTTTCGGAACAGTTGAAAATGCAGGCTTATGAAGGGATGTTGTCGAAAACGATGCCGGATGCCAATGCCGTTATGGCTGTCTGGAATGCCATACCGGTCGATAGCCGGAAAGTGCCTTCTCTGGCGATTCGTGCGGCCTATGCATTTTATTTTTGCGGCTGGCTCGATAAAAGCCGGGATGTATTGACCCTTTCGCTAAATGAGAACTGGGATACCGGCCTGATGCGGGCTTATGTCGAATTCTCGTCGGAAAGCGAATTCGACGATTTGGAGAAACGGATAGCGTGTTGCGAAAGCTGGAAAGAAAAATATGCGATGCAGGCACAGTGGACGCTTACACTGGGGGAATTGTATTATCGGCAAAAACGTTTCGACAAAGCGTGTCATTACCTTGAAGAGACGCTAAAGCAAAAGTCCGGAATCCCCCTTTTTCCCAGAGCGCATCTGATTCTGGCGCAACTGTACGAAGAAAAAGGGCAGTCCGACAAGGCCGCTTATCACTATCGGGAATCGTCCTTGGCGGTTTCGGATTGATCCGTTTTCCTTTGCTGAAATGCCGCCGTCAATCACGATGTCGCCTTAAGGGTCTTCAGCCGTTTCTGGGCGTCGGCGTTGCCCTGGGCGGCCGCTTTTCTGAACCAGCCGATCGCCTTGGTTTTATCGGCATTCGTCCCCTTGCCGTTTTCGTACAGGATACCCAGATTGTATTGCGCTTTGGCATAGCCTTTTTCAGCGGCACGTGTGAACCACCGGAACGCTTTCGCCTCGTCCCTGGGAACGCCTGTCCCTTCGGTATATAAAACGCCCATTTTGTTCTGGGCTTTCAAATAGCCTTGTTTGGCGGCCTTGCCGAACCAGTAAGCGGATTGTTCTGGGTTTTTTTCGACGCCGAGACCTCTTGCATACATGACGCCCAATCCATATTGGGCTTCAGGCAACTGATGCATGGCCGCTTTCCGGAGCCACTTGAGCGCTTCACCAAAATCCTGTCGTGTGCCTTTTCCCAGCGCATACATGACTCCGAGGTTGTATTCCGCATCAGGATAATTTTGGACGGCCGCTTTGCCATACCACTCAAATGCCCGATCGCTGTTCGGTTCGACTCCGTTGCCTTCGTAATACATAACGCCCAGATAATTCTGGGCTCTGGCAAATCCCCGGTTGGCCGATCGTGTAATCAGTTGCAGACCGCGTTCCACGTCTTTTTTTACGACCAGTCCATTCTGGTAAAGAATGCCCAGCGCATATTCCGAACGGGGATCCTGTCTGCTTGCTCCCTGTTCGAATGAGGAAAGCGCTTGCTGATACTGCCCGTTCTTATACGATTGGACCCCGTCAGTAAAGTCGTCTGCGAGAATATCGCCCGAAAAGAAGGAAATCCCGACGAAAAACAGGCTGTAGAGAAAAGTTTTCATACCCTGTTTCGCAAAGAAAGCTGGAGTTTTGAGGACAAATGAGCCGTTCATTTGAAAACCTTTTTCAAAATGTGCAAGCGGATACCATAACTGTAATATAAAAAGTAATTTTAATTCCTGTTTTGTTCCAATCGGTACGCAAATAAAAGACCCGGAAAACGGAAACCCCATGTCGAAAACGTCATCATTACTTTGAAAATACAAACGGAAAAGTTGCGTTTTCCCGATTGGCAGGGAATCGGACTGAAGCTGAAAGCGGAAAGAATTTTTCAGAAAACGCTTGGACTTGTTCCCGTCCACTCCACGCACAAAGATATAAAAAAGGGACAGCTTTGCCGCCCCTTTTTTATAATGGATCAGCTGGCGAGCAATTGCCTTAAAACATAGGGCAGAATACCGCCGTGCCGGAAATAGTCCACTTCGATAGGCGTATCGATACGAAGCAGTAACGGGACATTTCGGGAACTGCCGTCCGCCCGGTGAATGACGAGCGTCGCTTCCTGTAGAGGCTGAATGTCGTCCAGCCCCAAAAGATCGAATGTTTCGTCGCCACGCAGTCCCAGCGATTCGGCAGTATCGTTACCGGTAAACTGGAGCGGAAGAACCGCCATGCCGACCAGATTCGAACGGTGAATCCGTTCGAACGAACGTGCGATAACCGCTTTGACGCCCAGCAGTTGAGTTCCTTTGGCTGCCCAGTCGCGGGAAGAGCCCGTGCCGTATTCTTCACCTCCGATAACGATGGTCGGCACTTTTTCCTGCTGATAGCGCATGGCGGCATCGAATATCGACATTTCTTTTCCGTCAGGCTGATGCAGGGTATACCCGCCTTCACGACGGCCGCCATCTGCCGCTGCAGGCAACATCAGGTTTTTGATGCGGACATTGCCGAAGGTACCACGCATCATGACTTCATGGTTGCCGCGACGCGAACCGAAGGAATTGAAGTTGGCTTTGGAAATGCCATGTTCCAGGAGCCATTGCCCGGCCGGACTTTTTTCCTGAATCGAACCGGCAGGGGAAATATGATCTGTGGTAATCGAATCGCCGAAAATCGCCAGCGCGCGCGCTCCCGCGATATGGGCCGAAGCCGGACCCGCTTCCATGACAAAGTCATTAAAGAAAGGCGGTTCGGCAATGTAAGTCGATTGGGGCCAGTCGTAAACGTCGCCTGTCGCAAAACCGGAAATTTTTTGCCAGAGTTCGCCGGGCGCTGTTTTGATATCACCGTAATTTTTCCGGAAAGCCGGTGCGTCAAGTGCCAGCGGAACAAGTTCAGCGACTTCGTGAGAGGTTGGCCAGATATCGTTCAGATAAATGTCGTTGCCGTCTTTGCCCTTGCCGAGCGGTTCCGTTGTGAGATCGCGGGTAACGTTTCCTGCAATGGCGTAAGCGACGACCAGCGGAGGCGAAGCCAGGAAATTGGCGCGAATGTTGGGATGGATGCGGGCCTCGAAGTTCCGGTTTCCTGACAGGACGGCCGCTGCCACGACGTCGTTTTTCGCGATAGCTTCATTCATGGCAGGCGTCAGGTCGCCGGCATTGCCGATACAGGTTGTGCAACCGTAGGCGGCGACCGTGAAACCGAGTTTTTCCAGATAAGGCAATAATCCGGCTTTTTGAAGATATTCGGTAACCATTCTCGATCCGGGCGCGAGAGAGGTTTTGATATGGGGCGAAACACGGAGTCCGGCTTCAACCGCTTTTTTGGCCAGAAGGCCTGCCGCCAGCAGAACAGCCGGATTGCTGGTGTTGGTGCAGGACGTAATAGCCGCGATCAGAATGTCGCCATTGTGCAGTTCAACGTCATCGGAAGTCCGGTAAGAGATGGCGAGATCGGTTCCTTGCTTGTTGAATCCGCCTTCCGATACGGGCAGGCTGAAAAGTTCGGTAAAGCGGTTTTTCAGATTGCCGAGTTCAATGCGGTCTTGCGGCCGTCTGGGACCCGCAACGGAAGCCGTAACACTGCCGAGGTCGAGATTGACGACCCGTGTGTAATCGATCTGGCCGGCCTTCGGAATGCCGTACAGCTGTTGCGCCTTGAAATACGATTCCAGTGCAGAGACTTCTTCTTCGGTACGGCCGGTATTCCGGAAATAACGGATAGTGGCATCATCGACAGGGAAGAAACCGATGGTTGCCCCGTATTCCGGCGCCATATTGGCGATTGTCGCACGGTCGGTGGCAGAGAGCGAAGCGGCGCCTTCTCCAAAAAATTCAACGAATTTGCCGACGACCTTTTCCTTGCGCAACCGTTCGGTAATAGTCAGTACCAGGTCGGTGGCGGTACAGCCTTCCCGCAATTTTCCGGTCAGATTCATGCCGATAACGTCGGGAGTCAGGAAATAGACCGGCTGGCCAAGCATGCCCGCTTCGGCTTCGATGCCGCCGACACCCCAGCCAACGACGCCAACCCCGTTAATCATGGTCGTATGGGAATCGGTGCCGACCAGCGTATCGGGATAGTAGATTTCACCGAGTTCCGGATCGTTTTTCTGGTGGACTCCGCGAGCGAGATATTCCATGTTGACCTGATGGACGATTCCGAAACCCGGCGGAACCACACCGAAGGTGTCGAAAGCCTGCATGCCCCATTTCATGAACTGGTATCTTTCACGGTTGCGATCGAATTCCAGTTTCATGTTGAGATCAAGCGCATTTTCCTGACGGAAATGGTCAATCTGGACGGAATGGTCGACGACCAGATCGACCGGAACCAGCGGTTCGATCTGTTTGGGGTTTTTTCCGGTACGGACTGCCACATTTCTCATGGCTGCCAGATCGACCAGAAGAGGAATGCCGGTAAAGTCTTGCAGGATCACACGCGCGACAACAAAAGGAATTTCATTGGTGCGTTCTTCCTGCGGTTTCCAGTTCGCGAGTTGACGAACGTGTTCTTCAGTTATTTTTTTGCCGTCGCAATTGCGCAAGACCGATTCAAGTACGATGCGGATGGAAACCGGCAAACGGGACAGATCGTGGCCGAGTTCTTTTCCCAATGCGGGGATCGAATAAAAATGGCCTTGCTTTCGAGGGGAAACGGGAAAGGTTTTAACGGTATTCTTAAAGAAATGAGACATGAAAACTCCAAAACGAATGGCCCTCCAAGGGCCATCCATTAATCATACTAAAACAAAAAACAGTTACAAAATAACGGGTTAATTCGGTTTTGCCGCCGCCAGCGCTTTTCTTTGTTCCGGGTTACGGCATTCATTGGCCAACTGGCTTCCTTTTTTGATATCCAGCAGCATGCTTTTTGCAGGGATATTGATCCAGACCAGTCCGGTTTGCCTGTCTTCGTAACGGTCGGCACCGGTTGTGGTTGCGGTACGAAGCATACGGTGCATCTTGTTTCGCCACTGCAGATTGATATAACTCGGATCGTCGGATTTTTTGTAAACCGTAAACTTGTTGCCGAGTTCGCAATTATATTGCGATCCGGTCAATCCCGCTACGTTGACGACTTCCGCTTCTTGCGGGGAATCCTGGGGAGTTTGCGTTTTGCTTACCGTCTTCTTGACCGGTTTCTTGACACTTTTGGTTTTGTTTGCGGGTTTTGCCTGGGCGGCTCCATAAGTCAGGGGAAGCGTAAAACCTGCAATAACGAAAAAGGCAGCCAGAAATTTTTGCATAATGTAGCCTCATTCAAAGGATGAAATGCGTCAGTGACGCACATACGTATGATAATCGGCATGCGATAGGAACCGCAAGCGTTGACGGGGAAAATTTCCTATATTTTCGTTTGGTTGAAGGCAAATAAGTTCAAATAAATCAAAAAGAAGCGGATTTGACAGAGGGTGAACAGGCGGCAAGAAACACCTGATTGGTGGGGCTGGAGAAAAAGACGGATGATCTTTTACAGGGTGAAAAGACCATCCGTCCCTTGCAAAAATCAGTAAAGACCGGCCTGCCGGCCTCTTTCCTGCACCAGAGCCAGAAGAAGGTCTATGGTCGGCGTCGGTACATGGGTCAGCCGTCCCAGTTCCTGTACGGCTGTGACAAGCGCGTCGATTTCCATGGAACGGTTTCGTTCCAGATCCTGAAGCATGGACATTTTATGACCGACTGCTTTGCCGGCAATATTCAGACGTCTTTCTATCATTTCTTCCGGAATGAAAATGTTCAGCGCTTCTGTCACGGCTTTCGCTTCGTAAATCGCTTTTTTGCAGACTTCCCGCAAGGCTCCTGAAGTAATCTGGTCGAGCGTGGCATGCGTCAGGGCGCTGATCGGATTGAAACAGACATTTCCCCATAATTTCAGCCAGACGTTCCAGCGGATGGCGTCCCGGACAGGCGCATCGAAATTGGCCGCTTTCATGACGTCGGAAAGGATTTTCACGCGTTCCGATTCGCTTCCGTCCGGTTCACCCAGAATGAAACGGTTGAATTCGTGGTGTTCGATCACGCCGGGCGCGATAACTTCACAGGCCGGATCGACGACACACCCGATAGCCCGCTCCGGCCCGATAAGATTCCACTGTCTGGCGCCTGCATCGACCGATTCAAGATGACGTCCTTCAAATTTGCCGCCTTCCTTGTAGAAATACCACCATGGGATGCCGTTCATGGCTGTTACCATGGCCGTATCGGGTCCCAGCAAGGGAGCGAACTGGGCAGCGGATTCATGCGACTGATGCGCTTTCAGCGCGCAGATGACATAATCCTGTGGGCCAAAGTCCGCCGGATTGTCGCTGGCCGGTAACTTGACGTTTTTCTCTTGTCCGCCAATCAAAAGTGTCAGTCCGTTTTTTCTGATGGCTTCAAGATGGGCTCCGCGCGCGATAGCGCAGACTTCATTACCTGCAAGAGCCAGTTCGACAGCCAGATAGCCGCCGATTGCGCCTGCCCCGAATATACAGATTTTTTTCATGACCCCGTCTCCCTGTGTTTTATGCAAAAAGATCAAAATGGAAAGGAATGGATATCAGTATACACAGGCAATATTTATATAAAAAATACTTTTTTTGTTTAGAATAAATACTATAAATATATAGATGGTGAATTAAATGGATATACGTCAGTTACGGTATTTTTGCGCTATTGCCGAAGAGGGACAAATCAGCCGGGCCGCACAGCGGCTGCATATTGCGCAGCCTCCGTTAAGTTATCAGCTCAAGCTTCTGGAAGAAGAACTCGGTGTCAAACTGATTGACCGGACAACACGCAGCCTTTCACTGACACGGGCCGGGCATGTTTTTTATCAGCGTGCAGAACAGATATTGGGAATGTTGCGGGCGGCTGCCGATGAGGCAAAAGATGTCGAATTCGGCGTTAACGGGATTTTGGCCATCGGCAGCCCTCCTGCATTGGGGAATCTTTATTTTCCCGAACGTATCCGGCGTTTTCATGAAGCGTATCCTTATGTCCGTTTCCACTGGAGAGAAGGCAATACTTTCCGTATTCTTGAGCTCCTTGAATCCGATGTGATTGAATTCGGCATAGTCCGTCTTCCCGTTCCGGCAGGCGCTTATGAATCAAAGCCGTTATTGACGGAATCCTGGGTTGTCGTATCCCGCCAGGATGACAGGAACTGGTCGTCCCGGAACAGTCTCGTACTGGAAGAGCTGGCCGATATCCCGTTGATACTGATGCATCGGCAGGCTGGTATTTATTGCCACGACATGGTGGTTGATGAAATGAAATCGAAGGGTATTGCAACCAACATCGTCTGCGAAAGCGACAATATTTCCGCCATTTTGGCTCTTGTCGAAAAAGGGTTGGGTCTGGCCATATTGCCGGAATCGACTTTGTCTGTCAGGCCTTCTGAAGACTTTCACAGGGTGAGTATCGCCGGTTGCGAGCTTCAATCGGCTTCTGCCATCATTTGGAAGAAAGAGAAACGTTTATCCAGAGCGGCGAACCTGTTTCTTGAACAGTTTTAGGGAGAATCATCCGGATTTTCAATTGAAGGAACGTTACAATACCCGCTTTCATCATTTTATTTGCCAAGGGGTTGCCATGTTCAGTTACCGGCACGCTTTTCATGCGGGCAATCATGCCGATGTTTTGAAACATGTCGTACTGATGCAGGTGCTTTTGTATGCCATCCGGAAAGAAGCCTCGCTGTTTTATATCGATACCCATTCCGGAGCCGGGGTTTATTCGCTGGAGGGAAACGAGGCGCGAAAAAACGCCGAGTTCCAATCCGGTATCGCCAGACTGTGGGGGAAAAAAACAGTGCCCCCAGCGGTAAGGGATTATCTGAAGCTCGTTTACGACATGAATCCGGATGGAAAGCTGCGGTTTTATCCGGGTTCTCCATACATTGCCGAAAGGATATTGCGGAGTCATGACCGGTTACGTCTGTTTGAATGGCATCCGGCGGAGTGTCGTGTTCTGGACGAAAATTTCAGGGGACTGCTGAAATCGGGAGAGTCTAACACCCGTTCCCGGCCGGAACGGGGCAAAAGGGTACTGGTTGAAAGGAAAGACGGTTTTTCCTCTTTGAAAGCCTTGTTGCCTCCTCCTTCCAGAAGGGCAGTGATTTTGATCGACCCTCCTTATGAAGACAAATCGGACTACCGCAAGGTCGTCGACGTTGTGTCGGATGCGTTAAAACGGTTTTCAACAGGAACCTGTCTGATCTGGTATCCCTTGCTTCAAAGACCCGAGTCGCGCCGGTTTGCAAGCCGTTTGAAACAGACAGTCTCACAGGAGTGGCTGGATGTCACCCTAAGTACCGGTTCGCCGGTGCCGGATGGTTTCGGTTTTGTTTCAAGCGGCATGTTTGTCGTCAATCCGCCATGGAAACTGGCCGAGTCCTTGCAGGAAACCATGCCTTGCCTGGTCTCGGCATTAAAGCAGGATTCCGGAGCCGGTTTTACGCTGGAAACAGGCATTGGCGGCAATTCCTGAGTGCCGGTGAGCATAGTATTGCCGGAGTCGTCCGGTTTCCAGCTGTCCCATCGCCTGGCGCAAAGCGGAATGTTGCCTTAAGTGGCCAGGAAGAGGAAAACGGTCGGTTTCCTCTGGAAGTCGGGAAGCTGCCCTTTTTCCAGCCGTTTTTTCCAGAACGATATGGAAAAGGTCTCTACCGATTCATCGCTTAAGGTTATATGCGTGGCCACGCAAAGACGCGTATCCGGATGACAGGAATCGCACAACGCTTTCAACAGCGCTTCATTCCGGTATGGGGTTTCGATGAACATCTGGGTCTGGCGATCGTGGCGGGATCGTTTTTCCAGCGAACGGATGCGATGCTGACGCTGTTCCGGGTCAGTGGGGAGATAGCCATTGAAAGCGAAGCTTTGCCCATTCAATCCGCTGGCCATCAGGGCAAGCAGGAGTGAGGAAGGCCCTACCAGCGGTTTGACGACGATGCCTTTTTCATGAGCGAGTCTGACCAGATCGGCGCCTGGATCCGCGACTGCCGGTACGCCGGCTTCCGAAATCAGGCCCGCGTTTTTTCCCGCCAGTATCGGATCCAGTAAGTCCGGAAGCGTTTTTCGATCCGTTCTGACATTCAGTTCAGCCATTCCGATTTGCTGGAGGGGATGCTTCAAGGGGTAAATTTCCGCCACTCTCTTCAAATGGGCACGTGCGGATTTGGCGTTTTCCACAATGAAATAATCGAGTGCGGCGGTTATTTTACCGACGGATTCCGGGATAAGGCTGGATAAGGCGGTAATGCTCCTGTCGTCGCCCAATGTGTTGGGAACCAGATATAAAATGCCGGCCTTCATCGGAACACCTGTGGAAAGAAGGACAGCCCGCACTGGCGCAGCATGGTCGTCAAGGCGATCAGCGGCAAGCCGGTCAGGGCGGTTGGATCGTCGCTTTCGATTTTTTCAAGCAAAACGATCCCGAGCGCTTCGTTTTTTGCGCTGCCCGCGCAATCGTAAGGCTCCTCGGTTTTCAGATAGGCTTCAAGCTCCGCATCAGGCAGATTGCGGAAAGTAACCGCGGTTTCCACGGTCTTTTTTTGCAGGGTGTCGTCAGGACGGCTGTCACGTCCGTTCCGGACGCATAGTGCCGTATGAAAACGCACTTCTTTGCCGCGCATTTTTTTCAGCTGTTCGAATGCCCGTTCGAAAGAACCCGGTTTCCCAATAGGCTCTCCTGCACATTCGGCGACCTGGTCTGAGCCGATAACGATCGCATCCGGATACTGTCTGCCGATAGCCAGCGCTTTCAGGCAGGCGAGCCGCAGGGCGGTTTCATGCGGTTTTTCGTGCGGAAAAGGCGTTTCGTCGATATCGGGACTGGCGGTAACAAAAGGCAAGCCCAGTCTGGAGAGCAATTCCTTTCTGTATTTGGATGAGGAAGCCAGAATGAGCAGTGGGGAAGAATCGGGAGTCATATCGGGTAATCAGTGTCTTAAATGTGAAATAGTGTACTAAAGCTTTGACGGATAAGGAATATTGTTGTTAAAATTATGAATTTTACGCTCCTGCCGGGCTATGAATTCTTGTCTGATCGATCCGTTCGAGTTTTGTAAAAACAACGAAATCCTTGAAGGGCATATTCCGGTATCCGAACTGAAAAGACTGGTTTCCGTTTGCGCCGACCAATCGGGAGAACTGGCCTGGAAAGTGTCGGGTTCCCTAAATAGTCATCAAAAGCCACAGCTTTTGCTGAAGGTAGCCGGCCATATCAATCTGGTGTGCCAGCGGTGTCTGGATTCGCTGGCTTTCGATCTGGATTCCACTACTGCTGTGATGGTTGCCCAAACGGAAGAAGAGGCGGATGAAATCGAGGCTTCGCTTGACGATGAAGAGGCTGTCGAAGTCGTTGTGACAGATGGAAAGGTGGAGGTGATGGATCTGGTGGAAGACGAGGCGCTTTTGGCTTTGCCATTGTCTGCCAGGCATGACGTTTGCCCGGATTCGTCGCTGGAAGGGCAAAAAGAAAAGCGTGAGTCGCCTTTTTCGGTTTTGAGCGAACTGAAAAGAAAAAGATGACAACAAAAAAGGGATGGATTTCCATTTTGTAACAATATAACAAAATGGATGTGTTAGAATTTTCGAAATTTTGATTCAGGAGTAATTATGGCAGTCCAACAAAACAAGAAATCGCCTTCAAAACGCGGTATGCATCGTTCGCACGATTCGCTGGAAACTGTCCAGCTTTCTGTCGAGCCGACGTCGGGTGAGAAACATCGCCGCCATCATATCAGCCCTAGCGGTTTTTATCGTGGCAAAAAAGTGTTGAACACCAAAAACGATCAGTAAGCATTTGGAATGCTGATGAAATCAATGGCGCAATAGGTTCAGTACCTGGCGCCTTTTTTATTTCTATTTTTTTGCGTGACTAGGTATCGTACGGAGGCGGACAAAAAATCCGGTTTGAGCGTGCTTGAGAACGAAACAGAAACTGTAAGAATTTCAATTGATTGCATGGGCGGAGATCACGGGCTGGGTGTAACGGTTCCGGCGTCTCTTGCCTTTCTTGGGCAGGAAAGGGCTGCACAACTTATTCTTGTCGGGCAAAAGGATCTGATCGAAGCGGAACTGAAGAAAAACAGGGCCGAAAATCATCCTCGCATCACCGTCAGAAACGCTTCCGAGGTCGTCCGGATGGACGATCCGATTGAAATCGCCCTGCGGAGGAAAAAGGATTCGTCGATGCGTGTTGCCATTCAGATGGTAAGAAACGGGGAAGCCGATGCCTGTGTTTCCGCCGGCAATACCGGTGCCCTGATGGCTATTTCACGTTATCTTCTGAAAACCATGCCTGGGGTTGACCGTCCCGCTATTTGCGCCATTTTGCCGAATCAGAAAAACGGCCCCACCTATGTCCTGGATCTGGGCGCCAACGTGGATTGTGCGGCGGAACACCTGCATCAGTTCGCTTTGATGGGGTCAGCCCTGTTTGCCAATATCGAGGGGAATCCACGTCCGAAAATAGGGCTTTTAAATGTCGGTACGGAATCCATCAAGGGAAACGAGGTGGTAAAAAAAGCCGGTGAGTTGCTCCATACCGAACACGAGAATGGTACACTTAATTTCTGTGGCAATGTGGAAGGCAACGATATATTCGAGGGAACGTGCGATGTCGTTGTCTGTGACGGGTTTACCGGCAACGTGACGCTCAAGGCGATTGAAGGGCTGGGACGTTTTTTCCGGAATGTACTGGTATCTGAATTCAGAAGCAGTCTTTTGAACGGTCTGGGTGCGCTGCTTGCGGGAAAAGCCCTGAAAACGATCCGGCAGCGCCTCAATCCCTCGAGATTCAATGGCGCTTGCATGCTTGGGTTGCGCGGACTGGTGTTCAAAAGCCATGGCAGCGCGGATGCATACGCCTACGAATGTGCTATCAAGCGTGCGCATGAGGCCGTGAAACGTTCCGTCCTGTTGAGAATATCGACCACCATGGCGGAATTGCTTCAGAATTCAAAGGATCATCAGGCAGCGGAAAAAATCAAAAAAGAAAACGGGATACAGGAACAAGAAACAGTATGACCATCTACGGCAAAATAATCGGTACCGGCAGCTATCTGCCCCCAAAACGTGTTACCAACGATGAACTGGCGGCCATGCTGGCGGAAAGGGGAGTCGAAACTTCAGATGAATGGATCAGAACCCGCAGCGGCATATTGGCCCGGCATTACGCGGATCAGGGCGTCAATTCCAGTGATCTGGGGGCCAAGGCGGCAGGGAAGGCGCTGGAGATGGCAAAGTGCGAAGCCAACGATATCGAATTGATTATTGTGGCGACATCGACTCCCGATTTTTTGGGCGGTTTTCCGAGTACGGCCTGCATGGTGCAAAAGAAACTGGGCATTACCAGCAATTGCGCGGCATTCGACATGCAGGCGGTGTGCAGCGGCTTTCTGTACGCCTTGTCGGTCGCCGACAGTTTTATCCGGGCAGGCGTTTACCGGAAAGTACTGGTCGTCGGTGCGGAAACCTATTCGCGCATTATCGATTACCAGGACAGGACGACGTGCGTTCTGTTCGGTGACGGTGCCGGCGCGGTTGTTTTGTCAGCCTCCGACGAGCCGGGTATCCTGTCCACGGCACTGCATGCCGATGGTCACTATGGCGATATTCTGAGTTTGCCGGGCAAGCTGAACAACGGCGCCATTGAAGGCAAGGCCTTCGTTTACATGGATGGCAAGGCAGTTTTCAAACTGGCTGTCACCTGGCTGGACAAGGTCGGCATGGAAGCACTGGAAAAAGCCGGACTGAAAAATACCGATGTTGACTGGATGGTTCCGCATCAGGCCAACCTCCGGATTATGCAAAGTTCAGCCAAAAAGCTGGATATTCCCTCTGAAAAAATTATTGTCACCGTCGATCAGCACGGCAATACGTCGGCGGCATCCATTCCGCTGGCTATTGATACCGGAGTCCGTGACGGTCGCATCAAGGCAGGACAGAATCTTCTGCTGGCTGCGATCGGAGGCGGCCTGACCTGGGGCGCCGTTCTGGTAAAAATGTAACCCACTCACCATTTGACGATTAAAAGAAGAGACAGATTACCCATGCCTAAATTTGCTTTCGTTTTTCCGGGACAAGGTTCCCAGGCCGTCGGAATGCTGAACGGCTTTGCAGACAATGCTGTTGTACAGGAAACAGTTGCCGAAGCGTCGGAAGCGCTTGGCTTCGATCTGGGCAAACTGATTGCCGAAGGACCCAAGGAAGAACTGGATCTGACGACCAATACCCAGCCTGTCATGCTGACGGCGTCCGTTGCCTTTTACCGGGCCTGGATTGCAGCGGGTGGAGCGGTGCCGGAAGTCATTGCCGGCCACAGTCTGGGCGAGTTTTCCGCACTGGTTGCCGCCGGCGTCATTCCTTTCCGGGATGCCGTCAATCTGGTCCGGTTCCGCGCCAAAGCCATGCAGGAGGCGGTTCCTGTGGGAATTGGCGGCATGGCGGCCATTATCGGTTTGGGAAGCGAGGCCTTGAAAGAAGCCTGTCAGGAAGCGGCCCAGAATGAAGTGGTCGAACCGGCCAACTTCAATTCGCCGACCCAGATCGTTATTGCCGGTCACAAGACGGCATTGGCTCGCGCTTGTGACGCGGCAAAGGCCAAAGGTGCCAAACGTGCCCTGATGCTGCCGGTGTCAGCTCCCTTCCATTCCTCCCTGCTGAAACCGGCTTCCGATCGTCTGGCCGAATATATGGCCGATCTGACGTTCTCTGCGCCGCAAATCCCGTTGATCAACAATGTGGATGTCGCGATATTGGATGAGCCGCAAGCTATCAAGGATGCACTGGTTCGCCAGGCTGCCAGCCCGGTTCGCTGGGTTGAAACGATCGAGAAAATGGCTGATATGGGCATTACGCATATCGTTGAGTGCGGACCCGGCAAGGTTCTGGCCGGTCTGTGCAAACGGATCAACGGTTCGTTGACCGGCGATGCCATCGTCGATCAGGCTTCGCTTGACAAAATGCTGGAGGCGCTGAAATGAGCGAACAGAATCTGAAGGGAAAAATTGCACTGGTTACCGGCGCTTCCCGGGGAATCGGGCATGCGATTGCGCTTGAACTCGCCAGACATGGGGCTACCGTCATCGGAACGGCGACTTCCGAAGCGGGAGCGGAACATATTACGCAAGATCTGGGCGAAATCCGGCCTGATGCCGGAAAAGGTGTCGTTCTGGATGTCAGCGATGCCGATCGCTCGCGTCAGATCGTTGATGAAATCCAGAAAGAATTCGGCGCCATTCACATTCTTGTAAATAATGCCGGTATCACGCAGGACCAGCTGGCCATGCGCATGAAAGATGAAGAGTGGGACAAGGTTATCGCGGTCAACCTGACTGCCGTTGCCAGGCTGTCACGGGCCGTCCTGCGCGGCATGATGAGAGCCAAGGAAGGGCGCATCATCAATATTACCTCGGTCGTCGGGTCTATCGGCAATGCCGGACAGATGAATTATGCCGCTTCCAAGGCAGGTGTCGAAAGCATGAGCCGTGCGCTGGCGCGGGAAGTCGGCAGCCGCAATATTACCGTCAACTGTATTGCGCCCGGATTTATCGACACGGATATGACGAAGTCGCTGGGCGAGGAGGTCACGGCGAATTTGCTGAAACAGATCCCGTTGTCGCGGTTCGGCAGTCCCGAGGATGTGGCGGCCGCTGCCGCGTTTCTGGCGTCGCCGCAGGCAGCTTACATTACGGGAACCGTGTTGCATGTAAACGGCGGCATGTTCATGAACTGAACCGGAAGGATCGTTTGCAAACGGATTTTTGTCTATAATTATTTTCACTTGAGCCGGAACTTAACCTGTGCAGTGAATTTTTTTGCGCAAACCTGCTAAAATGCGCGCACTTTTTCTGAAAATTTGTCTTTTTTAAATAACTGGAGCCAAGAAATGTCCGATATCGAACAACGTGTAAAGAAAATCGTTGCTGAGCAATTGGGAGTTGCCGAAGATGAAATCAAACTGGAATCGTCCTTCGTTGACGATCTGGGTGCCGATTCGCTTGATACTGTAGAACTCGTCATGGCGCTTGAAGACGAATTCGAAATTGAAATTCCGGACGAACAGGCTGAAAAAATCACGACCGTTCAGCAGGCCGTCGATTACGCCAAAGCCAATATGCAGTCCTGATAAACATACTGAGACAGGGAGAACAGCTTGAGCCGTATGGGACAACGCCGGGTCGTTATTACCGGACTGGGATGTATTTCGCCTGTAGGCAATACGGTAGCTGATATGTGGAATGCAGTAACATCGGGTAAATCCGGTATTGGACCCATCACCCGATTCGACGCTTCTGCTTTTAGCACGACTTTTGCCGGCGAGGTGAAGAATTTCCAGCTGGAAGATTATATTCCAGGCAAAGAATCGCGCCACATGGATACCTTCATTCATTATGGAATGGCTGCGGGTATTCAGGCAATTGAAGACAGTGGCCTGAACGTTACCGAAGAAAATGCGGAGCGTATCGGCGTCAATATCGGATCGGGCATCGGCGGGTTGCCGATGATCGAAAAGACTCATGGAGAACTGGAAAAACGCGGTCCGCGCCGGATCAGTCCATTCTTCGTTCCTTCTTCGATTATCAACATGATTTCCGGTTTTCTTTCTATCCGTTATGGATTGAAAGGGCCTAATCTGTCGATCGTAACGGCTTGTTCGACCGGTTTGCATTCCATCGGTTTTGCCGCCCGTATCATTGCCTATGGCGATGCGGATGTCATGATTGCCGGCGGAGCGGAATCGACGGTTTCGCCATTGGGGGTCGGCGGTTTTGCGTCAGCGCGTGCGCTTTCGTCGAGAAACGACGATCCTGCCACCGCTTCCAGACCCTGGGATAAGGACAGGGACGGATTTGTGTTGGGCGAAGGTGCTGGTGTGCTGGTGCTGGAAGAATATGAACACGCGAAAGCCCGGGGCGCCAAGATTTATGCTGAAATTGTCGGTTTCGGCATGAGTGCGGATGCCAATCACATGACCGCTCCTTTGGAAGACGGCAGTGGCGCAAGCAGATGTATGAATGCCGCCATCAACGATGCCCAAATCAATCCGGATCAGATCGATTACATTAACGCTCACGGTACATCAACGCCATTGGGCGACAAGGCGGAAACGGTTGCCGTCAAGAGATCGTTGGGCGATCACGCCAGAAAGGTGGTGATGAGTTCGTCCAAATCGATGGTCGGCCATTTGCTGGGTGGCGCGGGCGGTCTGGAATCGGTCATTACCGCGCTTGCTGTTTACAATCAGGTTGCTCCCCCCACCATCAATATCTTCAATCAGGATCCCGAATGTGATCTGGACTATTGCGCCAATACCGCGAGAGACATGCGTATAAATTATGCGTTGAAAAACTCGTTCGGTTTCGGCGGTACCAACGGTTCATTAATATTCGGCAAGATTTAAGACTCCAGGGTTTTGGCAGGGCCACATTCACTTGCGTGAATGTGGCTTTTGTTTTTTCAAAATGGGATCGGAATCCATGACGATTGCTGTGTCTGCATGGGTAAAGCCTTCGCGGTGTCAGGCCATTCTTGTTCTCGGCTTTGCCGTTTTCTTTTTGTTGACAGGTGTTTCAATGGGGGGAGGCCTCCTGGGCGAATTCGTCCTTTACGGAAGAATATGGCTGACGCCAGCCTTCCTGACGGCTGGTCTGATGCTGGTTTTTGGCTATGTGAGAGCGAGAAAAACGCTTCGAATTGATATTTCCGGCAACGGACAAATACGCTTGAAGGAATATAAGGGGAATGAGTTCGATACGTCGGAAAAGAAAAACGGTTTTAACGATGGCAATGTCTGGACGCTAATGGAAAATTCGACAATCTGGCCGTGGTTGATAGTGTTAAACCTTGAGTCGGAATCGAAAAATGTTTCCAGAATCCTCATTTTTTTCGACTCAATGCAGCCGGACGATTTCAAGGTCCTGTATGCGGCATGCAGATGGATCGACGCTCATAAAAAATTTTGATTATTTTATGAACTTATTGCGCTAAAGTAACTCCAAACAGGAGTTGCGGACAGTTGCATGATATGAGGTATCCAATTTTGACAACTGAACGTGACATAGACAAGCGACTTGTCGAACGTGTTCAACAGGGAGACAAAATGGCGTTCGATCTATTGGTTACCAAGTACCAGCGCAAGCTGTTCAGGCTGGTATTGCGGCTGGTGACCAATCAGACCGAGGCGGAAGATGTGGTACAGGAAACCTTTATCAAGGCATATCGGGCATTGCATCAATTCAGAGGCGATTCGGCTTTCTACACATGGTTATACCGGATCGGAATTAACACTGCCAAAAATTTTCTCGATAATCAGGGGCGCCGGGTTCCGACTTCAACGGATGCCAGTGCGGAACAGATGGAATCGTACGATGAGGGAGAAAATCTGCGGGACATTGATACGCCCGAGTCTGTACTGGCCTCCAAGCAGATTGCGCAGACTGTCAATATTGCCATGGATGAGTTGCCGGACGATTTGAGAATGGCTTTGTCTTTAAGGGAAATCGAAGGATTGAGTTACGATGAAATTGCCTCGGTTATGGATTGTCCTATCGGAACTGTCCGAAGCCGTATTTTCCGGGCGCGCGAATCGATTGCGACAAAATTGAGGCCTTTGCTGGGAACGACGCTGGACAGAAGATGGTAAAAATAAAAACGGAAGTGAATGAGAGCGGAACATGGAAAAAGAATGGATTTCGGCTTTTTACGATAATGAAGCGCGGGAGGATGAGCGGCCCTTTACGCAGGGCATGCTGGGTCGCGAAGAAACCGGACATGTGCTGGAACTTTACCGGGCAATAGGTCGCCACTTGCGGTTGCACAATCCTGTGCCGGAAGTGAGTGAAAGTTTCCGGAAAAACCTGCTTTTGGGTTTGCAAGCCGAATATGGCCGGATGCAATGTCGGGGGGATAGTGAGGAAAAAATCGCCGCCGATGACGAATTGCATAAAAATAAAGCGGAAGCTCTTTGATGTGCCGCTTGTCTTTCCGGAATAATTTGCCGGACAGATAAGCTTGTTTGCCTTTTATCTATCCTTTACTTCAGTTTTTCCTGAGAAAACGATTGAAAAAATCCGCTATCTTCTTATGGCGATTGAACCGCATTCCGGAATCCGTTTAAAATGATTTCGGATTCTGCCGGTTTGGCATGTCGCTGTACCGAAGATACCATAGTCTGTAAACCCGGTTGTTTTTGAAGTTGCCGAATTATGAAAAAACCATTACTCCTGCCTTTTTCAAAGCTGATCTTTCTGCTGTTAAGTGTTTTTGTTCTGTTTTTTCCCGTTGACAGGGCTTTTTCAGCTTCTTCCGGGATGGTAAACGGTTTGCCGGATCTGACCGCTCTGGTAGAAAAAGTGGGGCCTGCCGTTGTCAATATCCGGACAGTCGAAAAAATACAGTCGAGGCGCAATCCGGTTTACGAAATGGATGAGGATTTTCAGGAATATCTGTTCCGCTTCTTTGGCGTTCCACGTCCCGATAGTCCGCCGGCGCAATCCCGGCAGAAAGAACAAATACGACGGGGGTTAGGATCGGGATTTATCATTTCGCCCGACGGTTATGTCCTGACCAATCACCATGTTATCGACAATGCGGACGATGTTTTTGTCAGACTGACCGACAATCGCGAATTCAAGGCAAAAGTTGTCGGCTCCGATAAACGGACGGATGTGGCCTTGCTGAAAATCGATGGCAAGGCCTTGCCTTATCTTAAAACCGGCAAATCGGTCGATATCAAGGCAGGGCAGTGGGTACTGGCAATCGGCTCGCCTTTCGCCCTTGAAAATACCGTAACAGCTGGCATTATCTCCGCCAAGGCAAGGGATACCGGAGATTATTTGCCGCTGATCCAGACGGATGTCGCCGTCAATCCGGGAAATTCCGGCGGCCCGCTCATCAATATGGCGGGAGAAGCAGTCGGCATCAATTCGCAGATTTACAGCCGTTCCGGCGGATACATGGGTATTTCTTTTGCCATTCCTATTGACGAAGCGCTCCGTGTTTCCGAGCAACTGAAAAAAAGCGGCAAGGTCACCCGCGGACAGTTGGGAATTCAGGTGGGAGAAGTTTCGGGTGAAACGGCCAAGGCATTGAATTTGCCGGATAAACAGGGAGTGCTGGTCGTTCATGTCGAAAGCGGTTCGCCGGCTGAAAAAGCCGGACTGGAAGCGGGAGATATCATTTTGAAGTTCAACGAACAATCCATTGAGAAAATTTCCGAACTCCCGCGTCTGGTGGGCGATACGCCACCGGGTAAAACCGTCAGACTGTCTGTCTGGAGAAAGGGAAAAACACTCTCGTTGCCGGTGACAGTTTCGGTCATGCAAGCCGATGTCCAGTCTGCGCGCGTGCCCCAAGCGGACAGGGAAGGCGGTTCCATGCTGTCCTCGAAAGTTTTGGGGCTGACAGTATCGGATTTGACCGCGGCACAAAAGAAACAGCTGGGAGTGAAACAGGGAGTTCTGGTGACAAAGGCTGAAAACCCCGCTGTTGCCAGCGGTATTCGCAAGGGCGATGTTATTTTGCGTCTCAACAATGCGGATGTTGCCAACCGGAACAGTTTTCAGGATCTGGTCTCGAAAATAGACCGGAAAAAAACGGCAGTCCTGCTGATACAGAGAAATAATATGATTTCTTACAGGACAGTCCAGCCTGTTAACGAAAGGTAAATGCTGACGCAGAGAAAACGGGCGCGAGGTTTGTCGCTTATTTTGACAGTCATCCATGCTAAAATGAAAAACTGGTCTTTTTTCAAGTTTTCTATTTTATTATTGGAGTTTTATAAAATGGCAGTCGAACGTACCTTGTCAATCGTCAAACCGGATGCAGTCGCCAAGAATGTAATCGGAAAAATTTACAGCCGCTTTGAAGAAGCCGGCCTGAAAATTGTGGCGGCGCGCATGCTTCAGTTGTCCCGTGCCGACGCTGAAGGCTTTTACGCTGTTCATAAAGATCGTCCTTTCTTTAAGGATCTGGTCGAGTTCATGATTTCCGGCCCGGTTATGGTTCAGGTTCTTGAAGGCGAAAATGCCATTGCCAAGAACCGCGAACTGATGGGGGCGACCGATCCGAAAAAAGCGGACAAGGGAACGATCCGTGCCGATTTTGCCGATTCGATTGACGCCAATGCCGTTCACGGTTCGGATGCGCCTGAAACCGCCGCTGTCGAAATTGCCTATTTCTTCCCTTCCATGCAAGTTTGCGCTCGCTGATATCTTTTTTCCTGCGTCCGGTCGAAACGGCCGCAGGAAACAGCACCGGGTATTGACATGTCTGACGCACGAACAAATTTATTGGGGTTCACTCCTGTTCAACTCGTTGAATATTGCAAGACCTTGAATGAGAAACCGTTTCGTGCGAAACAGTTGCAACGCTGGATTCATCAGTCCGGCGTGAGCGATTTTGCCGGGATGACGGACCTGGCAAAGTCACTTCGCGGAAAACTGGAGGGATGCGCTGAAGTAAGGGCCCCGAAGGTACTCAAAGATCATCTGTCGGCGGACGGAACGCGGAAATGGCTGCTTGATGTCGGCGAAGGCAATGCCATCGAAACAGTCTATATTCCTGAAGATAACCGTGGAACCCTTTGTGTTTCGACTCAAGCGGGATGTGCCGTCAATTGCCTGTTCTGTTCAACAGGTAAACAGGGATTCAGCCGCAATCTGACGACGGATGAAATTATTGGGCAGCTGTGGATGGCTGAATTTGCCATACGCCGGTCGAAAAATATGGCGGCCAACCAATCCGAGAGACAGATTTCCAATGTCGTCATGATGGGGATGGGCGAGCCCCTTTTCAATTTCGACGCCAGCGTCAACGCCTTGAAACTGATGCTGGACGACAATGCCTACGGTCTTTCGAGAAGGCGGGTGACGGTTTCCACAAGCGGAGTCGTTCCCATGATCGACAGGCTGGCCAAAGAGTGTCCTGTCGCTCTGGCGGTTTCACTTCACGCGCCCAGCGACAAATTGCGGGACATGCTGGTGCCTTTGAATCGCAAGCATCCGCTATCTGAACTGATGGCTGCCTGCCGTCGTTATCTGGAATATGCGCCGCGCGATTTCATTACTTTCGAATATTGCATGTTAGATGGTATAAATGATACGGATGAGCACGCAAAAGAACTGGTTGAACTGGTTAAACACGGTTCCGATCCGGTATCATGCAAGCTGAATCTGATCCCGTTCAATTCCATTCCCATGCCCGGACTGAAACGCTCCAGCGATGCGCGTATTTCCGCTTTTGCCAAAATTCTGCTGGATGCCGGTATCGTAACGACGGTCAGGAAAACGAGAGGGGAAGACATTGAAGCGGCTTGCGGCTTGCTGGCAGGCGATGTGCGGGACAGGACAAGAGTCCGGGAACGCATGGCGGAAAGCGGTATTGATCCTGAAGCGCTTGTTGAAAATTACCGGTTTCGAAACAACTGTTGAATCGGTTTTGAAAGAATGGTGCCTGTCTGTCATACCGGTTTGAACTTTCTCAGGATTGACGAGAGCGTTTTTTTCTATGATGGGGTTTTAAATGGACAATGAACACAGCAATGATATGGAAAAAGATTCCACCCAAACTGGAAAAGATTCTGCGTCAACCGTTCAGGAAAAAGTAAAGGTAACCGAAAAACCGGATGTTCCTAATGAGGCTTCCGAAAAAAAACCCGGCGCCATATTGGCGGCGAAACGGATCGAGGCGGGTATCACCGAGGAACAGATTGCAGCCCGTCTGAAAATGACGTTGCGTCAGGTTCACTATCTGGAAACGGACAATTACGACGCTTTGCACGGTGTTGCCATTTCCAGAGGGTTTGTCCGGGCGTACGCGCGTGTCCTGCGAATGGATCCCGAGCCGCTCGTTGCACAATTCGCCGAAAAGAAAGCGTCTCCATCGCCTGTACAGGTCAAGGCGTCTGTAAAGAAAACACCCGAACTCTTCGCGCAGACGCAGATGCCCTTCCGGAAAAAACGGAACTTGACGGGCAAGTTCCTTATATTGCTTGTTGTTGTCGTTATCGTGGCGGTCGTTGCCTGGAATATGAAACTGTTTTCCCTTGACGGGCGTTTCAGCAAAAAAGAGACGCCTGAAACAACGGTAACGAAAACGGCAATCCTGCCTTCTCTGGAAACCAAACCGGTTACGGGTGTCCAGGAGCCGGTTTCTGACAAGAATGCCGGACAGATAACGCAGTCTGCCGCCCTGAATACCGAAGGGATGAAGGCGGCCATACCTGCCAATTCACAGACTGCGACCGGTCAGGATAATGGCGCCGTGCCTTTGCCGGCTGTTGTGAAACCGGAGCCTATAAAAGACGTCTCGTCGGCTGCGGCAACGAAGTCGTCTTTGCTGACGATGAATTTCCGGGAAAAATCCTGGGTACAGGTTCAGAAAAAGGACGGTTCCGTTATCACGGAATATATGGGAAAGCCGGGAGAGCAACGTCAGCTCGACATTAACGAACCGGTTACGGTTATTGTCGGCTATGCGCCGGGGGTAACTATGGAGTTCAGGGGCGCGCCTGTCGATCTGGCGCCGCGTACCGTTAATTCGGTAGCCAGAATAAGTTTGAAGTAAGTCTCATGAATTTCCAGAATGAGCCGGTAATAGCCGGGAGAATGCAGCGGAAACAGACGTATGGCGTGACCGTGAAAAACGGGAAAAACACCGTTCTGATCGGACAGGGAGCGCCTGTCGTTGTGCAATCGATGACCAATACCGATACGTCGGATGTGGAAGCGACCGCTCGTCAAGTCGCGGAGCTGGCAAGAGCCGGTTCCGAACTGGTGCGCCTGACAGTCAATACTTCCGAGGCGGCAAAAGCGGTACCACTGATTCGCGACCGGCTCGATTCACTGGGATACGATGTGCCGCTGGCAGGCGATTTTCACTATAACGGGCATTTGCTGCTGACGCGGTTTCCGGATTGTGCCAGAGCGCTTTCCAAATACCGGATCAATCCGGGAAATGTCGGACAGGGCGCGAAAAAGGACGCCCATTTTGCCGACATGATTGCCGTCGCTTGCCGTTATGACAAACCTGTCCGTATCGGGGTCAACTGGGGAAGTCTCGATCAGGGTTTGCTCGAACGGCTCATGAATGAAAATGCAGAGCGCAGGCAACCCTGGCCGGTTCAGAGCGTCATGTATGAAGCCTTGATTTCTTCCGCTATCGGGAGCGCCGACCGTGCTGTAGAGCTGGGATTGGGGCAAGACCGCATTGTCTTGTCCTGTAAAGTGTCCGGTGTGCAGGATTTGATCGCCGTGTACCGGGAATTGTCTCGACGATGTCCTTATGCGCTGCATCTTGGCCTGACGGAGGCCGGTGTCGGCAGCAAGGGCATTGTGGCTTCCGTTGCCGCCCTGTCCGTGTTGTTGCAGGAAGGGATTGGCGATACAATCCGCATTTCACTGACTCCCGGGCCCGGTGAAGCCAGAACGAAAGAAATCGTCGTGGCGCAGGAATTGCTGCAAACGATGGGGATGCGTAATTTCGCCCCTGTGGTCGTGTCGTGTCCGGGATGCGGCCGTACTTCGTCCGGCCTGTTTCAGAAACTGGCCAACAGTACACAGGATTATCTGCGTGCGCAAATGCCGCTCTGGAAGGATCGCTTCCCCGGCGTCGAAACAATGAGTGTGGCTGTGATGGGATGTATCGTGAATGGCCCGGGTGAATCGCGTCACGCCAATATCGGTATCAGTTTGCCAGGCAATGGAGAATTGCCTGCCGTTCCCGTTTTTGAGGACGGCGAAAAGAAAACCACCTTGCGCGGTGAAAACATTGAGGGACAGTTTCAGGAAATTATCCTGAAGTATGTCGAGTCCCATTACGGGAGCAAACCGTAAGGTTTTTTGAAGAAAAACAGGTAATTTACAAGCATGTCTGAAGAAAACAAGGCAAAAAAAATCAGGAAAATACTGGGCATCAGGGGAATGAACGACATTCTTCCCGATGAGTCTCCTGTCTGGGAGTTGCTGGAAAACACTGTCGAGTCGGTATTGAAAAGTTACGGCTACGAGCGCATCAGAACGCCGATTGTCGAGGAAACTTCCCTGTTCGCTCGTGGTTTAGGCGCTGTGACCGATATTGTTGAAAAGGAAATGTATTCTTTCGAGGATTCGTTAAACGGCGATCAGCTGACATTACGACCGGAATGTACAGCCGGTGTCGTCAGGGCCGTTCTCGAACATAATCTTACTTATAACGGTTCAAAGCGCCTGTGGTATACCGGCCCCATGTTTCGGCATGAACGCCCGCAGCGGGGACGTTACCGGCAGTTTCACCAGATCGGGGCGGAAGCGGTCGGTTTTCCGGGGCCGGATATCGACGCCGAACTGATTCTGCTTTGCCAGCGACTGTGGGACGATCTCGGACTCGACAACATCCGCCTTGAACTCAATTCCATCGGTAACGCAGAAGAACGCAACCGGCACCGTGCCGATCTGATCGCCTATTTCGAACGGCACAAGGACGTGCTGGATGAGGATGCCCAAAGAAGGTTGTACAGTAATCCCTTGCGCATCCTGGACACGAAAAATCCGCACATGCAGGATATGGTCAATGCCGCTCCGAAACTGCTCGATTATCTGGACAGGGAATCGCTCGATCACTTTGAAGGGGTAAAAAAGATTTTGCGAAGGAACAATATTCCTTTTACGATTAACCCGAGACTGGTCAGGGGGATGGATTATTACAACCGGACGGTTTTCGAATGGATCAGTGAAGAACTGGGCGCGCAGGGAACAGTTTGCGGCGGCGGCCGGTACGATCCACTTTTCGAAATGTTCGGCGGCAAATTTACGCCGTCGTGCGGATTTGCCATGGGCGTCGAGCGGCTGATCGAACTCATGAAGGCCAAAGGCGGCATCGACTCGTCAAAAAAGGCGGATGTGTTCATTGCCCATCAGGGCGAAGACGCTCTGCTGGAGGCGACGGTTCTGGCCGAAGCGCTGAGAAACACCGGACTGGATGTCATTCTGTACTGTGCCTCGTTAAATTCCGGAGGCAGTTTCAAGGCGCAAATGAAACGGGCGGATGAAAGCGGTGCGACATTCGCGATTCTGATCGGAGAAGACGAAATCAGCAGCGGACAGGCCAGTGTCAAGGCGTTGCGGGCGGAAAACGCGGGGAACAATCAGACAAGTGTCCCGTTTGAAAAAGTAGCCGATTATCTGGTCGATCAGATTGTCGGCGAATGCGGGTGTGGAGAGAATCATCCTTCGCACGATCATTGTATTCATTAATTCATCAGACATGGCTTACGATCTAGAAGAACAGGAACAACTGGAATCCATCAAGGCATGGTGGAAGAAACACGGGAACTGGATTACCTGGGTCCTGATTATCGTATTGGGCTGTTATGCTGTTTACGCGTATTGGGGATATTACCAGCGCAAACAGACGGCGCAGGCTTCCCAGTTATATTACGAGATGCAGAGTGCCGTTCTGTCCGGCGACAGTGAAAGGGCATTGCGAGTTGCCAAAGACACCCAGGAAAAATTCGGGGGCACGGCTTACGCGCCCATGGTAACCCTCGTCGCCGCCAGGATGGCTTACGAGGAAAAGGATGCCGATACCGCCAAGTCGCAACTGAAATGGATCGTCGATAACGGTAAACAGGATGGTTATAAGGCGATCGCGCGTATCCGTCTGGCTGGAATCCTGCTTGATGAGAAAGCGTACGACGAAGGCATGAAACTGCTTTCCGTCAGCTTCCCGGAACCGTTTGCCAGTCTCGCGGAAGACAGGAAAGGAGATTTTCTGGTCGCGCAAAACAAACTGGCCGAAGCCCGTATCGCTTACCAAACTGCACTGGAAAAAGCTTTGCCGGACGATCCGGGCAAGCAACTGATTCAGCTCAAACTGGAAGAAATCGGTGTTCCATCAGAATCCAAAGGATAGATTTGTGAAGAAACTGTTACGATCAATCGTTGTCCTGTCCAGTGCGGCCCTGTTGTTGCCGCTGGCGGGATGCAGCATGTTCAACTGGTTTTCAAAACCGGCGCCACGCCATCCGCCTGCCGCGCTTGCCCAGTTCACGCCCTCGAAAACCCCTCATCGTGTCTGGTCGGCCAATGTCGGTTCGTCGGGGAATTATGTGTTTTCACCGGCCTATACTTACGACGCCATTTACAGCGCGGCCGCAGATGGGACGGTTGTCAAAGTCGACGCCTCAACCGGCAATGAAATCTGGCGCAAAAATGTCGATATGGACTTGACGGCCGGGGTCGCCAGTGATGGCACTACAGTGGTGGTTGCCGGTGTCAAAGGCGTTTTGATCGCTCTGGATTCCGATGGACAGGAAAAATGGAAAGCCCCGGTTTCAACAGAAGTGCTGGCCGCTCCCGTTATCGCACACGGTCTCGTCGTGGTCCGGAGCATGGACAACAAGATAGCCGCCTATGATGTCGATACAGGTGAACGGAAGTGGATGGTGGCGCACCGCGCGCCTTCCCTGATGTTGCGTTCATCTCCGGGAATAGCGACAGTCGGACCGACAGCGATCGTTTCGTTGCCCGGTGGCAGAATGCTTTCGATGATGTTGAACAACGGGGCTATACGCTGGGAAATTCCTATTGGCGACGCGCGAGGGGCAACTGAACTCGAACGCATAGCCGATATGTCGGGTGTCCCGGCGATTTACGGACAGGGCGTCTGTGTCACGGCCTATCAGGGCCGTATCGGCTGTTTCGATGTGGTGTCAGGCTCGACGTTCTGGGTCAAGAATTTTTCCAGCAAGGTCGGTGTCAGTATCGATGAAGAGCATGTTTATGCGGTTGATGCAGATGACAAGGTTTACGCTTTCTCCAATTTTCGCGGGCAAAGTGTCTGGCGAAATGACAAAATGACCTATCGCGACCTGACAACGCCTGTGCCTTTCGGTTCCACGGTTGCGACAGGGGACGGGCAGGGATTTGTCCATTTCCTGTCGCGTTACGACGGTTCGTTCGATGCGCGGATCGAAACGGATGGATCGGCTATTTCCGCAACGCCCATTGTGGTTGGCGACAGGCTGATTGTTCAAACGCGTGCCGGATCGTTGCAGGCATTTACCCTGGATTAAGAAATGAAACCTGTCATTGCCCTGGTCGGCCGTCCCAATGTCGGCAAGTCCACTTTATTTAACCGGCTCACCCGTTCGAGGGCCGCGCTGGTCGCCGATTATCCCGGTTTGACCCGGGACAGGCATTACGGGGAAGGAAGAATGGGAGACCGTCCTTTTCTGGTGATTGATACGGGCGGTTTCGAACCGGTTGTGAAAGAAGGTGTCCTGCAGGAAATGGCCAAACAGACGAAACAGGCCGTTGCCGAGTCGGACGTTGTCGTGTTTATGGTTGATGGACGCCAGGGAATCACGCCGCACGACAAGGCAATCACCGATTATCTCCGCAAATGCGGGCGTCCTGTCATTCTTGTCGTCAACAAGGCCGAAGGCATGAAATATACTGCTGTCGTGGCGGATTTCTATGAACTTGGGCTGGGCGATCCTCTGGTCATTTCGTCTGCACACGGCGACGGGGTACATACCCTGCTTGAAGAAGCGCTTGGAAAGGTGCCGTATGCGCCTGCCGAGACGGAAGACGGGATTGCAGGAGAACAGAGGCCTGTCAGGCTGGCTGTCGTCGGTCGTCCCAATGTCGGCAAATCCACCATGATCAATGCGCTTTTGGGAGAGGAGCGGGTCATTGCTTTTGATTTGCCGGGAACAACACGCGATGCCATCGAGATTCCTTTCGAGCGGGACGGCAAGCACTACACACTGGTCGATACCGCAGGTCTCCGGAAACGGGGAAAAGTTTTTCAGGCGATTGAAAAGTTTTCAGTCGTCAAAACCTTGCAGGCTATCTCCGAAGCGAATGTCGTGCTTCTGCTTTTGGATGCGCAACAGGATATTTCGGAACAGGATGCCCATATTGCCGGTTTTGTTCTGGAAAGCGGAAGAGCGCTGGTTGTCGGCATCAATAAATGGGACGGTTTGCCGCCGGACAAACGCCGGGAAGTCAAAGCCGAAGTCGAACGAAAACTGCATTTTCTTTCTTTTGCGAAGTTCCATTATGTATCGGCTCTGAAAGCAACCGGGATCGGCGCCCTCATGCGGTCGGTCGATGCCGCCTATGCTGCCGCAATGGCCAAACTTTCGACGCCACGTCTGACGCGTGTGCTGGAGGAAGCGGTCGAACATCAGGCGCCGCCACGCCGGCAGGGTTCCATCCGGCCCAAATTGCGATATGCCCATCAGGGCGGCCAGAATCCGCCCATTATCGTCATCCACGGAAACAGTCTGGAAAATGTCGGCGACGATTACAAGCGTTATCTGGAAAAACATTTCCGGGATGCGTTTTCCCTGACCGGAACACCTTTGCGTATCGAATTCAGATCCGGCAAGAATCCATTTGCGAAATAATCGACCCAAACTGAAACAGGTCATATCCAGATGCCATAAATAAGGTATAGTTGACCTGTTTCAGGAGTGCCTTCTACGGTACACTAAACCGGATTTCGTCTCCAGTAACCAATTAAAACTATTATTCAATGGAGTCAAACATGAGTGCGAACAAGGGACAAATGCTGCAGGATCCTTTTTTGAACATTCTGCGCAAGGAACATATTCCTGTTTCCATTTATCTGATCAACGGGATCAAATTGCAGGGACAGGTCGAATCTTTTGACCAGTATGTCGTATTGCTGCGTAACAGCGTTACCCAAATGGTTTACAAGCACGCCATTTCGACCGTTGTGCCTTCCAGAGCCATCAACCTGAATGCGGATGAGGAAAATGCCTGATGCCTTCCGGAACGGGTTGTTGAAATGACAAAAGCCATTCTTGTCGGAGTCGATTTCGGAAAAGGCGATTTTGCTGCGAGTGTCGGGGAACTATCCTTGCTTGCCCGATCGGCAGGTGCGGAACCCGTTTTTACCGTGACAGGCAAACGGTCCAGCCCCGATGCCGCTTTTTATGTCGGAAGCGGGAAAGTGGATGAGATTGTTCAGGCCGTTCATTTGTACAATGCCGGGCTTGTTATTTTCAATCATGCGCTCTCTCCCGCACAGCAACGCAATCTCGAGAAGCGGCTGGATATCGGGGTTGTTGACCGGACCAGTCTGATTCTGGATATTTTTGCCCAGCGGGCGAAGAGTCATGAAGGCAAGGTTCAGGTGGAACTGGCGCAATTGCAGCATCTGATGACGCGGCTGGTCAGGGGCTGGACCCATCTGGAAAGACAAAAGGGGGGTATCGGTTTGCGGGGTCCCGGGGAAACCCAGCTGGAGACCGACCGGCGTCTGATTGGCGAGAGAGTGCGCATGCTCCGAACCAGACTGGGAAAGTTGCAGCGCCAGCGCGAAACGCAACGACGGTCGCGTAACCGGAATCAGGTGTTTTCGCTTTCACTGGTGGGTTACACGAATGCAGGCAAATCCACGCTATTTAATGCCATGACCAAAGCCGGCACTTATGCAGCCGATCAGTTGTTTGCGACGCTGGATACGACTTCAAGGCGCATTTATCTGGAATCCGTAGGTAATGTGGTGGTATCCGATACCGTCGGGTTCATCCGTGAATTGCCCCATCAACTGGTAGCCGCTTTTCGGGCCACTCTGGAAGAAACCATACATGCCGATCTGTTGCTGCATGTCGTCGATGCCGCCAATCCCATGAGAAACGAGCAAATTGATGAGGTCAATACCGTCCTGGAAGAAATCGGGGCCCGGGATGTGCCGCAACTGCTCATCTGGAACAAGATTGATGCGGCAGGTTTAAAACCCGCTTTAGAGCGGGATGAGTATGGTAAAATCAGTCGGGTATTTGTCAGCGCGAGAACGGGCGAAGGCCTTGATTTGCTGAGAAGTGCCATTGCTGAATACGCGAAGGACCAGAAGATTTCCCGTTCCGGTGATATGGATGAAAGAGATGGATCTGACAATCATTCCGATATTGCCAGTAATTGATTTGAACCATTTCACATAATTTTGAGAATGTTGTTTTCACCGTTACCCGATTCAAGCAAGCCGGATCCACTGTGTGACGATCTGTTCGGCCACGGCCACGGTTTCGACCGGGAGCAACCGCCTGACGTCGAAAAAATGTGGAAGGATTTCAATCGTCGTTTAAACCGTCTTTTTCGCTGGAAAAGAAAAAAAGACCAGAAACCTGAAGATCCTGAAGATCCGAACAAGGATGACGACGATCCATTTGGCGACAGGGAAGCGCGTCCTCGCGGCCTCAAGATCGCGCTTGGCCTGATCCTGCTCATCGCGACCGTGTTCTGGTTGGGAACCGGCTTTTATTCTGTTCAGGAGGGACAAACGGGCGTTGTCATGACTTTCGGCCGTTTCAGCCGTTTTGCGCCGTCCGGCATCAACTGGCGGATACCCTGGCCGATACAAAGCCATGAAGTCGTCAATGTCTCGCAGGTGCGGACTGTCGAGGTGGGGTACCGTAACAATCTCAGGAACAAAAAGCTCGAAGAAGCCCTGATGCTGACAAACGACGAAAACATTGTCGATATCCAGTTTGCCGTTCAATACAAACTGAAAGATGCGGCCGATTGGGTCTTTAACAACCGCGATCAGGAAGACATGGTCAGACAGGTTGCGGAATCGGCTATCCGCGAAGTAGTCGGCGGCAAAAAAATGGATTTTGTCCTGTATGAAGGGCGCGACCAGATCGCTATGGACGCGCAGAAAATCATGCAGGAAATTTTTGACCAGTACCGTTCGGGAGTGCTTGTTACCAATGTGACGATGCAGGGTGTGCAACCGCCTGAACAGGTTCAGGCGGCTTTTGACGATGCCGTCAAGGCGGGACAGGATCGTGAACGGCTGAAAAACGAAGGACAGGCCTATGCCAACGATGTGATCCCGAGAGCGCGTGGAGCAGCAGCACGTCTGAAAGAAGAAGCCGAGGCATACCGGCACAAGGTTGTCGCCAATGCCGAGGGTGACGCTTCCCGGTTCAGACAGATTGTTGCCGAATACCAGAAAGCGCCTGCTGTGACGCGGGACAGGATGTATCTGGAAACGATGCAGCAGATTTTTGCCAATACCACCAAAATGATGGTCGACGCCAAAACAGGCAATAACCTGCTGTATTTGCCTTTGGACAGGCTGATTGCGCAAACGGGATCCCCGGATTCCGAAAGAAACGGCTCGCAATCCGCTTCTTCGTCCGACTCTTCCGCTTCGGCACGTGGGGGTGAGAAAGAGCGGGCCCGCGAAGATCGCGTAAGAGGAGGAAGATAATGCGTTACGTTATCGGATTTTTTATCTTTGCGGTGATGGCCCTGACGGTTGGGACCGGGATTTTTGTGGTGGATCAGCGGCAATACGCTATCGTTTTTGCGATGGGAGAGGTCAAGGAAATCATTGATGAGCCTGGCCTGTATTTCAAATTGCCCGCTCCTTTTCAGAATGCGCTTTTTCTTGACAAGCGGATTCTTTCAACAGAAACGCATGAGCCGGATCGGATTATTACAGCTGAAAAGATGAATATTCTGGTCGATTCCTATGTTAAATGGCGGATTGTCGATCCTCGCCTGTTTTATATCAGCTTCGGCGGAGATGAGCAAAGAACGCAGGATCGGATGGCGCAAATCGTCAAGGCGGCTTTAAACGACGAAATCACCAAACGGACGGTGAGTGAAGTCATTGCCGGCGACCGGAATCGGTTGATGTCGGCCGTCAAAAACAAGATGGCGAATGAAACCAGGCATATCGGTGTGGAAATCATCGATGTGCGTCTTAAACGGGTCGATTATGTCGACCAGATTAACAGTTCCGTCTTTGAAAGAATGAAGTCGGAACGGACGCGCGTGGCCAATGAACTGCGATCGATTGGCGAAGCCGAATCCGAAAAAATCAGGGCCGATGCCGACAAGCAGAGAACGGTTATCCTTGCCGAAGCCTTCCGCGATGCGGAAAAGATAAAAGGTGAGGGCGATGCCAAGGCTTCGCGTATTTACGCCAGTGCCTTCAGCAAAAATCCGGAGTTCTATCGTTTTTATCGCAGTCTTGAAGCCTACAAGGAAAGTTTCAAGGACAAGAAAGATGTTCTCGTGGTGGATCCCACTTCCGAATTTTTCCGTTACATGAAACATCCCGGAGGGGCGCACTAGGTTTTTTGTGCCTCCTTTAGCGGCTCCCTGTATTATCATTTAACTTTTTTGCTGAATTTGAATCATGCCTAACTGGCTTTTACCGGAATTTATCGCTGACGTTTTGCCTTCCGAGGCACGCAAGATGGAAGATCTGCGGCGAAAAATTCTCGATGAATTCCGTTCCTACGGTTACGAACTCGTCATTCCTCCCATGCTCGAATATCTGGAGTCGTTACTGACCGGCGTGGGGCAGGACACCGAAATTTATACCTTCAAGCTGATTGACCAGTTGTCGGGCCGTACCATGGGCATTCGTGCGGATATGACCACACAGGTTGCCCGGATCGACGCCCATCTTTTGAATCGCAATACAGTGACCCGGCTGTGTTATGCCGGCAGCATTCTTCACACACGTCCTTCAGGTTTGCAGGCGACACGGGAACCTTTGCAGATCGGGGCTGAAATATTCGGTTACCCCGGCATCGAGGCCGATGCGGAAATCCAGAGTCTTGCATTGGCTTCCCTGAAAGCGGCAGGCATTTCCGGGGTTTGTCTCGACCTGAGCCATGTTGGCGTGTTAAAAGCCTTGATCGCAAGCGATCCGCTGGCCCAGATATTTGAAGCGCAGCTGTTCGATTTGCTGGAAACGAAAGATATGCCGGGGTTGATCGAGCTGACGAAAGGCTTTCATGAAGATACACGCACCGCGTTGCTGGCATTGCCCAGTATGTATGGCGATGTGGAGATACTGAAAGAAGCGAAAAAAATACTGCCGGATACCGAAGGCATTGCAAAGGCGCTGGCTGAACTGGAATATCTGGCTGGTCAGGCTGAATGCGACAGGGTTACAATCGACCTTGCCGACATGCATGGCTATCATTATCATAGCGGCGTCATGTTCGCCGCTTACGTGCCCGGGTTGCCAAATGCCATTGCGCGGGGCGGCCGGTACGATCATGTCGCGGAAGCGTTCGGGCGTTCACGTCCGGCAACCGGTTTCTCGATGGATTTGAGAGAACTGGCGAGAGTGCTTCCCGCAGCCGAAAAGCGTCATGTCATTCTTGCGCCCTGGAGCGACGATGAAAAGTTGTGTCGGAAAATCGGGGAACTGAGACAGTCGGGCGAAATTGTTGTTTATGAATTGCCGAATTCACGATCCGAGCATGACGAGTTTGTTTGCGATCGTTTCCTGGTTCAGGAAGCGGACAACGGTGACTGGATACTGAAAACGGCAGGTAACGAATGAGTGGAAATATGGCCAGAAACGTAATAGTAGTCGGAACTCAATGGGGCGATGAAGGAAAAGGAAAAGTCGTCGACTGGTTGACGGATCATGCGCAGGGAGTTGTCCGGTTCCAGGGCGGCCACAATGCAGGGCATACGCTGGTAATCGGCGGCCAGAAGACGGCATTGCAGCTGATTCCTTCGGGAATCATGCGGCCCGGCGTCGCCTGTTATATCGGTAACGGATGTGTGCTTTCCATTCCGGATCTGTTACGGGAAATCGACAAGCTGGAAGCGGTCGGTATTGAAGTGGTTTCACGGCTCAAAATCTCGGAAGCCTGTCCCTTGATCCTGCCTTATCACACCGCTTTGGATCTGGCCCGTGAATTGCGTCGCGGGGACGCGAAAATCGGCACGACCGGAAAAGGCATCGGGCCGGCTTACGAAGACAAGGTGGCGCGTCGCGCCATTCGTGTTGCCGATCTGTTGAATCCGGACCTTTTTGCGGAAAAACTGAAGCGGAATATGGATTACCATAATTTCGTACTGGAAAACTATCTCAAGGTTGAACCGGTTGATTACCAGAAGACGCTGGCAGATGCTCTGGCAGTCGTTCCCCGTATCAGGCCGTTGATTGCCGATGTATCGTCAGCCCTGAACAGGGCGTATGAATCCGGGGCGAACCTGCTCTTTGAAGGCGCACAGGGCAGTATGCTCGATGTCGATCACGGCACTTATCCGTATGTCACTTCCAGCAATTGCGTGGCAGGGAATGCCTCGGCGGGAGCGGGTATCGGGCCGGGCATGCTCAATTACATTCTTGGTATTACCAAGGTTTATACCACCCGCGTCGGTTCCGGCCCTTTCCCTTCGGAACTCTCGACAAACGAAGGCGTGGGAAAACATCTTTCCGTTGTCGGTATGGAATTCGGTACCGTGACGGGACGTCCACGCCGCTGCGGCTGGTTCGATGCGGCGTTGTTGCGTCGTTCCGCGCAGTTGAACGGCTTGAGCGGCCTGTGCCTGACCAAGCTGGACGTGCTGGACGGTCTGGACACCATCAAGATCTGCGTCGGCTATAAAATGGATGGGAAGGACATTTCCATTTTTCCGTCCAATGCAGAAGATGCGGCACGTTGCGAACCCATTTACGAGGAAATGCCAGGGTGGAAGGAAAACACGATCGGTACCAAGTCGATGGAAGCCTTGCCGCAGAATGCACAGGCTTATATCAGACGTATCGAAGAACTGGTCGGCAAGCCGGTCGATATGGTCTCGACAGGTCCCGACCGGGAAGAGACACTGGTTTTGCGCCATCCTTTTAAAGCCTGAATTCTGTCCCGTAACCATGAAAAAAGCCGGCGTAAACAGCCGGCTTTTTTGTCGAAAAAATCAGACCCGGGGTTCAGTGATGGATGTTTCAGATTGCGTCAGCCAGCTCCGGATACGCTGGGCGTCCGCCAGGCGGGCTCCTTTTCCCTTGGAATCGAGAAATACCATGACGATCGGACGTCCATTGATGACCGCTTGCATGACCAAGCACTGGCCAGCTTCGGAAATATAGCCGGTTTTCTGCAAGCGGATATGCCATTCGGGGTTATGAACCAGTCCGTTGGTGTTGCCATAATGCATTTCGCGCAATCCGTCGTCTATAGAGTAATAAGTATCGGTCGAATATTTTCTGAGGATCGGATATTGGGCAGCGGCCATCACGAGCTTGGCCAGATCACGGGCGCTGGCGATATTTCCGCTGGATAGTCCGCTGGAATCAACATAACGGGAATCGGACATGCCCAGTACCTGTGCCTTGATATTCATGGCATTGACAAAAGCGGAAATCCCGCCGGGATAATTGCGGCCCAATGCTGCCGCAGCCCGGTTTTCCGAACTCATCAAAGCCAGATGCAACAGATTGGCGCGCGTCATTTTTGTTCCGACCCGAAGACGCGAACTTGTGTGTTTCTGTACATCCACATCTTCTTCAGTGATTTCAAGAATTTCATTCATGTCCTGCATGGATTCGACGACAACCAGCGCTGTCATCAGCTTCGTGATGGAAGCCATCGGCAAGGCGATATCGGAGTTTTTTTCAAAGAGGATTTCGAGATTGGACTCGTCCAGTACAAGCGCCGCATTGGATTTCAGCGACAGGGGATCATACGTGTTTTTGAGACCGGCCAGATCACCGAAAGAGTAGCGGGGCACAACGGGAACCGACCGTCTCAGAGACACTTTTCGGTAAGCGGCACGCGAACGGTTGTGTGAGGTACGCCGATCCAGCGTGACTACTCTTTTGGACGGTTTTTTTGCATGGCGGGTTGAAACGATCCGGGCATTTTTCCTTTTTGAAGGAACGGCTTTTTGTCGGGCGACCGGTGTGCTTTTTCCTTTTTTTCCGGATGGCACGGTTTTTGCTGCTGTTTTTTTGAAGGAAGTTTTACCCGCTTTTTGGTGGCCGCCAGCCCGAGAGGTGCCGTAAAGACGCATAAAATGATCAGCGACAGCAGTCCACTCAGGATTTTGTGCATGGCAAGACTCCTTTGAAAGATGTTCCAAGTATACAAAAAAAGCGGCGTGACAAAAACCGAAAAAATGTAAAAAGCTGAGCAAAGGCAAATAGTTATCTCCGGTAATTGCACTTTTACCCGAAAGAAGAAAGCAGCCGGAAGTCTGGCAGATGAAATCACGCTTTTTTACCAATTCACGAATAGGCGAATGATATGATTATGGCTTTATGAAAGGGTATTTTTATTTGTGCAGTTAAAGTCCATAAAATTGTCGGGTTTCAAATCGTTCGTCGATCCCACGACCATTCAGATCGGAGGAAAACTGGTTGGTGTCGTCGGCCCGAACGGTTGCGGCAAATCGAATATTATCGATGCCGTTCGCTGGGTTCTGGGCGAGTCGCGTGCGTCCGAACTCCGCGGCGAATCGATGAAGGATGTTATTTTCAATGGAACTGCACAGCGCAAGCCTTCCGGAAGAGCGTCTGTCGAGCTGACTTTCGACAATAGCGATGGAAGAATCGGCGGCCAGTGGGGAAAATATGGCGAACTGGCCGTCAGACGGGTTCTGACGCGTGAGGGCGGTTCAACCTATTTCATCAATAATGTTCCAGTACGACGCAGGGACGTCCAGGATATTTTTCTGGGAACCGGTTTGGGCCCGCGAGCCTATGCGATTATCGGACAGGGCATGATCGCCCGTATTATCGAATCGCGGCCGGAAGAGCTGCGGGTTTTTCTTGAAGAGGCGGCAGGCGTTTCGAAGTATCGTGAAAGACGTCGCGAAACAGAAAACCGCTTGCTTGATACCCGTGAAAACCTGAACCGGGTTTCCGATATTCTGCATGAACTGGAACAGAATCTGGAAAAGCTCCGGTTTCAGGCCGATCTGGCCAGACAGTATCGCAACCTGACCGAAGCGCGGGACAGGCAGCAGAAATTGCTTTGGCTGATGCAGAAGCAAATGAGCGTCAGGGAACAAACGGAGCTGATGCAAAAGACAGAGGCAGCGAAAACCGAACTCGAGGCAATGACTGCCAGCCTGTTCAAATGTGAGGCAGAGCTTGAAAGATTGAGGGAAACGCATGACAGTGCAAACCGGAAACTGCATGGTGCGCAAGGCGAGCTTTACCAGACCAATGCGGAAATAGGCAGTCTTGAAGCGCAGATCCGGTACGTGATTGAAACAAAAAAAAGATTGCAGGCGCAGATGCTTGCCTACCGAAACCAGAAAGATCAATGGTCGGGGCAGATCGCGGCTTTTTCCGAAGAGTTCGCGAGCGCAAAAGAGGCGCTTGCCGGGATCAGCCTGGATAGCGAAGCCGCACAGGAGGACTACCTGCACCGGATTGACGAATTGCCGGAACGTGAAAACAGTCTGGATTCGGTTCGTGAACAGGCGCAAGAGATTCACGATCGTATTTTGCAGATCCGGCAGCAAATTGCCGTTTCGTCCAACAGTCATAAAAACCTGACCGCTTCACTGGCCGATCTCCAGATACGGCAGGAAAAACTGTTTCGGCAACAAAAGGAGATGCCAGAACCGGATGCGGATGCGCTGGCGTCGATGCGGGAAGAGCTGGCCGGGCAGGAATACGAGCTTGAAGAGCTGCGTTTGAAGAAAGAATTCAAAGAGGAGCAGATTCCGGAACTGGAAGAAACATGCCGTGTCATGCGTGGACAGCTGGATGAGTACACGACTCTTTGTATGCAAGGTGAAGCCCGTTTGTCGGCCTTGAAACAGTTGCAGGATAAAACCCGGACGCGGGGAAAATGGCAGGATTGGCTGGACAGGCATGAGCTGGCGGATTTCCCGCCCCTGTGGCAGTTCATTCATATTGATGCCAAATGGGAAAGAGCGCTGGAAACGGTTCTGGCGGAAAGAATAGGGGCATTTGAATTGTCTTCTCTGGATTGGGCAAGATCGTTTTCGAAAGAGGACTTGCCTGCCAGGGTCTGTTTTTTTACAGCTGGTGATACGACGTTTTCGGTTGCAGACGACAGGAAGGCAGATGGTCCGGTGTCGCTTGCCGAGCTGGTCCGTTGCGATAAACCGTATTTGTCGGAAGTGCTGAGAAACTGGCTGTGTTATGTTTATATTTCCGACAGTCTTGAGGCTGCCTTGCTTGAAAGGGAAAGGTTGCCGGCAGGTGCCTGTTATGTTGTCCCTGAAGGACACCTGATCGACCGGAAAAGTGTGCGTCTGTTTACCGTCGAATCCGAAACAGAGGGGTTTTTTTCACGGCAGCAGGAGATCGAAAGACTCGAACAGTTGCAAAAGAGGCGGCAGACCGAACGGTCTGCCGCGCTGGCGCAGCTCAAACAGGTCGAGACAGAGCTGAACGAAGTGCATGCCCAGCTACAGGAATGGCGCAATCAGGCAGGCAGTATGACGCATCGTATCCACGATATCCGCTTGTCGATTCTGAAAGCGGAAGAGGCGGAACGGCTTTACAGAGAACAGACCACCCGGGTCGAGAACGATCTGAATGAATTGGAGGAGGCAAGGCGCGAGAAAGAAGTCGCCCTGTGTGAAGAAGAAAAAAGGCTCGAAGAAATGGACCGGCTGCTGGGTGAGTGGCAGCAAAAGGAAGAGGATTTTCGGGATGTAACGGTCGGTGAAGAAGAAAAGCTGAAAATTTTCCGGGAAGAACTGCGTCAGGCGGAGCGCAAGGTAGAACAGGCGGCATTTGAAAAAGAATCGCTCATGAAGCGCCTTGCAGAACTTGAACGGCAGATCGAAACGGCAGAAAAACAGATTGCGACGGTATCCGGCAACCTGGATCAGGGACAGCTTGAGCTTCAGGAACTGGACGACAAGGCGGCTCAGGACAATCTCCAGACCCTGCTGGACAGGCGTGTGGCCCAGGAGGAAGCGATGACAAAATTGAGGCAGAATCTGGATGATCTGGCTCAACAATTGCGAACTTCGCTTGAACAAAGGCTTCAACTGGAAAGAGCTTTGCAGCCGCAAAGAGATAAAATAGTCTCCTTGCAATTGAAAGAACAGGCAGCACGTCTGGATGCCGAACAGTACGACCGGAAACTGGCGGAGGTCGCCGCAGATGTGGATGAATTGGCAAAATGGTTGCCACACTCAGCAAAGCCGTCGGTTTTCCAGTCGGAAATCGACCGTTTGTCGGCTGAAATCGAAAAACTGGGGCCGGTCAATCTGGGAGCGGCCATCGAATTGGAAGAAGGCGAGCGCAGGCAGGGGTATCTTCAGGAACAATATCAGGATTTGAGCGATGCCACGACGACGCTGGAAGATGCGATAAAACGGATTGACAGGGAAACGCGGGACTTGTTGAAAAATACCTTCGATCAGGTCAACAAATCCTTGAACGAACTGTTTCCGATGCTGTTTGGCGGCGGTCACGCGCAATTGTTGATGACGGGCAGTGAAATTCTGGATTCCGGCGTGCAAATCATGGCTCAGCCTCCCGGTAAAAAAAATGCCACAATTCACCTGCTGTCGGGTGGAGAAAAAGCGCTAACCGCGATAGCATTGGTTTTTTCGTTGTTTCAGCTGAATCCTGCGCCTTTCTGCCTGCTCGATGAGGTGGATGCGCCTCTGGATGACGCCAATACGGAACGTTTCAGCAATATGGTCACCAAAATGTCAGGAGAGACCCAGTTCCTGTTTATTTCGCATAACCGGATCGCTATGGAAATGGCGGAAGAACTTGTTGGGGTAACCATGCAGGAACAGGGGGTTTCCCGAATTGTCACGGTGGACATTAACGACGCTGAAAAATTTTCAGATGAGGTTTTAAAAGCATGACTGATTTACAGATAAGCTTGATCGGAATAGGGATAGCGATTGTCATCGGTGTCATTGCCTATAACAAATGGCAGGAATACCGGGCGCGGAAACATGTCGAACGGGCTTTTTCCGATCCTGTCGATGATGTCCTGATGAAAACGGATCAGGCTGACGGCAAGCCGGAACGCCGCGAACCTGTGCTGGGTAATGCCAGCGTTTCCGAAGAGCCTCCCGGATTTGCCGGAAGCGAACCCCGGCTGGTTCTGACAGACAACGACGGGAACGAAACGGCCGATGACGTCATTCCGATCAAAGTGCCGGATGTGCCGGTTGACGAACTGATCGAACTGACGATCCCGTTTAATCCGGAAGAGAGTTTCCGGGCCGAGAAAATACTGCCTCATCTTCAGTCCTTGCGCTATACAGGAAACAAACCGGTTCGTTTTCTGGGATGGCAGGAGGGGGACGAAGGGGAAAAGAACTGGCAAACTATCGTGCCCGGAAACAGTTATCGCCAGATTGAGGCTTGCATCCAGATTGCCAACCGTAACGGCGCATTGAACGAGATCGAATTTTCGGAATTGCTGTTGCGCTTGCGCCAGATTGCCGACGCAATCGGAGCCGAACCCGACGTTCCCGAAATGGCCGAGGTGATGGAAAAGGCCCGGCGACTGTACCAGTTCGTTTCAGATCACGATGCAAAACTGGGCATCAGTATATGCAGTAACGGTGCTCCCTGGCAGAAGGTCACCTTGAATACCGCTCTTGAAAAACAGGGGTTTGAATCCCGCCCGGATGGACAGTTCGTTATGCGGGACAAGGAAAATGGAGGCGTCCTTTTCACTCTCTCGACAAATGAATTGCCGGCTTCTGAAACGGCGACACGTCTGACCTTGCTGATGGACGTTCCGTGCGTTGCACCGGAAAAAGAGGGATTCAGCCAGATGATCCAGTGCGGAAAGGCGCTGTGCATACGTCTTGACGGCGCTCTGGTCGACGATGGCAATCAATTGCTGACCGACCGTTTTCTTGAAGAAATTGCCGGACAGGTGAACGATTTTTACCGGGAAATGCAGGAATATTCGATACCGGCCGGTTCGGCGCGTGCCTTGAGGCTGTTTAACTGATCATGCAGACTGAATTGTTTGGCGGTAATGAAAAGGGCGACACGCCGGAAAGCCGGGCTGCGAAGTTGCGCAGTGAAATAGAGCGATACAATTATGCCTATTATGTGCTCGATGCGCCTGTTGTGCCCGATGCGGAGTATGACAGGGTCTTTAGAGAATTGCAGGAACTGGAAGCGGCTTATCCCGAGCTGGTCGTGCCCGGTTCGCCGACGCAACGGGTCGGTGGCGCTCCGCTTGCGCAGTTCGACAAGGTTGAGCACAGGCTTCCCATGTTGTCTCTTCAAAACGGCTTGACCGATGAGGAAGTGGAAGCGTTCGACAGGCGGCTTGGCGAGGAACTGGGTATCGCCCAGGTGGAATACGAGGCGGAACTGAAATTTGACGGTCTGGCTGTCAGTTTGCGGTATGAAAAAGGGGTACTGGTTCAGGCAGCGACACGGGGAGATGGAATGTCCGGGGAAAACATTACCGCCAATATCCGGACTATCCGTTCCGTTCCGCTTCATTTGTCCGAGCTGGCTCCGCCCGAGGTGCTGGAAGTCAGGGGTGAAGTATTGATGTTCAAAAAAGATTTTCAGGATCTGAACCGGCGCCAGCGGGAAAGCGGGCAAAAGGAGTTCGTCAATCCAAGGAACGCCGCTGCCGGCAGCCTGCGTCAGCTGGATTCCCAAATCACCGCGTCGCGCCAATTGAAATTTTTCGCTTACGGTATCGGGGAACTGGACGGAGCGCCTTTGCCGGAAACGCAGAACCGGCTTCTCAACTGGTTTGTCCAGCTGGGTATCCCTGTTTGCGAAGAAAGAAAAGTGGTGCGGGGTTTCAAGGGCCTGATGGGTTTTTTCCAGGCTATCGAGGCGCGGCGGGATGCTTTGCCATACGAAATAGACGGGGTCGTTTATAAGGTCAATCGCTTGTCCGAGCAGCAAAAACTTGGATTTATCTCGCGAGCGCCCCGTTTTGCCCTGGCCCATAAATTTCCGGCACAGGAAGTCCTGACCGAAGTGACTGATATCAATGTACAGGTCGGGCGTACCGGCGCGATTACCCCGGTTGCACGGCTAAAGCCGGTGTTTGTCGGCGGCGTTACGGTTACCAATGCCACGCTTCACAATGAAGATGAGGTTCGTCGAAAAGATGTCCGGATCGGCGATACCGTGATTGTCAGAAGAGCGGGCGATGTCATTCCGGAAGTTATCGCTTCCGTTCCTGAAAAGCGGCCGGCTGATGCGCGCGAATTTGTCATGCCCGCTTTGTGTCCCGTTTGCGGATCGCCGATTGTACGGCCGGAAGACGAAGCTATCGCCCGTTGTTCCGGAGGCTGGATCAAGTGTGCCGCCCAGAAAAAGGGTGGATTGCAGCTGTTCGCTTCACGCAAGGCCATGAATATCGAGGGATTGGGTGAACAGCTGATTGATCAACTTGTAGACAGGCAAATCATTAACGATGCCGCCGACCTGTACCGGCTGGACCTTGAGACCCTTTCCGGACTGGATCGCATGGCTGACAAATCGGCGTCCAATTTGCTGGACGAACTGGGAAGATCGCGGGAGACGACCCTGTCGCGTTTCCTTTACGCACTGGGCATACGCCACGTCGGTGAAACCACGGCACGTTCTCTGGCGGAGCATTTCGGCAATCTTCAGGATTTGATGAATGCGACGGAAGAGCAATTGCTGGAAGTGGACGATATCGGGCCGGTTGTCGCGTTATCGATCCGACAGTTTTTTGATGATGTACGCAATCGTGAACTGATCGGGAAATTGCAGAACGATGGTGTTCACTGGCCTGAACGAGCCATGAAAGAAAAGCCCCCGGCATTACCCTTGCAAGACCGGAAATTTGTATTGACGGGAACGCTCTCTTCATTGACGCGGGAGGCGGCGGCTGAAATAATCAGGAATCTGGGCGGAAAGGTCAGCAATTCCGTTTCCAAAAAGACCGATTACGTTCTGGCGGGAAGCGAGCCTGGCAGCAAGCTGGCCAAAGCGCAGGAACTGGGAATCCGTATTCTTGATGAAGAGGCGTTTGTGCAATTGGTGAAACATGACAAAGATAACTAAAGCCGTTTTTCCTGTTGCCGGTTTCGGCAGTCGTTTCCTGCCAGCGACCAAAGCCCAGCCGAAAGAAATGCTCCCCATTGTCGACAAACCGCTCATTCAATATGCCGTGGAAGAAGCGGTTTCTGCCGGAATAAACGAACTGATTTTCATTACCGGCCGAAACAAACGGGCGATCGAGGATCATTTCGACAAGGCTTATGAGCTGGAGACCGAACTGGAAGCGGCGGGCAAAACCCGATTGCTGGAGCATATCCGGAATATTCTTCCCAAACAGGTCAATTGCATTTATATCCGGCAAATTGAGCCTTTAGGCTTGGGCCATGCCGTTTTATGTGCGCGTCCTGTCGTCGGCAACGACCCTTTCGCCGTTTTGCTGGCGGACGATTTCATGACGGTAGAAGAGGACCGTCCGACTGTTTTGCAGCAGATGGTTCAACTGTATGAAGCAGAATCCAGGAGTATTCTGGCTGTCCAGAAAGTAGAGCGGAAAGACACGGGGCAATACGGCATTGTCGATACGACTCCCCATCGCGCCGGTCTCGGATTTATCAACGCCATTGTCGAAAAGCCATCTCCTGAAAAAGCGCCTTCCACGCTGGCGGTTGTCGGGCGATACATTCTCCGTCCGGAAATTTTCAATTGCCTTGAAAGACTGGAGAGCGGAACGGGAGGCGAGATCCAGTTAACCGATGGAATCGCCAGACTGATTGAAAAAGAAGATGTGTACGCCTATCATTTCGAGGGTCAACGCTTCGATTGCGGTTCCAAGGTGGGCTATCTCAAGGCGACGGTCACGATGGGTTTGAAACATCCGGAAGTACAAGACGATTTCAGGCGTTTTCTTGAAGATATGCATTTGACGGAAAAAAAATAGCATGACTGTACGAAAAATTCTGAAGATGGGACATTCCCGTTTGTTGAGGGAATCCGAACCGGTCCGGGAATTCAATACACCCGAACTGGATGAACTGGTTTCGGATATGTTCGAAACCATGCAGGCAGCTCAGGGAGCAGGATTGGCTGCTCCCCAGATCGGGGTGCTGAAAAGAGTGGTGATATTCGGTTACGATGAAAACAACCGTTATCCCGAGGCGCCGCCGGTTCCCGAAACCGTCCTGATCAATCCGGTGATCAGACCGTTGACGGATGAGATCGACGAAGGCTGGGAAGGCTGTCTGTCCATTCCGGGCATGAGAGGGGTCGTTCCGAGATGGGCAAGAATCCACTATGAAGGGTTCGACCAGTTCGGTAAGCGGATCAGCCGGGACGCGGAGGGTTTCCATGCGCGGGTTGTCCAGCACGAGTGCGATCATCTGGACGGCATTCTTTATCCCATGCGGATGCTTGATCTGGACATGTTCGGTTTTTCCGATGCTTTCGACGAAGACGACGAAGCGTGAAGCAGGGCGATTCTGCGGATAAAAGCCGGCTTTTTCTTCCGCAGAATCAGAACTTTTCTTCCGGACGCAAATAGCGCCATTGACCTGGCGGCAAATCGCCCAGTTTGATCTGGCCGATACGGATTCTTTTCAAACCGATTACTTTCAGACCGACCGCCTCGCACATCCTCCGGATCTGTCTTTTTTTCCCTTCCCGCAGAACAAACCGTAACTGATCATCATTTTGCCAGTTGACTTTGGCCGGCAACAGGGGCTTACCGTCCAGTTTCAGGCCGTGCCTCAAAAGCTGAAGATCGTTCTCCGGCAGTTTGCCCGGTTTCAGGTATTTGACACGGACCAGATACTCCTTGTCCGTGGCCGAGTTTTCGCCGATGAGTCGTTTGGCGATCCGGCCATCCTGCGTCAACACCAGCAATCCCACCGAATCAATGTCGAGCCGGCCCGCCGGTACCAGACTGCGCAATTGCGAGGGTTTGAATTTTTCTTTCGAGGGATCGCCTTTCCAGCGGGTTGCTTCACTGATGAGCGAAACAGCCGGCTTGTAACCGTCTTCTGCCTGTCCGCTCACGTAACCGACCGGCTTGTTGATCAGTATGGTGACGCGTCTGGCCTGTTCCTGCGACGCCTGTTTTTCAATGGAAATTTTCTGATGCGGCAAGACTTTGCTGCCCAGTTGGGAAACGGTTTTTCCATCGACTTTCACCCATCCCCGTTCAATCCATTCGTCGGCTTCCCGCCGTGAACAGATGCCGAGTTCAGACATGCGTTTGGAGAGGCGAACCGGTTCACTCATCATGATTGGATACCATTCAATTGACTTTCAATACGTCGATCATATCCGTTTCGAACTGGATCTGGACGCGTGGATGTTGAAGCATTTCGCTGTCGATCAGGAATACATCCTCGATGCGTTCGCCAAGCGTCATGATTTTGGCGGTATGAAGATTGACTTTATAGCGGCTGAACACCTGGGCAATGGCGTAAAGAAGGCCTGTCCGGTCATTGGCCGTAATGGACAGGACGAAACAGTTTCCACTGGCGTCCGGTCTCAGGTCAAGAGACGGCGAAATCGGAAAAGAACGGGATTTGCGCGAAAGCCGGGGTTTGGAAGGTGCGGGAAGCGCATTGGGCGATTTCAGCAGTTCCGTCAGTTCATGCTCGACCAGCGTAATGATATCGCGGTAGTTTTTTTCAAATCCCTGTCGGGTTACCAGAAAAGTATCCAGCGCATAATCGTGGATCGTTGTGTGGATTTTGGCGTCTAAAATGCTGAAATTTTTCCGGTCGAAGTAACTGCAGATACGGGCGAACAGATCGGCCCGATCCAGCATGTAAACAGTGACCTGCAATCCTTCGCCTATCGGGGAAAGCCGGCATTTGACCACAGGTTCGGATGAATTGGCGCGCCAGTAAAGCGTCCGGGTTTGCCAGGCGATGTCGGAAGCGTCGTGACGCAGGAAATAAACGATGTCCAGCTGTTTCCAGAACGCTTCATGGGCCTCTTTCGGCAGGCCGTACAGCCGGAGTGTCGCCAGCGCTTCTTTCTGGCGTTTTTTCAGTTCGTGATCAACCGAGATTTCTTCGCCGCCCAGTACACGCAATGTCAGATGGAACAGGTCTTCCAGCAGTTTGCTTTTCCAGGCATTCCATATCTGGGGATTGGTACCGCGAATGTCGGCAACCGTCAGAAGATACAGGGCAGTCAGGCGACGTTCGTCTCTGACTTGTTCGGCGAAATGCCGGATAACTGCCGGATCGGACAAGTCTTTTTTCTGCGCCACTTGCGAGAGGGTCAGATGTTCCCGTACGAGAAAAATGATGAGTTCGCTATCGTCCGGACTCAAACGGTGTTGTTTGCAGAAGCGTTTCGCATCATTCATGCCCAGTACGGAATGATCGCCTCCGCGCCCCTTGGCAATGTCGTGAAACAGGGCGGCCACATACAGCAGCCAGGGCTTGTCGAAACTGGTCATCAACTGGCTGCAGAGCGGATTTTCATGAGCGTATTCGGCAAGCGAAAAGCGGTGCAGGTTGGCGACAACCGTCAGGATATGCTGGTCAACCGTATATTGATGGAAAAGATCGTGTTGCATCTGGCCGACGATTTTTCCAAAACTGGGCAGATACCGGCCCAGAATGCCCAGTTCATTCATGTGTCGCAACGCCCGGGCGGCAAAGCGCGGCGACTTTAGGATGCGAAGGAAAAACGACTGGTTGGTCGAGTCGTTTCTGAAGGTGCGATCGATGTGTATGCGGGCATGCCACATGGCCCTGAGCGTGCGGGCTGTCATGTTTTTCAGGTCTGAACGCTGCGACAGCAAATAGAAAACTTCCAGCATGGAAGACGGATGAGCCAGAAAGACGTTCTCGTCCGTGATATCGACCAGGTTATTGACTTCATTGAAGCGGTCGTTGATGCGGACCGGAAGATGAGGTTTCGGAAAAAGACGCGCCTGCATATTTTGCAGGAGAATGATGTTAAGCTGGGTGACAGTGTGGGCTGCCCGGTAATAGCGTTGCATCATGTATTCACTTGCGGTGCGCTTGTCCATCGGCTGCCCGTTCTTTCTGAACCTGAAAGTTTCGGCAATGGGTATCTGGAGATCAAACAGAAGCCGGTCTTCGCAACGCCGGGCCTGAATATGCAAACGTATCCGGATATCCTTGAACGCTCTTTCCTTTTTTCTCAATTGCCGTGCTTCGGCCGGAGTGACAAGACCGCGCTGGGCCAGTTCATTCCAGGAATTGCCCAGTTTCGCCGCCTTGGCTGCCCACAGAATGACCTGCAAGTCGCGCAATCCGCCCGGGCTTTCCTTGCAATTCGGTTCAAGACTGTAGGGGGTATCGCCGAGTTTGACATGACGCTGCCGGGTTTCCAGCATTTTGGCCACGAAGAAAGCCTGCGCATCCATCTGCGCGGCATAGCGTTCTTTCATTCTTCTGAACAGGCGACGGTTTCCGGTAATGTAACGCGCTTCCAGAAGACTGGTCTGGACGGTAATGTCGTGTGCCGATTCTTCCAGACATTCTTCAATGGTTCTGACGCTGTGTCCGATGGTCACACCCAGTGTCCAGAAAAGCTGGACGAGCGATTCGAGTTTCTTTTGCAAAACGCTGTCCGGAGCTTTGTCCAGCAATATCAGGACATCCACATCCGAATGGGGATACAGTTCCCCGCGACCGTAACCACCTACGGCAATAAGGACGTGTTCGGTTGCCAGACCGGTTTTATGCCAGGCCTCGATCAGAACGCTATCGACGTTTCTGCACAAGGTCTTGAGCAGCCGCTGGGGATGCGGATTTGCCATGAAGTTTTCGATGGCAGCTTCCCGTACGGCGATCAAACGGCTTTTCAGGGAATTGTCGGTATTGTCTGCCACTGTGGTTTAACGGTTTTTCTGGATGAAATTGGGGGGGGATGGCATATCAGGCGATACCGTCAGGATTTCATAGCCTGTATCTGTGACCAGAACAGTATGTTCCCATTGTGCCGACAGACTGCGGTCTTTGGTTCTTATCGTCCAGCCGTCGGGCATCGAACGGATGGTCTTTCCGCCCGCATTAATCATCGGTTCGATCGTGAAAATCATGCCCGGTTTCAGTTCATCAAGCGTTCCCTGACGTCCGTAATGCAGAACCTGCGGTTCTTCATGAAATTCAATGCCGACGCCGTGGCCGCAAAATTCGCGAACAACACTGTAACCGGCCGCTTCGGCATACTGCTGGATAACGTAACCGATATCCCCGAAATGTGCCCCCGGTTTGACTTCATTAATCCCGAGCCACATACACTCGTACGTGATTTTGGAAAGCCGCTTTGCCATGATGGAAGGCTCGCCGGCAAAATACATACGGCTGGTATCGCCGTAGTAACCATCCTTGATGACGGTGATATCGATATTTAAGGTATCGCCTTTTTTCAACAGCTTGTTAAAATTGGGAATTCCGTGACACACCACATCGTTTAGAGAAATGCAGGTCGCTTTGGGATAAGGAGTGTAGCCGGGAGGACAGTAATTCAGGGGAGCGGGGATGGCGCCGTGATCCGTAATGAATTCGTGGCACAGTTTGTCCAGTTCGCCTGTGCTGACCCCGGGTTTGACAAAAGGAGCGATATAGTCGAGCACTTCGGCCGCCAGTTGGCTCGCTTTACGGATACCCTCTATCTGTTCGGCATTCTTGATGTAGATTTTTGCCATTGCGGTATGTCTGTTCAAATGAAAAGGTGAAAGAACTATTATAAGCCAGGCATGGAAGGAAGGATCAAACCGGAAGGATAATAAGTTATGTATCCCGGGCGATTCCTGCTATAATTACAAGCTTAACGCGCTCGCGATTCAAAAACGGAAAGGTGGCAGAGTGGTCGAATGCGCCGGACTCGAAATCCGGTATACGGTTATACCGTATCGTGGGTTCAAATCCCACCCTTTCCGCCATAAAATCAACAAGTTACACGATTTTTTATTTATTTGAAAAGTGCTCTTTCTTGTTTGGTGTGTGCACTTTTTTGCCATTCTTACTTAATCTTTCTCACAAAATCCTGCAAAGTCTTTTTCAGTACATGGCTATAACGCTGTGTCGTCCGGATATCTTTATGACCGAGTAAGTCTTTTACAAGGTACAAATCCTTTTCTGAATTGATCAAACTGGTTGCAGTCGAGTGTCTCAAATCATGCAATCGTATTTCTTTCAAACCTACGTTATCCATAGCGCGCCGGATCAGTACTTGCATCCATTTTTTTGAATAGCTTATTGGCAGGTACTTTACTGCGGTCGTGATCTTCGGATGCATCGGCACATACCGATCTTCTCCGTTCTTGGTATCAATCAGGTTAAAACCGTCGTCAAGTAACGCCGATTTTCGCCCGATAGACATCATTTCACCAAGCCGCATGCCAGAATAAAAAGCTATTCTTACAAGAGCCCGCGCTTCTCTTTCTGCACCCAGCCCCCTGAAGCTTCTGGAAAGCATGATCATTTCACGCCGATCGATAAATGACTGGCGTTCGTTTTTGACTTTGGGCAGTTCAATAGGAGGAGGGGCTTCAAATTTATGAAATTTATGAGCATAGTTACAAGCTGCACGGAGATATGACAATTTGTTTTTAATGGTTGCTGGTTTTACTCGGCTTTGTTCTGCTTCGCGATAATCACGAGCCACATCTGCCAATTCTTCAATATACTTTCCTTCGTAGTAACCGAACAAACGAGCCAATTCTTTTTCAATTTCGAGGCCGCCTTTAAGGTCAGGACATTTGTACTGACAATACAACACAACAGCCTGGCTGATCAGGTGTTTCTGTTTGATTGTTCCTGTTGCTGCGCCGAACAGACGGGCGGTTTCTTTTTGATCAAACTCCTTCGCCTGATTGCGATTCCACGTTTTTGGAAGTAGCTTAGTGATTCGGATTCGGTTTCTATTGATAACCTGATTGAAGGTAAACCGCCAGCGTTTATTTCTTTTGTCGTAGTAAACCGGCATGATTCTTTATATTCCAAAATATCCTTGGTGTTAAAGCGAACACATTTTTTCCCATATCGGTAACATGGAACGGGCCCTTTCGGTGCCGCCAATTCATAAGCTGCTCTCAAGCTGATTCCAAGAATTTTGGCCGCATGATTTGCTGTGATTGTCTCTTCAACGCTTTCATTTTTGTTCGTCATAACTGAAGTCTAAAAAGGAATTTCGTCGTCCATATCGGTCATACTTCGCCGGTTCGGCATATTGCCGTTTCTGCCAGCTGCATAACTGTTCTGCACAGGGCGGAAACCGGCCTGATTCCGTACAAGCGTCAGAAACTGGAAGCAGATACCCGATACGTAACAGGCCGGACAGAAAACCCGGAACGTTACTCTCGAGGAAATGCAGGACGTTCAGGGAGAAGTTCTAGTGGTAGAGGTGAAAGGCTTATTGATACCCCGCATGGTCGCTTCACGATAAACGAAATTCGTCAAGCCACAACAGAGGCAATAATGAAGGGCACCAATGAAGGCGCAGCGAAACGGCAATTCAAGAAATGGACGGGAGAGGATTATTGATGGACATTCTTAAATATCTGCCCAAAAAGAACGCTTCCCAGCTTTTCGACGATCTGCCAAAAGGGGAGTACACCTACGATCTTGACCCTGCAACGGCCATATTCGGCACAGGGTTGTCGGAAGACTACGAAGCCAATTCCGTCCGGAATAACCCTATTGTCGATACGATTGCCAAGGCAGCTATGGCACAGCCTGCCTACGCTTCGTCCCGTCCTGTCAGCGCGATTGATGCGATTACGACGGCAGCGGATACAGGGTTTCATGACTATACGCCTGACGAGATCAACAACCCGGTTTCCATCCCGTCTGTGCTTCAGGATGCAGCAGCAACGGCGATTGCCATTCCCTATACGGCGGCCAGTACCGGCGTCAGCGCGGCAAATCTTTTGACGGGCGGGCTTCTGGATAATGCGGTAACGGCCATGAACGAAGGACAGCAGGCATTACAGCAGTCTTTCGGCTCGGATGAACTCAATCGCCAGCTTGACAATATCAATGCTGTTCAGCAAGAAAAGGAATCAAATTTGTTTGATGTGCTTGTGGCGGCAGCAAACAATCCAAGAGCATTGGCGTATGATGCCATCCGTAATTTGGGGACAATGGCCTTGCCGACCGGCGCGGCACTGGGTGCAGGAAAACTGGCGCAGTCGGCGCCTGCATTGGCGAAGTATGTCCCGGCGCTTGGCAAGGTCGCGCCCTGGATGGCGAGCCATGCGTCCGGTATCGGCTTCGGAGCTTCGCAGGCTGCCAATGCCTTGATGAATGCATCAGATACGTTCAGCGACGACGAAATGATGAAACAGTCTCTCGGTGAACGTTATGCGGGAGCCGGTATATCCGGCCTGATTTCACTGATTGCCGGAGGACTGACCGAGGGCGGCGCGGAAGGTCAAATCGCCAGACGCCTGCTCAACGGGCCGGGGCAGGCCGCCAATGGTTTTAGGGATTATGCGAAAAATCTTGGCAAGTCGGCAGCAAAAGAAGGTGCGCAGGAATTTATTGAAGAATCCGGAAACTATCTGGGAAATCTGTTTGGCACCAATGGCGAGGCCAGTTTCAATGAAATGTCGAAACGGGGCGGATATGGCGGGCTTCTCGGCACATTGACCGGCGGAGCGTCGCACGTTGGCACAAACATCGGGGCGCAACAGCAAACACAGGCGGCAGCGGAAAAGAACGTTATTCAGCAGGTTCTCTCCGAACTGGCAAAAATCCGCCAGCAGAACGAACAGAAAGTACAAACTCGTCAGGTACAGGGACAGTACGTCGAACCGCAGGAAGTCAATCTGCCGGCAGGATTGTTTGAAAAAACGCAATCCCCTGTACAGATTCCCGAAAACCTGTCCACCCGTTCCGCCGAACCTGTTGCAGGTTCCCCGGAAACCCTTACACAGGTTCAGACGGAACCTGTCGAAAAAAAACAGGAACCCGTAGCAGAAACCGTCAAACCCGTAGCGGAACCAGAACAAAACGTGTCAGACAATCCGCTGGATGTGATTATTGCCAATGGCGGGATACAACGTGAAGTGTTGACAAAGGACCTTGGTTGGACGGATGAAGAGATTTCCAAACTGCCTGAAGGGGTTGTGTCGGATGACGGTATGACCTTGCTCCCAGCGAGGCGGGCCCTGAAGCAGGCCGGACTGGATACGGACGTCAATGCGATTCTGGATGCCACATCAAGACCGCCGGAGATGGATTTCGCCGAGGCGGAGAACGAATTACTCTCCCAAGAAAACGCGCAACCGCAACAGGAACCGGCCATCACAACAAAGCAGGAAAAACAAGGTAACGAAAATGCAAAAAATGATGTTTCGTTACCGGAAACGAATGAGCAGGAAAACGCCGTTTCTCTTCCAGAGACCTCTGAACAAATCGAAACGGACAAATCTTTTGTGCCCGCTAGTATTGATGACATTTCTAAAGAAAGAGCTTATCAGGCGTACTATTGGTCAAGCATGTCTCCCGAAAAACGAGGCGAAGCATTCCGAACAGATTATGCCGATACAGTCAATAACATCTATGACGAATTGAAAAAACAGGTTCAGTCGCCGGAACAGGAAGCTATCCTGAACGACGAGATGAACCGTTTCAAAAAAGGATATCTCCAACGTTCGCTGAAACTTTTGAACGCCACATCAAATACGGCGTCTCCTATGGTGACAGGGCCAGCAAAATTTAACGTCAGACGGAATAACAAAATGCTGGATCGTAAATATTCTGCACTGGAAGAGCTTACTGCATTCAGCGATAAAGCCAAAGCGGCGATCCTGAAAAAAATCAGGACAGGCACACCGCAGGAGATCACAAGTGAAAACGAATGGCGCGACCTGAAACGGGAACTTGATGCGACGCACATGAAAGAAAACCTGTTCGGGCGAATTGAAACGCTGGCAAGAAACGGCAAAGTGGAACTTCTTGGCAAGGCGCTTGAGCACATTAAAAACAAGAACGTATTCACTGACCGGCACAGAATATGGAAATTGCCGGAACTTGCGAAAAAAACAGCAGATGCGCTTGCCACGAAATCTGCATATCAAGGTGCGGAAATCGTCAGCGTTCCGGCAGACAATCGTCTTCGAATCCTTTTTGATGCAAGACCGGATCAGGATGTTATTACGGATCTGAAAAAATCAGGATGGAAATGGAGCCCGGCCAACAATGCTTGGCAGCGGCAATTGACGCCTACTGCCATGTCGAGTGCGAAAAATATTCTTGACAGGCATTTCGAAAAGTTGAATTCGCAGGAAACAGAACAGGGAATCGCGCTGTTTTCACGAAGCGAACGAGCAGAAACCACAACCGATGCAGGGCATGGCGACAACGCGGCCGCGACAGATCATATTGGTATCGAAGAAATCCAGCGTATCGCAGACGAACTGGCAAAGGAATACCGGAATGCGCCTGAATTAGTCGTGGTGGAAAAAGCGTCTGATCTGCCGTTTGATGCGCCCGATGATGCCAAGGGGGCGTACCGGAGCGGGCGGTGTTATCTTGTTTCCGGAAATATCGCGACTGCGGAGGATGCAAAAAGTACCTTTGCCCATGAGGTAATCGGACACTATGGCCTCAACGGTTTTTTCGGGGATCGGCTCGCGTCCGAACTTGACAGTATCCTTGTCCATAATAAAAACGTTCAGGAATCAGCAAGAAAGTGGATAAAAGATAATCTTGATCTTATCAGAGACGTCAGAGAAAAAACAAACGGAAAATGGACGGACGAACAATTCCGGTTGTGGCGAAAGCGCAGGGCGATAGAGGAAGCCTTGACCGATATGGCCGAAAAAGGCCAGAAAGTCACCGGCGTCAAGAAACTGGTTTATGCGATCCAGAAGTTATTGCGAGCAATCGGTCTCGGCAATCTGGCCAACAAACTGGAATCGAGAACGGACGCGGAAGCACTGATGGCGCTGCACAAGGCAGAGTTGTTTGTCAGGTCTGGAAAGAACGTCAATGCCGCAACTGCCGTTGATGTGTATGCCAAATTTTCCCTCTCTGCCATGAAGTCGGTTGAAGCCAATATCGCACGCGGCAAAGAAGCAATGAACAGGGCATTGCTGGACAAGACAACGGTACATCGGGCCATGTTCAGGAACGGGCTTGGCTGGGTGGACTTTGTTTGGGGGTCAACAGGCAGAACAACGGATAACGGCCGGACAAGAGGGGCAATGGGAATTGCTCATGTTCTGGAAGCGCGACAACGTAAAGATGGATTCTCAAGATCGGAGGCTGTTCAGTTACTGCATGATATTGTTGAAGTCATTGCAAAAGGCAAGGAATTTTCTCGTAGTGAGATCGGGAGAAGTACACGTGTAGGGCTGGAAACACAAGGCCATGTTACATGGTTGACGAAGTATTCTGGAAGTAATGCATGGGTAGTAACAGGATATGAAAAAACCCCGGACGGTAAATCCGCGGGTAGAGCCACTGATTTACCTACAGATGCCATTGCTTCGCGCACCCGCAATGACACTGGAGCCGGGGTTGGTGAAGATAATATACCACAAGACCCTGAATCCATTGCGTTTTCTCGTAAAAATGCTTTTTCGGGAGAAGACATAAATAGGCCGGATAGTGCTATCGCCGACAGAATTCATCAGGCCATGAAAAAGGTTGATGAGGAAACCGTCAATACCCGCCGCAATATCGAGGATAAATACATTGATCTCAAATTGGTTCAACGGGCAATTGAAGAATCCGGTGGCGTGATTCCTGAGCGTCAGGACGCCTATCTGCATGTCAGACAATATGTCCGCAGAACATCGGATCAGTTGAAACGATTCCAGAACAACGGGGTCAAGCCGATTATTAACGCGCTCAATGAATCCGGGGTTACGCTGAAAGAGGCCAATGACTGGCTCTATGCGCGTCATGTCTGGCTGGATAAGGTCAATGATCGGCTGAAAAATCTCCCGGCAAACCGTGACAAACCGAACAATGAGGCTCTGTCAGGAATGAGTGATGCCGATGCAAAAGCTATCCTGAAGAAACATGCCAATAACGAGAAGTTGCAGGAACTGGGCAAACTGGTTGACCGTATGACGAAATTCACCCGGAGCCGTATGGTGGATGGACAACTGGTGCCAAAGGGCATGGTCGAGTTGTGGGAAAAGACTTACTCGCATTATGTACCGTTGATGCGAGACGAAGAAAAAGGCGGAATTCGCAAAAGTCGGGGTTTTGTCGTCCGCGGGCAGGAATCCAAACAAAGAACGGGCAGTGAGCGAAGGGCGGCGAATATCCTTGAAAATATACTTGCTCAGGCGCAAAGCACGATTATCCGCGCCGAGAAAGCTGAAGCGGCCCGCGCTCTTTACCGCTTGGTCAAGGCTTTCCCAAATCCGGATTTATGGAAAGTCAGAAAAAACAAAAAAGAGCCGGTTATCAATCCGGAAACCGGTCTGATGGAATGGAAAGTCGATAAGCTGCATCGCGAAAAGGATCATGTCCTGATCGTGAAACTCCACGGCGAAGAACATCTGATTGAATTTAATGAAAACAATCCCGGCGCCGTTGAAATCGCCAAGGCGCTCAAGAATCTGGACGCCCCTCAAATTCCGCAGGCCATTCAGTTGGTAGGCGAAGCGACGCGATACATCGGAAGATGGCTGACGACCCGGAATATCCTTTTCGCATCCCGCAATTTCCTTCGTGATGTACAGCATGCGTTGTTTAACTTGTCAGATACGCCGATATCCGGGAAAGAGGGGCAGGTGTTGAAAAACATGTTACCCGCCATGCGGGGATATATGCAGGCCACTCTCAACAGAGAGGGCGAACATGGCGGCAAATATGCGGATTATGCTCGCGAATTTATGGAAGCGGGCGGTGAAACCGGCTTTATCCGCTCTATGGAATCCATTGATGACTACCGTGCCGATCTGGAGCGCCAGATCAAGGAAATGAATCAGGAAAATTATGATCCCCGGAAATGGTGGCGGACAACGTGGGAGGCTGTCGAGAACGCCAACAATGTGATCGAAAACAGCACGCGTCTTGCCGTGTACATAGTTGCAAGAGAAAACGGTATATCGGTCAAAAAAGCGGCCATGATTGCCGGTGAGATTACAGTTGATTTCAACAAGCGCGGGAAATGGTCTGGCTGGATGAACAGTCTGTGGATGTTCTTAAACGCCAATATACAGGGACATGCCCGGATGCTGGCGGCACTGAAGCACTCGAAAAAGGCGCGAATACTGGCGGCTTCTCTTGTAGGCGCCGGATTTGTCATGAGTTTTGCGGCGCGGGCCATGCTGGGCAAGGACGACGAAACCGGACAGGATATCTGGGATGAAATTTCAGACTTTGACAAGGAACGGAACCGGATTATTCCCATTCCCTGGAAGGGGGGCAAGGAACCCTTTATCCGGGTGCCGATAGCACAAGGCCTGCCTGTATTGCCGAATGTAGGGCGCACGCTGGAAGAAATGATTTTTTCGTCGAAGAAGCAGAATCCGATTGAAAAGATGGTGCGGCTTGCCCTGCTGACAGTGGACGCATTTAATCCGTTTGGTGCGTGGCTTGCTCGGTCAGTTTATTGCCCCATCTGCGGCGAAACCCATTATCCGGATTGCAGAAAACAAATCCTTTACCGGTTTGCCTCTGCATCGCGGTGATGCGCCGTATGGCGGCTATAACGAACCCGCTTATGCCAAAACTTTCAGGAATACACCGAAGCACTGGACAGCCATGTCGAAGTGGCTAAACAACATTACCGGTGGTGATGATGTTTCGCCCGGTCATATTGATATCGCACCGGCGACATTGCGCCTTGCCATCACGTCTTATTGGATGCCGGGTGTTTCGTCACAAATTGTCGATCCTGTTTTCAGTCTGGCGACAAAAGCGCTGGGCGATGAGGCCATTTCAGTCAAGGAGATTCCCGGTCTGTCTTCTTTTGTCGGTCTTGCACCGGATGAGCGTGCGCAAGAGAGAGCCTTTTTCGCCCGGATGAACGACTGGCGGCAGACAGTGCATCAGATTGACGAGTACGGAAAGCAGGGGCGTTGGGATGATGCTGATCGCGCAGCCAAACGCCTCGGCGACGGTGACCTGGAACTGGGCAACAAGCGTTATGACAATGGGAACAGTTTTGACGCTGATATCCGCGGATTGAACAAGGAACGCAGGCAGGCTGAATCGGAAAATGACAAGGAGTGGATTACCGAAGTCAACGACAAGCGGAAGAAGGTGTTTGCGGGATTTGGGAGAATGGAGAGGTAATTTGTACACAAGCTGACCGAAGTTTTTTCATGGTGTATATTTTTCATGTGGCGCCCGAGTTGCGCCCGGAAAACGTGAAAATCGGAAAACCGACACAGATCCCCTTCATCTGAAGCGGGGTCTTTTTTTATGGAGAAAAGACATGACGAAATTACCGGCAAAGGAATTGCTGGACGGTACCAAGAACCCTGAAACGACCACTGGCGAATTCCGGCTGGCGATGGGCAATCTCAGGCAGTTCCTTTTCGATCTCTTCGGCGACGAAAGTACCGACAAGGAAACGGCTAGGCTGACGTTGCAGCCAAAGAAGTATCCGACCAGGGTGGAACCAAATCCATGTCCGGTATGCGTAATACGTTCGATAGCCACGATCACAACGAAACCCAGTCCGTTACCAGCCAACCTAATCAGACAATGTAATGCAACCGACTACGATTACCGTCAATGGCCGGGTTGTCGATCCGGGCATGATGCCGGCGCAATCGCTTGAGCGTGCTGTCATTATCAGCATCTTCGCCTGGCGGCGTGCCGAACCGGACGACCGGCTGCCTGGATCCGAGAAAAATGGCTGGTGGGGCGATACCTGGCCGGATATCGAGAATGACCGGATCGGGTCCCGATTCTGGCTTTTGACAAGAGATACCATCACCCCGAAGACGCTTGCCCGCGCAAAAGAGTACGTCGAGGAGGCGCTGCAATGGCTGGTCGATGACCTTGTTGCGGACTCGATCACTGTCAGTGTCCAGCGTCAGGGCATCGATACCATCGTTATCTCGACAGTTATTACCAAACCCGACAAAACGACAACGGACATCCGTATGGTCACGGCATGGACGGGTCTTAGCTGAGGACATTATGGCGTTTGATATACCCACTAAACAAACCCTGATAAACCGGATCGTCAACGATGTCATTTCAAGGAGGGGCGTCGATGCGGTATTGAGACGATCTGACGATGCCGTTTACAGCCGTGTCAATGCCGGCGCGTTTAACTCGCTGTATGGTCTGGCGCAAAATATTTCGAAAGAGATCAACGTTGCCACGGCTGTCTATACGCTTGACGACAAAGCCGGATTCTGGCTTCCGGCCGATCCGCGGCGTGAAGCCACGGCTGCGACCGGTCCGATCAGTGTAACCGGACGGATCGGTGACAAACTCGGAGCCGGAACCGAATTTATCGGGGTGACATCCAGCCATGTGTATGCCGTGGTTGCCGATGTCGTATTTGACAAAACAGACATGACTGTGACCGTCGAGGCAATCGAGGCGGGAGCTGGCGGCAATCTTGCCGCCGGTGAAATGCTCATGATCGGCACCCCGGTTGGCACTGTCGGTACGACGGCCGTAAGCGGCGGCATTCTGGGTGGAGCGGACCGGGAAACGGACGAGCATTTGCGTGAGCGAATACTCGAGCGGATGCGCAATCCGCCAAAAGGCGGTGACGACAACGATTACAAACGCTGGGCGAAAGAGGTGCCCGGTGTTACCCGGGTCTGGGTTTATCCCAATGAAATGGGGCCCGGGGCGGTCACGATCCGGTTTATGCGCGACGGTGACGTTGATCCGGTTCCGGGCGAGACCGAGATCGAAAAGGTCTATGACCACTTGTACGCGGTCTGTCCGGTTACAGTGCGCGAGAATTTGTACGTTGTGGCGCCGCTCAGGGACAACGTGGAGTTGAATATCGTGCTTTATCCAGATACCGATGCCGTCAGAAGCGCCATTGTGGCGTCAGTAACCGACTTTTTCGCATGTGAATCCGAGCCGGGCGGAACGCTGTACTGGTCGAGACTCGACGAAGCGATATCGTCAGCCAAGGGTGAATACACTCATAAACTGCTGAGTCCTGACGATGATATTACGGCAGCGAAAGGTCATATCAGCATGCTTGGAGATATCACATGGAGCTGACAGATGTCAGCGCTGACGATTACAGGCAGGTTTTGTACGCCCTGATGCCGCCGGGACCGGCATTTGCCGAGTCCGATCTTTTGCTTGATGGGCTGGCCGTCGAATTTGCCCGTTGCCATAACCGGATCGTTAGTCTGATTAAGGAATCGGATCCGCGGACAACCACTGAACTGCTGTCGGAGTGGGAGACCGATGCCGGTTTGCCCGATCCCTGCGACGAGGCACTCGGCATCGATACGCCGCTGTCCGAGCGACGGCGGATACTGTGCGCCAAACTGCTCTCGACCGGAGACCAGAGCGCCGCATATTACCAACAGGTTGCAGAAGAACTCGGGTACGACGTCGAGGTGCACGGTTACCGTCAGCACACGGTTGAAAGTCGTATCGACGAGCCGATCAACGGCCCGGAGTGGGTGTTCGCATTTGCTATTGTCGGGCCGGAGGAAACGATCCATTTGTCGAGCGTCGAGGACGAAGTCGATACACCGATCCGATGGTGGGGCAATCGCCGGCTTGAATGCAAGATCGACCGCATCAAACAGTCTCACACAATACCGATTTTTATTTATGGAGGAAAGTAATCGATGGACAGGGCATTTTTAGCAGATGTTTCGGAGATACCGCCGTCGCCACCGGAAACGCCGCTGATCGGCTATCCGCGAAACGGAGATCCGGCATCCGGCGTCAGGGCGACCAAACCAGGAGCATGGTGGTATCACATGATCGAAGAAGAGATTTTGAACGTCATTCGTGACGCCGGTCTGACGCCCGATCCGAAAAAAGTCGATCAGCTTGTCGAAGCGATTAACAAGCGTTCCGGTGTCCCGATCGGAACAGTCGAATATTTTGCAATGGCTACGCCGCCGGCGGGTTATCTGAAAGCGGACGGTGCGGCAGTGGGAAGAGCCACCTATCCTGATCTGTTTGCGGCGATTGGGACGACGTTCGGAGCCGGAGACGGGGAAACCACCTTCAACCTGCCGGACATGATCGGGCAGTTTGCCGAGGGGAGCGCGACACCGGGAGCGGTGAAAGAAGCGGGACTGCCGAATATTATCGGATCGATCTCGAATGTTGCATCCGGAGGTGCTAACGCATCGAGCGCTTCTGGGGCTCTATCAATCGCTGCGCGGTCTAATAACAACATGACGCCGGGATCCAGTGCCTATGGTCATACTTTTGCGTTAGCAATAAATGCCTCTGATTTCAACCCCATCTACGGTAAATCCAATACTGTCCAGCCTCCGGCATTGACGCTTTTGCCCTGTATCAAAGCTTTTGATGCGGCAGTCAATCCCGGACTGATTGACATAACGGAACTGGCCAACGAAATGGCTGGAAAAGTCGATAAAGTCATCAACGGCAAACGCATCGCTTATGTCATTGACAGCTACCGAAACGGCACAAATTGGTGGCGCCGATGGTCGGATGGATGGGTTGAGCAGGGCGGTAAGGCAAGTATCCCCGGCTCGGGTGGAGCTGACATCGTATTGTTGTTGCCTTTCTTAAATGCAGATTACTGTGTAACTGTCATCAATATTGATTTCCTCATTAGTGTAGTTCCGGGTCTCAATGGCAGAAAAATAACAGGATTTAATCTTGATTATGCATCGCCAGATGTTGTCGGCGATGTGCTTTGGAGTGCTTGTGGACAGGGAGCATCATCATGATCGGAAAAAAAATACAAAAACCGGTAACGGATTGGTCAAACTATACAACTGTAGCGCTTTGGTGCAACGCGCATAGGGCAATGATCGAAGACAAGGGTGACTGGTACGAAGTCGTTGCCTTGCCCGAACCACCGAAACCGACACTGGACGAAGCGAGAACCGGAAAGCTGGCCGAACTGAACGCCGCCTTTGCAACCGCATCAGGGCAAGCCCACTGCCGCTCTTCTCTCGGCTTTGAAATCAATGCCGACGAAATCGCCAACCGCAACATCGAAGGGCTGACCCTTGTCTTGCAACCGGGAGAAAGCACCTTGTTTCGTGCCTACGACAACAGCTTCCACAGTGTTACCCGCGAAGAGCTGGAGACGATGCGGCGTGAAATCGTGGTCAACAGCCAGTGGCTGTATCAGGCCAAGTGGGCCCTTGAGAAGCGGATTGCTGCGGCAGAAATGGCTGAGGTGCTGGAAGCCATCGCCCTCTCGCCGGAAGCGCTGGCGGAACAGACGGGGGTTTTGAGAGAAACCGCGGCAGGAGAAGACGATGGGCAGACGGAGTAGGCAAATCCCGATAGCGGTCGATCAGTTCGTGAACACGCTCTTCGGAGGCTGGGCGGACGAGACGATCTCCAGCGTGGCGTGGCGCAAGCGGTGTGAAAGCAAGGGCTGGGCCTTTCTCCGGGCGCTGATCGACACGCTGTTTTTCTGGCAGGACAACCATTGCCGGTCTGCTTGGGAATCCGAATTGTACCGGAAACAGCTGCCGCCGGAATTGAGGGGGAATCAATGATAGATGCCTTCTTTTTCCTGTTCGTAACACTGTGGCCGGTATTGGCACATGCCGTTACAGACAAATCACCGGAGCTGTACGGTGTCCTGACCTACACCTGGGTAATTGGAATCGCTGCGCTGGGTGGGGTTACATCCTTTGTAAGCAAAGTCCAAAGAGGCGAAGCGAGAGCGTACAACATCGTCGAGCTGATCGGCGAACTGTTCATATCAGCCTTTGCAGGCGTTATGACCTTTTACCTGTGCGAACTGATTGACTTGCCGCCGTTGGCGAGCGCCGCGTGTGTGGGGATTGTCGGGCATATGGGAAGCCGGGGCATGTTCGTACTGGAAAAAACCGTGGAACGGATACTGAAAGGCAAACTGAAACTGACGATTGAGGACAAAGAAAAATGACTGAGGCAGAAAAAGAAGCGAAAAAACTGATCGCGCAATACGAGGGATGCCGGTTGAAAGCGTACAAATGTCCAGCGGGGAAGTGGACAATCGGCTACGGCCACACCGAAGGCGTGAAGGAAGGGGATGTATGGACACAGGAGCGGGCCGATGCCGAACTGGTAATGGAAATCGATAAATACAGAGCGGCCGTGCTGAGAGTTTGTCCGACCTTGAAAGCAACGTCAAACCGACTGGGGGCGTGCATTTCATTGGCCCACAACATCGGAATCGGCAATTTTTCGGGATCATCGGTGGCGAAATACATTCGGAGAGGCGAATACCGTGCTGCGGCAGATGCATTCGGATTATGGGTTAATGCGGGCGGGAAAAAACTGCCCGGACTGGTGAGCCGGAGACAGGCGGAACAGACCGTTTTCAGAAGAGATGAAGATGTTTAAGAAGGGGTGGCTGGCGGTCGTTTGCCTGATTGCCGGATTTCTCGCTGGCTGTATCGTCACAAACTGGCGACTGTCTGCCTCCTATCAGCAAGAAAAAACAGAAGTAGTACAAACCAATGCCAACCATTTTGCTGACGCCAACAAGCAGATAAACGAAAGCGCCAAAGACTATATCGGGAAATCCGGAGAACTGGAAAAACAAATCGCCGAACTGAAAAAGGAGCTGGCCCATGCGAAAAAGAACCATCCTGTCCCTGCTGATTGCCGTCCTGATAGCGGCCGGTTGCGCGTCCTCAAAAATGCAGTACGTGCAGCAAACGCCACCGCTGGACAGTAGCCTTACCGCCGATTGTCCGCAGTTGCCAGAACCGCCGGAAGGGGATTATGACGAACTGACTGCATGGATGGTGGACGTGATCGGGATGTATGGGGATTGTGCTGCCCGGCACAGGGCAACCGTTAGAGCGTGGGGAACATTATGACAAACAGCCTGATACAGCACCATTGCAGAAAAACAAGGCTTTACTACCATGCAGGAGTTCGTAATCCACGGTTATTCGGCAGTGCGTATTTCCCTGAAAAAGGTATTGTATTGGCACACTCCCGCTTGGTTCAATGATGATATAGGTGTTAAAGTGTTGTATAAGTGTTTTGTTTTGAAGCGGAAGAAGGCAAAAGATCGGGAGACAAGGAGTGGATCCGGGCAGTCGATGAGGAGAGGAAGAGGACGCTTGCGGAGTTTGGGAGGGTAGAGGATACACAGGGGTTCTGAACCGTACAGCCACCGGCGGGCCTATTTCTTTGGAAGGTCTTGTATTATCCCACTCTCGTGCAACGGAATAATCATAAACACTTTTGCTGCATCTGACAATGGATGGATGTTACGGCTCAGACTATGAGGGTGGCAAGAAACCGATTACCCGCCCACAGTTTCGCACGGTCCTCCGCAGTCAATGTGATCACGACATACAGCGGGGGCCGCTTGCATTCTTCTTGATCTGATCAGATTATCCCTTGCGGCATTTTTTGCTGTCGTACAGTCGTCATGAGTATTTCCTATAGCGCTGCCCATCACGCGGTAGCCTTTCACGTTTTGGCATACATCAGGTGCCGTTTGCCGGACATGGCAATACCCATGCTGGTATTCAACCGCATAAAGATTTGCAGAAAACAGCATCACACTAAAGGCAGCCAGAAGTATTTTCAGGTTTTTCATTTGATATCTCCTTCACTTGTGAATAAGAGATTTCATTTTTATTCATTTTGCAAAGAAAAAAAATACGGCAAAATATGCAATTTATGCCTGTACTTATAAGAATGAGGGCTTGGGGGTAATGAAAAAGCCGGGGTTTTTACGCTCCTGCTTTTTGCATGTGCCAAATTGCAACTCAATCAAGCAATGCAGTTAACCGGCTGAACGGCCGTTTCTCCACGGGCTTGTCCACAGAAAAAGGGGATAAAACCATTTATCGCAGCAATGTCGCAGTATTTTCTGGGAAGCCAGTATTCGTGCGGTATAACGCGCGTTCGAATCCCCGTCCGTGCGGATAGCGGACTGCCCGTATCCGATTGTTGACCTGAATTCTATGGGGGCAATTATAGGGGCAATATTTTTAATTGAAATTTAAAAGTTTGTTATAAATCAGTATATTATTATTGTTATTAAAATCCCACCCTTCCGCCATAAAATCAATGAATTACAGTGATTTTTCCGGTGTTTGTAATTTTCCATGACTTTCCTGTTGTGACAAAATTGTGACAGATGATGCCAAAACATGGGCTGCAATTTCAGCGTTTTGTTTCATTTTTTGCGGTACAAGATGGACATCCGCTTGAGCATCCCGGCATTGCTTCATGCCCCATTTCCTGCCATTCTACAAGGACGCACCATTCTGAACGAGGGTTGATGCCTGTGTGTGCCGGTTGTCATGGAAACGGTAATATTGGATACCCGCCGTGTCAGGGTGTTCCTGCGAGCAATCGTGTTGATCTCGTTCGCCTTGCGACCTTTGTAGGTAAACACATGTGTCGCGTGTTTTACAAGTTGGGCAGCAGTGATCTTTAAAGCAACATCCGATAACCGTACTACATGGTCATTCCCGTTTTTCATCTCGCTTCCCGAAATGGACACAACCCCTTTCAGTAAATCAAGCTGGCTCCACCGAAGGTTCAGGATGTTACTTTTCCTCAGCCCTGTCAGCAAAGAAAATGCGATAACAGGCTGGCCATTTTTTCATGAGTGCGTTCACTTCTTCCGGTAAAAGATAGAGGACACATTTTTTGGGTTCTTTTTAAAGAGTAACTGCCTGAGCCTTATCGACCCATTCCCATATGCGCTCAGCGCGGTTAAAGAGGGATCACATAAATACCAGATAACGATTTGCGCGACTTGCTGACGATTCGGCTTTTTTCACTTTGTCGATCCTGACAATGGCCGCACGGGTTATACCGTCCAGATATTTGCCGCGCAGGGTAGGAATAAGGTATCCAGGCATCTGTGTGTCAGACTCAGTACTTTTATGGTTTCCTTTTTCCTTTAGCTAAAGCAGACCCATCTCATCCATGTATGGCCTGGTTTGGCAACAGGTTTTGCGATTTGCCATGATTCCTGTTTCAACGTGTCAGAAAACTCTTGTACCTTCTGCCAGTCGCTGGTAAAGGAAGGAAACCGGTCATCCTTACGAAGGGCGAGTGTCCCGTCATGACGGGCGCATTCGTTGTCTCCATTGACGAGCTTTATCGCTTCTTTTCCAGAAATTTTCCCCCGGTGCCTTTCGGAAACAGACAGGGGAAGATATCCGATTACGGTAGCGTGGTCTTTTTCCCTCAATCCTTCAGGCTTTCCCAATGTTAGGTTTGTTATCCGATTGCTGAAATCTCTTTAAATGTTTAATGGTATTAAGTGTATCGAGTATGCTGTTTTTAGTGTGTAAAGTATATCAATATGGAGAGGGGATAATGAGCGCTTATAAACATAGTATCAACAGTTACCAGAAGGAAACCGGACACTTGAATCTGATGGAACATGGTGCCTATCGGCTGATGCTGGACGCTTACTATGCGACTGAAAAACCCTTCCTCCGGATCGGGAAAAACTGTTTCGGCTGGTGAGAGCGTTTACACAGGCCGAGAAAAGTGCCGTCAATTCCATTGACGCCCAGTTCCGGGAAATGGTCGATGGCGGTCTGGTCAATCGTTTTGCTGCCGAGCAGCTCGAACAGGGTAGCAACAGGCCAAAATCAACCGGGAAATCGCCATTGCCCGCGAAGCGGCCAAGAAGAGGCGCTGAATCTCATGGGGAAATCCAGTCCGGAGAAAGAAGTAAAGGACCGGTTCCGGCAGCTGTACTGTATTTTCCCTGACGTCTTGAATATGACATTAACCAAGGTTTCCGCACGTTTTCACCGCTATAAGCTGTGGCGCTGCATTCTGCCCGCAGATTGAACGATGTTGTCAGGCCGGGATCGCTTTCCGGTACCTGCGAACCCGGCTGCAAAAGCTTGTCCGTAAGCGGGAATGAGCGCCAGTAGGGAAAAGGTCAAGAAGGCAGGGAGAAATATTATCAGCAATCGGTGTCCCGGTCGGGAAGCTGAATCCGATAAAATGAGAAAGCCGATCAATAATCTGAAAGCGTTCAGGATGGAGGAAATCATCTGCGCCATACCTGCAACATATCGGCAAGCGTTTGTTTTGCATTATACCGGTCGAGTTGCCATAAACGGTCGGATCAGAATTATAAAAACTCGCGATGCCGGGATGCGAATAATCCGAATAAATCATGTATGGTATTACAACCGAGTCAACCAGATCGCACGCATCGTTGCCCTGAAAGACGACATTTTCTAAATATTACCGATATCCCATGCAGTTTAAGTGATCCGGGAGCTCAAACGGAAAGCACAGGTCATGGATGACACATGTAAAAGACCCAGGCAAGGGAGGATTTTACCTTGAATGTTTTTGAAGAGAAAAAATGGAGGAATTAATTGTTTTGTTGTCGCTCGTTTTGGTAATGCCATCCGCTTTTGCTGAATAGGGAATGTGGCAGGTCTTCTTAAATCAATCAAGAAAATGTCCGGTGAGGACGGGCTTGCCGGCAGGGAAGGGTTTATGGAGTAATTTTCCAGTAAGTTTTGGTAAAGCAGGGAAACGTATAATACTTGAGGTTATGTCGGATGAATAGAAACACTATCCTCAGTCAGAATACACAAAGCGAGACATGCGGATATTTTCCCGTAGAAAGCAGGCGAAGCTGCACCGGCACATTTTTGTTAGTAGGGCCAGGCAAGCATCAGCAGGGTATTACTGATGATTTTCCAACTTTTGTTTTGGCTTTGTAAAAGGATACCTGCATGCTGTTTTTACCTGTTGGAAAATCCGGCTTATCTCAGTTGGATGTTCTTCTTAGGGAAAAAGGTTCAGAACATGGGGTGAAATATTTTGCCTAATGTATTCTGAGCAAAAAACGAAATTGATCGGGGTCGATAAACTGTAAGAACACATCTTTAAATTTACAGATGGTAAAAAATGCCATACATACATGATTTTCTTTTCTCGGTTTAGACTGGCAAAGACGCCGAATGCCGGGGATGGCGGCGATTCGTCAAGGCAACAAACGCGGTCAGTCGATTGCCCACGAAACGGGCACAGGCTGCAAGTCACTGTCCTGTTACATGAATTTCCGGTTTTCCCGGGATTTATCCACAGAAAAAGGGGATAAATCCTCTTCAGTCTGGCAGACATTTTTGGTTGTTTCATGCAAAAACCGGAAGGAAACACCGTTTTGAAAAAATTAACAATATCTGTCAATCGGCGCTTTCTCTATTTTTTAGGTAATGTGTCAGCTCAGAAGCGCAGCAGGCGCTTATAACTTGTCCAGAATCGGATATTCCGGTTTTCCCTGGAAAATCGGACTTTCATGGTCTTCTGAACGTCGGCAATTTTTCGTATTGAAAGTGTTTATACGGTACAAGTCATGGGTTTTTTATCGAGCTGTACATACCGCAAGACCGATGATCTACTTGTCATTCCGGTTTGGCGTGTGGATGAAAACAGTCGGGTTTTTCAGAAGGAATTGATGATTTCTGGCCTGTGGGCGGCAGCTTTGGAAAGCTGAAAGTTTATTTCGGCGGTTTCGTTTCCTGGTCAAGGATGACTTTCCGTGTCGGGTAAGCCAGATCCGAACCGTTTTTCTGGACGATATCGATGATCTGGAGATAGATATCTTCCTGTATTTCCAGCCATTCGCTCCAGACAGTGGTTTTGGTGAAGCAGTAAACCAGAATGTTGAGAGAAAAATCGCCGATTTGATCAAAGTTGACGACAAGGGATTGGCTCTGGTCGATTTTCTCGTTTTTTTGCAGCATGTCGCGGATCTGGCCGACAATGGTTTTGACCTTGCCGGCATCCTCGCAAAGAATGCCTATCGATGCATCAATACGCCAGTTCAGCATTCTGCCCGGGTTTTCCACCGAAATTGAGGAAAAGAGGTAATTGGGGACGTAAAGAGGGCGATTTTGAAAAGTCATGATTTTGGTTATGCGCCAGCCGATTTCCGTAACGGTTCCTTCTATCTGGCGATCCGGCGAGCGTATCCAGTCGCCGATATTGAAGGGACGGTCGAAATAAAGCATGACGCCTGAGAAAAGGTTGCTCAGGATTTCCCTGCCGGCCAGACCGATGGCAATACCGCCGATACCGCCGAAGGTCAACAGTCCCGACAAGCTCAGGCCGAATTGTTCTCCGAACAAAAGCACGATAGATGTCATGCAGGTCACTTTGATGACCCGGGTAATGAGTTGGGCCGAGGTGGCGTTTTTTCCGGTTTTGATCAAATGTTCCTGAAAATGATCGGCCAGACGGAACGTTTCCCGAATGGCAAGGGAAACAACAGCGATCAGAAACAGAAAATTGATTTCTTTCGGAGTAACTAGTGAAATACGATGGATTTCGATAAAACGCATCAGCAGCTTGCTGATTAAATAAAGAATGAAGAAAGCAATCAGGACGCGGGACAGATGTGCAGGAATATTATTTTGAAATCGTTTCAGACATAAAATCGCGAAAACGATCCCGAGCAGGGCCAGCAGCACCAGAATGGATACGATGTGCTGATTGGTTAATGTCATGGTGAAAAACGTTTTATCCAGTCCTGCCAGTTTATTTTCCATTTTACGATTCTGAAAATGTTGGATCGGAGTTTCTCCATCAGGCTGTTGAATGACGGGGTTGTATCCGGATGTGTCCGTCAAGTGGCAGGAACGGAACTTTTACCGGACTGTCGGATAGCATTTTATAAAGTAGATATGTCGACCAATTTATTTTTTGTTAAACCTTGCAGGAATGGGAAAACAGGGTTAAACCGGTTTTTCCGGAAGAGCTGTACCGTTTTGCCGGCAGAACGATACTGGCGGACCTGATAAACCTTGGCCGATATGCGATCCATCCGTTACCGATTGTGAAGGCCGGGGCACATCGAACTTTCAGGAAGACAAGGGAAGCGGGGAGGAAGCGCTTTCGCGAAACAGTAGTGGCAGGCAAATGGTTAAGGGTGAAAACGCATGAATAAACCGGTTTTCAGGGAAAAAGCGCCGGGAAACGCGTCCGGTCGCGTTTTGTCCGGCTACATCTGCCGAATCAGGTGTTATCCGGAACGGTCGCTGTCTTGATGTGACCGGAACGATTACCTCAGGGCGCAGATCAGGCAAGCCTTAAGCACCATTATGAAGGGGGCGCAGAAAACACTCGGCCTGTCATTTGTTATGGTTGCATTTCTGTCAGTGCAGGATGGCAGGGGTTTCGACGCGGCAAGGAAAGCGATGAGGGTTCGGTATTGGCGGTTCCTGTTATGGTCAGGATACGGGAGGCAGGGGGTGGTGGGAAGGAAAAAAGGATAAGGTGCTTTAATAACGGGGGTTTATGCTTTTTATTCAGACGGCGGCAGCCGTATGCCGGTGATACTGTCATACGGGAACTGGCTTTCGGGCGTTATCCTGAAGGCGTGTTTGTTCCTTCTGTCTCTCTGGGGGCAAGGAAGCAATTCCCGGAATTGTTTCTGTGAAAAATAAACGTTTTCTCCGGTTTATTCAGCTGGGCTGCCAACAGTTCCTTGTCGCAGCCAGTTCTTCAGCCTGTCCCTTTTCAGTTCCATTTTCGGTTTTTATCGCCGGTCTGTTTTCGTTAAATCATGTGCCGCACGGTATATCTTTGCCGTTTGATGTTTTTACAGGCATGACAGCAGGGAATGGGTTATAAAAACTTCTCGTTTCCGAATGGGTCTGTGTTTATGACCGATTTTGCATCCGGTGCAAATAATTCCGGTTACGCCTTGTTTTGGTACGGGCGGCAACCGGCCGCTTTTCCCTGAACGATTGTCGTTGTGAACTGTGGATTCATAGGGTAGACGGTTCACCGGTTTGTACGAGAAATATTGTCTCGGACTTTATCGCTTTTGGCAGCTTTGACTTCAAACTGATCTACTATGCGGGCCCTGTTGAAATGAATAAGGGTGAAGAATTTTATGAAATGTGTCATCGTTTCCAACCGCCTTCCCGTAACCGTCGTGGAAAAAGACGGCAAAATGGAATTTGCCCGCAGCAGTGGCGGATTGGCGACGGGTCTTGATTCGCTGAAAGTGCCTGGAGAAAAACACTGGTTGGGCTGGGCAGGCTGGCAAGCTGTCCCGGCGGAAAGACGCAAAATCAGGGCACGCCTGAAAAAGCTCGGTCTCTATCCGGTTTTTCTGACTCCTGAACATATCCATAATTATTACGAAGGTTATTCCAACAGTACTTTATGGCCTCTGTGCCATTATTTTCTGAATTACATGTCCTGCAACAAGGACTACTGGCGCAGTTACTGCGAAGTTAACGAACTGTTTTGCCGGGAAGCCATGAAGATTATCGAGCCCGGCGATCAGGTATGGATACACGATTATCAACTGATGCTTTTACCGGGTATGATCAGGGCACGTTGCCCGGAAGTCAGCATCGGTTATTTTCATCATATTCCTTTCCCTTCTTATGAAATGTTCCGCTATTTGCCGGAACGCGAAGAAATATTGCGCGGTTTGCTGGGTGCGGATCTGATTGGTTTTCATGTCCACAATTACATGCGCCATTTCATCAGTACCGTTTATCGCGTTCTGGGCATGGAATGCCGGCTGGACGAAGTGATTCTCGACAATCGGGCGGTTCGTATCGACGCTTTTCCGATGGGCATCAATTACGATTTGTATCACGGTGTGTCGGATTTGCCCGATGTATGCGAAAAGGCGGACGAATTGCGGCGTCTGGCGGGTGACAGCAAGATCGTTTTATCGGTTGACCGTCTGGACTATTCGAAGGGACTTTTGCCGCGTCTGGAAGCATATGCGTCTTTTCTGAAGAATCATCCCGAATATCGGGAAAAAGTGACAATGATCATGATCGTGGTCCCGTCACGGGACAAGGTCGATATTTACGCCGGGCTGAAAACCCGTATCGACGAACTGGTTGGCGCCATCAATGGCGCACACGCTACGGTGAACTGGAACCCTGTCCACTATTTTTACCGCTGTTTCGATTTCGAGGAACTGGCCGCCGTTTACAGTATTGCGGATATTGCGCTGGTAACGCCGATTCGGGACGGCATGAATCTGGTGGCAAAAGAATACCTTGCGGCAAAACGGGACAAACCGGGTGTGCTGATTTTAAGCGAAATGGCAGGAGCCGCTGCCGATCTGGATCAGGCTATCAGCGTCAATCCTGCAGACCGGTGGCAGATAGAAGAGGCGCTTTTGAAAGCGCTGAAAATGACGGTCAAACAGCAGAAAAACGCGCTTGCCGTCATGCAGCAGAGTCTGGCGCGTAAAAATGTGGCATGCTGGGCCAACGACTTCATGGGCGAATTGCGGCAAGTGACGGAACGCAATCTCGAAATGAACCGGAAGGTGGTGGATGAAGACGGGCTGAAAAATATCCTCACGGATTACCGGGAAGCAAACAGGCGGCTTTTGGTACTGGATTTTGACGGTACGCTGGTGCCTTTGAGCAAAAATCACGCACAGGTAAAACCTGGCCGGAAATTGATGAACATTCTGAAATGTCTGGCCGCCGATTCTGCCAATACGGTAGAAATATGCAGCGGCCGCGATGCCGCATCGCTGGAACGCTGGCTTGGGCATTTGCCGATAGGACTGGCGGCAGAGCATGGGGCTTTTTTCAAGGAAAAGGGCGTTTGGCAGCGTTGTTACGAGGAGACGGCCTGGGACGCGGAAATTCTCGCCCTGCTCGAAAATATCACTCATAAAACACCCCGTTCCGAAATCGAAATCAAAAAAACGGCGCTGGTATGGCATTACCGGCAAGTGGACAACTGGCTGGCGGAGTTGAGGATCAACCAGTTGATAAATGCATTGATGGCGCCCTGTGCGCGATTGGGTTTGTCGCTGATGAGAGGCAACAAGATTATCGAAATAAAGCCGGCAGCTTACAATAAGGGTACGGAAATTCGTCGTTTGCTGGAAAAAAACGCATACGATTTTATGCTGGCAATCGGTGACGATACGACAGACGAAGACATGTTCGCGGCGCTGCCTCCCGGGGCGGTGACGATTCAGGTCGGCTGTTTTACTGATAAAACGAAATATACGTTAAGCGGCCAGAAAGATGTGTTGCCCCTTCTGGCGGCGCTGGGCAAAAGCGGTATGTACCGGAAACGGGACCGTTCGTTGTTTAATCCGGTTTTTTCCAGAGTGTCGGTTCGCCTTTAAACGCGACATCAGAAGCAAGCCATTTTCTTTTTGGAGATCGTTTAGCGGCCAGCAGGCAATTGCCGGGCACCGCTTGTGTGACTTTCTCGGCGGGCGCGCTAAAGGGCGTGCATTTCCCGGCACAGCAATATTGCCATGAAACCTTTTCCCATTGTGTCGTCCAGCTTGGAAGGAAACTGTCTGAAGAGCCAGTTATTTCCTGTGTTTTGGGCATACTGACGTTTTGAGCGGTTGCCCGGCTATGTCCGATACTCGCATCGAAAGAAAAGGAGTGTTCAGAAAAGAAAACGGAAAGCGGGGGAAATAAAGCCGGACGGTGAAAAACCGTTCAGTACGAGGCGAAAAGGGAAGAGCGCTTTTCCCGATGCGAACGTTTTGAAGTCTTTTCCCATAATGCCCTTATCCCGTACGGTCGTCCGGTCGAAAGAAGGAGAGGCGACAGGTTTTTACGCATTTTTCCGGAGACCGGCTGTCCGGGCTGGAAAAAAGGACGGCAAGGATTGGACAGACCGATAACGCTGGCCGAACCGTCGCCGGATGTGAAGACTGGCCGTGACGGCCAGCTTATTCAAGCGGCATGACGTATTTCATTTTGTAACGGCCGGTATCGGCGAACTCTTCCCTGATGCCCTTAAAAACGAAGCCGTGTTTTTCATAAAAGTTTCTCGCCTGAACGTTTTTTTCGAGTACCCAAAGGTAAACGTCCGAGCAATGATTTTTTCGCGCTTCATCGACGAGGGAGGCAAGGATTTTGCCGCCGATGCCGTTGTGCTGGAAAAAGGGATCGACAAACAGTTCACACAGTTTTACCGTTTTTCCGGCGAATTGCCTTTTCATCATTGCCCTGACGATTCCATCGTCGTAAACGAAAACACCGTCCAGTCCATCAGGTTTTTTCAGGTTTTCCGCTTCGGTCAATACTTGCATGATATTGAAGGAAACCTTGTCGTCCTCGAAAATCGGCCGGTAAGAAACCCTTTTTGCAAATATCAGGATTTCCGCAATTCTGGAAATATCTTTTTCGCTGGCTTTTCTTAACATGTGTCTGGTACTGAAAACAGGGATGTCGCGGCCGGGTGACCGGAGACGGACGGCATGCCTTGTCGCCGTTTCCGGCAGCCTCTGCTCTTGCTTTGGACGGTTTTTATCGAGCGGCGTCAAAAGCGTCCACGACGGCTTTGACGGCAGCCAGCTCTTGTGGCCATTCTTTTTCCGGCGCAGCGTTTTCTTCGGGTTTTTTCCAGCCTTTCCCGGACCGAAGCATGTCCAGCTGAATGTCCAGATTGCTTAGCAGATTGGCAAGCTGGAAAAGTTTTTCTCCCGGAGTCTGCGCCTCTTTGTCGAAATCTTCTTTCCATACGATCAGAAAGACATTCAGGTCTTTCTTCTCCATGCTTCCCTGCATGTTTTCCCAGTTGGCGGCATATTCCGCCAATGCAGCGGCAATCCGTTTTTTTGCCAGTTCCGTTTTTGCGGAGAGATTTTTATTGTGGTTCATGGACAATCCTTCAAGAAATGTTGGGTCTGCCGGGTAAACGGACTATCCTGTCCGGGAGCGCAGTTTAAACCATCGGGCCGCTCCGGGCCAACCCGTTTTGTTGCATTTTGCGATTTCAGCGATTGACAAAAATAACTTCTATTTCCGCAGTCTGAAAACGGAATTTGAGCCATTTTTCGATTTTCGTTCGACTGTCTTTTGCCAGGTTTTTTTTGCTGACGATAATGACAGTGGGAATCTGGTCGATGTTTTTTTCATTTTCCCGGGAAACGTAGGCGTCTGCAAAAAACAGTTCGTGGATTTGGGGATACTGAATGTAAATTTCTTGCGCAATACCCGCGTACATATTTTCCTTCTCTTCTTTCACTTTTTGTTCGGCGGATTCTGCATTTTCCTGAAGGGTTTGCAATATCTGTTCTTTCTTTTCCACTTCGGCACGGTTTTCTTCCAGAATATCCCTGGCGAGCGCCGTTTTCATGGCATTGATGTCTTCCTGATGCATGCCGACCTGCTTGAAGACCAATCTGGTGCCGGCCAGTCCATATTCCGGCAGGCTGTTTTCAATTTCAGCGATGGTTTTTTCGTCCAGTGGCTTGCCGACCAGAACAATGTCAATGGTTTTGTTTTTATAGGACGATTTGAAATCGATGGGAAAGGTCTTGCTGAAAACCAGTTCTTTATTGACGAAGCGGGAGACATCGCGTTCGAAAACCTGTTTGTGCACAAAATTGACGGCGATGAAAACGCTCGGAACAAAACTGACAAAAACAACGGAAACCAGAAACAGCCTGATTCTGAGTTGAAGTTTTTCGTCGATTTCGCGCCGGGCAATCGGTCTGATAAACCAGACGATAAGAATGGATGAGACCGCGATGTAAATGCAGTTCAGAAGGTACAGGTACGAGGCGCCCAGAAAGTAGGCGACATTGCCGTTTACAAAACCGTAAGCTGCCGTGCATATCGGCGGCATCAGGGCAGTGGCGATGGCGACGCCCGGAATGACGTTGGATTTTTCCTTGCGCGTTGCACCGATGATGCCGGCCATACCGCCGAACAGGGCGATGAGCAAATCCCATATGTTGGGCGAGGTCCGGGCGAGCAGTTCCGATTGGGCCCCGCTAAGTGGCGTAATGTAGAAATACAGGGCGGACGTGATGAAGCTGATAACGGTTGCGATCGCCAGGTTTTTGAAAGCCTTGTGTATCAGACGGAAATCATAAATGCCGACGCCGTAACCGATGCCCATAATCGGGCCCATGAGCGGCGAGATCAGCATGGCGCCGATGATGACCGCCGTTGAATTGATGTTCAGTCCGATGGAAGCGATCAGGATGGCGCACATCAATATCCACAGGTAGGTTCCGTTCAGTTCGACCCCTTCCCGGATGTTCTTGTCGATTTCGCAATCGTCAGCCTGATCCACGCGCAGGCTGAAGCGCACAATAAGGGCTTTTTTTATGCGCGTGAGCAGACGATCGACGTCAGAAGTGATGGGATCCATTTTTGAGCTGTTATCCGATTCCGGAAGAAACCTGTGTATTGGGAGTGCCTCATGAGGCACACTCCGTAACGATACGGTCATACCGGCCGGGATGGTTTTGACACGTCTCAAAAAGTGTTTGGGATGAATGACGCGGAAAGCAAAAAGCCGGGTGTGAAACGTTTGTCGCTATTTGGAAAGAAGGGAAAAAATTCGCTCAGCTTTCTTTTTTCAATGGATCGGTCAGTCCCGATTCTTCATTTTTTCTCTGTTTCCAGAGCTGCCATGAATTGATGATGTTCTGCCAGACGACATAGGAGCCGGCGCCGACAGCTGAAATGGGAGACATGTAAACGTGTGCCATCCATATGGCCAGAATGGTGTTTTTCTGTCCCAGAGATTGTCCTCCGCTGATGCGTTCCCCGTATCGGGCGCCGATTTTTTTGCCGATAAAAAATTGCAGACAGCAGACGATCATGGCGGCAAGGGCGATCCAGATCTCAGTCATGCCGTTTTCGGGTTCGTTCACAAGTGTGTTGACAGTTTGCGCCATGACGACGATCAGGGCGAGGGCCCACAGGTAGAAAGCGGTTTCGTGATAGCCGGTCAGTTTTTTGTGAATGGCCGGCATAAAACGTCTCAGGATCATGGCAGCGACGAACGGACAGATCAGAAGAGGAAACACCTTCTGGAGAATGATGAAAAATGATGCCCAGAAACCGATGTTTTCGCCCAGCGGGTGGACAAGCGGAAAAAAAAGGGGGGCGGCTATCGCGGTGCCGACATTTCCGAGGAGGGTATAGCTGGTCAGGCTGGCTGCGCTTCCTCCCAGTTTATCGGTAATGACGGCGGCGGCTGTTGCCGTCGGCGCAATGACACAAATGAAAGCGCCTTCCGCTGCAAGGACATTCAGGGGTTTTAGCAGCCAGTAGACGAGAATGGCGCCCCCGATCTGGACGAGTAACAGCCAGAAGTGTACTGCCTTGAATTTGAGGTCGTGAAACGGCACTTTGCAAAAGGTCAGCAACAGCATGGTAAAGATAAGACAGGGAGTCAGAAACGACAGGTAGATAAAAACCGGGTAACCGATGCCTCCGGCCAGCATGGCCAGGGGTAACGTCCAGTTTTTCAGAAAACGTAACAGACCGGCTAACATGATTTCGGAAAGGTATCACCATTTTCTTGATAAAGGATGATTGCCTTTTGTGTCATTTGGGCAATACGGATGAAGTCATTGTATACCCGGGCCAGAAGGAATTAAAGAAAGGTTTTTTGCTGCAATGAGAAGAAAGTCCGGCTCGGGAAGTCACCAGTCGGGCGGGGAAAGGCGAAAATGGTACGGGGATCGGGCAGGCAGGAAAACGCGGGAAAACAGGCAGATGAAACCATGCGTTTTTTATTGACGAAATTGCGAGAGAGGGACGGGCGCACGCGATTGTGCGGAAAAGTCTGGAGAAATGGATAAAAGCACGGCGAGAAACGGAAGAACCTGCTTTTGGCAAACGTATATCGTACAATATACGTTTCACAAGAATCCCGTTTTTGCGAAAAAGACGATATGGGACAGCCTGTCGGCCTGGCGAAACGGGACCATTCATATTTTCAGATTCGGATGTTATGGCAGACAATCAGCAAAAGGCAGTGGCAGGTTCTTCCCTTGTCAGGTTCGGAGATTTCGGACTGGCTTCCGAGATCCTGAAGGCGTTGGACGATCTGGGGTACAGCTCGCCCACTCCTATCCAGTCGCAGGCTATTCCGGTTATTCTGGAAGGAAAGGATGTGATGGGCGCGGCACAGACCGGAACCGGAAAAACCGCCGGTTATTCCTTGCCGGTTTTGCAGTCCCTGCTGTATTACGCGAACGCGAGCATGTCGCCGGCGCGTCATCCCGTCCGGGCGCTGATACTGGTGCCGACGCGGGAGCTGGCCGATCAGGTTTACGAAGATGTCAGAAAATACGCGAAATATACGAGTTTGCGTACAGCTGTGGTTTTCGGCGGCGTGGACATGTCCGGCCAGACGGGTATTTTGCGGGCGGGAGCCGAAATCCTGATTGCAACGCCGGGACGTCTGCTGGATCATATCCAGCAAAAAAATGTCAATCTGGGCCAGACCGGCATTCTTGTGCTTGACGAAGCGGATCGGATGCTCGATATGGGGTTTCTTCCGGATTTGCAGCGTATCGTGAATTTGCTGCCGAAGAAGCGGCAAAATCTGCTCTTTTCTGCCACTTTTTCCAGTGAAATCCGGAAGCTGGCGAACAGTTTTCTGGATCGTCCCGTTTCTGTTGAAGTCGCCAGACAAAACGCGACGGCAGACAATGTGACGCAAACGGTTTACCGGATTGATGAGGCGGATAAAAATGACGCAGTCGAATACCTTTTGCGCCTGCATAAGCGGGAACAGGTTCTGATTTTTTCCAATACCAAGGCTGGCGCTTCCCGTTTGGCCCGCCAGCTTGAAAAAAAAGGCCTCAAGGCAGCCGCCATTCACGGCGACAAAACGCAGGCCGAAAGGATGGCGGCGCTGGACGCTTTCAAGGAAGGGAATATTACTGTTCTTGTTGCCACCGATGTTGCGGCACGGGGATTGCATATTGAAGAATTGCCGTGCGTGATCAATTTCGATTTGCCTTTTGTAGCGGAAGACTATGTGCACCGCATCGGCAGAACAGGACGGGCCGGTGCATCGGGAGAAGCGATTTCCCTGTGTTCGGCGAAAGACGAAAAACTGCTGAACGAAATTGAAAAGCTGATCAAAAGGAAACTGCCTGTCCATTCGATCCCGGATCCTGAAATCCGGAAAGAAAAAGTGTCGAAAGGGGAAGCGGCCGGGGCGGACAAACGTTCTGAGCGCAGCCCGTACAAGTCGATCGGGCTGGAGAAAAAAGGCAGGGATCCCTGGTTCGATCGTCCTTATGTACCGGAAGCGTCTTCCGAAAACGGCAAGGAAACGGAAAAACCGGTTCAGAAATCGCTTGCCAGGCCACTGGCCGCGCTTCTGGGTGGAATACCGAAAGCCGGAAAATGAAAATTCCGTATTTTTTGATTTTCCTGATTGAAAGCCGTTTGCCAGGGTAAAAAGCTGCATGAAAAACACGTCATTCGTTCATCTGCGTCTTCATTCCGAATATTCCATTGTCGATGGGCTCGTCCGTATCGACGATGTGGTGGGGGCCGCAGCCAAAGACGGGCAGCCTGCCCTTGCATTGACGGATCTGTCCAACCTGTTCGGGCTGATCAAGTTTTACAAGGCCGCGCGTAAAAAAGGCGTCAAGCCGATCGCCGGATGCGATGTCTGGATTACCAACGATGTCGACAGGGAAAAACCGTCAAGATTGCTGCTTCTGGTAAAAGACCGGAGGGGTTATCTGAATTTATGCGAACTACTCTCCAGGGCATGGCTTGAAAACCAGTATCGGGGCCGTGCCGAAATCCGGATCGAATGGCTTGAAGAACTGGCGCGTCGCGATAGCGAAACCGGGTTGATTGCCTTGTCGGGCGCAAAACAGGGCGATATTGGCATGGCTCTGGATTCGACCGGTTTTGAAAATGCGAAAAAGTGCGCTTTGAGGTGGGCGGGAATTTTTCCCGGCAATTTTTATATCGAAATCCAGCGCACAGGCCAGCTCGGCATGGAACAGTATGTCCGGCAGGCTGCCGAACTGGCGGAAAAACTTCAGCTTCCTGTTGTGGCGACCCATCCTGTCCAGTTTCTTTCGCCAGACCAGTTTCGTGCGCACGAAGCGAGAACCTGTATTTCCGAAGGGGAAGTTCTTTCCAATAAAAAGCGGGCGCGTCTGTTTAACGAGCATCAGTGTTTTCTGTCGCAAACGGAAATGGCGCAGTTGTTTGCCGATTTGCCGGGCGCCTTGCAAAATGCTGTCGAGATCGCTCGTCGTTGCAATCTGGTTTTGGAACTGGGACATCACAAATTGCCGCTGTTTCCGACGCCGGACGGCATGACGCTGGATGAATTTCTGGAAAGCGAAGCCAGACACGGGTTGGAAAAACGGCTCGAAGTGCTGTTTCCGGACGAGGAAGAAAGAAAGGCCAGACGTCCCGTTTACGACGAGCGGCTGAACTATGAAATCCAGACCATCATCAATATGGGGTTTTCAGGCTATTTCCTGATTGTGGCCGATTTTATCCGGTGGGCCAAGAACAATGGCGTGCCTGTCGGTCCGGGCCGCGGTTCGGGAGCCGGTTCTCTGGTGGCTTACTCTCTTTTGATTACCAATCTGGATCCGATTGCCTACAATCTGATTTTTGAACGTTTCCTGAATCCGGAACGGGTTTCCATGCCGGATTTCGATATCGACTTTTGCCAGCACGGGCGCGACAGGGTCATTCAATATGTCAAGGAGCGGTACGGGAAGGACGCCGTTTCACAAATTGCCACGTTCGGCACTATGGCGGCCAAGGCGGCGGTGCGGGATGTCGGACGTGTGCTGGATCTGGGGTATAACTTCTGCGACGGGATATCCAAGCTGATTCCGTTCAAACCCGGCAAACAGGTCACCATCGCCGATGCGAAGAAAGAAGAACCCCTGCTGGCCGAGCGCGAGCAATCCGAAGAAGAAGTCAAACAGCTTTTGGGACTGGCGGAACAGGTTGAGGGTATTACGCGCAATGTCGGGATGCATGCCGGGGGCGTTCTGATCGCTCCGGGCAAACTGACCGATTTCTGTCCGCTTTACACCCAGGACGGGGAATCGGGGGTTGTTTCGCAGTTCGACAAGAAAGATGTTGAAGAGATCGGCCTTGTGAAATTCGACTTTCTGGGGCTGACAACGTTGACGATTCTGGATCTGGCCGTCAAATATATTCATCAGCTCGATCCGGCCATGTCCGGTTTCGAACTCGATACCATTCCATTGAATGACAAGGAAACTTTCGACCTTTTGACCCGGGCGAAAACGGTGGCGGTGTTCCAGCTTGAAAGTCGCGGGATGCAGGGGATGCTGAAGGATGCCAGACCTGACCGTTTCGAGGACATTATCGCGCTGGTCGCGCTTTACCGTCCCGGCCCGATGGATCTGATTCCGGATTTTTGCCGCCGCAAACACGGTGAAGCCTTCGAATATCCTGATGAACGGGCCAAGGATATCCTGTCCGAAACATATGGCATCATGATTTATCAGGAACAGGTCATGCAGATGGCTCAGGTGATCGGCGGGTACACATTGGGCGGCGCCGATCTGTTGCGGCGTGCCATGGGGAAAAAAGATGCGGCGGAAATGGCAAGACACCGCCAGATTTTCCGGGACGGGGCGGCCAAGAACAATTTGCCGGAAGCCAAGGCCGACGAGATTTTCGATTTGATGGAAAAATTCGCTGGTTACGGGTTCAACAAGTCCCATGCCACAGCGTATGCCCTTTTATCTTATCAGACGGCTTATCTGAAGAAACATCATGCTGCCGCGTTCATGGCAGCCAACATGTCGCTGGCAATGGACGATACCGACAAGGTCAGGGTTCTGGTGGAAGATGCGGTCGATGTCTGTGGTCTGGAAATCCTGCCGCCGGACATCAATTCTTCCGATTTCTATTTCAAACCGGTCGGTGAACCGCCCAGTGTCAGCAAAAAACCGGTAACGCAGATCCGTTACGGTCTGGGCGCCGTGAAAGGATCGGGCGAAAGCGCCATTGAGGCGATTGTACAGGCCCGGAAGGAGCGTCCATTCAGGGATTTGTTCGACTTTTGCGTCAGAGTCGACAAACGCCAGATCAATCGCCGGACGATTGAATCACTGATCCGGGCAGGGGCCTTTGACTGTTTCAAAGAAGATCGGGCGGTTCTGCTGGCGTCGGTCGGGCTGGCGATCGAAGCGGCTGAACAGGCGGAAGCCTCAGCCAATCAGGTCAGTTTGTTCGGTGAGGAAGATACTGTTCTCAATGCGGTTGAATACGTCAGGGTACCGCACTGGACGGAAAAATCCAGATTGACGGAAGAAAAGGGGGTGCTGGGTTTTTGCCTGTCGGGCCATCTTTTTCATGCGTATGCCGGGGAAGCGCGTCAGTTCGCGAAGTCGCGCATCTCGGAACTGGAGGCGTCGCGGGAGCCCAGATGGGTTGCCGGTATTGTTGCGGGCACGCGCGCCCAGATGTCGCAACGCGGCAAGATGATGGTGGTATCGCTGGACGATGGAAGCGCGACGATTGAAGTGACAGTTTTTTCGGAATTGCTGGAACAGAAACGCGCTATTTTCAGGGAAGACGAGTTTCTGGCCGTCTTCGGGAAAGTTTCCGAAGACCGCTTTTCGGGCGGCTTGCGCCTCAATGCCGATGACGCGCTGGACATTACGGAAGTACGGCTTCATTTCGGCCGGCATATGGCCTTTGATCTTCCGGAAAGATTCAGCGTTTCCGCGCTGAAGGAAATATTGTCCGCTTACGTGGATGGAAACGGCATGCATTTGCGGACGGACTATGTCTCCTGCGGCAACAGGTGTCTGATCGATTTTGGAACAAATTGGCGGATCCTTCCGAAAGATGAGTGCTTAAATAAACTGGCGCAACATTTCCAGAACGTTCGGGTCGTTTATTAGCGCGCTGCCTGCCGCATGCCGGGGAAAGGCCGGTTGCGAAAAAATGGCGGCCTGAATCGGCAGCTAACGGTTTTGTTTTAAAGTGTTTTCGAAGTCGGTTCGGAAGCGGAAACGTTTGCCGGTTGGGAAAAGAAAAACACGGCGCGATTTAAGGTATAGAAAAAATGAGAGAACATGGTATTCATGGATAAAATGCCGGCACGCATCCTGATTATTTCACCGAACTGGATCGGTGACGCCATTATGGCCCAGCCCTTGCTGCAATTGTTGAAACAGCGTGATCCTTCCGCGCTTGTTGATGTTCTGGCGCCAATCTGGGTCGCTCCCGTCTGGGAAGCCATGACCGAGGTCGGGAATGTATATGCCACCCCTTTCAAACACGGAAAATTGCAGTTGCGGGAACGCTGGAGTCTGGCCAGGACTTTAAGAAAATTTGCTTACGATCAGGCCTATGTGCTTCCCAATACCCTGAAATTCGCCCTGATTCCCTGGATGGCGCGAATACCGGAAAGGATCGGCTATCTGGGAGAAAAACGGTACGGCCTGTTAAATGTCATTCATCGCGACAACAAGCTCTCGCCGCGGCCAATGATTCCCTTTTACGCGGCACTGGCCGATCCTCCTGCGGCAAAAGCCGGAAAAAGAGAGGACTATCCCAGGCCTTCCCTCTTCGTGGCGAAAAAAGAAGCGGATGCGACACTGGAAAAGTGGAAGGTCGATACGTCAAGGCCGATTGTCGCCTTTGCGCCAGGCGCCGAATTCGGGCCTGCAAAGCGCTGGCCGGTTCACGGTTTTATCGACCTCGCGCAGCGGATACTGTCGGAATTTCCGGATGCGCAAATCCTGTTGCTGGGTTCGCCCAATGACAGGGCCGTCTGTGAGGAAATCGCCTCAGATGTGCCTGCCGTGAAAAATCTTGCCGGCAAAACGACGCTGAAAGAGGCAATTGCCCTGATTTCCCGGATCGATGCCCTGGTTACCAACGATTCCGGCCTGATGCATGTGGCTTCCGCTTTTGAAAAGCCGGTTATTGCCCTGTACGGTTCTACCGATTACCGGCACACGCCGCCTTTTTCAAGGTATTCGGAAATCCTGTCGCTGGATCTGGAATGTGCGCCGTGTCAGAAAAGGGAATGTCCCCTGGGGCATCACCGTTGTATGGAACTTTTAAGGTCGGAAACAGTGTATAGTGCTCTGAAAAAATATCTCGTCGATCCGGCGGGCGCCGCGCAAAGGCCGAAACCGGACAATCGTACCGAAAAAATGGGGTGTTGAAACCATGACGCCAATCAGCGGATTAGTTATTACCTTGAATGAGGCACACAATATCGTGGATTGCCTGAGTTCCATGAAACGGGTCTGTGACGACATTGTGGTCGTGGATTCCGGCAGCATCGACGGGACAGTCGAACTGGCGCGTGGGCAGGGAGCGCAGGTGATCGTCCAGAAACCTTTTCTGGGAGACGGACCGCAGCGATCGCTGGGTCTGCCGTACTGCCGGCATTCCTGGGTGTTGAATCTGGATGCGGATGAGCGTCTGGAAGATGATTTTGTCGAGTATGTAAAGCAGACCGATCTGGACAGTCTGGGGGTCGATCTGGTGGAAACGCGCCGCCGCAATTTTCTGGGTGACCGCTTCACGCCTTATGCGGGTCAGTATCCGGATTATGTGAAAAGACTGTTTCACAAGGAGCGTGCCGACTTCAAACCTGTGGTGGCGCATTCCCATGTAGAGACCGATTCCTCACGAAAGGTGCCAGTGCATATCACCCATTTTTCATATCGCGATTATCCGGATCTGATTGCCAAAAGCCGGTATTCGGGATGGCTCGCCAGGGATCTTGCGGAAAGCGGCAAATCACTGCATGTATGGCAACCGATCCTGCATGGAAGCTGGGCTTTTTTCCGCCATTATGTTATTCAGGCAGGGTTTCTGGCCGGGCTGGATGGTCTGACCATTTCATTGTGCAAAGGCCTGAGCTCCTACCTGAAATATGCGCATGCCATTGAGTTGAGGCGGATTCGGAAAAAAGAAAAAGCATGAAAACACTGTCCGGCATCAATCTTATCTGGCATTCCATCCGGCCTCAGGGAGGAATGGACAGGCACGTGCTCGACCTGATCGCCGGTTTTTCCGCAAGAGATATCCCGGTACGGGCTATTGCACGTACTGTTGCATGGCCGGGAAAACCGCCTGCAAATGTCGAATTTGTCGTGTTACCTGACAGAACGCCTTTTCAACGGTTCAACAATAACCGTTTCGATCGCAAGGCTTACGATTATATCGAAAAAGGATGGCCGGTTATTGGCATTTCGCGCGTTACCGGAGGGCCGGTGGATCTCTCCATTTCGGGAGGAACCCATCTGGCGCATCTGATGGACAAGGGGAAGAAAAAACCGGGTTATTTCGACAGGCAGGTCATCGCTAATGAAAAAGCGCTTTATGAGCATTCCAGGGCGATTGTGACTCACTCGCGCCGGGTACACGATGAAATAGTCAGGGACTATCGAATCGATCCTTCAAAGATTCATGTACTTTATCCACCTGTCGATACCGGTTTTTTCAACCGTGACCTGGAGGAAAAGCGAAGTGAAATCAGGCATTCCCTTGGGGTGAAAGACGATCAGTTCCTGTTGCTCTTTCCTTCCAACAATCATGAGCTCAAGGGAGCCGATCTGATTCTGGAAGCGCTTGAAAAGCTGGGACCGTCGTTTGTTCTTGCCGTCGCAGGCAAAAAAGAGTTGAAACATCCTCGTGTTCTCAATCTGGGTTTCCGGGAAGATATGCCAGCCTTGTATACGGCTGCGGACGCTACTATTTTGGCCTCGAAATATGAAGCTTTCGGCCTGGTTGGGCCTGAGTCAATTGCCTGCGGCACGCCTGTCCTGTTTTCCGATACGATCGGAGCTGTCGAAGTCCTGTCGGAACCCGGTTGTTACCGTTTTCGCAGGAATGTTTTAGAACTGGAGCGATTGCTGGAAAAAACCGCAGAACGTTTCCGGGAAGGAAGCCTGAGAGTCAGCGCGCCTGCCAAGTGTATTCACTATCCTTATGTTTTTGACGATTATCTGGAGGAATTGATTGGTCTTCTCAGGGCCTGATCCGGGCTGCCTTTTCCATCCGGCGCGGGACAATACCACGCTGGTTGCGAAACAGGCCGCTTTCGGAGCAACGGGTTTACATCAGAATAACATCGTACTGGGTCTGGGTATAGGCGGATTCCACCTGAAGTGAAATCGGTTTGCCGATCAGATCGCCCAGACTGGCCAGATGCTGGGATTCTTCTTCCAGAAACAGATCGATTACGATCTGGGAAGCGAGAATACGAAATTCTTTCGGACTGAACTGTCTGGCTTCGCGCAAAATGTCCCGCATGATTTCATAACACACTGTCTGGGCGGTTTTGACCTGTCCTTGCCCGTGGCAGACCGGGCAGGGTTCGCAAAGAATATGCGCCAGCGATTCGCGGGTACGCTTGCGCGTCATTTCGACCAGACCCAGCGCCGAGAAGTCGGACAAAGAGACTTTTGTCCGGTCTTTTGCCAGTGTTTTCCGGAGTTCGTCCATAACTGCTCTGCGGTGTTCGGCGTTTTCCATATCAATAAAATCGAGAATGATAATACCTCCCAGATTGCGCAGTCTCAGTTGCCGCGCAATGGCATGGGCCGCTTCGAGGTTGGTCTTGAAGATGGTGTCGTCGAAAGTGCGGCCGTTAACGAAACCGCCGGTATTGACGTCGATGGTGGTCATGGCTTCCGTCTGGTCGATAATCAGATAGCCGCCCGATTTCAGATTGACTCTTCGCGACAGGGCCAGCCCGATTTCTTCCTCGACATTGTACAAATCGAAAAGGGGACGGTCTCCCTCGTAAAAAGACAGGCGCTCGAGAATGTCGGGCGTATAAGTGGCGGCAAATTCCCGCAGTTTCAGGAATTCTTCATGGGAATCGACCCGTATTCTGGCCGTATTTTCATGGACGAAATCGCGCAGGATGCGTTCCGGCAAGGTCAAATCCTGATACAGCAGAGTCGGGGCGGAGGCAAGATAAGCCTTGTCTTTTAGCGAACGCCAGATTTTCTGCAAAAAAACAGCATCGGTTTTCAGATCGTCTTCGGAGGCGTCTTCCGCCATGGTCCTGATGATGAATCCGCCCTTTTCTTCGTCGGTCAGAAACTGTTGCACCCGGTTTTTCAACAGTTCGCGCTCTTTTTCATCCTGAATGCGTTGCGAAATGCCGATGTGTTTTTCCTGGGGAAGATAAACGAGCAATCTGCCGGCGATGGAAATCTGGGTCGAAAGACGGGCGCCTTTTGTGCCGAGCGGATCTTTTATGACGCGGACCATAAGGGATTGGCCGTCTGTTAACATCCTTTCGATGGGAACGGGTTTTCCTGCGGAAGAATCGTTCTGATGCGCTTCGAGAATATCGTCGATGTGGAGGAAAGCGGCTCTTTCAAGACCGATATCGATAAAGGCGGATTGCATGCCCGGCAGTACGCGAACGACGCGGCCGAGATAAACGTTGCCGGCCAGACCGCGGGTCTGGGACCGTTCGATGTGCAGTTCCTGCGTTGATCCTTCGGAAACGACGGCGATTCGTGTTTCTTGGGGGGTAACGTTGATGAGAATATCTTCTTTCATGGGACAAAAATTCCCGCTTTTCTCAAGAGTCCGGTTGTCTCAAATAAAGGCAGTCCCATAATACCGGAATAACTGCCCTTGATATGTTGGATGAATTTGCCGGCCAGTCCCTGAATGCCATAACCGCCTGCCTTGTCGTAAGGTTCTCCCGTGTCGATGTAGGCTTCGATGTTTTCTCGCGACAAGGGAGCAAAGGTCACGTCCGATGTCTGTACAGTCTGGAAAAGGAGGCCGTCCTTTTTTACTGCCACACTGGTAAGGACACGATGCGTTTTTCCGGAAAGGAGCCGAAGCATGTCGAATGCTTCTTCCCGGTTTTGCGGTTTGCCCAGAATCCGCCCACCGATAACAACCGTGGTATCGGCGGTCAGGACAGGGTGTTTTGCCCGGTTTTGTGTGTGAAGAAACTGCCAGGCGTATTCCGCTTTTTCGTGAGCCATTCTTTTGACGTAGTCGTCAGGTTTTTCACCGGCACGAACGGTTTCGTCCACCATATCGGGACGGGCCGGATCCTGCACGAGAATGTCGAGTATTTCAAAGCGGACGGCGATCTGATTGAGCAGCTCCTGTCTGCGGGGACTTCGGGAAGCCAGATAAATGAGATTGTCCTCGGATGGCATGACAGTCAGCTCCGGTGATAGGGATGGTTTTGCAAAATGGTGGAAGCCCGGTAAAGCTGCTCCGTCAGCAAAATGCGAACCATGCCGTGGGGCAGCGTGAGAGCGGACAGGCGAACCAGTAAATCCGCCTGTTTTTTCAAATCCGGGTCCAGACCGTCGGCGCCTCCGATAATGAAAGCGATATCCCGGCCATCCTGTTGCCAGGATTTCATGCTGTCCGCCAGTTGTCGGGTCGATAACTCTTTTCCCCGTTCATCCAGCGCGATAACCCGCGCTCCCTTGGGAACGGCCGACCGGATTTTGATAGCCTCGGCAGCCATAGCCGTTTCGGGCGTTTTGCGGCCGGTTCTTTCGACCGGTTTCAATTCCTTCAGACTGAAACGCCATTCGGACGGCATGCGTTTGGCATATTCCCGGAAACCATCCTCAATCCAGCTGGGCATGCGATGTCCGACAGCGATTACCGTGACCTGCATAACAGGGTTTAGTTTTCGGATCGCGAGGAAACCGCATCGGAAGAAACCGTTGCCGTTTTTTTCCGGGTGGTTCCATTTGCTGCGGCAGGAAAAACGCCGCTTTCGGCGGTATCGGCGCGTGTTCGTGTTTTCCCGCGGGTTTTCCGTCCGGGTTCGTTCATTTTTCCGGCCGTTTCCAGATCGATCTGTTTTCCTCCCCAGATTTCTTCCAGACGGTAATAGTTCCGGATGGTCGGCTGCATGAGGTGAACGATCAGATCGCCCAGATCGACAAGCACCCATTCGCCGGTGTCTTCGCCCTCGACGCTGATAACGTCACCGCCGGCTTCCTTGATTTTGTCCCGGACCGATGCGGCCAGGGCTTTCGTCTGGCGACTGGAATTCCCGGAAGCAATGACGATCCGTTCAAAAAGGCTGGTCAGGTTTGTCGTGTCGAAAAGAACGATATCCTGCGCCTTGACGTCTTCCAGCGCCTGGATGACTAGAGCCTGTAATTTTTCGATTTCCATTTATTCTTTATAGAGATTGTTTTCTTTAATGTAATTCAGGACTGGCGCCGGTACCAGCGCTGTGGGACTCTGCTTGTTTTGCAGGGCAGCCCTGATCTCGGTAGCCGAAACGTTGATTTGCAAATCGGTTGCGAGATAGGTTAGACCGGCTGCCGTCAAAATAATTTTCCCGGGATCGGCAAAACGGCGTGAAAATTCGTCGGCGATGGCTTTCGGGATTAAGGTCAGCGAATTGGAAAAGCCGGGACGGGCCGAGACGGCTATGTTCGTCAGTTCGAAAAGTTGCCGCCAGTTGTGCCAGGTATCCAGACGGAGAAGCTGGTCGGCTCCCATCAGGAAAATCAGGGAAACGTTCCGGCCGACTTCATGACGGATGGAACGCAGGGTGTCGATGGTGTAGGTGGCGCCGGGACGGTCGATTTCCTGTGTGTCGATGGTAATGGAGAGATCCAGAGGCTCGAATGCGCATTTCAGCATGTCGATACGCTGTTGCGGCGCTGCTTTCAGCAAGGGTTTTTGCCAGGGATTTCCGGCCGGGATCAGACGCAGCTCGTCTGTCCTGAACAGGCGGCAGAAGTATTTTCCAAGCTCGACATGGCCAACGTGTACCGGATCGAAGCTGCCGCCCAGAAGAATGATGCATCGCTTTGTCAAATCGACTCCGTTTCGGCTGGGGTCGCTGTCCGATCGGCCGGATGGGGCGGATTGATCGCACAGCGGGTTAAAATTCAGGCGTTCATGATGATATCGTTTTATAGGGCTTTAACGCGCGCCATCCGATATCGTGTCTGTATTGTACGCCTTCGAAATGAATGGCCTCAACCATGTCATATGCCGTTTTCTGGGCCATCCTCATGGTATCGGCAAGTCCGACGACACATAAGACGCGGCCGCCGGAAGTCAGCAGTTTCCCCTCCTTGTCCAGTCGCGTTCCCGCATGAAAAACGATGCCGTTTTCCGATGCTTTCGGAATACCGGTAATGACCGCGCCTTTTTGGGGGTTTTCGGGATAGCCTGCCGACGCCAGAACGACGCCCAGCGCAATGCGCCTGTCCCATTCCAGTTCGACGGTATCGAGTGTGCCGTTAACGGCATGTTCCAGCACAAAAGCCAGATCGCTTTTCAGTCTGGACAGGATGGGTTGCGTTTCCGGATCGCCCATACGGCAATTGAACTCCAGCGTTTTCGGATTGCCGTCCCGGTCGATCATCACGCCGGCATATAAAAAGCCGGAATACGGTATGCCGTCTTTCCGCATGCCATTGACCGTTGGAACGATGATTTCCCGGAGAATACGGGCGTGAAGGGCGGGGGTGACGACCGGGGCGGGAGAAAAAGCCCCCATTCCACCGGTGTTGGGGCCTTCGTCCCCGTCTTTCAGGCGCTTGTGATCCTGACTGGTCGCAAGGGGCAGAATGTTTTTTCCGTCAACCAGAACGATAAAGCTGGCTTCCTCGCCTTCCAGAAATTCTTCAATTACGACCCGTGCGCCCGCGTCGCCCAGTTTATTGTCGAAAAGCATCATATCGACGGCATCGTGCGCCTGTTGCGAAGTCAGGGCGACCACCACGCCTTTCCCGGCCGCCAGACCGTCCGCCTTGACGACGATGGGTGCGCCCTGTTCATCAATGTAACGATGCGCCTGTTGCGCATCGGTGAATGTCCGGTATTTTGCGGTGGGGATACCGTGGCGTTCCATGAACGATTTGGCGAAATCCTTGGAACTTTCCAGTTGTGCCGCTTCCCGGGTCGGGCCGAAAATTTTCAGGTTCCGCGCCCGGAAAGTGTTGACGATTCCGGCCGCCAGCGGCGCTTCGGGACCTACGACGGTCAGGGCGATGTCGTTGGCGGAAGCAAAGTCAGCCAGCTCGTCAGGACGGGAAATATCGAGGTTTTCAAGATGGGGAGCCAAGGCGGTACCGCCGTTTCCCGGTGCTACATAAACTTTCTGTACCTTGACGGACTGTGCCAGTTTCCATGCAAGAGCATGCTCCCGGCCTCCCGAACCGATCACTAGAATTTTCATCGAATCGAACGCTTTAAACGGTTAATCAAACGTGGCAAGAAAAAGGTGAAAACGGCCTTTATTCTTCCTCTATGACGGCATTGGTATAGACTTCCTGCACGTCGTCGAGGTTTTCCAGCGCATCGAGCAGCTTTTGCATTTTCTCGGCATCCGGGCCGGTAAATTCGGTTTCCGAATCCGGACGCATGACGATTTCCGCCATTTCCGGTTTGAAACCGGCTTTTTCGAGCGCTTCCTTGACCTGCGCGAAATCGGCGGGAGCGCAAATGACCTCAAAACCGCCTTCCTCGTCGCTGACGATATCTTCAGCTCCCGCTTCAAGAGCGACTTCCATCAACGCGTCTTCATCGGTTCCGGGCGCGAAAAAAAGCTGGCCGCAATGCTTGAACTGAAAGGAAACCGAACCTTCGGTGCCCATATTGCCGCCGAACTTGGAAAAGGCGTGACGGACTTCGGATACGGTCCGGACACGGTTGTCTGTCAGACAATCGACGATAATGGCCGCTCCGTTGATGCCGTAACCTTCGTAGCGGACTTCTTCGTAGTTGACCCCATCGAGGGTGCCGGTTCCACGGGCAATGGCGCGTTGCACATTTTCTTTCGGCATATTGGCCGCCGCCGCCTTGTCGGCAGCCAGACGAAGGCGGGGATTGCTGTTGATATCGCCTCCTCCCATGCGGGCGGCGACGGTGATTTCCTTGATCAATCTTGTCCAAATTTTTCCACGTTTTGCGTCGGTTGCCGCTTTTTTGTGTTTAATATTGGCCCATTTACTATGTCCGGACATCGTATTCTTTCCATGTAGTGTTAGCTAAATCGACAATAAATTTTATCATACTGTGTTGGCCGGAAAAGGCTTGTTCCCGGCCGGTTTCGGAAAAAAGCCCGTTCAGACACGGACGATCGTGTCGTTCGTGAATTTTTTCGCCGGTTCTGCGGGAAGGCGGTTTGTCTGTTACCGGGGGTGGCAAAAAGGAAAGGCAGGAAATGAAAATGAAACAGGAAACGAGCGGCATGTTCCCACGGCTGGTCGGCGATGTCGGCGGCACGAATGCCCGTTTTGCCATTGAAACGGCTGCGGGCGTGTTCGCCGCGCCGGCTGTTTATCCCAACAGGGATTTTCCCGGTCTGGAAGACGCGTTGCGTTTTTATATCACGCAGCCCGGATCCGTTGCCGCAGGCGCCCTGTCTGTCAGGCAGGCGGCTGTCGCCATTGCCAACCCGGTCGATGGAGACCGGGTCAGGATGACAAATTCGGACTGGACGTTTTCAATTGGCGAAATCAAGAAAGCATTCGGACTGGACGTTTTTTTGCTGGTAAACGATTTTACGGCCCTGGCGATGGCGCTTCCGTTTCTTCCCGAAGAGAGCCTGGTCCGGTGCGGAGGCGAAAAAGCGAGGGAAAACCGGGCGATCGGGCTGATCGGCGCGGGGACGGGATTGGGCGTTTCGGGCCTGATTCCGGCCGGGGATCGCTGGATTCCCCTTGAGGCGGAAGGTGGCCACGTTTCCTTTTCCCCCGCAAATGAGCTGGAAATGGAAATACTGGTGCTGGCGAAAAAGCGGTATCGCCATGTTTCGGCGGAACGGCTGATTTCGGGAATGGGGCTGGAGCTCCTTTATGGTCTGCTTGCCGAGATAGAGGGAAAAACCCTTATGCCGCTTAAGGCGCATGAGATTACCCAAAGTGCCTTGCAGGGAACGGATCGCTTGTGTGACCGCACAGTTGAGGTTTTCTGCCAGATGCTCGGAACGGTTTCCGGCAATCTGGCGCTGACTTTGGGGGCTCAGGGAGGGCTGTATATAGGGGGCGGAATCGTTCCGCATCTGAAAGAGCGGTTTTTCGATTCCGGGTTCCGGAAGCGGTTTGAAGAAAAAGGGCGTTTTTCGGAATATGTTGCCCGGATTCCCGTTTTTGTCATAAGGGATACGTTTGCCGCCTTTACGGGAGTTTCGGCGCTTATGAATCGTTATTTGGGGAATCGTTTGCCTGCTTGAGGCCCTTGGGCAGCGGAAACGACAAGGTTTCTTCGGTGCCTTCCAGCTCGTCAACCGAATCGGCGCCGTAGCGTTTGAGGAAATCGACGACTTCCCGGACGAGAACTTCCGGCGCCGACGCGCCAGCCGTAATGCCTACGGTGTCATGGCCGGCCAGCCAGTCCGGGTCGATTTCCGAGGCATTGTCCACCATATACGCGATAGCGCCGTTTTTTTCGGCCATTTCGCGGAGCCGGTTGGAATTGGAACTGTTCGGGCTGCCCACGACCAGGATCAGCCCGGTTTTTTTCGCCAGCCGCCTGACGGCCTTCTGGCGGTTTGTCGTGGCGTAACAGATATCCGCTTTCTTGGGTTCGACAATGGAAGGAAAACGTTTTTTCAGCGCGGCGATGATTTCTGTCGTATCGTCTATCGAGAGGGTGGTCTGGGAAACGTAGGCCAGTCGTTCGGGATTTTCCACTTTCAATTTTTCGATATCGTCGATTCCGTTTATCAGGTACATCCCGGAATCGGATTGTCCCATCGTTCCTTCCACTTCAGGATGGCCTTTATGGCCGATGACGATAATTTCGCAATTGTCTTTCCGCATTTTGGCGACTTCCGCATGGACTTTCGTCACCAGCGGACAGGTGGCGTCGAAAAGCCGGAGATGGCGTCGTTCCGCGTCCTGCCGTATGGCTTTCGAAACGCCGTGCGCAGAAAAGATCAGTACGCTGCCGGACGGAACTTCATCGAGTTCTTCGATAAAGATGGCGCCCCTGTTTTTCAGCCGGTTGACGACATGCGTGTTGTGAACGATTTCATGACGGACGTAAACCGGTTTGCCGAAAAGGGCGAGAGCGCGTTCGACCGTTTCGATGGCGCGTTTGACCCCCGCGCAAAAACCCCGTGGCTGAGCCAGAATCAGTTTCATAGGTAATCCGGAAAATAGACAGGCAAAGACTATAAATATAATTTTTTTGTTATGCGGGACATTTTGAAATAAAATTTTCACCTGCGCCGATTCTTTGGAAATCAGCCGACAGTTGTTTTTTATATTATCAGATAAGACAGGAGTTCCGACTATGGCAATAACAGACTGGCCCTCGCATGAAAGGCCGAGGGAACGTTTGATCAAGGGAGGGCCGGAACAATTGTCGGATGCGGAACTGCTCGCCATTTTTCTCCGAACCGGCACGAGCGGAAAAAGCGCGGTCGATCTGGGGCGCGAAATCATGATGCATTTCGGTTCCCTGTCCGGGCTTTTCGCTGCCCGGCTGAAGGATTTTTCAGATCTGAACGGTGTCGGCCCGGCAAAATATGCACAGCTTCAGGCCATTCTCGAACTGGCACGACGCTTGCTGGCGGAAGACCTGCAAAGCGGCATTGCGCTGACGTCGTCTGAAAAGGTCATGAATTATCTTCAGCTTTATTTCAGCCGCCAGGCCCATGAATCGTTTATCGTGCTGTTCCTCGATATCAAAAACAAGCTAATCGAGTCCAGCGAAATGTTCCGCGGAACCTTGTCCCATACCAGCGTTTATCCGCGGGAAGTCGTCAAGGCGGCGCTGGGGCGCAATGCCGCCAATGTCATTTTCGCTCACAATCATCCTTTTGGGTCGGCCGAACCCAGTAATGCGGACAAAACACTGACGCGTTCCCTGAAACAGGCGCTGGGTCTGGTGGATATCCGGGTGCTGGATCACATCATCGTTGCCGGCAAAAATACCTATTCGTTTGCCGAGTACGGCATTTTGTAGAAGAAAAAAGCGGCTTTAAGCCGCTTTTTTCCGCCGGTTTTTTATCAGGCCGATAAAAGTTCGATGTCGAAAATGAGATCGGAATGGGGGGGAACCAGGTTGCCAAGCCCTTTTGCACCGTACGCAAGCCGGTGGGGGATGTACAGGATGCGTCTTCCGCCGACTTTCATTCCCTTGATACCCTGATCCCAGCCGGGAATGATATAAGTGACCCCCAGAGGGAAAGTAAACGGCTTGTTCCGTTCACGGCTGCAATCGAATTTCCTGCCAGGGGTTCCGTCCGCGTTTCTCAGCCAGCCCGTATAATGGATCTTTACAAAAGAAGAACCCTTTCCCGCTTCAGTTCCGGTACCGATCACTTCGTCACGGTATTCAAGACCGGAAGACAGAGTTATCAAATTCATCTTTTACCTCACATTCTCAGTCGTGGATGGAAATGGAAACTCCAGATACTACCATCTTGCGCAAATTATGTCAGAATGCGAGGCAAGGTTTTTTTATGTTTTCTTGAAATCGGGATTGAATCGATCATGGCAATAGGACTTATCATTATCGGCGACGAAATCATGTCCGGCAAAAGAAGCGACCAGCATTTTCCGAATGTCGTCCAGATTCTGAAAGAACGGGGGCTGGGTCTGGACTGGGCGCGTTATGTCGGCGATGAACCGGAAAGAATTGTCTCGGTACTGAGAGAAACTTTCTCCGGTTCAGATATTGTTTTCTGCTGCGGGGGGATCGGTTCGACTCCGGACGATCACACGAGGCAGTGCGCGTCGATCGCGCTGGGAAAACCGCTTGAATTGCATCCTGAAGCGAGAATAAAAATTATCGAGAGAATGGTAGAGACGGCCAAAGACCCCAGTCGCGTCGATGTCGATTCACCGGACAACGTCAGACGGCTCAAGATGGGCGAATATCCGGCCGGTTCCAGAATCATTCCGAATCCGGTGAACCGGATTCCGGGCTTTTCCTATGGAACGCATTATTTCGTTCCCGGTTTTCCCCAAATGGCGAAAGCGATGATTTCATGGGCATTGGACACTTATCACCGCCCTCTTTTCCACCAGACCGAGTATGCGGAGAAATCGGTTGTCGTCTATGGCGCGGTGGAAGCGAAAATGACGCCGCTGATGGAAAAAATCGAAGCGCTCTGTCCTGCCGTGCGGGTTTTCAGTCTGCCGCATATGGGAAATACCCGATTGAGCAATTATGTGGAAATGGGCGTGAAAGGAAAACCCGAAAATCTGGAACAGCCTTTCCGGATGCTGATTGCCGGACTGGACGAAATCGGGGCGAAGTATCAATTGAATTGACCGGTGTGGCGCATAATGGGCGCGCGCACCATTTCGGTGCATGGCGAGCGCGATTGTGCACCGGATTGGCGCGTCCTGGTGAGAGCGGTTGCCCCGAAAGGGAAAGCGGGCTTCCATAAAGGATGAGAAAAACTGGCATGGATAATGCTTTTTAAAGATCGGGTTTGCGATAAGGCAAAATGCCGGAAAATATGCCGAAACGGAAAGAGTTAACTAAGGAGAATGGTATGGCTAAGACTGCGGAAGACGTCTTGAAAATGATTGCGGAAAACGAGGCCAGGTTTGTCGATCTTCGTTTTACCGATACCAGAGGCAAGGAAATGCATGTCAGCGTTCCCGCGTCCAGTTTCGATCTGGACAAGTTTGAGGAAGGACACGCTTTCGACGGGTCTTCCGTCGCCGGCTGGAAAGGGATCGAAGCGTCCGACATGTTGCTGTTTCCGGATCCGGCAACAGCCAATCTCGATCCTTTTATGGAAGATGCGACCGTTTTCATGCAATGCGATGTGGTCGAACCATCTGACGGCAAGGGGTACGATCGCGATCCGCGTTCCATCGCCAAACGGGCCGAAGCGCATCTGAAGTCGTCCGGTGTCGGCGATATGGCTTTCTTCGGGCCTGAACCGGAATTCTTTATTTTCGACGGCGTTCGCTGGGAAAACAACATGTCGGGCTGTTTCTTCAAGATCGATTCCGAAGAGGGTTCCTGGTCGACAGGACTCAAGATGGAAGGCGGAAACAGCGGCCATCGTCCTGCTGTGAAGGGCGGTTATTTCCCGGTTCCGCCTGTCGACAGTTTTCAGGACATGCGTTCCGAAATGTGTCTGCTGATGGAACAGATGGGGATTCCGGTCGAGGTGCATCACCATGAGGTGGCGGGCGCGGGCCAGAATGAAATCGGCACCCGTTTTTCCACGCTGGTGGAACGGGCCGACTGGACGCAGAACATGAAATACATCATCTGGAACGTCGCCCACACTTACGGAAAAACGGCGACGTTCATGCCGAAACCGATCGTCGGCGATAACGGCTCGGGCATGCACGTTCACCAATCCATCTGGAAAAACGGCAAAAACCTGTTTGCCGGCGACGGCTATGCAGGTTTGTCTGAATTCGCGTTGTATTACATTGGCGGTGTTATCAAGCATGCGCGCGCTTTAAATGCGATTACCAATCCGGGCACCAATTCCTACAAGCGTCTTGTGCCCGGTTTCGAAGCGCCGGTCAAACTGGCTTATTCGGCACGCAACCGTTCGGCCTCGATCCGGATTCCGCATGTGTCCAACCCGAAGGGGCGTCGTGTCGAAACGCGCTTCCCTGATCCGCTAGCCAATCCGTATCTCTGCTTTGCCGCCTTGCTGATGGCCGGGCTCGACGGCATCCAGAACCGGATTCATCCGGGTGAACCGGCTTCCAAGGATCTGTATCATTTGCCCCCTGAAGAGGATTCACAGATTCCAACCGTCTGTTCCTCGCTGGAACAGGCGCTGGAAGCGCTGGACAAGGATCGGGAATTCCTGACCCGCGGCGGCGTGTTCAGCAATGTCATGATCGACGCCTATATCGAGCTGAAAATGCAGGAAGTCCAGCGTTTCCGGATGGCGCCGCATCCTGTCGAATTCGATATGTATTATTCGCTGTAAGGGCGGCTTGATAAAGGGGAAAGGCGAAAATGGAAACGTTTTCGCCTTTTTTGCGAGACGCTTCAGGTAAAGGCAGGCTACTGTGGAGAGACTGACGGGACTGGATCTGCTGGCTTCGGCTGTCATGATCCTCGATATGTCGGGGCGGATTATATATGTGAATCCGGCTGCCGAGGATTTGCTGGAGTGTTCTTCCAGGGTGTTGCTGTCGCAGAAACTGGCGCAACTGTTTTTGAACGGTGAGGTGCTGGACGAAATCTGCCGGCAGGTCGGCGTGCACGATCCGTCCGAAAAGCGGCAGGAACTGGCGCTCGACCGGATAGGCCGGCCGCCTCTTCATGTCTATTGCATCGTCAAGGCTGTCGATTTTCCGGGGGCTGCCGTTCTTGTCGAGTTGAGGGAAAACGTCCAGCAGTTGAGACAGGATCGGGAAAACCGTCTGATGGACCAGAATCAGGCGACGAAGGAACTGATTCGCAATCTGGCGCATGAAATCAAAAATCCGCTCGGAGGCATCAAGGGTGCGGCCCAGTTGCTGGAAATGGAATTGCCCGGCAGGAATATGAAAGACCTGCGGGAATACACGCAAGTCATTGTCCGGGAGTCGGAACGCCTCCAGAAACTGGTCGACAGGCTATTGATTCCGAACAGGCGTCCCCACATTGTTGACGACATCAACATTCATGAAGTTTGCGAACGGGTGCGCAGCGTCATTCTGGCGGAGTATCCGGAAGGATTGACCGTGCGTCGGGATTACGACCTTTCCCTTCCCGGCATTACCGGCGACAGGGAACAGCTGATTCAGGCGGTTTTGAACATTGCGAAAAATGCCGTGCATGCGCTTGCTGAAAGAATCGAAAGGGGCGATGCGGAGCTGGTTTTCAAGACCCGGGTTTCCCGGCAGGTCACGCTGGCCAAAGTCCGGTACAGGCTGGCATTGAATTTGCATATTATCGATAACGGCCCCGGAATACCGGCGGAGATGGTCGAAAAAATATTTTTTCCTCTGGTATCGGGAACGAAGGGAGGAAGCGGTCTCGGACTGACTCTGGCTCAAACGCTCGTTCAGCGGCACGGCGGTATTGTCGAATGTGAAAGCCGTCCGGGGCGTACGGAATTCCTGATCCGATTGCCGATGGTCAGGGCGTAATTTTTCAACGGACAATGTGAGGGGATGGAAAATGAAACCGGTCTGGATAGTGGACGACGACGAATCGATCCGGTGGGTACTGGAGAAGGCGCTGGCCCGTGAAACTATCCCGCTGAAAAGTTTTTCGAATGCCGATGAAGTGCTTTCGGCGCTGGATACGGAACAGCCGCAAGTGCTGGTTTCGGATATCCGCATGCCGGGAACGTCAGGCTTGCATTTGCTTGAAGAGGTCAAGCGCCGTTTCCCTCACTTGCCCATCATTATTATGACGGCGTTTTCCGATCTGGATTCGGCCGTGTCGGCATTTCAGGGAGGCGCTTTCGAATACCTGTCGAAGCCTTTCGATCTGGGCAAGGCTATCGATCTGGTCAAACGGGCGATGAAGGAGAGCCAGGCGAAAGCGGTGTCTGATAAAAGTCTGGACAGGATGCCGGAAATTATCGGACAGGCGCCGGCCATGCAGGAGGTTTTTCGCGCGATCGGAAAACTGTCTCATTCCAATGCAACGGTTTTGGTGACCGGCGAATCGGGAACCGGCAAGGAACTGGTCGCCAGAGCCTTGCACCGGCATAGCCCCCGGGCGTCGCATCCTTTTATCGCTCTCAATATGGCGGCTATTCCGAAAGACCTGATGGAGTCGGAATTGTTCGGTCATGAAAAGGGCGCTTTTACCGGGGCGCAAGGCATGCGGAGAGGGCGTTTCGAACAGGCGGAAGGCGGCACCTTGTTTCTGGATGAAATCGGCGATATGCCGCTGGATATGCAAACGCGTTTGCTGAGAGTCCTGTCAGACGGTCATTTTTACCGGGTAGGCGGCAACCAGTCGGTCAAAGCCGATGTCCGGGTTATCGCCGCCACGCACCAGAATCTTGAAAAACGGGTCAGGGAAGGCGCTTTTCGGGAAGACCTGTTTCATCGCCTGAATGTCATCCGGCTGAAATTGCCGAGTTTGCGCGAGCGTCCCGAAGATGTTCCGGTTCTGGCGCGGCATTTCCTGAGACAGAGTGCCCGGCAACTCGGAGTGGAGCCGAAAAGGCTGTCGGAGGAAGCGGCCGGTTTTTTGGCGAAATGCACCTTGACAGGGAATGTGCGGCAACTGGAAAACATCTGTTACTGGTTTACCGTCATGGTCGCTGGCCAGATTGTCGAGGTCAAGGACATGCCGTCTGAACTCTTGGAAGAAAACGCCGGCAGTACGAAAGGCCCGCTTTCGGCAGGGCCTGTACCCTCGTCCCGTTCAGGAGTGGAGAGCCCGGCAAAAAATGAAACGCCGGAAGTGGTCGCAGAAGCGTGGACCGACACTTCGTGGGAAAAACAGCTGGAAGGCGCGGTCGCGAATCTGCTTGAAAAAGGACAGGACGGCCTGATGGACAGGTTGGGCCGCCGCTTTGAACGGATTCTGATCCGGGCGGCGTTGAACCGTACCCGGGGGCGGAAAAACGAGGCGGCTGTTTTGCTGGGCATCGGAAGAAACACCATTGCGCGAAAAATACAGGAACTCGGTCTGGAAGAAAACAGCGATACCGGATGAAGGTTTTCCTTTTCGAAAGCTTGGCGCGCAATAAAACGTCAAATGCAGTGCACGGGTTTTCCGAAAACCGATCTGGCCTGGAAATAGCCGGAAAAGCGGCCTTTTTCAGGGATTTTAGCGGAATATGCTTTGACTTTAAGGCTATATTCGCTTAAAGTCTAGACTGGTTATCATTGACGGGTTTTCAAGCAATGGCGCTGGGATGGCACTCTGTTTTTCGAAGATTCTGTGCTTCTGCCGCAACGGCAGCGTTATTGCTCGGATCGACCGGCCCGGCGCTTGCGCAGAAAGCGGGAACGTCCGTCAGCGATACATCCGCTCCGGCTATGGAGCAAATCCATCATTTCACGCACAGGGCTACCGAACTGGCCATGACGGCCATGACGCTGATCGGCGCGCATTACAAATACGGGGGCAATTCTCCCGAAACCGGTATTGATTGCAGCGGGCTTGTCCGCTATGTATTCAAGGAAGCCTGGGGAACGACGTTACCCCGGACGTCTCTCGAATTGAGCCGGGTGGGGCAGTCCGTTGGCCGTGACGAACTTCAGCCCGGCGATCTGGTTTTTTATAATACGATGCGCCGGAACTATTCCCATGTGGGCATCTATCTGGGCGACAACAAATTCATTCACGCGCCTTCTACCGGAAAAACGGTCCGGATCGATAACATGGAACTGAAGTACTGGAAAACCCGGTTCAACGGGGCAAGACGCATCACCAGTCCCGGCGAAAAACAGCGCTTCGATGCCGAAAAGGAAAAAATCCTTCAGGCTTTCCGCGACGACGCCGGGGAATAAGTCCTTTTACGGTTGTATCCGATCCGTTCCGGCTATTTCTTTTGCGATCGCTTCCGCAACCTGAATGCCGTCCACCGCGGAAGACAGGATGCCTCCGGCATAGCCGGCGCCTTCTCCGGCCGGATAAAGTCCTCTGACATTGACGCTTTGCAGGTTTTCGCGGTTTCTGACGATCCGGATGGGAGAAGACGTTCTCGTTTCCGTGCCGGTCAGGACAGCGTCTTCAAGAGCGAAGCCGGGTATTGACCGTTCGAAAGCGGGAATGGCTTCCCGTAATGCCTCAATGGCGTAAGCGGGAAGGGCTTCGCTCAAATCGCAGGGCGTAACACCGGGTTTGTAGGATGGGATAACCGAACCGAGTTTTGTGGATGGTTTCCCTCTGAGAAAATCGCCGACCCGCTGGCAGGGCGCATTGTAATTGGAACCGCCCAGCTCGAACGCTTTCCGTTCAAGCTGGCGTTGCAGGGCGATCCCCGCCAGAGGATGGCCCGGGTAATCGTCCGGCGTCATGTCCACGACAATGGCGGCATTGGCATTGCGTTCGTTCCGTGAATACTGGCTCATGCCATTTGTGACCAGCCGTCCCGGTTCGGAAGCGGCTGCAACGACCGTCCCGCCCGGACACATGCAGAAGCTGTAAACGGAACGCCCGTTTTTGCAATGGTGAACCAGCTTGTAGTCGGCCGCGCCCAACAGGGGGTTCCCGGCATGGGGTCCCAGCCGGCACCGGTCGATCAGCGACTGGGGATGTTCGATCCGAAAGCCGACCGAAAAAGGTTTGGCTTCGAGGTGGACGCCCCGCTTGTGGAGCATGTCGAAGGTATCGCGTGCGCTATGACCGGGCGCCAGCACGACGTGAGCGGAGTGGACGATTTCGCCGCTTTCCAGTATGACGCCCTGAATCTGTCCATCGCGGATCGCCAGATCGTCCACCCGGCTCCGGAAACGGTATTCCCCTCCCAGCGCAATAATTTCCCGGCGCATCTGTTCGATCACCCTGACCAGTTTGAAGGTGCCGATATGCGGTTTGCCGATATAAAGGATTTCTTCCGGCGCGCCGGCCCTGACGAATTCGGTCAGCACTTTCCGGCCGTAATGTTTGGGATCCCGGATTTGCGTGTGCAGCTTGCCGTCCGAAAAGGTGCCCGCGCCACCTTCGCCGAACTGGACGTTGGATTCGGGATCCAGCTTGCGTTCGCGCCAGAATCCAAAGGTGTCTTCCGTCCTTTCGCGTACGCTTTTTCCCCTTTCCAGAACAATCGGTCTGAAACCGCTCTGGGCCAGGATCAGGGCGGCAAAAAGCCCGCAGGGGCCGCATCCGACAATGACCGGTCTTGAAAAGGATTTTTCGGGAGCGTGTGCCACAAATCGGTAGCGCATGTCGGGCGCCGGCCGGATATGGGAGTGTCCGGGAAAACGGTCGAGAACGTCGCGTTCGTTTTGTACTTCGACATCGACCGTATAAGAAAAGACGATGGCGGTTTTTTTCCGGGCGTCGTAATTCCGCCGATATACCGTAAAGCCGAGAAGTTCGGTTTCGGCAATGCCCAGCCGGGCAAGAAGGGCCTGTTTCAGCTCATCGTCGCGATGTTCAAGCGGCAGTCTGATTTCAGTCAGTCGAAGCATAAGCGTTCAGGAACGGATAAAATCGTGTCAATCGGGTACAGTTTGAATGGAACCGTGCTTTTAATAATCTATTGTACCCTGCAAAGGCCAGGATGGCCTGGATAGCCGGGTGCATGGTCCGAAACGCGGAGGATTTCGTTCAAACCGTTTCATTTTTTTCGAGTGCGATTTTTTATGTCCTTTTTCCTGCAAGCGGTTCGGATGACGCTGCGCGACTGGCGCGCCGGTGAATTGCGCTTTTTGCTGCTGGCGCTGGCGATTGCCGTGTCAGCCCTGTCTTCGGTGAGTTTTTTCATCGACCGGATACAAGCCGGTATCAGGGACGAAGCGGCCCACTTGCTGGGCGCGGATATGGTGATCGTTTCCGACCGGGAATTCGATAGCGTATGGTTGAATCAGGCGAAAAAATACGGGCTTGCCCGGGCCGAAACCCGTATTTTCCCGACCATGGTTTTGTCTGGAAAAGGAGGCGAAACCGTAGCGAAACTGGTTTCGCTAAAAGCGGTCTCGGAAAATTACCCCTTGCGTGGAGCGGTGCGGATTGCCGGGGAAGAAAACGATCCGGGAAAGAAAGCGGCAACGATTCCCGGAGCGGGAACTGTCTGGGCCGATCCTGAACTGCTGCGGGAGGCAGGTATCCGGCCGGACGACCGTGTCCGAATCGGAAACGGTTTTTTCAGGGTAACGCAGCGGATTGTTACGGAACCGGACCGGGGTATTTCGTTCATCCATTTCGCTCCGCGCATCATGATGTCGCTTTTGGATCTCGAAAAAACCGGGCTGGTTCAGCCGGCGTCGCGGGTTTCGTACCGTTTGCTTCTTGCCGGAAACGAAAAGGATATCGAGCGATACCGGAAATGGGCGGAGGAAAGGATTAAAGCTGTTTCCATAAAAGGCATGCGCATCGAAACGCTGGAAATGGACCGGCCGGAGATGAAAACGACGCTGACTCGCGCCCGCCAATTTCTGTCGCTGGCCGGATTGTTGACGGCCATGCTGGCCTCGGTAGCCATTGTCCTGGGCGCACGCCGGTTCGTCAGCCGTCATCTCGATGCCTGCGCCATTCTGCGTTGTCTGGGCCTGACGCAAAGGCAGATCACGCTGATGTACCTGACCGAATTTTTCCTTTTGGGACTCGCAGGCTGTTTGATCGGAATACTGGCCGGGTATCTGGGGCATCTTGTGCTTTTGGGCGTTCTGGAGCGGTATTTGCCGCAGCAAATGGCCGCTGCCGGCTGGAAAACGGTTGTTAAGTGCCTGTTGATCGGTTTGTCTCTCCTGTTGGGATTTGCCTTGCCGCCGATCCAGCATTTGCGTCGCGTTTCATTTGTCCGGGTGATCCGTCGGGAAACGGATTTTGCTTCCGTTTCAAAAGCGGCGCTGTATTTGCCGGGCCTGATCGTTTTTGCAGGGTTGCTTTTCTGGCTGACGGGCGATGTCCGGCTCGGAGTATGGATTTTGGGAGGATTTGCCGGGCTGGTGGCCGTTATGGCCTTGCTGGCCCGGGGGGCGTTGAAAATCGCCGGTTTGGCGAGGAAGAAATTGCCTTTCCCCGGCTGGCGTTTTTCCCTTGCCTCACTTGAACGGAAACCGGTAGTGACGGTTGTCCAGATCATTGCCCTGGCCACAGGCCTGATGTGCGTGCTTTTGCTGACCGCGGTCAAAAACGATCTGATCGGTGCCTGGCAAAGGGCGGTTCCGGCCGATGCGCCGAATCGGTTCATTGTCAATATATTGCCCGGTCAGAAAGAAACGGTGGAAAAAAGGCTGGTTCAGGCCGGTTTGGGGCAACCCGGACTGTATCCCATGGTACGGGGAAGACTGATTGAGATAAACGGCAAGTCCGTCGATAAAAAAGATTACGACAATGAAAGGGCAAAACGGCTGGTGGATCGCGAATTCAATCTGTCGTATATGCCGGAACTTCCTCCGCAAAACACGGTGGTGGAGGGAAGCTGGTTCGGAAAACGTCGGGGAGAAGCGTCGCTGGAAGAAAGACTGGCAAAAACGCTGGGCGTGAAAACGGGCGACAAATTGACCTTTGATGTGATCGGCAACCGGATTGAGGTGACCGTGACCAGTCTGCGGAAACTGGACTGGAGTTCGGCAAGGGTCAATTTTTTCGTGATCGTTTCTCCCGATGGAATGGAAGAGATGCCTCAAACCTGGATTACCGCCGTTTTCCTGCCGCCGGGCCAGACGGGAGTGGCAACCGAACTGAGCCGGGAATTTCCGAATCTGACGGTTGTCGATATCGGCCATATTGTCGCACAGGTCAGGACAATGCTGGATCGGGTGACGCTGGCTGTCGAGTTTCTTTTTCTCTTTACCCTGGCGTCAGGAATACTGGTTTTATATGCCGCCCTGACCGGGACGCAGGAAGAGCGCATGCACGAAGCGAGTGTTTTGCGTACACTGGGCGCGACGCGTTTGCAGCTTCGGCGAACCCAGAGGGTTGAACTGGTTTTCATTGGCAGTATGGCCGGTTTGCTATCGGCAACCGGAGCGGAACTGGCGGGCTGGATGCTGGCGGTTCGCGTTTTTGAGCTGGAGTGGGCGTTTTCGCCAGCAGTCTGGGGATACGGTCTCGCCGGAGGGATCGTCTGCGCTCTGGCAGGCGCATGGCTCGGTTTGCGAAAAGTGCTGAATACGCCTCCGGTGCAATCCCTGCGAAGCCTGCAATGAAAAAAGCCTTCCCGGAAGGGAAGGCCTTGTGACGGATCGGACAGCAGGATTTAACTTGCAGCCGGGGTGTTGTCGCTGTTTTGCAAGTCCTGCAAAGGCGCCGAATAGGCTTCGGTTTCGCTTTTCGGCGTTACTGCCCAGGACGGTTTTCTGACCGCATAGAAGATGAAGGGCGGCGCGCCGGTGACGATCAGGCCGGCAACCAGAATACCGATATATTCGAGTACCGGCATATTGCTGAACTGGCTTGGCGGGATCAGCCCGAAAATGATGGCGAGAATGGTCGCCGCCAGACCCAGGAAACACCAGAAGTGCAGGCCTTTCAGAACGAAGCCGCGTTTGACGTGCGGTTGCGTTTTCCGGAGTTTCATGGCCGACATGAACATGAAAACGTAAATGATCAGGTACATCAGGGCAGCCATGGCGGAAAGCATCCAGAAAGCGTCGGATACGTTATCGATGAAAATGTAGGCGGTCGATAAAATCGTAACCAGAATGGCCTGCAAGATCAGGATGTTCTGCTGGACACCGTTTTTGTTGACTTTCTGCAGGATCGGCGGGAACATGCCCGATTTGCCGACGAAAAGCAACCCTTTGGAAGGACCGGCTGTCCAGCTCAGAACGCCGCCCAGTGCGCCGATGATCAGCAAGGCGCCCAGAATCGGGGTGACCCAGGAAATGTGGAAGGCGTCGAAAAATGCGGCGTAAGCCTGGATGACGCCGGCGGTCAGACTGGTAGAGTCGGCCGGCACGACCAGCGAAATTGCCAGAGTCGGTGGAATGAAAATCAGGACGATCATGATGCTGGCCAGCAAAATGGCTTTCGGCATTTCGCGTTCCGGATTTCGCAATTCGCGGGCATGGATGGCATTCATTTCAATACCCGCGTAGGCCAGGAAATTGCTGACGATCAGAACCAGACCGGCAATACTGCCGACAAATTCTTTCCAGTAGTCCGCATGCAGGCGATGGGCGCCAGCCAGGACATGGCTGTGTTCGTGGAAAACGGATGGTATCAGGGCGCTCCAGCTTATCGGTGCGGCGGAAGGGTTGCCCATGAACAGCCAGATGATGCCCAAGATGACGAGACAGGCGGCCGGAAGCGCCGTTCCCAAAAGCATGAACCATTTGGTGAATTTGGAAATGGTGTCAAAACCCATCATGGCCAGCAGCGTCGATGCCCAGTAAAAGACGATAATGACGAGGCAGGTAAACAGCCCGCTGGACGCCAGTTTGGGATTGAACATATAAGCCAGTGTACTGGCCGCAAATCCGAGGACGCTGGGATACCAGACGACGACTTCAATCCAGAGGAACCAGATCACGAAAAAGCCGAGCCGGTCACCGTAGGCCTGTTTGACCCAGCCGTAAATCCCGCCGTTCCAGCCGGTACCCAGTTCGGAGGCGACTAAAGCGACCGGAATGAAGAAGACGAAGGCCGGAATCAGAAACAGCATGATGGAACCCAGGCCGTAAACGGCCATGGCGGGAAGCGAACGGATACTTGCCACCGCAGCGACCATCATGAATGAAATGGTCAGCCAGGATATATAAGTCCGTGCTTTTGCAGTTTTTGGAGTGTTAGCAGTAGCCATAAAAACCTCTTCTTTGAAAGTCGAACTTTCCGGAAAGAAAGTTCCGGGACCACTTTTTATTTATTGAGAAGGCTCCACCCCAGTTTTTCACTGAGGAAAGCGCCCACTTTCTGACCCTTCACGCTGTTTCCGTGAACGTCCAGAGGAGGCGAAAAAACGGCCAGTGCACAGGTTCCGGGAACGATGGCCAGAATGCCGCCACCGACACCGCTTTTGCCCGGGAGACCGGTGGTATAGAGCCAGTTACCCGTGTTTTCGTAAAGGCCGTTCATCATCATTTCGGCCAGAATCGGCTGAATGTTTTGCCGGCTGACGACCTGTTTTTTCGTGACCGGATTGACGCCGTGATTGGCGATGGTCCCACCCATGATGGCCAGATCGCGGCAGGTAATGGCAACCGAACACTGGCGGGTGTAGACGTCGCAGGCCTGATCCGGATCGGTGTACATGTTGCCGCTGTTTTTCAAAAGCCATGAAATGCCGCGGTTATGGGCATTTGTGTCGGATTCGGACTTGTACACTTCGTCGTTGACGGTCAGATTTCTTCCGGCAAACAGATTGTAGGTACTGATAATCTGGTTCCAGCGGTCGTCGGACGACTGGGCATTCAGGAGACTTACCGTGGCAATGGCGCCGGCGTTATCGAACGGGTTGTAAGGATGTTCGTTGTGCAATTCGAGGGCAATGACCGAATTGAACGGTTCGCCGGTGGCATTGCTGCCGATTTTGGCCTTGAATTCATCCTTGCCGATTTCCTCGAGAACCTTGGCAAGCGTAAAAACCTTGGAAATGGATTCGATCGCAAATTCGTATTGCGTATCGCCGACTTCGAGCACTTCACCATCGGTAAAGGCGACGGCGATGCCGAAGAGGTTGGAAGGAACCGAGGCCAGATAGGGAATGTAGCTGGCGTTGGCCCCTTCCTTGACAGAAGCGAATTGCTGATGAGCAGAGGTCATAAAGTCCAACACTTGTTTCCTTTGCTCCTGATTTTGATTGACGCTCATGGACGTTATCCTTTAAAAATGTTTTCGTTTATTTCCTCTGCCAAAAGGCCATTAGTGGGTTCTGCCGGTATGGTTGCCCATCTGGGCTTCCTTGCCCTTGAAGTCGTGTGTCTGATGGGTGGCGAAGAAGTCGATGGCACGTTTGAAGTCTTCAAGCAGCAGTGAGGCCAGATCGGCTGAAAGGCCCTGTTTGACCAGAATGCGCTGGACAATGATGTTGTCGGCATGTGGCGGCAAGGAGTAAGCCGGCACCAGCCAGCCACGCGTTCTCAGGCGGTCGGCAAGGTCATAGAGCGTGTAACCCGGATTTTCCCCTTCCTTGATTCGCCAGGTTACGGCCGGAATGCCTTCCTGTTCCTTGCCGCTGTGGATCATTTCGAAAGGCCCGATTTGCTGCAGGCCGTCGGCCAGCATCTGGGCAGTGTCGTAACAATCGCCGTGGATGCGCTGGTAGCCTTCCTTGCCCAGACGGAGCAGGTTGTAGTACTGGCAAATGACCTGTCCGGCCGGACGCGAGAAGTTCAGGGCGAAAGTCGGCAAATCGCCGCCCAGGTAGTTGACGTGGAAGATCAGGCCTTCCGGCAAATCTTTCGTTTCGCGCCATACGACCCAGCCTACCCCCAGTGGAGCCAGACCGAATTTGTGGCCCGACGTACTGATGGATTTCACGCGGGGAAGACGGAAATCCCAGAGCATGTCAGGAGCGCAAAACGGGGCCAGGAAGCCGCCGCTGGCGCCATCGACGTGAATGTCGATATCCAGTCCTTTTTCAGCCTGCAACTTGTCCAGTGCGTCGGCCAGCGGCTTGACGGGTTCATAAAGGCCGGTATAGGTCTGGCCCAGCGTCGGTACAACCACAATGGTGTTTTCGTCGACCATGGAAAGCATGTCTTCCGGCGCCATCACATAGTGGTTGTCTCTCATCGGCATTTCACGGATTTCGATGTCCCAGTAGCGGGCGAATTTCAGCCAGCAGACCTGGACGGGGCCGCACACCATATTGGGTTTGTCGATCGGTTTGCCGGCGGCTTTTCTTTTCGCACGCCAGCGCCAGAGGGCAGCCAGACCGCCGAGCATACAGGCTTCGCTTGAACCGACGGTCGAGGTGCCGATTGTCGTGGCGGAATCCGGGGCGTTCCAGAGATCGGCGATCATGTGGACGCAGTAATTTTCGATGGCGGCGGTCTGGGGATATTCATCCTTGTCGATCATGTTTTTGTCGATCGACAGATCCATCAGCCAGTGCAATTCTTCTTCTTCAAAGGTCTGGCAGAAGGTCGCCAGATTCTGGCGGGCATTGCCGTCCAGATACAATTCGTCGTGAACGACCTGATAGACGTCGTAAGCGTTTTGCTCGTTGTCCGGAAACGTTTTCTTGTTGGCGGCTTTCCCTACGAATGGGGAACCGAAAATCGGGTCGTTGCGGGTAATGTCAGTACTGAGATATGCCATTGAAGCCTCCAGTGTGCTTGGTAAAGGGTAATGCCCGGTTCATAAAAAAGTTTTTGCCATTCAGGCGTTTTGTCCGTTTATAAAGCGATTGAAAAAACGTTTGGTTCGCTATCTGGCAGTCAAATGCCGGGAAAATGACGGAAAAAGCCTGTAAAAGAACGGATTAAATGTACCCGTACTGTTTTTTTCGGATTTGAGTTGCATTAAAGGGAAAGGAGTTTGATCGCAAGAGAGAAGTAAAAGGCGGTGCGCAAGAGGAGAGATAGGAAGAAGAAGGATAAGCTGTTGTTTTAAAAAATAAAGGCACAAAAAAACGGAATGTTCCGGAGAGGACATTCCGTTTCTTGCGACAGGATGAATCAGTGACCTGTAGAATCGGTATCCTGCGCCGCTTCAAAGAGGAACCAGATGCGTCTTTCGGTTTCGTCAATCCAGTTTTCCAGCAGACTCGCCGTGGCGACATCCTTGTTTTCGTCGCAAATTTCATGGGCGTCACGCATGGAACCCAGGAGGTTCAGGTTATCGTCTTTCAGTTCGTTTAACATGTCCAGCGGATCAACGTAAGGTTCGTTATTGTCCTTGATGCGTTGTTCTTTGGAGATTTCGCTGATGGAGTGCAGTGTCTGGGCGCCGAGTTTTCTGACCCGTTCAGCGATGTCGTCGGTCATGTCGAAGAGCTGGTCGGCATGTTCGTCAAACATCAGGTGGTAATCCCGGAAATGCGGACCGGAAAGATGCCAGTGGAAGTTTTTGGTTTTCAGATACAAGGCGAAAACGTCTGCCAGCAGAGGATTCAAGGCTTGCTGGATTTTGGTGATGCCTTCCGCAGACAAATCGGAAGTGGTGCAGAGGCGGGAAACTGGATTGGATTTTTTCATGGAAGACCCCGAAATATCAATTTTGTTAATCGTTTTGCTACCTGTTTCGACGGATTGTTGGGTGGACATTTTCTTTCCAATCATAAAAAGGTAAACAACAGGTTAGTTGAAGCGTTCAATGAGCAGAACGGAGCCGGCGTAGCGGGATGTCCGGACGGAAACGCCGGCAAACTGATCATTGAGGTATAAACATGGTACACCCGGTACGCTTTTTGTGCAGACGACGGACAAGCCGGGAAAAAGCGGTGTCGGGTGGCGTATGGAACGGGTTTCGCCCAACGGGGTTATCTTAGGAGGGAATGGGGTGGGGCGCTACTCCAACGCGCCGGTTCATTGACTTCGCTCAGAATCGGGATGGATAAAACGGAAAAGCCGGCTTTTAGCCGGCTTTTCGGGAAGGACGTTTCCGGAAATTACTCTTCCCGTCGCATATGGGGGAAAAGAATGACGTCGCGGATGTTGGGCGAATCGGTCAGGAGCATGACCAGACGGTCGATGCCGATACCGCAACCGCCTGCGGGCGGCATGCCGTATTCGAGTGCGCGGATATAATCCGAATCGTAATACATGGCTTCCTCATCGCCCGCGTCCTTGGCTTCGACCTGTTTCATGAAACGGGCCGACTGATCTTCCGGATCGTTGAGTTCGGAAAAACCGTTGGCGATTTCCCGTCCCACCATGAACAGTTCGAAGCGTTCCGTGATGTCCGGCCGGGTATCGGACGCGCGGGCAAGCGGCGAGACTTCGACCGGATAATCGATGATATAGGTCGGTTCCCACAGTTTCGCCTCAGCCGTTTCCTCGAACAGAGCCAGCTGCATGGCGCCGATGCCCGCCGTCGGAAGAAGCTCAACGCCGAATTTTTTCAGCTCGGCTTTCATGAAACCGGTGTCGTTCAACTGTTCTTTCGTGTAGTGGGGCGCGTATTTGGCAATGGCTTCCAGAATCGTCAGCCGGTGGAACGGTTTGGAAAAATCCAGTTCGCGTCCCTGATAAGTGATGACCGGTGTGCCGTAGGTGTCGATGACAGCCTGGCGGATCACCGTTTCGGTAAAGTCCATCAGCCAGCGGTAATCGACGTAGGCGGCATAGAATTCCATCATGGTGAATTCCGGATTGTGTCTTGGCGAAACCCCTTCGTTGCGGAAATTGCGGTTCAGCTCGAAAACCCGGTCGAAGCCGCCGACCAGCAAACGTTTCAGGTACAGTTCCGGGGCGATACGCATGAACATTTGCATGTCCAGCGCATTGTGATAAGTAATGAACGGTTTGGCTGCCGCGCCTCCGGGAATCGCATGCAACATCGGCGTTTCCACTTCCATGAAGCCGTTTTCGCCCATGAAGCGGCGTATCGAGGCGATGGCGGCGGTACGGGCCCTGAAAGTGCGGCGCGTTTCCTCATTCATGATGAGATCGACGTAACGCTGGCGGTATCGGATTTCCTGATCGGACAGGCCGTGGAATTTGTCGGGAAGGGGACGTACCGATTTCGTGATCAGCCGCAATGCGGTGACACGGATGGTCAGTTCACCGGTTTTGGTCTTGAAAAGCGTGCCTTTGGCGCCGAGAATGTCGCCGATATCGTAGCGCTTGAAGATGTCGTGCGCTTCCTTGCCGATCGTGTCGTTGGAAATGAAAAGCTGGATGCGGCCGTCTGCCCGAGGGCCGGATGCATCCATCAGGGTAGCGAAAGAGGCCTTGCCCATGACGCGTTTCAGCATCATCCGTCCGGCAACGCAGACCTGAATGGCGGCCGGCTCCAGTGTGTCGTTGTCCTGGCCATCGTATTGCTCATGCAGGCTGGCGGCCTTGTGTTCGGGACGAAAATCGTTGGGATAGGCGACGCCTTCCTGCCGCAAGGCGGCCAGTTTGGCGCGACGCTCGGTCATAATGGAGTTTTCATCCTGGGCAGGCGCTGCCGGTTCGTTTTTTCGGGTTTGCGTAGTCATGATGCAATAGGGATTCCGTATTGGGATAAACTGTCTGTAAGGTACTTTTATACGCCCTGCTTGAGCGATTCGATAATAAAGTCGTCCAGATCACCGTCTAGAACGGCCTTGGTGTTGCCGGTTTCGTGACTGGTGCGCAAGTCCTTGATGCGGGAAGAATCGAGCACATACGAGCGGATCTGGTGCCCCCAGCCGACGTCGGTTTTGGAATCTTCCAGCTTTTGCTGTTCGGCCATGCGTTTGCGCAATTCCAGTTCGTAAAGGCGCGACTTGAGCATTTCCCACGCATCGGCACGGTTGCGATGCTGGCTCCGGTCATTCTGGCACTGGACGACGATGCCGGTCGGTATGTGCGTCAGGCGGACGGCGGAATCCGTTTTGTTGATATGCTGGCCGCCAGCGCCGGAAGCGCGATAGGTATCGACGCGCACGTCGGCCGGATTGATGTCGATCTCGATTGAGTCGTCTACTTCCGGATAAACGAAAAGGCTGCAGAAAGACGTGTGGCGGCCGTTGGCGGAATCGAAGGGCGATTTCCGGACCAGACGGTGCACACCGGTTTCGGTGCGCAGGTACCCGTAGGCGTAATCGCCTTCGACCTTGATGGTGGCAGTCTTGATGCCCGCGATTTCACCGTCGGACTGTTCCAGAATGGTGGCGTTGAAACCCTTGCGTTCGCAATAACGCAGATACTGTCGAAGGATCATCGACGCCCAGTCCTGCGCTTCGGTACCGCCGGCTCCGGCCTGAATATCGACAAAACAGTTGCACGGGTCCATTGGATTGGAAAACATCCGTCGGAATTCGAGTTTTTCAATTCGGTCTTGCAGTTCTGAAACGTCGGCCTCGACGGCTTTCAGGGTTTCGTCGTCCTGTTCTTCTTTCGCCATTTCGAACAGTTCGCCGGCGTCAGTCAGGGCGGACTTGATGTGGCTCAGTGAGAGAACGACGTTTTCAAGCGATTTTTTTTCCCTGCCGAGTTCCTGGGCCTTTTTGGGATCGTTCCAGACAGCGGGGTCTTCCAGTTCGGCGTTGACCTGCTCAAGTTTGTCCGACTTGGCAGCGAAGTCAAAGATACCCCCGTAAGGCGGCTTCACGTTCGGTCAGATCCGTGATGCGGTGGGAAATAGCATTGAGACGTTCTGCTTCCATAATGGTTGATGTATTCGATAAGGTTAACGTAAATGTAAAATTATACCCGACCCGGCGAACAAGGTCGCGGTTTTGATGCATCGGCGCGTTTTGCGGGTCCGGGACTGTTTCAAAACGGTCTTTTCCGTTTGGTGTTTCAGTTTTTCATAAGCAGTACCAGACCGGTCATGATGGCGAGACTGAACAATACGGATATGGAGAGGGTCAGGCTCGAGAGCGCGCCGTCGCTTTGACAGCGCACGGTATAAATCGGCGCAAGCGACGAGACCGGCGCAAAGGTAACGACGGCAAGGACTTGCCGGACTTCGAGGGGGAAAGGCAGGCAAAAATACAGCAGGGTGGAACATATGGCCCCGAAAAGAATACGCAGACCGATTACCGAAAACATCGTCCGGTATTGGTCAGCGCGCGTTCTGAATTCAAACATCATGCCGATCAGCAACATGGCGACGAACGCGTTGGCGCTGGCAAGGGGTTCGACCAGCGTCATCACCGTGTCAGGAACCGGAAAGTTGAAAACGACCAGTATCAGCATTAGCAGGTAGGTGTCGAACGGTACCGAACCGGCGAATTTCCTGACCAGTGTGCCGGGGGTCTGTTTTTCGCCGGGATTCGTTTTGAGGAGGATCGAGGTCAGGGCAAAGGATCCCCCGGTCACCATAAAGGCGTTGCCGATATCGAACAGGCAGGCGACGATCGTGCCGCCGGGGCCGAAAAAGTTCTGGACGAAGGGCAGCGAAAAGGCGCCGATGTTGAAACCGGTCACATTGATCATCGAGAAAGCGCGTTTTTCTTTCGTCTGGCGATAGCTGGCCAGATAAACAATCAGAAGGGGAACCAGTGCGCAAAGAAATCCGAGCAACACGACCGGCAAAAGGGATGTGTCGCGCTGAAAATGGCCGAAGGCGTGTATGACGGTGGCGGGCAGGGTGACGTTCAGCAGGATGAATGCCAGAATACGGTGACAGGCCGGGTCTTTGAAAACGAGCTTTTTGAGACCGTATCCCAGCGCGATAATCAGGACAAACGATAAGGCCTTAAGCAGAACGGTACTCATGGAATGCCGGTTGGAAAGTTTTAAGATTGACCTATTGTAATCGCTTTGTGTATGGCCAGTTTGCCGCTTGCTTTCCTTTTACGCAGGGGCAAGACCAAACAGGAAGCGGTGAAGGGCGGCAAGCGGACAACAGGTCGTGGAAGCTGGCCTCCCTGTTTACAGCTCGAGTTCGGCGATAACGGGCGTGTGATCCGAAGGCTGTTTCCATTTCCGTGGCATACGGTCGATAGTGCAGGCCGTGCAATGCGGGGCGAGGTTTTCTGATAGCAGGATATGGTCAAGCCGCAATCCGCGATTGCGCGGGAAAGCCAGTTGCCGGTAATCCCACCAGCTATAGGTTTTTTCAGGTTGGGAAAACAGGCGGAAAGCATCAACGAAACCGATATCCAGCAGAGCGCGGAAGGCGGCGCGTTCCGGTTCGGAAACGAGCACATTCCCTTCCCAGGCCGCCGGATCGTAAACGTCGCGGTCTTCCGGTGCGATATTGTAGTCACCCAGCAGGGCCAGGTAAGGATACTTTTTCTTTTCTTCCAGCAACCAGGCGTGAAGCGCTTTCAGCCATTCGATTTTGTACCGGTACTTGTCGGAATCCACGGCCTGTCCATTGGGCACATAGGCACAGACAACGCGAAGCTTGCCGAAGGTGCCTGTTACGATACGCTGCTGTTCGTCGGGAAAGAACGGATTGTTTTTGAGGATATCGCCCGCACTTTGTCGCGACAGGATGGCGACCCCGTTATAGGTTTTCTGCCCGGTGAAAACGGTCTGGTAACCGGCCGCTGCTATTTCCATCACAGGGAATTTGTCGTCCGTCAGTTTCGTTTCCTGCAGGCAGAGGACATCGACGGGATTGTCGTTTAACCATTGAAGAACCTGCGGAAGTCGCACTTTCAGGGAATTGACGTTCCAGGTCGCTATTTTCATGATGAATTATTTTATTTTTAATATCAGTAACTTATGTTATTTTAAGTGTGTGAGATTTCTTCTCGCAACCCGACAAGCTGTCTGTTTATTCCGCGCCATGCTGAACTGACCTGAAACTTGACAGGTTATTTCCATAGTTTGCTGGCTGATTTATAAAACAGTAATGACGATAAAGCTCAGGACGCTGATGAATGCCCATAATAACACGCCGAAAAGGATGGATTTGACACCTACCGTCCGGATGACTTTCAGGGAAAGATCGGTGCCGATCAGGAACAGGGTGATGGCAAACCCTTTTTTGGCAAGCCAGAGGATGTTGGTAGTAATGATTTCCGGAATGGGAAGGAAGGTGTTGGCCAGCATGGCCAGCGTAAAGAACAGGATGAACCAGGGTTTGTAAATTTTGTCGGATTTCTGTTTGAAGAAAAACGAGGTCACGATGGCAACAGGAATAATCCACAATGCACGGGTCAGTTTGACGGTCGTGGCGATTTTCAGCGCTTCTTCACCGTAGGCGGCACTGGCCCCCACGACCGAGGACACGTCATGGATGGCAATGGCCGCCCATGTGCCGAACTGGTCTTGCGACAGGTTGAAATAGTGTCCCAGTATCGGAAAAATGAACAGGGCGATGGCGTTCAGAATGAAAACCGTTCCGATGGAAACCGAGATTTCCGTATCCTTTGCCTTGACGATCGGGGCAACGGCGGCAATGGCGCTTCCGCCGCAAATGGCTGTCCCAGCCGAAATCAGGTAGGCGATGGTTTTTTCGAGTTTGAAGACTTTGCCCAGCAAGACACCCAGCAGCAAAACGCCGAATACCGATGCGATCGTGAAAATGATGCCGTCTTTTCCGGCTTTCAGCGCTTCAAACAGGTTCATGCCGAAACCGAGGCCGACAACCGAAACCTGCAACAGGTACTTGGATGTTTTTTTGCTGATCTCGGGAAAGGGATTGCGGAAAAGAATGGCAAAGGCCAGTCCCATGAAAAGAGCAAGCGGAATCGAAATATAAGGAGTAAGGCAAACCAGCAAAAGAATAAAAAATACAATTTTATGAATTGCCGTTACGGATTTGCTTGTTACCGGTTCGTCCATGGATAAGAAACGCTTTGCTGTTTTGCCGCACGGGAAGGAAGGCCATGCATGGATTGATAATGATTCATGTTTATACCATACAGAATGTATTTACCGAAAAAATTGTCGTCGGGAAATACCGGAAGGACAGATAAACCGGAGCCTGCTTTTTCACAACGGCTGAAAAAACAGGTTCCGGATTTTTTGGCGTCTCATTCCGGCAAGGGTTTTGCCGCGTCTTTTGCCGTGCCGGTTTTGACATGAACCCGGTGTTCCTTGCGGTCGTCTTCAAGCGGTATCCAGACGCCGGGCTGAACGGCATTGTCCAGCAGCACTTCGGTTTCCGTTTTGCCCGGCTGCTGTTCGATAATGATGTGGTAGGGCGTTTCCTTGTACCGGTAAAGAATATCGACCGATGTCCAGTCTGAAGGCAGGCAGGGAGCGAAAGCGAGACGGCCGTTTTCCAGCCGGATACCCAGCAGCGATTCGAGTATCAGGCGGTACATCCAGCCGGACGAACCGGTGTACCATGACCATCCCCCGCGTCCCGTATGTGGCGATACGGCATAAACGTCTGCCGTAACGACGTAAGGTTCGACCTTGTACAGCTCCGTTTCTGCCGGCGTCAGGCTGTGATTGACCGGATTGATCAGCCTGAACAGTTCCCAGGCCAGATCGGCATTCCCCATTTTGGCAAAAGCCATCGCGGCCCAGATGGCGGCGTGGGTGTACTGGCCGCCGTTTTCCCGGACACCTGGCACGTACCCCTTGATGTATCCGGGATTCAGATCGGATTTGTCGAAAGGCGGATCCAGAAGCTGAATAAGTTTCTGATCCCTTCTCACCAGTCGTTCATTCAGGGCACGCATGGCCTGTACCGTCCGTTCTTTTTCTCCGGCGCCTGAAAGAACAGACCAGCTTTGCGAAATGGAATCGGTTGTACATTCCTCGTTGATGCGCGAACCCAAAGGCGTGCCGTCGTCAAAATAGGCGCGGCGGTACCATTCGCCGTCCCAGGCGTTGTTTTCGATATGCAATTGCAGGGCTTTGGCCTGCTGGCGGCAGTTTTCCACAATCGCCGTGTCGTCGCGCCGCTCTGCGATAAGCGCAAATTCATTCAGGACGGTATAGAGGAAGAAGGCGAGCCAGACACTTTCGCCTTTGCCGCCGATCCCGACCTTGTCCATACCGTCGTTCCAGTCGCCCGATCCCATCAGCGGCAGGCCGTGGCTGCCGAAGCGGAGACCATGCCGGATGGAACGGACACAGTGTTCATAAACGGTTCCGATTTCCGGGGAGCGCTGCGGAAGATCGTAATAGGATTCTTCTCCTTCCGGAACGGGACGCCCTTCAATGAAATAGCGCGTTTCGTCGAGAATGCCGGTATCTCCCGTCGTCGTCACATAACGGCAAACGGCGAGCGGCAGCCACAGATAATCGTCCGAACAGCGGGTCCGGACGCCGCGATTGCCGGGTGGATGCCACCAGTGCTGGACATCGCCTTCGACAAACTGATGCTCGCAGCAAAGGAGGATCTGATTTCTGAGAAGGGACGGTTCGGTGTGGACGACGGCCATGGCATCCTGCAACTGGTCGCGGAAACCGAAAGCGCCGCCGGATTGGTAAAAACCGCTTCGTGCCCACAGGCGGCAGGCAATCGTCTGGTACATCAGCCACCCGTTCGCCAGCATATTGAGCGATGTTTCCGGCGTATGAACCCGAACCGCAGACAGCGTCTGTTCCCAGTAGCGACGTACCTGATGCAGGGCCAGCTCGGAGGCTTCGGCGCTCCGGTAGCGGTGGATGTACTGGCTGGCGTCGGCACTTCTTCGGCCTGCCGTCCCCAGCATGAACTGGATTTCTTTTTCCTGACCGCTTGCCAGTGTGAAAGGCACATGGATGGCGCCGCACGGATCGTAACCCGCTCCGACCCGGTTGGACAAATGGGTACGGCTCATCGCTGCCGGATTTTTCAGCGAATTGTTGCGCCCGATGAATTCCGTCCGGTTGCCTGTGACAGTGCGATTGGGGGTGTTGACTGTAAAGAAAGCGATCCGGTCGGCAAATTCCGTATTGTACGGGTTGCGCGCAAAGATCGCGCCACTGATCGGATCGATTTCGGTTACCACGCTCATCTGGGTTTTTTCCCGCAGTTCGCCCATCACCCATTCGACGTAGCCCGTTGCCGACAGGGAACGGGTTGCTCCCGAATGGTTTTTGACTTTTAAAACGGAGTACTTGATATTATTGTCGAGCGCGACGTAAATCCACAGTTCGGAATGAATGCCGTCTTCAATGTGTTCAAAAACGCTGTAGCCGAAACCGTGACGGCAGAGATATTCGCCGCTTCCGCGGCAGGGTAGCGGCGTCGGCGACCAGTAATGCCCGGTTTCTTCATCGCGCAGATAAAACGCTTCGCCGCTCATGTCGGAAACGGGATCGTTTTCCCACGGGGTGAGGCGGAATTCATGGGCGTTGATATCCCAGGTATAAGACTGGCCGCTTTCACTGACGATGGTGCCGAAAGTGGCATTGGCCAGGACATTGACCCAGGGAGCGGGTGTTGAGGCGTTTTCGGAAAGATGGATAATGTATTCTTTTCCGTTGTCCGAATAGCCGCCCAGTCCATTGTTCAGGAGCCGGTTGCTGAAGGTGAGTTTTGAAGTGGCGGATGGCACGTAGGGCCGCGTTGTATGCAAGGGCAGTAATTTGCGCCGTTCTTTTCTTTCGCTGCGTTTGATCTGGAGCGCCAGCGGGCCGTTCATATCGGAAATGATGATGCGTGCGACAGACGAAATCAGAATGCGGTCTTCGGGTGAAATCTGTTCCGCCAGCCGGACGAAAATGCCGCCGGGCTCGTTCTGTTCGTTGGCCAGATGGGTGGACGAAATCAGGCCCATGATCTGTTCCTGCAAGACCTGCCGGTATCCGGCGAAATCCTCGTTCCAGATAACCAGATCGACTTTCAGGCCCTTCATATGCCAGTAAGCGTGGGCCTGTATCATTTGCCGGACGATATCGAGATTTTCCTGCGCGTGGATCTGGATCAGGACGATAGGCAGATCGCCTGAAATCGCGTAACTCCACAGGCCGGACTGGCCGCGGTTGTTTTTGGAGAGTACGGCGCTTTCGGCCCGGTAAGCCGGATTCGGATAAAGAATCGAACCGGCCAGCCGGGCGTAGAGCTGGGAATCGGACTCATCGGCATTTAGCTGGTGCAGGAATGCCTGACTATGCGTCCAGGCCATTTCGAAGACCCGGTCAGCCAGATATTTGTCGTCGTACTTGTCCATCAGTCGAAGGCATTGTTCCCTGTCGTGCGTCATACCGGCGACGTAATCGATAACGATGGTTTCCTCGGGTTGTAAAACAAACCGGCAACGGATGGCCGAAACCGGATCCAGTACCGATCCCTGACTGCCTGAAAGCGGGGCTTTGCCTGTCAGGGCGAGCGGTGCATTGGGCGTGTTCATGCGGCCCAGGAATTTCAGACGGTCGGTTTCGTAAGACATGTCCGGATTTTCACGGTCGTGGACGACTATCATGCTGAATGCGTAAGGCGGTTTTTCCTCGACGAAACGGGGGCGTCTGGTGCTGAGAATTGCGTGGAATTCCGGAACAATTTCCGTCTGGACAAACAGTTTCGAGAAAGCCGGATGGGACAGGTCGGCAATCGGGGCGGCAATGACCGTTTCCGAATAACTGGTCAGTTCGACGGTACGCGCCTTGCCGGAACGGTTGACGATTTTGTGACGGCGCAACTCGATATCGTCTTCCGGCGAGACGACGACTTCGCATTGCGTTTCGATTCCGTCATGGGCTGACTTGTATTCGGCACGGCCTTCTGAAAAAACGGTTTCATATTTGCCAAGCGGCTGTCTGACCGGTTGATAGGTAGTTGACCAGAAATGGCCGTCTTCCAGATCGCGCAGGTAAAAAAACGTGCCCCAGTTGTCGCGGGTGGTATCGGGTTTCCAGCGGGTGACGGCATAGTCTTTCCAGCGGCTGTAACCGGCGCCGGCATTGGTGACCATCACATGATAGGAACCGTTGGACAAAAGCTGGATTTCGGGAATTCGTGTGTCCGGTGTGGTGTAAACACGGGTCGGCATTTCCGCCGGGATGGACGCCATCTGGGTTTTTGACAGATTGGGCGTCCGTTCAAAATAGGCGATGGTTTTCGGAATCTTTTCGTGAAGCAGGGGCAGTGTTGCCTGGAACCAGGGATCCGCTTCGAAACGTTTCTGCATCGGCTGGTCAAGCAAACAGGATTCCAGCGCCAGAAAGCTCATGCCCTGATGATGGGCCATATACGACTGGACGATGGCATAGTTCTGCCCGCGTGTCAGGCGGGACTGGGTGTAATCGATGGCTTCGAAAAGCCCGTAGCGGCCGCAAAACCCTTTTTCCTCCAGTTCCATCAGATTGGCGCAAGACATTTCCGGTTCTACCATGACGGCCAGCATGGTGGCGTAAGGCGCAATAACCAGATCGTCTGCAAGGCCCCGTTTCAGACCGAGCCCCGGTACACCGAAGGCCCGGTACTGATAGTTGAGCCTTGCATCGAAGGCGTAGTAAGCCGATTCGGAAATCCCCCAGGGTACGCCGCGCTGTTTGCCGTAATCCCGTTGTCTCCAGACAGCGGCCTTGTGGGTTTGATCCAGGAGCGTGTTTTCGAAACTGGGCATGACAAGGTGCGGCATCAGATATTCGAACATGGAGCCGCTCCACGAAAGCAGTATCGGATCGCCGCCGATAACCGTCATCATGCGTCCTAGCGCAAACCAGTTTTCCTGTGGAATCTGTCCCAGTGCAATGGCGACAAAGCTGGTCAGTCTGGCTTCGGAAGCGAGCAGGTCGTAATAACTGTTGTCGATTCTGCGGTCGGTGATGTTGTAGCCGATGGAAAGCAGGTGCGTCGATTTGTTATAGAGAAAGGTGAAATCCATTTGGGAAAAATCTTCTGCCTGCCGGATCAGTTCGTCATAAGCGTCCAGCCTTTTGCGAGCTTCTTTTCCTGCCAGCGCAACGCGGGCAGCCAATTCATTGAGCAGGGCGGCTTCTTTTCCGGAATCCTTTTTTTCCGGGGTATCAAACATTGCGGCGAGATGTTCGGGCAATTCCGCAAGCTGCTGCAGGGTCATGTTGTCGTTCAGCCGGGGAACCGGGTCAGGCCCGTTGCGCCATTCAGGCAACAGAACCCAGGGCATCAGGCTGGCCATTTCATCCAGTTGCTGATTGCATTGGCTTAGCAGGGCATTACTCCAGAAACCGGCCTGTGTCCGGGTATCCTTTGATGTGACAGAAACAAGACGTGTCAGTGATTCCACCAGACTGTTTAGCAAAACATGACGTTGTTTGAGGGTAAGCGCCCGGTTTTCCCAGTCGGCCAGTTTTCTGTCGAGCTCTGCTATTTGTACCGGGTAATGGCCGATGCCCTCGTCTCTCAGCAACTCAAACGTGTCACGCAGGCTGTCAACCAGTCTTTCCGTCAGTGCAGGGCGGTTTTTCTGTTCCGCAAGACCCGATTTCAGCGTGATGAGATGTCCCGCCAGATTGCCGCTGTCCACCGATGAAATATAGATCGGGTTTTGCAGGGGGTGCAAGGTTTTGGTATCGTACCAGTTGTAGAAGTGGCCCCGGTATCGTTCGAGTTTGCCCATCGAACCGAACGTGTTGCTCAGGCGGGCGATCAACTGGTTTGAAGGGATGTAGCCGAAGTCGCAGGCAGCCAGATAGGCAAGAAGCGCCAGACCGATATTGGTGGGTGAAGTCCGGTGCGCAATGACGATTTCCGGTATTTTCGGGAGGGTTTCGTCAATCTGCAGTTTTTCGTTTATGGAAGAAAAGGTCGGCATCTGCTGGATATTGTCCGGCGGCAGCCAGTTGTCTTCCGCGCCGATATAGGCGTCGAAAAAAGACCATATTTTCCGGGAGAGCTTTCGCAGGAAAAGCTTTTGTTTATCCGACAGTTCCGTGATTTCCGTAATGGAAGGAAGACTGATTTTCCAGGCGATGACCGGCGAAATGAGCCAGCCGAAAATGAACGGACTGGAGAAAACGAACAGGTCCGGACGCATGGCAGACATACCGAAAGCGAGCGCGATAGCATAGGCAGGCGCAAACCACATGTTCCGGAAATACGTGGTAACGCTGCCGTCGTTCTGGCTGGTCATGGCCGAAGGAACCCATTCGAGCAGATGTCGTCTGGAAAAGAAAGTCCGCCACAATGTCCGGAGAATGGCGTCTGCGGAATAGCAGGCTTCATGCGGAAGCAGGACGAGGGAAAGCAGGGCTCCCAGAAAGTGTCGGGATATGGAGTGGGAAACGGCCGACAAATGCTGCTTTATCGAAATGTCCCTGCCTTTTTTCACCAGATCCGTCATGGATACCAGAAGTGGCGGCAAAAAGAAAATGGCGAGCAGAAAGACAAGCCATGTCCAGGCCGGCGTGAAAACAGTCAGGCTGACAAAGAACAGAAAAACGGCAGCGGGCGCAAACAGGCTGCGTCGCAAATTGTCGAAAAGTTTCCAGCGTGAAAGCAGGGAAAGCGGGTTGCGCTGTTTTCCTGACCGGTTTTGCTCCCTGGCATCAGGAACGAAAGGAAACAGCCATTTCAGCAATTGCCAGTCTCCCCTGATCCAGCGATGGCGACGTTTTACGTCGGCCAGATAACTGGAAGGATACTGTTCGTAAAGCTGGCCGTCGCTCAAGAGGCCTGAGCGGGCATAGCAGCCTTCCAGCAAATCGTGGCTTAAAACGCTGTTTTCAGGCAATCTGGCGTTTAAGGTCCGGTAAACGGCATCGACATCGTAAATGCCTTTTCCGATAAAAGACCCCTCTCCGAAAACATCCTGATAAACATCCGAAACAGTCCGGGTATAGGGGTCGATACCGGCGTCTCCGCCGTACAGTTTTTCGTACCAGGACGCGTTTCCATTTGGAAGACTGGTCGTAATACGCGGTTGCAGGATACCGTATCCTTCCACCACACGGTCTTTGACCGTATCGTATCGGGGCGCGTTCAGCGGATGGGCCATCGCGCCGACAAAAAGTCTGGCCGAATCCCGTAACAGATGCGTGTCGCTGTCCAGGGTAATGACATAACGGGTAAGTTCGAGATGGCCGGTGTTGCCGATTCTGACAGTGAAATCGTTATTGTCCTGACCTCTCAAAAAGCGGTTCAATTCTTCCAGTTTTCCCCGCTTGCGCTCATAGCCGATCCATTTCTTTTCGCCGGGATTCCAGCGACGTGGACGACACAGGGCCAGAAAAGGGCCTTCGCCGTCTTTAGCGTGCTTGCCGTTCAGTTCATCAATCAGGTGCGCGAGCCGGTCCAGGAGAACGGAATCTTCAGGTGTCGTTTCCGTGTGGGCATCGGTCAGATCGGTCAAGAGGCAAAATTTCAGCCGCTTGTCGCGGTTGGCGAGATAATGCACCTCAAGTGCGTCGCACAGGCCTTCCACCTGTTTTTCATTGATCAGCATGGACGGCACGACCACCAGCGTTTCGTGCCCTTCCGGAATGCCTTTTGAAAAATCCATTTTGGGCAGAGGATCGGAACGGCTCGGAAAGGCGCTGAACCAGTTGACGACCGCCAAAGCGAGCTGGCTTGAAGCGAGCAAAGTGCATACGACAGTTATACTCCATAGCCAGACGGGCACGCTTCCTATGCCGGCGCCATAAATCATCAGACCTGACAGGAGCAGGGTGAGAAGTGAAAAAGCGCCCAGATAGGCGAAAACAGGGGAACAAATCCGGGAACCCATCCATTTTTCAAGCCAGGTCTTTTTCATTTGAACCGATTTTTCCAGTTCGGGCCGTCCCCGGTCGATCAGATAGTAACCGACGTGTCCGGTCCGTTTTTGCGCCTGCGGATCGTCGAACGCTTGTTTTGTCAGATCAATGGCGTGTTGCGCAATTTCGGCCTCGGTCAGGGGAGATTTCTTGGCGATCTCTTCGATTTCATGGCGGTAATGGTCGCGCGAAGTGAAATCCATTTTCGGATAAACCGCTGTCGGATCGGTACGCAGTATCTGTTCCACAACGCTCAGGGATTCGACAAATTCATGCCAGTCCATCGCGCTCAAAAGACGGATACTGCCGATGCTGTTACTGATCGAAACCTGATCGGCCGCCTGCCTTTGTGTTTCCAGCATGACGAGTTGTTCAATGGTCATGCCGGTTTCCGAAAGTCGTTGCGAAATCCAGGTAAGGGGGAGCGCAAGAATGGCTTTCTGGCTTTGCAGGCGACGGGTCAGTTCGGCAACGAAGGCGCTGACCATGGGTGGATGGGAACGGGCCAGATCGGCGACCTGCAGGATCAGGTTGCCGGGATCGTTTTCTGCCGTGTCGATGAATTTCTGTACCCAGGCTTCCGCCAGTTCGTGATGGGCACGTGATACGGCCAGTCTGGCCGAAACGCGTCTCAGGTTTTCTATAAGCGCCAGACGCAGCATAATGGGAATGGCCCAGAGTTCGCCAAGCGTCAGGACGGACTCTTCCTGATAAGAGGAAATGAAATGGGCGAGGCTGTTGGCGTCGATGTGTCCGTCACCGTGGGAAACGACTTCAAGAGCCAGTTCATAAACCCGCGGCATGCCGGCCATCGGTCCATTGGCCAGACGCGGCAGTTCGGTACTGTAACGTTCGGGCAAATGGTTTTTTGCGATCTGGATCTGTTCTTCAATCAGATAAAAATTGTCCAGGAGCCATTCAGCCGCGGGTGTAATCCGGCTTTCTGTCCGGACTGCTGACGCCAGGATATCGTAAACCTTGCGGATTACGGTTTCGTTGTCGGACAGCCGGGCGAGCAAACGGTCTTTTTCAGGTTTGTCGTCCAGCACATGCGTTCGGGCGAGATACCGCCCGTATTGCCCCATCTGGGTAATGCTGTACAGTTCCGAACGCAGGGGTTCTTCTTCCAGAAGAAAAGCCCTGTTGTCTGTGCTGCCCTGACCGTTCTGAAAGAAAAACGGGGTTTGTCTGAATAAATTGAAAAGTTCGCTGATAGTCTTCAATTTTGAAAGCCTCTGTTAATGAATGGTTGTGCCATGCCTCATCAGGCATACCATCGCAATAAAACGGCTTTTGCGGTTTATTGAAGATCAAGTCTGCAGGGGAAATCGGCGAATTTCTGGATTTCGCTTTTTCTGATTCAAAGTCGGGGCAGTTAAGGCTTGACAAAAGAGGGCAAAAGAGAAAAAGTAACAACACTGGAATGTATTTCGGCTTTTCTTTTACTGTCCGGGCTGGACAATGTCCAGACTTATGTTTTACATTCACAGGAATGTTTCCGGACAGACAAATCCAGTGCGCACAAGACGCGAAGAAGTTGCATGCAGGGAGTCCTGTTTTCAATTCGCCAGATTCCGTAAAATCTTGCCGGACAGTGGTTTTCCCAGCGCGACTTGCCGGAACGGCTGTTCTGGCGAAAGTATCGTTTTCACCGGTTCATAGCGGATTTTCATGGACATGAACCGCCAATGAAATTGTTCGGGTTTCCGTGATTCATATGAATATTGAAGAGGAAAAAAAGATCCTCGAAGCGGCGCTGTTGTGTGCGCAGGAGCCATTGTCGTTACAGGACATCGCCTGCATGTTCATGGATGAAGACGCTGCCTGCAAACGGAATTCGACGGATCGTTACAGGGTGCTTCTTGAGGAACTGAAACGGGACTGGTCCGATAAAGGGCTGGAACTCGTCCAGGTTTCAGGCGGATGGCGTTTCCAGAGCCGGGCGGAAATGAAGCCGTATTTCGAACGTTTGCGACAGGAAAAACCGCCGCGTTACAGCCGGGCAACGATGGAAACGCTGGCTATCATAGCCTATAACCAGCCGGTGACCCGGGGGGACATCGAACGGATAAGAGGGGTGACTGTCAATGCACAGGCTATCAGGCTGCTTGAAGAAAGAGGCTGGATCGAAACGATCGGTCATCGGGAAGTCCCGGGAAGGCCTGCCCTTCTGGCGACGACCGGGCAGTTTTTAAGCGATCTCGGTCTCGAATCGCTGGAACAGTTACCTCCGTTACAGGTGTTGCAGGACATGGACATGGGTCAATCGTTATGAATTGCCGGGAAGGTTTTTCCGTGTGACGAACGGAACCGGCGCAAATGGATGGATTGCATGGGCAAGATTAGGATGAGTGAGAATATGGAAGCAACTTTTACGCCTGCTGAAGGCTTGGAAAACACAGTCGCTGGCATGGCCGAAAAGAAAAGACAAACCGGAAAAAAACCGGGCCGCCGTACTGTGGAAAACGAAAAGCGCGCCGGTCTTGAAGAAAACGACGCGATGTTGGCCAAACCGCCGGCCGGAAAGGATGGGGCAAGAGCGAAAGATCCGGAAAATCCGGTAAATGCATCGCCTAAAAAACCGGCAGGCCTTGCCGGGCCCAAAAACGCCGGAAAGAAGACCGCTCGGGTAAAGCGTCCGGGGCATGCGGGGAATGCACCGGCAGCTGCCGGGAAAAACAGTCCCCGTGGGGAAAAAGAACTGGACGATGTTTTCCGGTTTGTCACTTCCAGTGATTTCGACAGACTCAACGACACTGGCAGCGACGCCATGACGGCGAAAGGCGGCGAGGCGCAAAAGCAGAAGAAAGCGAGGCGGGAACTGACGGCTGAAGACGATGCGCCGAAATTGCACAAGGTGCTGGCAGACGCCGGTCTGGGTTCACGGCGCGATATGGAAGAACTGATTGTGGCCGGCCGGGTTTCTGTCAATGGCGAACCGGCCCACATCGGACAGCGAATTTTGCCGACGGATCAGGTTCGACTCAATGGAAAACTGATTCAGCGGAAAATCGCGAAAAGTCTGCCGAGAGTGCTGACGTATCACAAACCTGCCGGGGAGATTGTCAGCCGTGACGATCCGGAAAAAAGGCCGTCCGTTTTCGACCGTTTGCCTTTACTCAAAAACAGCAAATGGCTGGCGGTCGGGAGACTCGATTTCAATACGGAAGGGTTGTTGCTGTTTACCAATTCCGGTGATCTGGCCAATCGGCTCATGCATCCCCGCTACAATATCGAACGCGAATATGCTGTCAGGACGCTTGGGGAGCTGGAAGAAGGCATGCGGCAGAAACTGTTGGCAGGGGTCGATCTGGGCGACGGTATCGGCCAGTTTTCGAAAATCGTCGATGGCGGCGGTGAAGGCGTCAACAAATGGTATCGTGTGACTATCGGGGAAGGCCGCAACCGGGAAGTGCGCCGCATGTTCGAAGCGGTCGGCCTGACAGTGTCGCGTCTGATCCGTACCCGTTACGGGGCGGTCGTCCTGTCCCAGTCGTTAAAACGCGGCCGTTGGGATGAGCTGGAAGAAAACGCGGTTCGCAACCTGCTTCGTCTTTCAGGGCTCGATAACAAAGACGACAAAAAAACGCAGGGCAAGACCCGGTCGCGCAACGCTTCGGGACAATATCCGGATTTTCCGAAATCGCAGTCGCTCTCCATTCGCGAGTTGCAGTTGCAGGGACAACACCAGAAAAAGAGTCCGGGGGGACAAAAAGGGTCGCCGCGCAACCGCCAGCCCGATCCGTTGCAGACGGCTTTCGGTTATGCCGGGATGGGACAGAATCCACCAAAAGGCGGAACGGGCCAGCGTGCCCGCGGGCGCGGACAGCCGGGTCAGCGTCGCCGCGCCAGATAAAGAAAGGACGGGAAGCTTAAACGACCTTGACGGTTTTGTCCGGATATTCGCAAAGATCGCTGATCAGACAGCCCGGGCATTGCGGTTCTCTGGCCTTGCAGACATAACGGCCATGCAACAGCAACCAGTGATGCGCATTCATCATGAACCGCGGAGGAATGACTTCAACCAGTCGTTTTTCGACTTCCAGAACATTTTTTCCGGGTGCAAGACCCGTCCGGTTGGAGACCCGGAAAATGTGGGTATCTACTGCCATAACGGCTTGTTGAAAGGCATTGTTCAATACCACATTGGCTGTTTTGCGGCCTACACCCGGTAACGCTTCCAGCGCTTCCCGATTATCCGGAACTGCGCCCCCATGCTTTTCCAGCAGAATTTCCGACATTTTTACAATGTTTCGGGACTTGGTGGGATACAGATTGATCGTTTTCACGTAAGGCATCAGGCCTTCCACGCCCAGCTTGACCATCGCTTCGGGAGTGTTGGCGACCGGATAGAGTTTTTCGGTCGCCTTGTTGACGGAGATATCCGTTGCCTGTGCTGACAGCATGACGGCGACCAGCAGTTCGTAAGGGGTGCAAAATTGCAATTCGGAACGGGGATCGGGATTGGCCTTTTCAAAACGTTCGAATATCTGCACTACTTTTTCAGGAGTCATAGCGCTATGCGTACTGAATAGAAGTTGAAAGAATATATTTCCGGCGAAACCGATATCATGCCACTATTTCTGAAAACCGGTTGGGAAGGGGAGACAGCGGCTCGATTGCTGGAAGCAGAAAGACATGAGTTGCGTTGGGTCAGGACGTTCGGGACGATTTTAAACGGACTCTTGCGCGATCCAGCGCTTTCCGGAGGAGGTCGGTTTTCTTGTTTGATCCGGCAGTTGTATCGGCCAGACCGGTTTCTTCTTTTTTCTCCATTTGCAGCCGGTGAAGGCGACGTTCATATCTTTCGCGGGCGGCTCTTGCCTGTTCCGCTGACCAGGCATTCCATCCTGTCCGGGTTCCAGAGACGATTTTCATGTCGATACAGTCAATGGGACAGCGCGAAACACATCGCTCGCATCCGGTACAAACCTCGCTTATTACGGTATGCATCATTTTCCCGGTGCCGACAATCGCATCGAAGGGACAAGTCTGGATGCAGAGAGTGCAGCCAGTACATCTTGTTTCGTCTATCCGGGCAATAGCACGCGGTTTTTCCTCGCCGCAGGAAGCGTCCAGTACCGGTTCGGCAATATTAAACAGCCTTGCCAGCATGCGAATACCTGCTTGCCCTCCGGTCGGACACCGGTTGATGCCGGTTTTATTTGCCGCAATCGCTTCCGCATAAGACCGGCAATTGTCGAAACCGCAGCGCCCGCATTGGGTCTGGGGCAATAAAAGCAGAATTTCCTCGATGCCTATCCTGTTTTTTTCCGATGTGTCCACGTCTTCTTATTCCGTTTAACAAGGCAAGGCAGCAAAAAAGCCGCTAACGGTCGCTAACGGCTTTTCAGAAAGGCGATAGCCCTCAATCGAAAACCGGCGATTCGACCCCCAGAACTTTATGCAGTTTTGGCGAAGTCGTCGTATATTGCAGGTGGATTTTCTTTTGGGGAAAAACAAACGGCGCAGCGGCAAAGGCAGCCAGTGCGGCTTCATGAAAACCGGACAGAATCAGTTTTTTCTTGCCCGGATAAATGTTGATATCGCCTACCGCGAAAATGCCGGGAATATTGGTCATGAATTTTTCGGTATCGACAACGATCTGACGCCGGTCGATTTCCAGTCCCCAGTCGGCAATCGGCCCCAGCTTCGGAGACAGTCCGAAGAAAACCAGCAGGCAATCCAGAGGCAGACGGCGGGTCACGCCATCCAGACCGGTCACCTTGATTTCAGAGAGCATGCCGTCCTTGCTTTCAAAGCCTGTTACCTGTCCCGTCAGGGCCTGCATGCAGAAATCCTCGCACAGCGCTTTCATTTTGGAGACGGAAGCGGGTGCGGCACGGTATTCCTCGCGGCGGTGGAGCAACACAACCGATTCCGCGATGTCCACGAGTTTCAGGGCCCAGTCCAGCGCGGAATCGCCGCCGCCGCATACCACCAGATTCTTGCCACGGAACATTTCCGGATCCTTGACGCGATAGAAAAGCTGCGATCCTTCGAACTGTTCAATGCCGTCCACTTTCAGGGTGCGTGGCTGAAAAGCGCCGACGCCGGCTGCAATGAATACGGTTTTTGTAATGAACCGGGTGCCGGCAGAGGTTTCCAGATCGAAGCGGCCGTCCTCGCGACGGGCGACCTTGACGACTTCCTGTCCAAGGTGGAAAGTCGGGCCGAAAGGTTCAATCTGTTTCATCAGGTTTTCAGTCAGTTCCAGACCGGTGCAGCTCGGTACGGCAGGAATGTCGTAAATCGGTTTGTCGGGATAGAGCTCGACACACTGGCCGCCGACAACGGATAACGAATCAATCACGTGCGCCTTGATTTCCAGGAGTCCGAGTTCGAATACCTGAAACAGTCCTACAGGGCCGGCGCCGACGATAACGGCATCGGCTTCAATTGGCAAATTGTCAACTTTGGCTTCCATTATTGCTAAGATTCCTGTGTAAGTCCGGGTTGCATTATAAAAAGAGGCCAGGCTGGAAAAGGCATGGCGATTTTGCAACAACCGTATCGGGTGTTGATATGGATTTATTTAATCAGATGAATTATCTTGTTTTTGACGTCTTTCCATTTGTCGGCGTCGGGCAACGGATCCTTGGAACGGGTAATCGTCGGCCACTTGCGTGAGAGTTCGGCATTTAACGCAATATATTCCTGCTGGTCGGCAGGCACATCCTCTTCAGCGAAAATGGCTTCCGAGGGACATTCGGGCACACAGACAGCGCAATCGATACACTCGTTCGGATTAATCACCAGTGTATTGGGGCCTTCATGAAAACAATCGACCGGACAAACATCCACACAATCTGTATATTTACAGAGCACGCAGGCGTCGGTGACAACGTGGGTCATAAATCATCCTCTTGGTTTATTCAACAGGTGACCGATGAGAAAAGGCGATATAGAATGGGTTCGGTCCTGTAAAAACCTGACATTTTAAAGTAAATAACCTCATCTCACAAATGAAGAATGGGAAAAGGTTGCCGTAACCATCGGTTTGCAAGCGGCGGAAAATCTTTCAGCGGGAGCGGTTTCTTTTTTTGCTGCTGTTTTAACGGGAGTAACAGAATTTTGCTGCATTTCATCAATTTCGGCTAAAATGTCGAACTGTTTTTATGGATAATTGCCTTTTGTCCGTGATTTGCGCCCGTTTTACACGTGACGAAGCATGGACAAGGGGCATGTTTTATTTTTTTAACCAATAAGCAAACGGTTTTGGAATCAACTGTCCGGTTTCAAGACCTCTATTTTTTGGAATACATACATGGCAAACGCTGTTGAAAACCTGGAAAAGCTCGAAAGACGCCTGACTATTACTATCCCAGTTACCGACATTACCACCGAAGTTGAAAAACGCCTGAAGGTACGGGCCCGCACCGCCAAGGCTCCCGGTTTCAGACCCGGCAAAGTGCCGATGAATATGGTTGCACAGCAATATGGCGCCCAGATCCAGAATGAAGTCATTAACGAAAAAGTGGGCAACGCTTTCAGTCAGGCTGTTCAGGAAAACAATCTTCGTATTGCCGGCGCTCCGCGTTTTGAAGAAAAAACCGGTGATGACGCCGGACAGGACGAGCTGGCGTTTTATGCCATTTTCGAAGTTTATCCGGAAGTCAAAATCGGCGATCTGGGAACGGTCGATCTTGAAAAGGCAGTCGCTACCGTGACCGATGCCGAAGTGGACAAAACCCTGGATATCCTCAGAAAACGTCAGGCTCATTTCCATGTCAAGGGCGAGGACAGCGAGCATGGCAAAGGTAGCGATAACGTTGCCGCTGAAGACGGTGACCGCGTTACGATTGATTTCACAGGCCGTATCGACGGCGTTGAATTCGAGGGCGGCAAGGCTGAAAGTTTCCCGTTCGTTCTCGGTGAAAAACAGATGCTGCCCGAATTCGAGGATGCCATTCGCGGCATGAAAGTCGATGAAACGAAAGTTTTCCCGCTGACTTTCCCTGAAAATTATCACGGCAAGGATGTGGCCGGGAAAACGGCCGAATTCACCGTAAGCGTGAAGAAAATCGAATGGGCGCATTTGCCCGAAATTGACGAGACTTTTGCCAAGGCGCTGGGAATCAAGGACGGCAGCGTTGAAAAACTGCGCGAGGATATCCGGAACAATCTGGAACGCGAGGTCAAGAACCGCCTGATCGCCATCAACAAGAACCGGGTTATGGATGCCCTGATCAAGGTTTCCGAATTCGACGTTCCGCAGGCATTGGTCAAACAGGAAATCGGCGAACTGACGGAATTGACCCGTCGCGATCTCGCTGTCCGGAATCCGGCTCATAAAGACGTTGCCTTGCCTCCCGAACTGTTTACCGCCCAGGCTGAAAAACGTGTTCGTCTTGGCATGTTGCTGGGCGAGTTGATGAAGGACAATGTCCTGGCTGTCTCGGATGATAAACTGAAAGAAAGGGCGGCCGAAATCGCTTCCAGTTATGAAAATCCGCAGATGGTCATTGATTATTACCTGAACGAACCAGGCCGCCGCAAGGAACTGGAGGCGATGGTCATGGAAGAAAACGCCATGGATTACGTTTTCAGCAAGGCCAAGGTAGTGGAAAAAGCCGTTCCGTTCGAAGAACTGATGGCCCAGCAAATGTAATGGGGCAATCCCGGATTTTCGATATTTGACAGGAATATAAATGACACAATTTCATGATTCGGCACTGGATACCAGCATGTTAGGCATGATCCCCATGGTTATCGAGCAAAGCGGTCGTGGCGAACGGGCTTTCGACATTTACTCGCGGTTGCTGAAAGAAAGGATCATTTTTCTGGTTGGGCCTGTAACTGATCAGAATGCCAATCTGATCGTGGCACAGTTACTGTTTCTGGAAAGCGAAAATCCGGAAAAGGATATTTCCCTTTATATCAATTCTCCGGGCGGCTCCGTCTCGGCAGGCATGGCAATCTACGATACGATGCAATTCATCAGACCGCAGGTATCGACGCTCTGTACGGGGCTGGCGGCCTCGATGGGCGCTTTTTTGCTGGCCGCCGGGGCAAAGGGAAAGCGTTTTTCGCTTCCCAATTCACGCATCATGATTCATCAGCCGTCAGGCGGCGCACAAGGGCAGGCGACCGATATCGAAATTCATGCCCGCGAAATCCTGTATCTGCGCGAGCGTTTAAATGGCATTCTGGCAGAAAATACCGGAAAACCGGTCGAACAGATTGCACGGGATACGGAAAGGGACAATTTCATGTCTGCCGCGGAAGCGAAGGATTATGGATTGATCGATGAAGTCCTGACCAGACGGAACTGACCTTTCCGGCTTGTTTTTTAGGCCCGAACTGGATGTTCGGGCGTTTTTTTCGATGCACGCTGCCAGAAATCGTGGTTTGTGTTATCTTTCTGGCAGTCGTTTATCTTATTGAATCCTAATACCTGTTCAAATACTCATGTCAGAAAACATATCTTCGCCAGCTGAAAAAACGCTGTATTGCTCATTCTGTGGGAAAAGCCAGAATGAAGTGAAGAAGCTGATTGCCGGTCCTGCTGTCTACATTTGTGACGAGTGCATTGATTTGTGCAATGACATTATCCGTGACGAGTTGCTTTCTCCCGAACTGGGTAAGGAAAAGGGCGGCGAATTGCCTACGCCGAAAGAAATTTGTAACCTTCTGGACCAGTATGTTATCGGTCAGGAACAGGCCAAGAAGATTCTTTCCGTAGCGGTTTACAATCATTACAAGCGGCTGAAGTATTATGGCGGCAAAAACGACGATGTTGAACTGGCCAAAAGCAATATTCTTCTGGTCGGACCGACAGGGTCGGGAAAAACGCTTTTAGCCCAGACGCTTGCGCGCATGTTGAACGTTCCGTTTGTCATTGCAGATGCCACGACACTGACTGAAGCAGGGTATGTCGGGGAAGACGTCGAAAACATCATTCAAAAATTGCTCCAGAATTGCGATTACGATGTCGAAAAAGCGCAAAGAGGGATCGTTTACATTGATGAAATTGATAAGATTTCCAGAAAGTCGGATAATCCGTCCATAACGCGGGATGTGTCGGGTGAAGGAGTGCAACAGGCTCTTTTGAAACTGATCGAAGGCACGATGGCGTCGATCCCGCCGCAAGGAGGTCGTAAACATCCGAATCAGGATTTCATTCAGGTCGATACTTCCAATATCATGTTCATTTGCGGGGGCGCATTCGACGGATTGAGCAAAATCATTGCCAATCGTTCGGAGAAAGGCGGCATCGGATTTTCGGCGGCCGTCAAAAGTCCCAGTGAAAAAGCCGGTAGCGAAATGCTTTTGAACGTCGAACCGGAAGATTTGATAAAATTTGGATTGATACCGGAATTGATCGGTCGTTTGCCCGTCGTTGCCGTTTTGAACGATTTGACCGAAAATGCCCTGATTGAAATTCTCGTAAAGCCCAAAAACGCTTTGGTCAAGCAATATACGAAACTTCTGGAAATGGAAGGCGCGGAACTCGAGATACGGCCGGATGCGCTTCATGCCATTGCACGCAAGGCGCTGGAACGCAAGACCGGGGCCCGCGGACTTCGTTCCATTATGGAACAGTTATTGCTTGACGTCATGTACGATTTGCCGACAGAAAAAAATGTCATCAAGGTGGTCATCGACGAAAATACTGTCACCAAAGAATCGAAACCCTTGTTGATATATCAGGACAAACAAAAACTTGCCGGCCAGAACTGAATCTGTTTCAGGCAAAACGATTTGTCGGTGTTTTTTCCACTTTTTAGTGCAGGTTTTTTATGCCTGCCGGATCGCTTCTGGCGATATTTTCGATGTTTGGTCTTGTATTTTCCGAAAGCGGGCCAATATCACCATTATGCTCATTGATTAAGGTTTGTCATGATGACTTCTATAGATACAAAGCCGTCTAGATTTCCGTTGCTTCCGCTGCGGGATGTCGTCGTTTTTCCGCATATGGTCATTCCGCTGTTTGTGGGAAGGCCCAAGTCGATTCATGCCCTTGAAACGGCAATGGAAACCGGAAAAACGATTATGCTGGCTGCACAAAAGACGGCAGCGAAAGATGAACCGGCTGCGGAAGACATTTATGAAATAGGATGCGTTGCCACCGTCTTGCAGATGCTCAAGCTGCCTGATGGGACAGTGAAGGTCCTGGTCGAGGGCACACAGCGCGCCAGAATCGTTCAGGTTGAAGCGAACGAGAACCATTTGCTGGCGGACATATCGCCGGTGGATTCGATCGGTGAAAACGAACCGGAAATCGAAGCCATGAGACGCGCCATCGTCCAGCAGTTCGAACAGTACATCAAGCTGAACAAGAAAATACCGCAGGAAGTCGTCGCGTCTCTTTCCACTATCGATGAACCGGGCCGTTTTGCGGATACGGTTGCCGCCCACCTGCCGCTGAAACTGGAACAGAAACAGGTCGTTCTCGAGATGGTCAACATCGAAAAACGGCTTGAATATTTGCTGGAAAGGCTGGAAAGCGAGCTCGACATCATGCAGGTCGAAAAGCGCATTCGCGGCCGTGTCAAGCGCCAGATGGAAAAATCACAGCGCGAATATTATCTGAACGAACAGGTCAAGGCTATCCAGCGCGAGTTGGGCGAGGGAGAAGAAGGAGCGGATCTGGAAGATCTGGAAAAACGGATTACCGCTGCGAAAATGCCCAAGGAAGCCAAAGACAAGGCCATGAGCGAGTTGAGGAAGCTGAAATCCATGTCTCCGATGTCGGCTGAGGCAACAGTGGTTCGCAATTACATTGAGACGCTCGTTTCATTGCCCTGGCGTAAAAAATCCAAGGTCAACAACGATCTTGCCAATGCGGAAAAAGTGCTGGACAACGATCATTACGGCCTGGAAAAAGTCAAGGAACGTATCCTCGAATATCTTGCCGTCCAGCAGAGAGTGGACAAGGTCAAGGCGCCCATTTTGTGTTTTGTCGGGCCTCCGGGGGTCGGTAAAACTTCATTGGGACAGTCCATTGCACGGGCGACGAACCGCAAGTATGTGCGCATGGCCTTGGGCGGCGTTCGGGATGAAGCGGAAATCCGCGGGCACCGCCGTACCTATATCGGTGCAATGCCGGGCAAAATCCTTCAGAGTCTGGTCAAAGCTGGTGTTCGTAATCCCTTGTTTTTGCTGGATGAAGTTGACAAGATCGGCGCCGATTTCCGGGGCGATCCGGCTGCTGCCCTGCTGGAAGTCCTGGATCCGGAACAGAATCATACCTTTTCCGATCACTATGTCGAAGTGGATTTCGATTTGTCGGATGTGATGTTTATTGCGACTTCCAATACGTACAATATTCCGCCGGCTCTTCTGGACAGGATGGAAGTCATCCGCTTGTCCGGGTACACCGAAGATGAGAAAACAAGTATTGCGCAACGCTATCTGTTGCCGAAACAGATGAGAGGTAACGGTTTGAAAGAAACGGAATTGTCGATTACCGAAGCGGCTATCCGTGACATCATCCGCTATTACACTCGCGAGGCCGGCGTACGAGCACTTGAACGGGAAATTTCCAAGATCTGCCGGAAAGTCGTCAAAATGCTGTTATTGAAAAAACAGAATCGTAAAATTGTCGTGACCCCGAAGAATATCGACAAGTTCCTTGGCGTACGCCAGTTCGATTTCGGTGTGGCTGAAAAGGAAAACCAGATCGGTGAAGTGACGGGACTGGCATGGACGGAAGTCGGTGGAGAATTATTGACAGTGGAGGCGGTGGCCGTTCCCGGCAAGGGGCAGATCATCCGTACCGGTACGCTGGGCGATGTGATGAAAGAATCCATTGAAGCGGCAAGAACGGTCGTGCGCAGTCGGGCGAACAATCTGGGCATCAAGAATGAGGCCTTCGAGAAGAAGGATATTCATATCCACGTGCCGGAAGGCGCCACGCCCAAAGATGGCCCGTCGGCTGGCATTTCGATGGCAACCGCGCTGGTATCGGTATTCAGCGGCATTCCGGTCAGATCCGATGTGGCCATGACGGGGGAAATCACCTTGCGTGGTGAACTCCTTCCGATCGGCGGCCTGAAAGAAAAATTGCTGGCCGCCTTGCGTGGTGGCGTCAAGAAAGTCGTTATTCCGCAGGAAAACGTGAAAGATTTGGTGGAAATTCCCGACAATGTGAAAAACAAATTGGAAATCATTCCGGTTCGCTGGATAGACAAGGTCTGGGAAGTGGCGCTGGAGCGCCAGCCTGAACCGATAACGGAAGATCAGCCGACTGTTCCGGTTGCCGCGGAAAAGTCTGAAAATGCCAGTGGCGGCAATTTGCTGACGCATTGACGCACTGAGTGGTCAGTCGTCGCTGTTTCGCCATAGCCCCGGGAGACCGGGGCTTTTTTATAGCTATCGGATTTCGATCAGTTCGTTCAAGAGAAATCGGGCTTTTGGAGCGATTTCCCCTGCCGTTATGCCAACACAGCCATGACGTTCCTTTTCCAGAACGTCTGCCGCTTTCCCGTGAAGCCAGACGGCAGCCAGTGCCGCTTCCCATGCCGGCCAGCCTTGCGCCATGAGGGCACCTGTCATGCCGGACAGGACATCGCCGGTTCCGGCTGTTGCCAGACCGGGATTGCCGGTCGGATTGATAACGGTTTTTCCATCGGGCGAACAGACAAGGGTTCCCGATCCCTTCAGGACGATAACAGCATTGAATTGTTCAGCCAGCGTTCTTCCGGCGTTAAGCCTGTCGGACTGGACGAATGCGCTGTCCCTTCCCAAAAGACGGGCCGCTTCCAGTGGATGGGGCGTCATGACGGACGGGGCGTTACGTTCCGAGAAAGAGAATTGCAGGGCCGGATTTTCAGAAAGGATGTTCAGGGCATCGGCGTCGAACACGGCCGGTTTGCCGGATGCGATTGTCCGGGCCAGATAATTTCCGGCAACCGGAGATTGGCCCAGACCGGGGCCGATAACGGTGACGTCTGCCGAAAAGTCGAACCGGTGTGCCGCGCGGAACATCACTTCCGGACTGACGGGATCGTAGGAAGGCGGATTTTTCAGATAAACGGCATACGCTAAACCGGCGCCGGTATAGAGGGCCGCGCGGGCTGCCAGAACGGGCGCTCCGCCCATTCCTTCCGCTCCGCCCAAAATGGCGATTCTGCCGTAACTTCCCTTATGGGTATCGTGGAGCCGGGGTTTGAGGAAATGGCCGAACAGCTCTGGCGTATTCAGCCAGCAGTCGGTGGCCGGAAAATATTTTTTATCGACGTCCAGACTGGCGACATGCACCTCGCCGGCATGGTCTCGGCCTTTTCCGGTATGAAGTCCTGGCTTGTCGGCGATGAAAGTCAGCGTATGCGTTGCCCTGACGGCAATGGAATCGTTCCCGACGACGTTTCCGGTATCTGCATTCAGGCCGCTGGGGACGTCCAGTGCAAGAATGGGACATTGAAAGGAATTGACAATCCTGACGAGTTTGTTGCGGTTGCCTGTCAACGCTTCTTTCAGGCCGATTCCGAACATGCCGTCCACCACCAGCGCCCAGTTTCGTCTTTTCAATGATTCGAAAGTGGTTTGGAGAGAAAGGGCGTCTTCCCAGTGAATAGCGCTCTTGACGGCTTTTTGTCTCGCCTGACGCGCTTCTTCAGGCTGGTTTTTCTTTCGGTTCGAGACGAGAAGCACCGAGACAGAAATGCCGGAATCGGCAAGGAGGACAGCCATTTCAAGAGCATCGCCGCCATTGTTGCCCGGGCCTGCCAGAACGAGTACTTCTTTCTTGATTTGCGTCGAGGAAGAAAGCAGGGACATGGCCAGCTTCGCCGCTTCCCGGCCGGCCCTTTGCATCAGTGTTCCGGTCGGCAGATCGGCAAGAGCGGCCCGTTCGATGGTGCGGATGGCGTTGATGGAATAAAGGGCATTCATGACTGGACTCCGAAGTGGATAAAAAGTTTTCCGGACAGTCATTGTCCGGCAGTTTTACTGGCCTGAAAAAGAATTTGTACCACGTTTTCGTCTGTTTTTGTAGCGGTGCGGCTTTAAGCGGATTTATTTTTACAGTACAATAATGGACTCTTGAAAGTTTTCAAGACCATATTATTTTTTAAACTGTAAATCGCGAATTCGGCCTGAAAGGGTGCCCGCCAGACGGGTTCTTGGGCGAATTCAAGACCTAACCCTGGAGATTATTATGTCTGTTACCATGCGTGAAATGCTGGAAGCCGGTGTGCATTTCGGCCACCAAACCCGTTTCTGGAACCCGAAGATGGCTCCCTTCATCTTCGGTCATCGCAACAAAATCCACATCGTCAATCTGGAAAAGACACTGGCAATGTATAACGACGCGATGAATTACATCCGTCAGCTCTCTGCCAACCGTGGCACCATTTTGATGGTCGGAACCAAAAGACAGGCGCGCGATATCATCGCCAGTGAAGCGCAGCGCGCCGGCATGCCGTATGTCGATCAGCGCTGGCTGGGCGGTATGCTGACCAACTTCAAAACGATCAGGACTTCCATCAAGCGCTTGAAAGACATGGAAGCTGCTATTGAAGACGGCACCGTCGATAAAATGAGCAAAAAAGAAGGCCTGATGTTCCAGCGCGAAGTGGCCAAATTGCAAAAAGCCATCGGCGGCATCAAGGACATGAACGGTTTGCCGGACGCGATTTTTGTCGTTGATGTCGGTTATCACAAGGGCGCTGTCACGGAAGCACAAAAACTCGGTATTCCCGTCATTGGCGTCGTGGACACCAATCATTCGCCTGAAGGTCTGGCTTACGTCATTCCGGGGAATGACGACTCTTCCAAGGCTATTCAGCTGTATGCGCGCGGCGTTGCCGATGCGATTCTTGAAGGACGCGCAAGCGCCATGCAGGATGTGCTTGAAACCGTAAAAGGCGAAAGCGGCGAGGAAGCGGCCCAGTAATCGTGTGTATCCTTCCGTTTTATGACAGAAGGATCTGTGAAAATATTCAGTAAACGGGGGCGAAGGCCCCCTTTGTAAGGAGAACAGTATGGCAGTCATTACAGCGGCTATGGTAGGCCAGCTGCGAGCGAAAACCGATGCGCCAATGATGGAGTGCAAAAAGGCGTTGACCGAAGCGGGCGGCGACATTCAGAAAGCGGAAGATATCCTGCGTGTCAAACTGGGCAACAAGGCGTCGAAAGCGTCGAGCCGTGTTGCGGCCGAAGGCGTTATCGCGATTCATGTCGATGGCAATACCGCTTCCATCATCGAAGTGAACTGTGAGACCGATTTCGTAACCAAAAACGACGATTTTGTAGCATTGGCCAATGCCTGCGCCAAACTGGTAACGGAAAACGATCCTGCCGATGTGGCCGGTTTGTCCGCTTTGCCGCTGGATGGGAAAACCGTTGATGAGCAGCGTACCGCACTGGTCGGCCGTATCGGCGAAAACATGTCCATCCGTCGTTTTGCGCGTCATCGGGCCGATGCGAAAATCGCTTCCTATCTGCATGGCTCGCGCATCGGCGTTGTGGTTGAGTACGATGGCCCCGATGAACAGGTCGGCAAGGATGTCGCCATGCATATCGCTGCCATGAAACCGGCTGCCCTGTCGTCTGAACAGGTCGATCCCGCCCTGATCGAAAGAGAACGCTCCATTGCGCAGCAGAAAGCGGAAGAAGATTCGGCAAAAGCCGTCGCGGAAGGCAAGAAGGCGCAACCCGCCGATATTATCGCACGTCGTATCGAGGGCTCCGTCCAGAAATTCCTGAAGGAAGTGTCACTGCTTAACCAGCCTTTCGTCAAAAACGACAAACAGTCTGTCGGACAAATGCTGAAAGAAAAAAATACAACGGTCAAATCGTATACCTTGTATGTAGTCGGCGAAGGTCTGGAGAAAAAGTCGGATGACTTTGCCGCGGAAGTTGCCGCGCAGATGGCGGCAGCCAAAGCATGATGTTTTTAAACGGGCCGAAAGGCCCGTTTTTCTATGGGTTGATTTTTTATTGTTTTCACGCTGTCTGAGATAAGGAATGCAGGATTATGACCAGTCCACTATATAAGCGGGTTCTTCTGAAATTATCAGGTGAAGCACTTATGGGAGAAGACCAGTTCGGTATCAATCGCGCTTCAATTGAACATATGGTCGGGGATGTGGTCGAGGCCGCGAATCTGGGCGTGGAAATGGCGATCGTGATCGGTGGCGGCAATATTTTCCGCGGCGTTGCGCCAGGTGCAAAAGGAATGGATCGTGCAACAGCGGATTATATGGGCATGTTGGCTACTGTGATCAATTCACTGGCGCTGGCCGATGCCATGGAACAGGCAGGCCTGACAGCCCGCGTCATGTCGGCTATCGGTATTGATCAGGTTGTCGAATCCTATGTCAGACCAAAAGCACTCCAGTATCTGGAAGAAGGCAAGGTCGTTGTGTTTGCGGCCGGGACCGGCAATCCCTTTTTCACGACCGATACGGCCGCTGCCTTGCGCGGTGCGGAAATGGGGGCGGAAATCGTACTGAAAGCGACAAAGGTCGATGGCGTCTATAGCGCAGATCCCATGAAAGATACCTCTGCAACACGTTATTCCCATATTACCTTTGATGAAGCGATCGAAAAGCATCTTGAGGTGATGGACGCTGCGGCCTTTGCATTGTGCCGCGACCAGAAATTGCCCATCAAGATATTTTCGATTTTAAAACACGGTGCCTTAAAACGGATTCTGCTCGGCGAAGATGAAGGAACACTGGTTCATATTTAGGATGAAACCCGTATAATGCCAGTGCTTATTGGCTTTTTACCGTTTATTTTGCAAGAGGGACGTATCATGAGTATTGCCGAAGTGAAAAAAAATGCCGAACAGAAAATGAACAAATCGGTCGATTCGCTCAAAGCCGATCTGGCCAAGGTGCGTACCGGACGGGCTCATACCGGCATTCTCGACCATATTCAAGTCGATTATTACGGTTCACCGACCCAGATCAGTCAGGTTGCCAATGTCACTTTGCTGGACGCACGCACGATTTCGGTTCAGCCCTGGGAAAAAAAGATGGTCAGCGTTATTGAAAAAGCCATCCGTGATTCCGATCTGGGTTTGAATCCTTCTTCTGTCGGCGATATCATCCGCGTTCCAACCCCTCCGCTGACCGAAGAACGCCGCAAGGAAATGGTCAAACTGGTCAAAACCGAAGGGGAAGACGCCAAAGTTGCCGTTCGCAATATCCGGCGCGACGCCAATGAAGCTTTAAAAAAGATGGTCAAGGACAAGGCGTGTTCTGAAGACGAAGAGCGCAGGGCGCAGGACGATATCCAGAAACTGACCGACCGGTTCGTACAGCAAATCGACAAGCTCCTGACCGAAAAAGAAAAAGAAGTCATGACGGTTTAATGGATTCGTCATTTAAGACATGTCCGAAACCAAAGTTTCCGGTTCCCTTTCAGCCATAGCACCGATGCCGCGACATATTGCCATCGTCATGGATGGCAACGGGCGCTGGGCAAAAAAGCGTTTTCTGCCGCGTGTTGCCGGACATGTCAGGGGAACGGAAGCGATCAGGCGTACCATAGAAGGATGCATTGTGCGCCATATTCCCTATTTGACTGTTTTTGCCTTCAGCTCCGAAAACTGGAACAGGCCCAATGAGGAAGTCGGTTTTCTGATGAATCTGTTTCTGTCCACTCTGGAAAAGGAAACGGAAAAACTGCATGCCAACCATATCCGGTTGAAAGTCGTCGGCGATACGGGCCGTTTTGATCCCGCTCTTCAAAAAGCGATTGCGCGTGCCGAAGAAAAAACTTCCGCCAATTCGGCCTTGACCCTGACCGTATGCGCCAATTACGGCGGCCAGTGGGATATCGTGCAGGCGGTCAGGCGTCTGCGGCAGGAAGGTGTCTTGGAAAAGGACATGACAGAAAAAGACCTCGCTTCCCGTCTTGCCCTTTCTTATGCGCCCCACCCCGATCTGTTCATCCGGACTGGCGGAGAAAAAAGGCTGTCCAATTTTCTTCTCTGGCAATTGGCTTATACCGAGTTATACTTTACGGAAACATACTGGCCCGATTTCGACGATAAAGAACTTGAAAAGGCGATTCTGGCTTTTCAGGGCAGGGAAAGACGATTCGGAAAGACAAGCGAACAACTGGTGACGTGATCCGATGCTGAAAAACCGCATTTATACCGCTTTGTGCCTTGCTGCAGTCCTGTTTCTGATTTTATGGTCGCAAATCGACTGGTTATTCGGGCTTTTCCTGCTGGTCTTTTTCGGGGCCGCTTCATGGGAAAACGCAAGGTTGTTTGAAAACAGGCATCCCCTGGTTGTCGCGGTTTTTTCCGGCATGGCTTTTGCCGGTTCGGCCCTCTGGCTTACCGAACAGGTTTATGTCTGGTTCGCTCTGGCGGCTGTTGTCATCTGGATTGTTTTTCTTGTTCCCTCGCTGTTTCGTGAATTGCCGAATCCCGGAAGCGCAGGCGCTCGCCTTTATCAATCGCTCTACTGGTTTTCCATACTGGGCAGTTTTCTCTCGGTTCTTGTTTTATACAGGCAATCGGCCTTTTTCCTTCTTTCCATTCTTCTTGTCGTCTGGCTCGCCGATATCGGCGCTTATTTTGCGGGAAGAGCTTTCGGGAAACGCAAGCTGGCGCCGGCTATTTCGCCAGGTAAAACCTGGGAAGGCGTTATGGGCGGCCTGTTCGCTGTTATACTGGTTGCCGCAGTGGTTGTATGGATTTCGCCGCCGCAGGAAAATATTGCGCTGAGAGTGTTTGGACGATATGGCTGGGCAGGCATGCTGTGCAGCCTGATCTTGCTGGTTGCGATGAGTATCGTCGGCGATTTGCTGGAATCCAAGCTGAAACGCCGGAGGGGATTTAAAGACAGTAGTAATTTGTTGCCGGGACATGGCGGAGTGCTGGATCGGATCGATTCACTGATTCCCGTGTTGCCTCTGGCCGTTTTATTAGGGATGTGGTTATAAAATCATGACGGCAAAACAGCAGCGCATCACTGTGCTGGGTTCTACAGGTTCTATCGGTGTTTCCACACTGGATGTTTTAGTGCGCCATCCGGAACAGTATGTTGTCCATGCCCTGACCGCGAACAGCCGTGTTGGGGAATTGCTCAGGCAGTGCGAGCGCTTTCACCCGGAAATAGCGGTAGTCGGTACGGCTGCCGCCGCATCGGTTCTGGAACGGAATTTGCGGTCGAAAGGCATTGCAACGGAGGTGCTTTACGGTGAGAAAGCCCTGTGCGAAGTGGCCTCTTCGTCGCAATGCGATGCCGTGATGGCCGCTATCGTCGGGGCTGCCGGTCTTGCGCCCGCTCTGGCAGCGGCCCGAGCCGGGAAAAAGGTAATGCTTGCCAACAAGGAAGCGCTGGTCATGTCGGGACAGTTGTTTATCGACACGGTAGCGGCCAGTGGCGCAACGCTTTTGCCGATCGACAGTGAACACAACGCCATATTCCAGTGTCTGCCGTACCGCCATAAACGTTTTCCGCATCGACATGGCGTTTCCAAGATTTTGCTGACGGCGTCGGGCGGCCCTTTTTTGCACAGGCCTGTCGATACACTGGACAGTGTGACACCTGAACAGGCAATTGCCCACCCGAAATGGGTAATGGGAAGAAAAATATCCGTCGATTCAGCGACCATGATGAATAAAGGCCTGGAAGTGATTGAGGCGCACTGGCTTTTCGGTATTCCGGCGAGCCAGATCGAGGTCGTTATTCATCCGCAAAGCGTTATCCATTCCATGGTGTCGTATGTCGATGGGTCGGTTATCGCCCAGTTGGGCAATCCTGACATGCGCATCCCGATTGCGCATGCTCTCGCTTATCCGGAGCGGATGACCTCAGGCGTAACGCCTCTGGATTTGACGCGAATCGGTACCTTGCAGTTCGAGTCGCCCGATTTTGTGCGTTTTCCCTGTTTGAGGCTGGCATACGAAGCGTTGAAAACGGGCGGTGCGACACCGGCCATTCTGAACGCCGCCAATGAAGTAGCCGTTCAGGCTTTTCTGGAGCAGCGTATCAGTTTCCGGCGTATAGACGACGTTGTCGCCCGCGTGCTGGACAAGGTGCCGACAGAAAGTTCGATTACGGGAATCGACAGTGTCCTAATGCATGACCGTGCTGCCCGAACGGTCGCCACGAATCTGATTTTGCAATGATAATCCTTCAAACATTACTGGCTTTCGTTCTTGCCCTGTCGGTGCTTATCGTTGTCCATGAACTGGGGCATTACTGGATGGCGCGTCTTTGCAATGTCAAGGTGCTCCGGTTCTCAATGGGAATGGGAAAAATTCTTTTCAGCCGCGAATTCGGGCCGGACAGGACAGAGTGGGCCATTTCAGCTTTGCCGCTGGGCGGTTATGTGAAATTGCTGGATGCGCGGGCCGATGATTTGAGCGCAGTTTCTCCCGAGGACAGAAAGCGCGAATTCACCAGCCAGAGCGTGTGGCGGCGTATCGCGATTGTCGCGGCGGGACCTCTTGCCAATTTCGTACTTGCCATTGTGGTGCTGACCGGACTGTATATTTATGGCATGCCTGAACCGGTAGCCAGACTAAGGGCAGTACCCGAAAATACAGTAGCGTATCAGGCAGGCCTCCGGGGAGGCGAAACCATAGTCGATATCGACGGGACGTCTATTCATAACTGGCAACAGGTGCGCTGGAAGCTGACCGAAGTTCTGATGGAGGAGCACCCGGCGGTTTCCATAACATATGAGAAACCGGGTGAAAACGGTGAGGCAAAGGCTGATCCGGTAACCGCCATTTTGCCGACAAAACAGTTGTCGATAGAAGAAGTCGACAAGGATTTCATCGGGAAACTGGGCCTTTTCGTTGAACGACCGCCCGCTGTTATAGGGCAAATTGAAAAAAACGGAGTCGCTGAAAAAGCCGGTTTGAAGGAAGGAGACCGGGTAACCGGAGTCAATGGCGAAGCGGTGCTGGATTCGCTGGCGTTTGTCAATATCGTCCGCGCTTCGCCCGGCAAGTCTCTCGTTCTTCAGGTCATGCGGAACGGCCAGCCTCTGGACATCGCCCTGACCCCGGCAGTACGGACGGAAAAAGACGTTCTGGTCGGCAAAATGGATGCCCGGATATCCGTGATGCCGGATATGACCATTTTGAGTTACAGTATTCCGGTTGCTTTTGCCGAAGGTGTTTACAAGACCTGGGATACCTCAGTGATTACGGTAAAAATGATCGGAAAGATGATTACAGGCGACGTGTCGCTAAAGAACATTACCGGTCCGATCGCGATAGCCGATTATGCCGGCCAGACAGCACGGGCCGGTCTGATTCGTTATCTTCATTTTATTGTTTTCATCAGTATCAGTATCGGGGTGATGAATTTGCTTCCGATACCTGTGCTGGACGGCGGTCTTTTGCTGTATTATGCTGTGGAGGTTGTGACGGGTGGTTCCATTCCTGAAAAAGTGGCCCAGATCGGTTATAAAATCGGAATGGGCATCCTCGGTTTATTATTGCTGGTTGCCGTTTTTAATGATGTTATCCGTCTCTTTTTCTGACCGGGATCGGGAAAACCGTATGGATGTATGTCTTCGTTTGCGTCTTTAAATGAGATTCATGAAATTATTCAATCGTCGTTTACCGTTTCGCTTGCCGGTTCTGGCTGCCATCGGTGCAATGCTGTGTTCCGGACAGGCGTGGGCAATCGAGCCTTTTACTGTTAAAGATATTCGGGTGGAGGGCATTCAGCGTACGGAAGCCGGAACCGTTTTCAATTATCTTCCGGTGCGGGTCGGTGAAACCTTTACTGACGAAAAAGCCGTATCGGCCATCAGGGCGCTTTATGCAACCGGTTTCTTCAAGGATGTGAGAATCGATGCGGAAGGGGACATTCTGGTCGTGATCGTTGAAGAACGGCCGGCAATTGCCAGTGTCGATTTTACGGGCGCGAAAGAATTCGACAAGGAGATGTTAATCAAGTCCTTAAAAGATGTCGGTCTGGGGGAAGCGCGCATTTATGACCGGGCGCTGGTCGACAGGGCAGAACAGGAACTGAAGCGCCAGTACATGTCGCGTGGCTTGTATGGCGTTCAGATCACGACGACGATTACGCCGGTCGAAAGAAACCGGGTCGCCATCAATTTTACCGTGGATGAAGGCGAGGTATCCCGTATCAAGGAGATCAAGTTTGTCGGAAACAAGGCGTTTTCCGACAAGGATCTGATGGATATCATCAAATTGCGCACGCCCGGATGGTTTACATGGTATACGCGGGCCGATCAGTATTCCAAGGAAAAACTGACGGGCGACATTGAAGCGCTGAAGTCGTTTTACCAGAATAACGGCTATATTGAGATGCAGGTTGAATCGACACAGGTGTCGATTACAAGCGACAAGAAAGATATCTACATCACCCTGAATATCAAGGAGGGGGACAAATTCACGGTTTCCGATATTCATCTGGAAGGCGAGCTTTTCGGACGCGAAGATGAAATCAAATCCCTGATCGAACTGGAAAAAGGCGATGTTTATTCCGGAGAAAAGCTGACAGCGAGTTCCAAGAAAATTTCGGAATATCTGGGGAATTTCGGCTACGCATTTGCCAACGTCAATCCGCAGCCCGATATCGACCGCGAAAAAAAGGAAGTGGCTTTTACGATATTTATCGATCCGGGCAAGCGCGTGTATGTCCGGCAGATCAATATTGCCGGGAACACCAAGACGCGAGACGAAGTTATCCGGCGGGAATTCCGGCAAATGGAAGGCTCCTGGTATGATGGCAAGAACATCAAACTGTCTCGCGACCGGGTTGATCGTCTGGGCTTTTTTACGGAAGTCGCGGTCGAAACGCCGGAAGTGCCGGGAACAACCGATCAGGTTGACGTCAATATGAAAGTGGTTGAAAAACCGACGGGTAACCTGATGCTGGGCGCCGGTTTTTCACAGGAAGACAAGCTGCTCCTGTCGGGCTCCATCGAACAGCAGAATTTTGCCGGAACCGGCAACGATGTGGCCCTGAACGTCAATACGAGCAAACGCTACCGGACGATCGCACTTTCGCAGAATACGCCTTATTTTACGGAAGATGGCATCAGCCGCCGTTATGAACTGTTTTATCGTACGATAAGACCGCCTTTGATTAACGATAGCGACTACAAGGTCGAGACATTGGGAGCCAATGTCAAATTCGGTGTGCCGTTTACGGAAGTGGATCGCGTGTTCTTCGGGGTTGGGGTTGAAAATACATACATGGAAACGTATTGGGACAGCCCCGAGCGCTACAAGGATTTCGTGCGCGATTTCGGCGACGGGACGACGGCCAATGCATGGGGCGTACCGCTGACGATTGCCTGGGCAAGGGACAGCCGGGACAGTTCGCTGGTGCCGACAAAGGGCCGTTATCAGCGGGCGAATTTTGAAGTGTCCCCATTTGCCGACATGAAATATTACAAGGCGTCTTATCAACACCAGTATTTCTGGCCGATGTTCAACGGCGGAACGCTGGCCTTGAACGGCATGATCGATTACGGTAAAGGACTGGGCGGCAAGCCATATCCGGTGTTCAAGAACTTTTACGCCGGCGGTATGGGAACGGTTCGCGGTTATGAAAGCTCGTCACTGGGACAGGTCGAGTACGATTCGGATGGCGATCGAGAATATCTCGGCGGATCCAAGCGGGTTGTGGGCAATGTCGAACTCCAGTTTCCGATGCCCGGAATGGGAGGAGACCGGACATTGCGCTGGTTCACGTTCCTGGACGCCGGTAATGTTTATGCTGATGGTCAAGACATCGACTTCGGCGATTTGAGATACTCGGCAGGGTTTGGCGTCAGTTGGGTGTCGCCGATCGGACCATTGAAACTGAGCTATGGCGTTCCGCTCAATGCAAAGGATGGAGACCGGAAAGAAGCGTTCCAGTTCCAGCTGGGTACCGGTTTCTAGGAAAACGGTGGCATAATTCATAATATTGATTTATTTTTTGGAGAAGCAACTTGAAAAATTTTGCTAAAACATTCATGGATACGAAAAAGGCAGTTGTACTGGCGTTTTGCCTGTGCGCTTTCGGACTTGCGCATGCACAGGAATACAAGGTCGGTTATATCAATCCGGATCGGATCATGAGTGAATCCGCTCCAGCCAAGGCGGCAGAGAAAAAACTCGAAAGCGATTTTTCGAAACGGACAAAAGAATTGCGCGACACTCAGGCTCGTCTGAAAGCGATGGGGGAAAAACTCGACAAGGATATGCCGGTTTTGTCCGAATCGCAGCGGATCAAGAGGCAGCGTGAACTGGCCGACATGAGCCAGGATTTCCAGCGTAAAAGTCGCGCCTATCGTGAAGACCTCATGCAGCGCCGCAATGAGGAAATCGCCAAGGTTTTCGATCGGGTCAACACGGAAATCAACAAGATTGCCAAAGCCGGAAAATACGATCTGATCGTTCAGGATGCGGTTTATATTTCTCCACGTGTCGATATTACCGAACAGGTATTGAAAGCACTCAACAATTAATCTGAAAATCGGATGTCGATAAATCTTGACGAACTGGTTGACCGCTTCGGCGGTCAACTTATTGGTGACGGCAGTATCGAAGTTTCCGGATTCGCTCCACTGGATAAGGCCGGTTCCGCTCACATCACTTTTCTTACCAATCCCCGTTTGCGACATGAAGTCGGCAATTGCGAGGCCGCCGCCCTGATCATTTCGCCGAAAGACAATCAACTGGTTGGCCACTTGTTTAAGGGAGCGCGTATTGTCACCCGCAATCCTTACGCCTATTTTGCACACGCGGCACAGCTTTTCCAAAGTCTCAAAACGGTTCCCCCGGTACCGGGCATTCATCCGAGCGCCGTTATCGATCCGGCGGCGAAAATTGCCGCAAGTGCGACAATCGGCCCTTTCGTTACCGTTGAATCCGGGGTGGAAATCGGAGAAAACTGTCTGATCGAAGCGGGCTGTTTTATTGGAAGAAATGCCAAAATCGGCGCCGGTTGCCATTTTTTTCCGCGAGTCGTGTTTTTGCCGGAATGCCAGATAGGCGAACGGGGTGTGTTACGGCCGGGAGCGGTTATCGGTTGCGAAGGGTTCGGCTTTGCCAATGAAGATGGCGTCTGGATCAAGATTCCCCAGACAGGACGTGTCATTATCGGAAACGATGTCCAGATCGGCGCCAATACCACCATCGACAGAGGGGCCTTGTCGGACACGATTATCGAGAACGGCGTCAAACTGGACAACCAGATCCAGATCGGTCACAACTGTCATATTGGGGAAAATTCGGCGATGGCCGGGTGCGTTGGCGTTGCCGGCAGCGCCATATTCGGAAAACGCTGTACGGTCGGAGGAGCCGCCATGATCGGAGGGCATTTGAGCATTGCCGATGGCGTTCACATCACTGCCGCCAGCGTGGTACAGAGTTCGGTGACGGAACCGGGCGTCTATTCGGGATTTTATCCGCTGGCAAAACATGCCGATTGGGAAAAGACGGCTGTGCTGACGCGAAAATTGGGCTCCATGCGTGATAGAATCCGTGAACTTGAAAAAACTATCCATTCGCTAACCAAAACAAAAAAATGAAGAGTTTGAATATTCATCAGATCCGGGAACTGTTGCCGCACCGTTATCCCATGCTGCTGGTTGACCGTGTTCTGGACTGGGAAGCCGGTAAAAAGATTACGGCCATCAAAAACGTTACGGCCAATGAAGAGTTTTTCAATGGCCATTTTCCCGATCATCCGGTTATGCCGGGCGTTCTGATTATTGAAGCGCTCGCCCAGACGGCGGCGATTTTTGCTTTCATCTCGCATGACAGCAAACTGGACAAGGATGCGCTGGTGTATTTTGCGACCATCGACAGCGCCCGCTTCAAACGTCCTGTCGAACCGGGCGATCAGCTTGTCATGGAAGCCGAGCTGATCCGCAATTCGCGTGGAATGTGGAAGTTCAAGACAAGAGGGCTGGTTGACGGCCAGCTGGCGGTCGAGGCGGAACTGATGTGTGCCATCCGGGGTGGTGTCGTTGCCCAGAAAGCTGAATCCTGATGGCTATTCATCCTACCGCCATTGTCGATCCGCACGCTGAGCTGGACAGTTCCGTCGAGGTTGGCGCCTATTCGGTTATCGGAGCTGACGTCAAAATCGGGGCACGGACAAAGGTGGGGCCTCATGTCGTTATCGAAGGGCACACGACGATTGGCGAAGACAATCACATTTTCCAGTTTGCCTCTCTGGGAGGCATGCCGCAGGACAAGAAATATGCCGGCGAATTGACGAGACTGGAAATCGGCGATCGCAATACCATCCGTGAATTCTGTACTTTCAATCTGGGAACGGTCCAGGATGAGGGGGTTACCCGGCTGGGCAACGACAACTGGATTATGGCCTATGTGCATCTGGCCCACGATTGTCAGGTAGGCAGCCATACCATTTTTGCCAACAGCGCACAACTGGCGGGACATGTTCACATCGGCGACTGGGTCATATTGGGCGGATTCACGCTGATTCATCAATTCTGCCGGGTGGGCGACCATGCCATGACCGGATTCGGTTCGAAAGTATCGCAGGATATCGCTCCTTTTCTGATGGTTTCCGGAACGCCGACCTCGACTTACGGGATCAATTCCGAAGGGCTCAGACGCCGGGGGTTCACTCCGGAACAGATTGCCGATATTCGCCGGGCATACAAAACCGTTTACCGGTCCGGCCTGTCTCTTGAAGAAGCAAAATCGAAATTGCTCGAAGAAGCGGAAAACTCGTCGGATTCAGCCCTTTACCTTAGACAGATGCACTCTTTTATCGAAAAAGCGCATAGAGGGCTGCTTCGCTAGGAATATAAAGAGACTCAGTCTGACATGGGAAAGGGGCAAATGAGATCGATAGCCATGGTTGCCGGAGAAACATCGGGCGATCTTCTCGGTGAAACCCTGTTATCCGCGCTACGTCCCCAATTGCCGAATACATTGATGCACGGTATCGGGGGTCCCCGCATGGCGAAATACGATTTCGTCAGCAACTGGCCTATGGAAAAGCTGGCGGTCAACGGGCTTTTCGAAGTGTTGGCGCATTACCGGGAAATCAAGGGAATACGCAATCATTTGCGGGATCATCTGCTTGCCGAAAGGCCGGATGTCTTTGTCGGCATCGATGCACCGGAATTCAATCTCGATCTTGAAGTGGCCCTGAAAAAAAAAGGCATCAAGACCGTGCATTTCGTCAGCCCTTCCGTCTGGGCCTGGCGTAGCGGTCGTATCCGGAAAATTGCCGAAGCGGTTTCACGCATTCTTGTCCTGTTTCCTTTTGAGGAAGCCATTTATCAAAAAGCGGGCATACCGGTTACCTGTGTGGGGCACCCCTTGGCCGAGGCCATTCCGATGAGACCTGATATGAACGCCGCGCGCGACAGTCTGGGGCTGGACAAGGAAAAACCGGTCGTGGCGATTATGCCGGGCAGCCGGATGTCTGAACTCAAATACAACAGCCTTCCTTTTATCGACGCTGCGAAACTGTTGTTGAAACGCGATCCTGATATCCAGTTCATTATTCCTATGGCCGGAGACGAACAGCTGGCTTATTTTACCCGTCTGGCGACTGAGGCCCATCTGGACAAATTGCCTTTGAAGCTTGTCAAGGGACAATCGCATACAGCGATTACGGCTGCGGATGCGGTGCTGGTCGCTTCCGGAACGGCCACTCTGGAAGTGGCCCTTTTCAAGAAACCCATGGTGATTGCCTATCGTCTGATGCGGGCAACCTGGGAAATCGCACGTCATATCGTCAAACCGCCAGTCGGGTTGCCCAATATTCTGGCAGGCGAAATGATCGTTCCGGAACTTTTGCAAAATGCTGCAACAGGCAAGGCCCTGTCAGAAGCATTGTGGTTCCAGTTGACGGATCAGGCAAACCGGAACCGTTTGCACGAACGGTTTGTCGCCATGCATTATTCACTTTTGCGCAATACGGCCCAGGCAAGCGCACAGGCCGTTTTAGACGTGATGAAAGAAAATGGCTGATTCATTTCCGGATAAACGGATATTTTCCTGGCCGCTCCCTTTCGATGATGGAGTTTTGCCGGAAACGGAACTGATTTGCGGGGCGGATGAAGCGGGAAGAGGCCCTATTGCCGGGCCGGTTTTCGCTGCGGCGGTTATCCTGGATCCGGATCGGCCTGTTAACGGTTTGAGAGATTCGAAAAAACTTTCGGAAAGCCGGCGTGATGAACTGGCGCTTGAAATCAAAAAGAAAGCGAAAGCCTGGTCGATTGCACAGTGCTCCGTTGCGGAAATCGACGAGCTGAACATCCTCTGGGCTTCCATGCTGGCCATGAAGCGGGCCATTGAAACGCTTTCCGTCTTGCCCGAACTGGCGCTTGTTGATGGAAACCGATATCCCAGGGATTTATCTGTCCGGGCCGAAGCGATCGTCAAGGGGGACGACAGGGTGCCTGCCATCTCGGCCGCTTCCATTCTGGCGAAAACGGCAAGGGATGCGGTCATGAGGGAGTTGCACAGGCAGTATCCGGCATACGGCTTCGACCGCCATAAAGGCTATCCAACGGCCTTTCATCTGGCGCAGTTGAAAAAGTACGGGGTTTCTCCGGTTCACCGGAGAACGTATGCACCTGTCCGGAAAATACTGGAAACGGGAGAAGCGGTCGTTTGATGTTCCTCTCCAGCCGCTGTTTTCCGGTTTTTCGGGCCGGGGTCAGCGACAAATTGAGGTAAAGGTTTGAATATGGATCTGGATTTTCTTTCGGTGACAGACCGGCCGGCGGATTTGCGGAAAATCGCATGGCCTAAAAGGCTGAAATTGCTGGTGACGGCGCCGCATCCGGACGATTTCGATGCGATCGGCGTCACCTTGAGGCATCTGATGGATGCCGGGCATGAGGTGCACGTTATCGTTTCGGAAACGGGTAGCGGCATTGACAAGGTTTACGGCGCCGGCATGACAGCGGAAGACAGACGACAGCTGCGGGTCACGGAACAGACCAGGAGTTTCCGTTTTTTCGGGTTGCCTGACGATCGTTTCCGTTTTCTGAAACTGGACAATGCCGAAGACGATCAGGTTGCTGACACTGCGGCAAACCGGCTTTTTCTGGAAAAGCTGGTTCGCGAGCTGAAGCCGGACATGCTTTTCATGCCGCATGGAAACGATACCAACCGTGCGCATCGGGCCATGTATGCCATGATGAAAGCCATTGCTTCCGGGGTGGAATGGCCCATTGCCCTGATGTTGAACAGTGACGTCAAAACAGTCGGGATGAGAAAGGACTTTTATCTCGCGTTCGATGAAACGGAAGCGCAGTGGAAAAGCGAACTGTTGCGTTATCACGATTCGCAGCATCAACGCAATCTGCGCGACCGCGGCTACGGCTTCGATGAGCGGGTGCTCATGCTGAACCGGCGAACGGCTGCCGAACTGGGTATTGACGAGCCGTATGCCGCTTCCTTTGAACTCGAGATTTGCAACTGAGCCTTACACAGGCGGTTTTTCCTGCGCGGGGCCGGAAAAGGCACGCATATCGCTTAAAATAGCGGTTGCGATTTCCTCAATGGATTTGGAAGTGGAAGAAAGGTAACGGATTTTCTCCAGATTCATCATGCCTTCCGCCTCGGATACTTCATAGCGGCAGTTTTCCAGCGACGCATAGCGGCTGTTCGGACGCCTTTCATGGCGGACTTCGGAAAGCCGTTCGGGCTGGATGGTCAGTCCGAACAGTTTGTTTTTATGCCGTTCCAGCGCCGAGGGCAGGCGGCCGCGTTCGAAATCTTCCGGAATCAGGGGATAGTTCGCCACTTTGAGCCCGTATTGCATGGCCAGATACAGGCTGGTCGGCGTTTTTCCGCTTCGAGATACCCCGACCAGAATGATATCGGCTTCTTCCAGCTCCTTGTTCGATTGCCCGTCGTCGTGCGCCAGCGTGAAATTGATGGCTTCGATCCGGTTTTTGTATTCCGTGCTTTCCATGTTCTGGTGGCTCAGGCCGATTTCCTGCTTGGGCGCGATGCCCAGTTCCATTCTCAGCGGTTCGACAAACGTCTGGATAACGTCCAGATGAAGGGCGCGCGCTTCCCGGAGGACAGAGACCAGTTCGGGAATGACCAGCGTCGAGAAAACGATAGGCAAAAGCCCTGTTCTGTTGTATTCCTCCTGAATCTGCCGTTTTGCGCTCCGGGCTTTTTCGATATTGTCCACAAAGGGAATGTGTATTCTCGCGTAAGACAGGTTGAACTGGGAAAGAACCGAACGGGCCAGCGCCTCTGCCGTGATGCCGGTGCCATCGGATACGATATAAACGGTTCGTGCCGGAATTTCCTGTTGATTCGACATATTTCAACCTGTCTGGAAAGAATAATCAAAGAGATAAACAATTTCTTTTATTGTAAGGATTATTTTTGAAAAACACAGTCTCTCTGGCGGTACAATAAAAACGAATTTTCATTTTGCCGAAATTCCGGATAATTCTTTTTCCACCGGACACCGATTCCATTTTCGCCAGGAGATCACTATGTCGGAAGCAGCGCCACTCACACCCAACGATCAGGCTGTTTATGTCATTCCCTTTACGGAATTGAGAATGAAAGATGTACCTTCCGTCGGCGGAAAAAACGCCTCTCTCGGCGAAATGATCAGCCAGTTGCAGGAAAAGGGTGTCCGGGTTCCCGGCGGTTTCGCCACGACGTCCCAGGCTTACCGCGATTTTCTTTCCTATAGCGCCGATGGCGCCACCACTCTGGCCAAACGCATCGAGGACCGGCTGGCGGGAGTCGATATCAGCGATGTACGCGCTCTGGCAGACGCCGGGGCTGATATCCGGAAGTGGATTGTCGAAACGCCGCTTCAGCCCCGTCTCGAAAAGGAAATCCTTGAACAGTATGGCCAGATGGTCAAAAAAACGACCGGCGAACTTTCCGTCGCGGTACGTTCTTCCGCTACGGCAGAAGATTTGCAGGACGCTTCGTTTGCGGGCCAGCAGGAAACGTATCTGAATGTCGTCGGTGAAGAAAACGTATTGCATGCGGTCAAACTGGTTTTCGCGTCCCTTTATAACGATCGCGCCATTTCCTACCGCCAGCAGCGTGGTTTCAAACATGCGGACGTGGCCCTGTCGGCCGGTATCCAGAGAATGGTCCGCTCGGATCTGGCCTCATCCGGCGTCATGTTCACGCTGGATACGGAATCGGGATTTAAGGATGTCGTGTTTATTACCTCCAGTTACGGGCTGGGTGAAACGGTTGTGCAGGGAGCCGTCAATCCGGACGAATTTTATGTGCACAAGCCGATGCTGGAGAAAGGGAAGATGCCGATCATCCGGCGCTCGATCGGGTCGAAACTGATTGAGATGGTTTTTTCAAAGGATAAAAATGCGGACGAACCGGTCAGAACAGTCGAGGTTCCCGAAGAAAAACGCAAACGCTTTTCCCTGAAGGATGCGGAAGTCATCGAATTGGCCAGATTTGCCGTTATTATCGAAAACCATTACGGTCGCCCCATGGATATCGAATGGGGCAAGGACGGTGTGGACGGAAAACTCTACATTCTTCAGGCGCGTCCCGAAACCGTCAATTCCCAGAAAAAAGGCGAATCGGTACAGGTTTTCAAACTGAAAGGAAACGGCAACATTCTCGCTTCAGGCCGTGCCATCGGCCAGAAAATCGGTACCGGCCGCGTTCGTATCGTGAAAGATCCTTCCGAAATGCACAAGGTTGAAGAAGGCGATGTGCTGGTTGCCGATATGACGGATCCAAACTGGGAACCGGTTATGAGAAAATCGGCCGCTATCGTAACAAATCGCGGTGGACGAACCTGTCATGCCGCCATTGTGGCGCGTGAAATCGGGGTTCCGGCTGTTGTGGGCTGTGGCAATGCGACGGAAATCCTCAAAGAAGGCCAGCTGGTAACCGTCTCGTGTGCGGAAGGTGAAGACGGCCGTATTTACGAAGGCAAGCTGGAAATGGAAGAGTCCCATATTACCTATGGAACGCTTCCGGTTCTTCCGGTAAAACTCGCCATGAATGTGGGCAATCCGCAAATGGCTTTCAAGTTGCAGGCGATCCCGAATGGCGGTGTCGGTCTGGCACGGCTGGAATTCATCATCAATGAGATCAGCGTTCATCCGAATGCCGTTCTGGCGTATCCGAATGTCGATCCCGATCTCAAAACAGCGATTGAATCGGTTTCCCGGGGGTATGCTTCCCCTCGCGCCTACTATGTGCAAAAACTGGCGGAAGGCGTTGCCACCATTGCTGCCGCCTTCTGGCCGAAACCGGTCATTGTCCGTTTGTCCGACTTCAAGTCCAACGAATACCGGACATTAATGGGCGGTACGCGGTATGAGCCGGAAGAAGAAAACCCGATGATGGGGTTCCGGGGGGCTTCCCGTTATATCGCCCCGTCATTTGCCGAAGCGTTCCATATGGAATGCGAAGCCATGAAAAAAGTCCGCAATGAAATGGGACTGACTAATGTCGAAATCATGGTGCCGTTTGTCAGAACGCTCAAACAGGCGCGTTCGGTGGTTGATCTGCTGGCGGTCAACGGCTTGCGTCGCGGCGAAAACGGCTTGCGCATCATCATGATGTGCGAAGTGCCTTCCAATGCGATTCTGGCGGATGAATTCCTTGAAATGTTCGACGGTTTTTCGATCGGTTCCAACGATCTGACCCAGTTGACGCTGGGACTGGATCGCGATTCCGGTCTCGAACTGTTGATGGCTGATTTCGACGAACGCGACCCGGCCGTGCTGGCCCTGATTTCCAAAGCGATCGCGGCTTGCAACAGCCAGGGAAAATATGTCGGAATTTGCGGTCAGGGGCCGTCGGATCATCCCGATTTTGCACGCTGGCTGATGAAACAGGGGATCGACTCGATGTCCCTGAATCCCGATTCGGTCGTTTCGACCTGGCAGACACTGGCCGAAAGCCAGAAAAAAGGCTGCTAGCGACAAACAAGCCGATTCATAGCTTATTAACGTGAATGAATCGGCTTGTTGTGAAATTTGCCTTTTCGCCATCCATCCTATAAGGTTATATTGTTAATCTGCCGACAGGAAATAAACTGATGACAGACTGGATGGTGTGGCTTGCCTTTGCTGGCATGCTGGTGGCGGTAGAGATTTTTACCGGAACCTTTTACCTGCTGATGATTGCCGTCGGTTTTGCGGCCGGCGGCCTCGCCGCCATGGCAGGGACTCATTTTTCCATCCAGTTCATTGTTGCCGGGGCGGTTGGCGGTCTGGTGACGCTTCTCTTGCGCAATAGCAGAATATTCCGGAAGCATCGAATCGAGCCGCAGCGCAACCCTTCCGTTATTCTCGATATCGGAGAAACCGTCGAAGTCGGTCGCTGGGAAAATCCGCAAGGCGGAATCTACAGGACGCGCGTCAATTACCGGGGTGCCTTGTGGGATGCCGAACTGCTGCCGGGCGGCGAACCGGAAGCCGGTCTGTTCATCATTCGTGAGATACGCGGCGCTACGCTGCTTGTGACTAACTGCCGTGAATAATATTTTGACTTTTTGATTAAACGGGGATTTCAGTGGATTCAATATTTCTCGTTATGGTTTTTCTTATTGTGATCGTCGTTTTCGTGATCAAGTCGGTCAATGTCGTGCCGCAACAACATGCCTGGGTCGTCGAGCGGCTTGGAAAATATCATGCCACGCTGGCGCCGGGACTGAACATCGTCGTTCCTTTTATCGACCGGGTTGCCTACAAACACAGTCTGAAGGAAATCCCGCTGGATGTGCCGTCCCAGATCTGTATCACCAAGGACAACACCCAGTTGCAGGTAGACGGCATTTTGTATTTCCAGATTACCGACGCCATGCGTGCTTCCTACGGTTCGTCAAACTATATCGCCGCCATTACCCAGCTTGCCCAGACAACCTTGCGTTCGGTGATCGGGCGTATGGAACTGGACAAGACATTCGAGGAACGCGAATACATCAATACCTGTGTGGTCAGCGCCGTTGATGAATCGGCCCGTAACTGGGGCGTCAAGGTCTTGCGCTATGAAATCAAGGATCTGACCCCACCGGCCGAAATTCTGCAAGCCATGCAAGCCCAGATCACGGCCGAGCGGGAAAAACGGGCCTTAATTGCCGCATCCGAAGGACGCAAGCAGGAACAGATCAACATTGCCAACGGACAGCGTGAAGCGGAAATCGCCCGTTCCGAGGGAGAAAAACAGGCGGCGATCAACCGTGCGGAGGGGGAAGCGGCAGCCATTGTCGCCATTGCCGACGCCAATGCGGAAGCCTTGCGCAAGGTCGGCGAAGCCATTGTCGCGCAAGGGGGCAGCGATGCCGTGAATCTGAAAGTGGCCGAGCAGTATGTCGCCGCTTTTGAAAATCTGGCGAAAACCAACAATTCGATTATCGTACCCAGCAATCTTTCCGATATGAGCGGGCTGATCGCCAGCGCCCTGCAAATTGTCGATTCGCAAAAGAAAAGTGCCCGGTAAAGCAGCGATCTCGTGTAACGATAAAAAAGCATGGCTAAAGCCATGCTTTTTTGTGAGAAATTCGCTTATTTTTTCTTGACCAGATCGCGACCGAGTTTTTCTTCTACCGCGGTGACCTTGCTTTTCAGCCGGGATTCCTTCCCAGCGCGATAATCTACCCGCGTCATGACGCTGATGCGGTCGCAATCCTTTTGAAGCGCCTTGAAACAGTCGCCAACCACCTTCATGACATCGTCCCATTCGCCTTCGATGGTGGTGCTCATGGCAGAAAACTGATAGGTCAGGCCACTCTTGTCGATAATATCCATGCATCGGGCAACATAAGGACTGAGGCTTGTGCCCTTGTCGTTCGGGAAAATGGCCAGTTCAAGCAATACCATAAAAATTCTCCTGATAAAGGGGTGGGTGAATTCAGGCTTCTACCGTATAACCGGAACAGCCCCATGTGACAATGTCGCTTCCGATGGCCTCGATCATTTTGGCAACGGGAACCTGTCCGGTACAGTGACACGGAACAAGCTTGTCCGTTTTCCAGCGCTTTAGATGGTCGAAAGTGTATTGCAAGCGTTCTTCATTGGCATTGACCAGATGCATGCCGCCGATAATGCCGTGAACCTTGTCGATACCGGAAATCTGCTTGATGTATTCCACCGTGTTGACAAGACCGGCATGGCAACAGCCCAGAAGAATCAGCAGGCCTTTATCGGTTTCAAACCACATGGACTGGTCGTCTTCGATCAGATCGTCAACGTCTCTGTGGTCATCCAGAAAGAAGGGGCCACCCGTGTCTTCGAGAAGGGATTCGCGAGGTACCGGTCCGGTCATGCCGACTCTGGGCGTCAGATAGCGGGGCGTGCCCAATTCGTGAATGCGGCTTGCCGAAATGGAAGACAAGGCCTGTTTCGATGCGTCCGGCATGCCGATGGAGCGGGGCGCGGTTCCGATCTTGCAGCTGTACCGTGTCCTGTCCAGATCAGCGCAGCAATAAATCTGGGCATGATCGTTCAGTTCCAGAAATTGCGGAATCTGGCCAGTGTGATCGAAGTGGCCATGGCTCAGCACCAGCGTATCGGCTTTTTTCAGATCGATATTCAGGCGTTCGGCATTGACCAGCATGCCGCCGGTCTGGCCGGTATCGAACAGGATGTGACGGCCTTCTGTTTCGATCCAGGCTGAAAACCCGTGTTCTTTTGCCAGATTCTCGTCAAACGACTCGGTATCGACCAGTACAGTGATTTTGACTGACGTGTTCACGAATATCCCCTCGGTTAATTGAAATGAAGTCAGAAACAATGGTAACAGAAGACAGGCTCAGGTATGCCGTTTCCACCCCTGTTTTTATAGCCGGAAATAATGGGGAAGACGCTTGCCCGCTGAATTCATTATCCCCTTATTTCAGGACTTCTGTGCAGCGTTCGATGAGATCGCCGGTTTCATTGCCGTTGACCGCCTTGAACAGGGTGCCGTCCTGGCCTTTTGTCCACCAGACCAGTCCGTCGCCCACATAACGGGCGCCACTGGCGGAAATGGCGATCTGCATGGGAATGGTTTCCTGTTGATATCTGATTTCGGCCGTTTCGGTTGTCGGATAGGTCGCAATGATCCGGTTCCCGCTGTCGCACTGATAGCTGACAGCATTGGGAGGAAGCGGCAGCAGGTTCTGGCTGATGTCGTTGCTGTCGGGTGTGCTGCAGGCGGCCAGCGGCAGAACCAGCAAGAGAAATAAACGTTTCATGGTCGTTTTCCTGTATGAATGGCAGGTTGAAAAAGAAAGCATGGCGTTTATAACGATAAATAAGAAACAGGCATGTCGATTTGCAGTAATCGGCCTATCAGACGGGAAATCGTCTGGGGATCGCCGGAAGTGAACGCTGCTGTCTGGATATCCGTTTCCCTTCCCTTGCTGTTCAATCCGTAAATATCCAGCAGATGTTTCAGCTGACGGGCTACAGCGTAGCCTGTGTCGATAATGTGGAGCGAGGGATTGCCCGCTTCGGCAGCGATCTTTTCAATCACATGGCGGACGAAAGGATAATGTGTACAACCCAGCACGACCGTGTCGGCGTTCTGCTCGAGAATGGGCGTCAGGTAGCGGCGAACCAGATTGAAAACCGGTTCGGAATCCAGTTCTTCATGTTCGATCAGATCGGCCATGCCCGGACAGGGCTGCATGATGAAATGCACTCCTGTCTGGTCGTTCAGCAGCTGGTGCAATACGTGGAATTTATTGCTGGCCAGTGTCCGCTCGGTTGCCATGACGCCGACAATGCCGGTTATCGTCTTGGCGGCTGCCGGTTTCAGGCCCGGTTCTACCCCGACAATCGGCAGTTCCGGATATTTTTCCCGCAAAAGATGAATCGTTATGGCTGTTGCCGTATTGCAGGCCACGACCAGTGCCTTGATACCCTGTTTCAGGAAGAAACCGGCGATTTTGAACGCGCGTTCGATGACGAATTCCTCGGATTTGTCGCCATAAGGCGCATACCCGGAATCGGCAAAATAAATCAGGTTCTCGCCAGGTAACTGGCTGCGGATGTGTCTCAGGACAGACAGGCCACCCACACCGGAATCAAAGACGCCAATCGGGCCGGAGAATAAAAGCATATTCAGGCTTTCTCAGGTGACGGCATTCAGTTCGACGCCCTCGGAATTTTTCCATCCCGGAAATTGGCGATTTTTGCCGACCATTCTGCCGGGCCGGTGGTATGCAGCGATGTACCGCTGGAATCAACTGCGACAGTGACCGGCATGTCTTTCACTTCGAATTCGTAAATCGCTTCCATGCCCAGATCGGCAAAAGCGACAACCTTTGCCTCCCTGATCGCTTTGGAAACCAGATAAGCGGCGCCGCCAACGGCGATCATATAAGCCGACCGGTGTTTTTTGATCGCATCAATGGCGGAAGGGCCGCGTTCGGCTTTGCCGACCATGGCGATCAGGCCGGTTTGACCCAGCATCATTTCCGTGAACTTGTCCATGCGTGTGGATGTGGTAGGACCAGCAGGCCCCACCACTTCGTCCCGTACCGGATCGACCGGGCCGACATAGTAAATCACCCGATTGGTGAAATCGACCGGGAGTTTTTCACCTTTTGCGAGCATGTCCTGAATCCGCTTGTGCGCCGCGTCACGGCCGGTCAGCATTTTGCCGTTCAACAACAGGGTTTGTCCCGGTTTCCAGGACGCGACTTCTTCTTTAGTCAGCGTGTCCAGATTGACACGGGTCGATTTTTCCACGTCCGGGTGCCAGCTGATCTGCGGCCAATCGGACAGGGATGGCGGTTCGAGATAAACGGGGCCCGACCCGTCAAGCACGAAATGGGCATGGCGCGTCGCGGCGCAATTCGGGACAATCGCGACCGGTTTGGAAGCGGCATGCGTCGGGTACATGTTAATCTTGACGTCCAGGACCGTTGTCAGGCCGCCGACGCCCTGGGCACCGATACCCAGCGCATTGATTTTGTCGTGCAGTTCGATGCGCAATTCTTCCAGCCTGTTCTGCGGACCACGCCGTTTCAGCTCGGCCATATCGATGGTTTCCATCGCCGCTTCCTTGGCCATCAGAACCGCTTTTTCCGCCGTTCCGCCGATACCGATACCGATAATGCCGGGTGGACACCAGCCCGCTCCCATATGTTCGACTGTTTCCAGCACATAATCGACCAGAGAATCGGACGGATTCAGCATCTTCAGCGACGATTTGTTTTCCGAACCGCCTCCCTTGGCGCCGACCGTAACGTCAACGGTATTGCCGGGAACGATATCCATCACGATGACAGCCGGCGTATCGTCCTTCGTATTCTTGCGTTCGAATTGCGGGTCGTTGACCACCGACGCGCGGAGTTTGTTGTCCGGAAACGTGTAGGCGCGCCTTACCCCTTCGTTGATGGCGTCGTGGATGCTGCCGGTAAAGCCTTCCCATCTGACGTCCATGCCGACTTTCAAAAAGACGTTGACAATGCCCGTGTCCTGACAGATCGGCCGTTTGCCTTCCGCGCACATCCGTGAATTCGTCAATATTTGTTCGATAGCGTCTTTTGCCGCCGGGCTTTGTTCTATTTCATAAGCTTGGGCCAGATGTTTTATATAGTCGAGAGGGTGGTAATAACTGATGTACTGGAGCGCTGCGGCAATGGAATCGATCAGGTCGTCCTGCTTGATAGTGGTGGTCATTTGCGTACTGGATCCGGTTGAAAAAGACGGCATAAGCTGTTTGTCACTGTACGGATTATTTTAAAGCCTTCTTTCGGCAGATGCGAATGAAATAAATGCTGAGGTGCCGGCAAAAAATGAAAAAGTTGTTTGACGAAAAATTCAGGTTAGGCTATCTTCCGTTTTCTTATATTTAATTTTTATATATATCATATTAATTTTGATATAAGAAGCCGGTCAGACAGCTTGTTCATCCCGGCGGAAATGGAGCGGGGCAAAGAGGGGAATTCCCTGAACAGTAATGTACCGGCTTCATGAAAGATGTACTCATTCAAAAGAAGAGTTCGGCCAGCGCCGCCAGACCGTAGCGGCAGGCCATGAAAAACAGGAGTGACGAAATGGCAGCAAATCCATCCGAAAAGAAAGAAACGCATTTTTATTATCCGTCCGAAGCGTTCGCGCAAAACGCGGCTATTCCCGGAATGAATGCTTACCGTGCCTTGTGCCGGGCGGCAGAAGAAGATTACAAAGGCTTCTGGGCCGAACTGGCGCGAGAAAATGTGCTGTGGCGCAAACCGTTCACCAAAGTGTTGAACGAAACCAACCCGCCATTTTATAAATGGTTTGAAGATGGCGAACTGAACGTCTCCTATAACTGTCTCGACAGGAATCTCGAAAACGGCAACGCTGACAAGGACGCGGTGGTTTTCGAGGCGGACGACGGAACGGTTACGAAAGTGACTTACCGGGAGTTGCACAAACGGGTCTGCAAACTGGCAAATGGCCTGAAATCGCTGGGCATACAAAAAGGCGATCGTGTCGTCATTTATATGGCCATGTCGGTGGAAGCGATCGTCGCCATGCAGGCTTGCGCCCGGATCGGGGCCATCCATTCCGTTGTTTTCGGCGGCTTTTCCGCGCCATCGCTCAGTGAACGCATCGGGAACGCAGGCGCTGTCGCCGTTATCACTGCCGACAGACAGATCCGTGGCGGGCGACATTTGCCGCTAAAAGCCATTGTGGACGACGCTCTTGCCATGAACGAAAACCATGCCGTCGAAAACGTCGTCATCTATCGGCGAACCGGAGACAAAATCGATTTTGTGGAAGGCCGGGATCACTGGATGCATGAATTGACGCAATCGCAAGCTGAAATCTGCGAACCCGAATGGGTGAATGCCGAACATCCCCTGTTCATTCTTTACACCTCGGGCTCTACCGGCAATCCGAAAGGCGCCTTGCATTCCTCCGGTGGTTATCTGCTTTGGGCCATCCTGACCATGCGCTGGACATTCGATATCAAGCCAACGGATGTTTTCTGGTGTACGGCCGACATCGGCTGGATTACCGGACACACCTACAACGCTTATGGCCCGCTGGCTGTCGGTGCGACGATTGTGCTTTTTGAAGGCGTTCCCACCTGGCCGCATGCCGGCCGTTTCTGGGAAATCATCGACAAGCACAAGGTCAGCATTTTCTACACCGCTCCCACAGCAATCCGTTCGCTGATCAAGGCCAGTAACGAAAATGCGCAGTTCGCTCCCGAACAGTACAACTTGTCCAGCCTGAGACTGCTCGGTTCGGTCGGCGAGCCAATCAATCCGGAAGCCTGGCTCTGGTTTTACAAGCATATCGGCAAGGAGCGTTGTCCGATTGTCGATACTTTCTGGCAAACCGAAACCGGCGGTCATGTCATTGCGCCGATGCCGGGTGCGACGCCTTTGGTGCCCGGTTCGTGTACCCTGCCGCTTCCGGGAATGTTTGTCCGTGTCGTCGATGAAACCGGACAGGAGCTGCCTTGGGGGCAAGGAGGCATTTTAGTCATTAACCGTCCATGGCCTTCCATGATCCGGACAGTCTGGGGTAACGACGAACGTTACAAAACCCATTACTGGCCGGAAGAACTGGGCGGAAAACTGTATCAGGCAGGCGATGGCGCTATCCGTGATCCTGAAACCGGCTATTTCACCATTACAGGCCGTATTGATGATGTGCTGAATGTATCGGGCCATGCGTTGGGTACCATGGAGGTGGAATCTGTGCTTTCCGCTCATCCGATGGTGGCGGAAGCCGCCGTGGTTGGCAAACCGGACGATCTGACCGGTGAATCCATCTGCGCTTTCGTCATTTTGAAAAATGAATTGCCAAAAGGCGATGAGGCGAAAACCATCGCAGCCGATTTGCGGAAGTGGGTTTCGCAAGAAATCAGTCCGATTGCGCGACCCAAGGAAATCCGATTTGGCGAGAACCTGCCGAAAACCCGCTCCGGAAAAATCATGCGCCGTTTGCTGCGTGTTATTGCACGAGGCGAAGAAATCACACAGGACATTTCGACTCTTGAAAATCCCGCTATCCTCGAACAGCTCCGCAATTCGTTGTGAAGACGTCAAAAAAGTGCCATAAAGATGAGGAATTTCCTCGTCTTTATGCTAGAATGCTTCGCTTCACAAGTAGTCCATTGCAGGAGAGATGGATGAGTGGTTTAAGTCGCACGCCTGGAAAGCGTGTATAGGTTAATAACCTATCGGGGGTTCGAATCCCCCTCTCTCCGCCAAGAATATCAGCCGTAATTCGTTATAAATCAACGATTTGCGGCTTTTTTATTTCTTGGTAGAAATCGTCAAAATGGGGTGAAAAGGGGTTAAATGAGGTATGATTTCGGAACATTTTCGGAACATTTTTTCTCTCTGTAATTAGTACAAAATTACCCATCATTTTCGGAACATTTCTACGACCTTTTTACCTGCTTCAGGCTGTGCGTTCTGGATCCATTTCCCGTAAATTTTGCCGATCATTGTCCAGTCTCTATGTCCCCTCTGGTGCGTAACCCACATCGGCGCTTCTCCGGAAGACAACGTCATGGATGCATACGTATGCCAGGTTTGACAGGGATCTCCGAATACGGGCGGTTCGCAAAGGCGGCATGGCATGTCTGTATTCCAGTTTTGGCAATCGCTTTCGCCGGATTGTCAATTAAAGAAGGGATAAATGTCACTATTTTTTTATTCACGGAGAAAGTGTTTTTTAACTGGCACTCTCTCTGTTTCATGCCAAAGGAAAAATAGCTTACACATTGCGCGAGCCTTATCGTTACAAGGGAAATGGATGTGTGGAAAAACAGGTTTTTCCACATGCTGTGCAGGGAAGCGATGGCGGAGGCGAGATCAACAGCTGGCAAGGTACGTGACAGGTTGCGCAGCGCACCGGCGTTTCCCAGGAACGTACGCCCTGGAATTCCAGCAAAAGCCGTTCCGCCGCTTTCAGTGTTCCACAACGTTGACAGGTAAATAATGCCGTCGATATCGTTAATATCCCTTCAGGATGTTTTAAAAGCCATTTTTTTGCCTGATCTCCATATTTTCCCCGTTCGATATCCCGGCGGTATCGGTGCAGTTCATCCACATGCTGCCATTGTGTACCATATGTGAGTGTGCGCTCATAATGGCAATCCGGGCAACGGTAACAGGTTTCCAGAGTCATATCGGGATTTAAAATGATCGGTGTTTGCAACCTTATCATTTTCCTGAATAAAAATCATGGTTTAACTCGCGTATGTAATTGTTCAAGAATAGTGGCGGTTTCGATTAGTGCATTTCAAAAAACCGTTTTCCTGAGGGGCCGGTACTTAAAGTATTTCCTTGTGGAAGTAGAAAAGGTGATAAATGCCTTTTATATATTTAGCCTGCTTTCTTTTGAAACGCTGAATTTTTTCTCTATTTTCGTAACGAAGGAGGCCTGTTAAGCAGTCTGATTTCAGGACATCGGATTCCTGAAGGGAAAGCAAAACTGAAAAAGTATTCCAACCGGGTTTGTGATTCCATTTGTCAGCCGATTTGCTCACCTGTTAATCTGAACAACAGGTTGCTTGTATAACTGTATTTTCCTTCGATCTCGAATAAAGACGAGGGCATGAGCGGAACTGAATGGCAGAAGTCATGAATGAAAGATTGTTCAGTTCCTGCACAGTGCGTTGTGTTGGGGCAAGCTGGCTGGCCAGACAGGTGGAGGTAGCGGCAAAAGAATGTTTTTTCATTGTGTGGCCACTTCACGGGATGAAACAGCAAGGTGCCTGTGTGCGGGAAGGAAACACGGTATAGGCTGGTTCATGGGGTAGAATACAAAAAACCTGAAAAATGGCAGTCGCTGTTTGACGGATGGGCATGAATGCGTTCCTTCATGACAGATGCGAGGAGAGGTGAATGGAAACATGGATGATAGTAACGGCCGTTGTCGTGGCGACAGTGATTGTGTTTCTGCTCGGCGCTTTTCAGAGATGGTTCAAAAAGAGCAAAATTGTCCATGAGGTCAAAACGGGAGTGCAGTCCGTACGGGTTTTCAGGGAAAGCTATCCCACGGTCAAAGAGTATGAAGTGGCTATTATCCGGGAATTGCTCATACAGGGGGCGGAAGAAACCTTGCTGAAACAGGTGTTGAAAGACGCCTACGACATGACGCTTGCCCAGTCGCACCATTCCGGAGAGGAACCGGTCCATTTTGTCGACCGCTGGCTTTATTCCATTGCGGCCCCGAAACGCTGGGATTTTATCGAAGGCGTGTTGCCCTATTATTTTCAGGTTGTGCAGGTATTGCTGGCAAACGGGCTTCGTCCGACTCCGGTCATCAACCGGTGCGGCGGCATGCCGCCGTTTATCCATATCGTGGAATCGGAATTCATCAAGGGAACGTCTCCGGAAGAACTCGTCTCGAAACATTTCAAGGCATGAGACCGCCAAAAGATCCCGCCGTTTTGATGCTCCTCTTGCGTTCCGGACAGGAATGTCCGGTACAATAACTGCTTCTCCCAACGAACAGGAAAAAAATTATGCAGCCAAATACCGAATCCCTCGTTTTGACAGATGATTTTATCCAGTGCTGGCAGGATGCAGGCGGCCATCTGCAGCGTCAGGTGGAAGGCGGTCCGGCCTGGATACGCGCCCATCTGGATCATCCGATTATGGAACATCTTTCCTTCCGGCTGGGCAATCAGCTGTTTTTTGTGCGGATCGAGGATGTGGGCGGCCAGTTGAAGACTCCCGGAACCGAGGAGAATCTTGTCAGGATTGCTAAAGAGTGCCAGGGCCATGCCTGCATTATGCCGATGAAATTTGCTTTCGGTCACTGGATTCCCGCTGAAAAAGGCTGGGGTCTTGTTTCGCAGAAAGACCGCAAACCCATTGATCCCCCCGCATTGGTGACGGATGAAAAAATTGAAATGACGGATTGGGAACTGCACGATTTTGCCGTTCAGGTCGTTCGCCAGAATCTGATAGAAAGTGGGGAATCGGTGACGGGCTGGAACAGCAATCCCGAGTTGCAGCCTTCGATCTGGCTGGGTGGTGATACCGGTTTGCAGTGGGTTGTCGTACAGGCCGTCCGTTATCCGGAAGAAGCGAAAATTCCCGACAATATTCACGAGATTGAGGCCGCTTATGAACCGAAAGGCGCCAAGGGAAATTTTGCCTATGTCAGTTTCGCCAATGAACACCAGCAGCGCGATACGCCCCTGAAGGATGAGGAAAAGCCGTTACCGCTCTATCGGGGTGAAAAAGTGTTTATCAGCTATTCCGGGTTGCTGGACATCAATAACGAATGATTTCTTCTGTTTAGCAGAAATCTCCCGTTCGAAAGACCGGGAGATTTTTTTTCGGGCGACCGATCCGGCTGGACGGTGTCTATAATCGGATTTCATTCCTTTTCTTCCTTTCCCACGCATTTTTCCCTGACCGGATTTTTAACGGGACAGTTTTCATTCTGGTTGCGGGAAACTGACACTGTTTATATGTACAGTATGATAGACTGTACATATAAACAGTAAAACAAACCGATGGAGAATTCATGATGAGTGATACCGTTTCCGAAATAGTGGATGCCCTGTTTTTTGTATGCTCGATTTGTGTCGTGATCGCGTGTTGCCAGATTCCCATCAATTGAGCAGATACTGACGGGAACCGTACCGGCTTTTCCAGTGACGACGCTTTTTGTGTTTTGGGATTTTTGGCATTGGCTTCGACGGGTGCGGATTTCAGGGGTTCTTTCTGGCAATGGAGGTCTGGTGAGTGCCGTTGTTTTTCCGGTTTGCGGGATGAAAAACAGGAAACGACGTTGTCCGGTTTTCCGCGCCGTTTTATGAGGGTTTCTTTCCGGATTTGGGATATGATAGAACCCGGTCAAGTTATACAAAAATCGGGAGTGTCCGGATGGAAATGAGTGTCATATTTTACCCAAGCGGTTATCTGCAATTGCAGGTCGCCGACGATGGAGATGATTTTTGCCATGTGTATGACAACCCGAACAATCTGGCGAAGGATGTCTCGGCCCTGCTGGATGGCGACAATGCGATCGGCTGGTACGGGAATGACCCGGATGCGTGGCTGGATGTTGAGAAAACGCCGGCCATTCGTTATATATCCATGCAGGCATTACCCGATTATCTGATCGCTTTTGCAAACGGCAAGGTGGATATGGCGGGGCTTTGGGACAATGAGATTGCCTTTTATCGGGCACTTGCCCGGAAACGGAATCTTTAGAGCCTGCCAGACAGCGGATTGACCGGGGCAGTTGCAACTTTCGGTTTTTTGCGGTGTTTTTCAGTCTGGTTGAAACGTGTGCCATGAAAAACAAGCAGTATCTGTCAGCTTCGGTTTCCGGACAGACAACACCGTCAGGAAGAGAGGGGTCTTTGCCGTGCCCGGTTCCGGGCGGTTGTTTCCGGGCTCTTTTCAGGCCCGGTTTATTCAACAGCGCTTAATAGCGCTTTCAGCAGTTGCCAGGATTTCTCCACGGTATCGATTTCGACCGCTTCACCCGGGGCGTGAGGGCTATGGATGGTGGGGCCGAAAGAAATCACGTCGAGATCGGGATATTTGGATTTCAGAATCCCGCATTCCAGACCGGCATGAATAACGTGTGTAAACGGCTCACTGCCGAATTCCTGCCGGTAGATTTTCCTGCAAAGGGAAAGTAACGGAGAAGCGGGGTCGGGTGTCCAGCCCGGATAGGCGTTTTCTTTTTTGACAGGAAGACCTGAAAGGGAAAACAGACTGGCGATCTCGTCTGCCAGCGCATTGCAGGCGCTGTCGATGGTAGAACGCACCATAAACGTACAGGCGCCCCTATCCGGTTGCAAGTCGACAGTCCCCAGATTGCTGGACGTTTCCGGCGAAGCGGGAGCCGAAACGCTCATGCGCCATACGCCATGCGGTGCGGCATGCAGTGAACGCAACCAGAGGCGCTGATCTGCGGAAGACAGGATTCTGTCGGTTGTGACAGGTGTCCAGCTGATCCGGACGTTTTCATCGACGCCAGCCAGTTCCTTGCGGATCAGGCTTTGCCATTGTTGCAGAAGACCGTTCAGGGAAGCCATACTTTGCGGCTGTATGCCGATGACGGAGGACGCTTCCCGCGGCAAGGCATTGCGGGCGGTTCCTCCGGTGAAACCGGAAAGACACAAGGGAAAACGGTTTTCCAGCGAATTCAGGATACGGGTCAGGATTTTGATGGCATTGCCGCGTCCTTCATGAATATTGATGCCGGAGTGGCCGCCCCGCAGACCGGTAACATCGATTTGTACAGCCTGCCAGCCGCCCGGAAAAGCCTCTGCATGCCCGGCGTGCCGGACTGAAATATCCATGCCGCCGGCGCAACCCAGACAAAAGTCGCCCCAGGTTTCACTGTCAAGATTCAGCAGTATTTTGCCTTTCAAGACACCGGTCTCCAGTGTGCTGGCTCCGCCCATGCCTTCTTCTTCATCGACGGTGAGCAATGCTTCAAGGGGACCGTGCGTCAGGGAACGGTCTTCCAGTGCCGCCAGAATCAGTGCAACCCCGATGCCGTCGTCGGCGCCGAGTGTCGTATTTTCGGCAAGGACGAGATTATCGCGAACAGTAGCGTGAATGGGATCGTGGAAAAAATCGTGGGTTACCGAATCGTTTTTCTGGCATACCATGTCCAGATGGGCCTGAAGGATAACGCCCGGTACGTTTTCACGGCCGGGCGTGGCCGGTTTCCGGATAACGAGATTGCCGCCCTTGTCGATGATGTTCTCAAGTCCCTGTCCGGTAGCCCATTGTTGCAGGTAATCCCTGACAGGGCCTTCATGTTTGGAGGGACGGGGAATGGCGCACAAGGCGGCAAAGTGCTTCCAGACCGATACCGGTTTGAGTCCTTTGAAAGGAAAATCCTGTGTATTTGATGTGGTCGCCATAGGTTAAATGTAAAATTCATCGGAATAATACCGCCATCATACCAATTTCATCCGTGAAGCAGGTTTGATTTGCGAAAAATAGTCGCGTCAGACTGCCGATGAAACAGAGGGAGGATCCGCCTTTTTCCATAACCGTTCTGTACATGTGAAAAGGAAGGCTTTTCCTTGTCTGTCTGTTGAACGTTTCGGGTGGGTTCGCTATTTGCAGACGCTTTGCCGGCCATTTTCGGCAAATTCCGAAAGAGAGGCAATCCGTCGTTTTGAGCGGTTGCCTGGATCTCAACGTATCGAGAGGAAAAAGAAAGCGGATTCCGGCAGTCGTTTGTCTGGCTACTTTCCAAAATGGATCGGCCGGTTTTTTTCTGTTTGGCTGTTGGGTTGGCGGAAAGGGTGAAAATGACAGAATGTGTTATATTGCTGCGCAATTATTCAAGTCCTGTTTTGAATGTATTCGTTTCCCGGTCGCCTGTTCCAGGAGATAAATTCTTATGATGTCGCTGGTAAATCACTATCTCTCTTTTTTTGACGGTTCGCCTTTTATGTATACCCTGGCGGCGCTCGGTTTCCTGTTTGCCGTTTCCGGTATATTGAATTTTATTGTCAAAAAAGTTCTGCTTCGTCTGGTTCGGCGGGCACTCAAGCTGACTCCGATTTCGGAGGTTGAAGACGGTCTGATCGAAAAAGTCATCGCCAGACTGGCCAATATTGTGCCGGCCATGGCTTTTACCCACGGTATCGTCTGGGTTCCGCATTTGCCGGAAGGCATTGCGTTCGTTGTCAGAAATGTTGCCGCTTCTTTCATTATCCTGACGTTTGCCATGGCGCTGGGTGCGGCACTGGATATTGTCAATGCGCTCTACAGCCAGCGACCCATTGCGGCAAGCCGTCCGATCAAGGGATATATCCAGCTCGTGAAACTGGGGATTTATCTGATCGCCGGCATTTTGATTATCGCTACCCTGATTGACAAGTCACCGGTTATTCTGTTATCGGGGCTGGGAGCGATGGCTGCCGTTCTGATGCTCGTTTTTCAGGATACTTTGCTTTCTCTTGTCGCGAGTATCCAGATATCGGCCAACGGACTGGTCAAGGTCGGGGACTGGATTGAAATGCCCAATCTGAATGCGGACGGTACGGTGATCGATATCGCCTTGCATACCGTCAAGGTTCAGAACTGGGACAAGACGATCACGACTTTTCCGACGCGTCGCCTGATTTCCGATCCTTTCAAAAACTGGCGGGGCATGCAGGAATCGGGCGGAAGGCGAATCAAGCGTTCAATTTACATTGACCAGACGAGCATTCACTTCATGACAGAGCGGGAAAGCGTCAATGTCCATCGTCTCCGGCTGCTTAAACCTTATCTGGCTGCCAAGGAAAAAGAAATCGCGGAGTGGAACAGCCGTCTGGACGACGCGAAAAACGGATTCGTCAACCGTCGCAGGCTGACCAATGTCGGAACGTTCCGCGCTTATGTCGAACAGTATCTGTATCATCATCCGAAAATTTTACAGAACGAAACTGTTCTGGTCAGGCAGATGGATCCCGGGGCGATGGGGCTGCCGATCGAAATTTACTGTTTTACGGCGACGACTGCCTGGAATGAATATGAGAGCATCCAGTCGGATATTTTCGACCATCTTTACTCCATATTGCCGCAATTCGGCCTGTTCGCTTATCAACAGCCGAGCGGACGCGATTTCCAGAAAATCCGGGTGATCGAAAACGTGTCTTCCGGCAGCGTAAGCGGTAGTGGGGAAACTGTGCCAGGAAAAGCGGCGGAAATACAGGAGAAAGCGGAATGATCGATGACGAAATGCTGGCCCGGAAACTGGAAGGTTTTTCTGCCGAACGGGACTGGAATCAGTTTCATACGCCCAAAAATATCGCATCGGCGCTTTCTGTCGAAGCCTCCGAATTGCTGGAAATCTTCCAGTGGACGCGAGGTCAGCATGGCTGGCAGGAAATCGATGCCGAAAGTTCTGTCCGCAAACATACGGAAGAGGAACTGGCGGATATCCTGCTTTATCTGATCCGTTTCGCTTCTCTGGCAAAAATCGATCTGCAACAGGCTGCGCTTGCGAAAATGGAGAAGAACGCGCTGAAATATCCTGTTGAAAAAAACCGGGGATCGGACCGGAAGTACAACGAATAAAGCCGGAAATTGTTTTGAGTGAAAAGCGGAATCGGGTGGTTCTGGATAAGGTCCGTTTTGTGAATGTTTTTCTCTAAAAAGAGACACATTCGCAAAAGCGTTCAGCTATGGATAGCCAGAAACCGTCCGGAAATCTATTATTGAAAAAGCGGTAACTTTTTCGACTTGAACTCCATTTCCGGATAAATATGCACTTCAAACCATGTTTTCTGCTATTTGCGCTGTCCATTCCGGCATGGCAGGCGCCGGCAATGGCATCCGTTCCTGAAAAAATGTCCGGTTCGTCCGGTATGGCCGATATATTGGCGGCAGCCGGTATCGCCCTCATCCTGGTGTTGGTGGCCGTTTTTGCTTTTTATGTGAAAAAACAAAAGAAAAACAATGCTTTGCTGCTTGCGCAAATGTATGGAACGATTCTGGACGGCCGTTTGCGCATTCTCATTATCAATTTGCAGGACTCCATGGAATTTCTCTGTGTCGATGTCGATAAAAACGAACTGGACAGTTTTTCGCTGGACGGTTTCTGGCGGCTCGACGACGAGAAATTGCGTACGGATTTTTTCGATCTTGCCCAGAAAAACGGCCTGGGTATTCTTGAAAAGAGAAATTTGCAGCGCGGATTCGATTATTTGTATCGGGCCATTGGCCTGATGAGCCGTCTTCCGGTCAAAACCGTCGATATCGTCTGGCTGCTTCCGCAAACAGACCGTCAGGAATTACAGAATCTGCTGGTCGAATCGATCCATTCTTTTGAGGCGGTCAAACGGCAAATCATGCTTTAGCCCGGCTCGGGAAGGGTACGGAAAAATTTTCCGACCGAACCGGCAGGCTTTGTCGGAAAAATATCAGACAGGGAAATAACCTTTCCTCTATCCTGTATTCCGGTTGCAGGATGGCCAGTGCATGAAAAAACCCGGTGTCACGGACATCGGGTTTTAAACGCGGGGAAGGGCGGCTTACTGGACGATCATATCCAGAACATAGGCCTGATTCGCATAGTCCGGCGCATTGGGAACGTTATACCGTTTCAGGCGGAGAATATGGCCGATTCCTTCCCGATGCTGATAACCCTGGATGTTCGGATAGAAAGGACGCCATGTGCTGGTTCCGGTGATAACGCCGCCGTTGTCATAGTAAACGTCGCGCACTTGCAGGCATTGTTTTTGTGGCATCATCGGTGCGCTGCATGTGATGGTATTCGAGGCGATTTCCATGAAAACGGTTTCTCCGGTTCCGCCGTACTGGACACCGGCTGTCGGGCGGCCCGTAAAGGTCAGGGTGTTGCCGTCATAAAAACGCAGTTTCAGGACGGGGGTTGCCGACAGGTAAATGTCGATGTCTGCCCGGTTCTGCAACTGGGAGGCGACCTGCTGTTCGAGCGTATTCAACTGCGGATTGGCGCAGAGCATTTTGGTCGAGACCATGTTGGAGAAGGTAATCACATTGTCGGTCAGCAGATAATTGCCGCTTATGACATTGCAGGTGTTTGAAACCGTAAAACGGTTGGTCTGGAAATCCAGCTGGACAGGGTTGCCGGGCTGGACAAAAAGGTAGTCCAGACGGTTGCCGTTGCGGCTGGTGGCATCGGTCAGTTGCCAGTGGAACGCGTCCAGGGAATCGACCGCTTGCGAAACGGGAGGATTGGATTCGGGGAGCTGTGCACAGCCGGCCAGAACAAGAGGAATTGCCAGTAAAGATAAGAGATATCGCTTCATGTTTTTCTCCGTGGATGGTTTTGCTACACGAAATGAATGGTTCAATTTGATATGTACCGGTTTTCCAACATGAAAAATGTACCATTTGCCAGAGTCGGGATACTTTAAAAAATCAAATGTGTTTCAATTTGTCTGTTATACCGTTCGATTTCAGGTTTAAATGCGTTACAGAAGTGTGTGACCCTGCCAATTTTCTTTGGTTCGCAGTATTTTCTATTGTATTGTCTGAAACGGTATGAGGCGGAACAGTTTTGTGTCAGGGAAACGGGATTGTCTGGAAAACAAAAAGCGCTTTCGTGAGGAAGCGCCTGATTTGCGGAAGCGTCATACCTTCACTTTTTGCCGATCAGCATCAGATTGAGCGGCACCTCGTTTTCTTTTAATTGAAGCGCTTGCCGGATGGCGTTTTCATTCATGGAAATGACAAATCGTCCTTCAATGCCCATTGAAGCGGCAGCCAGATAAATGTTTTGGGTCATTGCGCCAGTAGCAATATAAGCGTACTCTCTCCTGACGTTGCCATCGGATACGAAGACCAGTACGACAGGTGATTTGCCAACGATACCTTGCAATCCGACTTCGTTTTTAATATTTTTCCGGGATACTTCGATCAGTCTGTTCAGCTTCCAGTGGTACCGGTAAATACCGCTGTCGTTTAAAACATAAATTCTGTTATAGGGCGCATTACCCATGGCCAGCGGAACGGTCCAGCCTTTGCCGGCCCGGTTTTCTCCGGTCGCCGCCCACAAAAGACTGGAAAGCTCCTGCATGGAAATGTTTTTCAGGGGAAAATCGGCCGGGGTGGCGGAATGGCGCGATTCCAGCGTCGTGAAAATGCCCTGTCCGCCTTTCTGCTGGGGGGCAGGAAGTGGTATGTCGGCGCATGCTGCCGTGGCGGATAAGCCCAGTGCAGCCAGTACGCCGATGCCATATTTGCGGAACCCATGCATTTTTTTCACCCTTATTTGATAATGCGGATTACATCCCGTCTGCGATGAGGGGTATCGGGGTGTTCGGCAGCGTATCCCAGCGCGACGCCGAATTGGGGAAAATAGCCGTCCGGTATGCCCAGATCCCTTAAGAGCGTAGCGGAAACGGCAGGATCTTCAAAGGCCATCGTGAAGCTGGCAAGATAACATGAACCCAGTCCCAGCGAATTGGCGGCCACACACATGTTTTGGGTCGCGTTGGCGCAATCGACCCGTGCGTTTCTTGATTCATTGCCGGAAACGATGATGAGAGTCGGCGCCTTGTAAAAAGGAGAAAAATCCGGATCGAGGGCTTTTTCCCGATTGCGCGCATTGTCCGATTTGAGCATGGTTTCACAAGCGGCGTCTCTCAGCCGTTTCAAAAGTTCCGGGTTCTGGACGGCGGTCAGATACCAGGCTTGCATGTTTCTGGAAGTCGCGGCATAAATGCCCGCTTCCAGTATCCAGTTCAGATCGCGGTCGGAAACTTGCCGGGTTTTATAGGAACGGATGCTACGGCGGGAAAGCATCACGCTGATCGTTTCGTTCATGAAAAATCTCCTTGATGGAATGAGGCACGGATTTGTGGATCGGACTGGCGTCGCGGATTATTAGACCACTGTTTTCAGGCAAAGTAAACTTGAGTGCGTTCCGGTTTCGCTTGCTATCGATAAAGCGCCTTTTCGTCGTGGAAGAAAGATTCAGGGCAACGGGTCAAGCCGGCATTCATCGAAGATATCAAGCGACTTGTCATAGGTGCTGGATTTGATTTCCATCAGTGCCAGCAATGTGTGGAATAGGTTGTCGTGGGAATACCTGTTTTCTTCCGCTTTTTTTGCAATACAGGCGTAGTCGAGGTGGTCGAATTTTTTCATGTTTTCAGACATCCATAAGATCATGGGAACCTTTTTCTGTTCGTCAGGCGCCATTGCGTATGGCAAGCCATGCAGGTAAACGTTGTTTTCCCCGAGCGATTCGCCGTGGTCGGAGACATAAAGCAGTCCTGATTCCAGATGAGGGAATTTCTTCAGGGTATGGATGGCTTTTGAGACGATGAAATCGGTATAGAGAATAGTATTGTCATAAGTGTTGACGATTTCTTCCCGCGTGCATTTCTGGATGTCGGCCGTGTCGCAGGCAGGAGTGAATTTTTTGAAAGAATCAGGATAACGCTTGTAATAGGTAGGTCCATGACTGCCGATGGCGTGCAACACGATGAAGGCGTCTTTTTTCACATTGGCCAGATATGCTTCAAGGTTTTCCAGCAATACCTCATCGAAACAGCTTTTTCCGTCGCAATAACGGATGTCATTCATCTGAACCATATTTTCATGAGGAACCCGGTTACAGACACCTTTGCAGCCGTCGTCATTTTCGCGCCACAAGACCTGAAAGCCCGTCTGTTGCATCAGGTCGACCAGATTTTCCGAATACTTGGCATTGTCCGCGTTGAACCGGTTTTTCGGCATGTTGGAGAACATGCACGGAACGGAGATCGCGGTAGCCGTGCCGCAGGAATAGACGTTCTTGAAGGAAATGACGTCTTCACGCGAAAGCAGGGGCGTGGTTTCGCGGGGATAACCGTTTAGCGAAAAGTTTGCCGACCGGGCCGTTTCGCCGACGATCATGATGAAGACGGTTGGCGCCGCATCTTCATAGGGAACCAGTTTGGCCGTTTCATCCAGTCGCTGGAGCTGGCGGTTGACCAGCGATTGCAGGCGATAGTAGCGGACAGTGGCATGCAGGTAATTGACCGGATTGATCAGTCGCGGCATTTCACGGTGATTGCGCCCGAAAGCGGCATATTCCTTGAAAAAAAGTGCTGCGATACCCCCAATCACAAGGGCGCAGCCGAAAATGGCGGAAAGACGGATACGGCATTCTTTCCTGAAAACGTGGTATTCGATTTTTGTGAAAAGCAGAAACAGCGAAGGAATCACACCCCCGAGAACGACCCAGCTTATGGCATGAAACGTCACCAGATCGAAAGCCTCGCGCGAATTGGTTTCAAGCGCGTTCCGGATCATGTTCGAATCGATGAAAGCGCCAAAATTGCACATGAAATAATTTGTGACACTGGAAACGGCCAGCAGGAAAATCAGTAATGGCTTGGCCAGGTAAGGGACAAGGATGAAATTGAAAATCAGGTAAAGCGCCGTAAAGATGAAAACCGGTACACTGATCCCGAAAAAGAACATCCTGATGCCCGAAATTTCAAGATGGGCAATAAAGTAACGCCAGAGTCCCAGATTTAAGGCGGTCGTGAAATAAAGCGCGGCCAAAAGGATGAGCCACTGACTTTTTAGATGAAACCGGCAGACGAACAATTTTGCGAAAAAACTTCTCATCATAATAAAAGCGGGAAAATCCGTTTTGATTGAACAGGCGTATTCTCGGTTTGGAGAAGTGAAAAATGCATGAATTTTTTGTTAAGGGGCGGTATACGTTTTTTTGCCTTTGTACCGGGGCGGGTTAGTTTTTTTCTTTAAAAACAAGGGGAAGCGCCATCTTTTTCTGGCTACTGGCAAAATGGCGTGTCTTACTTTGTTACATATTTTTTCTTCGATAAAGAAGGAAAAACCGAAGAAGGGTTTTCTTTCAGTACAGGACAACTCACAAATAGCGTACTCTTGCGGTTTTTCATGGACTCGGTTTTCCCGTTTCGTAAACAGGATTTGGCCAAACTTTCATTAATCTGAATGAGTTTCCTGAAGTCAAAAGATGCGGTTTTTCTTTTCGGGATGAGCCGTGAAGGGAGGTACAGTGTGGATATTTTTGACAATGATTGGATATCTGGCGAGCGCCCGATTCTGTCAAAGCAGGGATTTAGGGTATTCGCTGCGTCTGAAGATAATGGATCCAGGTTATGTCTTTTAAAGAAAGACGGGAGTTTCAGAAAGAGCCGGCTCGTCTGCAATGACATACACCCGATTCGCCTTTTCCTTTCACGTGCCGTAAGGAAAAAGTATTTGTGAAGAGCATTACCTGAACCTGACGGGCAACTTTTAAGCTCCCCAAAGATTTCAAAATTGCAGGGTATTTTTTAAGCTGAGAAAAACCGTGGCAAGCGATATCCAGCCGTCCGTTTCATGTCGTTAATCGAGCAGACAAAGCTCAACCGACTGCCCATGCTTTGGCTCAGCAACAGGTATAAGCCATTACATGAAGCTCTGATGGCGGCTTATCTGTCCGGTAAAGTCTGGAATCCTGAACAATGGGAGCCGAAAAAAGAGGCGGATTCGCCTGTTGATGGGCGAATCGATATGAGTCCGGTAGGGGCTGAAGCGATAGTTCCGGGAAGTCAGGACATGTCAGCCATGATTCAGGAAGACACGGGCGGCTTTTCATCGGAATGGCTGAGGGATACGGCTGACGACTGTTTTGAATGTTTTCCAAGGAACGAGGAACGGCTAAAGGCGTCTGCAACAAATAGCGGATGGTTTGGAAACAGTTGGGCAGCGGATATTTTTTCCCGGTTTTCCAACCGATCGAAAGCAAACAGGAAGCAGTCCGTCAGTTTGACTCGGCCATGATGGAAATGAAGAATTGTATGGGTTTACCCGTGAATGTTTTGGCGGTGGTTTGCGCTGGATACCTTTCATCAAAACAAAACGTGGTATAAAACTCAACTGCCTTGTCATTCTCGTGCCGAAAGTTGACTGGCTTGCCCTGGCTGATGAGAGGAAGGCGAAAAATTGAAAGAGGAAAAAACAGAGACGTCAAATCAGCGTGTCTGATTCTCATGTTCTGTCTGGCAGAGCAATAAAAAAGGGTTACGTGATTTCACGTAACCCTTTGAATTCTTTGGTGGGTTGTGAGCGACTCGAACGCTCGACCTACGGATTAAGAGTCCGCAGCTCTACCAACTGAGCTAACAACCCGACAAACAGAAATTATACCAGCAAAATCGGCTCAGGTTAATACCCGATTTGCTGTTTCTTTTATACGGCGCTTTTTCGTGGCCGCTTTTCAGGATTCATCCCTGGATTATCGCTCGGTTTTCCTGCTTTTTCCGAATCGGCAGAATACATGAACGGATTGTTTTTTATAGCCTGTCCCAGCAAGAATTTCTCCGGACATTTTTCCCGTTCTCCACATTTGTCGGCCATTTGTGGCGAGAAGGCACAGTTGTGGCGCATTTTCGGGCGAGATAACGCATATGGTCGTGAATCTGTCCTGTTTTGCTTTCTTTTTCGCACTCTTTTGGCGCGCAAGCGGTTTCACAAGGTTTTCTACACGGGAAAGAAGGGTTTTTCATGAAATCTTTATCTCTTTCTCATCCATATCTATGAGTTTTTTACGGCCCATCTTTTATAAAAGTTGGCATGGTCTATGCGTTTAAAAGCGCAAGAGTAATTCAAAAATCTGTAAATGGAGAGTCTTATGAAAAGAAATATCCTTGCCGTTTCTTCCCTGATCGGTTTGTCATTGACAGGTTTGTCCGCCGGACACGCGGAAGAGGTGAAAGGTCCTTTCAGCGCCAACGTAAGCCTGACGTCCGATTATGCGTATCGGGGCATCAGCCAGACGGATGAACGACCTGCCATTCAGGGCGGTTTCGGTTTCGAACACGACAGCGGTTTTTATGCCAGCCTTTGGGGATCGAGCATCTCATGGTTGCATGACATGTCGGAAGGCGGCGCGCCAAGCAGCAGTCTTGAACTCGACATATCAGGCGGTTACAAGCGTCAGTTCGGGGATTTCGGTCTCGATGCGGGTCTGCTTTATTACTATTATCCGGGCAGTTACAAAAGCGCCTGGAAACAAGCCAACGGGATGACGGATCCCCATACCCTGGAAGGGTATGTAGGAGGTTCATGGAAATACCTGTCGCTCAAATATTCCCATTCATTTACCGATCTGTTCGGGGCGCAGGATACGCGAAACAGCAAATACATTGATTTTTCCGTCGCTTACCCGGTCATGGACAGGCTGACGCTGGACGGCCATTTCGGACGCCAGTTCATTACCGGGCATGGCAATTCGTACAACGACTGGAAACTGGGTGCCACTTTTACTTATCGGGGCTTCGGCTTCGGTCTGCATTACGTCGATACCAATATCGACAACAAGGACGAAGCCAATGCCGATGCCCGGTTCATTGTGTCGGTCAGTAAAGCTTTCTAGATATTTTCAACGATAAAGGTTCAGGAGGAGAACGATATGAAATTGATCAGTGCCATTGTCAAGCCATTCAAGCTGGATGAAGTCAGGGAAGCGCTGGCGTCCATCGGAATTCAGGGCATGACGGTAACGGACGTTCGGGGATTCGGACGGCAGAAAGGGCATACCGAGCTGTACCGTGGCGCGGAATATGTGGTCGATTTTCTTCCGAAAACCAAAATCGAGGTCGCCATTGCCGATGAACTTCTGGAACAGGCCATCGAAGCGATCGGAAAATCGGCGTCAACCGGAAAAATCGGCGATGGAAAAATATTCATTGTCGATCTTGAGCAGGTGATCCGGATCCGTACCGGTGAAACAGGTACAGAAGCACTGTAAAGAAGGAGAAATATCATGAAAAACTTGTGTTCAGGAATGCTGGCAGCAATAACTGCCGGTTTTGCCGGAGAAGTGCTTGCACAGGACGCGTCGGTGGTGTCGGAAACGGCAACGGTGGCAGTGGAAACGGCAGTAATAGCCACAGTGGAAGCAAGTTCTGCGTTGAATCCGGGCGATACGGCCTGGATGCTGACTTCGACATTACTGGTTTTATTGATGGTCGTACCAGGACTGGCCCTGTTTTATGGCGGACTGGCCCGTACCAAAAACATGCTTTCCGTTTTGATGCAGGTCTTTGTGACGTTTTCATTGATTACCGTGCTCTGGTTCCTGTACGGGTATTCGCTGGCCTTTTCAGGGGAAGGGGCGATTATCGGCAATTTCGATAAATTGTTCATGAACGGTATTACACCGGATACCCTGTCAACAGTGCTTCCGACGATTCCGGAATATGTTTTTTCGGCTTTCCAGGGTTCTTTTGCCTGTATTACGGCAGTGTTGATTGTCGGCGCCTTTGCCGAGCGGATCAAATTCGGCGCTGTGATGGCGTTTATGGCTTTGTGGTTTACTTTCAGCTATGTCCCGATGGCTCATATTGTGTGGGGAGGCGGTTTTCTGGGAGAAGACGGTGCGCTTGATTTTGCCGGCGGTACGGTCGTTCATATCAATGCGGCGATTGCCGGGCTGGTCGGCGCTTATCTGATCGGCAAACGGCTCGGTTACGGCAAGGAAGCGTTTATGCCGCATTCACTGGTATTGACGATGGTCGGCGCTTCCCTGTTGTGGATAGGCTGGTTCGGATTCAATGCCGGTTCTGCCGGCGCGGCAAACGGTCTTGCCGGTCTTGCTTTTGTCAATACTGTGGTGGCAACGGGTGCAGCCACCTTGTCCTGGCTATTGGGTGAAATGTTTACCCGAGGCAAACCTTCCATGCTGGGCGCCGCTTCCGGTGCGGTGGCAGGATTGGTCACGATTACACCGGCTGCCGGGTTTGCCGGGCCGATGGGATCGCTTGTGATGGGACTCATTGCCGGTCCTGTCTGCCTGTGGGGGGTTACCGGTTTGAAAAGAATGCTGAAAGTGGATGATGCTTTCGATGCTTTCGGGGTTCATGGCGTAGGCGGTATTCTTGGCGCTATTTTGACCGGTATTGCGGTTTCGCCTGCGTTGGGTGGAACAGGTTTGAGCAGTGGGGAATATTCGATGCTGGCTCAGCTCTGGATACAGTTCAAAAGCGTTATGGTGACAATTGTCTGGTCTGGTGTCGTTTCTTTTATGGCCTACAAGCTTATCGGTATGGTTTGGGGGTTGAGGGTCTCGGAAGATGAAGAACGGGACGGTCTGGACAAAACCTCTCACGGCGAATCGGCTTACCACTACTGATGAAGGGAAGCCTTCAGGCAAGCGACCAGTCTGTGTGCAAAAGACCCGGCATTGCCGGGTCTTTTTTCATGGTTTTTGTTTCAGGAAAGTATAAAGGGTTTCGTACAGCTTGTTCAAGTCGATTGGCTTGGTAATGTAACCGTTCATTCCGCTTTTGAAGGCGGCGTCCATATCTTCCTGGAAAGCGTTGGCCGTCAAGGCAATGACCGGTACGGTTTCGGCATCCGGCCGGTGCAGCTTTCTGATCGCTTCCGTGGCGTCCATGCCGTTCATTTCCGGCATTTGCACATCCATCAGGATCATGCTGTAGCTGCCGGGCGGCGATTTCCGGAAAGCGTTCAGGGCTTCTTTTCCATTCGTCACATGTTCCAGAACGGCGCCGGCCGCTTCGAGCATGGCCATGACGATTTCGGCATTGAGTGGATTGTCTTCCGCAATCAGGATACGCCGGCCTTTTAAGAAATCGGCATCCCCCGGGGAAGGGGATGGATTCTCGTTGGGAAGGGAAGGGGTACCGTCGGCAGAGTGTTCCAGCGTCAGTATGACGGTGAACTGCGAGCCATTTCCGGGCTTGCTGGTCACATTGATGGTGCCGTTCATCATGTGGACCAGATTGTGACAGATGGCCAGGCCAAGTCCGGTGCCTCCATATTGCATGGCAGACTCGCTGGCCTGTTCGAAGGGTTCGAACATCCGTTGCATGAATTCCTCAGACATGCCGATACCGGTATCGCTTATCCTGAATTCGAGCCGGACTGCATTGCCGGATGTCCGGTGTGCCTTGATATCCAGCATGACCTGTCCGCCGGCGGGAGTGAATTTGAGCGCATTGGAAACCAGATTAATGATGATCTGGTTGATCCTCAGTTCATCGCCGACCACTCCCGGAACAGACAGATCGTGCGTATTCACCCGGAAAGTGACTTGATTGTCGACGGCTTTTTGACGAAACATGATTTCGATGCCGTCAACCAGATGCAAAAGATCGAAGGGTTGATTGTAGAGTTCGACCTTGCCGCTTTCGATTCGCGCCATGTCGAGAATGTCATTGATCAGGGCCAGAAGAAACCGGGAAGAAAAGTCGATTTTGTCCAGACTGTTTAGCAATTTATTTTTGTCGTCGACAGACATTCTGGCCATTTTCGTCATGCCGATAATGCCGTTCATGGGTGTCCGTATTTCATGCGACATGCGGGAAAGGAATTCGCTTTTTTCCCGGCTGGCATTTTCAGCGGCCAGGAGATCGGCGCTCAGTTTCTTCTGTCGCGCAGAATAGCTATACAGAAAAATGACGAGTCCGATAAATACGATGTTCAGTCCGATCAGCCATTGCCGTGTCTGGTAAATACCTTTTTCCGAATAGTCTTCCGCGGCTGAAACAACCTGATTGGCCACAATAAAATGTTTTTCACTGTTTTCGAACAGTTTGGCGGGATCACCGCCCTGCCGGACGTTTTGGATATCGATTTTTACAATTTCCCATTTTTTCTGGAGCTGATAAAGGAGTGCCTGATAAGCCGGATCGTGAAGGATGACCAGTCTGTTTTTCCCGTTTCCCTGCGCCAATTCGGAGAGAATTTCATCCAGCGACGCGATGAGGGAATCGTTCGGTTTGTGATGAAGTTCCTGTTTGACAAGCCTCTGGGTGGCTCCCCGGACGAGGCCGGCGTAATTGATGACACGGGCATGTCCGTGGAGCCTGGTGATGGAATAAATCGTGATGACGCTTAACAGGACAAATACTATCACCAGGAGAGCTGGAAGTATCGTTTGACGCACGTTGCGGGACAACAAACTCATGATATTGCTCTCCTGTTTTCTGGAGGCCGTCCGGATGGGTGAGGAAAAAATTCCAAAAGCAAAAATCCGGTTCGTTTGGAAGCGGTTTTAACGAAACCGGACATAATTTCGCTGGCTGGGAAACCGGTATCTGCCGTTAATAGATAGGCTACAAGATTATGCCTATTTTTTGTTGTTTTCGGGAAATATTTTGGCGGTTGGCCGGAATGCATGAAAGACGCCATGCCGTTTTCTGCAAGATGAACCGGATTACCCGGCGGCTTTTTTGGAGCTTGTCACTTCTATGCCGAGAAGAATGCAGGAAGAAAACGACAAGGAAAGTCATCTTGTAAAAAAACCCGGCTATGCCGGGTTTGGATTGTTGGAAAAAGAAGAGATCAGTCGCTTTTCTTTTCCAGTGTGCCGAGCAGCATACTGTTCATCAGTTTGACAAAAGCGGCAGGATCCTTTAGGGAACCTCCTTCTGCCAGCACGGCCTGGTCGAACAGCAGATTTGTCCAGTCGTTGAAGTGTTGGCCTTCATATTTCAGACTCTGGACAAGCGGGTGATTTGGATTGATTTCCAGGATCGGTTTCATGTTCGGAACCTTTTGGCCGGCGGCTTTCAGCATCCGCTGGAGATTGCCGGACAAGTCGTTTTCATCAGCGATCAGGCAGGAAGGCGATTCGGTCAGGCGAACAGTTACCCGAACATCCTTGACCTTGTCGCCCAGGACATTTTTCATTTTTTCAATCGTGTCCTTGAACTCGGTCTGGTTTTCTTCATTCTGTTTTTTTTCTTCCTCGTCTGCCAGTTTCAGCAAATCGAGACTGCCCTGTGCGACAGAAACGAGGTTCTTTTCGTTATATTCCTGCAGGAACGAGAGCATCCATTCATCGACGCGATCCGTCAGGATCAGGACTTCGATCCCCTTCTTGCGGAAGATCTCAAGATGAGGGCTGTTTTTGGCGGCCGTGTAGTTTTCGGCCGTGATATAGAAGATACGAACCTGGCTGTCTTTCATCCGCGAGATGTAATCATCCAGCGAAACGTTCTGTACGTCGGAGTCGTTATGCGTGGAAGCGAAACGCAGCAGTTTGGCGATTCGTTCCTTGTTGGACGGATCTTCGCCGACGCCTTCTTTCAGAACCTGCCCGAATTGCTGCCAGAAGTGGGCATACAGTTCTTTTTTGGCCGGATCGTCTGACTGGGCCAGTTCTTCAAGCATGGAAAGGACGCGGCGCGTCGAGCCGTCCCGGATCATTTTGACATCGCGCGATTCCTGGAGGATTTCACGGGAAACATTCAGCGGCAGATCGTTGGAATCGATCACGCCCCGAACGAACCGGAGATAGACAGGCATCAGCTGTTCCGCATCGTCCATGATAAAGACGCGCTTGACATACAGCTTGATGCCGCCCCGCTTGTTGCGATCCCACAGATCGAAAGGCGCTTCCCTGGGAATGTAAAGCAATTGATTGTATTCGGTACGGCCTTCTACCTTGTTATGCGTCCAGATCAGCGGATCGTTGAAGTCGTGAGTGATATGTTTGTAAAACTCGCGGTACTGTTCGTCGGTAATATCCGCCTTGTTTCTGGCCCATAATGCATTGGCCTGATTGACGGTCTCCAGTTCCGTCCCGGTTTTCATGGTCTTGGCTTCGTTGTCCCATTCCTCTTTCAGCATCTGGATCGGAAGGGAAATGTGATCCGAATATTTGCGAATGATCGCTTTCAGACGCCAGTTGGTCAGGAAATCGTCTTCTCCTTCCCGAAGATGAAGCGTGATGTCGGTGCCGCGTGACGATTTTTCGATGTTTTCGATGCTGAAATCGCCTTCACCGGTGGATTCCCAGCGAATGGCTTCCGTAGCAGGCAAACCGGCACGGCGGGATTCGACTGTTATTTTGTCGGCGACAATGAAACCGGAATAGAAGCCGACACCGAACTGGCCGATTAACGCGTCGTTTTTTTTCTGGTCGTTCGACAGGCGGGAAATAAACTCTTTGGTACCGGATTTGGCGATCGTTCCGAGATGGGTAATGGCTTCTTCCCGGCTCATGCCGATACCGTTGTCTGAAACGGTAATGGTACGGGTTTGCGGATTGAAGAAAATACGGATTCGCAAGTCTGTATCGTGTTCCTGCAATTCGGGTTTGTCCAGCGCCTCATAACGGAGCCGGTCGATTGCGTCCGAGGCATTCGAAATCAATTCCCGCAGGAAAATTTCCTTGTTGGAATAAAGCGAGTGGATCATGAGTTGCAAAAGCTGTTTTACTTCTGCCTGAAAACCCAGAGTCTGTTTTTCTGATTCAGCCATTTATTTTTCCTTCATGGACAGCAATAGTTAAATGAATGAAACCCATATAGAGGTTATACCTGATATTTCAAGGCCTATAAAGTGAAATGCATGGTACAAAATTTATTTTTCATGAAACACAGCTTGTGCGCATCACTTTGGCATGATGCGCTCATACGTAACCGGCTTTTTCGGATGCAGAGAGTGGAGGGGGGGATTTCCCAGCCGGACAGTACAGGACGCGCAGAAAAGATATCGGGCGATACGACAAGCCGGCAGGCAGCGCCAAAGTCCCGGAATAATGCGGATTTTATGCAAGGTATGCAAAAAATCTATTTGTTTTTTTACCTGAAACGCAAGGTGGTTCTGAAGCGGAGTTATCCCTGGCCGAAAGTTACCGTAAAGGTGGTGCCGGCTCCTTCCTGGCTTTCCATGGCGATTTGCCAGTTCAGGGCATCGCAGATCCGGCTGGCGATAGAGAGTCCCAGACCATAGCCGACGATTCCTTGTCTGGTCGCCTGTTTTCCACGGTAACCCTTGTCGAAAACACGTTCCTTTTCCAGCGCGGAAATGCCCGCGCCGGTATCGAGAACCCGGAAAAAATTTTTGCCCAGAATGACTTTCACGAAACCTTTTTCAGTATACCGGATAGCGTTGAAAACAAGATTGTTGAAGACTGACGCTACCAGAATGGCGTTGAATTTTTCCGTGCAAATATCATCGCGGATTTCAACAGCCAGTTGCAGCCCCTTGGCTTCCGATTCACGTCTCCAGACAGGCTCGTTTTCCTCGACGATTTCGGCAATTTCGGCGATTTTTTCGGCGTGATTGTGGTCTTGCCGGACCAGGTTCAGGAATACGCCCAAAAGTTCTTCCATCCGGGAGGCGGTCCTTTGCGCCCGTAAAACGATCTGTCGCTCATGCGCGCTCAGATTTCCGGAATTGCCAAGAAGTTCAATGGAGGTGCTCATCACGGTTAAAGGAGTGCGCAGTTCATGGCTGACTTCGGAAGCGAACTGTCGCTCACTCATCAGCAGGTGGTGCAATCGTGTTGTTGTCAGCTGGAAACTCTCGGCCAGTTCGCCGATTTCGTTTTTTTCCCATGCGCCGGAAAAGGATCCCGAGCCAAGCCGCCCTTCCTTGAGTTCCTGATTCAGACGTCGCGTTTCGTTCAAAAGACGATCCATGGGCCGGAAAGAATGCTTGACTATCCAGAATCCCAATACGAGGGAAACAAGTCCTATGGCAGACAGAAGAATCAGCCCTTTCAGGAAAAGTTTTCTTTCCCAGGTTTCGAATTCATCCTGATTTCGGGTCAGCACGTATCTTTTATTGCCGATTTCCTTGACGAAAATATGCAAGTCTTCCTTGCCGGTATACTCGCTGTAACCGTCGGGCAGATCCCGGAAATGTTCCGGAATGCCATGGACGGGATCTTCAGCGACGTAAAGGCGGGAAAACTGGTCAAGCCGGGGAGGTTTGTCGTGTGCGAGATCGTTGGCGACGATAGCCGCAAGCGTGCTTTCCATGGTAGAACTCATCAGTTGCGCTTCTGTCTGGAAAGTAACGTACAAAAGACACACGCTGTAGATAAGCCCGATGATGAATGCAGTGATAGCGTAAATGAAGGCAAAACGCGTTTTGATCGTACCGGTGAAAAGACGCTTGTACCAGGGAGTTTCGCTGTTTGTCACGTTCAGGTTTCCCTTAATGTCCAGCCGAAACCGGATACGGTTTTTAGGAGAGATGTGCCGAAAGGACCGTCAATAACGGCACGAAGATTATGAATGTGGGTACGCAAACTGTCGCTGTCCGGCCGGTCATCGCCCCAGAGTTCGTTTTCCATTTCTTCGCGGGAGACAACGGAAGGGCTTTTAAGCATGAGAAGCTTCAGGATTTTGAACATCATGGGATTGAGACGGACAGGCACATCGGCGCGTGTGACGGTCAGCTCGTCCAGATTCATGACGATATCGGCGACTTGCAGGAGGTGGAATGCCGGCCTTTTGACGCGTCGCAGGATCGCACTGATTCTCAGTTCCAGTTCGGCAAGTGAAAACGGCTTGACCAGGTAATCGTCAGCCCCGGTTGACAGTCCCTGAATGCGGTCTTGCACCGTATCGCGTGCGCTCAGGAAAAGAACAGGTGTTTCGTTTCCCCGCGCGCGCAGTTCCCTGCACAGGTCAAGACCATCCATACCCGGGAGCATAATGTCGAGAATGATGAGATCGAATGACTGCAATGTCAGAAGAGCCAGCGCTTTCAGGCCATCATCGGTGTTATCAGTCTTGTGACCCTTGGCTTCAAGAAAATCCACCAGATTGTAGCGAATGTCCTGATTGTCTTCAATGATGAGGATTTTAGCCATGCCGCGTCCTTTTTAACATTTTTTTAACGCACGTTATATAAATTTCACAAATTATTCACCTGACGTTTTATTCATTTGGCTCATAGTGTGTACATCGTCACTTCGCGCGGATGGGACAGATGCGGCAAAACAGGGCTGGGACAGCTTGTTTTGGAACCTGCAAAACCATGGTTTCCGGCAACGTATCGAACAGGAAGGCGAAGCACAAAAAGCGTCAACAGGATTTTACGACAGTTTGCCAGTTGTGGTGCTGTGTTCATGGCGGGTATTCCTTTTTCGCGCATTGGAGATCCTGAACGGTTTATGCCTGCGTTTTTGGAAGAGGGTATGGAAAATCCGGATTATTGTTATCGACATTGATGGGCTTGCCAATGAAATGCGCTATTGAAGAATTAATGCCTTTTCAAATAGGGAAAGGATCCGAAAGGCTTTGTTTCCGGTCCCCCGGCAATCCCGGAAATGTGATAAAGGTCAGCCCCGTTTCGAATGCAAAACAGACTATTCGTGAAATCAGATATTTTCAATATCTTGAAAGACAAGACGTTCCTTTTACGCATATCCCGAAGTTTAAGGGAATCATCGAATTGGAAGGATATATTGGTTTTGAGCAAGAGTTGATACTGGATAAAGAGGGAAATCCGGCCCCATCTTTGGGCGATTTTATGGGAAGTATAAGGTGGCCGGGTTTTCCTTCTTCCCTGAAGGGGAACAAAGAAGGATTGTTCAAAGATCTTTTCGACTACCTTTACAGATTTAACATTGTTGTTTGCGATCTGGTGCTTTCCAACATTCTTGTCGATGACCGGAGCGATCGGCCTAAGCTGGTTTTGGTTGATGGTCTCGGTTGTAACGAATTTTTGCCGGTTGCCCAATACCTGCCTTTTATGGGCAGAAAAAAAATTGCCAGAAAATGGAATCGTTTTATGAAAAGAAACCGTCTTGTTGACGGTAAATCTGGAACGGATAGAGGTTTTTGCGTGTCGTAAGGCAGCTTTTGTGGCTTGCAGGACAAGGAATACCTGTCTGGATGTGGTTTACAGATGTTCATTTCGGGAAATTTACGATTTTCCGGGTTGAGAGAACAGCCTGTAGCCTTCATTAAATGTTTCAGTACTTTTTATCGGCTTTTTATTTCGCGACTGCCCGTTTAAAAGGATTTGCTGGCAAACATTTCACAAGAACCCGGTTTTCCGGTTCAAAAACCGGTTCGCTTTTTCATCAAGTTATACCGGAATTGGATACTCAACAGCCGGTATTTTTCCAGAAGCTGGCGCACGTTTCTTTCCGTTCGGTGGAACACCGCCACTTTTTTCGAGCGCAAGATGCCGGTTTTCCAGAGGGGCGGCAATCGTTTTTGACAAGGGAAATTTCCGATTTGCCGGTTGTGGCGTTTCATTAAGGATTTTACAGAGCTATAATGAATGAAAACATTGACGCTGAATTTTCTCCATGAAGTACTCCGACAGAATCCTCAATACGCCGTCCTCTTTCATTCGCGACATTCTGAAAGTGCTGGACGCGCCGGATATCATTTCCTTTGCCGGCGGTTTGCCCAATCCGGTTTCGTTTCCGATTGAGGCACTGAAAGAAGCGATCGACGGGGCCATCCGGAAGAACGGCAGCAAACTGTTCCAGTATTCCACAACGGAAGGTTATTCTCCCTTGCGCGAATTGATCGCGGAAAAATATCGCCGAAAATTCGGTCTGGATATCCAATCCGAAGATATTCTGATTACAAACGGGTCGCAGCAGGCGCTTGAACTGATCGGTACTGTGCTTTTGAACAAGGGCGACAAGGTGCTGATGGAAGAACCGGGTTATCTGGGGGCGATTCAGGCGTTTTCGCTGTGCGAACCGGAATTTCTGTCCGTTCCGCTGGAAGAAGACGGGCTGAATCTGGAGAAACTGGAAGAAGTCCTGAAAAATCATCCCGTCAAACTGATTTACAGCGTGCCGAATTTCCAGAATCCGACGGGGCTGACGTATTCGATGGAAAAAAGAAAAGCGATACGGGAGCTTGTTTCGAAATACGATCTCGCCTTTATTGAAGACGATCCTTATGGAGAGCTGCGGTTCCAGGGGGAATCCTTGCCTTATATTGGCGCCGGTTATCTGGAAAACAGTATTTTGCTCGGGTCGTTTTCGAAAACGGTCACGCCGGGCATGCGGCTGGGTTTTCTGATTACCAAAAATGCCCAGCTGATGCGTTATCTGGTGACAGCCAAGCAGGGGAGCGATCTTCACACCAATATTTTCACCCAGTATGCCATTCACGAGTATCTGCTGAACAATCCTTATGAGGAACACGTCAAAAGGATTGTGGAGCTTTACCGGACACAGGCAACGGCCATGCTGGACGCCATGGGAACGTATTTCCCCGCTTCCGTCTCGTATACCAGACCGGAAGGCGGCATGTTTATCTGGGCCACATTGCCGGAAGGCCAGTCGGCGCTGAAACTGTTTCCGAAAGCCATGGAACAGAAAGTGGCTTTCGTTCCGGGCGATCCGTTCTATGTATCCAGACGGGAGGTGAATACCCTGCGTCTGAATTATACGAATGCCACACCCGAAGTCATTACTGAAGGGATCAGGCGATTGGGCAGTATCTTGTAAGACGGGATAGTGGGGATGATTTGTCAATAAAGCGCGAACAAGGTTCGCGCTTTATTGATTCAGAAGGCTCTTTATCAGACCGGACTGAGCCAGTGGGCATATTTCGGCACTTTGCCGGAAACCACATCGAAAAAGAGCGACTGGATTTTTTCGGTGACCGGGCCACGGGAACCGATACCGATCGGGCGATTGTCGAGTTCGCGTATCGGGGTGATTTCGGCGGCGGTTCCGCTGAAAAAGGCTTCGTCGGCGCAATAGACTTCATCGCGGGTAATGCGTTTCTGGATGACTTCTATGCCCAGGTCGCCAGCGAGCGTAATGACAGAATCGCGGGTGATGCCATCCAGACAGCTTGCCAGATCCGGTGTGTAGAGTTTGCCGTTTTTGACGATAAAAACGTTTTCTCCGGAACCCTCGGAAACGAAACCTTCCGTATCCAGCAACAGCGCTTCATCGTAACCGTCGGCAGTCGCTTCCTGATTGGCAAGGATGGAATTGATGTAGTAGCCCGATGCCTTGGCGCGTACCAGTGAAACATTGACATGATGACGGTTGAAGGAAGAGACTTTGACCCGGATGCCTTTGCTGATGCCATCCTCGCCCAGATAGGCTCCCCACGGCCAGGCGGCAATGGCGGTATGGATGGTATTGTTTTTGGCGGATACGCCCAGTTTTTCCGAACCGACCCAGATGATGGGGCGGATATAACCCGATTCCAGATTGTTTTCCCGGATAACCTGTTTCTGGGCTTCCATCAGCGCTTCCATATCGTAGGGCACGTTCATCTGGAATATTTTGGCCGAATTCAAAAGGCGTTTCGTATGTTCCGGAAGACGGAAGATGGCGGTTCCCTTGTCTGTCTTGTAGGCGCGGACGCCTTCGAATACCGACATGCCGTAATGCAAAGAGTGAGTCAACACATGAATGGTGGCGTTTCGCCAGTCGACCAGTTTACCGTCCTGCCATATTTTTCCATCACGATCGTGCATCGGTGACATGAGATTTCTCCTGAATTTCAGTCAAAAAAGTTATTTTAGTCGAATAAACAGACAGCACAATGAATTTGTGAAAGACGACTGCGGTTTGTGTGACTTTTTGGCGTATGACCTGCGACAATCTGTAGGCCGCAAAATGGTTATTCATCCAGCTGGTACGGTAAAATAACAGTATTCTTTCACTATCCATAACCACCATCATGCAATCCGAACCTTCATATAAACGACTGACCGATCTGGTGGATAAAGGCGAACTGCAGGGAAAGCGCGTTTTTATCCGTTCCGACTTGAATGTTCCACGCGATGCCGAAGGCAATATTACGGAAGATACCCGTATCCGTGCATCGATCCCCGCCATCAGGGATGCCTTGAAAGGCGGCGCGGCCGTCATGGTAACGTCCCATCTGGGTCGTCCGAAAGAAGGCGAGTTTACTCCTGAAGAATCGCTGGCTCCTGTCGCGAAACGCATGTCTGAATTGCTGGGACAGCCGGTGGAATTGAAGCGTGACTGGATCGATGGGGTCGATGTCCAGCCCGGACAGGTCGTTTTGCTGGAAAATGCCCGTTTCAACAAGGGCGAAAAGAAAAACAGCGACGAACTGGCGAAAAAGATGGCGGCGCTTTGCGACGTTTATGTCAATGATGCGTTCGGTACGGCCCATCGTGCGGAAGCGACGACATATGGTATCGCCAGATATGCGCCGGTTGCCTGTGCCGGTCCCTTGCTGGCGGCCGAACTGGATGCGTTAACCAGAGCGATGACCAATCCGTACCGTCCCATGATGGCGATTGTCGGCGGTTCCAAGGTTTCCGGGAAACTGGAAGTATTGCGCAAACTGGCTGACAAGGTGGACAGCCTGATTGTCGGTGGTGGTATCGCCAATACGTTTTTGCTGGCTGCCGGTTATCCGGTGGGAAAATCGCTTATTGAAGAGGATCTGGTAGAGGAAGCGAAATCGATTATGGCGATGATGAAATACCGGAAAGCGTCTGTGCCCTTGCCCGTCGATGTCGTTTGCGCCAAGGAATTTGCCGCGAGTGCGCCGGCGACTGTCAAAAAGGTAAGCGATGTTAAACCGGACGACATGATACTGGATATCGGCCCGGAAACGGCGAAACTTTATGCCAGCCTGATTGCGAAGGCGGGTACGGTTATCTGGAATGGTCCGGTCGGCGTATTCGAATTCGACCAGTTCGGCGGCGGTACCAAAGCGGTGGCGGAAGCGATTGCCCATTCCAGAGCCTTTTCGCTTGCCGGCGGCGGCGACACGCTGGCGGCAATCGCCAAATACGGCATTGCCGACAAGATCGGTTATATCTCTACCGGAGGGGGCGCTTTTCTTGAGTTCCTCGAAGGAAAGACCTTGCCCGCTGTCGACATTCTGATGCAACGAGCCAATCATTAAAAATACAGTCAAGGAGAAACAGATGTCTATTGTATCCATGCGCCAATTGCTGGATCATGCCGCAGAAAACGGTTACGGATTGCCTGCCTTCAACGTCAACAATCTGGAACAGGTTCAGGCTATTATGGAAGCGGCTTCCGAAGTGAATTCGCCGGTTATCATGCAGGCTTCCGCCGGAGCGAGACGTTATGCCGGGGAACCTTTTCTCCGTCATTTGATTGAGGCCGCTGCCGAAGCTTACCCTGATATTCCCATCGTCATGCATCAGGATCATGGCCAGTCGCCAGCCGTTTGCATGACGGCGATCCGTTCGGGGTTCAGTTCGGTGATGATGGATGGCTCGCTGATGCCGGACGGCAAGACGGCGGCCAAATATGAATACAATCTGGAGGTAACGAAAGAAGTCGTCAAGTTTTCGCATGCCGTCGGCATTACTGTCGAAGCGGAACTGGGGGTACTGGGGTCGCTGGAAACGATGAAGGCCGACAAGGAAGACGGCATCGGCGCGGAAGGAACCATGACACGCGAACAGCTTCTGACCAATCCGGAACAGGCTGCCGAGTTTGTCCGTGAAACCCAGTGCGATGCGCTGGCGATCGCTATCGGGACGTCACACGGCGCATACAAATTTACCCGGAAACCGACAGGCGATATTCTGGCGATCGACCGTTTGAAAGAAATCCATGCCCGTCTTCCCAATACGCATCTGGTCATGCACGGGTCGTCTTCCGTACCTCAGGAACTGCTGGCGATTATCCGGGAATACGGTGGCGATATCCGTGAAACCTATGGCGTTCCGGTGGAAGAGTTGCAAGAAGGCATCAAGTTCGGCGTTCGCAAGATCAATATCGATACGGATATCCGGCTGGCGATGACGGCGGCCATTCGCCGTTATCTGGCCCGGAATCCCTCGCATTTCGACCCGCGCGACTATCTGAAGGCGGCGAAAGAAGAAGCGAAGAAGATGTGCATGTCGCGTTATATCGCTTTCGGCAGTGCGGGTCAGGCCTCGAAAATCAAACCGATTCCTCTGGAAAAGATGGCGGAAAAATATAAAAAAGGCGAACTCGCCCAAATCGTGAAATAATATCGTTTTTCCGAAAAAAGTAGCACAATATGCAGGTGCGACCGGATCCGGTCGCACCTGTGTCGTTTTGACTGTTGCGTTTGATGAATTTGAGTAAAAAATGGCAGAAAACAATAAAGATGAAAAACTGATCGGAATCGTGATGGGTTCCACTTCCGACTGGGATGTCATGAAGGAAGCGGCGAAAATGTGCCGGGATTTCGGCGTTTCGTTCGAAGCGCGTGCCTTGTCGGCTCACCGGACGCCCGATGAACTCGGCGAATGGATCATCAGTATGGAAAAACGCGGCTGCAAGGCGTTTATCGCGGGCGCAGGCGGCGCGGCGCATCTGGCCGGTGTGGTCGCTTCGCATACAATTCTGCCGATTTTCGGGGTTCCGATTCCTTCAAAATACATGAAGGGTCTGGATTCCCTGCTGGCAACGGTTCAAATGCCCAAAGGCATTCCCGTTTCCACATTGGCCATCGGTGAAGCGGGCGCTGCCAATGCCGCTCTGGCCGTTATTGCGGTTCTGGCCATCAATGACGACGATTTGAAGAAGAAGCTGATCGCTTTCCGCGAAAAGCAGTCGGAAAAAGTCCGCAAGGCAACGTTGCCTGAACTGGACTGACGGAGGTATTTTCATGCCAGGCTTAATGGAAACCACTATCAAATCCCTTCCTTTCCTGCACAGGGGAAAAGTACGGGATATTTATGCGGTAGGCGACGACAAGATGCTGGTCGTCCAGACCGATCGTCTTTCCGCCTTCGATGTGGTCATGGAAGACCCTATTCCCAACAAGGGAAGGATTCTGACGGCCATGTCGAATTTCTGGTTCAAAAAGTTCGGTCATCTGATGCCGAATCACATGACGGATATTGATCCGGAATCGCTGGTGGCGCCGGAAGAGCGGGATCAGGTCAGAGGTCGTGCCATTGTCGTCAAAAAATTCAGGCCTTTGCCGATCGAAGCTATCGTTCGCGGTTATATCATCGGTACAGGATGGAAAGATTATCAGAAAACCGGAGCCATCTGCGGCATAAAATTGCCTGCTGGCCTGAAAGAAGCGCAGAAATTGCCGGAAGTGATTTTCACGCCTTCGACCAAGGCCGCGGTCGGGGAACATGACCAGAATATTTCATTTGAAAAAATGAAAGAGATCGTCGGCGCCGATATTGCTGAAAAAGTCCGCGATCTGGCTATTACCTTGTACAGGGAAGCGGCCGATTTTGCGGCGACAAAAGGTATCCTGATTGCCGATACCAAATTTGAATTCGGTGTCGATGAGGAAGGCAAGGTCTATCTGATCGACGAAATCCTGACGCCGGATTCTTCCCGTTTCTGGCCTGCCGCCAGTTATGCGGTCGGCATATCGCCTCCTTCGTTCGACAAGCAGTACGTTCGGGACTGGCTGGAGGCGCAACCGTGGGACAAAAAAGCGCCTGCTCCCCGTTTGCCGGAAGAAGTCGCGCAGAAAACGACGGAAAAATACAATGAGGCTTTGCGTCTTCTGACAGCGTGATGTAGCAATGAAAAATGCGGACGATATTCTGGCGGCCGCCCGGATTCTCGAATCCGGGCGATTGGTCGCTTTTCCGACAGAAACGGTCTATGGATTGGGGGGGGACGCGGAAAATCCGGCAGCTGTTGCAGCCATTTATGCGTTGAAAAACAGGCCGGCAAGCCATCCGCTTATTGTCCATGTGGCATCCGGTTCCGATATCGCTTACTGGTCTGACCGTATTCCCGATGAGGCAAGAAAACTGATGGCGGCCTTCTGGCCCGGGCCGTTGACCCTGATTTTGAAACGGGCGTCCCATGTTCTTCCCGATGTGGCGGGCGGGCAGGATTCGGTTGGTTTAAGGTGTCCGTCCCATCCGGTTGCCCAGGCTTTGCTGGGTTTGTTCAAACAGGGCAGGGGCGGTGTCGCGGCCCCTTCAGCCAACCGTTTCGGGCATGTCAGTCCGACCATGGCGCAGCATGTACGGGACGAATTCGGTGACGATCCCCGTCTTGGCGCCATACTGGATGGCGGACAGAGTGAAGTGGGCATTGAATCGACGATTCTCGACCTTTCCCGAATTGAAACAGCGGGTCCGGTTTTGCTTCGTCCGGGGAAAATCGGCGCTTCTCAAATTGCGGAAGTAATCGGCATGATGCCGAAAGTTCCCGATAATGGGGCTCCCCGTGCTTCCGGTACGCTGGCTTCCCATTATGCACCTCGAACGCCTGTTGCTGTGATACCGTCCGATAAACTGCTACAGCTACTCGTTCGTCTGGAAGAGAACGGGCATCGTGTTGCCTTGCTGCATTACTCTTCGCTTCCGGCTTCCAGGAAAATGTCACTGGCCGGGGAAGTCGGACTGTATTGCGCCCCCGATGTCTATTCCCATCAGTTATATGCCTCATTGCGCAAACTGGACAGGTCTGGCGCAGATGTGATTCTGGTTGAGGCAACCCCTGAGACGGAAACCTGGAAAGGCGTAAACGACAGACTGAAACGAGCCGCCTATAACGGTCTGGGAACGATCGAGCAATTGGCTGGAGTCAAGGAAACAGACTGACCGTTTCGCCAGTTTCCGGATAAAAACAGGCGAAACGGCAAAACGCTTTCCTAGACCATCGGGATAAGGTCAGGGTAAGCGATCTTCTGGGTTTTCGGCGGGAGTTGTTCCTGTTTTACCTTAAAGACCAGAACAGGAATCGGACTTGCCGTAATAACCTGGGCAGCTACGCTGCCAAGAAGCATTTTTTCCCAGCCGGCACGTCCCCGGGAAGCCATATAAATGAGATCGCATCCATTTTTTTCGGCCGCGGAGACAATGTAAAGCGCTGGCGAATTGGAAATATAGGTCTGTTCATCCAGCTTGACGCCGGCTGCGGAAGCCGCTTCACGGATGGGGGTCATGAATTCTTTTGCAGCACCTTTGACCGCTTGTTTGTATTCTTCATTGGTCGGCCAGCTGTTGTCCGGTTTTACATGCGCAAAGTCGAAAACGGCCGCCTGATTTTCCCCGGCTACAAAAACGCAAACAATTTCAGCGCCTACTTTTTTAGCAAGCTCGATACCTTCCAGTGCTGCCTGGGTAGCCAGTGCAGAGCCGTCTGTCGGGATGAGTATTTTCTTGAACATGATTTTTCTCCCCTGAAAAAACCGGTTATGAAACAGGATTGCCAATACAGCGACATTAATACTGGCAGTATTTTTTCTGGACATCGCTGTGTAAAACTCGTTAACTGCTGTTTCATTTTTATGCATTTTTCATAGGCCGTCAATGACTAATTAAAGAAGTTTTATTTTGAGTTTTGCCACTTTTTCAAAAAAGTTTTAAAAAACAGGTGATTGTATTATTTTTAAACGGTTTTCAAAATGAAGGTTCATGAGTTCGGACAGGATAAAAAGAGACATTGAAAAACGTCTTGTCCGAAAAATGTTTTTTGCACTCAAAGCGTCCTTTTACGCTGGAGTGCTGTCCTTGCAGCACTCTTCAAAAATTGTCCATCGTTTCGGTACAAGGCTGCCTGTCCGGTGTTTTCTGGAAAAAGTGGTATTGTCCTGAATCGTCATCTGTGGGACTTTCGTGGTTCAGGGCGCTTTTGTGTGAAAAACGGTTAGCGGCTTTTGCCGAACCGGGCGCGTCAGCGGCAGGGAGCGCCTTTTTTTGTCTCTTATGGCAACGTTATTTGCCGGAAACCTCGTGTTTCCGGCTATTTCTGGCTGCCTCCAGTTAAGTGTTAGCAGGAATAGTGAGGAAAAGGCGTTTGCGATAGCCGTTTCGCCAAGGTTGACCGATACGGCGAAACGGCAAAAACAGGCTTATTCCAGCGGGGTGTAATCCATATAATTTGCCGGAAGCGCTTCTTTTTTGACTTTGTAAACCAGTACCGGAATCGGGCTTGAAGCCATTACCCTGGCGGCGACGCTGCCGAGAAGGACTTTTTCCCAGCCGCTGCGTCCTCTGGAAGCCATGAAAATCAGATCGCATCCATTCTTTTCGGCGGCCATGACGATAGAGGTCGCCGGGGATCTGGAAATGTAGGTTTCTTCACTGAATTTGACGCCTGCCGTTGCCGCAGCTTCGCGGATGGGAGCCATGAATGCCCGGGATGTGTCTGTGACAGCTTGCCTGTACTCCTCATCGGTTGGCCAGTGTGTTTCAGGCCGGATATGGGTAAAGTCGAAAACGGCCGCCTGATTTTCTCCCGCGGCAAAAACGCAAACAATTTCAGCGCCTGCTTTTTTTGCGTAATCGATACCTTCCAGTGCCGCCTGGGTAGCCAGTGCAGAGCCGTCTGTCGGGATGAGTATTTTCTTGAACATGATTTTTCTCCCAGAAAAAACCGGTTATCAAACAGGATTGCCATAACAGCGATACTGATATCCTGCATGAATGTTTTTCGTTGAATGTGTTGCATTAAATGATGAAATGCGATTTTATTTTTAAGGCCTTTGCCTGTACCGTCAATCCTGAATAAATTGAGCTTTATTTCGGTTTTTATGGGTATGTCAAAAAACTTTTTTAAAAACAGTTTATTATATTCTTTCAAGATGTGACTTATGAAATACTGTATTTGGCATTAATCGGAGATAAACAATATGACACTTGAAAAAGCGACGCTCGGAGGCGGATGTTTCTGGTGCCTGGAAGCGGTTTTCCAGCAATTGAAAGGAGTAACGGGGGTTGTGTCGGGATATGCAGGGGGGCATGTCGATAACCCTTCTTACTTGCAAGTTTGCGGTGGGATGACGGGACATGCGGAAGTGGTACAGATTACATTTGATGCGGATGTGATCAGTTACCGTGATATCCTGAACATCTTTTTTACTGTGCATAACCCTACGACATTGAACCAACAGGGCAACGACATCGGGCCGCAGTACAGATCGGTCGTTTTTTACCACTCTCCGGAACAGAAAAAAATCGCGGAAGAGGTGATTGCCGCTATGGGAAGTGTGTGGTCGTCTCCTCTGGTTACCGAACTGGTTCCATTGGAAGGTTTCTATCCTGCGGAAGATTATCACCGGGACTTTTACCGGCAGAATCCTGATCAGGGATATTGTATTTATGTCATTGAACCGAAGCTTGCGGAATTCCGGAAAATGTTTGCCGATCGTCTAAAAGATTCATCCCTGTAAAAATGCCCGGCAGTGCCGGGCATGTCATGATGAGAGCGACAAGGTATTAACCGCTGGCGTTCAGTCCTTTTTTTCGTACATATAGTTTCTCGACATCGGCAAGAGAGGCGAGGTACGGCCGGATTTGATGCAGACAACCTGGAAGATGGCTACACGATCCAGGGCGAAAGCGTAGGAACAGCCTGCCAGATAAACGCGCCATATCCGGTATCGTTTTTCGTCGGTCAACTGCTTGATGGCGGAGGTCGCTTTTTCAAAGTTTTCCGCCCAGATACCGCAGGTTTTTGCGTAATGATGGCGCAGGTTTTCGATATCGAGCGCTTCCAGTCCCGCTTCCTGCATGTTTTTCAGTACCAGGCCGATATGAGGCAGTTCGCCATTCGGGAAAACATACTTTTCGATGAATTCGCCACCGCCGAAAGGCGTTTCCCCGCTTTCGGCATCGCAACTGGTAATGCCGTGGTTCATGGCAATCCCGTCGTCTTTAAGCAGCTTGTGAATAATCTTGAAATAATCGACAAGATAACGCAGACCGACGTGTTCGAACATGCCGACACTGGTGATGCGGTCGAATTGTCCGGTTACATCGCGGTAATCCTGAATACGAATGTCGATCTTGTCTTCCAGACCTTTTTCACGGACGCGTTGACGCGCCAGTTCATACTGGTTTTTGGAAAGGGTGATGCCCACGACATTGGCGCCGTACTTTTCCGCCGCCCGGATGGCAAGCGCGCCCCAGCCACAGCCGATATCGAGTAACCGGTCGCCTGGGCGTACCCTGATTTTGGTCAGGATATGGTCGATTTTCTTGATTTGAGCTGTCGCCAGATCTTCGTCTCCATTTTCGAAGTATCCACAGGAATAAACCATATTGGGATCGAGCCACTGCTGATAGAATTCGTTGGAAACGTCATAGTGGTAACCGATGGATTCGGCGTCGATTTTCCGGTTGTGGCGTCCTCCGAAATAATGTCTGAATTTGGCCGCAGTGGCCGAGGCGGGCGTATCGAAGAGATCGGCCAGCGAATTGCCCATGGTGATCATGTCGTTCAGGGTACCCTGCACTTCGATTTTGCCTTCTACATAAGCGGTTCCCAGATTATCCAGGGTCGGCTTCAAAAGATAGCTAAGGGATGCGAGTTCAGGTATTCTTATGACGACTTTCGGGTCTTCATTGGGGTTAAGGTCGTATTTTTGTCCGGTCCATAATTCCAGACGCAACGGTAATTGAGACGTTTTGCGTACGTCGTTAACCCAGTTTGCCAATTTCTTTTCCCAGAACACAGTTTCCCTCCCCATGATGGTTTTATCTGAAAATTCTTTCGCGTCCCCGATCTGGCTACACCATTGATGGGCACGTTATTACTCTTAGATTTTAAATCAGTTTTTTTCTCTCCGTAAGGCATATCCCACTTTGTGTTGGAAAATGGAAGGGGCAGGGCAGTTAATATGAAATTAATAGCATATTTCTTTTCCGATTTACTCTTTTTTTAAAAAGCAAGAGCTTGTTTTGTTAAACAGGCTGAATAAAAAAGATAAAGGTTTCCCGCCAGGAAAACGGGCGGTGCGCCGTTTTTGCCTGTTTTCAACGGGTTTTATCCCTTGGGCTACTGGCTATGGTGGCGCGCGTCCGATAAAATAACCGGTCAGGTCTGCCAGGCTGGCTCATGCAATAGCGCTGAAAGCATGCTACCTGAACTTCATGGAAGAGTCGACAGGCTTTCCTTGCTGAAAAACAAGTCATCTTTCTTTAATCCGGGTGGTTTTGTTTTAAGGAAAGTCTGAATGGAAAATGCCCTTGTCAATGATGGACGATTCAAACATTTCTCTCCGTTTTGCCGGTACAGTCCGTCTGTTCGGGAAAGATGGATTTTATCGCTTGCAACAGGCTCATGTAGCTGTTGTCGGTGTCGGTGGAGTCGGCTCATGGGCCGTAGAAGCCCTGGCAAGGAGCGGGATTGGCTCCCTGACCCTGATCGACGGCGATTTTCTTGTCGTCTCCAATATGAACAGGCAGCTTCAGGCTTTGGACGATACGCTGGGCAGATCGAAAGTATCCGTTCTGGCCGACCGGATTGCCGCCATCAATCCGCAGTGTAAAGTCGTATCCCTTCAGTGTTTCCTGACGCCGGAAAATATCGATGAATTGATTGGAAGCGCCAAGTTCGATTTCATCATCGACGCCATTGACAGTGTCCGGGACAAGGCTGAATTGATTGCCTACTGCCGCGACTGTTCGATTCCTGTCGTTACGGTGGGGAGCGCCGGAGGACAGATGGATCCAACCCGTATCGACATATGCGATCTGTCTCGAACACAACAGGAACCCTTGCTGGCAAAAGTACGCAAGCGTTTGCGCTCGCAATATGGATTCACGCGCAATCCGAAAAACAGATTCGGCATTGATGCCGTTTATTCTCTGGAACCGGTCCGCTATCCAGACCCTGAAAGAAATGAACCGGAAAGCGCGGTGAAAATTGCAGGGCTGAATCCGGCAGGCTTCGGGACGGCGATGGCGGTAACGGCCGGTTTTGGGATGGCTGCCGCCGCCTACGTTTTGAAACGTATTGCTCGCGTCTGAAAAAGAAGGCAAATTGCCGGAAGGCGGACGCCCTGCGAGGGATGGGCTGGAGACAGTTGCGCGGTCTGACGGCTTCTGTTTCACAGGGGAGTGTGTTTCTGTCGGAACGATCCGATGCGGAAGGAAACGGAACATAAAAAAAGGGGAACGAACCCGTTCCGGATATTTCTGTTCCAAAATGTGGCCGTTTTTCAGATATCGGGATATCCGGTTGGGGTATTGGCGGTTTTTTCATGCATTATCCGGTATTGGGGATGTCTGCCGGGTTCCTTGCTTAAAATGGATTCCATCAGGGCAAGGCGATCGACAGTCCACACGACGGGGGATGTTATTTTCACCGATGGCGGCAGCGATTTTCTGGCGAGTGTAACATGGGGGCGGAAAGATTCCCTTTTGTCTTCAAGATAAGCCGGAACCAGAAACTGGCGTGTTGTGTTATGGAGCTGGACAAGGCCGGGCGGAATTTCCGTCGGGCCGATCCAGCTTAGGCGGATTTTTGAAAAATAACCTGTTTTGTCCAGTGAAAGAACAAAAGGATCGAAAGTCACCCGATCCATAAAATTTTTCAGGGGAAAAAGAATACTTTCAGGCTGATTGCCCAGAAAGAAAAGGGTCAGGTGGAAGTTTTCCGGAGGGGTTTTCCTGCCGGCTATCTTTTTCTGTACGCTTGCCAGCTTCTCTTTGGTGTGCCTGTCCGGCAACAAGGCGACAAAGAGCCTCCGGGTTTTTTCAGCGTTTCCGGGCAGGTGTAAAGCAAGCGTTTCAGGGAGCATGGAGCGGCCTTTTTAAATCATGCGTTATCGAAAGCGATATCCAGGCAGTCTGTTTTTCGACTGTAGCGGCAATTTATCAGGGTAAAAAACGAATGGCATACTTTCTTTGCGGAGCGTTACTGTCGGAAACGATTGTTTTTCATCAGTCTGGATAGTTTACAGACGATTCCATTTCTTTCCTGACTTTTTTCTCCGTTTTTTTCAGGAGGACGCTCATGCCGATGGAAAGGATGACCAGACTGATGCAATTGCTGAACCAGAAACCGGAGGAGCCTGTTATCCGGGATGGTATGAGAGAAGGGATGAGGTTGAAGGCAAAGGCATAACCGCAGCCCAGTCCGATACACCAGAGTGTCAGGACATATAAAAGTGTCGGCGCAAGAACCACTTTATAGGCGCGAAGAACATAGGATGAGCTAACCTGGATGGCATCGAAAAAAAGCAGGCTGCACAAAAAGAGAAAAAGCGGGGATGCGCTGGCGGCGACAACAGGAATGGCTGTGTAGAGACTGATGATCCAGTCTTTGGCAAGCCAAACGGAGCAGGCGGCCAGAAGGGCCAGTGCCGCGGACAGACGGATGCCGGACGAGGAAATGTCGCGTGCCCTTTCAAGCTGTCCGGCGCCAATGGATTGGGCCACCAGCGTGCTGGTTGCGCTGGCAAGAGACAAGGGAAGCATGTACAGAACGCCGGAAAAGTTCGCGACAATCTGATGTCCGGCCACAGCGTTGATGCCGAGTCTGGCAATGAACAGGGCCATGAAAGTGAAAGAGGTGACTTCTATAAAGTAGTTAAGACCGACGGGGATACCGAGGGCCAGAAGCGCTTTCAGCGATTTCCAGTCCGGTCCGGCTATTCCGTTTCCGAAAAGGTGCACTATCCTGTAAAAAGGATTGTAGCGGAGGATCAGATAACCGATCAGAAGTTCAAGCCAGACGATAACAAACGTGGCAAGCGCACATCCCGGACCGCCAAAGGCTGGAATGCCCATTCCGCCGAAAATGAACAGGGTATTGAGTGGTATTTTCAGAAGAAGGCCTGCGACCTGAATGGCCATAACCATTTTCGGACGGGCCATGGCGTTGTTCAGGGTAGTATAGACCAGAAAATTCAGCGATGCCGGAAGGGAAAACGCCAGAATGCGGAGATAGAAGGTCGCTTTTTCGGTCACTTCCGGAGTGGCGTCGGCTATCGAAAGCAGCGGTTGGGGAAAATATAACAGGCAGGAACCGGCCAGTGAGAGAAAAATGGCGAGCCAGACGCCCTGTTTGGCTTCTTTACCCATTTCAGCGAATTTCCCCGCGCCATACAATTGTCCGAATGTTGGCGCCAGCGATTGCATAACGCCATTCAAGGCCACGTAAACACTGATGTAGACAGAGGCTCCGACGGCAAGCGCGCCCAGATCGGTAACGGAATAGCGTGAAACCATGGCCGTGTCCAGAACCGGATTGGCGATAGCGGCCAGCTGGCCGATCCATATCGGCAGCGCCAGGCCGAGGATGGCGAAAAAGTGACGGAAAGTCCGTTTTTCCTTTTTCACTCTGTGGACTGGTAAAGGCGGAAGCGCTCGCCCCGATCGCTTGGCCGGTGACCTTCCCAGACGAGTTTCATGCGCTTATACGTCTTTGGCGAAATGGGGCGATTGTATTTGGGAACGCGGTCGCCCAGGAGTACATAATCGCACGGTTCGGCAATAAATCCTTCGAAGCGCACGTTGCCGAAATAGGCGAACGATGCCCGTTGGGCAGCCGATACGTTGGTCTTGATGCAGCTGTATTTGCCTTTTTTTACATGGCTTGCCATTTCAACGGCAATACCGGCATAACTCTTGCTGTAGTTGATCCATGGCAGCCACAGGGTTGCCAGAAGAACCCAGCACAGGATAACGCCGCCTGTGGAGAGGACGACCGCACGCCACAAAACGGAGGGCTGGCGGGAAATGCGCCAGTAAACCAGAGCGAACCAGAACAGGGTGGCACATGCCGCCACTAAAGTGGCGAAGATGCTGAATTCCGGGAGAAAACCGGGCGCCAGTTTTGTCGCGTTTCTGGCAATGCCCGCCGGCCAGCCTGTGTGTCTGGCCAGCCAGGCCAGCCAGATGAACAAGGCGCACAGGGTCAGCGTCATGACCGAAAACCAGTCGATGGCGTTAATGGCGCCCCGTTTCATAGTCGGCAGTCCCAGCGCCGCCAGTATGGCAAGCGGCGGCAGGAACGCAAGCAAAACGGTTTCTTCTTTTTGCGGATTGAAAAAAGCGAGGACAAGAAAAGTAACGGTAAACAAAAAAGGCAACAGAACATGAGCGGAACGCCACTCCTTTCGCCAGGCATAAATGGCCCAGCACGCAAAAGGCCATGCCGGCCAAAAGAACCAGATACCGTTCCGGAAAAAATTTCCGATAGAGTCGAAAGTCGGAAGACCGATCTGCATCGAATTCCAGACGAGCCAGGCATTGAAAGGCGAACTGTCGTATGGGCGCGCCAGACTCAATATTGCCCACCACAAAAAGACGATTGCAACGGTGACGGCAAAGGAAACCAGCAGATTGACGGCATGTTTTCTTTTCGGTGGCTTGCAGAAAAAAATCCCGGTCATAAAGCACACATACAGACCCAAAGGCGTAACCAGTCCGTTGGTCAAGGTAAGGGCACCCAGCGCAAGCCCGAGCAGACAGGCGTTTTTCAGGCTGGGGGTGTCGATATAACGGGTGCATCTGTAAAGGGTATAGGCGATCAGGGCGACAAACAGCGCTTCGACGCTGGTTTCGTGACTGTGCATTAAAAGGCCGAGGCAGCCCAGGTAAATCAGGAGGGCGCCGTCGGCCAGAACCCGGCCGTAGGCCATCGCTTCAGGCTGTCCACCGAATGCGAGTCTCATGGGTTGGGCTTCTGTACGGCGTCCCAGAAGATAAGTCGTGTGCCAGACAGAATAGGCGCCTATCAGGAAAAAACACAGGGGAGCGATTCTGGCCGCCAGCGGAGCGCCCAGTACTCCTCCGAAAAGTTTGATGCAGAGCGCGCCAAGCCAGAAAGTCAACGGGCCGGAGCCTGCGACAGGAAGTCCCGAAATGTTGGGCCACAACCAGTCCTGCCAGCCGTGCTGTGCCATGGTCCACATGACGCCGAAATCGGCGGCGTCGCTGTTTTTCCAGGGATCACGACCGACCAGCCCGGGCAATATATAAAGCAGACAGAGCAGCAGGATTCCCCAACGCGGCAGGGTCAGCGTGGCCGAAGCCGGCAGGCGTACCGGTTTGGTGGGAGGGATCAGACTGGGCTGTGTATCGGGCATCGGACAAATACAGGTACAGATTCAGCCAAACAGGGGGTTCGGAAAAAAAAAGGCAGCCGAAGCTGCCTTTTTCACGGATTGAACGATCAGCCGGCAGAAACCTTGGAACCGACCTTGCCGAATTTCTGGCGGAATTTCTCAACGCGGCCCGCTGTATCGACGATCTTGTATTTGCCGGTATAAAACGGGTGCGATTCCGCTGAAACTTCAACTTTCACAAGCGGGTATTCTTTACCTTCGAACATGATGGTTTCACGTGTCGGGATGGTGGAACGCGTGATGAATTTGAAATCGCATGAAACGTCCTGGAACACGACGTCACGATATTCTGGATGAATGCCTTCTTTCATTTATTGCCTCTGATATAGTGGTAGCCAACCGGCACTTCATAGGTCCCGCCTGCTTCACGACCTGATTGCCGGCCACTTGCCCGGTTAAGTCAAATGGTAAGATTAAAAAAGTTTACTGGATCAGCCAAAACTTTTAAACACATTATTCTGCCATAAAAAGATTCATCCGCCAACTTTTAACCCGGTAACCGTAACAGATTTCCCATTCAGGGATTTGACGTGGGAGGTTTTTTCTTTTCAGTGATGATAAATCGCCTGTCCGGCTTCGTCGATCTGCTGTCTCAGGCGCATGCGCTCATCCACCGTCATTCTTTTTCCCCTGTAGCAGCGCTGGCAATCGGCGTCGGAAAGAGAGGTATTGGTCGTGTTGTTCCGGTTGTAGGCTTCCCGTGTGTGCTGTCTTCTCAGAGAGCGCATGTGGGCTTTATCTTCCCGGATACCTAGGGAGGATTTTTCGTTGTCGGACGAACAGCTTTGTGCGTTGCCATAGGAATTGCAGGCGGAACCGGCAAACAGGGGATTTATCCCGAAAATCAGGAGAATCGAGCCGAAGATAAGCGAGAAAAAAACTTTCATGTCTTTTACGATCGGTGAAAATGCGTTCCACCTCAATGAGGATAAAGAAAAGATCAATTACCGTTTCCCCAAGTGTAGTCAATAAAGTAATATCCCGTCATAAAAAAACGTTAAAGTTTGTAACTTTGTGTAATGCCGTTTCATGAAATTTTGAATTCTGGTCTAGTCTCTTTTTGACGGTTTTATAATTGCGGACAATATCACTATGGGTACAGAAGAAAATTTGGAAAAGCAGGGACGTCAGACAAAAATTCTGGTAGTGGATGACGATGTTCGTCTGAGAGACCTGTTGCGGCGTTATCTTGCGGAACACGGTTTTGCTGTGACGACGGCAGAAAATGCACAAACCATGAACCGCTTCTGGATGCGCGAACGTTTCGATTTGCTGGTGCTTGACCTTATGTTGCCCGGAGAAGACGGACTGTCGATTTGCCGTCGCCTGCGTGGTGGCGGGGATACAACGCCGATTATCATGTTGACAGCCAAAGGGGAGGATACGGACAGGATTGTCGGGCTCGAAATGGGAGCGGACGATTATTTGCCGAAGCCGTTCAATCCTCGCGAATTGCTGGCCCGTATCGGTGCCGTTTTGAGAAGGCGGCATCCCGGCGAAATTCCCGGTTCTCCCTCGGAAACGCAACAGGTTTTCCATTTCGGGGAATTCCAGCTTGATCTGGGTAACCGGACCTTGAGAAAGAATGGTGAAAATATATCCCTGACAACGGGAGAATTCGCTGTTCTGAAAGCATTCGCCAGCCACGCCCGGCAACCCTTGTCGCGGGACAAGCTCATGTCTTTGGCCAAAGGGCGGGAGTATGAAGTGTTTGACCGGAGTCTGGATGTCCAGATATCCCGGTTGCGGAAACTGATCGAGCCCGATCCGTCCCACCCGCTCTATATCCAGACGGTGTGGGGACTGGGTTATGTTTTCATACCGGATAAAGTGTCTCAGCCCGGTAAATCGTAAGTGCCTGCCATGTCCGACCATTCGCAGCTCCGCTCCATGCAATCCGTATTGCCCGTTTCACCTGTGCCATGGTGGAAAAGCAGCCTTTTCTGGCGGACTTTTTTTCTTGTCGGGATTGTGCTGGTCATCAGTATGGGCGCATGGATTGCCAGTTTCCGTCTGGAACAGCGTGGAACCCGTGCCAGGGCGATCGCCGAACAGGTGGTGTCGCTCGTGACGATTACCCGTGCCGCGCTCGTGCATTCCGAACCGGAGTCGAGACGGGAATTGTTGTTCGATCTGGCAAGTAACGAAGGTATCAGGATTTATCCTCTGGAACCGACAGACCAGATCGAACCGGCCGCCAGCGGCGACGATCTGATGCAAAGCATGTTGCCTTATATTCAGCAGAAAATGGGAAGTGACACGATTTTGTCTCCGAGAGTCAACGATATGCCGGGATTCTGGATCAGTTTCGCACTGGAAGAAGACGATGTGTACTGGCTCAGGCTGGATAATGGACGCGTCAGGGGAATTTCCGGTTTGCGCTGGCTGGGCTGGGGCGGCATCGTGCTGGTTCTTTCGCTTTTGGGAGCGGGGTTCATTTCAAGGCTCCTGAATGAACCGCTGGCCAGACTGGCTTATGCCGCCCGGCAGATGGCGAACGGAAAATCGCCTGAACCGTTGCCGGAAAAAGGAATAACCGAGATCAGGGAAGCGAACCACAGCTTCAACCAGATGGTGAAAGATCTCGAGCGGGTCGATTCGGACAGGACGGAAATTCTGGCGGGCATCTCGCACGATTTGAGAACGCCGTTAACGCGCATGCGTCTGGAACTGGAAATGTCGTCTTTGCCTGCCGAAAGCCGGGAGGGGATGCAGTCGGATATTTCCCAAATGGATGCCATTGTCGGACAGTTTCTGGATTATGCTCGCCTGGGTGCGCCGGCCGCATCCGAAACTGTCGATCTCAGTTCGCTTTTGCACTCAATTGTCGAGGAAGCGGCACGTCGTCCCGGGCTGCGGCTGACTGCCCGGATAGAAGACGGATTGACTGTTGTCGCCAGTGAAGTCGATATCAGGCGGCTGGTCAACAATGTTCTGACCAATGCCGGGCGTTACGGGAAAACGCCCGGTAGCGATCTGGCCGAGGTCGATATAACGTGCTACCGGGCAGGGGACGAGGTGAAAATCGAACTGGCAGACTGCGGTATCGGTGTTCCTGAAACCGAGTTGGAGCGGATGTTGCGTCCATTCACCCGGATGGACAATGCACGGGGGCAGGCGAACGGATCGGGACTCGGGTTGGCGATCGTATCGCGAATTGCCAAACGTTATCGCGGCCGTGTCCGTCTTGAAAACCGGGAAAACGGCGGCTTTATCGTTTCGGTTTCTTTTCCTGCGGCAAAGTTCCCGAAAGCATCCTGAGACTGTCTTTACGGACGTCTGTCAGGGCGTCTTTTTCGGGAGCTGTCTGTTTCTGTTTCGGCGGCAAGGGTATAATAACAGTTTGTCGGTCTGTTCTTTTTTTCCTTTCTTTGTACATACGCTATGCTTATTTTGCCGGGTTCCAATGCTCTGTCCGCTTTCCGTGCCAAACGCCTTTTGTCTGCCTTGCAGGAAATCGATCCTGCCATTACCGAAGTTACCGCGCGCTATCTGCATTTTGTAGACGCTGCTGATGAACTGTCGGAAGAAGAGCTTGCTCGTCTGACAACGTTGTTGACTTATGGAGATCCGTTCACCGGTATGGAAAAAGGCGAGGAATACGTTGTCGTTCCCCGTATCGGAACTATTTCTCCATGGTCGTCGAAAGCGACGGATATTGTCCACAATTGTGGGCTGGACGATGTCAAACGGGTTGAGCGGGGTATTTCCTATTGTGTCCGGCGTCAGGAAAACGTGCCGCCCGTTTCCGAAACCGAACGTCTGAAACTGGTGGGCAGGCTGCATGACCGCATGACGGAAATGGTGCTCGACAAACGTGGCGATGCCAAAGCCCTGTTTCAGGAACTGGACGCGAAACCGCTTGAGTTTGTGGATATTGCGGCAGGCGGAAAAGAAGCGCTGGTGGCGGCAAACAGGGAACTGGGGCTGGCGCTTTCTGACGATGAAATCGATTATCTTTTCGAGGCATTTACCCAGGCCGGACGCAATCCGACCGATGTCGAACTGATGATGTTTGCCCAGGCCAATAGCGAACACTGCCGTCACAAGATTTTCAATGCCGGTTGGACGATTGATGGAAAGGAACAGCCGGATTCGCTTTTCGCGATGATCCGCCATACCCATGAAAGGCATCCGGAAAAAACCATTGTCGCGTACAAGGACAATTCTTCCATTATCGAAGGCAAAAGGGTCATGCGGTTTTATCCGCAGGGCGGAAGAGGCGATTACGTTTATCGGCCCAATGAGGAACTGGCTCATATCCTGATGAAAGTGGAAACCCACAATCATCCGACAGCCATTTCACCGTTTCCGGGGGCGGCGACCGGTTCGGGGGGTGAAATCCGGGATGAAGGGGCAACGGGCCGTGGCGCCAAACCCAAGGCCGGGCTGACAGGCTTTACTGTATCCAATCTGCAATTGCCTGATGCCGTGCGAAGCTGGGAAGCAGCCTCCGATGTAACGAAAGCGAATCAGGAGAACGGCGACACGGTTTACGGAAAACCGGATCGTATTGCTTCTCCCCTGCAAATCATGATCGACGGCCCGATCGGGGGCGCTGCCTTCAACAATGAATTCGGCCGCCCCAATCTGGCTGGTTATTTCCGTACCTATGAACAGAACGTCGATAACAGCGTGTTTGGTTATCACAAGCCTATCATGCTGGCGGGAGGTATTGGTTCGATTTCCGACTTGCATACGAAAAAAGACCCGTTGCCGACCGGAACCCTGCTGATTCAGCTGGGTGGTCCCGGCATGCGCATCGGGATGGGGGGCGGAGCCGCTTCTTCCATGGCAACTGGCGCCAATACGGCTGATCTCGATTTCGATTCCGTCCAGCGCGGCAATCCCGAAATGCAGCGCCGGGCGCAGGAAGTGATCAATGCCTGCTGGGCGATGAAAGAAAACAATCCGATTCTCTCCATTCACGATGTGGGCGCCGGCGGTCTTTCGAATGCTTTTCCGGAGATTACCAACGATGCCAACAGGGGCGCCGTTTTCGATTTGCGAAACGTGCCACTGGAGGAAAGCGGACTGTCGCCGCGCGAAATCTGGAGTAATGAGTCACAGGAACGATATGTTCTGGCCGTCGCCCAGAAAGACATTGAATTGTTCGATGAACTGTGTGGCCGGGAGCGCTGTCCCTATGCCATCGTGGGAGTTGCCACGGAAGAACGGCAACTGAAAGTGGTCGATCCCGAATATGGCAACAATCCTGTCGATATGCCCATGGATGTCCTGCTCGGCAAACCGCCGAAAATGCACCGTGATGTTACCCATGTCGCTCGCCATTATCCTCCCGTCAGGCTGGACCAGCTCGAAATCGAAAAAGTCGCCCGCGATGTGATGCTGTTGCCTGCGGTTGGAGACAAATCGTTTCTGATCACGATAGGGGACCGTTCTGTCGGCGGTTTGACGAGTCGCGATCAAATGGTGGGGCCCTGGCAGGTTCCGGTAGCGGATTGTGCCGTTACCCTGATGAGTTATGAAGGATATGCCGGCGAGGCGATGGCCATGGGAGAAAGGACGCCCCTGGCGGTGATTGATGCGCCGGCTTCCGGCCGTATGGCGATCGGCGAAGCCCTGACCAATATCGCTGCCGCTCCGATAGGGGACATTTCCGATATCAAACTGTCAGCCAACTGGATGGCGGCCTGTGGCCAGCCCGGGCAGGATGCAGCCCTGTTCGATACAGTCAGGGCCGTCGGCCTGGAGTTGTGTCCCGCACTCGGTATCAGTATTCCGGTCGGAAAGGATTCCCTGTCGATGAGAACGACCTGGAAGGACGGCGAAACCGAGAAGGAAGTGACTTCCCCGGTTTCCCTGATCGTTTCCGCTTTTTCGCCGGTTACGGATGCGCGCGAGGCGCTGACGCCGCAACTGAAGAGGGATATCGGTGAAACGGCGCTGATCCTGATTGATCTCGGTCGCGGTAAAAACCGGATGGGTGCATCGGCGCTGGCACAGGTGACCCGGCAGATCGGTTCTGCTGTGCCGGATGTGGACGATGCAGGCGATCTAAAAGCCTTTTTTGCTGTAATCCAGAAACTGAACCGGGAAGGCAAATTGCTGGCCTATCATGACCGTTCCGATGGCGGTTTGTTCGCTACATTGTGTGAAATGGCGTTTGCCAGCCGCTGCGGACTCGATATCGATCTGGATTACGTGGTCAATGCGGCGGTTGCCAAAGGTTCTGACAAGGCAAATGTTCTGTCGGTTCTGTTCAATGAAGAACTGGGCGCGGTTATTCAGGTCCGTTTCGGCGATCTGGACAAGGTCAAGGCGAGACTGAAAACGGCCGGTCTCGAAGGAGCCACCCATTACCTGGGTTCCGTTACCGATGGTGAAACACTGGAATTCAAATTGCGCGGCATGCCGGTCTATACGCATTCCCGCGTCGATCTTCATCGCCTCTGGAGTGAAACGAGCTGGCGCATCGCCCGCCTGCGCGACAATCCCGAGTGCGCCGATATGGAATATGACCGGATACTGGATACGAATGACCCCGGCATGACGCCGCTGGTTCCCTTCGATCCGGAAGAAGATATCGCCGCCCCGTTCATTGCCAAAGGCCAGCGTCCGCGTGTCGCCATATTGCGCGAACAGGGATCGAATTCCCATGTCGAAACCGCTTATGTCATGCACAAGGCCGGTTTTGAGGCAGTTGATATCCATATGAGCGATCTGATTGATGGGCGACTGTCTCTGGACGACTGCAAGGGAATGATCGCTGTCGGGGGATTCTCATATGGCGACGTGCTCGGCGCAGGCGAGGGATGGGCGAAAACCATCCTGTTCAACGAAAGGCTGAAAGAACAGTTCGAAACCTTCTTCTTCCGGCAGGATACCTTTGCGCTGGGTATCTGTAACGGTTGCCAGATGATGAGCAATCTCGCCGCCATTATTCCCGGGGCGGATGCCTGGCCGAAGTTCGTCCGGAACCGCTCCGAGCAATTCGAGGCCCGTTTCACCATGGTCGAGATTCCGAAATCGCCTTCCATTTTCTTTAAGGGGATGGATGGGCTGAAAGCGCCGATTGTCGTCTCGCATGGAGAAGGAAGGGCCGATTTCTCGCAACAGGGCGATATCGGCAAGGCATTGGTCGCCATGCGTTACATCGATCACAACGGAATGCCGACCGAGGTTTATCCGCTGAATCCGAACGGTTCTCCGCAGGGGATCACTTCGGTTACGACGCCGGATGGCCGCTTTACGGTACTGATGCCGCATGCGGAAAGGGTGTTTAAAACGGTGCAGCAATCCTGGGCGCCGGATTTCTGGGGAGAATGTTCCCCCTGGATGCGTATGTTCCGCAATGCCCGTAAATGGGTCGGCTAACGGATGAAGCCGCTTTAAAGCGCTTGAAAACAGCCTGTTTAAGACAGGCTGTTTTCCGTTGGGAGGAGTGTTTTATTTAAACCACAGCCATGAAAATTGCCAGGTTTCATTTTTGGCATGCTGATTGTCCGGGAGCGCTTTTACAGCGCGTTTTCTGTAACCGTTCCGGAAGGTTTGGGCCATTTCGGATAGCCTAAAACTGTCGCGTGTGTCCGGAGTTTTTCTTTTATAATCCTTTCTTCAGCATTACTGCTTTTCTTGCCATAAAAATGAAATCTGCCGAAATTCGTGAAAAGTTCCTGAGTTTTTTCAAAGCAAAAGGCCATACTGTCGTCCGTTCAAGTCCGCTGGTTCCTGCCAACGATCCGACGCTGATGTTGACGAATGCGGGTATGGTCCAGTTCAAGGACGTTTTTCTGGGACTGGACAAGCGTCCCTATACCCGGGCGACTTCCGTCCAGCGCTGCGTGCGGGCTGGCGGCAAACACAACGATCTCGAGAATGTCGGTTATACGGCGCGCCATCACACCTTTTTCGAAATGCTCGGCAATTTCAGTTTCGGCGATTATTTCAAACGCGATGCCATCCATTTTGCCTGGGATTTGCTGACGACGGTGTACAAGTTGCCTCCTGAAAAACTCTGGGCGACCGTCTATCAGGAAGACGACGAAGCCTATGACATCTGGGCCAATGAAATCGGTCTTCCCAAAGAACGTATCGTCCGCATCGGCGATAACAAGGGGGCGCGTTACGCTTCCGACAATTTCTGGCAGATGGCCGATACCGGACCATGTGGCCCATGCAGTGAAATCTTTTACGATCACGGCCCTGAAATCGCCGGCGGCCCTCCGGGAAGTCCGGATGAAGACGGTGACCGTTACATCGAAATCTGGAATCTCGTGTTCATGCAGTTCAATCGGGACGAACAGGGCAATATGACACCCTTGCCAAGCCCCTGCGTCGATACCGGCATGGGGCTGGAACGTCTCGCAGCCGTCTTGCAGCATGTCCACAGCAATTACGAAATCGATCTGTTCCAGAATCTGATCAGGGCTGCCGCCCGCGAAACGGGAACGGCCGATCTGACGAATAATTCACTGAAAGTCATTGCCGACCACATCCGTGCGAGTACGTTCATGATTGTGGACGGCCTGATTCCGGGTAGCGACGGGCATGGGTATGTCTTGCGCCGGATTATCCGGCGTGCCTTGCGTCACGGCTACAAGCTGGGCCAGACCAGACCGTTCTTTTACAAACTGGTCGAGGATCTCGTTAAGGAAATGGGGGCGGCCTATCCGGAACTGGCGGAATCGGCCGGATACGTGCAGCGAATCCTGCGGCATGAAGAAGAGCGTTTCGGTGAAACGCTCGACAATGGCATGAAGATTCTGGAAAGCGCACTGGCTGACGGAACGAAAGTGTTGAATGGCGAAACGGCTTTCACGCTGTACGATACCTATGGCTTCCCGCTGGATCTGACGGCCGATATCTGCCGCGAACGGGGAATTACGGTCGATGAACAGGGATTCGACGTCGCTATGGAAAAACAGAAAGCGACAGCTCGCGCTTCCGGCAAATTCAAAATGGCCGCCATGCTGGAATATAACGGTGAAAAGACCCGTTTTGTCGGCTATGAGAGACTGGAAGAAACCGGTACGGTTGTGGCCTTGTACCAGGATGGCGCACCTGTGGAAAAAATCGTGGAAGGGCAGAGCGGTGTCGTCGTACTGGATGTGACGCCGTTTTATGCGGAATCCGGCGGTCAGGTCGGCGATGTGGGGGCGCTGCTTGGCCAGCACATGCGGTTTGACGTCGAAGATACGCAGAAAATACAGGCCGATGTGGCCGGACACCATGGCAAGGTCGTTGCCGGAACGATTGCTGTCGGCGACAAGGTCGATGCGCGGGTCAATATGGAATTGCGTGCCCAGACGATGCGCAACCATTCTGTCACTCACCTGATGCACAAGGCCTTGCGTCAGGTACTGGGGCAGCACGTTGCACAGCGCGGTTCGCTGGTCGATCCGGACAAAACCCGTTTCGACTTCAGTCACAATGCCCCGGTTACGGATGACGAAATCCGGCAGGTGGAAGAAATCGTCAATCGTGAAATTGTGGCAAACAATCCGACACAGGCGCAGCAGATGAGTTTCGATGACGCTATTGCGCATGGCGCTACAGCCCTTTTCGGTGAAAAATATGGCGATGTGGTTCGGGTGCTGGATATCGGTTTTTCCTGCGAGTTGTGCGGGGGCACCCATGTTTCCCGGACTGGCGATATCGGATTTTTCAAGATCGTGTCGGAAGGCGGCGTTGCCGCCGGCATCCGGCGTATCGAGGCGGTAACGGGGCTGGCCGCCATGTACTGGGTGCAGGAAATGGCCCGTAAAGTCGGTGAAGCGGCTGTGGCGCTGAAAACCCAGCCGGATGAACTGGTTAACCGTATTGTCCAGTTGCAGGATCAGATGAAAGGGCTCGACCGCGAGTTGTCCACTCTGAAAGCCAGGTTCGCTTCCAGTCAGGGAAACGATCTGGCTGCAAAGGCAGTGGATGTCAAGGGCGTCAAGGTGCTGGCGTCCCTGATAGAAGGCGCCGATGTACCCGGTTTGCGCAATGCCATGGACAAGCTGAAAGACAGGCTGAAAACGGCGGCGATTGTGCTGGCGTCCGTAAAAGACGGCAAGGTCAGTCTGATTGCAGGCATCACATCCGACATGACGGCGAAAATCAGGGCTGGGGAACTGGTCAATCATGTCGCCAGACAAGTCGGCGGAAAAGGGGGGGGCCGTCCTGACATGGCTCAGGCGGGGGGGAGCGATCCGAGCGCTTTGCCCGAAGCTTTAAAGAGTGTGAAAAACTGGGTAGAAGAACGTCTGGGTTAATGGATCGGAAATGGAAGACAGGGAGCTGAAGCATGCCGATTTGACCGTCGATGCCTGCGGGACAAAATGTCCGATGCCGATTTTGAAGGCAAAAAAGGCCTTGGCGAATATGGAGTCGGGCCAGTTGCTGAAAGTACTGGCAACCGATCCGGGAGCGGTTCGCGATTTTCATTTTTTCGGCAGCCAGACCGGTAACGAAGTGGTGGGCGAGGCGGAAGAAAACGGTATCTTTACCATTATCGTCAAAAGAAAATAGCGTCAGGAAACAGCAGCTTATTTTGGAGTAGCGCATGAAAATACTGGTGCCCGTCAAACGGGTTGTGGATTACAACGTCAAGATCCGCGTCAAACCGGACGGGAGCGGCATTGAAACGGACAATGTGAAAATGTCGATGAATCCGTTCGATGAAATCGCTGTCGAAGAAGCGGTACGGCAAAAGGAAGCAGGCGTTGCAACTGAAGTCGTTGCCGTTTCATGTGGTGTCGAAAAATCGCAGGATACCTTGCGCACGGCCATGGCTATCGGCGCCGACAGAAGCATTCTGGTCAAAACGGAAGCGTCTTTGCAGCCGTTGGCGGTTGCCAAAATGCTGAAAAAAATCGTCGAAAAGGAACAGCCGGATGTCGTTATTCTGGGCAAACAGGCAACCGACGACGATGCCAATCAGACGGGACAGATGTTGGCAGCGCTCCTTGACTGGCCGCAAGCTACTTCGGTTTCGAAACTGGTGATCGAAAACGGAAAAGCGATAGTCACCCGTGAAATCGACGAAGGTCAGGAGACATTGGCATTGCAACTGCCTGCGGTGGTAACAGTCGATCTGCGGCTGAATGAACCGCGCTACGTAACTTTGCCCAATATGATGAAGGCCAGGAAAAAGACAATTGAATCGACTACACCCGATGAACTGGGTGTATCGGTTGAATCCCGTCTCAAAATTCTCAAGGTTGCCGAACCGGCTGCACGCTCGGAAGTCCGGATGGTTTCGGATATCGCGACGCTGGTTTCCCTGCTGAAAAACGAAGCCAAAGTGATTTGAGCCTTGTCCGACCGTACACGATTCATACAGGAATTCGAAAATGTCCATTCTCGTTATTGCCGAACACGACAATCAGTCTTTGAAAAACAGTACTTTAAATACCGTAAGTGCCGCTTTGCAGTGCGGTCAGGATATCCATCTGCTGGTAGCGGGCCATGAATGCAAAAATGCCGCCGATGAAGCGGCAACCGTTACCGGTGTTTCGAAAGTACTGCTAGCCGATGCGGCGTCGCTGGAGCGTGGTTTGCCTGAAAACCTGGCTGAACAGGTACTGGCAATCGCTTCAGCCTATTCCCACCTGCTGGCGCCGGCCACATCGTTCGGAAAAGCCGTGATGCCACGCGTTGCCGCCCGGCTGGATGTCGAACAGGTTTCCGAAATCACCAAAGTGATTTCGGAAGATACATTCGAGCGGCCGATTTATGCCGGCAATGCCATTGCAACAGTGCAGTCATCCGATCCGGTCAAGGCCATTACTGTCAGAACCACGGCTTTCAGCCCCGCGGAAAAAGGAAGTTCCGTGCCCGTTGAAGCCATAGTCGCCATTTCCGGCAGCGATAAATCCATATATCTTTCGTCACAGACCGACAAATCGTCCAGGCCGGAATTATCCAGTGCGCAAATTGTCGTCGCAGGCGGGCAGGGTGTCGGTTCTGCTGAAAATTTCAAGCTCATTGAACAACTGGCAGATAAACTGGGTGCGGCGATCGGTGCATCGCGCGCTGCTGTCGATGCCGGGTATATCGCGAATGATTTGCAGGTCGGACAGACCGGAAAGATCGTCGCTCCCGATCTCTATATTGCCATCGGGATTTCCGGTGCTATCCAGCATGTTGCCGGTATCAAGGATTCAAAGACCATTGTTGCCATCAATCAGGATCCGGATGCCCCGATATTTTTGACTGCCGACTACGGTATTGTCGGGGATTTGAACGAACTGGTTCCGCAACTGGTTGCCGCACTGGACTAATTGCACAGATGCTGACCGCGGACAAGTTGAACAGTAAAATTGCAGTTAAGTTGAACATCAAAAAAGCCTGAATCGTGAGAAGGCTGTAAAAATCGTACGGTTGCGTCTGGAAAAATTGCCGGTCCGGGAAGAGCCGTTTTCGAATAAACCATTCGAATCAAGGAGTCGTTATGCCAGTTTCTGAAAGTGAAACCTCGTCTGTATTTGCGCCACAGGAAATTTCCACCGAAGTGCTGCTCGAAAAATATGCCAAGGGCGACGAAACCAGTGCGGAAGAGGTAATGGAAAGAGTGGCCTGTGCATTGGCCGAGGTGGAGGCTCCAAAGAGCAGAAAAAAATATGCGGAAGAGTTTCTGTGGGCCATGCAAAACGGTTTCATTCCGGCAGGGCGGGTCAGCAGCGCGGCAGGAACCGGTTTGCAAACGACCCTGATCAACTGTTTTGTCCAGCCTGTGGGCGATTCGATAACCAACATGGTCGATGGCAAGCCCGGCATTTACACGGCTTTGGCTCAGGCCGCCGAAACCATGCGCCGGGGCGGTGGCGTCGGTTACAATTTTTCGTCTATCCGGCCACGTGGAGCGAAGGTTCGCGGAACGGGCAGCAGCGCTTCCGGCCCGATTTCGTATATGAAAGTTTTCGACCGGTCATGTGAAACGGTTGAATCGGCAGGCGCGCGTCGCGGCGCCCAAATGGCGGTTTTGAACATCGATCATCCTGATATTCTTGAATTCATCACCGTCAAACAGGAACAGAACCAGCTCAGCAATTTCAATGTTTCTGTCGGTGTGTCCGACGAATTCATGCGTGCTGTCGAAACCGACAGCGATTTCGAACTGGCTCATACTGCCGAGCCAAACGACGAGCTGAAAGAAAAAGGCGCATTCAAGCGGGCTGACGGCAAGTGGGTTTACAACCGGATAAAGGCCAGAGAAGTGTGGGATCTGGTCATGAAAAGCACCTACAATGCCGCGGAACCCGGTGTGTTATATATCGACCGCATCAACCGTGAAAACAACTTGGCTTATTGCGAAGTCATTGAGGCAACGAATCCGTGCGGCGAACAGCCTTTGCCGGATTATGGCTGTTGCTGTCTCGGCAGTCTGAATCTGACGTCGTTTATCACCGCGCCTTTCTCGGCGCAGCCGCTATTCGATTTCAATTTGTTGACCCGGGTGACCAAAATTGCCGTCCGCATGCTGGATAACGTCTTGACGGCAACGAAATGGCCTCTGGAAGAACAAGCAAGGGAAGCGGCGGCAAAACGCCGTATCGGTCTGGGTTTTACCGGCCTTGGCGATGCGCTGATCATGCTGGGTATCCGTTACGATTCCGAAAAAGCGCGCATACTGTCGGCCGAGATCGCCAAAGCCATGCGCGATGCCGCCTATACCGGTTCGATCGAACTGGCAAAAGAACGCGGCGGTTTTCCGATGCTGGATGTCGAACGTTATCTGGAGGGCGGGTTTGTATCGCGTTTGCCCGAAGAGATGAAAGAGAAAATCCGGAAACACGGTATCCGCAATTCGCATCTGACTTCCATTGCGCCGACCGGTACCATTTCACTGGCTTTTGCAGACAATGCCTCAAACGGTATCGAACCGGCATTTTCCTGGTTCTACAACCGCGTCAAGCGCATGCCGGACGGTTCCAGGAAAAATTACACGGTAGAGGACCATGCGTATCGTGTCTACCGTTCGATGAATAACGACGTGTCGAAACTGCCCGATTATTTTGTTTCCGCCCTGGAAATATCGGCTATCGACCATATGCTGATGGTGGCGGCAGTGGCTCCCTATATTGATGCGGCCATATCGAAGACGGTGAATGTCGCGGAGGATTATCCGTATGAGGATTTCAAGAATCTGTATATGGAAGCCTGGAAAAAAGGTCTGAAAGGGATTACCACTTACCGGCCCAACAATGTCAGAACGGCCATTCTTTCGGTTCCCGCCGAGGAGAAGAAAGCGGAAGCCCCGGAAGAAAAGAGTACTACCCACTCCGTTACCCTGTCGGAACAGGACAGGCGCATTATCCTGAAGGAAGTGACTATCGCGCCTCCTCTCTCCTCATTGCGCTGGCCTTCCAGGCCGCTGTTGCCGGCAGGCGCTTCGGCCTGGGTCAGTGAACAGATCCAGTCGCCCCAGGGCGAATTTGCCGTTGCCGTTTCCGATCATGACGGTATTCCGTTTGAAGTCTGGGTACTGGGTGGCCAGACGCCCCGCGGTCTGGACGCCATTGCCAAAACCTTGTCGATCGATATGCGCGCCAACGACCGGAGCTGGCTGCACAAGCGTTTCACCATGCTTTCCAATGTCGGAGGCGATGCGTTTGAAATGCCAATGCCGCCGAATGGCGAATTCATTCAGGTTCCCAGCGCCACGGCGGCTCTCGCCAGACTTGTCATGTGGCGCTACAACCAGCTCGGCGCGCTGGATCATCACCCGGATGAACCGTCGCCGGTTCTTGACGCGCTTTTTTCGCCTCATGAACCCCGAACCGGAACCGACGGTACGCTGGCATGGGTGACGGATGTGCAAAATCCGTCCACGGGCGATGATTTTGTCCTGATGCTGAAAGAACTGGAAATGCCGGATGGAACGCGCCGTCCCTACAGTATGGGATTGACGGGCGGTCACCCGCGTGCGCTGGATGGTCTGTGTAAACTCCTGTCAGTGGACATGCGCGTGATCGATCCGGCATGGATAGGCATGAAACTGCGCAAGTTGTTGAATTATGCCGAACCGCGCGGCGATTTTCTCGCGCGCGTTCCGGGTGCGGCCCGTCAGGCCAGTTTCCCGTCCACTGTCGCTTATATTGCGCAACTGGTCATTCATCGTTATGCCATGCTGGGAATCCTCATGCCAGACGGCCATCCGGTGAAACCGCTGGGCGTGGTAGCGGATGAACCGACCCGGGAAGTTCGGCATGCTACCCTGAGAATGGCCGGCAAGTTGTGTACCGAATGCGGCAATACAACGGTTATCCGCAAGGACGGCTGCGACTTTTGTACCGCATGCGGTGCGATCGGTTCCTGCGGCTGATGGTTCCTTTTCAGAGCGTCCCCCTGCAAGTACATCCGGTATTTGCAGGGTTTTTTATTTAATGGAAGAGCCTTATATGGATGACAGTGTTTCGAAAAATTCCGGACGGTTTACCGGTTTTGCGGGACTGTACGATCAGGCGCGTCCTGCCATGCCGCTTTATCCGGTTGAAATCATTAGCCGGTATCTTGGCAGAAAACCTGAAATAGTGGTTGATCCGGGATGCGGCACCGGTCTGTCTTCATCGGTCTGGCGAAACCATTGTGAAGAGCTTGTCGGTATCGAACCCAGCGAAGACATGCTTGCTGTGGCCAGACAGAAGGAAAGGACCGGCGTTTCATCCAGAAAGGGGTTTTCTTCCAGTACAGGCATGCCGGATGAATCGGTCGATGTGGTGGTGTGCAGCCAGTCTTTTCACTGGATGGAACCTCAATCCAGCTTGCGCGAAATCAATCGCGTATTGAAACCGGGCGGCATTTTTTCGACAGTCGATTGCGATTGGCCTCCCGTTTCCGACTGGCGGGTCGAAAAAGCTTGTACCGACCTGTTTGAAAAGAGAGCGTATATCGGGAAAACAGATAATGTCGTCATTACCTCTTTCATCCGCCGGAACAAGGCCGAATAGTTGAACCATATCCGGGGCAGCGCTTATTTCAGGTATGCCAGGGAAATCGTTTTTTCCCACCTGGAAAAATGCACTGCCGGAAGGCTGATCGGGCTCGCTGAAAGTCAGGGCGGTTTGCAAAGTATCCGGAAAGGCCTTCCTGAACTGATCGAAAGCGATGTCGAGGTTTTTGTACAAACTGTTCAGGCCGTTTTTCAGGACAGGATACTCGACATTGATTTCGGCTACCGGATGCGGCCTGGCGTCAAATAGGTAGCCTGCCTGACAGGCAATATACCGGTTTTGGCCTGTATTAGCGGGTTGAAACAGATTTATGCTTTCCTCCGTATGGAACAGTTTTGTCCTGGCTGCTTCCTGTGAGCCCGTTTTGTAGTCGGGTATCTGAAGAGAGCCCGATTTCCGGAATGCCTGTTTCCCTCTGGAAACCAAAGCCGTTTTTGCCCATTCTCAAAATAGGACTGAAAGCGATTCGCTAATATTTTTCCTCCCTATCGAAGCCGTTTGCAAAATGGACGGCCTTAAGTGAAAGTCGTTTTTCACTGTTCTGTTTTTTCTTCAAAAATTCCCTGGAAACATTATGTTATCGAGTATGTATGTTCAGGTTGCCATAGCCATTGACAATGAAAAGCTCAAGAGAAAACTGGACCGGCTGAAGGAAAAAACGGTATGGCCGGATGCCTCTGTTTCCTGTTCTGGAGAGATCGTGGAATACATTGCGGAAATTTATGAGAAATGCCGGCTTCGCCGTTTCGAGAAAACGGTTTTGCCCCTAATAATGAATACGGGAAAAATTTCCGGAGTCGTGCTTGATGAACTCAGAGCTTGCCGAAACAGTATCAGCGAAATGTATTTCATCTTGACCTGTTTTCCCTGGCGGCCGGAAGCTGGCGACATTTTTATAAAACGCCAGATCGCTGTCTATACCGGTTTGATTGAGGAACTGGTCGATGAGAAAGAAGTTTTTCTTCTGGAACAGGCAAAAACGGTTTTGTCCGATGAAAACTGGTTTGAAATGGCAGAAACCATCATGGAAGAAGACACGGTGTTTTGGGAAAGCGATGAAAACCGTTTCGGGTTTCAGGAAAAAAGGGAATGGAACTGCCCTGGAAATTACGGGAGTCATATCGCTGAAACGGAATACCGGATATAATAGAAGAGCGCGAAAGATCGAAAAACCCGACCGGTATTCGATTCCCGTTAGGACAGACGGGGCAGCGCGGTTATCGGGCATGTGTCATGCGCGATAACCGGCGGGATCGTCAAAACGGTTGGCCTTATCAGGTTATTTGCCGGAATTGAAAAATCCCGATTATCTCAAAAAGATTTTAAGGAAAGGATTTTTTATATGAAAAAATCAATGTCCAGAGAACATGCAGACCTGCTGAAACGGTGTTACATGAGCATGGGACTGGATCGTGACATTATGCTTGGTGTTCAAAGCCGCAAGGCTCAGGCTTACGATCTGCTGGCCAATATTCATACCCAGGTCAATACACCGCGCGTTTCCGACTGTTGCGGTAATGAATCGCCTCATCCCTGCAATTGCACGAATTCCCGATGAGGATGTTCACGTTCTCTGATCGTTTTGCCGTTGTTTGACTGGCCTTTTGTCACGATTGGATTTTGATGGGGGTTCGCTGAAGGCGAAAACCGTACATGAAATCGATCGTGGCGCGGATCGCTTTTTCGTTTTCTCCATCCGGTTTTTCTTTTTGCGCCAGCAAGGTGCAAAACGCCTTGTTTCATCAATTTTCCCGATTTTTTTTCTTTTTTTTAGGCAAGAAAAAAACAATTTGTTCCGCCTCTTGATATCATGTCTTCTTTTATGAAGTCGGATTTCACATGCTATGTTGAATTTTCTATCGCAGCTCTTTGGAAAAAAACGTCCGGTCAGTCAGGCCGCTCCGCCAGAAGATAAAAAAGAGTCTTCCGTTTCGCGCGACGCCAAACGTGACGCTCTGGAGATGGCCTGGCAATTGCCTGACGATGAATCGGCTGTCGTCGATTTCCTCTTGCAGTGTCGCTTCGCCGATGCGCGCTATGTCGCTGCGCAGAAAGTTCATTCCGTGTCCGTTATGGAAAAGGTCAGGGAAGCGATGCGGAAGACTGACCGTCGCGTATACAGGCTGATGCAAACGCGTCTGAACGAAATTGCGCATATCGAAGCGGTTTTTGCCAAAGTTGCACATCTTGCAGACAGCGCAGCCGCGCTGGTGGATGGAGCAGCCCTTGCTCCCAATCTCGTTGCGGATCTGGATCGGGAATGGAAGGCCATACCGTCTGATGATCTTGAAAAGCTGCCAGCGGAACTGAAAACGCAGTTCGAGACCTTGCGCTTGCAACTGGAGTCGAGACTGTCAGCCCAGCTGCTTTTGCAGTGGGAAGTCAAATCCTGCTATGAAGAATTGTCCGGTATGGACAAAAACCTGAGTCTGAGCCCGGCTGAACGGGCCGGTCTTCTGGAGACTTTTTCGGAAAAACTGGCGCAGTGGAAACAGTCTCCGGAACGGTTTTCGCTGCCGCGCCAGCTGTTGTCCGACTTCGAAGCGAAGTTCAACGATCTGTCCGAAGCTTCCGAACGTTACGAGAAGGAATATGACGTGTTTCGGAACCGTTTGGCGCGGCTTGAGGAATGGGAACGGTCCGATCCTTCCAGACTGGACAGGAGTGAACTGGAAAAACAATGGGCGGAATTTCCCGCCGTGAAAGATGCGGGAAGACAGTCCGAATTGAACAGACGTTTCAATGCGGTACTCGCACAACTGGCTGTAAAGACGCCTGTTATTGCCGTTTCCGTTCCCAAATTCGATTTGTCGCCTTCCGAAGCGCAGGCCTATTTCGCGGAACACATCAATGGGCTGCAACAGGCTGTGGAATCGGGTTCGGTTCAGGATGCCCTGACGCATGATGAAGCGTTGCGCCGGCTCGATCTCGATAGGCTGGGTATGGCCGGAGAGAGGATGGCACAGCTTGGTCATTTGAGAAACGAGCTTCGCCGCCTGAAAGGCTGGGCAAAATGGAGCGGGAAATTGTCTCGCGAAAAACTGATCTCTTTTGTGCAGGGTCTTCCCGAACAGAAGCTTAAAGTCGAGGAACTGGCGGATGCCGTGGTTCAGGCCAGGGAAGAATGGAAAGCGCTGAATGGCGTTTCGGGTATGGCGACCCGTGAACAGTGGATCGAATTCGACAATGCCTGCAATCGCGCTTATGAACCGGTGTTGACCCATGCAAGGCAACAGGCTGAAGAAAAAGAAAAGAATATTCTTCAGGCCGAAACCGTTATCGCCGGAATAAGGGCTTTTGCAGAAGAGTTTCATGCAAATTATGCCGATGCGATCGCGCGTAACGGCGAATTTGACTGGAAACCCGTCATCAATTTTTACCGGCAGACGTCACAGTCATGGCGCCAGATCGGAATGGTAGGAAGGAAAGAGAAAAAAAGACTGGATGACGCGTTTTCCAGCGTCATGCAGCCTGTCAGGGAAAAGCTGTATGAGCAGACGCAACTGGAGATCAGGCAACGCGAGCAATTGATCGGGGAAGTGGAAGCTATCGATCCGCAGCACAGGGAAGCCGGAAAAAGACTCAGGGATGTCCAGCAGAAGTGGCAAAATTGCGCCAAAGCCTTTCCGCTGGACAATCGCGAAGACAGAAAGTTATGGTCGCGTTTTCGCGAAGTTTGTGAAAATCTTCATGCCAGACGGATGGAAAAAAACAAGGCCGTTGATCTGGAAAGATGGCAGCATTTGCAACAGAAGGAAGCGATATGCGCCGAACTGGAAGCCATGAGCGCGGCCGACGAGTCCGGTGATCTGGAACATCGTCTTGGAGAGCTTCTGAATCGCTGGAAGAGTCTGGGCAGCGTTCCGAAAGACGCCGAATCCCACATCCGCAAACGGCTTGACAGTGCCGTTCTGGCATGCCGGAACCGGATAGGATTGCTGAAAACGGAAAAAATGACGGAAGCCCTGAAATCCCTGTACGAAAAACTCGCGTTGTGTCGTTCTCTCGAAAACAGGGTAGTCGATTTGTGTCGGGAAACAGAAAATGGTTCTGTCGATGCCGTTTGCGAAGATGAGGAATACGAAACTGCCTGGAAAGCCTTGCCTCCGCTGCCGGAAAAAATGGAAAATGTTTTGTCAAACCGTTTTTATAACGGTTTGAAAGCGATGGCTGCCAGAAACCGGGCTTATGGAAAACGGTTGCTGAACAATGTTCCTTCCATGAAGGAACACATTCTCCGGTTTGAAATCGTTTACGGTCTCGATTCGCCGCACTATCTGGAAGAAGAAAGACGCCGGAAACAGATGGAAGTGTTACAGGAAGCCATGGGCGGAAGCGAGCAGCTTGTCGCCGGCGAGGTAATACGGCAGTTGCTGGAATTGCCCGTCCTGACGGATGAGGAAGATATCGGCCGGATCAATACCCTGATTCTCAAACTGAACGAACCCGGTTAAGACCGGGTTTTTCATGGAGACCGCTTTTCCCGTTTTCAATGGAGGGAGGAGGGTGGCGGTTCGCCAGACGAATTTTCCGCAAAAAGCTGGGCGCAATCGACTGGATCGAATGCGTAAGTCTGTCCGCAAAAATCGCAGCTGATCGCCAGATTTCCCTGTTCTTTCAGGGCGTCTTCCACTTCTTTTTTGCCGAGCATTTTAAGCATGCTGGCCACTTTTTCGCGGCTGCAACTGCAATTGAAAACCGGATGAAGCGGATCGAACGCAAACAGGTCTTCTTCCCAGAACAGGCGATGGCGCAAAGTGTCGATGTCGGTATCGAGTAGTTCTTTGTTCCGCAAGGTCAATGCCAGTGCGAGAAGATTTTCCCAGGCTTTTTCTTCGTCCCCGTTTTTTTCGCTCAAACCGTCCGGCCCGGTTGGCGGAGGCATTCTTTGCAGCAGCAGCCCGCGGATGACATGGTTATCCGCTGCCAGCCAGATGCGGGTATCCAGCTGTTCGGACTGTTTCATATAATTTTCGATGACTTGCGAAATGGCGTCGCCTGCAAGTGAAACGATACCCTGATAAGGCCGTTGACCGGGTGCCTTTTCATGCGGGTCCAGGGTAATGACGAAACGGCCTTTTCCGTGAGCGTTGATCAGATCGGTAAATGTTTCGTTCCCGGTAAGGGGAACCGTCTCATCCAGTTTGGCGGTAGCCCGGATTTTCATGGCCGAGTCGCATTCCACGACGAGAAGGCGAACCGGTCCGTCCCCCTGTATCTGCATGACAAGCGAACCGTCGAATTTGATATTACCGCTTAACAGAACGGCTGCGCCGATCATTTCGCCCAAAAGGCGGGTGACGGGCGCAGGATAACGGTGATGCGATTGTATCTGTGCCCAGACCTCCGACAGTTCGACGAATTCGCCACGGGCAGCGGCATGCTGGAAAAGAAATTTCTGAAGTCGATCGTTCATACTGGGAATTCCACAAAAAATCATGAGGGCATTCTACCGCGCAAACTGCTCTTTTACCGGTAAAAAAGTCAGTCCGTTGATTTATCTTCAACGGCAGGCTTCGCCGCGTCGCGCCAGTCTATTTCAAAAAGCGTCTCATGAAAACGCGCTTTGTTCCAGACATAATGACTGGCCGCTCTCGGCATTCTGGCCGCTCTTTCTTCGTCCATAGTTCTGGCAATCCGTGCAGGAGCGCCCAGCAATACAACGCCTGGTTCAAAACTTTTGTTTTCGGCGATCAGCGTTCCGGCGCCAACAAGGCTGTTTTCGGACACGACCGCCCCGTTCAGCACAGTTGCCCGTATCCCGATCATGCTACCGTCCCCGATTGTACAGCCGTGCAACATGGCCATATGTCCGACGGTAACGTTTTTGCCGACAGTCAGCGGATGGCCGGAATCGGCATGGAGGACGGAACCGTCCTGAATATTGCTGTTTTCTCCAATCGTGATCCGGTCGTTGTCGGCGCGAATGACGACATTGAACCAGACGGATGCGTGCGCTTCGATCACGACGTCGCCGATAATAACGGCATTGTCGGCAATAAAGGCGGTTGGATGGATTTGCGGAATACGGTTTCCAAGGCGGTAAATAGGCATATTCTTTGCTCCAGATGGGGAAGACGTCCATTTTACCTGTTGATGCCGGTATGTCACCGGTCTGAAATGAAAAATGGATACGCTGTCGGCAGGCATTGGAAATATGCCATACGGATTTTGGACTGAAAGCGGTTTTTATCCAAAACATGTGTTTATAATGTTTCGCTTTACAGTCAATTTTGTATTCACGGATGAAAGTCTCACGCACGGAATTTGTAGACGCTCACGACATGCGCTTGTGTGTTCGCCATTGGGGCGACAGGGATGCGCCGAAATTGTTCATGGTTCACGGATGGATGGATATTTCCGCTTCTTTCCAGTTCGTTGTGGATGCGTTTGAAAAGGAGTGGCATGTTATCGCTCCGGATATGCGCGGTTTCGGGCATTCCGACTGGGCGCAGGGCGGTTACTGGTTTCCGGATTATCTGGCCGATCTGGAAGCCTTGCTCGATCACTATTCGCCTGACGAGCCTGTCCGGTTGCTGGGGCACAGTCTGGGCGGGAACATCACCAGCGTTTATGCCGGTATCCGGCCTTCGCGCGTGGCCCATCTTATCAGTCTGGAAGGATACGGTATCGTCGAAAACCGGCCCGAAATGGCCCCCGAACGGCTGGAACGATGGCTCGATTCACGGAAAGAGCCGGAAAGACTGCGCGCTTATCCTGACAAGGAAGCCGTTATTGCACGCTTGCGGAAAAACAATCCCAGACTGACTTATGAGCGGGCTTTTTTTCTGGCGGATTACTGGACTGAAGTAAATGACAGGGGGGAACGGATTGTCATGGCCGATCCGAAACACAAGTCCTTGCCCGTGTTGTCCCGACTGGATGAAATTCTCGCCTGCTGGAGCCGGATAGAGGCGAGGGTCCTTTTTGTGGAAGGCCAGCATTCACTATTGGGTATCCGCATGAAAGATCAGGCGAGGGCACAAGAAGAAATCCGGCGTCGCGCTTCCTATATCCGGGATGTACGGATTGCGCTGGTGGAAGGAGCCGGTCATATGCTCCAGCATGATCAGCCTGAGAGCGTGGCCAGACTGATCGAGGATTTTCTAGTTTGAAAGCGGTTTTGGCTTCTCGGCGTTCTTTTCCGGCTCGTCGTACAATACTTTGTTAGGAAAATGATGGATCTGTCTTATGCTGAATATTGATCTCCACTCGCATTCACGCGTATCGGATGGCGTACTGACGCCTGCTGAACTGGTCAGACGCGCCAGCGCCAATGGCGTGAGGATGCTGGCACTGACTGACCATGATGAAGTCGCCGGTGTGACCGAGGCCAAAAAGGCCGCTGCCGAAGCGGGAATCGAACTGGTTTCCGGTGTGGAAATCTCGATTACCTGGGCCGGTACTTCCATTCATATTGTCGGATTGCACGTGGATGAAAACGATCCTGTCTTGATTGATATGCTTCGCCGGAACCGTTCGGGACGTATGGAACGGGCGAAGCGGATGGGAGAACGGTTTGCGGAACTGGGCGTTGAAGGAGCTTACGAAGGCGCGCTGAAATATGTTACCAATCCGAATCTGATCTCCAGAAAACATTTTGCGCGGTTCCTTGTCGAGTCCGGCGTTTGCCCGACGATTTCAAATGCCTTCGACCGTTATCTGAAAGATGGCGGCCCTGCCTATATCCGGCATCAATGGGCAACCCTGACCGAAGCCGTACAGTGGATACTGAATGCGGGAGGCATTGCCATTGTCGCCCATCCCGGCCGATATAAAATCAAGGAAGTGGCCTTGCATGCCTTTCTCGATGAATTCCGGCAACTGGGAGGGACCGGCATTGAAGTCGTGACCGGAAGCCATACGCCGGATCAGTATCTGTATTTTGCCAGACTGGCCAACCGGTACGGTTTTTTATCGTCAGTCGGTTCGGATTTTCACGCGCCGAACGAGTCGCCTGTCGATGTCGGTTGCCTGCCCGATTTTCCCTGTCCTGTGGAACCGGTCTGGCAGAACTGGCGCTGAGAGCGTGCAAAATCCTGTTTGTTTGATACAGAAATGAAAAAAGGCTGCGCGATTTTCGTTTTGCCGTTATATTCCCTCATCTTATGTAAAAAATTAATAAACGAGTCCTGTTTCGATGCCATGCTTCACAAACCGGACTTGAATTTTCCGGAAACGGACTTATTTTAACGCTTTGATCATATTCAGAAATACAGGATCCATTCATGAAAAGAATTTTTCTTTTTCTGGCAACCAATCTGGCAGTTATTCTCGTCATGTCGATTGTCTTGTCCCTTCTGGGAATCAATCGGTATTTGTACGGCAGCGGTCTGGATCTGGGGAGCCTGCTTGTTTTTTCCCTGGTTATCGGTTTTACCGGTTCCATTATTTCGCTTTTGATCAGCAAACCGATGGCCAAGTGGTCGACTGGCGCCCATGTCATCACAGCCCCTTCCAATCCAACGGAACAGTGGCTTTTGAATACTGTTCAGAAACTGTCGAATGAAGCAGGCATCCGGATGCCTGAGGTTGCTGTGTACGAGGGAGAACCGAATGCCTTTGCAACGGGGGCTTTCAAGAATTCGGCACTGGTTGCCGTATCGACCGGTTTGTTGCAAAGCATGAACCATGAGGAAGTGGAAGCCGTGCTCGGTCATGAAATCGCGCATGTCGCCAATGGCGACATGGTGACCTTGACCCTTATCCAGGGAGTGGTAAACACTTTCGTCATTTTCCTTGCCCGGGTTGTCGGGTTTTTTGTGGACAATCTGTTGTCGAGAAACGCTGAAAATGGCGGAGGACGCGGCATCGGTTATTTTTTTACGGTTATCGTCTGTGAAATCCTCTTCGGTTTTCTGGCTTCGATGATCGTCGCGTGGTTTTCGCGTTATCGCGAATTCAGGGCGGACGCCGGTTCGGCAAAACTGCTTGGCAGCAGCCGGCCCATGATTCATGCCTTGCAGCGGCTCGGTCATATGGAATCGACGGACTTGCCGAAAAACATGACAGCGATGGGTATTAACAGCGGCAGTCGTTTTATGTCCCTGTTCGCGACTCATCCCCCTATTGAAAAAAGGATTGAAGCGCTTCAGACCGGACGGACATGACAGTCCGGCACTCGCGTACAACACTGAAAAATGGCTAGTTTTTATCTGGAAATACATCCTGTCAATCCGCAGAGTCGCCTGATTAAAAAGGCGGCTGATGTCGTGCGTGGCGGCGGTGTCGTCGTGATGCCGACCGACTCCAGTTATGCGCTTGTTTGCCGTCTGGATGACAAGGCGGCTGTCGACCGGATTCGCCAGATCCGCCAGATGGACGAACGGCATCTGCTGACGCTCTTGTGCCGCGATTTGAAGGAAGTGGGGTCTTATGCACGGGTAGACAATTCGGCCTATCGCCTGCTGAAAGCGGCCACACCGGGCGCTTTCACCTTCATTTTGCAGGCGACGAAGGAAGTACCGCGCCGCCTGTCGCATCCTTCGCGCAAAACGATTGGCTTGCGTATTCCTGACAATCGTATCGATCAGGCACTGCTGGAAGAACTGGGAGAACCGCTGATCGGAACAACCCTTATCCTTCCCGGCGACGAAGATCCCCTGACTGAAGGATACGCCATTCAGGAAAGACTGGAAAAGCTGGTTGACGCCGTGATCGATGGCGGAGCGTGCGGACTGTTGCCGACAACGGTGATCGATTTGACCGGTAAAGAACCCGAACTGGTGCGTAGCGGTCGTGGCGGTCCCGCATTGATCGGATTGTAAAAGGTAACGGTCGGGTGCGGTATGACCGGCTGTTTCAAACTATTGAAAGCGCAGAATGGATAATATTGTTGAAACAGCCATAATCTGGGCGATTCCCCTGCTGTTTGCGATCACGCTGCATGAAGCCGCGCACGCGTTTGTCGCCCGGTATCTGGGCGATTCGACCGCTTATATGGAAGGGCGGATGACGCTGAATCCTTTCAAGCATATCGATCCGCTTGGAACGGTCATTATCCCCGCGGTGTTGTTGCTTATCGGCAGCCCGTTCATTTTCGGTTACGCCAAGCCGGTACCGGTCAATTTCGGACAATTGCGGCATCCGCGGCGGGACGCGGCGCTGGTCGCTCTGGCAGGACCGAGTTCGAATCTGGTCATGGCGTTATTGTGGAGTCTGTTTAAAATCGGCCTGCTGCTGGCCCATGTGCAGAGCGGATTTCTCCTGCAAATGGCCGATGCCGGCGTGATGATCAATCTGGTTCTCTTCGCTTTCAATCTTTTCCCATTGCCACCTTTGGACGGAGGCCGCATAATGACAAGTCTGTTGCCGGCGAGTATGGCGTACAAATTCGTTCAGGTTGAACGGTATGGCTTTTTCATCGTGCTCGGACTGGTTTATTTGGGGCTGACGACTTACTGGATGCGTCCGGTGATGCAACTGGGGCGCTGGATCATCAACCTGTTTCTCTATCCTTTGTTATATATTTTATCTTTGTGATTCATTATGTATCCTGATCGTGTTGTTTCCGGCATGCGCCCGACCGGTGCGCTGCATCTCGGCCATTATCATGGCGCCATCAAAAACTGGGTTCGCATTCAATCGGAAGTGGAAAGCCTTTTCTTCGTGGCCGACTGGCATGCTTTGACGACCCATTACGATGAAGTGGAAACGATCGAAAAGAATGCCTGGGAAATGGTGATCGACTGGCTCGCTGCCGGGATTGATCCGGAAAAGGCCACCATTTTCATTCAGTCGAAAGTGCTTGAGCACGCCGAACTGACCTTGCTGATGAGCATGTCCACGCCGCTTTCCTGGCTGGAGCGGGTTCCGACCTATAAAGACCAGATCCAGAAACTGGCGCACAAGGATCTGACAACCTACGGTTTTCTGGGGTATCCCTTAATGATGGCGGCCGACGTGCTTGTTTACCGGGCCAATCAGGTGCCGGTCGGCGAAGACCAGTTACCGCATATGGAAATCATGCGCGAACTGGCGCGGCGTTTCAACTATATGTACGGCCGTGAAAAAGGATTCGATGAAAAGGCGCAGGCAAGCGCTAAAAAATTGGGGAACAAGCAGGCAAAGGTTTTTATGGAATGGCGTACCGAGTATCAGGAAAAAGGCAATGTCGAGGCGCTTGAAAAAGCCAGGGCCATGCTGGACGGAGCGGGCAGCCTGTCCGCAAACGACAGGGAAATCCTGTACGGTTATCTGCTCGGCAGCCGCAAGCAGATTCTGACCGAACCGAAAGCGCTACTGACCGAAGCGTCTCGTTTACCGGGTCTGGACGGTCAGAAAATGTCGAAAAGTTATGGCAATGCCATTGCGTTGCGTGACGACAAGGAAACGATTACCCGCAAAATCCGGACCATGCAGACCGATCCGGCGCGTGTCAGACGGACCGACCCGGGCGATCCGGAAAAATGTCCGGTCTGGCTGTTCCATGTGGTTTATTCGGATGAGGAAACCAAGGAGTGGGTACAGAAAGGATGCCGTTCCGCCGGGATCGGTTGCATCCAGTGCAAACAGCCCATTATCGACGCGGTTGTCCGCGAACTCGAACCGATGCAGGAGAGGGCACAACAGTACGTCGCCAAACCATCGCTCGTTCGTGAAATCGTCGAACACGGTTGCGAGAGGGCGCGCAAACTGGCTGGCGAAACGATGCGCGATGTCCGCGAAGCGATGGGGCTGGGATATTCCGGAAAATAATGGAGCGGCAATTTGCTGGCGTATTTATTCTCGGCTATAATTGGACAGCTTAACGAATTCAATTATTACCGTAGCGCCTGCGTCGTTCGACTCCAATTAAAATTAATCAGCGTTCCGGACTTGTTAAAAGACAGTCCGGGAGATTGATGCAGCCTGATGAAGCGGAGCCGTTGCGGTAACACTAAAAGGAGTTACCTTGCAATTCCCTTTCGGTCAACAGGTTCCAGCCGTTCTGGCGCTTGCAGACGGCACTGTTTTTCACGGCTATTCCATTGGCGCTTCGGGTGAAACTGCCGGCGAAGTGGTTTTCAACACATCCATGACAGGGTATCAGGAAATCCTGACGGATCCCAGTTACAGCGGGCAGATCGTTACCCTGACTTATCCTCATATCGGGAACACGGGCGTCAATCCGGAAGACGTTGAATCCAGACGGATACAGGCTGCCGGTTTCATCGTCAAGGATGTCCAGCCTGTCATTTCCAATTTCCGGGCGACGCAGTCTCTGCCGGATTATCTGAAAGAACAGAATATCGTCGCCATTGCCGGTATCGATACCCGCAAACTGACCCGGATTCTCCGTGAAAAAGGGGCGCAAAGCGGGGCCATTGTCGTCGGTGACGATGAAAGTAGGGCGCTTGCGCTTGCAAGAAGTTGCTCCGGTCTTTCCGGCCAGGATCTTGCCAAAGAGGTGACAACGGGCGAGTCTTACGAGTGGACGGAAGCCGGGTGGGAACTCGGTAGCGGTTACAAACAGCTCGGTGATTTCAAATATCATGTCGTCGCTTTCGATTTCGGCGTCAAACGCAATATTTTGCGCATGCTGACGGATCGGGGATGCAAGGTGACGGTTTTGCCGGCGCAGTCGTCTGCCGAAGAAGTTTTGAAATTGTCGCCAGACGGGATTTTCCTCTCCAATGGCCCCGGTGACCCGGAACCCTGCACGTATGCCATCGAAGCGGCACGCAATTTGATCGAACGCGGTATCCCGACTTTCGGTATTTGTCTGGGCCATCAGATCATGGCGCTGGCTGCCGGCGCAAAAACCCTGAAAATGAAATTCGGCCATCATGGAGCCAATCACCCCGTTCAGGATATTGAAACCGGCAAGGTATTGATTACTTCGCAAAATCATGGCTTTGCCGTCGATGCGACGACATTGCCGTCCAATTGCAAGGTGACGCACAAATCGCTTTTCGACGGTTCCCTTCAGGGATTTGCCAGAACGGACAAACCGGCTTTCTGTTTTCAGGGACATCCAGAGGCTTCGCCCGGCCCCGGCGATGTCGATTACCTGTTCGACCGGTTTGTCGGAATGATGGAAACAGCCAGAAAGAACAAGTAACTGACTGCCAGCTGCCGGACGCTTGTCGTCCGGCAGGGCGGGAAAAAGCAATATTCGCCGTTTTCAAACGGTTTTCGAAGACGGTAACCCAAACAACTTGCGGAAAATATGCCAAAACGTACAGACATCAAGAGCATTCTTATTATTGGCGCCGGCCCTATTATTATCGGACAGGCCTGTGAATTCGATTATTCCGGCGCTCAGGCTTGCAAGGCTTTGAGAGAAGAAGGGTACAAGGTCATTCTGGTCAACAGCAATCCGGCGACGATCATGACCGATCCCAATATGGCGGATGTGACTTTCATCGAGCCGATTACCTGGAAAGTCGTCGAGCGGATCATCGAAAAGGAACGTCCGGATGCCATTTTGCCGACGATGGGCGGTCAGACGGCACTGAATTGCGCCCTCGATTTGTATCGTAACGGCGTTCTGGAAAAATACCATGTCGAACTGATCGGCGCTTCTCCGGAAGCCATCGACAAGGCAGAAGACCGGTCGAAGTTCAAGGAAGCCATGACCCGGATCGGGCTTTCTTCCGCCCGTTCAGGAATCGCACACACATTGGACGAAGCGTGGGATGTCCAGAAGAAAATGGGATTTCCGGTGATTATCCGGCCGTCGTTCACCCTGGGAGGAACGGGAGGCGGCATTGCCTATAATGAGGAAGAATTCGACGCCATTTGCCGGCGCGGACTGGAAGCGTCGCCTACCAGCGAATTGCTGATCGAGGAATCGCTGATCGGCTGGAAAGAATACGAAATGGAAGTCGTGCGCGACCGGGCCGACAACTGCATTATCGTCTGTTCCATCGAAAATCTTGATCCGATGGGGGTTCATACCGGCGATTCGATCACGGTGGCGCCCGCGCAGACGCTGACCGACAAGGAATACCAGCTGATGCGCAATGCCTCGATTGCCATTTTGCGTGAAATCGGTGTCGATACCGGTGGTTCGAATGTCCAGTTTGCCGTCAATCCGAAAGACGGTCGCATGATCGTCATTGAAATGAATCCGCGGGTTTCCCGCTCCTCGGCGCTGGCGTCCAAGGCAACCGGTTTCCCGATTGCCAAAGTGGCGGCCAAGCTGGCGGTTGGGTTTACACTGGATGAATTGCGAAACGAAATTACGGGTGGCGCCACGCCAGCCTCATTCGAACCGTCAATTGATTACGTGGTCACGAAAGTGCCCCGCTTTACCTTTGAAAAATTCCCGTCTGCCGATCCGCATCTGACCACGCAAATGAAATCGGTCGGGGAAGTGATGGCGATCGGCCGCACTTTTCAGGAATCTTTCCAGAAAGCCTTGCGCGGCCTTGAAGTCGGTGTTGAAGGGATGAATGAGAAGACGACCGATCATGAAGTCATCAAGGAAGAACTGGGCGAACCCGGACCGGAACGCATCTGGTACGTCGGTGATGCCTTTGCACAGGGGTTCACACTGGAAGAAGTCCACAATCTGACCCATATCGATCCCTGGTTCCTTGCCCAGATCAAGGAAATCGTCGATATTGAATTGTGGCTTGACCATCAAAAGCTGGACGAACTGGACAGGGATACCCTGTTCAAACTGAAGCAGAAAGGCTTTTCCGACAAACGTCTGGCATGGCTTCTGAAAACGACCGACAAGGTCATTCGTGACAAACGCCATGGCTGGAATATCCGGCCTGTTTACAAACGGGTCGATACCTGCGCGGCTGAATTCGCCACCAACACGGCTTATATGTATTCCACTTATGATGAAGAATGCGAAGCCGAACCGACTGACAAAAAGAAGATCATGGTCCTGGGCGGAGGGCCGAACCGGATCGGTCAGGGCATTGAATTCGATTATTGCTGTGTTCATGCCGCGATGGCTATGCGTGAAGACGGTTATGAGACGATCATGGTCAACTGCAATCCGGAAACGGTTTCGACCGATTACGATATTTCCGACCGCCTGTATTTCGAACCACTGACGCTGGAAGATGTGCTGGAAATCGTCGACAAGGAAAAACCGTATGGCGTTATCGTTCAATATGGCGGCCAGACGCCGCTGAAACTGGCGCTTGATCTGGAAGCCAACGGTGTGCCGATTGTCGGGACGTCACCGGACATGATCGATGCCGCGGAAGATCGTGAACGTTTCCAGAAACTGCTGAAAGAACTGAATCTCCGCCAGCCGCCCAATCGGACGGCACGTACCGAAGAGGAAGCGATGGAACTGGCCAGGGAAATCGGGTATCCCATCGTTGTCCGTCCCTCCTATGTGCTGGGTGGACGCGCCATGGAAATCGTTCACGACCAGACCGGTCTGGAACGTTATATGCGTGAAGCGGTCAAAGTGTCCAATGATTCCCCGGTGTTGCTTGACCGCTTCTTAAATGACGCGATTGAAGTCGATGTCGATTGTATTTCGGACGGCAAACGCGTTTTGATCGGTGGGGTGATGGAACATATCGAACAGGCTGGCGTTCATTCCGGCGATTCGGCCTGTTCACTGCCGCCTTATTCCCTGTCGAAGGAAACGATTGAAGAGCTGAAACGCCAGACGACGCTAATGGCAAAGGGTCTGAACGTCGTCGGGCTGATGAACGTCCAGTTCGCTATCCAGCATCAGGAAGTGGATGGCAAACTGCAGGATGTCGTGTTTGTGCTGGAAGTCAATCCCCGCGCTTCACGAACCGTTCCATTCGTTTCGAAAGCGACCGGCAAACAGCTGGCCAAAATCGCGGCCCGGTGTATGGTCGGCAAATCGCTGGATGAACAGGGTATCGGTCGGGAAACGGTGCCGCCGTATTTCAGTGTCAAGGAAGCCGTGTTCCCGTTTGTCAAATTCCCTGGCGTTGATACCATTTTAGGACCGGAAATGAAATCGACCGGCGAAGTCATGGGGGTCGGAAAAACGTTCGGCGAAGCGTTCGTCAAATCGCAAATGGCGGCTGGCGTCAATCTGCCGCGTTCGGGCAAGGTTTTCCTGTCGGTGAAAGACAGCGACAAGCCGCGGGCTGTCAAAGTGGCCAAGGCGCTTGTCAAACTGGGCTTTACCATTATGGCGACCAGAGGGACAGCCAACACGATTCGTGAAGCGGGGATTGATGTTGAAACTGTCAACAAGGTTGCCGAAGGCAGGCCGCATATCGGCGATGTGATCAAGAATCACGAGATCGTTATGGTGATCAACACGGTTGAGGAAAAACGTACCGCCATTTTCGATTCGCGTACCATACGGACGTCGGCTCTGGCAGCACGCATCAACACCATCACGACGATTGCAGGCGCCGAAGCGGCTGTGCAAGGTATTGCCTGCATGGACAATATTAATGTTTACGATGTGCAGAGTTTGCATACATTGCTGCACTGAGTCACATCATTGAATGAGTTTGCGAGGCTTTTATGACACGGAATCGTGTCGCAAAGCCTCGCAGGTTTTTTGAGAGATGAAAAAATGAGTTCCATACCTGTTACCGTCAGAGGCGCACAGATGATGCGCGAAGAATTGCACCGCTTGAAAACCAAGGATCGTTATGAAGTCATTGCAGCGATTGCCGAGGCCCGCTCGCATGGCGATTTGTCTGAAAATGCGGAATACGATGCCGCCAAGGAACGTCAGGCGTTTATCGAGGGCCGCATTGCGGAACTCGAGACCAAGCTGAGTTCCGCGCAAGTCATTGATCCGACGACCCTGAACACCAATGGCCGTATCGTATTCGCCGCAACGGTTGCGCTTGAAGATCTGGAAACGGGGGAAAAGGTCAGCTATCAGATTGTCGGCAATGATGAAGCCGATCTGAAAGAGCTGAAGATTTCCATCACGTCCCCTCTGGCCCGTGCCCTGATTGGCCGGGAAGCGGGCGATGTCGTTGAAGTCAACGCACCCGCCGGAATTCGCGAATATGAAATTCTTGAGGTATTGTTTATCTGATAACCGTATTCAGGTGAGCGCTTTTTTCTTGGCGCTTGCCTGACGTGTCTTTTTGCGTTTTATCAAACCGCCCTGAGTGACGCGTTCATTGCCTTTGACGAGCACTTTTTTAATCCGGTTTTTGATGGCGCCGGTTCCCGGTTTGAAAGTGACGACGGATCGCATCCCTCCCTTTCCGTTTTGTTCTGCCGGTTTGACGGTTTCTTTTTTGGGGCGGTAGATCACCAGCAGTTTGCCGATATGCTGGATTGGAGCGGCATCAAGCTGTTGGCAGATCGATTGCAACATTTCGAGGCGAGCCAGGCGATCGTCTCCGAAAACGCGGATTTTGATGAGACCGTGAGCGTCGAGATTGACGGCGATTTCTTTCAGGACGGCGTCGGTCAGTCCGGCATCGCCAATCATGACGACCGGATCCAGATTGTGCGCCTGCGATCTCAGAAGGCTTCGTTGTGCAGGGGTTAATTTCAACATAATATTCCTTTGAAAAACTGTATTTTACGCGAATGTCAAAGAATAAATTCAATAAAAGCTGGATGAGAAACCATCTCGACGATCCTTTTGTCAAACTGGCCCAAAAGGAAGGCTATCGGGCGCGCGCTGTTTACAAACTGAGCGAAATCGATGAGAACGCAAAACTTGTGAGGCCCGGACAGGTCATTGTCGATCTGGGGTGCGCTCCCGGAAGCTGGTCGCAATATATCGCGCGGAAACTGGGTGGTCAGGGAGGCCATCCGGTCAACGGTACTATTGTCGGTCTTGATATTTTGCCGATGGAACCGGTTGAAGGCGTTCATTTTCTTCAGGGGGATTTCCGTGAAGAATCGGTGCTGCATGAATTGGAAGCTCTGCTGGAAGGACGACAAGTCGATCTGGTGTTGTCCGACATGGCGCCCAATCTGTCCGGTATCGCGTCAGCTGATGCGGCAAGGGTCGAGTATCTGATGGATCTGGCGCTGGAATTTGCACAGGCTCATCTGAAACCGTCCGGTTCATTGCTGGTCAAATGTTTTAACGGCAGTACCTACAATGAAATACTGAAAAAATTCCGGGAGACGTTTGTAACGGTCACTCCCGTAAAACCGAAAGCCAGCCGGAATTACTCTTCGGAAATGTTTTTGCTGGGACGGCAATTGCGTCATTCTTGCGCTTGATCCTTGATTTGGGGAATTTTGTCTCCATTTGTAAGAAATACTTATTTTCCGGAATTTAACCGGATAATGTCTTTTAAAAATCCGTGATCGATAGCGCAGGCTGACTTTAATTAATGTTGCAGCTGTCACAATGTCATATCGTGATGGCAGATGCCTGAAAATGATTGTAAAATGAGCTATCTATCAGTAATTGACGCTTGGGCGTCTGAGGAGTCTTTGTGAACAACATGTTTGTCAGGGTAGGCATTTGGACTGCCATTATTATTGTCCTTCTTACGACCTTCAAACATTTTACGGATCGCAGCAATACGGCGAACGTCGAACCGATCAATTATTCGCAATTCCTTGACGAAGTCAAATCCAAACGGATCAAGGACGTTGTCATTGAGGATCGATCGATTGTCGCGACAACTGCGGATGGAAAGAAGGTCAAGACGGGAGTGACCTATCTCGATCGCGGGCTGGTCGGCGATCTGGTCGATAATGGCGTTCAGTTCGATGTCAAACCGCCGGAAGAACCTTCTTTCTGGTCACAGATATTGATTTCATGGTTTCCCATGCTGCTCTTGGTCGGCGTCTGGATCTTTTTCATGCGCCAGATGCAGGGAGGCGGAAAAGGAGGCGCTTTTTCGTTTGGTAAATCCAAGGCGCGGATGATCGACCAGAAAAACAATACGGTTACGTTCAACGATGTCGCCGGTTGCGACGAAGCCAAGGAAGAAGTACACGAAGTCGTGGATTTCCTGCGTGATCCGAACAAGTTCCAGAAACTGGGCGGTCGGATTCCCCGCGGCCTGTTGCTCGTGGGGCCCCCGGGAACCGGGAAAACGCTTCTTGCAAGAGCCATTGCCGGTGAAGCCAAGGTGCCGTTCTTTTCCATTTCCGGTTCGGATTTTGTGGAAATGTTTGTCGGTGTCGGGGCCTCTCGTGTCCGCGACATGTTCGAAACGGCCAAGAAGCATTCTCCCTGCATTATCTTTATTGATGAAATCGATGCCGTAGGCCGCCATCGTGGCGCGGGCATGGGCGGCGGCAACGACGAACGCGAACAGACATTGAATCAGTTGCTGGTCGAAATGGACGGTTTTGAACCGAATTCGGGCACTATCGTTGTAGCTGCAACCAACCGTTCCGATGTGCTGGATAAGGCCCTGTTGCGTCCCGGTCGTTTCGATCGTCAGGTGGTTGTCGGTCTGCCGGATATCCGCGGTCGCGAACAGATTCTGAATGTGCATATGCGCAAGGTGCCGATCGCTCCGGATGTCGATTCCAACGTGCTGGCGCGTGGCACGCCCGGTTTTTCGGGTGCCGATCTGGCGAATCTCGTGAACGAATCCGCCTTGTTTGCAGCGCGGCGGAACAAGCGTCTGGTCGAAATGCAGGATTTCGAAGACGCAAAGGACAAGATCCTGATGGGACCGGAACGCAAATCTTTCGTCATGCGTGAAGAGGAACGGACCAATACCGCCTATCACGAATCCGGACATGCTGTTGTCGCCAAACTGTTGCCAAAAGCCGATCCGGTTCACAAGGTCACTATTATGCCGCGTGGTCATGCCCTGGGATTGACCTGGCAGTTGCCCGAACACGACCGTATCAATATGTACAAGGACAAGATGCTGGAAGAGATTGCCATCCTGTTCGGTGGCCGTATTGCGGAAGAATTGTTCATGCATCAGATGTCCACAGGCGCTTCGAACGATTTCGAACGGGCGACCAAAATTGCCCGGGCTATGGTAACGCGTTACGGTATGTCGGAAACGCTGGGTACCATGGTCTATGAGGATACCGAACAGGATATGTTCTATGGCGGGCGCATGTCGGCCAAGACGGTATCCGAAGCGACGCAGCAAAAAGTCGATAACGAGATTCGTTCCATTCTGGACAAGCAGTATGCGCTGGCCCGCAAACTGCTGGAAGAAAACCGGGACAAGGTCGAGAGGATGGCGAAATTGTTGCTGGAATGGGAAACGCTGGATTCCGATCAGGTAAACGATATTATGGATGGAGTCGATCCCCGTCCACCAAAATCGACGCCTTCCAGACCTTCTCAGGACAATGACGGTCCCGGGATCACGGAAAATGCCACAGCAACAGCTTGATGGAATATCATTGCCAGTTAAAAGGGTGAGCCTGTCTCACCCTTTTTTTGAACAAACCGTATGAAATATTTTCAATGTGGCCGTTATCGTTTCGAACTGGAAGGCGAAAAGTATCGTCCTCTTGTTATGGGCATTCTGAACGTTACGCCGGATTCGTTTTCCGATGGCGGCAAATTTCTTTCATTGTCCTCTGCCTTGACCCGTGCCGAAGAAATGATTGCAGAAGGGGTCGATATTATTGATATCGGCGCAGAATCCTCTCGCCCCGGTTCGGATCCCGTTTCGCTTCAGGAAGAACTGGATCGCGTGATGCCGGTTGTCGAAGCGCTTAAGGATTGTGGCAAACCATTGTCTGTCGATACCTACAAACCCGAAGTCATGTCGGCTGCCCTGGGGGAAAGCGCCGATATGATCAATGACATTAGCGGTTTCCGGTCAGAAGCCTCGCTTGAGGCTGTCATTGGCCATTCCTGCGGTCTTTGCGTCATGCATATGCAAGGTGAACCGAAAACCATGCAGGACAATCCTCATTACGGTAACGTCACGGAAGAAGTCGTCGCTTTCCTGCATAAACAGGTTTTAAAAATGACGAATGCCGGTATTGGGGCAAATCGTATTTGTGTCGATCCCGGGTTTGGTTTTGGCAAGACTCTGGAGGATAATCTGGTTTTGCTGAAAAATATGTCTTTTATTCAGAAAAGTCTTGAATTGCCGGTTCTGGCCGGTCTGTCGCGTAAATCGGTTGTGGCGGCCCTGACGGGAAAGCCGGTGGAAAAAAGGCTTGCAGGCAATCTGGCCATAGCACTGGCTGCTGTAGAACGCGGGGCCGCCATTGTGAGAGTGCATGAAGTGGGTGAAACCGTGGATGCGCTGAAAGTCTGGCTGGCAACGCGGTAATGATGTCTTGAAAACTGGTATGAAAATGAAACGTCGATATTTTGGTACGGATGGAGTACGCGGTCGGGTTGGCAAGACTCCGATTACTCCCGATTTTGTCATGAAACTCGGCTATGCAGCCGGCAAGGTACTGACGCGAACCAGCATGTCTTCGGGGAGTCCGACTGTTCTGATTGGCAAGGATACCCGTATTTCCGGATACATGCTTGAAGCGTCATTGCAAGCGGGGCTTTCGGCGGCCGGCGTCGATGTGATGTTGTCCGGTCCGATGCCAACCCCTGCCGTCGCGTATCTGACGCGGGCCTTGCGGCTTTCGGCAGGGATTGTTATCTCGGCTTCCCACAATCCGTATCAGGACAATGGCATCAAGTTCTTTTCGGCATCGGGCAATAAATTGCCGGACGACATGGAGTTCGAAATTGAATCCCTGATCGAAAAACCCATGGATTGCGCTTCGCCGGAATTTCTGGGCAAGGTGCGCAGGCTGGATGATGCACAGGGACGGTATATCGAATTTTGCAAAAGCACTTTTCCGAACGATTTCGACCTGCGGGGGCTGAAAATCGTCGTCGATTGCGCCAATGGCGCCGCTTACCATATTGCCCCTTGCGTCTTTCATGAACTGGGCGCTGATGTCGTTTCCATTGGTGTACAGCCGGATGGATTGAACATCAATGAAAACTGTGGCGCAACCTCGGTCGATTCGCTTGTTTCCGCTGTCGTTGAAAACCGGGCCGATCTGGGCATTGCACTGGATGGCGATGCCGACAGATTGGTCATGGTCGATGCCGAAGGACAGGTTTACAATGGCGACCAGCTCCTGTATCTGATCGCCAAAGACAGACTGGCCTATAGCGATGTCAAGGGCGTGGTAGGAACGCTGATGACCAATATGGGGCTGGAAGTCGCTTTCCGGGAAAAACAGGTCGGTTTTGCGCGAGCGAATGTAGGAGACCGCTACGTTCTGGAAACCCTGCTGGAAAAAGGGTGGTTATTGGGAGGAGAGGGATCGGGCCATCTGATCTGTCTCGACAAGCATACAACGGGTGACGGCATCATTTCCGCATTGCAGGTATTGGCCGCGTTAAAACGTCATAAAACGACCTTGCCCGCTTTTTTAAGCGAATTGACGCTTTTCCCTCAAACACTGGTAAATGTCCGCATCGATCCCGGTTTCAATTGGAAAGAAAATACTTCCATGCAAGCGGAAAAGCAGAAAGTCGAGAAAGAACTGGGCAATCGTGGCAGGGTGTTGATTCGCGCTTCCGGTACAGAACCCCTGATTCGCGTTATGGTTGAAGCTGAAGACGCGTCGCAAGCAAAGGAAATGGCTGAGCGGATCGCCGGTTGCTGTCTGGCGGAAGCAGCCTGATGGTGTTTCGTCGTTTCGCGCCAACGAAAGAAGGGAAGGATTCAACGAACAATTGACCTCTCTCTGGGGGAAAGGTATTATTACGGTCTTCGGGGCGTAGCGCAGCCTGGTAGCGCAACTGGTTTGGGACCAGTGGGTCGGATGTTCGAATCATCTCGCCCCGACCATGCATAAAACGGAGGCTGTCTTTGGCAGCCCGTTTTTTTATTGAAGCCAAAGATTGTTTATAATATCTCTCTTCAATAAAGAATTCTGTCGATTTCAGTCTGCCCTTAGCTCAGCTGGATAGAGCAACGGCCTTCTAAGCCGTAGGTCAGTGGTTCGAATCCACTAGGGCAGGCCAATAAAATCAAGCACTTACGTCATTTTTGCAAACATCATTTTCTCCTAACGTAGCCAAAACGTAACCGAGCTTGATTTTATTGAGCCTTGACGCTGCGTTGGAAAGTGCTTCAGGCGCGATATGTGCATATCGTTCCACCATCGCACGAGTTTTCCATCCCCCCAGATGTTGTAACTCGTGCGTTGGTGTGCCTGCCTTACGTTGCCACGTTGCCCACGTGTGCCGCAGGTCGTGCCACCGGAAATCTGTAATCCCGGCCCGGACAAGCGCCTTTCGCCACGCAAGCGTATTGGCATATCTGATATGCTTACCGCGATACGAAAAAACGAATTGCGGATGCTTGCCGATCTGCTTCGTGATGATTGACATCGCGACATCGTTCAAAGGTACCGCCAACGCTTCTCCGTTTTTAGTCCTGGGAACATATGCGTGTCTCAGTTCAAGATCGACATGTTCCCACTCCATATCCAGCACGTTCCGTTGTCTCAGTCCGGTGTACAATGCAAACAGGACAATATCCCGTTGATGTTCCGGCAGTTCCGCCAGCAATTTGTCGGCTTGTTCCGGTGTGAGAGAACGGTTTCGGTTGTTGCTTTCCTTGTACATTTTGATTTTTGGAAATCCGTCGATCCATTCCCACTCGTTCTTCGCCCTGTTCAGAATCGCACGGACAAGATTGAGATAACGGTTGACGGTCGCTTTGCTGGCTTCCTTCAGCTTGCGTTCCCTGATCATGTCGATAACAGGCAAACTGATCTGGTCCAGTGTCAGATTCCCCAGAATCGGATGCAGCCAGCGAAGTTTGGTAATATCCTCTCTGGTCGTCCGTTTGTCCGACGTTTCATTCAGCCAGCGAACGGTCGCTTCCTGCCATGTTCTTTGCGGTTTTTTATTGAGCTTCTCCTCGTCCCAAAGTGCTGCCTTGATTTTGTCGTGGTATTCCTGAGCCTTCATTTTATCTTCAGTCCCAGTGCTTTGCTGTATTCGCTTTCCACCTGGTGACGTGATTTTGATCCACCAGTAGGACGAATCCTTACGTTTGTAGAGCGACATATTTCCTCCTTGCCGCCTTGTGCGCATTTATATTGTGACCTGATGTATGCAAGTAAATCAACCTCAAGGAAAATCCAGCGATTGCCGATCTTCATTCCGGGTATTTCGCCAGATTTTGCCTTGACGGTTACGCTGGTCCGGGTGAGTTTCAGTATTTCCCCAACTTCTTCGGCGGTTAGCGTTTTCACCATGTTCCACCCAAATCAAAAAGGTATATCGTCATCCGGTGGCATTCTTCCGGTCTCTTTTGCGTCGGCGTAGCTGTTGCGTCCGTTATTTCCACTCTGACCGCCATTGCCGCTATCCTGTTTGCTGCCCAACATCTGCATGGTATCGGCAATGATTTCGGTCGCGTAACGGTCAATGCCTTCCTTGTCCGTGTATTTCCGCGTTCTGAGGCGCCCTTCGATATAGACCTGCGATCCCTTTTTCAGATACTGGCCGGCAATCTCGGCGAGCTTGCCGAAAAACGAAACACGATGCCATTCGGTCGCTTCCTTTTGTTCTCCGGTCGCCTTGTCACGCCAGCGATCGGTCGTGGCTACTGCAATTCCCGTAACCTGTTCACCGCTTGGCAGATACCGGTTTTCCGGATCGCGACCGAGATTGCCGACGATGATAACCTTGTTAATCGATGCCATTTCCAAACTCCCAATCCAGTTTTTTACCGCAAATCGGGCAGAAGTTTTCATACCCCTCCAGTTCCTCATCGCATTCCGGACAATATAAATCAGGGCCGGAATCAACATCTTCAAGCGATTTCGGATAATTTTTTAAAATCCTAACCGGTGCTGCAACCGTTCTATCAATCGCCGCCTGCACTTCCGTAGGGTAAACGCGGGTGTTCCAGGTTTCTATCGCAAGATTCTCTGCGTCTTCTGGTGACTCCTCCGAAATCGCAGAGAATTCAACATTTTCGCAATTAGCACAAAAAACCCGTGCCTCGAAATCGAATTGCCAATTAGTGTCTGTATTGACGTGTGCTTTTCCGCCGCAAAACGGGCAGGGCTTTAATTTAGGTTTTTTCATGAGTGCCCTCCACAATAGACATCTGAGTAAGCGTTTTTGCGCCGCGATGGACTATGCCAAGCTGCTCTTTCAGATATTTAATTTGATCGGCCATCTGTGTGATAACCCGCTTACACTGGGATTTATCCATCGGTTCGCCGGTGATGGGATGAGCGATATAAACTTCTGCGCGGGTATTCCAGCGTGCAGCAGCCAATTCGGCATTTTTACAAAGCGGTAACGATGCCCCACAATTTGTACAAGCCGGTATAGCATGACCAAAATATCCCTTCTGGATTCCAGTTTCATTGCAACCACAAAACGGGCAGGGTAGTAATTCAGAACTTTTATTCATTTTCTTCCCCCTTGTAAAATCCCCAGTCAAGGTTTTCGCTGACGATACTCCATGCAAATTTTTCTTGGGTTTCTCGCAGCATGGCCTCAAACTCTTGCTCAGTAATTCCTAATTTATCCCAAGGATAAAATTCTTTTACTTCACTTCCGAGCATATTTGTTTTAATGAATACAACCAATCCCTTACTCATTTTTCGATCACCTCTGCTTTAACGAGTTTTTTTGTATCCGGGTTAAATTCAAACTGAATATTTGGTTTTATCAAGGCGCTTTGAAAAATATCTCCCCAACCGGCAAAACTGTCTGTTTCGTAACCAATATGGGTTTTAACAACAATGTTTTCCGGTTTAACGCGCCATTCTCGATTTTTTTCGTCAAAAAGTGGACACCCGCCCCCTAATTCTTCGTCAATCCAAAAATCACTGCCTATAAACCTATATTGCACTGGATATCCATAAGCCCAAGACTTAATGACGTATGCCCATTTGTGCGGTTTTCTTTCTTTCATTTCGTTTTCCTTTCTTTCGAATCCGCAAGTCATACCGCCTCCGCAAACAATGATATTTGCGATTTTTTCCGTTTCAGAGCATCAGCACATGCAGGATTAAGCCAGACGCATTCTTTTCGGATTGCCGTTCCCCGGTGAGCCGCAATACGGGCAATAGTCTGATATTGCGTCCACTCAGTGAGATGATCGTTGTATATCTCGTTTTCGTAGCCTGACAACACGACAAATCCGGAAAGTATGTTTATGTGCGATAAAGAAGTAATAGAAGTGTAAAAAATTTTGCCGTTCCTATCCGGCACTTGGCCATTGTGTCGGATAGGTCGGGCAGTTATTCTGGCAAGTCAATCTTGCCGACAAAGCTGTAATAAATCTCAATGTCCTGCCTGCGGGTGCCGTTCTCGTCATAGCTGCACTCATGCACGACGATTTTCTCAATCATTTCCCGCAAGAGGGTGGGGGTAAGTTCCTCAAAGGCAAGGTGCTTTCGGACAATCCCCATAAACTTTTCCGCGTTGACGGTGGCGGCCTGCGACTTGTCCAGTTCGGCCTGCAAAGCGGCGGCGCGGTCTTTCAGTTCCCGCTGCTCCTGCTCATAGTCTGCCGACAGTTCCATGAAACGCTCGTCGCTGATTTTGCCGTTTACATTGTCCTCATACAGCCGCTTGATAATGCGGCTCACTTCGGCAATACGCTCCTGCGCCTGTTCAAGCTGCTTGGTGGCTACGGCGGTCTTTCTCTTGCCGCCGATCTCGTTCTGCTGGATAAGCAGCTTCACAAAGCGGCTCTCATGCTTGGCGGCGTATTCCGTCACTTGCCGGAGATTGGAGAGGACACCGGCGGTCAACAGGTCGGTGCGGATAAAGTGTGCCGTACAGTTGCGGGTGCGCTTCTTGTAGCTGCCGCAGATGTAACAGTCCTGCTTACGGTTCTTGTTCTGATACCGCTGCTGGTACATCACATGGCCGCAGTCGGCGCAGAACAGCATACCGGAGAACAGCCCCACTTCATCATAGCGGTTCGGGCGTTTGCGCTGCTTGCGTAACTCCTGCACACGCTCCCATGTTTCCGTGTCGATAATCGGCTCATGGTGGTTCTCAAAAACAGCCTGTTTCTCCACGGGGTTCTCTACACTGTGCTTGACCTTGTAAGAGGGCTTCTCCGTCTTGAAGTTTACCAGACAGCCGGTGTACTCCCGGTTTTCGAGGATATGAACGACGGTGTTCGTCGCCCACTTGCACTCATAGCCGGGGTGGTATCGGCGGGTGCTGCCCGTCCTGCGGTATTCCAGCGTCCCCGGCGTGGGGATTTGCTGCTCCGTAAGCATACGGGCAATCTTGGTCGGGCCATTCCCGGCAAGGCAAAGCTGGTATATCTGCTGGACTACCGGCGCGGTTTCCTCGTCAACGATATAGTTCTCGTCCTCGTCCATGAGGTAGCCATATACCGGCTTGCTGGTAACAGGCTTTCCACTCATGCCTTTTGCTCGTTTTACTGCCTTGATTTTCTTGCTCGTATCTCTCACCAGCCATTCGTTGAACAGATTTCGCAGAGGGGTAAAATCGTTGTCCATGCCGCCGTTTGCGCTATCCACATTGTCGTTGACAGCGATAAACCGCACTCCCTTTTGAGGGAACAGCATTTCCGTGTAAAACCCTACCTGCAAGTAGTTTCGCCCTAACCGGCTCATGTCCTTGACGATGACCGTACCCACTTTCCCGGCTTCAATGTCTGCAAGCATGGCTTGAAAACCGGGTCTTTGAAAGTTCGCGCCGGAGAAGCCGTCGTCGGTGTACCAGCGCAGATTGGTAAAGCCATTTTGTTTTGCAAAGGTTTCGAGTATCCTTTTTTGGTTCGATATGGAATTACTCTCGCCTTGCAATTCGTCCTCATGGGACAATCTCGGATAAAGGGCGGTAATGAGGTTTTGGGTGGCTTGTCTTAACATAAAATCCTCCGTTTCCGACAGCCAGCCCCACTATTCCGTGGTTTCATTGTACCACGGAACAGGGCTGGTTGTATAGCGGCAAAAGTGTCAAATCTGCTTCTTTACAGCTTGTCAAATCGCCGGTTTTTGTGTAGCAGCGGCTTCCGCTTCCAGTACCCGCGCCATTTTGTCGGCGGCGGTGGTGGTAGTGTCTTTTTTGAAATAGCCGGACACGACAAGGACGGAATTGCCCATGCGGATTTCCGTCACGCAGTCGGGGCGGCGGGCGGTGCGGGTGTCGTGCTGCTTGTTATCTGCCATAGGCAATACTCCTTTCACTCGTTCATCAGTTCTTTCAAAAGCCCCAGCTTGTCCTGCGCGGCCTTTTTGCGGAAATTGCCGCCGGTACAGCACACCGGGGGACACATTTCCAGCACCCGGTCATAAATCCGGGAATGGGCGGTGTCTTTTGGGTGCTGCAACTCTGAAAGCGTGAGGTTGGTCGTGACGATCAGCGGCTTGCGGCTGCGGTAACGGCTGTCAATCACATTGAAAACCTGTTCCAGCCCGTATTCTGTCCCGCGCTCCATGCCGAAGTCGTCAAGGATAAGCAGCGGATAGCGGCAAAGGCGGGAAATATATTCATTCCTGCCCTCAAAGCTGGCGGCAAGGTCATTGAGGATAAGGGCAAAATTCGTCATATAGACGGGGATTTCTTTCTCCATGAGGGCGTTTGCGATACAGCCCGCAAGGTAACTCTTGCCGGTGCCGACGCTCCCCCAGAACAGGCAGCCCACATTCCCGGCGTATGCCCGTTCCCAGTTCTTCACATAGTTGCGCGCCCGGATTGCCTGCGGGTTCTGGCCGTTGTCGTTCTCAAAAGTCCAGTCCCGCATGGCGGGGTCGGTAAAGCCCCGGCGTTTCAAGTCCTCTACGGTGTCAAGGTGCTTTTGTCGTTTCTCGGCGGCTTCCCGTTCCTCACGGGCGGCTCTCTGGCAGTCGCACTCTGCCGGGTGGCGGTCACGGCCAAAGACAGCGGCCTTGTCCGGCGCAAAATAGGCTTCTTTCGGCTTATGGCACTTGCCGCAGTACAGTAAACCGTCCTCGCCGGTGTAGTCCTCCGGCTCCGGGGTGGTGGCGGTCAATCTGTCAATCATTTCTGAAAATGTGGTGTTCATAGGCTCTCTCCCTCCTTGAATGAGTAATCGGGGACGCCCTGTTTTGCGGCTCCCTTTCTGTCCCGGTCTGCCCACATACGGACAGCGGCGGCATAGTTGCGGTAATCTTTCCCGGTGGCGGCGATATACTGGCTCAATTCCTCAATGAACCGTTCCAGCCTGTCGGGGTAGTCCTCTTTCAGTTCTGCGTATTCTGTTTCTGACAGGAAAATATTCTGGTATCTGCCAAAAGCTGCGGGCGGCTCCCCACTCGCTCCCATTGTTTGGTTCTCTGTAAGGTTGTTTATAGTAGTTTGGTTAGGGGACGGTTTTCCGACCATCATAAGGTCGGTTTTCTGACCATCAGTAGGTCGGTTTTCCGGCTCTGTGAGGGTCGGTTTTCCGGCCATCAGTTGGTCGGAAAACTGTACCTGTGGCACACGTGGCACTTTCACATATAGCCGGTTCGGTGCGGAGAAGCCGCCCCGTTCCCGTTCCAAAAGCCCCGCCATGTCCAGTTCGTTAAGCGCCCCCTTTATGGTGGTGCTGCCTTTATCCAGTATTTCGGCTATCTCCGCGATGGGATAGATAATATAAATCCTGCCCTTGTCGTCCTGCCACTTGTTTTTCTGTGAGAGGGTTGAGCGGTCTAACAGAAGCGAATACAGCAGCTTGGCGGTCTGGGAAATCTCCATTTTCAGCAGGAAACGGGGATAAGGCAGAAAGAGAGGCAGCGGCGTGTCTGCCATGATATAATCAGCGATAGTATCACCTCCCTGTGTTCGGGTTGATTTTGGCAGTTTGTCACGCATTAGGACGGCGTTTCCGGTGGAAAAGGATAAATGTATCGCGCACCCTTTGACACCCACGAAAAAAGCCTTGATTTATGCGGGTTTGAAAGGCTCTAAAGCGTGACATTTATGCCTTTGTTTCCGCTTTCGCTCGGCGGCTTTGATTTTCTTCATGCGTCCGGCGCAGTCCGGGCAGTATTTTCCCCGGTTTGACTTGGGGACAAAGGCCGCGCCGCAGACGGCACATCGTTTCCGGCTCCCCCGATACAAGAGGGCGGCGGCCAGTTCCTCGTCAAGGGGCAGGACAGCCACACGGAACCACCGGCACATGAGAGAAAGGGAAATGCTCTGGACACACACGCAAGGCTCCCCGTCATCTAACAGCAGGCAGTTCCCCCCGTCGTAGTTACAGCACTCATGCACCAGCCGCCGCGCCCGCCGGTGCTGGCGGTAGTCCATGCGGGGCAGCTTATCGCTCATGGCTCTGCTCCTTTCTGCGGTGCGGCTCGCTCCGGCGCAAAATCTGGTCGATGTTCCGCTTGACGGTCTGCAACTCCTTGAACCGCTGTTTCTGTTCGTGATAGGTGTTATACAGGCCGTCTTTCTCGGAGATAAGCTGCTCGATCTCGGCCTGCAACGCTTTCCGGGCGGGCAGCTTGGTAATGCCATGCGCCTTGAAATACCGGGCTGCTGCGTCGGCTATGATAAAATCGCTCTCATGGGCCTGCCGGTATGCGGCGCGGGCTTTCTCGGATTTCTGTGCCCGCAGCCCGTCGCGGGCGGCCTTGGTCTGGGCGTAGGCCAACACCTGCCGCTGCAACTTCTTTTTCCCTTGCAGCTTCGTTTCCAGTGCTTTCAGTTCGCCGCTGGTCTGGCGCATTTTCTGATAGGCGGTGTCAACGGCGGCTTCTAACTGCTCCGGGGAAGTAAAGCCGTATTGCTGGTAGACGGACAGCGTTTTGGCGGCCTGCTTCAGATTGTGTATCTTCGCCCAGCGTTCATAGCCCCGGCCTTTGCCCTCGGCCATTTTCTGCTCAATGTCCACAAGCCGCTGCACTCCGTCCTGTTTCGGGGCGGCTATCTCGGCTCTGGCAACCTGCAAGCGGTCTTTTATGGTGCGTGGGGGATCGGGGGATCTGGCTGGCGCTTCGGCTGCTCTGGCGGCGTTTTGCTCTAAAACGGCAAAGACAGCGGCGCGGTCAAAATCGTCGCCCAGCTTCCGGGCGGTAATTGGCTTTGTCCTGTCCGGCGTGAGGTAGGAAAGCCGCCCCCGGCTCTCCTTGACGGTCACACCCTCCTGCAGCAACAGAGAGGAAAACTCGTCAAAGCTGGCGGCGGTGGCAAGGGCTTTCCGTAGGGTCTGCCGCAGCTTCTCCTTGTTCGTTTCAAACTTGGTCTGCCGGGGCGTGATACTATCGGCAATCATGGGGGCGTTCTGCTTGTCCAGCGCGGCCTGTCCCTTTTTCTGCGCCCAATACTCCCGGTCGGTGACGCGGTTCTTGCTGCCGTTCAAGAGGTCGATTTGATAAAGCCCCTCCCGGTGGCACATCTCCATGACTTCGGATTTGAAGTAGCGCAGGGCAGCGTCGGTACATCGGTGCTTGCAGCCGACTTTCGTATCGGCCGGCCTGTCCATGTAGGGCAGGAACGGCACTTCCTCAATCCGCAGGCTGTTTATGACGATATGCACATGAATGTTGCCGCTGTGGTTATGCCCGTCCGGGTGGGTGCAGACAAGGGCCTGGTGGCCGGGAAAATGCTCTTTACAGAATTGTTCCCCCAACGCCTGCGCCCGGTCTACGGTCAGGCCGTTGTCCGGCCCGTCCCGCGGGTCAAAGCTGATGATGTAGTGGTGGCTTTTCACATCTTCCCGCCGCTGGTTTTTCTGATAGCGGAGATTGGCCCGCATACACGCAACGGCAAAATCCTCCCCGTCGCAGTTCAGCGTGGACAGCCGGTAGTCCTCGCGGGGGATAAGCCTGCCGGTTTCATCAAGGACGGGCTTCATGGTAAACTCGTCATGCTCAAAGAGAAGATATTGCTCGGCGGCTCCGTAGTCGGCGTTTTTAGAGTTGATATGCTTGAGTGTTGCCAACCGCGTCACCTACTTTCTTGAGGACTTCATACTTGAGGACGGCAAGGTCGGATATGGCGGCGCGTACCTCGCCGGAAAGGGTGTTGTAGGGTACGCCGTATTCGTTCAGATACCGGGCAATCTGATTGAGGTTGCCGCCGATCCTGCCGTACTCGGCTGTCAGCTTCCCGACAGCGGAAAGCAACTCGTCATTGACCGACGACACATGGACAACCGGGCGTATGGTCGCCCGCCGTATCGCCTGCCGGAGAAATTCGGACTGGCTGATACCATAGGGCGCAAGCCGCGCTGTGAAGTCGGCATACTCATCTTCGGACAGCCGGGTTTTCACAACGCGGCTGCGGTGGGGCGTGTTGTATTTCTTTCGCATGGTGTGACCTCCTTTCTCGCCCGTAAGGGCGCATGAGCAGGGTTTGGGGAAGGCACTCCCCAACAAGTTTCCCGCGAGGGGCAAAACTGCAGAATTGCGGATTTTGGCACCGTGGTAGAAACTTGCTCTCCGTGACTGCAAACTTTCTCTCACTTCCGTCCGCCACTTTTTTGGAAAACTGCAACCACAAAAGTTTGTTTCTCTTTTTCTGCTACTACTAATCCTGTAAAGGGCATTCCTGCCCGCTTTCGCTAAAATGACACCGGACGCAGTGGTTTCTACCCGGTGTTGGAGAAATCCTTTCTCTTTGCCCTCTACTACGGGTAAATGCTCCAAATGCCAAACACCAGGGCAGAAAAATTCCCTCCTCGCTTACTACTACAACCGGCAGGGGGCAAAATGGCCGGGAGCGGAGCCGGACAACAAAAAAAGCAGTAAATCTTTTTCAAGACTTACTGCTTTCGCTGGCCGCGTCGGTGGCGGCTGGTATTCAGTTTTTATGACTTGTCCGGTGGTTCGTCAAGCCGGAACTTGAATTGACAGTCAATTAACCGCTGCTTTACATAGTCCTCCACCTCGGCGTTGACCTGCCCGTTCACTTTTGAGAAATAGCGGATATATCCGGCGTAGTGGAGCAGGACAGCGTTCACGGCTTCTGGGTCGCCCTCACGGGCTTTGAGGATTGTTTCATAGGGGAGAAGTCTACTCATACCGGCTCACCCCCATTTCTTCGCGTAGCCGCTGCAAGGCAAGCTGGATATGCCGCCCCGCTGTGCTGCGTGACCGGCCAATACACGCGCCGATCACGCGCTGCGGCTGGCGCAGAAAGTAATAGCGCAGGATTTCTTCCCGCGTCTGCTCCGGCAAAACAGAGATCGCGTCGGCAAGGGCGGCGTTGCAGAGCAGGACGGTCTGACCGCAGACGGTAAATGGGTATTCCTCGTCCGGCTCCGACGCGGCAAACTGGACAAACTTCTCGTTCATCAGATAGTCAAGGGAAACTTGCCGTTCCCATTGCCGTTTAAGCTTCAAAATCTTGTCCAAGGCGGCACAGCGGATAACAGTCTTGCAAAAGGCGTTGTACCTGCGCTGGATATATTCTTGATAGGCTATCTGGTCGGTCATGGAAATTCCCCTTTCTGAATAATAGTGCGGGGCGGTGGCACTTCTTGCTGTCGCCCCTTGATTGCCTACCAGCAAAGGCGGGCGGGGCTGTCAACGGCTGCGCATATGCGCCGTTCATCTTGACCGTTGACTGGCTCGGCTGGGTTTGCTATTTACCCGACAAACTTGAATTTATTTTAAGCTATCACGTTTTACCTTCTTAAGCCTTACTATCATTACCATAGGAATTTCTTTGTTGGTTTTAAAACATTCTTCATAAAATCCATCAATGACAAATCCAGCTCTAAAACAAAGGTTAAAAATATCTTGTATGGAACGATGATAATAAATCTGCTCTTTCGGTTGCCCTTCAATCGCTATATCATAGTAACTGTGCGGTGTCATATATTTTTCAGTCAACGTGACAAAACAAGGGTGTTGCGTTGCAAAGACAAAAATTCCGCTTTCCTGCAACAGTTCATAAACAGCCATAAGAAGTGGTTCAATATCCGTAATATCCATAATTGCCATATTAGAAACTGCTTTCGTAAAGGCTCGATTTCTTTTTAATTCTAATATACTTTTTCTATCGGTCGCATCCGCCACACAAAATTCAATTTGTTTTGCATATTGTGATTGCCGTCTTTTAGCCAATTCTATCATTTTTTTGCTGTAATCAAAAGCGACAACCGAAGCGCCTCTTTGTGCAAGATACGAAGAATAATTTCCATTGCCACACGCAATATCCAAAATATAATCCGCAGGATTAGGAGATAGAAGTTCCGTTACTTTGGGACGCACTACCTCTCTGTGAAATTCATTAGATTCGTCACCCATTGCATTATCCCAAAATTGTGCGTTCTCCTCCCAGATTTTTTTACTTTCCTCTGTTCCCATGTTCTCTCCCACTCCCAAAATTTGCTTTTTTGCTTCCATTAAATCTTCCTTACGATATTCCATTGTTACCCTCCATAACTTCTGATTGTTGCCGTCTTGACGATTATGTATCTTTACATTACCTTCTGAAACATATGGCGCACCTTGTCCAGGCGGTTGTTTGGACGGCGGGGCTGGATGACCGGCTGGCCGACAGCGGCCTGATACCCTTTTAGCTCTGTAAGGCATACGCTCTGCCCGTTGGTGTAAAAGGCCAGATCAGTACGGTATGCCTGTATACAGCGGGCGGGAATCTCGCCAGTAAAGACAACTTCATCCTTTTTTACCTGGGCCGTTTCGATGGTGGCACAGTATTTCGGTGCATCATGATAAGCCCTGGAAAGGTATTCCTGGGGCGCATAGAGGGTGAAGGAGAGATAAGGTTCCAGCAGCTGCGTCCCCGATTCCTTCAATGCCTGTTCCAATACAATCGGGGCCAATGAGCGGAAGTCCGCCGGCGTGCTGACTGGACTGTAATAAAGCCCGTATTCAAAGCAAATCTTACAGTCCGTTACGTTCCAGCCGAACAAGCCCTGCTCCAGCCCGTAACGGATACCATCCCTGACAGCGTTTTGAAAACTCTGGTTCAAGTATCCCAGCGAAACCCGGCTCTCGTATTGTACGCCGGAGCCAAGCGGGAGTGGTGTAACAGACAGTCCGATAGATGCCCAAAACGGGTTGGGCGGCACCTCGATATGGATGGTGTGGCTGGCTGCTTTGAGCGGCCGCTCCATATAAATGACGGTGGGTTCCTTTACCACTGTTTCAATCTTGTATTTTTCCGACAGCAAAGCGGAAACGACCTCCAACTGCACCCGGCCCAAAAAAGAAAGAATGATCTCATGGGTGATGGAATCCACTTCGCAGCGCAAAAGCGGGTCAGTATCCGCAAGTTGCGTAAGAGCGTCCAGCAGCCGTTCTCTTTGCGCTGCCGTTTTCGGCGCAATCGACGTCCGCAGCATGGGGAGGGGGTCCTCGCGCCACCTTTTACGAGGGAGCCGGGTTGGGTCCCCTAATACATCGTTTAACCTCACGCTGTCGCTGGGAAGGATAACAATTTCACCCGGATAAGCGGTGTCTGTCCGAACAATTTCCCCTTTGGATGGAATACGCATCTCTGTGATTTTCAGCTTTTCTCTCCCGGCCAGGGCCACCGTATCCCGCAGGCGCAGCGTTCCGCTGTATAGCCGTAGATAGACACGCCGCTGGCCGCAATCTGTATACTCCACCTTGAAAACGCTGCCGCATAGGGCGGCGCTCCCCTGTTCCCCAATCGGTTGGAACAGCCCTGTCACCGCATCCATCAACGGTTGAATGCCAAGGCCCTTTTTGGCGCTGCCATAATAGACCGGGAACAGGGAGGCGTCTTGAACCCGCCGCTGTTCCTCCCGCACAAGTTTTTCCCGGCTGATTGGTTCTCCTGCGATATACTTTTCCAATAATTTATCGTTATTTTCGATGACCGCATCCCATGCTTCTATGTCGGTATTTTCCTCCAGGACTATTTCCGGGGACAGCGACACCGTCTGCTTGATGATAATATCGGCGGAGAGCTTATCCCGAACAGACTGAACCACGCTCTGCAAATCAACGCCAGCCTGGTCGATCTTGTTGATAAAGATAACGGTGGGAATGTTCATTTTCCGCAGGGCATGGAACAGAATACGGGTCTGGGCCTGCACGCCATCTTTAGCGGAGATCACCAAGATGGCCCCATCTAAAACAGCCAAAGAGCGGTACACCTCCGCCAAAAAATCCATGTGGCCGGGCGTATCCACAATGTTGACTTTACATCTGTGCCACTGGAAGGAAGTGACTGCCGCTTGAATGGTAATCCCACGCTGCCGCTCCAAAAACATGGTGTCCGTCCTCGTTGTCCCTTTTTCGACGCTCCCCGGTTCTGAAATGGCTCCGCTGGCATATAGCAGGCTCTCCGTCAAGGTCGTCTTTCCAGCGTCTACATGGGCAAGAATTCCAATATTGATTATTTTCATGTGATTGTCCTCCCTTTACAGCCCCAAAGGGCATAAAAATCCCCAGCAGTAAAATACTTTTACCACTGGGGATGATAATTTGCGGACATACACATATACAGCATACACCTGTTTGTGAGTGCTGTTTTTGGGGATATGTCAAAATTGATAAGGCAAAAGTATTCTTAAATTGGGTACAAAAAACTAAGCCCCTACAAAAGGGACTATCATAATCCTTTGTTCCCACTATTTGATTATAGTTTTATTTAAGAATACCTTGCCGCATATTTTTTACTCCTTTTCTGGAATTGAATTATTATATCACATCAGTTTTAGGAAAACAAGTATCTAAAAGAAATTTTTCTTCCCCTTATATGTAACAATCATACCGGCTTCCTAACGTTCAGAATGGTTTCTACTGTCTGCTGCGGTGTTTGGTTGGAATTGTCCAGCCAAAAGCCGATCCGTGGTGTTGTCTGCATTTTACTAAATACAAATTCAATGTATACAGAAAGAAATATATAAGGAGTGGGAGGGATTCCGCCGTAGTCGGCATTGTAGGAAAATCCAAAAGTTTAGATTTTCTCAAAATGCTTATCTTTTGGTCTTTGGTTCGGAATAGTGTAGTGCTGGCGGTCTATCTATTGTTTTCGGTTGCTTGCTTCTTTACCGTACATGAGCATTCTTTCAGCGTATCCAGCAATTTGACGTGTTCTTCATCCGTCATTTCGTGTCTGTAATAATTCCTGGACGATGCACTCTTGTCTCTTGTCGAGTGGACGTATGGCGGATCAACGTAATGCAAGGTTGCCGGTGTATCGTGCTGCAGCATGACGCGGACAGCCGGACGGTTTTCAATCAGTACACCCGCAAAGCGTTCTCCGATGGTACGTATCGTGTCCGGGTATCTCTCCCAGAGATGCTGGGCTGTCGCATATTCTCTTTTCGTGTCAATCCTGAATCCGGTCATGCCTTTGGTGGCACCGGAAGAACCAAATCCCATATGTGCGCGTATGGCTGTCCGTCTTGCCCGTTCGACCGGATCATCCGTAGATTCAAAAGCAATCGTAAAATCATTGCGGGAGTAGGGAGTCAAGACGAGTGCTTCCGTCAGCTTTTCTCGTGTTTCCGGATCCCGGAGAACACGGAAGAAATTGACAATATCGCTATCCAGATCGTTATAAACCTCGGCGTAAGAGCGTGGTTTTCGGAGCAGAACACCTGCTGCACCCCCGAACGGTTCTACGTAACACGCATGTACCGGGAAAAATCCCATAATCCAGGGAGCGAGACGGTATTTCCCGCCGTGATAACGGAGTGCGGGGGAGATCATTCCGGCACCTCATCCCATGTTCTGCCGTCCAGCATACGACCAGCGGCTCTTTTCCCAATCCTCTCCATGCCGTACCACTCGCCCCATTGCTTGAAGAAAAACGGCGTGGCAAACATTTCACAGTCGTCCCGAATGCGCCGTACCCAGTCCGGGTGCATCGGACGGGCATTTGGCCCGGATTCCCCGCCAACGATCACCCAGTCAATCCCTACGACATCAGATTGCCATGCCAGAGCCTTTTCCAGATCGACGGGGCCGAGAAGCGGCTCCATGCTCAGAAAGTGTTTTTTGGCGGGAACGTCCAGTAATTTCGGGATATCCCTTTCGGCTTCTTGCTGATTGCAAACCGTGATACCCAACCAAACGTTATCAGGCAGCCCACAAAATCCGCTGTCGTATCCACTCATAGCGCCTTCGATCATGGCAGGTGCATTACCAATACGCTTGGTCAATAACAGCCAGTCAATATATGGAGTGTCAGCGATAAGCCGGAACAGGTCTTTTCTCCATTCGTCCGGTACTGCGTTGTCGAACACGTCACACATGGAGCCGCAAAAGACTTTTGGACGAAAAGAAGCCAAAAGCCGTTTATGATCATCCCCCCAATCTTTTCTTATAAAGCCGTCTGCTGTGTGATTGTAAATTTTGTTTCCCGCCTTTCTGTTCAATTTGACCGGAAACTCCCAGTTCTTCGCGCCTGTCCTGATTCTCTCTTTTCCGGTTCCGAAACAGTCTTTGCCGAACCGTTTGCATAAGCGTTCCGCATAACAGTTATCGCAAGCGGGGCTGACCGGCTGACAACCGATCCACGGATTGAAGGTGTAATCGCACCATTCGATTTTTGTTTTAGTCATTTACAAAACTCCACCTGTCACCTCTGCGGCAGTTTTTACCCACAAACCGCTGGGGCTGAAGAGTATTTATTGCTCTTCCTCGCTCATCGGTTCATCTGGGGGCTGATCCATCAGCCAGTCTTTCAGTTTCATTCCCAATCCCTGTCTTCTTCCGGTTCTTGCGCCTTCATCGCCGCAATTTTTTCCAGCTTTTTCTGCCGGTACTCTTCGATGGATTTTTTTGCTTCGGCAAATTGAGATGCAGGCAGGGCGCCGACATGCGCAATACCAAACTTTTCACAGAATTTCATGGCGTTTAAGCCCACTTCGTCCAGCAAACGCAGCAACTCTTCGCGTTGCGAGATGGAGATAGGTTGCGCCGCTTCCTCGCCTCTTTCGAGCCAGTCGAGTATCCTTGTTCCGTGTTCTTTGGTAATCGTGAAATATTGCCCGTCAAACAGGCGGGTACGGTCTTTGGACGTGGACGCCACATGTTGGGTATCAATATCGAACATGACCGTGAACTCATACTCCATGCCGTCACGCTGTATCGGAGACATGCCAACCTTTTTAATCACCGTCTTGCCGTTGTCGTTCTTCTCCTGTACGTATTCCTGCTTTGAGCGCATCGTCGCAATGATGTGACAGGGACTGGTCAACATGGCTTCGACAAGGCCGTTATGCTCCGGTGTGATCGTCCTCCAGGCGGAATAACTGTTCATGCCGGGTTTTCCGGAATCGGCGATTTTGCCCTGTTTGTCCAGCAAACCGCCATCACCGGCCCACGCATGCGACAGACTGTCGATAATGATTACGTCGTACCCGGCATCTTCAAACGCCCTAATAGCATCCCGGTATTTTTTGACCGTGTAGGGAGCATCGACATTAATAATGTCGTAGTCGCCCAGATCGGCATACAGATCACCGGAGCCATGCTCGGTGTCGATCATGCCGATCTTGCCTCCAAGGCCGAACGCCAGCAGGAGAGCGGAATAGGTTTTGCCCGATCCGCTGGGGCCTGCCATGCCAAGGCGCAGCTTCGCTTTCTTGCGGACGGCCCTCCTGATTTGAATCGTCATGCCGCACCTCCTTTTTCGCAGGCGATCAGTCGGGCCACGTCAACGTTTTCCGGCTGAAGCCAATAGGCCCCTTCCCTGTAGTCATGCGCCGGATTGTCTTCCCGTCGATATTCGGGCGACAGGATGTAAGTGTCGCCGAGATAGTTTTTAGCTTGTGCAAGTGTCATGCTATTGCTCCTCTGATGATTTCCGCGGCAACCCAGAACAGGCCGATGAATAGTCCCCAACCAATTCCCCACATCAGTTCTTTGGTTTTACTCATCTTCTTCCTCAAACCAGATTTCCGCTGTTCTGATTATCCTTAGGTAGTGTCTGCCGTATTTATTTCGGCCATGTTTTTCTTTTACCGCCGCCCGGAATTGTTCCAGTGTTCCGAAGAAACATCCGCGCATTGCCGAACACCCGCGCATTGCCGGACACCCGCGCATTGCCGAACACCCACGCATTGCCGAACACCCACGCATCGCCGTACACCCGCGCATTGCCGAACACCCACGCATCGCCGTACACCCGCGCATTGCCGGACACCCGCGCATTGCCGAACACCCACGCATTGCCGAACACCCACGCATCGCCGTACACCCGCGCATTGCCGAACACCCACGCATCGCCGTACACCCGCGCATCGCCGTACACCCGCGCATTGCCGAACACCCACGCATTGCCGAACACCCACGCATCGCCGTACACCCGCGCATTGCCGAACACCCGCGCATTGCCGGACACCCACGCATTGCCGGCCACCCACGCATTGCCGTATATATCAAGGTTTTGTGTACTCTCAACATAGCCTCCGAGCTCTCCCGGAGAAACTAACAGCCCTATTGCGACAAGCGCCTTAATTCGATACAGCGTTTCTCCCGATGGCGTCGTAACCGTATCGTCTTGCAGGAGTTCGTATTTTTTGTTTTCTTCGCTCATTTCATTTCCCTAAGAAACCGGTTTTCCCCAGACCCGGAAACTGGAACCAACGCACAAAAGGAAATCAGTTCTCAAGTTCTTTCAGCATTTCGTCCGCATCTGCTTCCAGCTCTTTTTCTGCCGCGTTATAAGCGGCTTTTGTAATCAATCCAGAGACAACGGTAAAAGCGCTGTCACAATCTTTAGTTTTCAGAAAGGCGGATATTTCGGAGAGATATGCATTTTTGACGCAATTAAATATTTCAGTGGTGCCCATATCAGCGAGCATCGCATCACGCAACACCGGTAGGGATTCTTTTCGTCCGATCATGGTTTCTTCAAGCAAATCCCGGAACATGTCAGAGCGATCAACCGCGACTTCTTCTGCGACAATCCCCGGGAAGTCTCTTATGTATTCCGCCCGCGCCTCAATGTGCGCGGACACATAAGCACCTGAAAAAAGGTCTTCGTCGCCGTAGTCGACATAGTCATAGACGCTTTCTCCGATCATTTCCTTGCTCCATCATTTCGTTTAGCTGATGGAGTAATTATAGTTTTACTATATTAAATATGCAATAGTGAAACTACATATAATTTAAAGTTTTACTACTATTTTTGATAAAATTGATATAGGTCAATTTTGAGGAGTAGGGTAAATGACAGTAATCGCCTGCGAATACGATCTGTATTGTGGAGGAGGAAGTGATGTTATCGAAGCGTGATTTGTCAACAGAACGGGTGACGAAAGTGGAGTTGATCCCGGATATCGCAGTCAAGAACAATGTTTTGTTCCAACTGAACTGCGATCTTGGCCTCAAGGAATTTGCTGTCCAGTTGGGCACATCTATGGGGGAAACGGTCGGCTATATTATATTTAACGGAGATGGGAAACACTTTGAAGCAAGGAAGTTAATTTCTCCGGCTGAGAAAGTGCCGCAGCAATTAGCTGTGTTGAGAGGGACACTATGGTCTTACCCGGAAGTGATTTCAAATCAGAAATTAGCTTGTCTTTCAGAGACTGACCCATGTTTTGATTCTGATTTATGGCGAAAATCAGTTGAGCAAGGGTATTCTCGTGAATCTTGACGGTAATTGTGGTCTCAATCCCTTTTATTTCAGGGCTTCATTTAAATCTTTCTAATAGTGGTTCCATTTTTTACTATTTTTTTGTAATGTTAACAGTCAGCTTTTGAACGTATGCTACTTCATGGTTCAACATTACTTCAGCCTCAATAGTATTGAGCTCTTCTGGAATGGGGATGAGGAGAAGATTGCAGTTATACACCCCGGAAAATATATTCCCAAAATTTTCTTTAGTTTTTTCAATAGATTCTTTTAAGTATTTTTCTGGCAATTCATTTTTTGCGATGACGTTTCCGTTTAATTTTATATTAATGGATAAATGATTAACTCCGTCCATATCAGAAACATCGGTCCGGAAATAGACAGTAGCGCTTAATTTTGGCAACACCTGTTGATTGCTATTAATATTAAGGGTGTCGCCGTAGATACCTATTAATGAATGTTTTCCACCAAGCTCGCGCCGGAAATCATCAGAAAAAATGCAGACGATATTTTTCATGATTAAAAGCTGAAATAATTAGTGTTGTCTTCTGATTCTTTTGTGTCGATCGTTTCTGCTTTTCTTGTCAATTCGTAAATCGTTTCCATTTCCACATCCAGTACGTCGGCCAGTCTCTTCAATGTTTCGCCATATATAGAAACTTGTCTGGCTTCGATTTTTGCCAAGTGTGGTTGCGTGGTGCCGACAAGTTTTGCCAATTGTGTTTGGGACAGTCCTTTTGATAATCTCAATTTCTGGAGGGTTATTTCTTCCAGGCTTTCGGAAAGCTCACGGCGCGCTTTTTCCATTCTCCTTTTATATGATGGGTCGTTCGCTTCCAGCCATTGCCTTTTAAGGCGCCGCGGCATTTTTTTCATAACAACGATATCTTCACTTCTCAAAAAAACGCTTTCAGATGTAGATTCGCGTTTTTCAATGATATTTGGGAAGCTCAAGCTCATCGTATTCGTCAAAAATACGCTGCGAAATTGGGTCGTCGGGTTCATAGTTGTATTCCTCTTTTTTTACTATGGCCAAAAGATATATTTCATCTCTTTGACCATTGTATGCGTATATGATTCTGTATTTGTTTATTCTTTTTGCTAATGGCCTTATTCGGTACAGGTTGAACCCTTTGTTTTGAAATGCGACAATGGCTTTTACATTGAACATGGGATTACTGTTATGTTCAGCACTCCATTTTGTCAATTCGTCCAGTACTTTTGGAGAATTTTCCAGTTCATCAAGAAATGCATTGATAAGGTCACACTCGCTTAGTCCGGATAGATCGGCCTCGAAGTAATCGCCTTCATATATTTCAATCATTATATGTCGCAGTATATAGTCGCTATTGCGAATGGTCAATTATAGCCTGTTGCCATACCATACCGCCCGCCCAACGATGATCGTCGATTCATCAGGCGGCAAACGCCTGTCCGGATGCTGGTGCTTGTCTGGACTGTCGCTCTTCATCATCCATACGGACGTCCCCGCAGCCTCGTTATATTCATAAGTCAGGCGTTTCAGGACGAGACCTTCATGCGGCAAGCAAACGGCATACACTTTGCTCATCATCGGTTCCCTGTCTGCCAGATTGATTAGGACTACTGCACCGTCCTGAATCGTTGGAGCCATGCTGTTACCCTTCGCATGGATAATGCGTCCCTCTCCCTCTGGCACGCCTAGGTCATGCAGCATGACCTTCGGCAGGGCAAAACCGCCTTCCACAAGCACCTGATCGTTGAAATGTCCGTTCCCGCACGCAGCGTGTACATCGAGAATCGGGACAAGGAAATATTCATCTTCTGAGGGTGATTGTGGTTCTTTGGGGGTATCAGAAAAAAGCTTTGCTTTTTTTGCAAGGGACGGACTTATATCTTCCATTCGGCAGCCAAATCCTCGCATATAAGCCAAAGCAGCATCCAACCCGATAGGCGTAATGCCGTTGATGTGTTGGTAGATCATCGCTGATCCGCCAGGAACATCATAATCTCTTGCGAATTTTGCTCTGTTTTTTACCGTCTCGAAAAGCTTTCTCAAACGAGCGGCATCTTCCATTTTTTCTTTGCTCATATAGTAATGCTAAAATAAAAAAAGTATAGTTTGACTTCCATTTTTAATATAGTCGCGCTATACTCTCTGTATGATTGAAGAATTCAATAAGGCAATACAGATTTGCGGTGGACTGACGAAGCTCTCTAGAGCGATAGACATGCCCGTGTCTTTTGCTTGGCAAATCAAGGAGGGGAAAAGCCGTCTTCCTGAGGGATATGGCAGGCGGATTTTCGACGCAACGCATGGTGCTGTTTCTCTGAAAAAGATGTTTCCGGATAGCTGGATGAATTATTGGACTGCTCGAGACATCGAATTCATGGAAAAAGAAGCCCGTGAACGGACGGAGGAGGAAGGGGAATGAATCTGACGATTGATCAGGAATTTGAAGCCTTCATCCCGCCTCTGGACGCGATGGACTATGCACGCCTGAAAGCAAACATCCTCGCGGACGGATGCAGGGAACCGATTTCCGTCTGGAATGGCACCATACTCGACGGGCATAACCGGTATCGGATATGCACCGAGAACAACATCCCATTCGCCACGGTCGAGGTCTCCTCTGTGCGCACCCGCGCCGAAGCCTTCATTTGGATGTACGAAAACCAGCTTGGCCGACGCAATCTCGAACCGTTCGCGCGTGCAGAAATGGCCCTGAAGGTCAAACCGTACATCGAGGAACGGGCGAAAGAACGTTCCCGGCAAAATCTCAAGCAGAACGCAGGAAACGCCCAGAATTTTACTGAAAGTCAAAAAATATCTACGAATACCGAGGTGCTGAATTCGGCACCTCGGGAAAAAGGGCTGAAAACTGTCGAGATACTCGCAAAAAAAGCGCAGGTGGGCAAAGACACGATCCAGCGCGTCGAGAAAATTCTCGAGAAAGCAGAACCGGAAATCATTGAAAAGGCGCGTTCCGGTGAAATCTCGATCAATCAGGCCTATCAGACCGTCAAACCGGCGAAGAAGCCGGAAGCCGAGCCGCAGACGCAAGCGGAAAAGGATCGGGCGTTCATAGAGGAAGCTATGTCGGACGGCCCGACGCTGGAAGAGCTGATCGACGAAACCCAACGCGAAAACGATCTGCTGCACAGAAAAATCGAATCACTGACAAAAGACGATAAGGACGCCGAAATCGCCCGTCTGCAAGAGCTGAACGCCACACTTTCCCGTCAGATCGACACACTGACGGCAATAAAAGGACAGGCGGAAAAGTCTGCGCGGTATGCCACCAGTAGGCTTCTGGAAATTGGTGACATGGTCGGCAACAGGGATTTCAGCACGATTGTCGAAACGGTCAGAAAGGCACTTGGAAAATGAGGCCTATCGAACTCCGTCCATACCAGCTCGACGCAATCGAAAGATTGCGCGACGGGGTGCGTGGGGGGTTCAAAAACCAAATTCTGTGTGCTCCTACCGGAGCCGGAAAGACCCTTATAGGGGCCAGTCTGATACAAGAATGCCGAAACAAGGGAAAACGGGCGGTTTTCGTCTGTGACAGAATCAACCTGATCGATCAGACGTCATTGCGTTTCGACGAATACGGGATAGACCACGGCGTGATCCAGGGCAATCACTGGCGGACGCGCCTGTATGAACCTATCCAGATCGCAAGCGCACAGACGTTGGCGCGGCGGCAATGGCCGGACGCCGACCTTATCATCATCGACGAATGTCACACGATTTCCGAAACCGTTAAAAAGCGCATTTCAAATCGAAACTCTAACGTTGTCGGATTGACCGCCACGCCTTTTACCAAAGGTCTTGGCAAGTTGTATGACAACCTTGTCAATGTCACCTCTACGCAGGCATTAATCGACGAGGGCTTTTTGTCCGGATACCGGATATATGCTTGCAAGGAACCGGATATGGAAGGTGTCCGCGTAGTGGCGGGCGAATGGGAAGAAAAGGAAACATCGAAACGGGCGCTTGAAGTCGTAGGCGATTGCGTCAAGGAGTATCTCGAGCACTGCAACGGCAAGAAATTCATTTGTGCAGGTGTCAACACGGCACACGCGGAAGAGCTGCAGCGCCAGTTCATGGCCGCCGGTATCTTGTGTGCAAACTATACATACAAAACGTCCGATGAGGAGCGTCGGGAAATCGTCGAGGAGTTCCGGAAGCCGGAAAGCGTTTATCGCGGGCTAATCACCGTGACTGCCGCGACCAAAGGTTTTGACGTGCCAGACGTTGAGTGCATTATCATGGCCCGCCCCCTGCGCAATTCGCTGGCAGAGCACATACAGCTCTTCGGGCGCGGGCTTAGGATTCATCCGGACAAAAAAGAGTGCATCGTTCTCGATCATTCAGGCAATTGTCTGCGCTTCATGGATGAGATGCAGGGATTCTTCCAAAGCGGAGCAACTGAGCTGGACGACGGCAAGCAGAAAACCCGGAAGAAGAAAAATCCCGAAGACATCGAAGACAAATACATGACATGTCCGACCTGCAAGGCGTTGCACGCTGCCTCGCCATTCTGCCCGAACTGCGGCCACGAATACCCGAAACGGAAGTCGGACGTTGTTCACAGGGCAGGAACACTTCAGGAACTGATTGCGTCCGGCGCAAGGCAGGAATTGACTGTCGAGCTGTGGCCGCAGATAGTCCGCTATGCGCTGTTGCATAAAGACGCAGCGAAAGCCGAAAAATTCGCGCTGGCGATGTTCCGGAACATCACCGGAACGTGGCCGCTCAAAAAGTTTTACGACACCGAGCCAGCGCCCGAAGTCACCGATCAGGTCGGCCGGAAAATCAAGCACTTGAATATCCGGTATGCCAAGGCGATGCAGAAAAGGAGGGCCGCATGAGCGACTTTCTGCACTTCTGCCGCGGGCTTGGTATACGCATTGACACGGTTCCCCCCGTGGGCGTATGGAAACGATACCCGACGGACGACAAGCCGAGAAAGCTCAACGGAGCTGTCCGGTACTTCGGAACGTATGGATTTGCCCAAAACCACGCGCTCATGACAGAGCCTGCGTTCTGGCAGGACGACAAGCCTTCAAAACCGCTCTCACGCGCCGAAATAGTCAAGAGGGAGCAAGAGGCTGCCGAGCGCCGAAAAAACGAACTGAGGGCGCGTATCGAGGCCGTGGCGTCATGTCGGCGCTACTTTGGGAAACTGCCTTCGCTCCGGGGAGAACATCCCTATCTGGATCGCAAAGGGCTGTCCATGCGCGGCTGCGAACACCTGAAACGGGACGGCGATTTGCTGGTAATACCGATGTTCGCCAACGGACGGTTGATGAGCGTCCAGACGATTTCCATAGAGGGGGAGAAGAAATTCCGCTACCGCTGCCCGATCAAGGGGGCAAGTTACGAATTGCGTCGGGCGCGAGGCCTTATGACGTGTTTCTGCGAGGGTTTCGCGACCGGCCTGACCCTTTACCAAAGCATTCCGACCGCTTCCGTGGTCGTGTGCTTCAATTCGTCCAACCTCGTGGACGTAGCGAAAACCAGAAAAACGGCAGGCATGGCCGTCATTTGCGCCGACAACGATCACGAAACGACACACAACCCTGGAATCACGAAAGGAAAAGAAGCGGCTGAGATACTGAAATGCGGTCTGGCGTATCCGGAAGGCATATGCGGAACGGACTGGGACGACGCCCGACAGGAGTGGGGCGAGAGAGCCTATACACGCATCAGAGCGGAAGTCACAAGGAATTTAAAGATGGTGACATAGACAGACGGCATTGCAGAGAGGAGAGGGTAAACCGCCGACGGCTGCAATGTCCCAAACGGCAAGAAGGAGCGCATGGCCAAACAGCAGGGGTGGAAGTGGTAGAAGCTGGCGCAGGGAAGATCGCGGAAGCATCGGAACGATTTTTATAGTCTGCCAAACGCATGTGACGGCCCGAGGAACTCAGGAAATCACGTGCCCCACCGAAGGACGCTTTTTCGCGTCCCTAGGGAGGGGTTACGCCGTTTTAACCCTCCGAATCTAGGAAATCACCTTAAAAGATAAATAAATAGATAGAGATAAAGAAAAAAGGAAGACGCTGAAAAAATGGGTAACGAAGCAAGAGACAGCCAAAACCGGAAAAATTTCACGCAAGGTCAGTTGAACCGGTTCATGAAAGAACGCGGGTTGTACGACGAATGGCAATCGCTCGGCATGACGAACGCGGCGGCAGTTTGGCTGCTTCGCGGCAAGCCGGAAAGTGGTTTGCTTGAGGACCGGCATCATGTTCGGAGTGTTTTGGCTTCTTTCGTCAATGGTCGGATGACACGCACGGCGAGACGAATAGAACGGTTGAAAGAAAGGCTCAATAACGCGGTCGGCTGAACACGATGGATGACCTGAAAAACGATCTGAAATACCTGTCCGATATTTACGGCTGGGGGATTGAAGACAAAAAGGAAATCTGGCTTGCCACGAAAGACAATCCTGAAATGCAAGAATACTGGTCACGACTGGCAAGCGCCTACCGGCAGGGATACTTCCCGGCAAAACAAAACCACTACATGAGGTTGATGGAATGGGAACGCAGGCAGATGTTGTGATTGCCATAACGGATCATCGGACAAAGGAAATCGCCTTGCAAAAAGTACAGGAGGTGGATATTTCCGATGAAAAGGAAGTCGTCATCCGGGAACGGAAAAAACATCGAGGCCTTAACCAGAACGCCCTGATGTGGTCCAGCGCCATTAAAGACATTGCCGCTCAGGTCTGGCCGGATGGTGTGCAGTACAGCGCGGATACCTGGCACGAATATTTCAAGCAGAAGTTCCTGCCGGAAGAAGCATCGGATGAAACCGTGGATGGATATGTGAAGTGGGATTTCCTGCCGAACGGGAACCGGTACCTGAAAGGATCGACCACACAACTTACTAAAAAGGGCTTTGCGGTTTATCTGGAAAAGATATATGCATTCGGCGCACAACATGGCGTGCAGTTCGGTGTGAGAGAGGAGATGTTCGCATGAAACGCACGAAAACGGCAGAAGAAAAAATAATCATGCGACAGGTCGCCGAAATGGGCTGCATCGTGTGTGAGCGCATAGGGGTATCCAGGAACGCCAGCACAAATCCATCATGTTCGTGCCCGCCACGGGTGGGGAAGATCGAGCCACAAGGCGATCATCCCACTGTGTCCGGAGCATCACACCGGAAAAACGGGCGTGCATAGCATGGGGCGAAATGAATTTGCAGCGATGTACGGAAAATCAGAAATCGAGTTTTTGGAGATCGTCCTGAACCGATTGATGGGGACTTACAAACCGGCATGAAAGGGGGATCTATGTGCGATTTGAAAACAGGGCAAAAGGTGATTACGCCATCAGGACGGCTGGCAACTGTAAAGCTGATTTTGTCGGGATGCAGCAAGAAAGACGGGTTTGAAAGGGTGATATGCCAATACGATGGTGTCGAAAACGATCAGGAAAATCTTGTCACGCTGCAACCGCATTTATTGAAGAAAGTGAGTTGAAATGAAACCGTCAATCCTTGCGCTTGGCCGATTGAAGACAGGCCAGATGAACAAGACAGAAGCGGAGTATGCAGAGCATCTTGAATTACTGAAACGTACAGGAATAATCGCCTGGTACCGCTTCGAGTGCATGAAATTTCGTTTGGCGAATAACACGTTCTACACGCCGGATTTTGCGGTGATGCGCTCGGACGGCCATCTTGAGATGCATGAGGTCAAGGGGTTTTGGCGGGATGATGCAAAAGTGAAGATCAAGGTCGCTGCGGACCAGTATCCGATTGCGTTTATGGCGGTCAGGAAGAAAACAAGACGTGAGGGGCTGGGATGGAATGTGGAGCGTTTCTGATTTTTGGATTGGTACTTTGAAATGATTGAAAACGACAAAGTAAAACTGAAAGCATTTGAGGCGGAATTTTTCCCTATCATCGAAAACTGGAGACGGTGGGGAAACATACGTGACTGGTTACCGCTGTCATGGGGAAACATTCTTGGCGCGAGATATCGCCCAAAAAATCGTGAAGCGGATCCGGAAGAGCAGAAAGAGCCAATCAATCATCAAGCCGCGATAAGGATGGAGCGTATCGTTGTCAAATTGCCAAAACAGTACAGGGAAGCATTTGTACTACATTATGTCGGGTGTGCGGCTGTACAAGGCAAAATGAAGAGAGCAAGAACCCGTGACGGTGGGGCGAAGGTAATAGGCATTGGCAAAACACAGTATTACGACCGGTTGAACAGAGCGGCAAGTATTGTGGCGAGGGAATGGATGTATGGAATCAAAAATGAAAAGTGATATACTAAAAAAACTGCAAAGAAAAATGCAGTCGGGCTTGGCAGCTCGAATCTAGAAGGCGGACAGCCGCCGTTTGCGCGGTCTTTTTTTGTCTGCATGTCTCCGTTTATGAGCGGGACTTGCGGGGCATCTTCGGATGCGCCGGTACCTTCTAGCCGGTCTGCCAACCTGCAAGTTCTTGCTCACCCCTTTGGCAGGGGGTGGCAAGTGGGAAACCCGAATAGAAGGAGACATGTCATGTCTAATGTATCTTTGTGCGCACCCGCGCCCGTCGAATTTCAATTCCAATCCAATACCGTGCGTACCGTCGCCATTGACGGTGAAGTCTGGTTCTGTGCTGCTGACGTTTGTTCGGTGTTGGGGTACACGAACTCCAGAAAAGTAATCGCCGACCACTGTAAAGCATCCGGTGTAACGAAACGTTACATCAGCTCCGGCGGCCAAAACCGAGAAGTAATCTTCATCAACGAACCCAACCTGTACCGCCTGATTATCCGTTCCAAGAAACCGGAAGCGGAAAAGTTCGAGACGTGGGTTATGGAAGAAGTCCTACCAGCTATCCGGAAAACAGGTTCGTACTCTGTCTCCATCAATAAAATCCAACAAGGCGAATTAGCCACCTTGATCGCCGAGCGCTTTCCATCCGGCAAAGACCGCCCTTACGCATGGTCACGCTTCAACAACCATTTCAGGCTGGCCAGTTACAAAGACTTGCCTGCAAACCGTTTCGGGGAGGCTTGCGAATACATCAAGACCATGCAGGACGACAGAACGGCGCTTCCGTCGGTTCCTAATCTTCTGGACAGGGATTATTTCGCAAAGGTACGGGATATCGCCAACAAGTTCATCGACGACTGGTCACGCGTTCACAAAGGCGAAGATGTCAACCCGACCTTGACCATACCGGATGACGTTCTGGCGGGAATCATCGCCCAGCAGTTGAGCCGACAGAACTTCCGTCTTTTCGTGGACTATGCGGGGCAGCTGCACGTTGACCCAATACCGAACAAAAGCCCGTATGAAGGCCTTGCGGAGGCAATCGCCGATCAGGGCAACACCGGCTTGAAGGACGAAATCATCCAGGAGATCGGTGAGGCGTGCGTTAAGGCGCTGGCCTATCGTGCACAGCAGCGGAAGGCCGTTATCGGCAAGATGCGAGGTGCAAAATGATAGACCGTATTTTTGATTGCGTCGGCTGGCTTCTGGTTCTAATCAGCATAGGGGCCTACTGGATTTTCTGATCGTATGCGCCAGGGATTCCGGGCGCTCGGTATTCCTGACGCAACAATATCGAAACTTTCAGGATGATTTTTTAGTGTCTGACAGGTAACATAAAAAGCACTCGCAATCAGAAAAGGATCCCAAGATGTCTATCTTCTCAGCTAAAGAGCGGGAGAAACTCGTATTCAAGAAGATCGTTGAACTGCTTAATGTTTCACATGCTGGAAATATCAACGCCATTCTCGAACAGGCGTTGAAAGATACAACTGGAGACATTCTCAGTTTTACGTGGAATGAACGAAAAGAATTTTTATCAAAAGTTGTCGCGCTCTTTCTTTTCCATGAATTTGTAGAATGGGATGTTGTTGAGACTGAAATTCTTCGTGCGATCCAATTCTTTCGAGTTACGCCCAAGGATTTGGAAGATGTAAATTTGCCGCGTGCCATGAAATACGCTGAAATGAAAAACAAATCGGCAGCAGGCAAACCAGTAATTTATGCGCCACCTGAAGGAATCCGATTAAAGGAAAAAGAGCTTATCTTTTTTGCCGAATCTGCAGAATTGCTTGAAGAGAAGGTTATAGACAGCCGATATGAAGGCGGAAGTCATGGAATAAGTGTACGGTTAGCCAAAGGAGTGAGTTATCGCGTTGGATCATCCAGAGGAAGAATTGTATCGGAAAAGGGAATAGTACCGGTTGATGAAGGCACCTTCTATATTACAAACATGCGGTGCATTTTTCACGGCAATCGATTGTTGACTATTCCCATACGGAAAATATTCCAGACGGAAGAATGGAGAGATGCTATTTCCATTTCTGAGGACGGAAAACAGAAACCGCGCCTTATATTTTTTGGGAAAGGACTGAAAAAAGAAGCTGCATGGGCCATTTTACAAAATGTCATTAAGCAGGAATATGGGGAGTTTGAGGCAAAGAGTATTCTGGGTTTTGAAAAACACGATTTTGAATCTCAATATCCTCCCTTGATTGATGAGGCAAAAAAGAGCGTTACAGGAAAACTACGACAAACGCTTCTTTTCATTGGGATTTTTTGTTTTGTCGTTTTTGTTCTTGTTTTGATATTTACAGCGACATCTTCCAGTTCAGAAGAGAATCCGGTTTCGCCTAAACCGGAACCTGTTCGCGCAGAACAAAATCCTGCTTTTCTTGAAGCGGTTTCAATGATTGGCGATGTGCGGTCAAAATCCTGTTTTTTACAGGCTATATCATTGTTAACGCCATCCAAGTCGGCCCAAAAAGAATGGGAGACAATAGAGGAAAACCATCAAGAAGGATTATATTTTATTTCAGCTGCCCGAAAGAATGATATTGCTCAAATATCGTGGACGGCTGGCATCGGTAAGGACGCTGTTCAAACCTGTTCTGTTGAAAAGTTTAATGGGGATAACATTGTTTTCTCCAGAGAAGGATATTCGCTTGCTTCTGATAATAATCCGGATTTCTTCTCAAAAAAATCGCCGGTTCCAGTAATGACTGATTCGCAATCGGATGTTAAAAAAGAACGGATTGAAAAGGAATGTAATTGCGGTGTTACCGTAATGTCTTATTCCTATATTTGTTCGGTCACAAAACAAACAAAAGAAAATTGCTTGGCCAAATTCAACAATGAACCAGCGGCAAAAATGTGCGAAGGAGTTATGTCTGATGCGGATAAAATCAAACTGATTGAGAGAGTATATACGGACAAGCAATTTCAGGAATTAGCGAAAAAAGGGACCGGAGAATTGGCTGCGACATGCATCAGCAACAGGATGAATGATTGATGTAAATCAATTATTCAAAAAATAAATATTTTAAGGCCGAACTTTTTAGGATATATTTGCATATAAATTTAATATGCTGGATTTCTTTGTTTAAAGAAAAGCCCTTCGAATTGAAGGGCTTTTTTTATGTGAAAAATAGAAAAATGCCCAAAGGACACGAGAACCTGAAACCGCCACGAAGCAAGGACGAAGCAAGGGAAAGGGGCCAAAAAGGCGGTATTGCATCCGGTGAAGCAAGGCGTAGGAAAAAAACAATCCGTGAAACATTGGAAATGATGCTGGCCGGCCAAATGCCGGACGGAGCGACAAGACGGGATGCTATTGTGACAGCACTCCTTGAAAAAGCGTTGTCCGGCGATGTGCGTGCATTTGAAGCAATCCGGGACAGTGTCGGCGAAAAGCCGGTAAATACCGTCTCTGGGCCAGCCGGCGAACCACTTGTACCGCCCAGCATCAATGTCATCTTCAAAGACTGTTGAATTTGCCCCTGCGTTTGATTTTCTGTTTCGGCCATATCGTTACAAGTCGGCAAGAGGAGGGCGCGGATCCGGAAAATCCGTGCATTTCGCCCGGGCGCTGACGGTAATCAGTTACAGCAGGCCAGTACGTGTTTTGTGTTGCCGCGAAGTGCAGAATACCATTCGGGATTCCGTACACAAACTGATAGGCGATCAAATCAGCGCTTTGGGGTTGGCTCCATGGTTTCGCATTACCGATAGCAGCATCAAAAGTTCTGTGGGCTCGGAGTTCATTTTCAAAGGGCTCAAATACGATCCGCAGGGCATCAAGTCAACGGAAGGAATAGACATATGCTGGGTTGAGGAAGGGCAGACTGTCAGCGAAGAATCCTGGTCCATCCTGATACCGACCATTCGCAAGGAAAACTCGGAAATCTGGATCAGCTGGAACCCGATTGATGAAGACGGCCCGACATACAAGCGTTTCGTGACAGCACCACCGCCGGACTGTTACAACGCAGAAGTCAATTATTATGACAACCCGTGGTTTCCTGACGTTCTCCGCAAGGAAATGGAGTATCTCAAGGCGACAGACTATGCCGCCTATGAGCATGTCTGGCTCGGCAAACCGCTGACGGTCAGCGACGCCGTTATCTTCGCCGGAAAATATACCGTCGAAACGTTCCCGGATGATCTCTGGGAAAAAGCGGACAGACTGTTTTTCGGTGCGGACTTCGGCTTTGCCCGAGACCCGTCCGCGCTGGTGCGGTGTTTCATTTTTGGTGATTGTCTTTATATCGACTATGAGGCATATGGAGTGGGGGTAGAAATCACCGAACTGCCCCAGTTGTACGATTCCGTTCCTGGAGCGCGCAAGTGGCCGATCAAGGCCGATAGCGCCAGACCGGAAACGATCAGCTACCTTCACAAAGAACACGGATTCAACATTTCCGCAGCGGACAAGTGGCAAGGCAGCGTCGAGGATGGTATCGCGCACCTGAAAGGGTTTCGGAAAATCATCATCCATGACCGTTGCAAACACATGGCGGAAGAAGCCAGATTGTACCGGTACAAGATAGACAAACGCACCAACGACATATTGCCGGTGATCGAGGACAAGAACAACCATCTTTGGGATGCATTACGTTACTCGCTGGATGGATATATCAAGCGCAAGGGCGCAGACTGGTTTGATTTGGTATGAGCTTTTTTGACTGGGTACGCGGGGAAGAACCCGTGCGCGAAGAAAAGAAAAAAAAGAAAAAGTCGGTCAACGGACTTTTCGCTTTCTCCACGCACAACATACCGGAAATGTCACGGGCGGAAATCGACCGGCGTGTTTTCTTGGAACCTGTTTTCCCGGATGCCGAAATGGCAATGGATTCGGGAAACAATCCGATCCCGACCAAAGGCATATTCTCGATTGCCAACTCGCCGGTATCGAACACCTTGCTGTCATGGTATGCCATGCAAGGCTTTATCGGATATCAGACATGTGCCTTGTTGTCCCAACACTGGTTGATCAACAAGGTTTGTGTCACTCCCGGCAAGGATGCGACACGAAACGGCTGGGAACTGTCGGTCGAAGGAGAAAAAGCGGAAGATATAATAAAAGCGCTGACCGCCAAAGATACGGACTTCCGAGTAACGGAAAACCTTATCGAATATTCCCAGTTTTTGCGCATTTTCGGCGTGAGGATCGCTGTTTTTGACGTGGATAGCGAAGATCCAAAGTACTATGAAAATCCATTCAATATCGACGGCGTGACGCCCGGATCGTACAAAGGGATATCACAGGTCGATCCTTACTGGTGTGCACCTCTGCTTACAGGAGAAGACGTCTATTGTCCAGCCAACCGGCATTTTTACGACCCCGAATACTGGATGATTGGCGGCAGAAAATACCACCACTCGCATCTGATCATCACACGGTATGCTGAAGTGCCAGATATATTAAAGCCGGCTTATTTCTATGGCGGTATCCCGCTGACGCAAATGATCTACGAGCGTGTGTACTGCGCAGAGCGCACTGCCAACGAAGCCCCTCAACTGGCGATGACCAAGCGCCTCAATGTCCGCAAAACGGATTTGAGCAAAGTCGTAGGGGATCCGGAGCGGACCCGCCGGGCGATAGAGGCGCAGTCCTATTATCGGGACAACTATGGTCAGCTCCTGATCGGACAAGATGACGAATACGAACAACACGAAATATCCCTGGCCGATCTGGATGCCGTCATCATGACACAGTATCAGCTGGTTTCGTCGGTTTCAGGGGTTCCGAGTACCGAACTGTTGGAAACGACCCCGAAAGGATTTAATGCAACCGGTGAGTTCGAGAAACGCTCTTATGACAAGACCTTGCGAAGTGTGCGGAAGCACGAAATGGAAGCCCTGTTGAGACGCCATTACCTGTTGATGGGGAAATCATACGTCGAGCCGGAATTCGGCGTGGTGCCGGAATTCACGATTTTATGGAACCCGACCGATGAGCCGACAGAAAGCGAAGTGGCCGATATTCGACTGAAAACGGGCCAATACTATTCGACGCTACGGGATACCGGGGCCATATCGGGCGATGACATTGCGCAGGCATTGGAGAGTGACCCGATGAGCGGATTTGATTCTGTAAATCCGGAAAGCGATTTCTATGCGGAAGAAGAAGGGCAAGGCGCTGAACTATCAGGTTTCGGTGGAGCGCCGTTACAGTCGTGAATTACGGCGACTGGTTCGGGACATGACAAAGGACAGCAGGGATGCTGTCCTTTCCCTTTTCGACGACACCGGAAGACGAAAAGATTTTCTGGAAACCGGGGGAATCGCGCAGGCGGCACAATCCATCCTGGATATCAAAAAGGGGCAATGGAACGCGTTTTTCGATATGGTTGCCCGTGAGAAAGTCCAGTCCCTGATCAATCGGTTGTTGCGAGAATCGAAAGCGTCGTGTACGAGTGCCGTCAAGCCGTTGTTTGATGAAGTGACCATCAAAATGGATGCCATGACGCCGCAGATGAAAGAAATTTTCCAGGCATCCGTCAATCAGGGAGTGGATCTGATCAAATCCATCCCGTCGCAGTATTTCGAGCGTATTTCCGGCGATGTCATGCGGACAATCACCACACCGACGAGCAGTCTGAAAGAGTTATCAAGGAATCTGGCGAAATACGGTGAAATGAGCTATCGCCGGGCGAACAATATCGCACTGGATCAGACCAGAAAGGCATACCAGAGCTTCAACCGGCAAATGCTGGATAACGCAGGGATCCAAAAAGGCATATGGGTTCATACCGGTGGAACGGTGCACCCCAGACACAAACACAAAGCGTTCAATGGAAAAGAATTTGATCTGGCGAAAGGTGCCCCGGTAGGGGATGACGGGGGATATGTCTTTCCGTCGCAAGAGCCTTTTTGCCGGTGCACGTTTATTCCTATTGTTAAGTTTTCATGAACGGTAAAGAAAAAGAACGTTGGATCACATTGCCTAACGGGGTTCATTGTCGGATTGAAGATGGAACGATTGTTGACGGCCCAAAGGTCTTGCAAGGTAAGGGGTTACATGATCTGGATGGCACAAATGATGTGCATATCCTGAAAGATACTTCACCTAAAACCAGTGAATACCAGAAGATGCTGGCGGCCAATAGCGGCGATCATTACCGGACAACACGTGAGTTCTTCAAACAGTCTTTACAGGGTAAAGCGGTCATTGCGACGATTGACGGAGAGAGGTGTCCTGTTTTCTTCACGGGTGGTACATGGCGTGAGATCAAAGGGGGATTGAAAAATGACCCGATTAAAAGCGAATTGCTCGTCCATATTCCCGACATTATTGCAACGGGAAAATGCACGGCGGAACCGCTGTATCACGCCAGAAACGACAATACAAAAGAAGTTTTTACTTTCAGAAAATCCATTGAGACCAATGAAGGATTGAGGCTTGCAATGGTTGACGTACTGGATAGAAATAGAAGCGCACCGAACCCGGCGGCGTATAGCGTAACAAGGGAAGGCAGTTCGAAATTTGAATATCGGGATAAAAAGAAACTCCCAGCCAATCCAGGTGAAAGCCCAGCGGGGGGAGTTTCCAAGCCAGCAGAAGATGCTGGTTTTTCTCAGTCTGCTCTTAACCGGCGAATAAGCACCGGGTCACAGACCTTGCTCGCGTCCGATTCCGAACGCTTGAATAACACTATACCCAAGAAATACGAGGTTGTAAATATCCGGTTTTCTGATGAGATCATGAAAGATGGTGAAAACAATTTGGAAGATGTCTTGTTTGCGCTTGACGCATCTTCCGCTCGTCACTACGACGCGAACGGTTTTTTGCACGTTGACCTGACACCGATCACCAAAGAGCAGGTCGTTCACTATCTCGGCATCGAAATTCCCAGATGGAAAGAACACGGCTTAGACCCTCAGAAGGAATACTGGGGATACCGACCAGCGGAGGAAATCGAAAAGGCTGCCAGCACCTTCAACGGGTTGCCTGTCATGCTGAATCACCATGTTGTCACGCCTGATACGCCAGCAAAGGATTATCAGGTCGGACACACAGGTACGGATGCCGAATGGTCGGCGCCGTATCTGGAAAATTCCCTCATCATCACCGACAGGATGGGAATAGAGGGTATTGAGAACGGCACCTATCGCCAGATATCCGCCGCATACCGGTACGACCCTGACTTCACGGCGGGCGAGTTCAACGGGACTCGGTACGACTTCATCATCAGAAATATCAAAGGAAACCACATAGCACTGGTCCGGAAAGGCCGTTCCGGCCCAGATGTAATCGTTGCTGATGCGGAACCGGAGGCATTTATGAATGAATCCAACATAGAGGCTGTGGAAGTCACCGCGGCCGAAGCCATCAAAGAACTGGCGTCCCTGATTGCGGGCGTCCATATCCAAGACCCTGAAACAGGAGAAATCAAAGACATGACGCAAGATGAAGACAAAAATGCGGCGATCGGTCGCTTGCTGGATGTATTAGCACAATATGTTCCGGAAGAATTGATCGGCAAGCTGAAAGACGAATTGACCGATCTGGCCTATAGCAAGCCAACCGGTGACGATGATTTCAACGCAAAAGAAGCGTTCAAATACGGTGAAAACGTCGAGCGCGACAGAATCGAGCGCAAGGAAGAACCGGGTGGAAAAGACGCGGATCCCATGAGTGTCCGGGAAGCGGTCAAGGCTGGCGAAAACTATGAACGCAGAAAGCTGGATCGTGAACATGAATCGGAAGGAATGAAAAAAGCGATGGATGCTTGCGGACTGGATGCGGAAAGTCCCGAATTCCAGCGAGCATTCGCCGAAGGCGTGAAATACGGAGAAGAAAAGATGAGAACCGAACGGGAACATCTTGACCGTCTCCATGAATCGGAAGGCGCCCGTCATGCCATGGACAGTGCCGAGCTGGTGGACAGAATCACCCGAAACAGCCTGGAGGAATTGTCCCGGCGTAACCGGCTGGCCGAGAAAGTGATGCCGTTTATCGGTACTTTCGCGTTCGATTCCATGACGACCATCGATGTCGCCCGGTATGCGGCAAGAAAACTCGGGCTGAAAGCCGATGCGGGACAAGTCGTGACAGCAGTGGAAGCCTATTTGCACAACCGTCCTGTTCCATCCTCTCGTGCGATGGCAATGGACAGCGAACCGGGGAAAAAACGCATCAACCAGGTCAACAAATTTTACGAATTGAGGTAAACATGGCAGTCCAGAAAACAATCAGACAATTTCAGACGACCGGTATTGTCGGAGATATCGTGCTTTCCGGCCCGGTCCGGGCACAGGCAGGCATGCTAAATACAACCAATGCAGCCCTGAACGTCGTGGGAAGCGCCATGACACATGTTGCCGGCGAAAACGGCAAGTTCACGATCGGAGGGACCGGCGCTTTCGCGGGAATTTTGTCCAATTCGAAATTGTACGCGCTAAACGGGACGACTGCCGGGACACTGGAGCCGACCATGGCACTGCCCAACAATACGGTAGTCCAGGGCGTTACGCTGACAAGCGGTATTCTGGTCAACCTCAAAGGCGCAGCCGCAATCGGTAACAAGATCGAGTTTTCCCAGACTGATGGCACGTTGCAAGCCAATTCCACGGGAACCGCATCAGAAGGTTACACACTGATCCCAAATTCGAAAATTGTACGTTTCAATACATCCGGGGCTGGCGAAGCGATCGTCGAACTGACTGAGTAAAGGATTTATTACATGCAACCATCAAAAATTCATTCGTTCATTCCCGCCGGCAAGGTGCGTCCTCTTGAAGGATTTAGCGTCGATTCCATGCAGGATATCCGGGATCTGGAAAAAATCGGTATCGCATTAGATAGCGAAGATATCCTCAACATGTATCAGGCGTTCCGGCGTATGCAGTCTGCCGGCATGGCCCTGGATGCCGATATCGTCGCTCCGTTGTCTACTCCCTCCATTCCGGTCGCTATCCAGTTCCTGCAAGCATGGATGCCAGGGTTTGTCCAGTTTATGACCTGGGCCAGAAAGATCGACGACCTGATCGGTATTACGACATTGGGCGATTGGGAAGATGAAGAAATCGTCCAGGGCTTTTCGGAACGCACCGGCTTTGCACAGCCGTATGGGGATGAAACCAATACCCCGCTGGGATCGTGGAACACGAACTACGAGCGGCGCACGATTGTCCGGTTCGAATCCGGCATGCGTATCGGTCGCCTTGGTGAAAAGCGTGCTGCCAAAATGAACTATTCGGACGTGGAAAACCGTCGGATGGGGGCGACCACTTCGTTAGAAATCAACCGTAACTATATCGGCTTTTACGGTTATAACGACGGAACCGGGCGCACGTATGGTTATCTCAACGATCCGAACTTGCCGGCCTACGAGAATGTGGCGACAGGGGCGGGCAGTTCGACCAAATGGGCAGACAAAACCACCCTGGAGATCATCGCCGATTTGTTGACCGCCTTCCAGAGCTTGCGTGTTCAGGCGCAAGGCAACATTGACGTCAAAAAAACGCCGCTTAGACTGCACGTTGCTCTTTCGTGTATCGACTATCTGTCCACGCCAACGGAACTGGGTTATTCGGCCAATGACTGGTTACAGAAAAATTATCCGAATGTCACGCTGGATTCTGCACCTGAACTGGATGCGGCCAACGGCAGCGCGAATGTCTTCTATCTGTTCGCGCCGAACTATCAGGGTGACAGCACGGACAATGGCAACACCATCGATCAGTTGGTGCCGATGAAATTCATGACGTTGGGTGTCCAGCAACTGACAAAAGGCTATGAAGAGGCCTATTCGAACGCTTGCGCGGGTGTGCTTTGCAAGCGCCCGACGCTGGTTTATCGTGGTTCTGGGATTTAAGGAGAGGTTATGGCATACGTTTATTCCACGTTGACAAACGATCAGATATACACTTTGTGGCGTCCTTCCAAAGAGGAGGGCAAGCCGAATGTGGCTATCAAAAAAGTACAGATCAAGGGTGGTCACGGGAGAATGGGAAAAAATCTCGTCACCCCCTTGGGCGTGGTTACCGAAGTGACGGATGAAGAACTGGATGCCCTCCAGAAATGTACGGCATTCGTCGATCACGTCAAAGCCGGATTCATTAAGGTAGAAAAGAAAAAGTCGGATCCGGAAAAGGTGGTGTCCGATATGGAAAAAAAGGATGCGTCCGCCCAGAAAACGCCTTTGGACTTTGCCAATCCGCCAAAAGTAGGCAAGCCGGAAGACGATAATGACTGAACACGTCTTTGATGTGACAGCTTTCCGCCAGCTTTTTCCTGAATTTGCTGATACGGACAAGTATCCGGATGAAACACTCTCCCGGTACTGGGACTGGGCGACCTTGCGCATTTGTCCCTATGACAACTGGTTTTTATGTGGAGAACGTCTGCAATATGTACTTAATCTCATGACGGCTCATCTCGCCAGACTCGGCCAACAGTCGGCAATCGGAGATGATCCGGGCGGGGGTATGGTGCAAAGTGCCGCAGAAGGGAGTGTCTCCGTTTCGATGGCGGTTTTTCAGTTGAAAAATGCCTGGCAGTATTGGCTCATGAAAACGCCCTATGGACAGGAATTGCTTGCCTTGTTCGAGATGTTGACGGTCGGCGGATTTTATTTTGGGGGTAAACCGGAAGGATCCGCCATACGGGATGTCGGGGGGATATTTTGAAGCTGAAAGAAGTCATTAAACGTCTGGGAGAGCTGGAGAACGTCGAGGCGCGAGCCGGCTGGTTCGAGTCTGCACGATATGATGACGGAACGCCTGTCGCAAAAGTCGCCCTCTGGCAGGAATATGGTGTTCCGGAACGGAGCATTCCGCCCCGTCCTTTTTTACGTCCCACAATCGCGGAAAAAAAAGAGGAATGGACAAAAGATGCGGCACAGGTCATAAAAGGCGTTCTGTCCGGCCAAATCAATGCCGAACAGGGGATGACTGTTATCGCCCAAAAGGCAGCGGCTGATATCCGGCAGACCATCTCGCGGGTGGATTCTCCCCCCTTGTCTCCCATTACTCTGTTACTGAGGCAGTGGAGAAAAGAAGGGAAAGAAATTACCGGCAGGACGGTCGGGGAAGCGGCTCGGGCCGTGCATCGTGGTGAACGGGCGGAAGGTGTATCGACGCAGCCTTTGAACGATACCGGCTATATGATCGCCACGTTAACCGGATTGGCGGTGAAGAAATGAATCTGCGAAAAATAGCGAATATTTATACCCGTAATATCAATCCAAATATTCCGGCGACATGGCGTAAATCTATCGGATATACGGTCAAGGAGGACGGAACGCAAGAACCAGTTTACGAGGATTCGACTGTTGAAATCAATCCTCAAGCCGTTTCCGGCGATACGCTGGCGTTCATTGAAGGATTGAATATACAGGGCGTCATGCGTTCTGTATATATGTACGGGAACGTACAGGGAGTCGTGCGTTCCGACGAACGGGGTGGAGATTTATTGCTGTTTCCACAAACTCCGGATAAGCCAATACAGACTTGGAAAGTTGTTACAGTAGTTGAAACATGGCCCGACTGGGCGCATGTTATTGTCGTGCTACAAAATGATGAATCCTAGCATATCTGATTCCGACGTTTTTACGGCGCTTCGTTCTTTTTTGCAGTATTTGTTCCCGAATGTAGAAATAATCCAATCTCAACAGAACAGGAATCCTCCGCCGAAAGGCGCGTTTATCGCGATGAACAATGTCGGAAAGCGGAGATTGGCGACAAACTGGAGAACGTACACAAATACGGAAGAACAAAAAACGCAAAATACTGTCATGCCGACAGAATATACCATACAGGTAGATTTCTACGGCAAGCAATCCGGAGAAAGAGCGCAAGTATTCTGCGCTCTTTTTTTTGATTACACAGGGAGCGATGTCTTTCCGAAAAATATTCGGCCTCTCTATGTTACCGATCCTGTTCAATTACCGCTCATTACTGGCGAAAAGCAATTTCTGGAACGTTGGAAAACGGAAGTAAAAATTCAATTTAACCCAGTTATCAGTACACCAATGGAGTTTTTCGATCGTGTCTCCATCTCTCTGATACCTGTTCCTTTGGAGGAATAAAAAATGGTGTCATACATACCTGTTGACCTGTATGTTACCGTCAATCCGAGCGTTATCGGTGCAGGAAGTAGTGATTTAGGTATTAACGGCCTTTTTATCGGGAAAAACAATTTGATTCCGGCTGGACAGGTAACGGAATTCAATAGTGCGGACGCCGTCAGTGATTGGTTCGGCTCCGACGCATACGAAACCACGCTGGCAAACGTGTATTTCAACGGTTTTACGAACTGTACCAAATTCCCGTCTGCGCTGTATTTTGTCCCATACATCACTGCAGCACGTGCAGCATGGGCTCGCGGATCGTCACTGAAAGGGATGACACTTGCCACATTGAAAACAATTACTGGTGGCCTTGCTGTGACTATTGGTGGGACAGAATATAAGACGGAAGCGATCAATCTGTCTGCTGTTACCAGTTTTACTGATGCGGCTACGGCCTTGACATCCGATCTTGGTTTGAGTTCTGCCGGTACGGTAACGTGGGATGCTTTATCCAGCCGGTTTACGATTACCAGTACGGCAACCGGTGCAGAAGCGACCATCACGCAAGTAACCGGTACAGCAGCGAAATCGCTCGGACTGGCATCCGCTGTCCTGTCACAAGGTGCAGCAGTCAATACGCTAACAGACATTCTGAACTTCGCCAAAAAACAGAATCTGAACTGGGCGCTTTTTTCGACTGTAGAGCAGCCTGAGCAGGATGAAAATACCGAGATGGCTATATGGGCCAACAACCAGAACAAGGGATGGGGTTTCATCATGTCAGATAATGACCCCAATGCCGAAATAGCCAATAACGAAACCTGTTTTGGTTTCCTTGCCCGAGACATGAAATATGAAGGTGTAGCGGCAGTATACGATGCCAATGAAAATCCGACACTGAAGGCTTTTGTACTTGGTATGTGTGCATCTGTGGATTGGAACGCATTGAACGGTCGTGTCGATGCTGCTTACAGACGGCAGAGTGGCCTCGCGCCTACCTGTCGGGACGGACAAACCGCACAGAACATTCTGGACAACGGTTACTCGTATTACGGCGCTGTTGGTGGCCGCGGGAAGGACAACACCTATAACTTCTTTTACAACGGCAATATGCCGGGGAGCTATTCCCGGCTCGGGAAGTTCATCAATCAGGTCTGGTTGAACAACAAGATCAAGCTAACCGTCATTGATCTGATGCTGGCGCTCAATTCGTTTCCATACAATGATGAGGGATACACGAGACTGCGCAATGCCATTTCGGGGGATGACGGTCCTGTTGATGCAGGACTGAACAATGGTGTTATCAGGCGAGGTATTTCACTTTCCGGGTCGCAGAAAGAACAGATTATTGCCAAGGTCGGCTTTGACATATCCAATGAGTTGTATTCGCAGGGTTGGTATTTGCAGATTGTTGATGCCCCTGCAAACGTTCGTGCGCAAGGTGGTTCGCCGTCCATCAATTTCTTCTATTGCGATGGCAGTTCTATTGAGCAAATCACGATTGCTTCTATCATGATCGAATAAGGAGATAACGAATGGATATCACTTCAGCAAATGCTACGCTGGTTTTGTCATGTGCCGATTTCGCGCTGGCCAGCGTTTCTGTCGAAGGCTTCGCTGTAGACGATGCATGGTCGTTTGAAGAAACCGAACATGTTGTAGCACAAAAAGGTGTCGATGGAAAAATGTCTGCGGGATGGGTACCTGTTTTAAATAATATGCGGATCAACTTTTCTCCGGATAGTCCATTCAACGCACAAATGATGGCGTTGCTTCAGGCGCAGAAAGCTGCCCGAAAACCGTTCATCATTTCTGGCGTTCTGTCGGTTCCTTCTTTGGACAAGGTTTTCACTTTGTCGAAGGGAGTATGTACCCGGGCAAAAACAGCGCCTGACGGTGCCAGAGTGCTTGGTCCACAGGCTTATACCATCACGTTTGATGATGTTTCTCCGGCGGTGATCTGATGAAAAGCAAAGATATTGTTATTGAGGCAAAAAATCTCGATAGAGGAAAGAAGTTTCGTATTATGCGGATGAGTGCATGGGATGCGGCGGTATGGGCGGAACGTGCCATTTCAGGTATGGTGAATGCGGGAGTGGATATTCTTGGCGAAATCGAGAAAGCACCTTCTGTTGCCGCACTCGCCGATATCGGGATGTTGCATCTTGCCAGAATCGAACGCTCGGAGCGCGAAGACCTCGGACGTCAATTGTTGGACTGTTGCCGACTGGTCTATAACGCAAAAGGCGATACACGAGAAATTTTCCCGGAAGATATTGAAGAAGCATTGACGATTTTCAGGCTGAAAACCGAAGCGTTTTCTTTGATGATTTCCCATTTCATCGGCGGCGGCGGGTCAATCTCGACGTAAGACCGCACTCGATTCCTGGCCTGAAAAATTATGTGAACGTCCCGCTTGAAATGGCCGTACTTATCTCAACCGGCAAAGCAACATTACATGAACTGAAAACCGTTTATGACAGCGAGGATGCGGCGAACCTCCTTGAAATCATCGCTGTTGATCAATATAACGAACAAAAGGCAAACGAATGGATGTCGAAGAACTTGTCATAAACATTCGTGTCGATGATGGCAATGCACCGCAGAAGCTGGAGCAGATAGATAAGGAACTCAACCAGCTGAAGGCGAAAGCTAAGGCGATCAAGGATGCCGGAAAAGATGTTGCGGATGCATCCAAGAAAATCGGTGAAGATGCGGCCAAAGCCGGAAAAGGAATTTCCGGGGCGTCCAAGGAAATAGATGCGAACTCGAAAAAGTTCAAAGAGTTTCAAAAATCCATCAAGGGCGTGCGTGATACTTTTATGTCGCTGCGTTCTGTTTTCGCCATGGGATTGGGCGCTATCGCTTTCGATAAGCTGATGAATCTCAATCGGGAGAATATCGGCATTGGAAATACCGCCCTGATAGCCGGTGAAGATGTCCGAAAAGTTGCGGGCTTGCGCAATATGGCGGCTCGTGCAGGATTTGACGAATCTGAAGGAGATAATCTTTTCCGGAATGTGAGATCAAGAGTTGATGCGGCCAGAAACGGAAGTCCGGAATCATTGTTTCAATTGCAAGCTTACGGGGTTGACGTTTACGACAAGCTTCGAGGAGATTTCCGGACTGCCGAAGAAATCATTTCAACTTTGGGAGAATCGGTTCTTGATTACGAAAAGAGGCGGGGAGGAACGTTACAGGATGCAATAGGTACCCTGAAACAGCTCGGCTTGACTGAAGCCCAGGCAATTCTGGTAACACAGGAAAACTTCCAAAAACGATGGGATCTGGCACAAAAAGAGGCGGTCATCAACGAAAAAACCGTTGAATCATCCCGCAAAGCTATCGAATCGTTGCAGCGTCTGAAAGAAACGGCCAAGGTTGTTTTCGGAGGTTTTCTGGAAATTATCAATCCGGTACTGGAAGCTATATCCACATTTCTTTCTGTTCCCGGGAGAAGCGAGCCGCCAGCGAAAAAAGCACCGCCGGGTGGGTATGAGGACGGATACGGAATAACCGATTGGTTGACCGATCTATTTAAGGATGGTGCGAAAACGGTTGTTCCCGAAGCGAAAGCAAGCGTTCCCGAAACAAAAATTAGCGCAGTGCCATCGTCCATTCAGTCAGTTCCGACATCATCAGGAAACATCAAAATGACAGGTGGAACGTTGCGGGATACGATCCGTGAAAACCTGATGGAACGGGAAGGGGTACGGCTGAAAGCGTATCAGGACAGCAAGGGCCTGTGGACAATCGGTTACGGCCATACAAAGGGTGTCAAGCCCGGTATGACTATCACGAAAGATCAGGCCGCCAAATTGCTGGAACAGGACATGAAGGATCATGTTGATGTTGCGCTGAAAATGTATGCCGGATCCAGTGAAAAAACGCGTATGCTTGCAGCTGATCTGGCTTATAACGCTGGATTGAAAGCGATACAAAAAGGAACACAGTTTGCAAAATTGGCTGAACAGGGAGAAATATCCCGTTCGGACTATACAAAACTTTACAACTATTCTGGCGGGAAGTTCATTCCTGGATTGGTCAATCGTCGGAAAGCGACTTATGACATGGCATCCGCCTACCAGGATATGCAGGCAACAAAGATCGTCAATAACCAGAACACGACGACCAATAACGTCACCAATAACATCAAAGTATCGTCAACCAAAGAAGCAGCGGAAGTGGCAAGGCAGCTTCCAAAACAAACGCTTGGCAGTCGTGCAAATTCAGGGATTGCTGCATAATGGAAACGTTCAAGAAACGTGAAATCGAAGCAGTCTTCAGGCTGACTTCAGGGGTTTTTGGAAATGGCGCAGATGAAGTATCAATAAAAGGTCTACGCATTATTGCCAATATCCAATGCTTCCCGAAAAATCTGACGCAGGCCCATATGCAGATTTTCGGGTTGTCACAAGATGTCATCAAGCGGTTGTTGACGTTGAAAATCAGGCGACAGGGCAATATTGTCGACAGCAATACGGTCACACTGAAATATACAGACAACACGGTACATACACTGTTTCATGGGGGCATCTGGTCGGCCATTGTGGATTACAACACCATGCCGCAAGTACCCTTGATTATAGAAAGCCTGTCAACGCTGGGAGCCCAGATGAGTGTACCGGGCGGTTTATGTTTTGAAGGCGTGGTTCCTGTTGAATCCATCATGCGAAAGTTGGCAGGGTTGGCAGGATATACATTGATCAATTACGGCGTAACGACAACTCTTGAAAATGAGACATTGAACGGCAGTGTGCAGGATATGATTGATCGGGTAGCGAGAGACGCCAATATCATCTCGTATGTTTCGAACAATCAGCTCATTATTAGCCCTCATGGTGTAGTCCAGAATCAACTGCCGGAATTGGTCGTTTCTGCGGAAACAGGGCTGGTAGGGGCTCCGATTCCGGGAGACACGTATATTACGTTTACGCACCTTTTTTCACCTGAATTTGCACCGTTACGAATGATCAGGATGATCTTTCCGGAAATACCGTTTATCGAAGGAAATTTTCTCATTCAGGAATTAAATCATTCCTTGGATAGCGAACAACCGGGTGGTCGTTGGTTTTCTCAAATCAAGGCAGTATGGCTTGACAGAGCGCATGGATAAATCATGGCTGGATTATCAGGTTTTCCTAACGTGGCAGGAATCTCTGCCTCTTCTGTTGTTACCGGTCTGCTTGGAGAGGCGGAATCAGCATTATGGAATATTTTGTCGCTACAGCCGCAATGGGGCATTTACAAGGATGGGGAAATAGCGATAGAGATTGATTCCGTTCTGGGTGCATCTGCCCGCTCTACGGCGGCAGTTTCGGATTACCGTGTTATGCCTGGGGCTTTTTCGTCTTACAACAAGGTGGCGATGCCACGGGATTTCAGTTTCACGTTGGCAGTATCAAGAGATCAAAAAGAAGCATTTTTGAAATGGGTTGAAACAAACCAGGAAAATCCGACAGTTTTTGATGCGGTTTTCCCCGAAAAAACCTATCAGAACGTCACGCTTGTTGAATACGGATCGATAAGAGAAGTCAGGCAAGGGACGGTGTCCAGAATCATTGCCGATTGCCGTTTCAGGGAAATACGGGAAACTCCTGTTGTTTATTACAAGGATGGCGAGCAGAAGGCGGATACAAGCAACGCGGAAGATCCACAGGATTTGCCAACATCCGGCAACAGTTATGTTGATACGGTTGTTTATAACGCGAAGAATACTGCGGAATCTGTTATGAACAAAGTAAATGATGTCGTTGGGAAATACGAGAAACTGAAATCGGGACTTTCAGGAGTATTGAATGGCTGATTATCAGATACCGTTACAAAAGGTTCCCAATCAGTCCGTCTCTTGTGTCCTTTCCGAGCAGCCGTGCGTTATCGTGATCCGGCTCCTTGGCGAAAATCTCTATCTGTCTCTTTCACAAAATGGCGTTCCGATTTGCCAGAATGTCTTGCTGGTAGATCGTTCTGCCATTGTCCGTGCAGCTTATACAGGATTTATCGGTGATCTGATCGTAATTGACCGATACGGTGAAGCCAATCCGGATTGGCGACAATGGGGTGAAAGATTTCTTTTGTTATACAACCCTGAGGGATACGAAATCAGTGGATAAAACAAATTACGGTGCCTTATACAAGGCGGAGAACGGCAGCGAATGGAACGATTTGCAATTTTTCATTCGTCGCTGTCTGATGCAGCAGAATACTTCTCTTCCCGCGAAAGTACTGACGGTATCCGGGGGTGGATTGGCTCCTGTCGGGTTTGTCTCCATTGAAATATTGGTTTCTCAAGTTACAGGAAACAATGAAACGGTTTCCAATCCCAAAATATCGAATGTGCCATATTGCCGTGTTCAGGGCGGGAAAAATGCTGTCATTATCGATCCAGAACCGGATGATATCGGTATTGCCGTTTTTTGTCAGCGTGACATTTCATCAATCAAACGTAGCAAGAAAACATCGCCACCTGGTTCTCACCGTGTTTTCTCGATGTCTGATGCTATTTTCGTCAATACCTGTTTGAACGGTACACCGGAGCAATATATCAAGTTTGACGGATCCGGAATTGAGGTTTATTCGCCGACCAAAATCACCTGCACAGCTCCCGAAATCCTGATGGAAGCGGAGAATAGCATCACGATGACAGCACAGAACGTGACGATTAACGACTCGTCTCAATGAGTGTCCAGTCTCCCATGCTGTCGGCATCGACCGATGTTATGGCTGGCGGCAACATCATGGATCAAGGTGGACAGAAGTCGATGGCTGGCATGAGGAGCACATATAACAGCCATACGCATGATGAAACGCAAAGCGTAACCGGAACACCAAACGAGCAGATGTAAAAAGAATTTTTAATGAATACCATGTTTTTAAATCCTGATACGTGGGATTTGGTCGTTGATGTTGATGGAAATATCGCCATGGCGTCAGATTCGTATGCTATCGCACAGGATGTCGCCTCAGCATGTCGTTTATGGAAAGGGGAAGCAAGATATGACACGACACGGGGGATGCCTTATGAACAATCTATTTTGGGCCAAATGCCTCCCATGTCCATGTTAAACCGGTGGTTCGAAAATGAGGCAGAAACTGTTCCGGAAGTAGGGAGTGTTTTACCGGTATTGTACCTTGACAGACAACACAGCACTTTAGCAGGGCAGTTGCAAATTACCCGAGATAACGGGGAGGAAATATCTATTTCTGTGGTTTGATCATGGCTGAGATAACAAATGTACCATCTATTGAGATTACCGATACAGGTGTCTCGGTTCCTGAAACATCCGCTATTCTTGCTGGTGTGCTGCAGGACTATAACGCGGCATTTGGTGGAAATCTGAACATTTCCAACGTCGCGACGCCGCAAGGTTATCTTGCACAAGAAACAACCGCGAATATCACAGCGCTTAATGCCGCAATTGCGGAACTGTTTTCCAGTGTTGATCCAGCATATGCCTCCGGGAGAATGCAGGATGCAATTGCACGTATTTATTTCATTACTAGGAAAGCGGCAACGAAAACAACTGTTTCAGCATTATGTACTGGTTCTCCGGGCATAACTCTTCCTGCCGGAAGTCAGGCAAGAGATACCAACGGAAATATTTACAGTTCTGTTTCTGCCGGAACGTTCGATAAGACCGGACAAGCGACGATCACTTTTGCTTGCAATATACCCGGTCCGATACCATGTGGAATTTCATCTTTGACACAGATCATGATTGCGGTCCCGGGATGGGATGCGATCACGAATCTTGTTCCAGGTATTCCCGGTGCAGCGGTAGAGAACCGCGAAGACTTCGAGAACCGTCGATACCAGTCGGTTGCGAAAAACGCGACAGGAACGAATGAGGCGATTCTAGCGAATGTTTTTGATCTTCCTGGTGTTACAGACTGCTATGTTATAGACAATCCAGAAGATGAATCAGTAAAAGTGGGCAGTACCAACTATAATCTTTTACCTCATTCCGTTTATGTTGGTGTGGTAGGTGGAGATGAGATGCAAATTGCTGAAACGATCTGGGAAAGAAAAGACTTGGGTTGCAATATGAATGGCAACACTACAGTAACGGTGTATGACGATTCTGCTTTATCTGCGCCCTATCCTCAGTATGTCATTACATTCAACCGACCGACTGCTGTACCGATCCTGTTTGCTGTAACGATACAGAATAACAATCTTTTACCGTCCGACATCACCAAGCAGATACAGCAGGCGATTATCACAGCATTCAACGGCGAAATGCAGGGGATAGACCGCGAACGTATGGCATCAAGTATTTTTGCATCTACATACTATGGTGTTATCTCTGGGATCAGCAATTTGCTGAATATTGTGTCTGTTCTGATTGGTATATCCGAAGCTACGGCGAATACGGTTGAAATGGGGATTGACCAATATCCCACCATTTCGGCAGAAAATATCACAGTGAATCTGCAATGAAACAATATGCCAATAGTCCAGTGCTACAAGTACTTGTAGCCAACTTGGAAGCATATTTTGATCCTAAAGTGGCGATTGATACATTTTATGACCAGATATGGAATATCGACACGGCGAACAGTTATGGCCTTGATATTTGGGGACGAATCGTCGGTATCGGGCGGTATCTGACCATCAAGAGACAAGATAAAAATTTTGGCTTCCATACAGCAAACAATTCATTTACACCATTTAATGTTGCTCCTTTTCGAAATGGAGAACCGACTACAACAACTTATCGGTTGAATGATGAGGCTTATCGAAAACTGATTTTAACCAAGGCATTTTCAAATATTGTCAGACCGAATGCACCGACAATCAATCGGATGTTGCAGTACCTGTTTGATGGTCGTCGGTGTTATGTGCTTGACTTAGGAAATATGGCGATGCGATATGTGTTTTCTTTCTATCTCCAGCCATACGAAAAAGCAATTATTTATTCGAATGTTCTCCCTAGGCCGTCCGGCGTAAGGCGGGAAATTCTTGAAATTCCACAACCCAACGTTTTTGGATTTCACGAAGCCGGTCCTGGATTCGCACCGTTTAATCAAGGAACATTTTTTAAATCGGAGCAGGGTTAAACCTGTTGTCTGTGGAGTAAATATGAGTATTGAGAAACCAGATCTTTTACCTATTCCTTTTTGTAAGACAGGCGCAAAAAATATAATTCCTATCGAGCCAAATACTACACCTGGAAAAACGAATTTTGCGTCTTTCAATATCGGTTTTCCACCGGTTACCATGATACCGATTGAGGCTGGTGGCATCGCACCTGAAGGCATGGATCTTAACGGCATCCTGTATGATGTGACGACTCATCTCACCTATCTCAATGCTGGTGGCCAATATTGGTTTGATGCGGCATTCGCATCGAAAATTGGCGGTTATCCTCTGGGTGCCGTCTTGCAATCCAACGACGGAAAATCCTCGTATGTCAGTATTGTGGACAACAACACCACGGACTTTAATATTGACCCATCATCCATCGGGACAAGCTGGCTTCCATGGGCAGGTGAAGGGGCATCATCTGGATCTGGAATATTATTCGGCGGTACCGCTGGCGGAACGTCCGAAATCATTACAGCGGCATTTGAAGGATTGACCGAACTGACAGACGGGTTGTTGGTCTCGTTTCGTGCGACGGCTGCCAACACAAGCACAAACCCCTCGTTCAACGCATCTGACTTGGGAGCATTGACGATCGTAAAGGGAGCTGATTTGCCACTGGCGGCCGGAGATATCGGTGGCGGAGGTTATCTTGTTCTGTTGCAATACAGCGCGACCTGGAACAAATGGGTGCTCCAAAACCCGGCGACCGGTATCAACATCGTCATCCCGTCAACCATGCCGGTTGGGGCAATTTACGTCCAATTTTCCGGTCAAACAGACCCGACCACACTTTTCGGCGGCACGTGGGAAAACGTGTCAGCTTCTTACGCCGGCCTGTTTTTCCGTGCCGAAGGCGGAGCTGCTGCGGCGTTTGGGAGCACGCAGGGCGATGGGGCACCGAACATTGTCGGGCGCACCGGTGATGTACAGTACCGGAATGGCCCCAATGGCGGCTGGTGGGAAGGCTGTTTTTACAATGGCGCAAACCATAATGCCGGTTTTGGAGATAGCAGTGACTGGAACAGCCCCACTCTCGGATTTTCCGCAGCAAATTCTAACGCGAAATACCAATTACCCGAATTCCGCCCCGTCAACAGCACCATCCGCATCTGGAAACGCACGGCATAAAGGAGAGAACAAATGGAATACATCATCATAGAAAACGGCCTCATTACCGCGCATAAGTGTGGCGCATCAAAACCGGATGGAGCGGTTGCCGTACCAGACGGATTTGCCGGTTATGTCGGCCTGAAACGGGATGCGCTGAAAGACGATCTCTCCGGGTTGAAACCACTGTCGCAACAGATATCGGAAGGCGTTACTGAACTGCCGGAAGGCCACAAGATCAATGAGACCGATAACGAATTTATCCGGATGGAACAGACGGAAATCGACGAAAAATATCCCATCAAAACCTATGCGGAAGAAGGATCGTTTGAGGCCATCGAGGTCAGAAAGACATTCGATCGTGACGGGAATTTCGGTTACTGGCCGCCCGAAGGTACGGTTGAAATGACCGGCAAACAGCCGGGGCCAGCATACAAGGCCGTCTCCGGGCAATGGGTACTGGACGAAGACAAGGCGGCAGAAGTCGCCATGACCGAAGCCAAAACGGATCGCGCTGACGCTGTCTCCCGCATCACCGTTGTAGTGGACGGTATGGTATTTGACGGCGATGAGACCGCACAAGACCGCATGGCTCGAGCCATCACCATGTTCACCAGTTCCGGCTTGCCGCCAGATACAACGACAGAATGGGTACTGGCAGACAACACCGTGGCGCAGGTGACAGTCAACCAGCTTGCCAAAGCCCTGCTTTTGGCCGGGCAGAAACAAACCGAACTGTGGACAAAACCCTATGAGCAGACGACTTGACCAAATTCCTATCGCCATTGACCAGCTCGTGAACACGATCTGTGGAGGCTGGGCGGATGAAACAATCAGTAGCAGGGCATACCGGATGCAGGGGAAAAGCGGAAAGTTTGCCAAATTGCGCAAACTGATCGACACGCTGTTTTTCTGGCAGGACAACCATTGCCGGTCGGCTTGGGAATCGGAGAAAAACCGCTTGCAGTGTCCGCCGGAACTGAGGGGGTAGCCATGACACTGAAAGACTTGCCGCACGAACCGGAAGCGGCACATGCATTGCTCAAGCAAAAACTGAACGAACATACGGCTGCCATCAACAGTTTGATTGCAGGTAACCGGAAACAGGACGAACGGCTGGAAAGAATCGAAAAAAACACCGCCACCCTGGTCGAAATTTTCCGTGCCGGGGACGGAACGCTCAAAACCATCAAATGGTTCGGAAAACTCCTGATCTGGGTCGGGAGTCTCTCGTCCGCCCTCTATGCCCTCTGGTACGCCATCATCAACTGGCCGCACAGGGGAGGCTGACATGGCAGGAAAAAACCTCCGTCTCGGCATCGGCGCACTGGGCATCAGCGCGACCGTACTCGTTTCCATCGCCCTCCACGAAGGCTACCGGGAAGACGCGTATCAGGATGCCGTCGGCGTGCCGACCGTCGGATACGGGGAGACAGTCGGGGTCAAGATGGGAGACCGAACCACGCCGGAGCGGGCGCTGGTGACGCTTTTATCCAGCGCCAACCGGCATGCCGATGCGATTCGCCCATGCATCCATGTCCCGCTCCATCAGCATGAATTCGATGCTTACGTCAGTCTGGCCTACAACATCGGGGCGGGCAACTTCTGCCGTTCCACGCTGGTGAAAAAACTGAATGCCAAAGATTATGCCGGGGCGTGCGAAGAAATCAGACGCTGGAATAAGGCAGGCGGGAAAGTGCTGCCCGGACTGGTCAAGAGGAGAGAGGCGGAATATCGGATGTGCATGGGAGAAACATAAACAGTATGTAAGAAAAACTTACTAACTGAATTGATAACTATTCGGAAATTCCGAATAGTTGTTGATAAATGGATGAAAAATGAAAGAAAAAATCATCAACCTTGTGGCCTTGTTTGTTGTCGGGTTTGTCGCTGGCTGGATGGTCAACGGCTGGCGGCTCAATGCGCAAATCGAAGCCACCGAAGCCGAACACGCGCAAGCGCTCCAAAAAGCTGAACAGGTGGCCAGAGCCAAAGAACAGGCATGGCAGGCGGCACATGACGCTTTGGCAAAAAAATACGAAAAGGAAAAAGAGAATGCGAAAACTGAAATCAACCGGCTGCGCGGTCGCATTAGCGCTGGCACTGTGCGCCTGTCAGTCCCCGCCCGTGGCTGTGCAGTGTCCGAAAATACCGGAACTGGGACTGGAGAAACGAGAGCCGAACTTGACCCGGAGACTGCTAACGATCTTATCAGTATCGCCAGCGACGGAGATGCCGCAATCCGGGAACTGAACCTGTGCATCGACAAGTACAATGAATTGAAATGAAAAAGCCAGATGTGTGATGTAGCCAAATCGTAGCTACGCACCAATTATGTTACATAACGTAGCTTAACGTTAAACTGTATATATAATCAGTATTGCGCGCACAAGACGTTGATTTATAACAATTTTATTTTTTATACCAAGTTCTTCTAAGCCGTAGGTCAGTGGTTCGAATCCACTAGGGCAGGCCACTAACTTCCTGATTCAAAAGAATTTTCATAATTCCTTCCTTTGAGTGTACGGGTTGGCTGTGACAAAGTTGTGACAGCAGAGGCCAGAATGTTGTCCACGACCTGTGCATTCTCTTTAAGCTTTTGTGGCGACAGATGCGCGTACCGCTTCACCATCTCGGCACTGTTCCAGGCACCCATCTCCTGCAGCTCATTCAACGGAACGCCATTCTGGATCAGGATGGATGCCCATGTATGCCGGTTGTCGTGCCAGCGATAATCCGTGATGCCAGTACGTTTGAGAGCCTTCCTGAATGCCGTTTTGATGTCACCAATCCGTCTCCCGCGATACGTAAAAACGTACTGGGGATGTTTGCCAACCTGATCCATCAGGATCTGCTTGACTGTAGCCGACATCGGAACCACGTGTGTTTTGCCAGCTTTCATCTCATTACCTGAAATGATAATGGCGTCTTGCATGAAATCGACCTGATCCCAGCGAAGATTAAGGACATTGCTGCGTCTTAAACCTGTCATGATCGAGAACGTAAAGATGGGTTTCTGATGGTCCGGCAACTCATCGAATACCCGTCTGATTTCTTCCGGTGTAAGGTATCGGACACGCAGTTTGGGTTCCCGGTATAAAGTAATTGTCGGCGCTTTTGGCAACCACTCCCATATCTTTACTGCCCGGTTGAATATGGCGCGCAATAAGGACAGATAGCGATTGGCGCGTGCCGGCGTACTTTCGGCTTTCTTGATCTCGCCAATCCGCGCGATCATGGGGCGGGTGATCTCATCAAGATACCGGCTTCTCAGAAATGGTGTCAGCCAGCGCAGCATGCTGACATCGTCTTTCAGGCTCTTCTTGTCCGTTTTTTCCCTGATCCACAGCAGGGCAGCTTCATCCCACGTATGGCGCTCCGGTATTCCCAGATATTTCCGGTTCCAGGCTTCATGTTTCAGTTTGTCGAAGAGCTGTTGCGCTTTCTGCCGGTTGCTGGTTCCAGCAGAGCATCTAATTCTTTTTCCGTCTGGTGCTGTAAAACTGATCCAGTACGTTTTTCCACGTTTGTACAATGCCATTGCGTTATTTCCTTTCTGCAAGGCACCGGCAAGCATTCAATATTATTGCCGCTGCGTATCAACATGACAAGATCATCTATCAGAAACACCCATGCCCGTCCCACCTTTCTGCCTGCGAGCTTGCCTTCACGCACCAGTTTTATTACCGTCTGAGGACAGCATTTCAGAAAATCAGCGGCCTGCCGGACATTCAGCGTCTGAAAAGCAAGTGGTACCGGATCAGCTCTGTTTGAAGTACCGGGATTCATGTCTGATAGGTCAGGTGTTTTTGGTGTTTTCATCTCGTGTTCTCAAAAATCCAGCATTTGACAGTCTTGCCTGCGCCATCCTTGCCCCAGATGTTGCTGTTGACTGGGCGCTGGCCCAGATATTTCCGGTTGCGGCTTGTCTTGAGTAATTTCTTCAATTCACGGAGTGGAGGAACCTGTTGCCGTTTTTCCGCGGCTTCCTGCACGAAGTGATTCAGATTCACGGCAATCAGGGAAAGATCACGGGAATGGTTCATCTTTGGCATGTCCGTTCCGTCCAGATAATCGAACGCTTCCCAGAATTCCTGAACCAGAGGATGATCGGAATTGATCACCTGTTGACGTTCCACGGCCATCCGTCGTAACTGCGTATCAAGTGATTTTTTCTGTTCCGGAGTGAGGCGAACCACTTTTTCAAGGGCATCCGCCAGCGCCAACATTTGAGCGTGGTTTTCAATCAGGCGGGGAAACCGGATCGTACCCTCCTGACGCAACTCATCGATATAAACAGGAGTCCGTTCCTTGACCGTTTCCATGACTTCAGCCTCACGTTTGGCCGCGGCCAGAACAAATCCGGATACTTCATCCACCTCCATGAACTTGAGTGCGTCGGCTGCCTCCCCGGTTGCTTTTGTCTGCTCCGACCGGTCAAAATTCAGATGAACAATCCGTGAAAGAATGGCTTCAGAAGCGTTGACAGCATTGTTTTGTGAAATGACCACAGAACCGCGAAAGGGCGGTTCATAGGTTTCATTGCCGCCTGTGGCCATACCGCGTGCGCGGACACTGCGCCCGTTATAAGCGGTTTTCAGCTCGTCCCAATCGAATGAACGGACATGAGGATTATTCCCTTCTGCACGTTCCCGGTCCGATTCGATCAGTACAACAGGGAGACCGGATACCTGGGCAAAGTTTCGGGCACGGGCGGCCAGGGAAGATTTACTTGGATCGAAGCCTTCATAACCGCCACGTCCGAAAAGCTTCCATAGAAATTCAATCAAGGTGGATTTGCCGGCGCCCGCTTCCCCGATGATCTCAAGAAATGGATAAGAACTGTGTAGAGCGCGGATTTGTTCTGCGAATAAAGAACCGAACCAGAAAGTAAGCGCGGCCAGACCTTTTGCTCCGAAGGCCGTCCAGAGCAGATCGAGCCAGTCGCGCCGGTATTCATCAGCCTTGCGGTTGATTCTCAGGGATACAGACTTGTTCAGGGATTTCAGCGACAATTTTCCAATATCGAAGAAATCTTCATTGTTCAGTTCATAAAAACAGCCGTCCTTTACGGCGACATCGCCCAGGACGTAACAGCCGTGTTCGATGCTGTAACCGATAAAATCGACTGTTTCAACTCGCCGGATATTGTAAAGTTCATCTTCCATGATCCGGTCAAGCATGGCATTCGTGCCTGAATACATGGCCCCGGGAGCAATGGCCAGAAGCCGTTTCTTGAATTCGGCGGCACTGGCGATATGAGCACTGGTGAACGTGTTTTTTACAGCAATTCCATCGTGCGGGAATTCGACACGGAAGTAATACCAGCTTTCATCCGTAATCCGGTTTTCCTGAAAATAAAGAGGCTTTGGAAGGCAGTTGGCGATGGGACGCACATTATGTGAAGCCATCAGTGCAGCATGCCGTTTTTGCTCTTCTGTCATATTGTCGGCATCATGGCTGTCGTCTTGCATATTGCGCGCTTTGCTATAGGCATCAATATCCAGTTTGAACCAATACAGACGGTTTTTGAAATCGAAATGGAATTCTGACTTTTTACCGTCATATTCATAGATGAGAAGTGCTTTTTCTGCCGGCGTCTTCGCTGTCAGCATGGCGCCATGGAAACGATAGGTTTCCAGATCCTTTTCAAAAAGCCGGTCACGCTGGTGCATGTCGTTCCAGTCCAGCTTGTGCTTTTTCTTCTGGGGGATCTGTCGGGCTTCGCAAGTCCAGCCTTCCTCTGTTGCCCTTTCAATCCACCGCAAGGTATAAGCTCTGCCGGCATGATCGCTATCAAGCGCCCAGATCAGTTTGCAGTTTTGGCCTTCCTGTGTTCGCATCAGATTGGCCAGCGCCTTGTCCGGATAATTTGTGCAGGACAGCAGGGCTACCGCGGTAATGTCGTGATGGTAGAGCGCAATCGCATCGAATATTCCCTCTACCAGCCAGATTTCTTTTGCCCGGGCCAGCCCGCCGGTTGGCGGCGTCCACCATTCACCCTGATACGTCATGCCCGGTTTGAACTTCGCTTTCTGGCTGCCGAAACGATGGGGCTGATCGATCAGGCGTTCCCAGTAGCCGGTGCCGACAGGAAAGCGGACCGTAGCGCTACCGATATTTTTTCTTTGGTCGAAATGGCTTTCCTGTGTGTACCAGCTCGATACCTTTTTCAGGTCAAAGCCGCGAGCATGCTGCATGTATGCATCAGCCGTTGCATTCGGATTTTTTGCTGGCAGAGCAGGGTATCGATTGCTCCAGTTATCGAACAGATCAGGATAAAGCTCTTTGACATGCGCTTCATAGCCGCAGTTGTTCAGGCGTCCACACTTTAAAAGCCAGGGTGATTCTGCATGAGTGTAAAGCTCTTTCTGGCCACATCCCGGACAGACACCTTCCCGGAGCCATTTGCCTTTCGGCTTGAAATTGAATTCAGCAAGCCGAAGGGTTATGTCGCTGTGCAGAGATGAGTCCATGCCAGAAATTCCTGAAAAAGTCCGATTCCGGCGTAGGGCTATCCTTTACACTGGAATATCCAGCGCCGGAAAAGAAGAATTGAAAAAGGATTACGGATGTTGAAGCGTTACGCCATATTTCGGAGCGATTCTCCGGAGCATGGAAGCGGTCAGTGCATAGATTTCCCGCTTTTCCGGATCACGGACATAAACGACCTGCCCGTCGGCGATTTCCAGATTGGGAGTTTTCCGTCCGGCCTGTACTTCTCCCAGAGCACGGATGCTGATCCGTTCTGCCGATCGTGCTGTCAGGTCATACTGTATTTTCAGACTGTCGGCGCACAAGGCAATCAGTTTTTCTTCCCTGCCGGCCAGAAACTGGCCGATATGGTTCCGGATAAAGCTTATGGCAGTACAGAAAGCGAAATAGTCGTAACTCATGATTCTCTCCTCAGGAAGCCGCCAGTTTTTGGGACGGACGCATGTGTTGGGACAGGGGAATGTGAATATCCGGATCGGGCATGCCGGAAGGGGAAAGCGTTCTTGACACTTCGACGGTACAAACAAAAACATGGCCGCATTCGAGATTCTTGCAGCGGTAAGTCGTTTCTTTCATCAGAATTCCCATTGGCCGGGATTTGACAGCGATGGCATGGGATTTGCAATGTGGGCAAGTAAAACTGGGCTGGCTCATTTTTTCCTCTTGTTGACAAGTTGCAGCGCCCGCCCCCGACCGCTGAGGTTTCTGGTTTGGCGGAGCAGCCGCTGCTTGGCAAGCCACTCTGCCGCTTCTTCGATACTGTCCAGATCTTGCCGGATCCGGACTGTTTCCAAAATCTTCTTTTCTTCATCGCTCACATCGATCTGATAGTCGGGCATGTTTTCGTCTGCTCAAAATCCGCTTTTTGCACCCTTCGTTCAGGCAGCCTTCGTTGATAAGCTGGAAGGGTGCGAAAGACAAAGGGTTTCTTCGGCCTGCATCAGGGCCATCTGGCGCAACAGGGTGGAAGGTTGTTCGCCGGTGTAGTTGGCCAGTGCTTGGATAAGTTCGTGTTCGTAATCATCCAGACGAATGGTCAGGCGGTTGTTGCGGATGCGTTTCGGATCGGGATACATGGCGGAATCCTCCTCAGGGAGCAAGACCTTTTTCACGTTCGTATGCCCTCATGCCGTTCAAAAACAGCTTCTTGAGCATGTAGGCGCGAGGCCGGTCTTCGAGTTGGGCGTAATGATCAAGCAAGGCCACGTCTTCGCTGCGTAACCGGAAACCAACAGATTGCGATTTAACGGATGAGAGCGCCCGTGAATTGACTGTTTCAAGTGTTTTCATGGGGTATTATTTATATCAGTTGTGAACTTTTATTAATGATAGTGCGAAATTCCGCACTTGTAAAGCATTTGAGTGAGATTTTGCGTGAACTAATTGGAGTTCGCTTGCGGGAAGAACGTGAGCGTTTGGGGCTAAGTCAGGAAGATTTTGCTGCGATAGGTGGGGCATCGAGGCGTTCCCAGATTGACTGGGAACAGGGAAAGTTCGTACCCAATGTGGAGTTTCTGGTCGCAGTCGCTGGAGAAGGTGTTGATGTTTTATATGTGCTGACAGGACAACGTACTTATAAGACACTTACTGATGAGGAAAAAGACCTGATCAAGGGATTTAATGCGCTTGATCTTGTAGGAAAGGCAGGAGTTATAAGTCTTATCAAAGGAATGGTTCAGGCGTCGAAAGGTACAGATATCCATTTTTCTTCGTTAGCTATACATGAAGATGCAAAAGCATACATGGTAAAGAATAAACAAAAAGAAAAATGAGTGATTTTTCAGTCCGCTTAAGTAGTGAGCGGAAACGATTAGATCTGAGTCAGAGCGAATTTGGTGCGCTTGGCGGTGTCGGGAAGACCGCACAATTCAACTATGAAAATGATCATAGAACACCAGATACAGACTATCTGATGAATCTAATCAAGAATGGCATAGACGTTCTTTATTTATTAACGGGCATTAGGACGGTTTCAAAAGAGATAACACCAGAAGAGCAGGCATTACTGGATAACTATCGGAATGCTGATGACAGTGGAAAGAGGGCTGCACACAGAGTTCTTGATGCGCTCGCGAAATCCAGTACGGATGGGAAGAAAAGTGCCTGAATAGGAGGAGAAATGTCGAAAGATGATAATGCTTCTTACATGATCAGATTCACTTACGAAGATTCTGAAGGCGATGTAAGTGAACGCGTAGTCAAGTTTCGTCGTGTTGAACCTCATGAAAACGGTTATTTGTATCTGACAGGCTTTTGCCATCAAGCCTGGCAAATACGAACATTCCGGGTTGATCGGATTATTGACACTATTACTGATCTTGAAACAGGTGAGATCATAGAACTTGAAGAGTGGTTAAAACGGGTATTGGATAATCCTTCCTTGTATGTCACATCACAGGGCAGTGCCCCTAAGAATAAGCCTCCGGCGGAAGAAATCTCGCCAGATAATGCTTCTGAATATGCCGAATTCTTTGTCAGAAAAAGAAAATCTCGTAAACCTGTTTCAACTCAGAAAAAAACATTTTTCGGACGACCTGTTCAGTCAGGTAAAGGCGTACTTTTCACTGGTTTCAAAGCTGCTGATCGTGCTGAACTGGAAGCGATGGTTCCTCAAATCGGTTGGCATGTTCGAAAGTCAGTATCCCAAACAGTCGATATTGTTGTCGCTGGTTACAATGCCGGTCCAAAAAAAGTACAGCAAGCCATAGATCTTGGGATACAGGTTGTTTCAGAGAAAGTTTTTCGTGAGATGTGTTCGATGAGTGATGTAGATGAAAATTTTTAAGAGAACAAATGAACGCAATTGAGTTGAGTATTGAGTTTGTTTAATTGTAATTATAAATATTCATTCATAGCAATTTAAAATAATAGAGAAATTTATATGGAACCGAAAATAATAGGTGTGAAAGTGGCAGGTAATATTATTAGCGAACTTTCAGAAAAAATTCCGACGCAAATAGTTGCATTGAATGAACTTATTAAAAATGCGTATGATGCGTTTGCAACTGAGGTAAGTATTTTTCTAGATCTTAGTAATGGTAAATTAATAATAAGAGATAATGGAAAAGGAATGAATGAAGAAGATGTTGAGAATCTTTTTCATCTTTCTAAAAGTAAAAAACAGTATGGGAAATTAGTTTTTGATTCAGATTTAAAGATAAATAGAAGAATACAAGGATCAAAAGGTCTGGGATTTCTATCGGTTTTCAAATTTGGAAGTAAAGTAAAATGGATAACAGCAAAAAATGGTATTGAATTGACCTTTTCTGCAAATAAAGATGATATTGTAAAATTAAAAGATATCTCTGAATATGAAGTCTCATTAGAAAGAAAAGAAGTAGAATATAAAGGAACAAAAATTGAAATTGATGTGGATATTTCTTCGTATGCTATAAGAAGTTTATTGGAATATTTAAAACAAGATAAAAATGCATTAAAAATTGTGAATTCATTTTACGATGAGAGTTTCAAAATAAAACTTGAATTTGGTGCAAAAAAAGAAACAAAAAATAAAGAGTCCTTCTTGAAGGCTTCTGCTAATAGTATTCTATATAAAATTAAATATTCTTCTGCAGAAAAAATAATCAAATTCTTTTTTCGAGGAAAGAAAATTAAAGAGGTGGAGTTTATTTTAACTGGAGAATATCATCTTGATATTAATTTGAATATATATACTTTTAAATATAAAAGGAGTGACAAATCTAAGATATCAGATTTATTTTGTCGGGAAAAAGATGATAGTTTAACGCCATTGGTTTATATAAATGCTAATTTATTTAGTAATTATGAATTATTTGATCCTGATGTGATGAGAAGTGTTAAGTCTTCAAAAATGCTACCTCAAATGATTGGCTATATAAATATTGAAAGTGACAGTGAAGATATTGATTTTAATTCTGATAGAACGAATTTGGTAAATAATGAATTAACAGATAAAATAAAGAAGGATTTAAGAAAACTAAATATTTCAATACAAGATGTTGGTTCTGAGTTAAAGGATAAATATATTAATGAACTTGAAGAAGAAAAAAAAGATGATGATGACGACGGAAAAGATGAAGATGAAGATGAAGATGATGGTAGCAAACCTAGGATAAAGCCGGCTTCTATTGATCTTGCTGAAAATTTTTATCGATATCCAGTTCCATCTCCTCAGCTTGATTTATATAAATTTATTGTATCTGCAATAAATAGTAAAGGTGAGAAAATAGCTCATGAAGATATTCGTATTTTTATTGATAATCAGGAAAGAACTAAAAGTATATTGGAAAGTATAAATGTTCCGTGTAGATTAGATGTTCAATATCGTTATAATGACGTAGAAACTGGTAAATGTATAAAAAATTTAATACTTAATTTTTACGAAGACAAAAAAGAAATAAAAGGAGATGATCGGTTAAGGTCACTCATTTGTTTGCCAAATAAAACTTATTTGATAAAAATTCAATTTTTGCCAAGTTTAATCACTCAAATAAATAAATTGGCAGAGTTTGGAGGCGATTATAGAGAAGTAATAGCATGTTCTTTAAGGGCATTATTTGATATAAGTGTATTTGAGTTGCGTGATTTTTTATCTCAAAATGATAAACATAAATCGTTATATGATGATTTGAAAAATAAGAAAGAACTTATTGATTGTGTAAAGTCTATAATATATTACGTGCGTAGTAATAATCATATTATTGAAAAAATTAAGGGCAATATGGGTTCAGACTTTGACAGTTTAAAAAATAAGTTAGTGGAAATGGATTTTTGCAATGCTGTTAGAAAATCTCATATGGGTGCGCATAAATCGACCAAGCATATAACTGACAAGGATATAGATGATATTGCAGATAAAGCAAGCTATTTTGTGGCGATAGTTAATGAATTAATTTATGTTGTATAAAACAAAAAATGTTAAGTGATATTGCATTTAGTGATTATAAGAAAGATGATATACATGGGGTAGCCTTGTACCCTGCTACAATGGTGGCGCCAGTTCAAAAAAAAGTATTAAAGTATCTTTTTGAACATGCAGATATTAATTCTATATTTGATCCCTTTCATGGTTCTGGAACAGCTCTTTATGAAGCTGCTAGTCTTGATAATAATATTGAATTGTATGGGTGTGATATTAATCCTTTAGCAAACTTAATAACAAAGGTAAAGTTAAAAGGTGTATCTGATTATATATTTGAAAATATCTCCTTGCTTGAAAAGTATATATCAAATGATAATATTGAGGAATTTGGTTTTCGTAATATTGATAAATGGTTTAGGGCAGATATAAAAAGAATACTGACTAAGATTCGATTTGCTATTATTAGAATTAAGGAAAATAAAGATAGGCTATTTTTTTGGTGTATTTTATCAAGTTTTATAAGAAAATACAGTAATACAAGGAATGAAACGTTTAAATTGCATATAAAGAAAGATGAATCTATTTCGCGTATTAAGAATAATTTAATTGAAAATTTTTTGAGTACATTGCGATACTATGCGCCTATGTTTAAATGTGTTAATAAAGATCCGTATCTCTATAAAGAAGATGTATTAGAGAATTTTTTGAAATTTAATGATAATTCAATAGATTTATTGATTTCATCTCCGCCATATGGAGATAATTTAACTACTGTTACTTATGGTCAATTTTCTTCATTATCTCTTTATTGGATTGATCCGAATGATTTAGAGTTGGATGGTTGGGAATTGAATAGTTATTCTGCAATCGATTCTAATAGTTTAGGTAAAAGTAGGCGAAAAAATAATATTAGTTATTATGGGATTAATTTGCTTGATCCATATTTAAGAAAAATTGATTTGCGTAAACAAAAGAAAGTAATTAATTTTTTTTGACGATTATTTTAAATTTTTAGATGAAATTTGTCGAATTACAAAAAAATATATAGTTTTGACGCTTGGAAATAGAACGGTAGATGGAGTTCAAATTAATCTAAAAGATATTACTCAGAATTACTTGGTTGAAAATGGATTTAAGAATGAATTTGTTTTAAATAGAAAAATATTAAATAAACGTATTCCAAACGTTACATCTAGTGTTAATAATAAGGCAGTTCCTTCAATGAATAAAGAGTATGTGCTTATTCACCAAAAATCTGTTTGTTCGGCTTAATGATGTTTATTTCACATTCTATTATTGAAATAAATCCTGTTTTTCCTATTTGATGATTTATTTTTTTGACTGTCCACTCCGTCCCATCAATCAGCTTCTTGTACCCGCTTACCCGGACAGGTGACTGGGGAACCAGCTCAGGCCGACCAATGGCCAGCGTCACACTGAACCGGTATTCACCTCGCTGGATCCGCTGCCACTCCGCTCTGGCCGCTTCTTCGGCTTCTTCCCTGCTGGCATAGGTGTTTTTCAGGTTTTTGCATCGTTTTGTCAAGCCGGCCACGACGCTCTGGCGCTGGGCTTTTTTCGGGTTATGCCAATAGGCTCTGGCGCCGGTGTATTCATCCCGTTTGTCCACGGTGAATGTATGGGAATCGCCATCTTTCCGTTCAATGGTAATCGGTGGCAGGTCTTTTCCGGAAACGGTTTTGCTCTGTGACTTCAGTATGAAAAGCAGAGTGTTGTTCTTGATAGTGGCCGCAGCGTCAAACTGTTTGCCCAATCGTCGCAGGAAGGCAGCGTCACTCTCTCCGGTCTGATCGATGTGTTTTATTTTCCGGTTGCGCAGGTTGGAGGCAATGCCCGATTTCAGATCGTTTCGTCTGGCGATCTGGTCAATGACCGCGCCCAGCGTAGTATTGTGGTAACTGCGTTCCTGCAGTTCTTTCAGGCTGTCGGTCAGATTTGCCGTTCGGGCATGCAGGGTCAGCGTGTCCGGCGCGCCGCTATGGCTGAGGCCGGAAACAGTAAAGGTTCCCTTGTCATACATCGGGCCGTTTTTCCAGCCGATGGCAACCTGGACACTCACACCGATGCCAGGCAATTCCAGTCTGCCGTCAGTATCATCCAGCGTGATATCCAGCTGGTCAGCTTCATCCTCTCCGTTTTCCGACAGGCTGAGGCTGACAAGGCGTGGGCGCAGGACAGGGGAAATGTCCTTGCCGTCGATTGTGATTTTAAAGGCAGGTCTCGGTACCGTATCCATCAGAACAGGCTCGCCATGTCAGGAATTCTGGGAATGTCGGGCAAGCTGAATCCGTCCGGCAGATACCGGTTCAGCACGTCCCGCAAATTGCCCAGCACCGCATTTGGATCGTCATCGACGCATTTCAGGTTAACTGTGAATTCGATCCGTTTCCCGGTGCCGTTGCTACCGATATAAGAGCGGCCTTCGCTGATGCCGGTAATGATCCATTTTCCGTAAATCCGTCCGGTGCCTTCCACCAGCATCCAGGCATTACCGGTATCGCCCATGCCACGCAAGAGGTTCAGTGCAAGAGGCGAGCCGTTGAATTCCGGAGCGAACCATCCGGAAAGAGTGATGGTGTCGTCCCCCTTGCCGGTGAACTGGTATGCATTGCGGGCGCCTACCCGGCTGTTGCTGGCGAATTTCCACTCCGTTTGCCGCTGGAAATTCTGGTAGGCGAGGGTGGAGAGCGAAAAAACGAACATGCCGAGGCACATCATCATGAGTCTGTCTCCTAATAATCAATATAACGGCCCCGCTGACGGATGGCTTTTTCCCGTTCACGGCGGTCCAGTTCCCGCGCAACGGCGTGGGCAATGGCATTGGGATCCATGCCCGGGGCAGGGTTGATCGTGATTTCGATTCTGGTTTCTCCAGTACCGGCCGCTGCCAGTGCCGCACCGGAAAAAGCGGGTGGTCTTTTGTCGATACGGATGCCTTCTGTGACCGATTTATCGAACAAGATGCCGGACGAGATCTTGCCTATGTTTTCAGTCAGCGTTTTTAACTGTTGCAGTGGTTGGTTCTGTCCGTGATCGATGCCTATGGCAAGGCCTTCGGTGAGATAACCGCCGTATTCCGAAAAAAGACGGCTTGGGCTGTGAATACCCATACTGGCCTGAAACGTTTCGGCAATATTCACTGCGAACGTTTTCACTTTTTCCATCATCCATTTGGTCATGGAAAGAATACCTTCAATAAGACCAGTGACGATCAAGGAACCATATTTGCGGAATTTGTCAGGCAATGAGGCGAAAAATGCCGTTATAGGTTCCCAGTATTTGTAAATCAGCAAGGCAGCCAGAGCGATGCCTGCAATGGCCGCAATAATCGGATTTGTCAGCAAAACCCGTCCGATGAGCAGGAATCCTCTTCCAAGCATGGGTAATATGTTCCTGCCAAGATTCCACAAAGGACCGATTACGCCAGGTAATCTGATCCCGATCTGGGCAAGCATGAACCGTGTCGCAATCATCGGACCCAGCATCCCGGCCACGGCAATCATTACTGTACCGGCAATGGTGGCAATGGCCGCAAATCCGGCCAGAAGAATCACGATTGCCTTGCTCAGGGTCGGATGAGATTTCAGGAAATCTGCTATGCCATGCAGGAAATGCTGCAGGTCTTTTGCCAGTTCGCGTAACCATGGACTGTTTTTCTCGAAAAGTTCGACAGAAATGTTTTCCAGACCAGCATGCAACATGGTTACATCGCCTTTGAGATTATCGAGCATGGTTGCAGCGACCTGTCTTGCTTCACCTTTCGAATTGTCGAGGCTGGCACGCATTTCCCGGAATTTGCCTTCTTCGACTGCCTTCATCAGTTCCATGAAGCCGCTGACAGCATTACGACCGGCAATCTTTGTAAAGATTTCACCGCGCTGGACGGATCCCAGTTTTTTCGTTTTCTCGTAGAGATCGTCAAAAATCAGCGAAAGATCGCGCATGTTGCCATCTTTGTCTTTTGTACTGATCCCAAGCTTTTTCATGGCAGGAGCGGTACCGATACGCGAGAGAATGGCTCGCATGGTCGTCCCTGCCTGACTGCCCTGAATGCCCGCGCCTCCAAGCAGGGCAGTGGCTGTTGTGATCGTCTCAAGGCTCTGGTTATAGGAACGCCCAACGCCGGCACTGTATTTCATGGATTCACCCAGCATGCGGATGTCGACATTGTTGCGTGTAAAGGCAGCAGTCATGACATCGGCTACTTTGTCCATCTGTTCCGCGGGGATACGCATGGCCGTCTGGATATTGGAAGCAATATCGGCTGTAGTACCGAGATCAAGTTTTCCAGCCGCAGCAAGGTCAAGCATCCCTGGCATCGCTTTCAGAATCTGTTCGGGTGTATAACCAGTACGACCAAGGAAAAATTGACCTTCTGCCACTTCACTATCGGTGAATTTGCTTTGCAAAGGCAATGTTCGGGCCTGCTCGCGTAATGCTCTCATCCTCGGATCATTTTTATCCTTGATCCGGGTGACACCTTGTGTCTCGGACATTATCGCGTCGAATTCATAACCAACATGAAGCAACCTGCCAAGTCCGCTGGCTGTTTTCATGCCGGTTGCACGCGCGGCCATGCCACTGCCGGCAAGCATGGCCGTGGATTGCATCCCCCTGTCATAACGCGATCGGACGTGCTGCAGTTTTGCATCACGCTGGGCTATCTGAGCCAGCTTGTGTGATTGCTGGGAGATAGCGGCAGTAGTGGAATTTATTTCTGATCTAAGACTTTGTTCATGTGAAATAAGGCTCTTTGTGCTGATGCCGGCAGCACTCAGCTTGTCACGTAGCCCCTGCAATTTGACCATTTGCTGGGTTACGCTGTTACTGAGGCTTGCAGCAGACCGTTTTGCAGTTTCAAATTGCCTTGCCAAAGTACGAGACGGGTTTTCAGCCTGTTTCATCTGACCGGCCAGTGCCGCAACGCGACCTTGTGCTTCCTTCAGTTTTTGCTGGGTGTTTTGCAGTCCACGATGTAGCTCGCGGAACTCTCCCAGCGTTTTTTGTTGCTGGGTGATATCCTTGAGTTTCTGATTCATTTCTTTCAGTGATTTGCTGGTTGAATCAGATCCACTCCGGATTTTTTTCAGCGGAGCAGTAATCTTGTCCAGGGCTGACAGGACGAGTTTCAGTTCAAGCTTATTAGCCATTATTCCGCTCCGCTTCTTACCCTGGCACGTTCACGCCATTCCATCAGTTCACTGGGCGACAACACATCCATGGCCGATGGCGTCCAGTGAAAGATAGCGGCAATGTCGGCCATGGCTTCTTCTACTCGCCGGGGGAGACCATTGCCCTGTCGGCTTTCGGTAGCAAAAAAACAGCCACCTTAACGCCCAGTTGCATCAGATCGGATGGCGCCATCCGCGCGATTTCCGGTGCAGTCAGTACCGGATACGTGATACGCGGCAGAACCTTCTGCAAGGCAATCACATCCAGATCAGCCAATGCTTGCAAGGTAATGCCGCGCAATTCGCCGGAAACCGGTTTGCGCAGAGTCACTTCTTTGATAATCGTCTGGCCTCGCTGTATGGGTTCGTCCAGTGTGACAGTGTTCTGGTCATTTCCGGTGACCGTTTCAACTGTCTTGTCTGCCGGCGTGCTGTCTATGTGCGTGTGGTTTTCCATGTCCGTTCCTTTGATAAAGTGATTAAAAGGCCCGGCGGGGCGGATCGCGTGACCAATCCGCTGCAACGCCAGTTCCGGTGCTTTCCCGGCTGTCCGCACAGTCACCTGCTTTTTGGGGTACTTCCGAAAGGAGGCGCAGGCCTGTACTGCGGCGGTTATTGGCCCCACCTGCCGCTGGGGTAGTCCTGATGGTTTCAGATTCCCAGAGCGGAGCGAATGCCGGACAGCCTGTCGTTACCGCCGATGTTTTCAACAGCGTTGACAAAGTCCAGTTCGATCAGGGTTTCATTGTCGACGACCAGTTTGTAGTAACTGCAGGTCGTGGTGTATTTGTGTTCGGTATCTTCGCCGACCTTGGCGTCACCCATGTCGATTTCGCGATGCCGGCCACGGACGACGATTTCCACGGCTGAGACGTCGCCGGTGTCATCATTCTGGTAAGCGCCAGCGAAACGCAGGACAGTCGCGTTGTGTGATGTCGCGCCATATTGTGTCAGGGCACTTTCTAGCAGGCCGCCGGCAGTCCATTCCATTTCCAGTTTTTCGTTGCCGAAATCGACTTCCACCGGTCCGTTCATGCCGGCAGCGAGATACTCTTCCATTTTGCGCGAGAGTTTGGGTAGCGTGAGGGAAGGTATTTCTCCGATATAGGACTGGCCGTCATTGAAGAGATTGAAGTTTTTGAGTTTGCGCGGTAATCCCATTGTTCACTCCGGTAAGGTATTGATGATCTGTTCCATGGTCAGCTATTGACCTGCTGGCTGAAATCAAGCAGGTAACGATCGGTAATGCGTTGCTGGAACAGCAGGTTTTCAAGGGGCGGAACTGGCGTGTAGTCATAGTCAACAACGAGCTTGCCGTTTTTCAGGTTTTCCTTGCTGTTGTATTTCTCGTCAAACCAGACGCTTCCTCCCAGCAGGCGTTTTTCCGTTTTGAAGGTGTCGAATTTGGACTGGACGCTTTCGATGATGTCCTTGACCAGCGAAGGGTGGAGGTCCTTGTCATTGAAATAGAAATGGGCTTCAGCAATCGTGTCTGCCAGTATCTGGGCCGTCCGCGTGTAATTTTCAAAATAGAAGTAACCGCCTTTTTCTGCGGTCCGGTTGCCCCAGAAGCGGTATCCGCCATTGTTGATCAAAGTCGTGACTTCGTTCTGGTTCAGATAACCTGCATCAGTGGCCGGATCCTGCAGATCCCAGAACACATCTTTGGAAATGCCAGTTGGACCGTTTACCACGATATTGGAAAGCGTTTTTTGCCAGCCGGTCTGTTCGTCAATTTTGGCACGCAGACCAAGGGCATAGGCCGTGGCAAACATGTCTGCGGTTTTGTTGGCAACCAGATCCCAGTTCTGGAAATCCGGCCAGATCAGCATCAGTTCGCGCTGTCCGAACTCGTCACGGTAAGCAACGGCATCTTCCTTGCTTTCGCAGTTCCAGCAGGAGGCATAAACGAAGCCGCGAACCTGTTGGCCAATGGATACCAGGGCATTTGTAACAGCTTGGTTATCCAGACCGGGAGCGCCCAGAATGCGCGGTTTCATTCCGAAACGGGCTTGGGAGGCGAGAAGAGCCTTGCTGCCGGTGTATTTGCCGCTCACTGATGTTCCGATGACGTTGGAAGTGGTTTCCTCTTCGGTTTCTCCTTCCGGAACACGCACGACGATGGTATAGGGTTTCGTCTGCTGCGAGATGGCTTCAAGCGAGCGGGCAAGTGTGCCTTTATCGCCTGCATTGCCCAGAACACCATTGACATTGGTGATAAGGACGGGGGTGTTTTCCGGAAAAACGTCGGGATCCGCATCATCAGCGGTTGCAAGCATGCCAATAACGGCCGTGGAAACCGTCCGGATGGGAATGGTTCCTTCGTTGATTTCGTCAACGCGGATACCATGATGGAAATCAGAACCAGCCATGTCTACTCCTGTAGCGATATTTGATGAGAGGTTTTTTGCATGATGTCCGTTACCGCATGCAGGCGCATCAAAAGAGGGGTTGATTGGCGGGCAAGTAACCCGCCGGCAGCAGGATCAGGCGAAGTTACAGATCAGAAGTTCGGATGAACGGGTTTTGCTGCACTTGACGCCACCGACTGTATAGCGGATTTCAAGTTGTTTCATCGGTAGCCCTGAAAAAGCCTCATGCATTTCCGGGATGTCATTGACGGAAACAATCATTTTTCCCTGAATGCTTTTGGCCAGATCGGCAATTTTTGGATATTCATCAAGTGCGAAATCATTCCCGTAGCCAGTTGTTCCGTAATAGGGTGGATCCAGATAAAAGAGTGTCCCTGGACTGTCATAACGCCGGATGCATTCCTTCCAGTCCAGATGTTCAACGTAGGTGCGGCAAAGACGGCGGTGAGCGGCAGACAGATCGTTACCCATCCGGAAATGGTTTAGTTTTGCTGGAGAGGTAATGGCGGTACCGAACGTTTGGCTGAATGCTTTTCCACCAAAAGCCATTTTCTGGAGGTAGTAAAAACGGGCGGCACGTTGAATATCAGTCAGATTTTCCAGTGTGGTAGTTTTTAGCCAGGCGAACATTTCCCGGCTTGCCAGTGACCATCTGAATTGTCGGACGAGTTCTTCAAAATGATGTTGCACAACCCGATACAGGTTAATCAGTTCGCCATTGATGTCATTTAACACTTCAACTTGGGATGGCTTTTTCATGAAAAAAAGTGCCGCGCCGCCAGCAAATGGTTCAACGTAACAGGTATGTTCTGGAAAAAGAGGCAAGATATGCCTGGCAAGACGACGTTTGCCACCCATCCAGGCGATGATCGGTTTTGCTTTAATTGCAGGGGATAAAAGAGGAGGAGTTCGTTTGAAAAGGCCCATTTTCTTCTCCATATGATGCTCTTTGGCATTCGGGTAAGAAGCTCGGGGCCTTCAACTGATTCAATGTCCCACATCTGGGGCATTTTATTTTGAGGCAGAAATATGTCGCTTCTGCCAGTTTTCTATTGCAGTTTCCGCATCGGATGATTTCCATTTTTGTAGTCGTTATGATAGCCTGCATACCACTGTCTAGACGGCATGGTGCCTCGGCTTAACGCAGTTGCGGCTGCGGGCGGTGGCTTCTGAAAGTGTTGGCGCACTTTCAGAGGTCGCACCGTTTTTAATTATCTTAATTCTTCAGGAAGCTGGCGCCTTTTCAGTTCAGATTCATAAGCCGTTTTGCAGTGATCGGTCTGCCAGAAAAACAGGGCGTCGATCATCTTGCGCAACAGCGCCCAGCCTTTGCTTTCACACCGCTTGCGCCATGCTGCACTCGATATCGTCTCGTCCGCCCAGCCTCCGAAGAAGGTATTGATGAGCTGATCGACCGCTATCGGGATTTGCCTACTCCGTCTGCCCATCGGTTTCTCCTGCTGTGGTTTCTTTTAAACCCCTCGCCAGTTCGCCCAGCGCTTCCGCCGAAAGGGCAATAGTGTCCAATGCCTCGACCGTTTCCGCCGCCGTAATAGCCGCCTCAAGTGTCCACTTTGCCTGATAGAGTTTCTGGCTGTTGACCACGATTTCCTTGCGCATGGTCTCGAGTTGTTCTCTCGTGACTTCATGAAAAGTGTTGTCGTATGCACGGAACAGCGTGCTTTCACCCGGTTGCAGAACAAGTGTCAGCCCTTCGATGTTGCGGTTGGCGATTTCGTCGGCATTGATTTCAAAGCCGAGGGAAGAGCGGCAGTGGGCATTAGCCGAGGCAGTCGCAAAGGCGGCGTTCAGTTCGACCAGCTTTCCGGCTCTCGCTTCGTCCAGTGTCGGTTTCGGTGGTTCGGGCAAGGCAACGACTTCGTACCAGTCACCCTTGTCTTCAATGACCGCTCTGTTGTCATTGCACCAGATGGCGGTTTGTGTGTAGTCTCCCCAGTCGGATACGGGTTTTGTGATTTGTTTGCCAATCATATTTATCCTTTCGCCCCGCAGGCATACCACAAGTGATCGCTGAATCCCTGGATCTGGAAACTGTTGATGGTTTTATCAGTAAAACAGCCCGCCAGATCCGATGTCGCAGCCTGACCGGCAGTCGAAGCAGTATGCGTATACCAGGCATCTCCACCAATGGTCGAGCCTGTTGTCAGTGTGTAGTCCGGACCCGAAAATGGACGTAAAAGATTAATCGTCACCTTTGCATATACGCCATTTCCTCTTTTCAGTCCGCCTTGCTCCAGCCATCCATCAGACCATTCACGCCACCAGTTGCCACGCATATCGTTATAGCTGTCCACGATATAGGCAATGTTTTTTCCATTGATAACTCTATCGACTTTTCCTGCCATTTCGTTTGCCAGTTCCGTTACGTCGATCAGCCCGGGATTCACTGCCGCGTCAAAAGCTTTGATACAGGGCAAAAGCGTCAATGCCGGAGGCTGGACGGTGTCGGAATTGCCGTAGATGGGGCTGGAACGCGATGCACTAATAAATGCCGCAAAAAATGCTTCGCCGCCTGTACCATCTGGCGTTGCACGATACCGGGAACCGCCGATTGATGTGAACAACGATCCGGTGCCGAACGCCACGCTCGAACCAAAGTGACCGTTAATTTCTCCCGTGATGTTTGGCAACCCGGCTTCTTTCACCGTTCCCGGTGTCGCGCTGCCCTCGGCAAACCGCCCGATCATGTCCGGCAGGTTGAAGGTGGTTTCCCCGTCTCCGGCTCCGAACGTCGTCCCAATCGCCGCAAACAGATCAGGATAGGTGGCTCTTCCCACTGCCGCACCGTCCGCTTTCAGATAACCCGCCGGCGGCGTAGCCATTGCAAAATATTCGACTGTTCCGATCGGGACACCGGACGGATATTTCCACCCCATGTCTCCGCTGTTGTCCGACAGTTTTGTCAGTACCTGATCTTTGGCTCCGCCGGGAAACAGTTTGCTTTTACTGAAGTTATCAATAACCCATGCCTGACTGGCCAGAATAACAGTCGGATCAACTTTCAGCGTGACAACATCGGTATTGCTGACTTGCAAAATAATCCGAATAACCAGATCCCGGCCGGAACCTTCTTCCAGTTTCGGTTTGTACGTTTCCGGAAAATTCGCAATCGCGATCAGGTAGCCTTCTTCGTCAAACAGCCCGACTTCGCGTACTGACCAGCCGCCGACATTGGTGGGGACAATCATTTCGGCAATCAGGTAATTGGGATTATCCAGGTCGGTCGTTAACTGATTGATCTGGGCTCGATAGACTTCGTTGACCAGTTCGGTTTGTGATTCTTTCGGCACAGTCGGAACGCCGTTGCCGTCACCAACAGCCATGTGCGTCAGACTGACTGTCTGGTTTAACGCAATGGCATTGGCGATACTGGCCTGTCCGATGGTGGTCAGGAGAGTGTAATAGGTGTTTGCCATAAAGTTCCTTTACGAAAGCGGGTAAATACAAATCCGGTCGACAGACTGTTCGGTGCCGGCATGACAAACGAATCCGTAGCTGGTCAAATCTTCTGGAATGTATGGATAGATGGTGGTTTCGAGTCCGCTCATGATTGCTGATCCAAGGTATAGATTTCCATGTGTTTCGCCGACCAGTGACAGACGCGAGAGATAGGATCGGGTGTTTTTATTTGCCTGAACCAGGCGGTTAATCTCATTTATTAAAAATTCATTGATGCCCTGCGAAGAAACACCAATTTCCACACGAAAAGCATGCGGAGCCAGTCTTTCTTGCCAGCTGGTGTATATTTTTATCGTGTAACCAAGCGCCTTGATTGCCTGCCGGATAGCCGAAGGCGTTCCCTTTTTCATGTGAACGTAAGGAGATGCGGCAATGGCCGCCCGTTTTTGTGCTTCAGTCCAGTTTTCATCCCACCAGTCGACAGACAGTTCCCAGGCAAGCCAAGGCAATAATCCGGCAGGACAGGTCGCCGGGTCGATATAACGGCTGATCGGTACCGGAACATCTGAAATCAGGGCCGCCGTTTCTTCCAGCGCACGTTCCAGCTTTGTCGTATTGGGGGGCAGAAGCGACTTAAACATCTGTGCCTCCTTTATGGATCGTGATACCAGTGCAGTAACTGGCCTGGTGTTTCTCAATGGGGATATCAGTGGTTGGCGAAATCAGCCGGACGTTCTGGACACCAGGCTGATGCAGGGCAGCGTGAATACCTGATATCGTGACGTCGTAACCCATCTTGTGCGTTGCAGCTGCATATTCACGTGCGCTTTTTTCTGCGGCTTCAAGGCATACGTCAGCAGATGGCCCCGGATAAAAGATTAGTTCGGCTTCAATTTCGTAGGAAATGATTTCGGCAGCGCATGGATGAGGATGATCGGTCAGGGGAACGATTTCTTCTGAGTTCAGACTCCCGTCGACAGCAGCCAGTATTTCTTCAGACGGTACGCCTTCTCCGGTTCGGGAAAGAATATTGACGGTCACGTCGCCGGGCATTGGATTTTCAAGTCCGGCATTATGTGTGACAACAAGGACAATAGCCTTTTCCGGCAACAATGCACGGACTTCTTCCGAAGGTTCATGCAGGGCGAATTGCGGAGCATCAACGCTGGCATCCAGTATATCGGGATGGGCATTCAGGGTATGAAAGATATAGGCGCCGTCCGGTCCGGCCGTCGAATAGCCTTCCGGCGCCATTTGAGCACGCCGGCGCAGACTTTCATCATCTTCATATACCGGTTCGACAGGAGGCAGGGCGTCCGGATCACCCGGGTTGATCAGATGCCGTTTCACGCCACGATTGGCCGCAATATGGTCGAGGTCTTCGCCTGTGGCATAAGCCAGCATCAGGTTTTTGCAGGCTTCGTTGATACGCTGCCTGAGCAGGAGTTCCCGGTAACTTCCCGTCTGCATGTTCCGCATTGCCGGATCGCTTTCCAACAGGGATGCTACCAATTCGGGGGCCAGTCCACTGAATTTGGCCACCCAGTTTTTCAGGATGGTTTCAAAATCCGGTTCTTCAATAATATTGGGTGGCGGCAGTTGTGAAAGATCGATGACGTCCCAGCTCATGCATTACCTCCGAAGGAAACAGAAAGGGAAACAGCGTTATCGGTTGTCTGGCCATCTATTTGCAGCATGGCCTTTCCTTTCGAGTCAGTCGCCATGGAAATCATCTTTATTTCAGTGATGCGCAGTCTTGGTTCCCACAGACCAAGTGCATGGGCAGCAGCCGAAAAGACACGAATACGGGTATAGGGTGTATCAGGCTGGTCAATCAGTTCCGGCACGTCAGAACCGTAGGATCGGCGTTCGATTCGGGTACCAACCGGAGTGCGGAGAATGTCTGAAACAGACTGCTGAAGATGAGCGATTCCTTCCAGAACCTTGCCTGTTTTTGCGCACATGCCCTTCATTCCGGTTTCTCCGTCAATGCGCCAATACCGGTAACAAGATGGCGGTGGAGGATGTAACTGATCCCTTTCACGACAACGTCTTCGGAAACAGACAGTTTTCCGGCAAGAGATGTGCTGGCTCCGGAACTGTCTGTTCCACGTACAGATAACGTCTTCCCGATAATCACATTGCCTGCAACAATCAGATCACCTGTACATTGTGTCAGTGGGGAATCGGATGTGACCTGATCAGCTTTGACGGTTGCGGTGCCGCCAGGTAATGAAGCAAGCAGGCGATGACTTGCGAAGTCATATTCAATAACCGCACCATCAGGGTAAACGCGCTTGTGCAAGGTTGGACTGGAAGAAGGTGCCGGATTGTCATCAGAATAAAGTGCAGGGTAAACGATGCCGGCAGCCAGATTGCCTCCAGGCGAAACGATCACGACTTGTTCGCCAATGCTTGGCGGATCCCATTCTTTTACGTTACCTGCGCGTCGGGTTCCCCACTGAAGCCAGTCAGTTTCTATTTCTCCCGTTTTTACGCGCACGGCAGTATTCGCATAATCGATCCCGGAGATGGTTCCGAACCGGATTATGTTTCCAATCAATCGGCGATGTTCAGATAATTCAGCGTCCATTTCCGAATGATGTCCAGTCATGAAAAATCATGCATCAGTTTGCGGGTTGATTGACGGACAAATAACCTGAATAAATATTTATTGCATATACAAAAAATACTTGACCTTATTATTTATTGTATATACAATAAATACATGAAATATGAATTCGATCCAGTAAAGAACGCGAGCAACATCATCAAGCATGGCCTTTCGCTTGAGGATGCACAATGGCTCGAATGGGAGACGGCCTATATTCTGGAAGATACCAGAAAGGCTTATCCCGAACGTCGTTATCAGGCGCTGGGTTTGATAGAGGAAAGGCTGCACATGCTGGTGTTTTGTATGCCGGATAGCCAGACGATCAGGGTTATCAGCTTGCGAAAAGCCAACAGAAGGGAGGTTAAGATTTATGCCGAAAACAGTTAAAACAAAATCGGGTCGTGCAATCATCATGCCGACTCCGGAGGAAGACAAAGTTATCAATGAAGGTATTATGGCCGATCCGGATAATCCGGAAATGAGTGATGACGCGTTCAAAAATGCAAAATTGGCCAGTGAATTTTTTACGCCGGAACAATTTGCGGCATTGAAAGAAAAACGGCCGCGTGGCCGTCCTCATGCTGATCAGCCAAAAGTAAGTACATCGATCCGTCTTGATGCAGATCTGCTCGAGGCATTAAGGGCTACAGGACGAGGCTGGCAGAGTACGGTCAATTCGATATTGCGTGAAAAGATCATGCGTGACAGGTAATGTGGTCAGTCTTTCAGGTGACGTAAAACAGAATCACGGATCAATTGCTCATCTGTCTGGCTGAATCCGAGTAATCGACGGGCCGGATACTGTGCGTCCGGTCCATTCTTTGAAACACGATCTTTAAGACCGAAATGGTGAACGTTTGCAATGCGTGCCACTTTATCGAGAAATGAAATGCTGATCTGGTCCTGATCGCTTTTAAGATTCATCCGGCTGACCATTTTCAGTCGCGGGAACATTTCAGACCGCATTCGTTTCAGGCGGCCTGTGCTGTTTCGGATGCGTTTCCGGTTTTTCCGGGGGGTAAAGCCAGTGCCATCGGGGTTGCGTTGCGAAGCGATCCGGGCAGATTGACTTCGCCGTAGATCCAGGCCGATTTTCCGGCTTAGCCTGCGTCTTTCAACCGGCGAAACTTTGGCAAGCAGTCCACCTGCCCAGTCTTCTATCCGCTGCAGCTCGTTATCCATTGTTCTTGATGTTCCATTCGGCAATCAGATTATCGCCTTCGTATAATTTCCAGAATTCGTTATCGTAAGGTGGAGTCAGAAGAGGTTCTTCCTGATGTTTGATATCGATTCGCCCTTTCCCGTCTTTTGTCACGATGGATTTTTCGGTCAGGGTCAGCCGGATCAGCATATCAATGGTGTCGTTATTATTGAAATCCACGTCAAAGCTGATTCCGGTTCTTCTCTTTTCAGGGTTGTTCAGAAGTTCTGACTGATGGATTTGTACCCATGCCAATATTGGAACTGTGACCGCTTCAATCGGGCCTGCATAGTCTTCAATGTGAATGTTCAGTCTGTACTGGTATTCATGCGACAGCGAACCGGTACCGGTTGCCACGACATTGCCTTCATCGACAAAAATATGAAACCTTTCCGGATTCCGTTTCAGTATCCGGTTTGCGCCCGAAAGATGCCTGCGAAGGCTGTCGGCTTTATACATGGTTTATTTTTCCTGTTGTTTGCGTACCCATTCCTGAAGGGCACGGAAATCTTCTGCATTGAGATGGCAGGTTTCGTAGTTTTCATTTACCTGCCGGACAAATTGCCGGAGGGTAACCGGACGTCGAATGTCATTTTCGAGAACCGGTTTCAGTTCGCGGGGTTTTTGCATCAATGATTCTGGAGGAGCCGGAAACCCGCTGTAACACGGCGTCGTCGTGCAGGCGGACAGCACCAGCAGGCATGATGAAATTGTCACTCTCTCGAATATAGTTTTCCGTGTTCGCATGGATTACTTTCATGGTTTTCTGAATACTCCTGCGGGTCTGTTCATTACCGGATACGACATGGGCAGTGATGGCTTCTCTGTCGCTTTTGTCTTGTGCCTGTTTTTTCAGTACGTCATTTTCTTTTCTGGCTTCGCATCCGGAAAGAATGAAGTACATTCCTCCGGCTCCGATGACCAGACCAGCCAGCAGGGCCAAAGCGGTTTTTCTGATCCAGTCCATCATGATCCAGCCCTGAAAACCTGCCGGCGCATCCGTGGATCAATGGAAAGATGCGTCCAGGTTCCTTCGTCAATGCACTGGTCAAAAGCCAGATCCGAGGCGGTAATGCGTCGGGTGACGTCGTGCGGGGCGATACCGTCAATCCGGATATCGGCAGCCAGTCCGGCCAGATGGGCTGAATTCCTGACGCCGCCAACGGCTTTGTTCAGAGCAGGGCAGCGGTATCCGGAATTGATATGGACTGGCAGGCCGAAAAGCGTGCGCACCTGTTCCAGCGTTTCAGCCAGTTTCCGGAGATTGGCATAAACTGGCGAGTTGTCCGGCGGAACATTGTTGATGCCATGCCTGCCGGCAGTATCGGAATAAAGGAATTCCTGCAATGTAAAGTGTTCAGTTAGTTTCACTGTTGTTCCTTTCCATAACATTGACCTCGAATTTCTTTTCCAGAACGGCACGGGCGAGATTCAGCAGGAAATTCAGCATGCGTCCGCCGGCAAAGCCGGAGATTCCGACAAAAGCAGCCGTAATCAGCCTATCCATGTTGGCGGATTCACAAATGTAAAAGGTCAGGATTCCCGAAAAGGCAGAAGTGAAGATGTCGAGGACGAATGACGCCAGATTGACCAGAATGAAAGCGGCAATATCCAGATAACGGTTTTCTGTCCTGAAAATCCGGAAGCGGCCTTTCCGTTTTTCCTTATGCGACACAATGCCGCCCATGACCGACAGGATGAGTACCCAGAGATAGGTGTCGAACTGGTACGTTTCCGGTGACCGTGTGGCCGCATAGGCCAGAATAGGCAATGCGATCAGGATAATGATCAGAAGTGTAACGGCCATGTTTTTTCCTTCAGTCCCATAGTTGCACCGTTTCAGTGGTGTTCATTCCGGTAATGGTTTCCGGATCAGGCAGTTCGATAATGATGCCTTGTGGCAGGATGGGACCGTAACTGGCAAGACCGGGATTGAGTGCCAGTGCCGCTTCCACAACACCGGCTGTCGTACCGAGATACCGCCAGCAAATCAGGTCCAGCGTGTCATTCTGTTGTGTCCGTACCTGCATCAGATGAGCTCCACAGTCAGATGACGGCGCCGGGTGATGTCGGCAATCGCCCAGTGGGCGTTCCGGCGCTGTTCATCCGGAGAGGATTCCAGCCATTCCGCTTTTTTGTTGCCTTCCCCTGTCGTATCGTAATCGCGGTACCGTTCGATCAGATCCGCTTTGGCCATGCAGTACACGGCCCGTCTGTAGCTGATGATCAGGATGCTTTCGTTGTTAATAACGGCGGCGGGAAGGCTTTCCATGTTCCTGTATCCATCACCGGATGTGTTCTTCCAGGATTGCAGTTCGGCATTGACATAAAGGATGGCGGCCACAACAGCCTGTTTCAGCCGTGTGTAGGTGACGGTACCATCCAGCCGCATGGCATCACGCAGATCTTTCAGGTTGATGTCAGGAAACCAGCCATCGTTGGCCACGATGAATTCGGTACCGGATGTTTCCGGATCATCGTTTTCAAAAGGTTCGAGGGCAATCAGGCCGTTCATGGTTGCTTCCGTAAGAAGTTCGACGGTGGTCAGGTCAAATCGTGCGTCAGGAAGATGGGCAGGGCACTATTGACCTGAGCCGTCGAGGCGCGGGGCGCTCGTTATCCTTGGGAAACCTGTTCCAGACGTTTCTCAAGGCGTTTAAGTTCGGACTTCACACCGGACCGTTCATCCAGTTCACAGGCACGTTCCAGATACGTTTTCGCATTCAGGGCGTCCGGTCTGGTTTCGGGCGTGATGTCACCTTCGCCGGTTTTTTTGAGCAGTGTCAGTGCCAGTGCCTTGCACAGTTTGGCTGTGGCCTGATCAGGTGCATCATGGGCGGCAGTCAGGGTTTCTGTCTGTTTCAGGATGGACAATGCCTTTTCAAGGTCTTCCGGGGTTTCCGGTTTTTTCTTCAGCAATGCAGGCGGAATTTCGTCAAGCAGAACGGTAGCCAGATTCCGGCTGTACTGGTCAGGCATGACAAGATTGTGTTTCAGGGCATAAGCGGCGATACGAAGCGCTTCTTCATAATGGCCGGCATCAATGTTCCAGACCAGAATCGTCATGAGTACTTCGTCTTGCGCTCCCTGTCCGCTTTCCAGTACGCCATCCACCCATGCCTGATAGTCGGGCAGGATGGCTTCTTTGACCCTGACCTTGCTTTCGATGGACTGGATGTCCTTCAGGCGCTGGATGTCGGAGTGCAGTTTGGCCATCATCAGTTCGTAGGCCGAGCCTTTCTTCAGATTGCCTGCGGCATTCCGTTTTTCGGACTTTTTCGCCATGGCTTTTTCGTAATGGTGTTGCGCTGGTGTCATTCGGGGCATGGATCGGTTTCCTTTCCGTGTGTCGGGGCATTTTCAGCCAGTACACCGTTTTTCAGTGCACGGGCTGAAAATCAGATCAGGACGATGTTCTCGGCCATGGCACCGCGACCGTAATCTTCAACAACGTAAGCATCGTTTGAGGATTCATAGTTTTCGATCCGGTCACGTTCCGGCACGTCTTTCAGATGGCGGCGGCGGGCGCTTTCCTGCCAGTAGAGGGACAGATTGTCGAATGTCGTGACCAAAACAGCATTTTCCTGAAAATAGGGAACGGAAACCGCTTGTCGCCCGCCGACGCGTTTCTGGCTGATGACGATATCGGCTGCCATCATTTCGGTAGGCGGATTGTTTGTATTGACCAGCGGGAAATACTTGTCCGCCAGCAAACCACGGCCGAGCAGGACAACAAGATTGGGATCATCACGGTACCAGGGATCAACCATGGTATTAATGAGGTCGAAAACCAGTGCATCCAGATTATTGTAATCACCACCTGTTCCGATCTGGATTTCACTGTCCGTCTTTCCGCCGGTCATGACACGTTCGTCAGCGTTTTCCCGATAGTGTTGGAGCCAGCCTTTATTGACGTCCTGAAGCAGCGGATTGGCCGTGATATCGGTATCGGCAGCAGCGCTGGTGCCATTGAAGCCGATCATGATACGGTCTAGCGCCTGACGCCGGATGATCAGATCGCGAATACGGGTCTGGAAATCCGGGAACTTGGCCCAGGCATCCAGTTTTTCATAACGGATATGCGTGTCGAAGTTGGTCTGCACACAGTTGTAGCCGTTTTCATCGAGTGTGGACAGGTCACGGGTCTGGCGTGTTTTTGTCGTGGTGTCGGTACGGCCAGCGGAAGGGCCGGAAATACCGAGGCCGAGCTTGGCGCCATTTTTCTCTTTGACGCCAATGACATTGATCCGGTTAAGGAACTCGCTGGATTCCTGGATCTTCGTTTCCAGTGTCTGCTGGACACCGGGTTCGACAGCGAATTTTTCCGTTGCATCCGGGATGCCGTTGAGCTTCGCTACTTGCGCCGCATATTTGTTAAATGCAATACGGGTTTCTTTTAACATGTTTGTCTCCGGGACGGATATTTGAAAGTCGTATGGGTGTTTTTGGCTGGTTTCGTAAGTCAGCAATCTGTTTGCAACTCTCCGGCACTGCCGGTGGCTATGGGCCTGTCAGATTGGGTCTGTTCATTATCAAGCTGTTGCTTCAGTGCGCTGAACGCGGATTCCTGGGCTTGCAGCTGTTTTTGCATTTCATCCATACGGTCAGAAGCCTGTTCCAGTTTTTCCGACTGATTTTCAATGTGGTTGAGCAGGAGTGTGGTGGCAGCATGGATGTCGTTGAAGCGGGATTCGTCTGACGCTTCCTTGCCGGAAAATTTCTTGATGAGTGCCTTGACTTTATCCAGCAATGGCTGGCTATAGTTCTGTACTTCTTCAAATTCCAGTTCGACTTCAATGGCTTCGCTGAACAGGTTTTCCGGACGCTGTTTCCGCGTACTGAACGGGTTTTCTTCAGGCGTTTTCTGGGCGGCGAAGCAGAGCATTTCCGTTCCCAGACTGGCGGGACTGTCTGTAATGGCAAGGCCGACCAGATAGGCTTCACCCGTGTCGGCAAATTTTGGGTCGAGTTCGATGCTGGTGTACATCTTCTGTTTTTTCCGGTTCATGGCAATCAGTTCCGGTGTCGGCTCAACCTGGGCGAAAAGGGCCATTTTTCTGACGCCATCAATGTCCACTTCTTCGGACTTCAGAGCGACGACATCGCCATATGCCTGAAAAGGGCCTTCCGGAAGAACGCCGCGGATATGCTCAAGCCAGATACGGGCGCCATATTTCGCCGGATTGAAGTTTCTGGCCATCTGGATAATCTGGTCGCGCTCGATGTTCCGTCCATCGGTCGTTGCGCCTTCCAGCGCAACACGGAAAAATTTGGAAAGTGTTTTTAACATGATCCCGACTCACTGAGAGGTTGTTGTCAATTGCAGGTTACCGCTCATGTTTAACGACAACGTCAAGGCTCTCAATGCTTTTCAGGTTGATTGGCGCGCAAGTAACCCTGAGACAAGAGAAATGCAGGGATAACACGCATACGCTTGCTGCATGCAAACAAGCGCACCGACCGATTTCCGACGAAGAGCCCGCAGCCTGTACTGGCAGGGATGGACGGTCACGTCCATATCGGAACATCTCGCCATCCCGCGCACGACTGTGGATTCCTGGCGGCAGCGGGACAAGTGGGACAAGGCGCCTGTTATCGAACGGGTGGAAACGTCGCTTGAAGCCCGGCTGGTCCAGCTGATTGCCAAGGATGTGAAAACCGGTTCCGATTACAAGGAAATCGACCTGTTGGGACGGCAGCTGGAACGTCTGGCCAGAATCCGGCGTTATGAAGCGCCAGGCGGCAATGAAACGGATCTCAATCCAAACATTGCGAACCGGAATGCAGAGGGCAAGCGGCAGAAAGCGAAAAACCATTTCACCGAAGAGCAGGTTGAAAAGCTGAGAACAGCCTTTCTGGATTCGCTGTTCGATTACCAGAAAGAGTGGTGGAACAGTCGCAACAGCCGGACACGGGCCATTTTGAAGTCCAGACAGATCGGCGCAACCTGGTATTTCGCACGTGAAGCCCTGATGGATGCCGTACTGACTGGCGGAAACCAGATATTTCTTTCCGCTTCCCGGGCACAGGCTTATGTTTTCCGGCAATACATCGTGCAATTCGCAAAAGAAGCCACAGGGGTTGAACTGAAAGGCGACCCGATTGTGCTGTCAAATGGCGCGCATCTGTATTTTCTCGGCACCAATGCCCGGACAGCTCAGGGTTATCACGGTAACTTTTACTTTGATGAATTCTTCTGGACATTCAAGTTCGAGGAGCTCAACAAGGTCGCTTCCGGCATGGCGCTGCACAAACGCTGGCGGAAAACCTATTTTTCTACACCATCGGCCATGAGTCATGAAGCCTATCCGTTCTGGACGGGCGATGCGTTTAACAAACGGCGCAGAAAAGAAGAGCAGGTCCGGATCGATGTCAGTCACAAATGGCTGGCGGAAGGGCGATTGTGTGAAGACAGGATCTGGCGGCAGATTGTCACCATTGAAGATGCGGAAAAGGGCGGTTGCGATCTTTTCGACATTGATGAACTGCGGAATTACGAATACAGCCCGGACCAGTTCGACAACCTGCTGATGTGCAATTTCATTGACGATACGGCATCCGTTTTCCCGCTGTCGGAACTGCAACGCTGCATGGTCGATTCATGGGAAGCATGGAACGATTACAAACCGTTTACGGCACGGCCGTTCGGCAACCGTCCTGTCTGGGTCGGTTACGATCCGTCCCGTTCGGGTGACAGTGCCGGTTGTGTCGTGATGGCGCCGCCGCTGACGTTTCCCGGGAAGTTCCGGATCATCGAAAAACACCAGTACCGGGGCATGGATTTCGCTGCACAGGCTGAACAGATCCGGCAGATCACGCAGAAATATAACGTCGAATATATCGGCATCGACGCTACGGGGATGGGACTGGGCGTTTATGAAATTGTCCGGCAGTTTTATCCGGCTGTGACCAAGATTCTGTACAACCCGGAAAGCAAGGGCCGCATGGTATTGAAAGCGCAGGATGTGATCCGGAACGGCCGGCTTGAATTCGATGCCGGCAGTACCGACATTGCGCAGTCCTTCATGTCGATCAGGAAGACGCTGACTGTCAGCGGACAGCAGGTGACATACGATGCCGGCCGTTCCGAGACAACCGGTCATGCCGATCTGGCCTGGGCGGTCATGCACGCGCTGGATCATGAACCATTGGCAGGCAATACGGAAAACAGACAATCATTTATGGAGACATTCCAATGAACGAAACACAGGAACAGAGGCTGGAAAAACAGGAAAATGCAGTCGTTTTTTCGTTTGGAGAACCGGTTTCCATGCTTGACCGCCGGGAAATACTCGATTACATCGAATGCTGGTCCAATGGCCGCTGGTATGAAATGCCGGTCAGTCCGGACGGTCTGGCCAAATCGCTGCGGGCCAATGTGCATCACAGCTCGGCCATCTATGCCAAGCGCAATATTCTGGCGTCCACTTTCATTCCGCATCCGAAATTCCCGCTGGACACGTTCAACAAAGTGGCACTGGATTTCCTGATTTTCGGGAATGCCTATCTGGAAAAGAAAACGAACCGGTTTGGCAAGGTGCTGGCGCTCCGGCATTCTCTGGCCAAATATACGCGCCGGGGTGTGAAGCCGGATAGTTATTATTTTGTTTATGGGTGGAAGCAGGAATATGAGTTTGAAAAGGGAAGCGTCTTTCAACTGATGGAATCCGATATCAATCAGGAAGTATACGGATTGCCGGAATATCTCAGTGCGCTTCAATCCGCCTGGCTCAATGAGGCTGCTACCCTGTTCCGGAGAAAATATTACCAGAACGGTTCCCATGCCGGATTCATCATGTATATGACGGATGCTTCCCATAGCCAGCAGGACATTGATGATCTGAGACAGTCGTTACGGGAAAGCAAGGGGCCTGGCAATTTCCGGAATATTTTCATCTATGCACCGAATGGCAAGAAAGACGGCATTCAGTTGATACCGGTTTCGGAAGTTGCTGCCAAGGATGAGTTTTTCAATATCAAGGGCGTAACCCGGGACGATGTGCTGGCCGCTCACCGGGTACCGCCCCAGCTGCTGGGCATCATCCCGAACAACACAGGCGGCTTCGGCGATATCGAAAAAGCAGCCAGAGTGTTTGCACGCAATGAACTGAAACCGTTGCAGGACAAATTCAGATTGATCAATGACTGGATAGGGGAGGATGTTGTCAACTTCATTCAATACAATGTTGAGAACGATAAGCAAGAGAACTGACAGAACTTCTATCATTTATTCAAAGGCCGCGTAAGCGGCTTTTTCTTTGCCGATTTGGAATATCAACGATAGGGTTTGGCGAAATGTTGTGGATGAAGAAAAGTTTTTCAAGAGGCATTTTTCGCAGTTCCCCGCCCGCCTGCGATGAAACTTAATTTGGCTTTTTTGACATTTTGGGAATTTTTGGAAGATGCCAGAATACAAGCCCTTCAGGGCCGTTTTGGATTTCAGGGAATGATGCGATATGACGCAGTGGTGTGATTGATGTTTTTTTTCAATTTAAATGAAAATTTATCATTTGAAGAGGGAGGTAAAACAATAAATTTCAAAACAGAGTCGGGAAAAAGGTAATATCCGTTACACATCAAAAATATGATATATAAATATTTGATTGTAAATAGTATTTTTGGTTACCTTTTATTAGTAATTTAAGGTAATAAAAAAGTAATATTTGTATAAGTATATGATTTTAAATGCTTCTTTAAATCATGAAAATTACCATTCGCAATTAATAAAAACGGTAATCTGATTACCCAAATATTACTAAATAATTACCTTTAATTAATTGTTAATATTGCATTTAAAAACAATAAGTTTTATATCTCTATATTCTGATATTACTAAAATTACCATTTTCCCGAGTGGTTTCAAATTTTCATCAAAACTTGGAATGGATATAATGGTTTTTTAGCTCATTGCAGGAATATTCTTAATCTGGTGATAAAAAATTTCAAGATATATTACTGTCTAAGTAGTTCAGACAATCGCGTTTGGAAATACCTTGGATATTTCTCCATCACCGCCTTGGCTCCAGCCTGATCTTTTTTCAGCGCCTTTACGAGATCCTTCTTTTGGGGCGCTGCCAGGTTTAGGGATGCGGCAAGATCCTGAGCGATGACGCGATCCGAAAAGCCAAGCTCGTAAAGGGCAATGGTGGTTTCGGTGGGCAAACCATATTTCATCCGCTTTTGGAAAATCTGGAGACGACTGATCGGATCACCTGTTCCTTCGCGATCCAGCATTTCTAGAAATTCACACAATGCACTCACAAGAAGAGCCCCATCATAGGCAAGCCCGCCCTCGCAGATATCAATAATATTTTCGATCTTGACTTTCCTAGGCCTCTTTCCTCTACCGAGCTTGCATTTGTTATTGTCGGCAATTTGGAAAAGCTGATTAAATGGAGTTCCTGAAATCCACTTCTTCGTAATTTCTTTCAGGACGTCCTTCTTGTCGAACTTATTGAAAGCTTTGTTGTGTACATGCCCCATTATTAACGGCCACACGAGGTCAAGAACTTCATTTCCCACTTGAGCGGCGATAAGTTCATCAGCGTTATCTTGAACCCATCCCTCAATCACCTTAGCATCGTTGACCCCATAGAGTGTTTTGCCAAATGCTTTCCGCCGATTAACGTCAGTAATGTTCTTTGATATGTTTTCCGCCAGAAGCTTGAATAATTCTTGAATCTGCTCCCGTTTCTCATCATCAGCCAAGAAGTACGCCAATGTCTGTTCCGCGAGATCAGCAATGTCTGCCTCCGTCAGCCCATTATCAACAGCATCCCAATTGGAGAGAAGAAAGCCTTCGATGGAGGCGAGAGTCAGGCTGAAAAATTCGAATTGTGGTTTCACCACATCGACCGTGAAACCGTTTCCACCGTTTTGTTTAGCAATCTTGCTGATAATTTCATTCAGAGAATCCCATCCAGCTATATGAGCTGCGGCAAAAGACAGGATGTCCCATGTCAGCGTATGATTCTTTTTGTCTTTTGACTTGGTACGGTCATTCCGGATAACCAGAGGGATCAATTGAAAGAGGCTGCTTGCGCATTCCTCTGACTTGGCTGGATCAAGCAGCTCCTTGACTATATCCCACCGCCAGCCGTCTTTTCGGTTGCGTCTCTTGTCATATACAATAGGGTCTGCAAACAAAATGCTGCCTTCAGTATGCATCCCGGCGCGACCCGCTCGGCCGATGAGGTTATGAAAATCCCGAACTTTGATGCGCTCCATGCCTTGGTAGACACTGGTAACAATGAGATACCGGATTGGAAGATTTACGCCTTGCGCTAGTGTGGAGGTGCAAACAACGAACCGAACGAGGTTCTCACGCATAGCGTGTTCCACTGAAAGGCGGATTCCATGCGGTGTATTGCCATGATGAGAAAATATGCCATGCTCGGCAATCATTGAGGCCGATGCATCAGTTCCAAGATTCGCAACATGGAGGTAATAGAGCCGTTCAACCTCCCTTCGGTCTGAGAATACTTGTGGGAGTGGAAGCGGAATACCATGATTAATGAATTCCACCGCTTTTTCACAAATGCTTGTCGCTGTTGATTTTTTGCCACAGAAGATGGCGATGCTTCCGTTAGGAACCAGTTTTATACCGAGATAAAGTGCAATGGCCTGGCCATCATTTCTTTCTGGGAAGTGGCGATCTTTCTGCTCTCTGCCTCTTCTCCCGAGATTGAATCTTTCAATTACTCGGGGAACGAAAAACTCGCTTTGTTCAACGTCACGGTTGTCGACATATTCGATCCTTCCCAACTGATCGAGCCAGCTCGCGAACCCGACCGACCTGAAAGTCGGAATAAGGGTTGTGCCTTTAACGACATTGGGATTGCTGTTCAGCCATTCTCCGACAAACTCAGCGTTGGTGATAACTGCTGAAATTAGCACTTTCTGGGTTTTTTCTGGAATCATGAAACGTAACGATGTCAGGAGTAGCTCGTATGTGATGCCTCGAATACCGTTGTCAAATTGGTGCCCTTCATCAAAGATCAGTAATCCCACCTGGTTGGCCAGACTCGGTTCATGCCGAAGGATATATACAAGTTTCTCTGGCGTTATGACCAGAATCTGTTGGTGCTCTCCCAAAAGATCGTCAATCTCGAAGTCGGTCTGTAACGCATCGGATAATTCATCTACCTTGGTGTGTTCATTGTGGAATGCTTCGACGAGACTGTTCTTGATCTCATGACAGAGCGCCCGGAACGGTGCGACGATAATGGCCAGCGACACACGTTCGGCTAGAAATGCACTTCGAATGATCAGTTCCGTTGCCTTCGTTTTTCCAGCACTGGTAGGCATTTGAACAATGGCAGACTTGCCTTTGAGAACCTCCGCTTGGCCCAACAGGTGTTGTGCAGGCCATAGTTCCTTGATAAAAGAATCTTTTTGCAGTGCGTGGAGCCATTTTTCTCGGGGTAAACCTGAATATGACGGCAGAGCTTTCCAGGTTGAATTCTGCAATTTTTTCCGTAGAACTGCCGCGATCACATCACCAAACAGAAGTTGCCTCGGTGTGCAGAATTCATAAACGGTGTTTCTCAGTTTTGTGGCTAAGTTAAGAAGGTTATCTTCGCCATTACCATTCCTGAAAAACTGGAGAATCCCTTTTGAAATCCCATCGATGAATTTGCTGAAGGGGCCCTTAGTTCCATTGAAATAGGTTTTCAGATCGGCCTGCAGTAACCAGAGCAACAAATCTTCCAAACCATCGCTATCCAGATTCGGACACTTGCCATCGATGCGTTTCGCCAATACTGAAGCACTCCCGGGAAGATCGCACAGATAATAGGAGGCCGACCCAAGAAGCACTAGGTATGGATCAAGTGTCTCATTCAGCTTTGATTGGAGGTAGGAGTCGAAAAAACGGGCAGAGAAAAGCAGATTGGTTCTCAGCTTAGACAGGGAGTCTGAATCCGGCTCCTCGCGGTTGATAGCGACGGCAAGGTCACCCAGCAGGCCAATCGTAAGGGTGAAAAGTTTATTTGGATGTACTGATAAATCAATATCCTGATATTCTTCAGGTACATTGTACTCGATCATCTTAGCTTTTGATCGAGTAACGCCCAAAAGACGATGGGATTTTCTTTCAGGCCTCATCCGCAGCCCTCCTGTAGAGCTCATGGACAAGGTCCATCATTTGATCCCCTTTGATAACTACTAACGCAAGGTCACTTGAACGTGGATGAGATGATGCATTGGTCAAGGATATCAGGTGGCCGTCAAAAAGTGGATTCTCAAAAAGCGCGACAGCCCCATAAACTTCTTTATATGGGTGATCAACTTCGTTTTGGAAACGTTCAATTTTTTCAGCATTATCAAGCTCATTGCGACCATATAGCTTTTGCTTGATCGCATTTAAAGACTCTGCCTTCCGTGCAATGTCTTTAGCCGAGCCATCTACAGCATCTTGAAGTCTCGCTTTAGCCTTATTCCCTGAGAATTGCGCCTTTGCTTCAAAGATTGCCAGCCTATCCTTTAAAGAAGCTTTACCATCCTTGACGATATGAAAGCCGATGATATCGCTACCTTTTGTCGACTCGTTCCGAATGGTTTTGTCACCATAGCGAGTGCGTGGAACCCAGTAGCCAAGCAGGTATTCAAGATAATCGGCAACGAGCACTTCTCCAAAGTCGCCAGAACGGATACTGGGTCCTGGTGCATCTTTTGGGCTGGGGAACTTTATGGTGTTGAGATATTCTTGTGGAGAGTATTTATATCCTCTTCGCCAATAATCAATTTCGGAGTCAAGACAGTAGTGATTTCGAAAGTGCCTTGCCCATGCGGAGAGCACTACCTCGTCTTTTTTATGACATAACTCCAAGACCTTGACCTTTTTGCCATCAACCGTCGAAATTCTTTCGCCGGTGTCCACGAGCCATTTAATGTGTTCTGAAGTCCATGGAGAATCAGACATAAATGAATTGTTAGATTATTGATGAGATTGCTTTAGGATTTTAAGTGATTATCCATCTTATGATCAAAAATAAGAAGTTAGAAATATTTGTGTGTGCCAAAATTGTGACTTACTGTGACAGTATTACATCAGGATGTGTCCATTGATGGCACGTTAAGTTTGCTTGCCGATGCAATAAGTTATTGAATTATATGTTTTTTAATGTTGCCTCTGATGCTTCTAAGCCGTAGGTCAGTGGTTCGAATCCACTAGGGCAGGCCATTCAAATCAGTTGCTTACGTCATTATTTCCTTCTCATTTTTCTCCGAACGCAGCTGTAACGTAACCGAATTTGACTTTGTCCAGATTGACACGTACATGCTTCTGCCGTGCGTGGGTTCATGGGTTTGAAAAAGTCTACAGCATTAAATAGGGTCTTCTGCCGACTCTGGATATCCACTGTTTCTGTTTTCCGTGTTTCACCAGGCAATAAAGTCATTTTCTTGCCCATTCGAGTACATTCGTGCTTTTCACGTCTAAGCCAAATTCATTTGCTTTCATCAGGATTTGTCGGGCCAGTTCCGGTGTGCCATCATCGGCGGCCAGGTGAAAGCGCGATTCGGCGGCACGAACATGTTTGGCATCGGGCATGGGAAATGCCCGTTTTTCAGGGATACCGAATTCTGAATCGGTCAATTCGCCACGCCCTTCGGTTGTCAGCCGGTCGTTGCCGGCATAATGGGAAGCAGGATTTCGTGGAGGCGTTTTCGTCATTTTCGACCTCTCTTCTTTAATGTGAAACACATATCTTTTCACGCAGTTCGCGCTACTGGCAAGAACGGTTTTTGGCACACATCATGGCCCCTGTTTGTAGGATGTCGAGTCAAACATTTTCTTGCTTTCCGGCAGGCTGCTAAAAGACAGCGTTTGAGACAGAGAACATAAATGGAAAACAGGTATATTGTTGCGCTGTTTCCGGCTTCTCGGTTTGAGCCGTAAAAACGGTGTATAACAGCGAATCCAAACACTACCATTTCGGTGTGATGAGAGGGCTTGTGCCATGAGGATCACTTCGCTCTTGGGTCGTCAGGATTCGGAGGGAACAAAAAGGGCGAGCGATGCTAAAGCCCCGAATTTGTTTATGAGTGTTTAATTGATTGGGAGAAAAATGGGTCTTTAGAAATGAAATGTATAGGGGAGAAGGTGGAGATACATCCGTTTCAGAAAATCAGCGGTTTTTATGTCTGCAAGACAGGCATGATGGTGGATACTGTACGGGCAGTTTTCAATTATTCAATTTATCGTTTTTCACATTTGTCTTGGAAAATTTCGTTAAGTGAATAATTTTCATGATATTTTTAACAGTGGGGAAAAGGAAGCTGTGACTGATATCGGAAATGGGAGACGTAAAAATGATAGTCGAGGAACGGTTTGAAAATTATGTCAATATTTATGTTGACGGTTATGTTTTTACCGCCGATGCCGATCGGCGCGTCTGGGAATTTGGCGACGGTCTGGACAATGAGGAAAGAAGAGCGAACGAGGCTTCAAGGCGGGCTATGACCAAAGACGAGTTCGTCAATCATTATCAGAGTATCTGTAATGCTGCAGCTGGATGGGAAGACGAAAGGTGGACATATCGTTATAACACGGCTGCTTTTAACAGCCAGGGTACCCTGATGCAGGAAGAGGTTGTGAATCGGGTCGAGCAGGCAATTGACCGGAACGGTGTATCGCAGGATCGGGAAAAATGTCAGGACATGCTCAAAAAGTATGCTTCCCTAGGGATGATTCGCCAGAATGGCTTGTGTATCAGAAAGTATATTTACGACAAGAACGGAAAGGGACAGGGACGGATTGTGTATCGAATGGATGAATTGTCGCCCTCTGATGTTGAGGCCTTAATTCCGAAACAGGTTTTGTTCGACATCCTTCACCGAAAAAGACAGGGTTGAAGACCGCTGTTCTTCGTTGAATGTTTTTACAGGTTTAGATCTGGGACTGCCAATCCCGGCAGACTGTAGTCGCTTCTTTGCGCGTGGATGAAACCGTTATCGGCAAGAGACACAACACATCAATCTGAACACATCAATCCGCCAGTTGCGGGATTGGACTGTTCCAGTCGTTTCACCATTTGATGCGGTTTGTTGTCCGCAGGAATTATCGGGATTCATTCTGGACACAGCACAGTTGTCGAAATTCATAAAGAGCGCAGCGAGCCCGTAAATAGTGGACAGTTTCTTCTATCCGTTTTTTGAGCGGTCTTTTGTGTTTTCTGTTCAGGTATCGTCCCGATCCGGTATCAATGCCGCTTTTCGTTTTTCTTCTTCAGTGATTGTCCACATATAAACGGTTTTCGTCCCGACTTGTTCGATTTTTTCAGCCGGCCATTCAGGCCCCATGTCCGATTCGTTGGAAACTACGCGGGAACCGACTTTCAGTTGTTTCCATAAAATCGGGCGCAGTTCGTAATTGATCGTTTGAGGCAGATAAAGCGCGACAACGGTGGCGTCCGAAAAATCCACCTTGTAAAAATTGCCCAGCCTGAATTGCACGAGATTTTCGACCTTGGCGGCTCTGGCATTGGCGTTCGCTTCTTCGATACGTTTCGGATTCAGGTCGATTCCCACTCCTTTTGCGCCATATTTTTGGGCAGCGGCAATCACGATACGGCCGTCACCGCAACCCAGGTCGTAAACAAGATCGTCTTTGGTGACTTCGGCCACTTTAAGCATGCCGTCGACTGTTTCAGGCCAGGTCGTGATGAATCCGGCGTCAAGTTCGGGCCCCATCATTTCGTCCAGGCCGAACTGGGATTTTGCGGAAATAACGATGAAAACGGGAATTAAGACAGCAACGAACAGGAAGGCGGCGATGGTCAGTCTATTTTTTTTTGAACTCATGAAGCGGTCTCTATAAAGTATCGACAGAAGGGGCAGGGTGTTTCCGTTCCGGATGGATGCGGTTAATTATCCACAGAAGAAGGACACCGAGCAACAATACGGCTACACCTATCCAGGCGGCATTTATTCCTCCCAGAGACTGATCGTAAACGTACGACAGGCTAGACCACAGCATACCGGCGCATGTCAGGCAGAAGATCAAAGGCAGTATCGGATAGAAGGGGACTTTGAACGGTCTGGGCGCCGACGGTTCGCGATGACGCAGGATGAACAGGGAAATACCGGCCAGAAGAAAAAACAGCCAGAATACCGGAGCGGTAAATTCGACCATGGATTTGAAGCCGCCTCCGATCAATGTGCCCAGCGTGACGAGAAAAAGAGACGCGATGCATTGAACCCACAAGGCATTGACCGGTGTGTCACGGGCTGTGTCCCAGACGCCGAGTTTTCGCAGCGCCGGCCAATCTCTTCCCATCGCGTAACTGGTCCGCGCCCCCACGATGATCGTGGCGTTTATCGAAGTCAATGCGGAGATGGCGATCATCAGAGAAATAATTTTTTGGGCGGCTTCACCGAAGGCCATATGCATCAGGTCGGCCGCAATGGTCTGCGAGAACGTCATACCGACAAATCCGAGCCCTTCCCAATACGCCCAGGTCACGAGCAGATAAAGTGATGTGATGACGGCAATCGAAAAAACGAGGGCTTTCACCATATTACGGTGACCGTCTTTCAGTTCCGCGCTGATGTAGGCCGCTTCATTCCACCCGCCGAAAGTCAGGAGAACGAATACCATCGCAAGACCGAAGCCGGACGAAAGCGGGATGGATGGACTTGTTGTCACAGGCTGAACCGGATTCGCGGCTGTTCCCGAGAAAAACAGATAAGCCGCTGTTCCGACGATTGTCAGAAGACAAAGGATCTGAAGCCCCGTAAAAAGGGTCTGCGTTTTCATGCCGGTACGGATATTTTTCAGGTTGAGCCAGGACAGGATGAGAATGATCGAAACGGCATAGAGGAAGGGGCCTGAGCCGGTCCCGAAAAAATCCAGGGGAAAGATCCGGTTCATGTAGTCTCCGAAAACAAAGCCCAGCAATGCAATGGAACCGGTCGTGATAACGGAAAGACGTGCCCATCCGAAAAGAAAAGAAACCGATCGGCCATAGGCGCGCTGGAGAAAATGGTAATCGCCGCCTGCATCGGGGTAGGCTGTGGCAAGTTCGGCATAACAAAGCGCGCCGATCAGCGAAATGATACCGCCTAAAATCCAGACGCCGAACATGATGGTCGTGTTGCCTGTCATACCCGCAACGATGGCGGGCGTTTTGAAGATACCCGCTCCGATAACAAGCCCGACAATCAGGGTGACGGCTTCACGCAAGCGAAGAGTGCGGCGGGGGGTACCGTTTTCTGGCGGAGCGGAACGCTTGTTGGTGGAAGTGGGCATGGTGTCCGTGGTTTACAGTTTGGGATCGTAAGCTGCTATTCTAGTCAAACCTGGAGTATTCAAAAAGTCCGGTCGCTTTGATTTTCAGTTGAAATGGCGGTTTCTTTCCTGTCTGTTATAACAGGCACGGCTGTTTAAAAAACGGGACGCTTTGCGAAGTGGCCGACCGCAATGGTTTTTATGCTTCCCAAAAAGCAATTTGCGTATTTTAAGGTTATTTTTGTGTCATATCAGCGTTCTATTCGGCTTTCCCGGTAGTCTGAAAGAGTTTCGCAGGTCTTTCCGGAATAAGCCGCTCGTGTCGGCTATCCTGTTTCGGGTTCATGTTAAATACTGTCGAGAAAGAGGATGGATATGGAAAAAATCGGTTTGCCAAAAGAACTGGCTATCAAAATTGTCAAGGGAGACGGTAAAAGAGTCATTGCGCTTTTTGCCGATCCGAACTGTCATTACTGCCAGCAGTTCGAAAAGAATCTGGAAGATGTGAACAATGTTACGGTTTATGTTTTTCCCTATAACATTCTGTCGGTTGATTCGATGCATTTGTCGCATGCTATCTGGTGTTCACCCGATCCGGCCAAGGCATGGGAAAACTGGATGCTGAGAAAGGAACGTCCGGATGCGCCGTCTGCCGAATGCGTTTTTCCGAATGACAAGATTCTGGAGCTGGGGGCGGAGCTGAAGGTCAGGGCTACCCCGACCATTTATTTTGCTGATGGCTCCCGTGTCGAAGGAGCGATTCCTGCACAGGGAATGGAAGAAAAGTTCGCTGCCATTCAGTCGGCATAACTGAAAGGAAGAATAAAAAAACCGGACA
>NZ_KI392031.1:1291595-1363482 GCF_000158475.2 Oxalobacter paraformigenes | reverse complement strand
GAAGTCCGGTTTTTTTATTGTAAAGAGGGTGCATCAAATATGCATTCCACCATTGACACTGAATACTTCGGCGGTGACATAGCTGGATTCGGTTGATGCCAGATAAACATAAATGCCAGCCAGTTCAGCCGGTTGTCCTGCCCGTTTTAAAAGAGAGTCTTTTCCGAAATCGGGAATCTTGTCGGGGAACTGGCCCCCGCAAATTTGCAGTGCGGTCCATATTGGTCCTGGTGCAACAGAATTGACGCGGATACCCTTGGGCGCGAGCTGTTCGGCAAGTGCCGCGGAAAAAGATTTGATGGCGCCTTTTGTCGCGGCATAATCCAGCAGTTCGCCACTCGGTCTGTAGGCTTCTATCGAACAGGTCGTGATAATGGAAGCGCCGGGTTCAAGATGCGGCAATGCGGCCTGTACTGTCCAAAACAGTGAGAAGACATTGGTGGTAAAAACTTCATAGAGCTGTTTGTCCGATATTTCATCGATTCCCGCTTTGGCGATCTGCCTGCCTGCTACCAGCGCGAGGATATCCAGTCCCCCCAGTTCTCTGGAGGCGGTTTCTACCATGTCGGTGCAATATTGTTTGTCGCAAAGATTGCCTGGCAGGAGAATCGCTTTTCTGCCCGCTTTTTCGATGAGTTCTTTCACTTCGCGGGCATCTTTTTCTTCCGCGGGCAAATAGCCGATAGCGACATCGGCTCCTTCCCGGGCATAGGCAATGGCTGCCGCCCTGCCGATGCCGGAGTCCCCGCCTGTTACCAGCGCTTTTCTGTCTTTCAGCCGCCCGCATCCGGTGTAGGTTTTTTCCCCGCAATCGGGTACCGGCTTCATGTTTTGCTGGATGCCGGGATAATCCTGTTTTTGTTCCGGATAATCGTCTGTGTAGTAAGCGTTCAAAGGATTCTGTATTGTGGGCATTTCATGGTTTGGCATGTTTTCTTCCTTCCTGTTAAAAAGAGAGTGCATCCGGTTTGAAACGTCTTGCTGTTCGTATCAGGCAATAAAACGGTTTCGACAACAGCAGGATGGACGGAAGTCAAAAAAGGAAGCCGTGCACTGCACGGCTCACAACAGGTGTGAAGGTATCAACGATGGACATAAGTCTGGCAGTTGGCCTTGCTGTTACTGAAAGCGACAACAATTTCATCGGCCATGCATTCGTAGTCCTCGTTGTATTTGCAGTCCGCCACTTTACAGGCGCCGACACCCGAGGTACGGCCTACCGATTTGGCGTGTCCGGCCGGATCGGATACGGCAAAAAACGTATCGCAACCCGGGTTTTGTCCGTCGCCGACTGTAATGGCGCGTGCGTGACAGCCAAGGTTTTTATTGAAGCCGCAGGATTGGGCCGAACATTCCCTGACTTCCGGCATAATGATCTGGATGTGTTTCATGGTGTTCTCTCGTATATAGGTTGAATAAGGTTCAATGGTTCAGTCGTCTTCACGAAGCGGTTTCAGAACAGTTCCCCAGGCGATAACCTGTTCCAGCATCGTATTGACCGTTTTTTCATGGCGTGGATTGGGGCGGAAAACGGTCAGTTTTTCAAAATCCTCGAAAAGTGAAAGCATGACTTGTGCCCGAACGTCCGCAATCATCAGGGCGCCCATCAGAATGCGCAGTTGTTCCACGGCTCTGACAGCGCCCATTGATCCATAACCGACGAATCCGGCGGACTTGTTGTTCCACTCGTGGAAAAGATAATCGATGGCGTTTTTGAGCGCGGCAGGCGGAGCGTGATTGTATTCGGGCGTAACGAAAATGTAGCCGTCAAAAGAGTCGATTTTGACGGACCATTTCTGCGTATGGGGCTGAGTGTACTGTCCGGTGGAGGCCGGCTGGGGTTCGTCAAGAAGAGGCAGGTCGTAATCCCGGATATCGACCAGCTCTACTTCGGCATCCTGACGTTTCTTTGCGATTTCATAAATCCATTTCGCTACCGCTTCCCCATTGCGGCCGGGGCGCGTGCTTCCGATAATGATAGCAAGCCTGAACATAGTTCGCCTTTCTTTCCACTGGAAGAAAACGTTCTTTGAAAGTCATGACATCATCAGCGTATTTCTTTTTAGGGAATTACTTTTTCGGTTTTCGCAAACGAAGGGAAAATTATCTGATAATAGGAACCGATAAACGAATTCATCCATTGTCATTCAGTGAGGAGAGTAAACATGCAGGAAAAATGGAAGCCGTTTTGCCGAAAGATCACGCTGGGACTGATGGTTGCGTCTTTCAGTCTTTGTTCCGTTGCGGTGGCGAAAAATGTCGCGCAAATACAGCAGGGGACGGCGCCTGTTGTGAACGCAGCGCCTCAGGAACAGGCCGTTCCGGCCGCGAACGAAACGCTTGTTCCGGAAGAGGCCGTACAGCCACAGGTTCCTGCTGCCGTCAAGACACAGGTGCCGGGGTACTACCGGACGATGGTAGGCCAGTTTGAAGTCACGGCCCTCTTCGATGGTTCTTTCGATTTTCATCCGGAGTTGCTAAAGAACATGGACAGGCAAGCTATCGACAAGGCCTTGTCCCATCATTATGGCAGGACAACAGGTATTCAGAGCGCCATCAATGCCTATCTGATCCATACGGGCGATCATCTTGTCCTGATTGATGCGGGCGCCGGCAAGCTGTTCAGTGAAGACAGGCAGGGCCGTATTATTGAAAACCTGAAAGCCGCCGGTTATCAGCCGGAACAGGTCGATATAGTCGTCATGACGCATTTGCACGGCGATCATACAGGGGGATTAAGCGACAGGGAAGGGACGCTTCTTTTTCCGAATGCGACGGTTTACGCCAATAAAGCGGAAAATGAATATTGGCTGTCGGAACAGCAGGCAGCTGCCGCTCCGGTTGAGCGCCAGGTCTTTTTCAGGATGGCCCGTGAATCCGCGGTTCCCTATCTGAGTGCTGAAAAATGGAAAGCCGTTGAAGCGGGAGAGGAAATCGTTCCCGGCATCAGGGCGGTGGCGACTTATGGGCACACTCCCGGCCATACCGCTTATGAAATCGTTTCGGACGGGCAGACACTGTTGGTCTGGGGGGATATCGTTCACAGTCATGTTATCCAGTTCAGCCATCCGGAAGTGGCGATCGAATACGATTCCGATGCGGAACAGGCGGTCAGGACAAGACAGAGTCTGTTGAAAGATGTCGCGGAAAAAAGAGAGCGGGTGGCCGGCATGCATTTGCCTTTTCCGGGCCTGGGTTATGTGATTGCGGAAGGGAACGGAAAGTACAGCTGGATTCCGGTTGAGTATGGAGAGTAAGACAGACTGCTGGAATGCCTGCCTGAAAGGGTTCAGGCAGGCATCCGGGCTCAGTTGCCCTGGACAATCGATTTTCTGAATCGGGCCAGGGCGATGAAAAAGAAAATCAGGCCGATAATGGCAATAGCCAGAAATTCCGGCCAGACGACAGTAAAACCCGCTCCCCGGTACAGGATGGATTGGGCCAGACGGACAAAGTAAGTGGTTGGCGCCAGTTTCATGACATTCTGTACCCAGAGCGGCATGCTTTCCTGTGGGGTCGAACCGCCTGAAAGCATTTGCAGGGGAATGATCGTCAGGAAAATCAGCAAGCCCAGTTGCGGCATGGAACGGGCGATGGTTCCCAGAAAAATGCCGATTGACGCGGCGGAAAAAAGGTAAACGGCGGCTGCTGCGATGAAAAGGGCGATGGAACCCGCAATCGGAACCTGCAGCACAATCTTGATGATGAATATCAGGGCGAATGAGGCGGCGATCAGGACAGCAAGGCCGTTTGCCCAGATTTTCGAGAGCATGATTTCTGTCGGGCCCAGCGGCATGGCAAGCAAATGCTCCAGTGTACCGTGTTCGCGCTCGCGAATATAGGCCGCGCCGACCAGAATAATGGTCAGCATATTGATGTTGTTGATGACTTCCATGACTCCACCGAACCAGAAACCGGTCATGTTCGGATTGAACCGGACATGCGTTACCAGCTGGATCGGTTGCGATGAGGTTTCGGTCGTTCTGTTGAAATACTCGTTGATTTCGTTATTGAAGATGCTTTCGATGTAACTGGAACCGATGAAAGCCTGGCTCATGACCGTCGCGTCGATGTTTAACTGGATGTTCGGTTTCCTGCCCGCTTGCAAATCTCGCTGGAAACCGGGAGGGACGATAATGGAAAAGGAATATTCTCCTTTATCGAGCGCTTCGTTTGCCTGATCCATTGTAATCAGATCGGGTTTCTTGAAATAGGGCTGTGTCAGGGCATTGGCCAGTCTTTGCGAAATTTGTGAATGATCCTGATCGACGATGGCCACCGGGGCGTTGTGAATTTCCTGCGAAACACCTTTCGACGCACTGTAAATACCGGCGGTAAAAGCCCAGATAATCAGGAACAGCAACACTTTGTCAGCCCACAGGCTGTTCAGTTCCTTGATGCCCAGGCGGTAGATGTTGCTGAGATGTATTCTGAACGAAGACATTTATTTCTCCTGTTTGGGCAAGAAAAGCCAGGCAATGAATGTCAGTACCGGAATGAATGCCGCCAGTGCGAACAGGGGACCGATCAGATTGGAGAACTGCAAAGCTTTGGTGAATACGCCGCGGCTCAGGATAATGAAGTGCGAGGCCGGAAAAAATTTCCCGATCCAGTAGGCCGCTCCCTCGAGTGATCCGATGGGGTCTTTGAGTCCGGAAAACTGGGTAGTCGGCAGCATGGTCAGAATGGCGGTGCCGAACAGGGCTGAAATCTGTGTACTGGTAAAGGATGAAATGACGAGTCCCAGTCCGGTTGTGGCCGTAACGTACAGCAGAGCGCCCAGCGTCAATGCCAGAAAGCTGCCTTTTACCGGTACCCCGAAAAACCAGACGGCGCAGGCCACCATCAGGAAGTAACTGATCATCGACAGCACAATATAAGGCAACTGTTTTCCGAGCAGGAACTCCAGTTTGGTAACAGGCGTGACGTAGAGATTGGTAATGGAACCCAGTTCTTTCTCGCGCACGATGCCCAGCGCCATCAGAACGGCGGGAATCAGCATCAGCAGTAGGGGAATGATGGCGGGCACCATGGCATAAATGCTCTTGAAATCCTGATTGTAGCGGTAGCGTTTTTCAAGGGTAGCGACCGGTGGCTGATCCGTGCCATTACTTTCCTTGTTCAACTGTTCCAGGTATTTCGCATGCAGGCCCCGGATATAGCCGAGAATCGTTTCGCCGCGATAGGGCATGGCGCCGTCGATCCAGGCTGCGATTTCCGGCCGCCTTCCCTGTTCGAGATCGCGGCCGAAATTGGGTGGAATTTCGATAGCCACACTGATTTTGCCGCTTTCCATGCGTTTTTCAAGGTCTTTGCTGTCTTTCAGCGGGGCCTGTTCGAGGAAATAACGCGATCCGGCAATGTTGTGTACGTAATCCCGGGATTGGGGAGACTGGTCGTAATCGAGGACGGCGAATTTGAGGTCTTCGACGTCCATCGAAATGCCGCCTCCCAGTACGAAAAAGAGCAGCAGACTGCCCAGAAGGGCAAAACCGAGACGAATCGGATCCCGACGCAGTTCAAGCGTTTCACGCGCTGCATAGGCCAGGAGCCGTCGCAGGCTGAAAACAGGGGATTCTTCGTGCGGTTTTTCCGGTTCGATGTCGGCATTTTCGTCAAAGGTCGTCTTTTCACTGCCAGCCGCTTCCTCAAGGTAATCGATAAAAGCTTCTTCAAGCGTTGCGGCGTGTTTGTTTTCCTGTAATTCTTTCGGCGTTCCACTGGCCAGCACTTTGCCTGCGTTCATCAGGGAAATGCGGTCACATCGCTCCGCTTCGTTCATGAAGTGGGTGGAAATGAAGATCGTGACGTTCTGTTCACGCGACATTTCGACCAGAAGACGCCAGAAATCGTCACGTGCAATCGGATCGACACCGGAAGTCGGTTCGTCGAGAATCAGCAGTTTGGGATTGTGGACAACGGCGACAGCAAGCGACAGGCGCTGGCGAATACCGAGCGGCAATTCCGCGGCGGCCGAATTGACATATGGCTGGAGACCAAAGCGATCAATCAGGCTCTGGACCCTGTCATGGATTTCGTTTGGGGGCAAGTGAAAAAGCCGTGCATGAAGATCCAGGTTCTGCATGACGGTCAATTCGCCGTATAGCGAGAAAGACTGGGACATGTAACCCACGTCCTTTCGGCTTTCCGTGTTTTTGGCATCGACGGGTTTGCCGAACGTTTCTGCCGTTCCTGAAGTGGGAGGCAGCAATCCGGTCAGCATTTTCATGGTCGTCGTCTTGCCGCAGCCATTGGAACCGAGAAAGCCGAATATTTCACCCTGTGCAATCTTGAAGCTGACGTGATCGACAGCGACGAAGTCCCCGAATACCTGTGTCAATCCGTCCGCTTCGATCGCCCAGACCTTATCCTTGTTTTCCTTGAGAGGGGGAATGACCAGTTCTTCATAATTTTGCCGCCGTTCCTCGGGAAGAAACTGGATGAAAGCCTGTTCCAGCGAAGACTTTCCGGCCTTTTTCATCATTTCTTCCGGCGTTCCGGTTGCGATGACTTTGCCGTTATACATGGCTGCCAGCCAGTCGAACTGCTGGGCTTCTTCCATGTAGGCAGTGGCGACCAGAACGCTCATATGGGGACGGCGCTTGCGGATAGAATCGATCAGTTCCCAGAACTGGCGGCGTGAAAGCGGATCGACGCCGGTGGTCGGTTCATCGAGAATCAGAAGGTCTGGATCGTGTACCAGCGAACAACACAGGCCCAGTTTCTGTTTCATGCCGCCGGAAAGTTTGCCCGCCGGCCGGTCTTTGAAGGGGAAAAGACCGGTCGCTTCGGTCAGTTCATCAATCCGCCGCTCGCGTTCTTTACGGTCCTGACCGAAAAGACGGCCGAAAAAATCGATGTTTTCGGCAACGGAAAGCGTCGGATACAGATTTTTGCCCAGTCCCTGGGGCATGTAGGCAACTCGGGGAAGCAGGGCATTACGGATTTTGGCGTCGCCGATATCTTCGCCAAGAACCTCGATACGGCCTTTCTGGATTTTCCGGGCGCAGGAAATCAGTGATAGCAGCGAGGATTTCCCGACACCGTCAGGGCCAATCAGCCCGACCATGCAGCCGCCCGGAATTTCCAGCGTTACATCGTCAAGGGCAGTGACGTCTCCATACTGGAGTGCGACATTTTCGAGTTTCGCTGCCAGGAGCGTACTCATTTTACTTTACCTGCAAATTGGCGGGCCAGACGGTATCCGGACTTGTTTTTACCCAGCCCACGCCGGGCATGCCGGGCTTGGCGATGTTGACATTTTGCTGGAGCCAGTCCTGATCGACTTTCAGTTTGACGCGGAACATGAATTTTTCCCGTTCATCCCGGGTTTCGACTTCTTTCGGAGTGAACTGGTTGCGGGGGGAGACGTAGGTTACCGTGCAGGGAATAGGCTGATCAGGCAGGGCGTCCAGCACGATGCGGGCTTCACTTCCCAGTTCGACGCTGCCTGCTTCGGCACTGGAGAGGTAGATATACATGTAAACGTCGTTCAGGTCGAGAATCGAGAAGACTCTGCCGCCGGGCGAAAGGACTTCTCCCGGTTCCGCCAGACGATAGAGAATGCGACCATCAACCGGCGATTTCAGGGTCAAGTCATCGAGATTGCTCTGAAGGGAAGCGACTCTGGCTTCTGCTTCGGCAATACTGGCGTCCGCTTGCGATACACGGTTGCGTGCGCTGGCCAGACTGGCATTGGCCGTTCTCATCGAACTGACGTCTTTGTCCAGCTGGGCAGCCGATATGAAACCCTTTTTGATCAGTTCCTGCGTCCGTTTCAGGGTGACGCCAGCCAGTTCCTGCTGGCTTTGCGCACTTTTGACGTCTTCGCGTGCTGCCTTGGCGGTTTCCCTGGCTTGTTCGACCGCGGCTTGGGCTGCCCGGATATCAGCTTTCAGCTGGGCATCGTCGAGCTGCGCGGCAACTTCACCGGTTTTCAGGTCGGCTCCCTCACGAAAATACACCTCGACCAGTTTGCCCTGCACTTTGGTGGAAACAGCCGTTTCGGTCGCTTCCAGCCGACCGTTACCATAAGCGAGTCCCGGAGGTGTGCCAGCCGGTTTCAGGAAATACCATCCGACTGCGACGGCAATGATGACGAGTGCCAGAATGATGATCAGTTTTTTATTGCGTAAAATGGCCGACATTGTCTAGCTCCTAGCGAGGGACAGCGGAATGAAAACAGACTCTACTTCACAATGTACCAGATTATAACGGCTTATGTTGTACAGGAACATTTCAATTTGTAATGCGTCTATTCAATCGGATGGAACGCTTGTCATGCATTCTGTTAATATGATTGCCGGTTTCCGGCAAAGCAGGTTTAAACATTAAACCCTGCACCGGAAAGCTTGTTGATAATTTTGAAAACTCTTCCGATTTTTTGAACGTTTTGACGCGAAACCCACAAATGGAACTGGTGTGTCCGGCAGGAAGTCTTCCGGCATTGAAACAGGCTGTCGATCAGGGCGCCGATTGCGTTTATCTCGGTTTCCGGGACGCGACGAACGCACGCAATTTCGCCGGCCTGAATTTTGACGAAAAAACCTTGCAGGAAGGCATTGCCTATGCGCATTCGCGCCAGAGAAAAGTCCTTCTGGCGCTGAATACGTATCCGTTGCCCGATTCCTGGAAAGTCTGGACAGAAGCGGTCGACCGGGCAGCGCGTTATGGGGTCGATGCCATGATTGTGGCCGATCCGGGGTTGATGCGGTATGCTTGCGACACCCATCCCGGTTTGCGATTGCATCTGTCGGTGCAGGGGTCGGCGACCAATTACGACGCGATCAATTTTTACGCCCGTCATTTTCACATTGCCAGAGTGGTGTTGCCCCGGGTGCTGTCGATCGAACAGGTCGAACTGGTCGTTAAAAATACTGATGTCGAAATCGAGGTATTCGGTTTCGGCAGCCTGTGTGTTATGGTCGAAGGCCGTTGCGCACTGTCTTCCTATGTCACCGGAAAGGCACCGAATAACAGTGGCGTCTGTTCTCCGGCCAGCGCGGTTCGCTGGCAGCCGACGCCCAAAGGACTGGAGTCGCGGCTGAACGGGGTACTGATTGACCGGTATGCCGACAGTGAAAAAGCGAGTTATCCCACTCTCTGCAAGGGCCGTTATGAAGTCGGCGGGGAAATCTATTACGCTATTGAGGAGCCGGCCAGCCTGAATACGCTTGAGTTGCTGCCCCGTCTGAAGAAAATGGGCGTATCTGCGGTGAAGATTGAAGGCCGCCAGCGAAGTCCTGCCTATACGGCTGCGGCTACCCGGGTCTGGCGTGCCGCGCTGGACAGTTGCCTGAACGACGAGGTTGCCTATATTGTCAGGCCGGAATGGGTTGAGGCACTCGGAAAGCTTGCGGAAGGCCAGCAGCAAACGCTGGGCGCCTATTACCGCTCATGGAAATAAACGAACAGGAAAGGATGAGACTTTGAAACTGGCGCTGGGCCCTGTGCAGTATTACTGGCCGAAAGACAAGATAGTGCGGTTTTACGGGGAAGTGGCCGATATGCCGGTGGAAATCGTTTATCTGGGAGAAACGGTTTGCGCGCGGCGGCACGAAATGCGCGAGGAAGACTGGCTGTCCATCGCTGCGTCGCTTTCCGGCGCGGGAAAAGAAGTGGTCTTGTCCACCCAGGTTCTGCTGGAATCAGGCGCGCATTTGCAGGGCATGCACGGGATTGCCGAAAATGGCCGGTACCGGGTCGAGGCCAACGATATGGGGGCCGTAAGCGTTCTGGAAAACCGTTTTTCGTTCGTTGCGGGAGCGCACTTGAATCTTTACAATCCTGCTTCCCTGCGTTTCATGGCCGATCTTGGCGCTGTCAGATGGGTCATGCCTCTGGAGATGAGCCGGGACGATCTGGAACTGATGCAGAAATCGCTTCCGGAAACCCTGCAGACGGAAGTGTTTGTTTACGGCAGGTTGCCGCTGGCTTTTTCGGCACGCTGTTTCACGGCGCGTTATCACAATCTGCAGAAAGACGCCTGCCATTTCCGATGTCTGGATTATCCCGATGGCCTGAAAGTCAGGACGCGGGAAGAACAGTCTTTTCTGGTTTTCAACGGGATTCAGACCCAGTCGGCAAAAGTTTATAATCTCATTACCGAACTCCCGCTTATGCAGACACTCCAAATCGATGTGTTGAGAATTTCGCCTCAATCGGAACATACTGGTGACATCGTCCGGCTTTTCCGGAATGTTCTGGATGGAAAACTGTCCGGAGCGGATGGCCTGCGGGAAATGGAAAGCCTGATGCCCGACAACCCCTGTAATGGCTACTGGCATGGCAAGTCCGGCATGGAATGGCATTGACTGTATCCCTATATCGGAGGACGAGGGAAAAAATGAACCGTTACCGTATTCCGCAACCGATCGGTCAATTGATGGCTTGTCTGCCGTCCTGGCCCGGTTCGCTTTTGTTCGTTTCGGCACTGAACGCCATTTTGAAGCATCGCTTGCCGGAAGATGTCCGGAGCGCCATTGCCGGAAAGCAGTTGCGCCTGACTATTACCGATGCAAGGCTTGATTTCGATTTCGTCTGGACGAAAGGCGGATTCGTTTCTGGATGGCATCATGTGGAACCTGATGTGACCATTTCTGCCAGTGCCTACGATTTTTACCGGCTTTCCAGACGGGAAGAAGATCCGGATACGCTTTTTTTCAGCCGTCGTCTCGTGATGGAGGGCGATACGGAATTGGGACTATTGCTGAAAAACACGCTTGACGCGATGGAACTGAATGTTTTCGAATTGATGAAAAGCCTGCCGATGCGGAAAATGCTCTCGCTCATACCCGGCTATAAAAAAGAAGGAGCGTGAGATCGGATTTTCCAGTACCGTTTTCTGTTCTTATTCTGAAAAAAAACAATGTTTGATTTCGCTCAGGCATACTCCAGGACCATACCCTGATTGGACAAAGTCCCGATATTTAAGCGGCATATCGTATTGGCGTGTACTGCATTTACGGGGCAGCTTATGCATTGGGGTTTCCTCATCAAGAAAACGCTGACGCTTCTGGCGCTTGTCGATCCGTTGATGGCCATTCCACTGTTCATTTGTGCAACGGCAGGACTTGATACCGGTTTCAAGGATAAATACAGTCGCCAGCTCGGTATAACGGTCGCCCTGTCGCTTTTGATCGGCGGTCTTTTCGGATTGCATCTGCTTGATTTCATGGGTGTTTCGCTGGCCTCGATCCAGATCGGTGGCGGCGCCATCATGTTCATCGTTTCCCTGGCGATGGTGATTGCCAAGGAAGAAACGATCAAATATACGCCTCGCGAAACGGAAGAAGCGGCATCGGGCCCTTCCATTGTGCCATTGGGCATTCCCTTGCTGGCAGGGCCGGCAGCCCTTTCTTATGTCATGGCGACGTCGCAAATCACGCAGGCAGAGGATTTGCTTTCCGTGATTTTGCCGCCGGTGGTGGTAGGTGCCGCAACCTGGTTATGTTTCCGATTCGTCGGCCGGGGTGGCCGGATTCTGACGCCTTCGGCAATAAAAGTCATCGAACGGCTTGCCGGATTTTTGTTGACGGCCATATCCGTGGAAATGATGGCAACCGGTTTCCGGCATGTTTTCCCGGGCTTGTCCAGTTAAATGGAAGCGGGCGATAATCCTTGGTTTCCGTAACAGGTTGATTTGGCCTGTAAACAGACAAAAGATTGAATAAAAAAGCATGTCCTAAAGGACATGCTTTTCGGGTTTGTTTTTCCGGGGTCAGAAGAAACTGTTATTGGGTTTATGGTTTTGCATGACATAGTCCCAGCCGAATTTGATGGCTTCCTTGTTTTTCTCCCAGGACTGTTCGGAATCCCGATTGTAAAGTTCCCAGGCGGCATGGGCGGATGGTTCTACTTCTTCCCATGAGCGGTTCAGGTGTTTCTTTTCGTTTTCCGCCAACTGGACGCCATACTGATAGGCGGGCTGGCAGTCGTCATATTTGCCGCCGGAGGAAAAATAACTGATTTTCCAGTGATTTTTAAACGCTTCTTCACCGATCTCATCGTACGAGCAATAACCGGAAGCGTTTTTTGCTTCAGTCGTGTGATCGTCTTTTCCGAACATTTCCTTGACCGATTCACCCGCTTTTTTCAGAGCGTCAGAAGTTTTGTCCACGGCTTTTTCCATGGCGTTGGATGTCGCGTCGGCTGCATCCTTAACGGTGTCCTTGGTTTTTTCGGCGGCGCTTTTCATCGCTTCCTTGGTGCTTTCCGCACCGTTTTCTATCGAATCCCTGGCGCTTGCCGCTGTCTGGTTGACTTTCTTGTTGAAGTCGGACGAGCTGTTCTGAGTATTGTTCATATCCATTTGATTCCCCTGTGAATGATAATTTCTGAAAATAAGAACTCCGGTTCCTGCCACTTCATACGTGTCGGTGTTTTTTCTTTCATTAGAGATGGAATCCGAAACGGTTGAAAAATCGCCGATTCCGAGCGTTTCGAAATGATTCATCGTTTTGGCGGCTTCTTTCGCCTTTTCATACGAATCGGTTTCGACCGAAACGATGACATGACCGTCTTTCAAGGCATGGGTATAAAACTCGGCCGATTCCAGCATACCGTCCACACCAATGACCGAACGGTAAAAATCGCCAAGATCGCCTCCAAGCTGGGGAAACAGACGGCTTTCTCCGATCTGGTCATATTTTCTGACCTGTCTGACATCGTCGTCTGAACTGATATAAATCTGGTCAGGCGAAAAACCGTCTTCCAGCAATTCATTGGCGGCAGCGCGGGCGACTTCGTCATTTCGGTAAACCACGACGACTTTGTTTTGCATGTTTCAGGTTCCTTAAAAGAAGTTTCTCGTTTCCCGGTAAAGCTCTGATTGAACTGTTTTTTTCAAGTTCCGGTTCATCTATTAAAACAGCGATTTTTGTGTCTTATTTTGATATTTATGGGAAAAACGGCATTCCGTTTGATTCAGATAAAAAGGGCGTGCCGCCAAACAGGATTCAGCCAGGGGTAGCTGAATTTATGCGGAATGAGCGTGTCACAGCCTTATTTGGGGAGAAGAACATGATGAGTGAAATGGAATACCGCAAAGGCGACTATATTGCCCGGGTTGCCGTGATCGATTGGGACAACCGGCAATACAAGGGCATCGTTTTCCTCAGGCAGCATGGCGAGGATCAGATCGAGCAGTTTTGTGTTCCGGTCGATAGCGACAATGTGGACGATGCGCTGGATGAAGCTAGGGCGCTTGCGCACAAGCTTCTGAATGAACGGGTGATTTACGGGCAACAAAAAGCCGAGGACTGACCGTCCGGTTTATTTTTTCATTGTCAGGGAACGGATAGTCGCCTTGATTTGAGCCACGCGCGCGTCCAGATTCGGCATTTTTGCCGTAACACGCAGTTTTTCAGGACCGTTTAAGCGGATGTTTTTGTTTTTCTGGATCAGTTCGATAATCCGTATGGCGTCAATGGGAGGGTTCGGCAAAAACTGCAGGACGGCTGCTTCCGTATGGGCGTCGATTTTGACAATGCCCACATGTTTCGCCAGTAAACGGAGCCGGTGCGTTTCGACCAGAGCTTGTGCCGCTTCCGGCAGTTTGCCGAACCGGTCAATCAACTCTTCTTGCAAATCGTTGACTTCTTCCTGCGTTTCGGCGCTGGCGAAACGTTTGTACAGGGACAGGCGTTCATTGACACCGGGGCAATAGTCGCCGGGCAACAGTGCCGGCGTGTGCAAATTGATTTCCGTGGTGGTTGTGAAAGGCGCGTCGTAATCGGGCTGTTCGCCTTTTTTCATGGCGCGTACCGCTTCTTTCAGCATGTCCGAATACATCTGGAAGCCGATTTCGACCATTTCGCCGGACTGTTCTTCGCCCAGCACTTCGCCGGCCCCGCGGATTTCCAGATCGTGCATGGCCAGGAAAAAGCCGCTGCCCAGTTCTTCCATTTGCCGGATCGCTTCCAGCCGCCGCTGGGCCTGTTTCGACAGGGTTTGTATATCGTTGACCAGCAGGTAGGCATAGGCCTGATGATGGGAGCGGCCGATGCGGCCTCTTAACTGGTGAAGCTGGGCCAGACCGAATTTGTCGGCACGGTGCATGACCATCGTATTGGCATTCGGAACGTCGATACCGGTTTCGATGATGGTTGTGCACAGCAGGATGTTGTACCGGTGCGCCACGAAGTCGCGCATGACTTTTTCCAGATCCCGTTCGTGCATCTGGCCGTGCGCTACGCCGATTCGCGCTTCGGGCAGCAGGTTTTCAAGCATGACGCGGCGGTTTTCGATGGTTTCGACCTCATTATGGAGGAAATAGACCTGGCCGCCGCGCTTGAGTTCGCGCAGGCAGGCTTCCCGGATGACGGAATCGTTTTCCGAGCGGACAAACGTTTTGATCGCCAGCCGTTTTTGCGGGGCGGTTGCGATAATCGAAAAACTGCGCAGGCCGTCGAGCGCCATGCCGAGTGTTCTCGGGATGGGAGTGGCCGTCAGGGTCAGAACATCGACTTCGGCGCGGATGGCTTTCAGGGCTTCTTTCTGGCGAACGCCGAACCGGTGTTCTTCGTCGATAATGACCAGTCCAAGCCGTTTGAAAGAAACGTCTTTGGACAACAGCTTGTGGGTTCCGATGACGATATCGACGGAACCGTCTTCCAGTCCCTGGATTGTCTGGTTGACCTGTTTCTGGGTACGGAACCGGGACAGCTCCGATATCCGGACGGGCCAGTCGGCAAAACGGTCACGGAAGGTCTGGGCATGCTGTTCGGCAAGCAGGGTGGTGGGGGCCAGCAGAGCGACCTGTTTTCCGCCCATGACTGCGATGAAAGCCGCACGAAGGGCGACTTCGGTTTTGCCGAATCCGACGTCGCCGCAGATCAGGCGATCCATCGGTTTCTCGGACGTCATGTCTTCCATGACCGCGGAAATGGCGGCAGCCTGATCGGGGGTTTCTTCAAATCCGAAACTGTCGGCAAAGGCCTCGTAATCGTTTTTCGTCAGCGGGAAAGGAAATCCCTTGCGCATCGAGCGGCGCGCGTACAGATCCAGCAGTTCGGCTGCCGTGTCATGTATTTTCTGGGCCGCTTTTTGCCGGGCTTTTTCCCACTGGCCCGATCCCAGAGTATGTAATGGCGCGTCTTCCGGTGAAGTGCCGGCATACCGCGAAATCACATGCAGTTGGGAAACCGGAACATAGAGTTTCGTCTCGCGCGCGTATTGCAAATGCAGGAATTCGGTTTCTCCTTCGCCCAGATCGACAGTCACCAGTCCGCGGTAACGGCCGATGCCGTGATGGGCATGCACGACCGGATCCCCGATTTTCAGTTCGGAAAGATCGCGGACGATGGACTCGATGTGGAAGTCGGCATTGGTTTGCTTCCGGACGCTGCGGCGTCCGGAATTGGCGTACAGTTCCGTTTCCGTAATGAACGCCAGATCGCCGAAGACGTAGCCGAGTGCGAACCCTTTTTGCAGCGGAGCCACGCAAAACATCACGTCTTCGCTATGGGTGATGAAGTCGGCAAAACCGGTACAGGGGGCGACTTTGAAGTCGTATTCATTAAAAAGCTGTTGCATCGTTTCCCGGCGTCCCGGCGATTCAGCACAGATCAGCACGCGTTTTCCCGCCCGTTCGATATAGGTTCTGAGATTGGAGAGCGGGTCATCGGCACGCCGGTTGATGGTCACGTCAGGAATCGGGGCAGACAGTTCGGAAGGCGCATCGTCGGAAGTGATGACCCAGCGGCCGAAAGGCTGCGCCAGAACGAAAAAGTCTTCGCTGCTTAAAAAGAGTTTTTCCGGAGGCAAAAGCGGGCGTTCCCGGTCGGATTTCAGGAAGGCATAACGCGACCTGGTATCGGCCCAGAAACGCTGGAAGGCTTCGCTGACGTTGCCGATCAGGGCAAAAATGGCGTTTTCCGGAAGATACTGGAAGAGAGTCGCGGTTTCTTCAAAGAAAAGCGGGAGATAATATTCGATACCGGCTGAAGCGATGCCACTCGCAATGTCGCGATAAATGACGGACAGGGTCGGATCGCCTTCGAATACTTCACGCCAGCGGCTTCTGAAATAGGCGCGGGATGGTTCATCCATCGGAAATTCGCGACCCGGAAGCATCCGGATTTCATTCACCGGGTAAAGCGAACGCTGGGTATCGGCGTCGAATGTCCGGATGGTTTCGATGGTGTCGCCGAACAGGTCGAGCCGGTACGGCAGTTTCGACCCCATGGGAAACAAGTCGATCAAACCGCCACGGACAGAATATTCGCCCGGCGACATGACCTGCGAGACATGGTTGTATCCGGCAATCGTCAGCTGGGTTTTCAGTTTCGCTTCGTCAAGCGTTTCTCCCTTTTTGAAAAAGAAAGTATGGGCCGCCAGAAACGAAGGGGGCGCAATCCGCAAAAGGGCGGTGGAGGCCGGAACGAGCAATACATCGCAGCGCCCGTTGTGCACTTCGTAGAGGGTTGCCAGCCGCTGGGAAACCAGATCCTGATGCGGGGAAAAGGAATCGTATGGCAGTGTTTCCCAGTCAGGAAGCAGATGGCAGCGAAGCGGTTCGTCGCCTTCACTGTCAAACCAGGGGATTTCTTCCAGAAGGCGTCTGGCATCCGAGGCGTTGGCAACGACGGCAACCAGCATCTGCTGCCGGGATTTCAATTCGTGCGCGGCTTTCGCCAGGACGAGCGCGTCGGCCGAGCCGTGCAAGGGCGGCATGGCAAAGCGTTGTCCGGGACGGGGAAGAAATTTCTTGAGATCGAAGGGCATCAATGCAAAAAAGACGATATCGACAAAAAGCCAATTCGTCCTGTTCCAGATTACAATATGAAAACCGAATATGACATTATAAACGATCATGCCCTGTCGCGCCGATTCTGTTTTCCTGCCTTGATGAAGGTTTCATGACCACTTTGACGAATACATCCGCTATTGCACCCCGCTTTTTTGCCCTCATTCCCGCGGCGGGAGTCGGCTCGCGAATGGGGGCGGCTTGTCCGAAACAGTATCTGGAATTGCTGGGGAAGCCGGTATTGCGGTATGCGCTTGAAGCGTTTGGCGAGTGCAGCGAGATCGAACGCATTTATGTCCTGATCAGTCACGAAGACGAATGGCTGGACGCTTTTCTGGCTTCCTGGCCTGATCTGGATACGGGGCGCGTCCGCTTTCTTCGCTGTGGAGGAGTGACCCGCAGGGAAACGGTGTTAAATGGGTTACATGTCCTGTTTCGCGAATGTGCGCCGGACGACTGGATACTGGTGCACGATGCGGCGCGTCCCGGACTGACGCCGGAACTGATACAGCGTCTGATCCACGCCGTTGCGGATGATAAAACAGGCGGGCTTCTGGCCTTGCCGGTGGTCGATACGGTCAAAAGACAGGGAAATAACGGGCTGGAAACGGTTTCACGCGATGGCCTTTGGCTGGCGCAGACGCCGCAAATGTTCCGCTACGCTATCTTGCGGGAAGCGCTTGAAAAGAGCGGGAATGTCACGGATGAAGCGGGCGCTGTTGAAGCCATGAGCCTGACTCCGCATCTGGTGGAGGGGCATTTGCGCAATACCAAAATCACCCGTCCGGCTGATCTGGCGCTGGTGGAACTGTTCCTGAAGGCAGACAGGGATTTTTAACGAGTGAGAAAAAAGACGATGAACACGTTTCCTTTCAGAATCGGCCAGGGATACGATTGCCACGCGCTGGTGTCCGGGCGAAGACTGGTGATCGGGGGGGTTGAAATCCCCCATTCCCGGGGATTGCTGGGGCATTCCGATGCGGATGTATTGCTTCATGCGGTGACCGACGCGTTGTTCGGGGCGGCCGGTCTGGGCGATATTGGCCGGCATTTTCCCGACACCGATGAACGTTTTGCTGGAGCGGATTCCCGCATCTTGTTAAGGGAAGCCATGAAACGCGTCTCGGAGCAGGGGTATGCTGTCGTGAATCTGGATGCGACGATTATTGCACAGGCCCCGAAAATGGCGCCGCATATCGATGCAATGAGGGCCAATCTGGCGTCCGATCTGGGCGTTGCTGTTTCGCAGGTCAATATCAAGGCGAAAACCAATGAGAAACTCGGTTTTCTGGGAAGGGAAGAAGGGATTGCCGCAGAGGTAGCTGTTTTGCTTTGCAGAAATGACGGAGGACGGTAAAAGGTGACTTGGCAGCCAGAATGAAAACGAGCCGGTTTAAAAACCGGCTCGTTTTCATCGAATGTCGTGATCGGAAAGAACAGACAGGGTCAGTTCTCGAATACATCCGCTCCTTTGGGCGCGACGAATTTGAACATGCCGGCATTGACGGGCGGGTTTTTCGTGAATTGGGTGAATTTGATCAGTGTGAGTTGCCCCAGCGAATCATACAGCTCCATCGCTTCCGGAATGCCGTTTTTCATGCCGATGTTGATTTTCTCGAAAGGGGTGTCTTTCTTTTTGGGGATGACTTCAACCCATTCATAACCGTTGTGGGCGCCGGCATTTTTGAGCATGAAGTTTTTTTCCAGATTGTTGCTGCCGAAAAGGATGGCCGCGGGACTGGAACCCAGGGCGTCGCCCAGTTTCTTGACAGTGACCTGATTCAGGTCCTTGTCGTACATGTATAGCCGGGTGCCGTCAGCCTGCAATACCTGTTCATAGGGTTTTTTGTAAGTCCAGATGAATTTTCCGGGGCGTGAGAAAAGAAAAGTTCCTGAAGCGGCATTGGTGAACCGGACTTTTTCACCGGATTTGACTTGTGCCTGACTGAATTCTCCCCTGGCGGAATGCGCATTGGCCGAGAAGTTTTTCAACTGGTCGAGCGCTGTCGCTCCGGCAAACAGGGGAAGAAAAAGAAGCAGAACTGTACCGACCGTTTTGGAAATGTAGGATCGCATGATGTTTTCAAAGGTTGGGTTCAATGACGGTTTGACCGGAAAGAAGCGTTCCGGTTCGGAAATGTCATTCATGAGCGGATGCCGGCACTAGAATTTCACGGTTGCCGTTGCTCTGCATGGGAGAAACGAGCCCGCTTTTTTCCATCTGTTCCAGCAGGCGGGCCGCCCGGTTGTACCCGATGCGCAAATGGCGCTGGACCAGTGAAATGGAGGCGCGGCGGTTTTTCAGCACAATGGCGACCGCTTCATCGTACAGCGCATCCGATTCGCCGTCTGCCGTCTGTTCGCCGCTCAAACCGGCAGCGTCGTCTTCCAGTGTGCCTCCTTCGAGAATGCCGTCGATATAATCGGCTTTGCCGTGTTCTTTCAGGAAAGAGACGACACGATGGACTTCATCGTCCGAAACGAAAGCGCCGTGAACACGGTTGGGTAGTCCCGTTCCCGGCGGCAGATACAGCATGTCGCCCAGCCCCAGCAGGGTTTCGGCGCCCATCTGGTCCAGAATAGTCCGCGAATCGATCTTGCTGCTGACCTGAAAAGCGATACGGGTCGGAATATTGGCCTTGATCAGGCCGGTAATGACATCGACTGAAGGGCGCTGTGTCGCCAGAATCAGATGGATGCCGGCAGCACGCGCTTTCTGTGCAATGCGCGCAATCAGTTCTTCCACCTTCTTGCCGACGACCATCATCAGATCGGCGAATTCGTCGATGATAATGACGATCTGGGGCATTCTTTCCAACGGTTCCGGCGCGTCCGGCGTGATGGAAAACGGGTTCGGGATTTTTTCTTCCTTCTTTTCCGCGTCGGCAATGCGGTTGTTGTAACCGGCCAGATTGCGTACGCCCAGATGCGACATCAGTTTGTAGCGTTTTTCCATTTCCGCCACGGCCCAGTTCAGGGCATGGGCCGCCTGCCGCATGTCGGTGACAACAGGCGCCAGCAGGTGAGGGATGCCTTCGTAAATGGACAATTCCAGCATTTTCGGGTCGATCAGGATAAGCCTGACCTGATTGGGGTCGGCCTTGTAAAGCAGGGACAGAATGGTTGCGTTGATGCCAACGGATTTGCCGGAGCCGGTTGTGCCGGCGATCAGCAGGTGTGGCATTCGTGCCAGATCGGCAACGACCGGATTGCCTGCAATGTCCTTGCCAAGCGCAATGGTCAGATTCGATGAAGCATCGCTGTAAACCTTGGAGCTCAGAATTTCAGTCAGGCGGACGATCTGGCGTTTGGTGTTCGGCAGTTCAAGCGCCATATAGTTTTTGCCGGGAATGGTTTCGATGACGCGGATGGACACCAGGGAAAGCGAACGGGCCAGATCGCGGGCCAGATTGACGATAGTGCTTCCCTTGACACCAGTGGCCGGTTCGATTTCATACCGGGTAACGACGGGACCGGGATAGGCTGCCACAACCCGGACGCTGACGCCGAAGTCCGACAGTTTCTTCTCGATTAAGCGACTGGTGAATTCAAGGGTTTCCACGCTGACGGTATCCTGTTTGGCCGGAACAGGGTCAAGAAGGGACAGGGGAGGCAATTCGGAATCGTGCAGATCGTTGAAAAGGACGACCTGTCTTTCCTTTTCGGCACGTTCGGATTTCGGCACTTCCGTGATTTGCGGTTCGATACGCATGGGGGGCGCTTCAGTCGCCTTCGCTTTTTCCTGTATGACGCTTTCCTCGCGTTTTACCGTGGCGGCCTGACCGATCTTGCGGTCTTCGCGGATCGTGTAAATCCGTTTGCCGAAATTGAACATACCCTCGATGAAAGCGCCGATCCGTTCGGCCAGCTGAAGCCAGGACATCTGGAGAAAAAGACTGAAACCCACTGCGCACAGCAAAACGAGCAGCAGCGTGCCGCAGGTAAAGCCGAGATAGTGCTGGGTCGTTTTGCCTGCAATTTCGCCGATAACGCCGCCGGGTATGCCGGGCAGCTGGGCTTTCATATTGTACATGCGGAGGTATTCGACCCCGGAACTTGAAACGAGCAGGACGACAAAACCGGCATTTTTGAGAATTTTGTCGCGCAGCCAGGACGGTTCGGGTTCTTCCTGAAGCAAAAGCAGGCGGGATATCCGGCGGTAACCGTTCCAGACCGCTTTCAGCATCCAGAGAACGAGCCACCATGCCGACAGACCAAAGGTAAAGAACAGGAGATCGGAAATCCAGGCGCCGATACGGCCTCCGAGATTGGAAATGCCGGTTACCTGATTGGCATGGGACCAGCCGGGATCGGCCTTGTCGAAAGTCAGGAAAATCAGGAAAAAATAAACGGTTACGGCAATCAGGACAAACCATCCCGCTTCTGTCACCAGCCGGGTGGAACGGCTCGGTGTGGCAGGTTTCACATCCTGTTTTTTTCTGTCATAGCTCGACATGTTTTTGCTCATGAATCCGTAACGATAAAATCTTTTTACTTGCGGTTCCCCCAAAAGAGGCGGGATACGATTATTGTATTCGACTTTGAATAATGGCCCAATGTGTCAACGGACAAGCGGACTGACATTTGACAGCAAAGTGTATTTGTTCTGACGTACAGGCTTCTCGCCCCGGCGCTTTCGACTATAATCTTAACAAGTTTTGGCGGGACAGATAAAAATATCTGGCCGTTTTCCGTTTTATTCCGGCCGGTACGAAACGGTTTGCGATAACGACCGGTCTTTTTTGGCGATTCAGTTATGACGACTTCTTCCATACACTCTGATGTGATCATTCTCGGCTCCGGCCCCGCCGGATATACCGCTGCCATCTATACCGCACGGGCCAATCTGAAACCGCTTCTGATTACAGGGCTCCAGCAAGGCGGGCAGCTGATGACCGCTTCAGATGTGGAAAACTGGCCGGGTGACGGGAACGGCATTCCCGGTCCCGATCTGATGCAGCGTTTTCTGGAGCACGCGGAACGGTTCGATACCAAAATCATGTTCGATCATATCCATACCGCCGAACTGACCAAAAAACCGATCCGTCTTCTTGGCGATATGGGCGTATACACCTGTCATGCATTGATCATTGCGACAGGCGCTTCGGCGCAGTATCTGGGACTTCCTTCGGAACAGGCGTATATCGGCAGGGGAGTTTCCGGGTGTGCGACATGCGACGGCTTTTTCTACCGCAATCAGGAAGTCGCCGTTGTCGGCGGCGGGAATACGGCGGTCGATGAGGCGATATATCTGTCGAATATCGCCTCGAAAGTCACCCTGATTCATCGCCGCGATACCTTCAGGGCAGAGCCCATTCTGGTTCAGCGCCTGCATGAAAGGGTACAGGAAGGCAAGATCAGGATTTTGTACGATACGGTTATTGATGAGGTATTGGGAGACGATTCGGGTGTGACCGGGCTCAGGGTCAAGTCGGTAAAAGATGGCAGTACAGAGGAAATTGCGGTGCACGGTGTGTTTATCGCCATTGGTCACAGGCCAAATACCGCGCTTTTCGAGGGGCAGCTTGACATGGTGAACGGCTATATCAAGACCCGGATGGGCCAGAACGGCATGGCGACAGCGACTAATGTTCCCGGAGTTTTTGCGGCGGGCGACGTTCAGGATTACATTTACCGCCAGGCGATTACCAGCGCGGGTTCCGGGTGTATGGCTGCGCTGGACGTGCAACGTTATCTGGAAGAGCAACTGTCGTAACGGTGGACGGTTATGGCTTCTTCATCAAAGAAAATTTCCGATTTCAGGACACTGAAAAAGGCGGTGAAACAGGTCAATGAAGACCGGAGAAAGCAGGAAGAAGCGCGGAAAAAGGCCGAAAGACAGGCGATTTCCGACCGTGAACTTTTTCTGAAAGCGGTCGGCGATGTGATGCCGCTGAATGCGAAAGACCGGATTGAACCGGTTTTTTCTTCGCCCAAGCCCATTCCTGCCCAGCGGATTGCCGATGAAAAACAGGCCTTGTGCGAATCCCTGTCGGATGAATTCAGTGTGGAGAGCCTGCTGGAAACCGATGAAGCGTTAAGTTACGCGCGAAACGGTATCGGCCCCGATGTCGTTCGCAAATTGCGTCGCGGTCACTGGGTCATTCAGGATCAGCTTGATCTTCACGGCATGCGCAGGGATGAGGCCAGAGAAATGATGGTCGAGTTCCTGCGGCAGGCCGCCATTCGCGGCATACGGTGTGTGCGTATCGTTCACGGCAAGGGCCTGGGTTCCGTCAATAATGAGCCGGTTCTGAAAAAGCTGGTTCACAAGTGGCTGGTACAGCGTCTGGATGTCATCGCTTTTTGTCAGGCAAAACCCGCAGACGGCGGATCGGGGGCGGTTGTCGTTCTGCTGAAAGGGCGCTAGGTGTCGCTGGAATAAAACCTTTTATGCCGCTATACTTTACATCCATGAGTTGAAATCCGGATGATTTTGCCATCTTTTTCCATATAGAGGTCTTCATGTTTTCTTTTTTCAAAAAAGCGCTTCCCCTGGGGCTGGCTGTCGTGTCTGCCGGTGTGCTGGCGGCTTGTTCCACAGGGCAGGAAACGGCTGCCAGATTGACTTCCGAAGCGGAAAAAGGCGATGTGGAATCGATGGTAAAGGTTGCCGAAATGTATTGTGCCGGCAGCAGTATCGATCAGGACGACCAGATCTGCGGCATGTGGATGAAACGGGCTGCGGAAAAAGGGCATATGCGTGCGCAGTACATGCTGGGCAGAATGTATGAACTGGGACTGGGAATGCGTGCCGATCCGGTTCAGGCATACAAGTGGTACAGTCTGGCGGCCGGACAGGGATATCAGATGGCCGCTACCGGCGCGAAAAACATGTGGACGGTTATGACGCCGGAGCAACATGCGGAAGCGACGAAGCTTCTGGCCGAAAGCCGGAAATGAGCGGTTGCCGCCGGATTCGTCCGGTCTGGACGGAATAGCCGTATTTCTGTGATTGCGGGAAAATCAGGACGTGAAACCGCAATGCCACGCGGAAAGCCGTTCTTTTTTCCCGGATTATTCTTTCGAATTTCATGTTTTTTTCAGTCGGCATACCTGTTTTGCGGCAGGCCGTGTCAATAGCGGGGTGTATGGGAATCAGAGCGTTTCGGGAAGAAGACATTGAAGAAGCCGGACAAATGGCTTACGACGTATGGTCTTATGAGCTTGGCAGGACAGACCCCGCTTTAAACCGTTTCATACATGAATATCTGGTGCGTTATTACGATGTGAACCGTCATTATTCCTTCAGTATCGCAGCCGGGAGATTGGCCGCTTTTTTGCTTGCCGGATTCAAAAAGGATACCAATGATTGCGACCGCTGGTTCGAGCGCGGCCTTTCGTTTTTTTCGCCTGAGAAAAGAAAAATTGCACGGGAGTACCGGTCTTATCTGGACAGGAACGGCGACGCCGTGAAAAAAATCATGGGGGAATGCGATGTCCAGATGGGGCTTTTCATGAGCCGTGTCGGCGGGACAGGACGTGTGCTTTTGCAAAATCTGGAAAGTATTTGCCGAAAAAGCGGTGTCGGAAATCTTTTTCTCTGGGCAGATGCGACGTGTAACGTCCAGTATTACGGGAAAAACGGTTTCGAGATACTCGAACGGTTTGAAAACAACGCCTTGTCTGAGACCGGTTGTCTGGAAACGTATATTTTCAAAAAGCGCCTGAATTGAAAAAAGCAACGGTTGCGTGCCGTTGCCTTATGGGTGTGTCCTGTGCCGGTAACCGGGCCCAGTCAACCGGTTTTCAGACTGGGCGGAAATCCGGATCAGATCGCTTCGCTGCCGGTTTCGCCAGTCCGGATGCGGATAACCTGTTCGATGTCCTGTACGAAAATCTTGCCATCACCGATTTTTCCCGTGCGGGCGGATTTCAGGATGGCTTCGATAGCCAGTTCGAGTACACTGTCATCCACGACAACCTCGATTTTCACTTTTGGCAGGAAATCGACGACATATTCGGCTCCACGGTAAAGTTCGGTATGGCCTTTTTGCCGTCCGAATCCCTTGACTTCGGTGACGGTCAGACCATTGATGTTGGCATCCGACAGGGCTTCACGGACTTCGTCCAGTTTGAACGGTTTGATAATCGCGGTTATTTTTTTCATGCAAACTCCGGTGACAACGAAAAGGGAAACAAGGCCTTGTGGGCAACCGGACTCATTTTAAAACATTTCCCTTTCAATCGCGAAATTTCGACGTGATAGGACATCTCCAGTCCCGGCCGAAACCTCTCGGGGTAATGCGGATGCCGATGGGCGCCTGACGGCGTTTGTATTCATTGATTCGCATGAGCCGAACGATGCGTTCCACAACGATATGGCTGTATCCGTTCCGGACGATTTCGTTGACGCTTTTATTCTCTTCCATGAACATTTTGACGATGGCGTCCAGCACTTCATAAGGGGGAAGAGTATCCTGATCGAACTGGTTGGGTTTCAGTTCGGCAGTTGGCGCGCGGGTCAGCATCCGTTCCGGTATAACATCCGAAATCGTGTTGCGGTAACGGCAAAGGCGGTAAACAAGTGTTTTGTAGATGTCCTTGATGACAGCGAATCCTCCGGCCATGTCGCCATAAAGCGTACAGTAGCCGACCGCCATTTCGCTTTTGTTGCCTGTGGTTAAAACGATAGAGCCGAATTTGTTGGAGAGCGCCATCAAAAGCGTTCCCCGAATGCGGGCTTGCAGATTTTCTTCGGTGGAATCTTCCGGCAGATTGGCGAACTGGGGCGCCAGTGTTTGCAGAAAAGACGAGAAGCAGTCCGTGATGGGAATTTCATCGTAGCTGACTTTCATCCGGGCAGCCATGTCGCTCGCATCAATGCGGGAAATTTCGCTTGTATAGGGAGAGGGCATCATGATGGTACGGACTTTTTCAGGGCCCAGGGCATCAACGGCAATGGCCAGTACGAGCGCTGAGTCAACGCCGCCAGACAGGCCGATGATGACGCCGGGAAAACCGTTCTTGTTCACGTAATCCCTGACACCCAGAACAAGCGCCCGATAAACTTCTTTTTCAACGGTGGGATGCTCTTCCATGCGGCCGTTGACCGGATTGCCGTTTTCAAAGGAGACGATTTCCATGTCTTCTTCACACTGTTTCAGCTGGACACAGACTTTTCCATCCCGGTTCATGGCGAACGAACAACCGTCGAAGATCAGTTCATCCTGACCGCCCACCAGATTGACGTAAAGGGCTGCCAATCCGTGATGGATGACATTTTGACGGACAATGACCGGACGCTGATGCATTTTTCCCATGTGATAGGGCGAACTGTTCATGATCAGCAAGACGTCGGCTCCGGCTGCCCGTGTCCGCTCCGCCGGTTCGGGGAACCAGATATCCTCGCAGATGGTAACGCCGAAAGAAACGCCCTTGACATGGAAAACAAGGGGTTCCGTGCCGGGAGTGAAATAGCGTTTTTCGTCGAAAACCGTATAGTTCGGCAATTCCTGCTTGAAATACGTTCCGATAATGGAACCGTTTGCCAGAATGGAACAGGCGTTATAGCAAAGGCCGTCCCGGATGCAGTGATGGCCGACAAGGACATGCACATTGTCCAGATCGGCCAGTTCGTTTTTCAGCCTGTCCAGTTCAAGCCGGGTTGCGGAATGGAAACTGTGTTGCAGGAGGAGGTCCTCAGGCGGATAACCGGTTAGCGACAGTTCCGGAGTCAGCACGATATCAGCTCCTTTCGCGGCCGCTTCGCGGGCGAACTGCGCGATACGGGCCCGGTTGCCGGATAAATCCCCGACGGTACTGTTGATTTGAGCGATAGCGACTTTGGGAGACATGATTTTGTTTCAGGAAAAACTGTTAATGGAAATAGGATAGACCTTTTTCAACGTTTTGTTGGGGCTATTGTTTAAAAAACGTGCCATTTTATTCCATAAATATCTATCGAAACGGAATTTGGTTACAATATTAGGCCTTGTTGAACTGGATGGCGTCGTTATGTTCGCCCAGAAACGGCAAAGTTCCTGTTCCGGTTGTGTTCAATCCCTCATTTTCTGAAATGCTTCGTATGCAATACGTATCGACTCGCGCCGCGGACAAGAACGGCGCAAAACGTTCTTTTTCACAGATTCTGCTGGAAGGTCTGGCCCCGGATGGCGGTCTTTACATGCCGCAGTCCTATCCGGTCGTGTCTCGGGAAGAACTGGATTCATGGCGTTCGCTGTCTTATGCCGGGCTGGCTTTCGAAATTCTGAGGAAATTTGCGGACGACATTCCGGAAGACGATCTGAGAAAACTGGTTGAAAAAACGTATACCCCGCAGGTTTACAGAAATGTACGCGCCGATGAAGCGCCGGACGCCATCACGCCCTTGCGTTGGCTGGAAGAGAAGGACGGCAAAAAACTGCTGCTTCTGGGCTTGTCCAACGGCCCGACTCTGGCATTCAAGGATATGGCCATGCAGTTGCTGGGCAATCTTTTCGAGTACGAACTGGGCCGACAGAATGCCGAACTCAATATTCTGGGAGCCACATCGGGAGACACGGGCAGTGCGGCCGAGTATGCGATGAGGGGAAAGACCGGTATCCGGGTTTTCATGCTCTCTCCCTACCGGAAGATGAGCGCTTTCCAGACAGCGCAGATGTTCAGTTTGCCGGATCCCAATATTTTCAATATTGCTATTGAAGGGGTTTTCGACGATTGTCAGGATATCGTGAAAGCGGTCTCGAACGATCTGGAATACAAGGGGCGCCAGAAAATCGGAACGGTCAATTCAATCAACTGGGCGCGTGTTGTCGCACAGGTCGTTTATTATTTCCGCGCCTATTTGCTGGCTACGGAAAACAGTACGCAAAAAGTATCGTTTACTGTGCCGTCAGGCAATTTCGGCAATATCTGTGCCGGACATATCGCCCGCATGATGGGATTGCCGATTGACCGGCTTGTGGTGGCAACGAATGAAAACGATGTCTTAGACGAGTTTTTCAGAACTGGCGTTTACCGTGTCCGCAAGTCGGCTGAAACCTGGCACACGAGTAGCCCCTCAATGGATATTTCCAAGGCGTCCAATTTCGAACGGTTTGTTTACGATTTGCTTGGCGGAGATGGCGAGCGGGTCAATCGTCTTTTCAGGCAAATCGAGACAAAAGGCTTTTTCGATTTGTCGGGAAAACCCGGCAGCGATGGCGACGAATTCGGAAAGGTCGCGCAATACGGCTTCGAGTCGGGTAAATCCACGCATGCCGATCGTATCGAAACGATCCGTTTTGCCGAAAAGGAATATGGCATTACCATTGATACGCATACGGCGGATGGCATGAAAGTGGCGCGGGAACATCAGCGGCAAGGGGTACCGATGATCGTGCTGGAAACGGCTCAGGCAGCCAAGTTCAATGAAGCGATTTTTGAAGCGCTGGGCCGAAATGCCGAAAGACCGGCCGGTTTTGAAAATATTGAAGAGTTGCCGCAACGTTTTACGGTCATGCCGGTTGACGTCGGGAAAGTCAAACGCTTTATTGCCGGCAAAACGGGACTTTGATGGCTGTGCGGCATTACCGGAAAGCGGCTTTGACAGACAGGAATGGCAAGTGGAAAACCAATTATGCTGACAGTTGCTGAAGCGATTTCCAGACTGCTTGACAGTGTGTTGCCGATCCGTGAGACGGAAAGGGTTTCCCTTTCCGCGGCAAACGGCCGTGTTCTCGCAACGACGCAGTATTCCACTGTAACCGTTCCCGATACGGACAATTCGGCAATGGATGGATATGCCTTTCGTTTTGCCGATGTGAAGGGTACTGATACGGTATTGACGGTCAGGCAAAGAATACCCGCAGGCAGGCAAGGCGTGAAACTGGGAAAAAGCGAAGCCGCACGCATCTTTACCGGAGCGCCCTTGCCGGAAGGGGCGGATACCGTGATCCGGCAGGAATGGTGTTCGACAGAAGGCGACAAGCTGAAATTCCTGCGTTTCCCGGAAAAAGGCGATTCGGTCAGGCTGGCGGGCGAAGAGGTGAAAAAAGGAGAGCCGGTACTTTATGCGGGCACGCGTTTGCGAGCGCAACATCTCGGTGTGGCCGCTTCGGTCGGATTGACCGGTTTGCCGGTCGTGAGAAAACCGAAAGTGGCATTGCTGGTGACAGGGGATGAACTGCTTATGCCCGGCAATCCGCTTTTACCGGGAAAAATCTACAATTCCAACTATTATGTCTTGCGGGCCTTGCTGGAAGATTTCGGTTGCATGGTAACGGATGGCAAAACAGTTCCGGACAATTTGCACGCTACCTGTTCCGCACTGGCAAGTGCTGCGGATAGCCATGATCTGATTCTGACGTCCGGTGGCGTCTCGGTCGGCGAGGAAGACCATGTCAAAACCGCTATCGAAAGGGAAGGGAAGCTGCATTTCTGGAAAATCGCCGTCAAACCGGGAAAGCCGCTGGTATACGGTGAGATCGGCAAGGCCTCCCCGGGCAAAAAGGGCGTTCCCGTTATCGGTTTGCCGGGTAATCCGGTATCCGGTTTTGTGACTTTTCTGCTTTTTGTACGGCCTTATATTCTCAGGATGCAGGGAGTGCAAGACGTTGAGATGAAATCCGTACAGGTCAGGGCTGCCAATTCACACGACAGGCCCGACGAACGCCGCGAGTTCCTGCGTGCCAGACTGAACGGGGAGGGAGAAGCCGAACTGTTCGGCAATCAGGGGTCAGGAGTCCTCTCATCCATCGTGTGGGGAGATGGATTGATCGACAATCCTCCCGGCCGGACAATCAAGGCGGGAGACCGGGTAAAATTCATTCCTTTCAGCGAATTTTTCGGCCGATGAAAATCAGAGTGCGTTATTTTGCCAGCATCCGCGAGGCAGTAGGGATTTCCGAAGAATCAATTATATTGCCCGATCGGGTCAAAACGCTTGACGATCTCAGAGGTTACCTGATGGACAGGGGAACCATATGGCGTGAGGCGCTGGCGGAAGGAAACAGTCTGCGGATGGCTTGCCAGCTGAAAATGGCTGCTCCGGATACGCTTCTGACAGAAGGGTGTGAAGTGGCTTTTTTCCCGCCAGTGACGGGCGGATAAATATGCCGGTTGCCCATAAGATCGGGAGTACTTGAAAGAACCTATAGAAAAGCCAGCATGAAGCCGGCTTTTCCAGAGAAGAAAAGGAAACCGTGGTTTACTTGATCTTGGCTTCCTTGTAAGGGACATGCTTTCTTGCCTTGGGATCGAACTTCACAATCTCGATCTTCTCAGGCATTGTCCGCTTGTTCTTCGTTGTCGTATAAAAATGACCGGTACCCGCAGTGGATTCCAGCTTGATCTTTTCCCTACCTGCCTTAGCCATAACAAAAACCTCTCAAAAAACAGCCGACAACCGGCTCAAACCTTCTCACCGCGAGCACGCAAATCCGCCAGAACGGCCTCGATCCCCAACTTGTCGATCACCCGAAGCCCGGCATTGGAGACACGCAGGGAAACCCAGCGGTTTTCCGATTCGACAAAAAAGCGGCGATAGTGCAAATTCGGCATAAAACGGCGTCTCGACTTGTTATTGGCATGAGAAACCGTATTTCCTGACATGGGTTTTTTTCCCGTCACCTGGCAAACACGAGCCATGAAAACCTCCATAAAAAACAGAAGAGGGGATTCTAACTGAAAGACAAAAAAAAGACAAGAAAAAACAGGAACTTGTGCGAAACTAGTGTGTCACATAACATGAATATGCGACACATTTTCACAGAACAACCGGCTTATCCCTTCAATATCAACAGGATAAAACGGCCTCGCCTGAGAAAACGGGAAAAGAACGGCACCTTGGGTCTGTCTTTTTCGGCAAACTGGTGCAGTCCGGCTGCTTTCCAACTTTTTTGCGGGTTTTGAATATAATACTTCCCGTGAATGTCAGGCTTTGACTTATTTTTTTCACTCGAAAAGACAGGTGTCCTTATGACTGAGGCCATGATTGTTATTACCGATTGTAATCATGCCAACATTGACGAAGAAAAGGCCGTTTTTGAAGCGGCCGGGGTTCCCTACACGTTATGTCAGTGCAAAACGGAAGACGATCTGATTGCAAACTGTCAGGGGGCTGTATCCGTATGCAATCAGCGCGCTCCTTTTACCGAAAGGGTGTTTGCAGCGCTTCCCCGGCTGAAAATGATTGTCCGTTACGGGGACGGCGTCGATAATGTCGATCTTGAAGCCGCTACCCGTCACGGCGTGCAAGTGTGCAATGTTCCCGATTATGGCACTTCTGAGGTGGCCAATCATGCGTTGGCGCTGATGCTGGCGATTACCCGGAAAATATGCCAGGCCAATGATCAGGTCAGAGCGGGCAGGTGGAATTATGCGGAAATGGCGCCCATACAGCATCTTGCCAATATGACCGTCGGCATCATCGGACTGGGCCGTATTGGTCTTGCGTTTGCCAAACGGGTTCATGCTCTGGGTTGCCGGGTTATCGGCTTTGACATTTTTACCGATCACGTCAAGGGCGATCCCGACTGTTCATTTATTGAGCTGACTTCAGAAGCCGATGTGATCAGCCGGGCCGATGTGCTTTCCCTGCACTGCAGTCTGAATGCGCAGGACGCCAGAATGATGAATGCGGAAAGTTTTGGCAAAATGAAACAGGGAGCCTTGTTCGTCAATGTGACGCGGGGAGGATTGGTGGAAGAAGAAGCGCTGGCGGCTGCCCTGAAGTCGGGCCATCTGGCCGGGGCTGGCGTTGACGTAACCGGCAAGGAGCCGTTGCCGATGGACAGTCCGCTGCGTTCGGCCCCGAACCTGGTGATCACCCCGCATATGGCCTGGTATTCGGTGCAGGCCGAATCGAACCTCAAGACGCGTTGCGCTGAAGAAGCTGTCCGGGGATTCCGGGGAGAAAAACCGCGTTGTCCCGTTAACAAACTGTAGTTTCCTGCTGTGCCCAAATACGGATTCAACTGTCCGCTGTGCAGCCGGACGAAAATGTGTGGTTCATTCTTTCAATACCGGGCTTGCCGACAGCAAGCCCGGTACTTGTCGAGCGTTTCTGTACGGCAGGCAAAACGTTCTCATGTGCTTCTTCAATAATGTGCCTGTTAAGGGAATTGGCGGTTTCCGGATTGCGCATTTCGTAATGAACAGGATATTTCAGGGTATCGGAAAAAACGATCGCTCTTTGGGAAGAACGGATGCAATAACGGGCCAATTCTACAGTCGGTAGTGGATAGATAGTGGCTCCCGGCAAATCCGGTGTAATGAATTCAGGGATGGTTTGGTTAACCCTTATCAAGTAGCGGTAGGCGGAAAAATTGGGAACAAAGCCGATATGGCGGGCAAACATATGGGCCGTGTATGGCTTGCATTTGTCCAGTATTCCGGCGGTTTTCGTGAATTCCAGCCGATTTTTTCCGGAGGCTATGGCAGATTGCCATTTGGTGCTCTTGTCAAAATATGTTGATGAGATGCGGATGACATGAAATTGACGGGATTTTGTCTTTTGTCAGGAACGAGAGGATCTACTTGTAGGACGTCATACACAGGACGGGCACAGGTTTCAATGATTGTTTTCCTCTTAAACGAGGGCGCCATGCCAAAGGGGGGATCACATATGGAATTTCCGGAATATATCCCCCTTTTTCCGGATTGCTTCAGGTTTTTAGGGATACCGGCTACCGTTCCGCTCTTTTTATGAAATGCTCGCAGTCCGGGTGTACTTGCGTAATACACGCTTCAATCCCTGGCAACTTGTCAGCTTCTGTTTTTTGAAGTTTGTGAAAGCCTTTCTTTTGGGCCAGACAGGTTATGTTGTCGTTGCTGATCTTGCCACTTTTTGAAAGACAGGAATGTTTTTGCCGTCTGGCCTGCATGTGAAGCCATGTTTCAGGCCATTCAGTTGAAAACCGTTCAGGTTTTAGGGGGACACGTGTCCGATGAATTGATTATGAAACGGAATGGTGAAAAGAGAAGTTTCGCGAATAGAGGGACGCATGTTTTTCGGCATATACGTTTGCCGCTACCTGATCTGATTGGCTGCAGACCTGACACCGGCCTTGCGTTTTTTAATCCTTCTGTCATGAAGGGAGAACGTGATTTTCTTTTAAAGCCGATTGCCCGTTACGGCTTCTATTGAATGCGACTTTTAAGCAAGGTGACGTTTTTATAACCTGCATAGCCGGATGAAGGGTGTAAAGGGCAACAGGCGAGAAGTTGCTGCATTCTCCAAAACAGGCCGCTTTCACGGCATGTCATGGAATTCAGGCATTATCATTCCGGTGCAACATCGGATTACGGTATAAAGGCCGTCATGTTGCGCATGTTTTTTGTGAGTGTGTATTCGGCGTATCAAATGAAACAGAGCGCCGTTTTAATGGAGTACACTGTTGTCCGCATCTGATTTTGCCTATCGGTAAAAATATGACCGTTTCAGGTTTTTCGTAAGCCACAATACCGGTATGATTTTGCAAAATGCAAAAATTATGGTAGGCAATTTTTTGAAAAAATCTGTATAATCCTGTTTTGGACACATAGGAAATACCATGCGACTACTTAAAAAGGCACTCACGTTCGATGACGTGCTTCTCGTTCCGGCTTATTCCGCCGTTCTTCCCAAAGACACCAATCTGAAAACCCGTTTGACGAGAAATATCTCGCTGAACATTCCTCTGCTTTCCGCGGCGATGGATACCGTGACGGAATCGTCTCTGGCAATCGCGATGGCGCGACAGGGCGGTATCGGTATCATTCACAAGAATATGACCGCGCTTGAACAGGCGAGAGAAGTGGCCCGGGTCAAACGGTTCGAGGCAGGGGTCGTCACCGATCCGATCACTATTCCGCCGACCATGCGAATCCGCGATGTTATCGCTTTGTCCAGACAGCATGGCATCAGCGGTTTCCCGGTTGTGGAAGGCCGTTCGGTTGTCGGCATCATCACCAACCGCGACTTGCGTTTCGAGGAAGAACTGGATGCGCCTGTCCGCGACAAGATGACGCCGCGAGAAAAACTCGTTTACGTCAAGGAAGGGGCTTCGCTGGAAGAAGCCAAACGCCTGATGAACCGCAGCCGTCTGGAACGGGTACTGGTCGTCAATGACGCTTTTGAGTTGCGCGGTCTGATTACCGTAAAGGATATCCAGAAAACAAACGATTATCCGCTGGCTTCCAAGGACGGTTACGGAAAACTGCTGGCTGGTGCCGCCGTCGGTGTCGGACCGGACAATGATGAACGTATCGACTTGCTGGCCAAGGCCGGTGTGGATGTTCTGGTTGTGGATACGGCGCATGGCCATTCACAGGGTGTGCTCGACCGCGTCAAATGGGTCAAGACGCATTATCCAAATATTGAAGTCATTGGCGGCAATATCGCGACGGCAGAAGCGGCAAAAGCCTTGCTGGATCATGGGGCAGACGCCGTCAAGGTCGGCATCGGCCCCGGTTCCATCTGTACAACCCGTATCGTTGCCGGTGTCGGTGTTCCGCAGATCACCGCTATTTCAGACGTTGCCGACGCCTTGCAGGGTACTGGCGTCCCGTGTATCGCTGATGGCGGCATCCGTTTTTCGGGCGATATCGCCAAGGCGCTGGCCGCCGGCGCTTCTACCGTCATGATGGGCAGCATGTTTGCCGGTACCGATGAAGCGCCGGGCGAAGTCATTCTGTACCAGGGGCGCAGTTACAAGGCCTATCGCGGCATGGGCAGTGTCGGCGCCATGCAGCGCGGTTCGGCAGACCGTTATTTCCAGGATGAAGCGGAGCATCAGCCGGACAAGCTGGTCCCGGAAGGAATCGAAGCCCGTGTTCCCTACAAGGGCAGCGTCAATGCGATCATCTTCCAGCTGATCGGCGGTATCCGTTCTTCGATGGGGTATTGCGGTTGTCCCACGATCGACCAGATGCACGAAAAAGCGGCGTTTGTCGAAATCAGTTCAGCCGGCATGCGTGAGTCGCACGTTCATGATGTCCAGATCACCAAAGAGGCGCCGAACTACCGTCTTGAATAAAACCAGACAGGACAGGGCCGGTTTTTCCGGCCCTTCACGTTTTAAAAATCCGTTTTTACCAGAATTTTCCATGCATTCCAGAATACTCATTCTCGATTTCGGTTCACAGGTCACCCAGCTGATTGCCCGCCGTGTGCGGGAAGCGGGTGTTTTTTCGGAAGTCGTTCCTTATGATGTGTCTCCTGATTTTATTCGTGACTATGCCAGAGACGGTTCCCTGAAGGGGGTGATTCTGTCGGGGGGGCAGAACAGCGTGACAGAAAGCGATACGCCGCGTGTTCCGCAAGCCGTGTTTGAACTGGGCGTTCCCGTTCTGGGGATTTGCTACGGCATGCAGGCCATGGCGGCGCAGCTGGGGGGGAAAGTTGAAAACGGCAAAGTCAGGGAATTCGGTTATGCCGAGGTCAGGACACGCCATCACACCAGACTGCTGGAGGGGATTGCCGATTCCATTCTGGATGACGGCACAAATCTGCTGAAGGTCTGGATGAGCCATGGCGACAAGGTGACGGAAATCCCGCCGGGCTTTGTTATCATGTTGTCCAACGATGCCTGTCCGATTGCCGGGATGGCCGATGAATCCAGAAGGTTTTACGCCCTGCAATTCCACCCGGAAGTCACGCACACGGTGCAGGGAAAAGCGATTATCAATCGTTTCGTGCACGATATCTGTGGAGCGAAAGCGGATTGGAACATGCCGGATTATGTGTCCGAGGCGATTGAATCCATACGAAAAAAAGTAGGAAAAGACGATGTCATTCTCGGCTTGTCAGGCGGGGTCGATTCCAGTGTTGCCGCTGCGCTGATTCATCGGGCTATCGGCGATCAGTTGACCTGCGTTTTTGTCGATCATGGCCTTTTGCGGCTGAATGAAGGCAAGACGGTCATGGACATGTTCGCAAAAAATCTGGGCGTCAAAGTCATTCATGTCGATGCCTCGGAACAGTTCATGAGCAAGCTGGCGGATGTCACCGATCCGGAAGAGAAACGGAAAATCATTGGGCGGGAGTTTGTCGAAGTTTTCCAGAACGAAGCGGGAAAAATCAGCAATGCAAAATGGCTGGCGCAGGGAACGATTTATCCCGATGTCATTGAAAGTGCCGGAAAGGGCAAAAAGGGACAGACCATCAAGAGCCACCATAATGTCGGCGGTCTTCCGGACACGCTGAATTTGCAATTGCTGGAACCGTTAAGAGAGCTTTTCAAGGATGAAGTGCGGGAACTGGGGCTGGCTTTGGGATTGCCTCGTGAAATGGTGTATCGCCACCCGTTTCCCGGGCCCGGACTGGGTGTTCGCATTCTGGGAGAAGTCCGGAAAGAATACGCGGATCTGTTAAGAGAAGCGGATGCGATATTTATTGAGGAGTTGTGGAAAACACCGTCCGGTACAGTATCCGAAAAAGGAGCGCCGTTGAGCTGGTACGATGCGACCAGTCAGGCATTTGCCGTTTTTCTGCCAGTCAAGTCGGTAGGCGTAATGGGCGACGGGCGCACATATGAATATGTCGTTGCCTTGCGCGCCGTGCAGACACAGGACTTCATGACTGCTCATTGGGCGCATTTGCCGCATGAATTGCTTGGAAAGGTTTCAAACCGTATCATCAACGAGGTGCGCGGCATCAATCGGGTGGTTTACGATATTTCAGGAAAACCGCCCGCCACAATTGAGTGGGAATAAGCGGTTTTTTCCGATTTTTTAAAAACCCCGTCTTTCGAGACGGGGTTTTTTGTTGTTAAGTGTTTTTATTTGTAAAGGAAAAGTAAAGTCTTTGAAAGATTTTTTCAGTTTTTTGATACATATACTGTGCTTTTTTACAGTGTGGAAAACTATTCCCGTGAGAATGTTTTTTTGAAAGAGTTTCATCCATTTCTTTTTTTTTTTTTTTTTGCGATAAAAAACTTAAATTTTTTACAATTAAAAAAGAATTGGAAATCCGTTTTCAGGATTATTGTTAAAAGTTGTTTCTATTCGTGAATTCATTTGAAATGGTGAATTTAATGCCATTTTTATAATAAATAATAGCCTAAAAAAGCAGGGGAAAATTTTTTATTTTTATATAAAATAATAATAAACCAAACAGAAATAATTTTAAATAATATTAATCAAAAAAAAGACACATTTTCAAATGAAAAAGTTGTAAATTTAATGTTTGGGTATTGCGAATGGTTTATTTATTGGATATTTCATGATTTAAATCAAAAGTTGTTTCAGCGAAAAAATTATTATTTTTTTTCTGGCAATTTTTTTGGACTGGTTTGCCGGTTGACCGAAAAAGCGACATGGAAAATTCCTGAAATGGCCTTCTTGAATTCGCAATAGTGTCTGTTAGTCAAAGAGAATCATGTTCTCTACATTGGAAAGAAAGAATCCTGAAAGATGCTGAGTTACATTTCTGATATTAATGTGAAGGAAAAAGGGCGGAAAGCGTTCAGTTCTTTAACATGCGGCATGATGTGCTGTTTTCTCCTGTCAGTAAGTACTTTGATTGTTTTGTTTGTTTTCGATTCCATAGATGGAATTGTCGATTTTGAAATCTATATAAGGTATCTTTTTTCGTCTTCTGTCGTATTGCTGTTTTCCATTGTCGCCGTTTATTCATTCCGCTTTTTTCCGGCTGCCAGATCGGGAATCGCCGCAAACATCCGTTTTTCGGTCTTTACAATCAGAAAACACTTTCCTCTTTTTTTTGCGGCTGCCGCCATTATCATCGTGATGGCTTGTATCGTTTTTGCTTTCCTTGCAAAGGATCAGACTGAAAGTTTCGATGGAAGTCTGATGCAGATTGCAAAACTTCAGGTAAAGCATGTCAATGACTGGAGAAGCAGGCAGGTTCATCTTGCCAACAATGATCAGGAAAAGCGTTTTTCCTGGTCAGGCAACACACTTGATTCCAGGAAGGCCACAGATTATCTGGTAAATGGAAAGCACGCTTTTGAAGCCGATATGGCCAGTCTGGACATTCACCACAACAATATGCTTTTTTCGCTTGTCGGACGGTACGATTTTTCCAGCGTACTGAAAGACAAACGGGTCTGGATGGGGCCACTGAAAAAGATGACCGATATAAACGGCAAATCGCTTGATCTTTTGACGATGTATATTCCTTTCCTGAAAGAAACGGCGAAAGGAAAGGAAGCCGGCGTCCAGTTACATTATCTGGATCCTTCAGAATCGCTGATTCCACTGTTGTCAGTATGGCCGACAACAGGAAAAACATCCCAGGCTTTTTTATTCAGCAGACAAGGTGAGGAAATCATGATTTTGCGCAATTCGTCCAAGGATCATGTCGTTTATCCATTGAAGCTGAACGAACCGGGACGGGAGCAATGGCTCAGGAAAATAAGTGAAACACGGCAGGGGATTTTTCATGAGCTGGATTACCGGGGAAAAAGAGTCGTCGGCTATATCGAGAAAATACCCGATTCGGACTGGTCGTTGATGATCAAGCTGGATGAAAGGGAAGCATACGGTCATATTCGGCAAATGGGGAGCTATATTCTTTTGATCGCTTTTTTGCTGACCGTCACAACAGGTTCGGCGATTTTCTTTATATTGCGTCACCGGCACATGCAACATCAAACGGAGCGGCTGAAAATGGGATTGAAACAGAAGGCGTTACGCCAGCATTATGATTATCTGAGCAAGTTTGCCAATGATGTCATTATTTTGATGGACGGGACCGGAACGGTAATTGAAGTGAATGATCGCTCGGAAAAAATGTTCGGCAAAGTACGGTCTGAATTGATAGGAAAAAATATCAGGACGGTTTTCGATCTGAAAGACGATTTTGCTTTTGAAGAAAAATGGGGTGAACTGCAACAGGAAAGGAGTCTGATTTTTGAAGCGTACGGCCAACATGCCAATGGGAGTATTTTTCCGGTTGAAATCAGTTCGCGCGTTATAGAGGCGGAAGGCCGGCTATTCATCCAGTTCATCATAAGAGATATTTCAGAAAAGAAAAAAGCCGAAGAAACGGTCTGGCGCCATGCCAATTTTGATCAGATTACCGGCCTGGCGAACAGACGGATGTTTTCGGAAAGACTGTTTTTCGAAACGCGCAAGGCGCAGAGAACGGGTGCATCGGTCGCTTTGATGTTTCTCGATCTCGATCATTTCAAGGATGTCAACGATACGTTGGGGCATGGTGCTGGCGATACCCTCCTGAAGGAAGCGGGCGACAGGCTGACGCGTTGTGTTCGCGAAACCGATACTGTCGCGCGGCTGGGTGGCGACGAGTTTACGGTTATTTTGACCGATCTGGCTGACTTCCGGGATGTCGAACGCGTTGCCCAGAATATTCTTGACGAGCTTTCGGAACCGTTTACGCTTGAAGGACAGCCGGTTCATATTTCTGCCAGTATCGGCATCACGTTTTTTCCGGAAGATGCCGCCGATACGCACGATCTGATGAAAAATGCCGATCAGGCCATGTATGCCGCCAAGAGCATGGGAGGCAACCGGTACCATTATTTCACCCAATCAATGCAGGAAGCGGTTCAGCAAAGAATGCACATGATCAACGATTTGCATGGGGCGCTGGAAAACAATCAGTTTGAAACCGTTTTTCAGCCGATCGTTGATCTGAAAACCGGGGAAATCTGTCGCGCCGAAGCGCTGATACGATGGCACCATCCTGTACACGGCGTGATCAATCCCGCTTCCTTTGTGCCACTTGCGGAAGACACAGGACTGATACAGGCTTTTGGCGACTGGGTTTTTCTGGAAGCGGCACGGCAGGCAGCACGGTGCAGGAAATACATTCCCGGTTTTCAGGTCAGCGTCAATATTTCGCCAGTCCAGTTCAAAAACGGCGGGATCAATACGGATGTCTGGTTTGCCCATCTGAAAAGTCTGGAGCTTCCTCCGCAAGCCATTGTGATTGAAATTACCGAAGGCCTGCTGCTGGAAATTGACGAAAGTATCGCGGACCAGTTACTGGCTTTGCGCGATGCGGGCATGGAAGTGGCGCTGGACGATTTCGGCACCGGGTATTCGTCACTGGCCTATCTGAAAAAACTCGATATCGATTATGTGAAAATCGACCAGATGTTTGTAAAAAACCTGACAATTACCGAAGAAGACAGGGTACTGTGTGAAGCGATGACACTGATGGCGCATAAACTCGATATTGCCGTGATTGCCGAAGGAGTGGAGACGCTGGCGCAGTTGAAAATGCTGTCTTCTTTCGGTTGCGATTGTGTGCAGGGGTATTACATATCCGGGCCGGTCGGAGATCAGGAATTTGAAGAATTGCTTCAGGCAACGCATAAAATGGAACTGTACTGACGCCAGAACTGGAAGAAGCCCCTGAAACGGTGACGAAAAGCCGAATAGATGAGAAAATAGACGTTTGTGTTTGTCTGTTCGGTCGCCGGAGTTGGGTTTTGGCTTATAGCGTCAAGGAAATTTTTTATACTTTGCAGGGAGAAGGCGCCCGTACCGGTCGCCCGGCTGTTTTCTGCCGCTTTTCCGGATGCAATCTCTGGTCGGGGCGTGAGCAGGATCGTGCCCGGGCCATATGCCGGTTTTGCGATACCGATTTTGTCGGAACGTCGGGAGAACGGGGAGGCAAATTTCCGGAGGCGGAAAAACTGGCGTCGGTTATTATTTCGCTGTGGCCCCGGGAACACGCTGAAAACCGTTATGTGGTCTTTACCGGCGGTGAGCCGCTTTTGCAGCTGGACAGGCCGCTGATCGGTATCATGCATCGGGCCGGTTTTGAGATTGCCATCGAAACCAACGGAACGATTCCTGTTCCGGAAGGGGTCGACTGGGTTTGTGTCAGTCCGAAAGTCGGTTCGACACTTGTCGTGAAAAGCGGAGACGAACTGAAAGTCGTCATTCCGCAGGCCGGCCAGAATCTGGCCGATTACGAAGATCTGTCTTTTTCGCATTTCTACGTTCAGCCGATGGATGGGGAAAACCGGGAACGAAACATTAAAATGGCGATTGATACCTGTTTGAAAAATCCGAAATGGAAGCTCGGCTTGCAAACACATAAATATTTACAGATACCCTGATATTTTCATGTTAACGATTACCCGAAAACTCGAATTTGATGCCGGTCACCGGATTCCCGACCATCACAGCCAGTGCCGGAATCTGCATGGGCACCGTTATGTTTTGCATATTACGCTGGAAGGTGATCCGCTCATGAAAGAGGGCGATTCCGGCAATGGCATGATTCTCGATTTCTCGGAAGTCAAGAAGCTGGCGGAAACGCATCTCGTTTCCCATTGGGATCATGCTTTTCTGGTTTATGAAAAAGATCGGCCCGTCAGGGAGTTTCTTGACAGTCTGCCCAATCACAAGACAGTCGTTTTGGATCGTGTCCCGACCGTGGAAAACATGGCGCAGGTGGCGTTCGATACCCTGAAAAATGTTTATGAAGGTTTTTACGGCAAGGCGCTTGTTCTGAAAAGCGTGCGGATTTATGAGACGCCGAATTGCTGGGCCGAGGTGACGGCCGATTCTGTTCATGACTGACGATGTTTTCATGCGTGCCGCGCTGGATCAGGCGGCACTGGCAAAGGAAGCGGGAGAAGTTCCGGTCGGCGCGGTGGTGGTACTGGAAGGCCGTGTTATCGCAAGCGGTTTCAATTGTCCGATTTCAAGACACGATCCGACAGCGCATGCTGAAATCATGGCATTGAGAAATGCCGCGAAAATCTGCGGGAATTACCGTTTGCCCGCTTGCGAACTCTATGTCACGCTTGAGCCTTGTTCAATGTGTGCAGGCGCCATGATTCACGCGCGGCTGAAACGGGTCGTTTTCGGGGCGTTTGACCCCAAAACGGGAGCCTGCGGCAGTGTCGTGGATCTCTTTGGACAAAAGGAACTGAATCACCATACAACGGTAACAAGCGGGGTTTTGCAGGATGAATGTTCCCTGTTGCTGAAAATGTTTTTTGCCGAACGACGGAAAAAATGAAGGAAATTCCGGCAGGCGGGGAATCGGTATAGCGGATCCATGGAGCTGAAAAGATCGGTAAACCGGCTCTCCGATTCGTCCGCTTTGGCTGAGGCCCATGAACATGAAAAAATTTGTCGTTATGCTGCTTTTATGGGCAATTGTTCCGCTACATGCCGTTGGGGCATTCCAGCCGGAAGCGGAAACGTCTGTGAATGCAGGCCTTACGGCTGAAGCCGGTACCGGCAATGGAAATGGTGTATCCGGTTTTTCTTCAGGACATTCTTCCCTCTTTCGGGGAAAACAGGAAGACAGGCAGGCAGGGCATGGAAGGCAGAAAAGAGTGATGAACGCAAGAAAAATCGGTATTGCCATTGTGGCGCCTGGCGGATACATTCCTGCTGCCGAACTGCAGCGTGGACTCGAAACCCTGAAATCGCAAGGGTATCAGGTTTTCAATTATTATCATCCTGAAAAACGTTACCAGCGTTTTGCGGCGACCGACAAGGAAAGGGCGGCGCAAATTGAACAGGCGGCATCCAATCCGGAAGTGAAGATCGTCATGGCCTTGCGGGGAGGGTATGGAACGACGCGGCTTTTGCCCGAACTCGATTTCGCCGGTCTGGCGAAAAGCGGGAAACTCTTTGTCGGTCACAGCGATTTTACGGCTTTCGAAATGGCGTTGTTGAAGCAGGGAGGCACCAGTTTTGCCGGCCCGATGCTTCACCCTGACCTGACACGGCAAGATTTGAGTGAATTTACGCTTGGCCATTTTGAAAAATGCATGATATCGCCGGATAGCTCGGTGAAATGGCTTTCACGGGACAATCCCGATATCGATGTCGAAGGGGTATTGTGGGGCGGCAATCTGACGATGCTGGCGCATTTGACGGGAACCCCGTGGATGCCCGATATTTCGAGCGGAATCCTGTTTGTGGAAGATATCCACGAACAGCCTTACCGGGTTGAACGGATGTTGCTGCAACTGGATGAAGCCGGTATCCTGAAAAAACAGAAAGCGCTTGTCCTGGGGCAATTTACGGAATTCCGGGCAGCCGATTACGATAACGGATATGATTTTCAGGCAATGCTGGCATGGCTGCGCTCGCGTCTGACGATTCCGGTTCTGACAGGTTTGCCGTTCGGACATGTCAAAGACAAGGTCACCTTGCCTGTCGGGGCACATGCCCGCCTGTTGTCACGCAAGGGCGCTTCCGAACTTCATTTGAGCGATTATCCTGTGGTTTGGTAAAATATCCGGTTTTACCGCTATCGTTAAGGGATAACCGTGCTCTCTACTGCCAATATCACGATGCAGTTCGGCCCGAAGCCGCTGTTCGAAAATATTTCCGTCAAATTCGGCGAAGGAAACCGTTATGGCCTGATCGGGGCGAACGGTTCCGGCAAATCCACTTTCATGAAAATTTTGGGCGGCGATCTGGAACCGACTTCCGGTACTGTCACGCTCGATTCGAACGAACGCCTCGGCAAATTGCGACAGGACCAGTTCGCCTATGAGGACATGCGTGTTCTCGATGTCGTCATGATGGGGCATACGGAAATGTGGCAGACCATGGCGGAACGCGATGCCATTTATGCCAATCCCGACGCGACAGACGATGATTATATGAAAGCGGCCGAACTGGAAGCGAAGTTTGCGGAATACGACGGGTATACGGCAGAAGCGCGGGCGGGCGAGTTGCTCCTGGGCGCCGGTATCGCTCTGGAACTTCACGACGGCCCGATGAGTGCCGTGGCGCCGGGCTGGAAATTGCGTGTTTTGCTGGCGCAGGCGCTTTTTTCCGATCCGGATATTCTGCTTCTTGATGAGCCGACGAACAATCTTGACATCAATACTATCCGCTGGCTGGAAAATGTATTGAACGAACGCGATTCCACCATGATCATCATTTCGCATGACCGGCATTTTCTGAATCAGGTCTGTACCCATATTGCCGACATGGATTATGGAACCCTGAAAGTCTATCCCGGCAATTACGACGATTATATGCTGGCGTCTGCACAGGCCAGGGCGCAGCAACAGGCCGCCAATGCGAAAGCAAAGGAACGCATCGCCGAATTGCAGGAATTCGTCCGCCGGTTTTCGGCCAATAAATCCAAGGCCAGACAGGCGACTTCCCGCGCCCGCCAGATCGACAAGATCAAGGTCGAAGACGTCAAGCCTTCCAGCCGTGTCCATCCCTATATCCGTTTTGAAGCGGGCAAAAAATTGCACCGGCTGGCCGTCGAAGCCGAAAAGCTGTCCAAATCCTATGACCGCCGGATATTCGGCAATCTCGATATCACGATCGAGGCAGGCGAGAAAGTAGCGATTATCGGGGCCAATGGCGCCGGTAAAACGACGCTTTTGCGTTGTCTGGGCGATGCGGTCTGCAAGATGAAAGCGGATTCCGGTACGGTCAAATGGGCCGAACATGCCGATATCGGTTACATGCCGCAGGATTCGGGCGAAGAGTTTGAAAACGATCTCAATCTGACGGAATGGATGACCCGTTTCACGCGGGAAGGGGACGACGACCAGACTGTCCGTTCGATTCTGGGAAGATTGCTTTTTTCAGGTGACGAGGTCAAAAAACAGGCAAAGGTTTTGTCAGGCGGTGAAAAGGGCCGGATGATGTACGGCAAGCTGATGCTGGGCCGTCATAACGTGATGTTGATGGATGAGCCGACCAACCATATGGATATGGAATCCATCGAAGCGTTGAATATCGCGCTGGAAAAATATACGGGAACCCTGCTGTTTGTATCGCATGATCGTGAATTCGTGTCGTCTCTGGCCAGCCGGATTATTGAAATCAGGGAGGGCGAAATGATCGATTTCAAGGGGAATTACGAAGAATATCTGGGCAGTCAGGGTATCGAGTAAAACGGATGGCGCTGTTTTCCTGACAAGTTTCCCTGTTTGTGCGATAGTTGAAACCTGTGCGTTTAATTTTTTCGGTCAATAAAATGCAAGATTCTGATATCAAGAAAGTGGAATACGATCTGCCTCAAATGCAGAGCGGAGCGGTTTGTGTGGCCAACGCCTGGGCGCGGGTGCCTGCCGAATTGTCCGTGCAGCGAAAAGAAGAACTGAAAGACCGGATCCGGCGTCTGTTGAAAGAAAAAAATGCGACGCTGGTCGCGCACTATTATGTCGATGGCGATATTCAGGACCTGGCTGAAGAAACCGGAGGGTGCGTTGCCGATTCGCTTGAAATGGCCCGTTTCGGTCGCGACAATCCTGCGCAGACACTGGTGGTTGCCGGTGTGCGCTTTATGGGCGAAACGGCAAAAATCCTTTCTCCGGACAAGAAAATCCTGATGCCCGATCTGGACGCTTGCTGTTCTCTCGATCTGGGTTGCCCGATCGAGGAATTCACGGCTTTTTGCGACGCCCATCCGGACCGGACGGTGGTCGTTTACGCCAATACGAGCGCAGCGGTCAAGGCGCGAGCCGACTGGATGGCGACGTCGTCTATCGGACTGGATATCGTGAAGCATCTCCATGCGCAGGGCAAAAAGATTTTGTGGGGGCCTGATCGTCATTTGGGCAGTTATATTCAGGAACAGACCGGGGCCGACATGCTTTTGTGGCAGGGATCGTGTCTTGTGCACGACGAATTCAAGGCAGCGGAACTGGCTTTCATGAAAAAAGAATATCCGGACGCAAAGGTACTGGTGCACCCTGAATCGCCTGCCTCTGTCGTGGCATTGGCGGATGTCGTCGGATCCACGTCCCAGATCATCAATGCGGCACGAAACATGGCGGCACAGACTTTTATTGTGGCTACCGACAAGGGCATTTTCCACAAGATGCAACAGGCCGTTCCGGGCAAGACGCTGATCGAGGCGCCGACAGCCGGCAACGGCGCGACCTGCAAGAGTTGCGCACAATGTCCCTGGATGGCGATGAATTCCTTGTCGAATCTGGCAGAAGTGCTCGAAAAAGAGCATAACGAAATATCGGTCGATCCTGAAATCGGCAAAAAAGCGATTGTCTGTATCCAGCGGATGCTCGATTTCGCCGCCGAACATAAAAACAGGCCACAGGGCAGGGAAGCCGTGCTGACTTCCGGCATGGGGGCGGCATGAAACACCGCAGTATATTCGGGTATGGCATGCTGGAAGCGACGATCGCGACCAATATTGAAGCCGCGCTTGTCGAGGATATTGGAGCCGGTGATCTGACGGCTTCGCTTCTTCCGGAAAATGAAACGGTTTCCGCGCGTGTAATCGTGCGGGAAGAGGCCGTGCTGTGCGGGATTCCCTGGTTTGAAGGGGTCATGAACGCCCTGGATTCACGCGTCCGGATCGAGTGGGGGTATCGGGAGGGCGATTTGATGGAAGCGGGAAGTGAAGTATGCCGTATGACCGGTTCCGTGCGTTCTCTCCTCACCGGGGAGCGCACGGCCCTGAACTATCTGCAACTGCTTTCGGCGGTAGCCACAGCGACAAGAATGTATGTCAGGCTGGTGGCAGGCACGTCCGCGAAAATTTACGATACGCGGAAAACCCTGCCGGGTTTGCGCGTGGCGCAAAAATATGCCGTCTCTGTCGGTGGGGGAGAAAATCAGCGTATGGCCTTGTACGATGCCATCCTGATCAAGGAAAATCACATTGCCGCCGCCGGCGGCATCCGTCAGGCGTTGGAAGCAGCGTTCAAACACAGGAATGTGCCGGTTCAGATCGAGGTGGAAACACTTGAACAATTGAAGGAAGCGCTGGAGGCGGGCGCAAAATCGATCATGCTCGACAATTTCAGTCTGGAAAAAATGCGTGAGGCTGTCCGGATTGCCAAAGAGTCGAAAACAGGGGCGGTACTTGAGGCTTCGGGTGGAATTGATCGGGGGACGGTTCGCGCCATTGCCGAAACGGGGGTGGACAGGATTTCGATAGGGGAATTGACCAAAGATATAAAGGCGACGGATTTTTCCATGCGTATTGTCTGAAAGGCATTCCCGCAGAACATTCGAATCCGTTTTGGTTGGCTACAATAAAAGATACTCATGATATCCATACACGTCCAGACCGGGGATTTCGATTTGACGGAAGAAGTGAACCGTTTGCGTTCAGATCGTCGCGATATCGGGGCGGTTGTATCGTTTCTCGGAACGGTTCGGGACATTCACGGGGATGAAACCGTTTTGTCCATGGAACTGGAGCACTATCCGGGCATGACGGAGCAGGTACTTCAGGAAATCGCCGAAGAGGCGTGCCGGCGCTGGGACGTGATGGATCTTGCTGTGATTCACCGCGTCGGGAAACTGGAGCCATCCGACCAGATCGTGCTGGTCGCTGCCGGTTCGCGGCACCGGGGTGAAGCATTCCGTGCCTGCGAGTACGTCATTGATCAGCTGAAAACGCGGGCGCCTTTCTGGAAAAAGGAAGAAACGCCGGAAGGTTCCCGCTGGGTAGCGGCGAAACCGGACGATGAAACGGCCAGCCGGAAATGGTAAAGTGCCGGTATGTTGGCCATGGATGTTTTTGCCGTATCAGTACAGCGCCAGACCGGCGGCCCCTGCAAGACAGATCATCAGGATCGGGTGCAGCCTGAATTTCCAGCTCAGCAAAAATGCGGCGGCAAAAATCAGCACGCTTTTATAGTCGATGAAGTTGTCGCCGTTCATGAGAACCAGTGCGGCGGCGGCAATCAGTCCTATGGTGACCGGGCGAAGGCCGGTAAAGGCGGCAGAAACATAGCGGTTTTGCCGGAACCGGACAAAGAAAACCGAAATCAGCAGGACCAGAATAAAAGACGGCAGGGAAACGGCAAATGTCGCCAGAATGGCTCCCCAGACGTTCCCCGTTACGGTATAGCCTATATAAGTCGCGCTGTTGATGCCGACAGGCCCGGGCGTCATCTGGGAAATCGCGATAACATCGGTGAATTCGGCCAGCGTCAGCCAGTGGTATTTGTCCACGACTTCATGCTGGATCAGGGACAGCATGGCATATCCGCCGCCGAATCCGAAAATGCCGATCTTGGTATAGGCATAAAAGAGTTGCCAATAGAGGGTCAACGGTTTCTCCTTTTGCTTCGGATCCTGTTTTTCAGCCACCCGGTATAGAGCAGGCCGCCGGCGATGCCCAGACAGACGATCCATACCGGTGACACGCCCAGCAACCAGATCGACAGCGCGGCCAGTGCGGGAAAGACCAGTTCCATCCGGGAGAGTTTCATCGCTTTTGCGGCAGTGATGCAGGGAACCAGAATAAGGGCGACGACAGCCGGACGGATGCCGTTGAAGATTTTGATTACCCAGACGCTTTCCTGATACTGTCTGAAGAAAAGGGCGATTGCCAGCATGGTGACAAAGGCGGGAAGAATGCAGCCGAGCGCGCTCCAGATTGCTCCCCATACGCCCTTGATTTTATGCCCGACGAATATGGCGATATTGACGGCAAAGACTCCCGGCAGCGATTGCGTCACGGCCAGCAGATCGATGAATTCGTCGGGTTCCAGCCAGCCGCGGCTCACGATATCCCGTTCGATCAGCGGAATCATGGCTTGCCCTCCGCCAATCGTGAACATGCCGATTTTGGCGAACGCCAGAAAGAGAATGAAATAATGCATGCCGAAATGAATGCCGTTTGGCCCGGTTAACAGAGTGATGATACCGGAGTTGCAGGGGACGTGCGAGAAAACGGTATTGTGTTCCGGCTGTTTGGAGATTATGATTTCAGACTCAAGGTGATGGTGTTCCACCTTTCCCAACCGCCACGGTTATTTGTGGCTGATGACGCCTGATTTTTTCACCGGAGCGGTGAGGATATCGGTGCGTCTGTCTTTTGTTCCCCCGTTTCCTGGCCTTCCGGTTTTCTTTCATTTGTCCCTGAATGAAGGGACAGATATTTTTTGAACCGACAAACAAGGAAGGGGTTTCAATGAGCTGGCTTGCGGTAGGTCTGGGCGCGGCAATCGGCGCCTGGTTAAGATGGGGCCTGGGAATGCTGATGAACAGCATTCATCAGCATATTCCGCTGGGAACGCTTGTCGCCAATCTTTCCGGTGGATACGTCATCGGTCTGGCAATGGCGTTTTTTTACGGACACAACGGCATCAGTCCGGAGTGGCGGCTTTTCGCGATTACGGGTTTTCTGGGAGGTCTGACGACTTTTTCGACGTTTTCCGCCGAAACCGTTCTGATGCTCCAAAGGGGAGAGTATCTCTGGGCAGGTTTGCAGGTTGTTTTGCATGTCGCTGGCGCCATACTGTTGTGTATGGGGGGCTTTGCCAGCTACCGTTATTTTTCCGGACTTTGAAAGGGCGAAAATGTCGTTCTCTTTCCTTTTTTCGCAAGGTGAAAGTCTTGAAATAAGGCATGCTGATCCCAATATGGAAAAAATAACAGTTATAGGGAGATTGCAATGCGTCAAGACAAATTGACTACGAAGTTACAGGAAGCCATTGCAGATGCGCACAGTCTGGCAGTCGGTAACGATAACCAGTACATTGATCCGGTTCATCTGTTGACGGCTTTGCTGCAACAAAATGACGGCAGTACCAAGTCCCTTCTCCAGCGGGCCGGTGTGAATGTCAACAAACTTGCCGGTGCCCTGAAAACTGCCGTTGATCGGTTACCGAAAGTGACCGGTACAGGGGGAGATGTCCAGATCGGACGTGAATTGATGAATGTCCTGAATCTGGCGGACCGGGAAGCGCAAAAACGGAACGACCAGTTTATCGCCAGTGAAATGATTTTGCTGGCGCTTCTTGATGACAAGTCGGAAGCGGGACGTCTGGCGCGTGAAGCCGGCTTGTCGCGCAGCGCGCTGGAAGCGGCGATCAAGGCTGTCCGGGGAGACGCCAACGTCAATTCCGCCGATGCGGAAGGCCAGCGCGAAGCGCTTAAAAAATACACGATGGATCTGACCGAAAGGGCGCGCCAGGGCAAGCTGGATCCGGTGATCGGCCGTGACGATGAAATCCGCCGGGCCATTCAGGTCTTGCAGCGCAGGACGAAAAACAATCCGGTTCTGATCGGCGAACCGGGCGTCGGCAAGACGGCGATTGTCGAAGGGCTGGCACAGCGGATCGTCAACAATGAAGTGCCGGAAAGCCTGAAGGGCAAACGGGTGCTGGCGCTGGATATGGCCGCCCTGCTGGCCGGGGCGAAATTCCGCGGCGAATTCGAGGAACGCCTGAAAGCCGTGTTGAACGAACTGGCCAAAGACGAAGGGCAGGATATCGTCTTTATCGACGAAATCCATACGATGGTCGGAGCAGGCAAGGCCGAAGGGGCGATGGATGCGGGCAACATGCTGAAACCGGCGCTGGCGCGCGGTGAATTGCATTGCGTCGGTGCGACGACACTGGACGAATACCGCAAGTACATCGAGAAAGACGCCGCTTTGGAACGCCGTTTCCAGAAGATCATGGTGGATGAACCGTCGGTTGAAGATACGATCGCGATTCTGCGCGGCTTGCAGGAAAAATATGAAGTGCATCATGGCGTGGAAATTTCCGACCCGGCCATTATCGCGGCGGCGGAACTGTCTCACCGGTACATAACTGACCGGTTCCTTCCGGACAAGGCGATTGACCTGATTGATGAAGCGGCTTCGCGCATCAAGATGGAAATCGATTCCAAACCGGAAGTCATGGACAGGCTCGACCGGCGCATTATCCAGTTGAAAATCGAACGCGAGGCGGTCAAAAAAGAAACGGATGAAGCGTCCAGGAAACGCCTGGCCCTGCTTGAAGAAGAAATCGCGAAACTCGAAAAGGAATACGCCGATTACGATGAAATCCTGAAGGCGGAAAAGGCCGGGGTGGAAGGTTCGAAACACATCAAGGAAGAAATCGAAAAAATCCGCCTGCAGATCGAGGAAGCCAAACGCCGGGGCGATTACCAAAAGATGTCCGAACTGATGTACGGCAGATTGCCGGAGCTTGAAAAAGCGCTGGCAATGGAAAACGACAAGGATGCCAGGCTGGAACACGCCCATCCGAGGTTGTTGCGTACCGAAGTGGATGCCGAGGAAATCGCTGAAGTGGTTTCACGCGCCACCGGCATTCCGGTTTCCAAAATGATGCAGGGTGAACGCGACAAGCTGTTGCACATGGAAGACGAACTGCACAAACGCGTTGTCGGCCAGCATGAAGCGATTGTCGCGGTATCCGAGGCGATCCGCCGCTCGCGTGCCGGCTTGTCCGATCCGAACCGGCCATACGGTTCATTCATGTTCCTTGGCCCGACCGGTGTCGGTAAAACGGAATTGTGCAAGGCACTGGCCGGTTTCCTGTTCGATACCGAAGACGCGATGATCCGGATCGACATGAGTGAGTTCATGGAAAAACATTCGGTTGCACGGCTGATCGGCGCGCCTCCGGGATACGTGGGTTACGAGGAAGGCGGTTATCTGACCGAGGCCGTCCGTCGCAAACCGTACAGCGTCATTTTGCTGGATGAAATCGAAAAGGCGCATCCGGATGTCTTCAACGTGCTGTTGCAGGTGCTGGACGACGGGCGCATGACCGACGGTCAGGGCCGGACGGTCGATTTCAAGAATACGGTGATTGTCATGACCTCGAATCTGGGATCGCAACTGATCCAGTCAATGGGCGGCAGCGATCAGGGCCTGGTCAAGATGGCGGTGATGGAAGAAGTCAGGAAGCATTTCCGTCCGGAATTCATCAACCGCGTGGATGAAATCGTTGTTTTCCACGCTCTGGACGAAAAGAACATCGGCGCTATCGCGCGGATCCAGCTCGAACTGGTCAACAGGCGTTTGCAAAAGATGGATATGTCGATGGAAGTTTCCGATGCGGCGCTTCACAAGATTGCCGAAGCCGGCTTCGATCCGCTGTTCGGTGCCCGTCCGCTGAAAAGAGCGATCCAGAACCAGATCGAAAACCCGATTTCGAAGTATATACTGGAAGGCAGGTATGGCCCGAAAGATGTTATTGTGGTGGACGAAAAGGATGGAGAACTGGTATTCGACAAACGGACGGGAGATTGATAGTCTGTCTGTGAACGGTTTGTAAATTTGCCTCCTCGAGGTTTTGCCCGAGGGGGCATTTTTGTGGAAGCGAAAAAATAAAGAACAGACTGCTTACCCGTTCAGAGAGAAAAGCAATGCGCTTGCTATCATGGAAAATACCGTTTTTTCCTGAAAACCGGTAATCCGGTTGAGGCTGTACCGATACGCATAGTATGATGGACGGAAGTTCGGTTCTCCACTGCGGGAACAATTTGAATATGTCCGGTTTTACGTGTGTTTGAAAGGTATGGCCGGTTGCCAACTGGAGACCCGGGGCTGCGCACTATGGAAAATCGTGAAAAAAAATTCGCCGGTTTGTGTTTGTGCCTTTTCCTTGTTTTCATTTCGCCCTTGACCGTTTTTGCGAAAAACGGACCGGTGGGGACTGGCGAACGGAAAACGGCATCCTGGACGGATTACTTCAGCCGTTTCCTCGTTTTCTGGGAAAACGACAAAAGCCGGAAAGCGGATGAACCCGGTTCCAGTCCGGATGCCTGGAAAAATGTTCCGGTGAATTTCAGCGATTTCCTGCCGGATAATCTTCCCGGCATAGAGGAATACCGTCGGGCCATGCGTTACCGTCGCTGGGAAAACCGGCCTTCTCACACTGTGCAGGAAGTATATGATCTGTTTGGCCTGTCGGCCCGAAAAGGGAATGTGCTGGCCCTGATAAGGCAGTACGAAATGTATCTGGACAATCCGGTTTCAACCGAAAACGGGAATGGCTTTTTCAGGGAACAGCTGGCCGAAGCGTGCCGACAGGTTTACCCGGTTGCGGTAACCGGAAATCCGGACGCCCAATATTTGTATGCCCGTTATTGCGTGGATTTCAAAAGCGCGCAGGCCCAGTCATGGTACAGCAGGGCATTTCGGCAATACAAAAAGTTTGCCGATAAAAACGTGCCGTATGCCCAGTATATGACGGGTGAAATTTACCGGGCTTTCGGTGAAGAAAAGACGGCGCAGGAGTGGTACTTCATTGCGGCGAAAAACGGCAATGCCGATGCTGTCTGCCGGATAAAGCTGAATTTTTTTCATGAAAACGAAGTGTGGAAAAATCTGGGTTCTGAAAGCAGGGGAGACAATTCCTGCGCGGTTTATCAGGCCCTGAAACTAATCGCGCAAACCCACAATAATAAAGTCATCGCTTATGCGGCAAGGCAATTGCTGATGCAGATACCGACAGGATTCGCAAGCGAGGGATTTAATGCCGGCGGGTTCCATTTTTTTCCGCATAAAGACGTTGCCGCTATCATTAAGGAATTCCACAAAGAAGATATGACGGCTTCACAGAGAATGAAATCGGAAGCCTTGGTCGAAAAATATAGAAATAACAAGGCCGCTTTTATAGATGACTATCTGGACAAATTCGACTGGAACCGTTTAAGTCCGTTCGGGGATTGAGCGAATTCTGTATTTGCCAACAGCTCCTGTCTGTTGTTTTGCCTGCCAAGCCGCTGAAGCCGTTTCCTGATAAGACAGGAAAGCATGGCAAGCCGGCTTGCCGGTGTTGTTCGCGGTTTTTCACGGGGCAGGATAAGTTCTGCCTTGTTTTCCTTTCATAAAGCGGCCCATTGAAAGTCGTTTACCGAAATTCCGGAATTCGACTTTATTTCGTGCCGGACAGAGGATTGGGCGATCCGGTGAGACTTCAAGCCACACTCATGGATTTTATTGAAATATGGAAATAAGAAAATACCAATCTGATGATGTCTTGGAAATGGCCCGGCTTTTCTACAATACTGTCCATACCATAAATGCAAAAGATTACACCAAAGAGCAGTTGGATAGATGGGCAACAGGAAAAGTCGATTTGAAAAAATGGGACCGGTCTTTCCTGTCTCATTTTACTTGTGTTGCGGTCGAAAATAATGTCATTGCCGGCTTTGGAGATATAGACGAAAAAGGATATATTGACAAATTATACGTGCATAAGGATTTTCAGAGAAAAGGAATCGCCACTCTTTTATGCGATCAACTTGAAAGCACAGTCCATGAAAATACTGTCATTGTTCAGGCTTCCATTACCGCCAAACCGTTTTTTGAAAAACGGGGTTACAAAGTCATCACAGAACAATACGTTGAAAGAAAAGGAGTGCTTTTGAAAAATTATCTGATGGAAAAGGGACTTTAAAAAGTAAAATAGTCCGGTTCTGTTTACAGAAAAATAAAGGCAGTGGCAAAGAGGGTATTTGCTTTCTTGTCCTTCCTGTTTTATCTTCGTGAAAAATTAAAAAGGAAAACGGCGATACAGGATTTCAGGAAACATCTTTTTCCTTACAGCAAGGAATCAGCACATCAGTCATTGCGCCAGGATGTGCTTGTTACGGTTTTGCAATAAATGCCGGGTCACTTAAAAATGCTGTTCAGGCTGAGAGCAAGGCTTACACCTTTGCCGGTCAGAGAATGTCCGGTGTACGGCAAAATCGCGTTGCACTGTTTTCGGGTCATGAGACTGCCCGGAGGGTTCTGAGCATGGCTGTCAGAACGGTGACGATAAGATCAAGTCATTTCACGGTATATTTCGTTATAGCACAACCGCTGTTTTTGGCATCACGGCCTGGCCTGTAGTTCGTGATTTCCATTCGCGTAGAGAAATATCCAGTCCATATTTAAGCAAGCAGCGTTTTTGAGGTTGGCGTTTCGGTTTATGGCTTTTCCTGTTTTCTTGATAAAAAGCTGATAATTGACTCTAAAAGAACCGTCATTTTTCAAGTGAACTCATGATTAAAGAAGGAGGGAAATTTATTAATATGTTCTCTTAATTAATGTCTTGATTATTTTCCAGATTGGTCAGGGAAGAAAATGAATCCAGCTTTGAAGAAGGGGAAAATTATAATGAAGGCGAACGCCTTCCTTCGTATCCTCCCTGAACCGGAATCAAGAACCGGAAAGCGGCTGAGAAGATTTGGCGGATTGTAAGGAATCCTTCTGTAAATTGTGCTCAAAAAGAGAATTGAAGGTTTGCTGGAAAATGATGAGGACGTTCAGGTATTGCACGGTTTTTCAGCGTGGAGAATGCCAGGATTTGTTGAGAATACAATAGGTTAAGGCAGGACATTTTTACCGGACTGAAAGATGGTACGGATTCTTTGCTGAAAAGGTAGGCGGATTTGCAAAGCCTGAAATACTCTAAAGAGTATTTTGCGGAATTTTCTGTTTGCGAAAACAGGAAAATATTTATAAGCGGCTATTCAGGATGAAGAGAAAATAAAAAAGCCGAAGCACAGGCTTCGGCTTTTTTCAGCTGTTTCCCGCCAATCCGGTTAAAGGATTTCAGTTGCATAATCGGCCAGCCGGGAACGCTCTCCCCTCGCCAGCATGACATGTCCGCTATGTTCCCATCCTCTGAATCGGTCGACGACGTAGGTCAGGCCGCTGGAACCTTCGGTCAGATAAGGCGTGTCGATCTGGGCGATATTGCCGAGGCAGACGATTTTCGTTCCCGGCCCTGCGCGCGTGATCAGGGTTTTCATCTGTTTCGGCGTCAGGTTTTGCGCCTCGTCGATAATCAGGAACTTGTCAACGAAAGTGCGGCCACGCATGAAGTTAAGCGACTTGATGGAGATGCGGGAACGGATCAGTTCCTGCGTTGTGGCGCGCCCCCATTCTCCGGCGTCATTGTCGGATTTGGAAAGCACTTCGAGATTGTCGTCCAGCGCCCCCATCCATGGCGACATTTTTTCTTCTTCCGTACCTGGCAGAAAACCGATGTCTTCACCGACCGGGATGGTGACGCGGGTGACGATGACTTCGTTATAGCGCTTCATTTCCAGTACCTGCGCCAGTCCGGCCGCCAGCGCCAGCAATGTCTTGCCGGTTCCGGCCTGACCTACCAGGGTGACGATGTCGATATCCGGATTCATCAGGATATTGAAAGCGAAGTTCTGCTCGCGATTGCGGGCGGTAATGCCCCAGACGTTGTTTTTGCCGTGCGTATAGTCGTGCAGGGTTTGCAATACGGCGGTTTTCCCTTCGATGTGTCTGACCTGTGCCTGAAACGGCGCTTCGCCCGCTTCCGGTTCCAGATAAACGAACTGGTTGACGACCATGGAAGGAACCATCGGTCCGCTGATCCGGTAAAAGCTTTGGCTGACGCCGTGATGATCGTTTTCCTGCCAGGTTTCGATGTTTTTGCCGTGTTTTTCCCAGAAACTGGAAGGGAGTTGCAGGGTTCCGGTGTAAAGCAGGTCGGAATCTTCCAGAACCTGATCGTTGAAGTAGTCTTCGGACGACAGTCCCAGCGCGCGGGCCTTGATGCGCATGTTGATGTCCTTGGACACCATGACGACGGCGCGATTCGGGTATTCGGCCACCAGGGTCATCATGACGCCGAGAATCTGGTTATCCGCCTTGTCGGAGGCCAGATTTTTCGGCAGGGGACTCGCTTCCATTTTGGTCTGGAAATAAAGGTGTCCCTGCGCTTCCTTGTTGCCGAGCTTGTTTAGCGGAATGCCCCGCGTCAGCAGAATGCTTTCGTCTACATCGGCGACGAGCTGATCCAGTGTGCGGGTGACCTGACGCACGTTGCGGGCAACATCCGACATGCCGCGTTTGTGGTTGTCCAGTTCTTCCAGCGTAATCATCGGCAGGAAGATATCGTGTTCCTCGAAACGGAACAGGGAAGTCGGGTCGTGCATCAGGACGTTGGTGTCCAATACGAACAGCTTGGTTTCTCCAGACTGGCTTGCCGCACGGCTCAAAGGCGATTGCTTGGTCGTTTCGACCAGTTTTTTACGGGGCGGCCGTGGCGGCAGTTTCATTTTGCCTGAAGGCGCGCCATTTTTTGCTGTACCGCTTTTTCCCGCCGGAGCGGCAGTTTTTCTGGAAGAGACCGTTTGGGGGGCAGCGCTGGCGGCCGGTTTTGCCGCTGCCACAAGCTTTTTTTCTGCCGTTCCTTTCTTTTCTCTGGGAGCTGCGTTTGCCGGCAAACGGGTAGCTGCCGCATCCTTTGGCGTGATCATGTCGGCAGGTTTGGTGGGCATTTTGGGTAGGGGCATCAGAACCTCGTTTCGTTTTGGTTATGTTCGAAGCGAACCCTGTTCACGATTCGCTTTCGACGGTACGGTATTTGAGACGACAACTGACTGTATCCGGCGGCTTCATCTGTTACAGGACAGGGCATTTACCGGTTGAGCTGGCGGGCCGCGTCGAGGATTTCTTCAATATGGCCCGGTACTTTCACTCCACGCCATTCTTTCACCAGTTGTCCATTCCGGTCAATAAGGAACGTGCTGCGTTCAATGCCGCGTCCCACTTTTCCGTAACGGGTCTTGGTTTTCATCACATTGAAGCGGTTGCAAAGCGTTTCTTCAGGGTCTGAAATCAGCGTGAAAGGAAGATCGAATTTTCTGGCGAAGTTTTCGTGGGAACGCAGACTGTCGCGGCTGACGCCGACGATTTCGGTATCGGCCTGCCGGAATTCGGCATAGTGATCGCGAAAATCAATGCTTTCCGCGGTACAGCCCGGCGTATTGTCTTTGGGATAAAAATAAATGACCAGGTTTTTCCCCCGGTAGTCCGATAGCCTGAAAGGCTTGCCGGTTGCCTCGGCAGCGAAATCGGGGACGATCTGGTTGAGCTGGACAGTTTCTTCTGGCATGGTGCTTTCTCTTTTTTCTGAGGTAAAAGGCAAGGTCTGGCAAGACCTTGTCCGGTCAAAAAATCCTACGACAAGAGTGTAACCGTTTTTCTCTACTTTATCTCTTCCATGACGAGGGCAAGTAATGCGTTCCGTCCTTCCGCGAGCAGCATGTTGTATGTGCCGCATGCGGCACGGCCATTCATGCATTCAATGACGATGCCGTTGTCCAGCAGGGAAAAAATCCAGTCCTCCGGAAGGCGTCTGGTTTCGTTTCCCGTTCCCAGCAATACGATATCGGGTTGGTATGCTGTCAGGGCGAGAAGATCGTCAAGCACCAGTTCCCTGAACGATTTGACGTGCCAGGGCAATGGCGTTGTGCCGGGCATGACGATCAGGCTGCCATGATAGTCTGTTTGGTCAAGGGTGATTCCGTTGGCGCGGCAGGCGGTGACCGTTTGCAGGTTGTCGGCGTTTTCAGGCTGAATGTCCATATTGAAAAGGATAATGGCATGTCTTTATCAGATGGGACATGCGGTTTGACAAAAGCGGCGCGATCCATTTTTTTCTTACCTAAATTCTTATAAAGTGATAGGCTTACTGATTTGACAGATCAGTTTTGATATCCGTCTTGATTCAGGATCGGGGATTAGTCAGAATGATATATTGTCTTGTCACGAAGGGCACTATCCTTTAACACATTGCGGGAGCACAAAATGCACCTTATCAACAAATCGAAAAAATTGGCCAATGTTTGTTATGACATACGCGGACCCGTTCTGGAGAGGGCGCGGGAAATGGAGGCGGATGGTCAGAAAATCATCAAGCTGAACATTGGCAATGTCGGTGCGTTCGGTTTCGACCCGCCGGACGAGATTGTGCGCGACATAATCAAGAACATGCTGAATGCCGCGCCCTATTCGGATTCGAAAGGGATGTTCGCTTCCCGCAAGGCGATCATGCAGTACACGCAGCAAAAGAATATCGAGGGCGTGACGATCGACGATATCTATATCGGCAACGGCGCTTCCGAACTGATTGTGATGAGCATGCAGGCCTTGCTGGACAATGGTGACGAAGTACTGGTGCCGACGCCGGATTATCCCTTGTGGACGGCAGCCGTTACCCTTGCCGGCGGCAAGGCAGTGCATTATCTGTGCGATGAAGAAAAAGACTGGATGCCCGACATTGCCGATATCGAAGCGAAAATCACGCCCCAGACCAAGGCTATTGTCGTCATCAATCCGAACAATCCGACCGGCGCCCTGTATCCGGTCGGTCTGTTGAAAAAGATGGTCGATCTGGCGCGTGAACATCAACTGATCGTGTTTGCCGATGAAATTTACGACAAGTGCCTGTATGACGGTGTGACGCATACTTCCATGGCGTCACTGGCCAACGATGTGCTGTTCATTACGATGAACGGCTTGTCCAAGAATTACCGTTCCTGCGGTTACCGGGTCGGCTGGATGGTCGTTTCCGGTGAAAAGAAATATGCGAAAGATTATATTGTCGGGCTGGATATGCTGGCGTCGATGCGTCTGTGCTCGAATGTTCCCGGACAGTATGCCATCCAGACGGCATTGGGCGGTTACCAGAGCATCAACGATCTGGTCGCTCCCGGCGGCAGGCTGACGCGCCAGCGCGATCTGGCTCACCGGCTTTTGACGGAAATTCCGGGCGTGACCTGTGTAAAAGCGAAAGCGTCCCTTTACATGTTCCCGAGACTGGATCCGGAAATTTATCCGATCGAAGACGACAGGCAGTTTGCCTATGAATTGCTGGAACGGGAAAAGGTCCTGATCGTTCAGGGAACCGGATTCAACTGGATCGCGCCCGATCATTTCCGCGTGGTCTTTTTGCCGAACTCGGATGATCTGACGCATGCCATCGAAAGGATTGCACGTTTTCTCGAGTATTACCGCAAAAAGTTCGGCACCGAGGAGCTGGCCTTGCGAAAATACGGGAAACCTCGCCAGGAAAAAGAATTGAGAGTTGTTTGAAACCTTATTTATTTGAACAGGAAATATGAAGCCGGTTAAAGTTGGAATTCTGGGTTTGGGAACGGTGGGTTCCGGTACTTTCAATGTATTGAAACGGAATCAGAAAGAAATCAGGGGCAGGGCAGGTCGCGGCATCGAAGTTGTTATGGTGGCCGACCGGAATGTGGAAATGGCACGGAAAATCGTCAATGGCGATTGCGAAGTGGTTTCCGACGGCAATCTGCTCGTGAACCATCCGGATATCGATATCGTGGTCGAACTGATCGGCGGTTACGACGTTGCCAGGGATTTCGTTCTCAAGGCCATTGCCAACGGCAAGCATGTCGTTACAGCCAACAAGGCGCTTCTGGCCTTGCACGGCAATGAAATTTTCGAGGCGGCACAGAACAGGAAAGTGATTGTCGCTTTCGAAGCGGCTGTCGCAGGCGGCATTCCGATCATCAAGGCCTTGCGTGAAGGGCTGACGGCAAACCGGATTGAATGGATTGCCGGGATCATCAATGGCACGACCAACTTCATTCTTTCCGAAATGCGCGAAAAGGGACTGGATTTCGATACCGTTTTGAAAGAAGCGCAGGAGCTTGGCTATGCCGAATCGGACCCGACTTTCGACATCGAGGGATTCGACGCCGCCCACAAGGCGACGATCATGTCCGCGATTGCGTTCGGGGTGCCGGTCCAGTTCGACAGGGCTTATGTCGAAGGCATCACGAAGCTGGAAGCGATCGATATCAAATATGCCGAACAGCTGGGTTACCGGATCAAGTTGCTGGGCATTACCAAGCGGATGGAAAACGGTATCGAACTGCGCGTTCATCCAACCCTGATTCCGGCAAAGCGGCTGATCGCCAATGTGGAAGGAGCGATGAATGCCGTACTGGTTAACAGCGACGCGGTGGGCGCGTCCCTTTATTACGGCAAGGGCGCCGGTTCGGAACCGACCGCTTCGGCTGTCATTGCCGATCTGGTCGATATTGCCCGTCTTGAATCGGTCGATCCTGAACATCGGGTTCCCCATCTGGCTTTCCAGCCCGATGCCTTGACGAATACCCCGATTCTTCCCATGTCTGAAGTGACGACCAGTTATTACCTGCGCATGCAAGTGAAAGATCAGCCGGGTGTATTGGCTGACATTACCCGTATTCTGGCCGATCTGCAAATTTCAATTGACGCTTTCCTCCAGAAGGAACCGCTGGAAGGAGAAACATTGGTGGATATTATTATCCTGACGCATATGACTCAGGAGAAGAATATGGATGCGGCAATAGAAAAAGTGGAAAATCTGCCCACCGTCATGGGAAAAGTGACGAAAATACGACTGGAAGAATTGATGTAATGCCATTCTTAAATTAGGCTATAGGAAAAAGCCCGGATTCGCGAAAAACGGCCTGTGCCGTAGAGACCGGCAACTCCATTAAACAGCTGGTTTTCTTTGGGAGATCGCCATGTTCAACAAAATCATGATTCCGACCGATGGCTCGGAACTTTCCACGGCTGCCGCGCTGGAAGGTGTCGCTTTTGCAGCGGATAACCATTCCGAAGTGATCGGGGTGTACGTTGCGCCCGAATACCAGTATCCGGTTTATGTCGAAATCATTCCCCCGACTTACCCTATTGAAGAAGAATACGATGCCTTGATGCGCAAGGTCGGCATGGAATATCTTCAACCTGTCCAGAAAGCGGCGCAGGAAGCGGGCGTCCAGTTTTCCAGCCTGATCCTTTTTTCCAATTCAGCGGGCGCTGCCATTGCTGAAGCGGCGCAGGAGCAGAATTGCGATCTCATTTTCATGGGGTCCCACGGTCGTTCCGGTCTCGGCCAGCTTTTGCTGGGCAGCGTGACGACCAAGGTGCTGAACCTGTGCCAGATTCCGGTTCTGGTTCATCACATCACAAAGAAAAAATAAATAAACGGCGTTTTATTCTGATGAGTTAAAAAAGCAGCTGCATTGACAAGTGTGGCTGTTTTTTGGATCGTATTTTTTCAAAATATGCCGGTTTTTTGCTTATGTGTTTGCCGAAATGGATGATTTACGGAAAATAAGCAGTGTCTGTCCGGTTTTGCGGGAAACATGTTCCGTATTTTAGATTTTTATCGGTTTGACTTAAGCGATTGGAGAATAAGCTTTTAGCGGAATATTTGGGAAGTAGAGGGAACGAATTGGCAACCGTGCGAATTTCAGCGTTTTGCGGTGCTATGCTGTCAAATAACTCTTTCTTCTGCAAATGTAATATGTTTCCCTGAAAATGCGAAATGAATATTTTAAAAACAAAAAATCCCGGGAATGATGCCGGGATTTTTTGCTGATCGCTTGTCTTGATTACACGTGTTCGCCAAGGACAGAAACGGTAATATCAACGATAACGTCCGAATGCAGGGCGATAGCGACAGGGTAATCGCCAACAGCCTTGAACGGCCCCTGTGGCAGACGAACCTGAGCCTTGTGAATGTCGAATCCCTGTTTGGACAAGGCTTCTGCAATGTCGAAGTTGGTAACCGAACCGAACAGGCGGCCATCGACACCGGATTTTTGCAGAATCTGGACGGTCAAACCGGCCAGTTTTTCGCCCTGGGCCTGTGCATCCGCCAGTTTTTCAGCTGCGGCTTTTTCCAGTTCGGCGCGTTTTGCTTCGAATTCCTCGATAGCGGCCGCCGTTGCGCGACGGGCCATGCGTTGCGGAATCAGATAGTTGCGGGCATATCCGTCCTTGACTTTAACGACATCGCCGAGGTTGCCGAGATTGCCGACTTTATCCAACAAAATTACTTGCATGTTTTTCTCCAATATTCTTTAGATTGTCCGGCAAAAATCAGGCGGAATGCAGGGAAGTGTACGGCAGCAGGGCCAAAAAGCGTGCGCGCTTGATGGCGGTGTCGAGCTGACGCTGATAATGCGCTTTGGTGCCCGTCAGACGGGCCGGCATGATCTTGCAGTTTTCCTGAATGAAATCTTTCAGGGTATCGATATCTTTGTAATCAATCTGTTCAACGTTGGCTACCGTGAAGCGGCAGAATTTTTTGCGCTTGAACAGCGGATTCTGTTGTTTGCGTTTGTCTTTGTTTTTGTTCTTGTCGAATTTTTTACCAAATGCCATTTTCGGCTCCTGTATATATAAAGGGTTGGCCTATTCAATCGATGAAAAGCCGGTAATGTGAAACAGAAGACTTTTGCTTTTCAGACTTTTTGTCGCCATGAAACCGGTGAAACGATAAAACGTATCGGAAGCCAGCTTTTCGAATTTTTCCGAAATATTGCCAATAACGATGGCGGGTATCTCGAATTCGATATTCCGGTTTGTTTCCGCTTCCATCTGCTGCGAACGGTGCCACAGACGGGCTGAAATCACAGGAATGCCAGCGGGCGTGTATCGGATCGATTCGCGTTCCACGATGCGGGCAGTCAGATGAAGCCGGTTTTCAGACGTCAGAGAAGTCTCCTGTCGCGATTTTGTCAGGCTGAAGCGGACTGTTGTTCTGCGGGAGCGGGCGCCTTGGCAGATTCTTCTTTCTGAGCCGATTTCATCATCGGGGAAGGGCCGGTTTCAGCGTGTTTCATTTTGACGGTCAGATGACGCAAAATGGCATCGTTGAATTTGAATGCCGTTTCCAGTTCGTTCAGGGTTTCGCCGTCGCATTCGATGTTCATGAGAACGTAGTGGGCTTTGGCGAATTTGTTGATCATGTAGGCCAGTTGACGACGGCCCCAGTCTTCAACGCGATGGATTTTCCCGCCGCGGGAAGTGACGCTGTTTTTGTAACGTTCGATCATGGCCGGAACCTGTTCGCTCTGGTCAGGATGAACGATAAAGACGATTTCGTAGTGACGCATGCATACTCCTTTTGGACGTTTGAAATTTGCCCGCCCCGGCGTCAAGTCAGGTGCGGGAAGAAGAAAACTCGTTATTTTACTGTGTAGGGCGTTTGTGCGCAATATTTATTGTGTCAGAAAAAGACGGTTGATTTATATTGGCAAAAAGCTTCCGAAAAAGTGGAAAAACAGACGATTTCCTTTTAAAATACTGTTAAAATCAACAGGCTATAAAAATACCCAGTCAAATATTATCAGTCATTTATCCATCCGGACGGGGCGCGTATGATCAAACTGACAGCACGGCAACAGGAAATCTTGAATCTTATCAGCCAATCGATCGAAAAGACCGGCTTTCCCCCGACCCGTGCGGAGATTGCGGCGGAACTGGGTTTCCGGTCTGTCAATGCGGCTGAAGAGCATTTGCAGGCGCTGGCGCGGAAAGGGGTCATTGAAATCGTCCCGGGGATTTCACGGGGCATTCGCCTGGTGCAGGACGAGGGGAAAATTCCGGTTTCCGAAACGGGCCGTCAGGGACAGTATGCCGTTCCGCTGGTTGGCCGTGTAGCGGCCGGTTCACCCATTCTCGCGCAGGAACATGTGGAAAAGACCTATCAGCTGGATCCGGCTCTTTTTTCTGACAAACCCGATTACCTCCTGAAGGTCAGAGGCCTTTCCATGCGGGATATCGGCATTCTTGAAGGCGATCTTATCGCTGTCAAAAAAACCGAAAAAGCGCGAAATGGCCAGATTGTCGTTGCCAGACTGGGGGATGATGTGACGGTCAAACGTTTCAAAAAAACGGGATCGGCCATCGAGTTGCTTTCTGAAAATCCGGACTTCAGGCCGATCAGGGTGAACCGTGAATCAGACGATTTCCGAATCGAGGGGCTGGTAGTGGGTCTTTTGCGAACCTGGCAGTAATTCAGTCCGGTTCGGAATATCTGGCCTGTTTTTCCATCTGCCGGGCAATGCCTCTCAGGATATTGACTTCTTCCGTTTCAAGCCCGGTGCGTGAGAACAGCCTTCTCAGGCGGGGCATCAGTTTTTTGGGATTGTCGGGGTTTAAAAATCCGATCGCAGTCAACACTGATTCAAGATGGGCGAACATCCCATTGATCTGTTCGACGGAAGCGGGATCGCCGTGAAAACCGATGTGATCGACTCTTGCCGGTTCTCCATTTTCCAAAAGCAGCGCCATCCGGCATTCGTATGCCAGAACCTGAATGGCCTGAGCCAGATTCAGTGAGGAGTAAGCCGGATTGGCGGGAATATTGATCAGAGCCTGGCATTGTTCGACAACTTCATTGGGCAAACCGTAACGTTCGCTGCCGAAAACAAGGGCGCAAGGTTTCTTTTTGTCGGACAACACGGTTTCCGCAAACTGTCTCGGCGTCAGGACCGGCGGAGAAAATTCCCGAAGCCGGGCCGTGATGGCGGCGGCAAACTGGCAGTTTTCAAGTGCTTGATCAATGGTATCGACGATTTCCGCCTTTTCAAGAACGTCCTGGGCGCCGCTGGCAAAGGCGATGGCTTCTTCGTGAGTCAGAACGTTTTCAAAACGGGGCCTGACCAGAATCAGACGATCAAATCCCATGGTTTTGATGGCGCGTGCCGCCGCGCCGACATTGCCCGGATGGCTGGTGCCGACAAGGATGAAACGCAAAGACTGAAAAATGGATGTGTCGGTTTTTGGCTGGTTCATTTACAATACAGGGTTTGGGGAAATCATGGGAGCCGAAACCGGTATCCGGTATCGTCTTCCCGATTTGTCCGGTTTTTTAATGAATCATTATGACACTGCGCCGCCTTTCCGGATATGGCAGGTGTCGTCATTTTACGAAAGCGCTATGCAACCAATGCTTAACATGGCGGTGAAGGCTGCCCGCCGTGCCGCGACGATTATCAATCGCGCCTCATTCGATCTTGAACAGATCGCCGTTGAACAAAAAGAACAGAACGATTTCGTGACGGAAGTCGACAAGGCGGCCGAAGCGGCGATTATTGACGTTCTGCTGACTGCTTATCCCACGCATGCCGTGCTGGCCGAAGAATCGGGGGCTTCAAACGGATTGAACGACGAGAGCGAGAATGTCTGGATTATCGATCCGATTGACGGCACGACCAATTTTATCCATGGATTCCCGTGTTATTGCATTTCCATTGCATTGAGACAACGCGGCGTCATTACCCAGGGGGTTGTTTATGATCCGGTTCATAATGATCTTTTTACCGCCACAAAGGGCGCGGGGGCTTTTTTGAACAACAAGCGTATCCGGGTCAGCAAGACGGATCGTCTGTCGAAAGCGCTGATCGGGACGGGTTTTGCCGGTCGCAAGAAAGACCCGGAAGCATTAAAGGAATTTCTGCGCATGTTCGAGGCCATGACGCTGAATTGCCAGGCAGTCCGTCGGCCCGGTTCCGCCGCGCTGGATCTGGCCTATGTAGCTTGCGGCCGTTACGACGGTTATTATGAAAAGAATCTGAAGATATGGGATATTGCGGCTGGCGCTTTGCTGGTTTCCGAGGCAGGCGGGATTGTGGCGGATTTTGACGGGGAATCCGGTTTTCTGGAAACGGGCAATATTGTGGCAGGTTCTCCCCGGGTTTTCGGGCAGATGCTTCCGTTATTGAAATCGGCTCAGTAGATTTTTGCTCAATTGCACGTATTGCCTGTCCCATGACTTCCCCTTTGAGGCTGGATCTGTTTTGCCGGGTTATCGACAATTACGGCGATGCAGGGGTGTGCTGGCGACTTGCAAGGCAGCTTGCCAATGAACGGGGTTTCCGGGTAAGGCTATGGATCGACAAACCGGCTGTTTTGCAGAAAATCTGTCCGGATGTGGTTTCCGAGGCGGTGGAACAGGTTGTTTGCGGAGTCGGTATCCGTTTATGGCCATCAATTTTTCCAGCGTTCCCTGCCAGTGATGTTCCGGATGTGGTTGTTGAAGGGTTCGGTGCCCGTTTGCCGGAATCCTATGTCCGTCTAATGGCCGCCAGACAGGCGCGTCCCGTCTGGATCAATCTGGAATATCTCAGCGCGGAATCCTGGGTGGACGAAAGCCATCTTCTGGCCTCTCCGCAGTCGTGGATTTCATTGACGAAGTATTTTTATTTTCCCGGTTTTACCGAAAAAACAGGCGGGTTGATCCGGGAAGACGGATTGATCGAGGCGCGCGACCATTTTCAGGCAGACCGCCAAAACGCTGTCCGTTTTCTTTCTTCCCTGGGCGTTGAAGCCGAAACGGAACATTTCATGGTGTCTCTTTTCTGTTATCCGGATGCGCCGGTCGTTTCGTTGCTGGAGTCTTTTCAGCGTAGCCGCCGTAAAGTGCTGTGCCTGATTCCGGAAGGGGTTGCCTCCGGGGCAGTCCGTTTTTTCATGGGACGGGATGCGGTGGCGGGCGTCCGTTTTTCAGCCGGCCAGTTAAGTTTGCAGATTCTCCCGATGATGGAACAGAACGCTTATGATTATCTGTTATGGTCGTGCGATCTCAATTTTGTTCGCGGAGAAGATTCGTTTGTCCGGGCGCAGTGGGCCGCCCGTCCATTTGTCTGGCATATCTATCCTCAGGAAGAAGAGGTCCATCTGGTCAAGCTGGAAGCGTTTCTGGACAGCTATCTTGCGGATTTCTCATCTGAAAATGCCGAAAGAGTAAAGCGGTTCTGGCATGAATGGAATGCGGGGAAAAAACAGGCCAGTCTGGAGAGTATGGAAGAATTCGGGAAAATTTTGCCGCAATTGAAACAGCATGGACGCGATTGGTCAAAAAAAATGACGGCCCGGCCCGATTTGGCGTCCGGTTTGGTACGATTTATCAATACTTTGCGTTAAAATAACGCCAATTTTTTCAAAAAACGTGATCTGGTGCCGGTTTTATGGATAGCTGGCACGGAAACAAAATTTTATTTTCAATCCTTTTTTACCTATTTTTATGAAAACTGCACAAGAAGTACGCGCCGGCAATGTCGTTATGGTCAATAACGAACCGATGGTGGTTCTCAAATCCGAATATAGCAAATCGGGGCGTAATGCCTCTGTTTGCAAGATGAAGATGAAAAATCTGCTGAATGGTTCCAATATGGAATCCGTTTACCGGGCGGATGACAAATTCGACGTTGTGATTCTTGATAAAAAAGAAGTGACTTATTCCTATTTTGCCGATCCTCATTATGTGTTGATGGACGCCGATTATAATCAGTACGAAGTCGAAGCCGAAAACATGGGCGATGCCCTGAATTACATTGAAGACGGCATGCCTTGCGAGGTCGTTTTCTACAACGACAGGGCGATTTCGGTTGAATTGCCCAATACGGTTGTCCGTGAAGTGGTTTATACCGAACCGGCCGTCAAGGGGGATACGTCTTCCGGCAAAGTGATGAAATCGGCCAAGCTGGGAACCGGTTTTGTCGTGCAGGTTCCGCTGTTCGTTGAAATTGGCGACAAGATCGAAATCGATACGCGTACCGGCGAATACCGCAGCCGCAGCAAGTAATGCAGGATAGGACAGGCAGTCTGTACTGCATGTCATTTCCGAAACGGCACGCCAGGGCGTGCCGTTTTTCTTGAAGCCGGTATGGAAAAAGTAAAACCGTATTGAACCGGTTTTTATCCGGCAATACATGATTATTCAATAAGGAAGAAAAATGGCCGTTCGCAGCATGACCGCTTATGCCACCACTTCGGTGGAAACGGTAGCGGGAACCCTGACGATAGAACTGAAGAGCGTCAATTCGCGTTTTCTCGACTTGCAGTTCAGAATGAACGATGAATTCCGTGCCTATGAACCGTCTTTCCGCGAGACGATCATGCAAAACGTCAAACGCGGCAAGGTCGAATGCCGTTTATCTTTTGCACGGGCTACGCAAAATCCGTCGGCATTGAGTCTGAATAATGCCCTGTTTCTGGAGCTTTCCAAACTCCAGCATGAAATCAGGCAACACAATCCACAGGCCCAGGCCATGACAGTAAACGAACTGTTGCGCTGGCCGGGCATGATTGAAGAAGTGGCGCCCGATCAGGAAACGTTGCAACAACAGGTCAAAGAGGCGATGAGCGATACGCTGGCCACATTTACGGCCGAGCGGGAACGGGAAGGGGCTGCATTGACGAAAGCCCTGGTGGAACGGGTAGACGCCATGCAGCGGATTGTCGAACGGATCGAGCCGCTGATTCCCCAAATGGTCGATCAGTTCAAGCAGAAAGCGATCGAACGCATGCAGGAAGCGTTGGGTGTCGCGTTGTCCGACAGTGTACCGGTTACTTTAACGCAGCAGGACGCTTCCGAACGCATTCGCCAGGAAGTGACGCTTTACGGGATGAAAATCGATGTGGCGGAAGAACTGTCCCGCCTGAAAATCCATCTGGGGGAAACAAAAGTCATTCTTGAAAAAGGCGGGCTGGTCGGCAAACGCATGGATTTCATGTTGCAGGAACTGAACCGTGAAGCCAACACGCTGGGTTCGAAAGCGGCGATCAAGGAATTGTCCGATGCCTCGATGGAACTGAAACTTTTGATCGAACAGATCCGGGAACAGGTCCAGAATCTGGAATGATATTTTTTCAGCGAACCGAAGAGCCTGGCGACAGTGTGTTAAAGCCGGTACGAATGTTTCGCACTGGCAAAGGGGGAACCCGGTTCTGTATGGAACAGTTCTATTTTGGGAAACAGATGATTGTTCAACCGTAAATGAACAGGGAAATGAAAAAAATCAGTTTGGGAAGTATGGTTTTTGAATTGCTTAAAAGTCAGGCTGAACGATAATTGACCGCAAGGCAGATTGCAGAACAGATTTTCACGGTTTATCCGGCCTGCTGTCAGGCCAGGAAAAAGGCCGGCAGTCATCTTAATACGGATAATGAGGTAATGCACAGCTTGCCTCGGAAATGGGCGTGCATCATCCTGTCCTTCAAAAGTAACCTCCCAGATCAAGACAACTGCCGGACGTCCCAAAAAATAGTATTACACGGACAAAACAGATGAGGCTGATGTGGAAACCGCAGAGGCAACCGGATTTTCCAATGATGGGTTGAACGAACCGTCTTTTTATCCCTTGCTGACAACCTGCCTGAAAAATGAACTGAGCGTTTTTTCTCCTTCGGATTGATGAGAAAAAACCGTCCGGAAGAAAGGAAAAAACGGAAACAAATGGCTTCATCCGGATCTGGTGGGGCTGGAAGATGGGGGCGCGCACTGGGATCGTGCCGTAAAGGAATGTATTGCACATTATGGTGACAAACGGACAAGACTGTGGTCTTTCGAAGTGAAAAAAGCGCTAAATATGTCCAATGTAAGAGAAGCGTTTTTTCAGGCAGTTTCCAATTCTTCATGGGCCAATCCGGGTTATCTGGTTGCGGCCAAGATAAATGACGGCGACACCATGCGTGAGTTGCGAATGTTGAATGCCGCACATGGTATTGGCGTGATTCAGCTGGATGTCGTGAATGTTTCTGAGAGTCAGATTCTGATTCCGGCGCGGGAAGGGGAATGGGTGGACTGGAACAGGTGTAACCGGTTGGCGGAGGAAAACGCCGATTTCAGGCGTTATGTCAAGTTAGTCAAACAAGTTCTGTCAGGTTGAAGAAAGCAAACCGTATGACTGGGATCGTGGCGTATGGCAAGTACGTTGATTGCGGTTTTCCCTGGATAAAACATGAAGCATGCGCCTTTGGGCGCATGCTTTTTTATGGCCTCAGTTGTTTGGCGGAGTCTGTCTGAATTCTTCCCGCTTCATGCTGAGATACTGTTTTTCGGTAATTTCGTACAGTTGCGGATAACGTTCGGTGGCGGTGAACCAGGCCTTCAGACGTTTTTCCCGTTGCTGTGCGGGAGGCGCAGACAACGAACCGAGATAGGCTTCAACAGCCAGATAGTAGCGCATGGTATTTCGTTCGATCGCTCCCCTCAAGCCGGTTACGTATTCCGGAGCGCCATTGGCTTTTTTGCCGACGATGGTAAAGCCTTCTTTTCCGCTTCCTGCCGTGTCCAGATACAGATTGGTCGCGATTTTGGCCATGGTGCCGAAACGGTAGGAATAAGTGATGTGAATGAAGGTCCGGTTGTTGGGCAACGGGATGGCTTCCATCATCATGTAATAATCGGAAGTACCGACCGGGCCGGATTTCGCATCCATGATGATTTGCATATAGTTATCGTTGTTGATAACCGGTTTGAAGTTGTATGTCATCTTGTACGCGTTTTTCAGCGGCTGGGGTTTTTTCGTCCCGGCATAGACTTCAATCCTGTTGCCGCTTAACGCCCGGCAATACTTGACGTTCAGATGCAGCATCAGTACTTCGCACCATTCGGACGGGGTGTCCAGTGCAGTACGGACGGTAGAGTAGGGATAATTGACGACACTGTATACGTCGCCGCTGATTTTGTTGGATTGCTCGTTGGAATCCATGTAGATGGGTTGATTGAACTGGTTGTTGGCCAGTTTGTTTTGCAACTGCTGGTATTTCGCTTCCAAAGCGCCTGCATTCTGCGCCTGAACGTTTCCAAGAAATATGAAAAATGCGGCAAATGCCAGCAGGGTTTTTATCAGGCTTTGTCTGTTCATGGGTCTTTTCCTTTTCAGCTTAAAAAAACTTTGATCGGACAGAAGCGGTTTTGTTTTATCGAAAGGCTGCCCTATCACAAAACAAGACGGTTTTTGCAGGAGTTACCGGGGTAAGCGGTCTTTTTATCCGGTTTTATCCAGTAAAACCGTTTTCGCCGATCGTCATTTTCGGGATAATTGATTTGCCTGTTTGGAAAGAGAAAAGGGTCTATGTCAGTATTGGAAACTGAACGGGGAAAAGCGGGATGGCGTGATTTGATTGGTGAATATGGAAGATATGAGCGATAAAAACAGGACGGTCATGGTGACCGGGGCGGCAGGCTATATCGGATCGCATACCTGCGTCGAATTGCTGGAAGCGGGGTTTTCCGTGGTAGCGGTCGATAATTTATGCAACAGTTCAAGAAAATCGCTTGAAAGGGTGGAAAAAATTACCGGCAAGCCACTTGTTTTTCATGAACTGGATATCCGTGACAGGAACGGGATGAAAAAGGTGTTTGAACAATCCGGCATCGACGCCATTATCCATTTTGCCGGACTGAAGGCGGTAGGAGAGTCGGTTGCCGAACCGCTCAAATATTACGACAATAATGTTGCCGGTACGATATCCCTGATGCAGGATGCGCGGGAGGCCGGGGTGCGCCGCTTTGTATTCAGTTCTTCCGCAACGGTTTATGGCGATCCCGATTATTCGCCCGTTCCGGAAACGGCGAAATTGTCGGTTGCCAATCCGTATGGCCGTTCCAAGCTGATGATTGAGAAAATACTGAACGATCTGTCTTTTTCCGATCCATCCTGGTCGGTTGCCATACTGCGCTATTTCAATCCGGTTGGCGCGCATCCCAGCGGGATGATCGGTGAAGATCCTCACGGGGTTCCCAATAATCTGATGCCCTATGTCGCACAGGTCGCTGTGGGGAGACTGAAGGAACTGGCTGTTTTCGGCGACGATTACCCGACAAAAGACGGAACCGGCGTGCGCGATTATATCCATGTCATGGATCTGGCGCGGGGTCACGTCGATGCGCTGGCTTATCTGTTTGAAAACAACAAGGGTTTTACGGTCAATCTGGGAACCGGAGTCGGATATAGCGTACTTGATGTCGTGCGTGCTTTCGAGAAAGCGTGCGGTCGCTCCATTCCTTACCGGATAGCGCCGAGACGGGCAGGTGATGTTCCCCTGTATTATGCCGATCCATCTCTGGCCTTTTTCTTGCTGGGCTGGAAAGCAAAATACGGGCTGGATCAGATGTGCGCGGATTACTGGCGCTGGCAGAGCGGAAATCCGGATGGGTATGTGTGATGGGGCGTCACTTCATAAAAAATGCCGGTAACTCCGGCATTTTTATG
>NZ_KI392031.1:1273710-1291495 GCF_000158475.2 Oxalobacter paraformigenes | reverse complement strand
GCATTTTTTATGGTCATGTCTGTTTTATTTTGCGCGTTCGCCAACGTAGATTTCGACCCGGCGGTTTTCCGCGCGTCCTGCGGCCGTCAGATTGCTGGCAATCGGATCGCTGGAACCTCTGCCTTCAACCGTGAAACGGTTCGCGGCAACGCCCTGGCTGACCAGATAGTTTCTGACGCTCATGGCACGTTCACGCGACAAAGGCTGATTGATGGCATCGCTGCCGGTATTGTCGGTATACCCGATGACAGTGATGCTGGTGGAAGGATTGTTTTTCAAAGTGGTAGCCAGATCTCTCAGGATCGTCTTGAACTGGGGAGAAATGGTGGCGCTGTTCGTAGCGAATGAAACGTCGCTCGGAATGCTGACCTTGATCTGGTTATCGGATGTCTGAACCACTTCGACACCGGTTCCCTGTGTAGCGGTTTGCATTTCCTGCTTCTGTTTTTCCATGTGGTTGCCCCACAGATAGCCGGCTCCACCGCCTATCAGGCCGCCAAGAGCGGCACCCGCAGCGGCCCGTCCCCAGCCGCCGGGACCGGTAACGGCGCCCAGTACGGCGCCGGCGGCAGCGCCGACTCCGGCGCCGGTTGCGGTTTTTTTCTGGGTGTCATTCATGTTTGCACAGCCGGTAACGGCTAAAGTCGCTATTAATGCACAGGCAGTCAATTTTGTACGCATGATGTTCTCCATGAGGAAATGAGATGCTTTATTTTCCATAAACCTATAAATGGTGTTTTGTTCCAGCTCATTGAAAAGTCAGTAATTCCTTCAAAAACAGGCCGTTTGGACGTTTTTACTGTATGCGCTTGTCCGATCGGGCTTCTTATCCGGATAGACGATGAATTCGATGTCGATTTCAGGACGTTTGTTCTGACAGTAAAAATGCCGTTTCGTTTCATCTGCGTTTAAGCTGGAACAGTAAAGCGGAAAATAAGCATGAAAAAATCCGGGAAACGTTTTATAAACGTTTCCCGGATCAGGGAATGAAAAACAGGGTTCAGAGAACGTTTGAAATGGCGTTGACTACACAATCCATATTATGGGAATTCAGGGCGGCAACACAGATACGTCCGGTATTGACGATATAGACCGAAAACGCTGTTCTCAGCTTTTCGACCTGTTCTGGAGTCAGGCCCGAATAGGAGAACATGCCATTCTGATGGATAATGAAGCTGAAATCCTGACCATCTTTTCTGGCGGAAAGTTCGTCTGCCAGTTTATGCCGCATTTCATGGATGCGGACACGCATGCCCGTCAGCTCATCTTCCCACATCCGGTGCAATTCCGGATTGGACAACACGGTTGCCACGATTTTGGCGCCATAAATGGGCGGGTTGGAATAGTTTGTCCTGATGATGCGTTTCAGCTGGGACAAGGTACGGGCCGCTTCGTCCGCATTGCCGGCCACAATACTGAAAGCGCCGACCCGTTCGCCGTACAGGGAAAACGATTTGGAGAAAGAATTGGAGACCAGGACCGGTGAATAAAGCTTGGAAAAACGGCGCACGATTTTGCTGTCGGCTTCAATCCCTTCCGAAAATCCCTGATAGGCCATGTCGAGGAAGGGAATGAGTTTGTTTTCCTGAACGACTTCGATGACCTCGTCCCATTGTACATCGGAAAGATCGGCGCCGGTCGGATTATGACAACAGGCGTGAAACACGACAACCGAATGGGCCGGCAAGGTTTTGAGCGTGCCGATCATGCCGGAAAAATCCACGCCACGGCTGACGGGATCGTAATAGGGATAGGTATTGACCCGGAAGCCGGCATATTCAAAGAGGGCGCGGTGGTTTTCCCAGCTCGGGTCGCTGATCCAGACCTGCGAATCCGGGGAAAAACGTTTCAGAAAATCGGCGCCGATTTTGAGAGCGCCTGTTCCACCAATAGCTTGTACCGTCGCAACGCGGTTTTCACTTAATACGGTATTGTTTTCCCCGAAAACCAGTTTTTTTACAGCGTTGTCGTACAGGGACAGGCCGTCGATGGGCAAATAAGTATGAGGGCTTCCCTGGGCCGTTATCCATTTTTCAGCTTCCTGAACGCATTTCAGGAGAGGCACCTTGCCGTTGTCATCGTAATAAACGCCAACGCCAAGATTGATTTTGTTCGGATTAGGATCCGCATGAAAAGCTTCGGTAATGCCCAAAATAGGGTCACGGGGCGCCATCGGAATGGCGGAGAAAATGGTTTCCGGAATAGATTCGTTCATCGTGATAACATTCAATATTTATTGCGAAATGCAATCCGCATTTTTAATGCATAAAGCAAGCCGTGCAGAGCGAAAAAACAAAATTTTTTTGCTTTTTCTGATGTACAACATCTTATCAAAGGTACGAACCTCATGTCTCACTTATCGCTTATTTCTTCAAAAAAAGAGGACGGAAAAGTCGTTACTTTCCCGAATTCGCCTTTTGAACTGCATCAGCCTTTCCCGCCGTCGGGCGATCAGCCGGAAGCGATCGACAGGCTGGTTGAAGGAATTGAAGACGGTTTGTCCTATCAGACATTGCTGGGCGTGACCGGGTCAGGAAAAACCTATACGATGGCCAATGTGATTGCCCGTCTTGGCCGTCCGGCGATTGTTTTCGCGCCGAACAAGACCCTGGCGGCCCAGCTGTACAGTGAATTCCGGGAGTTTTTCCCCAACAATGCGGTTGAATACTTTGTCAGTTATTACGATTACTATCAGCCGGAAGCCTATGTGCCGCAGCGGGATTTGTTTATCGAAAAGGATTCCGCCATTAACGAGCATATTGAACAGATGCGCCTGTCGTGCACCAAATCGCTGATGGAGAGGCGCGATGTTGTGATTGTAGCAACGGTTTCGGCCATTTACGGGATCGGAAATCCCAGTGAATACCATCAGATGATTCTGACCTTGCGCACGCGTGACAAAATTCCGCAGCGTGATGTGATTACCCGTCTGGTCCAGATGCAATATACGCGTAACGATATCGATTTCAGTCGCGGTACTTTTCGGGTCAGAGGCGATACGATCGATGTTTTTCCGGCAGAAAATGCCGATTATGCTCTCCGTATCGAAATGTTCGACGACGAAATCGAAAGTCTTCATTTCTTTGACCCCTTGACGGGCAAGGTTTTGCAGAAAATTCCGCGTTTTACCGTTTATCCGGGCTCGCATTATGTCACGCCACGGGAAACCGTTTTGAGGGCGATTGAAACCATCAAGGAAGAACTGCGGGAAAGGAAGGAATGGTTCAGGCAAAACGGCAAATTCATCGAAGAGCAACGTATCGATCAGCGAACCCGCTTCGATCTTGAAATGATGCATGAATTGGGGTTTACCAAGGGGATCGAAAATTATTCCCGTCATCTGACCGGGAGAAAGGCGGGTGATGCGCCGCCGACACTGGTCGATTATCTGCCCTCGGACGCGCTGATGTTTCTGGATGAATCGCATGTCACCATCGGCCAGCTGAACGGCATGTATAACGGCGACCGTTCCCGTAAAACGAATCTGGTGGATTATGGGTTCAGGTTGCCGTCTGCACTGGATAACCGGCCTTTGCGTTTTGATGAATTCGAAAGCAAGATGCGGCAGACGGTTTTCGTTTCCGCAACGCCTGCCAATTATGAACTGGCCCATTCGGGACAGGTTGTTGAGCAGGTGGTCCGCCCGACAGGGCTGGTGGATCCGGCTATTGAGGTGCGGCCAGCCAGTACGCAGGTTGACGACTTGCTGGCGGAAATTCATGACCGGGTCGAAAAAAGCGAACGGGTGCTGGTCACGACACTGACCAAACGCATGGCGGAACAACTGACGGAATTTCTCTCGGAAAACGGGATTCGTGTCCGCTATCTTCACAGCGATATTGATACCGTCGAGCGGGTGGAGATCGTCCGGGATTTGCGTTTGGGAACGTTTGACGTTCTTGTGGGCATCAATCTGTTGCGCGAAGGACTGGACATTCCGGAGGTCTCGCTCGTTGCCATTCTGGATGCCGACAAAGAGGGATTTCTGCGTTCCGAACGCAGCCTGATCCAGACGATCGGACGGGCGGCGCGCAATCTGAACGGTTCCGCGATTTTGTATGCCGATACCATGACCGATTCAATGAAGCGGGCCATTGACGAAACGGAACGTCGCCGCGCGAAACAGTTGGCTTACAATGAACAGCACAATATTACCCCTGCCGGCATCATGAAAGAAATCCGGGATCTGATCGATGGGGTTTTCCATCCCCAGGACAGTTTGCAGGAATTGCATGTGGCGGATGAACAGGCTCAATACGATGTCATGTCGGAAAAAGAGTTGAGCCGGGAAATCAAGAAACTGGAAAAACAGATGATGGAACATGCGAAAAACCTGGAATTCGAAAAAGCGGCGCAGACGCGCGATCAGTTGCACCTGTTGCGTGAAAAGGCATTTGGCGCAGCCGTGATCGACCGTATCCGTCTTGAATCGGCAAAGAAAAAATGAAGATGAACGATTACCCAGACATGATTGAAAATGCCCTGAAGAAGGCGCATCCCGGCTGGGTTCCGGTATTATGGGAAGGACTGTCTGCGCTGGAGCGGCAAACCCCCGGTTATTTCAAGCGCCTCGCCCAGGACGATTTCCTGCCGACACAGGGCAGGTTGTTTGCCGCTTTTTCGCAACCGTTTAATGCGGTACGGTATGTGCTGGTAGGAGAAGGGCCTTATCCCAGAGCGGAAAGCGCGTCAGGTTACTGTTTTATGGATGCCGCTGTCAGGGAGTTATGGTCGGAGACGGGTCTTTCCAAACCGGTCAATCGCGCGACTTCACTGCGTAATTTCATCAAGATGCTCCTGGTTGCGGATGGAAAAATTTCGCCGGACAATACGGGAAGCGACGTAATGAAAGCCATAGCCCATCAGGCGTTGAACGCCGGTTCTCCTTTTATCCAGACGTTGGCCGAAATGCAGGAAACCATGCTCGGTAAAGGCTTTCTGCTTTTGAATGCGTCTCTGGTTTATCGTTCTTATGTTCCGGCAGCCAGAGAGACGAAAGCCTGGCAGCCTTTTTTATACACTGTTCTGGAGGCGCTGGCCAGGCGGAGAGACCGTTCAGAAAAACCCGTCCTGATTTTATGGGGAAAAATGGCTGAAAAACTGATGGCCTTGCCGTTTGCCGAATCGTTCGACTGCATTGTTTCGGAGCATCCCTACAATCTGTCGTTCATACAGAACCGGGATATGCAGGCCCTGTTTCGACCGCTTGGGCTGCTTTACAGGCAAACAGGCGATTGAAGCCAGACGGGCTTGGCAGCTCTTCCGGCAAATTAACGGTTTTCAATTTTTTTATTAAGTGGCATTATTGAAAAATACGTCAACTACACTGAAATTTGAATATGTCTAATTCCGAAATCATCCGCTCCAATGGCCGTCCGCTCGATGCCATGCGTTCTATCGAATTTATCCGCAACTATACCAAATATGCGGAAGGTTCCGTTCTGACGGTCTTCGGGGATACCCAGGTGATCTGTACCGCCAGTATTGAAGAATCGGTTCCTCCTTTTCTTCGCGGAAGAGGACGCGGGTGGCTGACGGCGGAATACGGCATGTTGCCCCGTTCGACACATACGCGCATGGAAAGGGAAGCCGCAAGGGGACGCCAGTCGGGCCGGACGCAGGAAATCCAGCGTCTGATAGGACGTTCGATCCGGGCGGCTTTCGATCTGAACGCATTCGGTGAACGGACGTTGAGACTCGATTGCGATGTCATACAGGCTGATGGTGGAACCCGTACCGCTTCGATTAGCGGTGTCATGATTGCCGCCTATGACGCTTTTTCGCTGATGGTGGAAGAAGGCCTGATTGAAAAAGTGCCGCTTCGCCATTTTGTCGCTGCGATTTCAGTCGGCGTCATTCAGGGAGTGCCGATGCTCGATCTGGATTATCAGGAAGACAGTTCATGCGACACGGATATGAATGTTGTCATGACGGAAGCGGGCGATTTTGTTGAAATACAGGGAACGGCAGAAGGAGGCGCGTTCAGTCACAGCCTGTTAAACGAAATGCTCGGAATGGCTCAACAGGGGATCGGCGAACTGATTCACATGCAAAAAAGAGTTCTCGGTCTCGACGATTGAAAGAGCGGTGTTTGGCAATGGCAAAGAAAATCGTTCTGGCTTCCGGAAACCCCGGCAAGCTGAGAGAGTTCAGGCAAATGCTGGAACCGGCAGGTTATACCGTTGTTCCGCAATCGGAATATCGCATCGGTGAAGCGGATGAGCCGTATTTTACGTTTGTGGAAAATGCCCTGACCAAGGCACGCCATGTTTCCCGCCTGACCGGGCAGCCGGCATTGGCCGACGATTCCGGATTGTGCGTCAATGCGTTGCAGGGCAAGCCGGGTGTGCTGTCGGCCCGTTATGCAGGAGAACCCAAATCCGATGATCGCAATAACGCCAGATTGATTGCCGATCTGGCCGGATTTTCCGATAAGACAGCCAATTATTATTGCGTACTGGTCTATGTGCGTTCAGCGGACGATCCGCAGCCTGTGATTGCCGACGGCAGGTGGTTCGGCAACATTGTCGAGGAGCCGAAAGGAAAAAACGGGTTCGGTTACGATCCTTACTTCTGGATTCCTGAATTTGGGAAAACAGCGGCGGAATTGTCCCCCGATGAAAAAAACCGGTATTCCCATCGCGGCTTGGCGCTACGGGCGCTTCTGGAGAAGTTGCCGTGATTTCGCAGCAGCCGGCTAACGGCAAGGCGCCGGAAACGCCTGTTTCTTCTCTTCCTCATTTTGATGTTTTGCCGCCGCTTTCCCTGTACATTCACATCCCCTGGTGTATCCGGAAATGCCCTTATTGCGATTTTTATTCGCATGAAAAGACATCGGTTCTTCCGGAAAACGAGTATCTGAAAGTGTTGCGGCGGGATTTGGAATTATCGTTACCTCTGATTGAGAACAGAAAGATTTCCAGTATTTTTATTGGAGGAGGGACACCCAGTCTGTTTTCAGCGGGTGGTATTGATAAGCTGTTATCCTTTGTACGGGAACTCTTGCCGGTTTTACCGGATGCGGAAATATCGCTGGAAGCGAACCCGGGAACCTTTGAAGCGGGCAAGTTCCAGTCTTACCGAAGGAGCGGAATCAATCGGCTGTCAATCGGCGTCCAGAGTTTCACGCAGGAACGGCTGCATGAACTGGGGCGCATTCACGATGCGGATGAAGCCAGGGCTGCCGTCGAGACAGCCGGACATTATTTCGACAATTTCAATCTGGATTTGATGTACGGTTTGCCTTTCCAGACACTGGATCAATTGAAAGATGACGTATCGATTGCCCTGTCTTATAAACCGGCTCACCTGTCTTTTTATCAACTGACGATCGAACCGAACACCTATTATTTCAAACATCCTCCTGTTCTACCCGATGAGGACGCGATTGACGAAATGCAGACCTGGATCGAAACGTCAACGGCTGCCACAGGTTATGAACATTATGAAGTTTCCGCTTATGCCAGAAGCGGACGCCAATGTCTGCATAACAGGAATTACTGGCTATTCGGCGACTATCTGGGCATCGGAGCGGCGGCCCATTCCAAAATCACCTTGCCGGATCAGCGAATTATCAGACAGATGCGCTTGCGCAATCCTCATTTATACATGCAAGGCATAAAGCAGGGTATTCCGCTGGAAGAACAGTTCGAGGTGCCTGTTTCCGACCTCGGGTTCGAATTCATGTTAAATGCGCTCAGGCTGACGGACGGGTTTTCACCGGCATTGTTTAGGGAACGGACCGGTTTGCCCCTCTCGGTCATTGATGAAGGCCTTGCCAGGGCCGCACATCTCGGTTTGCTCCACATCTCTCCTCTCCATATCCGGCCAACGGAGCTGGGCAAGCGTTTTTTAAACGACTTGCAACAGATATTTCTTCCGGACTGACCTGTCAAAACGCAAAACATATGCTTTTGCGGATGTGTTTCTTTCTTACAACTCTTTCATTTTTTTTGAACACAAGCTGACAGATGTTTTTTCTTGTCTGATACTACATCCGGATTCTGAATATTGAAGGAAAAAGAAAAAAATGACCGGTTTTTCGGGAATGGAGAGGAAGTCTGGCGTGGCGGAAGGGGTGGGATTCGAACCCACGGATGCTTTCACATCGCCGGTTTTCAAGACCGGTGCATTAGACCACTCTGCCACCCTTCCGGAAGAGCCGAATTATACAGGAACTTTCCGTTTTGAGGAATCCGCGAAATCGCTTCGGCGCTAAGGTTTGCTTAAAGATAAAGATGAACAGTTTTTGCAGTTTATTAATGGCGAGAACACAGAAAAAACCATTTAATGAAAAATATCGGTTTCGTACTGGAATTTTTCATAGGATTAATTTTATATCAATAAAAGAGATAATCCGGCCCAATTCTTTAATGAAAAATTAATAATATTTTTTATAAATATGAATGTTTTGAATGAAGAGATGAGAATAATGATTCAACATATACTGAAATAGTTGTTTTATATTTTTATCAGGTAACTATACTGTTTTGGTAAATATTTATATCTTTCAGGATTATTAAAGTCATTTTTTTATATTGATTATTGCTGTTAGAATTGATTACCTTATCAGGCATTCGTATTAATTAACACATTCTTTGTAAATACTGAGGACACAATGGCACAATCTGAAAAACAGCGGGAAAATACCATGCAACGCGATTACCAGAAAGTGACTGCTCACGCTATTGAAGACAAGAATGGCGCGGAAAACAAGGTTAAAAAACCTAAAAAGGTGCCGGGTTACAGGCTGATTAACAGGATCAAAAGCCGTTCGATCGAGCTGGGTGTTCAGGATCGATACATTGCGGATGTTATCGGTGTAACGCCCATTTACTGGTATTCCATCGCGAACGGTCACCGCAAGATTTCCGCGTTAAGCAAAGACAAACTGGAAAAGATAGCCAAATTCCTGAATATTCCTACTGTTCAGGCGATGAGTTTGGCAGATGTGCTGAGCCATGAAGATTTTTTTCTGGGCAGTCTGGAGGAACAGTTGAATGTTTCAATCGAACAGATGCGAAACGACCCGGCATGGATGAACTGGGCTCCTACTACTGAAGAATGGGATCAGCTTTCTATCGGAACCCGGACAGGCATTGTGATGTTATATGAAACGGTATTTCAAAAAATGTTGTTGAGAAGAGCTGAAATCGAAAATCCGCAACTTAAGGAAGCGATGCAGAATTTTTTTAATAAAGTGTCGCCTGAATGAGCGGATCCAAGTGGTGAAAGGGATTTTTATTCATTTTCAGGATAAGAAGAATTTTCTGTTTTTTTATAGCAAGGGGAAACAGGGTTTTACATTGTGCAAGACAAAAGACAGTCTTTCACCGCGAAGAAAACAAACTAGACTTCTCAACGATACACTGTCAACAAGACTCTTTTTATAAGAAGAGCAATTTGGTTTGGTCTGTTTGCAATGAATGATCGATTGGATTATTTCGTACTTTTTTTAAACTGGGCGTTGTACAAGGTTTTATAAAAACCGTCCTCTATTCCCATCAGCTCTTCATGCGAACCAATTTCCATGATTTCGCCCTCGTTAATCACAACGATCTTGTCCGCATTGCGTATCGTTGACAAGCGGTGAGCAATTACAAAAACAGTTTTATCCTTCATCAGGTTTTCGATTGCTTTTTGGACGACAGCCTCGGATTTGTTATCCAGTGCTGATGTGGCTTCATCCAGAATAATGATTGGCGCGTCTTTAATGAACGCTCTGGCAATGGCAAGCCGCTGTTTTTGCCCCCCGGACAGAAGAATTCCACGTTCACCAATATAGGTGTCAAGGCCTTCTTTGAGCGAAGAAGTAAAATCGGCCAGATAGGCCATGTCCAGCGCTTTCCATATTTCATCGTCGCTGGCATCCGGTTTGCCGATTTTTACATTGTCCCGTATCGTTCCTGAAAACAGGAAATTGTCCTGGAAAACGACGGCCATTTTATCTCTCAGGCTCGCAAGCGTGACCTCCCGGATATCAATACCATCTATGAGAATATGGCCGGAGTCAACGTCATAAAAACGAGGCAATAAACTGACGATAGTGGATTTGCCTCCTCCGGAATTGCCGACCAGCGCAATACTTTGTCCCACTTTCGCGTCAAGATTGATGTTTTTCAGAACGGGGACTCCCGGGTTGTAACTGAAATTGACATTCCGGAATTCAATATTTTTATGTACTGTCTTGAGTTCGGTCGCGTTTTCCTTGTCACGGATGACCGGAATGCTGTCCAACAGTTCGAAAACGCGTTCGATGGCCATAAAAGAGAACTGGACGGAATTGAAGTTGTTGCCGAGATTCTTGATGGGCGTATAAAGCATCAACAAAGCGGAAATGAACGAAACAAAACCGCCCGGCGACAGCTGATTCGTCAGGATCAAATGCGATCCGTAACCGATCGTGGCCGCAATACCGAAAGAAGCTGTGATATGCATGACAGGCGAAAGCCAGGATGAACGCTGCGTCATTTTGATGCTGAGCTTGAACAACGACGCAAGGATTTTCCGGAATTTTTCCTTTTGTTGCGGCTGATAGTTATAAGCCATGATGGTCCGGTTTCCGGCAAACGTTTCATTGTATGCCGTAATCGTTTGGGATCCGGATGCAACTGTCTGTTTCATCAGGGCTTTGATCATGTTTCTTACTCTGGTCATCGGATAGAAAGTGCATCCGAGTACAACCATGGCAATAACCGACAGTTGCCAGGAGTTGTAGAAAAGAACGCCGATCAGCGAGAGGGACGAAAACAGACGGGAAAGAAAAAGTCTCAGATTTGATAAAAGCCCGGCACAGGCCAGATCGGCATCGTTATTGAACCGGAAAACGACATCACCAGAGTTTTGCCTGTCGAAAAAGGACGTCTCAAATGTCAATAACTTGTTGTACAGAGACATTTTGAGATCATTGGTGATATGAGAACCTACCCATACATTCAGATAGGTTGCCAGATAAGTAAGGCCCCCCTGGCAGATGGTGAACCCGATAATGAAAAGCGGAGCGTACCAGGCCGACGATCCGGTCGATTTTTCAATCAACACCATGTCCATGTACGGTTTCAGACTGAGTGCAATAACAGCATCAAGTGAACCTATGGGAATGCACAGGGACATTGCGAGCAGCGCGCGAAACCAGTAAGGTTTCACATAAGGCCACATGCGCCTGTAATTGAGGATAAACTGGGAATTACGTATTTTCTCGAACATTGGATTGACAATCAAGCTAATGTTATGCAAACGTAGTTTGCCTGGACTGGCAGGGCAAGAATTGGAATTTTATCGCCGCCCATCATGTTTTTTCTTGTTTGCGTTTTTTGTCATGGCAAACTGTTGCGTCACTTCTGTATTTTAATAGCACTTTCTGCATTCGTTTTTATGGTTTTGAAATTGGAAAACGAAATTATCCACATTAATGTCTGTTTTGAATTTTTTGCCGGATGACATAGAGCGTTTTTTACGTTTGTTTCCAGGAATTCAAGAAATCACTATCTCAAAAATATTCTTCTTGTTCAGGGATAATAACAGTTTTTTGCAATTTTTGTGTATCGGCCTGATTTTGGTTTATCCGGATTCCCGGAAAAGCAGACGTAATCCGTGCCGGCTTGCATTTAAGATGGACGCCACCAATTCCTGCAATCATAACGGTTACGGACCTCAGGCGGTAATGGCCTGAAATCACTCTCGACAAATTCTTTCAGTCGATCAAGCGAATCATGCCCTATAACGAAAAATCGTGAAGGGTGGTAAAAATCGCATTCCAGAACAATTAAACGATTGGTTATGATTTTACGTTCCAGCAATAACGCTTCAGGAATACGAAAAGAGAGCCCTTCATCCGGAGCCATACGATACATATCGACAATTATTTCTGACAGGCCGACGATTTTCAAATAGTTTGTGTAATCGATCCGTTCGTTATCAAGATCGACCATAATACGTTCATTGATGTATTGCAAAGCTGAAGGATAGAGCACACACAAACGTTCACGTATTTCTTTCAGACTGTTTAAACGCGAATGATCCAGTTTGCTTTTGTATGTTCCAATGAAAGTATAAAAATAATGCCTGGAATTGTTATCCACGTTCCTCATTACTTCGCTATTCACCGCATTGGGACGATAGGAAATGTTCAGTAAATTGGCATCTGCCTCATAGTATGACTCTGCCTCCTGAATAATATTTTTTTCTCTCAGCTTTTGAAGCGTCTTGCGCAATTTTTCAGTGCGGGTCCTTTTGGCTATTTGATCGATACGGTCATGAAATCTTAAAAAGACCTTTTTGTTCGGATGTAAAAGTTTATAAGCTTTCAACAGAAACGGATTGGCCAGGTTGGCAAAAATTGTTATACCTTCGCTATCTTCCGTAAATCGATTCCGTGATACAAGGGCCAGCATATAAATGACCATGTTACGGAAAGAATTGGTATGACCCGACAATTCAAAAACATCGAAATCCGGAAAATGCACCCTGAACATGTCAACAATATGAGCACTGGAAATAAACATGGAATTTCTGGATGAAGGTAAAAAAACAGTATCTACCAGATTCCATATATTGGCCGTTCTCTCATAATCGTTATGAAAAAACCTGATCAGAGTTCTTTTAAAGCGATCCCGGGAAGAGAGATTTTTCTTGTCTGGCCGTCCGGCAAAACGAACCGGTCTGAAAAATATGTCGTAAAAAGAGAAATCCCTTAACGTTTTTTTTGTGTCGATTTTCGGAAAATACTTACGGAGTAACGGAGGCGAAAATTCTTCGGACTGGCAATCAGAGATGACATGAATGTCAAGATCACTTGGTTTAAATGTATACGGGCGATCTTTAAGAAGACTGAGCCATCGAATCAAAGTCTGTTTAGCCATGGAATTCAACAGGAAAAAAGAGCCTGGAAATTGGGTAAAACACTATCTTCCGGTTAATTTTATAAAGGTTGCCTAAAATATTTTTTGGTGACGGGATGGCTTTACGTTTGAGCGTTTTTCTGTTTCTCTGTATGTTGCGCATGTTTTTCATGGATAACCGTGTTCCGATGTTGCCAGAAAGCAAATGAAGCTATGTGAAATTGTATAGTAATGTGATAGGCTGTACGGCACAGCCGGGTATCACTTTGAAGTATAATATTGCGCAAAATACAGGAAAAAATGGGAAAAATGAAAGGCATCATATTAGCAGGCGGAAGCGGATCACGTCTATATCCATTGACAAAAATAATCTCGAAACAACTGTTGCCGGTATATGACAAACCGATGATCTACTATCCGCTTTCAACCCTGCTTCTTTTTGATATCCGAGATATTTTGATCATTTCCACACCACTGGATACACCTAACATCGAGAAACTCTTCGGAGACGGGAAAAAATTCGGCCTTAACATCCAGTATGCCGTCCAGCCAGAGCCAAAAGGCATAGCCCAGGCGTTTACCATAGGAGCCGACTTTATTGGCAATGACGATGTTTGCCTGATACTGGGCGACAACATCTTCAGGATGCTGGAGGCGCTTCCGGAATTTAAAAAAGAAATTGACAAGAACAGGGGAGAGCGGGCAACCATTTTTGCCTATCATGTACCGGATCCCCAACGTTTCGGTGTGGTGGAATTTGACAGACAGTTCCGTGCCATCTCCATAGAGGAAAAGCCAAAAAATCCCAAATCCAACTATGCCTCCGTTGGATTGTACTTTTATCCTTGCGACGTCGTGGAAAAAGCGCGGCAGCTTGTTCCCTCAGCGCGTGGCGAACTGGAAATTACGGATTTGAATAATCAATACCTGAAAGAAGGACGAATGAGTGTGGTCCCCATGCGTCGGGGAAATGTGTGGCTGGATGCAGGGACACCCGTATCTTTAATGGAAGCATCCACTTTCATTGGCCTTATTGAGCAGCGGCAAGGCCTGAAGATAGCGTGTATCGAAGAAATCGCTTATCGCAAGGGATTTATAGATGACGCTCAGATGAGGAATCTGATTAACGATATGAAAGAGGGATCCAGCTATAAAGAATATCTGGAAAAAGTGTACAGGGAACGTCATGAACCTTATTGAAACGGCGCTTGAGGGCGTTTACATTATTGAACCCAAAGTATTCAGCGATCCACGAGGTTATTTTTTTGAAAGCTACAATCAGGACAAGTTTAAAAAGGCAGGTTTGGATTATGTTTTTGTTCAGGACAATCAGTCCAAATCGTCGTATGGAACCATTAGGGGGATACATTTTCAGACTGGAAAACATGCGCAGACCAAACTGGTATGGGTGCTGCAAGGTACCGTTTTGGACATTGCCGTTGATTTGCGGGTAGGTTCGCCTACCTTTGGCCAGCATGTCGCAGTAGAATTGTCGGGCGAAAATTACCGCCAGTTGCTTATACCGCGTGGTTTTGGTCATGGTTTCAGTGTATTGAGTGAAACGGCTGTTTTTTCATACAAGTGCGACAATTTCTATATGCCCTCCAGTGAAGGCAGTGTTCGATTCGATGATCCTGATCTGGCAATCGACTGGCGAGTGGACAGGAAAAGAGCCTTGCTTTCGGAAAAGGATAAAACCGCACCCGATTTTCAAACGTACTGTCGTTCACCCATATTCCACTATTTGAGTGAATAGGATCCTATTTTATGATGCTTGTTACTGGCGCCAATGGACAGCTGGGATCTGAATTACGAAATCTGCTGGGAGCTTCTGCTGTTTATATCGATCGGGAAACCCTGGATATCTCCGATGAAGCGGCAGTGCGGAATTACTTAAAAAACAACTGTTTTGATTGCATAATCAATTGTGCGGCATATACAGCCGTTGACAGGGCGGAAGATGAACCGGTCCAGGCAAACGCGGTAAATCATTTGGGCTCATTGTGGTTGGCAAAATACGGGAAGCGGATTATACATATATCTACCGATTATGTTTTTGACGGTACTAGCCATGTACCCTACCATGAAGAAGACAAGACCAATCCCTTGTCCATATACGGAAAGACAAAACTGGCTGGAGAAAAGGCGGTTCTCGATTATGCGGAAACAGCAGTCGTTTTAAGGACGGCCTGGGTTTACTCGCCGTACGGGAACAATTTTGTCAAGAACATATTGCGAATGGGCAGAACGCGTGAAAGCCTGCGAGTGGTATCCGATCAAATCGGCAGCCCTACAAGCGCAGGAGATCTGGCGAAATCAATAATTGAAATTCTCCAGCAAATGAAAACGGGGAAAAAGGATGTCTATCATTTCACCAATGAGGGAGTCTGTTCCTGGTATGATTTGGCGGTCGCTGTTATGGATCTGGCGGGTCTTTCTACACCAGTCATTCCTATAGAAAGCAGGGATTTTCCCACTAAAGCTGTTCGTCCTTTTTACAGTGTGTTGAGCAAGAGAAAGATAAAGACCCACTACGGGCTGGGTATCAGGCACTGGCGCGAAGCGTTAGGTGAGGTTATTAAAAAAATTAATGATAAAAATCATTAACCATCCGCTACATGAAATTTATTGAAAGATCCGGATGTGGCAGCGTTTTTTGAAAAAAATATTACCAGTTTCTATCATTACAGTATTAGAAGATACTGTTTCTTTGGAAAGACTGTATTTGCGAAAATTAATAATACCATTTCGCAAAAAAATAAATGTTTTCTGTTGGGTTTAAAAGTTTATGAAAGTCCAGAATCCGATGGACACATTGCCCAGGGCATACCGTCTTCTTTTGATAATCCCATAAATTTAGGGATAAGGAAATCTCTTCCAAAAATATCTGTCATTGTTGATTTGTCTGATGAGACGGTGTTTCCGGAATCGACATTTGACGCGCTGGCAAAGCAAACATATAAAAATTTCGATCTCATAGTAGCGGGGAATGTATCCAGTAAACAGATAACTGAAAAGCTGGATCGTTTTGTACAGGAAAACACGGATATTCCAGTCAATACAAGCAAAACAATAGAATCAGGAATTGAGGAATCCTCGGGAGAATACATCGCCTTTTGCATGGCGGAAGACAAATGGACGCGCGATCATCTTGAAAAGAAGGTAAACCTCATAATCTCTCATGAAAATCCCGTCATTATAGTAAATGATGTGAAAATTGGCGGATCGGATGAGTATCGCGTGTATATTCAGCAAATAATAAATGACGACAAGAAATATTTTAAAAACAAAATAAACAGAATACCTGACGAATTATGGCGAGCCAATCCCGCTGTCGTGAATCCTTCATGCTGCATGGTAAAAAAAGAGGCTTTTGCCGGGTGTGATTTAAACGGATACACTCACCATATTTTGTGGTATCAGTGGTTGTGGCGCCAGTTGTGCTCAAAAAATAACGTTTTCTACATAGCTGAAAAATTGACCTCATCCAAAATAACGGAAGAAAAAATAAAAAAACGAAGTATCAGTTCTGTTTATATCGATTTCCAGCTAATAAAAGGAGATTATTTGCTGGGTTATAAAAATAAAATCCCGGTATTGTTTCCTGAAAATGCTTGCAAAGTTGTGCAAACGTATGAAAAAATAAAAATAAACAAAAAAAGACTTGCCGTATTCGCCTCGTTTAACCGGGAAGGAGTTGTTGACGATTATGTGGTTTACTTTTTGCGTGAGTTGAAAAAGGTGGTGGATGGCATTGTCTTCGTAACGGACAATCCGGTTTTTCCTGGCGAACTTGACAAGATTCAACATTACATCATTCATGCGCACTGTGAAAGGCATAATGAATATGATTTTGGATCCTATAAGAGAGGATATCGCTATCTTTTGGAAAACAAAATGCTTGGCAATGTTGAAGAGCTGGTTTTTTGCAATGATTCCTGTTATGGTCCGGTTTTCCCTTTTGAGAACATGTTTTCTGCCATGAAAAGCGGAAACAGACATATCGATTTTTGGGGAATCAGCCAGAGTAACGAGATAAAAAATCATATCCAGTCTTTTTTTTATGTCTTCAAAAGCCATGTTTTTACAAATGAATGTTTTGACGCCTTTCTCTCTTCTGTAAAAAAGGAAAGCGATGTTTGTGGTGTAATTCTTAATTATGAGGTTAAGTTTACAGAGTATCTGAAAAACAGAGGATTTTCATATGATACTTATGTTCATTATGATTTAACGCATAATGCGAATATCAGTAAGATTTTTCAGGACAAGTGTCCACTGATAAAACTTAAAATGTTGAGCGGGGCGCATAACAAATCCAGAAGGACACGTGAAAGGCTTGTTTCTGAAATTGAAAAAGTCAATCCCGAGTTGTATGAAATAGTGAAAGAAAGTGTATTTTGAGATTTTGTAATGCCAATGTCCGGATTGAAATATTAAAAGCGTAGGAATAGGAAATGAAATCAATATTGATAACAGGAGGGGCTGGGTTTATCGGTTCCAATTTCGTGCCATATTTTGCCCAAAAATATCCTGATTATTTTGTGGTCAATCTGGATAAATTGACTTATGCCGGCAATCTTGAAAATCTTTCAGAATGCCTTTCCATGGACAATTATCATTTCATTGAGGGGGACATCTGTAACCAGGATTTGGTCAAATCGTTATTTCAGAAATACGATATTCGTGGCGTGATTCATTTTGCGGCAGAAAGCCATGTTGATAATTCCATCAATGGTCCGAGAACATTTATGGAAACCAACATCATGGGGACGTTCAATCTGATCGAAAGCGCCCGCTGTTACTGGATGACAGCGCCTGGTGAATATCGGGAAGGGTGCGAAACCTGTCGTTTTCACCACATATCCACAGACGAGGTCTATGGGACCCTTGGGGAGACGGGCTACTTTGCGGAAACCACTCCGTATGCGCCGAACAGTCCCTATTCA
>NZ_KI392031.1:1147773-1273610 GCF_000158475.2 Oxalobacter paraformigenes | reverse complement strand
GCCAGCAAGGCGGGATCGGATTTCATTGTCAGGGCCTATCACCATACGTATGGCATGAATGTGACGACGTCAAACTGTTCCAATAACTATGGACCCAAACAGCATAGCGAAAAGCTGATTCCGACCATCATCCGCAAATGTCTGGCAGGAGAGGCGATCCCGGTATATGGGAACGGCCAGAACGTGCGTGACTGGCTGTACGTACTGGATCACTGCAAGGCGATCGACCTGATCTACCATCAGGGAAAATCAGGTGAAACCTACAATGTGGGAGGACATAATGAGCGGCACAATCTTCAGATCGTGCATGCAGTCTGCCGGATACTGGACGAAAAAAAACCGCGAAAAGAAGGGAAATATGCCGATCTGATCAGTTTTGTGACAGATCGGCCAGGGCATGACCTGCGCTATGCCATCGACGCCACCAAACTGACCGAAGAACTCGGCTGGAGGGCGGAGGAGAATTTTGATACCGGCATTGTCAAGACGGTTGAGTGGTATCTGGGATCATAGGTTCCAGTATCCCAGTACTGTTTTGTCGGCATCAGGGTTGCATGGCATGTCGAATTCACGTGGATAGAAATGCTGGCTTGGTAAAAATTCGTAGCTTTCTTTTCGGGCATATAAAACTTCCAGAGCGTAAGGCATAACGAGTGTGTTTGAACATCTCCGTGGGGCGTAGTTGTTACCATGTACGTGTACACATTGATGTGTCTTGTTCAGTTTTTCCAATACCTTACATATTTGTGAATAGCGACGGGGGTTATAGAGGTTGTGAAATTCGAAAACCATTTGCCGAAACTGATTTAATATTTTCTCATCAAGATTGATTAGTGCGTCCCATTCTAATTGTTCTATATCCATTTTAAGAATATCGCGGATGGTACGTAACCGATCTAGCAGTCTGTTTGAACCTATAAATATTCCCATTTTTTTTCTTTCCTTTATTTTATTTATATAAACATGATTAAAGTAAATATTTTATAATTTGCTTTTTTGAAAATAAGTTTATTAAAAAGCAAATTATTAATATTAAGGTTATCCTTCATGAATATATATGGAAATGTTAGGAATGTATTTTTTTGCAAAATTTAAAAGATTTTCTGCGTTTTTGTTTTTGCTGGAATTATGGAACTCGCCACGAATAGCGCGAATTTTCTTTAGGTTATCTGGTTTGGTATTGTATAAGATTTCATATTCAAAACCTTCACAGTCTATTTTTAATAATTTGAGATCCCTTATAGAATATTTTTGAAGAATGTTGTCCAATGAAATTGAATCTACAGTATCAGTTATTCCGGTATTTATGTTTTCATGATTGTCAATTTCTTCTGCAAATGAACCGCCACTATTTCGAATATCGAAATTCATCTTTATTTTTCGCCCGTCTTTTGTGACAGCTTTGTTTTCTGCAAATATAATTCCATCTGGTATTTGATTTAATTTTATGTTTTTGACGAAATTGTCATAATTTCGTTTTACAGGTTCATAAGCATATATTTTCAAAAATGGATACTTTTTCGCAAGATATATAGAAACAATTCCAACGTTTGCACCAATATCAATGACGCAATCTCCTGGAGAAAAAACTATATCTTCAAAGTTATATTCAGAGTTTTTCATTTCACGAGTAACTGCGGGAACGGTATATGAAGTTAAGGTATCCTGAAATAAAAAAGATAAATCTGAAATCGTTGTTTGAAAAATATAATTTTTATCTTTATGGGCGCGGGCGATTATATCGCTCAATTCGTTAATCTTTAACTCAATATTAATGAGCCTTTGTCGTAATTCAGGGAGATTATCGGTTTTATTATCAATGTTTATAAGCCTGTCGTTTAGTTTATTGAGTTTATTTTTTGGGGGGGAACATACTATTCCTTAATGCTGTGTGGTTAAAAAGATTCTGCTATTCTTGTAATAAGAATGGCAGGATAAATATTTTTCATGCAAACGTGCTTTTGTGTATATTTTACTGAGCTTCATTCAGGTTCCTGTATCCCAGAATGATTTCATCGGCATTTGGATTGCTAAACAAAAAAGTTAAAAGAATAAAATAATGTTTTAAGAAGACTATTTATTTTTTCGAGAAGAGAGGCCTGTATACACTCTTGTGAATAAAAATTATATTGCCAACTGTACATGTATATGGAATGTAATCGCGTGATTCCAGTAATTCACAAATATTTTCACCCATATTCAATTGTGTAATTTCAGCGCAAATGACTTTGGGGAAACTTTTACTGAAATCTGCAGATGAAAGAACGCGGTAATCAAGACCTTCAATGTCAATTGATAATAAATCTGGATATACCCCGTTAGCATATTGTCGGATAATATCGTTGATCGTTTTGACTTCAACGGTTTTTACTTCACGGATTTTAAATTCAGGATTTTCCAAAACGAATTTTTCAGCAGTCTTCCTGTCAAACGTATTTCTGCCCGAGTATTCATCGATACAGTAAAATTCAAGATTTCCGGGTTTGTCACTGATTCCAATGTTCAAATTGATATCTCTTGGCCTATGCTCATAAAAAGCGCCAATAAGATTGGGGTTAGCCTCGATATTGATTCCTCTGCTTCCGCGTTTGTAAAGTAATGCGGTGTTAGAAATATTTATCGGATGGTGGGCGCCAATGTCAATATATGATGGATTTTCAATATTTAACAGCCAGAAAATGTTGGCAAAAATCAGGTCTTCTCCATGCTGCGCATAAGTATAAGGGCCAAAAGCTTGGTCAGGATGCCCGCGGTAAATATTATTAGGAATTTGATCGGATAGGGCAGGATCAATTTTTTCTGCAATAGTATGAATCCCATTTTCGATCGAGATTAATCGATCACGAAACTCCTTTTCAAAGCCAATTAACAGATTTCGGGTTTCTTTACTGTATTTGTTGAAAATAGACATATGTTCCTCAAATTTTAATGTTTTATCTGTGATGGGTAATTTTCGCTGTCCAGATTTTTCGTCAACTCGGATATTACGATGTCAGGATGTAAATTTCGCATACAGATTCTTTTATCTGCTTTACGTAAACACTCATCCTGCCAGTTTTTGACAAGCCATTCACATGGAATTGGACATGCTGGACTTCTTATATTGATATTCTCAGAATATCCAAAAAAATCAGGTGATGTAGGCCCAAAAATAACGATGGATTTTCCTCCGTGTAGGGCATGCCTGAAATGAACAAGACCGCCTTCACAATCAATGTGCAGTCGTGCATTCTGCAATAAGCCTCCCAGATCGGGAAGCGAAGTTTTTTCGATCAGGTTGATATCGATCTCATCCATGGTTTCACAACGTGCATGCGATATACCTAACTGAACGATTTTGATACCGGGGAAAATTTCCTTTAGTCTTTTTATCAAATCGTTGTAGTATGAAAGCGGCCATAATTTAATGGAATCTTTTACCTGATCCGTATCAACACCTCGATGTATGGTTATAAATTCTTTCCCTGAAAGACCATATTCATCAAGAATGGTGGTATTGACGGGGATGCCTTTGTACAAATATTTTTCCTCCAGGCCAAGATCGTTTGTTATATCCGGTTGGTTGATCCTTTTTTTGCCAAGATTAATGCATAAATTGGCTGATTCGCCATCACAGAATGGTGCATATTCAAAATATTTCCTGTTTGACTCTTCAAAAAGAAGCTGGTTTTCAATCCATTGTTTCAGTGCAATGTCGTTATGGTATATGCTGATATCAAAATTGGAAGTTATTACTCTTGGAAAACGGATGATTTCAATATAGAGAGCCGGAGCATCTATTGATGGAGCGCTTTCATTGAAGATGTTTTTTGTTATTCCCATGAAGATATAATTCCGGAATGACTTCCCGGAATGTATGATGATATTTTCAGGAGCAATGCGAAATTTCTGTTTGAAGGCGTATATATAATTAGCCGCCACCAGATGATCGCCAAGTCCGCCGGATATTTTGAAAACAATGCTGCCAGGAACCGAGTTTAACTTTTTCTCGCTGGAAAGCGGAGCCTTTTTCCATTTTTGTGGTATGTAAAAAAGACATCGAATTAGGAAAAAGATCAGTTTGAATATAGATATATAAGAGTTGGCACCGTACAATTCATTGTAACGGGACAATTTATATAACAGGGTTGTTTTTAAGTATTCATTCATTGGTTATGCCAAATTTTATTTGGATATCTTTTAATTCGGGGGGGGGGGAGGTGTCGCTTGGCAAACAGATATCCTCTCTGTAGTCTATTCTTGATAATGTCTTGTCAGGAATGTTTTCAGCTATTAATTTAATATAATCCTGAAAGGTTCTGTGTTTATATCGAATCAAATTGGTACTGGATTCTGTTATATAGGAATCGTCAAGATATTTGCGGAATACGTCATCGACTTCTGTTGGTGTGTAATCTGAATTGATGATTTCTGACAGAAATCCCTCGCAGGTATCTGCTCTGATATCGTGTGCAATATTGATGTTGGGTATTCCTAATGATGCCGCTATTCCACATCCGTGAACACGAGTAGACAGAACAAGATCGAATGACCGGTAAATATCAGGATATGCCGAACTGTCATAATGATAGATAACATTTTCCTTTCCAAACAGGTTGACCAATTCGGGTATGTCGTCTATATAATGAGTTATGAATTTGAATTCGATATTTTTGTATTTGTTACGAAGATAACGGGCAATGTCAACGGTAAACCGGAATGTTTTTCCGTCTATTCCTGCAAACGGAACAGTTCTTGTTACTCCAAGAACAATGGCACATTTTTTCAATGTAGTGATTTGTCTTTCGTTTCCGATATCTACGCAATACAATGCAGGGCATGGCATCCAAACGACGTTGTATTTTTTGGCAATATCGTGATCCAGAAGTATTTTGCTACGTACTGTAAACAGATAAGTTTTCTCTATGACTGCTTCCATAGGTGCGTCGATGTTGCCTAGCCAGCCAATACCTAAAATCAATGTGGGCAATTTGTTTTTTAGGATATGTTCAAAGAAGTTAATACATCTGTGCGATATCCATTCAGGGGTTCCTGCAAAAACAGCAAGATCACAAAAGCTTAAATCAGAGTTGAATTTGATACTGTTATCATTAAAACCTATTCTGAGCCAGGCATCATATTTTGTGAAATTGTAATCTTCAGTATAATTATTCGGTAATCTTATATTTCTCAATCCCTGTGTTATTCCATTCATTGGTCTGACATCCGGATTGCGATTGTATATAAGTGAATATAAATTATCGTTACTGAATACTTTTTTGCATAAATTCTGACATCCAAATAGAATAAATTCATCACCCGGGTTCCATTGGCGCGTTGTGTTGTAACAGATAAATTTGTTGGACATTCCTGATTCCTTCTTTTATGAAATACCTTTTTTGTATGGATATCTTATTCGAATTCAATAGTATCTCTTGTAAATTCAATAACCTTTTCGGGAAGCGTATGCTTCGTACAGCCGGAATTTTTACCGGTTTTTATACACGTTTTATACCAATTATCGAAAATCCATTCGCAGCCACCCTCACAATTATTGGTATTCAAGTTTGAATTTTCATCAAACCCCATAAAATTTTTGTCTGTTGGCCCGAAAATAACGCAAGAGGGTTTTCTTGAAATAAAATGCCTTAATATCGGTAAACCGCCTTCCTGTGAAATCAAAAGCCGTGCTCCTTTCAATATCGTCAGCATTTCCCTGAATGATGTTTTTCCAAGCAAATTTATATCCGTATTTTTAACGGTTTTGTGATAAGCTTCTCCGATCTGGATAATCGGAATAGACGGGTTGATTTTCCGGATTTTTTCTATCAGTTCTTCATAATATTCCACAGGCCAGTGCCGGATGTTGTTTTCGTTTCTGAAATGCTTTCCAGATCCCGTTTGGATGACAAGGTACGCATTTTCTTTTATGCCGAATTTCCCAAATGTTTCTTCATCGTTTTCCGGCAAAGGGATATGAAAATCAGTGACTTGTGTCATACTCAGCCTGTTTTCTATGTCGGCCTGATTTTCACGTGTTCTTCCATGTAACAGGGAATAACATCTTCCCAGATAATCTGACTGATACAGGAGAGGATTTTGCAGCTGAAAACGGGAGACTGTTTTCAGGTATTGTTTCAAACGTTCTGACCCCACCTGATCGACTCTTTTTTTGTCGATGTATCGGATTACGGGAAAGCGGGTCAGCGCGATTTCACAATCATAGGTATTCTGTTTTTTGTGGGCGTTAAAAAGTCGATTGATATGTTTTTTCCCTTTCCAGAAGCATTCCGCTGCTTCGAAATGATTATCGACAACGATATCAATGGTGATATTGTTCCCGAAGGTTTTTTTCAGGCAGTAAACATACTTTGCCGCAAAGGCAAAATCGCCGATGCCGGCTTGCGGGATAAAGGCAATGTGTACCGTGTTGTCTTTGAATGTCGAGCGGGGCTTTCTGTATTTGAGCAGGTATTTGATGTTCCAGAAGATGAGTTTGGGTATCACTTTCCCCGGTGTCATTCCTGAACGGTTACGTAATGCACGAATTTTTTCAAGCAGGCTTTCAAGGTACTGTTGCATGATGGGCGCAGCATCTTTATGTCAGGAGAGGGGATAAAGTTTCTTTTCAATCAGGTCGCAGACGATGTGCCCGGTTGCAATATGCAACTCCTGGATATGGGCGGAAGTCTCGGCCGGGACGGGAAGGGCGAAATCGGCAAGTTCTTTCATTGTTCCGCCTTTTTTTCCGACAAGCGCTATCGTTGTAATTTTTTTGGCGCGAGCCGTTTCAAAAGCCTGAATAATGTTTTTCGAGTTGCCGCTGGTGGACAGGCCGAACAATATGTCGCCAGCCTGACCGACGCCTTCCAGCTGTCGGGAAAAAACGGCATCGTAGCCGTAATCGTTTCCGATAGCAGTCAGATTGGAGGTATCGACGGTCAGGGAAATTGCATTGATGGCAGGGCGTTCCAGTTTATAACGGCCGACAAGTTCGGCTGCCAAATGCTGGGATTGTGCGGCGGAACCACCATTGCCACAGAAAATGATTTTCTTTCCATCACGTATGGCGTTTACGCAAATGTCGGCAATCCGGTTTATTTCGCCTGAAAGATTGCCCAGATCAGTGATATGGCCAATCAGTTCGTCAAATTGTTTTTTGATGTATTGCTGCATTTTCAGTTTTTCATTTTTTCAATTAGCGATGTCGTGGAATATCCCTCGAGCCGATCCAGCTCGATGGCTTGTGCGCCATAGCGGATGGCGAATTGTGCTTCCGGCCATTGGTCAAGGGGATAGCCTTCTTTGGCAATTATGTCCGGGCGCAATTTATCAATGAGGGCAAGCGGAGTATCCTCACTGAAAACGATGACGTAATCGACGTATTCCAGGGAAGCTACCAATATGGAACGTGTTTTCTCGTTTTGTATGGGGCGCTCCTTTCCCTTGTAGCGTTTGACAGATTGATCCGAGTTGATGGCGACGATCAGTACATCGCAGTGTTTTCTGATTTGCATGAAAGAACTCAGATGTCCCAGATGGCAACAGTCGAAACAGCCGTTTGTAAATCCAATGATTTTTCCCTGTTCTTTCAGTTTGTCGGTAATTCGTTTCGCCTGTTCCAGTGTGACAATTTTGTTATTCGGGTGAAGATGTCCCATACCCTGTTCACGAGATGTCAGGGATTTTTTCAGTTCATCAACCGATATGGCAGCGGTTCCCAATTTGCCGACAGCAATACCGGCGGCGATGTTGGCCAATTTCATGGCAGTGCCAATTGATGCCCCATAACCAAGTGATGCGCCCAGGGTAGCCAGTGCTGTATCGCCTGCGCCGGATACGTCACAGACTTCCTTGACTTGGGCGGATACTTTTTCCATTTTTATAATGGGAGCGTCTGATACATGAAGCATCCCGTGTTCGCTCAGGGTAATGACAAGATGTTTGATCTTGTATTTCTGGAACAGGCAGGCTGCGCCTTGTGAAATGTCCTGGTGAAAATCCGGTGAAAGCGGATCGTAATTTTTCCCGGTCGCTTCAGAAAACTCTTTCAGGTTGGGTTTGAGCAAAGTCGCGCCGGTATATTTGGAATAGTCATTTCCCTTGGGGTCGATGATGACCTTCTTGTTCAGCTCATGGCATATTTCGATGACTAGAGGGGTCGTAACCGGGGTCAACAATCCTTTGTTGTAATCGGAAACCAGCACGATATCGACACCCTTTATGGCTCTGCGAAGAATTTTCCGGATTCTGGGGAGCAGTGCGGTGATAACCGGCAGAACTTCTTCGTTATCCATCCGGAGAAGATGGTTTGTTTTTGCGACGAAACGGGTTTTGACGATGGTGGGGTAATTTTTCAATTTCAACAAATGGCAATTCGCGCCGGTCGCTGTCAGCAGAGAGGCAATCTTTTGGCCGGCATCGTCATTTCCCACAATTCCGATAAAACTGGTTTGGCAGCCTAACGACGCAAGATTGGCGACGACATTGCCTGCACCCCCTAGCATTTCCACTTTATGGTGAAACCTGAAAACAGGAACTGGCGCTTCCGGAGAAATACGGTTTACATTGCCGTAAACGAATACATCCAGCATGATGTCTCCGATTACCAGTGCTTTCACCTTGGCAAAATCACAAGTCACTATATCTACCCAGATTTCTTTTTTAAATTTGATGTACAGGACTTTCCGGCGATGATAGGTCTTTTAATAAGTATTAATGTTTATTTAATGACTTTTAAAACCTATACAGCGTTTATAATTTGTTGAATTTAAAAGTACTTTTGTTTCGCGTTGAAATTGCGAATAAAAATTTCCAATAAAAGAAAACTATTCAAAGATATTTTGTGATATCATAAAAGCCTGTTTATTATGGAATATTGAAGGATTACTCCATCAGTGGCGATACGGTTAAATGTCAGTTAATACTTATTAACGGACATATATTTGACAGAGCAAATATGTGATTAACAAGAGTTTGGCTTGCGCAGGTAATGTTTCTTGTAGTCAGGCTACTGTCACCGTCTCAGAAGAATTTCTGAAAAAGTTACCCTGATACGGATGGCCTGATGAATCAAGGCCTTTCGTTAAGAATTCAAGCCGCTGTATGTGAATATCCAAGTAAAGAATTCCGTTCTCTTATGCCGGGGATTTCATGAAGTGGCTTGCTATAGATGCCGACAGACCATACGAAACGGGATTGAGGCACTGTCAGACGTGTCTGCCAGGACTGTACGTGGAAAGTACGGTCTTTTGGCGTGATTCATTTTGCAGCAGAAAGCCATGTTGATAATTCCATCAATGGTCCGAGAACATTTATGGAAACCAACATCATGGGGACGTTCAATCTGATCGAAAGCGCCCGCTGTTACTGGATGACAGCGCCTGGTGAATATCGGGAAGGGTGCGAAACCTGTCGTTTTCACCACATATCCACAGACGAGGTCTATGGGACCCTTGGGGAGACGGGCTACTTTGCGGAAACCACTCCGTATGCGCCGAACAGTCCCTATTCAGCCAGCAAGGCGGGATCGGATTTCATTGTCAGGGCCTATCACCATACGTATGGCATGAATGTGACGACGTCAAACTGTTCCAATAACTATGGACCTAAACAGCATAGCGAAAAGCTGATTCCGACCATCATCCGCAAATGTCTGGCAGGAGAGGCGATCCCGGTATATGGGAACGGCCAGAACGTGCGTGACTGGCTGTACGTACTGGATCACTGCAAGGCGATCGACCTGATCTGCCATCAGGGAAAATCAGGTGAAACCTGCAAGGTGGAAGGGCATGGCGAACGTAACAATGTTCAGGTTGTAAAAACGGTTTGTGAATTACTCGATAAAAACAGGTCGCGCAAAAAAGAAAATTGCCGACCTGATTGTTTTTGTTGCTGATTGGCCGGGACATGATTTCGGTATGTGATAAGCGCGCAAACTGAGTGGAGAGACGGGTTGGACGGCTTGGAAAATTTTGAAACGGGAATTGGTAAAAGGGTGGAATGGTATTTAAATGGAAAATGATATGAATTATAAATTGCTTAATTTTAAGGTTTTTGGTGACGCACGCGGGAAGCTGGTGCCAATAGAAAACAATAAAAATATACCATTTGAAATAAAGCGCCTTTTTTATATATATGACACATTGCCGGATGAAGTAAGGGGGTGTCACGCCCATAAGAAATGCGAGCAAATAGTGGTGGCAATAGACGGTTCGTGCCAGTTTTTGCTGGATGATGGTGAAAAACGTGAAAAAATCTGGCTAAACCGGCCTGATGTTGGCCTGTACATAGGGAAAAACATATGGAATGAAATGCATCAGTTTTCGTATGGCTGCAAATTAATGGTCTTGGCTAGCGAATATTATGATGAAGAGGAATATATCAGAAAATACGATGACTTTAAGAAATGGATTTCAAAATAACCTTATCGAGAATGAAAAATTAAAATGATTAAGTTTCTAGATGTTGGAAAAATAAACAAAAGACCGGAAATAAAAAAGAAAATAGATGAGGTCGTTGAATCCGGATATTATATTCTGGGTAAAGAATGTGAATTGTTTGAAAAGAATTTTGCAACATATTGTGGAACAAGGTATGCCGTTGGCGTTGCAAACGGGCTGGATGCCTTGCGTTTGATAATCAAGGCTTATGGTTTTTCAAACAATGATGAAATAATCGTGCCGGCCAATACCTACATTGCATCGATTTTGGCTATTTCGCAGAATGGATGCAAACCTGTATTGGTTGAGCCGGATATCAGCACTTACAACATAAATCCGGATCTGATTGAGGAAAATATAACTTCCAAAACAAAAGCAATAATGGTGGTTCATTTGTATGGAAGGGCAGTTCAAATGGAAAGGATTTATGAAACGGCCCGGAAATATAATTTGAAGATTATTGAAGATTCCGCTCAGGCTCATGGCGCATTTTACAACAATAAAAGGGTAGGTAATCTGGGAGACGCCAGTGGGTTTTCTTTTTACCCGGGAAAGAATTTGGGATGTCTGGGTGATGGGGGATGCATTACAACAAACGATGGTTTTTTGGCAGATCGGCTCCGTGCAATAAGAAATTATGGATCTCTTGTAAAGTACCACAATAAATATCAGGGTGTTAATTCGCGGTTGGATGAGCTGCAGGCAGGGATCCTTAATGTCAAATTGAAATATCTTGATTCCGATAATGAAGCGCGCAGGAAAATAGCAAAGCTCTACAGAACTGAAATAAAAAATCCATTGCTTGTTTTGCCTGAAGTAGAAGACGAGTTGTCCCATGTATGGCATTTGTTTACCGTGAGAACCGCAAACAGGGACGGATTTCAGAAGTATTTGCAGGAAAACGGTATAGAGACGGTTATTCATTATCCTGTTCCGCCCCACAAACAGCCATGTTATGGCGAGTTCGGTAATATGCATTTTCCGCTTACAGAAGAAATACATCGTACTATTATCAGTTTGCCGATTTCGCAGGTAATGAGTCTTGACGATGCGGGAAGAGTGATTGAAGTGTGTAATGCCTACAAAGGGTGATTATGAAGTTATCTGACAAGTTGAAACTGTGGTATACCCGTAGAAAACGTTACCGGGCTATTACGATTGATGATTTCGCGCGTAATAATCTTCTGGACAGTAAAGTCTGTCTTGACGCAGAACAGAGAAAGATTTATGAGGACAATACCTTTTTTTATCCATTATCTCAAGATATCTGTGTGGATATAAGATATGAAAGTCCCGAATGTGCAATTTACCGCTTGAATAATGTTTCGGTTGTCGGGCGCTGCGAAGCTATTTTTAAAGATGGCTACATGATTCATCAGGGAAATTTTAATCCAGCCAAGCATATTTCAATGCTGGAGAAAATGAAGAGAGTCCGGTTTTTGCCAGGTTTTCAGGAATGCAGGCTCCGTCAAAGAAAAATCGGTAGAAAAATAAAAAAGGGCATTGTTCTTTTTGATGGTGATTCCGGAAATTATTCCCATTTTCTGTGTAACATCGTATCACGGTTGATCATTTCAAACCAGTATCCGGAATTTGATGATTTTCCGATATTGATTGATGAATATATCGGGCACAGACTGATAGATATCGTTATCAGATTCAATACGAAAAATAAAGAAATTATTCTGGTCAATGAGGCCGAAATGGTGGAAGTGGAAGATATGGTATATGTTTCATTTCCCCACTTCATCTTTTCCGACTTCAGGAGGGATGAATACAATAACGTCAACGATTCCTACAGGCTTTCCGGGAAGGCGATGGAGCTTGTTCACCGCGAAGCACTAAGGATTATCAAACCCGAAAATTGGCGCAGCAGGAAGGTATATCTGTACCGGGATAATTTCGTTCGTTCGGGTATTCAATACAACAGCAGAAACTTAATCAATCAGGAAGATATTGTTCATTATCTTCGGAAAAAGGGTTTTCTTGTGGTTAATCCTGCTGAGTTGGATTTCAGGGAGCAGGTAAATCTGATGCGTAATGCAGAAGTTGTTGTATCACCAGTCGGATCGGCTTTGGCCAATATGATTTTTGCTGACAAGAAAACCAAATTCATAACGCTTGCCGGTCATTATGAGGGAGCAGATTATTCATTCTGGACTGACTTCGCCTGTGCTCTTAATATAGATCTGTATTATGTTCTCGGTCGTCAGCTTATCAGTAAGGCAAATGCAAGAAAAATGCATAACAGTTATTTTGTAGGGATTAACTTGATTGAAGAATGCCTAGAAAGATATGATGCCTGATTCTCCGGTAATATCCGTTATAATTTCATCATACAATCATGAAAATTATATTAAGGATACCATAAGATCAATTATAAGACAGACTTATAAAAATCTGGAATTGATTGTTATTGATGATGGTTCAAAAGATAAAACTTGGGAAAGGATAAATGATCTTCGCGCTGTTTGTGAAGAGCGGTTTTTGAGAGTTATTTTCAAAAAACAGGAAAACAAAGGGACCTGTACAACCATGAATGAGCTGATATCGCTATCAGCGGGTGAATACACGTTCGGAATTGCTTCTGATGACGTTGCTGATGAAAGAGCGATTGAGCTTTTTTATAATTTTCTTTCTGAAAACAAAGAGTATGCCCTTGTGGTGGGAGAAAACAAGTTAATTGATGCTGATGGATGTATATGTTACTGGGATAAAAACAGGAATATTACTTATGACAGGGAAACTGCGGAATATACATCCTTTTCATCCTATCTCGAAAGGGTAAACAGTGCTGGCATTACGTTTGACAGTGAACTTTTTGGAACTTATGAAACCCTTATGTTGGGTAATTACATTCCTAATGGTTATCTTGTCAGGAAGGCCATATACGAACTTATAGGGCAATACCACACTGAAGCGCCTTTGGAAGATTACTGGCTGATGCTGCAATTGTCAAAATATGCCAGGATGAAATTTATCCGGGAAACCACTTTTTATTATAGATGGCATGCTTCCAACACCATAAAGAATGTTTCCAGAGTGCAGGACATGACACGAAGAACTTACCAGTGTGAATGCAAGCTTCTTCTTTCTGAAAAACACAAGGCACTTTTCCAGCGCACAATACAGTATCTCGAAAGGCATTATAAAAAAATGCTGCTTAGTCTCGGTTTTTTTGAAATTTATAAGACGAGATCGCTGGAATACAAATACATGTGTATTAAGATTAAAAATACGGTTTTTAAATTCAAATATAAAAAATATTATATTTTTTGAAAAGAATAAATTGAGATATGAAGAATACAGAGAGATGGGTTCTGTGTGTAGGCAGCAGTTTCAGCGCGGTTCCGATTTATTTTATTTTAAAAAAATACGGTTTTAAGGTTGCTGTTTGTGGAAATGAAAAAAATGATCCATGCCATCAATATGCAGATAAATCGTTTTTTATAGACTATTCTGATGAAGATGAATTGTTGAAACTTGTTCAGGAAGAAAAATTTGAATACATAGTACCTACCTGTAATGACTCCGCATATGTTTCGTCGGCAAAGGTTGCTCACATAGCAGGCTATCCCGGTTTTGACAATCCTGAAAACGTATCCATTCTTCATACCAAGAATGAGTTCCGGGCTTTTACTGAAAAATTTAATATCGATGCTCCTAAATCTGTCAGATTAAATCTTAAGTTTCCCCGGGATAATATAGGTTTGGATTATCCGCTTATTGTCAAGCCTGTTAATGTTTCCGGGGGACGTGGCGTCAGTAAAGTGGAGAATGAAAAAGATTTAACGTCATCATTGGAAACTGCAGCTTCCTTTTCCGATACTGATACGATTGTCATAGAAGAATTCAAGGAAGGAACTTTACACAGTCACTCTGCATTTGTAAAAGACGGCAAGTTGTTTACTGATTTTTTTGTCGATGAGTTTTGTACAGTTTATCCTTGGCAGGTTAATTGCTCGAATTATCCTTCCAACATATCGGAAAGTACAAGAAATCTTGTCAGGAAAAACATTGAAAAACTGGTTGAGACTCTGGAAATTGTTGATGGGTTGCTGCATATCCAATTTATACTGGATAAAAATGGCAAAGATGTATGGCTGGTGGAGTGCATGAGGCGGGCACCCGGCGACCTGTACGGCAAGTTGATTGAACGTGCCACAGGTTTTGACTATTTTGATGCCTATGTACGGCCATTTATTGGTAAAGAGTTGAATCAGCCTTATTCAAAAAAGAAAGAAAAATTCTATGGAAGGCACACTATTTCGGTTTCAAAGCCAGTAGTCTATTTCAGTTTTGTAAATAACTTGCCGGCAAAAAATCTGGAAACCGTAATGCTTAAAAATAGTGGAATGATGTTGGGCGTCGCTCCATTTGATAAGTTAGCTATAGTTTTTTCGGAATTTGATGAGGGAAGTTCTCTGTTCCAGACAACACCACATATGGACAAGTTTATAACTATTAATACTATGGAGTGAAAGTGAGCAGAATGAAAGATTCATTGATCGGGAATGCGGGATACGGGGAATCACATACAAAACCATTAAAGTTGGCTTTTATTGGGGGGGCAGTTAATTCGGCTGTTGGAAGGGTCCATCAGGTTGCTGTTTCTATGGATGAGAGATTTGAGCTTGTCGCTGGTGTTTTCAGTCGAGATGCACAGCAAAATTTATTGACTGCGAAAAAATATAATATTTCAGTTGACCGTGCCTATAGCGATGTGGAACAGTTGCTCGGGAAGGAAAAAGGGAATGTTGATGCGGTTGTTATTATGACTCCCCAGGATCAACATTTACCTCATATCCTTCAATGTGTGGAGGCTGGAGTACCTATTATCTGTGAAAAAGCATTGGTGCCTGATGTCGATAGCGCTATTCGGATCCAGGATAAATTGGGTGAACAGAGTGGCTATTTGGCTGTGACTTATAACTATACAGGCTACCCTATGATCAGAGAAATGAGGCAGATGATTCAGAGCGGTAAACTGGGAAAGATACAGCAGATTCTGTTGGAGATGCCGCAAGAAGGGTTTGGTAAAGTTACCAACGAAAAACAGCCTATTGTTCCTCAGAAATGGCGTCTTTATGATGATTACATACCTACTGTTTCTCTGGATTTAGGTATTCATTTGCATATGATGGGATTGTTTTTGACCGGAAAGAAAGCATGTGAAGTAACATCATTATCCAGAACTTATGGAAACTTTAATGAAGTTATTGACAATGTTTCTTCGCTGGTGAAATTTGAAGATGATGTTACGGGGCATGTATGGTACGGTAAAACAGCAATGGGTTACCGAAACGGTTTGAAGGCTCGTATTTTCGGAAGTAATGGTTCACTGGAATGGATACAGGAAAAGCCGGAATATTTGTTTTATGCTGATAATAAAGGAAACAGATATATTATTGACAGAGGCAGTCCGGATGTGGAAGTAGCGACACAGGAACGTTATCAACGCTTTAAAGTAGGGCATCCTGCAGGATTTATAGAAGCGTTCTCAAATTATTATTATGATGTAGCAAATGATCTGGAAAATTATCTTGCCGGTAAAAAAGTGAAAAATGAATACGTTTTCGGAGTAGAAGAGTCGATTGATGGATTGAATTTCTTGAAAGCCATTTCACGTTCAACTAGATCGGGTAAGTGGGAAAAAGTAAGCTAGTGTAAAAAGTATTCAAGGTATACGGAATACATGAGCAATATTTTTTAGGGATTATACTATTATGACGGAATCACGGAATCACATTATACCATAGAATATATAACAAAAGAGATATTTTATGCTTTATAGAATTATTTCTGGAAGAAAATAAAAAATCAAAATATATAATGGGAAGAAATTTTTATGCTTCCTCGTTGTTAAAGTGCTTGAATGTTGATGGAACTATTGATGATTTCAGTGAAGAAGAGTTCTTTTTCGGAAAGAGAATATATAAAGCTGAATGGGTAGATAAGGATAGTTTGATAGTCGTTGCATCGGGGGGGTGCAACAATGAAAGTTCTGGAAAAACTTGGAAATGTGGGGTATAAGTACGTTCTGGACTATTTTGCTTTTTTTGGTAATACAGCTTTTGATTTGCCAAAAATTTTTCTAAACGAAAATTTTTCGCATGAATATATTAATAATAAACTTCAGTTTGATTACATATATTCTATTTTGGGAGATGATCTTTCAAAACTGATATTCAGTAAGCTGATATATTTTAAAAATACCTATGATATAGGTTATCTGGTTGGTTTTGAAAATAATGAGAGCGGTCAGTATTTCGATTTTCCTCTTGCTATTGAGGGTATTCCACCTTTGTGGATGTGGGTGGATACGATGGCATGACAACCCTTGGTTTTATAAAGAGGTGCCCTTCCTACAAAAAAGTTTATTTTTTTGAACCTGAAAGCGATAACTACCGGCTGGCGAAAGTTAATCTGGCGGATAAAAGGAATATACAGCTTATCAATAAAGGATGTTCTTTAAAAAATGATACGGCTTATCTGGTTGCTGATAAAGATATTTCAGTAGTTTCCAGTGAGGGCGATCAGAGGATCGAACTGGTTGCATTAGACAGTGTTATTTTGGAGGATGAAAATATCCTGATAAAAATGGATATAGAAGGAGCTGAATATGAAGCTATTCTTGGTTGCATGAACATTATAAAAAAATGTAATCCAACTCTTGCTGTTTCCGTTTATCATTCAGTGAGCGATTTCTGGAGAATCCCTTTTCTTGTTTTAAGCATAAATCCGAATTATAAATTGTTTGTCAGACATTACACTGAGACTGTATATGAAACGGTTATGTATTTTGTACCGAATGAAAAACTGCTTCTGAATAGTTGAATTTTCCATAAAAACAACCTCTCAATTATTCTGGATAATTGAGAGGCATGTATATGGTGGCCCGGGGCGGAATCGAACCACCGACACAAGGATTTTCAGTCCTCTGCTCTACCAACTGAGCTACCAGGCCAATCTTGGCATTATAGCAGGCTTTTTGATAATTCAAAAACCGCTATAACGATTTGTTTTTGGTGGTGATAGGTGGACTTGAACCACCGACCCCAGCATTATGAGTGCTGTGCTCTAACCGGCTGAGCTATATCACCAAGAAGCCTGCTATTCTGAGGGGTTTGCCCCGAATTGTCAAGCGGATTTTCTTCTGAATGTGGCATGTTGGCGAAAGGGTTTTCTCTCGGAAAGGCGGGTTTGCTGTACCCGTTTTCTACCGTGTCAAATTGTCAATACAGGCCATGACCTGACGAGTGGCGTCCGGCGCCAGACAGTCGATGGTTATTCTGTCAGGCATGGAACGCAGCCAGGTCAGTTGCCGTTTCGCAAGCTGTCTGGTGGCGGCAATGCCTTTGTCCCGCAAGGTCTTTCTGTCGAATTCGCCATCGAGGTATTGCCATGTCTGGCGATAGCCGACACAGCGCATGGAGGGCATGCCCGGATGGAGGTCGTCGCGGCTGCGCAAGTGGGCCACTTCTTCAATCAGCCTGTCGTTTTCAAGCATTTGGTCGAACCGGTGTGCAATGCGTTCATGCAGTTTGCTCCGGTCGGAAGGTTCCAGCGCAATCGGGATGAGACGAAAGGGGAGGCGGGTTTGTTTCTCGCCGGAGTGGAATGTTGAGAGCGGTTTTCCTGTCAGTTCGATGATTTCCAGGGCACGCTGGATGCGTTGGGAATCGTTCGGTTTCAATCGTCGGGCCGTTATCGGGTCCAGTTCAGCCAGTCTTTTATGCATGGCGGGCCATCCCGTTCGGGCGGCTTCTTCGTCCAGTCTGGCCCGAATGGCCGGGTTGGCTGGGGGCAGCTCATCGAGACCGCCTGTCAGTGCTTTGAAGTAAAGCATGGTGCCGCCGGCCAGCAAGGGTAGTTTTCCGCGTTGCTGTATTTCCGATATAAGCTGTAAAGCCTCTTTGCGGAACCGGGCAGCGGAATAGGCTTCGGCCGGATCGATGATGTCGATGAGATGGTGGGGAACCGCTGCCTGTTCTTCTTTTGTCGGTTTGGCTGTTCCGATATCCATCCCGCGGTAAACGAGAGCCGAATCGACCGAGACGATTTCGGACGGGATATGGCGGGCGATTTCAAGGGCCGCCGCCGTTTTTCCGGAGGCGGTCGGGCCCATGATAGCGATGACAGGTTGGCTTGTTTCCCTCATGGCGTCAGTTATTCAGGGTATCGGGATGTCAGGTGAACGATTTGTTGGGGGTTAATGCCGGGTGCGCAAGCAGGGCTGTCTGGCTCCGTCCGGTTGCGTCTGTATTATCGCAGACGATTTGCCTTGTTCATCTACAGAGAAGGCAGGGATAGGTTTTTTCACGTTTCCGATGGGGTTGAGGCCAGGGTACCGGTTTCGGTTAATGCCGGACACAGGGTTTTATCTCGATCGGCTACGGGCATGGCAGAAAGCCGGTACAGCGACAAATGGCACAATCTTATTTTTTCAGCAGGTTTTTTAACAGATCGCTGCCCCGATTTGTTTGCGTTCCGGTATTCGGGGACAGCAGGGAGCTGGAGAGGACGTTTTTTGCCTGCGCCCTGATCTGGTCGCGGATCATTTGGGAACTCATTGAGGAGACGGCGTCCTGAAGGCCGGTTGACGGTTCATGCAAGGCAACCTGGAGGGCTTCCTTGCTGCAAGTGGAAGTCGTCAGCCTTACGAGAAGGCTTTTTGTTTTCTGGTCTACTTCCTGTGTTTTCGCAGCCGGAATGGCGGCAATGGATTTGGCGGCACTGGTTTTGCCCAGAGTGACAAATGCCCATTGGGTCAGGGTGGTTTTGTCTTCAGAGGTGGCGTTTTTATAGAGACATTCACCCAGAGCGGTCGCATAATCGCCGGCAAAGGCCGATCCACAAGCGATGAGTCCGGCCAGGGTGAGGGTGACCAGTTTGGTGTTCATTCCTGTTTTCCTTTCTTGCTGATATGTTTTAATGCTTAATGTTGTGTGGTTTTCCTGTTGTTTCATTTTACAGGCTGTCCCGGGCTTTCGGGGCGGATGTTTTTGCGCTTTTTCGGGTCTTGAAAAGAATTTTCCGGTTTGTTGTGTCAATCGGATGGATGGGGTTATCCGGGGATACGCCCAAACCGGTTTTTCCTGTATGGCGTAAGGTTGAAAGGCGTTTTTTCCGGCTTCGTTGGAGACAGGGGAAAAGATAACCGGATTCCGCTAGCCGGTTGTGCCTTTTTTCCGGAATACCGGACATGGAAAATGCGGGGTTACCGAAACGGGTATGCGTATTTCTCCGGTAATGTTGATCGCTGGATATTTCCCACCATTTTTCAGGCGAAATAACCATGCCGTAGTATGTCGGATCAGCGGTATTCCTTGCTTTCCCGGCAGAAAAAATCGGAAAAGGCACTACTGCCCGCGCATGAAAAGCGCATCGAGTTCGGAGAGTGCCAGTTGTGTCCAGGTTGGCCTGCCGTGGTTGCACTGGTCGGCGCGTTCGGTTTTTTCCATCTGGCGCAAGAGGGCGTTCATTTCCGGTATGGTCAGTGTCCGGTTGGCCCGGACGGCGTTGTGGCAGGCGACGGTCGCCAGCAGTTCGTTTCTTTTTTCACGGGTGACGCTGGAAGTCCCGTATTCGTGAAGATCGCGCAGGACATGGCGGATGGCAGTGGCGATATCGGCCTGTTTCAACAGGACAGGAACTGTCCGGATGGCGATGGTTTCGGGCGACAGGGCAGAAATGTCGAATCCCAGTTCCAGTAGCGTTTCGCGATTTTCAAGGGCGGTGCCGGCTTCGACTTCGCCGACTTTCAGTGTGAGCGGGATCAGGAGCGACTGGGTTTCCAGCGTTTTTTCGTCCAGAGCGGTTTTGAGTTTTTCATAAACGATCCGTTCGTGGGCGGCATGCATGTCTACCAGGACAAGGCCTTTCCTGTTTTGGGCAAGGATGTAGATGTCATGCAATTGCGCCAGCGCAAAACCGAGCGGAAAATCGTCAATTTCTCCGGATTTCTGGCTGCCGGTTTCAGCAAGCGCGGGCGCTGTGCCGGAGGGAATGTCCGGGTTTTGTATTTGAAGAGGCCGTTTTTCTTCTGTCTGGCGTAAGGTGTCCCTGAAGAGGGCGCCGTACGATTCCGTTTTCTGTTCGATGCGGTAAGCGGCCGGAGGTGGGGCGCTTCTCCATGAAACAGGGCCGCGAGGGGGAGACGGTGACCTTATGGAAGAAGGGCGCTCTTCTCCGGTCGTTTCCGGTTCGGGTTCCATAGGGCGCGCCAGTATCCGGCTGATGGAGTGATAAATGAATTGGTGGATCGCGCGACTGTCGCGGAACCGGACTTCGATTTTGGCCGGGTGGACATTGACATCGACGCGGGAGGGTTCCAGTTTCAGGTAAAGGAGGTAAACAGGATAGCGATTGCCGTGGAGAACGTCTTCATAAGCGGCTCTGACGGCATGGGTCAGCAGCCGGTCGCGGACGAAACGGCCATTGACGTAAAAATACTGCATGTCTCCGCGTGTTCTGGAAGCGGTCGGCAATCCGATGAAACCGGTTAATGAAAGCCTGTCGCTGTCTTCGCCGGCGGCCAGATCGACAGGAAGCAGGGATTGGGAAAACGCTTCGCCCAGAATCTGGTTGCAACGCTGGGACAAGTTATCGGCCTGGTATTGGGCCGTGACTTTTCCATTGTGCATCAAGGTGAACCGGATGCCGGGCCGGGCGAGGGCGATGCGTCGTACGATCTCGGCGCAATGGCCGTATTCGGTTTGTTCCGATTTGAGAAATTTGCGCCGTGCCGGTGTGTTGGCGTACAACTCGTGAACGTCAACGGCAGTTCCCTTAACGCCAGAACAGGGGGTCAGGGTTTTTGAAGGATCGTTTCCCCGGATTTGCCAGGCGTGGGGTTGTTCGGATGTTCTCGATTGCAGCGTTACCTCGGCAACGGAGGCAATGGAGGCCAGCGCTTCGCCACGGAACCCCAGTGTGGAGACATTTTCGAGATCGTTCAGACTGGCAATTTTGGAGGTGGCATGCCGCGTCAATGCCAGCTGAAGCTGGTCAGGAGCAATACCGCAGCCGTTGTCGCTGACGGCAATGCGCTTGATGCCTCCGTTTTCCAGCCGGATGTCGATTTGGGTCGCGCCGGCATCGACCGCGTTTTCCAGCAGTTCCTTGACGACAGCGGATGGACGTTCGACGACTTCACCTGCCGCAATCTGCGAGATAAGGGTATCGGACAGCAGCTGGATGGTTCGGGTTTGCGATGAAACGGGTTGGAGGGACTGGGTTTCCATAGCAGTTTATTGTTCCATAACATATCATTATATCGTATGGTGATGAGGAAGGCGGAAACAGGCTGCCGGAAAAGAGTAAAATGGGGGATGAACGGATTGGCAAAAATCGTAGTTGCCTCTGTTCATCCGCATTGGAATGAGCGGTTTTTGTTTTATCGTCTGAAGAAAAACGCCAAACCAGGTGACTTTGGCTTTTTAAAGTGTTTTTTCTTTTATACTCGCTAGACCTGTTTTTGTATTTTGAGTCGTCATGGATTTTATGCAATTACTCGACGTGATTTTGCACGTTGATAAAGCGCTCGGTTCGATTATTTCCCAATATGGCACCTGGGTTTATGTCGTGCTGTTTGCCATTGTTTTTTGTGAGACGGGTCTGGTGGTCGCGCCTTTCCTGCCGGGCGATTCGCTTCTTTTCATTGCCGGAGCGTTTTGTGCGACCGGCGCAATGAATGTGGAATTGCTGATGGCGCTTCTGATTATTGCCGCCGTGACGGGAGACAATCTCAATTACTGGATCGGCCGGAAAATCGGACGCGCTGTTTTCACGAAAGACTATCGCTGGATCGACAAGAAAGCGCTTCATCACACGCATGTGTTTTTTGAAAAGCACGGTGGAAAAACGATCACGATGTGCCGTTTTTTGCCGCTGGTGCGGACTTTCGCGCCTTTTGTCGCCGGTGTGACCGAAATGAATCTGATAAAATTCCAGATTTACAATGTTGTGGGCGCTGTAGTCTGGGTGGTCGGTCTGGTGCTGGGAGGGTATTTCTTCGGCAATATTCCCATTATCCGGGATCATCTGAATACGATTGTGCTTTTGGGGGTGGGCGCCGCGATTATTCCGATTATTCTTGGCGGTCTCTGGAAGCTTTTCCGGAAAACCGTGCGTTCCCATTAATGGATGAATTATGCGAAGTTACTGTAAAGTCTTTGTTTTGCTGTCGTTGGCCTTGCTGGCGGCCTGTTCCAGACCGCGGCAGATTGCCATCAATGGCGCGCCCTTGCATGATCCTTCGAAGACCGCGATTCTTCAGGAAGGTTCGCTGTTTTTCCGCAGTCTGGACGGAAAACATATCGATCTTGCGGATACGCCCAATCCTTACGACAATGTCGTGTATGTGGTGACGGCCGGAAAGCATGTGATTGGCGCCATGAATATCCAGGGTGGTCATATTGTCATGCCCGAGGATTTGAAATGTTACAAGATCGAGGCGGAGCTTCAGCCCGGTGTCGAGTACATGATTGCGGAAGACAAGGACAACCAGCTTGCCTATGTCAAGCGCAAGGATAACGATCAGAGAATCGCGACGGCCCGGCCATTCCAGACCCAGGCGGCGTATAGCGGCGGTTGCAACTGGAAATAGTCGCGGGAAATATGAGTGTCGTTGTCCAAAGGGCGGACAGGAGCGATTTGCGCGATCTGGTGGTGTTGACGTGCGAGTTTCTGGAAGAAATCGCTTTGTATGCGGGCAAACGGGAATTCGTTCCCGACAGGACGAGGATGGAGGAAAAACTGTCCGGGTTTCTGGATATGCCGGATTATGCCGTTTTTATGGCCCGTTCTCCAAAGGCCCATCCTCTTGGATTTTGTACGGTTTTTCCGATGCCGGTCCAGCTGCGTGAAGAGCCTTATGCCATTCTCGACAAACTCTATGTCCGGCGCGATTACCGGCGCAGGCAGATCGGTCACACGCTTGTCGGGGAAGCCAAACGGTTTGTCCGTTCCAGCAAGTGCCGGCGGCTGCAATTGACGATGTCCGCTTTTTTCGTCCTGGATAACGCGCTGGCTTTTTTCAGGGCGGAAGGTTTTTACGAAACAGGCGGCAGAAAGCACAAGATTGCAGTCTGACGGATGTCCCGGAAATCAAAGCCGTCACTTTTATGCGGAAAGTGACGGCTTTATCGGTTTTCAACCGGTTCAGTTGACGCGGATGTTTTTGAACTGGAAAGGATCGTCCGGGTCGATATCTTCCTCGAAAGGCCAGTTGCGGTTTTCCAGCGGCGTCCATTGGCCGTAGGAACCGATGATTTCTCCCAGATAAGGCTGTGCGACGGCTATCATGGTTTCATGATCGATATCGTCCGGTTCGATAACGCCCAGTTCGGGGTTTCTGATCGCCCAGATGACGCCGGCAAGCACACCGGCAGCGACTTGCAGGGTGGTGGCGTTGTTGTAGGGGGCGCTTTTGCGGGCCTCATCAATGCCCAGATGGGAACCGTACCAGTAAACGCCTTTGGCGTTGCCCATCAGGAGGACACCAAGTTCATCTACTCCTTCCTCGATTTCGTCGCGCATGAGCCGTTTTACCGGCTGTTCCTGCCAGTTTTTGCCGGTCAGTTCATGGACGGAAAGCACGGCGTCGTCACTGGGGTGGTAGGCGTAATGCACGGTCGGCCGGTAAACGACTTCTCCATTTTCTCGAACGGTCAGGTAGTCGGCTATGGATATCGATTCGGAATGGGTGATCAGGAAACCGTGATAAGGGCCTTCCATAGGCGTCCAGCTGCGAACCTGCGTCGCTGCGCCCGGTTGGTTAAGGTAAATGGCCGCCTTGCACCCGAATGAGTGGGTGCCGGCATCGTCTGGCCAGTGCTTTTCGTGGGTGCCCCAGCCGAGTTCGGCAGGCTGGAGTCCTTCGCCGATGAAGCCGTCTATCGACCAGGTGTTGACGAATTCGTTGCGTTTTTTTCGGACGGGAGTCGTCTGGGTATCGCGTTCGGCGACATGGATCGCCCTGATGTTCAACTGCTGTGCCAGAAGCGCCCATTCTTCGCGTGTCGCCGGTTTGACGTTCATGCCGTTGTCTTTGGCGACGTTTAAAAGGGCCTGTTTTAGGAAGCCGGAAACCATGCCCGGATTGGCGCCCTGACAGACTATTGCGGTCGGGCCTCCCGGATGTTTGCGGCCGAATTCGAGTGCCGCTTCGCGCAAGGCGTAGTTGGAGCGGTCGGACGCGGATGACGTAGTATCGGTATAGCCGCCTTCCCAGGGTTCGATGGAGGTGTCGATATAGAGCACGCCCTTTTCACGGCAAAGCTCCATCAGGGCCAGGCTGGACACGAAAACGGAGAGATTGACCATGAAGTCGCCCTTTTCGAGAAGCGGTTCTAAAACGGTACGGTAATTCTCTTCCGTCAGACTGATTTGCTGGTACGGTATGCCGTAGTGGCTGGCGATTTGTTCGTTGTCCGGATCGGCGGCGACGATCCTTATTCGATCCGGTGTAACCGGTAAATGCCGCAAAAATAACGGGAGAACTCCTTTTGCAATACTGCCGAAACCGATGAAAATGATTTTTCCCGTGAAATTTGCGAGTTTGTTTTCCAATTTATGTCCTTGTTTCTGTCATTTCCCGTTTTGTGGTGTCTGACGGGAAAAAGGTGAGTGGGAATGGCTGAAATAAAAATTTCTTTTGCATCATATAACTTTGTGAGAATATGAGTACAAAAGAAGAAGAGATAGATTATTTTATGTCAATTTTAACGCCGATTGACGGGTTTGATAAGTTTGCCGGCAAAAATCGGGTGTCATGTCCGTTTCTTTTTTCCCAAATATGTTATTTTTCCCCTGTTTTTCATGAAAATTTTTGTGGCTGATGCCGATATTCCGTCTGCCTCGAGACTTGAGAGGCCGTTGACTATGGCAGGGTTTGACTGTGAAAAGTTCGCGTCACAGAAAGTTTTTTCCGATTTCCTGTTGCATCATCCCGGTTCGAAGGGGGTGCTGATAACGGGAGCCGGCATTTCCGATGAAGTGAGACCGGTCTGGATCGGCCAGCTTTACGAGTTTGCCGGGCCATTGCCGGTACTTGTTGCGGCTGATGCGGAAAAAAGGGATGCGATCGCGTCGTCAAGACGGATCGGAATGCAGGATTATATCTGTTTGCCCATTCGTCCCCGTGAGCTGGTGACACGGGTCAGTCTGCTTGTCCGGCAGGCTTATCCGGATGACTATGACGCCAGTGTGCTGGTGAACGGCCCCTATGTTTTTTCGCGGTTTCCGAACAGGGCGCTTTTTGCCGGAAAAGAAATCGTCCTGACGGTCAAGGAATTCAATCTCGCGCGGCTTTTTTTTGAACATATCGGGCAGCCTTTGTCGAGATTGACGATCCGGGAAACCATCTGGTCTTCCAGTGAAAACGAATCGGGCAGAACGGTCGATACCCATGTGTCCAGGGTGCGGAACAAACTCGGCCTGACGGAAGGAAACGGTTACGTTTTGCAGCAGGTTTACGGCTATGGCTATTGCCTTGTTCAGGGGTGACGGGCTTGCCATGAGCGGGGATATAAAGAATGTCCCGTTCACGTTATAATGTCTGTTTTACCGATGCACTCTTGAAATCATTTTTTGCATGACCATGAAACCCTCAATGCTGGCGAAACTGGAGCATCTGTCTGATCGGCTTGCGGAAATCGATGAATTGCTGATGCAGCCTGAGGTGGTATCCGATCAGGAAAATTATCGCAAACTGAATCGCGAGCATGCCGAGCTGGCGCCTGTCGTGGCCTTGTACCGGGATTTCAGTCAGGTTCGGCAGGATATCGATACGGCAAGAGAAATGCTGGCCGACCCGGAAATGAAGGAATTCGCCCAGCAGGAAATCGACGGGGCCGAAAAGAAAATAGCCGGGATTGAGGAGGAGTTGCAGCTCATGCTGTTGCCGAAAGATCCCGATGACGGCAAGAATATCTATCTGGAAATCCGGGCCGGAACGGGGGGAGACGAATCGGCGCTTTTTGCCGGCGATCTGCTCCGGATGTATACGCGTTTTGCCGAAAAGAATCGCTGGAAAGCCGAAATTGTATCGGCTTCGATGTCGGAGCTCGGCGGTTACCGGGAAGTCATTGTCCGGCTGGTGGGAAAAGACGTTTATTCCAGATTGAAGTTCGAATCGGGCGGGCACCGGGTGCAACGGGTGCCGGTGACGGAGACGCAGGGAAGAATCCATACGTCTGCCTGTACGGTTGCCGTGATGCCGGAAGCGGACGATGTCAGCGATGTGCATATCAATCCGGCCGATATCCGTGTCGATACGTTCCGGGCTTCGGGTGCGGGTGGCCAGCATATCAACAAAACGGATTCGGCTGTCCGTATTACGCATCTGCCCACCGGCATTGTCGTCGAATGCCAGGATGACCGGAGCCAGCACAAGAACAAGGCGCAGGCCATGCAGGTTCTGGCCGCACGCATCAAGGACAGGCAGATGCAGGAGCAGCAGGCGAAAGAAGCGGCTACCCGCAAAAGCCTGATCGGTTCAGGCGACAGAAGCGAGCGTATCCGGACCTACAATTATCCCCAGGGACGCGTGACGGACCATCGTATCAATCTGACGCTGTACAAGCTTGAATTCATCATGGACGGCGATATGGATGAGCTGGTCAGTGCGCTGGTTGCGGAACACCGGGCCGGGTTGCTGGCGGAACTGGGAGAAAGTGTCTGAATTTGTCCGGAATCAAGCGAATGAAACATTTTTTCCGGAAAAACGGATGAGGCCGTTGCCTGATGTGTCGCCGGGTTGTATAAGTCTCTTATGAAATCCCGTCATTTCCTGATTGCCGTTTTGCTGCTTTGTACCGGCTTTATCCTCTTTGCCCTTTATCTCCAGCTTGTCTGGAAGGTCTTGCCATGCCCGCTGTGCGTCTTGCAGCGCTATGCGTTTATAGCTGTCGGGATGTGCTGTGCGTTGGGACTGTTCACGAAAAAAATACGCGCTTTCGCTTTCGGGGCGTTTCTGTGTTCTCTGGCAGGAATCGGACTGGTCATCTGGCAGTTGTGGATTATCGCGCATCCTGCCATCCAGTGTGGCCGGGATCCTCTGGAAGCGGCGATCAACAGCCTGTGGCCGGCGAGATGGATGCCGCTTCTTTTTCACTCCGACAGTCTTTGCGGAGACATTCTCGACCCGATTTTCGGCCTGACGCCTCCCCAGTGGTCGCTGGTCTGGTTTTTCATCTTTGCTGTGGTTTTTTTCAGAATGATGCGTCGTGGATAAACGGAACAGGAAATGCGCCTTGTCTGAAAACGGGGGAGATGGGACGCCGGTTGTCCGGGCAGGCATGACAATCCGCTCGCTTTTTTCTCTTGTCCCGCTGGAGCCGCCGGAATTGCGGATTCTTCTGGAACATGCGCTCGGTTTTTCGCGGGTCAAGCTGATTACGCATTCCGACCATGTGTTGACGGATGCGGAAGCGAATGCTGTATCGGATGTGCTTGCAAGGCGCTTGCGTGGCGAACCGGTCGCTTATATTACCGGTATTCGTGAGTTCTATGGTTTGCCGTTTGCCGTTACGCCGGATGTGCTGATTCCCCGCCCTGAAACGGAGTTGCTGGTCGATCTGGCGCTGGCGCGTTTGCCGGAAGGCGGCAGGGTAGTGGACTTGGGAACGGGATCGGGGGCAATTGCCGTTGCGATTGCCGCCATGCGGCCTGATGCACAAGTGTGGGCGACGGATATTTCCGGAAAGGCTCTGGATATCGCGCGGAAAAATGCGGCTTCGTGTCTGAAAAACGGCCAGTCTGTCCGGTTCCGGCAGGGCAACTGGTATGAGGCACTGGAGCCCGGCAGCCGTTTCGATCTGATTGTTTCCAATCCGCCTTACATTCATTCCGCTGATGAACATTTGCGAAAAGGGGATTTGCGGTTTGAACCGCTATCGGCACTGACTGACTACACAGATGGCCTGTCGGCAATGGATATTCTGATTGATCAGGCGCCTGCCTATCTCAAAAAAGGGGGGGAACTGCTGATGGAACATGGTTACAATCAATCCGGCGCTGTCAGAAAAAAACTGGTGGATAAAAAGTATTTGCAGGTTCAGAGCTGGAAAGATCTCGCCGGAATTGAACGGGTCAGCGGGGGACGGCTGCCGGATTGAATGTGCCGGCTTCCGGTTGGTATTTTGGGGAACACTGATAGTCTTTTATGGAATGAAAAAACAGAGTAACCCGGTTATTTCCGCGAGATTTTTTGTTTCGTCACAGTTGCCGTACCGGTTCTTTTGCAGGAATGCCTGTGTTGACTGGAACGATATGGCATCATGTTTTGGAAACAGCAGTCGGGAAAAAGCAGGCCAAGGCTGACCGGATGCCGGAATGAATTGAAAAGCTCTGTTTGCATAAAGTGTTACATAAATAATGAAATCCGGTTTGAAAATCCGGTTTTTGCCGGCGATTCATTTTTCAGGCTGCGACAACAGCCAGCTCATCCTGCCTCGGGTGACAAGGTTTGTCCCAGAGGTCGATACGGCGGTATTCGCCAAGCCCTTTCGGTTCGCGATGGGCAATAACGATGAAACCCGTATCCGGAAGGGACGTCCGCAGCAGGCGATAGAGTTGTTCTTCCGCCTGTGCGTCCAGCGAACTGGTTGCCTCGTCCAGAAAGACCCATTCGGGTCGTGTTGCCAGAATTCGGGCGATCATGAGCCGTTGCTGTTCGCCGCCGGATAACCGGTAATCGCTGCCTAATTCTCCGGCCTGTTCGAGCTGGGCGTCATGGCGGGGGCAGGTCAGCCCGACGTTTTTCAGCAACTGGCGGATGCGTTCCGGATTGTCGGGCTTGTCTGGATAGGCGACGCATTCGGCCAGACTGCCGAGTGGCAAATAGGCTTTCTGGGGCAAAAAGAGCGTTTTTCCGGAAGGTAATGCCACTTGTCCGTCACAGTGCGGCCAGATTCCCGAGAGTGCTTTCAGCAGTGTCGACTTGCCAATGCCGGATGGCCCGTCAATCCAGATGGCATCACCGGGTTTGACGATCAGTTCGGGAATATGAAGCAGGTTCTGTCCGGAAGGATTGCGGACGGTCAGGTCGCGGATGTGGAATTTGTTGTCTGGCGAAGTAAATTCCACGAGAGGCCTGGGCTGTTTGCCGATGGTTTCCGCCTGATTCATGAAGGAGGCCAGACGGTTGGCGGTGGCGGACAGTTCGGCCAGCTCCTTGTAGGAAAAAATGAACCACGACAGGGTGGTTACCAGACGGGTGAACGCTGAACCGAGCTGCATCAATCCTCCCAGTGCAACGTAACCCATCAGGTAAGCGGGAAATGCCAGAAACAGCGGAATGCGCAGAACGGTCATGTAATACGGTCGGGTGAATATGCCGAGGATGAATTCACGGTTGATACGGTGACGCCAGTTTGCGAGGATACGTTTGTAGCGCCTGTCGATAATTTCACGTTCCGCTTTTTCGCCGTTTTCCAGCGCGACCGCTTCCTTGGATTCACGCAGGCGGGCCAGTGCGAAACGCATATCGGCTTCCCGGTGTTGCTGGATGACATTCAGCTTCATGAGCGGTGCTCCCATCCAGTGGGTCAGCCCGCTGGAAATCAGAACGTATATGGGCGCTGCCCAGACCAGGTAGTGCTCGATAACGATTTCCGTTCCGAATAGGGTGAAAGCGATTGGGAAGGCCGACAGTTTCCACAACAGGGCAGAATAGGTCGTCAGGCCGACAAGGCCGGTGAAGAGGTCAAGACCTTTTCCAGTCAGCCGGTCAACGAAGATCCGGCAATCTTCCGATATTCTCTGGTCGGGATTGTCAAGTGGTGAGTTTTCGTCCGTATTCAGGTGCCAGTAGGCTTTGTTGGAGAACCAGCGATCCAGTGAAGCCCCGGTCAGTGTGGTTCTCCAGCGGATCTGGACGAGTTGCCGGATATAGGAGGCAATCAGAAATTGCGAGGCGCTGGCCAGTGTGATAAGACCGAAAATCCCGATTTGCCATAAGGCGGCCCGTGCGTCGTATTTTTCCAGTGCGCTGTAGAAGTCCCTGTTCCAGGTGATCATCTTGAGAGCAAGCTGGATTTCAACCAGATTCAGGGCCAGTACAATGAAGCAGTAAAGGATACCGGTTTTGCCTCCCGGCCCCCTGATGCAGAGGGAGGCCAGGGCAGCAATGCGTTTTAATGTGTTATTCATTTTGTGCTTTTTTGCTTTCACGGTTTTCAGGCATGGCGATCCTTGTTGCGCGGGGTTCCGGCATGTCGATCCGGAAAATGGCATCAGCCATTTTCCGGTCGGGTTCCGGCTGCCATTCCGGTTTGTCCGAAGTCAGCAATACGGCTGTGTCGGTGATGCCGAGATCGGCCAGTTGATAAGGTGTCCCGTGACCGTATTCAAGATGGCCGCGACCGATAATGCCGATGACGATCGGTTTGGGCGCGATCGATGGTATTTCATGGAGAGCATGAACCATATTGCAGGCAAATGCCCTGTCCCAGGTTTGCATGGCGCGCATGAAACGTTCGCGGTCGGAAGCCGGTGTACTGTCCGGTTTCCGATGATTGCCGTAACTGGCCAGATGGGCATAGTATGCCCGGGTGGCTGGGGCGGCAGGGGTCAGGCCATCCCGTTCGGCTTCGGGAATGGCATTCCATCCCCGTTTTCCGACACGGGAAACCAGTTCACGGTAACAATTCAGGGCCAGCATCCTGATTTTCTGCTGGCGACAGAAGTGGAAGAGTGGCAGGTAAATTTCGGACGGGAATCCCCACACATCGAGCCATTCGGATTTCTTGAGAAATGTTTCCGTATCGAGCCGGCCATCTACCCATTCGTCGAGAACGGGTTGAAGGCGGCGCGGAAACATTTCAAAACCCATCATCATGTTCGGACGCAACGCATAAAGCGTTGCCGCCACATGCAATTGCCAGCGATGGATTTCGGCGATATCGTGTGTTTCTCCCAGCATGACGACGGACTTGGTCGCCATTTCCTGCATCAGTGGTTTGAAGGGCAGGATTTTTCCGGATACGGGATCGATCCAGGTCGCGCGCGGGTGTGCAACGGATGGCGGTTTGATGGTTTCAGTCATGTTGCCTCCATCAGAAGCTTGCCGAAAGACTGACGGCGAATGTGCGGCCAGGACCGGTATGGAGTTCCAGCGGATTGGTATAGATGGTGGCCGGATTGGACGGATAGTCTTCCAGGGTGGCGGCGGAGCTGTCGAAGTAACGGCGGTTCAGGATGTTCAGTACCGATGCGGTCAGACGGAAAGTCTTGTCGATTTGCCAGTTGACATAGCCATCGAACAGGGCATATCCACCCGGTTTGTAGTAATCGTTGTCACTGACCCGGTCAATTCCGTGAGTGAAGGTTCCGAACAGCTGGGTGGTGACACCGTATTTCGGCATCTCATAGGTTACGCCCAGTACCGCCGACAGGGGGGAAGCCCCATCGAAAGGGACATATTCATGGCCGTTGTCGCTGGTCTGTTTGCCATACTGGTAAACGGCGCTACCGTTCAAAGTCCAGTTTCTGGCGACCTGCCATTCGGCAGAAGCCTCGATACCGTACAGTTTGACCTTGTCGACGTTTTTGTAAGTATATTTAAGTTCGTTGGCTATCTGCTGACGGCTGAGAATGAAATTGGTGTAATCACTGTAGAATGCACCGATCGAGAACCAGCCTTTATGAAATTGCCCCCTGAATCCAATATCGAACGATTTGACTTCTTCCGGTTTCAGATCGGGATTGGGGACGAGCTGCATGATGCCCATGTCGTAGGAGGTGTAAAGCTGCTCGGCTGTCGGCATCTTGAAGCCTTCCGCGTAACGGGCATAAACGGAGTACTGGTCGTTCAGTTTGAAGAGCGTGCCCAACTGGGGCAGCCATTTTGTTTCACTGATCTTGCGGGGTTCGCTGTCCCTGATGATGTCGTAATACTGGTTGGGTGTCGGATCGAGGGAATAATGCGCGCGGCGGATGCCCGGAATGAGTTTTAAACGGTCGTTGAACAACTTGATTTCGTCCTGAAGGTACAGGTCGGCGCGAATCGTTTCGGCATCGGCGAAATTGCTGCCGCCGCCGATAGTCGTTTGGGTTGTCCCCAATGTCAGGTTGTCGGTCACGCTCTTGTTGTAGTAATCGGTATCGGTTTTGTCGCCCTGGAAACCGTAAGTCAGTTTGTGTTTCGTGGCACCGAGATCGAAACTGGAAGTGAACTGGATATCGGCCTGATAAAAGTTCTGGCTGTAGTCCGTCTTCCCTGAAGCATAGAAATTCCAGTTTGTCTTCCAGTTCCGGTACCAGCGGCGATCGGAAAGGGAACGTTTCTGGGGAGAATAGGAAAGACGCCAGATCACATTGTCAAGTGCTGCCGTATTGACGTCCCAGTCGTGTTCCAGTGCAATGCGAAACCGTGTTTGTCTCTGGTTTCTGAAACGGTCTCCGTTATCGGTACTGGACGTTCCCATGGCGCTGGGAAGAATCCCTCTGTCGTATAACTGCTTGATGCTGGTGTCCGATTCGAAGAATTCGCCGGTCAGTTTGAACTGATGGTCGGCATTCGGCCGTAAAACCAGTTTGGTCAGGGCGTTGTTGACTTCGGCATCTGTCGGATTGAAACGGTCGCAACCGAGGCCATTGCGACTGCATCCCCATTGTCCCCCGTCGGAACGGGCATTTCTCAGCCGGGTTTCGTGATAGGTACGGTGCGTATAGCCGAACATGACCTGGGCAGCCGGGTTGATCTGTGCGGCGACCATGGCATTCTGGCTGTGGGCATAATTGCTGCCGTCGAATCCGTAACTGGCCGTCCCGCCGACCTGATTGCCTTTAAGCAGATCGTCCGGATCGAGTGTCTGGTAAGACACCATGCCGCCCAGTGCATCGGCACCCCACAGAACCGAGGCCGGTCCTCTCTGGATTTCGACGGCTTTCAGGGTCGACATGTCGACAAAGTCCCGGTTGCCGGCATCGTTGGCTTCGATCACGCGGGCACCGTCGACAACGATCTGGATCCGGTTTCCGCCTACGCCACGGATGGTAAATCCACCGAGACCGCCGAAAGGCGTGGTTCCCGACGCCTGGCGGTTGACGGAGACACCCGGCTGGTACCGGACCAGTTCATAAATGTTGTTGACGTTATGATCTTCTATCTCTTCCCGGGTGATGACACTGACCACAGCCGGTGTATCCAGCGCTTTTTCTTCCTGTCGGGTCGCCGTTACCGTAATGGCTCCCATTTCATAAGGCGATTTTCCCCAGTTTTTCCGTTCAGTTGCAACGGCAGGGGTGGTTTCAGACGGCTTTTCACCCTGTTGCGCATGTGCCAGGGGCGCAAGGCAGAGTGTGGCAGAGGCGAGGCCTATGCCAAGTTTGTAAAATTTCTTCATTGGGTTCTGCTCTTTGTTAAGGGGAAATGGTTTGTTTTTCTTGTGGTCTGGTGATAAAACCGATAGTTGTCAGGCCAGCGCGACTGGCATCCGCCAGGGTTTGTGCGACGTATTGATAGTCGGCATGTCTGTCTGCATAGATATGAACTTCCGGCATGGGGTTTTTTCTGGCTGCTTCCGTGAAAAGTGCCTGTGCCGTGTTACGGTCGACAGCGTTCCCGTTGTACAGGAGTTCACCGCCCGACTGGATGGCCAGATCGATTTTTGCCGGTGCGGTTTCGACGCTTTTCGAACTGGCTTGTGGCAGTTCGATACGGACGGAATGCGACAGAAGCGGCGCCGTGACGATGAAGATGACCAGCAGCACGAGCATGACATCGATCAACGGTACCATGTTCATTTCAGCCATCGGTGTCCGGCCCTGTTTGTTTTTAAATCCTCCGAATGCCATGGTCAGCCCCGTTTGATGTGGTGGACAACCGGTGTCATGGCTGCTTTTTCATGAGGTTCGGTATTGATGGAATAGGGTTTGCCGGTTGTCAGGAAGGTAAGCAGTTCGTTGGCGAACGTATCGAGTTTGGACATCATGACATTGTTGCTGCGTACCAGCCAGTTGTATCCGATAACGGCCGGGATGGCGACAGCCAGTCCGATACCGGTCATGATGAGCGCTTCTCCGACAGGGCCGGCGACCATGTCGAGCGTACCGGCTCCGCTTGCACTGATATTGATCAGGGCGTTGTAGATGCCCCAGACCGTTCCGAACAAACCGATAAAAGGCGCGGTCGATCCGATAGTCGCCAGGACGGTCAAGCCGTTTTCGAGACGGGCCGCGTCTTCATCCATGACCATGCGCATTGTCCGGGTGACGAATTCCTGCATGGTACCCGCTTCGGACAATTTGGCGGCACCGTAGTGGACATGGTGTTCTTTGGCATGTTGCGCATGGGCGGTCAAATGCGAGAAGGGACATTTGATGCCGTGTGTCTGGATTTCATGCCGGACGGTATCAAGGGATGTGGCGTTCCAGAAAAACTGGAGAAATTCCTTGCTGTGGCGTTTGCGGCGCCATCCGGCGATTCCTTTGACGATAATGAGTGTCCAGGATACGACGGACATGCCGATCAGTATGGCAAGAATCGTTTTTCCGAGAAAATCGCTTTGGGCGATGAAATGACTGAATCCGATGTTACTGGCGGTAGGTTCCATTTTTTTGCTGCTTTCTGCTGGTGCAATAGGGGGTTATTTCCCGTTCAGGTTGAATCGGTAAGGGATGATAGCCATGGCGAAAAGCGGGCAACCATGTTCCGTATAGGGATCAAACGTACTGCGCCGTGCCGCTTTCAGAGCCGCCTCATCAAGACGGCTGAATCCGGAGGAAAGGACAACCCGGGCATCATGGACACGGCCTGTCGTGTCGACAATGACACGGACATTGACCTGGCCCGATTCATGTTTCTGGATGGAACGGGCCGGATAGTCGGGTTTGACAGCCCGTTTGTACTTGAGCCGGGAAAGGGATACCGAACGGGGAATTCCGTTTCCGGTACCACTGGATCCGATGCCGCTACCGGTTCCTTCCCCTTCACTTTGTCCCCTACCTGTCCCTTTTCCTTCACCATAACCGCTTCCCTTACCATTTTTCGTACCATTACCTGTGGCGGCGCTGCCGACAGTGTTTGATTCCTGACTGGAATGCCATTGGCCGGGCAGAAAAAAATGAGGATCCGGGATCGTTTTTGATTCAGCGGCAGCAGGGATGTGTTCGACAGGAGACATCCTGGTGGTTTTGATTTCTGGTGATGTTTTTTGTGTAGCGGCTGTTGTCGCAATGAGTTCCGGTTGTTTTTTCTTTTTCACCGACGCAGGTTTTTCGGCTGAACGGACCACTTGCCGTTCAGCCAAAGTTCCTGACAGCGAAGGACTGCCTTGCAAAACCGAAACGAAAAGTGCCTTGTTTCCTCTGCTACTGCCGTTGCCACCGCCAGCGTTTCCGTCCAGCTCGACTAAAGGAATGCTTCTCAGTGCGGCGACGATAAGGATACCGTGCATGAACAGAACGGCGGTTGCCAATCCCCGAACAAGCGGTTGCGGTAAACGGTCGATATGCCGGAGCGGGAAATGGTTGGGGGCGTGTGCGGCCATGATTCGATAAATTTGAAGAATTTGTTCGGTTGATAAAATTTTTGGATTGTTTTTCAGCATATTTTCAGAAAACCATGAAAATGGTAATCATTCTCATTTAAAGTTGTCAACATAAATAAGAATGATTATCATTTTATTTTATGGGGGCGAGTTTTGTGCCTCACCCAGTTTTCAACTAACCCCACAAGGTTTTCCGAAAGAAAAGAAATACACCATGACAAATACAACACAACCCATGAACAAGACCGCCATTCGTGAAATGCTCCAGAAAAATCCCGGTGCCGTGCTGGAAGGGATTGCCGCCAGCGCCAATCTGGGAATGGCTGAAGTGATCGAGCTGCTTCCTGAATCCATGTGGCAAAAGATGGACGGCAATCATTTCGTGGATGTCATGCGGTCGCTTCCTGCGTTGGGTAAAGTGACTCTGGTTATGAACACGCCTGATGTGATCATGGAATTTTCCGGTGAGTTGCCCCATGGAAAGCTCAGCCACGGTTTTTACAATTTCGCCTACAACAGTCCGTTGCACGGCCATTTGCGGGCCAGCCATTGCAAATCGATTTATCTGGTGGAAAGACCTTTTATGAGAAGGCAGACAGTCAGTCTGCAATTCATCAATGAATCGGGAAATGCCATGTTCAAGATTTTTGCCGGACGTGATGAAAAAGGAGAGCTTGTTCCGGAACAGATTGCTGCCATGCGTTCCTGGTTTTCCGATGCCAGAACCGGAGCGGTCGCATGAAGGGGGTTGATTTGCTGCTTTTCGGGGCAACCCGCAATACCGGTCTTGCTATTGCGCGTCTGGCGGTTGGGAAAGGAGAGGCGGTTGCCGCTATGGCAAGAAAAGAGAGTGATGTGTCCAATCTCGAAATGCTGGGGGTGACGGTTGTTCGGGGAGATGCCTTCGAGGTGCATGATTGCTGGCAGACACTGAATGAAACCAGGCCCCGCAGGGTGGTCAGTCTGATGGGAGGCAAGAATGCATGGGGCCGTCGTGTCTGTGATGAGGGCAATATCAATGTCGTTCGCGCACTTGAAGGGGGTGAACCGGTAGAACGGTTTTTGCTGGTGACATCGATGGGATGCGGTGAACAGTATGAAGCGTTAAACGATAATGTCAAAAAGTTTCTCGGGGAGGCTCTGCAAGCCAAGACCGAAGCGGAAAATTATCTGAAAAAGAGCGGATTGCCATGGACGATTGTCCGGCCGGGCGGTTTGAATGACGATCCTGCATCAGGCAATTTCTGCCTGCTCGACAGGCCTGACAGGAGCCGGAAAGGCTATGTTTCCCGGGGCGATGTGGCGGCCGCTGTCTTGCAGGTACTGGACGATCCGGTTTGGCTGCATCGTGCGGTGACGGTTCAATGCGATAAAGAAGTAAAGGAGATTGCTCATGCCTGAAATTTCCGATTTTTATGCTCAGGTCTCGTCTGATCCTCTGACGATGGCTTTTGTAAAAGAAAAGAAAACGATGCCTTCACTTGCCCGCATGCGGCCACAGTCTCCCGAGTGGGATGGCGGATCTTTTGCCGAATTCGGCCCGCAAGCATTTATGGCAAGGCCCGAGCGTCCGCTTGCCCTGTATGTTCATGTGCCGTTCTGTCATCATCATTGTACTTTTTGCCCCTTTTATATCAATCAGACCAAGAAGAATTTCAGCAAGGAATATTCTTCGCTGCTTCTGAAAGAAATCGTCGATACGGCTTATGTTCTGAGAGAAGTGGTCGACAAACGGCCGGTGAATGCCATTTATTTCGGTGGCGGGACGCCGAGTGATCTGGATCAGGATGATATGGCGGCGGTCATCCGTGCCTTGCATGACTGTTTCAGGATATCTCCCGACGCGGAAGTGACGGTGGAGGGCCGAACGACCGGGTTTACCGCGGGCAAAGGCAAGGCGTGGGTCGAGGCAGGAGCAAACCGTTTTTCTCTGGGGGTTCAGTCAGCCAATACGGTATTGCGGAAAAAACTCGGGCGGATATCTTCCCGGGAAGAAGTCGGTGAAGCGCTGAATGGCCTGTGCGAAAGCGGTGCTTCAGTCGTTATCGATTTAATGTACGGGTTGCCGGGGCAGGATATTCCGATGCTTCTGGACGATATCCGGTATATCAGCGAGGAAACGGGTATTGCCGGCCTTGATCTGTATGAGCTCAGGTGTTTTCCGGATAGTCCGCTCGACAAGGCGATCAGCCGCGGAAAAATGCCGGCGATGCCGGAATTCAATGAAAAAGCCAGGATGTTCGGTGCAGCGTATGAACGTCTGTACGATTACGGATTCGAGCACTTTTCGCCGAAACACTGGCGTCGCAATGCCCGTGAAAGATCTTTGTATAACCGTCTTGCCGGACGGCAGACCGATATGATTCCTTTCGGTTCAGCCGCTGGAGGTCGGTTGGGAACGATCGGGCTTGGTACGGCAAGAGATATCGGAACTTATGCGGAAATGGTCAGCCGTGGCGAAAAACCGCTGTCCAGAATCACACCTTCCCCGCTTGCCGCCGATCGTGGCGGATTTGCCCATGAACTGGATGTCGCCATGGAAAGGTTGCAGTTGCCGGCTATGGACAAATGGCCAGTGTCGCATCGCGATTCGGGCAGGAGACTTCTTGCACAATGGAAAGAGGCCGGACTGCTTGTCGATAGTGGCGCAGGGAATGGCATGTCACTGACTGGTGCCGGTTTTTTCTGGGTCGATCGATTGAAAAAACTGTTGACGGATTTCGTCGCTGCTCCGGTTGCAGGATAACTCCGTTTTTTCGTTGACAGGAAAGAGAGGATGTTTCCCGGATGACCGGTCGTCTGTTTGTGAAAAGGTGACGTATCCGCTTCCCCTTTTTTGACGGACAGCTCTGTATGGATTCAGGCCGTTTCCCTGTCGGGCGGGTTTGCCGGGTGGCGGATGAAAGCAGCCATATCGTCCGGAAAAGGATGAACGTGGGGGAAATGCTTCACCATTCAGGAATACAGAATAATTCTTTTGCCGACATGGAATAAAGATGGCAGGACGGGTACAATTTGCGCATGAAAAATATTGTTATCCTTATTTCCGGACGGGGCAGCAACATGGAAGCTATTGTCCGTGCGTTCAATCTTGAAAAGTGGTCTGCCAGATTGTGTGCCGTGATCAGCAATCGCGCCGATGCCGCCGGGCTGGCTTTTGCGGAAAAAGAGGGCATTCCGACCCGGGTGGTGTCCCATAAGGATTATTCGGATCGGAAATCCTACGATGCCGCATTGCAGGCGGTTATCGATAAATACCGTCCCGATCTGGTGATACTGGCCGGGTTCATGCGGATTCTGACGACCGGTTTTGTCGAGCATTACACAGGACGCCTGATTAATATCCATCCTTCCCTGTTGCCTGTTTTCAGAGGATTGCATACCCATCGGCAGGCGCTTGATGCCGGTGTCCGTGTGCATGGCGCAACGGTTCATTTCGTGACGCCGGAGCTGGATGGCGGTCCGGTTATCGCGCAGGCTGTCGTTCCGGTTTTGCCGGAAGACAGCGAGGATTCGCTTGCCGACCGTGTGCTGGAACAGGAACACCGCTTGTATCCCCGTGTGGTTCGCTGGATTGTCGAGGAAAAAGTAAAGCTCACTCCGGAAGGCAGGGTCAGGTTGGCGGATGAAGTCGCCGGGTCATTGGATTTTGTACTGACTGGAGGAGGATTGTGAGACTGTCGCCATTCGTGATGACGCATACTGAACAGGTATTGAGGGAAGTTCTCCAGTTTGCCGCGCCTGCCGATGGCGTTATTTCACGTTATTTCCGGGAACATGCCAAGCTGGGTATGCGCGAAAGAGGGGCGATTGCGGAAACAGTTTATACGATTTTGCGCAACCGGCTGGTTTATAACCATCTTTCCGAATCCGGAACGGGATCGCAAATGCGCCGTCTGGTGTTGCTGGGGCTGGCCGATATTTACGGGATCGATGCATTGGGTGGCATTACTGAAGAAGAAAAGGTATGGCTTGACCATGTCATGAAAATCGACCGTAGCCGGTTGCCGAAAAAGATGCAGGCCAATTTGCCGGACTGGCTTTACGACAGGCTGGTAAGACAGTACGGGGAAGACGAAACGTTCCGGCTGGCTAAAGTCCTGAATACGCCTGCCCCGCTCGATTTGCGGGTCAATACCCTTAAAACCAAACGCGAGGAAGCGTTGAAAGTCCTGAAGGAAGTGCCGGTTGACTGCGAGGCGACGCCTTACGCTTCGTCAGGCATTCGCCTCCGGAAAAAGATCGCCTTGCAAAACATGCCTTTGTTCAAAGAGGGCGGAGTCGAGGTTCAGGACGAGGGCAGCCAGTTGCTGGCCCAGATCGTCGGCGCGAAGCGCGGTGAAATGGTTGTCGATTTTTGTGCCGGGGCAGGGGGCAAAACGCTGGCGCTGGGAACGGCGATGCGCAATACGGGACGTTTGTATGCTTTCGATGTTTCCGACAAACGTCTGGCCAAAATGAAACCGCGGCTTGCCCGCAGTGGATTGTCGAATGTGCATCCCATCCAGATCGCCCATGAACGGGATGTACGAATCAAGCGGCTGGCTGGCAAGAGTGACCGGGTGCTGGTGGATTCCCCGTGTAGCGGTCTGGGGACCTTGCGGCGCAATCCTGATCTGAAATGGCGCCAGACTCCGGAAACCATTGTCGAAATGGCCGAAAAACAGCAGGCGATTCTGGAATCGGCGGCCCGGCTGGTCAAACCGGGCGGCAGGCTGGTTTATGCGACCTGCAGTCTGCTGGAAGACGAAAATGAGAAAATCGTGTCAGGTTTTCTGGCAAAGGACGAGCGTTTCGTACTGGTGCCGATGCAAAAAGTCCTGAAAGAAGGAAAGGTCGATCTGGAAACGGGCGATTTTTTGAAACTGTTGCCGCACCGGCATCAGACCGACGGTTTTTTTGCAGCGGTTTTCGAGCGCGTCAAATAAGCGCTTGCTAACGTATCCGTCCGAACGGCATTTTCCTGAAGAAAATGCCGTTTTTTTATCGTTTTTTGCTTGAGTTAAGCTGTTGTTCAGACAGGATAAGCTGTCTGCTAACGGTACGGGCCCGAAATTCATTGTCCTCTTTCCTGAAATCCTGATGAGATCAAGCGTGTTCGGGATGGCAGATGATACAATGGGGAAGTAATGCCCTTGGGCGCACTGGACAGATGCCTGTCGGCGTGCGTTTTTTACAGGATTTTTTCTCGATGTAGCAACCCGATTTTTTCAATTCAAAAACGATATGGCACTCTTCTCATCTTTGAAATCCTCCATAAAACCGGTTACAGGGAGAAGCTCATGATCCTTGGAATCGACGTGGGAGGTACGCATACCGATTCGGTTCTGATGAATAACCGAAAGATTATCCGCAAATCGAAAGTACTGACGGATAAGGAAAACATTCTCAAATCCGTTCTGATGGCAACCGAAGCGGTCGCCAAACCGGAAGACATCAAAAATCTCCAGCGTATTGTGTTGTCCACGACGCTGACCACGAACGCTGTCGTCCAGAACCAGCTCGATCCGGTCGGCCTGGTCGTCATGAATGGCCCGGGCGTGTCGCCGAAGGATTTGCCGCTCTACGACAAGGCAAACTACATTGCCGGTTATATGAGCCATCGCGGTATCGAGGCTGAAGCGCCGGATCGTTCGGAACTGGCGGAACTCAAGGAAAAGTTCAAAAAGGACAAGATCAACCGTTTTGCGATTGTCGGCAAATTCTCGACCCGAAATCCGGTTCATGAACAGGAAGTGGATGCTTGGCTGGACGATATCGCCGAACATGCTTCCCAGAGCCATCAGCTTTCCGGGTCCCTGAATTTTCCCCGCCGCATCGCGACGACCTATCTGAATGAGGCGGTCTGGGGACTTCAGCGCAAGCTCGCCGACCAGCTGAAAACGTATATGGACAAGCTGGGCGTCAAGGTGCCCCTGTACATCCTGAAAGCGGATGGCGGCACTATTGAAGTGGAAGCCTCGCGCGAAACGCCGGTTCAGACCATCCTGTCCGGTCCGGCGGCGACGATCATGGGTGTTTTGCCGTATGTTTCGCCTGAGAAAGATTCCATTTCGGTCGATATCGGGGGAACGACGACGGATATCGCCCTGTTTGCCGACGGTGTTCCGCTGCTGGAACCGCAAGGCATTACCATTGAAGATCACAAGACATCGGTTCGCGGTCTGTTGACGCATTCCATCGGAGTGGGCGGCGACAGCCACGTGCGTGTCGAGGATGGCGTGCTCCATCTGGGGCCGGAACGTCTGGGAGCCGCCATGGCTTTCGGTGGCCCGGTTCCCACACCCACAGATGCCCTGATCGTTCTGGGCATTGCCGATATCGGTGACAGGGACAAGGCGATGGAGGCCATGAAACAGCTGGCGGCCGAACTGAAGAAGACACCGGAAGAGGTGGCGAATCAGGTTGTCGATCTGGCCTGCACGTTAATTGCCGACAAGATCAGAACCATGCTGGCCGAAATCAACAGCAAGCCGGTTTACACGATTCATGAACTTCTGGAAGGCCGGCAGATCGAACCGAAAGAAATTCTGGTGGTCGGCGGCCCGGCGCCTTATATGGCCAAACGGCTTGGGGAAATGATGGATTGTCCGGTTCAGGTGCCAAATGATTCTGACGTGATCAATGCCAGCGGCGCCGCTACCGCCAGAACGACGGTCGAGCTCAATATCGTCGCCGATACTGAAGCGCAGGTTTTGAGTATTGCCGAAGAAGGCGTCCAGCAGGAAATTTCCAAACGGTTTACACTGGATGATGTTATTGCGCTGGGTACCGAAAAACTGATCAGGAAGGCCAGAGAAGCTGGCGCCAGAGATGAGGATATCGTGGTCGAAGTGGCCGACAGCCAGGTATTCAATGTGGTCAGAGGCTATTCCACGATGGGCAAAAACATGCGTGTCAGACTTCAGGTCAAACCGGGTCTGATCAAAGATGAATCGAATTGAAAGAGGCTTTCGTGAAAAAGAAAACAGGACTGGTTTTTTTCCCGGCGTTTGATTACGCGATCACGCCGACCCATCCGGAACGTGAAGAACGTCTTCTTTACACGCAGGATCAGGTTGTCGAGGAAGGTCTGCTGGACTTCGACAATATCAGGGAATACAAGCCCGATCTGGCGACTCCTGCCGATATCAACCGGGTGCATTTCTGCGTTCCGAACATCGACGAGATCGTTCATACTTCCCATCTGATTTCCGTTGGCGGCACCCTGACCGCTGCCGACAAGGTGATGACGGGTGAGGTGGACAACGCGTTTGCGCTGGTTCGTCCTTGCGGACACCATTCGATGCGTGTCGTGCATGGCAGTCGCGGTTTCTGTACGCTGAACATGGAAGCGATCATGATCGAGTACATCCGCCACAAATACGGCGTCAAGCGTATTGCCGTGGTCGATACCGATTGCCATCACGGCGACGGTTCGCAGGATATTTTCTGGCATGACCCGAACACTTTGTTCATTTCCATGCATCAGGACGGCCGTACCCTTTATCCGGGTTCCGGTTTTCCCGATGAAGCGGGTGGACCGAATGCGTATGGCACGATCGTCAATTTGCCGATGCCGCCGGAAACGTGCGAGGAAGGTTTCCTTTACACGCTCGACAATATCGTCATGCCGATTCTGGACGATTTCAAGCCCGAACTGATCATCAATTCGGCCGGACAGGACAATCACTATTCCGATCCGATCACGAACATGAAGTTCACGGCTCAGGGCTATGCGATTCTGAATGACCGGCTGAAACCCGATCTGGCCGTTCTGGAAGGTGGCTATTCCATTGAAAGCGCGCTGCCTTACATCAATACAGGCATCATTCTGGCGATGGCGGGTCTGGATTACAGCCACATCAAGGAACCGGATTACGATCCGCGCAATCAGGTCCAGTCTCCGCATATCACCAATTATCTGAAACAGCTGAAAGATTACTCGCTGGAAAACTGGAAAAACCGGGAAGCCCTGAAACGCAAGGCTTATCCGAACCAGCCTTTCCACCGTCGCAACCGCAGCATTTTCTACGATACCGATTACATTCGCGAAACGCAGACCGAGACAGTCAGAACCTGTCCGGATTGCGGGGGTACCGTTGTGATCGATTCGCAGGCGGATACCGGAAGGCACAGCCATATCAAGGCAGTGGCTATTCCGCGTTATGCCTGCGACGCTTGCCGGAAATGGGGTGAACAGCAATTTGAGCAGGGCAAGAAAGAAGGGTATGCGCAGGTCTTTTTGCAGGATAAGGACAAGGATCTGTATCTGGTGGACGAGTGATGAGGTATGCGGGACACGGTTGTCCAGCAAAAAAGCCAGCGTTACGCTGGCTTTTTTGCATGGAAGGGATTCTGTATCCGATATAAATCGGCTGCGACAAGGATTCAGCTTTTTTATACAGGGGTCATTGTCTGAAATCGTTCCGGAAAGTAAGAGAGTGTAAAACGTTCAGCTTGCCCTTTTCACAGAATTTTCCATAAGCGCTCAATTAACTGTTTTCGTCAGGCGCATCCGCATCCACAGGCGTGTTCCCTGCACATGGAGAAATCGCCTTCCTGTTTTTCCGGCAGCTTGCCCAGTTCGATAACGGTGCCGGTGCAGCCGAAAGTGACGATGTCGCCCAGATAATCTTTCATCTGTTGCATGGCCTTGTCTCCCGTGCAGTGACAGGGAATGAGAAAGTCCATGTTCCAGCTTTTCATCGCCTCGAGTGTTTTACTCATGCGTTCTTCGGAAGCGCGGATCAGGTGCATGCCGCCGACGATACCGGAAACTTTTTCGATTCCGCTGATCTTGCGGATGTAATTCACGGTATTGACGACACCGGAATGACAGCAACCCAGCAGAATGACCAGGCCCTTGTCGGTTTCGAACCACATCGACATGTCGTCGGAAACGGGATCAGGTTTGCGGCCTTCAAAATCGAGGAAGAGCGCATCGCCCACATCTTCGAACGTCGTCAGGCGGGGAACCGGGCCGGTTGCCGCAACGCCCGGAAGGAAATAATGCGGCGCGGTCAACGTATGTTTCTGTTCCGGGGGAAGCGTTTCGAAGACTTTTTTCGCACTGGGAGGCGGAGACCAGTTCAGCGCCTGTTCTCCTGGACGGCAGCAAAAACGGTCCGCTTCGATATTCTCGCCGCAGTACATGGGAGCATGGGGATTAATGGCGTAAAAATCGGCCAGATTGTCGGTATGGTCGTCGTGGCCGTGACTCATGACGAGTACTTCCGCATCGGCCAGATCAATGCCGAGACGTTCGGCATTTTTTAAAATGACATCTTTCTGGCCGGTATCGAAAAGGATACGGCGGTCGCGGATTTTGATCCAGGCGGCAAAACCATGAACGCATTCGAGGCCTTCTCCTGCCTTGTTGTCAACGAGGAGGGTAATGCTGGAAGCGTTTTGACCGCACTCACACTGATGATCTGTTGTTGCATGGGACATAGTAGTGTTCCGTCAAGAAAATAATAAGATGATGACACATCATATTATCCATTAATTGTCCTTATCTTCAACGATTAATTTTTTTATTTAAAAATCTTTTTAAAACAATAGTTTATTTAAAAAATAAACGGTAAGCTGTACCAGAAGGACACATCAATTCATGCCATTTTTAAAAAAAATGGCAGAATTTGGCAGTTTTTTGGCAGTATGTGGGTTCTTTGAAGCGATTCCTTGTCCCTGGATTGAAAGGACAAAAAAGCAAGGAGTAAAGGCAAAAAACGGCCAGTGAAGGATAAGAAGAGGGACAGGAATGCCGGGTGCGGGATGAGAAGCCGGCGGTTTTATATGGGAATCGGCTGACAGGAAACGGAGAAACTGATGCTGTGCAGCAGGGAAAGACAGCTTCCGGCAGCGGAAAAAACGGCGCCCAAAAGGACGCCGTTTAGGTCAGACTCGCAAATCGGTGAAACTAACCAGTAAATCAGATGGTTTTGGTATCACGGAATTTGGCGATATCTGCATCGGAGTAACCCAGTTCTTTCAGAACTTCTTCGGTATGTTCACCGAGCAACGGAGCACGGGTGATTTCCGGTTCGGAGTCGGAAAGTTTCATCGGGGTACCGATGGTCAGGTAGTTGCCGCGAATTTCGTCTTTAACTTCAACGATAGTCTTGACTTTACGCAGGGACGGATCGTGAGCCAGTTCTTTCATGGACATGACAGGACCGCAAGGAATGCCGTATTGGGCAGCCCATTCGGTCACTTCGAATTTGTCCTTGTCCTGGAACTTGGTTTCGATGAAGGCAAAGATGTCCATCAGCTTGTCAACACGTGCATCGAATGTGTTGTAGTTGGGATCGTCTTTCCATTCAGGTTTGTCGATCATGTCGCAAATCTGTGGCCACATCTGTTCAGCCAGCGTGAAGTAAACGTAGGAGTCCTGATCGGTTTCCCAGCCTTTACATTTCAGCATCCAGCCCGGTTGGCCGCCGCCGCCTGCATTACCGCCGCGTGGTACGGAAGTAATGGTGTCGAAAGACTGATCGGTGAAGCCAGGCTGGGCTTGCGGGTATTCAGCCAGGATACCGGTTCTTTCCAGACGCTGCTGGTCACGCAGTTTGATACGAACCAGGTTCAAAACGGCGTCCTGCATTGCAACGGCCACTTTCTGGCCTCTGCCGGTTTTGTGACGTTGCTGCAACGCAGCCAGAATACCGATACACAGGTGCATACCGGAGTTGGAGTCACCCAGAGCGGCGCCGGAAACGGTCGGAGGACCATCCCAGAAACCGGTGGTGGCAGCTGCACCGCCGGAGCACTGTGCAACGTTTTCGTAAACTCTCAGATGTTCGTTGGCATGGCCTTCTGCATAGCCCTTAACGGAAGCCAGAATGATTTTCGGGTTCAGTTCCTGAATACGAGCCCAGGAGAAGCCCATGCGATCCAGTGCCCCCGGCGAGAAGTTTTCGACCATAACGTCGGATGCCTTGATCATTCTTTCCAGAATTTCCTTGCCTTCAGCGGTCTTGGTGTTCAGGGTAATGGAACGCTTGTTGCCGTTGAACATCGTGAAGTACAGGGAGTCAACACCAGGTGCGTCTCTCAGCCATGCACGGGTAACGTCGCCCTTGCCTGGCAGTTCGATCTTGGTGACGTCTGCGCCCAAAAAGCCCAGCATCTGGGTACAGGCCGGACCCGCTTGGACGTGGGTAAAGTCCAGTACCTTAATTCCTTCTAATGCTTTTGTCATGATTTCTCATTTCCTTGTCGTTGGTACAACTTTTGGTTTTTATTCTCTGTGGCCATTTCCCCGAAAGGAGCTGCCCAGAAAGAAAAACTTCGCCCACCGAGGGGCTGAAGGTACTAACTTGGGATTGCTAACACTTCGCATAACATCTCAAAATGAAGCAAGCTTTATGTATAGCCCTTATATTTTACTCGATAAGCCATTTAAATCAAGAGCGTTTGACACGATTAATGAGTCCGGTCGCTTTTTGGCTCCTGTCTTTCCTGTAGTCCGGAAAGCCGGCGGTAGAGAGTCCGTTCGCTGACGCCGAGCATTTTTGCCAGTGTTTTCCGGTTTCCGCGGAATGTCGGCAGCAATTGTTTCAGACGCGCCTCAAAAGAGAGGGGCAGTGTTGTTTCCGGATCGTCGTTTGCCGGGATCGACAGATGTTCTGACCGGATTTCATGGCCTTCGCATAAAAGGCAGGCGCGTTCAAGAAAATTGCGCAGTTCGCGGACATTGCCGGGATAAGGGTAAGTTTGCAGGAGATACATGGCTTCGTCCGAAACAGACAGGTTTCTGTCCGGCGCGATTTTCTCGACGAGCGTCGAGACAAGGAGCGGAATGTCTTCAAGCCTGTCTCGCAAGGCCGGAACGTGAACCGGAAACGTGTTCAGCCGGTAATAGAGATCGGTCCGGAAAAGGCCGGTTTGGGTTCTTTTGTGCAAGTCGTGACTGCTGGCTGAAATGATGCGGATATCAGCCCGGCGGGGATCGGTGGAACCGGGTCGGCGGTAGGCGCCTGTTTCGAGAAGACGCAACAGTTTCGGTTGGATCGATACGGGCAGATCGCTGACTTCATCCAGAAAAAGAGTGCCGCCATCGGCTGCATCGACCAGTCCCTTTTTCCCGGAGGCCGTTCTTGAAAGCGATCCTTTTTCCTGTCCGAACAATTCGCTTTCGAAGTGGTTTTCCGAAATACCGGAACAATCGACGACGATGAACGGTCTGGCGGCCCGTTTGCTTCCCCGGTGTATGGCCTGGGCGACGAGTTCCTTGCCGGTGCCGGATTCTCCGCAAAGGAGAACGTTTATGTCGGAGGAGGCGGCTTTTTCAACCAGATTCATCAGGTGTCTGAAAGAGGCCGATTGTCCTTTCAGGCTGTTTCTTTCGGTCAGGCCTTTCGCCATTTTGACAGGCTCGATTTTTTCCACGAAACAGGTGATTTCTCCGGCCGGATTCTTTATGGGCGTCAATTCGATGCTGACGTATTCTTCCCCGTTCGGGGTGTGGTGCATGTGCAGTACCCGTTCCGGTTTTCCTGAACGGCGGCTTTTCGCCAGCGGGCAGGTTTCTCCGGAACAGTCGCAGGGCATGTCGTAATTGTGCGAGACTTCGTAACAGGTACGCCCGATGGCCGAAACTTGCGGATTGCAGTATTTGCGGAAGGCCTGGTTGACCGCGATGATGCGGTATTCTGTATCGAAGAGGATATGCGGTTCCGGTTGCGCCTGAAGAAAGGAGCTGAGTTCGGTAAATGACATGTCGATCTGTGTGGGTGGCAGTGCGGATATACTGCCACGAACTGCCAAAACTGCCAAGCTGGCGCAATGGACAGAGCGAACGGTACGGGAAGATGCGGAGGTTTGCGCCTGTGTCCATTCAGAAAGAGGACGCAGGCGCAAAAAGGGAAAAATTACCGGGGCTTATCCGGACTGCGCTGCAGGTAGAACTGCATGGCTTTTTCGACAACGTGCGGATGAATGACGTGGCGTCCGTGGAATTCGAGAAATTCGACATTGTAGCCGGCCTTTTTCAGCTCGTTATAGTGGTGCAGGCCGCTTGTATCCATGGGAAGCTGTTCGTCTTCCGGACTGTGGGCGATGAAAACCAGCGGGCGGCCTCGCGGGACATACAGGTTCATGAAACCGCCGGAAAGCGCGATGACATGGGAAACGGTTTCACCGTTTGACAGGCCGATGGAAAGGGAATAACTGGCTCCGTCGGAAAAACCGCAAAAACCGAAATGGTTCCTGTCGAGGTCGAAATGAGCGTTTACCTTGCTTAGGGCATTGTCCAGTTTTTCCAGATCGGGACCGTTTCCGCCAATGGTCAGATCCCAGGTTGCATAGGTCGATTGCGGGATCATCAGCAAAAATTTGTTTTTCTCGGCATGCTCCCTGAAAAAGGGCAGCACGCGTTCAGCGCTTCCGCCTGCGCCATGAAACATGACAAGCAGTTTCACGGGTTTGCCGGTATCCAGTCCTTCGGGAACGATCAGCAGCGTGTCGCGTTCATCGGGCAACCCCAGCAAGACGTTCAGGGAATGGGTTCCCGGGGGAAGCGGGGGCTGGTCAGGAACGCGAAACCGGAACGACAGGTGCCCCAGTATGGAAGGCGGCATCATTGAAAAGTCGAAATCGTTCAGATTGGAAGGAAAATTGCTTTTCATGGCATCAGTTCGGTGAAAAGTTTCAGAAAGCCGTTTCGGGAGTGAAACGGCACGTGTGCCCGCAGGCCTCACAACTTTACCATTTTTACCAGCTGAATGTGAAAACGACTCCGAACGAATCAATTGGGCGGAGTCATTTGTGATGAAACGCCGTTTTTATTGTCAGGAGTGCTGTTTGATGGTGTTGGCAATCAGGGTGACGATACGGTCGTAGCGGTTCAGCGCTGAAAGGTCCGGTTTGGTTTCGTTTTTTCGCCAGCGGTTGATGGTCATGGTAACGACTCCGATCAGGTCGGCGATTTCCGCATCGGTCGATGTTCCAAGCCGCATTTCCCATTCCCCGATGATTTCGGACATGGGTCGTTCGAATTTTTCTTTTAACTGGCGCGACGTTTCGCCGTTTTCCGCCAGCAACTGACGGGCGGTTTTCATGACGTCGGCTGGAACGGAGGCCGTCCGGCCGTAGGTGTAAGACGACAGGCGGGGAAGACCGATTCCGAGCATGATGGCATAGTCCTGATGACGCAGACCGAGTTTTTTGCGGATATCGACCAGTTCCTGCTGATCTTTGGAAAGCTCGATGGTTTCTCTGGCGGTTTTTCGTTTGTTTTTGGTATTTCTAGCGGTTTTCGCTATTTTCCGGACTGAAACGACTTCAGGTTCCACAGGTTTTACCATCGTAATGGATGGGAGGGCGTCCAGAGCAGATTTTCCCTTTGTTTTCTCTTTAGACATTGTATCCGTATTCAGAGGAAAGAGTGACTTGGAATGTCCTTTTGAAATTCAAAAAGACGTTTAGGGCGATCCCCATATGCAGGAAATCGGTTTTTCGGAGAGAACGAAATGCGAACTGCTGTATATCTTCATGAACTGGTGACTGATGTTTCCTTATATAAAGTATTGTTGTTTACGGAAAGTAACATTATCAGTCACTGTGGGAGAGGTCAATAATTATAAATATATGTTTATGTTATATAAGTGCATGGTTCTGATTATATGGAAAAGAGCGAATGATACTGCGGGTGGCTGCTTTCTGTCTGCCATTTTCGTGTTGCCGGTTTCCGGAAAAACAGGGCGATGAATTGACCAGGGGAAAAAGATTCAGTTCAGGAGCCGGACGCCCGGAAGTTCGCAAAGACTTTTTTCACGGATCAATCTGATGAAATCGTTGATGTAAGCCTTCGAGGCCATTTCGGTGCAGAGGGCGGCGTGCAGTTTGCCTTTCAGTCCCGTTTGCGTGACCGGTCTGGAAGAAACGTATTTTCTGTCCAGGTAACTTTGAACGGCCCAAAGGGGCAGGACAGCGATACCGCGTCCGCTGGCGACCAGTTGCAAGATGGCAATGGTCAGTTCGGATGTGCGCCGCTCAGGCGATATTTTTGCCGGAATCAGAACCTGTTGCATGATGTCGAGCATGTCGTCGGCCACAGGATAGGTAATCAGGGTCTGATCGGCGAAATGTTCCGGGCGCAAAAAAGCTTCCCGGGTTAAAGGATGGGTGTTGGCCAGAAGCGCCACTATGTCGAAATGAAAAAGTGGACGAAACACGATGCCGGATTCCGGTTCCGGCGTGCCGAGAATGGCCAGATCGGCGCGCTGCTGGTGAAGGAGGGCGACCGGATCGGCATGGAAACCCGACAGGATGTCGAGTTCGACTTCCGGCCAGAGTGAACGGAAGACATCCATGGTTGGCATCAGCCAGTCGAAACAGGTATGGCATTCGACGACAATCCGCAGAGAACCGGCAGTTCCGTCTTTCAGGCGGGAGAGGTCGCGTTCGGTTTCTTCAATGGCCGGGAAAATCATGTCGGCCAGTTCCAGAAGGCGCAATCCCACAGCAGTGAAAGCCAGAGGAACCGTTTTCCGCTCGAATAACCGGCCATAGTCGGCTTCCAGCAGGCGGATTTGCTGCGAGAGGGCGGATTGCGTCAGGTGAAGCATGTCTGCCGCTCTCGTCAGGTTTCCCGTTTTGCGCAGGGCGGCCAGTGTCCGCAGATGTTTCAGTTCGATCATTAGAAAAACTTATGATGTATTGAAAAAACTTTCATTTGAATTATGTTACACGGCTGATTATGATTTTTCAAACGTGAAACGTGTTTTGAAAGGAAGAAAATTGATGGTTTGCAGTCATATTCTGGGATTTCCGCGCATGGGGGCACAGCGCGAATGGAAAACGGCTCTTGAAACATACTGGAAAAGCGGTTCCGGAGCTGCTTGTGCGGAACCGGATGCTGAAAGTCTGGTCAGGATGGGAAAACAGTTGAGGGCATCTCACTGGGCGCTTCAGAAAAAGGCCGGGCTGGATTGGGTGACGGTCGGTGATTTCGCCTGTTACGATCATGTCCTGAATCACATCCAGCTTCTGGGATGCGAGCCGGCCCGTTTCGGCTTTACGGAAGATATGTCCGAACTCGATCGTTATTTTGCGATGGCGCGTGGTTCGCTGAGAGAAGAAGGCGGACAGGCGCTGTCGATGACGAAGTGGTTCGATACCAATTACCATTATCTGGTCCCGGAATTTTTGCCGGATACGGTTTTTTCCCTGCATAGCGAGCGGCTCTTCGATGAAGTGAAGGAAGCGCAGGCACTGGGTTATCCGGTCAAGGCGGTTTTGCTGGGCCCGGTCAGTTTTCTCTATCTGGGCCGTGAAAAAACCGATGGTTTCGACCGTCTTTCCCTCTTGCCGAAATTGTTGCCCGTTTACCGGGAGATTCTGGAACGCCTTCATCGGGAAGGCGTTCGATGGGTACAGATCGATGAACCGGTGCTCGGACTGGATATCGGTGAAAAATGGCTGGCCGTATACGAAAAAACGTATGCCGAACTGGCAAAAGAACCCGTCAGGCTGTTGCTGACCACGTATTTTTCGTCGTTGTCGGGACATATCGGCATGATTTGCCGTTTGCCGGTTGACGGTTTGCATGTCGATGCCGTGCGCGGCGCAGCCGATCTGCAAGAGATCGCTGCCCGATGGCCTTCAGAAAAAGTGCTTTCTGTCGGTGTGATCGATGGCCGTAATATCTGGAAGGCCGATCTGGACAAGGCATTGGCATTGTTGAAAGCGCCGGAACTGGCCAGGCGCGGGAATCTCTGGATTGCGCCAAGCTGTTCGCTGCTGCATGTGCCGTTTTCGCTGGAAGCGGAAACGGCAATGGATTTCCGGCTGAAACAGTGTCTGGCTTTTGCTGTCGAAAAACTGGATGAAGTCCATGCCCTGAAAGAAGCGCTTGAAAAGGGGGACGCCGCTATTGGAAAAGCGCTGGACAGTTCACGGAAAACCGTCGCTTTCCGCAAAGGCGACTGGGTGCACAATGCACAGCTTGCAAAACGGGTCGGCAAGCTGGCGGAAGACGCCGACCGTCGAAAATCGGTGTTCAGTATCCGGCAGGCCTTGCAGCGCAAACGTTTCAGATTGCCGGCTTTTCCGACCACGACGATCGGTTCGTTTCCGCAGACGCCGGAAATCCGTTCCGTTCGTGCCTCATTCAAACGGGGAATTCTGGATGAGGCCGGATACCGGGAGGCCATGCAGAAAGAAATCGCTTTCTGTATCGCGCAGCAGGAAAAACTGGGTCTGGATGTGTTCGTGCATGGCGAACCGGAACGCAACGATATGGTCGAGTATTTCGCGGAATTTCTTGACGGCATGGCTATGACGGCTAACGGCTGGGTCCAGTCTTACGGTTCGCGATGCGTGAAACCGCCGGTGATTTACGGTGACGTTTCCCGGCCGAAGCCGATGACGGTCGAGTGGATCCGGTACGCACAGAGCCTGACAGACAAACCGGTCAAGGCGATGCTGACCGGTCCGGTCACGATTTTGCAATGGTCGTTTGTGCGGGATGATGAAAAACGTTCGGTCGTCGCCGACCAGATCGCTCTGGCCATCCGCGATGAAGTGGCCGATCTGGAAAGAGCGGGGGTCGGCATTGTCCAGATCGACGAACCGGGTTTGCGGGAGGGTTTGCCGCTGCGCCGCCGGAACTGGCGGGAATATCTGGACTGGGCCTGTCGCGCTTTCCGGATCGCTTCCTGCGGTGTGGAGGACGAGACGCAAGTTCATACGCATATGTGTTATGCGGAATTCAACGATATCATGCCGGACATTGCCGCGCTGGATGCCGATGTGATCACGCTGGAAGCCAGCCGGGGCGATATGACGCTTTTGCAGGGATTCTCGGATTTCCGCTATCCCAATGAAGTCGGGCCGGGGGTTTACGATATTCATTCGCCGCGCGTTCCATCGGTAAAGGAAATCGTCGGATTGCTGAAACAGGCTTCTGCCGTTATTCCGGCCGACCGCCTGTGGGTCAATCCGGATTGCGGCCTGAAAACCCGCCAGTGGAAGGAAGCCTTTGCCGCACTGGAAAACATGGTGAAAAGCGCCAGACTGATGCGTGAGACGGTTTATTGACCGATCAAGGGCACCCGATTGGCAACCGCAGGGATTCCGGTCCCTGCGGTTTTTCTGTATCGGACAGGTAGCGGGAAAGCGGATTTTTTACGTTTACAGGCTTTTTCACGGTCGGGGTGACGACAGGTCGGGAGCCTGTTTTTAGAGCCTGGAAATGGAAGAAAAGACCGCTCTCGAAGTTCGGCCGGTGTGAAGCATCAGGCTTTTCTCTTTTGAAGAAACGGCATAACCGGGCGCTTTGCAGCAGACAGGTCCTGTCGAGATGGATTTTGAGCGGAACGGTGGCGAGTGAAACGTTATCAGTAGTTCACGACCCGGCAGAAACAGGCAGATCGGGGAGAATAACGTGCCGGTTGCGGCAAGCAGTCGGATAGATTGGCAAGGCAGTCCGGACAGCACGGGTGCGCGGAGAAGAATCGGGAGCGGAAAAATATGACGCAAGACCGGAGTTTGCTGCAAGCGATCCAGCCAGCTGAAAATGCCGGTCTGTTACAGTCCTGCGTTTTAAACGGTACGGCGGGGATATGCTGACGTTGCATTCAGAGTGGCGTTGATCGGCAGAACAGGGAACGCTGTCCGGAGAGGAAGACGTTACAGCACGCTGTCTTTGGAAGAGCGGGAACGCCCCGGAGGCGGCAGACCGCTTCCGGAAGCGAGGCCAGCAGGTTAACGCTCCGGGACCGGTATGAGCGATAGTTCTGGTTCGTGTTATCCGGCCTGTGTGACCGTGTAAGTGATACGGTACGCCTGATGTCCGGCGGGGGACAGGCCGACAGGCGGGAACAGCCTTGCATAAAGAAAAAGCCAGGCTTCTTCTTCCGGGACAGGCGGGGTCAGGGGCAAACCGCACTGGATACGCCAGTTATATTGAAGAAGGCCGGTTGTTTTCCGAATTCAGGAAGCCCCGTCAGTGTTCCGAATGGAACTGGTTTTTCCGGATCAGTTCCCGGACGATGACGCGGGCGGCCGGCGTGCTTGCCAGACCGCCGCGTGCCGTTTCCTTCAGGTCGGAAGACATGGAATCGCCCACAGCCCGCATGGCGTCGATGACTTCGTCCGCCGGGATTTTGTGTTCGACCCCGGCAAGGGCCATGTTGGCGCAGGCCAGCGCATTGACGGCGCCGATGACGTTTCGCTGGACGCAGGGAATTTCCACCAGTCCGGCAATGGGATCGCAAACAAGGCCCATCAGATTGGAAAGCGCCATGGCGCAGGCATAGGAACACATCAGGCCGGTTCCCCCACCCAGATGGGTGAGAGCGGTCGCCGCCATGGCGGACGCGGTGCCCACTTCGGCCTGACAACCGCCTTCGGCGCCGGAAATGGAAGAGCGTGTCGCGATGATCTGGCCGAACCCGGCTGCGACATAAAGCGCCTGAATGATGGATTCGTCGGAAATGCCGCGTTCATTGACCAGCGGCACCAGTACGGCGGGAATGACGCCACAGGAACCGGCTGTCGGCATGGCAACGATACGTTTCATGCAGGCGTTGCATTCGCTGACTTTCAGGGCTTCCGTAACGACTTCGTTGAAAAACGCGCCTCCAAAGAGGAGGCCTTCCTCGCTTGCCAGCCGGACTTTTTCGCCGTCGCCGCCCACGAGCCCGCTGTTCGACCGGTCTTTGGGATTGTAACTTTCGACCGAGGCTTTCATGGCTTCCCAGAAATACCGCATTCTTGTCAGGGATTCTTCCCGTGTCACATTTTGCGAATGGCTATCGTCTTCTAAAATGGTTTCCCAAAGAGGCCGGTTTTCGGAGGCGGCGCGTTCGAGTAACTGTTTGACGGATTGAAATGGCATAAGCGCCCCTTATTTTTTTTCTTGATTGAGGTAGGTCACCTTGAGGATGCCTTCCATTTGCGAAAGTTTTTCGACCAGTCCGGGCAGTATGGGATCGTCGCATTCAATGACCATGACGGCCTGTCCGCCTTTGGAACGGCGGTAGAGCTGCATGGTGGCAATATTGATTCCGTGTTTGGCCAGAGCGGCCGTTACCAGCGCGACGTGGCCGGGCCGGTCGTAGTGCGTGTGAACGATCAGCGTGTTTTCATCGCCTGAGAAATTGGTCGTGATCCCGTCGATCCGGGATACCAGAATACGCCCGCCACCCAGAGACGAAGCGATGATTTCCAGCTTTTTCCCATGCTCGCCTTCCAGTGAAAGCAGGGTGGAATTCGGATGGGCGTTGGGGATGTGGGTCGTGTCGATGTCGAACGAGAGTCCTTCTTTCCGGGCGATCGTGAAACTGTCGGGGATGCGTTCATCGTCAGGGCGGATGCCCAGCAGTCCGGCAACGATAGCCCTGTCGGTTCCGTGGCCGGCGCCGGTCATGGCGAAAGAGCCGTGCAGTTTGATGTCGGCTTTTTCCGGTTTTTCACCCAGCAGTTTGCGGGCGACCAGTCCTATTTTGACGGCTCCCGCCGTGTGGGAGCTGGAAGGGCCGATCATGACCGGGCCGATGATGTCGAACAGTTTCATGCAGTGCTCCGTTACGGGTGGAATTCAACCGGGATACATACAGAAGGATACAACGCTTTTCCGATTTTTGCTTGCCGCTTTTGGACAATACGGAACATTTTTCCGGAGCGGTTTGTCCAGCCGCTTTTTCAGCCTTTTTCTTGATGGAGTCGTGGGCGGAATCGGCCAAACGGGTTCAGTTTCCTAATTGCATAAAAAAGCGGTTCGGGTTTTATCAGGCCACCCAGTGGCCTGATAAAACGCATAAACAGAAAAACGGTTTCGGAGAACGAGCATGGACATGGAAAAGCACACAGATAAAAACCCGCAAGGGAGGGGAAAGGACAGTAACGTCGCTTCCGCCAGCGATAAAGAGCCAATGCAGGGTATGGAAATGCACAGCCATGACATGAGCGGGCCGGGGATGCAGGACGGGATGGCTCATGCGGATCAGATGGGACATATGGGCAATCTGAAGGTGAAATTCTGGGTATGTCTGATCGTTTCCATCCCCATCCTGTTACTGTCTCCAATGATGGGAATGCATTTGCCGTTCCAGTTTTCGTTTGCCGGCTCGGACTGGGTGGTGCTGGCGCTGGCGACCTTCCTGTTTTTTTATGGCGGAAAGCCTTTCTTCGATGGCGCCCTTCGTGAATTGAAAAACCGGAAACCGGCCATGATGACGCTGATTTCGATGGGGATTTCCGTCTCGTATTTTTACAGCCTCTTCGCTTTTGTCTGGAATCGGCTGGACCGTACTTATAGTGTCCGGATGAATTTTTTCTGGGAACTGGCGACCCTGATTGTCATTATGCTTCTCGGTCACTGGATCGAAATGCGGGCTGTCGGCGATGCGGGAGATGCGTTGAAAAAAATGGCGGAGCTGTTGCCCTCAACGGCCCATCTGGTCAATGAAAACGGAAATACCGTCGATGTAGCGGTCAGTACCCTCAAAATTGGCGATGTGGTGACGGTCAGGGCCGGTGAAAAAATCCCGGCGGACGGCACAGTGGCGTCAGGCGATTCGACCGTGAATGAATCGATGGTGACCGGGGAGGCGAAAGCGGTCGTTGTCAGCAACGGCGACAAGGTGATCGGCGGTTCCATCAACGGCAACGGCACGATTTCCGTCAGGGTGACCGGGACAGGCGAGTCGGGTTATCTGGCGCAGGTGATGAAACTGGTGGGGGACGCCCGGAAAGAGAAATCGGAAGCGGAAAATCTGTCGGACAAGGTGGCGCGGGCCCTTTTTTATATCGCCCTGGGTGCAGGCATTGCCGCTTTTGTCGTCTGGTTCCTGATAACGCGGGATATCGATATGGCGCTGGAGCGGCTGGTGACGGTATTGATTATTGCCTGTCCGCATGCGCTGGGACTGGCGATACCGCTGGTGGTAGCCCGTTCGACGTCGCTGGCGGCCAGTCACGGTCTTCTGATCCGGAATCGCCATGCTGTTGAGGAAGCGAAAGCAATCCGGGTCGCCGCCATGGACAAGACGGGAACACTGACAGAAGGCAATTTTGCCGTAAGAACCGTCAAGTCGCTGGATAGCGACTGGAGCGACGACAGGGTGCTGGAGACGATGGCGGCGCTGGAACGGGAATCCAGCCATCCTCTGGCGGCGGGTATTCTCGAGAGCGCACGGAGCAGAAACCTGACTGTACCGCTTGCCTCGAACGTGAAAACCATGGGAGGAACCGGACTGTCAGGGGTCGTGGACGGCAGGAAAGTCGAAATCGTAACGGCCGCCTATCTGGACAGCAAAAGACTTCCATACAGCGAAAACGAATTCAGCGAATTGTCGAGACAGGGCAATTCCATCAGCTATCTGCTTGCGGACGAAAAGGTGGTCGGGCTGGTGGCGGAAGGGGATGAAATCAAGCCGGAAGCGAGAAAAACGGTGGAAGCGCTGAGAAGCAGAGGGATTGAACCGGTCATGCTGACCGGCGACAATGAAGGCTTTGCGAAAGCAGTGGCCGAACAGGTCGGCATTACCGAATTCCATGCGGGTCTGCTCCCGCAGGACAAGGAAAAAGTGATCGAATCATACCGGCGGGAAAACAGGCCGGTCATGATGGTGGGCGACGGGGTGAACGACGCGCCGGCGCTGGCAAAAGCCAATATCGGGGTCGCTATCGGGGCCGGCACGGATGTGGCGATTGATTCGGCGGATGTGATTCTGGTCAAAAGCAATCCTTACGATATCGTTCATTTTCTCAATCTCGCGAAAAACACGTCGGAAAAAATAGTCCAGAATCTCTGGTGGGGCGCAGGCTACAATATTGTGGCTATTCCTCTGGCGGCCGGAATTCTCGCGCCGGTCGGCATTGTCCTGAGTCCGGCTGTCGGCGCCATTTTCATGTCGGCCAGTACGGTTATCGTGGCGATCAATGCGATGAGACTCAAAATGGAATAAGGTCTTTTTCTTTCCGGGCAGCCGGTCTGGCACGGGCCGTTTATAATGGTTCGCCGAAACCGACTGAATCGAAAGGGATGGCTGGAATGAAAACGTTTGCCGTAAAGGGGAATCTGCTTTACACGCCTTCCCCGTCCCGGATGGTATGCCTCCCCCGGCATTTTCTTGTTTGCGAAAACGGCCGGGTTGCCGGAACGTTTCCCGCTCTTCCGGAAAAATATGCCGGTATTGATGTTGTCGATTGCGGAAACGGCCTGATCGTTCCCGGACTGGCCGATCTCCATTTGCACGCTCCACAATACGCCTTTCGCGGACTCGGCATGGATCGGGAATTGCTGGACTGGCTGCGGGAATACACTTTTCCCGAAGAAGCGCGTTATGCCGATCTGGCGTATGCCGAAAAAGCGTATCGCCTGTTTGCAGACGATCTGAAGAAATCCGCGACGACACGGGCCTGTATTTTCGCGACGATTCATACTGACGCGACGCTCCTTCTGATGAGAATGCTGGAAGAAACAGGGCTGGTGGCGGCTGTTGGCAAGGTCAACATGGATGTGAACAGTCCGGACTATTATTGCGAAAGCACGGCGGTCTCGCTTTCCGGAACGGAAAGATGGATTATGCAAAGCCGGGCAGAATTCCGGAACGTTTTTCCCATTCTGACGCCCCGGTTTGCGCCCGCGTGCAGTGCAAAACTGATGGCGGCGCTGGGCGATTTGCAGCAGAAACATGCGCTTCCCCTGCAATCGCATCTGTCCGAAAGTCCGGCTGAAGTCGCCTGGGTGAAGTCGCTTTTTCCGGATTGCCGCTTTTACGGAGACGTTTACGACCGGTTCGGCCTGTTCGGCAGTAACGGGCCGACTGTCATGGCGCATTGCGTTTATTCATCGGCCGATGAAGTGGAACTGATCGGGAAGCGGGGCGTTTTCATCGCGCATTGTCCCCAGTCGAACGTCAATCTGTCGTCGGGGATCGCGCCGGCCAAAGCGTATCTGGAAAGCGGGCTTCGCATGGGACTGGGAAGCGATATCGCCGGCGGGTTTTCCCTTTCGGGGTTCAGGGGAATCAGTGACGCCATTCAGGTTTCCAAGTTGCGTTTCCGTCTGCAGGACGATAGCCAAAGGCCGCTTTCCCTGACGGAAGCGTTTTATCTGGCGACGAAGGGAGGCGGCGCGTTTTTCGGCAAGGTCGGCAGTTTTGAGGCGGGCTATGAATTCGACGCGCTTGTGCTTGACGACAGGTCATTGCCTGCAACAGGGGAACTGGCTCCGGAAGACCGGCTTTCCCGGCTGGTTTATCTGGGGGATGACCGCTGTATCCGCCGGAAGTATGTTTCAGGAAAGAAAATTCTGGGATAATCCGGTCAGTGTTTTTTCCGGATGGGTGACTTTAGCATTTCAGGAGGGCATGTTGGCGGCGAATTTTCCGAATGGCGGGAAACAGGGTTTTTTGAACCGTTACTTTCAGCTGGATGAAAACGGCACGAATGTGCGTACGGAGGTGTTTGCCGGATTCACGACTTTCTTTGCCATGGCGTATATTCTGGTCGTCAATCCCCAGATTCTCTCGGCGCCTTTTGTGATCAGGGAACAGACGGAATATGCCGCGCAGATTGCCAACGGCGTGTTTTTCGCGACCTGTCTGATCGCTTTTTTCGGGTCGTTTCTGATGGCGGTTTATGCCAGATTGCCGTTTGCGCAGGCTCCCGGCATGGGCCTGAACGCTTTTTTCGCGTATACCGTCGTACTGGGAATGGGATATTCCTATCAGGAAGCGCTGGCCATGGTTTTTATTTCCGGCGTTCTGTTCATTGTCATTACGGCAATCGGTTTCAGGGAGGCGTGTATCAGGGCGATACCCGCGCCGGTCAAAACGGCGATCACGGCGGGCATCGGGCTGTTTCTGGCATTGATCGGCCTTGAAAACGCGTCGATTGTGGTGTCAAACGGCGCCACCTTCGTCGGCATGATCGATTTTTCGCTGTGGAACCATACGGGAGATGCAGCGGGTATGGTGATGGCAGGCGGTTTGAAATATCCGGTCGAAGATTATCACCGGATGATCGCTTCGGCTCTCGTTGCCCTGATCGGACTGGTGGTTACCGCTGCCTTGTTTGCGCGCCGGATCAGGGGGTCGATTTTTATCGGCATTCTGGTTTCCACACTGGTCGGCATTCCTTTCGGTTTGACGACTTTTCACGATTTTTCGTTCAATCCGGGGCAGCAGATGCGGGATTTCTGGGAAGTTTCCTTTTTCCAGATGGATTTTTCCGGACTTTTCAAAAATGTATCCAGTCCGGTTGAAGTTATCCTGACTCTGGCCATGATCGTCATTTCCTTTTCTCTGGTGGATATGTTCGATACGGTCGGCACTCTTCTCGGAACGGCAAGACAGGCGAACATGCTGGATGAAAACGGCGAACCGCTGCGCATGAAAGAAGCCATGATGTGCGATGCCGTCGCCACGACCGTCGGGGCCTGTGTCGGGTCGTCCACGGCGACGGTTTTTGTGGAATCGAGTACAGGAATCGCCGAAGGGGGCAGGACGGGCCTGACGGCTCTGGTGACCTCATTGCTGTTTCTGGCGGCGCTGGTTACCGCTCCGTTCATTACCGTGATTCCGACAGCCGCTACGGCGCCGGCCCTGATTTTTGTCGGGGTGCTGATGATGGGGGCGATCAGGGAGGTGGATTTTTCCGATGTCACGGCAGCCATTCCGGCTTGTATCACGGCCATTTTCATGCCGTTTACCTATTCGATTGCCAACGGCATCGCTTTCGGGCTGATAACGTATGTGCTGATCCAGCTTTTGATGGGCAGGATGAAGCGGATTCGTTTTCTGACGGTTGTGCTTTGCCTGTTGTTCGTCTTGCGTTTCGCTTTCATGGTGAGAGGATAAAAGATTTTTTCAGGGGTTTCGCTTCACCGGTCATTGGCAGTGTCCGGTTGCGGACAAAAAATAAAAGGCGTTATTTGGGGATTCCGGGTGGGAATGATGAGGGTTTTTACCGGCAGAACGCAGGAAACCGAAATGGGTTTTCCCAGTGCCATATTCAAGTCGGAAGTGTTCGGGGAATTGTGGCTGGGTGCAACGGGTCTGGAAGGAGATGAGCAGGCTTCGCCGAAAATTCATGGCGGTACCGAACGGGCCTTGCTGCACTATCCTTCCATTCATTACGTCTGGTGGGCAAACCGTTATCCGGAAAAGCGCGACCTTTTCCGGCCGGCGCTGTTTGGAGAAAATCTGTCGGACAGTCGCTGGCACGAGAAAAATGTCTGTATCGGGGATATTTTCAGGTGGGGCGATGCGATAATCCAGATCAGCCAGCCGCGCTCTCCCTGTTACAAATTGAGCCGGCGCACCGGATGCGACGGTCTTGCGCTGCTCATGCAGCAGCATGCCCGGTGCGGCTGGCTTTACCGGGTTCTCCAGCCGGGAACGGTCGGGGCCGCGCTGCCGTTCCGGTTTGCCGAACGGGTCAGCCGGGCAAGCGTTCATGAAGTCATGTCTCTTATGTTCGGGGATGAGAACCGGGCTCCTTCGAAAAAAAGGGAGGATTGGCTGCGCCTGTCGGAAACGGAAGGGTTGTCCGAGAGATGGCGGAAAACCCTGTTGAACCGTCTGGAATCCGGAAAAATCGAATCCTGGGAAGCGCGTCTGGCAGGGCCAGCAAGCAGACGACAGAATTGACGCTTTTTGATGAAACATATTATTTTCCGCACGCTTCCGGTTCCGGGAGAAACGGATAGCCTGATGGAGAATCCCTTTGGGAGAACAGGTTTTTTGTGGAAAAAGCCGGCAAAAAGGCTGGAAGTGAATGCCATTCCCTTTCGATGCCGGGAGAGTGGAAATATTTTCAGTGGATTGCGGGATTAGCTGAATGACCCGTCAGGGCTTCATGTGGCCGATAAAGGGAAAAACAGGCGGCCATATCGGAATGGAATAGCGGTATGGCCCAACGGGGCGAAACAATGAAATCCGGGGCAGACAGGTAAGCGGTAATCATGTCCTGTTCCCGAGAGGAACGGCCTGTGGCAGGGTACTGCCAGACTGCGTTTTTGCAGAGAAAAGCAAAAACAGGAAACTTTTTCCGGAAAACGGGGAATACCTGTATGGCCGCTTTCTTTCATTTTGCCTGTTTGAAAGGCAGGGAAGCCAGGTTCGTGATTCGTAATGGATTTGTCCGTTTTTTCACAGGCTTTTCCACAAAAACCGGGGAAAAGTTCCCGGAACGGTAAAAAAGCCGGACAGGTTTGGGGAATGTCCCGGAAGGTAAGGCGTTGCCGCCAGAACGCTTCTTTATTTTTCTGATTTTCAAAGGAAAATTTTTCGCTACACGGATACGACGCCCGCGGAAAGACCCCTTTGCAAAGGGGTTTTTTCGTTTCCTGAACCTTGGTAAGGTTGAGTCAGCGGTTTTTTGGCGATAAATGAACGGAGGCGAAAATGAGTACCGGTCATTCCAGTGATGTCACTCTTGTCCAGATAGACGAATTTCAGTTCAGGACCCATTGCAGCGGAAATCATGCCGACTGGATGCTTGATGAGCCCGAATCGGCGGAAGTGGCGCTTGAAAAAGGCTGGTGCGACGCTGTGGCGTTCGGCAGGGATTATATATATCGCCAATCCCGATCTGGTTGAACGTATCCGGGATAACGCTGCCCTGAACGAGCCGGACCGCAGCACTTTTTACGGGGGCGGGGAAAAAGGATATAACGACTATCCTGCAATGACGGCGGGGAAAGGATAATATATCGGTCCCGAAAAGGAGCTAAAAGCGCAGGTCGCCCTTGCGACTTGGACACCGGATGACGACGGTTTTTTCGTTTTCCGCTTCCCGGCGGTACTGGTCCAGGATGGATTCCAGCGAAACCTTGCCAAGTTCCTGCCGGATTTTGCCGGAGATGGTTTTCCAGACAGAGCGGGTTTCGCAGACGCGCTGGCGGGGGCAATCGTTGGATTTGTTACCGAAACAGACAACGAACCGGACGCCTTCGTCGAACAGGTCGATCATGTCGCCCAGGCTGATTTCGGAAAGCGGCTTGCAAAGCCGGATGCCGCCCCGGGCGCCGATGATCGCTTCCGTTATCCGGTTTTGTTTGAGAATGGCATGCACGTTTTCAACGACTTTCTGGCTGATGTTGGTCTGTTCGGACAGGGCGGCGATCGACACGGGGGAGTTTGCCAGATGAAGCTCGAAAATGATGCGGATGGCGTATCGGGTATGGGTTGAAAGTTTCATCGCGTATTTGTCGGAGGTCGATCGGCGAAAAAGGGAAACGGGCCCGGCGGATGCCAGCGGCCGGTATGACGATTTTACACGTTTGAATTGTCCGGAATGGATGGAAAGTGAAGGGAAGGTTTTGTAAAGTGAAGCTGAAAGCGTATTTTGAAAAGATGAAAGGCGGTCCCAGAACGCTGGCAAGGAAACCGCTGTCGGAAATTTTCTGGGCATGGACAGGTGGCTTTGCCGGAATTTACGCAGTCTGGTGGCTGAACCGTTACATGGGGATTCAGGGAGATGCGAATCTCTTTCTGATCGGGTCTTTCGGGGCGTCTGCCGTTCTGATCTATGGCGTGCCGATGGGGGAACTGTCGCAGCCAAGAAATCTGGTCGGCGGTCACGTCATTTCCGCACTGGTGGGGGTGATTGCGTATACTCTTTTTCCCGATCATCCTGCTCTGGCGTCCGCGCTGGCGGTATCGACGGCGATCGCCGCGATGATGATAACGAATACAACCCATCCTCCGGGAGGCGCGACGGCGCTGATTGCCGTGATCGGCGGGGCTTCTGTACACGAACTGGGACTGATGTATGCATTTTCCCCGGTTCTGATCGGCGTGCTGATTATGTTGCTGGTAGCGGTGATCGTGAACAATTTTTCCTCCAACAAGAACCGGCATTATCCGAAATACTGGATATGACAGGTTGAATGCGATACCGGAATATGACGGGTATTGCCAGAAAAGTCAGAGTGTCTTTCATGGCGTTTTCGCTCGCGGTTTTCGGGATGAGTCCGCTTGCGCAGGGATGAGCCGCTCACCCTGACAAGATGGACAGGAATCAGGCCCGGGAAAAAACCGGAAATTGCCGAAAGAAGACAAGAAACGGAACGGCAGGGAAAAAACAGTGCTTGAAAAGAACGGGAGTGGACTTCCGGTTCCAGGTGTTCTTTTGCGAGGAACGAGCTGTTGTACAAAGTCCGGACCCGATTTTTTTCATGCCCCTGTCCGCATTAAGATTCCGGCGTCCTGTGGCGATGCCGTTCTCGACGCCCTTTTTGCCGGTATGGAAAGGGACGATCGCCTCTACCATTCTTGCAGCGAAAACTCTTATATCGACCGGATCAATAAAAATACGGGCCATTTCGTCGAAGTTGACGACGCAATGGCGATGATTCTGAAAAAAGCGTGTTCGTTTCCGCCTTTTTCCACGGCGCTTGCGACATAACCGTCACGCCGCTGCTTCGGCTCCGGGGATTTTGCACGGATACGGTTGAAAGGGTTTCTTCAAAACAGGAAATAGCTGACGTTAAGGGTTTTGTCGATTAAAATGGCATCGAAATAAACGAAAATAAGCTCAGAATCGGTAAAGGAGAGGAAGTCGTTACCGGTTCGTTCATCAAGGCGTATGCCGTTGGCAGGGGCGTTGCCAGAATGAAAGCGTCCGGCATGGATGGCGGAATCGCCAATGCCGGAGACGGCACCATTTTCGCTCTTGCTCCCGACTCCGATTCGGCATGGGAGGCAGGCGTTGCCGATCCGTTCGATGAAAAGGCGGTTGACGGTCGTTCCCTTCGCAAGCGGTGTTTTTCCGTTTGGAGCCAGGCCGAAGGGTTCGTTAGCGTTTGGGGCAGGCGTTATGGCCCTGTTCCCGATCCCCGACAGGCTATCCTGCTTCCAGCCGTCTGACGGGTATCGCCAGCGAAAAGTGCAGGGTGGGCGATATCGTTTCAACCGGTCGGTTCTGTGAAGCGCCGGGAAGTTTCCGGAACAGGCTGGCACCTATTTCGGAAAAATATATCGTTTCGGGGTTTCTTATTGATGAATCCGGTTATAGTGTCTGTTCCAGTGGGTTGGCCCTGAAAAAAACGGGGTGAAACACGGGCGCTTCAACGGATGTTTATAAGGAGGGGACAAAATGTTCAAGTGGTTCTGGAGATGTGCCGGCATTCTTGTCTTGTCGCTGGGTGTTCAGATACAGGCGGGAGCAGGCATGCTGTATCCTGCCTGGGACAGCCATTTGCATTATCTCGACTTCACGCAACGTACGGACGGTATTGACGAACTGGTCAGGAAAATGGATGCGGCAGGGGTAAAAGAGGCTGTCGTTTTCGGGATGCCGATCGTCAAAATGTGGAGTGCGGCCGATCCGGTGCGCCCCGACTATTATCTGGATACCGATGCGCGGGCCTATTATTTTTCAGCGACGGATTTCATTCTTGCCGAACATCTTGAAAAACAGCCGGAAGCCGTACGGCAGCGTTTTCACCCGTTTATCAGCGGCATCAATCCGCTTGACCTGAATGCGGCGGAGTACATCGAAACGCTGATTCGTCTCTACCCGGGATTCTGGCAGGGTATCGGCGAACTGATGTCCCGGCATGACGACCTGACTGCCTTCACTTATGGCGAACCGCCCCGGGCGGATCATCCGGCTCTGATGAAGGTGTACCGGCTGGCGGCGAAATATCAGTTGCCTGTGCTGATCCATCACAATATATCCTCGGCCAGCAAACGCGAACCGATTTATGCGGGTGAAATGGAACGCGCCCTGAAGGCCAATCCCCGAACAAGGTTTATCTGGGCTCACGTTGGCATTTCCAGACGGATTGATGTCCCGGCCCTGACGGAAGAGGCGGATCGTTTATTGGCAGCCTGTCCGAATTTGTCTTTCGATTTGTCCTGGCTGGTCTATGACGAACACATCGCCGTGTCGGAAGCGTCTCTGGCGAAGTGGGCCGCCCTGATCGAAAAGTACCCTGACCGCTTCATGATCGGTTCGGACAAGGTCGGGCACTGGGCGACGTATCCGGATGAAATGACCAAGTACAATCGTCTTTTGAAAAAGCTGTCGCCGAAAACGGCTTCCCGACTGGCAAGTGAAAACATCCGGAATTGCCTGCCGAAAAAACCGGTTGTTTATACACCCTGAGCGTGAAAAAACCGCCGTTGCAAGCGGCGGTTTTCAGGTGTTTCCCGATTTCAGAACGGTTCGACAGCCGGTTCCATGCAATAGGCGTGGAACTCGTCGAAAGAGGTGACCAGACAGTCGCCCCAACCCGATGCGTACTGTCTTCTGGTTTTGAGGATTTTGTTGTGGAACTGCTGTTTGTAGACAAGCCAGCCCTTGGTTCTCTTCAGAATTACAATCTTGTTTCTTTCCAGACAGCCGCAGCCGCCGAAAAGCGTTTCGCCGCCATACACGGTGTTTTCCTTGAATCTGTGAATCATGACATTTAACCTTCCTGGGATATCAAACCGGACGATTTGCCAGTATAACGTTATTTTTTTGCTGAATGAAAGCCAATTTTACAATAGCCGGGTTTTTTCGTGACAAAACGGACGGACAATTCTTGTCGGTGCCGTAAAGACAGGAATACAGGGTTGCAATGTGTGCGATTTCCTGTAGAAGGTTTTACTTGCGTCAGTTTATAATCGTTTGGGACATGTTCGGAACGAATTGGGAGAAGAAGATGGAAAATGCTTTTGTTTGCCAGCCTGAAAAATTGGAAACTGCTGTTGATGAGGCCATCGACAGGAATCTCGCCCGAAAAATGACTGGCGGAGTCGTCGTTCTGGTTTTGCATGACGGAAAACCGGTTTATAAAAAAGCGGCCGGCCTGGCTGATATCGAGGCGAACAGGCCGATGCGGGAGAACACGCTGTTTCGTCTGGCTTCGATCAGCAAGGCGTTTACCAGTCTGGCCGTTGCCGCACTGATCCAGCAGGGAAAACTGGATTTTGACGATCCCGTTTCGAAATGGCTCCCTTATTTCACGCCGGAACTGGCAGACGGTTCAAAACCGGCCATCACGATCCGGCAGCTTTTATGCCATATGTCGGGTCTGGACTATCGCTGGGCCCAGAAAGAGGATGGCCCTTATGCAAGGGCCGGCGTGTCGGACGGCCTCGACATGACCGGCATGACGCTGGAAGAAAATCTGGAACGGCTGGCGACAGCCCCGCTCTGTTTCGAACCGGGCACGAACTGGCTGTATTCGCTGGGGCCGGATGTGCTTGGAGCGGTTATTGCGAAAGTTTACGGCAAGGATTTTCCGCAAGCCCTGTCCGATCTGGTTTTGAAACCGCTTGGAATGACCGATACGGCGTTTTATGTGAATGAAAGCGATCGGGAAAGGGTGGCGGCTCCCTATTACCTGAACAATGGAAAACTGGCACGGATGGCCGACGATCAGTACCTGAGTTCTCCGGACGACCGGTATTTCCATTTTTCACCCGAACGCGTTTTTCTTCCGGACGAATATCCATCAGGCGGAGTCGGTCTTATCGGAACCGCTTCCGATCTGATGCGGCTGGTCGAAGCCATCCGTACCGGAATCGCTCCTTTTGCGGACAAGGCACTGATGAGCACGATGTCGGCCAATGTATTGCATGGTATCGAGGCACGGCCCGGTATCGGATTCGGTCTGGGGTGGGGGGTTATCGTCGATCCCGTCGCCGCGGAAAATACCCCGCAAACTGTGGGGACGCTGGCTTGGGGAGGAGTGTACGGTTCCAGATGGTTTGCCGATCCGGCGAAAAAGCTGTCGGTTGTGACCATGACGACGACTGCGCTGGATGAAGTCGTCGCGGTGGATATCCGCAATGCCATTTATTCCGCCATGAGGGAATAAACAAAACAGGTTTCAAAGGAAAAACGCGGAAACCCGGAACAGAAACGGGTTCCCCGGTTTTCAGAACGCCAGCCATCCCAGGAAAAAACCGATCAGTATGCCGGTGGAAAATCCCGCAAGGCCCAGAACGATCCGTTTTATCCGCTTTTGTTTTTTTCTGCGTTTTTCCGCATCGTCAACGACATGATCGGCCCAGCCGATGTGCATGACGGCGCTGTTTTCCAGAATGACGACGTACTTGCCCATCGCGGCGTATTTTATGGAGGTTTTCGATTCGCCTTCGGCGGAAAGGCGGTATTGTGAAAACGGTTTGACAAAGTCGTAGTCCGAAAGGCGCCTCAAGCCGGGGTTGAAGCTGAATCCCTGCCAGTTCTTGTGATTGTGCCGTAACCTGAAAAATCCGACATCGCCTGCAAGCTGATACGTTCCGAGCGTATGGCGGCATTCCTTTCCGTCTTTCATGAGGGAATGGGTTCGTATATCGTGGTGATAGCTTCTCAACCATGCCTGCAGAACGTCCGGATCCGATTCCAGGATTTTGAGGGAATCTTCTATGAAGCGGTGACGGTAAAATTCCCAGTCGTCTTCGCAGTGGAAGATATAGTCGGTCTTTACATGTTGATAGGCGAGATCGATAGAGGCCAGTTGCCCCAGATTGGTCAAATTGACGAATACCTTGCAGTACGGTTTCCAGTGTTCGGGAATGGCATCGTGAACTTTTTCGCTTCCCGAATCTTCGGTAATGATGACTTCCCGGACAGGGTAAGTATTGAATGTGTCGAGACTGTCCAGTGTCTTTTTCAACAAATCGAAACGTCCGCAACTCGTCAGTACGATAGTGACGTTGCTTTCCTGGCTGAAATCCATTTTTAATGTGAAAGTGATGTGTTGTTTACCAAATGGATAACCTGAACGAACGGGTATAATCCGGGAAGCCGCCGGTCATGCACTCAATAAAGGAATGCGCTGCGGCGGAAAATTATGCTACATTAATTTTGTGGCAAATGACAAGTTCGGAACCCGGCGCGGTATTTTCCGGGATCGTCTGGAATCGGATTGCCCGGGAAACGCTGTTTCGGCGTGGTCGGCATTTGATTGCAGCAGGACGCCATTTCATTTATTAAGGTAACCGGGGCTGTCAAGCGCTTTTCCCGACCGGTCATTGAAGGAATATGGGTCAGGCGCAGGCTGTTTTCCTGTGGGTGCCTGAAAGGATGGAGGAGCTTTCAGCGACCGGGTCCGGTTTTCCTTTCATCACATCCCGCTGTCGAAATGGTGACGCGACAATGTTTCAGCGCCTTTTCAAAAAGCGGTTTTCCATACCCTGTTTTCAGGCAGGCACGGGATATGACGCCTTTACCCCCATTTCAGAAATCCCCGGAGCAGGGAGGCAAAAGCGGAAGTGTGGTGTTTTCCGGAACCGGGCGCGATATCGGCAGAAGGTGTCTTGCCTGTTTTATGGCTTAACGACACCTCGTTTTTCCGTCGGGGGTTTCATGGCGGAAACAGGGGCGCGACGTCGAGGCAGACACACACTGTGTCTGGAAGGTTCCCGCTTTTATGGGAGCGATGCCGTGGACAGTATGCGCAATATCCGGATCTGGCTGTCCGTTGAATCGTAAACAAGAACAAGCTGATCGGAAATACCGGCTTCCATTGTGCCTTTAACCCGTCCCGGAAAACCTGTTTCGGTTGGGGTAACAAGCTTTTCGGCTACTTCGTCGATGGCTTCGTCAGTGAATATCGCTTCGTCCCGGTCGGCATGCGCGTAAAACAGCTCGTTGCGGTCGTTCAGGGCCAGTCTGGTCCACATCAGTTTTTTCTTTTTGGGCATTCCATTAACCTTAGCGTTCTGATTTTGAGATCGCGAAACAGTCTCCAGACCCGCTTGTGTTCCACAAGCTGGCCTTTCTCGGCGCACTCGACGGCTTCCCGGACAGCCTGTGAAAACGACACGAACGGGATGGTTTCCGGCGCTGAAAACATTTTTTTCATGGTCTTCTTCCTGCTGATAAAAACTGAAAATTATCAGTCTTTTCAACGGCTTGCAAACTGAGCCTTGGAATATTTTTTCAACAATACTTTCCATAACCGTCATGAATGCGTTATGGGTAGGTGGCGTTGCCTTCCGGAAACAGTCTGTTTAAATTCCGGGATACCGCTTGCTGCCGACACGCGCAATTTTCATCCTCCGATACGAAAGACCGGGTAGTTTTATCTTCTGGAAAGAAGTGCCATGCGAGCCCCATACCTAACCGGAACGCCTCCAATGGATTGGAAAAGGGTTGCCCCATGCAGAAACATTGTTTATTCCGGTGGAACCCTTTACAAGCAGGCAAAGATATTTGTCCGTTTTGCCGAGAACTTTTCCATGGGGCTGGGGAGTGATGCCAGGCGAAGTATTATCGGCAGGTTTTTGAAAAGTGTAACGCTTTCCGGAAGAAGACAATGGGTTGCCGGACATTGGATCAATGCCGATTTCGGCGGTTCGGGGGACTGGGAGGGTAATATTACTCCCCTGGCAGCGCGTGCCAATCACATGCATTACACGCGGGTGGAAAAAGTGGTTGCTGAAAACCGGCGCGGAATTTATCGTTATTTCAACGATGTGCGGGTTAAAGACAGGCTTCTGTTGTGGTCAGGCAGGTTTATGAAGTGACCCTTTCAGGAAGAGTCGGACGGTATGGATCGGCATCTGCCTTGTCGGCATACCTTATTTCGAAGTCAGGGAGAAAACAGACGGGATGGGGAGAGGCTGGAAAAGGAATTTTCCTTTTCAGATGAGCAAGAAAATCCGGAAAGAGTCGCAAAAAATTGCAGACAAGGCAGGAGAACCGGTGGGTTCACCGGGCGTGCTGAAATCCCTCAGAGTGACCATTCCGAACCGTTACTGAACAGCCGGCTTGCCTTGCCGCACGCCGGCGGACGATTCAACCCGGTTCACGGGCCCGAGGCGACGCTTCCGGTTTCGGGCTGCCGGCCGCTTTTTTCCCCGGTTTCGGCGCCAGCCAGATGGAGAAAGCGGACAGGATGAGACAGACGCTGACGATCATCATCACCTGATTGGTCGCCAGCATGGCGCTCTGGTTGGTGACGGCATTGTTGATTAAGGCACGGGCCGTTTCGGTCTGGATGCCGGATTCGGTGAGCTGCCGGAAGTATTCGCCCGTCCGGTCGACCAGTCCGGCCAGTTCGGCGTGATTGTAGTTGATCTTGTCTTCCCATGTGGTGTTGACCAGGGACGTGGCGAAAGCGCCCGACAGGGTTCGCAAAAAGGTCATCAGTCCGGCGGCGGATGCGGTTTCGCTTTCTTCCACATTCATCAGCGCCAGTCCGATCAGCGGCACGAAAAAGAACGGGCTTCCCAGTCCCATCAGCATGATGGGCAGGGCGATCCACCAGTACGAGGCGTCCGTGTTGAGGAAACAGCGTCCGAACGTGATCAGGCCAAGCCACATGAGGCCGCCGAAGATCAGCCGCCGGGGGTCGGTTTTCCGCGCCCATATGGCGGCCAGCGGAGCCACGAAAAAGGCGGTGACGCCACTCCATGCCGTCGTCTCACCCGACCAGGTGGGGGTATAGCCCATGAAATTCTGCAACCACAAGGGCGTGATCACATTGGCGGCAAAATAGCCGCCAAAAGCCAGACTGATGGTGAAAACGCAGATGGAATATCCCCGGTGCCGGAAAACGGACAGGTTGACGATCGGGTGTTTTTCCCCGAGTTCCCATATCAGGAATGTGGCAAAACCGATTGCGGCGATAATAGCCAGGGCAACAATATAATTGGAAGAGAACCAGTCGAGGTCCTTGCCTTCGTCGATCATGATCTGGAAGGCGCCGACCCAGACGACCAAGAGAACCAGACCGATCACATCAATCGGCGAGCGGACGAGTTCGCGCTCGAACCCTTTCAGCAGTTGCCATGTCAGCCAGCTGCAAATAATGGCGATCGGCACGTTGATGAAAAAAATCCACGACCAGCTGTAGTTGTCGCAAATCCAGCCGCCGAGAATCGGGCCGATAACCGGCGCGGTCAGGGTCGTCATGGCCCACAATCCGTTGGCGGCCATGGCTTTTTCGCGCGGAAAAATCCGCAGCAGCAGGGTTTGCGTCAAAGGCAGCATCGGGCCGCCGGACAATCCCTGCAAGACACGGGCCGCAACCAGAAATCCCAGCGAATTGGCAAAACCGCACATGGCCGAACAGACCCCGAAACAGGCCATCGCGCAGCAAAAGACGCGCACGGCTCCGAAACGGGCTGCCAGCCAGCCGGTCAGGGGTACTGTGATGGCTTCGGCAACCGCGTAAGACGTGATGACCCAGGTGCCCTGACTGGTGGTAACGCCCAGATTGCCGGCAATGCTGGAAACCGACACATTGGCAATCGTCATGTCGAGCACGGCGATGAAATTGGCTCCGGAAAGCAGAATGGCGGCGAACCACAGCATATTGCCTTTAAGCGGCTGGTTGAACTCGGTGTTCAGGGCCGATATGGAAGGGGTGGAAGTCCCGGTTGCCATATGATCATTCCGGTGTGTTGTCGCGCGTGTCGATGGTGACGGTCATGGAAAGTCCGACCTGAAGGGGGTACGCTTTCAGTTCTTCCGGGTCAAGTTTTATCCGGACAGGCAGCCGCTGCACGACCTTGATCCAGTTGCCGGTGGCGTTTTGCGCGGGAATGAGGGCAAAAGCGGAACCGGTTCCCCCCGAAAAGCCTTCGACAGTGCCGTGATAAATAACCGATTTTCCGTACAGGTCGGAATACAGTTCGGCTTTTTGTCCGGTCCGGACTTTTTCAAGCTGTCCTTCCTTGAAATTGGCATCGACATGCATTTCCGAAACGGGCACGACGACGAGTAGTGGCGCGCCTTCCGATACTTTCTGCCCGATCTGGACAGTGCGTTTTGCCACGGTGCCATCGACAGGAGCGCGGATAACCGTCCGGGACAGATCGACTTTCGCCTGTGCAATCCGTGCCTCAGCCTGCGCGATGGCGGCTTTCGCGGCCTGAATGGCGGCCTGACTGGAAGTGTAGGCGTTCTGGGTTTTCGTGAGTTCATCGCCGGAAACGGCGCCCAGTGAAATCAGGGCGTTCCGGCGCTTCAGATCGACGGCGGCCCGCTGGTAGTCCGATTCAGCGGCCGCCAGTTCCGCTCTGGCGTGCGCCGCATCGGCTTCGGCCTGTTGCAGGGCCAGCCGGGTATCGGTATCGTCGATCGTGACGAGAACGTCTCCCTGTTTGACCGTCTGCGTATCGACGACCTTGACTTGCTGGACAATGCCTTCCACGGATGGCGTCACCTGGGCGACTTCAGTGGCTGTATAGGCATTGTCGGTCGAGACGAAATGCGAGGCGTAAAAATACCAGTAAAGGCCGTATGCGATGCCGCACAATATGACGACGCACCCCAGAATTTTGAGGCGTTTCACTCTGGGCGAATCCGTTTTTTTTACAGTCGTTTTCCCGGCTGCCGTATTCTCCGCATCCATTCGTCTTGTCCTTTGTGCTTGTTTTCTTCAGGAATACGCAAGGAAAGGAAAACGGTCGTGACAGGCTTTTGCCAGAACGGTTTTCCATTCAGGGAGTGTTCCTAAACTGTACTCTGCGGTATATTTTATAAACTTATTGCAGTCTGGAAAAGAGCCGGGATGAAAAAGAAGACGGAAGCGAAACGGCAAGCCATTCTGGACGCGGCGTCCGCCGTGTTCCGGGAAACGGGTTTTCACAATGCGACGATGAATGCGATTGCGGCCCGTCTTGGCGGGTCGAAAATGACCCTGTACAGTTATTTTCCCTCGAAAGAAGCCATTTTTCTGGAAGTCGTGCGCCGTATAGCGGACAGCAAGAGCCGGAAACTGACTTCGATGCTGGAACAGCCGCCTTCGGCGATTACGGAAGTCAGCCGGAAACTCGCCGATGAAGCGTACAGCGTGTTGAAACAGCCGGCCGGCGATATTGAAGCGGCATTGCGCCGCTTCGGTGAAAAATACATCGCTTTTGTTTACTCTCCGGAAATCCTCTCCATCCGGCGGGTGCTGTTTGCGGAATCGGTACGCTCGGAAACAGGCCGTTTTTATTATGAGAACGGCCCGAAGAAGACGATCGGACTGATTGCCGTTTTTCTGGAGGCGGCGGTGGCGAACGGCCAACTGAAGCCGTTGGCGGATCCGTTTGCCGCCGCTACCCATTTGCGCAGTCTGCTCAATGCCGAATGGTACGAACGCTGCCTCTTCGATGTGGATATGCCCTTATCGGCAGAACGCATCGGGAAAACTGTCCGGGATGCCGTCCGGGTTTTTGTGGCGGCATACGGGGCGTAAGCCTGGTCTGAAGCCGGTACGCTTTTTCATCATTTGTCCAGAAAGGTGGCAAAGGCGGAGACAGGTTCACGGTCTGTAGCCAGCCGGTTGATCGGCGCGTCAGTAGCGGCGTATCCGATAGCCATGCCTGCCAGTACCATTTCTTCGGCGGGAAGGGACAGTTGCTCGCGGATAATCAGATGATAATCGCTCCAGAATGCCTGCAGGCAGGTATCGAGGCCATGACTTTTGGCGGACAGCATGAGGTTTTCGAAGAACGCGCCATAATCGATGAAGTTGACGCAGGGCAGCTTGCGGTCGATGGTAAAGATAAAGCCGGCCGGCGCGCCGAAAAATTCGAAGTTGCGCCGTTGCTGCTGATGTCTTTTGACGTGATCTTCTCTGGCAATGCCTATCAGGCTGTACATGTCCTGGCCGACTTTCCGGCGGCGCGAAAGATAAGGTTCGAAAGGCGGGTCGGGATAATAGGAATATTCCGGCTGGTGCTTTTCGGGTTCGTTGTCGAACGCGGTGCAGACCGCATCCGTCAGTCTTTTGAGCGCGTTGCCCGTCAGGACATAGACTTTCCAGGGTTGCATGTTGGTTGCTGACGGCGCGCGGGATGCCATGTCGAGAACGTGTTCGATCAGTCCGGCAGGAACGGGGTCTTTTTTATAGGCGCGAATGGATTGGCGGCTTGCGATAACGGTGTCGATTGGCGAGGATTCAATGGTGGACATGGGATTTCTCCGTTGAATGAAAGATGCGGTCGGTATGCGGGTACGATAACAGTTATGTTAAGCCAAATCTGCCTGATCCGTCTTGACGCCGGATCAGTCGTTTGTCTGGTCGCTTTCGATATTTCCGGCGGTTTTATCGTGATGGAAAGAAGGTATCTTCCTGTTTTTATGTCGTTTTTCCTCATTTTGAAGACTCGCTGCCACCAACATGACGAGACAGGCAGGCAAAAGCAGGAAAAAGCGGTTCATGCCGTGGACGAGGGCGGCAAGGCCTGCTGATGTAACATAAGCCAGCCATGCCAGACCGGGTAGCAATACTTCATCCAGCGTCGGTACGGCGCTCCCCGTTTTTTCCAGAAAACGGCGGGAAATGAAACGTCCGGTGAACGCGTCGCAGAATTTGATGATGTTGTTGGTCACGACCAGCGTCTGGAGCGAGACGGCGCCGAACCGGGCGATAGTTTCACCCTGCATTGCCAGCGCAAGCGAGAGCAGCGGGAGTTCCAGAGCCAGATTCCAGGCGGGATGCAATCTGGCGATACTGGCCAAAATGAGTACGGCCGCCATCATGACCAGTTCCATCCGGGGTCTGGCCAGATGCCGTCGGATCAGGCTGGCGAGGATGCAGTTGATGAAAAAGAGGACGATGGCATAGGCAAAAAGGCCAAATCTCGTCCAGTTCGCAGCGGCAAGATTCATTCCGAGCTGGACGGTATTGCCGGTCATGATGGAAGCGTAGAGCCGGTCGCAATCCATGAAGGCGGTCACTTCGACGAATCCCGACACGGTGGTGAGAAGAATGACGCGGAAGCTGTTTTTGCCCAGTGAAACGGTCTGGCAGGCTGGCGGAAGCGTGTCGGTTGTACCGGTCTCTTTGGCGGCTTTCATGGATTTCCTGCGGTTTCCGATAAAAGAAGGACGACAGATGGAAACGATCCGGACGTTTTCCGTAACGGTTTCTGACAGGCGGCTTGATGGCCGGAATTGCTGTGCGCGGCAACCTGGAAAGATTCAGTTATACATATAAATGTACAAATTCAGATAGGTTGCGAAACAAAGCCATGCGATATACGGCCAGAACAGGATGGAGCTGATTTTCTTTACCGGCCATGCCTTGACCGCATACCAGATGGCTATCCAGTCGAGGACGACAATACAGACGAGACCGTTTAACGGATTCTGGCGGTAGAAAAAAAGATAGCACCAGAAAAAATTCAGGAAAAGCTGGAAAAGAAACAGGGTGCGCAGAAACCGCTTGCGGTCGTCAGATTTCAGCAGGATCAGCCCCATGGAAAGGCCCGTCATAATGTAGAGGATAGTCCAGACAACCGGAAAGACCGCGTTCGGTGGAGTCAGCGGCGGCTTGTTGAGATAGGGATACCAGTTCCGGATGGAATCTTCCTGCATGTAAGCGGCAAGCGCACCTACGGCAAGGCTCAAGACGATGGGCCAGATCACGGTAAGGATATTCCCCATTGTTGAAGACGATTTTTGCATGGTCATTTGGTTGCCGCCCGGGTTCAAATGTCTGTTGGAGTGAAAACGCGTGCGTGAGTTCCCGGACAGGAATTTCTTCTGACAATTGTCCAGGAAGGGGCGTTTTCAGCGGGGAATGCCGTAATGGATACGGCTGAAGGTGTGCTGTCAGGGTGTTCCGGGAAGTTTTTCCCAGCGTTCGATTTCCCCTTCTTCTACGGTAAACAGGGGATGCGGCTGGAGAGGAACGGTTTTTTCAAGGAGAGGAATGAAACCGGGAGAACGTTTTTCCAGTTTTCCCAGCAGATGCTTTTTTTCGAATTCGAGCTGGCCTGTCGTGACGGGAAGGCTGGCGACAGACAAGCCGGGCGTTCCGATCCGGGAAGCGTCGAACCGGTAGGAACGGCGCCGGGCTTCGTCAAGAAGCCCGGCGAGATAAGTGTCGATGGCCAGTACAGGATCGTCCGTCCGGGAGAAACGCTGCAATTGCGGATGGCGCCGGTAACCCTTTGTGTTTCCGGCCAGTACCTGACGGGCCAGCAAAGCCTCGCGCCAGCAGGCTACAAGGCCGCGGGCGTCCAGATAGCGCGGATGAAGTGTCCAGAGACGCACAGGCACGCTGTCGGTCAGCGTTTGCCGAAGGCTTCTTGCAAGTGTTCCCGGTATCGGGCGGCATCGTTTGCGATATGCGGATCCTTGATCACGTCGTTGCACATGAAAGTCGGCAGGGGCGACATGCCGATGAACTGGTTGGCTTTGTGGAAAGGAAAGAGGACAGCGTCGATTCCTTTGCCTTCAAAGAACTGATCCGGATCGGCGAACGCTTCGAGCGGGGCATTCCAGGTGATGGAAAACAGGTATTTCTTGCCTTGCAAAAGCCCGCCGGAACCGTATTTTTTGCCGGAATCGGAGCGGGTGCGGCCGTCGCTTTCGTATATTTTTCCATGTCCTGCAGTAAAAACCTCATCGACATATTTCTTCATGATCCAGGGCGCTTCCATCCACCATGCCGGCATCTGGTAAATCACGGCATCGGCCCATACGAATTTTTCGACTTCTGCCGCGATGTCGTACCCGTCGTCGATACGGGTCGTTTTGACCTCGTGGCCCAGACTTTTCAGCGTTTCAACAGCAAGTCCGGCCAGATAATCGTTCAGACGGCCTTGCGAATGGCCGAAATGTTTCGAAGCGTTAACGACAAAAATGTGGCGCATGGTTTTTCACTTTCAAACGGTTTCGGGAGACGGGAGGTATTTTCCGTTGAAAACGGATATTGTCCCTTGATTCGGATTCAATAACTGAAAATGGGGGACGGACGGGGTTTTTCAATACCCGGCCGGTATTTTCTTGTGTGGTTCGTTTCTTTTTCCGGCAGGACGTGTTTTGCTTTTGCCTGCAACGGGAACTTGAAGGCCTTGCCATTTGAAATGGGATTTTTATGAGAGGTGGCCCAGAGTCTTGGGGCTGTCACGGGGCAGGACAACAGGCGGTCTTTTTGAGGAGGCCATTTCCGGGGTGGCGTGTACGGAAGAACCGTTTTGCGCCGGGCAGGCAGAAAACGATGGGGAAGGCGCGCGACAAGCGGGACGCTTTCTTCCCGGATACCGGTTATAGCCGGTTATCGAAGGATCGCCCAAATGATCGGGTTGCCTGCCGGAAAGGGCGGTTTGCCTTTAAAAAGAAAAAATTTCCCTGTCCTGAAAAAACGGGCGGGACGTTCTGGCATGTCCGGTTGCGACGACGCGGTCTGGATATCAGGAACAGAAACGGAACAACGGTGCCGGAAACCGGAGGGGGTGAAACCGTTCAGGCGTTTTTTACCGAAATAACGGAAAGGAACCGGAAAGGGACAAGGCTTGTTTCAGGTAATGCGCCTGTTTTCCTGTGATAGCATAATTGTTCCCGCTTTGAGGGCAGTATGAGACTGAAATGCATGACAGAAAAAAACTCGCCAAAAACCGTTGCTGAAACCGGCAGACTCTTGCTTCGGGAATTGACCGCCGACGATTTTCCCGGCTTGTGCCGGGCCTTGCAGGATGAAGTGGTGACGAAGGTGTATGAACGGACATTTACCGATCGGGAAATCCGGTTCTGGCTTGAGGGCCAGTTCCGGAATTATCGTGACGAGGGATTCGGCATGTGGGCGGTGGTTCTGAAAGAAAGCGGCGAAATGATCGGGCATGCCGGTATTTTTGTCAGCAGGCATGGCGATGACGAGATTCACGAGATCGGATACCTGTTTGAAAAGGCCTATTGGGGAAACGGTTATGCCACCGAAGCCGTCTTGGCCTGCCGCAAGGTGGCGTTCGATATACTGGGACTGGAAAAGGTGTATTCGATTATCCGGGCAGACAATATGGCGTCCCGTGCTGTTGCCAGAAAAAACGGGATGCGGGTCGTGGAAACGGTTTATCGCCTGACGATGGGGAAGGCGATACCGCACTATGTTTACCGTATTGCCAATCCGGAGCGGAAAACGGAACGGTCACCGGGATGAGCCTTTGTCTTTCACGTTTCTGTGCGCTTTTTTGTAGTCTCCGGCCAGCGAGCCGCCGCCTCCGCAAAAATACATCAGTTCGTTGCGGTCGTCCGGGTTCAGCGTGAAAAGGGACAACGTATCGTTTTCGCGGGAAGGCCGGATGATCAGGGTGCCACCCATACCGGCTTCGGCATTATTCAGCGGGATTTCGATTTGCCCGTTTGAAATGTGTCCCTTGCTGCGGAAACGGCATCCTTTTCTTGCGCCTGAAAAGTCGATATCGACAATAACGTCGTTTACCGTTTCGCCACGGATTTTCATAATCTGGCGGTATCCTTCTCCGTTATAGCCGTCCAGAAACCAGTTCCCGGCAAAGAAGACAGAATCCCGGGGGCGCAGTTTTTGAAGCGTATATTGACCGCTGCCGGCAGGATAGGGCTTGCCGTTTCCGTCAAGGATTTCCACCGTTTCGGGTCCGGCCCGGAAATAGTGTGTGCCGGAAGGAAAAACAGCGGTCACCTTGCCTTGGTCGTCCATTTTCCACTGGCCGGTTTCGGTAGAAAAAGGCTTGTCAGTGCCTTCATACAGCATGGATTTGACGACTCTCCCATCAGAATTGAATGTGGCGGCGGTTTCGAGGCCTGTACAGTTCTGGCAGGGAAGCGTACCGGTATAGATTCCGTTGGGTGTCCGAATGTCTGCGGACGGTTTTTCATGGCAGCCAGCAAGAAGGGACAGGGATAAGAAGGCAAGGAACAGGCAGATCGCTCGTTTCATGTTTTTTGCGGGGTAGTCGTATCCGGTTATTCCTGATGAATATACCGGTTTGGCGTGACAGCGGTTTGACTTATCTGAAGGGCGCGTCCTCTTTGTCCACTACCGGGCTACCCTGAACCCTAATTCCAAATAGCCGCAGATTGAAAGACGAAAAACCGGAACAGGGAACGGACAGAAAACGAGCGAGCTGCTTTAATTTGCCAGGTTTTTCCATTGCTTTACCTAAGGCTTGTGCAAAGGTAATACGTTTTTACAGCAGCGCATTTGCTTTGAAACAAATTATTGAGTATCCTTCTGGCGATGACAAAAACATTCAAATCGGATCTTGTTAAGTAAACAATCTGGCATTCTTGTACAGATTGTGCATTCGTTTGCTTTCGAAAATTCTTTCGAGAGTGTCTTTCTATTTCTCTAATTCAAGTTTGATCTGCGCGTCATGGCGACAGGCATTGTCATGCCCGTAGGGTCATAGTATTAAATTAAAATAATGAGTAACGAAAATAAAACAATTCACGAATTCGATTTCAGTTTAATCTGCGAATATTTTTCAAATGTAGAACGCCAGGGGCCCGGAAGCCCCGAAGCAACGCTCAAGGCATTAGGCTTCATCGACAATCTGACTTCACAATCCCGCATCGCCGACCTTGGTTGTGGAACGGGTGGACAAACCATGACGCTGGCGCAAAATGTGCCGGGTCAGGTAACGGGTCTCGACCTCTTCCCCGATTTTATTACTATCTTTAACCGTCATGCCGAGAGGCTTGGTCTGGAAAGGCGGGTAAAAGGCATGGTGGGCTCGATGGTGGAGACACTTCCGTTTGAAAAGGAATCCTTGGACCTGATCTGGTCGGAAGGCGCGATATATAACATCGGCTTTGAACGGGGGTTGAATGAATGGAAGCGGTATCTGAAGAAAAATGGATATATCGCCGTATCGGAGGCATCGTGGTTCACCGCCGAGCGCCCGGCAGAGATATACGACTTCTGGATGCGGCATTATCCTGAAATAGATACCATTCCGAACAAAGTAGCCCAGATGCAAAAGGCGGGTTATGTGCCGGTTGCCACCTTTGTCCTGCCCGAAAATTGCTGGACGGAACATTATTTCGCACCCTGTTGCCAGATACAGGAAGCGTTTTTAAAAAGACATGAGGGTAACCAGACTGTCAAAGAGCTTATTGCCGGTCAGCGTCATGAAATGGCGCTATACCACCAGTACAAAGCCTTCTACGGTTATGTTTTCTATATCGGAAAGAAAATCTAGGTAAGCTGTCCGGAGGATTGCCTTCCAAGACACTCCTCCGGATTTAAATCTCAAATGCCATGAATGATTTGCAATTGTATGGTTGGAACGAGGAACTGTTCCGCCGAAAACAAGAATCTGCTTACAAGGACTTCACGCACGGACGGGTGATGCTTACCCATAAGACCTGCTACGAAGTCATCTCCGAAACGGGATATTACACGTGCGAACTGACAGGTAACATGATGTATGGAAGAGACGCTTCGGAATATCCCTGTACCGGAGATTGGGTTATTTTCCAATCCATAGACAGGGACAAGGGAATCATCCTTGATGTGTTGCCACGTGTCAAAACACTTTATCGACTGAAGAATGGTGCTGTTTCACAGCAGCAAGCCATTGCTTCTTATATCGACAAGGCATTTATTGTCCAAAGTCTGGATAGTCGCTTCAATGTACGCCGGATTGAACGCTTTATGCTGCAACTCTCCGGAGAGGATATTCAACCGCTCTTGGTATTGACGAAGACAGATCTGGGATTTAATACAGGCGAAATCGAAAAGGCCATCATCCATCTGTCTCATAAGATCCCCGTGTGCTATACCAGTATCGAATCTCCTGAAAGCATTGACAAGCTACGGGAGTTTATTCGTGTTGGTGAAACGGTTGTCTTTACAGGTATGTCAGGTGCAGGCAAGAGCACCCTGATTAATGCTCTTTGCGGGCAAGAGGTGTTGCGAACAGGTAGCATCAGTGACTCAACGGGGAAAGGCAAACATACTTCAACCCGCCGGGAAATGGTATTGTTGCCGGAATCAGGGGTGGTCATCGACACGCCGGGTGTAAAACTGTTTGGTGTTACCAATAACGATACTGATACGCTGTCCGACATTCTGGATATCTCAGACTATGAGGGAAAATGCCGGTTTAAAGATTGCCGACATGTCAATGAAAAGGGATGTGCCGTAATCGAAGCCGTCGAGAATGGAGAGATAGACAGTGGAGTATATGAAAGCTATCTTAAACTTCGTCGGGAAGCATGGCACTATGCTGCTTCTGTACAAGAGAAACGGAAAAAGGAGAAATCCCTGTCCAAACTGGTTGAAGAAGTGAAGGGCCGTAAACTGAATCGTCAGGTTCTGTCTTAAACAGTGCAGGTGTTCTGTTTAAAGAGTGCCTGCACTTTATGCTTTTTTTCCAAACCTGTCTGAATTCAGGCAGGCCGGATGATTGCCGTCCTCATGATCGGGATACACAAGAAAACATATCGGACTCATTCTCTGTACCGGCACCGGTCTGCCAGCTCTTGCGTATCCCGTACCTTCCAAAACTGGAGGGGCAGGGGAAAAACACGGTTTGTTCGATTACACGGGATGATTTTGTGTAAGAAGTCTAAACCGTTACTTTTCTGTCATCTCCGGCAAGACAGGAATTTTATCGTAATCTTCAGACCGGATTACTTGTGTTCCTGAACTTTCCAACCTCTTCTCTTGAATAACATGATGTGTTCGTAATATCTTGCTTGCCGATACCTCATCAATCTTTCCGTTACTGGCATTGTCAACAGGATGGTTACTATTTGATTCCTGGATAAAAGCGTCATGCCTGCTATTTTTTGCTTGCTTTCAGGCAGCAATTTCCAACAAGCGCCGCAAGTTCCGGTCATTCAATGGCCATCCCATCATCAGGCCATGATTCTCTCAAAGTGTTGCTAATTGAACAGGATTGGACCAAGGATGTGGCTCGGAACAAACGTTATGCCATGTTTTTTCTGAAAAAACAGAGGCCTTCTTTATCAATGTCACCTCTGCCGGGAATAAAACCCTATACATGACAAATGGGTCATTCCTCAGAATCATGCTGTTCCTCATCTTTATGCCTTGTTTTGTGTTCAGGTTTTATTCTGTCTGAAGACTCCTCGATTAAATCGTCAAAATAGAGGGAATGACAGACTTTACTTTCGCTCGATTTCTTTTAGGAAGACACAGGTTCGTGAGTGATTCTCCGGATAAAGATGAGGTTTAGGGTAAATGATGTAAAGCCTCTTTTACAGCCGATAAAAAAGGACTTCATCTCTTTTTGCGATTATCCCGCTTTCAGGTAGCGGGTAACGGCAAATGTTGAACGATGGTTCGTTTCCATAAACCTGTTTGTAATGGCTTCAATCGCGTCATTCCCTGTAACCTCATCATTTAAGAGGTTATTTACAAAATCAGATAGAGAGAACTTGATAAAGTTTCCCCGCATGGAAGGGAAACGGTGGTTCTCAGCGCGGTATCCGGAAACGCGATGAAGACAGGTGCTGGCGACAAGCCGTGCCGGTATTCCGGTATTTTTGCCGGGGCGCTGTCTACAGCCGGAAAACCGGAAACCGTTGAAACCGCTGTAACGGTTCCAACGGCAGGACAGGTTCTGGAAGGAAAGAGGACCTGTCCTTTTAAACGGCCTGTTCCGGTGCGCGAAAAGGGTCAGTCGTGAGGGCTTTTTTCCGTTTCCGCGGGGTTCCCGTTCTGCTCCCAGCCGCCTCCCAATGCCAGGAAAACGGAGATCTGGTCATCGACGAGTTTGGCGGTCGAGGCGGCATAGGCGCTTTCGTCAACGGCCAGCGTCCGTTCGGCGTCAAGCGTCGCCAGAAAATCGATACGGCCGTGACGGTAGAGCCGGTGCGCCTGATCGTTGGCGAGCGCGCTCTGGTCGCGTGCGGCTTTCAGGGCGGCATTTCTGTCCAGTTCGCGGGCGTAGGAAGTCAGGGCGCTTTCCGTTTCCCGCAAGGCGTTCAGAACAGTGGCGTCGAAGCGGGCAAACGCGGCCTGATTTTCGGCTTTGGCCTGTTTGATCCGGCTGCGCGCCGTGCCGGTATTGGGAAGCGTCCATGAGATCAGCGGGCCGATGCCCCAGCGGAAGGTGTTGGTGTCCCCGAATGACGAGAACCGGCTGGTCATGCCGCCGGATAGCCCGAGGCTGATGCTCGGATAGAGATCGGCCGTGGCGACACCGATTTGCGCGCTGGATGCGGCCAGTCTGCGTTCCGCTTCGCGGATATCGGGGCGGCGGCGGAGCAGGGCGGCGCCGTCCCCTACCGGAATCGGTTGCGACAGCCGGGGCGGTTGCCGGCATTGTCCGACTGTACCGACCAGCGTATTGGGTAATTCTCCCGTCAGGACAGCCAGCCGGTAAAGCGCGAGTTTTTGCTGGGCCTGTAAGGGCGGAATGGCGGCGCGCAGGGCTTCATGCTGCGCGCTGGCTCTGGCCACATCCATTGCCGTTCCACGCCCGGCACGGGTCAACTGGCGCGTCGTATCGAGAAACTTCGCCTGAAGATCGGCCGAATGTTCGGCAATGCCGACACGGTAGGCGGAAGAACAGGCATCGGCATAGGCTTTTGCCGTGTCTGCGGCAATGGTGACGCGGGCCAGATCGTAAGCGGCCTGAGCCGCTTCGGTATCGGCTGTCGCGGCTTCGATCCCGCGGGCGATTTTGCCGAAAAGGTCGATCTGGTAGGAAATGTTGATGCCGCTGTCATGCGACCAGCGGTCGGGATACCGGTCAGGCAAGCCGTCGGCTGCGGCCGATTTTCGGCCGAATGCCGGTTGGGCGTTGAGATCGACAGTCGGAACGGTGCCCATCTCGACTTCTTCCAGTACAGCACGGGCACGCGCCAGATTGGCGGCGGCAACGCGAAGATCGGTATTGGCAAGCAGTGCCTTTTCAATCAGCGAAGTGAGGACGGGATCGTCGTACAGTTTCCACCAGCGATCGGGAAGCGGTTCCTGACGATACACGTTTTTCTCGGCCGCTGAAAACGGTTCTGCCGCTTCCGGCTTGTTGATGGTGGCGTTTTCCGGAATGGTATAGTCGGGCCCGACTGTCGTGCAGCCGACGAGACCCGTGCAGACGAAAAGCGGAAGGAGATATGAAATCAGTTTTCGGTTATGCATGGCCGATCCTTACTTCGCCGGTTGGTCGTTTTTGGCGACAGTGACTTTTTCTCCGGGAAAAACCTCGACGGTCACGGTTTGCCCTGCCACCAGACGCACGTTTTCCGGCAGATTGTCGAATTCGATGCGAACCGGAATACGCTGGACGAGACGGACCCAGTTGAAGGCCGGATTGATGTTTTGCAGCAATCTGCCGCCTTTTGTCCGTTCACGGTCTTCGATACCCCGCGAGATGCTGTGAACATGCCCTTCCAGAACGTCGTCATTACTCATCAGCTTGATGGTGGCGCGGTTTCCTTCCAGGATATTCGGCAACTTGGTTTCCTCGAAATAGCCCTCGGCGTAATAGGAATGGCGATCGACCAGCGCCATGACCGGATGGCTGGCCGTCACATAGGAACCGGTGCGCAGATCGAGATTGGTGACAATGCCATCAACGGCAGCGACGACTTTGGTGCGGTCGAGATCGAGCTGTGCCTTGTCCCTGTTGACGATGGCCTGCAAAAGGGCGGCGCGCGCTTCCTCGACGCGGGATTGCCCCTGTTCGGTCACTTCGGTGGCGACCAGATCTTTCAGTTCCCGATTGCGGTTGGCTTCGCGAATGGCTTGCGCGAGCGTCACTTTGGCGGCTTCCTCGGCGGCCCTGGCCTGACGCAGGGCCAGTTCGAAGCGGGCCGGATCGATTTCGAAAAGAACGTCTCCGACATTGACTTTCTGGTTGTCGATGACGTTGATTTTGACCACCTGTCCGGTCACGTCGGGCGCGACCTGCACGACGTCGGCCTTGATCCGGCCGTCCCGGGTCCAGGGGTCGTTTTCATAGTGTATCCAGAGACGCCAGCCGATGAACAGGGCGGCCAGAACGACCAACAGGGTGATGAGGTAACGCCTGATGACGGAGAGGGAAATTTTGGAAAACATGATCAAGACCTGCCAAGATTGAATAAAGTGACGAAAATTCCCAGTACCACGAGGAACAGGGCGACATCGAACAGCGGAGGATGCCAGACGTGCCGGTAAAATCCCATGCGTGCCAGAAAAATGCTGATCAGACGGGTGGCGACAAGCGCCAGAAGCGACGTCAGCATCAGCCAGGGGAAATACATGCCGAAGAAACTGAACTCACCAGTCATACCATCTCCTTGGGTACCAGAATGTGGGGGGAATAGGGATTCGCGTCCGGAAACAGGTCCCGCCGGATGCCGGTCAGGGCGGCAACGGCCGCGTTCTGCCGGATGGGCGAGGGCATGTTGCAGACTTTTTGCAGGGTCGCGTCGATCTGTTCGAGCATGGCGTCCCGTTCTTCCGGTTCATGGGAACGCCGGCTGAAATAGGCGGACAGGGCGTCCAGCAGAGGACGGATATCCACGCCGTTGCGTTCGAGGCGGGAACGCATATGCATCAGGTAAACCATGTTCAGGCCGGTACGCAATTCGCTGAACAGACGCGAAACAAGGTTTTCTTTTTCATTGCCCAGACCGGACAGGCGGGGAGCGATAACGCTGATGCGGTCAATCATGCGGACGGTCGTATGAATGACCGGAGGCGACTTGACGGATCGGGCCAGTTGCGCGATTTCGTCGCCGATGCTGTTCAGAAGACGCCGGGTCGTCCATTCGGCGTCGAACGACCGGAAGATCATGGCGGAAAGCAGCGCCATGACAATGCCGAAACACTGGGCGAAGACCTGCCCGTTCATGAACGAAGTGGCGTTCGCCATATCCAGATCATACATGGTGGTGGTGGACCAGACGCCCATCATGAAAATGGTCGCGCCGAAACCGGTTGCGGGCCGGGCCATGAAAATGCCCACAATCACGATGCATGGCGCAAGAAGCAGCATGAGCGTTTCGAAAGAATGGGTGCTGTACATCACGACCAGAAGATAAATGCCGGCCGGCAGCAGCGAATAAATCGTGAAAAGCAGCACTTTTTTCAGGGCGGCAACGGAGTTGTCGTTCCGGATGAACGAGAGGTAGAAAATGCTGGTCATCATCGGCGCGCAGAAACCGGCGCTCCAGCCGCTGGCCACCCACATCAGGGACACTATCGTAATGGTGAAGACCGCCGATGCCGATACAAAGAAAGCGAGCCGGCGATCCTTGTGCAGTACGGCGAGCGGAACCGGACGGCTTTTCGGCGGCACCGCGGCGGCGCGGATACAGTCGTCGATCGCGCGCCGCTGGTCGGCACGGCTTTCGCAGAAGGTAATCAGTTTTTCCAGATCAGTCGCCAGATGGACGATCAGGGCTTCGTCCCATGACGATCCGGGCGTGATTTTGGGCGTCCCGTTTTTGATGCGTTCGCGCAGCCACCGGGCGCTTTGCGGCGAATTGTCGTCCTGCTGTATCCAGACGGCGATGTTGTCGAGCAGGTACTCCCAGTACCCGGAAAGCTTGTCCGCTTTTTTCAGCGCGGCCACACTGTCTTCTATCGAGGAAATCAGGGGAATCATCATAGTCAGACGATCCTGAAGCAGCCTGATGTTGGCGGCAGCCCACCGTTCGTTGGAAGCGTCGTGGGGAAGGTTGGCCGAAAGCAGGCGCAAGTCGGTGATGATCTGGGCGGCGGTCAGTCTCGGCGCATCGCCGGCAGGAACCGTTGCCGTCAGCACATAGCCGGTCCACTGGCGGATGTCTTTCCAGACCTGATCCATCCGCCTGACGACGACCGGGCCGATGTTTTGCGGAAAAACGAGGCTGTGCACCATGATGGCGCAAAAAAAGCCGATGCCGGTTTCCTCGGCACGGGCAATGGCCGTATCGGTGATGAACTGGATGTTGATGAAATTGATATCGCCTAAAATGCTGAAAATGATGACCGGCACGGTAAAGCCCGCTACCGTGTAGGCATAGGCGTTCGTTGTCCGTTTCAGCATCGAGAAATACATGCATGCGCCGACCCACAGCGCGATAAGCAGGCATAAGAGAACCGTATAGTTGACGAACATGGCCAGCAGGAAAACGGACACGGTCGCGCCCACCAGCGTTCCGATCAGACGCGACATGGCGCGAACATAGACGCTCCCGGCCATGGACTGGGAAACGATACATGTCGCCATCGGTGCCCAGAACGGGCGGGGCAATCCGATCCGGAGCGCGATGTACAGGGCAAGCGTCGCGGCCAGCAGGCATTTGAAAGCGAACAGCAGTTCGCCCGGGGTCGGTTTTTGCAGATAGGCCTTCAGCATGGTGTCTAGCCGAGTTTGATCGCCGTTCCGAGCTTGTCCAGTACGTTAAGACAAACTTCGAGGTCGGCACGGTCGATATCTTCGAAAAGTTTTCGTCTGAAAGGACGCATGGCCTTTCCGATTTGCCGGACGCGTTCGCGTCCGTCCTCGGTCAGCGTGAGAAGACGGGCGCGCCGGTCGCTGGCGTCCTCTTTACGCGTGAGCAATTCGGCGGCGATCAGCTGGTCGATGACGCGTACCACGGATGACGGGTCAAGACCGAGCGCTTCGGCGACTTCGCCGGGGCGGACGCCGTCTCCCATCTGGTTGATCATGACGGCCGGCCATGCCGTGGCCTGCGACAGCCCGTATTGCGACGCCACTTTGTCGGCGGAGGTTTTGTATGCGCGGGCGACCCGGGTCAGGGCGTTGGTGAGGCGCATGAACAGTTCATCCTGATTTTCCATTACATGTAAATAGTTTGCATGTCAAATATTGAGGAGGTAAATGTTATCATCTCAACTACTTGTGTCAATACTTTTTGTGGTGCGCCCGGCGGCGTCTGCCGGTTATTTTACCGGCACAGAGGTTTATGCCGCCTTTCCGTAAAAACGGTCTTTGCTGCCCTCCGTCAGGGGTGAATAAGGCAGCGCGTCCGGAAACAGATCGCGACGGATGCCTGCCAGCGCGGCGATGGCATTGCTCTGCTGCGCATGGGAATGGATATTCGCCGCCCGGTAAAGCGCCTGATCGATCTGTCCGAGCAGTTCCGCCGCATTGTCGACCGGCAGGTTTTTCCGGTGGCCGTAATAATCGGACAGGCGTTCAAGCAGGGGACGGATCGTGAAATTCTGCCGTTCGAGTTTGGGGTCGATACGCAGGAGCCGGGTCATGTTCAGCCCGACGCGCAGATCAGACAGGATATCCAGCGCCGACAGGAAACCTGGCAGCGAGGCGGCACCCGTTTTTTGAACCGTGGCAAGACGCGGGGCGAGGAGGCTGATGCCATCGACCATCCTGACGGTGACGGCCATGACGGACGGCGCCCTCAGGGCCTTGCCGAGTGTTGAAATATCGTTCCACATGGAATGGACAAGGCGTCTTGTGATGGTCTCAAGATTGGCGGATCGGAAAAGGGCGGTGAAAAGAACCGCGAATCCCACACCGATTGCCTGACTGACTTGCGAATTGATGAAGGACGTCATATTGGCGGATCCCATGTCGAACATGGTCAGCGTCGCCAGTGTCGTGAACATGAAAGGAATGACCTTGATCATGGTTGCCGGTTTCGCCAGATAGGTGCCGAACCAGAGCAAAAACGGGGCGAACAGAAGCATCATCATTTCAAAGCTGTGTGCCGAGGGCAAAAACAAGAGCAGGTAAAGCCCTGCAACCGGGGTCGAAAGCAGGGTATAGAAAAACTGGATTTTCAGGATGGGGGTCGGGTTGTCCATCGTCGCGAAAAACATGCAGTACATGCCCGCCATCATCGGGGCGGCAAAACCGGTCGGCCAGCCCGAAATGACCCAGAAAAGGGAAGAAAGGAACATGGCCATGCCTGCCGCGAAGGCGGAAGACAGGGCGAGGCGGCGATCGACATGCAGCGTGATAGTGGAGACTTTCGTTTTCCGCATTTCAGTCGGCGGCATTTCCCCTTTCAGTCCGATGTTGATCTGGCGCCGCAAATCGAAGCAGTCTTCACAGACATCGACAAGGCGGTAGAGCTCGCTGGCAAGGTTGGCAAGGAGCATGTCTTCCCAGTGCGATTCGGCGTCGATGGCCGGGATGGCGTCGTCTATCCGTTTCCTCAGCCGGATGGCGCTGGCCGGATCGTTTTCCACGCCCCGCGCTGTCCATTCGGCAATGTCGTCCAGCAGTTTCTGCCATGCAGGCGACAACTGGCCGGTATTGCTGTTGCGCAGGACGTTCAGCCTGTCTTCGATGGCCGACAGAACGGGCACCAGCGAAGCAAGCCTGTCCTGGAGCGCACGGACGATGTTGGCTGTCCAGCGCAGGTGGGACGTGTCATAGGGCAGATGGGTGGACATCATCCGGAGTTCCGTGATGATCTGGGCCAGTTTGTTGAGATTGACCGGATTGCCGCTGCCGGAAGAGGATTCGGTCAGGACATTGCCGACCCATTGCCGGGCATCGCGCAGCGCCTGATCCAGCCGTTCCAGCACGACATGACCGGCGCTTTTCGGCAGGATGAGACTGTGAACCAGGGTGGAACACAGGATGCCCAGCGTGATCTCTTCCACCCGTGCGAGGGCGACGTCATAAATGGAAGCGATGCTTAAATCCGTCACGTCAACCAGAGTGGGCATGGTAATCAGCCCGACGGTATAGCCTGCCAGCATGAAAGCATAGGCGCGTGGCGTCCTGTCCTGAAGCGAGATGAAGAGACAGAGACCGAACCAGACGCCGAGCGCCAGACACAGCACAACGGCATAGTTGATGAAGAGCGGGATCAGGATAATGGTCGCCAGCGCCCCGATAATGGTTCCTGTCACGCGATAGAGCGCCTTGGAACGGACGGCGCCGGCGATCGGTTGCGAGACGACATACGCGGTCAGGGGCGCCCAGAACGGGCGCGGCAGGCCAAGGCGAAACGCCAGATACAGCGCCAGCATGGCGCCGATGAAACTTTTCAGGGAAAAGAGGAAGTCTTCCCGTTCAGGCAACTTGATCATGCTGTCTGGCCGTGGCTCTGTGTCTTTCGATGGATTCGCCAAGCGTTTTGAAAACGTGCATGCAGACATCCAGTTCCTGTTCCGACAGCCCCTGCAACAGCTGGCGGCGCAATGGAACGAGAGCCGCTTCGATTTCGGCGACCTTGCGCCGCCCTTCAGCCGTCAGAAAGAGCAGTCTGGCGCGCCGGTCGTTGGCGTCTTCGCGGCGCTCGATCAGGCCGGAGGCCACCAGCTGGTCGATCAGCCTGACGACGGAAGAGGGTTCGATGCCGACGGCGTCGGCAATCACTCCGGGACGTACGCCATCGCCCAGACGGCTGATGGCGACGATCGGCCAGGCGATGGCCTGGGTCAGTCCGAAGCGGGAAGCCAGTTTGTCACAAACTCCCTTGTAGGCACGCGATACCTGCGTCATGGTGATCATCAGTTCCATTAGTGAACGGTCGTTTCCGTACATTCGCTTATCCGATATGAGTGTGCTGATAGTTCTGATGCATATTATTCGCATGCGAAGTATTTTGTCAATAAAAAACCTGTTTTTCCTGACGGAAATCCGAGCGATAAGCCCATGACAGTTATCCTTTTTCGGGAAATGAAGAAAATGGGCCGTGTTGCAAAAATGCCGGATGTGTTGCATGATTTTCCGGAACGGCAGGGAAAAACGGCATGACGGCCGAAAAGAAAAAAACAGACGGGCACTTTGGGAATTTGCCAATGGGTTTGATGATCGGCGGCTCTCTCAGGGCGGCCTGGAAAGCGCAGGAAACGCTGGCTGAAGCGACTGCCGGTTTCTCCGGCGGTGGCGACCGGAGGGCGAAAGCGGCAGATTTTCCTTTTGTGAAACAGGTTGTTGGGGAAGACGGGACGATGAAAGCGGAAAAAACGGTTCTTCAGGTTCCTGTCCTCGCCATTGTTCCTGTTCCTGCGTTTTCGCGGGAAGACATGAACTTCGCTTTCGATGGTGAAGTGAAATCTTCTGTCCGTAACGGGATGGGCAAAAGGCCGGAACCGGCAAAACAGGTTTTGAAAGCCGGGTCTTCCCCGGGGGAAGGGACAGATTTTGCCGTTTCATCTGATGAAAAGATTTCCGGCTCCGACGGTTCGATGGCTGAGCTATTGATGCGGAGCCGGCTTGTGATCCCGTATCGGAAGGCCGCTCCCGGCCGCTGTCCGTGTACCGGCCTTGGCAGAACCTGGGGTAACGAAGGGAAAAAGATACTGAAGACAGCCCGGAATTTATCCGGCGGCACATGAGGAAGGAAAGGTTTTACGCCAGTGCCCATTTTCCGGAACAGGGTTCCGGGTACGAGGAGAACAGCCCTGAAGGGCGTTTTTTGTTTTGATAAAGGAAAGGAAAAGCCATGCCGGACAAACGCTGTTTCATGCGACATCTTGTCGGGACAATCCTTTTTGCTCTAACGCCGGCGGCTTTTCTGTCCGTTTCCGTGATGGCAGCCGGTATGCCGGAAGAGTCGCGGAAAGTGGAAAAGGGAACACAGGCCGAACCGTGCCGCCTGACGCCTCAGGAAAAATACTGGCAGCGCAATCCGGAGTCGCAGTGGCCGCCGTCCCGCCGCGAAAGAATCCACCGGTGCGATGGCCAGCCCGATCCGGGCGTTTTCATGAACCGCGACAGTACCGGGAAAACGGCGGAAAAACCCTGAGCCTTTCGAAAGAAAGATTATGCCGGCGGCCGGAAAAGGGCGTGGCATACGGTTTTTCCGGGAAAGGAAAAATCATTTTGATGGCGCATGCAGCACGATTTCGGTTATTTCAGACGGTTTGCCGAGGCGGACGGGAAAACCGCTCCAGAGTCCTGTGCCGTTGCTGACATAGAGCTGCATATTGCCGATTCCGTAAAGTCCGGATACGTAACCATCGTTGGCCATTTGGGTAATCCAGTGGATGCCGAGGATCTGTCCGCCGTGGGTATGGCCGGAAAGCTGAAGATCGACACCGGATTCGGCGTAGGCGGCAGAACCTTTGGGTTGATGGGCCAGCAAAATAACAGGCGCGTCTTCCGGCGCTCCCGACAGGGCTTGTCCGATGTTTGGCGCGGGCAAGCCGAAATTGGCGGCAACCCGGTCGGTCACGCCGGCCAGAACCAGTGACTGCCCTTTGTCGTTCAGGACGACGTGTTCGTTTTTGAGAATACGGAGACCGAGGCTTTCAAACGCTTTCATCCAGTTCCGGTAGTTGGAATAGTATTCGTGATTTCCGGTTACCGCAAATACGCCGAGCCGGGCTTTCAGGTCGCTTAAGGGGGCGACGTCAGGGGCGCGGTTTGCGGTCGTCCCGTCCACCAGATCGCCGGTAATGACAATCAGGTCGGGATCCAGCGCATTGGTTTTGTCCGCGACGGCACGTATCCAGGGCGCCTGGAACAGGCGGCTCGCATGCAGGTCGGTCAGCTGAACCAGCCGCAAACCGTCCAGTCCGGCAGGCAGGCGGTTGACCGTGACGTCGATCCGGTGCACGTCCGGTATCCGGACGGCTTGCCAGACGCCGATGGCCGAAAGCAGAAGCGCCGCGACGCCAAGGCCGAGAGTGGTGCGATAGCCCAAATGAAAGCCGCTTGAGAGCAGGCCGGTGTGCCGGAAAACCAGGAGAAGCAGGGAAGCCAGATCTTTCAGCAGGAGCAATCCCGCCAGCAATAGGAACGCACCGAACAGCCAGCCCCCGAAAACGAGGATAGAAAAGGGCACTTCGGGTGAGGCCATGCCACCGAAAAGGAAACGGTTCAGAAGGTGATATTGCGAAACCAGCAAAATGATGAAAGCAGCGGCCCATTTCCAGCCGGCAGTGACCGGAAGTGAGGGAACGAACCGTCCAATGACATACAGGCCGATCAATGCGGCGAAAACATGAAACATGGCAGGAAGATGGCTTTCAAAACAAAAGAAATTTTCTATTATAAAACACCCGGGATTTTCCCTCCGGTTGCCGGTTGTGCGAAATGAGTATGGTCATGAACAGGGACGTTCTGCCGGAAACGGGGGGCAGGGAAACCGGACGGATTCAGCCGGTTCTGAAAAAAACGGACGGGAGCGCCAGTTCTTTCAGCCGCCTTTTTTCCGTTTCCGGAAATGTCCCTGAATACGACCAAAATTCAGTTGCCCCGATACTGTTCGTCCGTCACTTTTTCCAGCCACTCGACGTTTTTGCCGCCGGCGTCACCTGTTATGGCCAGATGCGTCATGGCACTGTCCGGTCTGGCGCCATGCCAGTGCCTGACGCCGGCCGGGCATTTGACGACGTCGCCGGGCCGGATTTCGACAATGGGGCCGCCCCATTCCTGCGTCAGGCCGACGCCTGAGGTGACAACCAGTGTCTGCCCGGCCGGATGGGTGTGCCATGCCGTTCTCGTACCCGGCTCGAACGCGACACGGGCGCCGGAAGCGGGCAGCGTTTTTGTCGGGGCAAACAGCATATCGACCTTGACGTTTCCCGTGAAGTATTCGGCCGGACCTTTGAAAGACGTTTGGGAGCCGCTTTGCATAACCGTCTGTCTATTGGCGGGCACGGTTTTGTCCGGAACGCCGGCTGCCACGCAGTTGCCGGCCGCAGCGAGCAGTACAGGTACTATTGCCATTGTCAGAATCCGTTTCATGGTTCTCCTTTTCGCAGCCTGAAGTCCTGTCAGAATTCCTGCGCTGTCGGCCGGACCACGATTTCATTAATCGCGGTGTTCTCCGGCTGGGAAATGGCGTAGGCGACGGCTTCGGCGATGGTGTCGGCTGGAATCTCATATTTCCTGTAGGCCGAAATGATGGCTTCGCGGGTCGCTTCGTGGGTACTGCCGTACATCAGTTCCGATTCGACGTAACCCGGCGAAATCGTCGTTACCCTGAATTTGCCGGCCGATTCGACGCGGATGCCTTCGGAAAGGGCGCGTACCGCATATTTGGTGGCCGAGTAAACCACGCCGTTGGGAGCGGCGACTTTCAGGCCGGCAACAGAAGAGAGATTGATGAAGTGTCCCGATCCCTGTCTTTCGAAAACGGGCCATGCCGCCGCGACGCCGTAAAGAATGCCTTTGATGTTCACGTCGATCATGTCGTCCCATTCATCGACATTCGCCTCGCGTAACGGCGCCATCAGCATGACGCCGGCATTGCCGACCAGGACATCCAGACGTCCGTTTTTCTTCACCACGTCTTCGACCATGTTTCTGACCTGGCTTTCGACAGTGACGTCCACTTCGTAGTAAGACGCTCTTTTGCCGGCTGCCTCGATTTCCCCGACGATTTTGGCAAGGCGATCCTTGCGCCGGGCGACCAGCGCGACGATAGCGCCTTCGGCTGCCAGTTTCCGGGCAATGGCTTCACCGATGCCGCTGCTGGCGCCGGTCACGATAACGACTTTGTCCTGTATGTTTTTCACGATTTTCCTCCTGAATGAATCCGTTTTTCACGGTCGAAAGCTGAATTTGAATGGGCTGGAATCACCGTTTTTTCGCGCGGTTTTCCAGCACTCTGGCATAAACCTTTCCGGCGGTTTCGGCTTCCTTCGGGCCGATTTTTCCGTTCAGAACGGAAAGCAGGTTTTTCATCTGCGATTCCGTCACGCCTACATTCATGGCGGCGCCCATATGAAACAGCAACTGGCCTTCGGTGCCGGACAGGGCGGCCAGTGCCGAAACCGTCGCGATTTCGCGGCTGGCGTAATCCAGCACGCCGCGCCCGAAGATATCGGCAAAGAGATGTTCTTTCAAAAACGTGTCGATGCCGGGCGTGAAAAGCTGATAACCGCTTTCCGGCGGCCGTGCCGTAACGCCGGAGAGCGTCATCCTGACCCTTTCGCCATATTCGTCCCGGTCTGTACCGGCTGGCAGGGCGGCAGGCACTTCACCGGCCGGGTCGCTGATGCCTTTTCCTTCGCGTTCAGCCATCACGTCCATGAAGGCATGGATACCGTTCAGGCTTCTCGGAAATCCGGTATAGGCATACATCTGGATCAGGATTTCCTTGATTTCATTGACGGTCAGGCCGGCGTCCAGCCCCTCGTTCAGGGCGGTTTTCAGCCCCGGCAAATCGCCGTTGGCGGTAAACGCCGCAATCGCGACGATTTTTTCCTGTCGTGCATCCAGTGTCTGTTCCTGTGCGGTATTCATGGGTTGCGCCTTTGCAAAATGAACCATGCAAAGCAGGGCAATGGCGGCACTTGCCAGCATGGAAGCCATTTTCATTTTCATATGGAGCCTTTTTCGCTTCTTTTCAACTTTAAACGGAAAAAAAGGTTTTGCCCGGATTTTGGTCAGCGTCCAGTCAGTTTTTCCAGTTTTTCCGGATACCGTGCGCCTTCCAGCCTGATTCCTGAGGCGGCATCGTCGATTTCGCGAAGATCAGCGGCGGTCAATTCGATATCGACCGCACCGAGATTTTCTTCCAGACGCGACAACCTGGTTGTCCCCGGAATCGGAACGATCCAGGGTTTCTGCGCCAGCAGCCATGCCAGCGCAATCCGGGCGGGAGTCGTTTTCTTTTGTGCCGCCATGTTTTTGACCAGTTCGACGATGGCGGCGTTCGCTTTCATCGCTTCCGGGGTGAAGCGCGGGAGGACGCTCCGGAAATCGGAACTGTCGAAGGTCGTTTTTTCGGTGAAACTTCCCGTCAGATAACCCTTGCCGAGCGGACTGTACGGCATGAAACCGATACCGAGTTCTTCCAGCACCGGCAGAACCTCTTCCTCGGGTTTTCTCCACCAGAGGGAATACTCGCTCTGGACGGCCGAGACCGGACAGACGGCGTGGGCGCGCCGGATTGTCCGTGCCGCCGCTTCGGACAGGCCGAAATGCCTGACCTTGCCTTCGGCAATCAAATCGCCCACAGTTCCGGCAACGTCTTCGATAGGGACGTCGGGATCGACGCGGTGCTGATAGAACAGATCAATGGCATCGACCTTGAGGCGTTTGAGCGACGCGTCTGCCACTTCGCGGATATGCGCCGGGCGGCTGTCCAGTTTTCGCCACTGGCCGTTTTCCGCGGGGTCTGGCGCAAAACCGAATTTGGTGGCAATGACCACTTTTCCCCGGAAAGGCGCGAGCGCTTCGCCGACCAGTTCTTCATTAGTAAACGGGCCATAGACTTCGGCCGTATCGAAAAAGGTGACGCCCCGTTCAACAGCTCCCTGTATAAGGGCAATCATTTCCTTTTTGTCTTTTGCCGGGCCGTAACCGAAACTCATGCCCATGCAACCCAGACCGAGGGCCGAGACTTTTAGGCCACTGTTTCCCAGCTGACGTTTTTGCATGATGTGTCTCCTTTCAAGTGTCTGTTGCACCTGTTCGCGGTTTTGCTTTGTGCCGGCGTTTTTTTACGGGTCTGCAAGCGGAACCATACCGCTAACAAAACAGTAAAGCACATCGGAACGCGCCAGCCGTCACAGGCCTTGCCGGTTTCCCGGGTTATATTCCACTAACCTCAGAAGCTTTCCGGACAGTTGAAAGCTTAGTTTTTCCCTTGAGGGAAATGAAGGCATGAAACTCTTTAGTTCTTGCCCGATTCTCTCATTTGATGGCAGAATCAGAAGAGAAAAAGTCCCGTATTTTTTGGCAAGGATTTCTTTAGGAGAGCGTCATGCCTGCAAACAGCCAGACCAGCCTGATGGACAAGAATCACACCATCAGGGAAAAACTGTTGAAATGGGTTCCTGAACCGGGTGATTACCAAACTCCCATAGAAGGGTTTTCCCTGTTCCGTCGCGATGATTGCGATGTGTGCGACAGCTGTTTTTACGAGCCTGCCGTCGGCGTCGTCATTCAGGGAAAAAAACGTTCCGTTGTCGGAAGCCAGGAATATCATTACCGCGAAAACGACAGTCTCCTGAACAGTGTGGATTTGCCAAGCAAGAATTACATACTGGATGCCGGGCCCGAAAAACCGTTTTTGGGTCTGGGACTGAAAATCGACAAATATATGGTGGGCCAACTGATCTCGGAATTGCCGCATTTGTCTCAAAACAGCGACGAACCGGTCAGGGGGCTTTCTGTCACGCCGATCGAAGCGGACTTGCTCGACGCGTTTTTGCGTTTGACCGAACTGCTCGACAATCCGGAACAGATTCCGGTGCTGGCGCCGATGATTGTCCGGGAAATCCATTACCGTCTTCTGGTCGGGCCACGAGGCAGGTTTCTGCGCGCCATCAATACGGCGGGTTCACAGGGAAACCGGATCGCACAGGTGATTTCATGGTTAAGAAATAACTATAAGGAACCTTTGCAAGTCGATGAATTAGCTAGGAAAGCCAATATGGCAACATCGACCTTTCATCGCCATTTCAAGCAAATCACGACCCTTTCGCCCTTGCAGTACCAAAAGCGCCTGCGTCTTTACGAAGCGCAACGGCTGATGCTGGTCGAAAACGAATATGCCGCAAATGCTTGTCTGGCTGTCGGCTACGAAAGCCCGACGCAGTTCAACCGGGAATACAAACGCTTGTTCGGGGAACCGCCTTCACGCAATATCCACAAGGTGCGCGAGGTACGGATTTAACCGTCACGATACGGGCTCATACGAAAGAGGGGAAGGCGCGGCCTTGTCCGTCTGGCAGGATGGTCATGTCCGGTACAGGGCGCTGTGCCGGCTTTTCCGGCGGTAAAAAATTCACGATTTTTCCCTTTCCCGGAAAGTTGCCGTTTTTCCGGTTTTTTCCACCCCCGTTCAGGTATTGTCTGCCGGTTTTTGCCAAGTGACCGGCATGAAAATGTCTGGCGCATTCCCACCGTTGTCCTGTCCGACAGCAACTGGCAGGCTGGATTCCCATCCGGCGAAGTGGCTATACCGTGCAAGGCATTTTCATGCGCGCACCTTGCAATTGCATTAAAATAAAATATTTTTAATAATCAATAAGTTTTTTTTGATTTATTAAAGCTTTTTATGACGATATGACGGACCCGTTTCCGGTAAAATCGCGGATGTTGCCGGAAAAATCCACCTCCTTTCCTGTCGTCTGGCGTAGTATTTTGGATAAGTCGTTCCGATTGACAGAGGCCTCACCCGATAAAGGGGAGGGACAAAAAAGACAGGGCCGGCAGGCGGGAATGGCGCCGCGGACTGTGAAGCGATGTTTTGCTGCCGCACATTGCCGATGACCGGGCATCCGGTCAATAGGGTTTATCCGGAGAAAAAGCCGGGAAAGTGTTAATCGGGAAAATATGAAAACCGCGATTCATGAGTGGACAGGCGTAGCGGCCTGTTCCACGAAACCCGGCTGCTGTTTTAGGCGAACGACCGATTTCGACAGGATCGCCTCTGAAGATGAGAATGCGCCGGTGCTGCCCGAAACCCGTTCCCCCGGCTACTTTTGTCTGAAGTCCCGTTTTCCCGGTCTCGTCCCGGAAGGGTTCAGGACGACCCATCCGCCGCGATTTGCCGGAGTTCGCGGATTTTGCGCGCAGACGGTACGTTAAAGGCGGAATCTCACGGCCTGTCCGGTTGGCTGTCCGGCACATCCTTGTCTCCAAAACGTTTTTCGTGTTCTGTCCGCACCATCTCAAACCGGCCGTTGCCGGAGCCTGAGTCTGCCGGGATTGCCCTGTCCGGCAAAAGGAATTTGCCGCTTCGGCGACAGGACTGTCGGCGGTTTCCTTTTTTCGTCCGGAAAAAGCCGTTGATCCGGCAGCCGGGACGGACTTTGCCGGCCCGGCCCGGCGTATCATTGCCCGGTTTTTCCGATCTGCGTTTTCAGGCCGCCGCCAAGGCTGGACACGTCGAATCCGTTCTGTTTCAGCACGCGCGAGGCGAAATAGCTGTTTTTGCCAAGCGCGCAAACCGTCACGACAGGCCGGTTCCGGTCGATTTTGTCGAGATTGTTCCGAAGTGCCGGCAGGGGAATATTACGCGCGCCCGGCACCGGATCGGCATCGGCCATCGCCTTGCCGCGGACGTCGATAATCTGGACACCGGAGTCGTCGGGAAGCGCGGATACCGTTCTGACCAGACTGTCCCGTTCGTTGCAGGCGGCAAAACCGGCGATGTTCACAATATCCTTGGCCGAACCGAAAGGCGGCGCATAGGCCAGTTCGAGATGGCAAATATCCTCGACGGTCATTTTGGCGCTGATGGCAGTCGCCAGCACATCGAGCCGCTTATCGACCCCTTCGGTGCCCACGGCTTCCGCACCCAGCAGTGCGCCGCTGTCGGGATCCCAGAGGATGGCCAGCGTGAGCAATTGGGCGCCCGGAAAATAGGAAGCGTGATGGAAATCGTTTACCGTGGTGATGCCATACGGGCGTCCGGCCGCTTTCAGGCGTTTTTCCGTCCAGCCTGTCACGCCTGCAGCAAGGTCGAACACCCGGACAATGGCCGTTCCGAGCGAGCCGGGATAGGGACGCGCTTTTTCCCCCAGCAAAAGATGATCGGCCGCAACGCGCCCCTGCCGGTTGGCTGGCCCGCCGAGCGCAACGGATACAGGTTCGCCGAAAACCCGGTCGGCTGTTTCGACGGCATCGCCAGCGGCGTAAATGTCGGGATCCGACGTTTGCATGAATTCATTGACGAGGATATGGCCGCGTTTTCCGAGCGAGAGCCCGGCATCGCGGGCCAGTCCGGTTTCCGGTTCGATGCCGATCGACATGACGACGATATCGGCCTCCAGTTTCCTGCCGGACGCCAGATGGCATGCCAGCCCCGTTTTTCCGCTTTCAAAACGCACGATTTCATCGTTTTTGTACACGCCGATACCGTGCAGGGCCAGTGTCTTTTCCAGCGGCACGGCCATTTTTGCGTCGAGCTGGGGAAGGACGTACGGGCCTTTCTGGACAATTTTCACGTTCAGACCCTTGCGCTGCAACTGTTCGGCCATTTCCAGACCGATGAAACCGGCGCCGGCGACGACCGCATTCATGCCCGATCCGGTCGCGGCGATAATCCGGTCCATGTCGGCCAGATTGCGCAATGTGTGGATGCGGGAGTCGTCGCTGCCCGGAAGGGAAGGCATGCGGGGACTGGCGCCGGGAGCCAGCATCAGTTTGTCGTAGGAAAGCCATTCGTCATGCAAGGTTTGCAGGTTTCTCACAAGAACCCGTTTATTGTCGCGGTCGATTTTGAGCGCTTCACAACGGGTGCGGGCATCGACGTTCAGCAAGTCTTTCAGCGAAGCCGGCGTCTGTACGGCCAGGACGTCACGTACCGGGATTTCGCCGCCGATGTGATAGGGAAGGCCGCAGTTGGCAAACGAAACGTCGTTGCCACGTTCGACGAGCGTAATTTTTGCCGTTTCATCGAGTCGCCGGGCGCGGGCGGCGAAAGACGCGCCTGCCGCGACACCGCCGATAACGAGTATATGCATGGGATTCATCGGGTCTCCTGTCTGATGGGAATGGTCGGGTTAATAATATATAAAAAGATATTATATTAAAATATAAATTAATTGGGAATACGTCAAGACCTTTGGCGCCGGACAGCGATTGGGGGAGACCATTTTACCGGCCGGTAAAAAAGGCGGCTCCGGTTCGCAGGCAAGCCAGTCCGTCAGGAACGGGAGCCATTGACAGGCGTTACAGGCAAATTTTCGGCTTTTCAACAAGTTAGGCATCAGCCGTCTTGTCCGGTTACGGAGGCTGCTGTCCCGTTTTGTTTGCCACTTTCTCCGGGAAAACGCGACAGGCAACCGGGTGTCCGGGCGGGACAAGCTGTCGTGGCGTTGCAACAGCGCCGGCTGCCGTTTCAATCGACGATTTTCAGGGGCCTGTGGTTTTTTTGTGAAAGGGCAACCGGTTTTTCGCGGAGACGCTGTATTTCCGCCTCGTCAAGCTCTTGCAGGGGCGCTTTCATCGTGCCGGCATGGAAACCGCGGATGGCGGGTCCCGCCCTGGAATAGGCGACATTAACGTTTTTCATCGCGTCGAAACCGGCGGTTACTTTGGCATATTCGGGCGTGCAGCCGGAAACGCGGGACGGGAAAGCGTGGTCACTGGCGATGAGCGGCTCCGGGAAGACATTGGCCGCTCCGGCAACCGTTCCGCTGTATCCAGGAGCAAGCCATGCAGGCAGTACGCGGTCATCTCCCTGCAACACCGGGAAGTCTCCGCCTTGGATAGTGGGATAGTCCAGCGTCTGATGGATACGGGGATAGGGGTATGGTATAGCCACTGCATTCGGGCGCTTTTTCACGATTTTCTGTGCAATCTGCGGCTTGATGTCATGGATGGCAAGCGGCGAACCGACGCCCTTATCTGCACACCGGGTACGATCCGGAAAAAAGCGGGTTCGAAAGGGGCGTTTTAGTGTCGATCACGGCTATTTGCCGGCTGCCGCCAGACGGTATGGAACACCGGGTTTGGTCCTGACTTCGGCTATTGGAGCGAATGAAGCCGCGTTTTTCTTCTATAACCGGGTAAAAGGCAGGGGAAAACGGGAGCCTGGCGGAACAGGTTTTGAATCGCTGGCTTTTGCAAGGCCCGGCCTGACCGGCGGGAAAACGCCATGAATCCCGTCCTGTCAAGCCGGTACGGGGTCTTGTCAGGCAAGCGTTCCATTCCGTTTTGCCGCGAAGCTGGCGAATCAATCCGGCGGGACGAAGTGCGGCGGCCCTGCCGATGCCGCCATACGGGCGGAACCGGGCGGGCATGTGGCGATTCCGGAAGAAATGGTCTGAGACGAAGCGTTTTTCCGTTTTTTGCGCCCTTGTTCCGGAGAAGCCGGTCAGCGGCTTTAATGAAGCCTTGTCGGTAAGGGAATACCCGCTCCATACAGTTCGGTCAGAAAGGACAGGGCCGCTTCATCGTAGGCTTCCCCTGCTTTCACACTGATCTTGCCCTGCGCTTCAAAAAGATGCCCCAACTCGGCAAGCTGCCTTGACAGGGGCAGCAGTCTCTGGAGCTCCATCAGACTGTTTGTTATGGCGACGGCGTCCACGGCAATTTCCTTGTGTTGTTCTTCAGTCAGTTCGTCGACTTTGATAGGATTGCCGCTCTCTTTTTCCGATTTCGATTTCAGGCACATCGTCAGAAATTTTTCTATTTTTTCTTTGAGCTTGTCCGTCATTTTTTTCTCGCGCAATACCGATAAGCGAAGTATAGCAAGCGGAGCGGACACTGTGCGCTTTCCTGCGGGGTTTATATGCCTGAACCGGGTACATGGCCGGTTTCCTGAAGCAGACAGGAACGGACAGGAATGAGGGATTCAGGGCTGGCGGCGTCTTGATGGCGCTTTATCGTCCGCGATTTTCCTCCAGTCCCGTTCTTTCCCGAAGCGAATTCCTGAAGCTTTCGCGACATAATGGACGTACATTCCAACGAACGTTAGAATATAAAAATTGAAAGAAACGGAATGAGCAGAACCCTATGACAGCGGAAAAACCGGTAATGCGTCAGCTTAAAGACAGCCTTTACGAACAGCTTGCGCGGATCGGCAAGGCCTTTTCCAGTTCCAGAAGGCTGCAATTGCTTGAATTGCTGGCGCAGGGTGAAAAGACTGTCGAGACGTTGGCGCAGGAAAGCGGAATTGATGTCCGGCTTGCCAGCGCCCATCTGCAGACGCTGAGGAATGCCTGTCTCGTGCAGGCCAGACGGGATGGCAAATATGTTTTCTACCGGCTGGCCGGAGAAGACGTTGCCGGGCTGATCGTCAGTTTGCGCAGGGTGGCGCAAGGGCATTTGCTGGAACTGAAGAAGGCGCTGGAGCGAATCGTCGGCAATCCGGAAAAACTGACGGCGTACCGGCGGGACGAGTTTATGGAAATGGCGAAAAACGGCGAACTTGTCGTGATCGACGTCAGGCCCCGGCACGAATACGAAGCGGGACATTTGCCCTTCGCGCGCTCGATGCCGGTGGAAGAAATCGTGGATCGCCTTTCCGAATTGCCGAAAGACCGGGAAATCGTCGCTTATTGCCGGGGGCCGTTCTGTCTTTTGTCCGACGACGCGGTTGCCTTGCTGGAAAAGCGGGGATACCGGGTCAGCAAGATCAGCGATGGCGTGGCGGAGTGGCACGCAGCCGGATTGCCTCTCGAAAAAAAAGTTTGCCGACAGGGAAAGAAAAATGAAAGTACTGATAATTTTCAACCGTGAACCCTACGATATGACGGATGTGACCTGGAATGGTCTGCGGCTGGCGAAAACCTTGCGGAAAAACGGGCATGAAGTGCGCGTATTCCTGATGAACGATTCAGTCGATATGGCGCGGGATGTCTGCAAGCCGCCGCAAGGCTATGATCAGGATCTGTCGCAAATGCTGAAAGAACTGATTGCAGACGGCGCTACGGTCAGGGTTTGCGGCACCTGCATGGCCCGTTGTGGAATTTACAGGAATCATCCCTATTTCGACGGCGCGGAAAAGTCCACCATGCAGGCCTTGTCCGAGTGGGTGATCGACAGTGACAGGATCATCACGTTTTAAATACGTGCCGCCGGCTATCTACGATGGCTGGTATGACACTCCCCGGGGCCGGTGGGTAGAGGAGCGGGAATACCGCTTGCTTGCGGATTCGCTCGGTCCGGAAAAAGGCGATTCCATACTGGATATCGGTTGCGGAACGGGCCGGTTTACCCGCAGGCTGGCAAATGGTACCGGAGCGCAGGTAACCGGAGTGGATGTCAATGCCGAATGGCTGGCTTATGCCCGCAGCCGCGATGCCTTTTCCCGTTACCTGCTGGCGGACGCGATGGCCCTGCCTTTTGAAGACCGGAGTTTTACGCATGTCTGTTCCGTCACAGCCTTGTGTTTCACCCCAAACTGGAGAAAAGCCGTTGCCGAAGCGCTGCGCGTGGCCCGCGAACGCTTCGCGATCGGTTTGCTAAACAGGCACAGTCTGCTATGGCTGACGAAAGGCAGGCAAAAGAAAAGCGCCTATCAGGGGGCGGACTGGATCACTGAAGCTGAACTGGCGGACAGTGTTAAAGAATTGCCGGTTTGCGGCCTTGAATTCAGGACAGCGATCTGTTTGCCATCCGGCTCATGGGTGGCCCGGTTTGTGGAAGATGTGTTGCCTCCTTGTCTGAAACCGGGATCGTTTCTGCTCATGTCCGGGAAAATCCGGGAACACGGCTCTGAAGTAGCGCCTTCTTAAAGCATGAACGTAAAAGGACAGGGAAAAAAGCCGGTTTCTGCCTTTCGTGCATCTGTTTTACGAAGTTTCCCAGGGCATCGTGAGAAGGCAAAACAGGAAGCCAGGGCTTGTCACGCGGTTTTCCCCGATGTTTTCAGCAAAGCCGGCCTTTTCAGGAGTATCCTGCGGCAGGCTTGCCTTCCGGCAGAAAAATGACAGGAAAAGTGCCAGACTGGTCTTCTTTTTTCAAAAGACGGAACGGCCTGGCATTTTTCCATGCGGCTGATGCGCCGGTTTATTTCGCGATGCTTTGCCGGACAGTCAACCGCTGCGGCATCAGGTAGTGATGGGCAAAACGCAGGGAAACATAGGCGATTACCAGTGTTGCTATTACCGCTTCACCTGTTGCCAGCGTGTGGAGTTGCCGGGCGTATTCGGCGGTTTCGGGATACCGGCTTGCCAGTTGCGCCATTTTGTACAGTGCGGTCGCGCCGATAGCCATCGGGAAGGTGAACGCGGCATAGCCCGGGGAAAACGGCAAGCGCATCAGGCGGAAGAAGGCGATATAAATGACAAGAGTCATCAGCAGGGAAACGCCGAGCAATACCGCACAGATCAATATCGACGGCTCTTTGACGACTGTCAGATATCCGGCAAGCGACAGACTGGCCGGCGCGGCCATGATGGCAATGGTCGGTTTGGCCACATCGGGAATTTCACTATGAAATACAAGGCGGTAAACCATGAGCGGCAACATCAGCAGGTAACTCGCCATGCCGATTGCCAGCAAAACGAGCGCGAATTCCGTATAGACGTTGCCCGGACAGGTGACGTCGGCCACGACAATCCCTACCGGCGGAACGAACCAGCTCGGCACCATGTGATGCATTTTCAGCTCTTTTGCCCGGTGATAAACGAAAACGGCCAGCATAGCCAGATGCGTGGCAACCGCTCCAAGCCACAGCAACTGGGCCGCCGCCGGCAGAAAATGGCCCAGCGCTTTCGATACGACCATCGCCGTCATGGCGAATGTCGGAACGATGCTGCCGGCTACGGGGTGTTTCAGATCCTGATGCAGCGTATCGGGATGAAGAAAGAAGCGTGCCGCCATTCCGCCGAGCAGGACAGCTGCAATCAGGGCGCCTGCGTTCTGGCCTGCGCCATGAAGCGGCAGGACATTTTCCAGACACCATCCCATACTGGCGATGCCCAGGGCCAGACCGGCGACAGGAGTCGGCAGGCCGCGAATTTTTTTATGGAAGAATTTCAGCATAGCGTCACCTCGACATTTTTATCTTATGGGATGACTTGAATTATAGGCATGGGTTACCATTTAAAAAATCGAGTTATTCTTAACGCGATGTTTAGAAAAATCAAACGATGAATATTACCCTGAAGCAGTTGTCCGTTTTCCTTGCCATTGCCCGCCATGGCAGCATGACTTCGGCGGCAGACTCCCTGTTCATGACGAAGGGGGCGGTATCGCAGGCGCTGGCGGAACTGGAAAACCAGCTGGGCATACGCCTGTTCGACCGGCAGCATGCGCGGCTGCTGATGAACCATGAGGGGCACAAACTGTTGCCGTTAGCCGATGAATTGCTGGCACGCATGCAGGACATAAGACACGTGTTCGGCGATGGCGGAGTGGACAAGCGCCTCCGGCTGGGATGCACCAGAACAATCGGCAGCTATTTGCTGCCCGGCATGCTTGGTGCGTTCGAAAGCGAAAACGGCTGGCTGCCCCGGGCGGTGATCGGCAACACGCAGGAAATATGCGGCATGCTGAACCGCTTTGAAATTGATGTGGCCTTGCTTGAAGGGCCGGTGACGGATCCCGGCCTTGTCAGCAAGCCCTGGATGGAGGATGAAATGATCGTCCTGGCCGGGAAAAATCATCCTCTGGCAAAAGAAAAGCCGGTTTCGTTTGAAAAGCTGGGCAGGGAGCGGTGGATTTTGCGTGAACCGGGTTCCGGCAGCCGTGCTTTTTTTGAAAATCAGCTGGCCCTGTATCTGGCCAATTCGCAAGTGATTCTCTCGCTCAACGCTTTTGACGCCATTCTCTCATGCGTTTCCCGTAATCTGGGACTGACATTCATTTCCAGCCGCGTGCTTGGCGAGCCCTTGTACAAAGGTCATTTCGTGCCCTTGCATTTGGAGCGGCGCTTTTTTCGCAAACTCACTCTGTGTCATCATCGGAACAAATTCATTTCTCCGACGCTTGAAAAATGGGTGGCGTTTTGCGGGATGTGGAGCGACTTCCTGACGGCCTGAAGACGGGAAGGAACGATATTGTCAGTCGGGAGACCGATATAGAAAGAAGGGGGTTGTCTTTCCTTTTTTCAAAAAGAAAGGCAATCTGGCATCAAAGATGGCGGTTGTGGCGGGAAAGCGAAACAGTAACGAAAATTCAAAGAAACGACTTGTACCGCAGGACATGAGCCATGGAAAGCTTGTATTTTTTGAGCAAATAATCGAGATCGTCGCTGGTTTCTATAATTCTCGTTTCGGATTTTTTCCATACGGCATAGCGGTGAATGACCTCGGTTTTTCCATTGATGAATATTTCAGGGCTTTTGCCCAGATCGGCAATCCAGATATTATACATGTGTTCGTCTTTGCAAATAATAACGGCGGGAAGGTCGGGCGGGAGCTAAAACACAGTCGTACCAACTGCTGGGCATATTTCCCTTTCGGGTATTGTATTAGCCCACTCCCGCCCGTCGAAAAAAGACGAACGAAATCCTGCTTGCAAAGCAAACATAGTACGAGGTGTGTTTTAAGCACCGGAGGCTAATTTACAGCATATCGCTCAGGCTTTGCAAGCCAAAGAATTTGCCTGATAAAGACGATATAAACAGGGAGAAATAAAAGAGAAACTGACCGTCGCTCCAACAGCAGGTCGTAAAATGACCCGCTTGTTGGCACGAACGGTAAAGCTTTACGGGGCTTTTACCGGGTACGGGCGTGTTTTAAGCGCCGGGGCTGCATATTACGTTTTTGCCGCCCTGAATCAAGATTAATTTGTAGCCACTCGATTTGCAAGATTTTTGTCCTGTCAATTTTGTTCCGTTTCCGGCTGAGAACGAGCAGGCAAAACACGATTCGTATTTGCGGGTCTTCTGTTTCGTTTGTTAAAGATCGGTGTGACGATTCGCATTTGTGTGACGCGTTGTCTCTCGAAAGTGGCTCGCTGCGTGAAGCGTTGCCTGTCTGGCAAAACCGGTTCCGGCAAAACGGTATTTCGCCATTTGCCGGATTTTCAGGACTTCGCGTCCAGTTCGATTTCCTTTGTCAAAAAGTAATTGAGGAAGGTCCGTATCAAAGCGATGCCGAACAGTTTGATCAGGCCTTCTATGTCGGGATCGACAGTCGTGTTCAGAATGTCGGCCGCAAGCTGGAATTCGAGCGCCATGGAAAGCCAGCGCCCGAACGTCAGTTTGACGGCTGGGTTCAAAACGAAACCCTGACGGGACCTGATACCGGTATAGACGGTCTGGACAAGGCCGGCGCAGACGCAAATCACCGAAGCGGATTCCAGTACAAACTGTAAAATGCCGACCAGTTGAACGAGTGGTTCTTTCAAAAAAGCGATATCCATGCGTTGTTTCCGGATTTCTTCCAGTCGTGACAGGACTTGGGCAATCCTCCAAAGTCATTGATGTGCCATTATCGGCAGAAAAGGGAGAAACCTGTTTTAATCGGGAACAGACATGGGGCTTTTAAGCGGAAAAAGAGGAAATGTCCGGGCCCGTCGGAAGCCGGATACGGCCTCCTTTGCCCGGAACACGGAAATGGAAAGGGCGGCCGGAGGCATGCGGAAATGCCTTGCACGGCATGGCCGATTGACCACATGCTGCCGGACACCGGATTTTCCCAGGCTAAAGGATCGGTGTTTTAAGGCATGAAACGGAGGCGGGAAAAGGCGGGCCGGTTTGAAATATTGGGCGTATTGTGTTTTTGGCGAGCAATGTAAAGCCTGACGATACACCGTGTTTACTGAGTACCGGCATGAAATTTTTAAGATCCCTTGCTGTCCGGGACAGGTCTGTCGCTTTTTCCGTCAGTCCGCTTCTATCCTTCTTACCATTTTCGCCGGGACTCCGGCGACAACGGTATTGGCGGGGACGTCTTTGTGAACGACCGCGCCTGCGGCAATCACGGCATTGTCGCCTATGGCAACTCCCTGAAGAACTGTGGCGTTCGATCCGATCCACACCTTGTTTCCGATACGAATGGGCGCTGGAATGACGGTACTTCTCCGGGCCGGCGACAAGTCGTGATTCAGGGTCGCCAGTACGACATGATGGCCGATCAGGGCGTCGTCTCCAATAATAATGCCGCCCTGATCCTGAAAACAGCAGCACGAGTTGACGAACACGTTTTTCCCGAAGCGGATGTTTTTGCCGAAGTCGGTGTAAAAGGGCGGGAACATCGCGAAGGTTTCATCTATGACCTTTCCGGTCAGCCGGCTCATCAAATCCCGGATTTGTTCGGGCGTATGATATGAACCATTGAGTTCGGCAGTAATGCGCATGGCTTCGTTGCTCGTTTCGACCATGAATTGGTAAAGCTCCGTTCCGGGATGAACAGGCCGTCCATTGTTGATGTGGACAAGAAAATCGTCGAGATTCACAGGCATAAGGTTCCTTTGGCAGTTCGGAAGGTCTGTGTCCTTCCGCAAAAGTGTGTTTTCCGAAAAGGCGACGCTCCCGAAAAGCGCGTCGCCCGTTAAGGCTAAAGGCACATGTCGTAAATTTTACGGATGTCCTGCTGGCCGAAAGACCTGAAACCGGGTATCACGCCGCCTCCGCACGCTTTGCGGGCCATTTCATCGAAGCGGGTGCTGGCGATGCCCAGATTGTTGAACCCCCGCCGACTGCCAGCAAGACTTCGATTTTCTTGTTCTTGCAAAGCCGCACGCCTTCACGCACGGATTCGATGTCGGGATTCGGTTTTATGCCGGGCAGTTCAAACCATTCCAGTCCGGCTTTTTGCATTTCGGCGACTATCCGGTCGTACAGCCCGGTCTTTTTGATGGAACCGCCGCCATACGTCAGAAGCACGCGTTTTCCATACTGTCCGAGTTCCTTGCCCAGATGCTGGAGCTGGTTTCCCCCGAAATAAACGGCGACCGGGTTGTGATAGATAAAATTGTTCATGGATGATTCCCTGAATAAAAACTGAAGGAAAAAAATGACCTTTTTAATACCGTGTGTGGCTTGAGTACAGGAGAGAGTATATGACCCTGAAAGAAGCGGTCACAGATACAATTCTTTACGATTCTTGCCTGATCCTCTTGAAAAGGATGGGATACGCATTCCTTATTTCGGGATATGTCTGTTCAGGAATCGTTCGTCTTCCGAAACCGTCCGGTTTGTTAAAAAAATCGAACCGGGTGGCACAGGGTGTAGAAGAAATGCCACAAGGCCTGATGAAAACCGGGATGGTTGCCGTTTGGCGAAAGCCGGCAAAAGCCGCTTATCCGGTCAGTCTGTCCCTGTGCCGCTTTTTTCCATGCAAAGATTGTCCGGAAAGGACAGTATGGAGGGGCTACCGTGACAGGAGGCCGTCTTTGGAAAAGGCCGTGTCCAAAGGAAAGTGTGGTCGAAGCATCCCGACACGTTTACGAGCTTGCTGGAGGGGATCGTTCTCAAGGACATTATTTCTGAACTGAATATCGGACTTGTCCGTTCGCTACTTCTACCTCTGCCAAACAGGCGTGAATGCTGTAAATTTCAAATAAAATCATGATATTAAATAAAAAACCATGAAAAATGCAGATTAAGGAAATATAATTACCGACAAGAAACAAATAGTTTTTGTCAATCGTTTGGCTGGGTTAACAGAGCAGCATCCATAATTGAAAACAGGCTGGATTTCCATTATCCAGTCATTTGTAACGGTCGCACAGTTGAAAACAGCATAAAAATGTGAGTATGTCTGATCGTCGCCCAGACAAGGGGAAGAGAAAATGTCCGGAAACAAGCAAGACAGTCTGAGTGCATGTCCTGGTCCTGAATTCCATTGTCTTGCGCAATTAAGGCCACCTGTGAAGGTGGCTTTTTCTTTTGTATGAACCGTATTGATCGGTAAATGAAGCGATGACTTGGAACATACGACCTGTCAACCAATAGGAGGAGTTATGTCTGGAGCGAAAAAAGCGGGAATCCGTTCATTGGGCCATCAGTTTGGAGAGAATGGTAGAGCAAAACCCAGTCAGTATCTCGTATCGAAATCCCGGTTTCTGCAAAAAGACCAAAGGGCATTACTGGTTGCCGATGGTGAAGGACGGAATAGTGTCTGGTGTGCCGGAATGGGGCTGACAGTGGATGCTTTCGACATATCGCCACAGGCGATTGAAAAAGCGAAGCAGCTCTCGCTCGATAAAGGGGTGTCCGTTACCTATACAGTAGCGTCTTGTGATGACTGGGATTGGGTGCCGGAAAAATATGATGTGGTGATTGTCGTCTGCGCCAATTTCACAACACCTTGCATGCGCGTCAGACTTTTCGATAACTGCGTGACGACCCTGAAACCCGGAGGCATCCTGATACTGAATGGTTACAGTATGAAACAGCTTGGCGTTTTAATGCTGGAAGGCTACACGCCGGAGCAACTGGACTACAGGCAAAACGGGTTTTCAATTCGTGAGCATTTTTATTCGGAAGACCTGCTGCGGAAAACCTTTACCAATCTTGAAATACTCGAAATAGTCAGTTACACGGAGAGAGAACGAAAAGAAAACGGTTCGGTCAGTGTCGCTGCCCTGATGGGAATGATGGCAAGAAAAAGGCACAGTTCGTCCGACGCTGCCGTTTGACAGAAAACAGGCCCATCCCGCGCTTTGTCAGTTGGGAACGGGTTTGGCCAGTATCCGCCATGACAGCAGAACAGGGAAACCATGAATTGGCGGTACGGAACGGATGAGGTGAGCTTTATCCCCGCGTCGTTTTGCACACCCGTACAGCAGGCTATGCAGGTGAACCGGGTTTTCAATAGTTTGGATCAAGTCTTGTATCCATTATAGTGAATTATTGCCTGATGCCTTATCCAGAGCATTCATTCTCCTTTTGCCACCTCCTTTGGGGCGACTGCCATACTGCATGAAAACGAGCCGCCGCCAGGGAAGGTCTTCAGTTGCTCTGCCAATTTCCGGAGTTCTTCAAGGGGCAGGAAATGATCCCCGCGCTCATTTTCGCTGTCAACAATGCCCGGCCATCATGTACGGTTTCAGCTCTCCGGCGCTGGCTTTCCACCCGGTTGCGGTGTTCGCCGGACACGACCAGTGTCGACCGTGCGATTTTCGGGGAAAGCACGTCTTTCCAGTCATTAAAGATACGATCGAAGAGGACATGCTTTAGGGCTTCCCTATCCGGCGGGGCAAATTCCTTCGCGAATAAATGCAAATTTTCAAAGGCAGGGGCGTCTTTTACGGTGTAAAGTCAAAGATATCCGTATTGACCACAAGGCGGTTTGAAGGCCCTTTTTGGTAATACAGAAAAATCATGGATCCGGAAGAGGTGGTAAATGCGCCTGCTTTTGTCTGCTCTTCCTCCGTCCAGTCGCTGTGACAATAAACTGAGGGAACTTCACAGATAAAGACAGGTTTCCCGATTTTATTCGCCTCGCACAGATCAAGGTAACTCCAGATAAGGAAACATCCCGTCAATCAGCTAAAAACAAAGGCTTTATCCGTTTCAAACGTGTAGAAAAAATCATTCACATCGGCCGACAGGCGCTCCTGTCGAATCCGGGGCACGAATTGGCCTTCACTGAGGAGAACATCCGTTTCGCCAGCGAAAGCGGAGCGGGATAGCCCGGAACGCCAGATTCTTTCAGGCTGTCGTTTTCCCGGGCGACACCGCCCGATGAGGCCGGCCGGAATCCCGGCATTTCCGAAAAGGGGTTTCAGGCGGCGAGGCAGCCGGTTTCCGGCAAAAGGGCAACGAAAAAACGCAAGCGCATTCATCACGGCGGCAGCCTCCTCTACCGTCGCTGTTTCAAAAGGAAGGGCCTGATCTAGATTTCACGCGCATGAATCATTTCGCCGCTCACGACGAAATTGCCGCCGCCCAGATGATGGATGGTATGCAATGCCCTGTTTTCTTTCGTGAAATTCCACAAGCCATCCCTGAATATCCGCGCGTCGGCAGCGGCGGAAACCACCTCGCCGAAACAGGTATCGTATCTTTCCTGCGGCCCCGGTTCCGGCAGCAGCCGGCATTCGAGCCAGGCCACGCACCCTTTTTCGATCACGGGAATATCCAGTTCAGGACTTTGCACCGTCTCGATATTAAAGCGCAGGAATTTATCCATTTCCCGGCCGGAAACGCTGCCGGCCGCATAGACCTGATCAATAAACGAAACGCTTGGAACGCATACGGCAAATACGCCGCTTTCTTCAAGAAGGGAGCGGGTATAGGCCCCCTTGTTGATCACGACCACCAGACGCGGCGGGTCGAATTCGACCAGTGTTGACCATGCGGCCGTCATCACATTGCGCTGCTTGCCGTCCTTGCTGCGGCTGGTCACCATGATGGTCGGGCCATGATTGGTCAGCCGGGTGGCGTATTCAAGCGGGACAGGACGAAAGTCACTCATTTCTCTTTCCTTTCAAAAGTCGTTTAAGGACAAGCGGAATCCGACAGGCAACGGCAAGGCGGGTTACCTGCCAGGGCGGTATTTTCTTTTTTCCGGATCGCACGCATCCAGTAAGCTGCAAACTGCATGATAGCATCGTCGCCTGACACAGCCGCATTTTCTTGCGTATATCGGATGAACCGGGCAAGGAACAGGCCAGCAGAACAGGCCGTATCCTTCAAAAGACAAGTCTCCCGCTTTCCGTCTTTTCCATCATGACCTCCGGCAGTTTCCGCGAAAAAAGATATGCCAAAGAAAGAATACCGTTGATTTCATCGTGCCCGGTAGCGGCATTCGCGTGGAAAACAGCGGATTGCCGCCGTTTCCGGCGGTGGCGTTCACCTGAAAGCGGGTCGGGAAAACGGCTGTCCCTGCCTTAAAATTCGTCTGATGGCAAAAAACCGTTTTCCGGACAGGGGATTGGGCTTAAAATGCGGCATTGGCAGAATTCATGCCGCACCATAAAACGATTCATTGAAAAGGAAACACAAAAATGGCACTCTTGCAGCGCGGAAAGACAAAAGACGTATATAGCCACGGGGATCACACCCTGGAACTGAAATTTACCGACCGGGTTACCTTGAACGATCAGGGCGAAGTCGATCCGGGCGGAAACAACGTATCCGACGCACTGGCAAGCGGTCAGGGATTCGCCTGCCTGTCCATGACGACGACCATTTTCAATTATCTGGCTGAAAACGGCATTCCGACCCATATGGTTTCCTATGATCTCGACAAGCTCTCTATGGTCGTCCGCAAGGCCGTTACCTTCCGGCCGGGTCTGGAATGGGTCTGCCGCTGGAGAGGCACGGGCAGCTTCATCCGCCGTTACAAAACCGTACCGGGCGCGAAAGACGGCATGGTGTTTTCTTCCCCTGTCTATGAAATCACCATCAAGGACGACGCCGGCGGCGACCCGCTGATCGTGCCGGATTCCATCGTGGCGCTGGGCATGATGTCCCGGGAAACGCTGGACGAACTGATCGCGCTGAACGCCAGGGCCATGACGCTCATTCATGCGCTGTTCAGGCAAAAGGGACTGGATCTCTGGGACATCAAGATCGAATGGGGCAAAGACGCCGAAACCGGCAAACTCATGCTGATTGATGAAGTCAGCGCCAACGGTTGCCGCGCCTACGACATGAGCGGCGCCAACAAGATTGCGGGTTCCGCACTCTCGGATTGCTTCCGCGCCTGAAAAAGCCTTCCGGGCCATAACGGCATGTTGTGAACTGTCTGGCGACGTTTCCTGAAGCGTTGCCAGATAGGTTACGGCCTGAAAAAACAGCCGGCGATACGACAGCATGAACGTTTCATGCCGGCGCACGCCATCGGCCCTTCAAAAAGTGTCTTTATACGCCAGACTGACCGCGTCTTTCGGCTGGGGCGCAAACCGTGCGCCGATCGCCTTGCCGGAATCCGGTACCGCACTGGAAAACGAAAACCGGCTTCCGGTTTTATCCCGCTTCCGCAACCCGGATCCCGATCAGCCTGTCCAGCTTCGCGTCAATCGTTTCACGCGTACTGACCGCTTCATCAAGCGTGTAGAGTTCATTGTGCAGCGACAGGACAGGGCAGGGAACCGGCGCGCTGGCCGGAAGAACTTCCGTTAGCATATACGAATGCTTGTGGCCCTTGCTTTCCTTGCGCGTGAATCTGGCATATCCCAGTACCTCCGCGTCGCTGTCTCCAAACGCCAGATAGAATTCCGGCATATTCGTCTCATGGGAAAGGCTTACACGGGTGAGATAACCGACCTCGTTTTTCGGAAGCCTGAAAAACTGCATGCGATATCTTGAAATGGCGTGTCCGCAATCGCGCACCAGCATTTCTTCCAGCCGGGCTCTTGTGGCATCCATTTCCTTGCGTTTTTTCCGCAGCACATACAACTGAACGATAACGATGCCGCCAATGATAAAAACGGAAAGAGTCAAAAAAACAAGCAAGGTTTCCAATTTAATTACTCCTTATAAAAAAATTGGTTTAAAACACACAACACTTCAGTTTTTTTTACAATATCGTTCAATAATTATTACTATAAAAGGCAAAAAAAAAATTTGGCATGACCTGGGGCAGTTTTTTGAAAAATGACAGGAACGCAAGGTGTCAAAGCCTCAGGAAAGACAGCCTTTCTGTCTGAAGGGGAAACCGGGGGCAAATCACACGAACAGGCCAGCGATGCTTTTGCCGGGAAAACCGGACTGAATGAGCGCCGGTTTTGCGTCCGGAAGAATAAAGACAGAAATCGCAATAAACGGTTTTGCCGGAATAGACCGGCAATGCGTTTGGACAAGAATTTTTCAGCCACGGAAAAACAGGACGATCTTTTTTGACCCTCATTGGGACGCTGTTTTGTCGTTTTCTTCCATGCAGTTCATGACCCGTCGTCTGAAACGGTTTTCCGTTTATTGCCGATCCCGGAAAAACGGAAAGAACGTCAAACTGAGCGGCAACCGCTTTTTCCCGTAAACAAAAAGACGGTGCCGGATAAGATAAACACGGCCTGAAGCAGGGTAAAAGAAATACCGGGGCGTTTTTCAAACATTCCGTTCTTCAACAGAACACATGACGATAAGGGACCATAAACGTCCGCTTATCCGGTTTGCCTAAAGAGTTGGAAAGCGTGTCCGTCTGGGAAAACGGACCCCGTTTTTCCGGGTGAACATTCATTGGCCGCCGAATCCGGCCTGCCGGATATCGTCCCCGTCGCTGGCGCGAATCCCGTCTGTTCCGGTTTTGCCCTGCCGGGCATGGAACAGACCGGCCGACAGCCGGAATGAAGGGATGAAGTCGCGGCTCAGGTGGGTTCGCAGCTCAAGCCGGGGCGCTTCTTTCAGGGTAGAGTAAGCCGCATAATGGTCATTATCGGTAAAAAATCGCCAGGTCTTCGATCCCGATCCGGTTTTTTAAAAAAATGACCCAAAGCCGGCAGAGACTTGAATCCCCGGGGGGCACCCGTATTCAACAGTGGATTCAGATGTTCCTGTTTCAATAAAGACAAATGTCAGTTTTCAACGCTTGTGCCCTCTGGAAAACCGAAAAAGACCTCATCAAATATTTCCTTGCAGAAACTTTTTGGGGAGCGTAACATATTGCCGGATTGTACGGTGATGATCCGGTCGGGGAGCGCCAGCGCTGCTTTACCGGCTCGTCTGGAAAATGGTTTTTTCAGGAGAGGAAAGGCGCATCGTGCAAGCCATTCGATGTACCCGGAAAACCTGTGCCAGCGCACAGTTTTTTTATGTCCGCTTCTCAAACAGTGCGTACCGTGCCTTGAACAGAGAAGGCAATCGTGAACTTGCCATGAGGAAATATCATGAACCTGATGAACAGCTGCCGCATCTTCCTGAAAAAATTCCGGGTAACCAGACTCTTCAGGGCGCTTGTCGAGGCCGGACTGATTGTGGCGGGAAGCGCCGGTACTGCCGGGGCCGAAACAGTCAGCGATTTTGGAGCGTTACGGCAGGCCATTATGGATTCCGGAACAAGCGAAATCGTTTTCGGAAACGACATTGTCCTGGAATCCCGACTTCAGGGAACGACTGCAGTAAACCGGACACTGCGTATCGATGGCGGTGGACATACGCTTGGCGGCACGCATCCGGCCTTCTGGTTCGCCGATATGTTTTCAGGGAGCGTTTCCATTGAAAACATCACTTTCGATGGCCTGAAATCTGACAAGAATGACAAATACGGACAACAGGTTCCATTCGCACCGGCCGTCTATTTCGATATGGGCGACTGGAAGAGTGAAGCTGTGCTGAATATCGGCGATAGCGTCATTTTCCAGAACAACGAATCCGTTCCTGACTCCGCGGGCGGAGCTGTGCGCACCGTTCATGGCATCGTCAACATAGGGAATAATGTCACTTTCAGAAACAACAAAAGCGGTGCAGGTGGTGGACTGTATACCGAATCCTTTACCACTATCGGGGACAACGTTGTTTTCGAAGGTAATGAAGCACGGCGGGGTGGTGCACTGGACGTTATCGACGATTACGAGGGTTATGCTGACGATCCCGACTATTTGGCAGGCCGGCGTAAGGTGAAATACGTGCACATCGGCAAAAATGCCCGTTTCACGAACAACAAAGCGATTTTCGATTTTGGAGGGAACGGCGGAGCCATTGAAGTGCAATCCGGTGAACTGGTTATTGATGACGGAGCGGTCTTTTCAGGCAACACATCGAACCATACAGGCGGTGCGCTTTCGCTAGCCAACTGGAGTCCGCAGTTGGCTGCCAAAGCGACGCTGGGCACGGTTTCCTTTCAGAAGAATACGGCCACCTACGGCGGCGCGATTACGAACGATGGCTATTTGACCGTGAATGGAACGGCTTCTTTCGAAGAAAACAGGGCGAATGCTTCCGGAGGCGCAATCTACAATGCAGGCGATTTATCGCTGAATGGAACGACTTCCTTTCAAAAGAACACAGATGCCAATTCCGGTGGTGCCATCTTCAATGAAAGTGACTTGACTTTGAACGGAGCGGTTTCCTTCGAAGAAAACAGCGCAAAAGGCGCAGGAGGAGCCCTCTTTAATGCCAGCACCACCGGCACGACAATTTTCGCTGCCAAAGCCAGGTTTTCGAAAAACACTGCCAACGTCGGGGGAGTTGCCCTGAACGAAGGGAAACTGTCCTTCGGGAGCGAGGCTGAATTTTCGGAAAACGCAGCAAGCACAGATGGCGGAGCGATCTACAATACCAATGTCCTGACGTTCGGAAACGGAACCGTTTTTGCGAACAATACAGCCGGAGGAGATGGAGGCGCACTGTACAATGACGCTTCTGCCAGCCAGGGAACGATCGTCAGCACAGGACACATCCGTTTCGATGGCAGCGCTTCTTTTACAGGTAACAGGGCAGCCGGACACGGCGGGGCTATTTACAATCTCTACAACGTGACCTTGAACCCGGGAACAGGTGATGAGATCCTTTTCCGGGGTAACACAGACAGTACGGGAAAGAACGCCATACATATGGCATCAGGTTCCCGCCTCGATGTGACCGGAACGGGTACCGTCACTTTCGACGATTCGCTTTCTTTCGCAGATGCCACACCGGTCGTGAAAAAGAGTGGTGACGGCACCTTGCTCTTCAACGCAGACATGAATGGTTTTTTGGGAACTCTCGAGATTGAAGGAGGTACAACCCGGCTTGCATCGGACTGGAATATCAAAAACGCGGTGACCGTCCGTACCGGCTCACTGGAATTGCCGTCCTTTACCTTTGCCGAACAGGAGGCGGCAACACACATCGCCGGAGGCACGCTGACGATTGCAGGCGGTACGCTGGTAACCAATACGGAACAACTGTTTCGCAACGCACTGGGGAATAGTGGTTCTGCCCCGAAAACGGGGGGGCTCAAACCATCCGTAGCGGAACATCTTTCTTTTACTTCCGGACTGATTACTTTCAACGATGCGAAGTATAACCTTCAATATGCCGGCTCTGCCGCCGCCACACTGGGCGCTACATACGATGGAGAACAGCAGGGCACTAAAGAAATCACTTTTACGGGTGAACTGTCTGCATACGTCGATCCGGATTCGTCCCCCGGCATCCCACAGCCCGACCCCGACCCGGTACCCGGCCCTTCCGGCACGGTTTCCATTGGCGATTTGAAAGATAACCATATCGACAATGTCGTGCTGGGGAACGTAACCATTACCACCGCTACAGATACGGAACCTGAAAAAGGCAAGAACCTCATCGTCGGTTCGGACCATGTGGACAACGCGGAGTTCAGCGATGCCGAAGCTCTTCCGGGCAGTATTGGCGGACGCAACCTGAATCTGGGAACGGAAGGCTCCGGCGTGGCAATCGTGGGCGGCCATTATCTGACCCTTGTGGGTGGCAGTTCCGACACCTCCCTGATCGAAGCGGGGAGCGACAAAGCAACACCGGTTAACGTTCACGTAGGCGGCATGGTCGATGGCCGAATGTCCTCAGGCACGCTTAATCTGGGCACGGTTGCCATGCCGTCGGGTGGCGTACTCAGAGGGAACGTGCAACTGGGTGAAAACAGTGTTCTCAACGTGCGGGCCGGTGAACACCGCATTACCGGCGAATCTCCTCATACAGCAAGCCAGACCGTACCGGGCATTACCAACGATGGCGGTACCCTTAACATCGCCGCACCGGCCACATTGCAGGCCACTCTGAAACAGACGGCCGGAGAAACCAGCGTGGCCGGAACGCTGGCGGCTTCATCCGTGGAACTCGGCGGCGGACAGTTCAACGTATCCGGAACGGCGAAAATCGGACAACTGGCGCAGCGGGGCGGGGAAACCGCCATTTCGGGAACAGCCGAAACGGCTTCCCTTGAAACGACGGGAGGCACGGTACGGGTCACCGGTACCCTAAGAGCCGATCGTCTTGCCGCTTCCACCGGTGCCCATATCGCTGTAGGCAATGAAAATGCGGCAGGCAAACTCTCTGTCGCATCGGCGTCACTTGGCGGAGGATCGGTTTTTCTCGACCCGGCATGGCGGGGGAATGACGAACTGGAAGCGGCGTCGCATGCCGCCCTGATTTTCGACAATCAGGGCGTAAACGGACAGCTCGCGGCAGGGCGCAACTCCCTCCTTGTGCTGGGCGAAACCTCAGCCGACCGGACAGTCAGTCTCTTTAAGGCTTCCGGACTGCACTGGGGGCAGGACGGCGTGACTGCCGCCTTGTCCATTCACTCGCCGCAACATCTCGATCCCGGACAGGGAGCTATCGTGGTGGACGGTTCATTGACTTCAGCGCCTGCCGTTATACCTGGCACCGTCTCTTTCGGCGAGGGAGCGCTGCTTGTGGTGGATATCGCCGGCCTGAACGGTCAGGCCGCTCTGACCTCGCAGGGCGGCACACTCACGGTAGCTGAAAACGCCTCCCTGCTTCTCGGCAACGTTACCGTGGGCGACCATGTCATTACGCAAGGCTTTTCCGACAATGCTACTGTCAGAGGCTGGGAAGGCAATGCTCTCTCCACACCCGACCGGCTTGTCAAACTGTCACTGGACAAGAGCGGAACAGGAACCGTCAGGGTTCATGCACGGGCGCTGGATGCGGCGACCGTGCTCCCCGGCATCGCGCTGCCCAATATCCTCGATCAGGTATGGAACGAAGGCCGTAACAATACGGACAGTTCCAATGCCGGCATCGCCTTTCTTTCCAGAGCGGTCGATAAACGATATCTTGCGGAAAACGATACCGTCCGCATCCTCAACGGGGCGGCGCAACTGGCTGTCGCGGCGGGAGTACAGGCTTCCACCATTCAAGCTTCCGACACAGTCAACCGTGCCTTGCAGGATCATCTGTCCCTCACCAGTACAATCGACCAGCCGACAGCGCCCGCCTTGCACCGGGAAGGCGCCGATTTGTGGGCCAGCATGCTTTACCGCGACAACGACAGCAGCGGTATCCGGGCCGGAAGCTTCAGCGCCGATTACAAAAATGATTTCGGCGGCCTTATTGTCGGTTCCGATTACACCTGGCAAGTGGATAACGACCGTTTCCGGGCGGGCGGGGCGGTCAATATCGGCAAAGGCGACGGCCAATCGCGGGGTGACTTCAACTCCACCAAAAACGATTACAACACTTATGGTCTCAGCGCTTACGGCAACTGGAACCGCGACAATGCCAATTTCATGGCCGACATCGGTTATATGAAGGGGGATAACGAACTGAAACAGTCCTTGCCGGCCGCGCTGGGCGGTGCACTGAAAGCCGACGTGGATACGCAAGTCTGGACAGTGAGCGTCCGGGGAGAATACCGGTTCAGGACTGCCGTTCTCGATGTAACCCCCCATATCGGCGCCCGTTATCTGCGCATGAAAACCGATGCTTTCAACACGCGCAACCATCAGGGAACGGTCTTTCACACTGAAAGCGATACCAGAAACATCTGGCAAATACCGTTTGGGGTAACGCTCAGCCGGAATTACGTCGCTGAAAACGGGTGGACCGTCAAACCGAAACTGGATGTTTCCTTCATACCGGTCACCGGCGACAGGGATGCCTCCACGCGTATCCATGTACCGGGCGTCGGAGCAAGCGATGCGACGACAACAACCATTATGGACAGCACGGGCTGGAGCAGTTCGCTGGGACTGGATATCATGAAAGACCGTACCCGTTTCGGCATCAGGGCAGGGTACCAGAAATCCGATGACGCCCGCTCCCGCAGCGCCATGCTGACAGTAGGCTACCAGTTCGATTGAGAATCGGAAACACCCGTAAAAAACGACCCTGTTTTTTACGGGTTGCTTCTCAGGAAACCGTTTCTTTTGCCCTCCGGCAAGGCTGAACGGGAAAATCCGGGGATCAGGATTTTCCCGGCAACTTTCCGGTAGCGTGTTACGGCAAAAGACCTGACTGCCGTCACGCCATCCCTCTCAATAGCGGGCATTTTCCTGTCACTGGCGGAAAAGACTTCATCCCGCCAGAAGCCGGTACCGCTTCCTGTTGTCGGGGTACCCTTGTCTCTATCCCGGCGCTACCTTTCATTTTTCTCCCTGCACAGAAAAGAACGAAATTGTCCCGCAGCCTGGCACCGGTGCAAAAGGTGTTTCCTTGCCTGTCGATTGATTCCGCACTCCGCTTGGCCTCCGCATGAAAAACGTCGGGAATGCACGTTCTGATTATTCCGGACAAGCCTTGCGGCCAGGACAAACGGCAAATACCCGGTTCTTTCACGGTTTCGCAGCTTTTTTCGCATTCTGTGCCAGCCCAGCCATGCTACTGTACGTTCTGTCTGATTTCCACCTGACCTGTTTCCGACTTGTCTCTGGAAACTCCCGAAAACCGGCCGATGCCGGCAGAAAGAAGGCTGTCCCGGCACAAAGCTTCCGATTGCCGGAAGAAAGCATCGGATAAATGGGTCGTACCATATCTGAAAGCCTTGCCGTTCAGGCTACCGGACATAAACGGCGCCTTCGGCCGAATGGTGGATGTAAACCGTATCACTACAGGGAAGGGGCGGAAGCCTTAAGGCAACACAACATTTTGCCGGCACAAAAACGCCTGAAACCATCCGGCAAAACCGGCGTCACGGTTTAAGGAGAAAAAATGGACGCCGGGAAAAACGCGCCTGAACAGGCACGGAAAGAAACCGGAAAACGGTTTATTCTTGCGGTCAGGTTCGTTTCAGGCGGGCTAATCCCGAGAGAATCAGGCAAGAATGAAAAAGAAATGGATCTTCAGAACGATCCGGCATGTTTTTATCCTGATACCCGGAACAAACGTTTTTCAACTGACAGGGAAAAACAATGAAAAAACGCGGGCCTGAAAAAATGGACCATTCATCAGGCTTGCCGGAAGCAGTCGGGTATGGCGGTATGACACCGGCTTTTGAAGAATCCACTGACAACAAATAATACGGCAGCGACAACATGATGAAAAACCGAACCAGAAGCGCGCTGATGGGGCTGTTCATTGCCCTGGGCGCAATGACGGCAAATGCGCAAACCACTCAAACGGATGGAAATGATATGGAAAAACTGAATCTGGCCAGTGAATGGGACAAAACCTTTCCAAAGAGCGATAAGGTGAATCACAGCAAGGTAACGTTCAAAAACCGTTACGGCCTCACGCTTGCGGCAGACCTTTATGTGCCGAAGAACGCGGCCGGCAAATTGCCGGCCATCGCGGTCAGCGGCCCCTTCGGCGCGGTCAAAGAACAGGCGTCCGGCCTGTACGCGCAGAACATGGCGGAACGCGGCTTTCTGACTCTCGCCTTCGACCCTTCCTATACTGGCGAGAGCGGCGGCGAACCGCGCTACGTGGCTTCTCCCGACATCAATACGGAAGACTTCAGTGCCGCCGTCGATTTTCTCTCCCTGCGCGACGAGGTGGATGCAGAGCGTATCGGCATTATCGGCATCTGCGGCTGGGGAGGGCTGGCCATCAATGCCGCGGCCATGGATACCCGCATCAAGGCAACTGTCGCCTCCACCATGTATGACATGAGCCGGGTAACGGCCAGAGGCTATTTCGATGCGATGGATGCAGACCAGCGTTATGAACTCCGCCGGCAACTCAACGCCCAGCGTACCCTTGATGCCAGAAACGGCGCCTACGCCCTGGCCGGAGGAGTGGTGGATCCGCTGCCCGAAGATGCCCCGCAGTTCGTGAAAGACTATTACGCTTATTACAAGACGCCGCGCGGCTATCACCGGCGTTCGCTTAATTCCAACAAGGGATGGAACAAGACCTCGCCGCTTTCTTTCCTCAACATGCCTATCCTCGCCTACAGTGATGAAATCCGCAGCGCGGTACTGCTCATTCACGGTGAAAAGGCCCATTCCCGCTATTTCAGCGAAGACGCGTTCAAAAAGCTGCAAGGGGACAACAAGGAGCTGATGATCATCCCCGGCGCAAACCATACGGATTTGTACGATCGTACCGACATCATACCGTTTGACAAGCTGGAGGCGTTCTTCAGGGAATATCTCGAATAAGGAATTTGTCATCGGGGAAAAGACAGAAGGTTCAGTCATCCCGGAGGCCGGGTCATGAACGCTGGAATAACAGGCGTATTCATGTTGCCCGTCCTCTTTCCGGCGACAGCGGGATGCCGGGACAAGACGGGACGGGAGTCACCGGCCTGTTCGGAAGGGACGCTCGAGAGCAGCCTGAACGCGGGCAAAATGCCGGCCTTATACCCGGGCCGGTTTCTTATAAAACGGATGATTTATTACGGTGACTAAAAGGAAGCATAATAAAAGGAAGCATAATTACGCATAATTTGTATTATGTAAAATTATGGCAATGAAAGGCGCTCATGTGAATTCTGCGCCAGTGTCAAATACGTTATTGGTGGCATTTTCAAAACGACACGATTGCTCCACCATCAAGGGAAATATCCACAATACAATCCAAGCAGGAGAAATTCATGCCAGGAAAGTACTATATTTATATCCCGTTCGATACAAAAAACGTAACCCAGCTTCAGGATGCAGCACTCAAATGGCGGGAAAACAGACTTACATACAGGAACGATAGCCCGGATGGGAAAACGCCTAACCTGATCAGGCACGGCATTCATAAGATACCTGAAAAAATACGCGAATCACCTGACCAATATACCCTGTATATTCTGGCCCACTGCAATACAACGACCATAAGCAATATCAACTATGTTTGGGTAAGAGAACGGGAAACCTTGTCGTTTTCAAAGTACCCTTCCCCATTGAAAACGCCAAAGAATCCGGCCAGTATCCCGGTATGGTGTTGGTCGATTTGGAGGGCGCGTTGCAGGATATGGAGGTGAATAACGTGGTTAAGGGGCGTAAAGATTTGAAGAAGAAAGGCAAGGCTCCTTTTTGCTAAACACAGCTTATCCTTGACCGGGAAAAACAGGACTAGCCATAATAGGCTGGTCCTGTTTTTATGCTTGAATGATGAAATCCCTTCTGAAAGCCCTCTTCTTCTCTTTTCTCCTGATCGGTTCTTCCCTGTCGCTGGCTGATAATGTGAAGGAAGGCAACCGCTTGTATGCCGCCGGAAAATACAAGGAAGCCATGACTTGTTTCATGAAACCGGATGCGGTCACCAATCCGGCTACCATGAACCGGATCGGTTACATGTATAAAAAAGGTCGGGGTGTCGAGAAAAATCTGGCAGAAGCGGTCAAATGGTACCGGAAAGCGGCCGAAGCCGGGTTTGCTGCGGCCCAGTTCAATCTGGGACTCACATATGAAGAGGGGTACGGTGTTACCCAAAA
>NZ_KI392031.1:1145320-1147673 GCF_000158475.2 Oxalobacter paraformigenes | reverse complement strand
CATAAAAAAAGACTACAAGGAAGCCATGAAATGGTTCAGACGAGCGGCCGAACATGGTGACAATCAGGCGTATGTCAATATCGGCATCCTGTATGGCAGAGGTGACGGCGTCAGAAAAGACCCGAACCGGGCCGTGCAGTACTATATTCTGGGGGCTCAAAAAGGAGAATCCGAGGCGCAAGGTTTACTGGGAATGGCTTATGCGCTTGGTAAAGGCATCACACAGGACAATGAAAAAGCCCTCTTCTGGTACAAAAAAGCGGCCGGAAACGGCAACATTGATGCCATGAAAGAGCTGGGAGCGATTTATGCCAATGGCCGGCTTGGCGTCAAAAAAGACCCTGAGGAAGCCGAACGCTGGAACGCCATGGCGAAAAAGGCGGAAGAACAGGAACGGAACTGATGCGGTTTCGGGATAAAAATGGAACGGCTGCCCGTTTTCTGTCGGGAAATTTCACTTTTCGCTTTCATGTTGCCACTGGCTGTCCGGTAAGGAACAATCAGGGAAAATGGGGTTGCCATGTCACATCAGGTGACGCAGCAGGAATGCCGAGGCGATGCCCGCCAGAACGGTTGGCAAGAAGGAAAAACGCGTCGCCACGATCAGGGTAATGGCCAGCGCGATCAGATCGGCCGGCCGGTCGGTGGCGAAGTAAGGCGCGATGACGGTGATCAGCACGCAACCGGGAGCGGCTTCCATGACGGCCCGCGTCCCTGGCCCCAGTGTCCGGTTGCGCAAGATCAGGTATCCCATGATGCGGGTCAGGTAGGTGACGCATCCCATCAGTAAAAACGTGACGATGTCGGCCGTTTCGATCATTTTCTGCCTGCCGTGAAAAACGCGTACAACAGTCCGGCCGCCGCGCCGACAGGAACGTACCATGCCCCGGGTAACGCCAGATAGACGGCAATCGCGACGATGAGGCTGATCAGCCAGGGCCGCGCTGCCGCAAATCCCCGCCACATGCCGCGCAGCAGAACGAAAAAAACGGCAGGAAACGCCATGTCGAATCCCCAGTTCTTGACGTCGCCTATCACGGGCCCGATCATGCCTCCCAGCGTCGTACAAACGACCCATGTCGTGTATAAGGTCAGCGCGGCGCCCATATAAAAAGGCAGCGAAAATCCCCGGATGCTGCCGTCGGGTTTGCGGGAGACCGCGTCGTTCAGCCCAAGCGCCCAGCTTTCATCGCACATGAAAAACAGGGCTGCCAGCACCTTTTTTCTCGGCAGATGGCCGAGATAGGGAGAAAGCACGGCACCCATCAGCAAATGCCGGCTGTTGATCAGGAAGGTGATCAGGACGATCACGAGAATGTGCGGCGGGGAAGTCCAGAGTTCTACCGCGGCGAATTCCGAACCGCCGCCGAAATTCAGGGCGGTCATCAGGGGAACTTCAAAAAACCGGAATCCTTTTTGCGAAGCCTGCGCGCCAAGCACCAGTCCGAACGGAATGAATCCCAGCATGACGGGAAAGGCCGTTTTCATGCCTCTGGTGAATTCCCCTGCCTGTTTCGGATGGTCCATGTTTCCGCTGTATTCCGGTTGATCTGTTTTTTATTTTATAGCGGAGCGGTTGAAATTTGGTTCCGATTATTGCTGTAAAAATTCGATTTTTGAAATTAAAATGAGATTTTTTCCATAAATTGGAAGAATATGCCAAATGACTGTTGACGCTGCCGATCGCCGTATTCTGGAATGCCTGCAAAAGGATGGCCGTTTGCAAAATATCGATCTGGCCCGGAAAATCGGGCTCTCCCCTTCACCGTGCCTTCGCCGCGTCCGGCAACTGGAAGAATCGGGGGTGATCGAACGTTATGTCGCGCTGGTCAATCCGGTCAAGGTCGGCATGGGGCTGACGCTGTATGTGAGAGTCTGGCTGACGGGACAGGACACGGATACCGTCGATCATTTCATTTCCGAGGTCAATGCCCTGCCGCAGGTGGTCGAATGCTACCTGATGGCGGGAGATTGCGATTTTCTTTTAAGGATTGTGACTTCCGATCTGGATGAGTACCGGAATTTCCGGATTCCTTGTTCAAATACAACAGGTCGTGATAAGAAAATCCGTCGGGTCAGGATATCCCCCACAGCCACTGTTAAAAAAGACAGCGTGGCCAGAGGCAAACAAAAGGGTAATACCGCCTGTTTTACCCATTAATGAACATTTCACCAGCGTTCCGGTTCTCGGTATATGAGTGCTAAGTCTATCAAATTTCAGCAAAAAACAAAATAACGAACTGGGCAGTTTAACTCCCCGGGTATCGGGGTAAATGAAAACCAATGAGATAAACAGGAAAAATAAATATCTAAATCAAATGATTAAATAACTATTAATGTTCATTAATGGGTA
>NZ_KI392031.1:1144543-1145220 GCF_000158475.2 Oxalobacter paraformigenes | reverse complement strand
CTTCTCTTTTCTCCTGATCGGTTCTTCCCTGTCGCTGGCTGATAATGTGAAGGAAGGCAACCGCTTGTATGCCGCCGGAAAATACAAGGAAGCCATGACTTGTTTCATGAAACCGGATGCGGTCACCAATCCGGCTACCATGAACCGGATCGGTTACATGTATAAAAAAGGTCGGGGTGTCGAGAAAAATCTGGCAGAAGCGGTCAAATGGTACCGGAAAGCGGCCGAAGCCGGGTTTGCTGCGGCCCAGTTCAATCTGGGACTCACATATGAAGAGGGGTACGGTGTTCCCAAAAATATTTCTGAAGCCGTCAAATGGTTCCGGAAAGCGGCTGAACAGAACGATCCGGATGGGGAAATGAAAATGGGCTACTTGACTGCGACAGGCACTGGCATAAAAAAAGACTACAAGGAAGCCATGAAATGGTTCAGACGAGCGGCCGAACATGGTGACAATCAGGCGTATGTCAATATCGGCATCCTGTATGGCAGAGGTGACGGCGTCAGAAAAGACCCGAACCGGGCCGTGCAGTACTATATTCTGGGGGCTCAAAAAGGAGAATCCGAGGCGCAAGGTTTACTGGGAATGGCTTATGCGCTTGGTAAAGGCATCACACAGGACAATGAAAAAGCCCTCTTCTGGTACAAAAAAGCGGCCGAAAACGGCAACATTGATG
>NZ_KI392031.1:807785-1144443 GCF_000158475.2 Oxalobacter paraformigenes | reverse complement strand
GGTCGTGATAAGAAAATACCGTCGGGTCAGGATATCCCCCACCAGCCACTGTTAAAAAAGAACAGCGTGGCCAGAGGCAAACAAAAGGGTAATACCGCCTGTTTTACCCATTAATGAACATTAATAGTTATTTAATCATTTGATTTAGATATTTATTTTTCCTGTTTATCTCATTGGTTTTCATTTACCCCGATACCCGGGGAGTTAAACTGCCCAGTTCGTTATTTTGTTTTTTGCTGAAATTTGATAGACTTAGCACTCATATACCGAGAACCGGAACGCTGGTGAAATGTTCATTAATGGGTATTAAGAGACATCAGTGGAACGGAATGTGCGCCAACTACCTGGGAATGGGACATCAAATGGACATATCATCATTACCTCCATTGACTGTGGGGACAACGAAACACGGTTCGGCTTCTGCCGCGACATTATCAGGAACACGCTTTCGGCCCAATCTGATTTTGTCCATTTTCGTTTTTCCGTTTCTGGTGTCGTTACCGGCTGTAGCGGAAGACATCATTTATCCGGGTTACAACGATGTCAGGTTTGACGGAGAAAACCTGTATCCTCAGGACAGTACATCGGACAATACCGTTACCGTCAATGATACTCCCGGCAATCCACTCGCAACTGTCCAAGGAGGAGCTGCAAACACAGGACAGCTCTTCAACAATACCGTGACCGTCAATGGCGGGACAGTGAGCCTGGGCATTTACGGCGCACGGCTGTCACTGGTCAGCGAGAACAATGTCGCCAATAACAATACTGTCAATGTGACGAAGGATTTCAGAGATCCCAATTACACTATAGACCCGACTGTTATAGGTGGCATGGCATTCGGTGGAGAGGCCAATGGCAATACGGTCATCATGTCCGGGGACAGTGTCGGCGGCCAAATCCAGGGCGGACGGGGCGAATATGCCGACAACAATACCGTGATACTTGGCGAGAATGCAATTTCATCGGGGACACTGGCGGGCGGGGACGGCGATTCTGGCGCCAGCAATAACACGGTTTACCTCAGGGATAATGCCGAGAGCCACGGTTACAGTCTGTACGGCGGTCATGGTGACAGAGTAACGAACAACAAGGTATTCATACAGGACAATGCGACAGTCTCTTCAGGAACCACGCTGGCGGGGGGGTACACATACCGGGATGGTGCATACAGCAATAGCGTGTCCATATCCGGGGGAACCGTCAGCGGAAACGTTTATGGAGGGCGTGGGATAGTGGCGCATGACAATCATGTCGTCATCGAGGGCGGAAACCTTGACAATTCGGCAGGAATGGTAGCGGGCGGCGCCAGCTCAGAGGCAAACGGGTCCCCTTCAGACAACAGTGTAACCGTCATTGCCGGGAATGTCGCGCAGACCATATATGGCGGATATGACAGATTTGCGTCCGGTGGCGTTCTCGCAAACAATAAGGTAAATCTTGAAGGGGGCGTGGTAACAGGCGCCGTATATGGTGGTTATGGCAATGGATCTGTAACCGGAAACGAAGTGACTATCGGTGACGGGGCAACAGTTGGCGGAACCGATGTAGCGGGTGGGATGACCGAGACGGGGGTACTTGGCAACAACAAGGTGACAGTAACCGGAGGCACTGTTACGGCGATCCTGTATGGTGCACTGGCCAGAAACGGCGACGGGACGGCTGTTGTCAACAACAATCATGTGATTCTCCGGAACGGTACGGTCGCGGACGTATATGGCGCTTATGGTGAATCGGGCGAAACGGTGAACGCCAACGATGTCACTATTGATAATGCAGGCGGAAATCCGGTAGCCAATGCCGTCACAGGTGGCGCAGGAACCGGAAATGTCAGTGACAACAAGGTTTTTCTCCGGTCCGGGAAGGTTGACATCCTTACCGGTGGAGAGGGAAAGGGCAATGGAACAGTCAGTGGAAATACCGTCCAGATAATCGGCGGTACGGTTACCAATACGGCTGGTGGCCGTACTGCCACTGGAACGGCCAGCGGCAATATTGTTTCCGTAAAGGGCGGAACCCTCAACGGTGGCACGTATGGAGGTTATAGCGACAGTACAGGTTCTGTCAGCGGTAATCTGGTCGTACTTGAAAACGGACAGGTCGGAGACGTTTATGCCGGGTACAGCAATAGCGGAACCGTCAACGACAATACCATTGTTATCGCCCCGGTAAACGGCAATCTGGCCATCGGCGGGAGCCTGTACGGCAGCAATAACGGAGGAAGCAGGAATACCCTGGATATCCGGAGAACAGGTCTGACCGCGAAAAATGTCAGTCGTTTTGAAAATTACCGTTTTGTCCTGCCTTCCGGAATACAGGCTGGAGAAACCGTCCTGACCCTGACAGCGAGTGAAAATACGGATCTGGAAGGAAGCACCGTCGGAGTCGGCGTAGCGGCAGGAGGAAGCCCTGTCCTGCAAGCCGGAGATCGTGTGACGCTGATCCACAAAAATGCAGGACAACTGACAGGGTCATACAGTCAAAACAGCCTGAGAGGCCAGCAAGGTGTCAGCCTGAAATACGATTTTGATCTGAGCAATACCGACACAGACCTCGTTGCCACCGTGAAAAGCGTCAGCGTCAACCCCGAAGTCAGCGTTTTCAACAGCGGGCGGCTGGCGACCCTTGGTTTTTTGAACGAGGGAACCGACTTTGCCCTGACAGAAGGCGTAAAACGGATCATGGATACCTCCAGCGCCCGCGGTACCCGTCTTTATGGGGCCATCAGCGGAAGCGATCTGCGATATGATACCGGCAAGAAAAGCCATGCCGACGCCTCCGGAACTTACTGGCTCATCGGAGCGACAGGCAAACTGGACAATGCCCCAAACCGTGACCTTACCGCGAGCGTTTATATCGAAGCAGGATGGGGAGACATCACAGGAAACAATCCCTCTACAAGCGGAAGTGGAGATACCCGTTACTACGGCCTGGGAGCCATAGGCCGTTACCAGCAAAAAGAAGGCCCTTTAAAAGGAGCGTATGCCCAACTCAACGCCAAAGCCGGACGGACCACAACCGACTTCGACAGCCACATTCTGGATGGCAAGGGCCAGAAAACCGGATACGACAAAGAGGCCACCTATTACGGAGCCGGCTTGGGAATCGGATACCAGTGGAACCTGACCAATGCCAGCCAGCTTGATCTGTTTGCCGATTACCAGTGGACCCGGCTGGAAGGCTTTGATGCGGACATAGGAGGCGATCTGTTCCAGTTCGACGATATAGACAGTCACCGAACGAAAGTGGGCGCAAAACTGAGCTTCACGGAAAACAGACAGTACACTCCTTACATAGGCCTGGCATGGGAACATGAATACAGTGGAACCGCACGGGGAAGCGTTTATGAATACCGGCTGGAAGAAAACAGTCTCAAGGGAGACAGCGGCATAGGAGAAATCGGAATCCGTTTCAGTCCCGAAGCCGACAGTGCATGGAGAATAGACGCAGCGGTAAGGGGTTATGTGGGACAGAGAGAAGGCGTAGCCGGAAATCTGGTCTTCAATTACCTGTTCTGAATGTGTCTCCGAGCTGTCCGCCAACAGCCGGCCGGCTCGGAAAAATCCCGGAATAGCGGAGGTTTTTTACAGGGTCGATTTTTCCATTTTATCGCGGAGTAGTTGAAGTTTGGTTCCAGTTATTGCTATAGAAATTTTATTTTTGAAATTAAAATAAAGTTTATTGCCATAAATTGGAAGAGTATGCCAAATGACTGTTGACGCTACCGATCGCCGTATTCTGGAATGCCTGCAAAAGGATGGCCGTTTGCAAAATATCGATCTGGCCCGGAAAATCGGGCTCTCCCCTTCACCGTGCCTTCGCCGCGTCCGGCAACTGGAAGAATCGGGTGTGATCGAACGCTATGTTGCGCTGGTCAATCCGGTCAAGGTCGGCATGGGGCTGACGCTGTATGTGAGAGTCTGGCTGACGGGACAGGACACGGATACCGTCGATCATTTCATTTCCGAGGTCAATGCCCTGCCACAGGTGGTCGAATGCTACCTGATGGCGGGAGATTGCGATTTTCTTTTAAGGATTGTGACTTCCGATCTGGATGAGTACCGGAATTTCCAGATCCGGCATTTGACGCGCATTCGTGGTGTGCAAAGCGTCAAGACCGAGATTTCCCTTCAGCAGATCAAACGGACAACCGAGTTGAAGCTCCGATAGGAAATCCCGGCTATCCGGCAGATAGGCAGGCGGTTCTGCCAAACCGCCGTTTTTGCCGGTGCGGAAATAGTCTTTTTACAAGCCGGTTACGGTTTCAACAAGACGGGAGAACGCTTCAGGGCGGTAAACGGATTGATCGACCGGCACTTTTGTCGGGATGACGACCGGCGCCGGTTTGGCGTGCAGCGAAGTGAACGAAGGCGCGTGGAAATGGATGCGGATTTCCCGGTTTCCGTCTGTTTTCTGCCAGAGTTCGAAGCTCATGAAACTGCCCGGCGGGATGGGATTGGTTCCCTGCCCTTCTACTGTCCAGTTGATGCCGAGCAGTCCGCCCACGTAGGCGATATCGGTATCATGCCCGACCAGAATGGACAGCGGTTGCGACTGTTCCGACAGCAGGGTATCGTGAATGTTTTTCACCAGATATTGGCCGCCGGCTTTCGCCAGCAAAGGCGCGCGGTGCGTCGCGTCGAATACGCGGTCATGCAGCGGGACGATCTGTCGCAATACGGTTTCATCCACTTCGCCCCAGCCCGCGTTCCTGTCGGGCCACTGGCCGTATTCCAGCAGCATGATTTCGGCCAGACTGGACGCGATGGGCCATTTCCCGGAAATGTCCAGTTTCGGTTTTTCCGGGTCGATTTTCATCCGCGTGGGCAATTCCTGCAAGGTCGCGCGGTTTTTCCCCGCTTCGCGCAGGCCAGGCCGTTTTCCGCAACAGCCTGTGATGTCCTGCAAGCGGTTCAGGGCGGCAATGATGGCTGGATCCTTGTCCAGATTGTCAAGGCGCATCTGTACCTCTTCCAGCGCTTCCTGATGATTCATCGCACGGTAGGAAGCCAGATCGGGATGAAAAAGACTGTCGTAACGGGTTCCGTATTGAGGCCGGATTTCGCAGCCCGGCGCGAGTCCGTCGAAAATGGCGATTGCCGTTTCGCGGGTCCGCTGGTCTTCGTCGGCAATAAGCGAGTACTGTTCCGGCGCCGGACAGCCGTTTGCCGGAATCAGTCCCTGCCTGACGAGGCCGGGTTTCAAGGCTGTCCATTGTGCCTTGACGAGCGCCTTGCCCCGTTGGGTCAGTTCGCCGGGCTTGACCGGCCATACCGGCCAGGGCTTGTTGGCCCATTGCTTCAGTGTCGCGGGGGTCTGGGTGGGCGAGCGCACGCCGTGACGGCTGAAAATGACGGTGCGTATCAGACGGCTTTCCGGTTCGAAAGGCGTGTCTGCATGAACGAATGCGGCAGGAATGATGGAAGTCAGCAAGATAAGAACACAGTATCGGGCAAACCGTTTCATAAAAGGGCCTGTTTCACGCGATGGACAAGGAGCATTTTGCTTTTTTTGTGAAAACCGGTTTTGTTTTCGAGCAAGGTTTGAAGGGATTGTCTGAATACCCGGGCAGAAAAAATGCCGGAAATCGGGAGAGAACGGGTTTTTTCGTGCAGTTGGCCGGATTGCGGTAACATGTGCTTTTCAGACAGGCTGTTTTTTCGATGAATCCTTCCGCGTCGGTTTTACGGGGTTACTTGCTGGCTTTGTCGGCCACAGTACTGTGGAGTACGGTTTTTCCGCTGGTTCGGGTGTTGCCGGTTGCCCTTTCTCCGGTCGAACTGGCGTTCTGGCGCTGGCTGTTCACGTTTTCCTGTATGCTGCCCTTCGGTATGGCGGCTGTCCGGAAACATTGGCCGCTGGTGAAAAAAAACGCAAAGTGGATGGTTCCGGCCGGTGTGCTGGGTTTTTCGCTGTACAGCATTTTGATGTTTGAGGCCGGTCATACGACCGATGCGACCAATATGTCGCTGATTGCCGCGACGGCGCCGGTTTTCATGGCGCTTTTTGCCGGATTTTTTCTGGGTGAACGGCTTTCGCCGGCCCAGTGGGGCGGATTGGGAGTGGCCGTTGTCGGCGTTCTGGTACTGGTGTTGCAGGGAGATTTCCGGCGTATTGCGGGGCTTTCGCTGACGGTGGGCGATTTCTGGATGCTCCTGGCCGCTTCGTTCTTCGCCATATACAGCATTCTGGTGCGGCGGCGGCCGTCGGCGATGCCGCAGAACGTTTTCATGACAGCCATGCTGGCTTACAGTCTCTTGGCGCTCTCTCCTTTCATGATGGCCGAAGCCGTGAAACCCGGATACCGTTTGCCGGATATGACGACGCTTCTGATCATGCTGTATATCGCGCTTGTTCCGACCCTGATCGGTTATCTGTTGTGGAACCGTTCGGTTGAGTGTATCGGGGCGGCCCGTGCCGGGATCGTGTATTACAGTATTCCCCTGTTCAGCAGTCTGGAAGCGGTCGTTTTTTTGCATGAAACCGTTTCGTTTTCCCAGCTTGCCGGCGGCGCGCTGATTATCGGCGGCATTCTCCTGTCTTCCCTGAATGTGCTGAAGACGCTTTGGCGTTCATAAACGTCTTTTCTTCTTGTTACGCCAGAACAATCCACCGCTTGCGTTGCCGTGACAGAATGCAGGCCGGTTCTCGTGAGAAGTCGTACCGGTCAAGGGCCGGCAAACGGTTTTTCACGCTATGTGAGTGAGAGAATCGGGCAAGAATCAGGTATTTTCAGCACTGCCCTTTTCTTTTGCGGAAAGCTATAGTGATATCAGTCGCATTTCTGGACGGTTCACGCTTTTGATGATGGAGGCGCAACATGGCAAAAAATCTGATTGCCTATTATTCACGTTCCGGCAGCAACTACAAGGGCGGCAATATTGTCGATCTGCCGGAGGGAAACACGCAGGTTGTGGCGGAAAAAATCCGGACGTTGACCGGTGGCGGCCTGTTCCGTATCGAACCGGTCAAGCCCTACCCTGCGGACTATCACGAAACGGTTGAACTGGCGAAAGAGGAACTGGGAAAAAATGCCCGGCCGGAATTGACGGATACGGTGAAGGATTTTGCGGACTATGACGTCATTTACCTCGGCTACCCGATCTGGTGGGGAGTGATGCCGATGCCGGTGCTGACTTTTCTGGAATCTTATGACTTTTCGGGAAAAACCATTGCGCCGTTCTGTACGCATGAGGGCAGCGGACTGGGCATGAGTGAACGGTATATCCGGCAATCCTGTCCGGACGCCAGGGTATTGCCCGGCCTCGCCATACAGGGTGAAAAGCGGGATCAGGCCGACCGGGAAATCGGAAACTGGCTGAAAAAGCAGGGGCTGGCAGCCTGAAGATCAGCGGTTTTTGAAACGTTCAGCGGCTGTTTTCAGAGAAAAACCGGCCCGGTCGGAAGCGTGGGGGTACAATTCGTCCAGAAAATTTTTCTCGGCGGCCAATTCTTCTTCGGGAATTTCTTTCCACCAGTGCCGGTTGGGGCCGGTTGTGCCGTCATGCCAGCGGTATCCGCGGGTTTTCAGGCTGTCCCTGACCTCGAAAGGCGCGCCAAAAGCCCGGACGGTGACCGTTTTCTTTTCCGCCTGATAAAGCAGATCGGCAAACGCCCGGTTTTGCACGTGGAACAGCCATGCCAGCGCCAGACAGTCGAGCGAGGCCCTGTGCGCTTCGTAGAAGTAGCCTGACTTGAGCAAGAGTTCTTCCAGTTTCAGGTTTTTGAATCCCAGCGAATTCCAGTTAATGCCGGCAAGCGAGCAGGCCCATTTCCTGTCGTCGAATCCTTTGAAACGCTTTTCGAAAAACGGCCGGTCGAAAGCGGCATTGTGGGCGACGATCAGGGCGGCGTTTTCCAGAAAACCGGCGACTGTCTTTTCGTCAATGCGTTGCCCCCTGACCTTTTCGTCCGTAATGCCGGTCAGTTCCGTAATGAAAGGCGAAAGCGGTTTGCCGGGGTCTTCATAGGCGCTCAGAATGGCGTCAAGGCTGACGAGCTTTTTTTTCGAGGGGGAAAATGAGGCCCTGACCAGTCCGAGTTCGATAATGACGTCTGTTTCCGAAGACAGTCCGGTGGTTTCGGTATCGAGAAAAACGATGGGGATTTCGTCGCCTGCCGCTTCCTGAAAACGGTAAGGCAAGGCAAGTCCGGATTTGCTGACCGGGATGCGCTCCAGAATCCGGAAGTCGTCGGTTTTGGCAAGAAGCCTTTTCAGCCGCTTTCTGAGCGATTGCCAGTCCTCTGCCTTGCCGGTAACAGGCAATTCGGTTCCGGATTCTCCGAAAAGGTCAGGTTGTTGTGGAGGCGACAATTCCCCATTCATGGATTCGGCCGTTTCAAATAACGCGGGACAGGCCTGAATCATACCCCCGGATGAGTTTTCTGACGACGAAAAAGCGTTCAGGAGCATGCAAAAATCCAACGGAGTGTGGGGTGCCGGATACGGAAGCCGGGTTGTGTCCTGTTACAGGCGATCAGGTCGTTGTCTTTTTGATGGTTTCCTCTAACGACACTTTTTCGGCGCGTTTTCTTTCCATCCAGAGTTGCCAGGCATTGAAAAGATTTTGCCAGACGATATAGGCGCTGGCTCCCACCGCGACAATGGGGGTGAGATAGGTTTGCGAGAGCCAGGCTGCGAGAATGGCGTTTTTCTGGCCGAGCGCCTGGCCGCCGGTGATCCGCTTTCCATAAAGGGTGCCCAGCCATTTGCCTGCCGTAAAGAGGAGGCAACAGACAAGGAAGGAAGAAACCGCGAGCCAGATTGCCATTATTTTGTCAGACGGTTCGTTCACCAGTGTATTGACTGTCCGGGCGATCACGATCATAAGCGTTATTCCCCACAGATAAAAGGCGGCTTCCTGCCACTTTGCCAGCAGCGAGCCCGCTTTCGGCAGAAACCGTCTTAGAAACAGCGCCAGCAGAAACGGCAGTATCAGTAAGGGAAAGACTTTTTGTGAAATGATGAAAAAGGTTTCCCAGAAGCCGATTCCGCCGCTCATCGGGTGAACAAGGGGAAAAAGCAGCGGCGCCGCAATGGCTGTCGCCAGGTTGGAAAGAATCATGTAACTGGTCAGGACGGCGGCATTGCCTCCGAGTTTTTTGGTGATGACGGCCGCTGCCGTGCCGGTTGGCGTCATGATGCAGACCATGGCGGTTTCGGCAACCGGGACGTTAAACGGCCTGAGAACGAAATAGAGCGCTACGCTGCCGGCGATCTGGAGCCCGACGAGCCAGACATGGAACGAGGTGAATTTGAGATCGGCCAGCGGGATTTTGCAAAACGTCAAAAGCAGCATGACAAAGATGAAACCGGGCACCAGAAAACTGAAGTGTTTCCATATCGGGAAACCGATGGCGCCGATCAAAATGGCAAGCGGCAGTGTCCAGTTCCGGATGAATGAAATGACGGTGTTCATGATAGCCCTTTCCGCGTTTTTCAGACAATAAGGGGAAGTGAACTTCCTTGCGGAAAGTGTAGCGCTTTGTTATCTATATAAAAAATACTTTTTTTATTTTGATTTTATATGTTTTGTGTATAAGTTGGGCGGCGGCATGGAACGGGCGCCGTCTTTTTTGGAAGGAGAGATACCTCTTCTGGCCATTGCCTGACGAAATGGCCGGGACTGGATTTTGTGCCGGCGCTTATGTCCAGTCGGTATATTTCACCCAGTTTTCGTAGGGCAGCATGTGTCCGAAATCCGCTTGCGGCGAGGATCGTGTTTGGTAAGCGGCAAGCATTTCCGTTTTTGTCGCCACTGCCGTTTCGGAAAGCGGGGTCAGTCCTTCCATTTTTCCGGTTTCCGCCGGCCGGCAATACCTGCCGAAATAAAAAAGATTGTCGTTGCTGGGGGATTTTTTCCGGACGGTTTTGTTGAATTCCCGGGTGACGATGGCGGAAAGCAGTTTGTTTTGCCGGTTTCCGTATTCCCCATCGGGGTTATGCGTCACGATTTTATGCCACTCTTTGACGGTCAACAGCATTTTCAGCACGATTTTGATATCGCTGCGGGCAAAATACCAGTGGCTGCTTTTGCCCCGCAGGTTCTTTTCGCGAAAAGCGAATTTCATCGACTGGGAATGGCTGGCGGAAAGCGCCCTGTCCATTTCCGCAACGGTTTCGGGATGCGCGCCGCCGGTCATGCAGACGACCAGATAGTCTTCCCCGAGAAGGTGCCCTCCTCCCCATAAGGCTTCTTCGCCGGGACGGGTAACGATCATCAGGTTTTTCGCACGGTTCAGGTCGATACCGGCCAGCAGGTCGCGGCAGTGTTTCTTTAAGCGATGTTTTTTGGTGAAATGCCTTGCTGTCAGAAGTATTTTTGCCGCTAGCAGGAAATGAACCGCCATGTTTTCTTTCAGGGAAGGATGTTTCTGCTTCGTAACAAAGTGATGAAACCGTTCCACTTATTATAGGGGATCCAGTCTTCGTAGAGGAACATGTGCTCGTGGGATTTTCTCGGACCGATCTGGCTGGCATAAGCGGGCAACATGCGCTCGAGTTTGACACTGGCAAGGTCGGGCGGTAAGGGAGTGTGACGTTTGAGTTTTTCAGGATAACGCCGTTTGTAATAGATGCCGAAATAAAACAGCTTGTCTTTATGGATCAGTTTTTTGAAACCCGATGTGACAAAACGGCTGATTTTGCGGTGATGGCGGTGCCCGTATTCGCCCCGCGGGTTATGGGTCACAATCCATTCCCACTTTTTCGCGCTCATGATGAGGGCAAGCGTTGCGCTGATGTCGTCTTCAATGTTTTTCCAGCGGTCCTGTTGCTGCTGAGCGTTGAGATCGGGAAAGCCGAGTTTCAGGTATTGGGCCTCGCAAATGGTCATGGCCTTGTGAAGTTCTTCGTCTCTTTCCGCGTCCGTTCCAGCTGTGACGCAGACGACGAGATAGCGCCCCCTGTCACGATAAAGATGGGCGCCACCCCAGATCGTTTCGTCGTCGGGATGGGCGACAATCATCAGCTTGTCGGCCTTGTCGAGATCGACGGTTTCCAGAAGCTGCCTGATCTGCGGCTCAGCCTGTTTGCGGTGATGTTCCGCTTTCCGCGTGTTTTTGTAACGGATGTAAAAATAGAAAACGGCTGCCAGAACAAGGCCGGAGAGAAGAAAGACGGATAGTGCGGTCATTTTTCAGGTGAGAAAGAAAACGTCAGGGCAGCCACTGGAAATTCATCTGCCGCCAGAGGCTTGTCAGGCGGGTCATCGCTTCGTCGGGTTTCATGGCGGCATAATCCGGCGGATCCATCACATCGGGATTCGTGCCGGAAACCATCAGTTCCATGGAATAACACCGGTTTTGATGGACGGTGCGGTATGCCTGAACGGAAATCGACTTGCTCATGGCGGCATCGCTCCCGCTGAAAACAGTGTAAATTGTATCGCCATGCCTCACCGTTTTGAGACTTCCCGCCTTTGCCGTGGCGGGAAGGCTCCGGCATTCCCGGACGGTTTGGGGATCGTCGCTGACGCCGATCCGGATTTCTGCCGCGGTCGTTTTCTGGGGGGTGCCCGGCAAGGCCAGGGAAACCAGCGGTGTTCCCTTTTCTTTTTCGCCAAACCAGCTCCAGCTTCCGTTGTCGAGATAAGCGGGTTCGAACTGTCTGGCCGGTTTGAGGTGCGATGGATAGACGAACTGGAACCCGTATGTACTGTCGATCCAGGTGTTGATTTGCCGCGGCGTTTCCATGAGACGCTTGCGCAGCAGGTTGACGTCGATTACGGCGCTGTCCTTGCGGTATTCGGAAGGAACGTCGGCAGGGTTTAGTGGCCGATCGCCCGTTCCGGCCGTTGCCAGTCCGGCTGACAGCGTCAGCGTGCAGGTGATGAACAAAATGCTGGCAATATCGTGTTTGCGCATGATATTCCGCTCCCAGGGCATTCCCTTTTACAGGGATTGCCGGATGTAACTTTCCGTTTTCGTAATGTGCGCCGTGAAGGATACGGCATAGCCTGTTGCCGGATTCAGCTGGCAGTCGAAAGTGAAATAATGCCAGTTGTTTCCTTCCCTGACCTGTCCCGTTCCGGTGAGCTGCCTGTTTCCTTCAAGTTTCAGGCTGCCGCTTTCTCCGGTGCCAAGAAACACGCGGTCTGCGCCCGTGTACTGCTTTTGGAAATAATTGAGGGCCGCAGGACGGCACATGGTTTCGGCAACTTTTTTGGCGTCACTCCATTTCATCGCCATTTTGCGTTCTCCGGGAGAAGACAGTTTGGCAAAAGCGCTGCGGATATGCTGTTGCTGCCTTGGCGAGAGTTCGCTTTTGGCTTTTGCGGAAGAATCGGTATTATCGGCAGCCGCCGGACACAGGACAAAGAGCGCCGCCGCCATGCCGAAAAGGGTTCGCGAAAAAGGGTTTGTTGACACGCTACAGCCTCCGTAAAACGTAAAAGTCGCTATCGCCATCCATCAGGCGCTTTTTTGCGCCGATTTTCCCAATAGTAACAGGGAATGGCGGATTTGCTAAATGTCCGTGGTCAGCTCTTTGCCGTTTTGCCGGGCATTCTTTTGAAAATCAGCGCAGGGGAAGCGGATTCCAGTCGAATCCGGCTTTTGCCGCGCCATAACCGACTGATGCGCCGAATTTCTTCAGGACGCGATCAGACAGTTTTTCCTGTTCGGTGTAATCGACGGTTTCAGGAGATTTGATCACGTCGCGCGCAACGCTTTCAACGGTGCCCAAGTCGTCGGCCAGTCCCAGTTTGATCGCTTCAGGCCCCAGAAAGACCAGACCGCTGTATATTTCCCGGTTTTCCTTCAGGCGGTTACCGCGTCCTTCGCGGACGACTTCAATAAATTGCTGGTGGATCTGGTTCAGCATGGACTGGGCATACTGGATCTGTTGCGGTGTCTGGGGGCTGAACGGGTCGAGGAACCCCTTGTATTCGCCGGCTGTCAGCAGGCGGCGCTCGATGCCCAGTTTATCCATCAGGCCGGTTACGCCGAATCCGTTGATCATGACGCCGATCGAGCCGACGATGCTGGCCTTGTCCACATAGATTTTGTCTGCCGCGGCAGCAATGTAGTAACCGCCCGAAGCGCACAGTTCCTCGACGACGACGTAAAGCGGTTTGTCGGGATAGGTATTGCGCAGGCGGCGGATTTCATCGTAGATCATGCCGGCCTGTACGGGACTGCCGCCCGGACTGTTGATTTTGAGGATAACCCCGGTCGCCATCGGTTCTTTATAGGCCCTGTCGAGCGCCTTGATGATGTTCGACGCCGAAGCGTTTCCTGTCGCTTCGATGGTTCCCCGGATTTCGATTACGGCGGTATGGGGCTGGACGGGCGCGCCTTCTCCTTCGGAAAAGGAAAAGTTCCTGACCGAAACGATGAGGAAGATTATCAGAAAGAGGGTTACCAGTTTGAAAAATATTCCCCAGCGGCGGCGTGCGCGCTGTTCTTTCAGGGTTTGGAACATCAGTTTTTCGAGAACGTCCCGTTCCCAGTTGTTTTCACTCATGACAGATCCGTTTCACCAAGTTGGGTTTATGCGTTTTCGTTCAGCCACCGGTGCAAATCCCCCACCGAACCGGCGGAATACAGCGGATGCAGCAACTGAAGTTCTGCCGGGGAATGCGCACCGTATTGTACGGCGATTCCGGCAGCTCCGGCATTGTTCGCCATCTGCAGATCGTGTGTTGTATCGCCAATCATAACGGTGCGTTTCATGGGTTCGCCGAGTTGTTCGGTCAGTTCCAGCAGCATGGCGGGATGGGGTTTCGACCAGGTTTCGTCGGCCGTGCGGCTGGCGTCGAAATAAGCGCGCAGGCCAGCTTCGTCCATGGCGCGGTTTAACCCTGCCCGGCTTTTGCCTGTTGCCACAGCCAGCAGGTAATTCTGGCTTTTCAGGTCGTCCAGCATTTCTCGCACACCCTCGAAAAGAGTGGTTTTACGGCTGTTTTCCAGAAAATGGAGACGATACCGGTCAACCAGTTTCGGATACAGCCCCGGATCAAGATCAGGCAGGACGGTTTCCAGCGCTTCCTTTAAGCCCAGACCAATGACATGGGCGGCCTGTTTCCTGTCCGGTTCGGGCAGTCCCAGATCGACGGCGGAATCCTGAAGGCTTTTGACGATAGCGGCTGTACTGTCCATCAGGGTGCCGTCCCAGTCGAAAACGATCAGATTGAATTGCTGTTTTGACATATTCAGGGGTTTGTTTGGCGGATGCCGGCTGCTTTGTTGCCGGCTTCGCATCAGTCGAAAGGGTTTAAAGGCGAATTTTACCGTAATTTTATGGCATGTCCTTGCTGTTTCCGGACTCCAGGGTTTTCAGGTAGCCGATGCACTCGTCGGGCAAGGGAGCTGAAATCGTCAGGGGTTTTCCGGTTTCCGGATGAATGAATGTGATTTTATAAGCGTGCAGGAACATCCGTTTTAACGCGTCTTCCCCTTTCTTGCCTTTTTGCAGTTGCCGGTTCAGCTCGAAGTCGCCGTATTTGTCGTCGCCGGCAATGACAAATCCCGAAGAGGCCAGATGGACGCGGATCTGATGGGTTCTGCCGGTTTTCAGTTCCGCTTCCAGCAGGGTGAAATCGGGATAATGTTTCAGCACGTTGAAAATCGTGTGGGAAGCCTGTCCGCTTTCATCGACACGCACCCGCCGCTCTCCTTCGGCCGTATGGTATTTCAGCAGAGGCAGCCTGACATGCTGCCGGGGGTTTTTCCAGTCGCCGTGCACAAGGGCCTGATAGCGCTTGTCGACGGAACCGTCACGGATCTGTTCGTGCAGCCGGGTCAGGGCCGACCGCTTTTTCGCGAGAACCAGAATGCCGGATGTCTCCTTGTCCAGCCGGTGAACCAGTTCCAGGAATTTCGCGCCGGGCCGCATCGCGCGCAATTGTTCGATAACGCCGTAGGATACGCCGGAGCCGCCATGAACGGCAACGCCGGCCGGTTTGTTGATAACGAGAACGCTGTCGTCTTCATACAGGATATCGAAACCGGCTGGCGGAATGTGTTTTTCTTTTTGCTCTGCCGTTTTGACTGGCGGAATGCGGATAATGTCGCCGGTACGGATCCGGTAAGTCTGATCGACCCGTTTTTTGTTGACGCGGATTTCGCCCGAACGCAATATCCGGTAAACATGGCTTTTGGGCACTCCCTTGAATGTCCTGAACAGGTAATTGTCGATGCGCTGACCGTCTTCATTTTCGGTCGCCGTAATGAGCCTGACCTGCCTCATTTGTGAATTATCACCAGTATCGACCTGTTTTTTAAGGTTTTTACTGACTTTGCCTCTAGGAGTCGGATTCATTTATCGCTATAATCCTGCATCGGCCGGCAATTTGTTGCGGCTGTCTGTGTACAATAAAAATAATCATTCTACACAGTTGCGGCTTCCATTGGCCCTGTTTGAAACAAATTCAATGGAAAAGATGTGTACGCGCCATTCCCGTGCCAATCCAGGTTGCGCCGCAGCGTCAACCGGACAAGACACCCGAATGTGGATTTTGCGTCTGGATAAAAAGGATTCGAGAAACAAGCAGAAACGGTTCGCTGCTTGTTTTGTGATGTGTTCAAACCGAAAAATTTTGATGTCGTTTGGCTTTGATTTGCCGTTTTCATTGTGCCGGTTGTTTGTTGACTGAATGAAATGCATATTGCAGGCGTAATCGCTAACCTTGAAATTGATCAGACCCATCCCCGTTCACCGGACGGGCCGGACGACCTGTGTCGTCTTTGCCGCCGCGGTGACTGTTTCCTGTCCAGTCCTCTCCTCCATGCGTACACCCGATTGATTTGCGGGAACGCCTTTTAGGCGTTCCGGCTAAAAAATAGCTGGCTTAAGCCAGGGAGTGTATTTATGAAGCGTATGTTGTTCAATGCAACGCAGCAGGAAGAATTGCGCGTTGCGATTGTCGACGGGCAGAAACTGATCGATATCGATATCGAATCGAATGCCCGGGAGTTGCACAAATCCAATATTTACAAGGCGGTCATCACCCGTATTGAACCTTCTCTTGAAGCCTGTTTCGTCAATTATGGCGAGGACAGACACGGTTTTCTGCCTTTCAAGGAAGTTGCCCGTTCCCTTTTCAGGGATGGGGTGGATGTCAGAAGCGCCACGATCAAGGATGCCCTCTCCGAAGGTCAGGAAGTCATGGTCCAGGTTGAGAAAGAAGAACGCGGAAACAAGGGCGCCGCCCTGACCACTTTCATTTCGCTGGCTGGCCGCTATCTGGTTCTGATGCCGAACAATCCGCGCGGAGGCGGCGTTTCCCGTCGTGTCGAGGGAGAAGAACGGCAGGAATTGCGCGAAACGATGGACAAGCTGGACGTGCCGCCGGGCATGTCGATCATTGCCCGTACCGCCGGTATCGGACGGACGGTCGAGGAACTCCAGTGGGATCTGAATTATCTGCTGCAACTGTGGAACGCCATTGAGAGCGCCGGGTCTTCCGCGCCGGGCGCATTTCTGATCTATCATGAATCGTCACTGGTCATTCGGGCCATCCGCGATTATTTCCAGCCGGATATTGGCGAAATCCTGATTGACACGGATGAGATTTACGAGCAGGCGCGCCAGTTCATGAGTTACGTCATGCCGGATATGGCCAACCGCGTCAAACGGTATCGCGACGGCGTGCCGCTTTTCTCGCGTTTCCAGATCGAACACCAGATCGAATCGGCTTATTCGCGCGTCGTTTCGCTGCCTTCTGGCGGCTCCATCGTGATCGACCATACCGAAGCGCTGGTGGCTATCGACGTCAATTCGGCCCGTTCCACACGGGGAACGGATATCGAAACGACGGCCTTTACCACGAATTGCGAAGCGGCCGAGGAAGTCGCGCGCCAGTTGCGTCTGCGCGATCTGGGCGGCCTGATCGTGATCGACTTTATCGATATGGAATCGCCGAAAAACCGGCGGGAAATCGAGACGCGCCTGAAAGAGGCGCTGCATTACGACCGCGCGCGCGTCCAGATGGACAAGATCACGCGTTTCGGTCTTATGGAACTCTCGCGCCAGCGTTTGCGCCCTTCCCTCTCTGAAGGCAGCCATATCACCTGTCCGAGATGTAACGGAACCGGCCATATCCGCGATACGGAGTCGTCCGCATTGCAGGTTCTCCGCATTATCGAGGAAGAATCCATGAAGGAAAGTTCGGCCGTTATCCATGTCCAGATTCCGGTCGATGTCGCGGCTTTCCTTCTGAACGAGAAGCGTGGCGAGATCATGAAGATCGAGGCGCGGCACAAGGTCGAAATCGTTCTTATCCCGAACAAGTATCTGGAAACGCCCCATTACAAGCTGGAACGGATCAAACACGACGATCCCCGGCTGGAAGAACCGCAACTGAGTTACAAGCTTGCGGAACAGTCCGATATCGACATGAGTTTTTCCAAACGGCAGAAAGAACCGGCCAGACCGTCTCAGGAAGCCGTGGTCAAGAACATTCCGGAAGGCATGCCGGCTCCTGTGGTGGATCACTCGCTAGCCCCGGCAGAAGCGGAAAAAGGATTTTTCGATCGTTTGCTGGGCTTTTTCGGCATCGGCAAAACGGAAGCGGTTCAGGAAGAACCGGTTGAAAAACAGCCGGCCAAAAACGTCCGCAAGGGCAAAAATGGCGAGCGTTCCCGCAATCGGGGGCGTCGTGGCGAGCCCCGTGAAGACAGAAGCAAGAGTGTCCAGCCTGCCGTTTCCTCCGCGGAACAGGAAGAGACTGTTGCTGCCTCGCCCAAAAACACTCGTCAGCGCAGAACGCGTGGAGAAAAAGGCGAACGCCAGCGGGAAGATCGCCGGCCGGCAAAAAGCGAAGAAGACAGCATAAAGCAGGAAGCGCCTGTAACGACTGTTGCCGCCAGACCGGAAGTGACCGCGCTGGTTCCGGTAACGGAAGCGGTCCAGATCGTTTCCGCCGAAACTGAAGGGGTGACGGAAATGCCGGATCCGGAACGCGCGGCCGGTACAGACGAGGAAACCCGCCGCCGTCGCCGTCGTGGCGGACGTGGCCGGAGCCGTCGCGATGTGAATGCCGAGGTTGCTGTCGAACAGGCCGAAATGGAGGCGTCCGCGTCCCCGGCCGAAGCGGAAGTGCCTGCGGTTGAACCGGTTGTCGAATCGGTTGCCAAAGAAACGGCTGAAGAAACGGACGCGGTTAAACCGGCTGGGGAAGCGGTTGAGGCCGGAGAAGAGAATGCCGTTCCTGCACGTCGTGAAGGCCGCCGTTCCCATCCGAGACGCCGCCGCAGTACAGCTTCTTCCGCTGCCGGTTCGAATGCGGAGGCTGAAGTAGCCGACGCGACGGCTGTGGAGGAAATGGAAAAAGACAGCGCGGCAGGGATTCCGACAGAACCGGGCGTTCCCGAAGAAGTGGAAAAACAGGAAGAATCCGTTAGCGAGTCAAACGTTGAAGAGATAAAAACGGCGGAAACGGAACAGCCTGCCGTAACGGAACAGCTGGCGGAAGAAGCGAAACCGGAAGAAGTAGGGCTTGCCGGAGAAACGGATGTGGAACCGGCAGTGGAAACAGTGGAAGTGGACGATTCGACGAAAGTGCACTTCTATTCCGAAAAGCTCATCGAAGTGGAAACGGTTTCTGTTGAACCTTCTGTTGCCGAAGCGGCTCCCGATCCGGCTGCCGAGCTGGATCGGATTCTTGCGGAAGCCGGCCTGACGATGGCCTCTACCGATCCTGAAAAGCTGAAGAAAGTTCAGGAAAGTGGAAGCCAGCCTGAAGTGGAACCGGTCAGGCGGCCTGTCCGCAGACGGAGAGCGCCGGTTGTCGTGGATGAGGGGCCGCTGATTCAGGTGGATACCCGCAAGGAGTAAACCGGGAAGCAGTCCGGATTTCCACCCTGCCATAAAAAAACCGCGTCCAGACGCGGTTTTTTATGGATGCCGCAAAGAAATGTACGGAAGATGCGAGTTTTCTTCAGATGGCACTGGCTTACTGCATGTCGAAAAGCAGAAAGTGGGTGTTTTTGCTGGCGGTCAGGGTCAAATGGGCGATATCTTCAATTGCCGCGCCGTCTCCGTTGACGACGGTTTTTTTTCCGTTAATGGAAAGTTCGCCTTCGATAATTTGTATCCAGACTCCTCTGCCGGGCGCGACAGGATGTTCGATGGCCTTGCCGCTTTTCAGCCTGGCGACATAGACGTCGGCGTCCTGATGAATGGAAATGGAGTTGTCGCGGGCCGTTTTGCTGGCGATCAGAACGAGACGATCGTGTTCGATATCGCTGAAAGAAGCCTGTGTGTATTCCGGACGGACATGTTTTTCATCCGGCAGAATCCAGATTTGCAGGAAATGGACTTCTTCATCGGGAGAACCGTTGTATTCACTGTGCAATACGCCCTTCCCTGCACTGATGCGCTGCACTTCGCCGGCTTTCATGATTTCATGGCTGCCCATGCTGTCCTTGTGTTCCAGCGCGCCCGAGACGACATAGGAAATGATTTCCATGTCGTTGTGCGGATGCAGTCCAAATCCCTTTCCGACGGCAACACGATCTTCATTGATGACGCGCAGGGAATGAAATCCCGTAAAACGCGGATCGTAATACCGGGCAAATGAAAAAGTGTGAAAGGTTTTCAGCCAGCCCTGATCGGCATAGCCCCTTTCCTGTGATTTTCGGATATAAATCATGTACGGTTCCTTCTGACAAGCGGCAATCCTGGCCAGGTTTTCAAACCGGCTTCCGGTTCAGCAGCCTGAACGGGTTCGTCCAAAATGCCTGGAAAAATGCTAGCCCCGAGCGGAAGGCAAGTTCTTGACGCTTCTTAAAGACATGTTTTATACGTGTCGAACACGTGTCTTGGCAGCGCCGTTTCGGGATAGAGGAGCGCTTTTGGACGATGCGAGGAAACGCTCTTTTCCGGAATCCGGAAAAGAGCGTTGTCAAACCGCTTTTCTGCCTGTAAAAGCCGGTCAGCCGAGCGATTGGGCCGCTTCGTCTATCAGACCGACAATCTCGCCGGCGTGGGAAATGATGGAGGCATGGCTGGAATTCAGGGTAATCACTTTTTTGGCTTCAAGGCGGTCTGCCAGCCATTTCTGGGTTTCCGGCGGCACGATCCGGTCTTTGGACGAGATCTGGTACCAGCTCGGCAGGTTTTTCCAGGCAGCTTCACCCGATGGATCGTTCAGGACTTTGGAATAGATCGGCTTTTGGGTGACGCTCATGACGTAAGCCTTGTCTTCCGGCACATCCTGACAGTAGCTTTCCCTGAATTTGTCATATTTGATCCAGATGTAATCCATCTGGTTGACGAAATTCGCGGCGCTTGGTGAAGGGTCGCGATAGGCCAGCACATCGTTGATCGTTTCGCTTTCATCCAGTGAATAGGCCGCACAGTAAACCAGGCCTACGACATTGTCTTCATTGCCCGCACGGGTAATGATGGCGCCGCCGTAATCGTGGCCGACCAGTATGACCGGTTCCTGATGGGCGCCGATGAGGCGGATCAGATTGTCGGTGTCGTCTTCTATCGACTTTAGCGAGTTTTCAACGGCACGTACCTTGTAGCCTTTGCCATAAAGGCCAAGTATGACATTTTCCCAGTGAAAGGCATCGGACCATGCGCCATGAACGAGGATAACAGTAGGTTTGGTAGCCATAATTTTCCGGAGAGTTAAAAAATGAATGAGAAAGGGATTTTTCCAAATCTTCCCTCAAGATAGGGCAAAAGCGGTTTTTGTGTACTGATATCCGACAAAATCCGTTACCGGGATCGGGCGCCCGTGCCAGCCAATAAGGCGGTATGAACAGGGTCAGGCGGTTAAACCGGACTGACCGGAGGGGGTTGACGCTGTTTTCAAAGAGAACGCATGATCTGGCGCTCGGGTATCGTCGGGCGGGCGTTTCTTCTTTTCGGGCAGCTCTTTCTTTCCATGAAACCCTTCCCGGTTCGTGGTATCTTTATTATTTACCCTGTTTTCCTGACCGTTTTTGCCCATGACGCACCCGATTTTCCCGATTGATTTCGAAAATGAAACGAAACGGATAAGCCGCCCCTTTTCCGCCTTCCCGGATGCGGACAGTGCGCTGCTGGACAAACTCGGGCGTCCTTTGAGGGATTTGCGCATTTCCGTTACGGATCGCTGCAATTTCCGGTGTGTGTACTGCATGCCGAAACAGGTCTTCGGCAAGGATTTCCGTTTCATTCCTCATGCGGACATGTTGTCTTTTGAGGAAATCGCCCGGATAGCGCGTCTTTTCGTTTCGTTGGGTGTGGAAAAAATCCGCCTGACCGGCGGCGAACCACTCTTGCGCAAGCATGTTGAGAAGCTGGTCGCCCAGCTGGCCGGGCTGAAAACGCCGGATGGCCGGCGTGTCGATCTGACGCTGACGACAAACGGTTCGATGCTGGCGAAAAAGGCACAGTCTCTCTTCGATGCCGGCTTGCGGCGCATTACCGTTTCGCTGGACGCCTTGGACGATCCCGTTTTCCGGAAAATGAACGATGTCGGTTTCCGGGTCGCCGATGTGCTGGACGGTATTGAAACCGCGCTTTCGGCCGGTTTTTCTCCGGTCAAGGTCAATACGGTTGTCCAGCGGGGCATGAACGGAAATCAGGTGTTGCCGCTTGCCCGGCATTTCCGGAACACGCCGGTTATTGTCCGGTTCATCGAATACATGGATGCCGGTTCCAGTCATGACTGGGCAGCCCGGAAAATCGTCCCTGCGCAGGAAATTGTCCGAACCATTGACGCTGAAATGCCGCTGGAAGCGCTGGAACCGCATTATCGCGGCGAAACGGCACGGCGATGGCGCTATCGTGACGGCAGCGGTGAAATCGGCGTGATTGCGAGCGTCACGCAGGCCTTTTGCCGCGACTGTACGCGGTTCCGTCTTTCGACAGAAGGCAAACTGTACAAATGCCTTTTCGCAACGGACGGGCACGATGTGCGGTTTATGCTGAGGGATGGCTGGTCCGACGAGGAAATTGTTTCGGCTTTGGCCTGGCACTGGCGGCGCCGGGATAACCGGTATTCCGAATTGCGCGGCCATGCGGCCGCTGCCGCCGGCCGGAAAATCGAAATGTCCTATATTGGAGGATAAGAATGGTCTGGATGCTTTCGGGATTGACCGATATTCCCGACATGTGCCTGTATGACGATGTGACCGGCGTTGTTCTGGCGGGTGGCCGCGGAGAGAGAATGGGGGCGGCCGACAAGGGCTTGCAGCTTTTGAACGGCAAACCGATGGTGGAACACGTCATTAATCGGTTGAGACCGCAGGTCAGTACGCTGATAATCAGCGCCAACCGGAATCTTGAAGCCTATTCGGCGTTCGGCTATCCCGTTTATGCCGATGAACCGCCCGCCTATTCCGGCCCGCTTTCGGGATTTATGACAGGATTGCGTCATTGCCGAACCCGGTATCTGGTGACGGCGCCTTGCGATACGCCTTTTTTGTCGCGCCGTCTGGTCGAAGATCTGCATCGTTTTCTGGAGGAAAAAGAAGCCGATCTGGCTGTTGCCGTTTCCAAAATCGACGAGTATTGCCAGGTTCAGCCGGTTTTCTGCCTGATGAAAGCGTCGCTGGGGCCGCATCTGGAAAAGTTTCTGGCAAATGGGGGACACAAAATCGACGAATGGTACGCTACCCTGAAAGTGGCGAGGGTGTGTTTCGACGAGCCCCAGGCTTTTGAAAACGTCAATACCCTTAAAGAGCTGGAAAAACTTCAGGACATACCTGGCAACGAAAAGGAATAATGAATTCATGAGTGCTTCCGATTCCCCCCTGTCCGGCCTGACTGGCAGCCTGCCTTCTTACAATCCGGATTCCCTGTCGGTGAAACTGGCTCACGATCTGATAGCCAGTTTCGTTTCGCGTGTCAGCGGTACCGAAAAAGTGGGCTTGCGCCATGCACTGGGACGTGTGCTGGCACGGGATGTGGTTTCGCCGGTTTCCGTCCCGGCTTTCGACAATGCCGCGATGGACGGATTTGCCTTTTCTTCGCAGGGAGCGGATCTGTCGAAGCCGCTGGTTCTGAAAATTGCCGGATATGCCTATGCCGGGCATCCGTACGCCGGGCATGTCCAGCCCGGCGAGTGTATCCGGATCATGACCGGAGCCGTCGTTCCCGGAAACTGTGACACGGTTGTCCAGCAGGAAAACGTTGAAACGGTCGATGAAACGCATGTAACCGTTCCGGCGCTGGCTGTAGCGGCAGGCGACAATATCCGCATGGCGGGCGAAAATCTGGATGAAGGAGCGGTCGCGCTTTCAGAAGGAACCGTTTTGCGGCCGGCCCATCTCGGGCTTCTGGCATCCATTGGCATGCCGGAAGTTTCCGTCCGCCGGAAAGTCAGGGTCGCCCTTTTTTCGACAGGCGACGAATTGCGCCCGGTTGGCGCCGCACTGGAAAACGGGGCGATTTATGACAGCAACCGGGCGATTCTGACGGGATTAATGGAGCGGCTCGGTTGCGATGTGCTGGATATGGGCATTGTCGGCGACGATCCCGCTGAACTGGAAAAGGCCCTGAAAACGGCTTGCGCAAGTGCCGACGCGGTCGTCACGTCGGGCGGCGTATCGGTGGGGGTTGCGGATTACACCAAAGAGGTTATGGCGAACATGGGCGATATCGCTTTCTGGTCTATCCGGATGCGGCCGGGACGGCCGATGGCTTTCGGCAGGATTCGTTCCGGGGGGGATAGCGCCGTTCTGTTCGGTTTGCCCGGCAACCCGGTGGCTGTGATGGTTTCCTTTTATTTTTTCGTCAGGGATGCCCTTTTGCATATGATGGGAGCCCTCCCTTCGCCACTTTTGCCGGTCAGGGCGCAGGCCGCGACCAATTTTTCAAAACGGGAAGGCAGAACGGAATTCCAGCGCGGCGTGATCAGCCAGAATGCCGACGGCACCTTGACTGTCAGGACGACAGGTGAACAGGGTTCGGGCATTTTGCGCTCGATGGCCGAGGCCAACTGTATTGTCGTATTGCCGGAAGAAAGCGGAAAAGTCAAAACCGGTGAATGGGTTGAAGTCGTTCCGTTTGAAGGTCTGGTCTGACGGTTTTTTTATAGTCCAGCGTATCTGGCCTTGCAGGCTACCGTGTTCAGAACCGGCCGCTCTTCCGGCGGCATTGGGATTGACGCTTTCCGGTTTTTTCTTCGAAATTCCCGTGACGGTTCGGCAAGGGAACAGGATGGGCATGAGGCCGTATTGTGCGGGCTGGCGGCGGAAAACCGTTTTGCGCCGGTTATCGCGCCATAGCCCCGGTTTCCGGGTGTTCGCGCGAAGGATGGACGGTCAGGGGAATTCGCTTGCGGGGCGAGGCAGACGGTCCGGGCGCAATGGCGGCCTTGCCGGGCAATTCTGGCTTTTTTTTCGGGCAGCATGTCAGTCAGGGTATGGACACGAGAATCAGGCGGATTGCGCGACTGCCGGGACAGGGACTGGAAACGGAACCGGAAACCGTGATTTTTCCCGAAAACATGGCAGGCAAAGGCAATGAGGCGGGTATGCCGGGCTAGAAAAAGGCACGCACTGGATCGCTGTCTGGATAGGCCACAGTCCGGATTGCCGATATGCTTCTTTTGCATGGCCTGCCTTCTTGTCCGGAAACGCCGGACGATCCGGCAGCCTGTTGCAGGTGCCTGTCCGAAGACGCGTTACCGTTTGTGAAAGCGGATCAGTCTTTCAACTGGGCGCGAAGGTTGGCTATGCTGTAATAACGGGCTTCGATGATATCGTCATCCACGCCTGCTTTTTTCATCAGATCTGCCAGTGTCGCCAGTTTTTCACCGAAACGCGCCATTTCTTTCCGGATCGCCAGATGCTCTTCAGCCGGAACGTCGAGCCTGCCGATAATTTCCCCCCAGTTGTCAAGGATATTTCCCCGTTCGTCAAGCCATTCCAGCGAGCGCTCGATATTGTCGGTGGACAGATGGGCCGGGGTGAAATCGAACAGGGGCGTCAGACGGACTTTGCCGCTAACGGACTGGACTGCTGTATTGCCGGGATGGTTTTCGGTATTGCCGAGCGCCACATTCATCATGTCGCGCTTCAGATATTCCAGCGTGGTTTCGGCAGGGTCGCTTGTGTACTGGCGCAGCGTTTTCAGAACGTCGTTTTGGGACGGCATTCGGGTTTCATCGAAAATTTTACAGAGCGATACAAGACTTTCCTGCGGATATCGGAGAATGCCTTTTTCCGCAAGGGCGCGATCGAAGCGGGGCATGAACAGCATGTCGCTTTGCCATATCGGCAGGTCTGCAACGAACAGGCCCATTTCCTTGGCGACCTGTAGATAGGCCGCCTCGTTTTCCAGGATTTTCCAGTCTGCCAGATTGCGTCCCGGCGAGAGTTTGACCAGAAAATGACGGGCTGCCTCGTCGTCAGGCAGTGCGGCGTCGGCATACCACAGGCCGTTTTTGCCTTGCGTCATCAGAAATTTCGGCGTCCTTCCCTGAAGGGAAGCCGTTCCGGCCGACAGCATTCCGTGTTCTTCAAGGTATTCGACGAAATCTTCGCTGCGTTCCAGAATTTCTTTCCGGGTAAAGCCGCGGGTGATCCAGACGGGAGCTTTATGCGCCATCCGCTTGCGCCAGGATTCAAACGCTTCCCGGATACGGAGATTGCCAACCGGGTTGATGGCGCCCAGAAGCATCATGGGCCAGTTCATGGCCTGTTCATCCGGCAACTGGTATTCATACAGAAGATATTCCCGCCCTTCTCCCTGTGGTATCAGGTCAAGCAGAAAAGAAGGCCAGCAGGAAAGGCGGAAAGGTTCGGTACGCAGCGGATAGTGAAGCGATACCGGCAAAGCGCCCTCTTCCAGATAAGAAGGCAGATAAGTCAAGGTCGCAGGCGAAACCGGCCCCGCTTCAGGCGTTTCCGTTTCGACAAGGCAACAGGGTTTCCACTGGCCCCGTTCGAAAAGTTCTATGGTGCATTCCATGTTTCGCTCCCGTGGCGGCAACAGGAATATCTTAACAGATTGATGGAATCGTCCCTAACGGAATGGCGTCGCCCGGCAGGAAAAAATGCGGGATGGACATAAAAAAAGGGAGTGCGTATAAATGCACTCCCTTTTCACGCTTCTGTTTTTGTAAGAAATCAGAAGGTGTGGGTGATGCCGAGTTGAACTCCGGTTACCGAATCTCTGGCGGCACCGTTGTTGTTGTAGAGGCTTCCCACGTACTCGTTATCGCTATCTGTGTAGGATACGACTCCGTAAAGCTGTGTCCGTTTGGAAAGATCGCAGGTATAACCGAGTGCATACTTGTTGACGTTGCCGTCACGCGCGGTTTTGTCGAGGGATGCCCGGTTATACGAGGCATTGATGGTACCCGCACCGATGGCGTACTGGAAACCAAGCAGCCATTCTTCCTGATTGACCGGTGTGCCGGGATCGCCGGCCAGATCGACGCCAGGGGGGCTGGCGCCGTCGTCAGTCAGGATCGACGACAGGTTTTTCAGCTGGCTTTTCTGATAGCCCAGCGAGATCCGCGCGTTGCCGAGACGGTATGCGCCGCCCAGATTCCAGACAAAGGATTTGCCGGAATCGGCCTGACGGTTGAAGTTGGCCGTCAAAAAGACCGGGCCGTTATCGAAGCGCAGCGATGCGGCATAGCCGTCGTTGTAAATATCGTTGTCGATGCCGGCAGGCTTGTCATGAGTGTCGGCGCCCAGTGTATAGGTCAGGCCGAATGTAAAGCCGGCCCATTCCGGGCTGTCGTAACGGATCGTACTGGAAAGCTGTTCCGAGCGCAGCAGATTGTAAGTCGAAAGCGCTGCGCCGGTCGAGCCCTGCAGGAAGGGATCAATCTCGGTATAATATTCCACAGACATTTCGTTGACACGGCCCAAACGTACCCATCCCCATGGACTTTCCAGACCGACGTTGGCAGCACCTGTCCAGTCAACAGTGCCCCTGTTGCCTAACGCGCTTGAAATGGAATCGTCCAGACTGTAGGTAGCCTTGTTTGTCCCGTCGTACAGCTGGAACTGTCTTTCGAGCTGGAAAGTGGCTTTCATGCCGCTTCCCAGCTCTTCCGTTCCCGAAAAACCGAGCACGTTAGCCGCATTTTCATCCATGCGCAAATCGCTGCCCGTTTCCTTGACCAGACCGGTATCCACCGTTCCGTAGAGGCTTACATGGGTTTGCGCATGCGCGAAACCAGCGAGCCCCATCGCCGCCAAAGCAATAAGTTTTTTATTCATTGTAGATGAATCCTGAAAATGAATTGTTAAAGAACAGGTTGCTTGCGCGCGCAGGCTGATGGGAATTATAGTCTCAAATTCTTTAAATGAGAACAATTATCATTATCTATTTTTGTATGAAGAATCATGCTTGCCCCTGATGCGGGGCAACCCGCTTTTCGTTTCACCGGACGGTTCTTGTGGCTGTGTTTATGAAAGGATTTTTCCGGGGAGTTGTCTGCAAAGAGGTTTTGCCTGTTTTTGCGACCCGGAGAGGACGTGCGTCTGGCAGATGGCGGGAATAGTATATCGTTTCGTGTATGCCGGGCCTGTACAGACAGTCCCTAGCCCGGGATGAGCGGCAAACAGCCTCTCCGGTTGAGGGGCCGGGTGCCGGAAGAACCGGGTTCTTCCCTGCCCGGTGCGCGGACAGGGAGTTCAGCGGGACGGTAAAGCCTTCAGACGATGTGAGCGGCAGGAGAAACCGAATGGTGCCACCGCTCAATGGCGTCTTGCGTCAGGGATTGATCGACCAGTTCGTTCCATTTTTCACCGATGGCTTTCCATTCGCTGTATTGCATGGCTTTTTCAGAGGCCTGGACGGCAATGGAACAGCTGCCGGTTATTTTTGCCAGCTCGTCAAGCGCTTCCTTTTCTTTTTCCCATCCTTCGTTTTCCCGGTTTTTCGATTCGACGATTCTGTCGATGACGGCCCTGATGCAAAGGAGCAGTCCGTATTCTTCCCGGTGCCCTTTTTTCCGGATCCTGTCCAGTTGCCCTGAGAAATCGTCGAGAAATTTGCGGTGATAGGGATTGACCTCAATGCCCGGAAGAAGACTGGCGACTTCGGAGGCCAGATCCTGCCGGTATTTCAGCGGCAACTTGCCGAACCAGTCGATGAACGCGTCAAAGGGTGTCGTCATGGAATCCTTTCCTTGTTTTGCAGGGAGTTGTCCGGAATAGCCGGAAAAAATATGAATGATGAAAGCGTTATGATAACGGAATAAAAGGAACCGGAAGACGTTCTGTTCCGGGGGACCGCTTCGGCAGGCGGCAATTGAGCCGCTTTGTCTCGTCTGGCGGGCCTTTTCTCCCATAGCCGGTTTGAAAACGCCTACAATGGCCGGGTGAATTTGAGCGAACGGTTGTAATTCCCGATAGCGTCGCTATACCGTTTCATCATGCGATTGAATGAGCGGGCGGTTTTTTTCTTTTTCATCTTCCGGTAGCATTCGCTCATTTCGGTCAGGCTGTCGTTGATCGCGTCCAGCCCGCCGCTTCTGTCCCGTAGCGGATAAACGTCGTCCAGTATTTTTCGCTGGGTTTGCAGCGCCTTTTCCATTTCGGCAATCAGCCTGTCGCCTTCAATATAGTTCTCCGGTCTGGAAACGCTGTTTTCGGGCCGGTTAAAGAGCGCGATCAGTTCCTGGGCATGAAGCAGGCTTTTTTCCGTGTGGTAGCCGATCATGCTTTTTTGCGCCCGGTAAGCGGCCATGCGTCTTTCCGTTTCCGTTTTCTGCATATCGGCCAGCAGCTTTCCTGTCCGGTTCATGGCGGCAATGAGTTTTTCGTAGTCTTCCTGCAAAATCGGGAAGACCTGGCGGGCGCCTGCCATATTGTCACGGCGGTATATCTGGTTTTGGAAGTACGGGAGGCTGGTTTGTTCATCGCGCCTGAGTTTCTCTGCGGCTGCGACGCTCTCGGTGATCGCCTCATCCAGTCCGGGTATTGTAGCCTGATCGCAAGCCAGCCCTTTTTTCATGAACGCGATCCCCTTTTCCAGATCGTTGACGACGGGAAAGGGAATGGTGTCGGCCGGTTTGGACTTCAAAGTATGGTTGATGAAGGTATGGTAAGACGGCCAAAGGCTCCAGGAACCGACCATGATGCTGTTATACCCCTGAATGTACGCGTTCATTTTATCGGTGGCGAGGGTATCGTTTTGGGCGATCAGCTTCAGGGCGCCGGTGTTGGATTCGAGTATGGCCCCTTCCGATTCGTTCTGGATGCGGTTCTGGTTGACCGCTTCGACAATGGTAGGGATGGCGTAGTAGCAGCCGGACAGAAAAACCGGGAAAACCGCGAGAACGAGGAGCCGGAAAAGAACCTGGAATTTCATGTTGTTTTTCTTTGACGGGAACAGGTCAAAGATAACGGAAATGTCCGGTTTTTACCAGACTGGGCAGGCAGACAGGCCTGTCTGCCCTTCCCTCTTTCCGGTTTCGGGCAAAGCGAACGGCCTGCCCGGTTTATTCGGAAAAGCGGGAGGCCCGTTTGTAGGTAATGATGGCGTCGTTATATTTTTTGTACATGGCGCTCAGATCGCCAATGGTCTTGTGTTGCCGCAGATCGCGATAACTTCCGATGAAGCTGGTCAGAATGCGGTTGACGGCAGGATAATCCCGGATATGCCTGGTGCCGTTGGCGCGCGCTTCCTCAAAAGCCTTGCGCTGGGAGGCCAGCGACGATTCCAGTCGGGCCAGAATGTCGTTGCCTCTGGAATAAAGGTCGGCATTTTTGATCGCATCGTCCGATTCGCTGAACAGGGCCAGCAGATCCTGGGCATTCTGGAGGCTTTCTTCCGTGTAATATCCCAGCCAGTTGTTTTTTTCACGGAACCCGGCCATCCGTTTTTCGGATTGCACTTTTCTGTATTTGAAAAGAAGCGCTTCGATTTTTTCCAGATGGGCGAACATGACTTCGTAGTCGGCCTGTATGGAAGGATAGAAAGCCTTGGCCTTGGCCAGCCGGTCTTCCCGGTATTCCTGCTTCTGGAAGTAGGGTTCCAGTGCGTGTTCATCCTTTTGCAGTTTGCTGCCCGCCATCAGGGCGTCCCGGACGGCTTCATCGAGATCAGGCATGTTGCCGTCGTGAATGGCCAACCCTTTTTTGAAGAGTTCCAGTCCGTTTTCGAGACCGCCTGAAGGCGAAAAACGGATGTCGTCGGCGATTTTCGCTTTTCTGACCCGGTGAAATGAATCGTAAGAGGGGCGCAAACTGTCCGGGCTGTTCATCAGCAGGTAATAGGCTTGTGTGTAAAGGTCGAGTTTGACGGAAGACGCGTCTTCGAGTTCGGGGGAATTCATGGCAGCCGGACTGACAGTTGTTTCGGCCGGTTTTCCGCTTTTATCGCACCCTGCCAGTCCGATAGCGACAACCAGCAGGACAGGTAGAGCAATGGAAACGAATTTCATGGGGTTTTCTGTTTGTCAATCAAGGATAAGAGAACAGCGTTTGATAGCGTCTGACCGAAGAGCGCTATTTTCTCACAGACATACAGGCTGTCACCGGAATAATAAACATTTTTTCAGCCTCTGTAACGGCTCTTGTCCAGGATACAGGCAGGAAATCTTGAGCGGGATCAGCGAAGTTGTCCGGGCAACGCGCTGCCGGTCTTTGAAAGCGGTGTCCGGTAACACAAAAAGGGTAACGATGCCGTTACCCTTTTGGTGAAATTTCCTGCCCGCTCAAGCGAGCGTGCCACACGCTTTTGCCGGATTCATGGAAGACGGCAGAAGGCATGGATCAGTCCGCTTTTACCCTTCTTTCCAGCTCGCCGCTTTCCGCCATATCCAGCAAATCGGGAAGACCGCCGACATGATCGTAACCGATGAAAATCTGCGGCAAAGTATGGCACCCGGAACGGGCCCACATTTCGACCGCCAGATTCATATCGACCCCGACGACAATCTTCTTGAAAGGTATGCCCTTCGATTCCAGAAACCGGCAGGCCAGCTCGCAAGCCTCGTGACCTTCCACGACGTACATTTCAATTGATTCTTTCATTTTCATCCTTTGGTTCGTTAAGGTGGAACAGGACTATTCCCTGTCATGCGTTGCGTCGAATTCCTATATTATATACTGAGATCGGAAAGGTTTTTTTTCGGAAAAAACGCTGTTTTCGAGGAAACGGAAATAGCCGTCCGACTCTCCTTTTCAGGCGGAATCCTTTTGAGGCGACCGTGTTTTCCAGGGAGCGGTTTCCTGTTTCGCGGGCCGTTAAACAAAGTGCCCAGCCGCCCTTTTCCGTTCGATGAATTGATGAGTTAAATAATTGATTATTAAAAGATTCCTCTCTTTTTGAAATCGGCTCTCCAAAGACAGAAAAACAGAAATCGGCTATAATAGCCAGGTGTCGCCAAGCTGTTTGGAATCTTTCTTTCGAAGGCGAAAAAGGCCAGAGTAGCCGGCCGGTACGCCGGACAAATTCCGGTTTTTTCGTGAAAGAAAACAGCACGGAGCCGGGGTAGGAAAGCCCTTCCGTTTTTATGGATGGGTACCGGCCTGCCGCTGATCCCCGTCTTGAGGGCCCGGCTTTGGCGAGTTCTTTTTTGTTTATTCCGGATATCCTTTGCCGGTTATCCGATCACCTGACAGACCGTTCGATGTGACACTTTTTGAATACGGTTTCCCGTTTTCCCTTTAAACGGGACTGGAGGTTCCTGGCGGTTTCTTCCGGCCGCAAAACGGACAATCCGGCGTTTCTCCGGCTCTTTTTCTGTCCGGCTGGCGGCGGATCTGGTTTGAGGTTTTCATAAAGAAAAAACCGTTAGGAGCGTAAGCCTCCTGCTGGCGCTGTACCGTCCCCTGTTCTTTTCGGGTTTTCCTGTCCGGTATTTCGGAAATGGACGGTTTCAGATTGTTTTCACCCTGTTGCTCTTTCAGAGCCCCTGGCTGTCGCGCCATCCCGGCCGCAATCCCGGCAATGCGACAAAACCCCCGCGTTTTGCGGGATACCCATCCTTTACCGACACCAGTCGGATGTCCTGAACCCTTTTTAGGAGAAGGTAATGAATTTGCAAATCAGGAAAGCCGTCCGCAAGAAAGCGAAGCTGCGCCTTGGCATGGCAGGCCCCAGCGGATCGGGCAAAACCTATTCCGCCCTTTTGCTGGCTTTTGGTCTCGGCGGGAAAGTCGGCATGATCGATACCGAACACGGTTCCGGCGACTTGTATGCCGATCTGGGCGACTACGACATCATCAATATCGACGCCCCTTACACGGTCAAAAAGTACCGGGACGCCATCAAGGCATTTGAAGACGCCGGATACGACGTGATCATTATCGACAGTCTGTCGCACGCCTGGGCGGGCGAAGGCGGTTTGCTGGACAAACAGGGCAAAATCGCCGATTCCGGAAAACCCGGCATGAACAGTTATGCCGCCTGGAGAACGGTCACGCCCGAGCATAACGGCCTTGTCGAGGCGATGCTGACCAGTCCCTGTCACATCATTGCGACGATGCGCTCAAAGCAGGAATACGTGCAGGACAAAAACGATAACGGAAAAACCGTGATCAAGAAAGTCGGCATGTCCCCGGTGCAGCGTGACGGCATGGAGTATGAATTTACGGTCATGTTCGATATTGATACCCAGCATGTGGCGTCCACGTCCAAAGACCGTACCCGCTTGTTCGACGGGCAGTATTTCACGATTACCCGCGAACAGGGAACGCAACTTCTGGAATGGCTGGAAGAAGGGGAAGAGACGCTTCAGACGATTTCGGTTTCCCAGCGCGACGAGTTGCTGAAGCTGTTGACGGAAGCCGGACTGAGTGTAAGGAAATTCTGCCAGAAGTATGAAATCGACCAGATTTCCTCGCTTCCCGCCTCGCTGTTTGACGAAGCGAAAGCGTCTATTTGCGAGTATCGGGAGAAAAAACTCGAAAGGCTGAAACAGCAAGCCGCGGAACGCAGGAATGCGGAAACGGAAGAAGAGTGCGAAAAAGGAGAAGACGGCTTATGACTTCTCTTTACCAGCTGGCTGCCGAGCTGGAAGCGCTTCGGCAAAAACTCATTGAAAACGGCAACGACGACCAGACCGTTGCCGATACGCTGGAAGGTGAGGCGCTGGATTTCGATAACAAGATCCTGGCCTGCGCTTATGCCCGAAAAGACCTCGGAGCGCTACTGGCGGCCCGCAAGGAAGCGCTCAGGGAAATGCAGGAAGCCATAGAACGTACCGAACGGCAGATCGGGCGGCTTGACGGGTACATGATGGCCGCGATGCGCCGGGTAAACCGGCCCATGATTTCCGGCCGTCATTTTACTGTCCAGATCATGGGAAAAGTTCCTGCGGTCATCATTGAAAACAGGGAGTTGATCCCGGATGGTTTTTATCGGCTTGCCGATTCAAAACCGCCCTCTCCCGTTATTGATAAAAAAGCGATATCCGAAGCGCTGAAGCGGGGCGAATCCATACCGGGCGCAAAACTGGATGACGGGAAGAAACTGGTCATCCGGTAAGCTGGCTCTGTGAATAATTGAAAGGAATCTGAAAAATGGCATCAGTCAATAAAGTCATTCTCGTCGGCAATCTGGGCCGCGATCCGGAAAACCGTTATTTGCCCGGTGGCGAACAGGTTACGGGCATTGCGGTTGCCACGACCGACCGCTGGAAAGACAAGGCGACGGGGGAACAGAAGGAAGCGACGGAATGGCATCGTGTTTCGTTTTTCGGCAGGCTCGCCGAGATTGCCGGCCAGTATCTGAAAAAGGGATCGCAGGTCTATATCGAGGGGCGCCTCAGAACGCGGAAATACACGGACAAGGAAGGCATCGACCGTTACGCGACCGAAATCGTTGCCGATACCATGCAGATGCTGGGCAGCCGTCAGGGTGCGGGCGAGGTTCCGGACGATTGGGGAAATGCCAGGCCTTCTTCCCGCACGGAACGGAAAGATACGGCACGTGGACAGGACAGGCGTCAGCCGGTTCTGGACGATCTGGATGACGACATTCCCTTCTGAGAAGGATTGGATGGCGGGAAGAACCGGAACAGGTTGTTCCGGTTTCTGAATCCCGCACAATCTGGCAGGACGCCGGATATCGCTTTGCTATGGGTTGAAAAAGAACGAGGCTCCATTTTGGAGTGGCCCCTTTCAAATTCCGGCTTTTTGAGCTGAAACCGGACGAACTGTTCCAGGGCGATTTCCGGAAGCCGCCTATTGCTTTTTCCGCTTCGGTGATTCTTAACTGTTGCTGAGAAAACAGTCGGAAAAATGGTGCAGGAAGTTTAAAAACAAAAGGGGCTCGCAAATTCATGCAACCTCCTGATCATTCCGGCTCCTTGACCTGGGCTCGAACCAGGGACCTGCGGATTATGAGTCCAGTACTCGTTCGTCTCGTAAACCTGTATTAAACCTGACTTTTAAAAGCGACTGTCTAATGAATTTTGCTCTTTTTCTCTCTTTTATTAGACGGGCAGCGTAAGGAAAAAACATCCGACTTCAAGAGTAGGGTCACTTTGTTCTGAGCCAGGGAACACGGTTCTTTGGGATAGCACGCCAGGTGCTTTTCTGGCTATCGGACTGATGACAGGGGGGACGGCCTTCCGCTCATCAGGCCGATTGCCGTGGGAGTGAAAAATCTGTTGAATGAATTCATATTCTATTTTGAAGAAGAGCAGCGCCTATAGCGCTGCTCTTCTATACATTGCTTATTCAGATTCTACACACGGGCGACCGCAGTCTACATATTGGCGACATTCTTTATTAACATTGCTAAATAATCTTTCTCTTGCTATTTCTTTTGCAGCAGAGCATGTTTTATGCCGGTCGCTTTGACTACCGCGCACAGCACCTTGAGCGTAATAACCCACAAATTTCGAGCAAGCGGCATTCGTGTTTGCTTTGTCCGATATAGTACAGGCTCCTGTTTGCGTCACGTTTTTTGCGTGGACATGACAGCAAAATGCCATCAGAACCATAATATAAACAATTCTCAATAATTTCATGCTTTTCTCCTTTTAAGATCGTCAGTTTCATCAAAGAGCGGGTTTAGCAATCGTTATCCCAGCTGCGCTTTAAAGTCGTGCCTTTGGCCCTGTAGCATTGATTCGTTGGGCCGTTTTCAACTTTATTGATGATTTCACCCCATGGATCCCACGCCAGTCCGGTTTTTGCCCAGCCCTGGATTTTGATACCGGTTGCGTCACCAGGAAAATTAAGCGTCTGGGTCCACCCTGCTGTTTTGTTTCCGGATTCCCAGGATTTACTGACCGGATTTCCGCTGGCGTCCTTTTCTTGCCAGTCCACTTTGAATTTTGCGACGTATGCTCCCGAATGTTTCAGCTTGATATATCCGTTGGGATATTCAACGCAATTGGTTTCAACAAAATCGGTTTGGGACTGGACTGTTGCGATCTCATTGTCTTTCAGGAATGACACCGTATAAGAAATCGGGTATCCAGGGTTTTGCCGGCTGTATACCGAATTTTCCTTGATCACTTTATTCAATTGATCAATTTGATTGGGCTTGAACATTCTTGACGCTACGTCTGCGTTTCCTCCAATTGTCAGAACAGTGAAAGTGGAGTTGTTGATGATCGATTGATATCGTGCTTTCAGGTTTGCATCAATAGTGGTATCAGAACCTGTCACATAATTAAGTGCACCTTTGAGATCCGCCCTGTTTTTGACCGAGTGGGTATCCATTCGTACAAAAATCAGTCTTCCATAATCCACACTTTTGACATAGCCAGGAGGTGAGCTGGCGTTTAGCCCCTGATCTTTTATATCTGTCAGCGTGACTTCCGGTGCAAACACGGTAGAAGGAAATGTTGGCAAATCCGTCGTAACGGTATAAAAGACCTGACGGAACAATGCAACGGTACTGGCTGATTTATTACTGTGGTCAACTGCAAGATTGGCTGAAATTTTGTTATCCACCCACTTTGCGCTGAAACCCAAACTCAGAGCGAGTTGAGAATTTGAATCAGCCTTTTCAATATTTAGTGAGCTGCGCGCTGCGTTCACGTAGCCTTGAGATGATGGATTTTTATTCCATAATTCCAGAATCTCATTTAATGCCTTCTGGTAAGAAGAATAATTCATGTTCGGAATTTGCCGGGCGCAGTCATCTGCCAATCCGGGCAAATCGACACTGATTGTGGATGTGGCTCGCGGCAGGCTTATTGCGGTTGGTTTGCCTTCTGCCAGATGGCGGTCTGCATGAACGAGTGCGCCTGGATAAATCACTCCTGCGCTGGGATTAAGAATGGTCACCTCATCAAAACTCTTGGTGAGTCCTTTCTTCTTGTTTGTACAGATAATAACGTTGTGAGGGCCGGATTCTCTGGCAGGTAAGGTCTCTTTGCTGCCGTCTTCACGAACGCTGAGCAGTTTTCGGGAGTCGTACTGTAAGTCATGAATGTATTTGTCGATTTCCTTATTCTGCGCATGACCTGTTAACGCAACGCTTATGCCCAGAGCCAGCCCCATTAGATATCCCGTTTTCCTTGTCTTCATATTTCCCCGATCGATAGTTAAAGTTAAAACGATGGCGCAATGAATCATTCAGAAACTTTTTCGCTTGATTTTTGCATGCAAGAATGAGCTTGCCTTTTGAATGTTTACACGGATCAGGACGGGTTTAAATACGCCAAATTATGTATTTCTTTATGATAATATTACTTGCCGGGCTTGTTAGAAAGTATGGATAAATTAGGTCTAGTAAAAAAATCTGTATTCCAAAACAGGAATGAAAAATGAAGAAATGGCATGTTACTAGGCGAGAAAAACAAATCGTGGAATGTCTTCAATGTGGGCTGGAAGATAAAAGAAATTGGTGAAAAGCTCTATATCAGCAGATACACAGTCAGCCGCCATTTAAGAAACTTGTGCAGTAAAAACAAGACCAGAAATGCAATTGAGTTAATGGTTAAATTTTCCTGCTTTCACCCCGGGGAAGTTTTTTCTCATCCTGTTCTCACACACAGGGAAAATCAGATTCTTGATTTAATCATGCAGGGTTTTGACAGTCAGGGTATCGCTTATTCTATGAGTATAAGTTCAAAAACTGTCAGAAAACACCGGGAAAACATATTGAGAAAGCTGAATGTTCAAAGTATGAGGATGGTTGCTTCGTTGATGCTTCGCCTTAAAATAAAACATTAGTCAGGTGGGCATAGCTTCAAAATCACTGTTTTCGGAAATAATCAAAAATCAATAGCCGGATCCAGAGAAATGACTCGCGAAGAAGATGCGCTCACTTAAACAGGATATTTTGACCACTATTTTTAAGTTTGTTCTGGAAATCCAGTTCCAGCTTATGGATAAGCATGTCAATAATGTTTTTTAAGGCTTTACAGGCACAAGATGGAAAGCCTTACATGAATACCAGGCTTTCAACCAAGAGTGTACCGGTATATCAGGAAAGCGGGCATTTTCTCTTTTGGCTTTTATGGTCTCAAGGGAAAGCGTGCAACTGATAGGAGATTGACAGGCAATCTTGCAGAGCAGGTTCAGGTGCATTGCAGGCACGAATCGATTCGCACAACGAAGGTAAATGTGAAAAGCCACTGGCATGTACGAAGACACCGAGTCAGGCTGGAACCTTGAGAAAAAGGGAGCGCCTGAGGCAGGGGTCTTTAAAAGCGGAAATATCGGATTATTTTAGACGCTGTCTAAAAAAGTAAAAGGGTTACGCAATTCACGTAACCCTTTGAATTCTGGCTCCTCGACCTGGGCTCGAACCAGGGACCTGCGGATTAACAGTCCGTCGCTCTACCGACTGAGCTATCGAGGAATTGAGAAAAAAATTATAATCAATCCGGGCAGTTCTGTCAAATCTTTTCCAGTTTCAAATGAAAAATATCAAACTTTTTCCCGCATTGATCTGATCCGGTAATTATAAAACATTCCCTCTGAAAACGGCGCATTCTTATTCTTTTTCGGTCGGTTTTTCCGCCTCGCCTGTCGTTTTTTTATCGGTTTTCGGATTATCTACCAACTGGATGAATATTTCCCCTTTTTTGATCATGGAAAGTTCACTGCGTGCCCGTTCCTCGATGGCTTCGGTACCCTCTTTCAGGTTCTGCACTTCAGAGGCGAGTTTGGCGTTTTTCGCTTTCTGCTCTTCGTTTTTCGCCTGCACGGCTTCCAGCTGCCGGTGCAGTTCCCATACGCGCATCCACCCTCCTTTTCCCAGCCAGAGGGGATATTGGATGATGATCAGCAAAACTGCCAGCGTGATGGTGATCGGACGCATCGTGGATTCCATGATCCTGACAAGATCGGCAGGAAGTTAAAAATCAGGCCGGTAATTTCTTTCGATTTTACCGGCCTTTTCCTGTCAGCATTTATTTGAGATTGTAAAATGCGCTTCTGCCTGGATAGCTGGCGACTTCGCCCAGATCTTCCTCGATACGGAGCAACTGATTGTATTTCGCGATCCGGTCGGAACGCGAGAGCGATCCGGTCTTGATTTGCAGGGCATTGGTGCCGACGGCAATATCGGCAATGGTCGAATCCTCGGTTTCACCGGAACGGTGGGACACGACGGCCGTGTAACCGGCGCGTTTGGCCATTTCGATGGCTGCGAAGGTTTCGGTCAGGGTGCCGATCTGGTTGATCTTGATCAGGATGGAGTTGGCGATGCCTTTCTGGATGCCTTCACGCAGGATCTGGGTGTTGGTGACAAACAGATCGTCGCCGACCAGCTGGACGCGCTTGCCCAGTTTTTCCGTCAGATAGGCCCAGCCTTCCCAGTCGTCTTCCGCCATCGCGTCTTCAATGGAGAGAATGGGATACTTGTCACACCAGGTTTCCAGCAGATGGGTGAATTCCTCTGCCGAGAGAACAAGCCCTTCGCCGCTCAGATGGTACTTGCCGTCCCGGTAGAATTCGCTGGCGGCGCAGTCCAGACCGATGCAGACTTCGGTTCCAGGCACATAGCCGGCTTTTTCGATGGCGGTGATGATCAGCTGGATCGCTTCTTCATGGTGGGCAACCGAGGGCGCGAAACCGCCTTCGTCGCCGACCGAGGTGGTCAGGCCTTTTTCCTGCAGGATTTTTTTCAGGGTGTGGAAAATTTCCGCGCCGCATTGCACCGCTGCCGAGAAAGTGCGGACGCCGACCGGAATGACCATGAATTCCTGAATGTTCAGGTTGTTGTCGGCATGGGCGCCCCCATTGATGATGTTCATCATCGGAACGGGCAATTGCATGATGCCCGAACCGCCAAAATAGCGGTACAGGGGCAATCCCGCTTCTTCCGCCGCGGCTTTTGCGACAGCCATGGAAACGGCCAGCATGGCATTGGCGCCCAGACGGCTCTTGTTTTCGGTACCGTCCAGATCGATCAGGGTGCGGTCCAGAAAAGCCTGTTCGCTGGCGTCCAGCCCGATGATCGCTTCGGCGATTTCGGTATTGATGTGTTCAATGGCTTTCAATACGCCTTTGCCGTTGTAACGGCTGGCGTCGCCGTCACGCAGTTCGATCGCTTCGCGCGATCCGGTGGAGGCTCCGGAAGGAACGGCGGCACGCCCCATCACTCCGGATTCCAGAAGCACGTCGCATTCGACGGTCGGATTACCACGGGAATCGAGAATTTCGCGTCCGATGAGGTCAACGATTGCGCTCATAAATTTCTCCCAAGCTGATTGTCTGTGAGGTTAAAAATCGAAATTCGACATATTACCCTGCTTGACGACTTTGTCCAGTGTGGCAAGTTGCGTCAGCAGTGCTTTCATGCGATCCAGCGGTACCGCGTTGGGGCCGTCGGATTTGGCTTCGGCCGGGTTCGGATGCGTTTCCATGAAAAGTCCGGCCACGCCAACGGCTACGGCAGCCCGCGCCAAGACAGGAACGAACTCGCGTTGCCCGCCGGAAGCGTCGCCCAGCCCGCCCGGCAGCTGGACTGAATGGGTCGCGTCAAACACGACAGGACAACCTGTTTTGCGCATGATGGAAAGCGACCGCATGTCGGAAACCAGATTGTTGTAACCGAAAGACGCGCCCCGCTCGCAAACGGTGAAACGGTCTTCGGAAAGTCCGGCTTCCCTTGCCGCTTCTTTCGCTTTTCTGACGACGTTGCCCATATCGTCCGGCGCCAGGAACTGCCCCTTCTTGATGTTGACGGGTTTTCCGGAACGGGCGCAAGCCTGGATGAAATCGGTCTGGCGGCACAGAAACGCCGGAGTCTGAAGGACATCGACGACTTGCGCAACAGCTTCGATTTCGTCTTCGGCGTGCACATCGGTCAGAACCGGGACGTTGAACTGTTTTTTGACATCGGCCAGAATGTCGAGTCCCTTTTCCATGCCGAGACCCCGGAAGGAGGCAGAAGAAGAACGGTTGGCCTTGTCGTAGGACGATTTGTAAATGAAGGGAATACCCAGTTCGGCGGTCATTTCTTTCAGGGCGCCGGCCGTGTCGATCGCCAGCTGGCGCGATTCGATAACGCAGGGGCCGGCAATCAGGAAGAAAGGCTGGTTGAGCCCGATTTCAAAACCGCAAAGTTTCATGCCTTGTTTCCTTTTGCTTCCTTGCTGGCGATCGCCGCCTTGATGAAGGCGGTAAACAGGGGGTGGCCGTCACGCGGGGTGGATTTGAATTCCGGATGATACTGCACGCCGACAAACCAGGGATGGGCCTGTTTGCCGGTTTTCGGCAGTTCCATGATTTCGCACAATTTTTCAGTGGGTGTCATGGCCGAAACGATCAGGCCCGCTTCTTTCAGGCGGTCAAGATACAGGTTGTTGGCTTCGTAACGGTGGCGATGGCGTTCGGTCACGACATTGCCGTAGATTTCGGCCGCCAGCGTGCCGGGTTCGACGGCGCAGGTTTGCGCGCCCAGCCGCATGGTGCCTCCCAGATCGGAATTTTCATCCCGCTGTTCGACCTGTCCGCTGCGGTTTTGCCATTCGGTAATCAGGGCGACGACCGGCTGATCGGTATCCGGGTCGAATTCGGTCGAGTTGGCGCGGGACATGCCGGCAACGTGCCGGGCGAATTCAATCAGCGCGACCTGCATGCCAAGACAGATGCCAAGATAAGGCACCTTGTGTTCGCGGGCATATTGGGCAGTAGCGATCTTGCCCTCCACTCCCCGTTTGCCGAAGCCGCCGGGAACGAGAATGGCGTCGTATCTGGACAGGTGGTCCGTACCCTTCGATTCGATTTCCTCGGAATCGAGAAAGTCGATATTGACCTTGCAGCCGGTATGGATGCCGGCGTGCCGGATCGCTTCGATCAGGGATTTGTAGGATTCGGTCAGATCGACGTATTTTCCGACCATGCAGATCGAGACTTCCTTTTCAGGGTGTTCGAGGGCATGAACCAGATTGCTCCACATGGAAAGGTCGGCCGGCGGCGGGTTGATGCCCAGTTTGTCGCAAACGATGGCGTCCAGCCCCTGATCATGGAGCATTTGCGGAATCTTGTAGATGGTGTCCACATCCCAGACCGAGATCACGGCGTCTTCCCGGACATTGGAAAACAGGGAAATTTTGGCGCGTTCGTCTTCCGGGATCGGCCGGTCAGCACGGCAGAGCAGCGCATCCGGATAGATGCCGATTTCGCGCAGTTTCTGGACGCTGTGCTGGGTCGGCTTCGTTTTCAGTTCACCGGCGGAAGCGATGTATGGCACCAGTGTCAGGTGGATGAAAACGGTCGAGTTCTTTTCGGCGCGGAGGCTCAGCTGGCGGGCCGCTTCCAGAAACGGCAGCGATTCGATATCGCCGACGGTGCCGCCGATTTCAACCAGCGCGACGTCGTAGCCTTTGGCGCCGCGATGGATGAAATTCTGGATTTCGTTCGTGATATGCGGGATGACCTGAACGGTTTTGCCGAGATATTCGCCACGCCGCTCCTTGCGGATGACGGATTCGTAAATTTGCCCGGTGGTGAAATTGTTCACCTTGTGCATCCGGGTGGAAATGAAACGTTCGTAATGGCCCAGATCAAGGTCGGTTTCCGCCCCGTCGTCGGTGACGAACACTTCGCCGTGCTGGAAAGGGCTCATTGTGCCGGGGTCCACGTTGATATACGGGTCCAGCTTGATCATGGTAACTTTGAGGCCGCGCGATTCGAGGATGGCGGCAAGTGAAGCGGCGGCAATCCCCTTACCGAGGGACGAAACGACACCGCCCGTGACAAATACAAACTTGGTCATTGCAGAAGGTGCTCAGGGCACGTAGCAGGAAATCCAAATTATAACGTAAAAAAAGGCCGTGGAATACGTTATTGTGGCCGGGAAGAAAACGGGAAAACTGCCTTGACCGGTTCCTTTCCGGATGGCGGAAAACAGGCTGGAATTTAGGAGAGGGCAAGCAAAGCGTTTATTTAAGGAAAATTATCACTTTATCATTTTAAATATTTGTTTTTGCTGATAAAAGAAAAGCGTAGCCAGCAAAGGACAGGGTTTTTGAAAAGTCCTTTTCCGTGTCTTTTGTTGCTGGCCAGGTTTTTGGGAAAACCGGTGCAAAAGCGTCAGAACGACAGTCTCAATCCGGCATTGAACGTCCAGTCCGTATCGAAATCGTCTCCTTTTTCTCTTTCGATCTGTCCATACAGGCGAACGTATTTGTTCAGGCTGCCGGAAACTTCCATACCGTAAAACAGACGGTTCCCTTTGAAATCGTCGCTGAATACATAGGTATTGTTTGTCACCATACGCTGTTTGGAATCGAATTCGTGGCTGATTCCCCCTTTCAGGAAATATTCCAGATACTGGCGTTCGCCGGTTTTCCAGTTTTGCCCTACTCTCAGGCCGGCTTTTCCGGACAGATAATTGACCGCGTCGGCATCGATGTCGAGATCGTTGTCAAGCGTGTAGGAAACGCCATTGACCCGGTAATAGTCGAGAATGACTTGCGGTTCCAGAAAAAAGCGATTCGCGAGCGGAATGTGTTTTCCGACTTCGAGATTCGCGCCGTATCCCCAGACACCGTAATGACCGCGTGCAGACGTTCCGTCGGTCTGATACGCTTCAAGATGCTGGCGGTAATGATCGGCGGAAAGTATGGCATTGGCGTACCATCCCGACTCATGAATCCAGATTCCGTAAAGCGCCAGTCCTTTGGAATTGCCGTCTCCCCGTCCGACGTGGTCGTTCAGTTTCTGGTCGGCTTTTGTATATTGCCCTCTGGCGCCCAGAAACCAGACAGCGTTTTTTTCCCTGAACTGTTTGTCGGCTCCCAGCGCGAGTCCGTAAACGTCCTGATCATACCGGCTTCCCTCGAAACTCTTGAAACGGCCTGTTTGACCGAAAGAATCAGCCCAGCCATTCAAGGCCAGACTGGCAATGCCGGAGCGGGGTGAAGCCGCAGTGGCTGAACCCGATGTTTCGCTTCCCTGGGCACTTCTGTTTGACAGGGCATGCTGGCGCAGGTCACGGAGACGGACAGGCATGTTATTTGCCTGAACCGATCTCATCCGGATATGGCTGTTTGAAAGACTGAGTGCCGTTTCAGCCGCAGGCGTCAGACGTGGCCTGGCTTCCGGGACAGTGGATGGCGGCGGGGTATACGGAGCGTCCGGAACAATGGGCGGCGGGGTATCCGAACCGTCATCCTGTGCAAGATACCAGCCTTTTCCGGAACCGGTGTTTTCGTTCTTTAAGATGTACTGGAATGTGCCCGCGTCGACTTTTCCGTCCCTGTTTGCCAGTGTAAAGTTGGCCGACCCGTTTTTAAGGCTCGCAAGATAGGTGTTCATTCTCGCCGCGGACGGCTCGGCGCCTGTGCTTCGGACCATCAGGGAATGGTTGCCCTCCCCGTTTTTGACGACAATCCGGTCGGCATTGTCGCTGGCAATGTCGGCACGCAGGTAAAATATACCGCCGGAGCCGGCCAGATTGTCGAGGGTCAATGTTCTGGCATTGTCCAGTACCGCGCTTTTATTGTGGGTTGTCGAAGAAAACATGTCGGGCGTGCCGCCGACATAGACCCGTCCGTTCCGGAGGGTGAGCGTACCGCGGAGCGCATTATCCTCCGGAACGATCCAGTACGCCTGATTGGCGAAAGTCAGGTCGATTTTTCCGGTTCCTACCCCATAAGGATCGTTTGTCAGTCCCTTGAAATAAGACTGTTCATTCATGAAACTGGCGTTGATCCGGGATTCGAGGGAGCCATCTTTATCGACAGACACCATGTCGCCTTAGATCTGGACGGTATAAGCGGCATTTCGGGCGGCATTGACATCGATTTGTCCCCCACGAAGCGCGATCAGAGAATAGGCTTCGGCATCGGAACCGCTTGTTCCCGAAGTCAGGCCAGACACATCGTTGCCATTGACAGCCGCGATGTTTCTGACCGTCAGGTCCGATTTGAATTCGACATGCGCGGATTCCGAGGCTTCCACCCCGGCAGCGTAAGCAAAATCACTGTCCGGTGAAACGGCCTTGATGTTTTCAATGATGGCCTTGCTGTTGATGATGATATGGGACTGATGGGCCGGTGCAAAGCCTGTCGTGCTTGCTGTGTGCGTCCTGATGCCGTATGCCTCGGCCTGCTGTTGTGTCGAGGTCAGATGAATGTCGTGGAGGTGGAAGGTGCTGCTCGCATCCTTGCCGAACGTCATTTCCGTGAATGGACGGGAAGAATTGCCCTGATTGGCATAAATGCCGGCGAGAAAGCCGGTATATCCGGCTGTTCCCGAATTGATGGCTTTTGCACTCAGATCCGTGTTTCCGTCCACGCGGACTGAACCGCCTTCGAAAAACAGGTTGGCTCCGCTGAGCGCGTATTTTCCGCCATACGTGCTCCGGACGGTCAGGTCTCCCGTCACGACCAGATTGGCGTCGCCAATTCCGGTAATGTCGCCACCGGAATCATAAGCCATGCTGTTCGAGTTGACGATAAGATTTCCGTTGACGGTAAGATTGTTCCGGGCGGTGTTATAAGGGTTATTGTTGATTTGAATCGGAGACCATGAACCCGATTTGTCGATGGTAAGGGTGCCTTTTCCTTCATCAATCGTTATGGTGGCTGTGGCGCCCTTGTTGATCAGGATGGCTTCATCACCGCCCGTTGCGGTGATGGTCGCGTCAGAGGAAGCGATGTAATTTTCGGTTCCGGAGGATTGCGAAATGCCGTTGGCGGGGATTTCGGCTGCTTCTATCCCTCCCCTTCCCCGATCAGGGTGTCAAGGAAGACGGCCGTTAGGAGTTAGTTTGCTTTTTTTCATGAGCGTTGGATTTCAAAGAGGTGAAATGTTCAATCCGGGAAATTTTTTCGCCGTTTCAGCGGGTTTTCCAATAACGTGTCTGGCGTTCGCGACAACTTCCGGATTCAAGCGTATTGCCCATTTCAAAAACAATCGCGCCATCCCGGTCTGTCCGGTAAGTCCGGATATCCAGCAGGCCATAACGGTCGACAGCCCGTTTTGCCGGATGGCCGTAACGGTTGAGGTAGCCGGTCTGGAAGACGGCGAAGCGTGGTTTGACGGAAAACAGGAACGGCCATGTCGATGAGGTTTGGCTGCCGTGATGCGGAGCAAGAAGAATGTCGGCTTTCAGTTTGTCCGGATAGCGGTTGACCAATTCGCGTTCCTCGCCGCTTTCGATATCGCCTGTCAGAAGCATCGCGTATTTTGGCGTGGCCACTTTGAGGACACAGCTCAGGTTGTTGGTTTTATGATTGTCGTCCAGATAGTCGTCGCTTGCCGGATACAGCATCTCGAAACGGATGCCTTCCCATTCCCACTGTTGCCCGGCCAGACAGGGCCGGTGGACGGGAAGAATCCTGACCAGAAGGGAATCCGGCGGCATGGAGGACAGGACTTCGTCAACCGGCAGTTTTCCTGTCAACGCGAGCAGGCCGCCGGAATGATCGTTGTCTCCGTGGGAAACCACGATCGTGTCCAGCCGGTCTGTTCCCCGGGATTTCAGATAGGGATAAATGACGCTTTCAGCCGCACTGGCATTGGCCGACCAGCGCGGGCCGGTATCGAACAGGAGCCGGTGTTTTTGCGTTTCGACCAGAACGGCGCTTCCCTGCCCTACGTCCAGTACGGTAATCCACGCTTCGCCGTAACCGGGATGGGCCGGCGCGGAAAGGAAAAGCGGCAGCCAGCAAAGCAGGCCCAGCCCCCGGAACGGCCAGCCTTTCGGCGCCAGCATCCAGAGCGTTCCCGCCAGAGCGAAAATGATGAGGTAAAAAGACGGAACCGGTGCGGACCAGACGGCAAATGGCAGAAAACCGAGCCATTCGAGAATATCTGCAAGGGTTTGAATGGCAAAATGAACGACCGTCAGAACAAGGTTGATTAACGGTGACGGCAGGACGCTGCCGAGCAGGGCCAGTGGCGTGACGAACAGGGAGACCACAGGAATGGCAAGGGCGTTCGCAAGCGGCCCGATCAGGGAAACGCGGCCGAAAAACAGCATGGTCAGGGGAACGAGACCGATGGTGACGGCCCACTGGGTGCGGGCGGCTGAACCGAGGATATGGCGCAACCGGCTGAAACGGCTGTCTTTTTCAGGCAAGCGGCGGGTTCTGTCTGCCGTCGCATACAGGATGGTTCCGACTGCAACAAACGAGAGCCAGAAACCCGGTTTCATCAGGGCAAGGGGGTCAAAAAGCAGAACGACGCCGGCCGCTGCCAGAAGGACATGGGAAAAACGGGTCAGGCGGCCTGTCCACAATGCCAGGGCAACGATGACGATCATGCAAAGCGTTCTTCTGGCCGGAATGCCGAAACCGGCCAGCGCGACATAGAGGAGCGCCATGCCCACACCCGCGATAGCGGCGGCTTTCTGGGCAGGAAGCAGAAGGGGCAATTGCTTTTTCGTGAAAAAGGAACGTCGCCAGAGTGCGCTGACCAGTCCGGCGAAAAGGCCGGACACTAGGGTGATGTGAAGGCCGGAAATGGCAACGAGGTGGGAAATGCCGGTCCGGTTGAAGATTTCCCAGTCCGAACGGGAAATGGCTTTTTGCTCGCCGATTACCAGTGCGACGATGACGCCGGCGTATTCGCCATCCGGCAAGGCACGGTAAATCCGTTCCCGAAGTTTCTGGCGGATCGCGTTGATCGCGTTCATCGGCGTGAATACGAAAGTATCGACCAGTTCGTTTGGGTCAGGCAACCGGACGTCGGTGTTGACGTGACCGGTGGCGCGGATGCCCTGTTCAAAGAGCCAGAGTTCGTAATCGAAGCCGTCGGGATTGGCGGGGCCATGCGGTCGCTTCAGGCGCACATTGAATTGCCATTTCTGGCCGGGCAGCACATTCCTTGCCCTTTTTCCGATGAAAGCGGCATGACTGTCCTTCCATGAAAGCAGGATGTTGTCGGGAATGAGGACGCGCCGGTTCTGATAAACCGCCTTTTCGGTGCGGAATTGGAAACGGACGCCTCCATCGTCGGCTTGCGGCAGACTGGACACCGTTCCGGTCACGACCAGATTTTTGTTTTCCAGGGGTTCCGGCAGGTTTTGGGCCAGTGTGTGAAGGGCAAGCAGCGATGACCAGAAGATGCCGAAAGCGGTTCCGGCCGCCAGCCTCAACACAGGATTTGCCAGAGGATAACGCCGGATCAGGGCCGGCAGAAACGACAGGGAAAAAAGAAGGACGGCAAGAACGCCAAGGCCGAAAAGAAAGGGTTTATTGGGAAGTGTGGATTGTCGCTGGAGCCATGCTATGCCGAGGATGAAGCCGACAATCGCACTTTGCATTTATCCTTTCGTCAATAATGGAGCCAGCCGCGGGATGGCTTCTGCGGCATTGCGGCAGGTACGTTCAGCCAGTTCATCGGGTGAAATGCCGCGCAAGGCAGCAATGGCCTCACCGATGCGCGGCAGTTCCAGCGGGCTGTTTTCCTTCCGGTTTTTCCAGACCGGCGGCAGATCGGGCGCATCGGTCTCGACGACGATCGTGCCGATGGGCAGTTCTGCGGCCAGTTTGCGCAATTGCCGGGCCCGTTCATAGGTGCAGGTTCCGCAGAAACTGATTTTGAAACCCTGATTGATGAATGCATCGGCCTGCTGGAAACTGCCGCTGAACGCATGGGCGATTCCCTTGCGGATGCCCTGCTGTCTCAGGTGTTTCATGACCGTATCGACCGAACGCCGGGTATGCAGCAAAACGGGCAATTCATGTTTTTTCGCCATTTTCAGCTGTTCGACCAGAAAATGTTCCTGTTTTTCGCGCAGGGGCGATTCCGCCAGTTCGGGAACATAAAAGTCGAGTCCGATTTCACCGATGGCGACAAGACGGGGATCGGACATTCCTTCGGCAAGGGCGTTTTCAAGGGCGGCCAGATCGTCTTCGGTGCTGTGCGGCACGTACATGGGATGGATGCCGAGTGCATAGGAACAGTTGGTGCAGGCATGCGCCAGCGTCGCGACCCGGCCGAAACTGGCGCGATCGACGGAGGGAACGACCAGGTGAGCGATGCCCAGTTTCCCGGCGTCGCTGGCGATTTGCCGTTCCCGTCCCGCAAATTCGGAGGCATCAAGATGGCAATGCGTATCAATCCACATGGCTGGAAGTGTCGCCAATAAAAAATCCCAGTCTAATTTAACTTATCCGGATAATTTTTGCAGGCCTTTTTCCGACATGCGGTAAATTTTGTCGCAGCGTCCGGCCAGATCGCTATCATGCGTGACGATGACGAAAGCGATTTTCAGGGTGGTCGAGAGTTCCAGCATCAGGTCGAATATCTGCTGTGCCGTCGGCCGGTCCAGATTGCCGGTCGGTTCATCTGCCAGCACGCAGGCTGGATGGGTGACGAGCGCGCGTGCCAGCGCGACGCGTTGCCGTTCGCCGCCGGAAAGTTCACCCGGCACGTGGATGACGCGGTTGTCGAGCCCGACGCGCGAAAGGATCGCACGGGCCGCTTGCTGTGCCGCCGCGCGGTTTTCCCGGCGGATCATCAGCGGCATGGCGACGTTGTCCAGCGCCGAAAATTCGGGCAACAGATGGTGGAACTGGTAAACGAAGCCCAGCGCCCGGTTGCGCAATTCGCCGCGCCGCGTTTCGTTCAGATTGGCGAGATTCCGGCCGCCAAGCGTGACGGACCCGGCGGTGGGCGTATCGAGTCCGCCCAGCAAATGCAGGAGCGTCGATTTGCCGGAACCGGACGCGCCGACAATGGCAATACGCTCTCCCGCCCTGACTTCAAAGCGGATGTCGTTTAACACGTTGACGGTATAGTTTCCCTGCCGGAACGTTTTGCACAGTCCTTCGCACGCCAAAACGGTTTCATTCATAACGCAGTGCCTCCGCGGGGTTGACCTTGGCGGCGCTCCAGCTGGGATAAAGGGTCGCCAGGAAAGACAGGACGATGGATGCGCCGCCGATGACCAGCACATCCGTCAGACGCAGATCGGACGGCAGGGAACTGATCAGGTAAATGTCTTTCGGCAGGAACTGGAAACCGAAAAGCCGTTCGATGAAGGGGACGATGACGTCGATGTTGACGGCCACCAGCATGCCGAATCCCAGCCCGATCAGCGTTCCGAAGATGCCGGCCAGCGCTCCCTGTATCATGAAAATTTTCATGATCGAACGGGGCGAGGCGCCGAGCGTGCGCAATATGGCGATATCGGCCTGTTTTTCGGTGACGGTCATGACGAGTGTCGAGACCAGATTGAAGGTGGCAACCGCAATGATCAGCATGAGGATGATGAACATCATTTTCTTTTCGGTCTGGACGGCCGCGAACCAGTTGCGGTTCTGTTTCGACCAGTCGCGCACGATGACGTCGTCGTCGGAAAGCAGGAGACCGATTTCATGCGCTACCTGAGGAGCTTCCTGCATGTCCTTGATTTGAATGCGCAATCCGGTTGGTGCGTTTGTCCTGAACATGCGCATGGCGTCTTCCATGTTGACGAACGCGAGCGTGGAATCGAATTCAAAATGACCGGCCTCGAATATGCCGGAGACCGTGAACTGTTTCAGGCGCGGCAATACGCCGGCAGGCGTGACCTGCCCTTGCGGAATGACGACCGTCAGTTTGTCGCCGGGGCCGATGCGCAGCATGCGGGCCAGTTCCTTGCCGATGGCGATGTTGAAGGAGTCCGGTTGCAGATCGCCCAGTTTGCCGGCAATGAACTGGCGGGCGATTTCGGAGACGTTGGGTTCTTCTTTCGGTTCGATGCCGCGCACGATGACGCCACGCATCGTGTCGTTGCGGGTGACCAGCGCCTGACCGATGACATAGGGTGCGGTGCCGGTCACTTCCGGGTTCTGCCTGGCGGTTTCGGCTGTTTTCCGCCAGTCGGGAAGCGATCCGTAAATATCCTGGACTTCGATATGCGGCAAGACCGACAGCATCCGGTCGCGGACTTCTTTCTGGAAGCCGTTCATGACGGACATGACAATAATCAGGGCAGCGACGCCCAGTGCGATGCCCGTCATGGATATCAGCGAAATGAATGAAATGAACCGGTTGCGGCCGCTGCGTTTGCCGGAACGGAGATAACGCAGTCCGACAAGCCATTCAAACGGCAGATTGGAAAAAATTTTCAACGTGATTCCCCCATCGAGATGGCACAGTTTGCCATATATTCGGTGTGTCGTCACACACGGATCGGCAATCGGCTTGCTTTATCGCAGGGCTGTTGCGAAAACCGGGCCGCCTGCGCCCGGACAAACGCCCTGATCCAGGATGGCAATGACAAAACCCTGGCTGAAAAGTTTCACGGGAGCACGAAATAGTGCGAGAATACGGTCTTTGCGGTATGGGTCTGGCCGTTCCTTCTTCATTCCCGTATCCGCCCGAATGAAATTTTGCAGTCATGACCCGAATCGTCGTCCGTTCTTTCCCCGCCAAAGCTTTTCAGGATTTGTGCCGTACAGGAGTCCATCCCGTTCTCGCCCGGATTTTTGCCGCGCGCGGCATTTCCGACCCTGCCGAATTGTCCACCGGGCTTTCCGGCCTGATTCCTCCGGGGCGTCTGCTTCATATTGACCGGGCCGCTTCTTTTCTGGCGGATGCCATTGCTCTTGGCAGGAAGATCACGGTCGTTGCGGATTACGACTGTGACGGGGCAACGGCCTGCGCCCTGGCCTTGCGTGGCCTGAAACTGCTGGGCGCACAGGCTGATTATATGGTTCCGAACCGGTTCGACAACGGTTACGGACTGACGCCGGCCATTGTGGACGAAGCGAAAAAACAGCATGCAACCGACGTGCTGGTCACGGTCGATAACGGTATTGCCAGTCTGGAAGGCATCGGGCGGGCGGTTGAGCTGCAAATGGACGTGCTGGTAACAGACCATCATTTGCCGGGTGACGAATTGCCGAAAAACTGCATTGTCGTCAATCCCAATCAGCCGGACTGCACGTTTCCCAGCAAAAGTCTGGCTGGCGTCGGCGTCATGTTTTATGTATTGCTGGCCCTGAGAGCCGAAATGCGGCGACGGAAGGTGTTCGATGAAAAAACGCAACCCCGGCTTGACCATTTGCTCGATCTGGTCGCGCTGGGGACATTTGCCGATGTGGTCAGGCTGGATGCGAATAACCGGATTCTGGTGGCGCAGGGCCTGCGCCGTATCCGTTCGGGCGTCATGCAGGCCGGTGTAGCCGCCCTCTTCCGCGTTTCCGGACGGGATTTCCGGAAAGCGTCGTCTTTCGATCTGGGTTTTGCCGTCGGTCCCCGACTGAACGCCGCGGGCCGTCTGTCGGACATGGGGCTGGGCATTGAATGCCTTTTGACCGATGATGAATCCCGTGCTTTTCAGATGGCGGAAGAACTGAACCGGATCAATATCGAGCGGCGGGAAATCGAGGCGGATATGCGCATCGAGGCGCGGGAGAAAATCGCCAAAGTCCATCCGGAGAACCGGGCCACCCTCTGCGTGCTGTCGGAAGACTGGCATCAGGGCATTATCGGCATTCTGGCTTCCCGCATCAAGGAGAAGCATTTCCGGCCGACAATGGCCTTTGCCACCGGCAAGGATGGGGAAATCCGCGGATCGGGACGATCCATTCCGGAATTCCATTTGCGCGATGCCCTGGATCTGATCGCCAAGCGGCATCCCGGCCTGATCGTCCAGTTTGGCGGCCATGCGATGGCGGCCGGCCTGACCTTGCGATCCGGCGGATTCGACGCTTTTTCCGAAGCGTTCGAGGCAGTCGCGCGTGAGTGGCTGACGCAGACGCAGCTAGAGCGCCAGATCGAAACGGACGGTTCCCTTGACGACGACTGTTTCAGTCTGGATTTCATCGAATTGCTGGAAACGCAGGTATGGGGCCACGGTTTTCCACCCCCGCTTTTCTGCGACGAGTTCACGGTAATCAACCAGCGTATCCTGAAAGACCGGCATTCAAGACTGCAACTGCAAAAAAACGACCGTTACTATACGGCTATCCGGTTCGGCAGTACCGAGCTTTTGCCCCGGCGTGTCAGGCTGGCCTACCGGCTGGACGCCAACGAATACAATGGCAAAACGTCTGTCCAGCTCATTGTCGAACACGCGGAAGGTTTGGAATAAGCGTTTTTTCCGTTCGGTCTGAGTGAAGGTTTATCGTGTATCGATGGCGGGCCCACTTTCAGTCAAAAAGCGGTTTCACCTGAATGAGCCGGGTACGCCTGATTTCTTCGGGCGTCATTTTGTGTTTCAATTCGTTGCACAATGCGGCGGCTATCGGGGTTTTGCTGGCGGCATGGCAAGAAATCGCACAGGCATAAAAGCGGTTTTGGGGAACGCCGCGACCGGAAAGATAAGCCAGACCGAGAGTTGCCTGGGCATTTGCTTCTCCTTGTCTTGCGGCTTTTTTCAACCATGAAATGCCTTTTTGATCGTTTTCAGGACTACGGTTATCAGTCAGGTAAGTCAGGCCAAGTTTTGTTTGGGCTGCTACGCTGCCGTTAAGCGACGCTTTTTCGTACCAGTAAACGGCTTTGTCCGGATCTTTTCCAATGCCCTCACCCCTTTCATAGGCCAAACCCAGCAATTCCTGTGCTGAAGGTTGTTCCTGATCGGCCGCTTTACGCAACCAGAATACAGCTTCTTCCGGGTTTTTTTCGGTTCCTCTGCCGTAAAAGTAAGCACGTCCCAGATTATATTGGGCTGCCGCATCGTTTTGTGCAGCGGCTTTTTTCCACCAAAATAGCGCCTTTTCCGGATTTTTTTCGGTTCCGATGCCTTTCTCATAGGCATATCCCAGGGTATTCTGGGCCAAGGCGTAATCCTGTGCGGCTGCTTTTTCCCACCAGAAAAAGGCGGTATGCGGGTTTTTTTCGACGCCTTTTCCATAGCGATAAGCAAGACCGAGATTATAGTACGCCAGGACGTCGTTTTGAAGGGCGGCTTTGTTCCACCATAAAATGGCCTTGTGAAAGTCTTTTTCGATTCCGTCTCCATCGTAAAAGGCATTGCCGAGCATGGTTTGTGCCCATGCATATCCCTGATCGGCCGCTTTTTTATACCAGAAGACGGCTTTACGGGAATCTTTGGGGGTACCTATGCCCTTTAAGTAAATATTGCCCAGGATATTCTGGGCAGCTGCTTTTCCGTGTTCAGCCGCTTTTTGACACCATGACAGCAATTCACGGTTTTCTGCCGGACTGTTTCCTTGCCGTGTTGCCCATTTTACAACACAGACAGAATGAGCATCCTCCCGAACCGGTTCTACTGACTCATCCGCAGGTTGGAAAATGGCGGAATTTGCCAGGACAGGCAGGGTCCAGAAGATAAAAAGAACAGGAAGAATACGAGGTCTGAAGAACGGACGAAGTTTCAAGAGCGTGGAAATATTTCCTAATGAGCAGGCCATTCGTTTATCCTTGATTGTTCAGATTGTCGGAACGGTATCGTTTCTTCGGCAAAACCGGGGACGACGCCATCGTCTGTTGTGGAATGCGTGCAGACTTTCTGAGCGCAGGCGCAGGAAAATCCGGGGGAATGGCCAAAAGGGTTTTGGCCATTCTTTTACCGTTCCGGCAATCAGTCGGGTTTTTTGTATGCGGCTTCCATGGCATTCATCATTGCAATCCGCAATCCGCCTGCCTCAAGCGCTTTCACGCCGCGAATGGTAATGCCGCCCGGCGAGCAGACGTCGTCTTTCAGTTTGCCGGGATGCGTTTTGGTGTCTCTTGCCATTTTTCCGGAACCGAGAACCGTCTGGCTGGCCAGCTTGTAAGCGATGTCTCGCGGCAAGCCGTAATAGACCGCGCCGTCGGCCAGCGCCTCGATCATCATGAAAACCCATGCGGGGCCGCAACCGGACAAGGTGCCCCCAATGCCCATCAGGTCGCTGGAAAGTTCTTCCACTTCTCCCAGTGCACTGAACAGTTTGCGGGTGAAAATCAGTTCTTTCGGGGACAGGTCGTTTGTGGATTCGATAATCGTCATGCCCTCGCCCACCATGGCCGGTGTGTTCGGCATGATGGCGCAAATATGGGTGGAGTTGTCCAGAAAACGGCGCAGGCGGCTGTATTGCCAGCCGGCGGCCACCGACAGCAGGGTCTTGTTTTTCAGCCTGTCGCGGTTTTCGTTCAGGACGCTTTCCACGATTTTCGGTTTCACAGCCAGCAAAACGATCTCACTGTTGTCGATCGCTTCGGCTGCCGAAGCGGCTTTGGCCATCCCGCATTTCTTGTTCAGGTCGTCCAGCTTGAAACCGTTTAAGTCGTAGGCGATGGATTCTTCCCCTTTTAAAAAACCTGACCTGACAGCGCCCAGCAGTATGGCGGACGCCATGTTTCCCATCCCGATAAATCCCAGTTTTTTCATCACAGTTCCTTTCAGTCAGGTTAATGCCGCAAGCGATGGCTCGTGACCGGAAACGCCACGCCGCTTTTTCCGGCAGGAAAACTCCGGAAATCCGGATTTTCCGGAAAGGTACCCGCGCAATCGGCGGCCATTTTGGCTTGCGATTTTCATCGTGTTTTCCCTTCATTTTACTTTTACCAAATGGTTACCGGAACTGCTTTTGCCGGAAACGGTCGTAAATAGACCATGCAGGCGGCCGATTGTTGTGCCGCCGCCAACCGTTTCCGGGAGAAGTCCATGCTCTACACTATCGCGGTCATACTTTTCATTTTGTGGATTATCGGGTTACTGACAACGCATCTGTTTGGCGGGTTTGTCCATTTGCTGCTGATTGCCGCGGTCGTCGTCCTGCTTTTCGGCTTGTTGACGGGAAGACGATCGTCCTGACGGAAACCGCGTTTTTCCCCTGACAGGCAGATGGTCGCTGCATGGGAAAAGTCCGTTTCCCCACTTTTTTGCAGAGCGTCAAAATACATGACGAATCGCGTTCAATGGAATATAGTGTTTGCTTTGAAAACAATTTATTCCGGTAAGAAAAGTCATGAATTTCGATGTCGTTATTGTCGGCAGCGGGCTGGCAGGCCTGTCCGTTGCCTTGCGTCTTCCCAGGACGTTCAAAATCGCGCTGATCTGCAAGCGGACATTGTGGGAAAGCGCCAGCAATTTCGCCCAGGGCGGCATTGCCGCTGTACTGGATCCGGTACTGGACAGTATCGAAAAACATGTTGAAGACACCCTGACCGCCGGCGCGGGGCTGTGTGACGAAGTCGCTACCCGGTTTATCGTCGAACACGGCGGGGAAGCCATCAACTGGCTGATCAATCAGGGAGTCCCCTTTTCCACGGACAAGTCCACCCAGACGGGTTACCATCTGACACGCGAGGGCGGTCACAGCGAGCGGCGCATCATTCACGCGGCCGACGCCACCGGGCATGTCGTCCAGCAGACGCTGGAAAAAATCATCCGGAACAGTCCGAATATCCATCTTTTCGAAAACCATTTCGCCGTCGATCTGATTACGTCCGAAAAGCTTTATGAAGACAAGCGGCCGGTTGAATGTTATGGCCTCTACGTTTTGAACGAGGAAGAGGAAAAAGTCCATACCTTTGCCGCGCGCCATACCGTTCTGGCAACCGGTGGCGCCGGCAAGGTTTATCTTTATACCACCAATCCGGATACGTCTACAGGTGACGGGGTAGCGATGGCATGGCGTGCCGGTTGCCGCGTATCGAATATGGAATTCGTGCAGTTCCATCCGACCTGCCTTTACCACCCCTATGCCAAATCCTTCCTGATTTCCGAATCGGTGCGGGGGGAAGGCGGCCTTCTGAAACTGCCGCCGGATGCCGGGGCGGATGCCGGCAAACGGTTCATGCCGGAACACGATCCGAGGGCGGAACTGGCGCCGCGCGATATCGTGGCGAGATCAATCGACTTTGAAATGAAAAAACGCGGTCTGGATTATGTCCATCTGGATATCAGCCACCAGGATCCGCAGTTTCTGAAGGAACATTTCCCGACGATTTACGCCCGCTGTCTCGAATTCGGCATTGATATCACCAAAGAGCCGATTCCCATCGTGCCCGCCACCCATTTCACCTGCGGCGGGGTCGTGACCGATACCAAAGGCAGAACCGATATCAAAAATCTCTATGCCGTCGGCGAGACGGCCTGTACCGGTTTGCATGGCGCGAACCGGCTGGCCAGCAATTCCCTGCTGGAATGCCTGGTTATCGGGAAAACGGCGGCGGAATACATCGCCAGCCAGCCGCGGGAGCTCTCCCCCGTTTTGCCGGAATGGGACGAAAGCCGCGTTTCCAATGCCAACGAGGATGTTGTCATTTCCCACAACTGGGACGAGTTGCGCCGGTTCATGTGGAACTATGTCGGCATTGTCCGGACGACGAAACGTCTGGAACGGGCACAGCGCCGGATCCATCTGTTGCGGGAGGAAATCGACGAGTATTACGCCAACTTCATCGTCAGCCACAATCTGCTGGAATTGCGGAATCTGGTGGATGTGGCCTCAATGATCGTCGAAAGCGCCCTTTCGCGCAAAGAAAGCCGGGGCCTGCATTACAATTCCGATTTTCCGACCACTTTCCCGAAAGCCATGCCGACTGTGCTGACGCCCGCCAGAAAACGCATTCTGTCCGGGACGTGATCAGAAGGGAAACTGCGGCAGGACGTTTTTCCGTTTTTCCAGATCGGCTTCTTTTTTGAGGCGGTATTCCAGGCCTTTGGCGATATCGGTGTTTTTGTTTTCGTTGGCGAAGTCGATGGCTGAATAACCGCGCTGGTTTTTCAGGGTGAGGTCAGCGCCATTGTCGTGCAGCAGTTTGACGGTATAGATATGGCCGTTTCGTGCCGCCATCATGATGGGGGTCGTTGCATTGGGCGATACGGCGTCGATGAAGGCATCCTTTTCCAGCAGCATCCGGACGATTTGGTTGTTGCCGCTGGCGGCGGCATAATGAAGCGGCGCCCAGCCGTTCTTGTTGACCTTTGCCCCTTTGTCCAGAAGCGTCTTCACCGCTTTTTCATTGGCGTTGTAGCACGCGATCATCAGGGCGTTGTCGCCATTGAAAGCTTCCGTGTCAATTTTCGTTCTCTTGTCGGAAAGCAGAACCGCCATGACGTCCATCGAGTTTTCCCGCATGGCGAGAATCAGGCCGGTGTCTCCCCTCTTCGGTTCGATGGCGTTGGGATCGAACCCTTTTTTCAGCAGCTCTTTCACTTTTCCCGCCTGATCGTTCTTGACGGCAATGAACCAGTCGTCAAATGAACCCGCTTTGGCTGATGGAAGCGCGGCCAGCACGGCCATAAAGAAAAAAAGGAACCGGCAGACGGTTTTCTGGAACGGAAAGGGCTTTGTCATGGTGGCGTCAGGGAAAATGCGGCAGGTAGCGTATTATCCGGCAAATTCTGCCGCTGTGAAGAGGAGTGCATCATTCACGCAACGAAAGCCGGAGGCAAAGACCGGTATCCGGAGAATGGCGGGTGCGGCAGAATGGACGGTTTCCACGTTTGACCCTTCCGGACTGCGGCGGTTCCCCTCTCACAAGATGGTGTCGGGAAACGACGTCATACGGCGGAAGGAAGGATTTTTCCCGGGCAGGCCGCCCCGGAAACTTTGGCTCTTTTTCCTTAGGAAAGTTTTTTGTATTTACATGTAAATCGTGCGGCAGGATTACGGTCACGCCTCTTTTTTCAGCGCCCTTGTATTTTTGAATATCTGCTTTTCGCTGTTTTTATTAAACTGGTTTCGGGTGAATATTGACTGTTGGTAAATATTGGTTTTTTCAGGTCAATAATTGAAGGAAAGCCTGTTTTTTATTAATCGAACCGGTCATTAATATTTTTTCCGGGATTTTAAAGACATTATCCCATTGAGACAGGCTCTTTTTTGATTTATATGTGCTTATTTTTTCACATATAAAAAATGAATACATATGCTTATTTTTACATATATATTCACGGTAATAATTCACGGACTGGCGGATGAACGGATCAATTATTCCGCAAGGGGAGGTTTCTTGAGAGATTTTCTAAAAAACGAGGGTAATGGAATGTTTTTATGAGGATTTTTGATGGGTAGATACAACAAGGGAGATTGCGTAACGCAATCTCCCCAGGCCTGGAGCTGATTAAACTGCCTGAATAAAGAGCGTGGTAACAACAACACCGGCTATAACGATAAACAGGGCTCTCAATGCCATGGCGGAGTTTTTCATGATATGTTCCTTACAAATTCTGTTAGTTAGTGAGAGAAATGCACCTCTTCTACATCGGCCATTCTGGTTTTCAGTACCGTTGGTGCTCACGTTGAAAACAATTCTACTCCCCTTTTTTTTAAAAGTCATAGTTTTTTCTTAACAATAGTTAAAAAAAACCTGAATCCGGAGTGAAATGGCCGATTATTTTTTAAAAAGGCGTTTTTTGACAGGATTTTTTGTCAGGAAGAATGCGTATTATCCGCAATGCCGAAAAGCCTGAAATAATTTTCGGAAGTGTGCCGGGCAATGCGGGAAACCGGCATGCCCTTGACCATGGCAAGCTGCTTCGCCACTTCCACGACATAGGCCGGTTCATTGGTTTTGCCGCGGAAAGCCTGAGGCGAGAGCCAGGGGGAATCGGTTTCGATGAGAATCCGGTCAAGCGGGATGAGTCGTGCGATCGATCTCAGGTCTTTGGAAGCCGGATAGGTCAGTACGCCGGAAAAGGAGATATAAAAGCCCATGTCCAGTGCGGCTCTGGCGATCGGCATTGTTTCGGAAAAGCAGTGCATGACGCCGCCGAAGCCGCCCTTGTCCAGTCCTGCGCCCTCTTCCTGCAGGATTTTGATGGTGTCTTCCGCGGCCTGCCGGGTATGGATGACCAGCGGTTTTCCGCAGGCGCGGGAAGCGCGGATCTGGGTGCGGAAACGGTCCATTTGCCATTTCTGGCGCGGTTTGACGCGATAATAGTCCAGTCCGGTTTCACCGATGGCGACGACTTTGGGATGGCTGGCCAGCTCGACCAGTTTTTCCATGTCCAGTTCTCCCACGTCCTTCGGGTCGGGATTGGGATGGACGCCGACGGTTGAATGGATGGTGTCGATTCTTTCCGCCAGTGCCAGCGCAGCGGGAAAATCGGCCAGACTGATGGTGACGCACAGCGCATGGCTGACCTGATTGGCGGCCATGTTGCGCAATACTTCATCCTGACGTTTTGCCAGTTCCCGCAAATGGATGTGACAGTGTGAATCGACGTACATATAAAAGAAAGGCCAGATTGATTTTACCGGAGGGCGGTATTGTACAGAATTTCGGCGCTCAGGGTGCAAATATTTTCCGGTAGTCCAGGAGCATGTCTTCCAGGGCGAGCCGGGGCACCAGAGGATGGTCGGCTGTTTTTTTGCGTTCGTTGACTTTTTTGAGCAAATCCAGCAGGCGGGGAATGTCGGCCCGGTTCGCCAGCGCTTCCTGTGCGGGGCGGTAGCCCGGGTAGTATCGCCCTTTTCCGGTCAGACGCAAGGCCAGCAGATCGTAGAGCCAGCGCTGGTGCCAGGTGATCAGGTCGGCCATCGGGACTTTCTGGAGCTTTTCCGCGGTTTTCAGAAGGCCGGAGTCGCCGGGGGCAGCCAGTTCGTCCAGCAACATCGTCATGTTTTCGCTGCTGCCGTTTTGCGCTTCGGCCAGAGCGGCAAGCGGCGCGCCTCCCTGTCCGGCAAGCCAGATTCCGGCATCGTCGATCCCCTGCTCTTTCAGCCAGATTTCGGCAACGGATTTTTCCGGCATCGGAAACGCCAGTTTGGAACAGCGCGAGACAATGGTCGGCAAAAGCGCGTCGAGGTGGCTTGTTGCCAGAATGAACAGGGTGTTGGCCGGCGGCTCTTCCAGCATTTTCAAAAGCGCGTTGGACGATTCGGACGTCATGGCTTCGGCCGGATAAACGAAAACGATCCGCAAACCGCCCCGGTGGGTCGAAACATTGATGAAATCCGCCAGGGACCGGACTTTGTCGATCCCGATTTTCCGTGACGGTTCTTTCGAGCTTTTGCCCGCGGCCGGCTCATCGTCGGAAACCGGTTTGTCGGCCTGATTGATTCCGCGCGCGATTTCGAGCGTTTCAGGCAGAATCTGCCGGTAATCCGGATGAGCGTACTGGCTGAACCAGTGACAGGAATGGCACGCTCCGCAGGCGTGCCCGTCAGGCTGGCGGTTTTCGCACAGCATGGCTTTCGCAAATGTTTCGGCAAACGTTTCCACGCCGGTTCCGGCCGGACCGTAAAACAGCAAGGCGTGGGGCAGTTTCGATTTCATCCGCTCGAGATGCCGCCAGTTGGCCGTGTGCCATGGATAAACCGGATTTTCCGTATTTTCAACTGTTTGCATGGTTTTTATGATTAAAAACTTTAATGAATGGCGCCTTGTTCAGTCCAGTTTTCCGATCAGGGTTTTCAGGGTTTCGCGGATCGCCGCGATGGGCCGGGAACTGTCGATGATCCGGAAACGTTCGGGAAACTCTTTTGCGCGCCGCAGATACTCGCCGCGTACCCGGTTGAAGAAATCCGCTTTTTCCCGCTCGAATTTGTCCGGGGAACGGGCAGCTTCCAGACGGGTCTGGGCGATGTCGGGCGACACGTCAAACAGGAAAGTCAGGTCGGGCTGGAGATGGGGATGCACCCAGGTTTCGAGCTGTCGCAGTTTTTCGCGCGCGAGTCCTCTTCCCCCTCCCTGATAGGCAAAGGAAGCGTCGGTAAAACGGTCGGAGAGGACCCACTCGCCGCGTCTTAAGGCCGGTTCGATGATGTCGGCGAGATGTTCGCGTCTGGCCGCGAACATCAGGAGGGCTTCCGTTTCCGGCGTCATTTTGTCATGCAGCAATATTTCCCGCAGTTTTTCCCCCAGTCCGGTGCCTCCCGGCTCGCGGGTGAGAACGACCTGCCGGTTTTTGGCCTTCAAGAGTCCGGTGACATAGTCGATATGGGTGGATTTTCCCGCGCCGTCGATGCCCTCGAAAGTGATGAAACGGCCGGGATAAGGGGGGTGTCTGCTTGGATTCATCGTATGTATTTATCGACTGCCTTGTTGTGTTCGTCCAGATTGCGGGAAAAATGGCTGCTGCCGTCTCCGCGAGCCACGAAGTAAAGCGCATCGGTTTGGGCCGGATGGAACGCGGCATTGAGCGCTTCATTCCCTGGCAAGGCTATCGGCGTAGGCGGCAGGCCGTACCGGGTATAGGTATTGTAAGGTGTATCGGCTTGCAAGTCTCTTCGACGGATTTTTCCCGTATATTTTTTGCCCATTCCGTAAATGACGGTGGGGTCGGTTTGCAATTTCATGCCGATTTTCAGCCGGTTGATGAAAACGCCGGATACCTTGCTGCGGTCGTCCGGATGGCCGGTTTCTTTCTCGATAATGGACGCCATGATCAGGGCTTCATAGGGATTTTTGTAAGGCAGCGCTAAATCGCGGTTTTCCCAGAGCGCGTTTAATCTCGATATCATGGCTTCGTAGGCCAGCCGGTAAATCTGCATGTCCGGCGTGCCTTTCCTGAAAAGATAGGTATCGGGATAAAAAAGCCCTTCTCCGGCATGCTGGAGAAGGCCCAGTTTTTTCAGCAGTTCCCTGTCTGTCAATTCGGCGGTTTCATGTTTCAGCGCCGGGTGTTTCGCTATCGCCTGCCGCATCTGGCGGAAATTCCAGCCTTCGATAATGGTCAGCGATTCCATCGCGAAAATGCCGCGGGTGATTTTTTGCAGAAGCCGGGCCGGCGATTCGCCTGCGCGGAGTTCATAGGGGCCGGAACGCAGGCTGGCACTGTTGCCGGAAAGGCGAACCAGCAGGCTGAACAGGGCGCCGTTGATGGGCACATCCTGTTCGTCCAGTTGCCGGATGACGTTTTTTGCCGTTCCGCCAGCGGCAATTTCAAACGATACCGGTTTTCCCCGGCTGAAAACCGGAGCGTGCATCCAGAAAACGAAGGAGGCAACGAGGATGACGGCGATGGCCGCCACTATGGCGGCCGCGACGAGGACGTGTTTCTTTGTCGGGCGCATCATGAAAGATTCTGTTGGTCGCTGGCTGTTTAAGAAAGGCCATCATGGAAACGGAAAAAAAGAATATACTCGACTTGAACCAATCCGAAAACTGTTTTATTCGAAACCATGAATCCAATCGCTTTGCCCCGTTCGTGTTCGCCAAAAATCCTTGAATCCGGTTATGCCGTGTTGCTGAAGCAAACCGGCCTGCTTGCTCTGGAAGGCGACGATGCCGTTTCCTTCATTCATGGGCAGTTAAGTAACGATATCCTGTATCTGGATGCCGCTTCGGCACGTCTTGCGGCTTATTGCACACCGCAGGGCCGCATGCTGGCGCTCTTTCATGTCTGGAAAGCGGAAGGCAGGATCTGGCTGATGCTGCCTCGTGACATCCTCCCGGCCTTGCAGAAACGCCTTCAGATGTATGTTCTCCGGGCAAAAGTGAAACTGGCCGACGAGAGCGGCAAGCAGGCTATTCTCGGCGTCGGCGGCAGACGGGCGGGTGCGGTGTTGTCACGATGGTTTTCCACCCTTCCTTCCGAACCGTTCGGCAAGGTGGAAAACGGTATGGGAGTGTTGGTCAGGGTCGGCGATGCCTTCGGTGCCCCGCGTTATCTGTTGACCGTTCCCCTTGCCCGCTTGCAGGAAGTGGAAAGCGCGCTTTCGGCAGAACTCGCCATGTGCGATGAAAACAGCTGGGCGCTGGGCGATATCGAAGCGGGCGTGCCGCAGATCACGCTGCCGGTTCAGGACAGGTTTATCCCGCAAATGGTCAATCTGGAACAGACTGGCGGCCTTTCTTTCAAAAAAGGCTGTTATCCCGGACAGGAAGTCATCGCGCGCAGCCAGTACCGCGGAACGGTCAGGCGCCGGATGTTTCATGCGTATATGGAACTGCCTGAAGGAAAATCACCCGCCATCGACCTGAACATGGCGTCAGGCGCCGATCTTTTCGATGCGGCGGGAGAGGTTTGCGGCACGCTTGTCATGGCGGCCCGCCGTGATGAAAACCGGGTCGATTGTCTGGCGGTCGTCCGGCTCGAAGCCCGCGAGACGGGCACGGTTCATGCCACAAAGGCGGACGGCCCTGCCCTGTCGTGGATGCCGCTTTCCGGTTCTCCTGTGGAAACCACTTCCTGAAAAAGGTTAATCCAAAATAGGAGATTTGATTGGCAAGTAATTGAATAGTATTGTTTAATCATTTCCATACGGCGTGAAAATGATGAACGGGGCCATGACCGTGCCCGACATCCAGTCTGTCTGATTCAGCCAGGGCTTTCGTCAGATAATCCTTGGCTTTTTTCACGCTTTCCGGCACCGGCAACCTTGTCATGAAGGCGGCGATGGCAGCCGACAGGGTGCATCCCGTTCCGTGCACGTTCCCGGTTTTGATGCGGGGCGCTGCCAGTTTCCTGATCGTCCCTTCCCCGTAAAGAAAATCCACGCTGTCTTTCGAGGCGGATTCCGGCAGGTTTCCGCCTTTTAGCATGACCCATTCCGGGCCGAGCGCATGCAAGGCGGGAAGCAAGGCTTGCATGGCTTCGATTGTATCGGGCGTTTGACTGTCAAGCAGGACGGCGGCTTCCGAAAGGTTCGGTGTAACGATGGCCGCAAGCGGTACCAGCTTGTCGCGAATGGCGGCAATCGCGTCGGGTTTTAAAAGCAGATCGCCGCTTTTGGCTACCATGACGGGATCCAGCACGACAGGGCAGCCGGGATGTCGTGAAAGGCAGGTGGCAACGGCTTCGGCAATGCCGGCCGTGGCGACCATGCCGATCTTGACGGCGGCAACGGTGACATCGTCGAAAACGGCGTCGATCTGATCGGCGACAAAAGCGGGATCAAGCGGCTGGAAAGAGCGCACGCCCATCGTGTTTTGCGCGACAACGGCCGTAATCGCGGCCATGCCGTAGACGCCCAGCGCGGAAAACGTTTTCAGGTCGGCGGAAATGCCGGCGCCGCCGCTCGGATCGGTGCCGGCGATAGTCAGAACGTTGGCGATCATGTCTGTTGTCTCCTTCAGTGAACCGGTTTCGGCCGGTTTTGGCAAAGGCTTTTATTTTACGTGAAGTGAAAAGGGCCCGTTTGATTTTCCTGTTTTTTCCACTGTCTTCCGGTTTATTGACCGAATGCCGCGATTGCCAACGTAAACGAGCGGAATCGGCAACGGCTCTGATTTAAGTAAAAAAGTCTTCCGTATCTTTCAGCTATGCTTGTTCAAACGCCAGGGACTTGCCGGAAGGTGCAGGCGCCACTTTTTCCTTTCAATGGATGGATAACCGTTATGGAGAATCGGGTGATGAATCGTGGAATCATGGCCGGCGTCGCAGTCGCCGGGCTGGCTTCCCTGCTGTTTCTGGGCGGCTGTGAAAAAAAACAGGAGATGCCACAGGCGGGAACGCCGAAAGTCACGACCATGACGGTGAAAGCGCAAAATCTGCCGGTGACGATGGAGTACGTCGCGCAGACAGCCAGTTCGCGTATGGTGAATATCAATGCCAGAGTGAACGGTTTCTTGCAGAAACGGCTTTATCAGGAAGGCGGCATGGTCAAAGAGGGACAGACGCTTTTCCAGATCGATCCCCGGCCCTTTCAGGTCCAGCTCGATGAAGCGAAAGCGGCCCTTGCTTCCAGCAAGGCCGCGCATGCGACCGCCAAATCCAATCTCGACCGTATCCAGCCGCTGGTGCAGTTGAATGCCCTTTCCAAAAAGGATCTGGACAATGCACGCGGACAGTTTCTGACGACGCAGGCTGCCGTCCATCAGGCGAAGGCGCAACTGGACGCCGCGAAACTGAATTTGTCCTATACAACGATCAAGTCGCCGGTGGACGGTCTGGCGGGGTCGGCGTCTGTCGCGGAAGGCACCTATGTGGATGCGACAAACAGCCGGCTGACGACGGTTTACCAGTTGTCGCCGATGTGGGTGAATTTCAGCCTGTCGGAAAACCAGTTGCTGGACATGCAAAAACAGATTCAGGCGGGAGAACTGAAAGTGCCTGACGACAACGATTATGTTGTTGAAGTGGTCTTGCCCGACGGGTCGGTTTTCCCCCACAAGGGGAAACTCGTTTTTTCGGCGCCGGATTACGATCCGACAACGGGCACCAATATGTTGCGCGCCAGTGTGGACAATCCGGCGGGCGTCTTGCGGCCGAACCAGTTCGTGCGCGTGCGCATGAGCGGTGCGGAGCGGCCGAACGCGATTTCTGTCCCGCAGAAAGCCGTCCAGCAGGGGTCGAAAGGCCATTTCGTCTGGGTGATCAAAGACGGCAAGGCGCAATACCGGCCAGTGACAGTGGGTGAACAGTCCGGCAGTAACTGGACGATTCTCCAGGGCTTGCAGAGTGGTGAACAGGTGGTTGTCGATGGAGTGCAGACGCTGTCGGCCGGCGCCGCTGTCGAGGTGACCGGAAATACGGTACAGCAGGAAGAAACTTCTCCACCCTCTTCCGGCGCTCCTGTACCGGACGGCAGCGGAACGGATCCCGCGTCCGGCGGGGATGAAACCGTTTCAAAAAGTGCGGATGCCGCCACCATTGCCGCGTCCCGGGAAAAGGCCGCCAGCCAGTCCGGACAGAAATGAAGGGGTAAACGATGTTTTCCAAATTCTTCATTGAACGCCCCATCTTCGCCATTGTCGTCTCGCTGATTATCTGCCTTGCCGGCGGGATTGCCATGACGCAATTGCCGGTCGAACAGTATCCGAACATGAGCCCTGTCCAGATCACGGTGACAGCGCAATATCCGGGGGCGGACGCCAAGACGGTGGCTGATTCGGTCGCGGCGCCGCTTGAAAACCAGATCAACGGGATCGACAACATGCTGTACATGACGTCGTCCTCTTCCTCGTCAGGCCAGCTCGAATTGACGGTTTATTTCGATATCGACACCGATCCGGATATCGCGCAGGTGCAGGTGCAAAACCGCGTCAATCAGGCGACGCCGCAATTGCCCGGCGAAGTGACGCAAAACGGCGTCGATGTGGCCAAGCAATCCTCTTCGATGCTGATGATGATCGGGATTTACGGCGATCCGGCCCGTTACAGTGAAGACTATGTCGCCAATTACGCGAATGTTTATGTGCTGGACGCCATCAAGCGCGTTCCGGGCGCGGGGCAGGCTTCTGTTATGGGATCGGCCGATCAGGCCATGCGCATCTGGCTGAACCCGGACCAGATGGCGTCTTTCCGGGTGACGACCACCGATGTTTCCCAAGCGGTCGCCTCGCAAAACAGGCTCTTTTCCGCAGGCCAGATCGGCGGCGAACCGGCTCCGCCGGGGACGCAGCAGACGTATCCGGCGATTACCCAGTCGCCGTTTCAGGATGCGTCCGATTACGAGAACATGATCATCCGCGCCAGTAACGACGGCAGCGCCATCGTGCGGTTAAAAGATATCGGAAGCGCCGCGATGGGCAAGCAGTCCTATCTGGTCGATACGCAGATGAACGGCCAGTTCTCGACCTTTATCCAGATTGTCCAGCAACCGGGCGCCAACGCGCTGGATGTGTCGAAAGCGGTCAGGGCCGAACTGGACAAATTGCAGGCCGGTTTTCCCGATGGCATCCGTTATGTGATCGGCATCGATACGACGGATTTCGTCCGCATCTCGATTCAGGAAGTGATCAAGACGCTGATTATCGCGATTTTCATCGTGATCGGCGTGATTTATATATTTCTTCAGAAATACCGCGCGACCCTTATCGCTTCCTCGGCGATTTTCGTCGCCATTCTGGGCACATTTGCCGGTATGTATGTGTTGGGTTTCACGATCAATATGCTGACGCTGTTCGGGCTGGTATTGGCGATCGGGCTGGTGGTGGACGACGCCATTGTCGTGGTGGAAAACGTCGAGCGCAATATCGCACAGGGCAATGCCGATCGGAAACAGGCGACGATTCAGGCCATGAACGAACTGGTCAGCCCGATTGTCGCGACGGTTCTCGTGCTCGTTTGCGTGTTCGTGCCGGCGGCGTTCGTGCCGGGCACGACCGGACAGCTCTACAAGCAGTTCGCCATCACGATTGCCGTGTCGGTCACGATTTCCGGTTTTGTCGCCCTGACGCTGACGCCGGCGTTGTGCGGGAGCTGGCTGAAACAGACGCCGCCTCCGCAGAAAGGGCCTTTCGCCTGGTTCAATAAAAAATTCGCGACCCTGACCGAACATTATGGCCACTGGTCGGCCTCCATCATCAAACACTACTGGATTTCCCTGGCCTCTCTGGGGATCATGGTGGCGGCGATTTTCATTCTTTTCGAGCGTCTGCCAACGAGCTTTGTGCCGCAGGAAGATCAGGGATACCTGATTATGGCGGTGATTCTTCCGGACGCGGCGAGCCTTGAACGGACGAAAGACGTGATGGACAAGGTCTCCGGCATTGTCGAGAAAATTCCGGGCGTGCAGACCCGGGCGGGCATTTCGGGCTTTTCGCTTTTGGACAACGGTTTCAAGAATTCGTCGGGTACTTATTTCATGGCCCTGAAACCGTTTGACGAACGTTACAAGAACATCAGGACGGCCAAGGAGCAGAATGCCGGAACGGTCATGATGGAACTGTATGAACGGACACGGGTCATTCAGGAAGCGGAAGTGCTGCCGATTCTGCCGCCTCCGATTCCGGGACTGGGCAGCACGGGCGGTTTTGAATTCTGGCTCCAGAGCACGGGTACGGATTCGCCGGAGCAGTTGCAGGACGTGCTCGACAAAATTCTGGCAAAAGCCAAAAAACGGCCTGAACTGACGAGCCTCAATTCAACATATCAGGCGCAGTCGCAACAGTTGAGAATCACGGTCGATCGCGACAAGGCCCGGCTTCTGGGGCTGGACATGGACGATATTTCGGGAACGCTGGAAACCCAGTTCGGTTCTTCCATTGTCAGCCAGTTCAACCAGTTCTCGCGGGTCTGGTATGTCATCATGCAGTCGGCGCCGGAGTTCCGGGCGACTCCGGCCGATGTGACGCGGCTTTATACCCGCAATGCGCAGGGACAGATGGTGCCGCTTTCCTCGGTCGTGACGACGTCATATACAACCGGCCCCGATCTGGTTCCGCATTTCAACGGCTTTCCCGCTGCCGAGATCACCGGCAATGCCGCATCCGGCTATTCGTCCGGACAGGCGATGAAAGTCATGGAAGAAATCGCGGCCGAAACCATGCCGAAAGATTACGCCTATGGCTGGTCAGGGGTAGCTTACGAAGAACAGAAGTCGGGCACTTCTTCAATGATCGTCTTCGCTTTCGGGGTCATTCTCGTGTTCCTGATTCTGGCGGCCCAGTATGAAAGCTGGTCCTTGCCGGCCGTCGTGCTGATGGCGGTGCCGTTCGGGATTATCGGTTCGCTATTGGCTACCTGGGCCCGCGGGCTGGACAACGACGTGTATTTCCAGATCGGTTTGCTGGTCATGATCGGGCTGGCTGCCAAGAATGCGATCCTGATCGTCGAATTTGCCGTCGAGCTGGCGAAGAAACCGGGGACGACACTGGCCGAAGCCGCCGTACAGGCGGGCAAAATCCGGCTGCGGCCGATCATCATGACGTCGCTGGCCTTTATCGGCGGCGTCATTCCGCTGGCGATCGCGATGGGCGCGGGAGCCAATTCCCGGCATTCGATCGGTACCGGGATTATCGGCGGCATGATCGGCGTTTCGACGCTGGCGCTTTTGTTCGTTCCGCTGTTTTACGATCTTTTCGTCAGTTGGGACCGGAAAGTCAGGAGCCGGTTCGCCGGGCACGATACGAAAGAGGTGCCAAAACTGGCTCCTCCGCCGAAAGAACTTCCTCCACCGGATCAGGTAACACCCGGAGACGGCAAACCGCAGGGAGGCGATCAATGAAAGCCGCATGGATCGGACTGATGGGCGCCGTCGCGGCGGCGTTAAGCGGGTGCATGATGGGGCCGGATTATCGCCGTCCCGATTTGCCGGTGCCGGAAACCTACCGTTTTGTGCCGGATAGCGCCTCGCAACAGGCCATAGATTCCCGGTGGTGGGAAGATTTCGGCGATCCCGTGTTGAATGGCATGGTGGAAGAAGCGATCGTCAATAACCGGGATTTGAGGGCGGCACTGGCGAATGCGGAAAAAGCGGCGGCCGCGATCATGATGGCGCGTTCCGATCTCTTTCCCCAGATCAGCCTGAATGCCCGGACAGGACGCGAAAGGCTCTCCGAGCGGGACGCCGAACCGGTTATCGGCGTTCCCAATCCGCAAAGCGCCCGTGAAGCGAGTCTGGGCGCGACCTGGGAAATCGATCTCTGGGGAAGGATACGGCGTCTGACGGAATCGGCCGAAGCGGATGCCAAATCGGTCGAACAGGCCCGCCGCGCCGCCCTGCTTTCGGTCGTTTCCAGCGTCGTGACCCAGTATATCAACTTGCTGGCGCTGGACGAGCAACTGAAAATCGCGCAAAACACATCGGACAATTATGCGGAATCCTTGCGCATCATCGAATTGCAGTTCCAATACGGCGTGACTTCCCGGATGACCGTTGCGCAGGCTGCTTCGCAGTATGAAACGGCCCAGAGCCAGATTCCGCAAATCCGGCAGAATATCACGCAAACGGAAAATGCCCTGAATATTCTCATGGGCAAAAATCCCGGCCCGGTCATGCGCGGCCTTTCGCTGAACCGGTTGAAGCCGCCTGTCGTGCCTGCCGATCTGCCGTCGAATCTGCTTTTGCGCCGCCCCGATGTGCTTGAAGCCGAACAGGATCTGGTTTCGGCCAATGCGATGATCGGCGCGACACGGGCCATGTATTTTCCGACGATCTCCCTGACGGGCGCGTTCGGGTCGTCGAGTGAATCGCTGAAGAATCTCTGGAAAGGCGATGCCAAAACCTGGAGCTTTGCCGGGGTGGTTTCCATGCCGGTCTTTCAGGGCGGCTCGATTTATTCGCAGGTCAAACAGGCGGAAGCCGAACAGCGGGCGGCACTGGCCCGGTACGAAGGGACCGTGCAGTCGGCTTTCGCGGACGTGGACAACGCTCTTTCGATGCGCATGCGGGTCAATGAACAGCTTGACCGCGAAATCCGGCTGGTCAATCAGTTAAGCGATTATTCACGGCTCGCCAAACTCCAGTATGACGAAGGGTATTCGGCGTACTCCGTCGTTTTGCAGGCCGACCAGTCGCTGTTTCCGCGCCAGCTGACGCTGGCGCAATTGAAAGCCTCGTCCCTGACCTCGGTCGTGAACGTGTACAAGTCGCTGGGTGGAGGCTGGGTCGATCTGGCCGACTCGAAAACCCCGCAGAGGCAGGAAACGGAATGATGAAAGGATGAGGGCGCCGGAAAACCGGCTCCGGCAAAACCGGAATTTCCGTTTTGTTTTAAAATAGACGGCAATTCAGCGTCTGGCTGAAATTTTTTTGTCGGCCGCTTTTCCGGGAGATTTTCTTTTCTATGTGTCTGATCGTGTTTGCATGGCAGGTGATGCCGAGTGCGCCCTTGATCGCCGCGTCCAACCGCGACGAATTCTATGCCCGCCCTGCCCTGCCGGCCCATCACTGGGAAGATCATCCGGAAATTTATGCCGGCCGTGATCTGGAAGGCGGCGGTACCTGGCTGGGGGTGGCGCATGAAGCAGGCAGGAAAGGCAGCCGTTTTGCCGCCCTGACCAATGTGCGCATGCCGCATCTGATGAAAGAAAACGCCCCGACGCGCGGTCTTCTGGTCAGCGACTATCTGGCCTCCAGTCTGACGCCTGAAGAATATATCCGCGAAATCAGACGGGAATCCTATCACTATAACGGTTTCAATCTGCTGGTCGGAGACAGTGAGACGCTCATCTGGTATTCGAACTTCGGCATGATGAATCCCCAAAACGGCCTGCCCTTGAAGCCCGGCATTTACGGCCTTTCCAATGCCCTTTTGAACGATCCCTGGCCCAAGGTCGTCCGTACCCGCGCGCAGTTCGCCTGCCTTCTGGGCATCAATGCCCCTGAAGAGGCGTACTTTGAAATGCTGTCGGACACGACGAAAGCGCCGGACCGGCTTTTGCCCCGTACCGGCGTTTCCCATGAATGGGAAAAATTGCTCTCGGCCGTCTGTATCGAGTCGCCCGATTACGGAACCCGCGCATCGACGCTCGTTGAATTGTATAATGACGGGCCACCTGTCCTGCATGAACGCGTGATTCGCTGACCGGACAACGGCAACAGGACGGGAACCGGGAAAACGGAAATGATCTGGGAAGAACTGACACGGCAGCTTGAATCGCTGTCGGAAGACAATCTTTTGCGCCAGCGGAAAACGCTTGAATCCGCCTGTGGCACGCATGCGGTCATCGGCGGCAAACGGGTGCTGGCGTTTTGCAGCAATGACTATCTGGGACTGGCGTCCCATCCGGCCCTGAGGGAGGCAATCTGTGAATCGGCGCGCCTGTGGGGAACCGGTTCGGGAGGCTCGCATGTGGTCAACGGCCACATGGGGCCTCATGACGCGCTGGAAAAGGCGCTGGCCGGTTTTGTCGGGGCCAAACGGGCGCTTTTTTACAGTACCGGCTATATGGCCAATATCGGCGTGGTGCCGACGCTGGTCGGACGCGGCGATGCCGTTTTCGCCGATCGCTTGAATCACGCGTCACTAATCGACGCCGTGCAGCTGTCGCGGGCAGATCATCGCCGTTATGCGCACAACGATATGGCCCAGCTGGAAAAAATGCTCTCGCAAAGCGGGGCAAGGCGCAAGCTGATTTTAACAGATGCCGTATTCAGCATGGATGGCGATCTGGCACCCCTGAAAACGCTGTTTTCACTGGCGGAACAGTACGACGCCTGGCTGGTCGTGGATGATGCACATGGTTTCGGTGTACTGGGGCAGGAAGGGCGCGGTTCGCTCGATTATTGCGGAATCCCCTTTCATCCGCGTCTGGTCTATATCGGAACGCTGGGAAAGGCGGCCGGCGTGTCAGGCGCGTTCGTTGCCGGGGAGGATACCGTGATCGAATGGCTGATGCAGCGTTCCCGCTCGTATATCTTTACGACAGCGACCAGTCCGGTTGTGGCGTCCGCCCTTCTGGCCTCGCTTGAACTGGTCAGAAATGGCGAGGACAGGAGGCGTCATTTGCAGGAACTGATCGCGCAATTGCAGGATGGCCTGAAGGATACACGCTGGAAACTGCTGCCTTCCTTTACCGCCATCCAGCCGGTAATCGTCGGGGAAAATGAGGCTGTCCTGAAGGTATCCGGCGAACTGCAAAGGCGCGGCATCTGGGTACCGGCCATCCGGCCGCCGACGGTGCCGAAAGGCAGCGCACGTCTGCGCGTTTCCCTGTCGGCTTCCCATACAGGGGAACAGGTTGCCAAACTGATCGACGCATTAAGGGAAATGCCATGACGAAACTGGTTTTCTGGCATGGATGGGGCATGTCGCCCGCGGTATGGACGGATCTGATCGGGGAACTGAAAAGCCGGTTGCCCGGTGATACGCGCTATGACGCGATGCCCTTGCCGGGGTATGCCGGAACCCCTTTGCCGGAAGGCGAGCCCGTTTCCGTCTGGGTCGATGCCATGATGGAAAACGTTTCCGGCCCTGTTGTTTTGTGCGGCTGGTCGATGGGCGCGATCATGGCCCTGTCTGCCGCCCATCGTTATCCGGAAAAGGTTGCCGCGCTGGTTCTTTTCGGCGCGACCCCCTGTTTTGCCGAACGGCCGGACTGGGACCAATGCGTGTCGTCCCTGTCGGAAGACGCGTTCCGCAAAGGCGTGCAAACCGGGCCCGATACGACCCTGCGCCGGTTCGTCACGCTTTTCAACCGGCCGGACAGGAATGCCCGCGCCATTGTGCGGCAGCTGGCTTCGCTGGAAATCCCGCCTGCTGTCGTACTGGAAGCCGGTCTCGATTTTCTGGCCGCGGCCGATTTCCGGGCGATTGTGCCGGAAATCCGGCAGAAAACCCTGCTGGTTCACGGCGCAACCGATCCCTTAATGCCGTCCGGAGCGGCTGGCTGGCTGGCAAAGGCCTTGCCGGACGCCAGGCTGCATCTGTTGCCCGGTGTGGCCCATGCGCCTTTTTTGTCGGATCCCCGGCAGTGTTCGCAACTGATCGGAAAGTTCCTAAACGGCTGATGATGGAAAAAACGAAAATCGGCGAGGCTTTCGGACGGGCCGCTCCCTGTTATGACACACTGGCGGTTTTCCAGCGGCAGGTGTGCGAGAAGATGCTGTGTCTTTTGCCGGAGTGGCTGCCGGCCGGATTTGTGCCGGAAAGCTTGCTGGATGGCGGTTGCGGAACCGGTTTCGGCGCGGAGTGCCTGAGGTGCCTCTGGCCGGACGCTTCCCTAACCGGATGCGATCTCTCCGATGCCATGGTCGGGCGCATGCGGCAAAAAGGGTTTGACGCCGTACCAGGCGATCTGGAGAACCTGCCTTTTTCCAGCAACTGCTTCGATTTCGTCTGGAGCAGCCTGGCCCTGCAATGGTGCGACCCCGGAACCGTTTTTCCTGAATTGCACCGGGTTTTGCGAAAAGGCGGCGTCCTGTATTTTTCGACACTCGCTCCCGGAACCCTGCCGGAAATCGGTTTTGCCTTTTCCGGGATTGACGAGTCGAAACGCGTTCTCGAATTTCATCCGGCCGATGAGCTGGAAAAATGCCTGCATCAGGCCGGTTTCGGCGGAATCCGCCTGCTTGCCGAAAGGCGTGTCATGTATTATCCCGACGTACGGTCGGCACTGGAATCGATCCGGGGTATCGGCGCCGGGCAGGCTGCCCGAAAGCGCCGGGCCCTGATGGGCAGGCAGGCCTGGAAAAAGGTGCAGGAACGCTACGAATCCCTGCGTGATGAAAACGGCTTGCCCGTTACCTACGAGCTGATCTTCGGATATGCCCTCGCCGGCCGGTGAGCCGGGTTCCCGGTCTAGTCGAAAATCCTTTTGTGTCCGATGGCGGAGAGCAGCCGGGTCACTTTGGGCGGGGCGCCATCCCGGTGAAAAGCGCGGGCCCGATCCCGCACCTCGCGGTCGGCGACGGTCATGCGTTCCCGCTGGCGCAGCATTTCCAGCATGGTTTCGATCGTAAAGGATTCCACCATGATTCCCGGACGCGTCATGTCATTGTAAAGATGCCATAGCGTGGCCCCGTTGCGTTGCCGGATATCCCGGAGCCGGGTCATGGCTTCGATAAAGGCATCGGTATCTTCCGGGCGGATCCGGTATTCGATGATCACCATGATGGGCCCTTCTTCCATGCCGATATGGCGGGGAACGGGGCCGGCCCAGTCCGGAGAGAGCGGCGTCAGGTCGGCCTTGTCCTGCAAGCCCACGTAAAAACGCCATGAGACGGCAATGCCGATGAAAAGACAGATGGCGGCGATTGCCAGTGCCCATGAAATGGTGAGCAGACCGGCAACCTGTCCCCAGATCACGCTGCCGCCTGCCATGCCGCCGGTGAAAACGATCCAGAAAAAAGCCAGTCCCCGCGCCCTTACCCAGCCGGGAAGCGAAATCTGGGCGGCGGTCATCAGCGCTGACGCCGTCATCATCCAGGAAAGGCCGATAACGAGCATGGCGGCGCAGGCAGCCGCGACAATGTCGGAAGCCGCCAGCGCCAGCATGGCGATGCCGTACAATGCCGAGGCGCCCCGGATAATGGTGTCGCGGGTAACGCGGCGGATAAGACGCGGCATCAGGGTGGCGCCGGTAATCGCTCCGATACCGATACAGGCCAATAGCAGTCCATAGGTGCCCGGCCCGCTTTTCAGTTCCTGCCGGACGATCAGCGGCATCAGCGCCCAGGAAGCGCTGGCAAAGATGAAGAAGCAGCATCCCCGCACCATGACGGCACGAAGCGCCTGCGAATGCCGCGCGAAACGCAGCCCGGTTTTGACGGCACTGAACAGGTGTTCGGAAGGCAAGGCGCTTTGCGGGACATTCCGTTTCCAGCGGGCGATCAGAAACAGGACGATGGAATAAAGGCAGGCGTTGGCCATGAAAACGGCTCCGGAACCGGCAGAGGCCACGATGATGCCGGCAATGGCAGGCCCTACCGAACGGGCGATGTTGATGGCGATGCTGTTTAGGGCGACGGCGGATTGCAATTCTTCACGCGGCACCAGTTCGGGAATGATCGCTCCCCAGGCCGGCATCATCATGGCAATGCCGACGCCGAGAAAGAAGGTGAAGAGCAAAAGCAGGACAGAGCCGGTCATGCCCGAAAGCGTCAGGATGCCCAGCGTCCCGGCGCAGGCAACCATCCAGACTTGCGTTCCGATCAGATAACGGCGGCGATCCACGATATCGGCCATGGCGCCTGCCGGAATGGCGAGCAGGAAAAACGGCGTGCTGGTCGCCGCCTGAACGAGCGATACCATGACCGGAGTCGGCGCAAGCGAGGTCATCAGCCACCCTGCCCCGACATCCTGCATCCAGGAAGCGATATTGACGAAGAGAATGGCAATCCAGAGCATGCGGAAGACAGGATGGCGCAATGGCGTCCACGCGCCGATCTGTTCTGCGGCCTTTTCGGTTTTTTCTCCTGTCCTCATGATTTCGCCAGTACTCTCTTTTCATTGCGGAACCGGTTTTCAGGAGTATAACGATATCACTCCTGAATCCGTTTTTCTGTTCATTTTTCAAAAAAGAAACGCTTGCCTCCGGAAAATGTCCGGCCTGCTAGGTCGCCGGTGGCCTGTCTTGTGGAAGGCGTCCCTGTTTTTCTTTCTGAACGGGAAAAATGCGGAAGCGGTTCAATTGTCCTTTTCGTCCCTTCAAGGGGTGTCGGGCGATGCGGGTCCGGAGGGGGCGAAATAGTCCGCCAGCGTCATGTTCAGGCCTTCTCTGATCACCTTGTCCACGTCAAGGGTGGGCGGATCGTTGCTGTCGCCCGTGAAAACGAATTGCCGGAAGACGTCGCCGACCGTGATTTTGGTGGCGTCTGCCAGCCATTTCCATTCACGGGGAGCGCGTTTTCGGAGTGAAACGGTACTGATCAGGGAACGCTTTAGCGTGGTGGCCCAGCCCAGCCTTTGCAGTGTCGTCAGGCAGTACTCCACCTCACCGAGGCTCAGACGGGTTTGCGATTCGAGATCAGTACGGGAGACGGTCCGGCTGCCGTTTTCGCCGGGGCGGCAAAGCACGCCGATGATTTTCATGGCATCCGAAAAACGGTTGCCAAGCGAAGGCGGCGCGTTCCAGCGGCCGTTCCGGATTTCCGGAAGCAAGGCGGCCACCATGGCGCCCAATAACATGATAAGCGAGCTGATGTAGAGCCACATCATGAAAATGGGAAAAGCCGCAAGCGCTCCATAAATCCGTTCATAAGAACTGAAATTGACGATGAAAAAGGCGAAGAGCCGGATGGCGATTTCAAAGGAAACGGCTGAAAACAGGCCGCCGGCGGCCGCGTCTTTCCACAAAACCAGCCGGTTCGGCAGGATGCGGTACAGCAAGGTGAAGGCAATGGCTGTCCAGATAATGGCGATCAGGGGAGCCGAGACGCCATTCAAGAAAGGAAGCCAGCCGATCAGTCCGTGTTCGGAGAGAACCAGATGCGAAGTGAGGTAAATGGATATTCCCAGCAAGACGGGGGCCAGTACGGCGATGGCGATATAAAGGATAACGCGTTTCCAGAGCGGTCTGGGATTCATGATGTGCCAGATCCGGTCGAAAGCGCTTTCGATCGTGGAAATAGTCGATAAGGTCGTAAAGAGCAGGGCCAGACCGCCGACAATGGAAACATTGGCGGCATTGGAAGCGAATTCGCCCAGATAATTCAGAATGGTGCGCGCGATGTTGTCGGGAATCATTCCCTGCGCAAAATAGGTTTCCAGCGTATCCTGCAAGGTGCCGAATTCGGGAAAGGTCGTGAAAACCGCCAGCACGATGGCCAGCATCGGCACCAGACTCAAAATGACGGTAAAACTGATGTTGCCGGCAACATCGGTCAGATTGTTTTCTTTCAGTCTTTCGCCGCAATAGCGCAAAATGGCTTTCGCGCGGTCTTTCCGGGAAAGGCCGGCCGGATTTGAGGCCGTTTCGGCTCTGTTTGACATAAAGTCCGGTTTGTCCATAAAAACATTTTAAAATGAAACCGTGGCCGGGAAGGCAGTCGGGAAAAATTGTTTTATCATGTGCCGGACAGTCCGATATTGATTTTGAGCGATAAACCCGGTTTCGCGACAGGGCTGCCGGTGGCCGGGAACGGCTGTTTTTCCCGGAAAAACAGCGCCGGACGGAAAACCTATTTCATTATCCTTTTTATGGCACAGTCTTCTTTTATCGAACTTTGCAGGAAACGGGTCGGAAACGCCCATGTTATCAGCGTTCCTGAAAAAATGGCTTCCTACGTCACCGATTACCGGAAACGGTATGCGGGAAAAGCGCTTGCTGTTGTTTTGCCGGGCAATACGCGGGAAGTCGCCGATCTTGTCAGGCTGTGCAAACAGTACAGGGTTCCGGTCGTTCCACAAGGGGGCAATACCGGACTCGTCCTGGGAAGCGTTCCGGATACCTCGGGAAAAGCGGTCGTTTTGTCACTGGCGCGCATGAAACGGATACGCGAAATCGATGTGAAAAACAATACCATGACCGTTGAGGCGGGATGCATTCTTGACGACGTGCATTCCGCGGCGCTGGAAGCCGACCGGATGTTTCCGCTGTCGCTGGCGTCTTCGGGTTCATGCACTATCGGCGGCAATCTGGCGGCCAATGCCGGCGGAACGGCGGTGTTGCGTTACGGGACAGCCAGAGACTTGTGCCTGGGACTGGAAGTGGTCATGGCTGACGGCGCTGTCTGGGACGGGCTCTACAAACTCCGCAAAAACAATACCGGATACGATTTGCGCGATCTGTTCATCGGTTCGGAAGGCACGCTGGGCATTATCACGGCTGCCGTCCTGAAGCTTTTCCCGCGGCCAACGACACGGCAGACCGCTTTCGTCGCCCTGTCTTCGCCCGCCGATGCATTGCAGCTTCTGGCGATTGCGCAAAAGGTCGCCGACAGTTCGCTGACGACGTTTGAACTGATGTCCGGATACAGCCTCGAACTGGTCGTCCGGCATTTTCCGCATCTTTTGCCACCCCTGCCGCTGGAGCGGCCCTATTATGTGCTGTTGGAACTGTCCGGCACCGAACCGGAAGGACAGCTTGGAGAACGGTTTGAAAAGCTGCTCCAGTATGCCATTGAGGAAGGTGTTATCTGCGACGCGGCGCTCTCGCAAACGGTTTCCCAGTCCCGTTCGATGTGGGCACTGCGCGAAAACATTTCTGCCGCGCAGGCAAAGGAAGGCAAGAACATCAAGCACGATATCGCCGTCCCCACTTCCCTGTTCGCCGAGTTTATCGAAACGACCGACCGGCAGCTTCAGCAGTATTTTCCGGGGTGCCGCACGGTGACGTTCGGCCATCTGGGCGACGGCAGCCTGCATTACAACGTGGCGGCGCCAAAAGGCGTTTCCGACGATGCCTTTCTGATGCGTCAGGATGAAGTCAACCGGATCGTTTATGACAGCGTCGACCGCATGCAGGGCGCCATTTCGGCCGAACACGGTCTGGGCGCGCTGAAACACGAGCGGAATGCGGAGTATAAAAGCGATGTGGAAATCCGGATGATGCGGAAAATCAGGGAAGCGTTCGATCCGGACAATCTGATGAATCCGGGCAAGGTATTGCCGTAGCAATACCCCACCCTTCTCATCACTCTCACGTTCAGGAAAACTTCATTGTCCGGTTTGCCAGGGCGGCGTTCAGGAAATCACTGGCCGCGTCGGCGGTCATCGGTCTGGAAAGATAATGTCCCTGAATGGCCGTGCAGCCGATTTCTGTCAGGAAAGCGATATGTTCCTCCGTTTCGACGCCTTCTGCAATCGTTTTGATGCCGAGATTTTTGGCCAGCGAGACGATTGCGCTGACAATGGCCATGTTTTCGGTATCGTCCGGAATGTTCCGGATGAACGAACCGTCGATTTTAAGACTGTGCGCGGAAAATCGTTTGAGATAGGCCAAAGAAGAATACCCCGTTCCGAAATCGTCAACGGAAACCTTGACGCCGCGTTCCTTGAGACTGTCCACGACCACGATGGCGGCGTCCGGTTTTTCCATGGCAACGCCTTCCGTCAATTCCAGAACCAGCCTGTCCGGACTGACCTGCGCTTCTTTCAGGAGGGTGGATACCATATCGGATAGCCTTCTGTCGCGGAACTGGATAGCGGAGAGATTGACCGAAACCATGATTTCTTCGTGCCCGGCATCGATCCATTTTCTCAGCTGGCTGATAACCGATCTTAAAATCCATTCGCCGATCGGGATAATCTGGCCGTTCGATTCGGCAACAGGAATGAATTCTTCGGGAGAAACGGGGCCCAGTTGCGGATGTTCCCAGCGCAAGAGCGCTTCGAAACCGACGATGATGTGATGTTTTAACGACATGATCGGCTGGTAATGCAAGGTGAACTGTTCACGTTCCAGGGCACGGCGAAGGGCGCTGTCGAGTTCCAGCATGCGTGCCGATCTGGCCTGCATTTCCGTGGTGAAAAAACAGTAATTGTTCCGCCCGCCCTGTTTTGTCCGGTACATGGCCGTGTCGGCACTGCACGAGAGGGTGTCGAAATCAATTCCGTCTGCGGGGTACATGGCGATGCCGATGGAAGCGGTCAGGTTCAGTTCGTGCGGTTCGATGTGATAGGGTTCCGCCGCAATGGCCAGCAGTTTTTCCGCAATGCTGGTTGCGCCGCCGGTATCGGTATTCGGGAGAACCAGAACGAATTCATCGCCTCCCTGCCGTGAGACGGTGTCCTGTTCGCGCACGACGCTCTTCAGTCTGGAGGCAAACTGTTTCAGCAATTCGTCGCCAGTATTGTGACCCAGTGAATCGTTGACGTTTTTAAAGCCGTCCAGATCGAGAAACATCAGGGCGAGCGGTTCGTGGCGGCGCTGGGCCAGACTGATCGCCAGATTGCTCCGGTCTCGCAGCAATGTGCGGTTCGGCAGCCCTGTCAGGGCATCGAAGTGGGCAAGCCACTGCACTTTTTCTTCCGTTTTTTTGCGTTCGGTCATGTCGGCGAAAAGTCCGATGTAATGGGTCAGCTTGCCGAATGAATCCCGCATGGTCTGGATCGACAGCCATTCGGGATAGAAAGTGCCATCCTTGCGTCTGTTCCAGATTTCGCCCTGCCATGAACCGTGCTTGTCGATCCGGTTCCACATGTTTTCGTAAAAATCCCGGTCGTGTCGTCCCGAGGACAGAATGCGCGGATTGTGTCCCAGCGCCTCGGTGTCGCTGTAACCGGTAATCGTGGTAAACGCCTTGTTCACCATCACGATGTGGCAGGCACTGTCCAGCAGCATCAAGCCTTCGTTACTTTGCGTGAAAATCTGTGCGGAAAGCTGAAGCTGCTGTTTTCTGTCGAAATTGTCCAGAGCGAAATCGATACTGGTGACGAGTTCTTTCAGCAATTTCTGGGCGGCGATGTCGAAAGCGTAGGTTTCAGCGGCATTCAGGCTCAATACGCCAATGGTTTTTCCGTTCTTGTGAAGCGGCAGACAGGCGATGGCATGAATCTGGTTTTCTTTGGTGACGTCTTTCCAGATGGTGGAATTGCGAAGGATATCGCAGATCGGATCGCTGTCGAAATCCTGCACCCAGACCGGCTTGTCTTCCTTGAGCGCCTTTCGGATGATACCCTGCGTCATGGTCAGGTCGGTACGGCTGATCACGTCCATTGCCTGAATGATCGCAGCGGGAGAAGCGCCTTCGGATGCGACAGGGTAAACCTTGTTTTCTTCGTTGACCAGCCCGATCCAGGCTACCTTCATGGCGCCGTATTGCGTGACGATCCGGCAGATCTGCCGGAACAGTTCATCCTGCGTCGAGCATCTGGCAACGGCCTGATTGCAGTAGCCCAGAATAGCGTAGAGCTGGTTCAAACGCCGGATTTCTGCTTCGGCCACTTTGCTTTCCACATACAGATTGCGCAATTCGTTTTCCGCCTTGCTCCTGATGTGTTCCCGATGAAAGTTCTCAAGTGAAAAGTCGATATCGTTTGCGATTTCCACCAACAGATTCTGCACAGACGGATCGAACGCATCGGTACGCTCCGAAGCGAGCAGGAAAACACCGGTGATTTTCCCGTTTTTGTGCAAGGGCAGCGAAGCGACAGACTGGACATGGTTCCGGATGGAACGCTTGTGCCAGGGCGCGCACAGCGGATCCTGCTGGAAATCCTGATTCCAGCAGGGTTTTCCGGAACGCACCGCCCTTCCGACGGTTCCATGGCCATTTGGATGGTTTTCATCGACGGAAATGACGATTTCTTCCAGAAAGGCCACCCCATCGCCGTATTTTGCGCCGGTCTTGACCATGCCTGTCGGTTCGTCGATCAGGCCGATCCATGCCATTTTGACATTGCTGTGATGTACCACGATCCGGCAGATGTTTTCGAACAGTTCGATTTCGGTTTTGCTGCGGGCTATCGCGTAGGAGCAATGGCTCCGGATCGTATTTAGCTGGGACAGTCTCGACACTTGCCGTTCGGATTGCCTTTGCCGGGTGATGTCTTCGAACGTGACAACGAAATAGTCCGGGGACTTGTCCCGGTTCCTGACGCAACGGGCGTGCATATCGACAAGAACGACGTCGCCGTTTTTGCAGATGAGTTCCCGTTCGGTGTGGATTTCTTCCGACACGCCTTCTTTCAGGGCGATCAGCTGGGATCGTTCTTCTTCCGTATCGGGACGGAAGCAAATGTCCTGCCAGCTTTTGAGCGTCATTTCTTCTTTTGTGTAGCCGAGAATGTCGCAGATTTTGTCGTTGCATTGAAGCCAGCAATCCATCCGGGGTGACAGGATCGCCATGCCGATAAACGGCATGGTGTAGAAATTGTCCTGCAGTTTGTCTTTCCTGATCTTGCGGGCGAGATTTTGGGTTTTCTGATGCATCTTCCATATCAGAAGCAGGGCAAGACCGATGACCAGAACCGCAAAAAAGGTAATGATGGCAACCCCGAAAGCCGAATTCTGCATGGAACGGATGGCCTTGTTGTAATCGTATTTGAAGATGAGCTTCCAGTCAGTATCGTCGATGTTATTCCATGCCGCAAATACCTTGGTCTGATTGTAGTCGTTGCCGATACCGTGTCCTGTATCGGAACCGGCCGGTAACGGAGAGACGATTTCATGGTTTTTTAAGGTGGTGTGAACGGCACTGTTTCCGTTTTCGGAAGATTTGATCGTCAGCATGATGGCCTTGTCGCCCACTTGCCGGCGCAAAACCACTTCCCTTCCCGGATGGGAAGCAATCCAGCTGTCGAAATGCTGTGAAAAATAATCCTCGGGATCGTAAGCGATCAGTACGGCGCCCATCGCTTCCTGCGTCCGGTCTGTCAGTATGTAGGGGATGACCATTTCAAAGCCCGACTTGCCCTGCGAATAGATGTTGTGCCGGATCTTCCGGACATGAGGGCGGTTCATCAGTTCCAGCAAGGCCAGCCGGTTATCCTCTTCCAGCCTCAGGTTTTCACCGAGCGAAAGCAGTTCGTTTCCTTTCGGGTCAATGATTTTGATGCTCTTGTATTGCTGGGCGTTCTTAAGGGTTTTCAAAAAATCGACCACATCCATTTTTGCGATCAGACTGTTATCGAAACGCCATTTTTCAAAACTTTGCCGGAAAAAGGCACTGCTTAGGACAACCGACCCGATTTCCCGCTGTTCCTTCAGCCAGCTTTCGATATGTTGGGCTTTTGCCTGGACTTTCGCCTGCAAATTGGCGAGCGTTTCCTTTTCCAGATGCGAACTGTACAGCTTGGGAAGCCCGAAACTGATAAGGGGAATAATAAGCAGCAGTCCCAGAAAAATCGCGGCGAGACGGTAATCGCCGGTTTTGCGCCACAAATTCGGTTTTTCGGCTTTCAAAGAGCGGGATTCGTCGAAATGCCAGAGAAACAGATAGAGAAAACAGCTTGAAATGCCGGCTAGCGCCAGGTTTGTCTTCAGGGTGAATTCAAGCAGGGTTCCGGAATTTTCGGGATTGTGGTAAACGAAAATATCGGCTACCAGAAAGTAAAGCGATGTCAGGAACAGATAGGTGAAAACGATGGCCCGGCGATGGGACAGGAAACCGGCCAGTTCGCTTTTTGCCAGCAGAAAGTGAAGTAAAAGCGTGCTGAAAATCACAAAAACAAATCCGACAATGCCGAACAAATGGAATTTCAGCAGGATTTCTTCTGAAAGAAGAGACAGAAAATAAATCGTACACAGGATGTAAAAGGAAGTGCCGACCGCAAAGAACAGTGCCGTTTTGCCAATGCTCATCGGTTTTCCCCGCCGGAACTGTTCTGCAAGCCGTAAAGTGTTCAATATCTTGTCTGTCATTTCTAACCCTGGATTTTTCTGGTTAACTGATCGGCATGTTGTTTAAAGAATGGCAATATTTCCACGGGGAAACATTATTACATGTATTTATAATTTTGCACATCAGTTGGAAACTTTTTTGCAAAATAGTTTAAATTCAAAATAAATGCATGTTTTTAAAAGGAAAAATAAAAAATTTGCATAAAAAAAGAGCCACGTTTCGTGGCTCTCCTGCGACATTTCGTAGTAAAACGATAGGAAATCAGGAAATCGTTTTCATATGATCATCTTCAATAAAGGAAAAAACAGCATCGGCCTGAAGCGGACGGGACAAATAATACCCCTGGATTTCGGTGCAGCCTCTGGAGCGCAGGAATTCGAGCTGCTCTTTCGTTTCGACACCTTCGGCCACCGTTATCATGCCCAGACTGTCGGCCAGTGAGATCACGGCTGAGACGATCGCCATGTCTTCGGTATCGTTCGGCAAATCCTGAACGAATGAGCGATCGATTTTGAGACTGTAAACGTTGAACCGTTTCAGGTAGGTCAGCGAGGAATAGCCCGTTCCGAAGTCGTCGATCGAGATACGGATGCCTTTCTTGCGCAGTTCGTCGATGACGGTAATGGCCGCCAGGGGATTTTCCATGGCTACCCCTTCGGTCAGTTCGAGCTGGAGACATTCCGGCGAAACGCCCGCTTCTTCCAGAATGGCCATGACAAGCTCGGGCAAGCGCGGATGGCGGAACTGGACGGCGGAGAGATTGACGGATATCGTCACGTCTTTCAGGCCGTTGTCCTGCCAGAGGCGCAATTGCCGGACAGCGGTTTTCAATACCCATTCCCCGATCGGAATGATCTGGCCGTTCGATTCGGCGATCGGGATGAACTCGTCCGGCGGCGTGTTGCCGAACTGGGGATGTGTCCACCGGATAAGCGCCTCGAAGCCGACGATCCGGTTGGTGTTTAAGGAGAGTTGGGGCTGATAGACAAGGCTGAACTGATTTCGTTCGAGCGCTCTTCTCAGCGCATTGTCGATCTGAAGCGTTCTGGCGGAACGCGCCTGCATTTCAGTGGTGAAAAAGCAGTAGTCGTTCCGGCCGCTCTGTTTGGCGCGGTACATGGCGGCGTCGGCGCTGCGCCAGAGGGTATCGAAGTCGGTGCCGTCTGTGGGGTACATCGCGATACCGATTGAAACAGTCAGGTTGATTTCATGCCGTTCGATGTTGTATTGCCGGGCCGCGATATTCAAAAGCCGTTCTGCCAGATAGGCCGCTCCGTCCGTATCGGTGCCGGGCAATACCAGAACGAATTCGTCGCCGCCGAGCCGGGAAATCGTGTCCTGTTCCCGGACCGCGTTCACCAGCCGCTGCGAAAACTGTTTCAACAGTTCGTCGCCTACACCGTGGCCCAGCGAATCGTTGACGTTTTTGAAGTTGTCCAGATCGAGGAACATCAGGGCAAGCGGTTCATGACGGCGTTGTGCCAGACTGATGGCCAGATTGCTCCGGATATGCAGAAGCGTCCGGTTGGGCAAGCCGGTCAGGGGATCGAAATGGGCAAGCCACTGGACGCGTTCTTCCGTTTCCTTCCGTTCGGTCAGATCGGTGAAGGTTCCGATGTAGTGCGTCAGAGTGCCCCGGGAGTCGCGCATGGTCTGGATCAGCAACCATTCCGGATAAAGGCTTCCGTCCTTGCGCCGGTTCCACACTTCGCCCTGCCAGCGCCCTTCCGTTTCAATCGCTTCCCACATCGTGGCGTAAAAGTTCCGGTCGTGCTGGCCGGAAGCCAGCATTTTGGGATTGCGGCCCAGTGTTTCTTCCTCGCTGTAACCGGTAATGTGGGTGAAGGCGCTGTTGACCATGACGATATGGCAATTGGGGTCAAGAAGCATGATTCCTTCGCTGCTCTGGGCGAATATCTGCGCCGAGAGCTGGAGCTGCTCTTCCTTTTCGAAGTGTTCCAGCGCGAAATCGATGTCTTCCACCAGTTCGAGCAAAAGCCGTTGCGACGACTCGGTAAAGGCATTCAGAACGTTTGAATAAAAGAACATGACGCCGATGACGTTGCCGTTTCTGTGCAATGGCAGGATGGCTGACGAACGCCATTTGAAGTGCTCGATGTGTTTCTGCCAGTGCTTCATGGCCGGTTCATGCAGGAAATCCTGCATCCAGATCGGCTTGTTTTCACGGACGACCTGACCGGCCGGTCCCTGTCCGGCCGGGTGATCGGGCAATACATTGATATAGAGCCCTTTCAGGTAATCCTGGTGTTCGCCGGCAGACGCCACCGGAACGATATCCTGTGTCTTTTTATCGACAAGCCCGACCCAGACCAGATTCATCTGGCCGTATTCGACAATGTCCTCGCAGATTTGCGTAAACAGTTCCCGTTCGTTTTTGCAGCGTATGATGGACTGGTTGCACTGGGAAAGCGCGGCATACAGCCGGTTCAGGCGCTGCACTTCTTCTTCGGCCTGCATGCGTTCGGTATAAAGCCGCCGGTAGTTGTTTTCGCTTTCTTCCAGTTCTTTTTGCGTCTGTTTCCGGAGGGCTTCGTGAAAGAAATTGTCAAGCGCGAAATTGATGTCGCTGGTCATTTCCGTCAGAAGGTTTTTGGACTGGGCGTCGTAGGATTCCGGTTCCGGCGAATACACTTTCAGCACGCCGATGGTTTTTCCGTCCTGATACAGGGGAAACGCGGCCAGGGAGCGGATTTCCATTTTATTGAACAGTTCGATCCAGTTTGCCAGAAACGGATCTTTCCAGACGTCCTGTATCCAGACGGTTCGTTTTTCACGGATGGCAATACCTGCCGGACTGTTTTCACGGATGTTGTCGAATCGCGAAACGATACTCATGGTGCGGAAAGGTTCGGCAAGTTCTTCCGGTATGCCGTATGAAACAGTCATATCGACCTTTTCGGCGTTTTCGTCGATCAGCCCTACCCAGGCCATGGTGAAACGTCGCCCGCTGTAGTGCACGATACCGTAACAAATCTGTTGGAAGAGTTCCTTTTCCGTTTTGGAATGGACGATGGCCTGATTGCAGTGGGAAAGCGTCGCGTACAGCTGGCTTAGGCGATAGATTTCCGTTTGCGCTTTCTTGCGTTCGGTGATGTCTTCGACAGTCACGACCAGATAGTCGGGGGCTCCGTCGTCTTTCGCGACACATCTGAAATGGACTTCCGCGATGGCGTTTCTGCCGTTTTTGCGCCGGAACGCTTTTTCCTCCCGGAATTCGTCGATGTCTCCCCGTTTCAGCGATTCGATGCCCCGGTTTTCTTCGGCACAGGGCGTGTCGCACAGTTCGTTCCATCCTTTTTTCCCGAATTCTTCCGGTGTGTAACCGAAAATTTCACACAGCTTGTCGTTGAAGTGGATCCATTTGTCCAGGGAAACCGAAAGGATCCCCATTCCGATAAAGGGCAGTGTGTAAAAATTGTTCAGCAGCTGTTTTTCCCGGAGATCGGAGGCGATGAGCTGGGAACGCTGGACCATATGCCAGATAAACAGCAGGACAATCCCGAAAATGATCAGGATGGTGATGAAAGCCAGATTGAACCAGAGCGCGAGACTGCGCACCGGGGCCATCAGGTTTTTCCGGTCGATCTTGACAACGGCATACCAGTCCATTCCCTCAACCGGATGCCAGGCCGCCAGGGCGATCTCCTTATACAGTGTCGGCCCCTTGACGCGGCGTTCGCCTGCTGCAATGGCCTGCGGCAGAACATTGCCGGTTGCGTTGTACGATCTGACAACGACCTTGCCGGACTCGTCCTGTTCCGTCCGGTAAAGCATGAAATCGTTCCCTTCCCGGTCGATCAGAAGGATGCGCTTGTTCGCGATATCTCTCGCCCAGTGATCGAGGTAGGCGGACAGATAGGCCTGTTCGTCCAGTTTGACATAGACCCAGCCAAGCGGAACGCTGGTGCTGATGAAATAGAGTGGCACGATGAAATCGCGCCGGTTCTTGTCTTTTTTGTTCAGCTCTTCATAAGTTTTGCCGGCCGCGTTGTCGATCTGCCTGTTCAGATAAGACCTGTTGACCGGTTTGCCGACTGAAAAGAGCGGATGGCGTTGCGCATCGAAAAGGATCAGGGAGTCGTATTGCTGGGCTGTTTTCAGGGATTCGAGCCTGGCGAGGATAGCGGTTTTCGCTGCCGGACTTCGGGTGGTTTGCAGTTTTCTGACATCGTCAATGAAGCCGGGACTGGTCAGCGTCAGGAAAGTGGAATGCTCGCGTTCGTCAAGCCAGCCTTCCAGTTGCTTTGCCCGGATGCCGGATGACATTTCCAGTTCCGAAAAAGCGTTTTTTTCGATCTTTGGCGTCAAAAGTTCGATGAAAAGAAAGCTGATAAGGGGGATGGACAGGGCAAGACACACGAATGCCAGCATGATCCGGTAAGCGTTGCGGGGCAGTACGAAAGGCGTGTCCTGACGGTTCGCATCGGCCCGGTTCTGGATCGAACTTAAAAGCAGAAACAGGAAAACGGAAGAGCAGCCGATCAAAAGCAGGCCGGAAACATAGATGAACTGGGCACGGAGCGTGAAATCGTCCAGCGCCAGATAAGTGAACAGACGGATGAAAGCGATCCAGAACAGACAGAAAAGAAAATTGGCGACGACCAGTTTTTTCGGTGACAAATTCCATTTTCCGATAGCGGGAAAGGTTTTTATCTTCCGCAACAAGACGTAAAGGAACAGCGACGAGAGAACGGCGTATAAAAAGCGGTTCGCAAAAAGAACAAAAAGCAATTCATCGTTTTTCCAGTCGGTGTTAATGCCGATGAAACAGCAGGCCAGCATCCACAACAGACCGAAAATGAAATAAATCAGGGTAATCCGTACCGGTCGTACCGGGGCGTCCTGCATCCATTGCTTGAACTGGGTCATTATTAAAAGTGCGGTACGTTTGAAATCGGCAGCTTATAGACGGTCGTTTAATTACTTTCAGGAAAGATTATCTCACGTATTGTTATTTTTTGCTAAACGGCAATTTCTTTTATGCTGACGAATGTGTCAGATAAAATAAATAAAAATCATGAGCTTAAACGATTTTTTTGAGGCCGTTTCCAGGAATTGTTCTTTTATTGCGACAACGGCAGTCCTTCGGCCGGTTTGACTCTTGGCTCGCCGGCCTGTTTGCTGTCGCCGGGAAGTCCTTCGATGCCCAGCAATTCTTCCGCCCTGTTTTCCGGCAGCGCTTCGACAGTCTTCAGTTTGCGCGACATCTGGCGGGTCCGGATCTGGGCGTCGTCGATGTTTTTCGCGGCGCGTTCCAGTACTTTTTTGGTCGCGTCCAGTACCGATCCGAACTTGGCGAATTCGGTTTTGACGGCGCCCAGTATTTCCCAGACTTCGGACGATCTTTTTTCCAGCGCCAGTGTCCGGAATCCCATTTGCAGGCTGTTCAAAAGCGCTGACAGGGTGGATGGCCCGGCGATGCTGATCCGGCAGGTGCGCTGCAATTCGTCGGAGAGGCCGGGACGGCGCATGACTTCGGCGTAAAGCCCTTCTGTCGGTAAAAACAGCAGGGCGAAATCGGTCGTATGCGGCGGCGAAAGGTATTTGTCGGCAATCGTTTTGGCCTGAAGCCGGATAGCCCGTTCCAGTTCCCTCCCCGCCTGCGCTACCCCGTCGGCGTCAGCGGCTTCGGAGGCTTCCATCAGACGCTCGTACTGTTCTTTCGGGAATTTGGCATCGACCGGCAGCCAGACGGGAGCGGATTCATCGTGTTTGCCGGGCAGCCTGATGGCGAACTCGACGAACGCGCCGGAACCCGGAACCGTTTCCACGTTTTTGGCGTACTGGTTCGGCGTCATGAGCTGTTCGAGCAGCATTTCCAGCTGGACTTCTCCCCAGGTGCCGCGGGTTTTCACATTGGTCAGCACCCTTTTCAGGTCGCCCACTCCCATGGCCAGCTGGTGCATTTCGCCCAGTCCCTGATGCACTTTTTCCAGCCGTTCGGAAACGAGCCGGAACGATTCGCCCAGCCGCTGTTCCAGCGTGGCATGCAGTTTTTCATCGACCGTTTTGCGCATCTCTTCCAGCTTTGCCGCATTGTCGGTTTGCAGTTCGCGTATTTTTTCTTCCAGAACGGCCCGGACTTCGGTCATGCGTTTCGCATTCGATTCCGTCAGCGATGTGAGGGTCTGGTGCAGCGTGTCGCCGAAGCGTTTCATGGCGTCCGACTGTTCCTGACGGGTGAAAAGGGCTTGTGCGGCGATGTTTTCCCGCATTTTTTCAAGCTGTTCGGCGTTTCCCGCCGTCAAGCGGGCAAGCTGTTCGGAAAAGGCGCGTATCTGGCCGTTCTGGAGGGTTGAAACGTTTGTCATCTGCTGGGTGACGCCTTGCTGGAACTGGGCAAGTGACGCGGTCAGCTCCTGCCGGGTTCCCTGCGCGCTCATCAGCACCTGTTCGCGCAATTGCCGTTCCGTCCGTTCGCCGACGGCTTGCATGGCCTGTTCCAGCTGTTGCCGCCACCCATCCAGCGAAACGGAAGAAGCCGGTTGCCGCGCCTGCCGGAAAAGCTGGATCAGCAAAAGGATAAGACAGGCAGTGGCGAGAAAGATCAGGAGATATAAAAGCGTTTCATTCATGGACTCGTTCCGGATAGCGTTTTCCGGCAGGACTGAAAGTCGTTGGCTCCCCTGCCGTCCCGCGCTATTTTACCCGGTTTGACTGTCCCGCATTCTTATTTTTTGAGGGCGCGCAAGCCGTTTAGCAGCACCAGCAGGCTGGCGCCCATGTCGGCGAAAACCGCCATCCACATCGTTGCCGATCCGAACAGGGCCAGCGCGAAGAAAACGAGCTTGATGCCCAGCGCGATCACAATGTTCTGCCAGAGAATCGAATAGGTGCCGGCCGACAACTCGATCATCTGGGGAATCCGGCGCAGATCGTCGTTCATGATGACCACATCGGCCGCTTCCACGGCAATGTCGGTGCCGGCCTCGCCCATGGCGATGCCGATATCGGCATGGGCCAGCGCGGGCGCGTCATTGATGCCATCCCCGATCATGGCGGTGTCACCGAACCGTCTTTGCAGTTCGCGAACGGCGTCCAGTTTTTCCGAGGGCAAGAGGTTGCCGCGGACGTTTTCAATGCCCGCTTCGGCCGCAATCGTTTTTGCGGTCGTTTCATTGTCGCCGGTCAGCATGACGGTGACGATTCCTTTCTTTTTCAGCGCGGCCAGCGCTTCGCGGGACGTTTCCCTGATGGTGTCGGCGACCGCGAAAACGGCGAGCGCTTCAGTGTCGGACGCGAGTACCGTCACGGTATGGCCCTGTCTTTCGTGTTCGAGCAGCAATGCATGAATGGCAGGCCGGCACAGGCCCTTTTCCTCGATCAGGCGATGGTTGCCCATGACGAGCGCCTGGCCTTCGACGGTCCCTTTCACTCCCCTGCCCGGCAGATCGGTGAAATGGGCAACAGCTCGTGCCGTGCGGTGCAGTCCGGCGGCAATCGCTTTTGAGACGGGATGGCCGGAACTGTCGGCAAGACTGGCCGCCCAGTCGAGTATGTCGTTTTCCGGCAAGCCGGATGCGACGATTTGTACGTCCAGAAGTCGCGGTTTGCCTTCGGTGACCGTGCCGGTCTTGTCCAGCGCCACGACTTTGAGGGTGCGCGCCTCTTCCAGATAGACGCCTCCTTTCATCAGGATGCCGCGGCGTGCCGCCGCCGCCAGTCCGCTGACGACGGTGACCGGTGTGGCGATCACCAGCGCGCAGGGACAGGCGATAACCAGCATCACCAGCGCCTTGTAGAGCGCTTCAAGCCATGTCCAGCCAAAGAGGAATGGCGTGACAAGCGCCACGCCAAGCGCAAACAGAAAGACCAGTGGTGTATAGATGGCGGCGAACTTGTCCACGAAACGCTGGGTCGGCGCGCTGGTTTCCTGCGCTTCTTCAACGGCCTTGATGATGCGGGCGACGACCGTGTCGCCGGAAAGCGCCGTCACCCGGAATTCGAGTATGCCGGTTTGGTTGATCGTGCCGGCAAAAACGGAATCCCCGGGTTTCTTGTCAACCGGAATGCTCTCGCCTGTCACGGGAGACTGATCGACTGTCCCGCTCCCGCCGGAAACGACGCCGTCCAGCGGAATGCGGTCGCCGGGGCGGATTCTGACAAGGGTGTTTAGCGTGACGTTTTTGACCGGTATGGCCGTCCATATCCCGTTTTCATTCCGGATTTCGGCGGTCGGCGGCGTCAGGTCAAGCAGGTTGCGGATGGCGTTTCGGGCGCGATCGACTGACCGGGCCTCGATCATTTCGGCGATCGCGTAAAGCGCCATGACCATCGCGGCCTCGGGCCACTGGCCGATCAGGAAAGCGCCTGTGACAGCCACCGTCATCAGGGCATTGATGTTGAGCCGCCTTTCCAGAAGCGCGGCCAGCCCCTTGCGGTAAGTGGAAAAGCCCGCCAGCCAGATGGCGACGGCGGACAGGGCCATTCCCCCGATTTTGACGATGGTAATGTCGCCGGCGAAAAAATGCAGGACTTCGACGAAGCCGGCGATCGTCAAGGCCAGCCAGAGATGCCAGACCCGCTCTTCCTTTTTGGGAACGCTGATTTCCGGGCCGTCGGTCACGATGCGTTCGGGCCGGTACCCGGCCTTTTTGATGGCGGCGACGCTTTTTTCCACCGTTTCGCTGTCGGCGTCAATGGACAGGGTGCGGGAAGCAAGCTGGAAGTTCAGGCTCCGGATGCCTTTTATTTTCGACAGGATGTTCCGGATATCGTTTTCCTCGACCGAGCAATCCATGCTGCCGATATAGAAAACGGCCTGTCCTTTCGGGTGCGCCGTCTGGATATCCGCTCCGAAAAAGCCGGGAGGGCACGAGGCGCCGCATCCGCCATGCGCATGGGTGTGGGAAAGAGTATGGGAATGGTCGTGCTCCTCTTTCCCATCGGAATGGCGATGATGGGCATGCCCGTGATCGTGATGGGAATGCGCATGAGACGCGTGAACGTGCGCGTGTCGTTCGCCGGCCGGTTCATGAGAGGCGCCCTCATCGGCATGAGGGTGTTCCCGTTTGTCGAAAGAGTCGTGTGTCATGGTTTTTCTCCCGTTTTCCTCTATTGAAAACCCTGTAGCCGCTTTAGAGTCAAGTGCGGATATAATACTTTTCGGGATAATTTGGGAATGGCCGGAATTCCGGTCACGCCAGGGGAAAGGAGCCATGACATGAAAATCGGTGAACTGGCGCAAAAGACGGGCATGCCGGTCGAGACGATCCGTTATTACGAAAAAGCGGGACTGTTGCCGAAAATCGGAAGAACGGGCAGCAATTACCGGGTTTACACGGAAGTGCATGTGGAACGCCTGCTTTTCATCCGCCACTGCCGTTCGCTGGACATGACGCTGGATGAAATCCGCGTTCTCCTGCATTTCAAGGACAGGCCGGAAGAAAGTTGCGACAGGGTCAACGCGCTTCTGGACGAGCATATCGGGCACGTCGCCGAGCGGATCCGGGATCTGAAAAAGCTGGAAAAACAGCTCAGGACGCTGCGGGGCAGTTGTCGCGAGGCCAGCGACGTCGCCAGTTGCGGCATTTTGAATGCACTTTCCTGTCCGGTGTCCGGCGCGGCTCACGAAAAGGGGGCGGACTGCACGCATGTCCCGCGGACGCACGGGGGCGATTTGCCTGTCTTGCGCCCGAAAACGGATTGAACAGCGTCTGGCCGTTTTCCGGAACCGTTTTGACGGACGGACATTTTGCGGGATAATGGCGTTTCTGCTTTTTCAATTCCGCACTTATGTTGCCAGACCAGTATTGCCAGCACAAGGCGGCGGGAAGCGGTTCCAGTTTTTATGGCAGTTTCCGGTTCCTCCCGCCCGTCCGCCGCAAAGCCATCACGGCCCTGTACGCTTTTTGCCGTGAGGTGGACGATATTGTCGATGACCGTTCGCTGGATACGGAATCGGCGCGGAGAAAACTGGCCGGCTGGCGCCGGGAAATCGCCGACATGTATGCCGGCCACCCTGACCATCTGATTACGCAGGCCCTGATGCCTCATCTTCAGGCGTTTTCCATCGAGGAAAGCCAGCTGGGTGCCATTGTCGATGGTATGGAGATGGATCTCGACCGGAAACGCTATGCGAGTTTTGGTGAACTGGAAAAATATTGCTGGCATGTAGCCGGCGTTGTCGGCATTTTAGCCGCGAAAATTTTCGGCGTGACCCAGGCGGATACGCTGGAATACGCGGAAAAACTCGGACTGGCTTTCCAGCTGACGAATATCATCCGCGATGTGGGTGAAGATATCGGTATGGGAAGAATCTATTTGCCGCAGGACGAACTGGAACGGTTCGGCGTTACGGAAGACGATCTCTTCAAGCGGCGTTATACCGGGGCTTTCCGGAAACTGATGCAATTTCAGGCAGCGCGGGCGCAAGGGCTTTACGAGGAGGCGTTTTCACTGTTGCCGGAAGCGGATCGGGAAGCGCAAAAGCCCGGCGTCATGATGGCGACGATTTACCGGGAATTGCTGGGTGAAATCGAACGGTGCGATTTCCCCGTCCTGACGGAAAGGGTGTCGCTGACGAAATCCCGGAAGCTTTGGCTGGCCTGGAAAACCTGGCTCAATGGATAAGGAAATTGCCGTTATCGGTGCGGGATGGGCAGGATGCGCCGCCGCGGTGGAAGCCGTATCGGCCGGTTACGGGGTCACCCTTTTCGAGGCCTCGCGTATTCCCGGCGGCCGTGCCCGGAAAACGGTTCTGGAAGGGATGGCGGCCGATAACGGCCAGCACATGCTTCTCGGCGCTTACCGGGAAACCCTGAGGCTGATGCGTCAAATAGGAATCGACCCCGGTACCGTCTTTCTGAATCTGCCCCTGCAAATGCGTTATCCGCCCTGCTCGAAAGCGATGGACTTCGTGACGCCGCGCTGGCCCGCTCCCCTCCATCTGGCGGGAGGGCTTTTGAAAGCGTCGGGACTCGACGCGGAAGACCGGCTGGCGCTGGCCCGGTTTTTCACCAGGTGCCGGGCGATCAGGTGGGATATCGGGGAAGACCGGCCGGTGATTCGCCTGCTGGAACAGTTCCGGCAAACGCCCAAACTGTATGCCCTGCTCTGGCGTCCGCTTTGTCTGGCCGCCCTGAATACGTCTCCTGAAGAAGCTTCCGCAAACGTGTTCATGGCCGTTTTGCGCGACAGTCTCGGAAAAAAGCGGGCTGCATCGGACATGCTGATTCCGAAAACCGATCTTTCCGCCCTTTTTCCCGAAAAAGCGCTTGAATACTGCGCGGCGCAGGGCGGTGAAATCCGTCTGGGCCAGACGGTGCGCCAGATCGCTTTCGACGGAAAAAACTGGATACTGGACGGCAAGGCGGATAAACGGTACGACGCCGTGATTGTCGCGACTTCCGCGCCCGTTGCCGGCGCCCTGTTGTCCGGACTGGCGGATACGGCGGCGCTGGATGCGCTTGACTTCGAACCGGTCACGACCTGCTATTTGCAATATCCCCCTTTTATCCGGCTCGAACAGCCGTTTTACGCCTTGCTGGATTATCCGGAAAAGCGGCAATGGGGACAGTATGTCTTCGACCGGGGGCATTTTATCGACGGGCAGGACGGCCTTTTCGCTGTCGTGGTCAGCGTTTCGTCCGCCGTGGGCGAAACCGGAACAGAAGATCTGGCAGCCGGGATCGGAAGCCAGCTGGCGGAAAGTTTCGGACGCCCCGAACTGGAAACACCCCTCTGGTCGCGTGTGATTACCGAAAAGAGAGCCACGTTCAAATGTCTTGCCGGTCTGGCCAGGCCGGGTACGCTTCTGGACGAACGCGGTCTTCTTCTGGCAGGCGATTATGTCAGCGGCGAGTATCCGGGAACGCTGGAATCGGCCGTTTCCAGCGGCGTGAAAGCCGTCAGGATTTTGGCAAAATCGCCACTTTGACAGGGAGTTGAGGTAAGGTTTTCCCTGCCGGAAAGCGGCGTCTGTCTGGACATTTTCCTGTTGCCTGTCTCCCCGGTAGCCTTTCTGTTTCAACGAAAGCGTTCCGATGTCTGAAGCATTCCATCCTGTCAGGCGAACGCGGCAGGCCTGTCTCGCGGCCGGGCAGGCGAGCCAAACTGCCATGAATGGCAACCCCTGAAATGGTAACAGTTTGTTGCCGTGCGCTGTCCAATTGGTCACGGCTCATCTAGAATAGCGTGCGCGCCATTCATCGGCGCTTACTTGCCCGGGTTATCCCCTCCATGACAGAAACGACTACACAGACTGACCCATCCCGAAAAAAAGGCGGGCATCTCAACCCGCTGGAAGGGAGTCTGTTCGACAAGATCCTGTTCTTTGCCTTGCCGCTGGCCTTGAGCAGCGTGCTCCAGCAGCTGTGCAATTCCATCGACGTCGCGGTTGTCGGCAAATTTTCCAGCAGCGAAGCGCTGGCCGCCGTGGGCGCCAACGGGCCGGTTATCGGGCTGATGATCAACCTGTTTATCGGCATTTCCATTGGCGCCAATGTGCTGATTGCCAACTATATCGGCCAAAAAAACCGGCAAGGCATTCGCGACGCCATCAGTACCGTTGGCGTGCTCTCCATCGTCTGCGGTCTGGCGATCCTGATCGCGGGCATGCTCATCGCACGGCCTGTCCTGATTCTGCTCGATACGCCGGAAAACATTCTCGACATGGCCGTCCTCTATCTGCGGATATTTTTTCTGGGCATGCCTTTCATGATTTTCTATAACTTCGGGTCAGCCATTCTGCGCAGCATGGGCGACACCAAACGGCCCCTGTATTGCCTGATTGTCTCCGGTATCGTCAATACAGTGCTGAACCTGATTCTCGTCATCGGTTTCGATATGAGTGTGGCGGGAGTGGCCATTGCCACGGCTGTTTCATTCGTGGTCAGTGCCGCCATGATACTCTTTATTCTGAGGCGCGAAGCCGATCCGTACCGGATGCATCTGAAGCACGCGCGCATTCACCGGCCGGAACTGGCCCGTATTTTGCGAATCGGTGTCCCGGCAGGCGTGCAGGGCGTGGTTTTTTCGGTCGCCAACCTGTTCATTCAGGCCGCGATCAACCGGTTCGGTTCGGACGCGGTTGCCGGTTCGGCCATTGCCCTGAATTTCGAAATCTACAGCTATTTTGTGGTGCTGGCTTTCAGCAATGCGACCGTGACCTTTATCGGACAGAACTACGGGGCGCGCCAGATGGAACGGTGCCGCCGTGTTTTCCGGCTCACGCTCGGCATGTCGGCGCTGGCGCTGGCTGTCATGGGGTGCCTCTTTGTCTGGCAACAGGCGTTTTTCATCTCGCTTTTTACGTCCGATCCGGTGGTGGCCGCGTTTGCCAGCGAACGGATGGAACTGCTTTTGATGCTCCAGTTCATTACCGCCACGTTTGAAATTCCGGGTTCGGCACTGCGCGGGCTTGGCCGTTCGACATTGCCGACGATTCTGACGGTATTCGGCACCTGTCTGCTGCGTCTTTTGTGGATTTATCTGGTTTGTCCGCTCTACCCTTCTTTCAGCGCCCTGCTTGTCGTCTATCCGGTCTCGTGGGTGGTAACAGGCATTCTGGTCTGGGGAGCTTATCTTCTGGTCAGCCGTTATCTTTATGCCGATGTCAGGGCCGCCGCGATCTGACGGGAGTCCGGTCAAGGCAAGGGAAAACAGCCTGTGCCGCATCGCCCGGCATCTTCCGGCCTGATTCCCTGCCCATTTTCACCAGCGGGCGTTTTTGACGCGTGCGGTTTTGCGTGGCCAGCCTGAAAATCCTGCCTGAATCCGCCTTTTTCCCGTGCCGGATGAGGAATGGCTTTCCCTTGTCCGGTCTGTTTCCGGGAAGCCGATAGCCGTTTCGCGAACAAATTACGGAAAGGCCGGATTTTCCGGGTACGCGTTTCCTACAGCTCCCGGATCCGGTCGAAGGCTTCGTCAATCCGTTCGACGCCGATCACGGTCAGGCCCTCGAAAGGCTGTTTGGGAGCGTTGGATTTCGGGATAAGGGCGATCGAAAAGCCCAGTTTGACGGCTTCGCGCAAACGGTCCTGTCCTCTGGGCGCGGGCCGGATTTCTCCTGCCAGCCCGACTTCGCCGAAGACGACCAGCCCGCGCGGCAGCGGCTTGTTGCGCAGCGAGGAATGGATGGCCAACAGCACGGCCAGATCGGCGGCCGGTTCGCTGATCCGGACGCCGCCGACGGCATTGATGAAAACGTCCTGATCGTAGGCGGCGATATTGGCGTGCCGGTGCATGACCGCCAATAGCATGGCGAGACGGTTCTGTTCCAGTCCGACGGAAAGGCGGCGGGCATTGGGCGTCGGCGAAGTATCGACCAGCGCCTGTATTTCGACCAGAAGCGGCCGCATGCCTTCCAGCGTTGCCATGACGCATGAACCGGCGATTTGCCGTTCATGCTGGGACAAAAACAGGGCCGACGGGTTGGAAACGCCTTTCAGGCCTTTTTCCGTCATCGCGAAAACGCCCAGTTCATTGACCGCGCCGAACCGGTTCTTGAAGGCGCGGATCAGCCGGAAACTGGAGTGGGTGTCTCCCTCGAAGTAAAGCACGGTATCGACGATATGTTCCAGCACGCGCGGGCCGGCCAACGCCCCTTCCTTGGTCACGTGCCCGACCATGATGATGGTCGTTCCCGACTGCTTGGCAAAGCGGGTCAGCTGGGCGGCGCATTCCCTGACTTGCGCGACGGAACCCGGCGCGGAAGTTAAGGCGTCGGAATACAGGGTCTGGATAGAGTCGATGACGGCGACTTCGGGTTTGTGTTCCGAGAGCGTGCCCAGAATTTTTTCGAGCTGGATTTCAGCCTGAAGCTGGAGATTTGCGGCCGTGAGGCCAAGCCGTTTCGCCCGCAGGGCGACTTGCGAACCGGATTCCTCGCCGCTGACGTACAGCACGTTTTTCGAGCTGGCGAGATTGACGAGGGCTTGCAGGAGCAAGGTCGATTTGCCGATGCCCGGGTCGCCGCCGATCAGCACGACGCCGCCGGGAACGAGCCCTCCTCCCAGGACCCGGTCGAATTCGCCGATGCCCGAATGAAAACGGGGAACGTCGATCGCGTCAATGTCCGAGAGCGACAGGACGGGCGCAGTCTGGGCAAGGCCCTGCCGGTTGCCGGAAAAACGGTTGGCCGGGGCGGATTCGACAAGTGTCTCGACCAGTGTGTTCCACTGGCCGCAGGCCGGACATTTTCCGGCCCATTTGCTGCTGATGCCGCCGCATTCGGTACAGGTGTACTGGATTTTCGCTTTCGCCACAGGTTTGTTCCTCAGGACAGGATTACCAGCATTCCACGATTCTCGGCCGCAGGGACAGGGCGCACATGAGTTCGTATCCGACGGTTCCCGCCGCTTCGGCGACTTCGTCGATAGGCAGCTCTTTTCCCCAGAGCGTTACCTTGCTGCCGACATGCGCGTCAGGAACCGGGGTCAGATCGACAGTGATCATGTCCATCGAAACGCGTCCGACCAGACGGGTTTTGACGCCATCGACCATGATCGGCGTGCCTTCCGGAGCCATACGGGGATAGCCGTCCGCGTAGCCGCAGGCGACGACGCCGGTTTTCATCGGGCCTTTCGCCGTGAAAATGCTGCCGTATCCGATGGAGTCGCCTTCCCTGATATGCTGGATCTGGATGATTTCGCTGCTTAGGGTCATGGCGGGTTCGAGTCCGTATTCCGCCGCCGTTTTTCCTCCCGGCGTGCCGCCGTATAGCATGATGCCGGGGCGTACCCAGTCGGTACGGATTTCCGGATGCAGCAAAATGGCGCCGGAATTGGACAGGTTGCGGTCGCCTTTCAGGCCTTGCGTGGCCGAGTCGAAACGCCGCAACTGCTCTTTTACTGAAAGCAGGGGATGTTTTTTCGCTTCCGAATTCGCAAAATGCGTCATGTAGGAAATGTCGCGGACGTTCGGGATTTTTTTCAACCGTTCAAGGGCCTTGCCGTATTCCGACGGCAAAAAACCGAGCCGGTTCATGCCGGTGTTCATTTTCAGATGAACGTCAACCGGCATGTCCAGACGGGATTTTTCCAGCATGTCGATCTGTTCGTCGCAATGCACGGCAAACGCGATATTGTAACGGGCCAGAGTCGGCAGTTCATGGGGATAGAAAAACCCTTCGAGCAGCAATATCGGTTTTTTCCAGCCGATTTCGCGAAGATGGATGGCTGCCTCGATTTCGATCAGGGCGAATCCGTCGGCGTCGGAAAACGCCCGGACGGACCGTTCGAGTCCGTGTCCGTAGGCGTTGGCCTTGACGACGGCCCATATTTTCGCCCGGGGAACCGTGGAACGGACAAGGGAAAGGTTGTGCTGCATGGCAGCGATGTCGATACTGGCAACTAAAGGTCTGGTCATGAGATAAATCGGGTCAGGAAAACCCGCGGTTGGCGCGGAAAACCGTCTTTGCGGGCCGTTGCCCGGAAAAGGCGATAACAAGCATACATCTTACCTCCCTTGCCTGCCCCGAAGCAATCGCATCCGGGAAATCGGCCGGGCGGCAAACGGGGCAGGCGCTTTCCGGAAAGCCTTGCCGGGAGCAAAAAAAAATGACCGGAGGGGGTTCGATGGAGTAAACTTTTCCCTTTCGACGTTTGACCGGATATATCACTCATGAATCGAGGCTTTTATTCCGTCATGGCCGCGGAATTCTTTTCTTCGCTGGCCGACAATGCCCTGCTGATCGTTGCCATTGCCCTCCTGGCGCAAATGAACGCCGCGCCGTGGATGACGCCTCTTCTGAGACTTTTTTTCGTGATGTCGTATGTCGGGCTGGCCGCGTTTGTCGGCGCTTTTGCCGACGCCCTGCCCAAAGGCAAGGTCATGTTCATCACAAATACGATCAAATTCTGCGGTTGCAGCCTCATTTTCGTCGGGGTGCACCCCTTGCTGGCCTACGCGGTCGTCGGGCTGGGCGCCGCCGCCTATTCCCCGGCCAAATACGGCATTCTGACGGAATTGCTGCCGGCTGAAAAACTCGTGATCGCCAATGGCTGGATCGAGGGACTGACGGTCAGTTCGATCGTTCTCGGCACCGTGTTGGGCGGCGCGCTGATCAATAAACACGTTTCCGCCTTTTTGCTGGATCATATGCCTTTTGCCGGTTCGCCTGCCGTGGCGGCGCTGGTGGTCATTATGGGGGTTTACATTCTGGCGGCGCTTTTCAATCTCCGCATTCCCGATACGGGAGCGCGTTATGCCAGACAGCCCAAAAATCCGGTCTTGCTGGTCAGGAATTTCTACCGCAGTTTCACGACGCTCTGGCACGACAAGCTGGGCCAGATTTCCCTGGCGGTCACGACCCTTTTCTGGGGAGCGGGCGCAACGCTTCAGTTTATCGTGCTGAAGTGGGCACAGCATTCGCTGGGCCTGACGCTGGACAAGGCCGCTTTCCTTCAGGGGATTGTCGCGGTCGGAATCGCCATCGGCGCGGTGTCCGCCGCCAAATTCGTGAAGCTCAAACAGTCCCTGAAGGTCATGCCGCTGGGCGTGGCGATGGGGCTTGTCGTCATGATCATGACGCTGGTTCATTCCGTTTATCTGGCTTATCCGCTATTGGTTCTGGTGGGCGCGCTGGCCGGTTTCTTCGTTGTGCCGATGAATGCCCTATTGCAGCATCGCGGTCATGTCCTCCTCTCGGCAGGCCATTCGATTGCCGTGCAGAATTTCAACGAGAATCTGTCCATTCTGTCGATGCTCGGCATTTATTCGCTGCTGGTTTCATTCGATCTCTCGGTCGATGCCGTGATCGTCATTTTCGGCAGTTTCGTGTCGGGCATGATGCTTTTGGTGATGCACTGGCATGCGCGTAACCAGAAAATCAAGGATTCCCTTTCGCTGATCGGCGAAGAAAAACGCCATTAAACCATCCGGAAAGCCGTTTTCCGGGAAAAAACGGGAAATGCCGTCTGTTCTGTCCGGCGGCAGCAGCTTTTCGCTTGCAACGGAAAGGATCGCTGTGCCGGTTTCGCGACGGCAGCCTGACTGCCTGCCGGAATGCCGGCGGACAGCAAAACGGCGTGTTGTCCGGTTTTATAGGGCGAGCCGGGCGGCGGGACAGGGGCATTTTTTCAGGCCGGAGGCGTTTCGGCCGTTTTTTCTGAAAATCCGGCGTCTCTGCCAAAAACAACGAACAGGGTGAATAGCGGGATTAAAAACCGGAGACAGCCCGGTTTATACCGGTATTGACTTGCATGAAGGAAAGATTTCCTGTTTTAATAAAAACTGCCGATGCAGATGAAGCCGATTCCCGTTCTGGCGATTTCCTCCAGCGGGAAGCGGTGAAGGAAAGGTGTCTTCCCGTTTGATTTAGCGAGGTGTCACATGTCTGTAGCCCCTTTAAAGCAACAGTACGACAGACTGGATTACGAGTACAACACCCTGATGAGCGCCATGCACGTCAGTGTGTCGAAGCATTTGCTGGACGAGCATTTTACCGTTCTCTGGGGCAACGATTACTATTATTCGCGGACGGGCTACACACGGGAAGAGTACGAAACCCGTTTTCACAATCGCGTCAGCGAACATTACCGGGACGATCCCGGAATGTTGCGCCAGATCGGCGACAGGATTCTGGCGGCGCGGGATGCGGGAGAAAAACGCTACGAGGTCGTCTGCCGGATGCCGCAGAAAGACGGCGCTTATATCTGGATCAAGATCATCGGCACCTTTACCGATGAATTTGTCGGGGGAAAACAGGTTATTTACTGCGTTTTTGCCGATATCACCGATCTGGTCAGGGCGCAACAGGAAAGAACGGTCGCCTTCGACAGTCTGCCGGGGTTTGTTGCCCGGTTCCGGATGAGGAAAAACGGGATGCCTGAATTTATCGGGGCGAATGAACGGTTTGTGGCGTTTTTCGGGAAACGCCCGGAACAGGGTTCGCCCTGCCCGCTTTACCGTCTGGACATTCCTGAAAACCGCGAAGCTTTCGCGGAGAACATGCCGCTCATGCAGAAAGGCGAGCCGGTCCGTTTCGTGATACGGGAGAAAAACCGGCAGGGAGAGGACGCCTGGCTTCAGCTCAATGCGGAATGCATCGACCGGATAGCGGATGACCCGGTCTATCTGGTGATCTATCTCGATATCACGGACGTTACCGAATTGCGGGATTTGCAGAAAAAGCTGGAAGAACGGACAGCCATGTTGCGCAACGCGCTGGAAATGGCCGAGCGCGCCAATCAGGTCAAATCCGATTTTCTGGCGCGCATGTCCCACGATATCCGCACGCCGATGAATGCCATTACCGGGCTGATCTCGATTGCCAGGGATTGCGTGAACGATCCCGTGAAAATAAGGGAGTGTTTGAACAAGCTCGAGTTTTCTTCCGGTTCCCTGCTCTCGCTTATTAATGACATACTGGACATGTCGAAGATCGAAAGCGGCAGGATGGAACTCAAAAAACGGGAATTCAGTTTTGTCGCTTTCATCGACGATATTGTCAGCGCGGTTTATGCGCAGGCCCAAAAAAAACGTATCGGTTTTCACGTGGAAATCGCGGAGAACGTCAGGGAACTGTACAGCGGGGATGCCCTGAAACTGAAACAGATCGTTTCCAATTTGCTCTCCAACGCCATCAAGTTTACCGATAGCGGAGGACGGGTTGAACTGCAAGTCGAGGAAGGCCAGCGGATTAAGAGGACATGCGAACTCGTCTTTACGGTAAGCGATAACGGGATCGGCATGGAGCCGGATGTGATCGAGAGGGTATTTCTGCCTTTCGAGCAGGACGTGCGGCACCGGGAAAACCGGGGCGGTTCCGGGCTTGGCCTGGCGATTGTCCACAGTTACGTCCAGCTGATGAACGGACGTGTCGATGTGGAAAGCGAACCGGGGAAAGGCAGCCGTTTTGTCGCACAGGTCTGGCTCGATCCGGTTGAGGCATTGCCGGAACAGCCGGATCTGAAAGACCGGTTTGCCGGGTATCGCGCCCTGCTGGTCGATGAGCGCTCCGGTGAAAACGGCCATACCGCCGAAGCGCTTGCGCGGTTCGGTGTGGAAACGGAAACGGTTTTTTCGGATGAGGCGGCGCTTGATGCGCTGGAAGAAGCCAGACGGAACGGCAAGGCCTTCGATCTCTTGCTGTTGAGCTGGAAATCCCCTGTCCGGAAAGTGACGGATCTGGTGAAAACCGTGCGGAACCGTTATTCGGACAGCCTCTCTGTCGGAATGGTGACTTACCATGTCCGCGGAATCCGTGCCGAAGCGCAAAAAGCCGGTATTGTCCATTTCCTGCAAAAACCCCTTTTTCCCTCGACGGTCTATGAATTTCTGCTGTCGGTAACCGACACGGGCGCTTCCGAAACAACTCCCGATCCGGAAGCCGCCCTGGCAGGCCGGCGGGTGTTGCTGGTGGAAGACAACGACATTAACCGGGAGATCGCGCAGACGCTGCTTCAGGCGCGTCGTCTGAAAGTGGATACGGCCGGAAACGGCCAGGAAGCGGTGGAGAAATTCCTGCTGGCCATGCCGGGCAGTTATCTGGCCATTCTGATGGATGTGCAAATGCCGGTTATGAACGGACTGGAAGCGACCCGGATTATCCGGCATTCGCCCAGAGCGGACGCCAAAACGGTGCCGGTTATCGGCCTGTCGGCCAACGCTTTCGAGGAAGATATCGAGAAATCGCTGGAAGCCGGCATGAATGCCTATCTGGCCAAACCGATCGACGTGCCGCATCTCTTTCAGGTACTGCAGCATTATTCCGGACAGAGAAAGCAGCCGCCGGACTGAACGGCCGGCAAGGGATCGGGCGTGACGGGCCAAACGGGCATCGGCCCTTATGGACGGACTGGAAAATTTCCGGTTTTTTCAGGCAGGCGGACGGGGGTTTTTCCCGGCAATGAACAAAAACAGCAAGGCCAGCAGACAGCACGCCAGCGTCATGACGCTGATGGAAAAGATCATGGACCCGAAGCCGGTCATTGGCGAGACGATGGCGCCGAAGATAAACAGGAAAAATCCGATGATGGCCGATGCGCCGCCGGCGTTTTTCCGTTCAAGCGTTAGCGCCAGCGAGGTGGAAGTCGGCAGGATCATCCCGAGAAACGTCATCATCGCAAAGAGCAGCGCTTCCAGCAGGTAAAATCCCCCGTCGGTTACCAGAACGGACACGAAAGCGAGACTGGACAGCCCCAGTCCGAAAACGCCGGTTTTCAGCGCGGAAAACACGCTGGAAAAACCTGGCGTGATCCGGCTGCCCACGATCATGCCGGAAGCGTTGACGGCAAAGCAGAGGCTGTAGGCGAAGGCGTCGAGATGAAAATGATCCTGAATCAGAAAGGGCGACGAGGCGATATATGTGAAAAAGACGCCCATCGAAAACGTCTGGATAAAGACGTAATGCATGAAGCGGCCGTTTCCGAGAATGGGGACGAATTTTCCGAAAGAGTTGAACACGCTGCCGGGAATCCGCCGCTCTGCCGGAAGGGATTCGCGAAAGCGGAAGCTGACGGCAAAAAGGACAATCCCGACCAGAAGCAGGATAAGGAAAATGCCTTCCCAGTCGGTATATTTCATCACAAAGCCGCCGACGATGGGCGCGATGATCGGAGCCAGTCCGTTGATGACCATCAGAAGTGAAAAAAAGTCGTTCAGTTCCTTGCCCTGATAGAGATCGGCGGCGACGGATTTGGAAATGACAACGCCGCCCGCTCCGGCGATGCCCTGAAATACCCGGAAAAAAACGAAAGATTCGATATTCCAGGAAAAGAGACAGGCGACAGTCGAGACGATGAAGAGCGCCATCGACAGGAGCAGTGGCCCTTTTCGTCCGTATTTGTCGCTGGCCGGGCCGATCAGCAACTGGCCGCCCGCCAGTCCCAGCATGCTGGACGTCAGACTTAACTGGACCCATGAGGTGGTTGTGCCGAAATAGCTGGCCAGCGCAGGCAGTCCGGGAAGGTAAAAGTCGGTGACGAATGGCCCGAATGCCGACATCATGCCCATGGTGATCAGCAAAAAAAGCCGGGAATTCATTTTTGCGGCAGTCGTGTTCCGTTCGCTTGCCATTGCTGTCGTCGAAAAAAGAAAAAGAATGTCTTTATACTCTGTCATGCCTTGCTCTGGCAAGGCCCGGAAGTCGCGTTCGCACCCGCTTGTCCTGTTTTGTGGAACGGTTTTGGCGACAACTCCGGTATCCAAACGGGCGGCCGGGTTTCCGGATGGGTAGGATTGGCGGAAGTTCGCGGCTACAATAGCCGCTGTGTCTTATTGGAAAGCTTCTTTTTCGACAGGATTTTGCCTTTTCATGAACAAAGCCGACAAGCCGTTCGTTTCTCCATGGGCGACGCTCCGGGTCTCGCGGGAGAGCGGCATTTGTCTCGTGCTGGCGCTGGCTGTCCACCTGTTTTTTATCGGCTGGATCGGGTGGACGGGAGGCGATGAAAAACCGGCGATAGCCGCGCCTGTCATGGGGGTGCTCGTTTCCGGCGATGGGGAGTCGGGCGGACGCGCCGGTAACCGGCCGGGAAACGGAAAAAAACGGGAAGGAACGCGGCCGGAAATAAGGAGACCGGAAGGAGCGGCCGTCGCGTCCGGGGCGTTTCCGTCCGGGATGAAAAAGGATGTTTCGGGAAAGCGCGAGGGCAGGAAAATCCGGCCAGACAGTGAGGACCGCGCCACTTCGGCAGATGGCATTGCCGTTCCGGCGGAAGAATCCTCCGGCGCGGTACGGACGGAGAAAGCTCTTTTTGGCCGTGCCGGCAATGACGGCCGGGAAAAGCGCGTTGAACCGGGTTCGGCTGGCCATTCGCCTGTAAAGGGGAATGCCGGCAAAACCGTGGAAAACGGAGGCGGACAAAGGGGAGGCGGCAGTGGAAACGCTGACGGTTCAGGCGGAACGGCAATGCCGTATGCCGATGCCGGTTTTTTCAGCAATCCGAAGCCGCCTTACCCGGCTGTTTCGCGGCGCATGGGTGAGGAAGGCCTGGTGCTTTTGTCGGTTTACATTCGGGCGGACGGCCATGTCGCGGATGTGAAAGTGAAACGTTCCAGCGGTTTTTCCCGGCTGGACGAGTCGGCATTGAAGACCGTTCGCCACTGGCGTTATGTTCCGGCGAAAAAGGACGGCCGGCCGGTTGCTTTCCGGTATGTGCAACCGATCCGGTTTTCTCTGAACGATGAATGAAATGAACAAGGTTTTGTAAATGGACAACAATCCCTATGGCGTACTGGCCCTGTGGAATCAGGGCGGTTGGGTGATCAGATGTGTGGCGCTTTTGCTTTTGGCCATGTCCGTCGTTTCCTGGACGATCATTGCCGCACGCGTCTGGCGCGCCTGGAAATTGTACGGCCTGTCGAAACGGATGGCGGTTTTCTGGAAAGCCACCACCTTTTCTGCCGGGCTTGAAATGCTGGAGACCGCGCCGGAAGACAATCCTTTTCATGCGCTCGCCAGAGACGGTCTGATAGCGGCAAAACACTATACCGAGGGCCCGGAAAAACTGCGTGAACGGATGGGCATGGCCGAATGGCTGACGGAAAACCTGCGCGGATCCATCGACGAGAGCATGGCGAAAATGCAGCACGGTCTGTCCGCTCTGGCTTCCATCGGGGCAACCGCCCCGTTTATCGGGCTTTTCGGCACGGTCTGGGGCATTTATCATGCGCTTGTTTCTATCGGTGTTTCCGGGCAGGCATCCATCGACAAAATCGCCGGGCCGGTCGGCGAATCGCTGATTATGACGGCGCTGGGTCTGGCGGTCGCCATTCCCGCCGTTTTGGGATATAACGCCCTGACCCGGATCAACCGGCGCTTTGCCGGGCAGTTGAACCGTTTCGCGCGGCAGCTTTACGGCTGGTTTCTGACAGGATCGTTTCCCGGTTCCGGCATGGACGGGATGACAGGAGACTGACATGGCATTCGGGGGCGGACTGAACGATCAGGAAGACGTCATGAGCGAGATCAACGTGACGCCGCTGGTGGACGTCATGCTGGTGCTGCTGGTTATCTTCATTCTGACGGTGCCGGTACTGACGCAGTCGGTGCGGGTCGATCTGCCGCGGACACAGATGGCCGATACCGTCACGCGCCCGGAAACGGTCGCCCTCTCCGTCCCGGAAGACGGGATGCTTTACTGGAACGGGAACCGGATCGACGAAACGGAACTGGAAAAGGTGCTGGCGGAAGCGGCGGCAGCCGATCCGCAGCCGGAAATCCGGCTCTACGGCGACAGGCAGGTCGCTTACGAACGCATCGTCAGGGTGATGGCGGCAGTACGGCAGGCCGGTATTGAAAAGCTGGCATTCGTCACGCAGCCTGCGGACTGAACGCCCCTATTCTTCCCTTTTCTTTTCCTCATCGTAAATGTCCAGCGCCCGGCACAGGTCTTGCCAGGCCTGTTTTTTTCCGCCGGGCGTGCGCAGCAGATAAGAAGGATGGTAGGTGACGACAAGCGGGATTTTCCGGCCGCCCGTCCGGAAAAAGTGTTCCCGGTTTCTGAGCGAGCCCAGCGAAACGTCCCTTCCGGTGTTTAACAGCGCGACAGCTGCCGTTTTGCCGAGCGCCACCATGATTTTCGGCCGGATCAGGTCGATCTGGCGTTCCAGATACGGCATGCAGATGGCGGCTTCTTCTTCCGTCGGCTGGCGGTCCTTGCCGGATTCGTTGCTGGCGCGGCATTTGACGATGTTGGCGATATAGACGTTTTCTCCCCGTTTCATCCGCATGGCGGCCATCATGGCATCCAGCAGTTTGCCGGAACGGCCCACAAACGGTTCGCCCTGCCGGTCTTCGTGAAAACCGGGGCCTTCCCCGATAAAAAGCCAGTCCGCTTCCCGGTCGCCTATACCCGGCACGACCTTGTTGCGGGTCTTGCAGAGGTGGCAACGTTCGCAATGGCCGATCTCACCGAGCAGTTTTTCCCAGCTGTCGGGGCCGGCAGCCGTTTCGGCAGAAAGCGCAGATGCGGTGGCGGCATCCGCCACGTCGAAAGCGGGAAAACCGGTGCCGGATGCCGGCGGAGGCGGAAAATCGTCCCCGAATGCTTCGGGCGGCAACATGGCCGGGAAATCTTCCGGAAGGCCGGGGCCGGATGCCGGCGTTTTTTCCGGCCGGGACGGTTTCCGCGCCGGTTCCGCTTCCGGCGGCATAAGCGCACGGGTATCAATAGCCGTATCCGGCGTGACGGACAGGGTGTCGGCCGCAGGCGCGGCGTCGCGCAATGTCCAGATGGTGATGCCCATCTCTTTCAGATAGCGTTCGCGGGTTTTTTCATCCAGTTCGCTCATAAGTCCAGCCTCATGACAAGAGCGTCTTCTTTGGTATCGACATAATACCCTTTTCGGACGCCGATGGTTTTGAACCCGGTGTTTTTGTACAGGGCGACGGCCGGTTCATTGGTGGGACGGACTTCCAGAATCATGGATTGCATGTCCTGTTCGCGGGCGATTTCGATGGCTTTTTCCATCAGCATGCGGCCATATCCCTGCCCCTGCCACGCTTCGGCCACGGCGATTTTCAGCAGGTGCATTTCATCGACCGCTTCCATGGCGATGAAATAACCGAGCATTTTTCCGGCCTCGTTGCGCAGTACCCAGCCCTGATCGTTTGCGGCAACGGAACTCTGGAAGTTGGGATAAGTCCAGTGATAGGAAAAAACGCTTTGCTCGATGTAATAGACTTCGTGCAGATCCTTAAAGAGCATCGGCTCGAAGGTGAAGATTTCGACATCGCTCTCTTCGCCGGAGAAAACAGGGCCTGTTTCTGTCCGTTCTGCCGCGCTCATGCCGTTTTTTCCTTCAGGGCCAGACGTTCCGCCGTTTTCAGGGCGACCTTGTTGCGCAGGTAAAGCGGCTGGATTTGCGAGGCGCTGACCGTTTCCCCACGCGCAAAGCGCGCTTTGGCCAGCCTTGCCACCGCTTCGGCATGCGGGTAAATGGCCGGGTATTGCCGCGATTTGCCGGCAACCGCCTCCAGTTCGCCGGCATAGGCCGCCAGGCCATTTCCGCAGAAAACGGGATTTCCTTTTGGAGCCACTCCGGACGCTGCCGTAAGACGCGGTTCGGTAACGGTTGTCCATTCTCCGTTTTCATACCGGTACTGTGCCCAGTAAACTTCATGCATGCGGGCGTCCAGCAAGGCCAGCACATCGCTTGCGCCGGTTTGAAAACGGCATGCTTCAGCCATCGCCTCAAGCGTTACCACCGGCACGACCGGCATGGCCAGGCCGAAAGAGAGGCCCTGCACGATGCCGCAGGCTGTGCGGAGGCCGGTGAAGGAACCGGGGCCGCAGCCGAAAGCGACCGCGTCGCAATCGGAAATGGCCAGCCCTTCCTTTTTCAGCAATTCCTGCAACATGGGCAGCGCGGTAAGCGAATGGGTGGAAAAACCCTCGCTTGAAGCGGAATGGATCGTTTCACCGCGCATCAGCGCGACGGACGCGATATCGGATGAGGTATCAATGGCAATTATCGTAGACATGGCTATATTGTACCGCGGGGCAGCCGCCTGGCGAATATCCCGGTCTTGCTTCTTTACGGCCTGTTCCGGTTTTACCCGCTCTCCTCCATTGCCGTTTCGCCGGTACGGATGGCGGTCTGACCGGCAAGGGGAGCTTTGCCGGAAAAAACCGGAAAACCGGAAAAGGAAGGGGTGGAAAAGCGCCGTTTTTATACGGGTCGGAGAAGAACATGACAGCGCAAGGCCACAGGCTGTCCGGGCCGCTTTCCGGATGGCGGAGGCTCCCTGAACAGGCTTTTCAGGAGCCAAAAACAGGAAGAAGCCGTCCGGAAAGACAGGTTTTCCTGTTTTTCCGGACAGGACTGTCCCTTCCCCGTTTTACAGGCCGTGCAGTTTGCGCGAGGCGAGGCTGACGAAAATCATCAGGGCAGCCACGATACCGAAGACGACATAAAGGCTGGTGGCGTGGGCGATAAAGCCCATCATGGCCGGCCCGATCAGAAGGCCCAGATAGCCCAGTGTCGTGACGGATGAAATCGCCAGATTGACGGGCATGATTTTCTGGCGCGAGGCGATGGAAAACAGCATCGGGATGAGGTTGGAGGCGCCCAGTCCGACGATAATGAACCCGGCGAAAGCCGTGACGGTCGAGGATGCCGCCATGACGAGAACGAACCCTGCCGCGGCAATGAGGCCGCTTCCCGTCATGAGTTTTGTAACACCCAGCCATTCGGCGAGCCGGTCTCCGAAAAGGCGGCCGGTGGAAATGGCGACCGAAAACACGGCAAAGGCAAGGCCTGCCGTATCGGGCGGGACGGATTTGGTCGTCGTCATGAAGAGTGCGCCCCAGTCGAGCACGACGCCGTCACCCATGTAGAGGATAAAGCACAAGATACCCAGCAGAAGAATGCCGCCTTTGGGCAGCACGAAAAAGGAGCGGCTCTTGCCCTGATTTCCGTAGGGAAACAGGTAGCGGGCGAAAAAAGCGACAAGCAAAACGATCAGCGTGACGCCGAGACAGGCGGTGGCGGCCAGCGGCGACAGCCCGGCTTTCAGGAGTCCGGAAAGAATGACGGCCCCGAAAAAACCGCCGACGCTGTACATGCCGTGAAAGCCGGACATCATGCTGCGGTTGCGTTCTTTTTCAACCAGAATGGCCTGAATGTTCATCGCCACGTCCACCACGCCGGACGACGCGCCGAAGAGGAACAGCGCGATACCGAATGAGGCGGGTGTGGAAACGAAAGCCAGCGCGATCAGGGAGAGCATGAAAACGGTAGTGGAAACGACCAGCGTCTTGCGGCAGCCGAATTTGCCGGTCAGCCATCCGGCGAAAGGCATGGAGAGGAGCGCTCCCGAGCCGATCAGGAGCAACAGCAGGCCCAGTATGGCTTCATCGACGGCAAGGCGCGCCTTGGCGTAGGGGACGAGGACGGCCCAGGCGGAAATCGCCAGTCCCAGCGCCAGAAAGATGAACCGGGTGGCGTGTCCGTGACCGGTTGTCGTGCCGGTCGCTTGCGGTACGTCTATACCCGTTTCCGGCGTCACGCGTTCAGTTGCCATCAATCAGCCTCTTTTGCAGTTTTTCGACCATTGTCGAATAAATGCGGTTGAAAGTCGCCATTTCCTCGCGGGAGATTTCGTCGATCACCGCGTTTTCATGAACGGACAGTTCTTTCAGGATGGCGGTGATCGTGCCCTGCCCTTTTTCCGTCAGAAACAGCCTGATCCGGCGGCGGTCGGCCGGATGGGGCTCCCGGCGGATCAGGCCGTTTTTCTCGAGCTGGTCCAAAAGACTGGTCACCGTCTGGCGGGGAATGGAAAGCGCGTCGGAAAGCATGGCGGGTTCGACTCCATTTTCCGGGCGCAGCAGCATGTCCAGTATCAAAAGCCAGGGATAGGGAATGCCGCGTTTTTTGCACCATTCGCCGTAAATGCGGTTTTCCTGCTGTGCCAGCGTGAAATGGCGATAGAAGATTTCGTCGGTAATCATCCTGTCGTTTGTCGATGGACCTTTATTTAAGAAGTACGAAACGAGATTATCCGAAATCAGATTAAACGGCAAGCGGTTTTCCGGAAAACCTGATTTGTCAGGAAGCGGAAAAAACGCCAGCTTTCAGATGGCTGCCTGAATGGCAAAAAAGAGGATTTTGTAAATTTTTATTTGATTTTCAATTAAATAAAAGGTTTTTATAATCCTTTTTATCACTATCGGGCTTGGCAACGCGATCGGAATTCCGGCTGATTTTCGGCGATGTTTCCTGGCAAAACGGTCTTTCTCAAGAGCGTATGGAATGCCGGCTTTTTTTCAAAAAGCCGGATTTTCCGCTTAAAAAAGCAGATTGTGCTCTTTCATGGCGCACAGGCTCTGGACGACTTTCAGACCCGCGTCGGAGGCGATTTTCGCGCCTTCTTCACTGGTGATGCCTTTTTGCATCCACAGCACTTTGGCGCCGATGGCAACAGCCTGCCGGGCGATTTCGGGGATGAATTCCGCGCGGCGGAAACAGTCCACCATATCGACCTGTATGTCTTTCGGGATATCCAGAAGCGACGGATAGCATTTTTCTCCCAGCCCTTCGGTCAGGTTCGGATTGACCGGAATGATGCGGTACCCTACCCCTTGCAGATGTTCGGGTACAAAATAGCCGGCTTTTCCCGGGTCGTCGGAAAAGCCGACAACAGCGATGGTTTTGGTTTCTTCCAGTATTTTTTTGATGCCTTCGGGATCGTTTACGAGCATGGCGGTCTCCTTCTGTGCGGTTTTGAAAGGAAAAGGGTGACGTTCCATTCTGGGCCGGATTGCCGGCATGGCAGATGATATTTGTCTAGAAAGGCCGCTGAAACCGGCAAGGTCTGGCGGGGAAAAGGCGTCATGCAAAAAAAGCCGTCCCCTGCCTTGCGGAAAGGGACAGCGGCTTTGGAAAAGGCCTTATTTCAGGAACAGTTCGGTGTACTGTTCCAGCATGCAACGATCCGAGACGACTTTCAGACCGGCGTCGGAGGCGATTTTCGCGGCTTCCGCGCTTTCGATGCCTTTTTGCATCCAGAGGACTTTGGCACCGATTTCGACCGCTTCACGGGCGATTTCCGGCATGGCGTCCGGCCGGCGGAAGCAATCGACGATATCGACGGGAAAAGGGATATCCTTTAAGGAAGGGTAAGCTTTTTCGCCAAGCCCTTCGGTGACCGTCGGATTGACCGGAACGATCTGGTAACCGTGTTCTTTCAGGAATTTGGGGACGTAGTGCGCGCCTTTTTCTTCGTTGGCGGAATAGCCGACAATGGCGACAACGTGGTTGTTTTGCAGAATTTCCCGGATGCCTTTTTCATCTTTCACTATCATGTCTGTTCTCCTGTTTGTTTAAATCGGACTTTTTATTGTCTGTTTTCGGGGGACGTTTTCAACTGACCAGTTCATTATCGCCCAGTTCCACAAATCGTGCAGGGAACTCCCCGTTTTATCAGGATGAAGATTGAGAAAACGCAGGGCTGCTCTGAGAGGAACGGCCGGATCATTTGTCCGGATCGGTTTTGCGCGGGTCTGTTTCGACAGTTTTTCGCCTGCCTCATTGACCGCCAGCGGCAGATGGGCGTAAGCCGGGGCTTTTTCGCCGAGACATTCGTAAAGCCAGATCTGGCGGGGCGTGGACGCCAGCAGGTCGGCGCCGCGCACGACATGGCTGATTTCCTGCGCGATGTCGTCTGCCGCCACGGCCAGCTGATAGGCGAAAAGACCGTCGGTGCGCAGCAGGATGAAGTCGCCCACATCTTTTTCAAGGTTCTGGGACTGATGGCCCTGGATGGCGTCGTCAAACGCAATGACCCGGTCGGGAACCCTGAGCCGCCAGGCCCGGGCCGTTTTCCCCGGCGGCAGGCCGTTGCGGCAGGTACCCGGATAAACGGGCGCGCCGTCGATGCCGGAGGCGAAGTCGGCGATTTCTTTCCGGGTGCATGCGCATCCATAGACGAATCCTTTCTTTTTGAGCGATTCGAACACGTCCCGGTAATATTCTCTCCGTCCGGACTGGCGGAAGACGGGGCCGTCCCACTCGAAACCGAAAGCCTCCAGCGTTTGCAGAATGGACGTTTCATATTCGGGACGGCACCGGGTGATATCGACGTCTTCGATACGGACGATCCATTCGCCGCCGTTCGCTTTGGCGTCCAGATAGCTGCCGACCGCGGCGATTAACGAGCCGAAATGCAGTTCGCCTGTCGGCGAAGGCGCGAATCGCCCGCGATAGGAAGTCCTGTTCACGATGTTTGTTCTCCGCCTTGAATGTCTGTCGGGCGCGTCCTGTACGGGTGTCCCTGTTTGCGGCAGGACAAGCTTGCGGCATGCCGAAACAGTATATTTGCCGTCAGGCTTGCGTTAAAATAGCTTCCCCGAGTTTATCGCCTTATCGTTTCGATTGCCACTATGCCTTTTATCCAGCTAAAAGAACCGGACTATCCCCTTCTGGATGCGACCCTGTCGGAAAATTCATGGATCGTCGCGTGTTTTTGCGCGCACTGGTGCGGGGCCTGTCGCGGGTGGCGGCCGACGTTCGAGGCGCTGGCGGAAAAATATGCCGACATTGTGTTTTTATGGATCGATATTGAAGATCATGCCGATCTGCTCGGCGATCTGGATGTCGAGAACTTTCCCAGTCTCCTGATCCAGTATGGCGATATCGTCAATTTTTTCGGCTGCATCCATCCGGATGCGGGCGTGGCCGAGCGGCTTTTGAAAAGCCAGCTCGATACCGAAGTCAGCGAAATGAAGCGGCTGGCTTTTCTAAACGAAGAACATGTCTGCTGGCAAAAGGACGTCAACCTGAGAGCGCTTTTGCGCCGGGCCGTTAAAGCGGACGCCTGATTTTTTCCGCGTTTACGACGCTTCTTTCATTTCCGACGCCCCGGTTCCGGCAACGGCTTCCATGCGCCAGACGCAGGGAGCGCCCTTGTTTCCCTTTTCAATGTCGTCCAGCACTTCTTCGTGCTTTTGCAGTTCTTCCTCGGTCGGCGCGAGAACCAGTATGCGCAAGGACGACAGCGGATGGTTTTTCCGGGCTTCTTCTTCGGCGGCCGACAGGGTCAGTTTTTCGATTTCCAGCGTTTCCTGCCCGCGCGTCATGGCCAGATACACTTCGGCCAGCAGTTCGGCGTCAAGCAAGGCCCCGTGCAGTGTCCGGTGCGTATTGTCGATTTCAAAGCGTTCGCAGAGCGCATCCAGTGAATTGCGCCGGCCCGGAAACATGTCCCGGGCTTTAAGGAGGCTGTCCGTAATGCAGGAAGCCAGTTCCTCGACAGGCGGCAGATTAAGCCGTGCCAGTTCGGCATTCAGGAAACCCACGTCGAACGGGGCGTTGTGGATGACGAGTTCGGCACCCTTGATGAAATCGCAGAAAGCCTGCGCGATTTCGGCGAATTTCGGTTTGTCAGACAGAAATTCCGTCGTCAGGCCGTGAACAGCCAGCGCGTCCGGGTGCGAGTCGCGTTCCGGGTTGATGTATTGATGGAAATGGTGGTCGGTCACGCGGCGGTTCAACACTTCCACGCAACCGATTTCAATGATCCGGTCGCCATCGTTGGCGTACAGGCCGGTTGTTTCGGTATCGAGTACGATTTGTCTCATGGTGAATCTTTTCCGTTTTCTCCCGATGTGCCACCGGACAGGCGGCGGGCGATGAAGGCGCCATTGTAACGCGCTTTGAGCGGAATACGGACGCGATGCCCGCTTCCCGGGGCGACGGTCACGGTTTCCCCTTCCTCGTTTGTCATTTTTTCCAGCGAAACGACCGTGTTGCCTGCCGGATGGAAAATTTCCAGTGTATCGCCGACCGAAAAACGGTTTTTGACGAGAACGGTTGCCCAGCCGTTTTCCGCGGAAACCACGTCGCCGACGTAATGGCTGTTGTGCAGTTCGGAAGCGCCGGAAAGGTAATTCTGGTATTCCTGCGTGTGGTGGCGTTTGTAGAAACCGTCGGTATAGCCCCGGTTGGCAAGCCCCTGAAGCGCCCCTAAAAGACGGGTGTCGAACGGCCGGCCGGCCACGGCGTCGTCGATGGCCTGACGGTAAGCCTGTGCGGTACGGACGACATAATAAACGGATTTGGTACGCCCCTCGATTTTGAGAGAATCGACGCCGATTTCGACCAGCCGTCCGATGTGCTCGATCGCGCGCAAATCTTTCGAATTCATGATGTAGGTGCCGTGTTCGTCTTCCATAATCGGCAAGAGCTGGCCCGGCCGCTTGCCCTCCTCGATCAGATAGACTCTCTCGGCGGCCGGATGCCGCGGCATCTCGCCCAGTGCGGAAGGCGGTATTTCTGGGGCTGCCATGATTTGCGCCATGTCGAGCGGGAGAATGTCGCCGGTGGCGTCTTCCGCGGCATTGGCGATTTTGTAGTTCCAGCGGCAGGAATTGGTGCAGGTGCCCTGATTGGAGTCGCGGTGGTTGAAGTAACCCGACAGCAGGCACCGGCCCGAATAGGCGACGCAAAGCGCCCCGTGCACGAAGACTTCCAGTTCCATGTCCGGACAGCGCTGGCGGATTTCCGCGATTTCGTCCAGCGACAGTTCGCGCGAAAGGATGACGCGCATGAGCCCCATCCGCTGCCAGAATTTGACGTCAGCCCAGTTGATGGCGTTGGCCTGTACCGACAGATGGACGGGAACCTCGGGCCAGCGGTCGCGAACCAGCATGATCAGGCCGGGATCGGCCATAATCAGCGCGTCCGGTTTCATGTCGATAACGGGGGCCATGTCGGCCAGATAGGTTTTCAGCTTGGCGTTGTGGGCGTAGATGTTGCTGGCGACGTAGAACTTTTTGCCGCGCCGGTGCGCTTCGTCGATACCCTCTTTCAGGGCGTCAAGCGTGGAAAACGCGTTGTTTCTGGCACGCAGGCTGTAACGAGGCTGCCCCGCATACACGGCATCGGCGCCGAAATCGTAGGCGGCCCGCATTTTTTCGAGGGAACCGGCAGGCAAAAGAAGTTCGGGTGAATCAGGCATGGCAAACGTTCGTATGAGTAAAGGGTCATTATAGCGAATGCGCTTCCGGTATTCACGGAAATGTCCATTGCCGTGCATTTTCCGGGAAATATGATATAAAAGGAATGGATGGCTGAAATAATGCTTTTCAATACCGCATTTTTTATATATAAGTGTTCTTTTCCTGAACCCGGAAAATTTTCGCGATGGACATTTGCGACTGACTGACGAAAGGATCACCGCTCATGGAAAACGAAAAACGCTGCCAGTCGTGCGGCATGCCGATGTCGGACCGTGATATCGTGTACGGCAAGAACGCCAACGGAACGGCCAACCCGGATTATTGCAGCTACTGCTACAACCACGGAAAATTCACGTCGGACATGACGATGGATCAGATGATCGAGCATTGCGCCCCGCATCTGGCTTCACAGGAAGGCATGTCGAGAGACGAGGCGCGCCAGTTGATGAAAGCCTTTTTTCCTACTTTGAAGCGGTGGACAGACCATCACTGACGCTCAGTCGGCCTGTGCCGGCCGCGGGCCGTACCGGTTTTCGCCGGGGACGCTTTTGAAAAACAGGAGCACGAAAAAAGCGCACAGGTTGACAACCGGAATGATCAATGCGATCGCATACCAGCCGGACAGGCCGATATCGTGAAACCGGCGCACGGCCAGCGCCGCCAGAACGATCATGGCGACGATATGGAAAACGGCCATCGGCATATCGCCGGCCAGCAGCAAGATGAAAAAATCAATGATCAGGGTGTTTATGGCGAAGTTCCAGATTTCCTGCCGCGATGAGCGGCCACGATAGTCCAGGTATCGCGAGAAAGTCAGGGCGTAGGCGGAAAACCATTTTTTCATGGCGGCATCGGTCGGTCACGTCTTTTCAACCGGGAAAGTGTATCAGCAAATTTTCCATCCGGACAGTTCCCCTCCCCTTCATCCTGCCGGTTTTCATGCCGGGTTTGTCTTCTTTTTTGGATTCTGGCATGGCCTGGCCGGAGAAAAAGGGTTTTGCGATGCGCCTGCGTCACGAAGGGTCGGGAACGGTTTTCTGCGGGCTGTTTCCCGGCGGCCCGTAACCGTTATCGTAAGGGTCGCTCCGGTAAAAGAGGAGCAGGCAAAGCACCAGAAAATTGAAAAGCGGGAGGAAAAGCATCAGCAGGAACCATCCGCTCGTGCCGGTATCGTGAAGCCGCCGGATGACGAGACTGATGGAGGGAACGATAAGCACGACAAAGAAAACGACTTGCAAAACTGCCCCGATCATCCAGAATTCGCCAATGATGGCAAAGACAAACTGGACAAGCAGGGAAAGGAGGTGAAAAATCCAGAATTCCGCCCGGCTTGACCGCCCCTCGAAATCGTCGAAGTTTCTGAAGCTTCCGATATACGTGTCGATGATTCCCATGCCTTTATCCATCAGAAAAACCGCTTTCACGGCGGGCATCGGCTTGCCGGCAGCGCGCATGTGCGGCTACGGGTTTGCCGGACGGCCTGTTTGTAAAAAACACGGAAATTCCCGCTACGGCAGAACGTCCGTTTACCGGGATTTCCTGACTGGACTGTCAGAAGTGTTTTGAGTGAATAGAGTGTATCAATAAGTTTGCTGTATAGCAATGCAGACTGTCGCTTTCGGATCGTGGTGTTCGCCGGAGGCGGGCTGGCGGGAAAAACAGGAAAAAAGCCGGGCAGGAAATTTTTTGCAGGCGGCGCAACGAAGGCCCGTTTTCGCCGGTGCCGGCACATCGGTGGACAGGCTGAGCCGTGTCGAGCGCCGGTATCGGGGCAGGCCGGGAAGGAAAACCGCTCAGTCGAACAAAACCTGCCAGTTTTCGTCGGCCGCAGCCAGAAAACACATCCTGATCTGTTCTTCGGTGTTCTTTTCGGTGAAAAGCGGCGGAAGAGCGTCCGGTGAAAAGAACGCGCTGGCCGAGGTCTCGTGATTGGGGCGGAACTGTCCGCCTTTCGCACGGCACAAAACGAACAGTTTGCAAATGCCGTAAGCGTAGTGTCGGGGCTGTTTCCGGTTGCCGTCCAAAACAGCGATCAGTCGCACGGGTTCAACGTCCAGTCCCGCTTCTTCTTTCACTTCCTTGATGGTGTTGGACGCGACTGACTGGTCGATATCGATCCAGCCGCCGGGGAGCGACCATTTGCCCTGCGATTCCCTGACCATGAGAATTTTGCCGTCCGAAAATATCGCGGCGCGGGTGTCCAGTTTCGGAGTCTGGAATCCGGTTTCATTGCAGAAAAGGTCTTTGACCGTTTCCAGGCCCAGCCCGGATTTGGCGCTCATGATTTCAGCCGCTATTTCGCGGATACGGTCGAAGCGTTCCAGATCGAAAGGATCCCTTGAATAGGTTTGCCCCGCCTGCGCGATGAACTGGAGTTCGATCGCCCAGGAAAGCCAGGGATCGGGGAGGTTCCGGCCGGGTTTCCCCAGAAAAACGGCCAGATCGTCGGGACGGTTCAGGCAAAACACCGGCATATCGTCCGGAACGTTTTCCGGACACCACCGGGCAAGGACACAATCCACGTTCGCCTCGCGGGCCATTTCCAGCCCGGTTTTGCCGGCCGTGACGAATAGCACGTCCGGTCGGGCAGCTTCCGTTTTTTGCAGATAGCGTTCCAGCGGATTGCCGAGGGATCCGGAGGGAGCGCCGCTTTGGACAGAGCAGGAAAAGTAGGCGGCCAGCCCGGTCTTTTCAAGCATGTCCATTCCCTTTTTTTCGGGCTGGAACGTTATCGCTCCCAGAATGTAGGACATGGCCTTCAATCCCTGAACGAGCGGCCGGACACCGGTACAGGGATGGAATTGTCCGGCAGAATTGTCCCGCTCACCGGTGTCATACCAATCCGGCGCGACAAGGGTTCCTTCCAGATCGAAGACAATATGACGATAAGACACTTCGCACTCCGAAACAGTATGGATAGACAGGCGTTGCAACCGGGATATCTTACCTTTTTCCCCCTCTTTCCGGTTTGTTTTTGTTTGGGAAAACGCCATTTGTTTTGTGCCCTTCGGGGTTTTCAGGACGCCAGTTCGTGACTTTTCAGAGACATTTCCGGCAGAAAAAAACGGTTTTGTCTCCGGTTCGCTCAATGAAAGCGGCAAGGGTTTGATTAGACTGGGAAATATTTGTTACCCTGAAGGGGTTACCCTAACCGAACTGAAAAGGAGCAGGCGATGATCCGTTTTAAACCTGGTATTTTCATGGGCGCGGCCCTGTTGTGCGCGCTGGTTTTTTCGGCGCCGGTTGAGGCTGGCCGGTTCGGCTATTTCAACGATAGCATTGAAGAAAGCCCGCAGTATTATCATTACAATGCCGCTCCCCGTTATCAGGACAATGCCGCTCCCCGCTATCAGGACGGTTATCAGGATTATTACCGGATCCAGCGTGAACAGGACCGGTTGTATAACGAGCAGCAAAGGCTGCAGCGCGAGCAGGAACGTTCTTACCGGGAATTCAACCGTTCTCACCGTTACATGAGGGGCGGAAGACACCACTACTGATGAAGGCGGCCCTTTTCGCGCCCTTACCGGTTCCCGGAAAAAGGCCGCTGAACCGGAACGGGTTGTTGCAGCATGCAGGGAAGAATCTTTCGGGATGCTTCTTTTTTTGTTTCGCCATAAGGAAGGGGCTTACCAGGGCAATGGCGTTCCCATGTAAAAGAAACCGCCGCTCGGGCCGTCTTCCGGCAAAAGGGCCAGCGCAACGGCTGTTTTGGCGCCCTCGAAATCTTCCAGACTGCCAGTCGGGTTCATTGCAGTCCTGACGCTTCCGGGATGGGCCGAGTTGACCTTGACGGGCGTTCCCTGAAGGAAATCGGCCAGATGAACGGTAAACGCGTTGACGGCGGTTTTGCTGGCATTATAGGCAAATGCTTTTCCCTGTTTAATCGGTGAATCCGGAAGGCTTTGCGCGGTCAGGGAAGCCAGAATGCTGGACTGGTTGACGATGCGTCCGGCCGGGCTTTTCCGGATCAGGGGCAGCAGGGATTGCGTCAGTTCCACCAGCGCAAAAAAGTTGGTGTCGAAGGTTTCTTTCAGAATCCTTGAGGGAACGTCGAATACCTTGTAATCGCCGTCCGGCGCGACGCCGGCGTTATTGATCAGGATATCGAGCCTGCCGAATTTTTCCGAAATGCCCGCCTGTGCGGCATGGAAAGTTTTCGGATCGTTCAGATCGATGGCGATGAATTCGATGGCGCCGCCCTCTTCCCTTGCCAGGGCGGCCACGGCGGCTTCCCCTTCCGAACGGTTACGTGCGCCCAGAAGCACATGGCAGCCTTTGCGCAGCAGTAACCGGCAAATTTCGTAACCGATGCCTTTGTTGCCCCCTGTCACCAGAGCGATTGTCGCTTCGTTCATGATCCATCCCTTTCTGTCAGGTCGTTTAATGTCGGGTTTTTCGCTATTCATTCAGCGAATAAAAGCGTTTTCCCGATGAGGTTTTTCCGCTTTCGGCCTTGCCGTAACGGTAAGGAAAAAGGCTTTTCTTAACTTAAAGCGGATTGCCGGCAAAAAATCCGGGCATGATGTTGAATGTCATATCAGTTTCGGCGCTTTGACGTCGAGCACTCTCAGTTGCAGCTTTTGCCGGCCGGGGACTTGCCAGGGTATCGACTGTCCGGCCGACAAGCCAAGCAGTGCGCTTCCGACAGGGGCGAGAACGGAAATTTTCGAGACGCCGTCGGCCTTGTCCGGATAGACCAGGGTAATTTCATACTGGTCGTTTGTGCAATCGTCGATGAAACGGGCTGTGGAATTAATGGTAATGACGTCTTCCGGCAATTCTTCAGGTTCGACGACATTGGCCCTGTCCAGTTCACGCTGCAAATCGGCCATGCCCGGAATGTTCCGGTATTTGGCGTTTCTGAGCATTTGTTCAAGCCGTTCGTAGTCGTGGGTCGTTACGGTGATGGGGGGTCTTTCGTTCATGTCGTTTCCTTTTTCGTTTCGGATAATCAAACGGCCGGTATCCGGATGCCGGACTGGCCGTGCAAAAAATCCCCCGCGGGACGGTTTGTCCCGTTTGCGCTCTTGCCGGTTCAAAAACGGAGATGAAGAAGGATGCCCAATGCAATCCGGCCGAATTGCAGGATACAATCCGGCCGGATGATGCCCGTTGAGATATGTCAGGGAGTGATGGCGATTTTCAGCACGCCGTCGCGTGCGTTCGCGAAGAGATCGTAGGCTTCCTCGATTCTGTCGAGCGGAAAACGGTGCGTGACCAGCTGTTTCAGATCGACGCGCCCGCTTTCGACGACGTTCAGCAACCGGCGCATGCGTTCCTTGCCGCCGGGGCAAAGCGTGGTGACAATCGTCTGGTCAGCCAGTCCTGCGGCGAAAGCGTCGCCCGGCAAGGTCAGCTTGCCGGAATAGACGCCCAGACTGGACAGCACGCCGCCCGGTTTCAGAACGCGCAGGCAGCTCTCGAACGTCTGCTGCGTGCCCAGCGCCTCGATGGCGACATCCACTCCTTTTCCGTCGGTGATTTTCATGATTTCGTCGATCGGGTCTTTTTCGCGGAAATTGATGGTGATGTCCGCGCCCATCCGTTTCGAAATGGCCAGCCGTTCGGGAATCCCGTCCACCGTGATAATCCGCGTTGCGCCCCGGAGCTTCGCGCCGGCAGTGGCGCAGAGCCCGATCGGTCCCTGCGCGAAAATGACGACGGTATCGCCGATTTTGACTCTTCCGCTTTCGGCGCCCGAAAAACCGGTGCTCATGATGTCAGGACACATCAGGACCTGTTCATCGGTCAGGTCGTCCGGAATGGGTTCCAGATTGGCCATGGCGTCCGGCACCAGTACGTATTCGGCCTGGCAGCCGTCGATGGTGTTGCCGAATTTCCAGCCGCCGAGCGCTTTCCAGCCGTAGGCGCCATGTCCCCCGCACTGGGAAGAATGGTTGTCCAGACAGGCATAACACTGGCCGCAGGGGGTGATGGCTCCGACGACCACGCGCTGGCCGACACGGTAGCCGGTGACGCCCACGCCGAGTTCCTCGATAACCCCGACGGGTTCGTGGCCGATGATCAGCCCGGGTTTGACAGGATATTCCCCTTTCAGGATATGGACGTCGGTTCCGCAGATGGTAGTCGTCGTGATCTTGACCAGTGCGTCGCCGGGGCCGACTTTGGGGACGGGTTTTTCATCGAGAACGATTTTGCCGGGTTTGACGAAAACGGCCGCTTTCATGGTACGCATAGACTGATCCTTCCATAGAGTGGTTGGGACAGGATGGAAAACAGCTGTTTTCCATCCGGCGGGCAATACGGGAAACGACTGGGGACGGCAGCCGGGCAATTCGTTCGGCCCTGACGGTTCAGGCAGGAAAAGCAACGGCAGAACCGGCCCTTTATGCCGATAGGTTACCCCCTCGGGGAACAGGCTGTCCAGAGCGAAAGCGCTGCCGGATGTTGTTTGGCGACAGAAAACGGGCATATTTTCGCCGGCTGTCCAAACCGGGAGCGGTGAGACAGTCCTTTCCTTTCAAAAGGATCGTGCGGAATGCGGAAAGGACAGGCGGCCGTATAAGGGACGTAAAGCGAGCCGCGCTTCCCGGGTCGCCGCGCAAAAGGGCACGCTTTGGCGCAAGCGGCCTGAAATCTCCCGTCAGAGTGGCGTACCGGTTCGATGCCGGTCTTGCCAGCGATCTTCCGATTCATGCGGATGCCCGGGTATTTCGCGGCAAGCGCCGGAAAACTTTCTCGGACTTTATGGCATTTACCTGCAAAAACGGCATCAAGCCATGCCGAAACAGGACGCTTCTTTTGGCGTCCTGTGTCAGGTATCCGCACCCCCATTCCGGAAGTGAACGGCGCCTCTCAGAAGTGAAGCACCCTTCCCGCTCCCATTGGCCTGACGGCCTTTTCACCGAAAGCCTGGCTGAAATACCGGAGCGTGTTCTCGCCCGTACAGTGTCCGCAGTAAAAAACGAAATCGTCGGCCTTGATGCGGCGGGTGCAATCGACGGCTTCAGCTAGCACGTTTTCTCCGGCATTCATCAGATGCAGGCCGCCGATGACCGCCAGCAGTTTTTCTCCCGGAAACGCCGCATGGATGGCGTTTAGGATGTTGGTATAGCCGGCATGGCCGCATCCGATAATGACGACCAGACCCTTCGGGGTTTTGATGACGATGGACGCGTCGTCGATCAGGGGAACCGGCCCGGTCCCGTCTTCGTTGAAGAAATTTCCGGCAATCGGGGCGAAACTGCCGGGCGCGCGGGGAATGTCGGTAAAGAAGTACAGATCGTCGTCAAGCCGGGTGACATGGTTGACGGCCTGAAACGACGGGGCGGCGTCCTTTCTCGCCAGATAGGGCATGCCGGTGACGCGCACGGGCTGGCCCGGTTTGATCTGGTAGGATTTGTGCCAGATATAGGGATGGCCGTAAACCGGCGGTTTTCCCTTGAGCCGGGAGTAGAAAGTCAGGCCGCCCGTATGGTCGTCGTGCCCGTGGGTAATGGCGATTCCGGCCAGATCGTCCAGACTGATGCCCATCCTGCGGGCGTTTTCCATGAATATGTCGGTTGTGCCCGTATCGACAAGCCAGCGGCGGCCGTTTGGAAGTTCGACAAGGATAGATACGCCGTGTTCGGCAGCCAGTTCTTCGGATGCGACGGTATCGTCGACAAGAACCGTTATGTTCAGTTTTCCGGTTTCGGCCGGGAGCATCATGTTTCCTCCTGTGGGAAAGGGTGGGGAACAGGCGTTTCCGTTTTCTGTAGCGGCCAATCGGCCCGGAATCTTCTGGCAGGAACCGGCCGGCTTTTCCATAAACAACGGGTTCGCCATGAAAACGGAAACGGCATGGCCTCATCATAGCGAACTTGCCGCAGGCTGGGGGCATATCGTTGTCCTGATGGAACAGAACGGGACACGAAAACCGGAAAACCCCTTTTTTCGGGCCGGAATTCGTCCGTTTCGGGGAGATGGCCGCTTCGGCAGCTCAGGTGACGCCAGCACGGAGGGAAAAACGGGCTAATGACGGGTTTGCCAGGTTGCCGGGACAGTTGCCCAATCCAGCTGCCCGAAATATTTTATGTCGATTTTCAGGATATGATCCATGACGATATCCTTGGCCAGATAAAGGAAAATCTCGCTGAAATCGAGCCGGTTCTCCTCGAACCGGGCGACAAGCCGTGCGCCCTTTTGCAGGAGCTGTTTGTGGATCAGCGCGTGAACAGGCGTTTCATCGTAACCCGCTTCAGACAGGAGGGCTTCTTCCGTGCCGAAGTGTTCGCGGGTATCAGCGAACAGTTTTTCGATTAAGGCGCCGATTTCCGCTTTCGGCCTGTTTTCCCGCAGGGCCGCCAGCAATTCGTTGACTTCTGCAAAAAGCCGGCGATGCTGTTCGTCCATAAGCGGATGGCCGGATTCATATTCCTTTTTCCATACAAGCGGCTTGAAGTCCGCCGGGTTCAGATTGAGCATTGATGTGGTCGATGTTTTCGGACAATCCCTGAAGGGGGACGGGAAAGCAGGGTTCTGTCCGGTTTCGTGGTTTTTTCCGTTTTTTTGAAAAGCTGACGGGGTGCATTGCGGATGAGGCCATGACAGGCATAACGGTCCCGCTGGATGGGTAAATGGCCATGTTTCCGATTCAAGGCGACAGATTACGATGATAAGGATCCCGATGCAAGCTCGTGAAGCCGGGAAAGCATGTCCGCCAGTTCTTTTCTTCGCCATGTCCCGACGGCGTGCCCCGTTTCAGGATACAGGATGGCTTTTCCCCTTCCCCCGGCTTTTCGCCAGGCCGCTGCCGTTTTTGCGGCGGTATCGGGCGGCAGGCGCGGGTCGTCGCTGCCCTGAAAAAAGAGCGCCGGCGGGAGATCCGCCTTTTCGTGACGGGACAGTATCAGCGGAGGGTTTGCTTCTTCCATCGTTTGCGGGTTCCGGAAAAAAGCGCGATGGCACAGCGTGATGGCGAGATTGCCGTTTTTTTCCGCCAGGGCAAAACGGGCCAGCGGATCGAGAACGCCCGAGCAGGTGACGACAAACGCCATTCTGGCATCGGTTAAGGCAGTTAAGGGAAGGTTTGCGGGTTTCTCCTGACAGTAGCGTGGATCGTCGAAACGCATGGCGGAGAGGAGAACGAGATACCCGCCGCTTGAAATGCCCAGTCCCCCTGTTCTTAGGGGATCCGCTCCGTATTCTGCCGCATGGTGTTTCAGCCAGCGGGTCGCGCAATTGACGTCGGCAACGGCGGCCGGATACGGATGTTGCGGAGCCAGCCGGGTATCGATCGCCATCACGACAATACCGGTTTGCGCGACCCGTTCGGCAAAACCTTGTGTGGCGAAACGGTCGCCCGCCACCCAGGCTCCTCCATGAACGCAGACGACGGCGGGAAAAGGCCCTTCTCCCGCCGGCCGGTAAATCAGCGCTTTCAACGGCATGTTTTCCGACTGCCGGTAAACGGTTTCGGTTATGGAAATTCCGGAAGAACCGGCTGGAGAGGAAGACGACATTCGGAACGGGAACAAGTGAATTTTGGCCGCAATGAAAGACATTTTTTATTATATAGGATAAAAGGAAAAAATATTGCGTTCGGGCAATCTTTTGACACTTTCTTCCTTTGAAAAACGTGCGGGAACGCCCCGGCAGCCTGTGCGGCTTTCTTTTCCACACCGGGCCGGTCGGCCGGCCTGGAAGGCGTGTTTTCCGGAGGCCGGAAAAAGGAAAGGCTGAAAACGGTGGCCACAAAGAGCCTTTCTGTTTCTGGCAGGATTTCCGGCTTACACGGAAAAAAGGAAGAATCGCCAAGGAGAAAACGGGTCCGGGAACGGTTTGCGGAAAAGAGGACGCCTGTACCCGTTGAAATGGATCCGTTCGATGCGAAAAAGCCCGGAATTTTTTAAACGTCACGAAATGGCAGATTGCTCTCTGCTGTGCCACAACCGGGTTTTGCGGAAGCGAGGCGGTTCCCATATAGAATGGCAGCCCCCGGCGTTCTTGCGGGAGAGATGGAAAAAGAGGGGAACAGGCTGGTAAATGCCCGGAAAACGGCCCGGCAAGGGGAATCCGTAAAGTTCTCCGGCGCTTGCCGCGAAATGCCCGGATATCCGCATGAATCGGGAGATCGCTGGTGCCCGAGACCGGAATCGAACCGGTACGCCATTTCTGGCGAGAGATTTTAAGTCTCTTGTGTCTACCAATTTCACCACCCGGGCGATGGACTGGCATTGTAACAGATCGGCATGGCGAAACCAACGGATTTTTACCGTGTCCGGCTGGGGGAAGCCGGAACAATCCGTCTGTTTTTTTTGTATTTCTTACAAGAAATTTGTTTAAAAATGTAACAGGTCAAAACAGGAAATCCGGATTTGTCGTAAGAAAAACAGAGGGGCGTTTGGTAACAATATGACAAGTTTTGTTTGTACGCCAGCTATATTGTCATTAAATGTCTGAAGGCAGTTTAAGGATTGTTTTTCAAGCGTATTTTCAGTTTTGCCATACTGGCTGAAAAGTAATTTGCCGGTTTCTGTGAAAGGCGGAATGTGATTTTTGACAAGGAAAAACAAAAGATTTGCCCTTTTTTTAAGGTTTGTTCTTTATTTATTAAACGTATTGTTGATGTTTCTGTCAAACATGCCGTGTAACACAGGACAGTCAAATTTCAGAAAATGCGTGTATGCATGAACAAATGAAACGTTTATACGAAGCGGCAAGGATGCTAAAACGCGTCAGCGGCCAGTCGGAACTGGCCCGTCTGTTTAATGTATCGCCGCAAACCATCCATAACTGGCAGGTCAGAGGCATTTCCAAACAGGGCATGCTGAAAGCGCAGGAAATGGTGGGGTGTTCGGCTTTATGGCTGGAAACGGGCGCAGGCCCCATGTCGCTGGGAAATTTTCAGTCGGTATCGACATTTTGGGGAGACGTCAACCAGATTCCCCTGATTACTGCCGAACAGGCAGCCAGGGTCAATTGCGCGTCCCGGAATTTATCCATTTACCACAAGCCCCTGAAATGGTTGTTTACGCATGCTCCCTTGTCGGCCCATTCTTTTGCGCTCGAGATTACAGGTCTGGCAATGATGCCGGAATTCGAAAAAGGCGACTGGGTGATTGTGGATCCGGCAATCGCTCCGGAACCGGGCGATTTCGTCGTGGCGAAATACGGGGACAAGATGAACGTTATTCTCCGGAAATACCGGCCGAAAGGACTTGATTTGTCTCACACTATGCTGTTCGAGCTGATTGCCTTAAACGACGATTATCCTCGCATCCGTTCCCACCTGGATGCCGTGGAAATCATCGGTACGATGGTAGAGCACCGGAAGTTCCGAAAAAAACAGCTCTCCGGACGTGTCTGACTGTTTCATGTGGCCAGTTTTTGGCTTAGGCCAAGAAAACCGGAAAAATTCCCTTTAATTCTTGTCCTTCCCGTCTTGAGGGGTTATGGTTTCAAAATCAGATACAAACCCTTTAAAGGAGACGGAAATGAATCGTTTTGCAGGTAAAGTGGTTTTGATTACAGGCGCCGGCAACGGTATCGGCGCAGCGGCAGCACGGCGGTTTTCCTCGGAAGGGGCCACTGTTGTTCTGGCGGATTACGTAAAAGAGGATGTTGAGAAAATGGCGGCTTCCCTTCCTCCGGAAAGAACAATGGCCCTGTTTGTCGATGTGTCCGACCCGAAAGCGGTTGAAAAAATGATTGCCGATACGGTCGCCCGGTATGGAAGGCTCGATGTCATGATCAACAATGCCGGCGTCCATGTGGTCGGTTCCGTGCTGGAAACGTCGCTGGAAGACTGGCGGCGCATCGCTTCCGTCAATATCGACGGGGTTGTTTTCGGCGCGAAATATTCCCTTCCCCACCTGATCAAATCGAAAGGATGCATGATCAATACCTCTTCGGTATCCGGGCTGGGCGGCGACTGGGGCGCGGCTTTTTATTGCGCTTCCAAGGGAGCCGTATCCAACCTGACCCGTGCGATGGCGATGGATCACGGCCTGTCGGGCGTCCGCATCAATGCGGTTTGCCCCAGTCTGGTGAAGACGAATATGACAAAAGACTTCGATGCCGCCGTCCAGGAAAAATTCAACGAGCGGATTCCGCTTGGCCGTCCGGCGCAGCCGGAGGAAGTGGCGTCGGTCATGGCGTTTCTGGCGAGCGACGACGCCAGTTTCATCAACGGGGCCTGCATTCCGGTCGATGGCGGCGTGACGGCGTCGGATGGGCAGCCGAAGATCGCCTGATCCTGTTTTGTGCCGCAAAGCCGGGCCACGCCCGGCTTTTTTGTCGAATATCGGCGTGTTGGGGCGTTTTCATGGGTTTTTCCCGGTTTTTTATACGCTTTCTGATATGGGTCACTTCATCGGGTAGCGACTGCGTTAGCCTTGGCGTGTTTTTTGAAACCTTGTGAATGGCAGGATTTTTTTTCAAAACACCTGGAGATGCATATGAAACGATTTTCACTTTTTCTGATGGGCCTGTTTATGGTCGGCATTCTGGCGGCTTGCAGCGATTCGTCGAGGGACAATACCCCGCCGCAAGGCATGTATGCCGGCACCATTCCCTGCGCGGACTGTCCGGGAATCAAAACAGCCGTTACCTTCAATCAGGACGGTTCGGTGGTGGAAACCCAGCTTTATGAAAATACCGATGGCGCTTCCCTTTCCCAGGTCGGCACCTGGAAAATGGACAAAGGCATCGTTACCGTCACTTTCCCGTTTGATACGCAATATTTCATCGTCAAGTCGGCGGACTCCATCGAAATGACGAACAAGGAAGGCAAGCGTTCCGAAACGATGGCCGATCAGTACATCCTGAAAAAAGTCAAACCGAAAGTCGCTTCCGATTTTTCGGGCCGTTACAGACTGGCAGGCGACCAGATGCTGGCCGGCAGCGGCGAAACGTTGACCATTTTGGGCAATGCGCAAAACGGCGTGACCGTTTCGTTTGCGGCAGACGGTGTTGAAGAAGGCTGCACGTTCAACGGCCAGGGCAAGATCGTCAACGACCAGATCGAAATCCCGTTGCAGACCGTCAATCCTGACCTGAAGAGCACGCTCGTTATCCGTTCGACCGGGCCGGACACAATGAACGTTTTCACGTCCAAGGCCGACGACCAGAACGATATGGCGCTTTTCTGTTCCAACGGCAAAACGCTGGCTGGCGATTATGTGAAGGCCAAATAATCGCACGGTTTCAGACGCGAATCGACGGCGCTCTTTAAGAGCGCCGTTTTTTTATGCGTTTACCGGGAAGGCGAAACGCAGGTCTGGCGAAAAGCCGTTTTTACAGGAAACGGGGCATTTACAAAAAACGGGACGGGTTCCGCGTTTTTCGCGAGCTGTCCGGATGAGGGATACAGCGTGTTTGAGGCTTTTTGCCGGAACAGGCCGGGACGCGCTCCGGGCCATGGCCGTTTTCCCGGCGGGAACGGCAGGAGTGAAGAGCCTTGCGGCGAATGGATACAGGATGGGGCCGCTTCAGTGACAGCGTGCGGTTTTCCGGTTTTTCCCTAGCCGATATCCTCGACGATACGGCAGAAATTATGCAGGAGCCGTCGGGGCCAGGGGGTGTTCTCGGCAATCGGATAGTTTTCAAACCCGTTTTCTCCCGGGTTTTCCAGACACGCCGCTTTCAGGATGTCGGCGGTGAATTCCGGATGAAACTGCACCGAAAAGGCGCTGGGACCGTAACGGAGGATCTGGCAGGCGTCCTTTTCCGATGTACCCAGAATGTCGCAATTTTTCGGCGGTTCGAGAACGCTTTGTTGATGGAAGAGATAAGCCGGAAACCGGTCGGGGAAGCCGTCGAAAAGCGGGTTTTTTGCGGCCTTGCCGGTCAGGGAGACGGTAAAGGCGCCCTTTTCCCCTCCTTCAGGGTTGTCGCCGACCAGACCGCCCAGCGCATGGGCCATCAACTGGTGGCCGTAACAGACGCCGAAAACCGGGATATCGAAGAACAGCAGCTCCCGGATCCATTCGGCGGTTTTCTCGCTCCAGTCTTCCCGGTCGGTAACCATGCTCCAGGAGCCGGTGATGATCGCGCCTGCCACGGAAGTCGCTACCGGCAGCGCTTCGCCCCGATAAGGCCGGACGGTTTCCGCCTTTTTCCCGATTTCATCCAGCGCGTTTTCAAACCATTGCGCTATGGTGCCGCATTTTTCAGGCATTTTTCCGGGGGTCTCCCCTGTCTCGACAATCAGAATCGCCATGTTTCTGTCCTGTTCGCTGTTTGGCTTATTGTAATGGGACAATCAGCAATTGTGCCACACCGAAACAGGCAAAAGAGCATGGACAGGAGAGGAAAAGATCGCCAGAATGACAGATAGCGACTGGCAGGCGTTCTCACGGTGAGAATAGCGGCCAGTGTTTTCCCGACCGAACATGATTGACAGTGAACTGACGATCCGGAAGCTGGAGATTTTTCTGGCGTTCATGGAAAAAAAGACGATTGCGCGGGTTGCCGAAGCGCTGGGGATCAGTGGCGTGAGCGTCCATCGTGCCCTGCATTCGCTGGAAGACGTGCTGAGATGCCCACTTTTCGTGCAGGAGGGCCGGAATCTGCGGCCCCTTCCCGCGGCACAGACGCTCGGGCATTATGCCGAAGAAGCGCTGATGGTGATCCGGCGAGCGGTTGAGGCGACGCGCGAGGCGGCCGGTTATGGCAGCGGCCGGATGAAACTCGGATGCCTTTATTCGCTGACGACTGAAATGGTGCCGCAGCTGATCATGGGGCTGAAACGCCGGCGTCCGGAAATGGAAATCGACCTGACGATGGATTCCAACCGGAATCTGCTGGATCGCCTTGCCGACGGCCGGCTCGATGCCGTTCTGGTGTCGGTTTCCCGGGAAATGGACGAGATGGCGGCTCTGGAAGTGCTGCCGCTGTTTGAAGACACGCTTTGTCTGGCAATTCCCCTGTCGCTGGCGGATCGGGTATCCGATCCGGCCGATCTGGCCGGCTTGCGTCATGAAAAATTCGTGGCCTTGAATGACGGCTTCGCCACGGCGCAGGGGTTTGCGGACGCCTTTGCGGAAGCGGGATATGAACCGGAAGTCGTCACGCGGCTGAACGATATTTTTTCGCTGATGAATCTGGTGCAGGCCGGAGTCGGCTGTTCGCTGGTGCCGTCCCGCATCGGCAAGGTGTTCGGAAACACGGTGAAACTGGTCGAACTGGCTGAAAAGTACCGGAAGCGCCAGACAGTTGCGCTGGTTTTTCCCCGAAACCGCGAGCGCGATCCCGACATGCTGGCGCTGGTGGCGGAGGCGCGGATGAGGGTGCGGCAGGCGGCAAACTGACTGACGGGCGCGTTTTTCGTTTCAGAAGGTTTTCAGCCGTTTCGCAAGCGTCAAAACAGTGTCCAGTCCCTGCTGCTGGCAGGAAACGGCTTCGCCCTCTTCCATGACCCGTTTCGCGAGTCCGGTCAGCACCGAGCCGGGCGGCATTTCCACCGCCAGCCGCACGCCTCTTTCATAGGCGGAGCGCATGGCGTCGGCCCAGCGGACGGGGCGCGCCATATTGAAAGCCAGATCGTCGGCAATCCGGTCGGGTTGCCAGAGCACACGGCCGGTGCTGCCGCTCAGGTAGGCGATCGACGGCCGTCTGAACGCGGTTTTTCCGATGGCGTCGGCGAGTTTTCGGGCCGCTTCATCCAGCAAGGGGCAATGCGAGGGCACGGCAACAGAGAGCCGGTCGGTTTTGGTCGCGCCTTTTTGCCGGGCTTCTGCCATGACCTCTTCCATCGCGTCGTTGGACCCGGCGATGACGAACTGGTCGGCCGCGTTGAAATTGGCGAGAAAAACGGGATCATCCGGTGAATTGACGGCTTCGACAAGCGGTCTTATGTCCCGTTCCGGCAGCCCGCCGATGGCAGCCAGGCCGTATCCTTCAGGACAGGCGTTTTCCATGAGTTCGCCCCGCAGCGAGACCAGCCGGACGGCTTCATCAAAACCGAGCGCGCCGGACGTGACCGCTGCCGGAAACGCGCCGATCGAGAGGCCCGACACGAAGTCCGGAACCGCTTTTTGGCCGATCAGCCAGTCGGCGCAGGCGACTCCGGCGATCAGGATGCACAACTGGACGGCCCGGGTTCTTTTGAGGGCGTCGGGCGTATCCAGTGCCGTCACGTCTTCGCCGAGCGCTTCGCTTGCCCGGTCGAGCCAGCGCTGGCAGGGAATTGACCGGGCCAGATCGTGGAGCATGCCGGGAATCTGGGCGCCCTGCCCCGGAAACATGAAAAGCGTTTTGTTCATGGCGTGTCTCTTTCTTTCAAAGGGGGAATTTGCCAGGGGTCGGCGCACAGTACCGGGCCGGAATCCGTTTTCAGGAGAACTTGGCCCAGGCTGCTGTTCCCTCCCCCGTTTTCGCCGGTTCCGGGCTTGATGCGGAGCCATTCTTTCAGGGCGAACGCACCGGCTGGCGTTTCGATCTGGATGTCCGTCCGGCAGGGAAGCGTGTCCAGCACTTTGGCAAGCCGGGCAAAGGCGTTCCGTTCCTGCCGGTCGGGACAGCGTATCAGGATGTCGAGGTCGCTCTCTTCATGCATGACGGGCTGGCCGGTAGCCAGCGCATAGGCGCAACTGCCGGTAACGCCCCATGTCCAGGGAAGTTCCAGCCTTGCCAGTTCGAAAATGGCTCTGACCGGTTTTGTCCGCGCGAAAGGCGAGGCGGCCAGCTTTTGCCGGTCGGTTGCCAGCGATTCGGGTGTGACGACGTGCCGGACGCTGTCTGGCGACACCCATGCCGCGGCCCGTTCGGAGCGCCTCTTTCCCCGGATGCCGACCGGAATCGGGCCTTTTGAGCGCTTGTCGCGCCGGACGACGACGGGCAATCCGGCATGCCACTGTTTACCGACCCATGCCGGCAACGGGTTGCCCGAAAAAAGCGCGGCAGGGCTGTCGAGCCACAGCAGATCGTGCGGGCGGCAAGACGGTACGGCTGCTGTGAAGGGAGAAGTACTGGCCGCTTTCATCGCCGGTTCATCCCTGCCATTGTTCGCGCATGCGTTCGCGGACAAGCGACGTGCTGGCGCGGTTGGGCGAACCGAGCCGGTTTGTTAAGGCCGGGCCGTTTGCCCGGGCGGTTTCGATGGCGCGGGCGACCGCCGACCGGACAGTGGCGACTTCGTCGTCAGCGGGATGGCCGGGGTCGGCCACGTCGATCAGGTCTTCCAGCAATCCGAGTGTTTCGTAATTGGCGATGTCGTAAGCCATCGGCGGAATCGTTGACGCCAGTTTTTCCAGCGCCTCGACAGTCCGGAGCGTGATACGGGCGGCGGAAGCCTTGCCCATCGCATGAATCATCACGTCCCTGTCGTTTAGGGCGATCAGCCGGTTGGCCTGATAGCCGTGGGCGAGAAACGCGCCGGACATGGCTTTGCCGACGATCAGCCCGATAACGGGATGCCCGGCCAGCCGCGCCGAGGCATACGCTCCGGCCGCGGAAGCCAGCGCGAGATGGATGCCGAAGGCTTCCTCTCTTCTGCCGTAAGCCTGGCTGGGCACGTCGATTATCGCGATAATGGCGCGTTTGGCCGGCTTGTCACGGTCTTCTTCGACCGCTTCGGCGACCATTTTGCCGAGTGTCCAGCCTTCCAAAAGGCCCACTTCGCCTTTTGCCGCCCGCGGATAATGGTTGGCGGGATCGGGAACGACGGCAATGACCCGTACCGTCTGTCCGTCCAGTTCCCCGTCGGCTACCCTGACGGAGGGACATTGCCCTGTCCGTTCCGTCAGTGGCGCGGCAAAAATATCGAACCAGATTGCGCCGCGGCTGGCCTTGTTCGTTTTGTCGTTTGCCTTCATGACCGGTCTCCTTTTCCGAATAATTCAGCCGTCCGTTTCGCATCGGCCTGCTGGCGGGTATCGAAAGCGTTCAGTTTCGACAGGAATGCATCGTATCGTTCATTGCGCAGGCTGTCAGGCTTGCCCTTTTCGATGAATTTTGTGGCGGCCGCTTTCACGGCAGAAAGCGAGTCGTCCACCAGCGCGTCGACAAATCCGTTTTGAAAGCGCGCTTCGCCGCCGGTCAGGCTCCAGATGAGCGGACGGTTGCGCGAATCGTATTCGTCGATGCCCGCTTCCTGTTCGATCACCTGCGGGCCGTTCAGGCCGAGACGCGCTTCCCGCGTGACGATCAGGTAGCTGCACAGGGCGGCGGCAATCGACATGCCGCCGAAGCAGCCGACCGTTCCGGCAATGATGCCGATCACAGGGACATAACGCCTCAGATCGACGATGGCGGCATGAATGTCGGCAATCGCCGCCAGGCCGAGGTTGGCTTCCTGAAGGCGCACACCGCCGGTTTCCAGACAGAGAACGGCTTGTGTCGGGATGCCGTTTTTGTTGTCTTCGGCCGCCATTTCCAGTGCGGCCGCCATTTTCGCGCCGGATACCTCACCCATGCTGCCACCCTGGAAGGTGCCTTCGATGGCGACGACGACAGCCGGTTTTCCGGCGATTGTGCCCTTGGCGACGACCATGCCGTCGTCGGCCTGCGGAATGATGCCCTGCGGTTCGAGCCAGGGCGACATGATGTAGTCGAACGGGCCGAGCAGTTCGCGGTATGTGCCGGCGTCCAGCACTCCTTTGGCACGGTCGCGGGCGGACAATTCGATAAAGCGTGTGTCATTCATGGCTTGCCTCCTCGAAAACCTGTTCGATTCTCAGACGGGCGACACCGGGCGTCGCGCCGAAATCGTGGATGGAAAGCCTGCCGGCAGGCAGCGCGCCGCTGCCGGCAATCCGGTCGAAAAGCCGCTGCCAGCGGAGTGTGCTGCCGTCGACGGATGTCTTGATGGAAACGGCCAGTTTGCCGCTTTTGTCCGGTTCAAACAGGGCTTCCATGTCGCCGGAACCGACGACGCCGGCCAGCGCTTTCTTTCCGGCGACTTTGCTGCCGGTGTATTCCAGTTCTATGCGTTCCATATGCTTTCCTCCTTGTGGGACAACCCGGTGGCGATACTGTCGAGAAACAGGGCCGCGGCCAGCAGATCGGCCGCTCCGCCCGGCGAGACTCCAGCCGACAGCATGGCGTTTTCCAGTAATCCGAATGCTTTTTTTCCAGCGGCGCTGCCGATGCCGCCGCATTCAAGCACGGAGCGGGCCCCGGCATGCATGGCGTCCAGCGCTGTCAGGCCGCCTCTGGCAAGTACGCAGGTGTCGGCAAGCGAAGTCATGATGGCCAAAAGCGCATCCACACGCGCCGCTTCCTCGCTCATCCCCTGCTCCCGGCTTTTCGCCAGTTGCGGCAGCGCCAGCCGGGTGACGTGCGGGAAACCGCGTTGCGCTTCCCCGCGCGCGCCGGGCACCCGGTAGCGATGCGTCACATAACGGCCTTTGGAAAAAACCGCCGGACAGGCCGTGTCTTCCAGCCGGGCAAGCCGTGACGCCGCGCCGGTTATGGCCGGGATTTCTGCGCTTCCTTCATGCATGGCGGAAGCCGTCACCAAAAGGCCCAGCGCCCAGATGGCGCCGCGGTGCGTGTTGACGCCGCCAGTCGTTTCCAGCATCGTTTTTTCCCCTTCCCGGCCGATCGCGCCGATCTGCCGCCGCAGGGCCGTGTCCGGCGTTCTGGCCCATCCGGCCAGCGCCATCGCGGCAAAAAACGGCCGGAGGCTTTCGGCGGACGCTTCGAGCATGGGAAGGTCCATGTCGTCATGGGCTCCGGAACCGCGTGCATCGACCAGTCCGGGCTTGGGGGAAAGCCGCGCTTCGTCCAGCAGCGCCTGTACCGCCCTGCCGGCCAGTTTTTGCGCAACGGTTTCCGCCCGGATGTGATTCCATTCAGTCAGTGTATTCATTACCAGCTCCTGAAACGGGACGGCGGGTTATAGAGACCGCCCGACCATTCGACCAGTTCGGCAATACTGCCCGCCGCAAGCAGCGAGCGTTTTGCTTCGGTACGGGCAATGCCCAGATCTTCCGGAAAGGCGATCTTGTTTTCCTGACGCAGGCGTTTGACGGTGTCGGGTTTTGCCGCCATGCCGACTTCGGTAATGCCGGCGACGGCCGCGACCATGTCCTTCCGTTCTTTAAGCGATTTGGCGCGGTAGAGATAGGCAATGCCCTCTTCCGTCAGGACGTGCGTCACATCGTCGCCGTAAATCATGACCGGAGCCAGCGGCATGCCGGATTCTTTCGCGACCTCGACGGCGTCCAGATTTTCGACAAAGGTCGGGCTGGAGCCGGACTGATACGTTTCGACCATTTGCACGACGAGTTTCTTTCCGCGTTCCAGCGGATCGTTTCCTTCCATCATGTCAAGCCATGCCGGAGTGGCATGACGGCGGCCGTGCGGGTCGTGGCCCATGTTCGGCGCGCCGCCGAAGCCGGACACGCGGCCTTTTGTCACGGTCGAGGAATTGGCCGCGCCATCGACTTGCAGGGTCGAGCCGATGAACATGTCCACGGCGTATTGTCCGGCCATCTGGCAAAAGGCCCGGTTCGAGCGCATGGAACCGTCCATGCCGGTGAAGAAGACGTCAGGCCGGGCGGCGATGTAGTCTTCCATGCCCAGTTCCCCGCCGAAACAGTGAACCGTTTCGACCCAGCCGGTTTCGATGGCCGGAATCAGCGTCGGATGCGGATTCAGCGTCCAGTTTTTGCAGATTTTTCCCTTGAGGCCCAGTCTTTCGCCATACGTGGGCAGCAGCAATTCGATGGCGGCGGTATTGAAACCGATACCGTGGTTCAGGGATTGCACCTGATGTTTCGCGTAAATGCCCTTGATCGCCATCATCGCCATCAGGATATGGACAGGTTTTATCAGGCGCGGATCGCGGGTGAACAGCGGTTCGATGAAAAACGGCTTGTCGGCCACCACGACGAAATCGACCCATGAGCCGGGAATATCGACGCGGGGCAAATCGGCCTCGTTTTCGACCAGTTCGTTGACCTGCGCGATGACGATGCCGTTCTTGAAAGCCGTCGCTTCGGCAATGGCCGGTGTATCTTCCGTACTGGGGCCGGTATAGAGATTGCCGTTTCTGTCGGCCTTGTAGGCGGCGACCAGCGCGACGTTCGGGATCAGATCGACGAAGAGTCGTGAATAGAGTTCGATATAGGTATGGATGGCGCCGACTTCCAGCAAGCCGTCTTCCAGCAACTGCGACATGCGCAGGCTCTGCGCGCCGGAATAGGAAAAGTCGATTTTGCGGGCGATGCCCTTTTCAAAAAGGTCGAGGTGTTCCGGCAGGCTGACGCTGGGCATGATCATATGCAAGTCATGCAGTTTGCCGGGATCGGTCTGCGCCAGCATGCGGGCCAGAAAATCCGCCTGCTTCTGGTTGTTCCCTTCCAGAACGACCCTGTCGCCCGGCGCGATCAGTTTTTCCAGCATGGCCGGGACTTCGCCGGAGGGAAGGACTTTGCCTGTCAGGCCCAGACGCGCCATCCGTTCCCGTTTTTCCTGCCGCCGGGTGTCCCATCTTTTCGGCGATGCGGTTTGCTGCAACATGGAATGTCTCCTTTCGTTTGACGATTCGATGCTGAGAGCATAGGCCGGACAGGCGGTTCAATCAATTAGGCCGGCAGCTTGTTTGTTAACTTTACCGTAACGATTGACGGGATGAAACGGAAAATGCCCTGTCGTCAGGAAAGAAAACATTTTATAAAGTGATACATAAAATATACCATTCAACAGGTTGTATTAAAAGAAAAATGGTTGTCTGTTTTTTATGCGAACAGCCAGTCCCATGCGGGATCGTTTTGCGGGAGACGCCGGAAAAACATTTCGGCGATATGTGTGTTCGTACGGTTTTTTCCGCTTGCCTGAAGTGGCTCTCCGGCTGTCGAACCGGACGGCGCGCTTCTGGCCGATGCGCTTCATGGCCGGGTATGTTTTCCGTCCTTTCCCGGTTTTCTGTCGTACGGGTTTGCCGCGTGACCGATGCCGTTGCCATGCCGGACAAATCCGCTCCGCCTTTTTCCGCTTCCGGGAAAAAATGTGGCCCTAAAGGCGGGTTTTCGGCTGTCAGCCGGGAAGAAAACCGTTGCCGGTTTCCTCCACCCGATTCGATAAGGGTTTTCAGAATGGCCGTTTCCACTTCCGGATCGCTTGCGGCGTGCCGGACTTCTTCTCCGGCCCCGGTTTGCGGGATTGCCGGATTTTCTTTTTTACCGATAGCGTTTTTCCAGTTCCAGCAGCCGCACCTTGACCGGCAAACCGCCCCCGTAACCGGTCAGCGAGCCGTCCGATCCGATGACGCGATGGCAGGGAACGACGATGGAGATGGGGTTATGGTGGTTGGCCATCCCGACGGCGCGGAACGCTTTCGGGCAACCGATCTGGCGGGCGATATCGCCGTAACTGCGCGTTTCGCCATAGGGAATCGTTTTCAGCGCTTCCCAGGTTTTCATCCGGAAAGGCGTGCCGGACATTTCCAGCGGCAGATCGAAGGTTTTCAGGCGGCCGTCGAAATAGGCGGCCAGCTGGCGCACCGCTTCGGCGATAAGCGGCGTTTCCCTGTCAACCGGGGTACCGGACGGCTTTTTCCCGAATTTGATGAAGACAATACGGCCGTTTTCTTCGGCAACCGTGAGGAGACCGACGGGAGAAGGAATGGTCTGGCAATAAAGCATGCGCTTGTCTCCTTGCGGGAAAAGACGGACGGAAGAACGGGGGTGACCTGTCCGGTGCACGCTTATGATAACTGAATTCATCGCGGCATGAACGGTTTTTCCCGGCATGCCCACCGCCGCTTTTGCCGGGGCATTTCAGGAAAAATCCCGGTATTTGCGGTCGCGCTGTCGCGTGAGGGCGGCTGAAAACAGGCTGGCCAATACGGTTTTGCGATCGGGGAAATGGCCTGACTTCCGGTTTTCCCGACACCGGCCATCCGGGGAACGCGTTTCTGCGGTATCCCGGCACAGCGCCGCTTCAGTCGGAAAAGAGAGGCTGTCCCGTTTACAGGATCGTCAGCCAGACCGACAGGGTCGCGATGCCGAAAACGGTCGAGAGGAAAATGGTGCGCGAGGCGATGCCTCCCCCCTTGCCGTAAAGCTCGGCCAGCATGAACGGGCCGGTGCCGGTGGGGAGAGCCGACAGGATGACGGCCGATTTGGCCCAGAGTAGCGGCATGGCAAAGACGTGAAAGGCGAAATACCAGACGATCAGCGGCTGGGCGACCAGTTTCAGGATCACCAGCTCGATGGCGATTGCCGGGCTGGCGCTTTCCTGACGCTGTGCCAGAAAAAGGCCGGTCGCCACCAGCGCACAGGGGCTGGCTGCGCCTCCCAGCAGTTTGACGGACTGGGCGACGCCATACGGCAGGTGCAGTCCGGTGGCGCAGAAAAGGCCGGCAAGGACAGGCGCGGCGATCAGGGGGTTTTTGCACAGCGAGACGCCGACGTTTTTCAGGGTGGCAAAGACGCTTTTCCCCGATTGGGAACTGGCTTCAAGCAGGACGATGGAAACGGCGAAATTGGCGGAGACGGTCAGGATGGCCGCCACCATCGCGGGCCCGAGCTTGTCGGCTCCGAAGGTCAGCGCGCAAAGCGGCAAGCCGATATAGCCGGTATTGGCGTAGGATGCGGAAGTCGCGTCGATCGTGGCGGAGGCCGGATTTTTCGTTCGGATCCAGTGAACGGCCAGCACGCCGAAAAAGATGAGAAAAACGCCGATCTCAAACGCATAGAAAAATTCGGGCTGGTACAGTTCGGCCCAGGAACTGTTGACCATGACGTCGATCATGAGGGCGGGAAGCGCCAGATACACGACAAAGCGGTTCAGTTCGGTGCAGGCATGGCCGCTCAGGATGTTTCGCTTGCGCAGGACGTAACCCGCGACGATGAGCGCGAAAACCGGCAGGACGATGTTGGCGATGGCGAGCATGGTGGGTCAGATACGGCAAATCCGGACGGTTTTGTTCACGGGAAAAACCGGTCAGGGATCGCTACAAAAACGAAAGAACGTTACCTTACCACTTCGCAAACGATCGGGGTAAGGCGATCGGGTGTTTTTATGGCCGTTTTTTCCGTTTTTCCGCCTGTTTTCAGGATTTTGGAGCATTCCCGCTTCCGGAATGCCCTTTTCGGCAGGCTTTTTCCCGTTTTTTCCCTTTTTGGAGGGACGGTTTTCGTTCAGCTTGCAAGGGGCCGTTTTTTCCGGCGGTTTGGCCGCCCTTGCCGGATTGCCCGCTGAAGTCCGGGCCGGAACGCTTCCGCTCTGCTGCGCATACCCCGGCGAAATGACGCGCCTGAAGCTGTCCGGCCATCCCGGCAAAAGGAACGGCCAAAAGCGATGTCATGGGAACGGTACAGCCGGACAGGAAAGCGATTTCCGCTTTGGCGATTCACTTTCCGGAAAGCGGTGAATCGCAAACGTCCTTTTCTGCGATACGATTTGGCCGGCTTGCCGGTTCCCTCTTCTCCCTGCGGCCGGTTCTCCGGTAAGGACGGGCGGTACGGCTCCTGACGTTAAAAATCGCCTTTTCTTTTTCCGGCGTCTGTTTCCGTTTTCGCGTCCGGAGCATGGATTGGCGACGCCAGAAAGCTGGCCTTGTTCCGCTTGCCTCCCGGAAAAAGCGTGGCGGTTTTCAGGGATTTTGCGGAACGGTTGGTGGCTTTGCAATACCTGTGCCGTTTGGCGGAGGCAGCCGGGCGCCGGGTAAAACGGTCTTTTTCCGGGAGGGCCAAGGCCCTCTTTTGCCCCGATTTCATGCCATGTTCGCTTGCGATGGTACAATCCGGCACGATTTGTCCCCGAACCATACGCTACAGCATTCCATTATGGCTTAAGATACGCTTTTTGCCGGTGACTGTCCGGTTTTCATTTCATGGCATGCTGAACCTGAACCTGTCCAACCGTTTCGATGTCCTGTTGCAGACGTTTTGCGAGAATCTGGCAAAACGTCCGGCAACGGTTTTCACAGCGGAACAGGTGATCGTGCCAAGTGCGGCCATCAAACGGAAACTGATGCTGGCGATAGCCGATACGGCTGGCGTTTGCGCCGGGGTGGAATTTTCCTTTCTGGCCCAGTGGCTCTGGCGGCAAATCGGGAAATTCGTCGAGGTGCCGGAAACCTCGCCTTTTTCGTCCAGCGTGCTGTCATGGCGGATTTTGCGGCTTCTGGAAGAACCGGGTTTTGCCGCCCCCTATCCCCGGATTGCAGGCTACCTGTCGCGGTGCGACGAGATCATGCGTTTCGATCTGGCTTGCCGGATCGCCTCGCTTTTCGAACAGTACGTTCTCTCCCGCCCGGAATGGCTTGCCGCCTGGTCGAAAGGCGAAACGGTGGAAATCGTCCGCAAAGGCCATCCGAAACAGGCGGTTGCCGGGGAGGATCAGGCATGGCAGGCGGCATTGTGGCGGAAGATCGCTGAAGAGACGGGGACGCTTGAAGAAGAGCCGGCGGAACGGTTCCTGAAAATGCTGGAAACCGGGGGTGAAGAGATGGCTGCCCGTTTGCCGGAGCGTGTCCATCTTTTCCTTGAACCGTCGGTTGCGCCGTACCATGTCGGGATATTGAATCGCCTTGGCCGGTGGATGGATATCGAGTTGTATGTCGTCAATCCCTGCCGTGAATACTGGTTCGAAATCGTCGATTCCCGGCGGCTGGCCTGGCTCTCGAAGCGCCAGAAAGACCTGTATCACGAAACCGGGAACCGTTTGCTCGCTTCCTGGGGAAAAGAGAGCCGGGCTTCGCTCGAATCGCTGCTGGCGCGGCTGGAACCGGTCGGCCGTGAAAACGACGGGTTCATTTCCTGTGCGGAACGGGCAAGGCCCGAAACGCTTCTGTCGCGTTTGCAGGATGCGATACTGGATCTGACGGAGCTGGAAGCGGGTTCCCTTTCGCATCTGGGGAGGGATGGCAGTCTGGAAATTCATCTGGCGCATTCGCGGACGCGGGAAATCGAAATCCTGCACGACCAGCTTTTGAGGCGGTTTGCTTCCGGCGATCCGCCCGGCCCCGGCGATATTCTGGTCGTGTCGCCCGATCTCGACGAGATAGCGCCGATGATCGAGGCGGTTTTCAGTCACAACCGTTCCGCTCCCCAAATTCCCTATGTCATTACCGGCCGGAAAGACAGCCGCATCAACCCGGTGTCGCGCGCCCTGCTCGATTTGCTGGCGCTGGCGTCGTCGCGTTTTACCGCCGCCGGAGTGATCGATGTGCTGATGTTGCCTGAAATCGGGGCCACTTTCGGCTTCGGGGGCGATCTGGACAAAATTCGCGGCTGGCTGGGCGACGCCGGCATTTGCTGGGCAATCGATGGCGCGCACAAGCGCGAGTTCGGTTTGCCGGAAGAAGACGGCCACAGTTTCCATGACGGCCTGCACAGGCTGTTTCTCGCTTACGCCTTGCCCGACGGCAGGCGCGTGCCTTTTGCCGACCGGCTGCCGGCCGGCCATGCTGCCGGCACGCAGGCGGCCGGGCTGGGGCAATTGTGGCGCTTTGTCGAAGCCGTGCGGCAGCTGAAACGCGATCTGTCGCATCCGAAAACGGCCGCCGGCTGGTGGCAGACCTGGCATGGCATACTCGATGCGTTCGTCACGGTGACGCCTGAAACGCTGGAGGCCGACCGGGAAGTCCGGATGCGGATTGCCGGCCTGCGTGACGCCATGACACAGGCCGGAGAAGCGTTCGAGACCGGCTTCATCATCGCCCGCCATGCGCTGGAACGGGCGCTGGAAGGCGCCGGACAGGGCAGCGTGCCGGCCGGCGTCGTGACGTTTGCGCCGATGGACAGTTTGCGCAATTTGCCTTTCGGGCATGTGTATGTCATCGGACTGGACGATGGCGTGTACCCGGCCGAGGTACGGCAGCAGGAATTCGACCTGATCCGGCTCGCTCCCCGAAAAGGCGACTGCTTGCCGCACGAGACCGACAAGAACGTTTTTCTCGATCTCGTCCTGTCCGCCGGAAAAAGCCTTTATCTGAGTTGTACGGGCAGAAATATCCGCGACAATTCCCCGAAACCGCCTTCCATCCTGATTGCCGAACTGCTGGAGGTGCTGGAACCGGCGCTGGCGGAAAAAACGGACGGGGAAGCCCGCCTTGCGGCACGGGAAAAGCTGCTTGTCGAACACCCGCTCCAGCCTTTTTCACCCGACTATTTCAATGGCCGCGCGGATGAAAGAATGGTCAGTTTCCGTTCCGACCTGTGCGATGCGCTGAATTTGAAAAAAGAAAAAATCAATATAAAAGAAGAACTTGAATACGATACTTCAGAAGATGGATTGGATAATGACATCGGGGATGAACTGGCTGCGGGAACGCCTTTTTTCAGGGCGCCGCTGGCTTTCCCGGACGCGTCATGGCGAGACGTTCTTCTCGATGATCTGATCCGGTTTTTCTGCCATCCGAACCGTTATCTGATGCGTTCGCGGCTCGGTCTCGACTTCCCGCGCAAGGAAAAAGAACTGGCTTCTGATGAACCTTTTACGGTGGACAGAACGGCAAGGCGGAGGCTGGCCGACCGGCTTTTGCCGCTTTATCTGGACGGGATGGCGCCGGAAGATATCGCGCGGTCGGCCGCCGCCGGCAATGAATTTCCCGCCGGGGCCATGGGCGCCCAACAGCGCCAGAGCGAGCTGATGGAGTTGTCGGCTTTTGCGCAAGCGCTGTCGGCCGACCTGAAAACCGGATTCGTCGCGCCGGTCAGCCGTACGCTGGAGTTCGATCTCGGCGGGGAAATCTGGCGGCTTTCCGGTTCCTTGAGCGACGTGCGGAAAACCGGCCTGATCCGCTACCGGTATGACGAGGGCGCGCCCCGGGATTATCTGGCCGCCTGGATCGAACACCTGTTTTTGAACGCTTGCGCGCCGGAGGGAGTGGCGCTGTCTTCGGTCTGGCATTTCCGGGACGGCAAAACGGTACTGGAACCGTATGGCCGGGCCAGAGCGGTTTTGCGGGATCTGATGGATATTTACCGGACGGGGCTGAACCGGCCGCTGCATTTTTTCCCGCGTTCGGCCTGGGAATTCGTCCAGAGCGGCGGGCACGCCGGAAAGGCGAACGGCATATGGCGGCCGGCAGACGGCAGCCGCCGCGGGGAAAGCGCCGACGCATTCAACTGGCTGGCGATGCGCGGCGTAAGAGAACCGCTGGACGCGGATTTCGCCGCTCTGGCGAACCGGGTATTCGGCCCGCTCCTTGCGCATATGAAAGGAGGCGTCCGTGAAACCGGTGAATGAATTCGACGTGTTTTCCTGCCCGCTTTACGGGTGGAGGCTGATCGAGGCCTCGGCCGGAACGGGAAAAACCTGGAATATCGGCGGCCTTTATCTGAGGCTGTTGCTGGAAAAAAAGCGGGAAGTTAGGGAAATTCTGGTGGTCACCTTCACGCGGGCGGCAACAGATGAATTGCGCGACCGCATCCGGAGCCGGATCGGCCGGGCGCTGGCGTATCTCGAAGGCCGTGCCGCGGATACGGATGACGGCTTTGTTGAAAAGCTGCTGGAAAAAAGGATGGCCGCGGGGGACGATCCGCAGGAGATGACCGCCCTGCTCCGGCTGGCTTTCCAGTCTTTCGATCAGGCGGCGATCTTTACGATCCACAGTTTCTGCCAGCGCGCGCTGGCCCTGTCGGCCTTTTCTTCCGGGCAGGCTTTTTCGGTGAAGGCGGAAGCGGACGATTCGGAACTGGTGCGGGAAGCCGTCAACGATTTCTGGCGCAGGCATGTTGCCGGGGGCCGTCTTTCTCCCGCCTTGTCGGCGTGGCTGGAAAAAAAGCGTTTCACGCCCGACAGGCTGGAAGCCCTGTTAAGACGCCATCTGGCCAGGCCGCTGGCGACGGTGAAATGGCCGGAGACGGCGCCGGAAGCGCCGGAAGCGGCCGAAGACGGCAGCGGGAAGCTGGAAGCCACTTTCCATATGGCGGCAAGTTGCTGGACGTCCGAAAAGGAAACGGTCAAGGCCCTTTTGAAGGACGCGGCAGAGCGCAATGTCCTCTACCGCAACCGGTACAAGGCTCCGGCAATCGAAAGCGCCGCCCGCGCTTTCGACCGTTTTTTCGCGGCAGGCAACGCGTTCGCGATGATCGGCAATACGGCCAAAACGGAACTGATGGCGGACACCCGGTTATCCGGCAGCACGAAAAAAGGCCAGACCGTGCCCCGGCATCCGTTTTTCGGCATGGCCGACCGGCTGATCGAAACCTGCCGGAAACGGGAAAACGCGCTGGAAGCGGCGCGTTACGGTTTGTTAAAGCGCTTTCTCGCGGAAGCGACGGTCTCGCTGAAAGAAAAAAAACGCGAGCGGCGCACGATCGCTTTCGACGATATGCTGGCGAATCTATACGAGGCCCTGAACGATCCCGGTATGCCCTGGCTGGCCGAAGCGGTGCGGATGCAGTTTCCCGCTGCCCTGATCGACGAATTCCAGGATACCGATCCGCTCCAGTATGCGATTTTTTCAGCAGTTTACCGCGAACCGGAGTCGCCTGTTTTTCTGGTGGGCGATCCGAAACAGGCGATCTACAGTTTTCGGAATGCCGATCTCCATACCTATTTTGCCGCGCGGGAAAATCTGGATGCCCTCGCCCGCTATTCGCTGGCGGAAAACCATCGTTCGGTTCCGGAACTGATTGCAGCCTGCAATACGCTCTTTTCCGTCAATAAACGGGCTTTCTTGCAGGATGGGCTCGATTTTGTGCCGGTCCGGCCCGGCAAACGGGAATTGCCTGTTCTGACGGATGAATCCGGCGACGGTCCGGGCCCTTTCCCTGCCTTGTGTGTCTGGATGCTGGGGCAGGAAAACGGCGAATGGCTAAAACGGTCTGCCGCCCGGAAACAGGCGCTGGAAGCGATGGCCGATGAAGTCGCCCGGCTGATCAACGCGGGCAAGGCCGGCAAACTGGCGATTGGCGGACGGCCTGCCGGGGCCGGGGATGTCGCCGTATTGGTGCGCAGCCATCGCGAAGCGGCGATGGTCAGGCAGGCGCTGGCGCGGCGTGGCATCGGCAGCGTGTCGCTTTCGCAGGAAAGTGTTTTCCAGTCGCGCGAAGCGCGGGAACTGGAATGCCTTCTTTTTGCCATGCTGACGCCGGACGACGAGTCGCTCCTGATGGCGGCGGTGTCCACTGAAATGATCGGACTGGATGCCGGCGCGATCGAAGCGCTGGCCGGCGACGAGGCGGCCCTGTCCGGCTGGATCGGGCGGTTCGGCCAGTACCGCCGGGCATGGCGGGAAAATGGGGCCGCTTGTGCCTTGCGGTGGCTGATCCATCGCGAAGGCGTCGTTTCCCGCCTTCTGGCGTTTGCCGACGGCGAGCGCCGCCTGACGAATCTGATGCATCTTCTCGAACTCGTCGGCCGCGAATCCGGGACGGAAAACGCGCCGGATTCCCTGATGCGCTGGTATGCCGAGAGGCGCGAAGGCAAAAAGAAGGCCGAAGAGGAAGAATTGCGACTGGAGACAGACCGCCATCTCGTTCAGGTCATGACGCTGCACCGTTCCAAGGGGCTGGAATTCCCCTTCGTTTTCTGCCCGCTGCTCTGGGACAATTTTCCGAGGCGCGGCAATGAGACGGGCGAAGGCCTGGAATACCATGAAGGCCATGCAACGGTTGTCGATTACCGCAAACTGGCGGATGACGAACAGGAAACCGTCCGGAAAAATGCCGCGCTGGAACGGGCTGCGGAAGACATGCGGCTGATTTACGTGGCGTTGACGCGTGCGGTGTACCGCTGTTATCTGGTGGCGGGCTGTTACGTCCGGGTGACGCGCCGGGGCGAAAGCGAAACGAAAACGACGACCGAATCGCGCAAAAGCCTGTTGAACTGGCTGGTGGCGGGCGACGGGTTCGCCCCTCCCGACTGGCTGGCGGCAAAAGACGGGAAAAAAGAGGAAACGGTTTTGCTCCCGGAACCGGAACAGATCGGAAGCGCCTGGGAATCGCTGGCATCCCGATGCCCCCATATTGCCGTCACCGCCTTGCCGGATAGCGTGGGCGCTACGGTGGATGCAAGCGATGAAACAGCCACTCTCCTGACGGCGGCGAGGTTTGACAAAACGGTCGGAACCGGCTGGCGCATGAACAGTTTCAGCGGCCTGATGCGCAATGCGGTCGATGACACGGAAACTGGCGACCACGACGAGCGTGCGCTTTTTGCCGGATTGTCCGGCCTGTCCGAAAACCGGCCTGAGGCGCTTCCGGCAAACGATATCCTGCTTTTTCCGAAGGGGACGTATGCAGGAAGCTGTCTGCATGCGGTATTCGAAAACGCCGATTTTACCGATGAATCGACCTGGGAAAAGGCGGTCGAAAGCGCGCTGAAGCAGTTTCCGCAGCGTGTCGGCGGGAAGCTTTTGTCCGGTGCGGAAGAAGGACAGGCTGTGCTGAAAGGCAGGGCCTTAAAGATGCTGGGTGACGTCATGGCGACACCGCTTCCGGACGGCATCTGTCTGGGAAACGTGGGGAACGGACGCCGGCTGACCGAATGGCCCTTCTGTCTGGCGGCGGCGAGGCTTTCGGCAAAACGGCTGAACCGGCTGGTCAAAAAGTCCGGCTATGCCGTTCCAGAACTGGCTTTCGACGACATGACAGCTTATCTGAACGGGTTTGTCGATCTGGTTTTCGAAATGGATGGCCGCTTTTACCTTCTGGACTGGAAGTCGAACCATCTGGGATACCGTCCGGAAGACTACGGAATTGCCCGTATCGAAACGGAAATGGCGGAACACGGTTATCACTGGCAATATCTGCTTTACACGGTAGCGCTCCACCGGTATTTGTCGGGTCGCCTGCCGGATTACGATTACGGACGGCATTTCGGCGGCGTGTTCTATCTCTTCGTGCGCGGCGTCCGTCCGGACTGGAAAAACGGGGACGGCACGCCTTCCGGCGTCTTCTTTCACAAACCCGGACAGGAAACCGTCGAAGCGATCGACAGGCTGTTGAAACAGCCCGGTTTTGCCGATGGAGGGAAACACGCATGAAGCAAGCGGTTTTTTCCGAAACGCCCGAACAGACGCTTGCCCGCGCCTTTTCCGAATACGTGCTGGCCTGGGCGCGGGAAAGCCGCGGAAAAAAGGCCGCTTCTCCTCTGGACAGGCCGGGCGAAGCGCTGCTCAAGGAGGCGGCGTATCGCGTCAGTCTGGCCGTTTCTTCCGGAAACGCCTGTCTGGCGCTGGCAGAACTGGCCGGTTCCGGGGAAGGGGTATCACCCGAAAGCATCCGGGAAACATTGCTGGCGTCCGGCGTCGTCGCTGAAGCCGCCGATCCCGGAAACGCTCCCCTGATTCTGGACGGCGACGAGCGCCTGTATCTGCACCGTTATTTCGATTATGAACGCGCTCTGGCGGAATGCATCGCGGCCCGGAACGTTCCGGGCAAAGTCGATGCCGCGCTCATCCGTCCCCTGCTGGATATCCTGTTTCCCTCCGGAAAAGGAAAACCGTTCGACTGGCAAAAGGCCGCTGTCGCGCTGGCCTTGCGGGAACCGTTCCTGATCGTGTCGGGCGGCCCGGGAACCGGCAAAACCACCACAGTCGCTTCGCTTCTGGCCTGTCTTTTGGAAACCGATCCGGAAAACCGGATCGTGCTGGCCGCGCCGACCGGGAAAGCCGCCATGCGCATGCTGGAGGCCATTTCGCAGCGCTCTTCTCTTTTCCCGCTTCACATGCAGCCGCTGATCCCGAAAGAAGCGCGGACAGTCCACCGGCTTTTGGGCATGACGGGCGACAGGGGAAGCGTGCGGTTCCATGCGACAAATCCGCTTCCGCTGGATACCCTGATTGTCGATGAAGCGTCAATGCTCGATCTGGCAATGGCGTCCCGGCTTTTCGCTGCCCTGCCTGCCCATGCCAGAGTGATTTTGCTGGGCGACAAGGATCAGCTGGCTGCCGTGGAAGCGGGGTCGGTTTTTTCGGAACTGAGCGGAAAGCGGGTGTTTTCCGAAGCCTGCCTTGCCGATCTGGAAAAACTGACGGGTTTGCGCCCTCCCCCGTCGCTTTCGTCCCCGTCCGGACAGGCGACGCCGCTGGAAAACCGGGTCGTCTGGCTGACGCGCAATTACCGGTTCAGTGAGGATTCGGGTATCGGCAAACTGGCGGCCGATATCCGGATGCGCCGGAGTGAGGAAGCGCTGGATTTTCTCTGTTCCGGAAAGGATGCTTCGGTTGTCTGGTTCGATACGGCCGATACGGAAGTTGCATCGCGTCTGGAAACGACGCTTGTGACGGCTTACCGGGATTATTTCGATTGCCTGGAAAACCATCCGCATGATCCCGTCCGGGTTTTCCGGGCGTTCAGCCGTTTCCGCATTCTGTGCGCCGTCCGGGAAGGGCCTTGCGGCGTTAAGGCGGTCAATCGCCTGATCGCCGCGCATCTGTCGAAAACGGGGCGTGCCGGCCAGTCCGCCAGTGCCGACTGGTTTGCCGGAAGACCGGTCATGATCCGGCGAAACGACTATGCGCTAAGGCTTTTCAATGGCGATGTCGGAATCGCGCTTCCCGATGCATCGGGCCGTCTGGCGGTTTTTTTCCCGAAAGAAGACGGGACGTTCAGGGCGTTGTCCCCTTCCCGTCTGGGTGAACATGAAACGTCTTTTGCCATGACCGTTCATCAGTCGCAGGGGTCGGAATTCGATTCGGTCGCCCTTTTGCTGCCCGCACAGTTTTCCCGTGTGCTTTGCCGGGAACTGGTTTATACCGGCATTACCCGCGCACGCGAAAAAATAGCGGTGATGGCGCCGAAAACCGTTCTGGCGGAGAGCCTGAAAAACAACGCAGTCCGGCACTCCGGCCTGCCGGAAAGATTGCGCGAGGCAATCCGTAAGGGAAAACCGGCATTCCTGCATTCGGCATGATTTTCCAGGACGACAGGGAAGCGGCCTCTGTAAAATACGGTTACATTTTATTTTGATGGATGAGTCCGGTTTGGTAATACAATATACGGAAATGTTCATAAACCCTCTTTCGCCCGAAAGCCGTTCCGTTTTCCATGGATAAAATTGCCAAAAGAATTGAAGACTGCCGTCACGGTTTGAATATCAGCCAGTCCGAGCTGGCCCGGAAAATCGGTGTGACGCCACAGGCTGTGCAGAAATGGGAAAAGGCGAAAACCGTGCCGCGGGGAGCGACTTTGCGGAAACTGGCCGATGCGCTGGGCGTTTCACCGGCCTATATCCAGTTCGGGATAAGCGATCCGGTACCCGATTATCCCGCTGTCGAACAGGAAAAGGCGGAATACATTGTGAATAAACGTCCCGGGCAAAACGACTGGCCTTTTACCATTACAAAAGAACAGTTCAGCCAGTTCAGCGACGAACAGGTCTCGCTTATCAACCGCTATATCGAGATTATCTGGCATTCCCTGGAAAAGAAAGGCGTTTGAATACGTGCATCCCTTGCGGGATGGCCCGCTTTCCCGTCCGGAAAAATTGAACCGGATTTTCCTGATGACACCTGAAACGCTTTTGATGCTGATAAGCAACATGGTGTGAAATGGCGTTTCCCCAAAAACGGCGGGTTTCCCCCGCCTTCCCTTCGCGTGCCAGGCCTCCCGTTTCGGACAATAGCGCGCGGTTAATCCGAATTATCGTGTTTTAAAGCGATTTTATTGATTTTTGGCCATTTTGCGCCGGATGTTTTTATCGGTTTCCCAAAATTATTGTTAAAAGTTGAAAAAATAAACATTTTGTATTTATATACCTGAAAATTATAAAATCTTTTTATATCCAGCTATCGGGAAATCCCGGAGCGATCCGTTTTTTCACAAATTCCGTTCATCTTCCGCCTGATTTCCCGGCACTTTTGGGATAACTGCCGTCTAATCGGGAGCGGTTTGTACAGAAAAGCCGGAATATTTCCATTTTTCTACAACCGCAAGTTGTAGTTCGCTATTATTTGTTGTAACATTCGGATGTAGAGCTTGTAACTTTGAGTTTGATCGGGCGGTTCATCTTTTGTGGAAGAACCTCCATTTATTGACTGAATCAGAATGGGACAAACCAAAAATGAAGGAAAGGCTGACCAATATTCATTTCGAAATCATCCGGAATTCGATTTGTACCAGTCGTGAAATTGCCGATAGTGTCGGCGACTTCATCCTGCGCTACACGACGGATAGCGAATTTGCCGAAGTGGCCGTTGCACTGATGAAGGAAGACAGGGAAGAGGTTTTTTCGCTGATGAAAAAAATACTGAATGAAGCGATCTGGTATATGGCCGAGGAGCAATCGGAAGAAGACGGCAGGGAGGAAAAAAGTGGATACGATGACTGAGCATGCAATGATTGTCGAAGGGCTGGAGATCAGCATCAATGCGCTGGTGCAGTCGATCAACGGACTGATGAAGCAGGAAGAACGGCTGCAGGGCGATGGACTCGAGGAACGGGCGGCGCAGGCGCGCTTTTCGATTGAACGCCTGTACGTGCTCCGCAATGAACTGATCCTGCTTTTGAACGAACAGAAAAAGGAAAGGACGGAAGTCGCCTGACTGGCCAAAAGAGGCGCTGGCGGATTGCCGCAGGATTTTGAAATGGCCGTCTCTCTTCAGGGTTTCTTTTTCGGTCAGTGGCATTTCCTGAAAAGCTGCCATTCATGCAGCTTTTTTTGCGTTTTACGGATGAGCGTGCCCGCTTTTTTCTTCCATGCCAAACGGTTTGCATGAAAACGGGAGGCAAGCCAGGGCTTTCGAAAAGGCGGAAGCGTTGCGGTCATCGCTTCTTTTGTCGGCATGCCGGTCGGGAAAAGGACCGGAGAGCGGTTTTTCCGTTTCATGAGACAGGTTCGAAAGCAGTCTGTTTCGACAATGGCCCATCTTTCAGGACGTTTCCCGAAAAACCCTTCGGTTTCGTGCGGGTTTATGCCGCCTTCCCTGTTCAGGCAACTGGCGGGGATGCGAACAGGCCGGCAAGGGGGCGGCCCTTTTCTCCTTTTGTCGGTTACTGAACATCCCGGTATCGTGTTTTTGAGGACGCTCAAGACTGTTTTTTTCTTCAACGTGACAATGATCCTGCATACAGGTTCTGTTTCGGGCGACCTGTCCGGACTTTTGGGGAGGCATTTATGGAAATGCTTGAAAACATTGCGGTCGGCGTCACGATTGTCCTCGTTTCTTCCCTGATCGCCTGGCTTTATCACATCCGCCAGTTGTATGCGACGGCTCCGGCGCTCTTTCAGAAAGCCTCCGTTCGCAAAGGGGAGCCGGTTTATGAGCTCGTCGTCTCCAATCGCGGCAATCAGGTCGAGGAAAACGTGGAGGTGGAGCTCGATCCGGCCGTCGAGGCGGAGGTCGTCGCCACCAATATGCCGGGTGTGACGCTGGACGGTTCGGTTATCCGGATCGAGCGGATTCACCGGAAACAGGCAGTCACCCTGTTAATGCGAATTGATGGCAAGGATTTCGATTCGTCGAAAATCCTGTCGGTTTCGTCCGATGGCACGAAGGGAAAGATTTGCCGGACACCCGGGGACATTCCTTTCAATTACGGCATGACGGCCTTGTTTGCCGCTCTTTTGATCAGTGTTTTTCCGATGGCGTACTACGCCTGGCAACTTGTCGGTTATGTCGAGGAAAAAGTCGATGAAGAGAAGCTGGAACCCGTAAGCCGCGCGGGATGGAGCCATCTGGAAGCGTACCGGGGGTCGGATCTGAGGAAAAGCTACAGTGACAACGAGTTTCCCGTCCGGTTCGTGGCGATGAAAAGAAAGGCGGATGGTGAGACGTCGTCTCTTTCGCACGGGCTTGAAAACGACAGGGCCCGGCTTGACGGGGAAAAAGGCGTTTTGCTCAATTACGAGATCAACAACAAGACGGCAACGGATCTGGACGTTTTGGCGTTTGGAAAAGAAAACAGCGGATCGGTTCCCGGTTATGCCCGTGTCGCTCCCCTCTCGCAGGAAAATCTGGTCATTCCGGTGAATGTCGTACCGGATTCAAAAGAGATCAAAATCGAGTTTCTTTTCCGGATGAACGGGGAACGGATTGGCGGGATCGAACATTCGGTGGAGGCGGACAGGGGGATGGCAACGGCAGGACAAGAGGCCACATGACCGGCAAGGATGCCGGACAGCGCGGGCAAGGCCGGTTTCCCGTAAAAAAAATGCGGATTCCGGCAGAGGGTGAACCGGCTGTCTTTCTTCTTCATTTGGCAAATGTCCGGTTCAGGGGAGCGGTGACGTGACAGTCAAAAAGCGATTGCGCTTCCGTTTTCCGTTTTTCCCGGAAAGTTTCTTTTCACGGTTGGCGTTTCAGCAGAGTGGCATGCGGTTTTTTTACCTGTCCCGTTTCCGGATCGCGCCGCTTTCCGGCCAAAAGCAGCTGGCGGTAGCGGCAAGCCGCGGCAGCCGGACGCCCTTTAGGCCGGCAAAACCGTCCGCAAGGCGATTTTTCCAGAAAAAGGACAGGTCGTGCGTTTCGTTTTCCTGCCTGTAAAAAGGATTTTCCGGAAATGCCGGATTCGCCTGTGGAAGCGTGCCTTTCCTGTTGCAGGCCAGGTTCAGACGCTTTCGGGCAGGAAGTTCTGGCGGGCGGCCGTGTGCGGGAAACGGATGTGTCTGCCGGGTGGAAGACGGCTTTGTCGATTGTCGGGCACGATGAAACGGATTCTTTTGCGGCACGGTTTTCAGTCTATCCTGCGGAAGCCTTTTTTCAGGGCGCCGGTCTGTACCGGCCCGGCAGGAAAGCGGCCAGTTGCCTGAGGGCTTTCCGGCAGAAAGGAGAAGCCGCCACTTGTCGCGCTTATACCATTTTCCTGACAATGGTTTCAAACAGCTTGCGCATTTTTCCGATGACTTCGCTATCCGGATCGGCTCCGAAACGGTTGGCGATCCAGGCCGGGTCGTTCCAGCTTAGCATGGCGCCTGCCGGGCTTTCCCATACCAGTATTTTCAGCGGCAATTCCAGCGCGGCTTCGGGCGATTGCTGCATCAGCAGTGTACCGACGGCAGGATTGCCGAAAGACACGACACGGGCCTCTTTCATGTCGAGGCCGGCAGAAGCGGCATTGGCTTTGTGGTCTATTTTTGAAAAAACGGGGATTTGCAGGCTTTCCAGTACCGACAGAAGGCGGTTCCATGCCGAATCGACGTTTTCATGGACATGCAAGTGGTTCAGGCCTTTTTTCATAGTATGGTTCCGGTCACGCGGTTTGGCAACGGACTGTCCGGACTGAAGCGGAAAACCGTTGCGGAAGATGGCAGCTTGCCCCTGAACCCGCTTTGCGAAGCCGTCCCGTTTACGGACAGGACGGTTCATGCCTTGCAAATGAGCGGGATCGTTCCCTGCGAGCGTGCCGGCTCCTTGTTTTGCCGGCTGTTTTTGTCGCCGGTATATAATAGCGGTTCCATCCATTTTTGCCTTGATATTGCTGAAAGATGAAAAGAATCCACCGTTTTTTCCTGTTCGGGCTGATGCTGCTTTTTTCGGCCCATCTGCATGCGCAAACCGTTATCGAAAGCGCTTTTTCGCCTGACGGCAGGGCGGAAGAACTGATCCTGAAAGTCATTGATTCCTCGCAGGAAAGCCTCCGGCTCGCCGCCTATGCGTTCACGTCCCCTCCTGTCATGAAAAGCCTGCTTGCCGCGAAAAAACGCGGTGTGGATGTGAAAATCGTGGTTGACGAAAAAGGCAACCGTTCCAAAGCCAGCCGGGCGGCCATGAATCTGATGGTCAATGCCGACATTCCGTTGCGTACGGTTTCCCGCTACCGGATTCATCACGACAAATACATTGTCGTGGACGGCAAACACGTCGAGACCGGCAGTTTCAATTACAGCAAATCCGCCGCGAAACAGAACAGCGAGAACGTGCTGGTTATCTGGAACGATCCCGACATCGCGAACCGTTATCTGAAGCACTGGGAATCCCGCTGGAACAAGGGAACCGACTGGAAGTCGGAATACTGATTTTTCCGTTTTTCCGATGGAACAAAAAAAGCCGGGCAGTGCCCGGCTGTCAAAGGGGGAAAGAACAAAACTGTGCCCGGAAAAGATGGCTGGTTTGGCTTTTTCCGGTTATGCATAAACCGTGCCATCTGTTGGACAGGCGTCCGCTTTTTCCCGGGAGGAATGGCGTTTGCCGTTCTTGCCGTGTGGACGGGGCCGGAAAGCGGCCATCTTCCGGCATGACCCGGATAGGCCAGTGAAAGCGGTCATCCGTTTACCGGTGTATGGCAATGGATGGGGTTTTGTTCGGGGATTTAACGGTTTTCCGGTGAAATCGTTTTTCGCCTTTTCCCTGTCCGGCATAGGGGTATCGGCGAGCCCGGGAAAATACGGGACGACTTCCTGTTGATGGATTTTGTTGGGCAAAAACCATGAGCTTGCTGGTGCGAGGGAGGGGACTCGAACCCCTACACCGCAATGGCGTCAGGACCTAAACCTGGTGCGTCTACCAATTTCGCCACCCTCGCTAACGACAGAGCTCGGAATTTTACTGCATTTTGATCCGGTTTTGTATGAATTCGGCAACGACCGCTACAGGGGAGTTTTTTCGGGGAATGTCGGCGCCGTTACCTTATCCCCTTCTTTTATCCGGCCAGACAGGAAAGGCAGGGTTTGTTAAAAAGTGCCGCCAGTCTGATCCGGAACCGTTTGGGAGGTGGAGCGGAGGACGGGAATCGAACCCGCGTCGTAAGCTTGGGAAGCTTCTGCTCTGCCATTGAGCTACCCCCGCGATTTTTTCATTATAGTCCCATGCGGCTGAACGCACCATATAAAAAACGCTTGCTGTGGTTTGGCGGCACTGCCGGGTTTTAAGCGGAGGGTGATGGCCAAAGCGATTCGCTGCCTGTGCCGTACGCGGTTTTGAAAAGTCCGGTTCCATGAAAAAACCTCCCGGCCGGGAGGTTTTTTCAAACAGGGGCTTTTTGTTCGGATAGCGGTTTTTTGATGATTTCCACCTGTCGGGAATGGTTCGACCGGCTCTTGGTGTTTTGGAAAAAACAGCGGAAAAGAATCAGGCAGCCGGTTTTTCCTCTTTCAGGTCGTGGTTGGTCGGGTAGCCGGATTTTTCCAGATAGGCGTCCAGCAGATCCTCCGTTTCGTAAAAATCCGTCCAGGCCTGCACCGAACGGGCTTCCTGTTCCCTCATTTTGTACTGTTCAAAGTACTTGCTGCTTTCTTTCGGATCAATGTGTTCCTTGAACGGATAACCGGATTTTTCCAGATAGGAACCCATGATTTCGTCGGTGCTGTAGATCCGGGCCCATGCCTTGACAGACCGGGCTTCCTGCTCGCCCATCTTGTATTGCTCAAGGATTGCCTGTTCTTTTGAAGATTCGTTTGTTCCCATTATGACTCCTGGCTTTGTTTGCTGCATCAGGAAATTCCGGCGGTCGATCAGGATATTTTCACTCTCCGCTGCACGGGAAATTCCACAGCATTTCTCTCTGTATAATAGTACCGTAACTCAACACATTCGTGGCGAATAGATGCAAGTTGTCGCGTTTTTTCCGCCTGTTTTGGATGATTTGTCGCAAAGAAAAGGCTTTTGCGCCGGTAGCGGAAAAAATCTTTTCTTTGGGGAAAAGGCCGCAACTGGCATGCCTTCTGTTTTTCCGGGGGCGGCATGAAACAATTTGGCAGGTGGCCAACGGAATTTTTTTCATTTGAAACGGTCTTCAAAGAGGGATGCCGGATCTTGTAACCTGGCAGCCGGAACGACAGCGGCAACAGAATCGGGATAAAACGGCCCGGATTGGTTACAATAGGCCTCCATGACAGGAAGAGCTTTGACTGAAAGTCAAAAAGCGCTGACCTGTATTCGATTGCTGGATTTTGAAAAGGACGATAATGAACGAATCCCGACCAAAAGACGATACGCCGGTACCAAGAGCGTTTCTGGAAGAACTGGGTTTTGAACTGCCCGAAGAAGTCTTCAGTTTTTATACTGAAGGTACCGATATCATTTTCAACCTTCAGGTCGTTGAAGAAGTCGGTTGCGATTTCAGGGTCTATGAGGAGCAGGAAAAATTTCCATTGAGCCAGACACAGATTCAAAAGCTCAAAGACGCCGGTTACTACAGCCCGGACGGTTTTCTGATTCTTTAAGGCGGGCCGTTTTCAGGGAAGCGGTTTGCCAGTTGGCCACAGAAAAAGATCGGTTTGACCGCTTCCCTCCTCATTCTTTAGAATGTTCCGGTTTTTTGCCGTCTCCGGGCGGGAGGTTTTCCCGGTTTTGTCCGGCTCTCCGCCCTTTATTTATTTCATACAGGAAAAGTATCCATGAACAAGACTGAAATCGACGAAGCGTTTCACCGTTTTGAAAAAAAATACGATTTGCCTCCGGTATTCCAGATGTCGGACGGCAAAATACTGGGTGCTTTCATCATTACGAAAAACGGCGAGTCTTTCATGATCACGTTTGAAAGCAGTGACGAGGATATCCTTGAGGCAGCCAGTCTGGTCAGCCCTGAAAAAGCCGGGGAAGCGGCAAGCGATATCCGCGCACTGAAGGCGTTGTGCTCGACCCCGGTACCGAATGTGCCCGCTCCCGATACGCTTCAGTAAATGATCTGAAGGTTGCTTGTCCGGTTTTTGTCCGCTTGCCCGATCCGGGGGGCGTGTCAGAGCCGCCCTGCTCCCGGGGAATCGGGCAAGCCGTTTGGCAAAGGCCGAAATTTTTCCGGCCGGGTTTGGCGAGACAGTTTTTTCTTTTCTGAAAATCCCGGTCTTGTTCATGCCGGCTTTCTCTTTAAAGCCGTTACGGCTTCCGGTCTGCGCTGTTTTTCTTGTCCCCGGGGTTTAAAAGGAAAGCGTTTTTGATTTACCATGACGCTTTCCCACTCTTCCCGCATTCAATGGCAGTCGAACATTACGAAAATTTTCCTGTCGCTTCCATTTTGTTGCCGTCCCGCTTGCGGCAGCCGGTGGAAGTCATTTACCACTTTGCCCGTTCTGCCGACGACATTGCGGACGAGGGCGATCTGAGTTCATCGGAAAGACTGGCCGCCCTGTCGTTTTATGCCGATGAACTTGACCGCATCGGACGCGGCGAAACGCCCCGAAGGGAACTTTTTGTCGCGCTGGGAAAAACCGTTCGCGACTTCCATTTGCCACTGGAACCATTTAAAAATCTGCTTTTTGCCTTCCGGCAGGACATTTCGGTGAAGCGATACGACGCTTTTGCCGATTTGCTGGATTACTGCCGCTGTTCAGCCAATCCGGTGGGCCTGTTGATGCTGCATCTTTATGACGCGGCAACGGAGGAAAATTGCCGGATGTCGGATGCGATTTGCACCGCGCTTCAGCTGATCAATTTCTGGCAGGATGTTGCCCTCGACTGGCAAAAAGACCGGATTTATATTCCGCAGGAAGATATGCGGGCGTTCGGTGTCACGCCGGACGATATCGCCGGCGCCAACGTATCGGAAAACTGGAAAGCGCTGATGGCTTTCGAAACGGAACGGACACGGAAACTGATGCATTCCGGCGCGCCGCTTGCCGAAAAACTGCCCGGCCGTATCGGCTGGGAGCTCCGGCTGGTTGTTCAGGGGGGACTGCGTATTCTGGAACGGATTGAATCGGCCGGATTCGACGTTTTCAGAAAGCGTCCGGTTTTGCGGGGCGGCGACTGGCTAAGCATTGTCTGGCGTTGCTTGAAGCGCCGGAGCCGGTAGGTTTCCCCTTCAGTCCCCCCTTCCGTTCTCCCGTTTCGAAAGCAGGCCAACGTTTCCGGTCGCGTTTTTTTGTGCCCTCACCCGGCACGACAGATGAAGGCCTGCCTTGCCGTTTGGCCCGTTTCCGGGCTTATTAAAACCGCCGGGCCGTTTTATCCTGTTGATATTGAAGGGATAAGCCGGGTGTGCTGTGAAAATGTGTCGCATATTCATGTAATGCGACACACTAGTTTCGCACAAGTTCCTGTTTTTTCTTGTCTTTTTTGTGTCTTTCAGTTAGAATCCCCTCTTCTGTTTTTTATGGAGGTTTTCATGGCTCGTGTTTGCCAGGTGACGGGGAAAAAACCCATGTCAGGAAATACGGTTTCTCATGCCAATAACAAGTCGAGACGCCGTTTTATGCCGAATTTGCACTATCGCCGCTTTTTTGTCGAATCGGAAAACCGCTGGGTTTCCCTGCGTGTCTCCAATGCCGGGCTCCGGGTGATCGACAAGTTGGGGATCGAGGCGGTTCTGGCGGATTTGCGTGCTCGCGGTGAGAAGGTTTGAGCCGGTTGTCGGCTGTTTTTTGAGAGGTTTTTGTTATGGCTAAGGCAGGTAGGGAAAAGATCAAGCTGGAATCCACTGCGGGTACCGGTCATTTTTATACGACAACGAAGAACAAGCGGACAATGCCTGAGAAGATCGAGATTGTGAAGTTCGATCCCAAGGCAAGAAAGCATGTCCCTTACAAGGAAGCCAAAATCAAGTAAGCGCTTTCCACCATTCTTTCTTTTCTGCAAAAAGCCGGCTTCATGCCGGCTTTTTGCATGACGCGGCATTCCGGCGTTTCCTGGTTTTCGGGAATGCCGTATAATTATTTTTTTTACAAGAAACCATCTGTATAAATCTGTCATGCCGTCAGCACGCTCCTCTTTACCCCCCCCCCCCCCGCCATCTGAAAAGACTCAGAATAAATCATTAGTTTATCGCCCTGATATCGACGGCCTTCGTGCATTGGCTGTCTTTGCCGTTTTTCTTTTTCATGCGTTTCCGAAATATCTGAGGGGCGGGTTTGTCGGGGTTGATGTTTTTTTCGTTATTTCCGGCTTTCTGATTTCTTCCATTATTTTTTCACAGCTCGAAAACGGTTCTTTCTCTTTCTGGAATTTTTATAGCCGTCGTATTCGCCGGATTTATCCGGTCCTGATTGCGGTTCTGATTGCCTCTCTGGTTTTCGGATGGTTTTTTCTCCTGGCCGATGAGTTCATGCAATTGGGCAAGCATGTGGCTGCCGGGGCTGGATTTGTCTCGAATTTCGTTCTCTGGTTCGAGAGCGGTTATTTCGATAATGCCGCCAATACCAAGCCTCTTTTGCATCTCTGGAGTCTCGGCATCGAGGAACAGTTTTATATTGTCTGGCCTTTTCTTCTCTGGCTGGCCTGGAAAAAACGGTTCAACCTTTTTACGGTTTCTTTTCTGATTGCGCTGGTTTCTTTTATTCTGAATCTTCACTGGTACAAGTCAAAACCGGTTGTGGATTTCTTTTCACCACAAACCCGCTTCTGGGAGCTGCTTTGCGGCGCCATGCTGGCATGGGCCAATTTGCATTTCCGGGAAACCTTGCTTCCGTTGAAAGAACGGCTGAATGTTTTCTTTCAGCGGATTGTCTTTTTCGGCACTGAAAAACCGGATAGCGCTCTTTTATCACACGTTTTATCGTTTCTTGGAATGCTGTTTCTTGTCGTTGCCGTTTTGGTGACGAAGGAAAAGGGATTTCCCGGCAAGTGGGCTTTGTTGCCTGTCTTCGCTACGGTTCTGTTAATTGCTGCCGGCAGTAACGGCTGGTTTAACCGGAAGGTTCTTTCGAACCGGGTTCTGGTCTGGTTCGGCATGATCAGTTATCCCTTGTATCTCTGGCACTGGCCGGTTCTTTGTTTTGCCCGTATTTTTCTGGGACGTGAGCCTTCTTATCTGATGCGGGCTGTTGCTTTCCCTGTCTGTATCATTCTCGCGTGGTTGACGACAAAACTGATCGAAAACCCTCTTCGATTCGGCAAATACGGCACATTCAAAACGATCGGTCTGTTCGTTGCGATGACCTGTGTCGGACTGATCGGATTCACCGTTTATAAGAAAGAGGGGATGTGCAAACGCTATTCCACTGTTGTACAGACGTTGCTCAAAATACAGACAAAAGGCTATAAAACAAATGAAGTATATCTCTATGGATGCAATCAAGCTGGTTCCCAAAAACCAGATTACCGAACCTGTACTCTTCAAGGAAAACATGCTGAAAAACCAACAATCGCCATATGGGGGGATTCACATGCTTCTGCTATTACATATGGTTTCAGGGAACATTTTCGGAATCAATATAATATCTGGTTACGTGAAACCCCAACTTGTCCACCTGTATTTGGTACAGAAAACAAGGAAATCAGATTAACCTGCCAAAATAATAATGATTTTATTATTCATGAAATAGAAATAAACAAACCAAAAATTGTTGTCCTACACGCAGCATGGCACGCCAGACAAATCTATAGGGATTCATACAAAAACCTAGATAACACTATTACCAAACTGCGCAAAATTGGAATCAATAACATTCTAGTTATTGGCCCAGTTCCATCATGGGATAAAAAATTACCCTCTTTGTTAATTTCAGAATTTGAGAAAACACAAAAAATCCCAGCAAGACTTATCCCAAGAGACTATTCTACCTACCAGAAAATTGATAAAGAAATGGCGAAACTATCGCATCAATGGAATGTGAAATATATGTCGCCTGCTCACTTTTTATGCAACGACAAAGGGTGTCTAACGATGGAAGATGAAATACCAGATAAAGTTATAACATATGACAATGATCATCTGACTGGTCAAGGGTCTAAATATCTGGTTTCCTTATTCAAGGATGACCCGTTTTTTGGGATCAACAAACCCTAGTGTTTGAAACATCCCCGGAACCGGAATGAACAAACCGGTTTCCGCTTCGCCGGTTCAAGAATACGATACATTGTGTCAAAATCAGCAATTTATCCCCCAGTCACCGGGGAGCTTCACCCCCGCTCATTGAGTCTGGCACGCAGGAATTCATTCCGCTCATCCGCCTTGCCGTGCGGGCCGGAAAGTGCCGGTACGGGTAATGGAAAAGCCCGAAACCGGTTATGCAGACCGGTTTCAGGGGAATCGGGCAGGAGACCGCAAGGCGCTAGCGGTACGACTGTTCGTAAATGGCGATACAGTCCGCTTCGGTCAGGGGCGCCGGATCGAGAAGGAAAAGATCGCCCATGGTGTCGCGGGCGTTTTTCGCCATTTTCGGCAAGTCTTTCCGCCTGATGCCGTAATCGGACATTTTAAGGTTGTCCACGCCGCAGGCGGCTTGCAGTTCGGCAAGCGCCGCCACGAAATCGACTGGATGGGACGCGTTTTCCTTGCCGAGCGCTCTGGCCATGTCGATCAGTTTGGCGTCGCAGGCATGCGTCCGTGCGAAGTGGGTATAGTAGGCCTGGCTGATCATGATCAGCCCTGCCCCGTGCGGCAAGTCGGGATGGTAGGCGCTCAGGGCATGTTCCAGCGAATGTTCGGACAGGCAGGACGAGAGCGACTCGACCATGCCGGAAATCGTGTTGGCGACGGCCATGCCTTCCCGGGCCGCCATGTTCTTTCCGTCGTTTACCGCGGTCGGCAGGTGTTTGCCGATCAGTTCGATGGCTTTCAGGGACAGGGCTTCGCTGACGGGGTTGGCGCACCGGGCGATGTATCCTTCCGTGCTGTGGAACAGGGCGTCGAATCCCTGGCAGGCGGTCAGAAACGGCGGGACGGTCGCCATCAGTTCGGGATCGACGATGGAGAGCGCCGGGAAAGTGCCGTCGTAGCCGAAGCCGATCTTTTCACTGGTTTCTTCTTTGGTCACGACGGTCCAGGGATCGGCCTCGGTGCCGGTGCCTGCGGTAGTGGTGATGGCGACGACCGGCAAGGGCCGGTTTTCCGGAATGCGCGCCTTTCCGCTGCCGCCGGCGATGTAATCCCAGTAATCGCCTTCGTTGGTCGCCATTAAGGCAATGGATTTGGCCGAGTCGATGCTGCTGCCGCCTCCGAGACCGACGATGAAATCGCACCCTTCTTTTTTCGCCAGTGCCGCACCTTCCATGACGTGTTTTTTGACCGGGTTGGGAAGGATTTTGTCGAAAAGAACGGTAGAAACGCCGGCCTTGGCCAGTTGTTCTTCGACGCGGTCGAGGTAGCCGTATTTTTTGATGGATTTTCCGATTGTCGTGACGATCAGCGCTTTTTTGCCGGGCAGTTTCTGGGCGTGCAGTTCGTTTAACATGCCGGCACCGAACAGAATCCGTGTGGGGAGGTAATAGGTGAAATTCATCATGGTCCTGCTCCTTCAAGAGAATGCATTACGACGGGTAAACGGGGTGTTTTCCCGTCAATATACCCTGTTGCGTCCGCTTGCAAAAGGGGCGCGTCTCGGGAACGGCCTGAAAACCGGCCGGTTTTTTCTGGCTTTCGGGGTTGCCGGGGAATCACTTTCCCGCTTTTCAGTCGGGCGTAAAGGAAGTCTCGCCTTTCAGTACCCAGGCTCTGGGGTTGTGGTCGAAACCGATTCCCGGATAGTAGCCGTTGGCTTTGGGGGCGGCCAGAAGGACGATTTTGCAGGTCGGCTCGAGCCGGGCACGGGTTTCCGCGATAAGCCGCTTGCCGATGCCCAGACGCTGGCAGGCGGCGTCCACGGCCAGATCGGCCAGATAGGTCACGTAGGCGAAATCGGTAAAGCTGCGGGCGATGCCGACCAGTTTCTTGCCCTCCCATGCCGTGATGACCAGATTGGCGTTGTCGCGCATTTTTCCGAAAATGTCCGGCCGGTCAAGCGGCCTTCTCTCGCCCAGCGTCGAACGGCGGTACAGGTCGATCATTTCCCCGACGGTGTAAGAAGCGTTGTCTTTGTATTCGATGTTCATGGTTTGCCTTTTCCCGGAGCATGGCTGCCTTCTTTTTCGCGGAAAAGAGGGCCCATGTTCCGTCAACAGGGGCACAGTATGGCATACCGGCCCCGTTTGTTGAAGCGGGCGGGTTTTGAGGAATCCGGTTTTTCCGGGAAGGAAACCGTACAGGGGAAAGCGGGTTTTGATGAAAAGAAGCCTGTCCTGTTTTCAGGAAAGCGCTCGTATGCCGGAAAGCCGGGACGGCAGGTCTCGCATGCTAATGGCTGCGCCACTCCTGTTATGGGGAAGGACGGGAAGAAACGCGGGGAAAGCGGTTTTTTGCCGTGCAAGCAGCCGTCACGACAGGAGAAGGAAAGTCCGGGACGGAGCCTGAGGGCGGAAAACCGCCTTGTCTGGCAGGACATCCGGAAGGGTTACTAAACTGAAGGCGGGGTTTTCAGCGCGTCGATGGCCTTCTCCAGGCTCATTCCCTTGAATTGCAAATAGATGAGCGCGTAATCCGTGCCGATGCGGTCGCGCATTTCCAGCGCTTCGGCGATGATTTCCTCATTCATCAGGGCGGGCGGCAACTGGCCTTTCGAATCCAGCAAAAGCGCCTGGACTTCCCGTTGGACTTTATGCATTCCGGTGCCTCCTTTCACAGGTCTGGACTGAAGCGGCGCCCTTACAGGGCGTCCCTGGTACGGCTGCGGCGGTCGAGCCGTTGTCTAAGGACTCTTTCGATTATGTCGGGGCGGATATCGTGCTGTTCCAGGAAACGGGCTGCCGAGGAGTGTCCCTGATCGGTTGCCATTTCGATTCCCCGATCGACGACATCGGCCTTTTTCCAGTCGCGGCGGCGCTTGTTTTCTTCGGGCGGGACGGTCTGTTTTTTTTCTTCAGGCTGTTTCATGATGTCATTTGGGGTAAAGGGAAATACGTCCAGTCTAGGAAAAAAGGAAAGGTTTATTATTGTTCTCGTTCAAACCTGAAATCCGTGTGCGCTTTTTTTCCGCGTTTCCCTGCCGGAAATGGCCGGTCTTGCCGATAAAATGGCGGGAGGAAGCGTCTGAAAAACCTGTTGTCTGAAGGAACAAGGAAACCATGAACCATGTCAACCGGCCGGCTGTGCCGCTAGCTCCCTTAAACGGGCTGCCTCCCCTCTTCTCGCCCCACATCCACACGATGATTCTGGGCAGCTTTCCCGGCAGGGAATCGCTGGCGGCCGGACAGTACTACGCCCATCCGCGCAATCAGTTCTGGAGACTGCTCTCGGCTGTACTGGGCGAGGAACTGGTTTTGCTGCCTTACGAGGCCCGGCTGGAGCGCCTTTTGAGGCACGGTATCGGTTTATGGGACGTTATCACGATGTGCGAACGGATCGGCAGTCTGGATTCGCGGATCAAAAATGCCGTGCCAAATGACTTTAAGCGCTTGAAAAAAGACTGTCCGAATCTGGAGAAAATCTGTTTTAACGGCAAGGTGGCCGGGACATACGCCGAAAGACTGGCCGCGGCCGGTTACAAGACGATCGTGCTTCCTTCTTCCTCGCCGGCTTATGCGAGCCGGTCTTTCGAGGAGAAACGGGTTTTGTGGGAAAAGATTCTGGAGTAAGGGCCTAAAGCGGGCCGTTTCCGTTTTCAGGTGGCGGGATTTGCCTGTGGCAGGCCGCGGTATGGCTTTCACTCCGGCGGAAAAAGTCGTTTGTGACGCCAGACTGGAAAACGGGCCGGATTTGTATTATCGTGACGAATGCTTTTGTGTGCCAAACGCCGACCGGTTTCAGGACGTTTCTGCCGGTTCCGGCAAACAGGCAGGGATTTGCCGCCGGGTTGCCTAAACCGCGATCCGTGGGGCGAAGCGGCGAAAGTACCGGAAAAATGCAGGGCCAAACGGTGTGGAACCGTGAAAAATGGGCCATGCTACGGACTGCATTTTTTTCTCAACATGGTTTAATTTATGAAGAGGCTGTTTGATCGCAGTCTGTAACTCAGATGAAAGTAACCGTTTTTGGTACAGGATACGTCGGTCTGGTAACGGGCGTATGTCTGGCGGAAACAGGCCATCAGGTCTTGTGCGTCGATATTGATGAGGCGAAAATCGCCCGCCTCAAAAAAGGGGAAGTGCCCATCTATGAACCCGGTCTGGAGAATCTGTTAAAGCACAATGTTTCTGCCGGGAGAATATCGTTTACGACATCGGCAAAGGAAGGGGTCGCTTTCGGCCTCATCCAGATGATCGCGGTGGGGACGCCGCCGGATGAAGACGGTTCGGCGGATTTGCAGTATGTGATGAATGTCGCGGCTGACATTGCCGGGTCGATGCAGACATACCGGTATATCGTCAATAAATCCACCGTTCCTGTCGGAACGGCGGAAAAAGTCAGGAAAACCGTGGAAAGCGTGCTTGAAAAACGGGGGGTCAATCCCGGATTCGAGGTCATCTCCAATCCGGAGTTCCTGAAAGAAGGCGCGGCCATTACCGATTTCATGCGTCCTGACCGGATTATCGTCGGGGTCGAGGCGGGAAAGGATGCCGCTGTCATGCGGGAATTGTACGCGCCTTTCAACCGGAACCGCGATCGTCTGATGGTGATGGATATCCGTTCTGCCGAGCTGACAAAATACGCGGCAAACGCCATGCTGGCGACGAAAATCAGTTTCATGAATGAACTGGCCCGTATCGCCGAACGGGTGGGCGCCGATATCGAGGCGGTCAGGCACGGGATCGGTTCCGATTCGAGAATCGGGTATCACTTCATTTATCCCGGATGTGGATACGGCGGTTCCTGCTTCCCGAAAGACGTCCGCGCACTGGCCAAAACAGCGGAAAGTTCCGGATACGCTCCGCAGTTGCTACATGCCGTCGAGCAGGTCAATCTGAATCAGAAAGCCCATTTGTTCCGCTTGTTGTGTTCGCATTTCGGCGGAAAAGAAGCGCTGTCGGGGAAAACGTTCGCTGTCTGGGGACTGGCGTTCAAGCCCGAAACGGACGATATGCGCGATGCCCCTTCCCGGACGGTTCTCGAACTGCTCTGGCAGGCGGGAGCGCGTGTTCAGGCTTATGATCCGGTTGCCATGAACGAGGCGAAGAGAATTTACGGCAATCGTCCGGATTTCATTTTAACGGGCGACAAGGAATCGGCGCTGGACAATGCGGAAGCGCTTTTGATATTTACGGAATGGCGAAATTTCAGGATTCCGGATTTCGAGACACTAAAGCGCCTGAACAATCCGCTGGTGTTCGATGGCCGGAATCTGTACGACCCCGATCTGATGGAAAAAAACGGCGTGACCTATTACGCCGTTGGACGCGGCCGGACGCATTCCCTGTTTTCCGCCTGAAAAATTCCGGAGTCGGAGGGAAATCGCGGGTGAAAGGGGTGTCCGGAAAGGGGCGAAACCCGGGAATGTCCATTATCCGGTTGGGAAATGTCCCGTTTGGCGGTATGATCTTGCAGGAGGGCAATGGACATATGCCGACTTTAATTTTCAGGAGACAAACATTATGAAACTGGTTCGTTACGGCAGGCCCGGCAAGGAGAAACCCGGCCTGATTGATGCCGGGGGCAAACTTCGCGATCTGTCCGGGAAAATAGACGATTTCACGGCGGATCAACTCTCCGACAAGGCGCTGGCGAAACTGGCCAGACTCAATACGGACAGACTGCCGCTGGTTACCGGAAAACCCCGGCTGGGCGTTCCGGTAGCGCATGTGGGCAAGTATATCGCCATCGGCATCAATTACATCGAGCATGCGGCCGAAGCCAAGATGCGCATTCCGCGCGAACCGATCGTTTTCATGAAAGCCGTTACCTGCCTTTGCGGCGCCAACGACAATATCATTTTGCCGAAAGACTCGAAAAAGTCGGACTGGGAAATCGAACTGGGTGTCGTTATCGGGAAAAAGGCCCAGTACATTTCCGAGGAGGAAGCGCTCGATTATGTGGCGGGTTATTGCGTGGCCAACGATCTGTCCGAACGCGAATTCCAGATCGAGCGCGGCACCCAGTGGGACAAGGGCAAGGGCTGCGATACTTTCGGCCCCATCGGCCCCTGGCTGGTTACCCGCGACGAAGTTCCCGATCCGCAGGATCTGGAAGTCTGGCTGGACGTGAATGGCGAACGGATGCAGCACGGCAACACAAAGACGATGATTTTCACGGTCGCGAAAATCGTCAGTTACCTTTCGCACTTCATGACGCTTTTGCCGGGCGATGTCATTGCGACCGGCACGCCGCCGGGCGTCGGACTGGCCCGCGATCCGCAGGTTTTCCTGAAACCGGGCGATGTGGTTGTTGCCGGTGTGGAAAAACTGGGTGAACAGCGCCAGAAGGTCGTGGCCTGGCCCGGGAAAAAATAAGGCTTTCGGGTTCTTGCAACCGCTTGCCGGAAGGTTCCGGCAAGCGGTTTTTCATGACGGTTTCGGTGGAAAGCCGGTTAATCGTGATGAAACGGCAAGGGGCTTTGGGAAGCCGTTTTGGCAATCCGCCCGAAAACGGGTGTTTTCTCTCCCGCGGCAATACGGCTGCCCTGCCGTCTTTCCGGATTGTTTGGAAAGCTTCCTTTTCGGAAATAGCGGATTACCGGCTTGCCTGTCGGCTCCGGACTTCGGATGACCTTGCTTTTTCTTCCTTTCCGGAAAAGTCGGTTCATGGCGGTTTTCCGGGGTTTTCGCCGGTTTCCGGCCGTTCTTCTTGCCGGACGCCCGCGGTATCGGCTTCCGGTATCGGTTGGCCGGGGTTTTTCGCGGAATGAAAAGCGCCATGCGCCCGTCCGGCAAAGCCGCTTGAAACGATGGCGGCCAGCTTGCCGCCGAAGGAAAGCGGAACTGGCGCAATGGCCTCTCGTCTCCGGCTACAGCGCGAGATGAGGGTCGCCGTATTTTGTTTGCAGGCGGGCAAAACGGTTTTTCGACGGATTGTTTCCGGTGGGATTGAATACCGCTTTCTCCGGCCGGCCTGCAGCCTGCCTGAAGAGGGTACGCCCCGTTTTCCCCTTGCTTTTCGGCCATCCACAGAAACCGGAAAACCCTGGCGTGCAAGACCTTCGGGGACGGGCAGCCGCACAGGGTAAAGCCGTTTCCGAAAATCGCAATCGCCATTTCCCGCTTTCCGGCAAAGCCGTTTTTCCTTTGGCAAGCCGGCGTGCCGGCGCATGTGTTCTCCGGTTCTTTTTCCGGGACGGGCGCTTTGGGGCCGGAAACTGGGTAAAGCGCCCTCCCCGTTTCCGGAAAAAGCGCTGGCAAACCGGGAAAAACCGGCTTTAAAGCGATTTCTCCCCTGAAGGAATTTTGCGCCAGCCGGACAATGCCAAAGGGAGCGGAAACGGCAACAGCGGCTTGCGCATGGAAAGGACTGTGTCCAGTCCGGTTTGCGCAGACAGGGGAGCCATCTTTGGCCTGTTTTCTGTCCGGTTTCCGGCCATGACACAGGTTCAGCCTGTCCGGCACAGAGGCGGCGGCCGCTCGCAAGGCAAATATCCCCGTTTCGCTTCCTGCCGTATCCGGTTTGCGCGACGGATTCTTTTTCTTTTTCAGGGCCAGCGCGTTTTCGGGGCTTTCCCTTTTATTCCGGTTGCGGTACCACAAGCCGGTGGCGATAAAAGAGGGTTATGTTTAAACCATACCGATGCCAGGGGTAGCTTCCGTCTGAACGAAACCGGGAATGTCTTATGCCCACACTCTCTCAAGCGATGCTTTCTGCCGACAGTTCCTTTCGGGAAACGCTTTATAGCGCGCCCGAAAACGTGAGTTTTCTGGGAAGTCCGTTCGCGGCCGATCCCGCAACAGGCCGCTTTGTGGACGAATACGATCCGAACAGGATGCCGGACGGCAGCGGCCGGGAACAGGTTGATCCATTCGCCTGGAACCACTTCGGCAAACGTCGCGACCGTTATCACTTGCGCAATACGCCGCTTCATCTGATGCTCAATCATGAATATTACGAACACAGCCATACCTGACGTCAGGATTGTCGTTCCGGCCGTTTTCAGAAACGGGGAGGGATTTTTTCCGGAAACCTTCGATCTGGACGCGTTCAGGAAAGCGCTTGGCAAGCCGGTCGGGTTCGCCGAAGAGATCCAGACGCATACCGGACGGCATGAATTGATCGGATTGCGTTACCAGATGCCGCCTTGCGTGCAGGCTCGCCTTGTTCATGTCGTCAATGGACAGGTGTTCCATGTGGCGGTCGATCTGAGGAAGTCGTCGCCGACCTTTTCAAGGTGGGTCGGAACCGTCCTGTCCGATGAAAACGGTTATCGCTTCTGGATTCCGGAGGGGTTCGCTTCCGGTCTTGTGACGCTGAGTGATTTTGCCGATATCGTGGCCCAGACGACCCGGCCGTATTGCAAGGCAAGCGAGCGCTGCATCCGCTGGGACGATCCGGCTGTCGCGATCGACTGGCACGGCATTATCGCGCCGCGCGTTTCCGAGTGCGATCTGAAAGGCCGACTGCTGGACGAAGCCGACGTGTTTGCCTGAAAAGAACCTGCCGAAACGGAGTGCCCTTGCGTTTCCCTGCCGGTGTTTTCTGTCCTTTTTCTTCGGTTTTTGCCGGCTGCGCGCCGTTCAAAAACCGGTGGGGCAGGCTCTTAACGCCCGCATGGAATGCGCAAAGCGCGAATGAGCCGCCGCTGCCGTTTTTCAGGACGGCGATACGTCTTCCATTTTCCGGTCTTTTCCGGTTTCCTGTATTTGGCGAACTGCCGCTGTCGGCGGAACGATCAGGATGTCGCAGTCCGTTTCATAGAGCGTATTGCGCGACGTGCTGCCCAGCAGGAATTCCTCGAAACGGCTGCGGCCCTGTTTGCCCATGACGAGCAGATCGGGCTTTTTCGAGGCGGCGTGTTCCCGGATGACGGTGTGGGGAACGCCGAGCTGGATAACGGAAGTGACATGATGGGGCGTCTTGAGAGCGGCGATGAAGGCCTGCATTTCAGCGCCGGCTTTCAGGCGGATGTCGGAACGGAATTCGTGCAAAAGTCCCTGCGAAATGTTGGCATAGCGCATCATGCCTTCATTCGGGACTTCGTAGGCGTGCAGAAGGACGATTTCGGTATCCGGTCTGGCCAGCGCCAGCGCCTGCCTCGCCTGATAAAGCGAGATTTCCGAAAAATCGACGGCAATCAGGATCTTGCGGTAAGCCTGTTTCGCTTCTGTGCGGACGATCAGCAAGGGAGAAGGACTGATCTGGAGCAGTTTGCCGGGCAGGTTTCCAAGAAACGCATGACTGTGCGGGCTGTTGCCGTGCGCGCCCATGACCAGCAGGCCGGTCTGGCGTTCGGTAATTTCATGCATGATCTCGGTTGCGGCTTTTCCGAACCGGATCAGCAGTTCGCACTGGATGCCGTAATCTTTTTCCAGCCGCCGGATCACGGCGGACAACTCGTCGGACAAGCCTTGTCGTACGGCTTTTTCGGCGATTTCGGCAGGGCTTTTCAGGGCCCGTTTCAACAATTCGACAGCCGAGAGGTCCTGAACGTTGACGATGTCGAGCCGGTTTTTCCCAAGCTGGGCGCACAGCATGGCTGCCCGGTTTTCCGCCATCGTGGCGCATTCGGACATATCGGTTGCCACCATGATGCTGTCTGGTTTTTTCATGAGGGTCTCCTTCGGGAAGGCAGGGAAAATCCGGCCTGTTTATCCGTTACTTTATACCTTAACGCGCTGTATTTCATCCGGAAGGACAGGTTTTCGGAAAAATGGCCCGGTTTGTTTCCTGTTTTTTGCATGAAGTGTCGCAGCCTGTCCGGGCTGTCGGGGCAATACGGGAGGAACGCTCGGGCAAAAGACCGTTTTCAGAAGTCGGGTTCGCCGTTGCGCTTGGCAAGCCAGCGTTCGATGGCCTTGTCCATTTCGATGATGAGGAAGGTGGCGACTCCCATGGCGAAAACGAGAATCCAGTCTTTTGGACTGAGCGGCGCGGTATCGAATATCTCCTGGAACCAGGGGACGTAGGTGTACATCAGCTGCAACACGACGAGGATGCCGATGGCGACATACATGGTTGTGTTGCCCCGGAAGATCCTGAAGGTGAGAGACGAGGCTCTGAGGAAACGGCAGTTCAGCAAATACGCCATTTGGCCGACGACGATCGTGGCGGCAACGACTGTTTGCGCGGCCTGGAGGCTCTGTCCGTTCCGCAGTTCCCAGTCGAAGAGCAGCAAGGCGGCCAGCATGAGGATAAAAGAGGTGAAAATGATGCGCCAGACCATGTAAAGGGTCAAAGGCGGCGCTTTCGGATCGCGCGGGGGACGGTCCATGACATTGGCTTCGGGCCGTTCGAAAGTCAGCGCCAGACACAGGGTGGTGGCCGTGATCATGTTGATCCAGAGAATCTGCTTGGAGGTCAGCGGCAAGGCGAAGTCCAGCAGTACGGCGGCGATCACGACCAGCGACATGCCGCCATTGGTCGGCAAAAGGAAAAGAATGCCTTTTTGCAGATTGTCGTAAATGCGGCGCCCTTCCCTGACGGCCCCGGCAATGGTGCTGAAGTTGTCGTCCGCCAGCACGATGCTGGCCGCTTCCTTGGCGGCTTCGGTGCCTTTCTCCCCCATAGCCAGCCCGACGTTGGCGCGCTTCAGGGCGGGGGCGTCGTTGACGCCGTCGCCGGTCATGGCGGTGATTTCGCCGTTGGCCTGCAAGGCTTCGACAAGACGCAGCTTGTGTTCCGGACTCGTGCGGGCGAACACGTCCACTTCTTCCACGGTGCGCCGCAGGGTTTCGTCGTCCATTTTCTCGAGTTCGGCGCCGGTAACAGCCGGTTTGCCCACCCCGATATTCAGGCGTTCCCCGATGACGCGGGCGGTTTCGACATGGTCGCCCGTGATCATTTTGACGACGATTCCGGCATGGTGGCACTGGTTGACCGCCAAAAGCGATTCTTCACGCGGGGGGTCGATGATGCCGAACATGCCGAGCATGACGAGGTCGTGTTCGACGTCGGCAAAACCGATTTCCGTCGTATCGGGCGAGACTTTTCTGGCGGCGACAGCCAGTGTCCGCTGGCCGTTTGAGGCGATCTCGCGGATGTGGTGATGCCAGTAATCCCGGTCGATCGGCCGTTTGCCGTCTTCGGTGCGTTCATCGGAACAGCGGTCGATGACGGTTTCGGGCGCGCCCTTGATGAAGATGTAACGGTTGCCCTGGCTGTCCTGATTCAGGGTGGCCATGAACCGGTGTCCGGATTCGAAGGGAATGGACGAGAGCCGGTATTCCAGATTGCGCTGGACATTGGGTTCGACGCCGGCTTTCATGCCCAGTGTCAAAAGCGAGCCTTCCGTCGGGTCGCCCACCACCGTCCAGCTGCCGTCCTTTTCCTGGAGGACGGCGTCGTTGCAAAGGACGGCGGCATGGATCGCGTCTTCCAGTTCGGGATAACGGTACGGCTCGACCATGTGATGGTTCAGATAAAATTCGCCGGCCGGAAAATAACCCGTTCCGGTCACTTCAAAAGTCCTGTCCGGCGTGACGACGGTCTGGACGGTCATTTCGTTTTTGGTGAGTGTCCCGGTCTTGTCGGAACAGATGACGGTGACCGAACCCAGGGTTTCGACGGCCGGCAACTTTCTTACGATGGCGTTTAACCGTGCCATGCGCTGGACGCCCAGCGCCAGGGTAATGGTCATGACGGCCGGCAACCCTTCGGGAATGGCGGAGACGGCCAGCGCCACGCATATCAGGAACATGTCGGCCATGCTGTAGCCCTGCATGACGGTGCCGACTAAGAAAGTGAAAACGGTAACCGCCAGAATGCCGACGGTCAGCCAGCGTCCGAAGACGGCGATTCTTTGCAGCAGGGGCGTCGTGATTTCCCTGACGTCGCTGATCATCTGGCCGATGCGGCCGAATTCGGTTTTGTCGCCGGTCGCGACGGCCACACCCAGCGCGTTGCCTTGCGTGACCAGCGTACCGGAATAAACCATGTCGAAACGGTCACCCAAAGGGGTGTCGATGGGAATGGTGTCGATATGTTTGGCAACCGGCTGCGATTCGCCGGTCAGCGCGGATTCATCGACAGAAAGGTTGTTTTCGTCGATCAGGCGGATGTCGGCGGGAACGCGGTCTCCGGACACGAGCGAGACGATGTCGCCGGGCACGATTTCTTCGCCCGGAATGGACATGCGCTGGCCGTTACGGATAACGGTCGCTTCCAGCGAGAGCATTTTCCGGATGGCTTCCAGCGCGCTTTCGGCTTTGCCTTCCTGGATGAATCCGATAATGGCGTTGATCACAACCACCCCGGCAATGACGCCCGTATCGACCCAGTGGCCGAGTATGCCGGTTATGACGGCCGAAACAAGCAGCACATAGATCAGGACGTTGTTGAACTGGAGGAAGAAGCGCACGAAAGGACTGCGCGGTTTGGTGGCCGACAGCAGGTTCAGGCCGAATTCACGAAGCCTTTTTTCGATCTCGTTTCCGGAAAGTCCTTCTTTTCCGGTTTCAAGGCGCGACATGACCTGATCGGCCGACATGGCGTACCAGGGCAACGTCATCGCGAACCGCTCGTTTTTTACGGTAATTTCCTTGTCCAACTGGCGCTCCTTTACGGCTCGGCCGGTTTTGGCAGTCCGGCCGGCAGACGTGTCGAAAGTGAATGTTTCCCATGCCTTGCCAGCATAAAGACTCTCATTCCGTCCCGGTTTGATCTTTATCCAGACGAGCTGCCTGAAAGATCAAGACAAACCCGTATTTTATCCCCATTTGAAGCGAACTATACCTTAAAATAAAAAGATATCCGGACAGGTTTTCAAGGACTGTCCGGAGAGGGAAAGCGGGAACGTTTGGAAAGGGAGAGGATAAGCGGTGATAAAAAACATTCTTGTGATTTGTCTGGGCAATATCTGCCGCAGCCCCATGGCGGAAGGCCTGTTGAAAAAGCGTTATCCCGACAAGAATATCGCTTCGGCGGGCCTCAGGGAAATTACGGTGGGCTGGTCGGCCGATCCGTTTGCCATCCGGGTCATGAAAGAAAACGGGATCGATATCAGAGGCCATCGCGCCCGGCTGTTGACGGCCGACCTGCTGAAAAAAGCCGATCTGGTGTTGACGATGGAAAAAGAACAAAGCGATATCGTGAAATACAGTTTTCCCAATTACCGGGGCAAAATCATGCGGATCGGCGAATACGACGATGTTGACGTGCCCGATCCCTATTCGAAAAACATCGACGCTTTCCGCGAATCCTTCAATCTGATTTCCGAAGGACTGGATAAAATCGGCCGGCAGCTGATCTGCCCGGAAAACGGGGCGGCAGCGGCTTCCTGAACAGAGCGTCCCTTTTTCATGACAAACGATATCCGCAAGCGCCAGCTTTTGAAGATGAAGCTGTTTGCAACCGCCTTGCTGGTTGCCATGACCGCGCTTTTCATCATTTCCCGTCTTTACGGCCGCATGGGCCTGTGGGAATGGGTCAGCGCCTTTTCGGAAGCGGCCATGATCGGCGCGCTGGCCGACTGGTTCGCTGTTGTGGCGATTTTCCGGCACCCCCTGAAACTTCCGATTCCCCGTACCGCGATCATTCCGGAAAACAAGGACAAGCTGGCTGAAAATCTGGCCGTTTTCATCCGGGACAATTTTCTTTCACGCGAAACGATGGCGTCCAAAATGCGCGACTGGGAACCGGCGCAGCGGATAGCTGTCTGGCTTTCCTCGCGGGAAAAGGCGGATTTTCTGGCCGACAAGACGGTTCGCGTGCTGATGGGCGCGCTGGAATTCGTCGATGACGGACGGGTCGGAAAACTCTTGCGCAACGCTATTTACAAACGGCTGGAAGAACTGGATCTGGGCAATCTGATCGGCCAGCTGATGGACGTTTTGACGCACAACAACCAGCATCAGGCCCTGCTGGATGTCGGGCTGCGCCGGATTTCGTCCGTGCTGGACGAACCCGGCACGCAAAAACAGCTGGCGACGGTGATTATCGAAGTCTCGAAACGGGAGTATCCCAAACTGATCAAAATGCTGGGACTGGTGATGGATACCCGGGAGTTCGGCATGCGGGTTTCGGGCACGCTTGTCGAAAGCCTGCAGGGCTGGCTGCACGATATCGGCCGCGATCCATCCCATCCGCGCCGAAAACAGTTCGACGAACTGGCGGCCCGGTTCATCGAACGCTTGAAAAGCGATCCGGAATATCATGCCCGAATCGAAAGCTGGAAGCGGCAGTTTCTGGGCACGCCGGTGGTTGCCGACTATTTCGAGACGCTCTGGGTTCACTTCCGCCAGTGGATGCAGAAAGACGCTTTGTCTGGTGAATCGCAGATGAAACACCGGCTCTCGCGCACATTCCGCCGTTTCGGGCGCTGGGTGCTGGAAAACCCGGCCATGACCGAATCCATCAATGAGCAGATGATTCAGATGACCCGGGCCATGTCCGGTGAAATCCGGGCAACCGTCAGCCAGCATATTGTTTATACCGTGAAAAACTGGGACAGCCGTTCGATGGTCAGGGAACTGGAACTGTCCATCGGCAAGGATTTGCAGTTCATCCGCATCAACGGCACGCTGGTCGGCGGGTTTATCGGCGTCCTGTTGCATGCGGCGGTTTTGCTGATTTCGATGTGAGTTCCCTTCTCCGCTTGCCGCCCTTTTGGCCGCTGTCCGTTTCCATGCGGTTTTTTCCGGCATTTGCCTTTCCGGGCCGGCTCATGCACACGGTATGCCGGATGAAACCGGAGAAAAGGCATGGAAATGAAAAGGAAAGACCGGCGGGCAAACGGCGGAAAAGCCTGGCGCGCCATTCCCGACGCCTGCCAGGTCGTCAGGATCGCGACGCAGGATGAGGAAGGCCTTGATATCGTGCCCATGAATTTCGGGTACGACTGTGAAAACGGAAAACTGGCGCTTTATGTCCATTCGGCCCGGGAAGGCCTTTTTACGATCCTTTTCCGGCGATCCGGTTCATCAGGGCGTAGAGCCCCATGCCGGCCAGCATGGAAAGGATGAAGATCACGACGGGTGTTATGCCGGCGGACAGGGCAACGAGTGCCGGCCCCGGGCAGACGCCCGCCAGTCCCCAGCCGATGCCGAAAAGCGAACTGCCGGTCACGAGCCGCCAGTCGATTTTGGTGGCCCCAGGCCATTGCATCGGAACGCCCAGCCAGGTTTTTCCCTTTTTTCTGGCACAGGTAAAGCCGATCAGCCCCACGCCGATCGCGCCGATCATGACGAAGGCAAGCGAGGGATCCCAGTTGCCTGTCAAGTCCAGAAAGGCAATGACTTTCTGCGGGTTGGCCATGCCGGAAACGATAAGGCCCAGTCCGAAAAGCAGTCCGGAAATGAGGGAAACGAGATGGAACATGTCAGGCTCCTGTCACCTGGCGCACGATCAGAACCGTCAGCGCGCCGAAAATGATGAAAAGCAGGGTTGCCGCTATCGAACGTTTCGACAGGCGCGAGAGGCCGCAGACGCTGTGCCCGCTGGTGCACCCCGAACCGAGGCGGCTGCCGAACCCGACGAGAAGGCCTGCGGGAAGCAGCCAGACCCATGAATGACCGCCATAACTGATTTCGGGCAGCGGCGCGAAAAGGCGGTAAAGCCAGGGAGAAAGCAGCAGGCCGGCGATGAAAGCGGCACGCCAGAATTTTTCCTTCCTTTGGGGATTCATGAGACCGGCGACGATGCCGCTGATGCCGGCGATGCGGCCATCGGCCAAAATCAGCAGGCAGGCGGCCAGACCGATCATGATACCGCCGGCAAGGGATCCCCAGGGGGTGAACTGGCTCCAGTCGATCGTCATTGGTTCTCCTCCTCTACCTTGCAGAAGTGGCGGTGCAGGATGGTCATGATTTCCATGACCGGCCCGTCGTTTAAACGGTAGAAAATCTGTTTTCCCTCTTTTCTCCCCGCAATCAGCCCTCCTCTTCTCAAGATGCCCAGTTGTTGCGACAGGGTCGGTTGCCGGATGCCGCATTCTGTTTCGAGCTGGCCGACGTGGCATTCGCCCTGCGAAAGCCGGCACAAGAGCTTGAGCCGGTCCGGATTGCCCAGTTTCTTGATGAGATCGACCGCTTTTGCAGCAGAGGCATTGAGTTGATCCCATTGTGAAGCGTTGACGGACATGCATTTTCTCCTGTATCGCCGGTTTAAATTATATATTTTTATATTATATATAAAAATATAATGTTGTCCATGCCCTTTTTCAAGGGGTTTGCCGGTTTTCTGTTGTTTATCCGCGCCAGGATTTGACGATTGTTCGGCTTGCAGGCTGTTCTGCCGCTAAAATAAGGGTTTGACAAGGGCATGGGCCGTCACGGCTTTTCCCGTTTCGGGAGGGGTGGCGGCAAAGTGGCCGTTTGTCGCTGAACGAGCGGCTCGCCCCCTGCCCCGCATGGGCGCGGAGAGTCGCTTTCGGATCAATCTTGTCAACAGGTCGCTTTCATGAAAAAAACTCTGGAAGAATTCAAGGCGTTTGCCCTGCGGGGGAATGTGGTCGATATGGCTGTCGGTATCATTATCGGCGGCGCATTCGGCAAGATCGTCTCGTCTCTGGTTTCCGATATCCTGATGCCGGTGCTGGGGCTTTTGATCGGCGGCATTCATTTCAACGAATTGAAGTTCGTCATCAAATCGGCTGTGGTGGAAGGCGGTAAGGTGGTTTCACCGGAAGTGTCGGTCAATTACGGCAATTTCATTCAGGTAACGGTCGATTTCGTCATTATCGCGTTTTCGATTTTCGTACTCGTCAAAGTCATCAGCAAGCTCTCGTTCAAAAAAGCCGAAGAAGAGAAAGCGGCTCCTCCACCCCCTCCGCCGGCCAATGTCCAGTTGCTGACCGAAATCCGCGACATCCTGAAAGACGGACAGGCGAAAAAAGAGTGAGGCCGGCCGGGTTTTCCGGCTACTGTCCTGAATGGAAAAGGCGTGTTCCCGCAGGCCTTGTCCGCTTGTTTCCGGCGTTTCCGGGGGTGTTCGCCAAAACGGTGCGCTTGCCCGCTCCTCCATGACAGGCAGGGGTTGCCCTGGAGGTTCTGTCCGGTATCCGGCCGGGACGTTCCGGACGTTTTTTCCGGCCGGGAAGGAAGGGACGCTTTCAGCTTGACGGGTTTGCAGGGAGAAGGAAACCGCTTTTTCCCCTTGCGGTATGCCTGACGGTCCTTGCATGATCCGTTTTTCAGCCTACTCTTTAAGCGTGGCGGAAACCGTGTTTTCCCTGCCGCATGGCTTGCCGTTTTCCCGTCCGGGCGGACCGGACGGCATGGCAGGCTTGCCGGACGGTCTGCCAGATGAACATGTGGCCAGGTCGCCGCTTCGGGCCATGTCCGGAAGAGGCCTTTGAGCCGGCTTTTTCCAGAAGGTTTTTCAGGGCGGCGCGAGCGCGGTTTGCCCCGGTTTTCCCGCCTGTTGCCGCTAGGAGCGCGAACCGGCATTCTCCGGCTTTTCAGCGGGCGTGACGCCGGTTGTGACGGTTTTTCCGACGGGCTGCGCCGTTCCGTCCAGCTGGCTATAGTATTTCTGGCGTTCCCGGTTGGCGTTCTGGACAAGATTGGTGATATAGACCGTGAAAATCGGAAAGAGCATCATGCCCAGCGCCGCCAGAAGGACGGACATGATTTTGCCGACCGGGGTCGCGGCATAGATATTGGAGCCGACGGTGGTCACGTCCATGGTGGCCCACCAGAGCGCGGCGGGATAACCGGTGACCATCGGGTTGACTTTGTGTTCGAGGACGAAAAAGATCATGCTGGCGAAATAGACGGTGGCAGCCAGCATGGTGACGTAGGAAATGAACAGGCTCGACGCCCGGCTGTAGGTCAGCCAGCCCACGACGATCGCCAGCGCATACCCTCCCCGGATCATCGGGATGAAACGGATCATGTAGGTGGTTTCGGGCGAAAAAGTGATGCCGAAGTAATCAATGATGTTCAGGTAGGGAATGGAAACGAGCAGGAAGAGGAAATGGGTGGCCAGATAGTGTTTCCGGTGTTTCGACAGGAAAAGTTCGAAAAAGAAAACAAACAGGAAAAACAGGCATATCCACAACTGGATGTCCAGGTACAGCCGCTGGTTCAGGAAAGAGAGGTTGTTGAATGTGTCGTAAGAGATGCTGATCAGCAGGAACAGGGACAGTGCCAGAATGACGATGTGCAGGAAGTTCAGGATGCCCGGTTTCGCATGGGAAAACTGTGTGGAAAAAGTCATGATAGTCGTCCGGTCGTGATCGATGGGTTTCCCGCAAGAGTTGCCTGGCCTGAAACGGACGGGCTGCCGTGCTGGCAGGGTTTGCCCCGTTCCCGCCATTTTCCGGGAAAACGATGCTTATCTTTTTAACGCAATCGCGACGCGGCTTTTTGTGATTGCTCACAAGGTCGCGCGATTGGCGCGGCCGTTTGCCGGGACGCCGGGGAAACGGCGGGAAAGCCGGTTTTAAGGCATTTGGCGGCAGAACCGGACAGGCGCGCCGGAAACAGGTCGCCTGCCGCGGGGAAAAGGAAGTTCAGCGTTTGACCACGATCATCAGGACGCCTGCCACGCCCGGCAACAGAACCATCATCCATTTGAGGAACCAGCGCGGGGCGAGCCGCGTGAATTTCGCGCCGGTGTAGGCGCCGATCATCAGGCCCAGCAAGACCTGGATGAACAGCATGAAGTCCAGATAACCTGAGAGGAGATACCCGAACCCGCCGAATGCCGCGATCGGCAGGATGATGAGCATGGTGGTGCCAACAGACTGGAAAAGCGGCATGGCAAAGAAAATCAGCAGGGACAGCTGGATGAATTGCGCGGCCCCGAAACCGAAGGTTCCCGACAAAAGCCCGTTGCCGATTCCGGCCAGTACGGCCAGTATCCAGAACCGGGCGCCTTCGGTGACGGGTTTCTGTCCTTCTTTCGTGTGGAAAAGCGGCAGGTTCGGATAGCTAAGCCGGGTATAGACGAGCACGGCGGAGGCGATCAGCATGGAGGCGGTGCAGTATTTCAGTTCAGCGGCCGGAAAAAGCGTCGAGATTTTCGAACCGAGAAAGGCGCCTGCCGCGCCGGCGATTCCGACGGCCGCGCCGACTTTCACGTTCAGGTTGCCTTCCCGGAAATGGCTGAAGGCGCCGGAAACGGTCGTGAAGATCATGGCGGCCAGCGAGGTGCCGACGGCCGTGTGGATCGGGACGTTGAAAACCAGTGTCAGGACGGCGATGACGACTCCCGCTCCGCCTGCGCCGACGAAACCGATCAGCGCGCCCATCGCCAGCATGGTCAGAAAAACGAGCATAGCGTGTTTTGTGCCTTTCCCGCACAGGCAGGCGTCCTGCGTTGACGGCGTGTGCCGGTGCAAATCAGGCGGGAAAAACGGTAAAAGAAAAGCGCATTGTAACGCGTTTGCCTGACAGGGTGTTTTTGCGTTGTTATCGCGTCACCTGGCAGAAAAGCGGGAAGAAAAACGGGCAACAAGAGGGAAAACGGGAAAAAACCGGCGTGTTTTTATGGTAAAGTGAATGGTGTTTCCTACAGGAAATACAGGTTTTCCTGTCCTGCCGATCCGATGCCGACCGATGAACATGTCCTCCGTTGAAGAATTCATTATCGAAAACAGCACCGCCTTTTCATGCGTGATTGATTTCGAAACGCGTCGGGTAGAGTGGCTAAACAGGGGCACGTCGAAGATGTTTCCGGGTACGGAAAAAGGCGATTATTGCTACCGCGCCTTTTTCGGTTATGAGGCGCCCTGCGCGGCCTGTCCGCTTGGCGAGGTGAAATCGTCCCGTGCCTCCGCCAGTCTTCCGGTCCGGTTCGACAGCCTGCGCCGCTGGTTCAAGATTCACTATCAGTATGCAGTGATGGATGGCCGCGAGTGCTGTGTCTGCATCGGCACGGATGTCACCGGATTGAAATCCAGTCTCCAGATAGCCCAGGAAATGCTGGACAGCTTTCACACGCTGGCCTACATCGTCGATCGCAAAACCCACGATATCCGTTTCATGAACCGCACCTTGCGGAATATGCTTCCCGAAACGGGCGACGGCGCAAAGTGCCACGAAGTGCTCTGGGACAGCGATTGTCCCTGCCATGATTGCCCTCTTTCCGATCTGGGGACGGCAAGAAGCCATGAAGCGGAAATCTATAACGGCAAACTGGGCCGTCTTCTGCATGTCGGCGCGATGCTTCTGAAAACGCCGGGGGAAGAAGATCTCGCCATTTTTACCGGGTACGATATCACGCACCGTATCGAGTATGAGCGGAAACTGAAGACGCTGGCTTACCGGGACCGGCAACTGGATATCGGCAATCGGGCGGCTTTTCACCGCGACATGGACGGTATGGCTGAAACAGGGCAAAGCTGTCAGGTCGGTCTGGTCAGCCTCGGCAATTTCAATAACATCAACATGCTTTTCGGACGGGAGCGCGGCGACCGGATTCTGAAAGCGTTCGCCGAGAGTTTTCTGGCCATCGTTCCGGGTGAAAAGGTCTATCGCGTGGGCGGGTGCAAGTTCGCCCTGATTGCCGCCACCTATGAAGCCGGCTGCGCCATGCTGGATGCGGTCTGGAACCGTGTTTATCGCCGCCTTTCGTCGGGGGAGAAAAATTTTCATTTTCCCGTTGATGCCGTTTTTGTCGGGTTTCCCGATTTTGCCGCCAGTCCGGAAGCGTTGCTGATCAACGCGGAATACCGCCTGAAGAACAGCCGGGACGGAAAACAGGGCAAACGCCTGCTTTTCGGCGAAGAAGACCGGAAAATGATGGAAAGGCGTTCTCTTTTGACGAGCGTTATCCGGCAAGCTCTTGAGAACGGGGCCTTCCAGGTCTTTTATCAGCCGATTTATACCGTAAGCGACGACGATTACGCCAAGGCGGAAGCGCTTTTGCGCCTGCACGACAGACGGCTCGGCTGGATAGCGCCGGACGAATTCATTCCGATTGCCGAGGAACAGGGGCTGATTCACGAACTGGGGCTTTATGTGTTAAAACGGGTTTGCGCCAAACTGGCCGGATGGCGCGACAAGGGTTTCAGGCCGCTTGCCGTTCACATCAATGTCTCGACTGTCCAGTTTTCCGGAGACGGCTTTTTCAACCGTTTCATGGGCATTGTCGATCGCTATGGAATCGATCCTTCGCAGATCGTCATTGAAGTGACGGAAAGCATCATGATCCAGTCGTTTGAATACATGATGTCGGTCATGAACCGCTTTATCGACAGGGGCGTCCGTTTTTCACTCGACGATTTCGGGACAGGGTATTCCAGCCTGAACTATGTTGCCGCGCTTCCCATTTCCAGCATCAAGCTGGACAAGTCGTTTACCGACAGTATGCAGGAATCGGACGTGCATGCTCTGCTGGTGAAAAACGTGGCCAATATCGCCCGCGGTCTTCGTTATGAACTGATCGCGGAGGGAGTGGAAACGGCGGCGCAGATGAATGCCTTGCGGCAGCTCGGTTTCGCCGCCATGCAGGGTTACTATTTTTCCAGACCACTGCCGGAGAACGATCTGGACGATTTCCTTCTCCGTGAGAAGTGCTTGCGGAATCAGGGAAACGCTTCGGTTTCGGGTTGATACTTTGTGAGGGCAATGCCGTTTCTGCCCCGGTTCTTGACGGTGTAAAGCGCTTCGTCCGCCTGCGTAAACAGGGTGTTTAAGGTGACGTTGCCCGGCGCGACGACACCGCCGATGCTAAGCGTGATCGGCAGGGGAACATTGCCGTTTTTAAACGCTTTCATCTTTTCCTGAAGTGTGGCAAGCCTTGTCCGGATGGTTTCCAGGTCGCTGAATCCGGGAAGGAAAACGACGAATTCATCCCCTCCCCAGCGGCAGAGGATGTCGGTCGTTCGGAATGCCCCGCGCATGGCGTCACCCATGTGTTTCAGCACAGCATCGCCGGTGATGTGGCCATACCGGTCGTTGAAGGTTTTGAAATAGTCGATGTCCATCAGTAAAAACGTATTGGGCATCGTGGCCTGGCCGCCGTGGAGATGTTCACGGATTTTCCGCTCGGTCGCCGCGCGGTTCAGCAGTTTCGTCAGATCGTCGTACAGGCTGCTTTGCAGCAGTTTCTGGTTGGCCTCAACCGCTTTTTTCAGTTCGGTAATGTCCTGCGCGCTGGAAAACAGATAGGAATGCTTGTCCGGATCGACCGGATCCCTGATCAGCGTGCAGGTGATGATGTAATCGTGCCGTCCGTCAGGGAGTTCGACTGTGCAGGGCGTGCGGCAAATGCCGCCGTGATCCCGGATTTTCTGCATCAGGGAATCGAGTTCGAAATAGCGCAGGTAACTTTCGCGTTCTTCGGGCACGACGATGTTTTCGGCAAACCACCTGAGCTGTTCAGCATAGGTTTTCTGCGGATGCATGGTTTCGAGATCGTTCACATAGATGGTCATGTCGTCGGTTTCCGGATCGATGACAAGGAAGTTTTCGCACATGTGGCGGACGATGAAACGGATTCCTTCGTTTTTCAGCCGCAAGTCGCGTTCCGCGTTGCGTTTTTCGAGCATTTCCTCTGTTTCGTCGTAAACGGCCCCGATCAGGCCCTGCCTGTCTTCGGTGAAGATGAAGCTCAGGCGGCGATAGCGCAAGGTGTGGCGGTTGTCCAGCATTTTGTACCGGACGATGTGCTGGCCGCGCCCGGCGACTTTCTCCACCACCCGCTCCACATCCGATTCCCGCAGGAAGCGTTCCCTGTCTTCGGAAACGATCCGGTCAAGCAGCATGCGTCTGGCTTCGGAAAAGGTGCCGATTTCCGGAACGTTCAGGACGGCGCCCGGTTTCGACAGGCTTTTGCTGTAATGCTGCGTCCGGATATCGATGGAGAAAATCGTTTCGTAATCGTTCAGGACGAGGGTTTCCAGTATGTTTTGCATAGGTGTACGAGTTTGCGGTAAAGAGGCTTGTCCCGATTGAATCCCCCAATCCTGTTCGGAGAAGGAGGAAACAGTCGAAAAAGCCCCGGCAAAGGGGATGCCGCAAAAAACAGGCGAATTTTTCGTCCGGATTAAACATCCTGTTTATGTATTGTAACAAACTCATGGCAGGCTTTTGAACGAAATGCCGTCCCTGCCGTGGTTTTTGACTTCATACAAGGCTTCGTCGGCCAGCAGGAAAAGCCGGTTCAACGTGATTTCGCGATGGACGCAAACGCAGCCGATACTCAGGGTGATGCCGGGAAAGTTCGCCTGATCGGGGAAAGTTCCTGTTTTTTCCCGCAGGATGTTCAGGCGGCTTTTCATGACTTTTTCGTCGGCGAATCCACTGACGAAAACGACGAATTCATCCCCTCCCCAGCGGCACAGGATGTCTTTGTCGCGGAATACTTTCCGCATGCTTTCCCCCATGAGCCGGAGAACCTCGTCTCCGGTCAGGTGACCGTAGCGGTCGTTGATGTGTTTGAAGCGGTCGATGTCGATCAGTATGAAGGTGTTCCCTGCCTTCCCGGAACCGGCATACAACTGTTCGCGAATCCGCTTTTCTGCCGCGGCCCGGTTCAGAAGTCCCGTCAGCTTGTCGTGCTGGTTGTGGAAAAGCAACAACTGGTTCGTTTCTTTCATCCGTTTGATCGAGGTGATGTCCTGCGCACACAAAAAGAGGAAAGGCGGTTTTTCATTTTTCCCGGGGTCGTCGATCAGGGTGGCGGTAATGGCGAAGGTGCGCCGGTCGTTTTTGTAGATAACGGAACAGGTCATGCGGCATATGCCCTCTTCCGCAATCCGTCCGGTAAGGGTGTCGATGTCGAAATAGCGCCGGTAGTATGCCCGTTCTTCAGGGACAACCATGTTTTCGGCAAACCAGTCGATTTGTTCGTCAAAACGGCTTTTGCAGCTGATGTTTCCCTCGCGGTTCGTGTAGGTGGTGCATTCGTGTGTTTCGGTATCGGCGATAATGAAGTTTTCGCACATGTTTTCCACGATGAAACGGATGCCTTCGTCTTTCATCCGCAGGTTGCGGTCGTTTTCACGGCGCAGCCGCATTTCTTCCGTCGTGTCGTGGATGGCGCAGACAAACCCGGTTCTGTCCGGCACGGGAACGATGACGGCTTTCCGGTAAAGCAGCCGGCCGCCGGGATCGCGACGCCGGTAAGAAACGATTTTCCGGTGCCCGGTTTTCGCGGTTTCGGCGAGGCGTTCCGGTGACATTTCCGTCCGTAACAGGATACGGTCTTTCGGGTAAACGCTCGCCATGTATTTCAGGCAGGCTTCATCGCCCAGTATGCCGCTGTCGGGATACAGGGACCCGACTGCCGGTTTTGCCAGTATTTTGCGGTATTCTCCGGTGCGGCCATCCATCCGGAATACGATCTCGTAATCGGCCAGCACCAGTGTTTCAAGAACATTTTCCATAGAGGGAAACGAGGTATTTCCAGACATTTCCGGACAGGCTGCCGTGTTTTTCCGGTTTCTGCCATTCCCGAACACAGGTTTGCGGTGAAACTGTATTTATATCCTATTTTGGAATATATGGATACGTTTTCAGGTTGATGTGTGGCAATATTTTCCCGTCTGGCAACAGTGACGGGGAATTGTCCTTCAAAAACGGTAGCCAGAATGCGCCAGGCCCGTGCGTTTAATGATCGGCCGGAACGGGAGGCTGTTTGTTTTTGGGGGGAACCTTGCCGCTGTCGGGTTTGATATGGATGAAAATCACGGTGGAAATGGCGGCGAGAAAACCCAGACACAAAAAGGTTTTCGCGAACGCGGCAATGACGTCACGGGCCGCCGTCAGGGAAGCCACGCCGGTGAATTCGGACAGGATGGCGGCGGCGATCGCCACGCCCATGCTCATGGAAAGCTGCATGATGACGGAGAGCAGGCTGTTGCCGCTGCTGGCCTGCCGGTCGGACAGATCGACCAGCGTGACGGTGTTCATCGCGGTGAATTGCAGGGAATTGATGATGCCGAAAACGGTGAAGATCGCCATCATGAGCCAGTAGTTCATGGTTTTGTCGATGGTTGAAAAAAGGCCGATCATGAGGCCTAAAAGCAGCGTGTTGACGGTCAGGATCAGGCGGTAGCCGAAGCGGTTGACCAGACGGGTGGCGGCACTTTTGGAAATGAGCGCTCCCACGGTCATGGGGATCATGGAAAGCCCCGCTTTCATCGGGGAATAGCCCAGACCGATTTGCAAAAGGAGCGGCGTCAGAAACGGCATGGCGCCATTGCCCAGCCGGGCGAAGAGGTTGCCGAGTATGCCGACCGAAAAGTTCCTGATTTTAAAGAGGTCGGGGGAAAACAGGGGTCTTGAGGTATAGCGGGAATACAGCACGTAGCCGACCAGACAGACCAGCCCGAATACCATCAGGAGCACCATCGGGGCATAGGCCAGATGCAGTTCGCCGATGCCTTCCAGCCCGAGGGTGAGGGTCAGCATGAAGGTGCTGAAAAGGATGAAGCCGATTTTGTCGAACGGGAAAAGATCCCCTCCCCGCGTCAGCTGCGGCATGTATTTCAGGGTGGAGAGGATGCCGATGATGCCCACAGGGATGTTGATGAAGAAAATCCAGTGCCATGAGGCGTATTCGACCAGAAAGCCGCCCAGTGTCGGCCCGATCAGCGGCCCGATGAGGCCGGGTATGGTAATGAAGCTCAAAACGGTGACAAGCTGTTCGCGCGGATAGGCCCGCAAGACGACCAGACGGCCGACCGGCACCATCAGCGCGCCACCGATGCCCTGGACTACCCGGCACGCGACGATGATATCCAGTGTGGGCGACAGGCCGCAGGCGAGCGACCCGAGGGTGAAAAGCGCGATGGCGAACAGGAAAATCCGCTTGATGCCGAATTTGTCCGCCAGCCAGCCGGACGCGGGGATGATGAGGGCGACAGTCAGCATGTAGGCGATAACCACGCTCTGCATCTGGAGCGGATTGGTGTGCAGGTCTTTGGCCATGGTCGGCAGCGCGGTATTCAGAATCGTGCCGTCAAGCATTTGCATGAAAAAGGCGACAGCGACGACCCAGGGCAGGATTTTGGCCGTTTTGGGATCGAGTGTCGGATTGTCTGCCATGGGTTTTCCTCTGCGATAAACGCCGGTCTTGTCCGGGAAAAATGTTGCGCCGCCCTGCCCTTCAGTAATGTTGTATTGAAAAAAGGTTCCTGTTTTCAACGGATTGGACTGTTTTTTTAAAGCAATCCTGAAGAAGTCGTGTGTAAACGCCTTTTCTTTCCTGATGAAGTCTAGGCTTTTTTCATTTCCGCTTTTTGTTCCATGTCGAGAGTTTGTTTTTTAATTCAACGGCAGAAGCGGAAAACGGTTTACAGCGGATCGGGCGGGAGAACGGCGACCGGCAGGGCGGCAAGGAGCGGAAGGAACCGGCAGAACCGGCCGGAAAACTTTCCGGCTCCCGGCTCCTGTATTATTTCGAATACTGGGGAAATTTCTGTTTGTATTTTTCGATACAGTTGGCGATGATTTCTTCGGCGTAGTGATGATCCTTGATGGATTCGATGAAGGTTTTCTTGCCTTCCAGCGCCTTGTAAACGGAAAAGAAGTGGGACATTTCTTTCAGGATGTGTTCCGGCAGTTCGCTGATGTCTTCGTAGCTGTTGTAGGTCGGATCGCCGTAGGGCAGCGCGATGATTTTTTCGTCTTTTTCGCCGCCGTCTTCCATCATGATGACGCCGATGGGAAAGCAGCGGGCCATGGAAAGCGGCACAAGCGTTTCGGAACACAAAAGCAGCACGTCCAGCGGATCGTGATCGTCGGCATAGGTTTTCGGGATGAAACCGTAATTGGCCGGGTAATGGGTCGAGGTATAGAGGACGCGATCCATCAGCAGCATGCCGGTGTCCTTGTCGAGCTCGTATTTGACCTTGCAACCTTTCGGGATTTCGATAACGGCGTAGAAATCCTGGGGATTGACACGTTCGGGGGCGATGTCGTGCCAGATATTCATGTTCTCACTCCTTTGTCGGGTTCTTCTTTTGAAAGAAACGTTAAGGGACGGGCATGCACGCCGTTTCGCTGTGCGGACCTGGTCCTGCCGTCCCTGTCATTTGCGGACACGGCCGGTCATACCGGCCGTGTCCTTTGGGCGGTGTTCCGGCGGAAAACCGGAACGCCTGCGTGTTTCACCATGCGGCAGACCCGGCTGGCGGCCCTGTCCGTCCGAAAACGGGAGATTCTAACAGTTGCCCGGCTTTTTTCAAACAGATTTGCGGTTTTCGCGGGAAAAAAATCGACTGTTCCGGCCTGTCGCATTTTATGGCGGCCGGCAACTGTCGCAAACGGCATGGCGGACTGGCGGTTTTGGATATGAAAGATACCGATGTCGCCGCCGCGTAATGGCCTGTCATGGTAACGGCGCCAACCCGAAGGGAAAGGCGGCGCCCTGCCCTGGAAAGCAGCCAGTGGAGAGGGAGACGCCCGGAAGCGGAGAATGCGGGGACGAATCCCCGCAAAAAGTCCGGGAAAGGCTAAAAACCTTTGTGTGGTTTTTTGCTCCCGGTTGCCGGATGTCCGGTTTGTTCCCTGCGGGCACAAAAACGGGCGCTCTTTGGCGAAAGTTCCTGTAAAGGGCGGAACAAGGAGGCCGGATGGCCCGGCCTGTCCGTTTAGGGAATGGAAAGAAGTATCCGATGAAAGAAGTGTCAGCCGGGAATGAGGAAGCTGCGGTGAAACGGCACGGCCAGCGGAAAGGGTGTCCCCGCCTGCCTTTTCGCTTCTGTTTCCGCCGCTTTTTCAGACGTTTTTGAAACAAGCGGTCGGGTCGCCGCCGCGATGGAGGCAAGGCCAAATCGGCCGGTGACGGCGGGAAAAGGTTTGCCGTGGCCTGGCCGCTTGCCGGTTTTCCGTGGCTGGCAGGGTGTTCCGCTGGCTGCCTGTCGCCTCTTTTTGGGCAAAGAGACGGGCGGATGAATGTTTCGGGAATGTTTTTGCGGGGATTTTTTACCGGCCGGATTTATCCTCCCGAAAAGAACGGAAAGGTGGAAGGTCAAATGGCCGCCATGACGGAGAGGCATCCCTTAAGAGCCCGGAAAAGGATGAACCGGAAGGATTCCGGTTCAGACAGGCCGGGCTTTTCTTCCGTTTTCCGCCTGTTTTTCCTTTTACAGGCTATTCCGGTTTGCCCGGGAGCGCGGCAATGGCGGGAACGAGGGTTTGTACCAGTCCACTTCGGCCATGATTTGCCGGGTGATGTCGGCGTTCTTGTTGTAGCCGAGCGTTTCGTCGGCGGGGACGACGGCGGCCACCTGCCGGTTTTTGGCCAGCCAGGAACGGACGGCAGCGCCGACGATGTCGCCGATTTCGTTATCCAGTTTTTTCTGGTACAGCGCCAGCTGTTGCTGATAGCCGGACTGGGCCTGCGTGATGGCGCGTATGGCCTCAGGGGTCTGTTCGCGTCCCTGATAGGCCAGCCTGACTTCTTCGACGTTGCGCTGGAGAATGTTCCTGACGGTTTTGATGTATTGCGCGGCTGCCCGTCCCGGCAGGGACCGTTCGGCGACCACATCCATGTCGAGAACGACGACCGGTTTGCGGGTCGAACGGTGCTTCCGGATGGCCTTATAAGCCAGCGGAAGCAGGACGGCGGCAAGCGTCAGCGCAAATCCCATACGTTTCATAGTATCCGGTTCCTTTTTAACGAGAGCTGAAAAATGATTCGCTTTTCAAACATAGCACTTTTGCTCCTTTTGCGGTTTATCGTCGTGTAAAAAAAACGGTTTCCCGCAGGGCAAAAACAACGGTTTTGCCTTCCGTCGTTCCCGTTTCGCGGTATGGCAGGCCTGTCTGCCGGCATACTGTTTTCACGTGACCGTTTCAGGTTGCGGGGCCCGTTTGCCGCCTGTGCGTTTTTTCCGTCAACCGCTTTCACCATGAACTGAAAACGAAGGATTTCTGGCGTATCCAGGCATAGATGGCAATCGCCACGGTGATGGCCAGATTGAAGGCGAAGGGGAACTGTTGCGTGTGAAGGTGCAGTATCCATCCGAAAAAGTCGATGACGAAAGGACAGATCAGGATGGCGATGTAGTTCATGGCCATGATGAAAGCCAGCGCCAGCGTGACTTTTTCCGGCACGGCCATGTGCGTCGCCTTTTCATAGACCCAGGGCTGGATGACGCCATAGCCCAGTCCGGCAAGGATGCAGCCCGGCGCGATGAACCATTCCGTCGGCGCGATCAGGATCAGGGCCAGCCCGGCGGCGATGAAAACGAAACTCGTGAAGAGGGTAATGTCTTTCAGGCGTTTGATGATCGGTTTCATCGCCAGTCCCGGCAGCATGATCGCCAGAAAGAACAGGGATATCATGACGCCGGCGTTTCCGCTGGAAAAGTGGTAGGCCCGCATCAGAAACGGCAGGTTGAAACTGATGATGATGACGAGATAGGTGGCCAGTCCGTAAAGGAGCATGGTTTCGACCAGATTGCCGACCATGAAGCCGGTCTTGCTTTTTACCGTGTTTTCGGTGTTTTTGTCGGCTGAAACGAGGGTGGTTTGGCCGGTTGTTCCCGCCTCTTTTTCCATGCTGCGTTTCAGATAGAAGGACAAGACGATGGAAACGGCCGGAAGCAGGTAAACGAGGAAAGGCCAGCGCCAGTTCACTTCGGCAAGGTAGCCGGTCACGACGGTGGCGATAACGAGCGTCAGGTTTGTGATGGCCGAACTGTAACCGAACTGTTTGACCCGTTCGTCGCCGACGAAGAAGTGGGAAATGAGTCCGGTGGAAAGCGGAACGATCAGGCCCGAGCCGACTCCCAGCAGGGCCGAAACGGCGATGAGCTGCCACATCTTGCCGGAGATTAGGTAAAGGATGCCGGACAGCGTGAAGATGCCAAGCCCGATTTGCAGCAGCAGGATATTGTTGATTTTTTCGGTCAGTTTCCCGGAGAGGATGACGAAGGGAATGATCATCAAAGATGGCAGGGAGGTCAGCATCTGCAAGTCCAGTTCGCTGGCGTGCGGAAAGGTTTCCGACAACTGGCCGAGAATCGGGGAGACAGCCAGCCCCGGCAAGGCGTTTAACGCGGAGATCGACCAGATACCGATCAGTGTGATGAAGGGAATGGTGCCCTGCCCTGTATTGATTCGCATGTTTTTATCCGTCGGGTTGGTGGGAAATGGCCTTCTGGAGTGGCATATCCGAATTTACCGGAAAATGGGTTTCCTGCTTTGCGTTGTCTCATCGGAAAGTGTTTTTTGAGCGCGAAAAGCCGCGTGTCGGGGAATGGGGCGCGCCGGCTCCGGAAGACAGGCAAACGGCTGTTTTCTTCCGGCGGCAAACCGGATTCCGGTTTGCCTAAAACGAAACGGAAGGAGCCGGATTTTTTGCCGGAACCGCCTCGCCTGATGTCAATCCGTCCGGCCCCGAAACACCGGAGCCGCAAAAGGCCTGGGCAGACGGGAAATGAAAAGCGGAAAACCGGGCTTCCCCGTTCTTTTTGGTGCCCCTGCGGCAGCGCGGAATGGCGCTGGCGAAGCCGGCAATCGTCCCTTCACCGGCAAGGGACGTGTCCGGACGGCGCAAAAGAAACCGTTTGGGGAATCTTGCGGGACAGGTTTCCCTCTACAGGCCTTCCACAAGATGCTGTATGAATATTTTCAGGCCGATGGCAAAAAGGATCAGGCCGCCCAGCAGTTCGGGGTTGAATTTTTTCAGCCCGTTAAAGAAAAGGCCTCCGGTGAAACCGGCAAACGACAGGAGAGCGGCCATGCCGCCGATAAGGCCGACGGGGGCCAGTATGCCGGCAGGCGAGCTCTCGCCCAGAAAGGCCAGGGAAACGCCGACCGCCAGTGCGTCGAGGCTGGTCGCCACCGCCAGCGCGAATACGACCCGGTTGCTGGAAAAATCGGGGCCGGCCGACGCCGATTCCGGCGTTTTGAATCCGCTGCGAAACATGCGTATGCCGAGAAAGGCCAGAAGGCCGAAAGCGACCCAGTGATCGACGCTCCGGATAGGATGGCTGAGCGAATGGCCGCCCAGCCATCCAAGGGCGGGCATCAGGGCCTGAAAAAGGCCGAACAGGAAGGCCGTTTTGAAGATGACGGGCCATTTCGGCTGTTTCATGAGGAGGCCGCCTGTGACTGAAACGGCAAAACAGTCCATAGCCAGTCCAATGGCCAGTACCCATAATTCCAGTGCCGTCATGCTTGTCTGTTACCTGTTTTTCCCGTGTTGCGAGGCGATATTATAACCGGTGTCCGGCAAACCGTTGCAGTGTCTTTTCCAGGGCGATGAAGAGCGCGTGCAAACCGGTTTCGCCCCCGGGGCAGCAGAGCGCCCTCCCCGGTTTCACCGGTCTTCCCTGTCGCATCAACAGGGCCAGCCCCCGCGCGGGGAAAGCGGTCGGGCCGCCACGAGGGTTTTCCCGGAACGGGATCAGGCTGGCGCGGGACGAACCGCTTTCGGAATTTTCATCGACGCGGTCGTTCGGGGCGAAAAAGCGGAAAACGAAGTCAGTCGGTTTTTGGGCGGCCGTGAGCGCGAAATCCGGGGTTTCCGTCAGGCGTTTTGGTCTGGCGATGTCCGGTTTCAGGGCGGCAACGGCCGCTTCGTTTCAAAGCGGAACGATGAGGCCGCGCAAGCGGCGCGTTTCCCTCACTTTTACGCCCGGCGCGTCTTTCAGCCTGTCAGGCGCCGGACAGGGCAGAAGGCCACAACAGGCAATCCGTCCAGTCAAGCCCGTCTTGCGGGGTGACGGTCGGAAGGCCGGAAGCGGTGCCGGATCCGATTGTTCGGGCAGCCGTTTCCGGCTTGCTGAAGGATGGGCCTTGTCGCCAGCCAACGGGCCGCACCGGCCGGTTCCGTTTCCGGAATGCACCGTCCCAGGCGGTGTCTGCCGCCCGCTTTCATGGGAAACGCGGTTTCGGAAAGCGCTTGCCGGCGGCGATTTGGTGCATGGGGAATCGGGCGGCGGTTTTTCCGGCAGTCCAAGACCTGTCGGGTCGCCCGAAAAAAGGCAGTCGGCAAACGCCTCGACGCCATAATACACGCGGGGCGCCCCTTTATTCCGCCGGGTTGTCTGTTTCCGCAACGATATCGGCCAGCGTTCCCCGCACTTCCCTTAGCAGATCGGCCGGCGCGATTTCGATTTGCAGGCCACGGATGCCGGCGCTGACCCAGATTCTGTCGAATTGCGTCATGGTCTGGTGGAGGAAAGTGGGGAAATGTTTTTTCATGCCGACCGGGGAACAGCCGCCGCGGATATAGCCGGTCAGGGGCAGCAGTTCTTTCACGGCGATCATTTCGCATTTCTTGTTGCCGGAGACTCTGGCGACTTTTTTCAGATCGACTTCATGGTCGCCCGGCACGACGCAGACGAGATAGCCTGTCCTGTCGCCGTGCAAAACGAGGGTTTTGAAAACCTGTTCGATGTTTTCGCCCAATCCTTCGGCGACGTGTTTTGCCGAGAGATCGTTTTCATCGACTTCGTAGGGCACGAGACGGTAGGGAATTTTCGATTTGTCCAGCATGCGCGCGGCATTGGTTTTGGCGATTTTTGCTTTCATGTTCGTTCCTTTGGCGCTTTCCGAAAAGTATTTTATTCCGGACGGCTCATTAATCAAGCCGTTTGCGCCAGGGTGTTCATGACGGCTTTTCAAAAACCGGCTTTTCATGCCGCGCACAGGCGTTTTTCCCTTGATTGGCCCTTTTTGTCCTTCTTGTTCCCGAATCCGGCGGGATATTCGCCGGGAAGCGCCTGACTCGGGTTACAATAAGGCTTCATTTTCAACCCGAAACAGACTGTTTCGCGGGATGTGATCCGTGGACGGGACAGGACAGTGGACGATATCAGGGAAGTCGAAAATCTGGCGGCGACGATTCTTCGCCATTACTTTTGCGAGAGCGATGTCGATTTTCTCATTTCGACGTTTACGGACGATATCGTCTGGCTGGGAGCGGGAAAAGACCAGAAAGCCGAGGGTCGCGAAGCGGTCAGCCGGTGGTTCGGAAATGTCCGGAACGAGCTGATGCCCTGCCGGATGTGGGACGAGGAATACGTGGTGACCCGTCTGGGGGACGATTGCTGGCTGTGCGAGGGCGTAAGCGAACTGGAATCAGTCGAACCCGGCGCGCTGCTCCGGGTACGGCAGCGGGTCACTTTCGTTTTCAAACGGATCGACGGGCTTTTGAAAACGGCCCATATTCACCATTCCGTTCCTTTTGAGGCGCTCAGGCCGGGCGAGGCGTTTCCCTATGAGGTCGCCCGGGAAAATTATTACCAGCTCCAGCGTCTTCTGTCGGAAAAGGAACAGCAGATCGAACTGATGCTGCATCAGTTGCCGGGCGGCATGATGGTGTGTTATCCGGATGAAAAATTCACGACGAAGTGGATCAGCGACGGGTTGTGCCGGATGCTCGGGTATGAAAGCGCCGCGGCTTACCGCGCAGCGGTCAACAGTTGTGCCGGATTCATTCATCCGGACGATTTCGTCGAGATGCGCGACCGGGTTTCCGCCAGTCTGGCCTCAGGTGATTCCTACAGCGGGGAATACCGGATCGTCAGGCCGGATGGCGGCGTCCGCTGGGTGCTCGATCTGGGCAAGCGGTTTACCGACGTGGACAACGAAACGGTGGTCAGCTGTTTCATCACGGATATCACTGAACGGGTCGAACGGGAAGTGGCGCTGGAAAAAGCCAACCGGAATATTTCGCGGCAGGCGGCTTTCCTGTCCCAGTTGTATAACACCGTCCCGTGCGGAATCGTCCAGATTTCGACGGATTCCGCCCACCGGGTCATCAACGCCAACCGCAGCGCCTGGGAAATTTACGGCTATACCGAAGAGGAATATTGCCGCCAGCTGAACGATCCGTTCGTGACAGTCAGCGACGGCGATTCGGAATGGATCCACCGGACAGTCGATGAACTGGGCCGGCATGGCGGTTCCGTTTTCTACGAACGCGAGGCGTTAAAAAAAGACGGGGCTTCCTGCTGGGTCAGCGTGATGATGGAACGGCTCATCAATCACGACGGCATCGAAGTGATCCAGGTGGTTTTTTCAGACATCAGCGAGATCAAGCGGCTTCAGAAAGAGCAGGAACAGGAACGGCTGATCGAGAACCGTTCGCTGCGCACGGCCATTTATACGGCTTATCAGCTGATTGTCCGGGCCAACCTGACGCAGGATACGTATGAAGCCCTGAATGAACGGGACTATATCGACGAGATCGACCCTTACGGCCATTACAGCGACCAGCTAAGGAAGACGGCCGAAGGCCTGCATCCTTCCTATCGGGACGATTTCATCCACACTTTTTCGGCGGATTCGCTAGAGCGACGTTTCGCTTCGGGTGAGCAGGAAGTCTATATGGAATGCCAGAGAATGGGGCGCGATCGCGTGTATCACTGGCTTTCGGTCACCTGTATTCAGGTGGAGAATCCTTATAGCGACGAGGTGCTTTGCATTTTGCTCCTGAAGGTGCTGGACGACCAGCGTACCGAGAAAATGCTCCAGGAGCAGGTTTTGCGGAACGCGCTCGCTTCGGCGAAAGCGGCCAATCAGGCCAAATCCGATTTTTTCTCCCGCATGAGCCACGATATCCGGACGCCGATGAACGCGATTATCGGCATGAGCGCGATCGGGCAACTGAAGATGAACGAGCCGGAACGTGTCAGGGAGTGTTTTTCCAAAATCGACGTTTCCTCACGTTATCTGCTGTCGCTGATCAACGACATTCTCGACATGTCGAAAATCGAAAGCGGCAAAATGATCCTGACAAATGCCCGCTTCGATTTTTCCGGCTTAATCAGCCAGATCAACACGATCATTTATCCCCAGGCGCTGGAGAACAGGCTCTCTTGCCGGATTCACCATGTGGGGGTGCTGGAACGTTTCTATATCGGCGACGCCCTGCGGATCAACCAGATTCTGATGAATCTGCTGTCCAACGCCCTGAAGTTCACGCCGGCCGGCGGCAAAATCGACCTTGATATCGGGGAATCCCGGCGAGCGAACGGTTTTGCCTATGTCCAGTTCAGGATCAGCGATACCGGCATCGGCATGTCGCCTGAATTCATGAAACGGCTTTACGTTCCTTTCGAGCAGGAAACGACCGATATCGCCCGAAACAAGATCGGCAGCGGGCTGGGTCTGTCGATTGTGCACAGCATGGTCCAGTTGATGGGCGGGACGATCGAGGTGCAAAGCGAAAAGAACCGCGGAACCGTCTTTACCGTCACGCTTCCCCTTAAACTCGTTACAGGCGATCAGGAAGCGGAAAACCGCGGCGAATCCCGCGAACTGCTTGGGGGCAGACAGGTGCTCGTGGCGGACGGCGACCGGCTTGCCGCGGAGCAGACTTCCCGTCTTCTGGCCGACATCGGCGCAAAGGCGTTCCGGGTCGATTCCGGGTTCAAGGCCATCGAGGCGGTGAAAATGGCGGCAGAAAAAGGCGGCCGTTACGATGTGGCCCTGATCGGGCATGACATGCCGGATATGGACGGGATCGAAACGGCGCGCGCGATCCGCAAACTGGTCGGCCCTGACACCACGCTTGCGGTCATGACGGCCGGCAACTGGACGGCAATCGGGGATGAGGCGCGCGAGGCTGGCGCGGATCACGTCATCACGAAACCGCTTTCCCTGTCGTCCCTTTGCGACGTGTTCATGAAGCCGGGCAAACGGACAGCCCGGAAAACGGTTTCGGACATCCAGTTCGCCGGTCGCCGGTTTTTGCTCGTGGAAGACAATGAACTGAACATGGAAATCGCCCGGTCACTGATGGAATTGCACGGCATGCAGGTCGATCCGGCCGAAAACGGACAGGTCGCGGTCGAGAAATTCCAGGCGTCGCCTGAAGGGCATTACAGCGCCATTCTGATGGATATCCGCATGCCCGTGCTGGACGGCATGGACGCCACACGGGTTATCCGCGCCCTGCCCCGCCGGGACGCGGCAACGGTCCCTGTCATTGCCATGTCGGCGAATGCCTTTGATGAAGACCGGAAAATGGCCCTTGACGCCGGCATTAACGACTATCTCGTCAAACCGGTGGAAATGGCCGATCTGCTGGCCGTTCTGGGCAAATGGGTCTGGAAAGCGGCTGCGGTCTGATGCCGGGCGCTTTATTGCCGGCTGTCCAGGCCTCTGCTCCCTGTGGCTTGCCGGGACGACGGACGTCAATCTGCCGGCTTCCGTCTCCTGTTGCCGGAGCTTTGCAAAAACCGGGCGCAGGTGGATGGGTGTTGCCTTTTTCTTTTTTCCGGAAAGTGCCGGGAATGCCGGTAATGGCTTGCGCCAGGGCGCGGGGAAATTTTCAGGCAAGCAATCGGGGCGGTTTCATGCTGCCGTTTGCCGGGTCACCGTTTGTCCTGCCGCCCGGGATGCGCTTTCTTTTGCGGGCCTTTATGGCCTTTTTTTCCGGTCTCAGGACTAAAGCGACCGGATAAACAAAGGCCGGCAAGGACAAGGTGCGGCGCAAAGACGGGATGGCAAGAAAAAAGAGCGCTTTTGGGAGGCGGAAAAGGCGGCAGCCTGTGTCCCTGTCGGAAGACGGTTGCCGTTATCCCATGTTTTCCGCCGGGGTTCAGGATTTCATCCGTTTTCGCTTCCTTTGGCCGCCTGAAGTCTGTTCCATGCGGCAAGCGGGACTCTTTTTCCGGCGGTTTGGCCGCCTCCGGCCTGTTTCCAAAACGGGACAGACGGGCGCACGGGCGGCCTTTTTCCCTTCATTGCCCTTTTTCGTTTGGCTTCCCGATGAATCGGACAGAGCGTCCGGCCTGAACCGCTTTCCTCCTGATGCCGGTTCTTTTTTTCCGGGGACGCGTCGTAGCCATTTGCAGGCCTTCCTGCCTGTTCATTCGGACTGGAAACCGGGCACTCCGGGAAAAACGGGTTTTCCTTTCCGGCCGGGAAAACCGGCGATCCTCTCAGGCGCGGCGAGGAGCGAAAGCCATTTGTCCGGAGACGCCCGGAAAGCGGGAAAACAGGTTGGCCATCTTTCGCAGCGCCGCAGCCGGTTCCGCCGGGTTTCACCGGTTTTGTCAACATAGGGCGGTTTTGCAGCTTGCCAGCGCCGGGGAATGTCGGCTATGGTACAGGGCGGTATGGTATGGTTTATGCTGTGTATGCGATAAACGGGGAGGATTTCGATATGAATGCGTCAACTGGAAAAGCCTTGTCCGGACTCTCGGTTCATTTGCGTTCCTGGGGAGCGATGGCGCTGCCGGCCAGCCAGCTCCGGCCGGACATGGATTTCGGCGACAAAATGAGGCCTGTCCTGTCCGATTCCCATATTTATCTGGTGTGCAAAAGACCGGCGTTTTCATTCGATCCCGCGACTTTTTCCGGGTCCCGGAACCGGATTGGCGGCGATCTGGTGTGCAAGGCCGGCGGGGTGCCGAAATCCATCCCTTTTGAACTGGCACTGCCGCTGAAAGAAAAGGAGACGGCAATCGCGCTCTCGCCTTTTCCGCACCGGGAGATACGCATACTGGATGAAAAAGGCGAATGCGTTCGCCTGCTGACCGCGATGGGACTCAGCCAGCATCCCGACGTCCTGAAGCAAGACCGCTTTCCCAACGATATGGAAGTTTTATATATCGGCAATGTTTTCGCTGAAGGAGACACCCCGGTTTTCGAGCGGATTGTCCGGAACGGGCCGCTGCAAGAGCTTCTGGGAGCCATGCAACAGGCCTTGCCGGACGACGAAATCATCATTTACGCGTTCCAGTACCTGCCTTACGAACTGATTGCCTTATCCGGCCGCTTGCAGCATGAAAACGGGAAGGAAGCGCCGGGCGGGAACCGGTTCGTTTCGGTTCGGGACCATCCCTTAACGGAGCATCAGAAAATCTGTCTGGCCGAAGCCGGACTGATCAGCTATTTCCAGCCTGCCTGGCAGGAGGCGGGCGGGAAAATGATGCCTGAAGCCGGTCAGGCCGTTTTCGAGGCTTGCGACTCGCTGGATATCGCGGGACTGGTCGTGGAAATCTCGACGATCCGCGGCCGTTTCAGGCTGTATTCCGCCAGCTCCGCCCTGATCGAGCATCATATGGCCATGATCAATCTGGCCGATCCTGTCCTGCGGTCGGCCTTTTTTTCGATAAAGGTCTGATTTCCCGGCAAGCGGAAAACCGCTCAGGCCGGAAAGAGACAAGGCCCGCACATTTTTTGGCATGCCTGCCGGAAAAAAAGGCCAATGACCGGACTGCCGGGCAGAAGCACGGTATGGATGAAGGGCTTTTTGCACGGATCCTGTCCGGAACCCGGAAGAAGCGGTAAACCGCTTTTCCTTCTGTCCCCGAAAAGCGGAAAGCCAACGCCGGTCAAAAGCGGGAAAACACGCCTTTTTGCCGGTTTTCCGGCACATGGGCTCGCAGGCGTCATGGCAGGCGTTTTGAAGAAAAGAGGAGACCTGTCACGGCTTTTGCGGAGCCGTCAATAAAACCCGTCATTTGCGGGCAGCCTGTTTGCCCCTCTTTCCCTCCTTTGGCCATTCTTTCCGGTCGGGCCAGCCGGACGTTTTCAACGATTTTCTTCCTTTTTTGCCTGATGTGCCGGGTTATGCGCCGCCTTCGCTCCGTTCCGTCATGCCGCAGGCAGCCTCCCCTTGCGACCGGTTTTTCCAGGGCCGTACCGGGTGAAACGGGTTTTCGCTTTCCGGACAGAACCGGGGCATGCCCGTAAAAAAGCCGGATTGCTCCGGCTTTTTTGAGGCAACGGTTCTTCTCAAGCAATCGGGATGAGTTTGTTTTCAGGCTGTTTGGGAACCGGTGCTTTCGGGAAAGCGATTTGCAGGATGCCGTTCTCGAATTTCGCGGTGACATCCTTCGGTTCGATATTCTCGCCGATGTAAAAACTGCGGCTGCATTCGCCGGAATACCGTTCCCGGCGGATAAACTGGCCTTTTTTGTCTTTTTCCTCACTGTCCGCCGTTCTGGCGGCGCTGATCGTCAGGCAACCGTTGTCCAGTTCGATCTTGACGTCTTCCTTTTTGAAGCCCGGCAAATCAATGTCCAGTTCGTAGGTATTGTCCAGTTCCCGGACATCGGTCTTCATCAGGTTTTTGACATTCGAACCGAATACAGAGGCATTTTTCGCGAAAGCGGGCACCAGAGTGAAGGCGTCGCCAAACATGTCGTCGAACAGTTTTTCACCAAAAACGCTGGGTAACATAGTCTATTCCTCCATTATGTCAAGCCATCCAAACGGATTGGCCTTTCAGGTGTCTGTCATATCGTCTCCCCTTCCTTTTTGTATTGGAAAGAGGTTCCGAAACCGGGATTTTCACCTGATGGAAAATCCCGTCCCTGTTTGTAAAATGGGTTCCCGTTGATATTTTTCAAGTCCTTTTTCAAAGAAATGGCAAGGCGAAAACAGGCTGTCAGCAGGGAAAAAACCGCTGCCGCCGCTTTCGCCGCTGGCCACCCTTGCCGGCAAAGCCGTCCCTGCCCGGGCAAGGTGGCAATCGGAAACGGCAGGCGCTTTCCGGAAAAAAGGCGATTCCATTCGCGTGCAAAAAAGAACAGCGTGGCTTCCTGTACGGTCTGTCCGGAGAAATGGCGCTTCCGATTGGCTCATGGGCAATCGGGGCAGTTCATAAACGGGTATTGACGACAGGACGGAAAATGGAGGTTACCCCGCGCACCCGCGAGGGGTGCGACCTTTCTCCTCGTCTCCAGCATCCGGTGCGGGGACGTTTCAATCCACGCACCCGCGAGGGGTGCGACCCGGTTTAGCGTCCGCTCAAGGTCTTTGGCCGGAGTTTCAATCCACGCACCCGCGAGGGGTGCGACCAGTTGATTTATTGCATAGTCGGGCTTCTAATCGGTGTTTCAATCCACGCACCCGCGAGGGGTGCGACCGGCGTCCAGTACGGCCTCCTGGTCATCGTCAGAGTTTCAATCCACGCACCCGCGAGGGGTGCGACGGGATTGAGCATCAATGCCTTTGCTCGGAAATTGTTTCAATCCACGCACCCGCGAGGGGTGCGACGCGGTACGACTGTTCGTAAATGGCGATACAGTCCGCGTTTCAATCCACGCACCCGCGAGGGGTGCGACGAGACAAGAGCGCCGGAGCCTGTATATTCAGCGCGAGTTTCAATCCACGCACCCGCGAGGGGTGCGACCGGACAGACTGGAACAGGCGGGCATAATTGGCAAAGTTTCAATCCACGCACCCGCGAGGGGTGCGACCCGGTGCCGGTACTGGTGACGATGGAGCCGATACGTTTCAATCCACGCACCCGCGAGGGGTGCGACTAGTTGTCTGTTTCATAACCTACCGCCTATTTTGGTTTCAATCCACGCACCCGCGAGGGGTGCGACTGTGCCTTTTGAAAACCTGATGAACAGGGCTTTTGCAAGGCAAAATGCGAGAACCTCCCCTTTTTTCTGGCCCGTTACGGCCTTTTTTTATGAGGGAAACCGTTTTCGCCCTATTTTCAAAGACTTGGGCGTGCGAGCATCTCTCCGGGAAGAGTCTGTGAACCTCTGGTTCTCGCGTTTGTTTTTTCGTAAGCGGTCTCCTTTGTCTCAAGCGGGTTTTCAATGCCGCGGTTTTCAGAAAACGAGCGGCCCTTCGGGATCAATGGCGGCTTTCGCCCCCACATGTTCCAGCCGGTTTTTCCAGTTGGCGCCCAGAAAATAAAAGCGCAGGCTGTCCTTTTCCTCATCCATGCAATTGATTAAAGCGGCACGCAGGGCTGTCCATTGCGCCGGTTCGACAAGACATTCGAAAACCGAATACTGGACGCGCTGTCCCCAGTTTTCGCAGAGCTTCGCTATTTTCCGGAGCCGTTTCTGTCCCTGCCGGTCTTCCGTGTTGACGTCGTAGCTGACCAGTACCATCATGATTCACCTCGTGACAAAGGGGGGATAGTCGGCCTGATCGCCGCGAAGTGTCCGGGCAAGCAGTCTGGCTTGCATGTGCCACAGCAGGCCGATGGGCATTTTTTCTTTCAGAAAAGGATGCAGGACGGTTTCCTGTTTGCGGTTTTGCCAGGCCAGGAGGATTTCCCGGCGCAATTCGTCTTTCATCCGTACCGCCCCGGATTCGGTTTTTTTGAACTGTTCCGGTCTGATCTGGCCCCGGTTGATGAGGGTGCAGACCAGCCTGTCCACAAGATAGGGGCGGAATTCTTCCATTATATCAAGCGCCAGTCCCGGCCTTCCCGGCCGGTCACGATGCAGGAATCCGACGGCCGGATCGAGGCCGGCACTTTCCAGTGCGCTGCGGATGTCGTGCGCCAGCAGGGTATAGCAGAAAGACAGCAGGCAGTTGATTGCGTCCCGCGGCGGCCGCCGGCTCCGGCCATTGAAGGTAAAGGCGCCGCTCTTTTCTGTAAGCAGATGGCGGAATACGCCGAAATAGGTATTGGCGGCTTCCCCCTCGATTCCGCGGACAACGTCCAGCGGCAAGTCCTGCTTGAGGCGCATCAGGGACTGCGAAAGCCGGTTGCCGGCTTCACTCAGTTCCGGATGCGGGCGTTCGCGGGCGGTTCGTCGGAGGACGGTGCGGCAGTTGACGATTTTTCCGATGCAGAAAGCGCGCGCCAGCCGGGCACTGGCTGTGGCGTCGTCGGCCTGACGGTACTGTTCGCGGCGCAGGAGGACGTTTCCCGAAACGGGGCCGTTCATGGCGGCGAGGAAGCGGCCGTTTTCCGTCAGCCATGAAACGGTGACGCCGTTTTCGGCGCAGTGTCCCAGCAAAAACGGGCTGCATGATACCTGTCCGAAAAGAACGAGGCTGCCCAGCGTATGAACGGGAATTTTTCCCTTGACCTGCCCTTCCTGTCTGATGGCGACGCATTCGCCGTCCTTGAAGAGGTAACTCTCCGGTGTGGTGACGTAAAGGGTGTTCAGGTACTGTTTCATGCTTCTTCCAGCAAGGTTTTCAGGTAGCGCCCGGATAGGTCGGCCGACAGGCCGGGAAGGCATTCGTCTTTCAGCGAACAGGCCTTGCAGCGTTTGTCGCCAACAGGCTGCGGCCGTTTCGTCTGATTGAAGAGCGCATGGACATCTGTCACGGTTTTTTCCGTCAGGCGGCGCAAAGTTTCATCGAAGACGACGGTTTCGCGCCGGCGCGTCTGGCCGTAATACAGGGCGCCTTCGGCAATGGGTATCCCCAGCATTTCTTCCAGACACAGGGCTTGCGCGCAGAGCTGTACCCGGTCGGCATCCGATTTTTTCGGCCTGCCCCGCTTGTATTCGACGGGATATGGCCGCCATTTTTCCCCGTCCGCATGAAATTCGACCACATCGGCTACACCGCTTATGCCGAGCCGTTTCGAGGACAACGGGAGCGAGGTGACGGTTCGGACGGTTTTCCGGCTTTCGGTTTCGCCGGAATGGGCTTTTTCGTGCAGGATGCGCCCTTCGGCCGTGAAGACGTTTTCTTCCCAGGCCCGATCCAGATGGATCAGGGCGCACTGGCGCGGGCAGTACAGGATATGCTGCAACGCGGACAGGGGGATGAAATCGGATTCCGGAAAGGACATGTTCAAAATCCGTCGATCACTTCCGGAACAAGCCCTTCTGTCGCCGATTCATCAATCGAATACGAACCATCCGGATTCACTCTAAGGCTCTTGTGAACTTTCGCCGAGGAATACTGTCCGGCTTTGCAATTGTGTTTCCACCAGAACACTTTGTTCACTGCCATGCTGCCTTCGGGACGTGCCGACGAGGCATCGTTTTCAAACAGCCTGGGCAAAAGCGATTTGACGATTTCCGCATCTTCATCGCTGAATCCGGTTCTCTCGGCCAGTTGCGGGTTCATGCTGCCGTAAAAGACATATACGCCTTTATCGACACGGTGTTTCATGCCCATGGTATCCGAACCGCGTTTGCTTCCGTCGCCTTCGCCGCTCACGCTTTTTGTGATTTGCGTACTGCTTACACTGACGGGTTCAACGCTGAAAGCCGATTGCAGGGTGACCGGTCCCCGGATCGGAATGGAAACACCCGAAGAATCGCCGCCGAAAGCAAACAACTGGCCGAATGTCCGTACGTCGAACCATTTTTCGCAGGCTTTTTTGGCAGCCAGGTCTTTGGGCGTTTTCTTCTCGTTGAATGTGTCTTTTCCCAAGCCGTATTCTGCCGATTCGGCGCGGTTTCTGAGTGACGTCATGCCATCCTGTTTTTTTTCATCGGACTGCACGAAGATGGATTGACCGGCTTCCTGAAGACGGTCGCGCAACTTGCGTTTGAGACAGACGTCGGTAATTTCACCAAAGCCATCGTAATCCACACGCGGACGATTGCCGTTTAAAGGATCGCCGTTCGGATTGGCATGGTCAACTGTCAGAATGACGGCAAAATCGATTTTGTGCTGCAATGGGCTCATTCGTTTTCTCCTTGCGTTTTTTCAGTGGTTTCGGATTCTTTGGCGTTGCGGAAGGCCTGTCGCTGGCAGTGGTAGCCCAGCAGAAACTCGCCGCTTAATCTGTCCGGTTTCATGAATTCTTCCGGATTGAAAGCGTTCGTTATTTCGTCCATCAGTTTGTCCATATTGCGTATGAAGCCTCCCCGGCTTTGTTGCAGGCGTTGCCGGTAGGGCCGTATCGCCTTGTAGAGCTGGGGCCATGTAGCGTAAGGCAAATCGGCAAAACGCTGCATCAGCCTTTCCGCATTGGTCGGCCGGTTTTCTCCGGCCAGAAAGAGCGCCATGCTTTCAATCCGTTCGGCTACAGCAAGCAATCGTCCATAGAGATAATCCCGTGACGTGTTTGTCTCATCCAGACCCATTTTGTGTTTCCTCCTTTGTTTTTCCAGTGGATGGCGTGCGCAATATCCCTTGTACATGGCACAGGCAACCCCCAGCGTCATTTCCCATTCCCAATTGTCAAGACCCGCCCGATTGCAGGCGCGACTGACACAGCAGGTAACCAGATCGAAAGGAACCGGCCTTTTGCCTGCAATACAGGGAAGCAGACGTTCGACTGTGTTCTTTTTCAGCTGGTCGTCGATTCGTTTTCCATAGGCAGCCAGGGCGATTTCAAGGGGTGTGGGCGCGGTTTCTTTCCAGAAGACTTCCGTTTTCCTTTTTTTACCCGGTGGCGCATCAGCTTCCCGGGTACGCCGTATCCACCAGACCATGTCGTTTTGCCAGCTCTCCAGCGCGAAACGGTATTCCGGCCAGAGCTGTTCCATGTAAAAAATGACGGACAGCCGTCCCGGCGTTGCGGAATCAAGGCCCAATATGGCGACGGTATCGTTTTCATCGATGTCGGCGTCAAAGCCTTGCAGGCGTCTTTTCAGTTTTTGCGCAAAGGTCTGTCCCAGATCGCGCGTGTGGTCGATGGCCGGCTGGCTGACTGTTTTTTCACTCTCGTTTGAATCATCTGTACTGTCCCGCGAAAAGTCCGGCATCTCTTCGTCGTCGTCAGAAAGAAGGTCATTTAGAGGCTGGGGCACCGGCCTGCCTTTCGGCGTCCATGCCAGAATCACCTGATCGCCATTTTTGTATCCCTGCCGTGCTATCAGCCATCGCAAGGCGTTATGCGCCATATGGCTGGTAGCGTATCCCACTGAACAGGCTTCGTCCTGTTCAACGAAACGCCCCCGGAATGTGAATCCGCTTTTGTCGTTGGCCGATATCAGTTTGGCGCCGTCCCCCGGCCGCCGTATATTGCGCGGATGCTGGTTTGCCAGAAACATGTCTGAACCGGAAACCATGCAAAGTCCCTTCTTGCTCATCTGGCTGGCATCGTATGCTGTCCAGCTTTTCTGGAGATCTTCGCTTGTCCAGGTTCTGGATTCGTTTTCACCGGGCATTTCGACCTGCCAGGCAATCATCAGATTGCCCTGGTCACGCTGGCTGATTCCGTTGACTTTTTTGGGCGTCAATACCCTGAATACCGGAATGTCCTGCCCTTCTTCTGTCACGGTTGCCAGCTTGCCTTCCTGGTTCAGATAAAGAAGCTTTTCCCTGACCAGATCGCCGACCAGTGTGCCTTTGCTGATATAGGCATATACGGCTTCGGCCATCGGATGGCTGTGCGGAGACTGAACCCACCCGGACAAGGTTTTCTCATATAAGCCGAAGTACCCTTCTTCTTCAGAATAAGCCGGATAGTCCTTTGCGCAATACTTGATCTGGTCGATCAATGGATGGGCTACCCGTCCGCTGGTACGGCCTGCCGAATCTTCTGTCGCCGGCAGGATAACCGACTGTTTGCCGATGAATTCAGCTCCCCGAAAATGACCTTTTCCGTCTATCCGGACAATAATGTGGACTTGCTGGCTGGTGTGTCCGATTGGCGTCAGCGTATTTTCCTCATCGGCAAAAAGGGGATTGTCGAGCACATTTCCGTAGGTTTCATAGAGTCGCTGGAACCATGTCATAAGAGTCCCTCCTCTTTCAGTCCGCTGAAATTGACATCCTGTACGAATGTTTTCGGTTTCATCGGACGGATCGGTTTGACGATTGCGCATTCTTCAGGCGGAATGAATTCGATAATGCCGTTTTTCATGACGGGGCGCCAGAAACGCGCTTTCAGCCTGTTTTCCCCGGTTTCATCGGGATAGTCGAAACCGTGAAACATCAATCCGAATCCCAGTTCGTCCAGATCGTCGTAAGCCCCCTCACCTTCACCGAACCGGCATGGCTCGACATAGCCCTGACAGTCGCGCGTTCCCAGAAATATGTCCTGGCGGCCGCCTCTGGCAAGCATCCTTTTGGCAATCTCGTAATGTTTCCCGTCAATGCGATCGTGCGCGAGTTCCGGCCGGTGAAGGTTCCAGTCGAAACAGGCTTCGACCTGATAGGCGACATTGGCCATATAGGTGTAGATGGACAGGGTATTGCCCGCTTTGTCATAGGCGATGGGTTTCATGCCCTTGGTCTGCGTCTTAAACGGTTGCATGACCCGCACCCTTTTGATATGCCAGACTATCGTGGGCTTCCAGTATATCGATTTGGCGATTCCTTTCAGCGCTTCATAAGTCGGTATGTGATAGGAACATTTTTCCCCGCCCAGATGGGTGATGGGGTCGGTAAAAAGGGCATAACGCCCGTAAACCAGAAAGGTAATGCTGTTTTTTGCCATAATGACCTTTCAATAATGCAGGAAATCCATTTTCCCGGTCGCTTCAGCTGTAACGCCCGTTTCGCTGTCGTAATGCGATTCGAGCAGGTACAGGATGCCGGTTTCTTCCATGCGCCTGACGGCATTGCCCAGTTTTTGCAGGGCGTCCGGATAAAGGTTGACGGAATAACGCTGGGCTTTTTTCAACAATTGTCTTTTCCGGGATTGGGCCGCCATATCGCTGGAGGGCAACGAACACAGTTGCGCAATGATGTCCTTGCCTTCACCATACGGAACCAGAATGCCCTGTGTTTCGGCCTCGATGGCGGCAAACTGTTTTGCCGCTGTGGCAAAAGACTGGCAAAGCATGCCGTTTTCCTGACTGCCGACGTTGTTGCGATTGCTTCCCAAAAGGTTCAGCAAGCTGTCTTTTTTGCCCGACAGATCGCAGGGATAGGCCATCCTGTCCTGCCTCTGATGAAAATAGTAGGAAAAATACCGTTCGATGATGTCGGGATCGGAGAGGTCGCCCATTCCGTTCTGGAGACGTTCCCGGTATTCGTCCATCACCCTCAGAAAGACATTCCGCCCTTCGCGGATATCGTCCAGCCGCCGGATATTTTCAAGGCCATCGACGACGCGCACGATGTGGACGGTACCGTAGCCGCTTTCCATGTTGCGGTTGCAGCGGCCGGCCGCCTGCAAGATGGAATCGAGTCCCGCAGCCAGCCGGATTACGCTTTGGAAACTGATATCGACGCCGCATTCGATCAGTTGCGTGCTGACCAGCAAAACAGGTTCCTTTTTCGCCAGCAGTGAACGGACTTTTTCAAGAATGGCCGTCCGGTGGGCTGCGCACATTGACGTGCTGAGGTGAAATACGTTCTGCGCGTTTTTCCCGCTGCAATACCGGTACAGTCCGGTTGCCCAGCTTTTGGTGTTGACAATGACCAGGCAATTGCCTTTTTCACGCTGTTCCGACAGGGCAAGATCGCCCACTTGCTCAAGGTTCATCGGAGACGGCGTGTGATCCACGAAACGGACACGCTGCAATTGGCGGAACAGTTCTGCCAGATCGGGCATCAGTTCGGGATCGTCGGCCAGACGCAACTGGCCTTTTGCCGGATTCGGCACATTTCCCAGCAAAGGTTGCGTTGCCGTGCACAAAACAGCGCTGCTGCCGCATTCTTCGACCAGAAAATTCAGGGCATGGCAAAACAAATGGACACAGCGGATCGGCAGCGTCTGGATTTCGTCGAAAACGAGAACGGCATTGGCCAGATTGTGCATACGCCTTGCGGAAGCCGTCCCGGAGCCGAACAGGGTTTCCAGAAACTGTACCATGGTAGTAAATACCACTGGCGTTTCCCAGTTGGACGACAAGAGTTTTCCCTGCCATGTTTCCCGCACGGGTTCGATATTCGAATGGTGTTCCAGTACGATGGTTCCGGGTTCTTCGTCCTTTTCCAGAATGTCGCGGACGACTTTGGCATTCTGTTCGATGATCGAGGTATAGGGAATGATGTAAACGATACGTTCCAGCTGGTGCTCCATGACGTGATGTATCGCGAAACGAAGGCTTGAGAGCGTTTTGCCGCCACCGGTCGGAACGGTCAGGGTATAGATGCCGCGAGGGGAACGGGACCGGGCATAACAGGCGTCGGCGATATCGCGCCGGAGGCGGCCGATCATGTTTTCCTTTGAAAAGGCGGACAGTGCCGTTTCGAGGCGGCCCGCCAGTTTGGGCCAGTCGGGATTGCCCAGCCGCTTGCGCAAGGCCGCGTACTGTTCATCCTCGAAACAGGCGCTGTCGATACGGTCGGCGTCCAGAAGGCAGCTGAAAAAACAGCGCAACAGCAAGCCTTTTTTGAAAAAAACGGTGTTTTCATATTGGGCGAAAACAGTTGCCGGATTTTCTTCCTGTGCAAGGAACTTTTTTTCCGTTCTGCGTATGTTCTGGCATTTTCGATACCATTCTTTCAGGATGTTTTCTTCCGATATACTGTCGAGCCAGTCTTTTATGGCGAAATCGACTTTCGATTCACATTCGGCAAGATGGGTGTTTTCTTCTTTTTTGTTGAGCCGGTTGCCGAAACCGTTTCTGCCATCTGGCAAAAGACAATCAATCAATCCGCTATGGTGCGAACACACGCTCAAAAACATCAGCTGAGCATAAAGCGGGTATTTTTCCCGTTCGAGTCGTTTCCAGACATATTTGGCGCCGGCTGTGGAATGATCTATTTTTCCTTTTTGGGAAACCGGATCAATGTATTCATCGCTATCCGGATCGATGACCCCGTTTGCGGAAAGAAGATACAGCTGGAAAGTTTCCGCATATTTTCCGAAATCGTGACTTATGCCCGCCAGTTCCCCGCTTAGGGGTAGTCCTATTTTTCTCGCAAATGCCCCGGTCAACCTGCAAACGGACAGCAAATGGTCTTTCAGTGTCTGTTTTTTCCCGTCATGCCGACGGATATGAGCCAATGCCTTCTCGTTCAAACGTTTTTCTCCTGAGGGCTTTCATACAGCGATTGTCGGTTTTGAACGCTCTCTTTTACCTGCTGAAAAGCTGGGCAGGCAAATAGCCTGAAGCAGACCCGGCTATGCCTGAACAAGTGTATCAGCAACTTCCGGCATCTAAAACGATTTTCCCTCCTTCATAACTGTGCCGTTGTTTATCGGTAAATGTTAAAACTCATCCTTTATAGCAGACTAAACATGCACTATAATTTTTGTTTTCTCTAAAGTAACAGGAATTCTTTTTCTGTTTAGTCTGTTCTACCCCACCCCGCTCCGGATGTTTTTCCGGTATTCCCCCGGCGTCTGGCCGGTCAGCGACTTGAATTGCCGGTTGAAATGGGAAAGGTTGGCAAAGCCGGTTTCCCAGGCGATGGCGGAAATAGAAAGCCGCGTTTCAAGAAGGAGGCGGCAGGCGTTTTCGATGCGGATTCCGGCAAGGAAGGCAAACAGGGTTTTGCCCGTTCTCTGCCTGAAATGGCGGCACAGGGCGCTGGGGTTCATGCACGCTTCGCGGGCGATGGCTTGCAGGCAGAGGTTTTCGCGGAAGTGTTCCCGGAGATAGCGGCAGACGGTATCGACGGTTTCCTGCCGTCTGAGAGCGGTTCCGTTTCTGACGGGGCCGGAGGCGATCAGGGACGTTTCCTGCGAACGGGCGAGCGTATCGAGGAGCGCCAGCAGCCACCGGATGCGGCCGATTCCCTGCCCTTTGTCCAGTCTCTGCACCTGTTTCCGTATCTGGCGGGTCAGGGCCGGGTCGCTGTACCGGACGCCCCGCCTGCTTTTTTCAAGGACGGCGGCAATGGCGCGGTATTCGGCTATGCCGTCCATGTTGTCCGGAAAGAGGCTGGGGGAAAAGTAGAGGATTTCGCAGGCGCTTTCTTCGCTGCCGTTTTTTCCGGTCAGGGAATCGCACAGGTGCAGGTGCGGAATGTCCGGGCCGATCAGGGTCATGTCCCCGGCCCGGTAGTTTTCGACGGCATGTCCGATGTATTCCCTGCCGGTTCCCGCCGTCACGATGACGAGTTCGTATTCCTCATGGCAGTGCAAGGGATAAGAAAGGTGGGGGAAATGGGCGAGCGACAGCGACTGGCCGGCATCGTGGATGATTTTTCGCTGGACGACTTTCATGGGCGATTCGCTTGTCTTATTGGGCAAAACAGCTCACCGATGATACATCAGTTTGCCGGAAAATGCCGCTTCCGGCTTATGCGGGAATTCCCTGTCCGGCAGGCACGCTCCTGTCCCGACGCGTCCTGCCCGTTCACGCTTTCCGGCAAAGGACGGGTTTTCCGGGGCCGCGTTCAGGCGGCAAAAGCGAAGACGAAAGGAGCGGATGTGAAAACCCGTCCTTTTTTCCAAAGCGGCAGGCGCTTTCCGGGCTGGAGGGAAAAAGGCTGTTTGGAAGATGGCGGCCGTTTCGGGCATACACGGTATTGCCGGTCATGACGACACCGCGGAGTGAAACGGCCGGGAACGCTTATTCGCTGATGATGGTTCCTTTGATGATGGCCCCTTCGTCGATACTGATGCGGGCCGTCCGGATATGGCCGGTGACTCTGGCGGCGGACTGGAAACGGGCAATGCCCGATATTTCCATGTCGCAATGGGTATTGCCGTTGGATACGATGTTTTTTGCGAGGACTTTCCCATCGGCCAGTACCGAAAGACTGTCCAGTTCGACGGTTCCCTCGCTTGTGAGGTTTCCCGTTACTTCCGCCGCATTCAGGTAGATGTTCGCGCCGGTCAGGTTGCCGGTGATTTTTCCGAATACGCTGATTTTCCCGCCGGCGCTGATATCGCCATTGATGACGCCATATACCTCGATATCGCCCTGGAGGGTGCAGTTGCCGTCGATTTTGACGTTTTCCCCGATGACCGTCGTTCTGGACGGGACAACGGCCACTTCGTCAGGCGGCCCTTCCCGGTCGTTTCCCGCGGTTTCCCATACGGGTTCTTCAGGTTCGGCAGGACAGCATGCGATCTGGTTCGCCGGCAAGGGAGACAATGCGGGAGCGACTCCGGGACTTTCATTGCCCAGATTGAACTTGCTGATGAATTCATCCCACGCGACCCGGGCATTCGATTTTTTACCTTGCATGTTGTTCTCCATTTTTTAGTTCCGATAACCAAAGGCGACTGGCCAGGTGTCGTGTTGCAGCCGGTCGAACCGGAGGCCTTTCGCCCGGTAGTGTTCGATGATTTTGGGCAGGGCTTTGAGCGTTCCGGTTTTGCCGGCGCTGTCGTGCATCAGCACGACAGCGCACTTCTCGACAGGCGTGCGTGAGACGACGTTGGCAAAGAGGGTTTCCGGTCTGACTGGCACATTCGAAATGTCGCCGGCCGATACGTTCCAGTCGAAATAGACGTATCCCCGCCGCGTCATTTCGGCGATCAGTTCCTGATAGATGGCGCTGTTATAGACGTTGATGCTGCCTCCGGGGAAACGGAACAGGGTCGGCCTGACGCCGGTTATGTCGGTGAGTCTTTTCTCGACGGCGGCGAAATCGTCCAGCCAGGCTTCCACGGACGCATAGATTTTCCGGTAACGGTGGGTTTCGCTGTGGATGCCGAGACTGTGGCCTTCACGAAGAATGCGTCTGACGGTTTCGCGGGCCGCCGGAGAGTCAAGGTGTTCCCCGATGACAAAGAAAGTGCCCTGGATGCGGTAGTGTTTCAGGACGTCAAGCACTTTTTCCGTCACCGGAGACGGGCCGTCGTCGAAGGTCAGGTAAACGGTATTGGCGGATACGATCCGGTTTCCGGCGGGCGCGACCATCATGTCCGGATACTTTTTCTGGTAGGAAAAAACATCCCGGCCCATGAATTCCAGGCTATCGCGGGCCAGCGATTCGGTCGGGATCCGGTTCATGTCCCGGGTAGCGGCGAAACCGACCTGCCAGAAATAAAACGCGGCGCAAACAGGAAGACTGAGCAGGACAATAAATCCCGCCGTATAAAGATGCCTGAAAAAACGGACACTTCCCCAGTAAGCCTTATTCATTGACGCTTACCTGAAAAGGACTGGCTGACAGCATGGCGCAAAAACGGAAAACGGCCAAAGCAAAGCGGTGGGGATTTTTCTGTCGGGTTTCCGGACGCAGGCCGGCGATCCGAGCGGTTTTTTCTTTCTTCATGGAATCTCTTTTTGGGAGCCGGCATCCGCGGCAGGGGCCCGGTTCCGTTCATCTCATAAAAACGCGCCTGCTCTTCACATGAAGGAACACGCGAACAAAGGAACACGCGAACGATCATCACTTTTATACTTATTCCTGCATGTCGAGGCTGGCTTCTTCCTTTTTTTTCAGGGAAGGTTTCATGCCCAGTTCAACCGCTACCTGATGGGACAAGCCGAAATTGCCCTTGATCGTGCCGCAGATCACTCTTGAAACCAGATAATACGGATAACCTCTGGCACTGGCCCATTCCTTCAAAGTGATGCCCTGTTCCCTCAACTTGCGCTTTGCTTCTTCGCCTGTCATAGTTAAATTTGCGTATTATTCAACTTCAACAATAATGCTACGGATGAGTTTATTTTGAGTAATTATTTACGCATTGTCAACAAATTGAGTAATTTTCTATGCATTCAATCGGTGAACGACTGAAGGAGGAAAGGAAACGGCTGGGTCTGTCGCAGGCACGGCTGTGTGAACTGATGGGTATTTCACGCAAGACCCTTTTCGGCTATGAAACGGGAGAACGGTCGCCTACCGCCGTTTTTCTGGCTGCTTTGTGCGATCACCAGTTCGATGTCGATTATATTCTGAAGGGAATGCGGAAGACCCCGGAGTTGCCGGAGATCGAGAAAATCCGGTCTGCTGCGGAAACGGCTTATCAAATGGTCTTGTCTGTGGGGATTCCGGTGTCCGCGCATCAGTTTTCCGAAATGATGATGACCCTGCTTTGCGGTTCTCCTTTGTCTGTTCATGAAAAAAACAACATTTCCAGTGAAGAAAAAAGAGAAAAAAAACGGTAAAAAATGAAGTGTAATTGCATTTTATTTCAGGCGGCTTGGTAAAGAAGCGCCGCGGCCGGCCCAGACGGCCCGGGGTGGGCGGCGTTTTGCCATGAGACCGGCCGGGATTTTCCGCATGTGCCCCGCATTGCGGCGGAAAGCGGGGTGGCCGTGAAGACAAAAGTCCGGTTTGCCGTCGTGTCCCTGTTTAAAGGGTTTTTGGCAACCGGTGTGCCGGCTTTTTCTTGCGGCGGCGCGTTACTCCGTTTTCCGGTATCCGCCGGTCAGCCGCGCTCTTGGCTCTCCTTTTCCGGTTTGCTGCCAATCCAGTACCGGATTTGGCAAATTTCCTGCCGTTTCATTCCCGCGGCACGCCGTATAGTAAGGTTTTTTTCGGCGGGGGAAAAACGATGGGAAAAAAGGCGAAGAACGGTGAAGTGTCCGCTCCGGAATACCGGATTGCCGGGGCGATCAGGGCGCTTGTTGCGGGAAAAGGCGTGTTGCTGGCCGATGACGAAAACCGGGAAAATGAGGGCGATCTGGTTTTTGCGGCTGAAAAAATGACGGTTTCCCAAATGGCCCTCATGATACGGGAATGCAGCGGGATCGTCTGTCTGTGCATGGAAAAAGAGGCGGCTAAAAGGCTCGGCCTGCCTCCCATGACACGACACAATACCAGTCGCTACGGGACGGCTTTTACGGTTTCCATCGAGGCGGCAAGGGGCATAACGACCGGGGTTTCGGCAGCAGACAGGATCGCCACGATCCAAACCGCCATCTCGCCCGGCGCGGCGCCAGAGGATCTGACCCGGCCCGGCCATGTTTTTCCGCTGGTTGCGCGGGAAAACGGCGTTTTTGCCCGGGCGGGCCATACGGAAGGCAGTGTCGATCTGATGAAGCTGGCTAAGCTTTCCGCTTTTGCCGTATTGTGCGAGCTGATGAATGAAGACGGGACGATGGCGCGGATGCCGGAAATTGCCGCCTTTTCGGAAAAACACGGCTTTCCGGTCGTTACGATTGCCGATATCCGGGCATACCGGCAAGGACTGGAAAACGGCAAACAAAAAACCATTCCCCACGCGGTCTGAAGGGCAAAGGGACGCTTTGCCCTTCAGGCCGCGCGCCGGCGGCCGGGCCGATCCGTCAGGCAGCCCGGCTTGCCGGCTTTTCGGCCAGCGCTTGCCGGATTCGGGGTATTTGCGCCGGACTGGCCTGTCCGGCCGGAAGAGGCGGACAGGCTTTCCTGTTCCGGTCCGTATACTGCCGGTATCCGGATGTCGTGGATGGGCAGTCCGGTTCCGGCCAGCCGGTTTTCTGGCGGTGTCCCGCCGGTAACGGAAATGCCGCCTGCGGCAACAACCGGTGTGCCGCCCGCTTGTCAGGGCGGCCATTCTTTCCGGGTCAACAGCGGTATTTCTCTCCTCTTGCGCGGTTGCCGACCGGGCCCATTCATTCGGCAGCCGTGTGGTTTCTGTTTTTACCCTGTCAAGGCAGGCCGGAGGCCGGGAAGGCAAGCGGCACGGCAGGCCGGGAAAGCTTCCCGGGGAAAAAGCGATCCCAAACCGGGCTTGTGCCATAAACGCAGCGCCACCTGTCGTCTCTTTTCGCGTGACGGCGCAAGAAGCGTTTGTTGCCCGCCTGACAGGCCGCTACCCGGCCTTGCTGTGCGTTTTTTCTGCCGCACCGGACAGCCATGACAGGAAAGCGGCAACGGCCTGAACGGCAGCGCCAGCCGGAATCGCGCCAGTCCGGTCGAAAATGCGGAAAAAATGCCCGGTACTGCCGGGCATGCCGGGCTTGCAGCTTACGCTTTTCCGGTTCTTTTTTTCGGCATGCGGAATGTCGTTTTTTTCAAGCCCTTCGGCAACTGGAAACGGTAATATTCCTGCGGGCGGAACAGGACGTTTTTGTATTCGATGACGCTGTTGCCTTCCGGCGTGGCGACTTTCAGCGGTACCGGCTGTCCCGGCCATTGCCATTCGATGAATTCGACCGGCGTTCCATAAGAATCAATGATGACACGGTATTTGTTCACGGTCCGGCCATCGAGTGTGGCCACCCCCATGAAATGACGCTGGACTTTTGCGGGGTCGATGTGCTGGCCGACGATGCCGGTACTGGCCGCAATCGTATGTTTCATGGCAATTTCGTTGTAGGTTTTGTTTTGGCCGATGAACCAGTAGGTGTGGGTGTCCTCGCGCAGGATGATGGTTTCTTCGTTGCCGTGGCGGTCTTTCACATCCATGCGGACTTTGTCTCTATCGTAACGGAAACGTCCGGAAAACCGTTCGTCATTGAAGGAAAACTCGATATCCGATTCAAAACTCATGGCCCAGGAAAAGGCGGAAAACAGCAGAAGCGAGATAAAGGCAGCCAGTTTTTTCAACAGATTGATCAGCATCGCGCCCTCCTTTTCCATATCGTAACAGTCTGCTGTCAACAGGTATTTTTATATTCTAGCATCGAAGTGGCGCAATAAAGGCCGGTTTCCTTCTGGAAAGGAGGACGGTATTCCGGCCTTCTTTTTGCGGGAAAACGGGCTTTTACGCGGAGCGGTGTTGCAGGCCCCATAAAACGGACAGAACCGCTTTTCCGGCAGTTTGGCCGGCGGCAGGCGGAGCGTTTTCCGGCGCTGGCGTTTATACGTCTCGGGAGACGCTCCCCGGCATGGAGGCGGTTTGGGAAACCCTGCCGGAAGGGCTGTGTCCGGATAAAAACCGATACGGCCCTGCCGTTCTTTAAGGCGGCTTATCGGGAGGGACAGGAGCCACCGCGCCGATTCCCGCTTCCCGGACGGATGGAAAAGATCGGGATTCAATAAACCGGGCCGGAAATCCGGCGTCTGCCTTGCAGGAAAAAACGGGCCGTTTGAGGGCGGCGTTTTGCTGGAAAGAAAGACGCGTTCCGGACAAATCGGGAATAAGCCCGGCGCCATGAGGCGGGTTCTTGCCAAGGCTTGTGCTTCGGGCCGACGGGGTTTGGCCCGCTTTTTCATCTGTCCGGCGGTTACCGTCTGGCCGCAGCCGGTTCAGGAAGCAGCGGGGAATGGCGGTTGAACCGGAACCGTGACTGGCGCGGCAAAGGGGCTGAACCGCAGGGTTTGCCCTTCCCTTTATCCCTTGCCGGCCAATGCCCTTTCCGGAAAAAGAGAAGGAAAATACGGCCTGAAAAGGGGACAGGCGGGACAAGCTGCGCCATAAATCGCCCCGAAATAGCCATGCCGCCTTTCCTTTTCAAGGCAAGGCGATCTCATCACAAGCAAAAAGCGGGACACTCCGGCGCACCGGATTGCCTGCCCGGCGTTTCAGGTTTTTCCGGAGGGTGAGGCCGGTGCGGCTATGGGATAATCGCGCGCTCCGGATAAGGGTTTTGGGAAAGAACGTGACGGTTTTGAAAACGCCCTGAAGGCTGTTTTCCGGTTGTTTAAGAGCGGTTTTTTCCCTTTCAAAGGGGATTGTTCCGTATTTCCCCGGTTTTTTACCGGAATCATCCGGAAATCAGGCATTTTTCAAAAACGCTCAAGCCGGGCACGCAGGCCGCTTGCGGGCCGTTTTCTCCTTTTTTATCCGGTTTCCCGTACTTTTCGGCAGGGTATCGGCGTATCGGTTTTTTTCCGGGCTGTCTCTGGAAGCGGTCTGGATGTTTCCGGCTGCCGCTGCCCTCTTTTTCATCCGGATTCACGGGAAGCCCGGCCGCGCGTCTTGACGACAGCGCCGGTTTGCCGCCCTGCCGGGTTTGCCGGGCACGCTTGCCCGGCCGGGAGACGCGGCGGGTATCTTTCCCGGGCGAACCGGCCGATTTCCGGTTCCGGAGGGCGATAGCCCGGAGTGCGGGAAATGCCGTTATCCGCCCATGACCGGCAAAAGGGCGCGCGATGGATCCGGTTATTAGGGGGCGGGAAACGATCGCCCGGCATTCGGCCGTTCCCGTTTAAAACGCGGAAAAAGTCTTTCCTTCGGCAGAGGCGGTAAGGAAAAAAGAAAGCTGGCCGGTCTGGAGAAATCGCGGATGAAGCCGCGAAAAAGCGCCGGATTTTCCGCTATTCCGTTTCCTGCCCTCGCGGAAGGGGGAATTTTTCAACGGATTATCGGGAAAAGAGGAAAGGGCCAAAAGAAAGAGCGACCCTTGCCAACAGGCCGGAAAAACGTGAAAACGGATGAAAGAGCGGGGTTTTCCGGTCTGGCAAATGCTTTCCGGAAAAACCCCGGCAAAAAAGCCCGGCAGACCTCAGGACGGCCGGTATGAGGCGGGCTAAAACGGCGACGGCCATGCCTGCGCTTTACGTCCGGTTCATGGCGCGGCCTGTCCCGCCGTTTCGGCAATCCCCTGCCCTTCCTGTTTTTGTATCGGGTCTCGTCCGGTTTCCGGTTTTCTTTTCCGGCAAGCCGCTTTCTGCGGCGCAGCGGCTCCTGCCAATACGGCCGGGGAAAGAGCGCCTGCCGCGTTTGCAATTCCGCTTCTTCGTTCAATGTACTGTCTTTTGCGGAATCGTCTCCGTAAAAAGGCCGCCTTTTGCCGAAGCGGCATGCCGGGGATGTGTGCGCTATGCCCTTTGCCCGCAGACCGGAGGAAATCCGGCTCAGGAGCGGGCGTCCTCTTCGTTTCCGGTACCGTTTTCTTTCTTTTCAGACGGCAGTTCAGCGGCGGCCTCAGGGTCTTTTCCAAAGTCCGTTTCCGCCGGCCTTTTTTCGGCTGCCGGATCGTAGGCCAGAAGCCGCCAGCTGCGGCCCTCAAAGACGGCGAACACTTCCTCTTCGGTCAGCGTTTCCTGTTCGAGCAGCGCTTTTGCCCCGGTCTGGAGCGCTCCGGCATGTTCCTTTAAAATGCCGCTTGCCCGCTCGAAAGCCTGCTGGAGGAGTTGCCGGACTTCATTGTCGATATCGCGTGCGGTCTCGTCGGAATAGTTCCGGTTTTCCTGCTGGATTTCGCCTGCCTGAGCCAGAAAGACGTTCCGGGTCGATTCATAGGCGATCTGTCCCAGTTTTTCGCTCATGCCGTAGCGCGTGACCATGCTGCGGGCGATTTCGGTCGCTTTCACCAGATCGTCTGCCGCGCCGGTCGTCACTTCGTTGAAATGGAGCGATTCCGCCGCCCGCCCCCCGAGCAGAACGGCCATCTTGTTTTCGAGTTCCTGTTTCGTCATCAGGTAGCGGTCTTCGGTCGGCCGGTTGATGGTGTAGCCAAGCGAACCGATGCCGCGCGGGATGATGGAAACCTTGTGGACGGTTTCCGATCCCGGCAGGGCCAGCGATACCAGCGCGTGGCCCATTTCGTGGTAAGCGACGATTTCGCGTTCTTTCGGATTGATAAGCCGGTTTTTCTTTTCCAGTCCGGCAATCATCCTCTCGATCGCGCCGGTAAAGTCTTCCAGCATGACGGCCTCGTGTTTGCGCCGGGTGGCGAGAATGGCGGCTTCATTGACCAGATTGGCCAGGTCGGCCCCGGAAAAGCCGGGCGTCAAAGCCGCGATCTGATCGACGTTGATATCGTCGCCCAGCCGGATTTTTTTCAGGTGCACGCGCAATATCTGGACGCGTCCGGCCTTGTCGGGCCGATCCACGAGTATTTGCCGGTCGAAACGGCCCGCTCTCAACAGCGCCGGATCGAGGATTTCAGGCCGGTTGGTCGCCCCCAAAAGGACGAGGCCGGATTTGGAATCGAATCCGTCGAGTTCGGCTAAAAGCTGGTTCAGGGTCTGTTCTTTCTCGTCATGGCCGCCGACGCCGTAGGCCCCGCGGGCCTTGCCCAGCGCGTCGATTTCGTCGATGAAGATGATGGCCGGGGCCTGTTTCCGGGCCTGTTCGAACAGGTCGCGCACACGGGCCGCGCCGACGCCGACGAACATTTCGACGAATTCGGACCCGTTGATGGAAAAGAACGGCACGCCCGCTTCACCGGCCACGGCACGGGCCAGCAGGGTCTTGCCGGTTCCCGGCGGCCCGACGAGCAAAATGCCGTGCGGGATGCGGCCGCCCAGCCGCCCGTATTTTTCCGGGTCTTTCAGGAAACCGACAACTTCCTGCAATTCTTCCTTGGCTTCGTCCACGCCGGCCACGTCGTCGAAGGTGACCTTGATGTCTTTTTCGACATAGACTTTGGCGCGGCTTTTGCCGATGGACAAAAACCCGCCGCTGCCGCCCATGCCGGACTGGTTTGCCATGCGGCGCATCAGAAACATCCAGACCCCGAAAAAGATGGCGGTCGGAATGATCCAGCCCAAAATGTCGGAAAGGAAGGTGCTCTGGATGATGCCGGTGAATTCGACGTCATGCGATGCCAGTTGTTCAGCCAGCGTATTGTCCACGCGGGTGGTGGTGAAATCGGTTTTTCCGTTGACCGGTTCTTTCAGAACGCCCGTGATCTGGTCGCCGACGATATCGACCTGTTTGACGTTTCCGGCATCGAGCTGTTGCAGGAACGTACTGTACGGCAAGGGTTCGGCCGGATGGTAGCCCGCCCAGAAACCGCGGGCCAGCAAAACGCCGAGGACGGCGAAAGCGATGTACCAGAGCAGCCACTGGTTCCGCCGGGAGTTGTCGTCGTTCATGTTTTCCCTCCTGTCTGGTTTGCCGGATGAAAAGGAAAGCCGGCAAGGGGTTCCCCTTATTGGATATCCAGCATAAAGCCGAACGGTTCGATGGCGTTGATTCGCCACAATGAACCCGGTGAAAGCGACGGTTGTCCGTCAAGGTTTGGGAGAGGCTTTATGCCGCGATCCCCTTGCCGTTTATCTTAACAGACTCTGCAAAAGGACGTCCGGCCAGTCGTTTGGCACGCCTTGCCCGGGTATTGGAGGGGCGGTTTTTCCGGACGCCGGCCTGCCCCTGCCCGTTTTCTTTCGGCTGTTTTTTGCCGGTGGCCACATGGTTTTTCCGCTTTCCTTCCACGCCATAAAGGCGAACCGGAAGGCAGGGGGCAATGCTTGTCCGGATTGCCGGAAACGGGTTGATGGCCTGGCGACCGGAACGGGGAAACCGCCATGCCGACGGCCGGAAGGCCATTTGCCTGGTTCCCGGCGGAAAAACGGGCAGGAAACGGCTGGCGGCTGTATGGAACGCGGGCAGCGAATGGGGCCATCCGGTTTTTCCGGTGGCCGCCCCTGTTTTTCCGGAGGAAAGGCCCGAACCGGGCTGCCCGCAAATACACTGTTTCCTGAAGCGGGCTCACGGGACGAGCCCGCGAAAACGACTTGAAGGCGTGAGCGCTACGGTCGCCGTAATGGCCGGTTTTGCAGGTTTCCCCTGTTTGCCAGTCTCTCTTAAAACCGGACGGCGGCCAGCGCTTCCATCAGTATTGCCGCCGGATTGCCGGAAGCGAGTCTGGCCGGGTCGGACAGGATTTGCCGGAACCGCCGCGCGCCGGGCATGCCGGTCACAAGGCCCAGCATGTGGCGCGTGATGCCGTGCATCCTGAGCCCTTTTTCGCCGTAGAGGGCAAGCTGTTTTTCGATATAGGGGATCATGGCGGCCACGACGGCGGACGGGTTTTCCGGCACGGTGCCGTCCCCGTAAAAACGGGCGTCGAATTCGGCCATTCGCCAGGGATAATGGTAGGCCGCGCGCCCGATCATGACGCCATCGACGTGTTTCAGGTGTTCCTCGACCTGACCGGCCGTTTCGACGCCGCCGTTCAGGAGGATTTCCAGTCCGGGAAAGTCTTTTTTCAGCTGATAGACGACGTCGTAACGCAAGGGCGGAATTTCGCGGTTCTCTTTGGGAGACAGGCCCTTCAGGATAGCGTTTCGGGCATGGACGATGAAGGTCTGGCACCCGGCTCCGGCGATTTCGCCGATGAAATCCCGGACGAAATCGTAGGTATGCATGTCGTCGATGCCGATCCGGTGTTTGACGGTCACGTCAATGGAGACGGCGTCTTTCATGGCGCGGACGCAATCGGCAACGAGCTTCGATTCTTTCATCAGGCAGGCGCCGAACGCGCCTTTTTGCACCCGTTCGGACGGACAGCCGCAGTTCAGGTTGATTTCGTCGTAGCCCCACTTCTCGCCCAGTTTCGCGCACTGCGCCAGTTCGGCCGGTTCGCTGCCGCCCAGTTGCAGGGCAACCGGGTGTTCTTCTTCGCTGAAGTCCAGATGGCGCGCCACATCGCCGTAGAGCAGCGCGCCGGTCGTGACCATTTCCGTGTAAAGCCAGGTATTCCGGCTGATCAGCCGGTGGAAATAGCGGCAATGCCGGTCTGTCCAGTCGAGCATCGGGGCAATTGAAATTGTTCGTTTTTTATAAGTCATTGATTAAATTAATAATTCTATTTTTATATACTGTATAAAAATATAGTAGATTTTGTTTTATTTTGTGCTGTTTTATGCTATTTTGATCTCTCAGTGCATCAAAATTACATCAAATTTCATCATGGCATCGATTACAAAGCGCGGGGATTCATGGTTCGTTCAAATACGACGTAAGGGCCACAAGTCTATCTCACGTTCTTTTAAAAAAAAGACACAGGCACAAATCTGGGCAAGAAATATTGAGTCCGAAATTGATGCGAGAAAATACGAGGATACCAGAACCCTGTCTGATTATAAATTTGCTGAACTGATAGACCGATACAATAACGAGATCGGAAGCATCAAGCCTTTCGGAAGGAATAAAGTCGATGTCATCAGTCGATTACGCAAAATGCTCGGGCATGTTTACATGGATGAACTGACCGAAAGTCAGATAATGGATTTCGTGAAGATTCGAATGGGTAACGGCGCCGGTGGCGTCACTATTTCTATCGATCTGAGTTATATGTCATCTATTTTCAGAGCGGCCAAACAACTCTGGAAAATTCCTGTATCTATCGATGTCCTGTTATCCGTTCGGGCAAATCTGAAATACATGGGAATTAAAACCCGGTCAAAAGAACGAGAAAGGCGCCCAACTGTTGAAGAGCTGAATTTACTTGACCAATACTTCAGAAGCCGCCCTTTCATGAAAACACCAATGGCCGATATCATCCAGTTTGCTATTATTTCCGCTATGCGTGATTCCGAAATAACACGCATCACCTGGTCTGACCTTAATATTCATGACAAAACCATTATTATCAGGGACAGAAAACATCCCAAGGAAAAAGATGGCAACGATCAGGAAGTCCCATTATTGGGCAAGGCATTTGATATTGTCATGAGACAACCACGCACAAGTGAGCGTATTTTTTCTCACCAACCTCATACAATCAGCACCTTGTTTACGAGGGCATGCAAATTTCTTCAGATTGATGATCTCCGTTTTCACGACCTCCGACATGAGGGAATATCCCGTTTGTTCGAACAAGGTTATACCATAGAACAGGTTATGCTGGTTTCTGGACATCGGGATCCCAAACAGCTTTTCCGATATGTTCAGTTAAAGGCCAAGGATCTACATCGATGACTTATCCCCTATTTCTGTGGATAATTCAGTGTACAACATCAGTAATGAATGATCATTATTGATGTCGCATTGGGATGCTCAACAATTAAGCAAATAAAATAAATGTACTCGAAAACTGTATAAAGTGTATTGTTTTATAGTAAACTTAATCCTGCGACAATGGGTTGGTGTGCGATTATCAATGTCCCTGATTTATTCCCTTCCGTTGTCGTGCCTAGAAAGTCAAGCGCTGAAGACAAGCGGTTACAGCATCTCGTATCCGTAATATTTGATTCACCAATTATAAATAATCAGCTCATTACGTTTTACTGATTTCTTACCACTTCCCCCAACCGTATAATTAATCTGGACTGTTTCTAGACGAAAATCCTTGAAAATTTCCAGCATTCTTGGATGGTCGTTCAAACTCAAGATGGCTTTACCTTGGATAGTCTTTAACGTATCAGCTATGGCATGGTACTGCTCCAGTCCGAAATCGACGCCATAACCTTCCGTGTCCCAATACGGCGGATCACAATAAAACAGCGTATGTGGCCGGTCATATTTTGAAATGCATTTTGCCCAGTCAAGATGTTCAATGTATGTTCCTGCAAGGCGTAGGTGTGCCTCTGATAAATGTTCTTCAATACGCATTAAGTTGATAGCCGGTCGTGTTGCTGCCGTGCCAAATGTCTGGTTCCCTACTTTCCCGCCAAAAGCATGTTGTTGAAGATAGAAAAACCGGGCTGCTCTCTGTATATCAGTCAAAGTTTCTGACGGAGTCATTTTCAACCACTCAAAAATTTGCCTGGAAGACAACGCATATTTAAATTGCCGTAAAAACTCTTCAATGTGGTTTTTGACGACTCGATACAGATTTACAAGTTCACCATTGATGTCGTTAATAACCTCTACTTCGGCTTGTTGGTCTCGCAGAAAGTACAAGGCGGCGCCACCGGCAAAAACCTCGACATAACACAGATGTTCAGGAAACTTCGGCAAAATGTGTTTTGCCAATCTGCGTTTACCGCCTATCCATTTTACAATCGGTGTTGTTTTAACAGTTTCGAAATCTCCAAATAGATTTTTATTATTTCCCATTTTATTACCAGCATGATAGCCTTGGCAGCGCTGTGCGCAGTGTCGGTGCCTCGGCTGAAAGCAGGTTGGTCTGCTGGAAGTGGCTTTGTCAGATGTTCCCGCATCTGATGAAGTCGCACCGTCTTTTTATTGTTGCTTCTCCCCACACATTTGAGCCACAGTTCGATACTGATCGATACAAACGTTTAGATCCCGGATTGCGACGTCTCCGTCTCGTCCGACAGAGAGAATACGTTCAACAGTCTCCGGGTCAAGTTCGGCTCTCGTTTTTCGATCTGTAGCACCGGAACGTCCAGCGTCGGACACGTCGCGACACGAATTGGCGGGGACTGACACCCGGATAACACCACGATTGATGCGAGCAAGCAAAGCATCATTTTTACGTTTTGCATCATCATTCTCCTTCTTCAGCCGGATTTGCATTTGGCTAACCGCTTCATGCAGCTTCCGGTTTTCTTCCATTGCTTTTTCAAGATGTTCTGTTTCCTGTTGCGCCTGTGAGGCATTTATACGTTCCGTTTCCGCTTCCCATTTAGTGTGGCAAAGCCAGTAACCGGACGCTCCTCCGATAATCCACGCCAGCAAGCCGGTTACAGCAGCAATTTTTAAACTCATGTTGTCTCTCCAGTACACATCCGATATTCCGCTTCTCTTCTCTTGACCAGCCCCGGCAAGACTTTGCCGCCCGCCCTGCCCCAGCGTTTTATTTCCTGGCACGCCCCGGCATAGTCTTTGGCATTGAGCTTTTTAACCAGCGTGGAACGGCAGAAGTTGCCCGCCCCGATGTTGTAGGCCAGACTGACGTAGGCATCGAATTCATGCTGGTATAACGGTACGTGGATACACTGCCGGATGGCGTCGGCATGTTTTTCCGTGCTTTTGAGCAGTTGCACCAGCGCCCGCTCCGGTGTGGTCCGGTCTCCGATCCTGACGCCCGCTGTCTCCCCGTATCCGACGGTCGGCACGCCGACGGCGTCTTTGTACGCTTTATCCCGGTAGCCTTCGTGAAGGGCGATGGAAACGAGTACGGTCGCGCTGATGCCCAGTGCGCCGATGCCGAGACGGAGGTTTTTTCCTGCCATGTCAGCCTCCCCTGTGCGGCCAGTTGGTGATTGCAAACCACAGCGCGTACGTGCCGGATACAACACTGCCGATCCAGATCAGGAGTTTTCCAAACCATTTGGCGGTTTTGAGCGTTCCGTCGCCGGCACGGAAGATATCGACCAGAGTGGCCGTGTTTTTCTCGATCCGTTCCAGTCGTTCGTCCTGCCGTTTATTTTCTTCGTGCAGTCTGTTGATTCCTTCTTGCGATTCGCAAATTGCTTTTTCATGTTGAGTGATACGTTCGAGCAGGACAGCATGTACCGCCTCGGGATCATCTGGCAGATCAAATTTCGTCATGCGTCACTCCTGGAATAATTGGTTAAACGAATTGTTACGTCACGACCACCACTACTTTTCGTTTGACGATAACCACGATTTGGCGTGCTCCGTTTCACTCATGTACGCCGCTCTGCAATGTCCCGGCTGTAACCAATCAAGCAGAGCTTTAAGACATTCCCACACCCACTTACCCTCAGATGCTTTTCTATAGGCTCGTGAGCTGATTGTTTCATCCACGTCGCCGTTAATAGCAGCATTGGCTGTTTGATCAAAACCGACAGCGATATCCAGTGCTTTCTCACGTCCTCTGATCGCTTCAATCAACATCACTGTTAGGGAAAATAACGCGGCCAGTACACACAATGCCCAAAACCCCAGTAACCCTATCCTCTTCATTCTTCCCTCACAGCATTTCATAGCCGAATATCTCGAAATCCTTTTCCATCAACTTGTTAATGAAATCGATTTCTTTTCTAGTCAAAACTTCTTGCCAAGGCAGACTGCACACTTTCGACGAATCCTTGAAGCGGAACAGTTCCGGCATCGGCGCGCCATAATGGTCAAAGACCTTTTTCAGATCAGCTTCAAGGTTTTCATACCGGATAAGCGTGACGTTGCCCGTGGTCTTGTCGTTATAGACGTTACGATGGCTCGTAATGGCATCCTCTTTAAAATAGCGTTTGGTAATCCATCCCATCATGAATGTACAGATACGCCCTGGTGTGGCAGGAACGGGTTCGAGACCGGCGTTATATCGCATTCGCATCAGTGCCCACTTGCCGAATGAATAAGCCTTGTCGTATGGATTGCGGCAAATTCCGATAACGTCAAAATCGGCAAGAGTGGGATATGTTTTGTACAGATCATCGAGATCCCAATGGGATCGATACGGGATCAGCGTTCGTCCATTTCGTGCAGTATTATGCTGTTCTGTTCGGTAACCGGCTTTCTGCAAAATCGGGATTTCGGCCGGATTGTATGCTGCAATCCGGTCGTCGTCGTTGCACAGCGTCGAGAGCGCTGCTTTCACGGTCGTTCCTGCATTGCGAATGCCACGGGCAAAAACAAAGTGTCTGGAATGGGAAATAATCATTTTTTAATCTCCGACATCCGGGGAGGTTGATAAGAAGCCCAAAGCGGTCTCCGGACATGAGGTATCGGTACTTTTTGTCGCATTGCTTCGAGTGAGTAAATGGCACGAGTAAAGGCACAATCCAGTGATCTGCCATCGGCTGTGCGAAACGCCGGACAACCGGAATGACAGAGCACCTTGACAGGACAATAGCGACATTTTGGAGAGATTGGCGTATTGGCAAACCATCCGCGCCGCATCGCTACGATCTCGTCCATTGTCTTGTCTGACCATAACAAGGGACCACAACCGGATTGCCGATCGCAGGGAGACAATGTTCCGTCAGCGTTGACCGACAACACAAAACAGTCGTTACCTGCGCGTGAGCAGGCACCGGGCGCCAGTATCCTGACGCTGTTCTGCCAGCCATGCTCAAACAGCCAATTGGCAAAAGTCACCTGTTCGTCGTCCGAGAGATTGAACGGTGCCGATGCCAGCTGATACCCAACACCGATACCCTGCTCTTCAAGGTTTCGCGCCCACTCTTCGATTTCAGGCAAACAGGTCATTGTTTGGCGAGTAACACATGCAAACAGATTGACTGAGTAACCGCGCTCTTTCAAGCGCAGGACGTTCGCCATCGCCCGTTGATACACGCCACGACCGCGTTGCATATCGGTCAACAGCTGTGGTCCATCAATTGATACTGAAACGGATAACCGTACATCATCCGAAACGATCCGTTCGAATGCGTCCAGATAAGGATCTGTCAACAACAGCCCATTAGTCTGCAGCGACTGATGCTCGTCAACCACGCTATGCCATGTATTGCAGACTTCAGCCAGAATATCTGGGGGCAAAAGGGTCGTTTCCGCGCCGAAGTAAATCAACCGTCTGACCCGGTAATCCCCTTTTTCCATAATTCCGACAAAACTTCGCGCCGCCTCGGAAACATACGAAAAATCCCTGCCCGGCTTTTCCCGACGATCTCCAAGATAACAATACCGACACCTGAGATTGCAGGCATAAGTCGACTGGAAACGGATCATCTCGAGTGTTTTCATGCCCCTTTTCTCCTGATTTCGGCAATAGTGGGGATGCCGTCATTGGGCGGGTTGAAATTCGACGTTCCTTGGTACAGCTTGATAGCCTTGTGCATCGGGATTCCCAATTTGTTTGCACGGATCCGATAAATCGTCTTTTTCAGCATACAGTCCACCGCTCTGCCATCCACCCGGAATTTCGGACACCCGGAATGGCAAACCGGTCTGACGGGACAATACTGGCATTGCGGCGACGTCGGCGTGCCGGCAAACGCGCCTTGCCGCATTTCCAGCAATCGGGAAACAGGCTTATCCAGCCAAAGAGGGACAATCTCGCCGGTTTGCCGGTCGCATGGAGGATACAGTCCGTCTGCGCAAAAATGATTGACATCACACTCATTACCGAAATTGCCGCACATCTCTGGGACCAGCGTGTTAAATCGTCTGATCCAGTCATTCTCGTCCAGCCAGTAGGCCAACTTCACCTGTTGCTCATCCGACAAATTAAATGGTGCGGAAGCGATCTGGAATTTCCAGATAAAACCTTCAGCCTGACGTGCCTGAATCCAGCTTTTCATGTCATCGAGATGAGCGAACATCTCTGGCGTAAAACAGCCAAACAGATGTACCGGATAGCCCTTTTTCAACAAGTTCCGGGCGTTGGCCATCGCTTTTTCATATGTGCCACGTCCACGCATCGTATCGTTGAACTTTTCCGGGCTGTCTACAGAAATGGAATAATGCAATCGAATACCATCATGCAATCGACTCTCGAATGTCTCGATATATTCAGGCGTGATCAATGTACCATTGGTCTGAATAGCCTGAAATCCATAGTCATCGGGAGCGATTTCGTCAAAAATATTGCAGACATCCGCCAATACTTCCGGCGGCAAAACGGTGACTTCCGCACCGTGGTACAGGACATTACGTACCCTGTAGTCTTCAGCAAGGAATTTGTCTGTCAGACGCCGTGCCGCATCTGTCACATATGACCAATCTGTCGTTCGACGCTGTTTCCGGGCATTGCCGAGGTAACAATACTTGCAACGTAAATTGCACTCGAACGTCGGCTCGAACAGGATTTCACTGATAATAATTGTCATGGTGTCCAGCTTTCCACGACAGAAACCAATTCTTCTCCGGAAGCCTCATTGGCAGTGAGTTCATCCAATTTATTTTCCAGTTCCCATTTTTTCAGATACGTGGCAGACACAAAATTCAGTGCTGCCATCGCCATCTGAACCATCTGGAGAGGCGTCAACTCATGAGTGATATCCTGGGCATCCCGAAATGGCAATAATGTCGTTGTATCGCCTTGCATGGACAATGCCATTGCACCAACAGCCTGTCCGGTAATATTGATCACATCGATAGCATTGCGAGTCTGGACAGTGCCGGTAGTGCCATCCGGGAATGTGTAAGTCATCCCCGCCCCCTGCACATCGATCCGCTTTGCTGCCAGACGACGTTTGACCGCTTCTGCATCGGAACGTGTGTCAATTTTGGGCAATTTGAGAGCAGCCGGTTTGACTGGCCAGGTGACGATGTTGGGATCCTCGAAGTCATCGGTCATATTGCGCAATGCTGCCCGGTAATCGCTCCACTGCTGTCGCTCGACAGCCGTCATGCCCGCTTGTACATCTTCCGACTGTGTCCAGTCGCATTCCTTAAGCAATTTATCCCGTTTTGCTCGTAACTCATTTCTACGATGTTCAAGTCCTTCTTCCGTATAAGGTACAAATTCGTATGTTCTGACAATCTCGCCGTTGTCTCCAATAATCGGGATATCCGGGACAGTAGCATGCAAGCTGACCCGTTCTGGTGCGGGTTGCTCGGGAACCTGTACAAAACCAATTGACGCCAATACCTCCGGTGTCAGCTCTTTTGGCAAAAATACATTGGGCAAACGATACCGCAGTTCTTTTTCCGCAATGGGATATTCGCAGGGCACGCCGTTCTTATCGACTTTCACGTAAAGCATGATTTATCCTTTCTGCTGGCGCGGGGAAAACTGCATCGGGACGTGTACCGGATACATAGGCTTGTACTGTTCGCGGATGGTCATAGCCAGCTCGAAAAAGCCTTCCATGCATTCCGCCACTTCCTCTTCTTTTTCTGACGGCCTGATGATTCCCGATTTCTTGGAAGCCAGTGCAGCCAGGACGACCTGTTTATTGTGAGTGGTATCATCCGTGAAAAGCCTATGGATTGATGCATAGGTCATATTGGGATAAAACTGGGTGCGGGTAATATCACGATACGGGATACCGAGTAGAGCCGCCCTCATGCCGATTTCCGAATTGGCTGTTCCCCATGCCATTTCGCAATTCTTGAGATAATCCATACCGGATTCCCTGGGATCGATAATCCGGTTAAAGCCAATCTTGGCACCCAGAACCCGAAGTCCCTCCAGAGTCATGATCGGATGGGGCTTGACCATGATCGAATTGTCGTGATGCAAGAGCCGCTCAACGGCATCAAAATCGATAACATGCAGCATGTTGCTGCCTGGCAGAAAAATGATGCGTTTGTGTTTTTCTGTACCGCGATAGAGTGCATACTTGTCTTTCCATTCAGGCACCTTCACGCTTGAAAGATCCTGTTCGGTTACATCATTTACTGCTTGCTCCATGACACGGGCCGCCACTTCATACCCCATCGGAAACAAGTACAGGCCGTTCCACAGATCGGTGTAGCCGAACTCGGAAAAATAATATGGCTGGATCGCCAGTACGTCGTATGTCGTCGGCAAAGGTGCCATTGCATCGGCCATATCTTCCAGATAAAACAGCGCCTCCAGTGATTTGTCTCGTTCCACATTGCCGTAAGCCGCCTGAGGATTTTTATGTCTTTCCCGTAATGAGATAGCGTGTGGTGCTTTCATTTAGTCTCCTAGAAAGTGATTCGGGTCATGTATTGCGTCAGAAAGCTGACTTCGGTTTCCCGTTGGGTCATAACTTCTGTTTGAGTAGAGGTCATGACGCTTTCTTGCGTGCTCCAGGATGTGTCGTACGACGTCTGTCTCCATACAGTTGTGACTGCACTTGTGGTCCATGACGTTGTCCAGTAATTGGTTGTGACCTGTGAGGTAGCATGCGATGCCCTGCTGTATTTGTTATGTGATGACGATCCCATTGATGCTCCTTAGCCAGCTGTGATCCACGTAGTTGTCCAGGAATTTGATGTGCCCTGTGATGTTATCCACTGTGTCAGATAGGAGGATGACGTACTTTGCGATGTGACCTGCGATGTCGTCCATTGCGTGATCGTCGCCCATTCAGAACCGTACAATGTTGGAAATGTTGTAGTTGTCATGCGACTTGTCATGCGTTCCGTCATCCGCATGTATGAGCCACCGGACAAGGCCAGTAATGCCAGCAAGCTCATAGCATTTTCCCGTAAATGATGGACCCAACCTGCCAGACCAGAATCCAGGTCGGCATCGTTGGAGACAGCGCTTCCCGTCCGATGATTTCCAGGTATTTTGCGATATCGGTCGTATAGGTTCCGTCTGCAGCGACCCAGTAAATCGTTGGGAATGTCAGCGCGATCAGCCCGGCTCCGTTAAGCTGCAGCATCATATAGCGGCGCCTTGTTTCGTCGTACCCGTCTATGGCGATATTCACCGGACCGGTCTGAAACGTGGCGGACTGGAACTCGCCGTCGGAAAACAGAAAAGTCACCGTCGAACCTGCCGTAATTACACCCTTGTCGACGGTCGTGCATTTAAGCATCGCATCGATTTCAACGAATGCGTTTCTCAAGCGCGACACGTCGACTTCAAGTCCGTTATTCTTGTGCGGCAGTTGCAGAGACAGGTTGCTGGTGCGATCGTCAATTATTTCTTTGCTTTCTTCCATCACATCACCATTACGCGAATATTTCTGATAAAGGGTCTTGCTGCAGTGTTTCCACTCAATTCGATTTTTGTCCGGGCAAAATCCTCGTTGACACTCTTTATTTCATGAGTTGTTTCAATCCAGCCATCGTCCAGTACCAATGTCGATAAAACCGGTACATCGATGTACTGCTCATTCACGGAAAGGGAAACTTTGCATACTGAACCGGTCGGCAAGTCCGCGTCATAAATTATCCTGACACGACTGTTTTCTCCGGCTTTCATTGCACGGGTAATGTATGTGCCCGATTGGTTGATATTGCCATGTACGATCGAGCCGTCCGGATAAAGGATCGGAGACAGCCTGTCGTTGCCGTACATCACCGCCTTGACGCCAAAATTCCCCTTTTGTACTGCAGGCAACTGCAAGGTCTGGTCAGACGCGATTTCATGAACCGTCCCGTCAGGTGCGGTGATCTGATAATCCACCCGTGTCACTTCATCGGGCGTTTCTTCTACCCCAAGCAAAAGCAGATCAGACGTATCAGGCAGCGAAATATCACCAAGATCGACCGTATGCGTGTTTTCGGAATACTCGTATCGCAACAGGCGGAACGTCATGTCCATGTCCTGATGAGCCGTCCAGGTGACGGCATTGGACGACGACAGCAAAACGCCGATCTGATACGGTTGTGCGGTAACCCACTGATGATAGGTCGTATCGGCTTTGCCGATCTGTGCAATCGCTATTTCCGAATCGCTGTCGTTACAGAGGACGGTCAGTGCATAATCCGTATCGGCAGATAACGTTACCGGGTACCGGAACGTAAAACGGTTGAATTGATCGGTGGTCAAGTTATTTGTGTTGATCGTGGCTTCGGCCAGCACAGCATTGGTCGGATAACCGTTTGCCGTTTCCCGAATCTGTACCGTAATGGGTGTCTCGCCTTTGGCTGTCAGCCATATTTCAACCGCCCCGATCTGGCAGCGTTCGGTAACCCGGAATGTCTGTGAGAGGGGGTCGTAAATCGTGTAATTTTTTACAGTCGTCACAATCGTGTACGAGCCGGTAAACAGGGCATGACCTTCGCTGCCCCATACCCCGATGAAATCCACCTGTTTTGTCCCTGCCAGCACGTTTTTGGGGATTGTGAACTTGCCGGCGGCGATACCGTTCACATCACCCGTAATGCTGGCAGGTGAAGTCGGCACGGTAATTCCGTCAAATTTGACGGTCAGGCTTTCGTGCGGCTGGAGACCGGTCACTGTAAAAGAGACGTCAATTTGCCGTAAATATTGCGAGGTAGTGGTTGTTGTCGAAGAACTGTTCAGAACCAGTGAAATATCATGCAGTCTTGACAGGAGCAATTCCATTTCCGCGCTGTTTTTGGCATAAGTATTGGAGCCGCCGTAATATCCCGTCCGCTCGTCGACTGTTTCGACATACCGGTCCACCGCAGGATCAAGTGCTGCAGTCACAGCATCAGGCACATAGGCCATGTACTGGTTGATTTTCATCGACCCGGTTTTAAGCAACTGTTCGACTTCCGTTACCAGCGAGCCTGACAGGATGTATTGGTCCGGATCCTTGGTAAAGTAATCGCACTTTAAGGGGATGGCCAGCATCAACATCTCATTGCAAATCGCGGCGTTCTGTTCGAGTCCTGCATCACGCATATCGTTATCGGTCAGAGGATCGACAAAAAGCGATTTCTTCAGGTCGGTTTCGCGCATTGAGGCATCGAGCCTCAAGGCTTGCTGCGCCACCTGCACCAGCAATCGGTCAAGTTTGCTCTGGATTTTCGCAAGATCAGACATCGGGACCATACGCGCCCCGTCTGTTTCCACATAACGGTTATCGTCCCAAGTCTGGTAAATCAGTGCCAGTCCGAGCAATTCGTCCGATATCCGTGCCGGTTTCGCGTTATAGTCCGATGCCAGTCCCTTGATAAAAACGAGTTCCCCATCTTTGTTAAGGCACAGGCGGTCAACACGTGGCACGCAATAGCTGTAAGTCAGCATAATATTTCCATCACCTGCAGCAGCGCCGGAAACGGTGAATCCGTTTGAATCAAGGTCGGTGGGTTCGGTTTCGTGCCAGTACAGGTATTCGACGTTATACGTGGTCCCGCTCGACGGCTCCGACCCCGATAACGACCAGTCGACAGTATTGCCGACCAGTCTGTAATCCGTTCCTTGCGTGTACCCCTCGATGGATACGATGGACAAAACAGAGGTATCCGGCAGCTTGTCGGACGTGTTTTCTGTCAGTCCACGGGTCATGCTTACGGACTTCTGGCTTTTTACCAAAACCTGTTCGATGGTTGAGATCGGCTTGTTGACTACTTCAATACGTTCCGTTCCGCCGACAGCGGTGTGTGTTTCGCCGCTGACACGCCTTACTGACGGTTGCGCGTCATATTCGACACGCTTGTCTGCGTAAAATGTGACGGGACTGCCATGAACCCGTGCCCGGCCTTTGGCAACTACATAGGTTTGTCGCCCATCGTCTGTGTCATCCGCAATGCTGACCACCATGCCGTCAGTCACATAAGTTCCGCCAGCGGAATCGCGGTCATATTGCGCCAGGGCGATTTCGATTGAATCGGTCGCACTCTGCCGGATAATCTGGGCATCCTGAACGTAATAAACCGGATAATAATCGCCCTCTTTTCCGTCTCCTTCGTAACCCCATTCTGTTGTCACTTTCAGCCGGTCAGCGCCGGGTTTTTGATACGTCCGCGAGTTGACCGCGGGGTTCAGCAGCGTTTTGTCTTCTTTGGCGGTAATGACAGTTTCGATCAGGCGGATACCGACCGTCAGTTTTCCTTTGACCGGAATGGTCAAAACGGCTTCGGGAACGCCGCGGACGTCACCACGCAAATAAATTGCTCCGGAATGACAAACCGTTTCTCCGGTTTCGGCGTCAATCACAATCGTGGCATCGCGTACAACCTGCCCGTCCTGAAAGACGGCATCTGCCACATTCTTCAACCGATTGCGTGACTTGCTCTGTATTTCATTGAGCTCTGCATTTTGCAGATGACGGCCTGCACTAAACAGATGTTCTTCGTAGCCATCTGTTTCGCGGAATCGGTTGAAATATCCTGCCGGCATCTGTTCTGCCATAGCAATCCCCTTACAATGTGATAACAAAGTCAAACGAGCGGCGGAAGTCCGTAGCCAGATTCAGTGCGACGAAGCGTTCCACCATGACAAGGCTGCCAGGTTTCTGGATATGCTCTGGAAGGAAATACCGGATATCGGCAGGAGTGTCCGCCTTGATTTCAGTCCCGACAAAAACACCGCACTCCCGTATCACGCAACTGGGAGAATCGGCCAACGTGAAATCAAAACGCAAATGGATATAAAGCGTTTCCGTTTCAGATGGCGAGAATTTGCCGCTTGACACTTCGATCGTGCCGTTTTCATCAGGCGTGCAATATTCGACGATATTGGCTTCACGGCGTCCGATTTCGTTGACGAGTGCCACGTCTGTCGATGTCGGTTGCATGAAATTTTCATCCCAGGCGACATCACCCTCTCCCCATGCCAGATAGAAGGGTAAAGATTTCATGATTTTCGCTATGACCAGCCGCCCTGAATTCGTCAGAATCGCCATTGTTCACCCGCATATGTTATGCAGTGAATGTAATGTCACGACTACGAAATAGACATGGCAATAGACATGCCGACCTGCTTCATATCGGTCCATTTCCCGACGGTCCAGTCGTGACCAATTGTCCACGTTACCGGTCTGTATTCTTGTGATGTGACAACGGCATAATCGATGTTTTGTTTAAGCACAAACAAACCGGTTTCGACTTCATCCATCAGCGATCTGACAGACATGGCAATGGACATGCCGTACAGTTTTTTATCAGTCCATTTTCCTGTCCAGCTACCCTTGTCTGCCCAGGTAACCGATTTGTATGTCTGATAAAACATCGATGAATAATCGATATCACGTTGTATGACATAGGATGCCGATTCGGTAGGATCTGTGGCGACACAACCACCCATCCGGTTGCGTTCGATGATCTGTCTGATCTGTTTGCGTTGTTCGTCCGTCAACGGCTGGTACACGATCGGTTCGATGACGCCCCATGTGTAATAAACGCCATCACAAAAGGCGTGACTGCCGGACAATTCGGAATAATCCAGCGTAAAGATTTCCTCCCACATTTCGTGGATGTAGACATCAATCCCCGTCAGCTCTTTGATCGTCAGACGGATTGCCGTCGAATTGCAGCGAATCCGGCAGGTTTCGGCAAGGATTCTCAACAAATATGACTCGTCCGTTTCGCCGCTGATACGATAGACGCCAAAAAAACCGCCCCAAAAATCAACCCAGAATCCGTCAGCGGAATGCAGATACGCCTGTTTCAGTGCTTCGACGACCCCATTGGACTTGACATCGTCCAGCTCGAACGCAACGGCATCGACCAGTGCCCAGAGCAGTGAATCGTAGCAGTACAGATGGTCACCATTACTCGTGTCTTCTCTTCCCGACCCTTCCAGCAGGGCATCTGCCAGCCTGTCCTGTAAAGTGGGATTGAGATATTCCACCGTACATCCCAGTTCGTTTAATTTTCTGGCCAGATCGCTTAATCGCAACCCGGAAAGCGGAATCACCCCCAATGCCTTGCCGCTTTTCAGCGATAGAGAAAGTTCGCGGGACGAAACAGACCAAACCAGAATCGAAGGATGCCGTATCCGCAATGCCAGAACAGCATGCGGATCCTTGTCATAAACTCGGTGTAAATGCGAGAGCAGTTTGTTTTTCATCATAGCCACTCGACATGTAGTTTCCCGATATTCAATACGTGATTGGCAGCACATTCGACATTGGTTTCCATATCGAAAATAACTTTCGATACGCCCGGAATACTCAATACAACCGTTCGCAATTCCGCGATGGAAATGTTCTCGCCTGCTTTTACGGATAAAAGCGTGTTATGCAAAGCCGTTTCGATCTCTTCCTGGATTTCATCCGTTTTATACTGATCGTTGAGCATTTTGAGCTGTATATCGAAATCGACACTTTGTTCAACAATGGGAGAAACCAGGACACTGACTCCGCCGCCACGATATCCAGGGACAAGTTCACCGGTTGATTCATCATAACCGCCATCGATAATGAACTGCGCTTTTCTGATCAGTTCATTGCTGGGTGTTCCTCCGGACCCATAAATGTAAACATCCATGTATCCGGGACCTTCATCAATCCCGACTCGCGTCACATATTCGGCGATTTCTCCCTCTGCATTGGTCACGGTCGCCAGTTTTGCAGCGTAGATAATTGACGGGACAGTGCCCCTCGACAAGGAGGTAATAAATTCGAGAAACCGGTTTTTCCGTTCACTTTCGGTCTCGTGATCCCGTCCTCCTGTAACCGGCTTCGGATTGGATATACTGGTTATACTTTCGATAGCCGATGACATGATCGAAAGGACACCGATATCGGCATTTCCAGCCGTACCGATAGTCAACGCAGTGACACGCGCATCAATGTACGATGTTCCGGCCGCAAGCGTGACAGCATCACGGGTAGCGTATTTGACGTCGGAATCTTCCCGGTAAATTTCGAATCCTGCCGGTATGACAATGGCTTTATCCGTTTTTTCTTTTGCCCAGAACCTGACAAAACCGGAAGCATAGGCAGGCGGTAACAAATCATGATCGAACGCCTTGTAAACCGCTACCGGTATGGCATCCAGTAAGCCACGGAATACCTGCTGATAAAATTCGTCGATTTCGACAGCGGGCGCCTCAAAAAGAGTGCGGACCACCGACCCGACATGAAAATCGGTCACTTTATCTTGTGTCGCCTTGGCATGATTGATCATGGCCAGCACGATGGACCGGAAATCTTTTACCTGGAATGTCATTTCAGCTCCCATGCAATGGACTGGACCGGACGTCCCGAGACCGGTACCGCATCCACGTCAATACTGATGACGTCACCGGCGATTCCAACACGACACGATGGCACATTCTTGGTGCGTACATCCGATTTGATCGCCGCCTTGATATAAGACCCGGCAATCATGCCGGCGGAATAGGCATTGTTCAGACCGATAACGGACCGGACACGGCAACCATAGTCCCTGTGAAAAAGCAGTTCCCCCGTATCGGTTTCGACCCGATGGCGTATCGCCTGAACGTAATTTTTGACGCCCGAAACGGTTTTGATATCGCCATTCTCGACAAGCAGCGCTCCCCTGTTAAGCAGGATATCGACCCCGAAAACCGCATCGGGATCCGATTCGACCGTCACCATCGATTTGGCTGCCGGCACCATCAACATATCGCCGTAGGCGGCAACCCGGTCAGAATCCGGTTCTGCAGCAAGATATGGAGGCATCAGGTTGTTGAGGTTGGCGATTTCAACCCATTTGGCGGCATCGCCCATGACCCGCGCAGCAAACTTTTGTATGGTTTCGCCCCAAAAGGTGGCGATGTACCGATAACCTTTCAGTTTCTTCTCAAAACTCATACAACGACTCCCTCTACAATTCTGTCCAGGGCATTTTCGATTTTCCCGACAGATACCGACGTCAATACCGGATCAATCGATTGCATGGCTGACATGGCGCTCATCGCATCCTGCGAAATGCTGATCGGCAAGGATGTTTCCGGAGATATCAAACTGAACGGATTTTGTCCGGCCAGAGGGGTCATGGGACGGCCGCCTACAGTCGATGAACAGAATGAGGCTCCGTAAATGTCGGAATAATCGGGATACATCAGGTCGGAACGGAAAGCGTTTTTCAGGATGCAGAGCATGTTTCCGTAGACTGATGCGCCCCACATCAGATTGTGCAGTGTGTCTTGGGGCAAACCGACCATTTGGCACAGTGATCGGCAAACGTTGACTCCAACGCCAGATATACCCATGGCGCTGGTTTTTAAAACAGCATTGACGATCCCACCGCTTTTATAGGCATCCGAAACCGTTTCCATGACTTTTTTGGTCATTCCAACAAACTTGACCATTGACGATACGGCAGCAATGCCGGTCATCAGATTCAGATTCTTGGCAAAATCGCCCAGGTTATTGATGGACGCACCGAAACTGTCCAGCGCGGCTATTTCATCGACGATCAGGGCGGTATCCAGCATGGATATATACGCATCGCTGGCGTCGGCATCGACCACATCCATGACGATGTTGTACATCATGAGTAACGGCCTGCTTTTTGAGCGTTTCAGCGTAAAACTGATGGGAACAACGGTACAGCAGATATCGTTAAGCTTGTCCGCATAAATCAGTTTGACATCGTTCGGATCGTCACCATTTTCAAGTTTGGTTTGTCGTAACTGGTGCCATTTCTCGAAAACCACCTGACGCAATATCTGGAAACGTTCGATTCCGTCTTCGACCATGATAAGGCCCTCTCCTCTCCATCCCGTGTTTCCGGAGATGGTCAGCCGTTTGAGCCCTTCGCCATAGTTATCTACCCATGCTTTGCCAAGAGTCTGATGTGTGGTAATCCGGGACGGTTCTGGATAGCTCAGGTCTTCGGGACGGATGTACAGATTGACGTACTCGACATCCTCGCTGCCGCCCGGGTCGAGCATGAAAGCGATCGGCTTGAAAAAGGCTTTTTGTGTGGATGGAGGTGCCATGACGCTGTTATAGCGTCACGACATCCTGTTGAGGCTCAGCTCAGCCTGGCAAGAAACTGTGCCGCCGGCATTTCGTTCCTGCGGTTGCATGGTAGTTCCCTGTTCTGTACAGTCTTTATTTCCTGTTTGAATTGCTTCAACACCATTCTGGCCAGAATATCACCTTCAGTTATCGGCAAGGCTATCTTTGCCGCCAAATCCTTGTTCAGTTTATGCAGAGCGCCAGCAATCAAAGGCCAGCGTTCGAAGGACAACATGGCCGCATTGCACAACGCCATAATATTGCTGTAATGGCTGTCCTCATGTTGGTTCCGGGATTCCGGTGCCGGTTCATCGACCAGTTCCCATTCCGATTGGAGCCGCGTAACCAAGGAAACTGCTGGCGAACTTGCGGCTCCACGCGACTATGCTTACCGCCAGCGCACAATTTTTTTCATAATTCACCAGATGTAGTAGGTCAAATTTTTTTAAACCATGATTTATGTATTGTTTCGCATAACATCATGTCCCCGTTATATGTAAAAGGACATAACTTAATTGTTTTACCTTGGTCTTTCCAACAAGCACCAGCTTTGCCCATATGTCTTGGCGGTGGCGGAGTGATTCTCATAGCTTTACTCCATCCAACCATTTTCTTGTGTGCGCAGGTTTCGTGCGATAGGTAGGTCGCCGATGGAACCATGTATCCATCACCGGGCACCTTGAATGAAGCAAAAGCGGTTTGAATTCTATGCTCTGGCTTTATGCCGCCTGACATTACGACTTGTGCGGAGGCTACTGCACAAAACAAAGCAAGAGAGAATACTAATATGAGCTTCTTCACACCTTATCCTTTTGTTTAAGCTGACAGTCGCCTCAAAATTTCAACCTAATGTAGACGATAGACTATAGCTTCATCTCTGGAGCCAACAGCAGCAACTATTGTTCCGCAGTGCTTTTCACCACTACTTAACCACTGCTCCAGCTCACCTGTATCATCAAACATTGGTTTCACCAAGCAAATATCTTGTTTATTACCATTTCCCATAGGATAGATACATGGAATCTGATTGAGGCAAGCGTCAAATCTGTAGCGTTTGCCAACGTCATTCCCCATTTTTGCTTTTGCATAAAACGCGCCATAAGAGACAGGCTCTCCACTTTCAGCCACTTCCCTAGCCCTTGCTTCACTTTCTAACCGTTCTTGCTCGGCAAGCCTTGCACGTTCCATATCACGTGCTTGCACCGCCCGTGACAAGGATTCCCTGGCAGGACCAACCAAGGCATCGTTAGGATATTTTGTAATCACAGTTTGCAAGGATGCAATTGCCTCACTCCAGTTCTTTGCTGCAATGTGGTCTTGTGCCAAACGGAAATGATATTGAGCAGTTTCACGCAACTTGTTATTTTCACTTTCCAGCTTTTCCACTTGGCTTTTTAGTGCTGCATTTTCTGCTTTAAGTTTTTCGGATTCAGCACCATTGCACCCCACCAGTGCTACAGACATCAATACAACCGTTAGAAACCCCTTCATTTGTCAACCCCATGTATTGAAAATGCGAATTTTATAAAACGACACGAATTAAATTTTCCGACTGTATCCAACCAAACTTTTATTAGATGGTCTCCTGAAAGTAATACATCTTGTCCCTTATAGCTCTGCGGGTGGGATATAACCGATAGGTTCGAGCAATCTGGTGGCGATTAAACCTCGACACGTAATTGTCCAATCTTCTCCGTAACTGTTCAGACTGTTCAGTCTGTCAAATTTCTTGATGGTATGCAACTTCTTGTCTGTTAAATGACACACGTCTGTAATGTTTTAATGCGCATTCAGATTTAGCCATGCATCATGATTTCCAAAATCTTTTCTCTTGCTCAAATATTTGCATGATATAGGTTACATTTAAAATGATATGCGTTACAATATGAGTAATTTAGAAGGAGAAATTTTATGGCAAACTTACAGATCAGACTTGATGACGAGCTTCGGAACAAAGCTCAGGAAGTAGCGGGCAATATGGGGCTGGATTTGGCGTCGGCAGTTCGCATGTTCCTGTGTCAGATGGTTCGGGAAAATGCTCTTCCCTTCAGACCTTCGGCAGATCCTTTTTACAGTGAGGCAAACATGACTCGCTTACGGGATAGTCTGAATCAGCTCCAATCAGGAAAGGCATCCAGACACGAGGTATTTCCTGATGAATAAGTTGTGGACCGACAATGCTTGGGAAGATTACCTTTACTGGCAACAACAAGATAAAAAGACATTAAAACGGATCCATATTCTCTTGAAGGATATCGAACGTAATCATGAAGAAACCGGTGATGAAAGTGTTGGAATAGGCAAACCGGAACCACTGAAATATGAATTACAAGGGTTCTGGAGCCGAAGGATTGATGAGGAAAACAGGTTGGTATATCGAGTCAACAATGATGTGATTGAAATCCTTTCATGCAAGACACATTACAAAAAAAATTGATTGTAATGTCCCTTTTATCGTCCCGCAAAAACATCCCCTGAACCAGACGCAACAGCACTTCCACAGGCAACAGTATCCCCGATACGGGCAAGTGCTTTTCCATTGACAAAGACAGTTGAGGATCCGGCCGCCAGAACCGAATCATGGCTCGTATGGCCGCACGTATGCGTTACCCAGTGATCGCCCTGTCGATGTACAGGAATCCCGTTACAGAAAACATTTCCGGATCCCTGATCGTTCGCTCTTGGCGGAAAACAATCGTGTCCTGTACAGGTATCACCTTTTCTGGCTACGGCTGGCATTGATGGCCTCCAATAACGACGTTTTACCTATTGAATAATTTGCCCAGACGCGAATCACATAATCAGCGGTTTCGACCGAACCACCGGGCATATAGGCCGTTACCCGAACAGTGAAATCTTTCGTATTCGTGGGGCAAGGAATATAACGGATCACTTCGTCCACATTGCCCGGTAACTCGGCAAAATTTCTGCAGTGCTTTGTAATCCGGTACGGGGGTACATCCCCGCCCAGAATCTGATATTCGATATCAACAGGAGGAAACACGGTTGCTGTCGGTTCCTCGACTTTCAAAATGACCCCTGATTCATCGGCGATAACCTGAACACTCTTCATGCTCTCACCGACAAATTCCGCTTCGTATGATAATGGAACGGGTGCCATGCCTCCAGCCGAAGAATCGCCCGATTCTGTATCATCTTCAGTGGAATCGCTTGACATGCATATAAGGGGTGATACCCACTTTTCATCTTCGTGGACATCCATAAAAGGAATAATGGCGGGGTCAGGAGTCCAGGTCATTCTGTTTTGCGCTCTCTTTCAACAATCTGTCCTGGCCGGTCGATATTCTCAAAATTTCTGCAGCCTGTCGCATCTTTGAAAATAACAAAAAATCGTTGTTTGCCTGTTCTTATATAGCTTAGCATCACGACAAAATGGCTGTTGACAGTCTCAGTATTTTCACACCATATTGAGAGCCTTCCTAAGATCCAAGCGGTCGTTCCGTCAATCAGCGGATTTTTTATGCCCGAAATGGGCAATTGGCCTATATATAACAAGTGGTGTTATACCGTAACTATTAAAGGATTTCCCTAACATGACTTTCATCTGAATCAGCATCTTAAGCATACCTACTTCCATATCATTTAAGATTGGAGGAAATACGGTATCATCAGATGAATCTGGATAAGCATCCAGTATGCAGATAATAATCCATTCTCCAGGAATAGAAGCTCCGTGCTTGTAAGCAAGATCATCGGGATTAATAATAAGTCCCTCTGGTTTCAGAGTTGCCCAAGAATCAGTTTTATCATTAAAACACCGAAGCTGGATTGTATGAGGCATACTCTTGGCGACATTAGCTGTTAACTTCAGTTCTGTACGCATCTTTTGTTTATTCTGGCGTTCAGAAGTAGTGTTCTCAGGCATCTGATTAAGCTGATACTCAAATATGCTATCCCACATATCTTTTATCATGCGTATATCAAGAATCTGTAACCGTCCTTTAATGAGAGCTATTCCTCCCAAGGATGCATCTGTCAAATCATGACTAATGAAACCTCTTTCGTTCAGTTCCTGAAGAAAACTGATCGTCCTATGCCATGTAGCATCATATTGACGTTCAATACTGTTGGTTATGTAATCTGTTGAATCCGACTCAGTTGCTACTATTTTGGGGAAACCAAGAGATACTTTTTCTGTTTGTTTCGACTGATCTGAGGAATAGGTCTTTGTTGTCGTATGCACCCCATTCGGAAAAAGTTGGGCACAATATGCTGCAATTCTTTCTTTATCTACATAAAGAAAATCAAAGAGGTATTTTTCCTCTTGAGAGGTTTGATCCCCTTCTAATGTCATTTTCAATTTCCTTCTGTTTTTTCTTGAACTCAGCCTGTTTCTGTTCCATGCCTCTTATGATAAGAGTAGCACTACTACGTATTTCCTCCTCAGTTTTTGAGGAAGCTTCAAGCATCGCTCGGATTCCATCAAAAAAATTGGATTTCATATAAGTATCCTAGAAAGCATAACAAGTTATATTTATAAATATACCAAAAAAACATGAAAGTAAGTGTATGAGAAATCATATAATTTTCTCTTTTCACGATCATGTTACCTAACTTTTGCCATAAAAAAGACCTCGCTTCATAGGAAGGAGGTCTTGACCCAAGTATCTGTTTTTATTCACAATTTTGCACCATAAAGAGATTGTACACCATAAAAAAACTCCGGTCAGCTCAAGGATTCAAATCAATTCGTGGAGCCTTGAGCGTCATGGAATCGCACGCTGTTAAATTCATTTTGCCAGCGGCACTAAAATCCATATTGCCATTGGATTTAACCGTGACATTACCGGAAGGATCGATATTGACGGATGCTGTTCCACCGGCTTGCTGGACGTGGATGTGACCGGCCGGTTTGCTATTGATTTTCCAGCGCTTGTCGAAATCCTTCCCCGTCAAGTCTTCATGCTCCGGGCTGGACGCTATCCGGACATAGGCTCCGGACGGATGATAAAACTCGAAATTTCCATTCCCGTCAACCGTGGAATAGACATCCGACACATGGCGATCTATCTTCCGGTTCCGGTCGGTAAACATCAGCTGCGAAACCTGCGGGAAAACGAATGCCAGGCAAATAGGGCCGCACTCTGTGAATCCGATAACTGCTAACAGCTCGCGTTCCCCGATATCGCTTGATGCCGGATCTTTTCCGCCAACACCGAGTTCGGGATCCGGAAGGTCGAAACGCCCCGTACTGCCTGATGCCGATGTACTGCTGACCCGCACATTGACAAGTCTCCTGCCGTCGGAAACCAGTACAACATCGACGGAATTGGACTCCGGATGAACGCCAAGTACTCTGCCGATATCAAGCATTTCTGTCCCCATAAGCGCCGGACACCGTCAATTCCATGCGGTAAGGTTTTTCATACTGTGACCGCTCGATAAAGCCGGTTCCCTGCCGGAATTTCACGGTAGTGAACATGCCGTGATACGGAAGAAACTCCTGTTCCACGTGCTCGACGTAACACCGGCTTTTCACACCATTCCGGACAACGTTCAGAAATCCACCCGCCTTGATCTTCTCGTTCCCTTTCAATCGCATGGTACCCGACTCGAACACAACTGCATCCTGACCAATTTTTTGCAGAATCTTCAAGTGTTCCTTGCGCCATTCTTCCTCCGTCACAAAGACTTCCTTCATCTTGGTTTCGGATGGGGATTCCCCGGCATTGTTTCGGGGAGCGCCCAGATAAATCGTCGCTTCCATCATGCGGATACCATACAATTTAGGATTGCAGTTCGGAACATCTTCAACGGGCTTTACTTGGTCGTTGAGCCTCAATTGCATATCGTTACTGTAGGTAAACGGTGGATTTCTGACCCAGAAAACGTTGGCCACAGTGGAATCCGATCGGGAAGTCGTAATGGAAACGATATCGTCATTGGTAACCGTCACTTCCTCCGGATACCAGTCTTTCTTCGTGTCGGCCGGCGAGATGAGTTTTCCGTCGGGAGTAATATACGGTGTCGGCCTTACGACTACCCCGACATCCTCTTCGCGGTCAACCGTGAAAAATTCATTGAATCCGTTGGAAACGTCACACACTTTGGCAATCAGACCGTAAATACTGTCCCCGCCCGGCCATGAATTGACCTGATGATTAGAAATGGTTCCGACCGAAGAACACAACGGAGTCAAGGTTGCAAACGGTCTTGTGCCATGCGAATCCTTCCATTGCACATTGTTTATAAACTTCTGCCCGATTTTTTCAACAATTTCAGCCACAAACTGTTTACATGGTGGCGCACTGGTGACGTCTATATTGTATTTGGTCGAAAAAGGGAGTGAATGAAGAATATTGTCCCCGACCGCAGCGTTATTGATATAGATAATCTGGTAAGTCTGGAAAATCTTGCCGTAATCGTGCCCCGAAACAATGACGCGGCGCTCTGGCTTCCCATCCTCACCGATTCCCTCGGTGCGCCGCAATTCCGTCACAAATCCGCGCATGACAATCGGCAGATGATAGCCGGCCTCTTTATCCCATTGATGGTGCGCCATCCGGATTTCCACCAGATCCATCGGTTCGACAAGACCGTAGATCGAATCCAGATCCTGGACTTCCCGGTCAATAAAAGTGAGAACGAACGTCCCAGCAGGCTCCTTGACGCCTTTCGACACACGGACAGAACAGCCATCGCCCAGAAACAGGTCGAGCTGGATTTCGATCAGTTCGTCCATCCTGTCGTTTGTCCGGATACCTTTCGCAATTTCTGTCCGGTTGACGACTTTGAACAGCTTGATATCGATATCGGGATCATAAACAGGTACTCCCATGATCTACCATCCTATTCCTGGTTTGCGAATCTCTGCATTCATTCTTGCTACTTCGCCTACAACCTTTCCGAACGAATCCAACAATGAAAAATCCCCGGTCAAATGAACATTGACAGTGTCCTTACTGCTTGCGACACCTCTTCCACCAGGTGTAGTTACATCAGCTGGTATTGTGCCAACATCTTCTTCTCTGAGATTTGCAGCATATTCTTCAGCCAGACGGCCACGTCTTGCCGCTTCTTTACCGTATGGGTCATACGGCCGTTCATATTTTCTTGAGATAAATCTACCAGATTCACCCGCGCCATTTATTTGCATGAGTTTGTCCCACTCTCCACGTTCTTTCATTTCCAGATAAACAAACTCATACTGTTCATTAAGTGAAGATTTGCGAATGTCTTTTCCAAATATTTGTTTGAAACGCTCTTGTCTGGGCTTATGCCATTGCCCAACACCGTAAGCTCTTCCACCATCACCAACAGCATCCGCAACTAGTTCACTCTCAGAAGACAGGTTGGCGACAATACCCGCCGCCTGTTGAGTACTGGCTCCTTTGGACTTGAAGAACGATATGGCATCCCTTACGGCAGCATTTTTTGACTTTGTGTATCCATTTGTGAGGCCAAACAACATATCTTCGGAGGGAGCATTCTCATCGGTTCTGGCGGCTTCTATTGCCTGTGCTTCGCGGCCGCTGATCTCTTTGTCACGCTGATATGTTGCCTTCATCGCTTCAAAGTCGGCATAGCTTTTCCCGCCTAAAATGACGATTGCATCCCGCACTTCATTCATGGACCCGACCATGCTTTCCGAAGCACGAGTAATCGCAGTTTCCACCCCCTTTATTGCGAATTCCGTCGCCTTACCCTGATCTTTCTCCCAGGTACGCGTTGCCGTAAACTGGAGAACCAGTTCCCTCAGGATTTCATCATTTCCGCCATTTCTTGCCGCTTCCAGTTGCTTGCGCTGTCCTGCTGTCAAGGCATTGTTGTACCCGACACCACTCAGGAGCGCATCGGCGCCTTCGTTCAGGGTATTCCGGTCTGCATTCAAAAAAGCCGATGCACGGATAACCTGATCTGGCGAAAGTCCCTTCAATCCCCGTTTGGACAATTCGTTGCCCAAACCTGCCGTACCGCCGTACTGCCGATACGCCTCAATCAGGGAAATAGCCTGACTGGACGTAATCCGGAAATCGTTTGCCAACGAACTGGCCATCAGATAACCGCCACCGGTCTGGCGCTCCAGATTCTGCAGCACAACGTCGAAATTGCTTTTGCCGAGCGTTCCTCTCTTCCTCATATCGGCCATGATTGCGTCGTACCGTGCTTTTTCGCGTGAAGTACCGAACTGATAGAACTTGCTGTTCTTGCCGAAAACATCACTGGCATGTCCCATCATGCCCATTTCGTTAAGATACTGGACATCCAGACCGTTGATACGCGAGCTGTATCCCTGCTGGTAAGAAGCAAGGCGGGCATTCCATGAAGCCTCTCCCATGCCGCCACCGGCACGGAAAGAAGCGTCCGCTTGCGCGATGATGGAGGCAATACCGGATATATCCTTGATAGAACCGGACGCCATAGTGGAAAGCAGACCGGCATACCCTTCCATCGCACGCGGCTGCGCCATCAGCGTCGTTCTGGTTGAAATCGACGCGAAATTGGACACGGCCGACATCATTTCATCCGCTTTGGCAAAGGCTCCTGTTTTGCCGATCGCTTCACCAATAATGGTCCCGATACGCCTGCTGGACTGGTCGCTTGTCGAGATCCCGAGAGAACGCATTGTCCCGAAGAAACTGCCGGTTGCAGACAGGTCTGTCCCCATCGCTTTGGAATACTGCCCGGCCACCAGACTGTCGCTGTACAACCTGCTGATACTCGTCGCTCCGGAAGCCTTTGAAATGCTCTTGAACAGTTTGATCGTCTCGGAATCCAGCAAGCCGCCCACATTGTCTGACGCCGATTTGATCGAGGCGGAAAGCAGGTTGAAATCGTTTGCTGCAGAACCGATAGAATGGCGTAAAACGGATGTTTCGATCAGGTTGTTTTGCGCCGTCGTCATTCCCTTGTCGATACGACTGCCGATGGCGCCAAGCGTTTTTGAGAGAATCGTTCCGGCTGCAAAGCCGATTCCGGGACCCGCAAAAGCCCCAATACCCCGGCCGGCCAGAGATCCGAACAGATTGCCCGTGGTCGAGGCAATTCCGCCGCCACTCATAAGCGATCCGAAAGCGCCACCGAGCATTCCGGCAACAGATCCATATTGCGACCGGTTGAATCCCCTGCCGCTTCGGCCAAGGCCGAGACCACCAAAAGTTCCGGACTTCTCCATTCTCCCGAAGGTATCGTTCAGCCTCCGGTATTCATCCGCCAGTTCTTTTAACGCTCTCGCCTGTGCCCGGATACGACGGGTACTGATGCCCGAAAAGGCTTCCTCCATCGACTTGCCGGCATGACCGGCCGCCTGTGTCACCTTCTTGAGATCGTTTTCAAGACCGGATGTACCGACCTCGACATCAACTCCGATCTTGTTTGACATTCAAGATATCCTCCCAGTCGTCACGTTCCATCAGTTCCTGTACTTCTTCCGGATCGAATTCGTCATCGACCACGCTTTCCGATACTGGTTTGTCAAAATAATGGGCCGCCCAGAATTCCGTTTCGATCTGTTCCGGTGTCATGGACAGATAAAGCGGATCGTTTGGCGTTAGGTTGAATTTGTTTCGGAACCAGTATGAAAACGTCTTGCTTAATTCAAGCCCTCTTTTCTTCGCTCTCGCCTGTCTTGTTTTCGCGAAAGGAGTTTTCTTTTTCTCCGATCAACCGGTCGAGTTCCAAGACTTTTTGCAGATAATCTTCTTTGGAATTTGCCATGGAGAAATTCATCAGGTTTTCCCAACCTTCCGGACAGGAAACGCACATGACATCATGGGCGGCGACAATACCGGCCAAACTCGACAGCACGGCATCGTTCACGTTTTCTCCAGCCAGTTCGACATATCGTCTGCGAATAGCAATGAAATCGCCAATCGTGCGCTGTCCATAAACAAACTTGCCGACACCGGGCAAGTCGATTTCAAAATCGTTTTCTGATTTTTGTCTCATTTTTTCTTTCCTGATGGTTTACACGCCGCCGACGACATCCAGAGCATTGAACGTGCCGCTTGCGATCACAATGGAATGCTTGCGAATGGAAATACTGCCGGATGCGTAAGAACACCCCATATATTTACGGTAGACTTCGCCAGTTTCCTTGTTCATGGACAAAATGTCGAAAACCATGCCTTTCAGGGCATCGTCGCCATTTTCCAGTGAAATACCGGCTTTCAGCATGGAAGCCTTGTTCAACACCATCTCCTCGACATTGACCGAGTGATGCGCCATGGTTGGAACGTATTCTTTTACATGAATATCGCCAATACCGCTTGCCGGTTCGGGAGCATAGTCGTCCCGAAGATCAGCGGATTGGACAAGTCCGATGGATTTGCCGTCGAATTGAACGACAAGCCGGTTACCGGACACGACATTTCTGTTCTGGGTTGCCATTACTTTCTCCAGTTTCAATTGTGGATACTGGCATTGTTGTGTCACGACACACGGAGTTCGAGTTTCTTTTTTTTACGGCGCATCTGATAAAAAAGCCCGGTTTCAAAACCGGGCAAACTCCACGACGACATAGGAAATCAGGCTGATACACTGCCCGAATACGGCACACAGTGAATAGTGATCAGAACATAGTTGACTGGAATTCCCGGGCTTGCCTCGAATTCCAGTCTCAGGACATCCCCTTCCAGCGATGCGATCAGATTTTTGAATGACGGATTGGTTTCATCGCCGACAATAATGCCTTCAGTCGTCAGTTGACGAAGTGCCGTATCAGCCTCTTGCAATGCAGTCGACAACTTTATTGGACTGCCCGGAGCGCCACCGATAATTTTTTCTGCTCTCTCTCGTACTGTTCTGGCAACGTAATCAACCGCCGCTCCCGTGGACACTTCGACACGGGTATATTTGTTATTGGCTCGCCATGTCGTAATCGACTGGACAATTTTATAGCCGTTGTCGGTATTTTCCACACAAAGAACACCACCTTCGATCAGCTGGTCTGTATCGGTTGGATTTTTCAGATTTCGCTCGATTCCTTTGATTTTGAGTGTTCTTCCAGTCAGCGAATAACCCGGAGTGACCCCAGAAAACATGCCTGCGATTTTAGCCGCCAGAATGTAGGGAGGAAAAAGGGTCAGTTTTCCTGTCGAATTGTAATCGTACATGCCAAGGTGGACATAAGACACCCGGTCACTGGCAAGTGCCTTGGCGGCAGCAATCGCTTCCTTGTCGGTTGCACCGGCCTTTCCGCCGACAATGGACCGTCGTTCTTTTCGCCCGACTGTCGACATGTAACTGGCATGAGTATCGCACATGGCGTGGATAGCCGGTTCCGGGGACAAGGGTGTAACCCATTGCACATCCTGCGTTTGCAGCACATCGAAACAATCTTGCCAGTCGGACATGCTTACATTGCCATCCGAACCACCCTCAAGATAAGTCCACGACACATTGGCCGGATAGATCCCCGTCACACGCTCCGCTGTAACGAATTCTTCACCAAGACCGTTGAACCACTCGACAATGGCTTGTACATGTGCCGTGGCAATACATTTGTCCGAACGGACGTCGATCGCGCTGGCCATATCCAGTCCATTCAATGTCTCTTTTTCGCCATTGTTATCCACCACTTCGGCGAAGAAACCTGGAACAGTATTGATTTTATCGACCAGTTTCTGGATGGTTTCATAGCTGTGCAGATCAATCATGTCTGCCTCGACACCTGCCGGAGCCGACAAGATCACCGAGGTATCTGTCACCGTCATAGTGGCAGACGCTTCCGTGCCGCTGTACTGTATGGAAAAGACATACCGGGAAATATTGTCGGCGGTATAGTATGTATCGCCCAGTTGGGTCGTGATCTTTTTGCCTGATTCCGTTCCGGTCTCGATCTTGTACCGGATGCTGTTGGCACGACGTCCATAATCGGTGGAAAACAGTTTTATGACCGTCGTAAACCCGCTTGAATCCTTGACTTCAGCCGACGCCTGGACAGCCGGATTGACGCGGATAGCGACAATCTGGGACGGTGCATTGGTCTCAGCAGAGGGGTCGAATGCCTGTTCGATGGCCGTCAACAAATCACCTGACAACAGCGCATTTCTCGCCTCCGACGGACTTCCGAAGCGCAAGGCAGTCTTGGGTTGCCCGCCCTCAGATCGCCCGATGAAAGCGGCGACATTACCGATGTTCAGGTTGTTGTTATACATGGCCTCGTCATCGATACGGCTCATGACGCCGGGTGTCGTCCATTTCTGACCGTTAAAAAATACACTCATGATTTTTCATCCTTAAACTGGCTGATTGATGAATTCTTCGTACCGGACCCGGTAAGCCGACTCCGTATCTTTCGTGCGTCCTGCACTTTTTTCAACATGCTCGAAAGCACCGATCATTTCGACACGACGGTCACTGGTCGATAAGCGCCGACAAAATTCGTCAAGCGTCACCGGGTAATGCTCTTCCTTCCCCGCAACCCAAGCTTCCTTGTTTTCAGCTTCCGTGTTTTCTGTACTTTTCGTTGCCATACTCAGACTCCCTTGATTTGCAAATTAACATGACGTATCCGATCTTCCCGATGGCCGACGTAGCGTGGTGCCAGGCAACTGATTGTCGATACGGATTGATACATGGGCACGGCATAAGACTGATAGTCTTCGTGATCGGATTGCTGCAAGCTGATCTGCGAAATGCCGGACGCGTCCAGAACAGACATATTCGCAATCAGCAGATATTCGATAGCCCGGCGCAATCTGATTCGTTCATCGGCATTGAGGCTCCAGGCCACCACTGTCAGCTGGACTTGCGATAACCATCCCTCATCGATTTCCCATTCATCGTCGTCTTCATCGAGACTTTCCCCCAGAAAATCGCCCACGCCATATTCGGCAGATGCTCCACTTGTGAACTGGACGACCACCACCGGGAAAGTCGTCCCGTCAAAAGTGGGGGGCGCCGTCAGGACAGGTATTTTCCCGTGCGGGTGATGCAATTGCCTTCTTTTCAGCAGCTCGGCCAGACCGTAATCAAGCCGATCCCGCAGTATCAGTTGCGGATCCTCTCCTCCACTGGTAAACGTACATTCCGGAACGGCGCTTTTCGTGTCGTCAACCATCCACGTCTCGCCTGCCTTGCAAAAAAGCCGGTAGAAATACGTTTTCCCGTTCGTCAGAAAATGAGTATCAAGAAACGTCTTTTCGTCGCAGCCATCGTAAATGCATACAGCATCGGGATCGTTTTCGTCGCGGAACGCCTCATCCATCCTGCGCATGACTTTCCATCGTTCCGCTTTTTGTGGTGGAGTGATGAAAACCCGGATGGCGTTGCCGACAGGCGATGGTCTTAACAGTGCGATAGTCATGACACGATACTTGCGTCACGACAGGGCATCGGCAATGGCGTCTTTCAGATTTTTCTCAAGCCGTGGCTGCATGGCGCCCGACAGGGTCTTGACCACATAATGGCCCGGTTTTGCAGGTACCAGCCACTTCGACGAACCTTCCATCATGACCCGATAGGTAAGATAAGAGGACGATTTCGCTTTTCCGGAAGACGTATCAAACCGTTTCATGCCGGCATAAATATCGGTTGCATGCTGCGGTTTTTTCTTGGGTGCCATCCCGGTTGGCAATGAACCGCCCCATTGGTATTTCGACTGTGGGACGACATGGCCGGTTGCCGATACTCTTGTCGCTTTTCCGACCACAGACGACGGACTCAGCAACTTTGCCTTGGCATAGATGTTTTTCGGCATGGCTGGCGCCAGTGCAGCCGATCCCGGAACATTGTGCCTGAATGGAATAACCAGGTATTTCTTTCCGGTTTTCGTCGCCCGGGTTTTTTTCGACGTCTGCAGCATCAGCTTGAGATCGCGTTCCGGAAACCCTTCTTCAATCCGGATTGCGCTTTCTGCCTCTGAAAAAACCTCTGCCGAAGAATACGATTGCATCTGGTACTGAATCGAGGCAACGGCCGATTTCTTGTAATCCAGCCAGACCCCACTGGTTTTCATGATTCCGGCCTGCCAGGCAGTTTGCACTTCCTGCGCCGTCTTTTCGACTGCTACCGTGACATTCTGCAAGACCTGCCCGACAGCGTATTCCACCGTTGCCGGGATCTCGGGAATCGATGCCTTGAGTTTGTACATGCTTACCGTCCGAACAAATCGAATTTTCTCAGGACCACTTTTCGGGGCAGTCTCAATCCATGGTGGTGCGCCCTGTCCTGTGGGAAATCCCGATAAACGAAATATTCAGGGTGACGACGTCCCCCCATGGTATAAACGGTCCCTTCCGGGGGCTCATCGGAAATCCATTTCGGCTTGCCCTGTTCGATGATTGGCTTATTGCCATGCACCATCTTGCCGTTTTCAATCCAGCTGACATAATCAACGGAAACCGGAACAAACGACAGATATTCTTCTCCGCGTTTCAATACCTGTGAAAAAGGCTGTGTCGAGTTTTTCAAGGTGATCCGGTCAAACTGTCCCATGTCATACAGTGGCGTATCCCCTGGAATGGTAATGACCACATCGCCTGTTTCCGCCTGCCCGAACTGGAACCATTGTTTCTGGACGTCCATGCCTGAAATCCCTGCCCGTCCTTCTTTTCCATCGTCCCAGTAACACCCTTTGCCCATGCAAAATGGACAGTCCGACAGGGCGGAACCGGAATTTTCATTGCGACAGGGACATAAAAACGACTTCCGCCACAACATATCCTGCCCGATGTGATTCAAAAAACGATTGAAAGCAGTCGGATTCAGTTTCATAAAATCACCATGCTGACGCCATGGATACTTTGTGCAAGATGATCCAGCGCCGAATCAATCTCATCCTGAAAGGCGGCCATTTGCAACGATGTGGACTGGCTCAATCCGTCGGCCGAAATCGACCCCGACTGGGGAATGTGAGCGTCGTGCAGGATACGCAGGACAGCCATCTTTTTAACGATATCCACCAGATCAGGATAGTCTTTGCCTGCATTTCTCAAACCGGCACGATAGCGCAACCGGATCATGTCGGGAATTTGGCATCCCCCTCCCAGTGCGGAAATCACGAAACCGGTCAAAGGTGCCACACCAAGAGCGCTTCCGCTTGGCACAAAGCGAATATGCCCCGCTTTTTTATCCACCCGGATCCAGCTGTCCGGCACGGTAAAAAATCCCGTTGTTGGCGCCGGATAAGAAAACACACATTTTTCCACGGCCAGAACAGGCGTCTTCCGGAGAACGAGATACCCCCAGTCTTCCGACGTCCAGAGAGACGGCTCGTAATCGTAGGCCGCTTCCTCATGCCAGCGCATGCCTTCAGGCAGTTCATCGATTTCCTGTTGTGTCGGTTCGTAGGCGAAAACGACGGTCTCGGAAAAGAAAACGCGCAAACGTCTTTCCGCATCCGCTTCGGCGGCGCGAAGTTTTGCGGCAAGATAGTCTTCGGAAAAATCCGTTTGAGGCAAACAGGACGTGATTGCAAGCTGATTGTTTTTCAGGGATTCAACGGCTTTTCCCATATCCGGAAACAGCGCCGTTCCTTCCAGTTCGGTTTTTTCGTCAACAATGTGGAGCTGGAACGTCCGCTGGTCAATCCGTCCAGATTTGCTTTTGACCGTGTTGGTCACGTTGTACCACCGGTTCGGTATGCCACCCTGCACCCACACAGTCGTGCAGGCGCCGTCAATGAAAGCGGAAGACAGTGTCAACCCGTAATCGGACTGCCAATCGCTGGAGATAATAACATCATCCTTCAGCAGCCAGTCTGACCAGTCAATCGCATAATCAAGGAAAGCATCCTTGTCCTGTTCGGCTTTGAAAGTAGTGTTTGTTGATTTGACGAGTTCCATGATGATTGTCCGGTATGCCTCATCCGGACAGTAACATCACGACAGGGTAAAGATTCTGGCGTCCGAAAGGACTTTGAAAATACGCCTGGCGGCAGAACTCCCCTCGACTGGCTGCATCCGGTCGGGAACAAAACAGAAATCGACCGCATTGAGAACCTCTCTCACAGTAGTGGGTGTAAGATGCAGCACAAACCGGTTTTCCCGCAGGGTCACTTGTTCAGAAAGGGTAGCTTCGCGCCGCGTCCGTGCCGCTCCCCGTCCAGTCATATCCGACCGTTCCATGCAATACGGGAAAGCCCTGAAGTGACCGTATTCCCTGTCACAGGCAGCCAGAATGTCATAGAGCAGACCGGCATACCGGCTGGCAGCCACCTGCCATTCAAGCGGTATGACGGATTCTTCCTGAGCGCCCGCTGTCACATAGCAATAAGTGGACCACGTGCCAGGAACAACAGCCTCAAAAAGACCCGCCGTCACCCCTGTAGTGACAATTATGTTATCACCCGCTGCAGCCATTGCATCATGGCTGTTCCTGACAAGGGCACCACCAACCTGCTCTTCCCCGGCTTTCGCCAAGGCAGTATGCTGCGCCAGCAACGTCTGGAGAACGCTTTCGACGGTGTCCGGTTCGTTTTTTTCTTTTGCGTCCGCGAAACGATGCGAAAAGGCCAATGCGGTTTCGACAAGACGCATGTTTTCCCGTACATTCGACAGTGTTGCGATAACCGAACCGGGTATGGCAATCGCGGCCACAGGCTCAAGCACGGCGCTTATGGCACCGATTTGCGCCTTTAAGTCATCTGTCGCATCAAGCGTAACCGTATTTTTGACCGGGAAGCGAACCTGCAACAAAGCCGTATCCCGTGCAGCAGCAAGTTCCTGCAACAGCCCAGCATTTGCGCCAAGCCATGCCCCTGTACGTGCTTTCGCTTTGCCGTTTCCCTCTGCAAAAGCCCGGATACGATAGCTGGCAGTCGATACCGCCCCGGAATTTCCCTCGGCCTTGTAACTGGCATGAAGCATCCTCGAAAACATGGCACGGGAATAAGCGTATATCTGCTCCACGGCTCCGATTCTGTGAATGGCATTTGCCCGGTTTGAATCCGACAGAAACAGGTTTTCATTCTGCAGCGCGATAGCCGACATCAAAGCAGCCTGGACATCCGATGCTGTCAACATTGCCTTTTCGATACCGCCATACCTTTGCAATGCGTCGGCCAGGGCAAGAGGCGAAATCATTTCCTGACGGGCACATCCGATGTACTTGATACTTTGCAGCCGATCGTTCGACGAGACATTTTCCGCAATATCCGAATAAGTAACATGGATTCCGGAAAAGTCATCCACCATCCGCGCCGGATTGTGGGAGATACCCGTCGTGGTATAAATCGCTGCCGTATGGTCATCCAGCGATGCCGGCGATTGGGCGGAAGCGCGAAAGACTGCCGGAGAAGCATAACAGGCATCCTGCAAAGCAGACGAATCGACGGCAGCGGCTCTCGTTTCTGCCGTTCTTGACGATTCGTCTTTGGGAGCGCCCTTGCTGGCCCACGTGCCGTCTTTCCAGCTGCCGTGCCAGCAGTTTATCGCCTCCAGCTGATTTGCCTGTACGAGAGCCATGTCACGTTACAGCGATGCCGTGTACGATACACTCAACGTATCGCCATCGGAAACGATCTTGTCACCGCCGGAAAACAGTCCCGCCGAATACAGGATGCCAGACGTGCCGCCTTTGGTCGATTCCGTCGCCAGAAAACATCCCTTGATGGTCGTGGTTTCACTGATCGAAAACGTCAGCGCGGCCGAAAGCGATTTGCTGCCGCCTGCCGCAGAAGCGAACACCGCCGCCGGACGCGTGGCCTCGTAATAATTGACGTCTTCCTGCCAGCCTGCATGATTATCTGCCGTATCCGCTGCAACGGCACCTGTGGTATATCCCGTACCCGAAACAAGACCAATGTAAAAGTTGGCCGTATAACCGGTTCCTGACAGGTATTTATCCAGTGCGTCATTCTTTCCGGCCGTTGTGACCAGATTGTCGATCATATCTCGGAATTTCAGATTGCCGAAAGCATCGTGGCATTCGACAAAATATCGTCCATGGGCCTCTGCCTTTTCCGACATCACCCCTTTCCGGCCGAGTCCGACACCTTCACTGGTTTTTGCGGACGCTTTTTCGTTTTTCATTTGACTTCCTCCAGCTGAGATTCCAGAAACCAGCGTTGTTGTCGCGTCCCGGATGTATCCTCATAAACAAGCAGATGGCGCAATTCTTTCGCATCCTTGTCATACTCGGTATCGATAATCTCGCCCTGAATAACCGGCTGGATAAGCCGGGCTTTCTGTCCAATTTCCATTTTTTGTCCTTACAGTATTAACGTTTCCGGCGACGGCTGGATCCGGATGCATTCCCTTCCGGTGTTTGAGGGGTTTCTCCGGAATCATCTTTTTCGATATCTCCGCTTTCGTCATCAGAAGTGCCGGATGGAGTTTCCGTATCCGTTTCACCGGGTTCATTTTCCCAGGGGCCGGGTTCGTCTTGTCCGCCTTTATCGTGATCATCCGGATCGCCGTCATCAGCCCCACCGCTGTCATCGCCGGTTTGTTCCGGGAATTCGGCATATCCCTCGATAGAGAGAAAAATGGGAAGCATGTTTTCCGGCACATCGTCAACGGACACCAGTTTCCCGTCAGCGTTTTTTTCGAACGGAATACCATTGATCAATGTCGATGCATTTGGCAGATTGCAAATAATTTTCATAAATTCACCCTATGCTTTTAAACTGACGCCCCGAAGGGCGCCGTTTTCTCCTTTAACCAAACGGTTTCCAGCGTGCGCCACTCGGAACGATGTTCTTGATGACAACATGATGTTGACGCTTGGCCATGCGCAAGTAACCGAACATGAGCTGCGCCCATGGAATCACAGCCTGATTTACGGTAGCCAGAGGGAATTTCAGCATAGGCAAGAGCTGACGCCAGGTGATCGAATTATCCGATGGGCTCATATTCAGGATATATGACTTAGTGGTACCAGGAATTTCCCTGTTGAGATCGGTATATGTGGTGGTTGCACCCGCTTTTGGAATGCGGCACATCTCACGGAAATCGCCCGTTTCGTTCGTACCATTCAGGCGGGATCGATAAATCACGTAACCGATTTCTGTGCCTGCAGTCGATGCTGTAATGGTCAACACAATCTTCTTCCCTGCGGTCACAGCGACCTGCTCAGATTTGACGATAACGGACTGACCATCGGCATTGACACCGGCGACGGCATAGTAATAATTCCCGGCATGTTTGGCCGCAAATTTCGAACTCGTATCCGTCGCAGTAGCATCAACAGTCACGCTTACTGGTACAAACGCATTGTTTGCTGCAATTTTCGCGTGTTCGCCCTTGCGAAGCTGGAACGGGATTTGCATTTCTTCATCACGTATAAACACATCACGATTGAGCGCGATATCCCCTTGAGCCGTCACAATACCTCGTACAGGAGTACCTCGTTTGGCTTCCTGTCCATTCGGTAAAACAACCCGATAGGCAGGGTCAAGGTTGAAGTCAAGATCAGCGCCGGTCTTTGGCGATACGAGCAAATCCGTTGCCGTACCGAAGTTACCATAACCGCCAATAGTCGCAGCACCGTTGACAACCGCGCTGATAGAGGACAAGGATTCGCCCTCTGCATCAATCACATGATCTGCCGAATCCAATGACACAATTTGCGCGACAATGCCATCAAATTCCGTCGGAACAACACTGGAGTCGCCCTCGAAACATAGAAATTCAGCATCCGTCAGCAGTTGCTTTGCGCCGTTTTGCTGCTCAACTGTTTCTGCTTCAGTAATAGATCCCTGCAGAGTCTGCACAAGAGAAACCTGACGTTTTGTCATCAGATATTTCACAAATCCAACCCTGCGGGCATATTGACCGGTCGCATCCTTGATGATGCCGAGCTCAGAATTGCTCGAGCCACCCAGGAAACCACCGATGCCAGACTGTTCTGTCCATTCGTCAACTGTTGCATCTGCTTTTGGCTTTGGCAGTTTATTAAACAGGACAAAATGCTTGTTGTCCTGGATAACAGACATCAGTGTTTTATCAAGCGATTGCACTCTGAGAGCGGCACCGCCTGTCAAACCAGCGACATCAGTACCATATCCGGCTGATAAAGCCTTGTTCAGGGCCTCGACATCATTCATCGATGCCTGTCCCGACGAAACCATATTTGCCGGAGCGTTATTCAAACCATTTAAAAAATCCACTTTTTTCTCCTTATAGAATGATTTCGTTAAACCAGTTTTGAAAGGATGCTTTGTGGGATTTCCATCCCACGATTGACATAGGTTTCTGCCGAAGAGAGCTCATACCCGGTCAATTTCCCCTGAAGCATCGCCTGTTCGCATTTGGCAAGCAATACACTGGGCGAAAGCGATTGTGGCTGGCTTTTGGTCATTGACGTTCCAAGATCAACGACGGATTTTCGCCCTGAACCGGATTTCGCCATCCTGATCACCTGCTCGCCGATCGCTTTGATGACCTTGCCCTGTTCTTCCATTTTTTCGGTCAAAACGTTGAGAGACTTCGCAAAAGATTCGCGGTCGGTTTTTAGACCTTTTCCGAGACGATCAATGCCATTCTGCAATGACTTGATCAACTGACCGGCATCAACAGCCACGGCCTGTTCACCGGATGGCAAGATAACGGGCAACGATTTGCCAAACTGATCTTCAGCGTCTTCTTCGTCTTCATTGTCTTCCGTATCAGCCGTTTTTTTATTTACATTGTCATCGCTGCCTTCCTCATCTTCTTCGGACGCGGCCTTGATTTTTTTGTCGCCATCATCTTCGTCAGACTGGGATTTCTTCAGCAAATCCAGCTCCTTGCACAATTCTTCAAATTCACTTTTTTCCATTTCCATCTCCTTGTCTTTTAAGGTCGCGCAGGAATCTGTCGACCCACTCGGCAGCCTGAGATCCGGACAAGCCCATCTCACGCTGGACCAATGCGCAGAGTCCCCGCGCTCCCTTGCCGCTATCCATCTTTCCTGCCCTGATCAGGGAAGCCAGACGATTGCGGAATTCGATATAACTGATACGGCCGCCTTCCAGAGACTGCTTGCGCAGCGCTTCTCCTCCTGTTAAAAAAGCCGAATCGGTTTCGTATCCTGATGAAAGTCCCTTGAGGACAAATCCATTGAGTGACTTGGCAAAAACGCCGATCGGAACGGTCGATACCTCCCCGACCGTTTTATTGACCGGGCAACGGTCCAGTGCCGTGTTGTTCCAGCGGACTTTGTCGACCACCGCGATACGATTACCGTTTTCATCCGTTTTTATCGCTTTCGACAGGACCGAACCGCCAACCGATGCATACCAGCGGGCAGGAGGCGTCTGTTTCGTCAGGGAATCCCAGACCATGTTGGCGTTCTTCGCCATCGGGCTTTCTCCCTGATACAGTTCCGCCTTGACAAAAGTCCTTTTCCCATCGACTTTGACAGCCACAGGCTTTCCGATTTCGTATGCCATGTAATCCGGTAGGCCGGCCTTGGGGCCGATCAGGGAAAAATGAGAGATGTCGATATTGCCGTGACGCAAGTAATAATCGGCACTGTCTGACAAGGCTTTCTGCAGCACGATTTCATTCTGCCGATCGATATCTTCGTTGGAGGCTTCGAGGTAGAGGATGCGAGAAGCCCTTTCCGTTTTCGGGGTTGCTTTAAGCATCCCACCCAAACAGATGTAATCGGGAATCTCGGATAACAGGAAATCATCAGTTTTCATACCCCCGATGGTCTTGTCACGACTGCGTGATTTGAAGAGTCAGTTCTGTCTGGACAGGCGATCTTTTGCCAGTGCAATGACTTTTTCAAGCTGGCCGAATTCCGTTACCAGATGCATGTATTCTCCAGCGCTCCCGTTTTCATCGAGCAACGCATCAGTACGCAGCGTATTCATTTGCTCGATAATGGTTTTTCGCCGTGCGATGGCGGCATCAAGGATTTTCTTTTCGGCCAGTTCCGTTCTGGCGGACAAAACGGCAAGCGACGTCAGCATTTGTTCCATTATTTGGCCCCTCCAAGTCGTTGACGCAAATACCAGGCCAGACCGGTATCGTCCAGTCCTTCCATGGGCGACGTCAGCAATTCCCGCAGTTCGTACTTTCTGGCCAGCCTGTCACGTGCTGCCCTTTCCGCCGGATGATCGGCAACCAAATCCATCAATTCCACATCGTTTTTCTGCCCTGTCCGGAAAATACGTCCATTGCGCTGTGCATGGACCATGGCTGTATCCGCCGTATCGTATTGCAACAGCCATTGGCCCCGTTGCAGATTCAAACCCGTTGCTGCCGCGTCTGACGCGATCAGGATATCAGCCTTGGCTTCTCCTTTTTCCGGTGCAAACATCAGGCGTTTTCTGTCTTTTTCTGACGTCGAGTCATGGCCTGTCAGCGCCACTACCCGATGTCCAGATGATTCCAGCCGTTTTTTAAGGTTCTCCACTGTTTCGAGATTGTGCGCAAAAATGACACCCGGCTTGCCTTTTCGGGCATCGGCGATTTCAGCGGCCTTGTCCAGTTTTGCGCTGGTTGAGCTCGTATTGATGATGCGTTTGATCGCGGCATTTCTGAGCAGGCCAGCATTTTTCTGCAATGCTTTGGCGACTTCTTCGTGTTTGGTTGACGGAACACCGGCAAAATGTTCTGGACAGAGTTTTTTCACCAATTCCGTGGCTGTCTTGCCTTCCATCGCCGATATCCGGATTTCCGACACAGCCTTGTCGAGATCGGAAAGCGATTTTTTCTGACTGTCGTTCAGGGGAACAGCAATTTCTTTCCGGTCGGCTTTGACGTCGGGATCAATTTTCGAAGCGTAAACATACCTTGCCATTTCGCGTTTCAGGGCATCCTTGGCAGATATGGCATCACGTCCATACCGTCGCATGAAAGCGCCTTTGTCCGCATAACGTTTGCGGTCCATCTTCCGCAAAAGATCGTATGTCTCCGATGCATCGTTCTTGACCGGATCGGCACTTGCCAGCATGTAATAAGGCATATGTTCGGCAACGGCATCCACCACATTGGCCAGTCTGGAATTTTCCTTCCCGTCCCGGTTAAGGGTATATTGAGATTCATCAACTGACAGATAGTCAATATCGATCCCTTCTTTTTTCATGACGCCTTTCGCCCATGCCGAACGGTCGTCGTCAGACATGGTTTGTAGCTGTTTAGCCATATCCTGTTCCGAAATACCGGCTTGCTTTGCGCCCAGATGAATCATGTCGTCACGGAACGACTGGTGTGTCGCGACGACCATATGAGTGGACGGGTCACGCAATGCAGCAAGACGCTGGTTACGTGACGCGCCGGGATCGGCATGCCACTTGTATTTGCCCGGTTCGAGATAACGCAGTGCTTCCCCGCCGAATTGAGCCTGTACCACGGATGGCGCCAGTATCAGACCACGCTTTGCTTTACCCTGCTCATGCAAGTGAGTAAATCCACCCAGTTGAAGGGACGTTTTTCCAGACCCCGTCCCCAAAGCCCCGACAATCCGTTTATTGGCTTCAAACAGCTTCAGGAAACGTTGCCGGGCATATGCCTTGCCACCGGACATGGTCGGTTGCCACAGTTTGACCGGTTGACCGGGTTTGAAATTCTTTCCGACAACCGACATCATGCCCGCCAGCTTCTGTTCTGCAGCGTGACCGATCGTGTAAAGCTTGTTATTCCTGCCCACCATAAGTGGAGCATCCGTTTTCAGCCGGTTATGCGCATCAGCGAATCCTTTCACAATCCGGGAACGGATCATGTGCTGGACAGATTCGAACGCCTGTACCGGTGAATCATGCAAAGCGGAAAAAGAAGACCACGATTTTCCGGGCGATTGGTTTTCCCACCATTTTTTCAGGTTTCTCCTGTCACCGGACGCAAGATCGCCAATCGCTTTGTATGCCAGCACCCCTTCGGGGGTTTCGGATAAGGCCCGATGCAGGGCATCGCACGACGTCTGGTCAACATCGAAGGTCTGCCGATGAATCGGAGCACGACTGGTACCGTATCGCTTCTGTACGAATTCGTCTGCCATCTTTTCCCAGGCATGGCGAAGCGTTTCAAGCGGACGTATTTTCCCGTTCGTGTCTTTCAGCGACGCAACCGTATCCAGCGCGTCACGATAAGCGTCCGGATCGCCTGACTTCTGGAAAAAGTGGCTGGACTGGATATCGGCAAAAATATCCTGCATGGCATCGCCATCAGCCATACGGGAACCGATATAGTCCCGCAGTGACTCCTGCAAGTTTTCTCCCGGATGAAATGGCTCGGTCAGTTTTTCCGCGACACCCGGCTCCACCCGCATACACAGATCAGGACGTTTCGCAAACCCTTTCGGCAACCAGCCATCCTCGTCATACTTCCCTTCCATGATGTCGAGATTTCGCCTTATCTGTGCCATCCCTTCCACATCTACGGGTCTGGAAAGATTGTCCAACCCTTCAGGAGAAATCGTCGCGACAAGGGAGTTTCCGATTTTTGCCAGATGATACTCGCCTGGCTGGACGCCAATTGCCCGGAGCTGTGTCACTGCAGCATCGGCAGGCAAGGCGCCCATATTGACTTCAATCGGGTCCGTGGGCTTTCTTTGCAGTGCCGCCACCAGTGACGCAGTGGCCGTCATTTCACCATGAGCCTGGCCCAGTATCTTTTGCGCTTCTGAAACTGCTTGTCTCCGCTTGTGATTGGCTTCCTGTGCCATGACCAGATCGAATCCATCGGACGCTTCCGGCAATTCGATAGATGATGCGATATCGTAGTACTGTCTGGCCTTGTCCAGAGCCGTTTTCTGGAGTTCATCGGAACGGCTGACGTGATACTCCTCCATCGCTTGCCTGACCTTATCCGTGTCAGCTGCCATGTCGTTGTATATCCGTCTGGCAAGTACCTGAGCAGCACCGGACACGCCAAGAACATCCACAACTGACCGGTCAATCAAAGCGTCTCCACCGATTGCCAATGCCGCGCCGTTCAGTGCGTTAAATGCACCAGACGCCACATGGCCAGCAAGATGTAGTTCTCCGCCACGTCTGTTCAGTTCATCAAGGAATGATCTTGCCCCGGCTGTACGAACACTTTGTTCAATATCCTGCCGAGTTTTTTCATCGACATCTGCATCAGAAACTTCAATAATCTGCGCTTTTGATTCGACCTTATCTGCCGTATCCAGTTTGCGTTGTGCGTCCTTTGCAGTTGCTTCGACCATTTTCAACCGCTTGTACGATCTGAGCAGATCAGCGGCTTTTTGAGCGTCTTCAAGAATCCGTGGTTTCGGTAAAACCGAATCGGGATTATTTAAAGTGAATTCTGATATTTCTTTATTAATGGATTCTTTTAAATCGCTTTTTACATCCTTTGAATTCTGATCATCAGAATCTGGATGAGATAAAAATAAAGCGCCTTCCTGTTTTGCTTGATCGGCACTTATCCCGGATCGGGACTGGTATTCCGGATTGAAGCCAAGCTTTGATGCATTGATTTCCGGTAATGGAGCAATGTCCTGAACTGAAAGACTATCAGGAGAACTTGAATGCAACGGCACTTCTCCCAGTCCAGCCTGTGCTCTCGCCTCTGCATCTTCAATCAGCCGCTTGCGGTTAATATCAACTGTTTCTTTGGCCTTACGGAAAAGCGCCTTTTCATGGTCTGAACGTGCCTTTTCGAGTGCGTTAGGTGACAAACCAGCGTGTTTTTCTTCATCAAAATCCAGTTCTTCGGGTTTCCAGCCAGCCAGTTTCGCAACGGATTGGACGAATTCCGCCCGTTCGCTTTTCATCCGTTCCTGTAGCTTCTTCCGTTCGGCCACTTTAAGTGCGTGCATACCCGACGCCTTGTCTGCCTCAATCTGCTGTTTTCTGGCCGCCTTCCGATCTTCTTCTTTCTGACGCAAGGCTTCTTTGTAGTCAGATTCCGGTTTGATCCCTCGCAGTTTGAGATGGTTGAGCTTGCCGCCGGCGCCTCCAATGACAGTGGCCGTTCCGTCCGGATGTTCCCTGATCAGCACAGGGACGCCCTTTGCTCCGTCGCCATTGGGGTGGACCGTTACCCACCGTTCACCCTCCTCCAGGGCCTTCTTCATAAAAGATTCCTTGATCAGGCAACCGGATGCGAGCAGATTGCCTTCAGGGGACAGTACGTCGGCATAGGACTTGATTATGGACGGATCATTGGCTGAAAAGGCACCGGGATTGTCTGTGGCGGATTTGATCTGGTTTGGCCGGAACGCGACATAAGACGTGCCACCGATCTCCGTATCTTCCAGAACAAGCCCGTCGTATTTCCCGTAACGGAGTGTCTCCAGATACGCCTTGGCGGCAGCTTTCGCTGTTTTCTTGCCGGTTGCCGAGATATCTCCGGCCAGATCATCGAGTGTCCCTGTATCGTGAGGATTAACGATTTTCAGGAACAACGATATCACATTGTTGCCCACCATCGTCACGTCACCGCCTACGTTAAACCAGAACCCTGTATATGCCGTTCCCGTCAGTCCAAAGTTGCTCGCGTTGCCTTCTGTGTTCTGTCCGAGACGTTTTTTGTCAAATACCTGAATCGGCTCCCGTTCGATAATTTCCCTGACTTCGACCGCTGGATACTCGCGTTCCAGTTTCGCTATCTCACTCTCTCGCCACTCGACAAGGGCATGGCTTTCGGAAATAAATTTCTCATCTCTGTTCAGCTCGCTCCAGTCTCTTCCGGCGCGAAGAGCTTCATATTTTTCTCCGAACTGACGGTAAATCTCCCGGGCTTTTTCAAAATACTCGGGGGATGGCGTTTTTCGGACTCTTTCATTTCGGGTCCCTGCTTCCGTCCCATGATAAACAACCAGTGGCTCGCCATTCTCGTCCACCACTTTTGAAGCATTGTCGGGATCATTTTCCCAATCGCCGAACCATCGCTTGAAATTGTGAGTCCTGACTTGTACCCACTGCCGTTCGGTCAGTTTGGTGGGCTTCCCATTCGGGGCCTTCATCCATGCGTTGGTTCCCTTGTACTTCGCTTCTATTTCCCTGTATTGCTTTTCGCTTTCGTCAGTAACCCTCGATATACCGTGTCCTGCGCTACTGCCGCCAACTTTTCCTAGGCGACCAGCATGCCCGAAATTGCCTGATCCCTTGCCGCCCTTTAAAAGCGTGTCATCCGGAATTTCGCAAATGGCTTTATGCAATTCAGGCAAACAAATGGCATATATTTCGTTGTTTTCAGTGGATTTTGTTATAGAATATACACAGGTTGCCGCCTTAGCCAGGTCATCGTCCCTCCCAGATGAAGCGGCATCATCTGTTAAGGTAGAGCTCTGCTTTGGCAGTTGGACGATGCCCGGTTTTCTCTGCGGAATAATCAGTGCATGTTTTCTGATCGCGTTGAAAACTTGCTTTATCTTTCTGGGCGATGAGCTGATCGCGACTTCAAATTCCCCTCTTTTAATAGAAATGCAGCAAAAACACTGTACATTGCCATCAGCTACTATGAATGGTTTGATGAAATGTATAACGTTTTCCCGTTCTACACCCTCTCCCTTATCTTTCCTTTCCTGAATTTTTTCCGGTGTTTCGCGTTCAGAAACAATATAAAGCGGCTTTTCCAAGGTCGGCTTTATCAAACCAAAATATGTCTTTCGTTTTCTATCTAACAGCTTTTCAGTTTGGTTTTCACCCAGTTTCACAAAACCGATTGGCGTATGTACGCCACCATCAGGAAATTCCTGTTTCCACGCTTCTTTTGAAAAATCGAGATGGCGCCATGGTGTAGCATGGGCGATGATGGTTTCTTTAATGCTGGACAGTCCGTCATTCTTGGCGCTTCCGCCTACCTTGCCGGCCCGTCCTTTATGGCCGAAATTTCCGGAACCTTGTCCGCCCTTGATGAGAAAATAAAGTTTGCCTGTGTTCATGATGGACACAGCGTAACGTCACGACAATTTGTCCTTTTGCCTACTTGATATCCTTAAGAAAGTTATTCAGCCAGGCGGTAAACTCATCAGGTTCCGCGCCTTTCGCAACCCTGAGCCACATCCCCCGACAATGGGGATGGAACAAACCGGCCGCAGGCATCAGCAATTCATTTGCGCTTCTTTTGACCAGTTTCCCGTCCACACGTTTATAGGGAGACACGGACCGTCCGGAATTGTTTTTTCCGATCCAGATTTCCTTTTCCCAATCCTTGTCGGGTTTGTCAGGCGGAACGACCGTCAGGATTTTCCCGTCCCATTTCCGGCAAAATGGACAGGCGCCGTGATACTGCTCTACCCTCCTGAGCTTTTCGCCTGCAGCAACAGACGCCACAAATCCCTGATTGGCCATTTCGCCCGGTTCGGTCACGGCGATGCGGCGCCAATCGCGGTTGAGCTGTGAAAACGTGTCAAACAACCTTGTCTGTAAAGATTGCTCCGGTTTGATGCCGAGCTGAAGGTTTTTCTGGTGATCAAGCACAATCCGTTTGATCTGGTGTCTGGAGGAATCCTCGATGGACTGTATCAGATCGGCACAATGGGCAATACCGTAATCGATAATCGTCTGGTTCAGCCCGGCCATCTGTCCGAGAGTTTCAAAAATCTTGCCGTTTGAAAAGTGGTTCAGCAATTGCCTTGCCTGATGCTCTGTCACTGACTCCGAAACCGCCTGTATTTTTCCCATCATAACGGACCGTTTAACGATGTAATCGGCCCACTGTATGGGATTATCGGGAAAATGCCGCTGGACGAGATAATCGACCAGCAACTGATAATCCTCTGCCTTCCACGCCGTTTTCGGGATCCCCGACAGATAGGCATATGCCGCAGCCATTTCATTGACGGTCCATCGGCCCACCATTCCGACAACTGGCTTTGCCATTCTCGGTCCTGTAGGCGTTTTCCCGATCCAGGACAACAAATCCTTTTTCAGGTTATCCAGATGAGCGATCCCTTTTTCCGATACCCGTTTGACCAATTCCCGGATAAAGACATTCTCGTGCTCACGCCAGATATCGTCGTCTTCGGACATTGCCTTATGCAGGACTTCGAGTGCATGGTCAGCGCAACCGTACGACAGAGGTTCAATATCGATCAAAATACTCATTTCAGATGGTACCTGTCCCGACAGGGAGCACAAGCTCCATCCACCAAACGACCGGACCATTTTCCGCAGAAATCGCATTCTCCGGGTTTCCCTGCCGGAATCTGGGCCGCTTTTTCACGCTGTTCCCGGATAGCGAGTTCGGTCGTGCGCATGGCCAGATCGTTTGCGTAATCCGTTTCGTCCATCGTTTTTATCCTTTCAGTAATCTCCAAGCCGATAAATCACCGGAACAGCGCCATTTCCTGCATCCTCCGATTTCTGCAAACCTTCTTTTTCAGAAGACGTTTGATCCGCTTCCATCGGGCCTTGCTCGTCTTGTTCGGCGCTGTCCTCTTCAGGGTCGTCATCTCCTTCAGTTTCGCTGTTGTCTTCGTCGTTCTGATCTCCCTGCCGGAAATTCTCGTCATCATTTTCTTCCGTCTCTTCTGTGTCGTTTTGGGATTTCTGCATCTGCATCCATGGAGAAATCAGGGATGGATTCAGCGGGGCATCACCGATCGGGCCATCCATGGCTTCCATTCCTTCGCGTGCTCTGGCCTCGTTTACGGTCATGACCAGTTTGCGCATTTCGTGCCGTTGTGTTTCATCTTCGTCGTCAATGCCGGTCCAACGGAAACAGTATTTCTCGTCGAAATCAGAAATGATGTAATCGGATATCAGCGATTCATAGTAGGCCAACAACGGCCGCAATCCCTTGTCCCGGGAATTGCTCAGTTTTTCTGCCGTATCCGAACCGGAAAGAGACGATTTCCCGACCGAGAAAGATTCGAAGTTGATTTCGTCGGGGGAAATGCCATAAACAGCACAGGCAATGGACGTCAGAAACGTCATCCATTTGCTGAAATACATCTCGTCAAAATCAATACCGAAACGTTCAAACGTCGCCCTGGAAGAGGGATCCTTGGCAACCAGTACCGGTAACGACCACGACGAGTTTGCGCCGCTGACCATCGAATTCCAGTACCGCCGGAACGACGCCAGATCATCCGGTTTGTAATCGCCGATCAAATTGATAAAACCCCGTGGAATGGAATTCTCGGAAAATCCCCTCAAATTGAGTTGCAAGGCATTTAAAAAACCCGTCACGATCTTGACCAGCAACTCGACTTCCGACATGCCGTAACCGGCCAGATCGACATCCGTTCGGGGATTGCGCGGCTCGTAAATCAGATCGTCCAGGGTATAGGCCGTCATAATCCTCCCCTGGATAACCTGCAGCGCAAACACATCTTCGTCACCCCGAAAACCCGATTCCGGGACAAGCCGGATCGTTGACCCATCCACCGTATAAAAGCCGTCAATCCCAAGCGAACGGTCTTTTTTCATCTCGGTCTCGATCGGCGCCGAATCCATGATGAGCGAATCACGTACCGACCGTGCCATGAATGTAGCGAAATTGGACCGCTTCAGACGCTTCCTCTCCCGCGGCTTGAACTCCCATCCGCAATTCATGATGAATTGCTGCAGCAGGGAAATCGTTTCCTGTTCGCTTTGAGTTAACTGATGGTCTTTATCGACATGCCGGATAACGAATCCCAGTCCATGACCGCTCTCCTGAATCTTGCAAAACCGCATCACCTGCCGTGTCCGGGTCAATACAATGGATTCCAGAATCGGAGTTTGCTGGACCATCCGTCGCATGTTTTCGTAGGTCAGGTAAGAGGGACGTTCGTAGTATTCGCCAGACTGCTGGAGCTGGAACTGATCGAGGCTGACGGACTGCATCCCCCTGTCTGAATGCCGGTAATCATTGGCGTAATCGAGAATTCTGGCGGCTTTTGCCATATCCATTTGCGCGAAATCCTCTTTTATGCCATTGACGATCGAGACAAGGTCATTAAAAGGCAAAATCAGATCGGAGTCGGACTTGGGCGTGTGTAACGCCTGCCGCTCTTTCAGGGCAGCCTGAGCGTCTTCATGCGCAGAATTATTTGTGGGTTCGGACATGACGGGTCTGAGTGTTTGATACAAAGATCACTGTACCGTCACGACATCGGCTATTTGGCAATAAACCAGTCACATGCGACATCTGATGCTCGTGTCCGGAACTGCCTTTCCATGCACCGGCCATCCTGATAATGCAGGCATTTTGAACAGGTATGGCTTTCAGTGTTGTCCTCAAGAATATCCAGCACCTTTTCAGGCAAACCTGGCATTTGCTTTTCGAGTTCTTTTCTTTGTTCGCTTTTCCCGGTATCGGGCATCAAAAAGGTTGCCGAGCCATACGCACGGCACCATGCCGCACAGCACAACATGTATGCAAAAGAAAAATGCGGGTCCAGACCGACTTTCACGACCTTGCGTCTGATTTTGTGTTCATCCTCACTCGTTTCTGTCACCAGCGCCGTTTTCGTGAAATGTGGCCAGACCATGTCCCGGAGAATCGGACGTTTTTCCATGCGGCCCTTGATATCGATTTCCTGCGTCAATTCTCCCGATGCCGGGAAAAGTGTCATTTTCCGGGTTATCCTCGCCATCGCCCATGACATCAGCTTGTACTGGTCAATCGACAAGGTATATCTGTCCCGGTATTCTTCGGCCGTTTTCCGGTCGGATTGTGACAGACTGGCGTCTCCCCAACGGATCATGTCGTCTTCGATATTGGTATAGGACGATACAAGAAACACCCTGCCGACATGACGGGATGCAAACTGTTTTGCACTGTCATAATTCGGTAGCTGCTCGCAACAGCAGACTACGACATGATAATCGTCCATCAATTCATCCAGACGGGACCATGGGTCAAGTCCGTAAATCGCCTCGGCATGGATAACCGCCATCCGTCCGTCCGGCATTCTTTCCGCCAGATACGCACAGGCAAAACCGCCCATATTGTCCACGCCCATAAACGCTTCCCTTGACGATTTTTTCCACTGCAATCCGGCTTTCATACCCAGCCGCTCGCACTCTTCCAGTATGGCCATCGTAACCGGTACCTGAGACGGATCCATGTACGGTTTTCCCAGTTTGCGGTTGTAAAAATTCTTCAGATTTTTGGCATTGTAAAAACTCTCGATGATTTCTCTCGGAGAAATAGTCGGCGACAGAAACTGCGAAAAATGGGCCGAAATGATTTCGGCGCCCGGATTGTCGGCAATCCACTCCCCGTTTTGAGGATCGGCAATCCAGCCTTGGCAATAAGGGCAGACATAACAGTAATCGTCTGACGGTGCACCCGCTATTTGACCATGGTTATAAGCAACACACGCCGGAAAATGATCGTCAAAAATGAACGATTTCCGGCAATGCGGACAAGAAGTATGAAACCGGTACTGACATCCACGCAAATACCACCAATTGATATCGGCTTCGGGCCAGTTTGCCGTCGATCCCATCAACGTGCATTTTATGGAAGACGCTGACAGACGTTCCTGCGTCTTTTCCATATCTTCCACCAGCATTTCCTGCACTTCATCAAACGTCAACACATCCAGCGGTATGGATTCGGTTGAAGTCTTCCCCGACGTCCACATAAAATGAAACCGGGAATCCCCCATACTGCGGACAAGGACATTGCCTTCGGACGCCTTGCCATCTGTCAGGCAGTTATGGGCGACCGGAATGGTCCTGACAATCGGGATAAAACGCTCTGACGATTTGATGGCCGCCAGATCGCGTCCGGGCAGATACATCCCGACTTTGCAAGGCATCCATTTCATGGCTACGTAAATGGCATACAGCATTTCCATGACAGTAAACCCGACCTGGGCGCATTTCTGCAGCACGATGGTTTTCCGGAAGGCTTCTTCGGGCGTAGACGGCAGCAGATCATAGAGAAACCGCATGGCTGGCCGGTTTTCCAGTGAAAAAGGAATACCATCAACACGCAGGCCTTCTCTGCCCAGCTGTTCGCACCACTGCGTAAAGGTTTGCTCTTCCGGAATGAGGATGTTATGGGGCATTTCCAGTTTCAGCCTGCGTCGACGCCGCAATTCGATTTCCGCAGCCGCCATCAGGGATATGTTGGGCCTTGCCATTTCCGCCTTTTAAAGAATCGTTTTGCCGGAAGCCAATGCTTCAAGCTGGGCGTCGGTCATTTTTCGCAACGAAGCCGGATCGATAACGATATCCAGCCCCCACGCCTTGCGCTCACCTTCCTGCTGGATTTTGGTGGCTTCGGCCATTGTTTTCGCGAGTTTGACCAGACCGGATGCTGTCCTGTTATCCTTTTTCTCAAGACTTTGTACGGTCGCTTCTATGACATCCGTCACCTTCCCCCATTCTTCCCTGTGACGGCTGATTACCGCGGCTTTCCGTTCGGCTTCTGCGTCAATGGCTTCCGCTTTTTTCTCCGGATTTTCAGTCCTCCGGATTCGTGCAACTTTTTCTGCAACTTTTCGCCGTATAACGTCTTCCACGTCGGACCCGTCACCCCAGTTCTCGGCTTTTGCCCGTTTCTGGATAGCCTGATGAGTGACGTTATACTCCCTGGCAAGCTCCTGGAACTTCGCGCCCGCTTCCCGTTTCGCCCTGATCTCTTGCCATTGCTCAAGGGTCAACTTTGCCATTGGATTCCTCCGTGATGTTCAACTTTGCAACTAATGCAACTCTTTGCATTGCAACTTTGCAACTATTCTTTCATCACGACAGGGCAAAAAATTGTGTTTCTTTTCGGCGGAACACCATCTTTGAGGTAAGGGTTTTTGGGTTTCCATCTTTGAATCGGCACATCAACGATGATCTTCTTGTTCCGGTTGTACGGTTGCATGGTACCGGATTCGACTTTGATCACGCCAGACGGCTCCAGCGCATACGTTGATATGTCTTTGTCAAAGGTATGGTATCTCGTCTCGATGGGTGAAAAGGCATATTCGTTTGTTTCCGTCGTCTCGAGCCGCTCAGCCATAGCAGAAAACTCACGCATACCGACACTGTCCTCATCCCTTTCCACTACTTTGTAAAACCGTGGATAAGCGGTTTCAGGAAAACCGTCAATCGGCTTTGGGACGAGATAAAACCAGCTTTCCACTTTTATTTGCGGCGCTACCATTTTTGCCATGTACGATCTCCTTGCAGCAATCTGCAACTATTTTCCCATCACGACGTGCAAGCTGCGACCATACCTCCGGAACACAAAAAAGGAGCTTACGAAAGCTCCCTTATCCTTCTCCATCATCACTGTAACGATCGTTTCCGCCCGTATGCGCCATCCGGTTGAATTTGTTCCATATCGTTCCAGACATGCATGTATGCATTGTGCAAATCCCTTTCATACACGCTGTCTTTGAAATTCGGATATGAAATATTGTAAATAGCATCACTCATCGCATCGCAGACTTCTATACGTTTGACGATCGCACGGTACCGGTAATCATTATCTGGTGTTTCCATCACAAACACTTCCGGGAATACCCTTTCAATATCCCCCGGTCGTCGTGCACGTACAAGCAATTCGTCCTCAGCACAATCCTTATGAACAATACTGAAAAAGCAATCTGACATCATAATCCACATGTTTTTACCTCACATTTTCTTGACCAGTTCATGAATAGGCTGGTCCGTCTTGTTTGCCGCAGCCTGTTCGAGATGGCTCTTCGGTACCAGTTGAACCGCCTGCGTCTCCCAGCCAACATCAACCGGTGAACCTCCTATTCTCCGTCCCCGATACATCCGGGTAACCGTCGTCGTCCGTTCGAAATCGCCAATGTAACCGGTTATTTCAACTTTCAGGCCGGTTTCTTCGAATACTTCTTTGATTGCGTTTGCCTGATACGATAATTCGTCTTCAAGCCGCCCTTTCGGGTAAGTGGTTTTATAGCCGCCAAAACCGTTTGTCGGAGACACCAGCCAAATTCTGCCATCCGGTTCCTCAATGACAACTCCTGTCGCCGCTTCCTTGTTTTGCGGGATTCGCAAAGGTGGCTCATCCAGATCTTCCATAATGCCAGGAACGTTCTCCCAATCCTCGCCTTCCGGATGGTCTGCCCATTCTGCAAATGGGATCCCGTTCAGTTCAGATGGCGCCTTTCCCGACGGAACAAAAACGGCAATCGATCGCGGATCGTTCCAGGTTTCCGGGCCGGTCGGTTTTGAGGGATGGAGAATATTGACCGGTTTCCCGTTTTCATCAGGCGATGGATGATCTTCCGCATCGGGATAATCATTGTCCCTTCGGGATGCTCTGCTATCGTCGAACGGTTTTACGACTGTCCCGTCTTTTCTGACATATCCGGGGTTATGCGCCTTTGCCAGCGCTTCTCCAGTCTCAATTGGCCCTTCGAACCAGAATCTTGCGTGCGGGTAAAGCGTACTGACCGTTCCCAGCATCAGTGAATCGATATAAACGATCAGTTTGTCGATCTCTTCTTCCCCCCTGTTCTTCCGGATTATCCCGAAAAGATACTGGGCGAACAGACCGAAAGCCGATCTCAGCATATCCATATCCGACTGACCGGAGTCGATCTGCAAACGGGTTGCCAACTCGTCATTCAGTCCGGCTTTTCCCGACCAGCCGTCAATCGTCCGATATGACGTGTCCGTCCCGGAAAAAATTTCTGCAGCACGGTTTACGGCACCATAAACATCATCAATCGAGTCTGCCGTCAGCACGTCATGGACAAACTTCCTGACCAGCTGATCGACCACTTCGGTGGAACCCAGATTCCGGTTGCTTCCCATGTCCCGCAATGATTCTTCAAACATGCTTTAATCCCTTTCAATTCGGTAACGCAACGACTTCCACCAAATATTTGCAATGTTTTCCCCACGTCCCGTATTCATCGTTTATCACCTCATTTTTATGGATTTTCCGGACGTAGAATTTACTGCCATACGGCAAAATACATTCCGATTCACTGGCAAAATGCGAAATGGCACTCCCATTCCCTTTGGGATCCTGACCGACATAAAGTCCCCTGACCCCTTCCCCACATACAATTCTCAACTGGATATCGCCGCTCCATGTGTTCGGTTTGGTACTGGCTGAAATAATTCCGAAGTCCTTTATAACCGATCCTTCCGATTCCAATAATTTTTGTATATTAAAGCTGGGATTTTCGTGGAATGAAAATCGCCTCGATAAAACCGTTCCGGCTGGAATATGCACGGCTGCCTTGTCAACGCAATCGATCACATAGTCGGTTTTGCCATGTGTACCCACGCCTGTAGCCGGGTTATTCATTTTTGTGTAAGCGCTCCCTGTATAATCCATCAGTGCCTGCTGGTGCGTCTGTGACATGGCCGCAAAGGATTGCTTGGATTGTATGTACATCTCGTGTGTATTCATGGACACTTCGCTTTTCGACCTCTTCTTGGGTTGCCAGCCCTGAAACAAATCGCCTCCGACCACTTTTCCGAGAACGGCATACCGGCCCAACTTGTGGCTGTGGCCGACCAGTTTGCGGGTATCCCTGAAAAGGTTGGCCAGCGAACCGAAGATGCCGCCAACAGTGGATACCGCAACCTCAACAATACCTTTTGGCGCTACCTTTATCGGATTCTCGATGGCATGTACCACGTCTTGCCAATATTTGACCACATGCTGTGACTTGTGATTCTGAATATGAGACAGATCGCCTGTTGCATTACCGTTATCGTAACTGATCGGCTGGAATTTGAAATCCTGCAGCGCTTGCAGATTCCCTTCTTTTCCCAGAGAATGAATCTGGTTGGCCAGCTCCTGGTTTTGTTGATTCAGGTGCGCTTTGCTGGATAGTCCCTTCCCTTTTCCGTGCCACTCCAGAAAGTTCGGCGCTCCCGGAATGACGATTTCCGTTTTGGGGCGGAATTCGTTTGCTACTTCCGGATATTTCACTGCCAGATACTTTTTTCTCTGGATGAGTTTGTCAGCCAGTTTTCCTATCTCTTTTTTCGATCCGGGCCCATAGGCAAAACACAAGCTGCGAATGGAATTGTCAGACAGCTTCAGGACGTTTTTGACCGATTCCTTTATCTGGTCCTGCGTCAGTCCGGCAAACACATGTGCGGCTTGCGGATTCACCGATGCATCGCGCAAGGTATCGACTTCGGAAACGGTCAAACCGAAAGCATTTCCCTTCTTTTTGCCCTGTGCCCGGTATTCAAGGGCACCCCCGACATCGACTCGTATTGCCTTTTTGCCATTGCATTGCAGGTTATCGTATCCGAGACCGACTACATCCCAGTTACCGAGCCATGCATCGACAGCAAAACCTTCTGCAACACCCGATAATTTCGACAACTTGTCCTTGTCTTTCTGCAAGCCCGAAACAAATTTCGAAGCAACCCCGACCTTTCCGTTTCGCTTGATGAGCGACAGAGCCGGCACTTCGATACCACACGCCTCGTAAAGTTTTCCGGCCAGTACTTCAGACTTGGCCATATTTTCATCGGACGGAAACTTGCAATACCACTTCTGTCCGGCCTCGTCCTCGAAATAACCGCCTTCATTCGATCCTTCCTGCGCACCGACCTGTTTCCAGCCGCTTATGTCTTTTTCATCCTGCCGTATTACCTCGTGGATCGATACCACTTTCGGCGCATAATGATTTTCTGTCTTGTGCCACCTGCCATTCTGGAATACAAGAGTGCCTTCCGCCCCCTGTTTGGTATCGCCGTCCTGTGGACCGGTGTTTTCCGGTTCTGCTGCAGCTTTTCCGGAAGTCACTTCATCATTCTTCCCATCCATGACATTGACTGAATTGGCCTCTTCTTTCATGCCATTGGACAACTCGTCTTTTCCAGTGACTTTGTACCCTTTCTTCAGTTTCTGGTTAAGCAGCTTTTTCGCCGTGTCCATTGCATCCTTGGCAGAATGCGCTGACTGTTCTTTTTGTACTCCCTTGGTGCCGATCTTGCCCCACGATGTAATGATTTTTTCCCCGTCCACTTCGATCGACCAGAATTTATTGGACTTGTCATCCTTGAATTCAAGTTCGGTTTTGACTGGGGACTGTTTTTCGTTATCGTCAGCGTTCTCGACAGGAGAATCCGGTTGATTGGCAACTCTGACAGCAGCCGGAACAGGCACTTCGTTACCCGGTTTCGCCTGTCCGGATGATTCCATCACTTCCGATAGCTCTGTTTTTTCTTCCGGACTGCCCGAATATTTTTGTTTTGCCTCCCCAAGCAGTTTCTCCGCCTCATTACCGACACCACGCGTCAACTCCGCTATGGCCGCTTCTTTCTTTTCCGGCGCCAGCTTGTCAAATGCTGCATACTGTTCGGCTGTCGGCAATTGAGCGCTGAGGATAGACTGATGGAAACCATGGACATTGGCCGCGTCCTTTTGCAACTCCTTGCCTTTCTCGATGATCACTTTCAACTGATTAACCGGCGTGGACATTTGCCACTTTGCATCGTTTGACAGCGATTCGGCAGCTTTTTTGACATAGTAACCGTACTGCCCTTTCAACACCTCCGAAATTTTTTGTGAAGCCTGAATATCCTCTTCCGATTTTTTCGGCTTTTCAGGTTCGACTTTTGGATTCTCGTTATTCTGCCCTTCTTTATGCAGTTCCTCTTTCTTCAGTTTCCGCAAGGCGCTCGCAAACAATCCATTGAATTTTTCCTCGCCGACTTTGTCGCTCAGCTCTGTCATCATGCCAAGCATCTTGTCTTTCGGCTGTGACACGAAGGCACTTGTCTGACTGTTGTACGGGACCTTTCCTGCAACAATAAATTTTTTGAATCCGGCGATACTGGACTTCAACGATGCCTGTTTCTGAAGGTTTGTCGCCGACGAGAGAATATGCGCCAGTTTGTGTTCATGAGGCAAATTCTCCCATCCTGGCATTTTCGAGAGCTTTTTATGCGCCAGTTTCTGTGAATACGTCCCTTTACCGGACACAACTTCGTGTGAATCTTTATCCGGATCCACATGAACGGTTTTCTGATGTGCCGGAACTATCGTCCCGTCTGAGCGGGTATATGCCGGAACCGTAATTGTCTTGGTGGTTGTAGCTTTAAGCAGGAGATAAATAGGCATTTCACGAATCCGTTTATCGTAATCAACCCATTATTCCGTCACGAACGAATTCATTCATCCACATGTTTGACGATTATCTCCGCCGGCATTTCCGGTGTGATATCCAGATTCAGGACACATCGGAAACCGGCGTCTTTGCCGTTTCTCAATTTCAGCCCGCAACAGCATAATGCCCGATAGCCTCCCGATTCTTCTAGGCCGCAATCGGAACACCTGACCTTTCCAGTCCTTTTCCCCTCGACACTGATTTCAGCGACCAGCCGTCCGTAACAAACACGACATACATGATCCAGCAATACAAATCTGCGCATTAATGCAGCCCTCCGAACAATGACATCTGTACTGTATCTACCTTGATCGCAGGACGACGCCCGAAAACGATTTCTTCGCGCTCAAGGCGCAAAATCCTCAACATGGCCTCAAGCGTATTCGAGGCATCATCGATAACCTGATAACGGACGTCACTGCCCTGTTTCGTCGTCAGCCTGACCGGGTATAACCATACGGTTTTCCCCTTGCCTTTTATCTGTTCCGGACGCCGCCAGAACCAGTCTGACGGAGAAGGTGTGCATCCTTTCGCGTTTCTCCCTTTTTTCACTTCTGCGGCCCGGTTGCTGCATGAGACGCATACCCCGTTTGAGAGGAGCCGATCGGCATAACAATGACATCTGACGCACATGTGTCTTGGCAGATTTCCGCTTCGCATGACAATCGGCTGTTCTCCGGCATGCAAGGCGCCAATCTTGCAACCGATACATTTCTGCAGTGTGTGATATTCGCCGACCCTGATTTTTTTCGAGGCTTTATACATACAGGCACAACGCGAAACCGCTATAGTTGCCTGATATGCGGCACAGAAAAAGTATTGTCCCGGGATCCCATCCATTGTTGTATAGCCAATTTCCATGCCTGCACCTCCGTAAAAATGTCAAACCAAATCCAGCGAGCAGTATTTGACTCCGTAGCGCCTTTCCCGGAATTTCCCCCAGCGTGCATATCCGGCAAGCCATGTCCGTCGCCGCTGGATTTTACTCAACCTGGAACCCTGATCCAGCTCATGGTGGCAATAAAAACATCCCGGAACGGTATAAATATCGGGTACCTTGATGCCTTTACCCTTGCCCAGTTCCAACAGATTGGCGTGACAAGGCACCACCGTTCGCTGATCATTTCTGCATCCCTTGATACGCAAATAACAGTTCTGGCCATAACACAGACGATCTGGATGCAGTAACGGGTCAACCTTGATGCATTTGCCATTAGCGAAAATTCTGACTGTCGTCATCTTCGAATTCCTGTAAGATCGTTTCAACCATATCTGTTGCCTGCTGTTCTGTCAGATGCGGCCACAGGTATGCCGACGCACGTCCGGACCGGAAAAAGCTCACCATTTTTTCGTGGTATTCCCGAAATTCCTGGTCGTCCGCTGCAGCATAAGATATTGATCTCGGCAATGGCACAATACCTCCGTCCGGACCCGGCACCCAATCCACCCAACCTGCTCCGATCTTGACCCAATTCCGGAACTGTTCCCTGTCACTGAAACGTTCCTGTGCATCAAAAAAAGCGCCTTCAATCTTCATGGACCAGCGATGGAATTTACTGGACCGGGTAAACTTGTACTCCATGACGAACAACTCGCCGATTTGCGACCTGAAGATCATTTTCCACCAACGTCGCCATGCTCTGCGATCTTGGTCGGTATGTCCGTCAATCACTCCAAATAACAGTTTCCTCGCACCTTCAAGTGCCTTGCTGTCCGGCATTTCCATGTTCTGACGGATGATATGAATCGTGGTCATGGTCGTTTCCCCATCAGAATGTTTCGACAGACCATCCGCCGCCATCCTTTTTCGCCTTTTTTCTGACGGCCACAAACACAATCGGATACTGATCTGCCGCAATCTTGATCTTGGCTCGGGCATCACCGAGCCAATACCCTTTGACTTCATGCATTTCCAATGCGCCATCAGAGCGCATGACCGAGAAATCTGGTGTATAGAACGTGTTGTCTGCAAGCCTGAATTTCATGCCTTCAAACCGATACCAGACTATTTCTCCTGCACGTTTCCGCCATTCAAGATGTTGTGCATATTCAGATTCTGTCCTGTTCATCTGTCCTGTTTTGAGACGTCCAAGTGCAAGAATTCTTGATTTCATACCGACATCCTCACGAAATTACTGTGCAGCCTGTCATACAGCTTGCAGTTTTCAATAAAACTGTTCCATCCTGCGCCTTTAGCCTCTACTCGCGAGCAATGCAAAACTTCGTTTTTCCCTGGTTGCGGATTCACGAAATAGTGGTAATTCGCTTTTTTCCCCACCCTTATCAGAAAACCTTGCGTATAAAGATGCGATAAAATCGCAGCGCATGGAAAACCCGCTATCGATTTCATCTCAACGGACGAAATGCCAGGAAACTTCTTGACGAGATCAAATGCAATACCCTGTTTTCCTTTCGGTTTATTATTTTTTGTTTCCATTTTTTGTTCCCTGTTCTTTACGCTGCCTTTCCCACTGTACGAGCCGGATATAAGCGTTTTCAGCTGTTTGGCGGTAACCGGCCCTGTACGCTGCTGCAAGCCGGGACCACCACTGGCATAATTCCTCGCTGTTTTGCGACGCATTCCATATTTCATGTTTTTCTTCCGGATCCCATCCAAAAAAACTGTCAAGGCACCGCAAATCGTTTTTCAGGTTATTCATCCTTTAATCGCATTCAGTCAGCCCGCATTGAGCGGGCCTTGTCCTACAAAATCCAGTAAACCCCTATGCCTATCAAGACCAGAAGCCAGCCAATACAATTGAAAATGCGGTCAATCATTTCGCGCCTCTTGATCTGTTCAGAGTTTCATCCCGGGATTTCTTCCTGCTGTTTCTTTCGACTTCCAGGCGTTCAACACAAGCTTTTGCAATCTGAAGCACATCTTCTTCCGGAAACATGAAATCCGGGAATTTCCGGATCATGCTCGGTATTTCATCGTGCGTGGTGAAAAAGCCTTTATGCGGTATCAGATCTATTTTCACGTCTCCATAATGTGAAAAATTCAGCAATATCCGGCGTCCGGATAGCATGTGCATCAGTTTCTCTGTTGTGAGCCGTGAGGGATTTTGCAGAACTTTTTCATCATCCCACGGGGGAAGGCTGTTGACGGCATATTTCCCGGTCTTGCGGATGGCGGGCAAGACTTCGGATGTGACCCATTTACGGAAGCGTTTGGCTTCGGGCTTGCGAGAACGCAGGATTAGGGCATACAGACCGGATTCGTTGATGATAGACATCTCCTGCTTACCGCCAGGGGTCTGCGTTAAATGCAGACCCTTTTCATCGTCGTCAAGACGCCTTATCTGTTCTGTTCCGATATCAATTGCAGCGCAAACATCAGCAGCGATAAACCAGATATCGCCGTTTCGGTTGATTGCACGGACAGGAAAGTTATCGAAATTAAAGGATTCGGTTGCTACGGACGTAGCAATGGATTGATTAGACATAATATGTCTCCGCACATAAGGTTTATAACCTTGCCTTTCCTGTCGCCAAACAGGGCGGGCAAGAGCTTGCGGGTTGGCGAACCGATTGTGCGGTACTATCGGCGCATCCGAAGATGCCCCACAAGCTCCGCCCATAGACGGAGACATACGGACATTAAAAAACCGCACTGATGGCGGTTGTCCGCCGCACAATAACAGGTCGCCAAACCCGGCACCGTCTTTTTCCGGTGCAGGGTCAGTATAGCCCGTGTGGTTTTCCTGTGCAATCATCTTCTAAACCCCGTGGCTCACGCCATGTATGAGATCCCGCAACAATGCCCTCTTATCTTTGCGGCATGCTTTTTCGGTCGGCAATAATGCCCCCACCCGCAAAAGCATGATCGCGTCGTTATGCGACATCTTTGTTTTTTTCCATTCGTCGAACAAACCACGACGTCTCATGTAGTCGTTCAGTTCGCTTTGCCGGAATCCTTTTCCCGCCCTGTTTTCCATCTTTTCTGTCCCCTCTATCTCGCTGTTTACTTATCTCTTTAAAGGTATTTCCCAAGATTCTCTCGGTTCAAAAGGCGTAACACCCCCAAGAGACGATCAACGATCCTCCCCCGGTGGCGCATTTCCCTGAGTTCCCTACGGCCCATTCATGCGTCAAGCAGACTTTCAAGAGTTTTCACTCTTGCCGCGCCCCGTTCTACTTCTTCCACCCCACGTTCGGCCTGGCGCTCGTTCTTGCCTACACTCCTACACTCACGGGCGTCGGCGGTTGTCCCTCCCTATATACCGTGAGCGTTCCTCCTTACCTGATTACCATCCTCGCCTTCCTCATGATTTCCATTTTCACTTTCATGCTTCCTTTTTCTCCCCATTCCCGCCTTGCGTCGTCCCAGTCAGAACCTTCGATGCCTTCCGGGTAAGCAAGACCGCATTTCATTAGCTTTGCCGCTTCTGTTCCTCTCTCGATGCCGGGGTTCACAAACGGCGCTTTCTTTGCCGTTTGCCAGTCGTTGTCGGCACAGACCACGGTCATGCCGGAAACTTTTCTTTGTTTTGCAACCTCAACAAGATTGGCTGCATTGAAACAGACCTCGACTGATGCACCAGGAATGCTCTGGTATATCGCCAAACCTGTGGCAAAACCTTCGCAAAAGCACGTCACGACGCTGTTGCGCCGCTGTATGCAGTATGTCGCACCTTTGACTGGACAGTTGTGCCGGAATTTTTTGTTGCCTTCTGGATCAATTGTCTGCAGACTGACCAGTTCACCCTTCCTGTAAAGGGGAATCACCAGCAAGTCACGGTCAATCCGTAATTGCCCACACCCCTGCATGGACAATCCTTTTCTGTTGAGATAAGGATGGTTATCCCTCAATGCCGGCAAGCGTTTCCAACACTCCCGCATCTGTCCTATTGCAGCAGCACGCTCGTTCTGTTCTTTCCTTTTCTGAATTTGCGCACGTTCTCTGGCCCGTCTGACCTCATCCTGTGACAGTGGTCTTTCTGTCCGCTCATTCCGGACCCATCGTCGCGGTTCGCTCATGACGGCGTGGTTCTGGACAAGCCCATGCGATTCCATCCATTTCACGGCACCATTGCGTTTTCTGGGATGGTCTACTGTCGGATAACGACTCCAGACGCCATAGGGCGGCAATGTATCGATGACGATTCCACAATCCCGGCAGAATTCAATGAAGTCCATGCTCATGCCGCTTTTCTCCTTGATTTGGCATAAGCGATGTTCATGGCCCGGATTTTGCCTAGGACAGGCGCTGTAACGATGTCAGACGGCGTTGTGTTGCCATATCGTTTAGTCGGCCAGACACCGGTTATACGGCGAAACACGGCCAAGGCATATTTCTCGGCCTTTTCAGGCTGTTTATGCAACTGCGCATACCGCACGATCTGCGGCCATAGTTCAATGGTCAGTTCCTGTCTGGCTCCTGATGTAATCAGTTCCTTGAGGGTTCCAGCTTTGTGTATGACTTTGGATTTCTTTGGCGGGTACTCATGCCCGCAATTCGGACAATATGGTGCTGAGGCGTGCAAGGCCTTGCATACCGGGCATTTCGTGTATTTGTCCTCGATGTCTTCCAGTTTTTTCTTTTTCCGATTTTTCGGTTTGCCATCGTCCAGTTCGGCCGCGCCATGCTGGAAAAAGTCCTGCATCTCATCCATGAAGCGCAAACAATTGCCGGAGTGATCCAGCACGATGCACTCTTTCTTGTCCGGATGAATCCGCAAACCTCGCCCGAAAAGCTGGATATGTTCCGCCAGCGAATTACGCAACGGTCGGGCCATGATGATGCACTCGACATCCGGCTGGTCAAATCCCTTGCTGGCAGCGGTCACGGTAATCAGACCGCGATAGACGCTACCTGGCTTCTTGAATTCGTTGACGATTTCCTCGCGTTCGGCTTCGGACGTTTTGTAGGTATAGTTTGCGCACAGAATTCCCGCCGCCATGAATTGACGCTGCAGCTCTTCCACGTGTACTGTGTCCACCGCTGAACAGATAAATTTCTTACCATTGCAATGTTCGACATATTCCTTGACGCAATCCCCGACGACTTGCAGGGCACGTCTGGAAGTCTCTTTCTCTTCCCATTCGCCTGCCACGACCTTGACATCGTTCATGTCCGGCTCCTTGCAAGCAAATATGCGGTAGTTCGACAAAAAACCATCGTCGATCAGGGACTGGGTTGATGTGACGTTGACCAGATTGTCGTAGAGTTTCCCGAGGCCTTTTGTAAATGGAGTCGCCGTCAGGCCGATGACAACGGTATCGCGTTCACTGATGCGTTTTTTGACTGTTTCCGTGACGGTGTGGCACTCGTCAATGATGATAAGGTCGGATTTCGGCCATTGACGCCTTGCAAGAGTTTGTGAAGAACAGACCTGTACTCGCTCATATGGACGCCACCTCCAGTGGTTCGACTGGATCACACCATGTGCGATGCCGTATCGTTCGAACATGGCGGATGTCTGATTGATCAAACTGACACGGTCACAGACGAATGCGGCACGTTTGCCTTTTCCTGAACATTCATCGACCAGATAAGACGCCAGAACCGTTTTACCCGATCCAGTAGGTGCGCACAGCAGCTGATTTTTCAGCCCACGGCGAATACCATCACGCAACTGCTCGATTGCGCGTTCCTGGTATGGCCTGAGCTGAATGTCCACTTTCACGATTTCAGTCTCCTGACCGCGGAAACGATTTCACTCCAGTCTTCCGTTTCGACAATCTTGCCGATTTCACGCAATTTGCTGGTAACATAGCGTGCCTGGTTTTTCGCTGCACCGACTTCTGCCGTCAACGTGTCAATCTGGCGGCTCAACGCAAAATTCAGGTCTTGCAGACGGACAATTTCAGCGTCTTTGTCGTCTTTGGTCAGTGATTCGATTTTTCTGTGCAGCTGCTCGTTTTCCCGCTGGGTTTCGTCTATGAGTTCTTCCAGCGTCGGCCCGTCAGAAAACGCATCGTCCAGATTAACTGAACCAGTTATTTCTCCTGCTGGTTCCGGATCGATGATTTTTTCAGGTTGTTCCGCAGTTACTTCATCCGCGGGTTCTGATATGGGATTTCCCATATCGCTGTCCTGTGGCGATACCGGTTTGGGTGGTGTGACTGTTTTGGCAGCTGCATTGATCGAGATTTCGCCAGAGCGAGCTTTTTCAATAATTTCCGGTTCAGCCTTGCTCAATACTTTCTGTACTTTCTGAACAGTATCGCGGCTGACACCGGCAGATTTGGCAATCTCTTCGGTTGTGTTAATTCTTTCGATAGGTTTTGCAGAATTCTGCAAAACCTTTCCTTCATGACGTTTTCCTGAAGTTTCAAGGCCTGAATTCTGGTTTTCCTTGGCTTTCTTTTCCAGTAATGGCTTCAGTCTCAAGGCCAGTTCGGTACGCTGGAAATCCGTCAGATTACGGCGCCCCATCTGGTTGCGGATCATCCATATCTTGACGTCGTCTTTTGTTTTGAGGCCGTTTTTTTCAATGGTCGCATACGGCTTGTTGTGCTTACAGCAGATTTCATACCGGTTGTGACCGTCAAGGATCAATCCGGACCATGTCACTATCGGATCCCGGCATCCATCGGACAAGATACTTTCTTCAAGAAGCGTATATTCTTCATCGCTGAGTTTTGGAATATAGCTTCTCAGTTCTTCGTCAATTTTTAATCCAGTCATTCGATTCCTGCCTTGGAAATAATATCCGACAAAGCGCGTAACTTTCTTTCCGCATCACGCGCCCGTTTTTCCGCTTCTTCCAGTCTTTGTTCCGCTTCGGATTTGGTCATGACGAGCGTGCAACCAACCTGATAAGCTATCCATTCCGGGTAAATGGTATTACCGACAATTTTGCAAAACGGCTTGATCAGATCGCCTTGCAATGTAGCCTTTGATTTTTTGATGTTCGAGAAATAACCGGCATCAATGCCCAGCTCTGAATAGATTTCCTTGTCTTCCAGTCCGGATGAATCACAAGCAAAGGTAAATGCAGCGCCTGCACTCTTTTTTGCACGTATCAGTTCGATAGGAACCTGAATCGCTGAAGACGACTTTCTTTTGACAATTTCAACTCGCGCCATTTTTTTTGAATCCGTTTGTGTTCCTGCACAAAACAAAATTTTTTTAAAGTTACGCTCTGTTTACTTCTGTTTTTTTGGAGCACCATCATGAAACACGAACACATCCGGTCGTATTTCTTGAAAGTACTTGAGCCAACCTTTTGGAATTCCACTATTTCGCCATTCGGAGACAGAGGGAGGCTTGAGATCACAAATTTTTGCCACCTTTGTTGTGCCTCCCAAGCGATCGATGATGATGTTCGGGTCGTAGTCCATATTTTTAAAACTTAGATATACATTAATTTTATTTTAGGCATATCAAATACAAAAGTAAAGCATATCTAAAAATATTATTGTTAGGATTACCTCATGGAATTCTGGAATGAGAGACTGAGCAAGGCGCTAATTGCCCGAAGCAAAAAGCCTGTTGACCTGGTTAAGGCAACAGGAAAGAGTGCTGCGTCGATATCCGGATGGCTTAACGGCCAAACAAAAATGATTGAGGCAGATAACGCTATGCTCGTTTGTGCTTTCTTGCGTATCTCGCCATGGTGGTTGATGTTCGGTAAAGGTAAAAGTGGACTCGAGGAAGAGTTGCCAACCTTTGCAGAACAGGCAGTTGCAATACGCAATCCGGATGAAGAAGCTGTTTTTGATGTATTGGATGTTGTTGCTGTATGCGGCCCCGGAAGAATTAATCCGGACTACCCAGAAATCATCAGATCAATCGTCATGCCTATCACCGAAGCCTATAACCTCATTGGTACCCGGAATACACAAGGTCAAATCAAGATCATCACGGCAGGAAACGACAGCATGGTTCCTACCATAAAACCCAGTGACATTCTTTTTGTCGATACGTCTGTAACTCAATATTCAGGGGAAGCTGTCTATATTCTGGTGCATGGCGGGGAACTGATTTGCAAACGGTTATCGCTACTAGGTAAAGACTTGATCGTTTCCTCTGACAACAAGTTTTACGGTTCCTGGAACTGGAAAGATAAACCGGATGACACACAGATCGTTGGTAAAGTGATACGCGCCCTTCCTATGGATTTTAAAGTTTTCGCAAAATAACAACATCAATAAAATAAACTTCCAACTAACCCGTCATTGACGGGTTTTTTATTGCCCAAAAACCAGTTCGCCTAACAATTTTTTTAAATTTATCTAATTTTTTGTTGACTTGTTAGTTAGGCATATCTAATATTATGCTTAATTTCATCTAATAAATTCAAAGGGACAACGATGAAAACATTTCAACATACAGAAATTCTGAGCACGATGGGCCAGCGAAAAATCGGCGATATATGTTGTGATCTCATCGGGGGAATGATGGCTGGATTGATCATTTTTCTTCCTTTCCTTTTGTACCTGTTCGGTTTTTTGAAAAGGAGCTGGTAATGAAATTCCGTGATCAGACCGCTTATATCAAGGCAAAACGGGAAGAAGCGCTCAAAAAACTTGGAGAAAATTATGTTCTTCATCCCCAGTACGATGCCGTAAAAAACAGACATCACTCTGTTTATGCCGAACCGAATGTTCTGAAAAACATATGGCCAAATATTGGTGACATGTCGATGCAACCAAGGTCGGCGCAACCAAATGAAGTCAACGGCCAATCTTATCTCCTGTTTCTGACACAGGAAGAAATTATTGCCATGTCAGTTGCCGCTCATTACTTCGCAATGTGCATGCATCAAGTCTCTATAGACGAAGCAAATAATTGTGGCGATGAAGTCGCTCTTGTTGCTGAAAGCGCCGGCAGAAAATTTGAAAAAGCCTGCGCTCTGATCAAGAAGGGATCCTGAAAATGACCGAGCAGGAATGGCTTGAAAAGCGAAAATCCGGCATTACAGGAACCGGCGCCAGTGCAATCATGGGATATGGCTATCTGAACAATGTCGAGTACTGGGAACTCAAGACCGGCAAAAGAGGCGAACCCGATCTGTCGGGAAATCCTCTTGTGCAGTACGGACAACAGGCGGAACGGCATCTGATCAGTCTGTTCGCTCTGGATTATCCGGAATATGACGTTGTGCACAAGGATTTCGATTTGCGTGTCCATCCCCAACATCCGTTTCTGCTCGGTTCGCTCGACGGCGAGCTGACGGAAAAAACAACCGGCCGCAAGGGCATTCTGGAAATCAAGACGGCAACCATCATGAACCATGCCCAGTGGGATAAATGGGAAGGCGGAATTCCGATGAACTATTTTTATCAGGTTCTGCATTACCTGCTGGTGACCGGTTATGAGTTTGTCGTCCTGAAAGCGCAACTCAAGAGCAACCGGACAGAAACCCGCCATTACCGTTTCGATCGCTCTGAAGTCCGTGAACAAATCGATGAATTGCTGAAAAACGAACTTGAATTCTGGCAATTCGTCCGGAAAGACATTCGCCCTGCCCTGAAATTACCAAGGATCTGAAAATGGAACTTGTCATTAAAACCGATCTGGACAGCTTTCCGAAGCTGATCGAATTCAATTATCCGGAACTCAAAGGTGTACTGGAAAACAGTCTGATGAAGTATCAGGGACTGGTTTACGGTGAGGATGAAATCAAAAACGCCAAGGCTGACCGGGCTGCTCTGAACAAATTGAAAGCCGCGATTGACGCGGAACGTAAACGCATGAAAGCGGTATGCCTTGCACCGTTTGAAGATTTCGAACGCAAGACCAAAGAACTGATTGCCATGGTCGATAAACCGGTGCTGGAGATTGACGCGCAGATCAAAAAGTTCGACGAGACCAAAAGGGCTTACCGCAAGGTACAACTGTCGAATTTCTATCTGGGTATCGCCCAGGATATTGTCGATATGGTGCCGTTTGACCGGATTTATCAGGACAAATGGACAAATTCATCCGTATCGCCGAAAGCGATCGAAGCCGTGATTACCAATACGGTCAACCAGATCAGGAAAGAGCTGGAAACAATCAAGGGATTCGGCGGTGAAATGGCATTGCAATGCATGGATGTCTATCTCAAGACGCTGAATCTGTCGGATGCGCTCAATGAAAAAACGCGTTTGGAAGAGCTGAAGGCGAAGGTCGAGAAAAAAACGGTGCCAGAACAAAGGCCGGAAGGACTGATGCAATGCCATTCGCCATCAAAAGGCGAACCCGGCTATCGGGAACCCGTACAGAACGCTGAAAAATACACGCTTGAATTTCGCGTCGTTGCAACCGCTGACCAATTGAGTGCCCTGAAAGCATTTTTGAAAGACAACCATATCCATTACGAAAGGGTTTAATCATGTCAAGCATTGGAAGAAATCTTGCTGAAACCAAGAAACAGGATGTTTCTCTTGCAGCGTTTGTAAATAATAAAGTCTCCAACATTCTCAACGGCACAAAACGCGATGCTTTTGTCACATCAGTTGTTTCCGCCGTAACGATAAATCCTAATTTGTCCGTTTGTTCCAGGGGAACCATCGTATCGGCGGCGTTACAAGGTGCCGCGCTTGATCTCTCACCTTCCCCTGTGCTCGGCCATTTTTACATTGTTCCGTATAAGGATAAAGCGCAGTTCCAGCTCGGATATAAAGGATATATACAACTTGCGATCCGTTCTGGTCAGTATCGGCGTATCAACGTACTAGAAATCAGGGAAGGCGAACTGCTTGGGTGGAATCCGTTTGCCGAGAAAATTTCTGTTGAAATCATTGAAGATGACGAGAAGCGGGAAAAATTACCTGTCGTTGGATATTACGCCATGTTCGAACTGGTCAACGGGTTTGAAAAATCCGTGTACTGGTCCAAGAAAAAGATGGAACAGCACGCAGACAGGTATTCACCAGCATTCAGTCTCGAGTCTTTTAAAAAAATTCAGGAAGGCAAGATTCCGAAAAGCGAAATGTGGAAATACTCGTCATTCTGGTATGCGGATTTTGACCAGATGGCTTTCAAGACCCTGCTCCGCCACCTGATTTCCAAATGGGGCGTGATGTCTATCGATATGCAGTCGGCCATTGAAAAAGACATGACGATTATCGATGAAAACGGAATTCCGCAATACGAGGATAACGATCTGATTGATCTCCCTGATGGATCGGTATCTGATGTTGAAAAAGATCCGGCGCCTAAAGAAGAACCTGAACCATCCCCGAAAGATTCATTTTTTGAGTAAGCCGAGCAATTACTCTTCCCCTTCCCAGTAGTCGTGGAGGGGTTACCAAAAAAAACGGCTACGGCGTGAGGGTAATACTGACCACGCATATAGATTGTATTGATAAGCCGGTTTCCATGTTCCGGATAAAAACATGGATAACCAACAGGAGAAATAAATGTCAGCACTATCTTACGCAACAATCGTTTCGGGACCGCGAGACATGTCAGCCGTTTTTAATAAATCGAGTCAAATGGACAGGGCATTGGGCATCCCATATATTGGTATTGCCAATGTGTTTATGGCCGCCATTTCGCTGCTGATCCACAGGGAAATGTTTGACACACCACGTGGAGTAGTAATTACCGGAAAATACGCCTACGCAGTAGCAAAACACACCGCCGATAAATTTGGTATGCCGTTTGCCTCTGTAGAAGATTCATCTGATGCCGCTATCCATTACTCAGAAAATCTTGACGTACCTTGTAACGAATACATTCAGGTAAAGCTCGGCGTTCGTCAAAACCCTGATATCGAATACTTTTATCGCTTTTTTGATCGAGTATGTGAAGAAGCACTAAACGAAGTCCTCTGTGGCGTAACTTCTCAATATCTTTTGAAAGTTGCCGAAGCAATTCAGGCTCCTCCGTCAGACAGTGATCCTGCTGTCTGTTGTGCTCAAGCATATTGATCTTGCTGCGACAAAAGCGGGCACCGCTCTCGCGCAAAAGAAAATAGCGGCACGATTTCCACGTTTACGGAGTCGAGAACAAACGATGGCCCGGTTTCCTTGTTTACAAACAAGGGCCTTTATGCAAGCCCGTCACAAGCGGGTTTGCACCAAGGCAAAGAGACCTTGGGTCTATCTGACCTCAGCTCAGAGGATGGCGGAGACCGCCCGTTCTTGCTTGCACTGCTGTCGCGAGCTTTTGCATGGCAAATCGGAAAGACGGTTGACGGCGGGACAGACCGCTCAGACACGAAAGCAGATTGAAACCAGTCTGTTTACATGTCTGAAGCAAAAGCGGATACCACTTTTTATGAAAGGAAACTGTATGTCTGCAAGACCAATAACCGATGTTTTACGCCAGATCGCTGGTGGCGAGTTTATCGACAAAGCCAGCGACATGATGGTCGAGCTTACGAAAGCCGTTGATGAGCAAGGTGGGCAAGGTTCTATTACCTTGAAGATCACGGTCAAGAGAGCCACGGCAAACGGGGCCATGACTGTAACAGGAAAAGCCACCTTATCCAAACCTGCAGAAGCCCCGATGGAAGCTTTGTTGTTCGTCACTCCGGAAGGCAATCTGGTACCGGATAACCCGAACCAGCAGAAGCTCAACCTTAAAACTGTTGACGTGTCAGCCGTTCCACTGAAAACGGCAAACGCTCAATAACCCCTCCACTCTCATCTAAAAGGATTTTTACATGGACGAAGAAAACAAGAACATCGCGGAAACGATTTTTGAGAATGCACCAAAGCCAATAACCCTATTTGAGGATAAGGAAAGCCAGTTCCGGAAAGTCGTTGTTCCGAATGGATGGGAAGTACAAGATTGTAATGACGAAAAATTACTCGCAAAACCGAGGCGCAAGAAGGCTGCCGTGGAATTAATCGACACTGATAGCTTTATCGGATACGTGAAACGCCACGGCTCATCGACCTCCTGCACGATCTGGGCAGACATCGATTATTCGGAGGGCAAGGCGAAATTTCGGTCGATCATCAACGACCACGGAGAAAAAGAGGATGAGCAGGCGTGGCGCGACCACGTTGCCCGCTATACGCCACAGTTTTCGCAGGAATATCGGTGTTGGATACGTAAAAACGGCTCTGTCATGTCTCAAGTCGATTTCGCAGAATTTATCGACAACAATCAAGCGGATATTGCCAGTCCGGAAGGCTATCCGTCCAGCGCGGAAATGCTCAATATGGCCCTCAATTTCGAGGCGAAGCAGGACTACCGTTTCAAATCGTCGGTTCGCCTGCAAAACGGTGGCGTCAATATGACATTCATCCAGGACGACGACAAAGGCACGATTGAGCAGATGAAGGTGTTCGACAAGTTTGCAATCGGCATCCCGGTTTATTTCGGAGGAGACGCCTATCAGATCAATGCACGCCTCCGCTATCGACACCGCGAAGGAAAGGTTGAGTTCTGGTACGAGCTTGTCCGTCCCGATCTGGTCATGAAAGCCGCGACGGATACGATTATCGAGCGAATCAAGGCCGAATGCGGTCAGCCGTTCTTCTTTGGAAATCCATTTGCAGCATAGCTCTCATGTTGGCGACCCAAGCAAACCCCGTGGGGAAATAACGGATGCATCGGATGGGTGTTCTCTTTCCGCTCGAACCCGACGTCAAGACAGAGACGCAATCTGTCACTGGCATTTAAAAAATTATAAGGAATAAGACATGGGAAGTTTTGAAAAAAGAGGATTTATTAAGCAATCCGGAATGCATGTATATCTTTTAACTGACCGATTAGATGAAATTCGGCTGGAATTGACAAGCAATCGGGAAGGAACTCAATTTTTGTTTACAAAAGAAGACGCGGATTTTATGAGGGGTTTTGGAAAGGCATTAATTGAGGCAGCAGATTACCTGAAAACTGTAAAAGCCCCCCAGGAAAAAAGGCTTGAAGAAATACTTGATGAAATATGACTGAAAACCGAAAACAAATCATGCCATGGCTAAAAAATCACATATCAACTGGACTGACGGAACATGGAACATCATTACCGGATGTACTCCCATATCTCCCGGTTGCGCAAACTGTTATGCAAGCCAGCTTGCCGGTACACGCCTGAAACATCATCCTTCCCGAGCAGGTCTGACGAAAGAAGTAAATGGACGCCATGTCTGGACTGGCGAAGTGCGGTTTAACCGAGAATGGCTGAGTCAACCACTACAGTGGGAAAAACCGCAGAAGATTTTTGTTTGTGCACATGGTGATCTGTTTCACGAAAACGTCTCTGATGAATGGTTGAACGATATATTTGAAGTGATGGCTTATGCTCAACAGCATACCTTTCAGATTCTGACAAAACGTCCGGACCGAATGTCAGGATATCTATCCGACTTGCCTATGATCTTGCCAAATGTCTGGATTGGCGTAACAGTCGAAAACCAGACAACGGCCGATGAAAGAATCCCCGTTTTACTCGATATACCCGCGGCAAAACGATTTTTGAGTATAGAGCCCCTGCTTGGCCCTGTAATTATTTCGTTGTGGAAACTTTCGGAAGGAATTGACTGGGTTATTTGCGGAGGCGAGAGTGGGCCAAACGCGAGACCGATGCATCCGGATTGGGTACGGTCTTTACGTGATCAGTGTGCCATTGCTGGCGTACCGTTTTTCTTTAAGCAATGGGGTGAATGGCTCCCAGCCGAAAGGGACGAATACGGAAATGTTGAGTTTTGCGACCAGAATACCATCCCGCACGATGGTTTTCTGAAATGCAGAACAACAAACCTTGACGATACATTTACGGCTTTCAGGTTTGGCAAAAAAGCTTCTGGCCGCATGCTGGACGGCAAAACATGGGACGGGGTACCGGAATGAACAATAACGACAAGTGCGTGTGTCCAGAATGCGGAGGTCTGCTCTACGCATGGGAAGAATTCGTACTAGAAGAGCGGGTGATGATCAGCAAAGCCGGTAAGCGAGGGAAGAAATTCCGAACAAAACCACAGCGATACACATGCGGAGATATGTGGGGACTCGGCTGCCGGAAATGTGGAGCAGTCTATAACGCAGTCAATGGAAACGATCCAGCATGGGAACGCATTTGCGAGAGAGTCTTTTTATAAGGAGGCGTATGGGAACCAAGACTGAATTGCTGCCATTCCCGTTTTGCGGAGAAAGAGCGCGCTTATACAGGATCACGCAATATATTTATAACGCTTATTGTCCACGTTGTGATGCCTCTTTTTCGGGTGGGAGTAAAGAGGACATGATTAAAAAATGGAACACAAGGACGGGAGATTTATGAGCCTGCCATATGAAAATGCCTCCAGCGGAACAGCAGCACTGGACGATATCCACAAAGTTCTCACGCGATTCGGCTGCGCCCGTTTTGGGACGATGACGGACAACGAAAAAGGAGAGCTACTCGTTCAGTTTACATATCGTGGCAAGGACGTGTCAGTTAAGGCGAGTTATCGTGGTTACGCAGCGGCTTGGCTGAAGGAACATCCATATAACCCATCTCGTCACCGTCGAACCAGAATTCAACACGAAGCGAGGGCAACAGATCAGGCAAAGATAAGCGTTTGTTCTGTTCTGCGGGACTGGATAAAAGGCCAGATCACTGCTATTGAAGTTGGAATTCTCTCTTTTGAGGGTGCATTTCTTGGACAAATTCTTCTTGGTGATGGACGCACTATCCTTGATCATGCATCGACAAATGGATTACTTGAACTTGATAAGCCGGAGGCCGTATGAGCAAAACGACTGAATTAAAACCGTGCCCGGTTTGCGAAGACTGTGGTGCATCGCTGCCGCCGAGTATTAACGAGGAGTATACCGCGGAAGAATGGCACACCCGTGCAGAGGTTTATATCACTCATCCCATCACCGGCGAACCGCTGGATAAATCCCAGTGCAAGCGGGTTATCACACAGATGTATGCGCGGATAAGCGAGCTCAAAGCAATTGGTGAGAAGGACAATCCGAAACCATTAAAAGACAGATGTTGCCCAACCTGTGGGAACGGTTTTCTTTCCTCTTATGGTATCCGGGACGAATGCTGTTCTAGGTGCGGTCAGCGGTTGGACTGGAGCAATAATGAACTTGAATAGAAAATTAGACAAATTACATGACCAGATCATGAATTTACCGTGTACAAGTCCTTGGAGAACCAGTGATAGTTTTGCTGATTACTGGTATCGCATTGGACACAAAGATGCACGACATACCGCCGCTACACTCGTTGCAGAAGCACAGTCCGATTTTCTTCCAGATCCCGAGTTCATGCAAAAAATAAAAGAAATCGGTGGACATGGTTACAGGGAGATAAACGGAAAACTCGCGCACATCAATGACGGAAGAGAAGATTGGGGTAATCCATCAAACAACTGTCCGGCCTGCAATGGCAGTGGCCACAAAGGTGACATGCGTGAAGGTTATGTACTGGTTCCACGATCGGCCATTGTTTCTGTTCTCACTGATGCTGAGCATCTGGCTAAAACTGGAAAAGACCTCAAGGACGCTCTCAATGATCTATGGAAGGCTGAACAATCCGAAGATGAAGAAAACTTGGATGGACTTAACGATACAGTCTCAGACTACTGGAAGGGCCTGAATTCAGCAGCTTACGACCTCAGAAAACGTGCGAGTAATCTACGTCTCTTGATCGAAGAAAAACCTCAACGGGAGATGAAATAATGCTGACACCGCAATATATTTTACCTCTTGATAACGAACTGATTGTGGACCTTTTTGCCGGCGGTGGCGGCGCTTCGACCGGTATTGAACAGGCCATTGGAAGACATGTCGATATCGCAATCAACCATGATCCCGAAGCGATTGCACTGCATGCTGCCAATCACCCGCAGACGAAACATTACTGTACTGATGTTTTCGAGATTGACCCTGTTTCCGCAACGAATAGCCAGCCTGTCGGGCTACTGTGGGCCAGTCCGGATTGTAAGCATTTCTCAAAAGCAAAAGGCGGCAAACCTGTCAGCAAGAAAATTCGGTCTCTGGCCTGGGTGGTGGTCAAATGGGCCAAACTGGTCCGGCCGCGAATTATCTGTTTGGAAAATGTCGAGGAGTTTCAGACATGGGGACCACTGGTCGATGGCAAGCCCGACCCAGCAAAAAAAGGAATGACATTCCGGCGCTGGATCGGCAGCCTGAAAAATCTGGGCTATGCCGTGGACTGGCGTGAATTACGGGCATGCGATTATGGCGCTCCCACTATCCGTAAACGCCTCTTTTTGATTGCGCGTTGCGATGGTATCCCGATTGTCTGGCCTGCTCCTACGCATGGTGATCCAAAGAAACTGGAGACGAAGACGAGGAAGCTGAAGCCGTGGCGCACGGCGGCTGAATGTATCGACTGGTCATTGCCCTGCCCGTCCATTTTCGAGCGCAAGAGGCCGCTTAAAGAGGCAACATTAAGGCGGATTGCAAAGGGAATCATGCGCTATGTCGTCAACTCGGCTGATCCGTATATTGTCGAATGCAACCATACCGCTTCCTGGTACGACGCTTTCAGGGGACAGGACATCAACAAGCCTCTCAAGACGATCACATCACATCATGGTTATGCGATCGTTGTCCCGAAAATCGAAAGGTTCGACAAGTCTTCCCTAGTATCCGCATTCATCGCCAAACATTACGGCGGCGTGGTCGGTCACGATGTCAGAAAGCCGCTTGGTACGGTAACTACTGCAGATCATCATTCACTTGTCACGGCACACATCGTGACTCTGAGAGAGGAAAGTGTCGCCCGTGCTGCGGACGATCCTATGCGAACGGTGACTGCCGGCGGACGGCATGCCGGCCTTGTGGCTGCATTGCTCGTCAAGTATTACGGCAATGAGAAAGACGGAGTGGATATCCGGGAACCAATGCATACCATTCCGACGAAAGACCGTTTTGGACTGGTAACGGTAAAGATACAGGGCGAAACGCATGTCATTACCGATATCGGCATGCGGATGCTCCAGCCTCACGAACTGTTCAAAGCTCAAGGATTTCCGGCCAATTACATTTTTGACCGAATCAATGACAGACCTGTATCGAAAACCGTCCAGACGAGACTTTGTGGCAATTCTGTTTGCCCACCTATTGCGGCTGCGATCATCCGTGCCAATTTCGTCGATCAAGAAATAGAGGTTGCGGCATGACTATCAGGCATCCTGCTCTTCGTTATCACGGCGGGAAATACCGTCTTGCACCCTGGATTATTGGGTTCTTCCCTACGCATGAGTGTTACGTGGAACCGTTCGGAGGTGCTGCCGGTGTTCTGCTTCGAAAACCACGCTCTTACGCCGAGGTTTATAACGATCTGGACGGTGATATTGTCAATTTTTTCTCTGTTCTCAGAGATCCTATCGCACGAAAAAAATTGATTGAGTCGCTCGTTCTGACCCCCTACTGCCGTGACGAGTTTTATCTGGCTTTTGAAGAAACTGATGAACCGCTGGAAAGGGCCAGAAAAACAATTATTAGGGCGCAAATGGGCTTTGGCTCCGCGGGGGCAACAAAGGGGATAACCGGTTTCCGCATCGATTCCAAACGCGCCTACGCCACAGCTCAACATCTCTGGGAAGCCTACCCCGATGCTATCAGATCAGTTGGTGAACGGTTTTCCGGTGTTTTGATTGAAAACCGTCCTGCTGTCCGCGTCATGCTGCAGCACGATACACCGACAACCTTGCATTACGTTGATCCGCCTTATGTCCACGAAACAAGAGACAAGAGTGCATCTGCTCGCAATTATTACAAACACGAAATGACGGATGAAGAACACGTCAAATTGCTGGATACGCTGAAAGCACTTTCCGGGTTTGTCGTGTTGTCAGGCTACGAAAACGAGATATACAACGATCATCTCACTGGGTGGACGCAATATCAGACTATTGCCCGCATTTCGGCTCATCGCGGTACAGGAATGCGTAAAGAATGCCTCTGGATCAATCCTGCCTGCCAAATCGCACTGGAAAAAAAATCACAAAAGAGATTGTTTGCATGAAAGCCCTTATTAAAAAACTGAAAGAAAACGATCAGGATTTCGAGCTTTATCCAACAACCCGAGAAATGCTCGACAAAATATATCAGCATATGTCACTAATGCGCTATTCCAGGACTTTTAAAGTCCTTGATATTGGATGTGGCACTTGTAATTTCAAGAAATATTTCGATGAGTACAACAGTAAAGAAACCAGCGATTACAGAAAAGCCTGGATTGACTATTACGTCATCGAAAAAAGCAAAATATTGATTGATCGCCTTCCGGCAGATGCCATTATTGTCGGAACAGATTTTCATGAATGCATGTTGATTGACAAGGATATTGATATTGTTTTTTGCAATCCGCCCTATTCCGAATATGTAGCCTGGACAAAACGTATTATTTTCGAAACCTCTGCGCATCATATTTACCTTGTTATTCCGGAACGTTGGAAAGAAAACGAGGAAATTCAGGCTCTACTGGAAACCGTTGGTGGCAAGGTAGATATTCTTGGTAATTTCGATTTTTTTGACGCCGAACGTGTTGCCCGCGCCAAAGTTAATGTCCTCTATATAAGTAAACAGACCTCATCAGATAAGGCTTTTGATGCCTGGTTTGATCAGATGTTTCCGATAAAGGCGGATGCGGAAGAAGAAAATTCGGAAGAACTTTTAAAAAATCAGCTTATTGCCGGAAAAGACAAGGCACAAATACTCGTCAATGCCTACGAGCATGAGCAAAAGATCCTTTCCAATCATTTTAAGGCTATTTCTTCTCTGTCCGCCGACATACTAAAAAGTATTGGTATTACCAAGGATGCTGTAAAAAAGAGTTTGAAATCTCGTTTGAAAGGTTTGAAAACCAAGTATTGGCAATTGGTATTTGATAACCTTGACGCCATTACATCGCGCCTGACATACGATACTCGGAACAAAATGATGTCTCGGTTTTCTGGTCTGACATCGGCCGATTTTACGGTAAGCAATATTTATTCTCTGGTAATTTGGGTCATCAAGAATGCCAATACGTATTACGATGCACAACTCACTGATTTTTACAAAAGCCTATCGACACGCGATAACGTTACACCCTATAAATCTAATCAGCGTGTATTCAAAGGTTCTGGGTGGCGATACAACCGTGACGATTTGACGCACTATACCCTTGATTACCGCATTGTATGCAGCACTTCCTATTTCTATCGACAGTACTCGTACTACACCAGAGACAATATTAAGAGTGGAATTGATGATATTTGCACGATTGCGACCAACCTGGGTTTTCATGTCGTAGATTGCGAATACGCATTAGATACCGGAGAAAAAGGTGTCGTCTATCTCACGGATTATGTACCCCTTTTGGAATATCGCTATTACAAGAATGGCAATATGCACATCAAGATGAACCAGGAATTTGCCAAGGCACTCAATGTCGAGGCGGCCCGGCTTCTCGGCTGGATTAAATCGGCAGAGGATATTCAGAAAGAATTTCCTGAAAATCTTGCAAAAGATGCAGAAAAGTATTTTCGTGGAAACTGCAATTTCGCTTTATCCAGCAAAAATCTCCCTTTGATTGGTTATGGTAATTAAGGAGGAAACCGTGTCTAGACAAAATAAACGCAGAAATAAAACATATCGTCCACGGGATCCCGGTTGCGTGAAGCTGAAAACACTCCCTTGGGTAATCGATTCTGTCTTTTCACCACTGTACAGCATCATTGATCAGCTCGAAGAAGATGGAACCATTTACGTCGCCAATGATGATGTCCCGTTATTTTTGAACCGGAAAGACGGACGATTTTACGAAACTGTCTCTGCAGTAACTGGATTTATTGAGGGATACGAAATTCATGAACGCCGTACCGGACGCAACCTTCACATGGATCCATTGCGGCATCTTGTTGCTCTCATCAAAAATGGAGAAATGATCACCCCATCTGATACAAGACATGCTCGTGAAGCGCTGGATCGCATACGGACCGAAACAATGGGGATGACCTGGAATTATGCAGATGAGATGTTACGCGATTTCCGGATTAAAGAAGAATTATCCGGGATTCATCGCTATGTAACAGCTGAAGGAGAAATTCAATGAAGTGAAGGTCAGCGAAAAAACGGTAAAGGTTGTGTTACAAGGTCGCCTGGTCTGGAATGCCGTTGAATAATGACCAAAGCCTGGGATATTTCACGCAAATGTCGTGCAGGAGACAGCGATGCAAACAGAATTTATGCTACTTGCGATATATAACAAACCAAGGCTGAATTTTAAAGAAGTGTGCCATGCACTGGGAATAAAAGAAAACACCGCATATACACAAAGATCTCTGGGCGTTTTTCCAGTTCCAATGGCTGGGAACCCTTTAAGCGCCGACATCAGGGATGTCGCCGCGACTCTGGATGATATGAGACAATCATCGAAGTGATTTGATATCTACCTTACCGTCCGCCCCGTTTTTGACGGGGCATTTTTTTACTTCATTATTTAACTGGACAGACGAAATCCGATGAAAATTAGTATTTTTCGTGCATCAAATTTGCATCAAGTCGTCTTGCAACCCGCATGAATACTATCTGTTCTGTCCAGTCGAGCATCGGGGCAACGGAAAGCGTTCTTTTGGGCAAGGTCATGAGCGGTGAATGCGTGTGAATGCAGAAATCGTCTGCCAGTTGCTGAAACGGCTAACAGCACATCCCGCAAGCCGGCAAAGTGCGAAGCTTAACAGATTTCAGCCGGGAAACAAGGGCTGTGGAGTTGTGCACGAATCCTGTGGAAAACCCGGTGCATAAATCCGGAGCGGCCCAGCATTCACGCGTCACGGATGAGGTCTGCCTGTTTTTTCGGCAAAACGGGTTCCGGCGATGGCACGGTTTTTCCCGGATGGGTTTTCGCGCGGCTTGCCCTTGCGGGCGAACGGGAAAACGACTTTCTGTCAGCAGGTTTCCGGCAAACGGCGGCCGGAGAAAGGCCGATGGACGGTAGGATACTGCCCGTTTTCCCGGTATGAAAACCCTTTCATAAAACGGTTTTATGTATTGATTTTAAAGAGTTTATTTCGGTAAAAATCGGTTTTCCGTTTGCCCCCTGTCTTGCCGTGCCGCCCTATCATCCCTGCCGTTTTATTTTTCGGCGGCCTGTCTACAGGGGCCTGAAAAGCCTGCGCTTTGGGTGACTTTAAAAAGATGACGCAAAACGCCCAAAGGATTAATATGGAAACGCCGCTTTCAACAGGGCGAAAAAACGGGCCTTATGCGCTCTTCAAAATAAGGAAATACGGGAAAACCGGGATGTTGTGCTTTTTTTATCATGTGTTCTGTTTCCTCTTCCGTCGCCATGACGGCAGGCCGCGATGCGCGATCAGCCGCGAAGAACTGGAAAAGAGGCAGAATGAAAGCGGTAACGAGATTTACTGGTTGTGATCTTTCCGCCGCCGATTCCTGTCCGGCCGTTCCGCTTCCTTTAGCCGGGCCGGCAATGCCGCCGGTTTCCGGGGGCGGCGAGGCAGGCGGGCATACCGGCGTATTTTCTTCGAGTCGCTTTTTCCGGATGGTTTTACTGACGCCGGCAGGGTCTGCGCTGAAAAAGGATGTCGGAAAAGGAAGATATTTTTGCCGGCTTTGCCGGGTTCCGGCGTTTTTCTCACCGGCTTGCGACACGCCGGCTGCGCTGTTTCAGGCTTTTCCCGTGGCAATTTCCCATTTGCCGCCAGCGATGCGCTGGCGGTGCGGTTAAGGGCAGGCCGCGTCGGGAAACAGGTTTTTTCAGCGGGAATCCGGACGAACTTTTCCTGTCCGGCCAGACCGGGGCAAGCGGTTCGGGACAAGCGGTTTCTTTTCTGTCCGGTGGGGCAAGGCCCGTCTCTTTCTTCTGTGCGGTTTCCGCCGGGCCGGCCTGTTTTTCCGGCATTGCGCTTGCGTTTTTGCAAGGGAGCGCAACAAGGGACGTGTCGGCCGGCCGGTTTTTTGCCTGCCATTGCTGGCGACAAGACAGGTATCGGGGCAAGCCGGGGGCGATGCCGGTATTGGCGCTTGCAGCCGGAACAGCCGGGTCTTTCCGGCAGCGCGGCGATCCGTTTCGCCATCGCCTGCCGCGTAACCGGCCAGCGGGGAGCCAAAGGGGCTTTTCAGGGCGGGGCAAAGCCGGGTTGACCCGTTTCTTTCCGCTTTCCGTCTTCCGTTTTCCGCGGAAAGGTGACGTTTCCCCGTTTTCCCCGGCTGGCGGCGCGCACTCCGGCAAAAGCGTGCGTTCGGCGTTTTGCTGTCAGCGGGACTGCCCGAAAAAGGGCAAAACCACCGGAACCGGCAATTTGCGTAGCCATGTGACAGTCCGGTTTGCCGCGGCGGCAACGTGTGTCCCGGAGCCGGCCAGTCCGGGGAAAAACGGGATGCCGACACGGAATTTCCGGGACGGCAGAAAGGCGGCAACGGATCAGGCGCTTTCGTCCCGCTGTCGCCGGACAAGGCGCCCTGCCCTGTTTTTCACGCGGAAACGGCAACAGCCGGATACCAAAGCCGGAACAAAGGCTTGTTTTTCCGGTCGAAGCTGTTGCACAATTCCCTTGTCGCCATTTGGCTTTCCGGCTTTGCGCCGGCTGTTTTCAGCGGAGTGATGATGTTTTTCCGGCAAGCGGTACGGTCTTTTTTGGCAGGCGTCCTGCTGGTATCGCCAGCGGTTTGCGCCAGCGCGGGCCATGTCGGCGCGGATTGCACCTTGAAGGGCAAGGCGCTTTACGGGCGGGTACAGGTGGTCGATGTGTTCCCGGATTTCCGGGTTCAGGTGGTGAATGCGTTTCCCGATCTCCGGGTACAGCGGGTCGATGTGTTCCCGGACCGTTGCGGCCGCTGGCAGTTCGTCGATACGTTTCCCGACTTCCGGATCCGGTTTGTCGATACGTTTCCCGATCTCCGCATTCAGTATGTGGATGTTTTTCCCGGGCATTGAGCGGTTTTTTCCGCCGGATGAAAACCGTTTTTCTGGCAGCGTCAGGCACGCCCGCTTTCACGCATACAGTCGATCCGATACCCTTTCTGGCGGTGTCATGGCGGTTTTCGGAGAATAGATGAACAATAAACGCGCTTTTTTGCTTCCGGGCCGAAAGGCGTCGGCGGCTGGCTGTTGCTGCTGATTGCCGTGCTGGCGGTTTATACGCCTGTCACGGGATTTCGCGAGCTGTATTACAATTTCATCGTTTCCGCACAGGTTTTGCCGGTTCCGGAATCGAATGCGGCCCGGGTACGGTACCGGACGGCGGTCTGGATCGTTTTCGGGGTGGTGTGCCTGTTCTGTTTCGCCGCGGGCCATGCCTTGCGGCGGATTCACAAGCCGGCGACGGTTCAGTTCACTGTCGGCTCCTATGGCTGGCCGGGCCTTTCGTTCCGGTCATGTATGCCGCGACAGCCGCCGCGGTTTTTCTTTCCGGTTTTTCGCAAACCATCAAGCCGTTTTATCCCGCCATAGCCGCCACCGCGGCGCAAAGCGCGATATGGACGGGTTATCTTCCCAAATCGGTTCGCGTCAAAAACACGTATTATCCCGAAAAAAGAATCTAGTGGGCGGCCAGCGGACTGGCCGCTTCCCGGACATAGGTGTTCCGGACTCTTTTCGATCTCAGCAGGTAGGCTGTCCAGATGCCGGCAAACAGAAGCGATCTGATCAGGCTTCCGATGATTTCTCCTCCCGCTTCAGCTGCCATGGAACCGAAATTCATGTAGATGTATAAAGCGACGAAAACGGTGGCCAGCGGCCCCATGATCCAGATGGCGACGATGGCTTGCCTGACGGATTTCCAGACGTGTTTTTTCCAGAGCATGTAACCGGCCGCAATGCCGATCGCCGAGCAGATCAGCACGAGCGCCCAGCTGAACCATTTGTAGTGGATGAAGACGGGAATTTGCAGAAGATAGGGGGTTTCCTGTTCGACTCTGCGCAGTTCCGCCGCCAGCATGCCGATATTGGCCAGCGGGTTCAGAACAGACAGGACGATAATCAGGAAAATCAGCCACCCGCCGACGCCTTTGGGCGCATCCGGGAAGGGGTCGCCGCTTCTGTCGGGAGACGGGGAGATCGGTGTGTCGGTTTCCATATTCATTTGTCAGGCCCTCTTTTGTTGTCCCTCTGGATTCAGGGACATTTTTCAGTGACTTCCGTTCAATTGATTGTCCACTATACCCGTAAATTTGCACGACCCGTTGAGATTTGCCCAAATAAGCTGTCCGGAAAGCGGCTGCGCGAATCCGGCGCGGCCTTTTCCGGACACGAAGGGAAGCTGAAAGCCTAGCCGGCCATGCTCACCGAAAGCGGCTGCACCTGTGCATGGCCACCTGCGGCAAGTGGCGGGCCCTTTTCCGTGCGCCGGCCGGATTTTGCCTTTTTGCGGGAGTGATATGGTACATAAGAATTCTCCGTTGAAAAAGGCTACCGTCCCGCTTCCCTAACCCCTAAAAAGCCGGCGAACCGGGCAATGCCTGCCCCAAAGGTTCTTTACGGTCGTCTGGAACCCGTCCGGAAAGAAAAGGCGTTCCGCCGTGATGGACGCGGATAAACCGCTCTCTCATGATCGGGAAGCCGGCCCGGCCGCCAGTCCTGTTTTTCGGGAGCGGACTTTCTTTTTTCACCACAAGTCCCTGCCGTTTCCTTACGGAAAAAAGAGGCCGGTTCTTTGCTGCCGGGGTTTTTACGGGAACCGGTATTCCCGCCACGTTCCGGTTTCTTCGGACGAGACTTAACAGAACCGTCCATAAAAGCGATCTGAAAACATGGCGCCCGGATTGTCGCTGAAGCCGGATTGAAACGAACCCGCGCAAACCCGTATGAACCAGTCCGCCCCTTCAAAAAACAATCCCGTGATCCCTGTGGAGACGATTGCCCATCCGGCCGATTTCCAGAGAGTTTTTTCCTGATTGACACGCGGCTGTCACGCCGGTTGCCGGAAAAGCCGGCAGGACGGCCCGGCCCGATCCGGGGTTCGGGGTGAGCGGGATGACCGAGCAGCGCCGGATCGTTTTTTCCATACCGTAAAGACTGGACGCAGGCAGGATGATGGGGCCGGCGGAGTCGGCGTCGCAAAAAGGGAAACCGGAAAGGCCAGCCACTCTCCACTATGCCTTTGGGGGCATCCGGAAAAGGAGCGGCGCGCCTGTGTCCGTCATGGTTTTGCCGGTTGTGCCCTTCATTTTCCGTCTTTTCCCCCGTATTCGGGATTTCCGGGGATGTTTCCGGTGTATGGCAATTGGCCGGCTGCGCTTTCGCCGCCAAAGGTCTGTCTGACCCGTTGCGACTTGCCCAGATAGATTGTCCATCCAATCGCCCAGACAAGGGATTGTGCCATCGGAAGCAGCAGGTAACCGAAGAGCATGTACATTATTGGCACGATGGATTCCGGCCCCCTGTAAAAGCCTGAGGGGTTAAACAAAAAGAAGAAATCCAGTATATGCCTCACCAACACGTATAAAGGCCCTGTCAGCCAGAGCGCCCACTTCGCAAACCGCACGGATGACCATTTTCTTTTTTTCCAGAGACAGAGTCCGGCCAGAAAACTGATCAGCGAGGAAAGGATCACGACACTCCAGCCAAGCGAACGGTAAAGGGCAAACGAGTCGGGGAGCGCCAATCCGAACGGCAGGTTTTCATACCTGTGGAGCTGGCTGGCAAAGTACAGGATATCGAATGCCGGGCTGCCGATCATAAAGACGAAGACCAGCAGTCTTGTCCATCCGGGAAGCGGCATGGCCGCAGCCGGCGCGTCACTGGCATTGCCCGGGTGTTCTGAAGCGTGTTTTGCCACTGGCTTGTCCGGTGAAGCGTTTGGCCTTGTCTCGCTCATATCAGAATTCATCATAAGAGTAGGTGTTTTTGACGCGTTTTGAATAGCGCAAATAGAGTGTCCAGACCAGCGGAGCGACCAGCGAAACCAGCAGGCCATGCCATTCCAGTACAATGGCGCTCAAGGCCATCAACGGATTTCCCAGACAAAGCCAGACGAGCGCCACGGCAATGTAGGAACCGGGCCAGATGACCCACAGGACGGCCATGGCGTATCTGACCGATACGGGACGATGCAGTTTCCACAGAAGGAGGCCGGCCGACACCGAAAGGAGCGAACTCACGACGAATACCGCCCATATGATTTGCCGGTAACGGTTCCAGACGACGTTATGCAAAAGTGAAGGGTCTGCCTGAAGCTCCAGGGTGAAAATGACTGACTGGGCCGCGCCTTCCAGTACCGGCCTGACGACAACGAGAATGACGATCAGTACGGCCAGCCACCCTCCCACTCCCGTCCGGGCCAGCCGGCTTCCGGTGGAGGGCGGTTTCGTGTCAGGCGATACGGTTTCGGGAGGCGGCATGGCTGTTCAGGATAAGTCCGGTTTAGGGATGTATTGTAACTTGAAGTTGTCGATACAGTTAAATCGTATAGACTGTTTCAAGTATAGTGTTTTAAACTGGCAACATACGGCAGGGAAACCGGAGGAAAAACGCGTTTTCCGGCACACGCCCCGGAAAGGGAGCGGTGAACGGATAACGGGCTTGAAAGAAGCGCTGTCTGGCTTCTCCTTGCTTCATGAAAACGACGATACGTCTGAAAACGGAAAGCCGGGGCTGTTTGGCCTGCCGGGGACGAAATGTCCCAAAAGGTGTTCTTCAGGAAATGTCCTGACCGGCAAAAAAGGAGTTGCCGGACAGCCCCGGTTCGGGCCATACGTGGAAGAAATCAGTCATACGGCGTAAACAAAGGACGGATGGCTTTGAAGAGATGCAACGACCAGTCCTGATGGCCGTGTTCCAGACAGTTGATGGCGGGCTCCACACCAGCGTTTGCCGCCCTTTTGTACAGTTCCATGGCCCTTTCTTCGTTTTGCGGCCGCCCGAAGCCGTATTCTTCCATGACGCCCAGCCAGTACCAGCCGTCGGCACGGCCGTTTTCGGCGGCCAGTGTGAACAGGGAATAGGCTTTGGCGTTGTCAACCGGGTAGCGACCGCTGCCGAAAAGATGGATCAGGCCAAGGCCCAACGGGGCGTTTTTCCTGTCACCGTGGTCGATGGCCATGCTGTACCATTTATAAGCCTCGTCCCAGCTTTCAAGGTCGCCGGCGTCTTCGGGGTAATAAAGGCTGCCGAGATTGGCCATGGATCGGGCGTAGCCTTGGGCGGCCGCTTTTTTGTACCATTTGATGGCTTCATCGCGATTGGCCGGAACGCCTTCGCCTTTTTGATAGACAACGCCCATAGCATGTTGCGCCTCATCATATCCTTTTTCAGCTGATTTTCGATACCAGTAAAGTGCTTTAGCATAGTCTCGTTGGATTCCTTTGCCCTGTGTATACAATACAGCAAGCGCGTTTTGGGCACGAATATTTCCTCGATCCGCTGCCAGACTAAACAATTCAAACGCTTTCACGTAATCCTTTTTAACGCCTTGACCGTCACGATACATCATTCCCAGATTGAATTGGGCCGCTGTTGTTCCCTGTGCTGCAGACTGAGAATACAATTCAAAAGCTTTTTTAAGGTCTTTTTCAACTCCAAAACCATTATCGTACATAACAGCCAGGTTGTTTTGTGCTTTTCGATTTCCCTGTTCTACACTTTTGGTATACCAATAGACAGCCTGCCTATTATCCTGTTGAACACCTTCCCCTTTTCTATACATTTTCCCTAAATAATACTGGGCTTCTGCATCACCGGTTTTGGCTTCCTTTTTGATTATCTGGAAGGCTTCGCTGAATTTTTTTTGATCGTATAATTCGATTCCTTTTTCAAGGTTGCCTGCCAATGCTACCGATGTGGCAATAAACAAAAGAAAATTTACGACAACTAAATGTTTTTTTCCCAACAAGCGCATGAACCCGTTCCTTTTATTAACCTTTCTTAATTTTACCGGCAAAGAACGGATGCACCTACTAAAATACAGGTGCATCTTTCTTATTTATTGTGTTTCTTCATCCTTTCTGTTTATAGCTTCTTGCGCATTTATTGATTCCAACGCTCCCCCGACTGCTTCCTTCGCCATAAAAGCGCCCTGCGTGATGATGAATTGCTGGAGATGGCTTAAAACTGCCCCTTCCGCGCCCGTTCCGGTCACTGACCTGAACGCGTTGCCCATGGTGAAGGTCGCCAAGGACAGCATGCCCGACTGCACCCCCGCCTGCCGCGCTTTGGCTTCGATGTAGAGTTCCCTCGCCTGCGATTGGGGCAACCGGCTCTCCTGACGGTATTTCAGCCATTCTCCGTCCCAGTCAAGCTTCTCCGGATTCCGACCGTACTGGCGCCTGATGGCGTAGTAGGCGTGGGAGTAGGCTGTCTTGACGGCTTGTACGCCTTTGACGAAGAGTTCGCCTCTTTGTAAGAGCCCGATTCCCTGTGCCGCTTTCCCCACCAGTTTCATGCCGAATACGGCCGGCAGCAGTTTCTCGAAGAAGTCTCCTGTCAGTTTGTCCGGACGCATCCAGGCCGCTTCGGTCGGGTTCCGAAGAAACCAACCGACACGATTTGGGGAGTTCAGAAATCAGTAGTATGGCGTGGCAAACAAAGGGCGGATGGCTTTGAAGAGATGTAACGACCAGTCCTGATGGCCGTGTTCCAGACGGTTGATGGCGGGTTCCACGCCAGCGTTTGCCGCCTTTTTGTAGAGTTCCATGGCCCTTTCTTCATCTTGCAGTCGCCCGAAGCCGTATTCTTCCATGACGCCCAGCCAGTACCAGCCGTCAGCACGGCCGTTTTCGGCAGCCAGCGTGAACAGGGAATAGGCTTTGGCGTTGTCAACCGGGTAGCGACCGCTGCCGAAAAGATGGATCAGGCCAAGGCCCAACGGGGCGTTTTTCCTGTCGCCGTGGTCGATGGCCATGCTGTACCATTTATAAGCCTCGTCCCAGCTTTCAAGGTCGCCGGCGTCTTCCGGATAGTACAGGCTGCCGAGATTGGCCATGGCCGGTGCATAGCCTTGGGCGGCCGCTTTTTTGTACCATCGGATGGCTTCGTCCCGGTTGGCCGGGACGCCTTCGCCTTGTCGATAGACAAGGCCCAATGCAAACATGGCTTTTGCATAGCCCTGTTCGGCCGCTTTTTTATACCAGTACAAAGCCTTGGCATAGCCCTGCTTTATTCCATTCCCTTCAGTGTATGACAACGCAACGTTGAACTGAGCTTCCTTGTCCCCCTGTAGGGCTGCTTTATAAAACCATTCAAACGCTTTTTGATTATCTTTTTTAACGCCCTTTCCTTTAAAATACATGAGAGCCAGATTGAACTGTGCCGCCGGTAATCCTTTTTCTGCGGATTCAAGATACAATTTATACGCTTTCTCAGGATTTTCCTTAACTCCCTTTCCCTGCAAATACATATAAGCGAGGTTATAGGTGGCTTTAAGATGGCCCTGATCTGCACTTTTTTTATACCAGTACATCGCCTGCTCTAAATTCTGCTTTATACCGTGCCCTTTACTGTACATTCTGCCCAGATTGAACTGGGCTTCCGCATCGCCGGATACCGCGCCTTTTTTAATTAACGGCAAGGCTTCATTATATTTCCCCTGTTCATATAGTTGGTTTCCTTTTTCAATATCGGAAGCTATTGCCTTTCCCAGTATGCCAAATATGAAAATAAGAAGAAGAATAACCGCACTGTTTTTCCTCATTAACATGTATTGCCTTTATTTCAGTTTGTCCAGAACGATTGTGCCTGTAAAAACCTTTTTTCTCAACTTTAAAAATCGGACTTGTGATATTCAGTATATTTTCTCTCACTGTATTCTTTCAACGCTCCACCAACCGCTTCCCTAAACATAAAAGCGCCCTGCGTGATGGTGAATTGCTGGAGATGGCTTAAAACTGCCCCTTCCGATCCTGTTCCGGTATAAGATTGGCAAAGTTCAAGGAGTCAGTAATACGGCGTAAACAAAGGGCGGATGGCTTTGAAGAGATGCAACGACCAGTCCTGATGGCCGTGTTCCAGACGGTTGATGGCGGGCTCCACACCAGCGTTTGCCGCCTTTTTGTAGAGTTCCATGGCCCTTTCTTCATCTTGCGGTCGCCCGAAGCCGTATTCTTCCATGACGCCCAGCCAGTACCAGCCGTCAGCACGGCCGTTTTCGGCGGCCAGTGTGAACAGGGAATAGGCTTTGGCGTTGTCAACCGGGTAGCGACCGCTGCCGAAAAGATGGATCAGGCCAAGACCCAACGGGGCGTTTTTCCTGTCACCGTGGTCGATGGCCATGCTGTACCATTTATAAGCCTCGTCCCAGCTTTCAAGGTCGCCGGCGTCTTCGGGGTAATAAAGGCTACCGAGATTGGCCATGGATCGGGCGTAGCCTTGGGCAGCCGCTTTTTTGTACCATCGGATGGCTTCGTCCCGGTTGGCCGGGACGCCCTCGCCGTTTTGATAGGCAACCCCTAGAGCATGAAAAGCCTTAGTATAGTTTTGTTCAGCAGATTTTTTGTACCAGAATAATGCTTTTTTATAATCTTGATCAATTCCTTTTCCCTTACTATACATCAGACCTAAATTGAATTGAGCAGCACTCAGTCCTTGATTAGCAGACAAGGAATAAAGTATAAAAGCTTTTTTTATACTTTTATTTACTCCTTCACCATTCGAGTACATATAAGCCAGATTATTTTGAGCTTTAGGGTTACCCTGTTCTGCACTTTTTTCATACCAATAAAGAGCCTTTTGAGGCATTTTATTAACGCCTTCTCCAAAATCATACATTTTCGCCAATATAAATTGAGCTTCAGCGTTTCCTGATTTCGCCTCTTTCTCGATAAGCGGAAGTGCTTCTTTAAATTCTTTGTTTTTATAAAGTTTTATTCCCTTTTCTATATTTTCTGATTTTACAAAAACAGGAAAATACAACAGAGAGAACAAAAAAATAAAAAACAATTTCTTTAAAAAAGACATAAGCAACCCCAGAAATATTTTCTCTAATCAGTCAAAAACTCGCGTACTCATTCCTAGTACTCACTTTTCCATCTCATTCTACTTTACTTTCATCTTCATCAGAACTGTTATATATAGTCCATATTGCCCCCTGAACCGCTTCCTTCGCCATGAAAGCGCCCTGCGTGATGATGAATTGCTGGAGATGGCTTAAAACTGCCCCTTCCGATCCTGTTCCGGTTACTGACCTGAACGCATTGCCCATGGTGAAGGTCGCCAAGGACAGCATGCCCGACTGCACCCCCGCCTGCCGCGCTTTGGCTTCGATGTAGAGTTCCCTTGCCTGCGATTGGGGCAAACGGCTCTCCTGACGGTATTTCAGCCATTCTCCGTCCCAGTCAAGCCTCTCCGGATTCCGACCGTACTGGCGCCTGATGGCGTAGTAGGCGTGGGAGTAGGCTGTCTTGACGGCTTGTACGCCTTTGACGAAGAGTTCGCCTCTTTGTAAAAGCCCGATTCCCTGTGCCGCTTTCCCCGCCAGTTTCATGCCGAATACTGCCGGCAGCAGTTTCTCGAAGAAGTCTCCCGTCAGTTTGTCCGGACGCATCCAGGCCGCTTCGGTCGGGTTCAGGGTAAGCCATTTGAGCCGGTTGTAGTCGTCTGTCCGGATGGCGCGGTAGGCCTCTTTGGCGTCTTCTGCCCAGTTGACGGTGTTGTCTTTGACGCGGTTGCTGAAATGCACCATGTTTTCCAGTTCGTGCGCAAAGCCGGCGGTGTCGTTGCCGTGGGCCAGGTACATTTGCTGGTAATGGAACATGGCGATTTCGATGGGCGGCGCGGACGACATGACGGTCAGGGCGGTTTCGACGGTGTTGCGGGTGAAGTTCAACGCGCCCATGTGGACGCTGGCCACGAAGTTTCTGACGGTTTCGCCATAGGCCGTGTCGTCCAGGTCCCGCATGGTTTTGGCGGTCTGTTCGGCCACGGCAAGTGTCGGGGCTGTCCCGGTCTTCAGGTAGTCCCGGATTTGCCCGGTGGCTTCGTCCAGGGAAAAGCGCCCCTCTCCAATCCGGTCGAATCCGACGGTGCCTTCGTAAAAGGCCGGGTTGATCCGGTCAAGGAAGGTATAAGCCTGTTTTTTCGCCATGTTCGGATCGAATCGCCAGCCGTCGTACAGGTCGCGGATGCTATTGAAAAGCCAGTTAAAGGTTTCCCTTTCTTCCTTGCCGTACCGGGTCAGCGGTTCGGGGTCGAAGCGGGCTTGCCGCCAGCCGGCGATGCCCTGCGCGATGTCGGCACTGGTCTGGAAGAAGGGGTTCAGCGCGGCTTTTGCTTTCCGTGTAAATTGCTCGCTTTCGATTCGGCTCAGGATGGCGCCCGGTGTGGCGGCCGGTTCGCCCGGTTGCTGACCGGCTTCCGCTTGCGCTTTTTCGGGCAGGGCCGCTTTTCCCGCACCGGAGACGGCGCCGGATGTTGGCGGAACGGTTCCGTTTGTCTTGTAAAGGCCGATCAAGGGTTCGGCCGTCTTGTACGGTGTGGCGTCTGCGCTGTCGTCTCCGGCTGTTTTTCCGTTTTCCCTGATGGACTGGCCTGTTTCCGGCAGGGCCGCTTGCGGCGCAGGTTGGCTGTCTGCACCGGTAACGGTCATGCCGAACGCCTGGGCGCGACGTTCCCCTTTTCCGGGGTCCAGACGGGGCGCCGGTTTTTCCACCTCCGGCGTGTCGCGCTTTTCCGGGCCGGAAAAGTCGAAGGCGGACAGGTCGATTTCACCGGGCTGTTGCCCGCTCCGGGCGTTTGGGGAAGGCCATTTCATGGCGGCTTCTTTGTCGTTGTGGATTTCCGGGGTCAGCCCGGCTGCCGCGGAGGCAGACGGTACCGCCGGGGAAGGCTTGCGCGCGGGCAAGGCGCCGCCCTCTCCTCCGCCCGTGTTCTCCATCAGGTCTGTCAGGTTTCGTGCAACGTTTTTTGTCCAGTCCGTTATGGCGGAACGGATAGACGGCAGAGCCGCTTTTTTCGTGGAGGTCCTGTTTTCTTCGGGCTGGCTGTAGGCTGCGCCGAACGGATTGTTTTCGGTCATTTCTTCTCCTTTTTTGTTTTGGCCGACTCCGGCACGGCCCGATTCCTGCCGGTCAGGCCATTCCGTTTTTTTCTGAGTCCGGCTTTTTCCATGAAAAAACCCCGCTTCCAGAGGAAGGGGGCCGGGGTTTATTTTTCCTTTCCCGCCAATTGCGCTGCTTTTCAAAGAGGACGCGGTTCCAGCGGGTCAAGGCGAGTGGTGCGGGTGGAAAATCAGGACGGGTTGCCGCATATTTTCGCGACGGCATGATACTGGTCGATGCAGTGGTTCAGGTCCCGTATTGCGGTATCTCCTTCTCTTCCCACAGCCAGAATGCGTTCAACAGTTTCCGGGTCAAGTTCGGCTCGCGCTTTTCGATCAGCATCGGCGGCACATCCACCGGCGGGCACTCCGCCACTTGCACGGGTTGGGACTGACACCCGTAGAGCACCGCGACGGATACGATCAAGCAAAATAGCATGTTCTCGTTTGGCATGGTCGTTTTCCTTCTTTATTCTCGCTTGCAAGCGACCGACGGTTTCCTGCAAGTTCCGGTTATCGTTCATGGCTTTTTTCAGCCGTTCGGTTTCCTGTTGCGCCTGTGAGGCATTCATGCGTTCCGTTTCCGTTTCCCATCGGAGATGGCAAAGCCGGTATCCGGAAAAAAATCCTGCGATCAGGGCAATGAGGGTGGCGATGACGGTTCCTCTCATTTCAGCTCCGGAAACGCCCGGCGGGTTTCATATGCCGCCCGTTTGTCGGGGTTGACGCGCTTCGGAAAGCCGTGGCGATCCGAAAGGCGCGTCCGGTCTTCGGCTTGCCGGCGTATTTCCTGCGGAAGGTTTTTGACCGCTTTTTCCGGGGTTTTGTTCATGTTTTTTCTCCTTTGCACAGGCGATATTCCTTTTCCCTGCGTTTTGTCAGTCCGGCCAGCACTTTGCCGCCCGCTTTATTCCAGCGTCTGATTTCTTCGCACGCCCCGGCATAGTCTTTGGCATTCAGTTTTTTCACCAGCGTGGAACGGCAGAAGTTGCCCGCCCCGATGTTGTAGGCCAGACTGACGTAAGCATCGAATTCATGCTGATGGAGCGGGACATGGATGCATGGGCGAATCGCATCGGCATGCCGGTTGGCGCTGGATAAAAGCGTCACCAGCGCCCGCTCCGGCGTGGTTCGGTCTCCCATTTTGACGCCGGCGGTTTCTCCATAGCCTATGGTGGGTATGCCGACGGCGTCTTTGTACGCTTTATCCCGGTAGCCTTCGTGGAGGGCGATGGAAACGAGTACGGTCGCGCTGATGCCCAGTGCGCCGATGCCGAGACGGAGGTTTTTTCCTGCCATGTCAGCCTCCCTTGTGCGGCCAGTTGATGATGGCGTACCAGAGGGCATAGAGGGCGGACGAGAGGCTCCCGACCCAGATCAGGAGTTTTCCGAACCATTTGGCGGTTTTGAGCGTTCCGTCGCCGGCCCGGAAGATATCGACCAGGGTGGCAGTGTTTTTTTCGATTCGCGCAAGCCGCTCGTCCTGCATTTTGTTCGCTTCTTTCAAGGCAATCACCTCGTCTTTCAGTATGGAAATGTGTACGTCGTGCGCGTTCATGCGCTTTGCGCCGCTTTGCAGTTTTTCGGATAAAACCGCTCGCAGCGCTTCCGGTTCTTCCGGCAATTCGTATCCGCTCATAACAAGCTCCTGTCTCTGGCGGGAAAAGCTTTTCCGCCAGCGGGGACAGCGAAAAGAAACCCTTTTCCCGAATGTTCGTTTTGAAAAATAAAGCATTAAAAAAGCCCGCCATGCGGGCTTTTCGTGTGAAACGGCAGGGTGTTCCCCCAAGGGAAAGACCGTTTGCCGCTTCAGGATGGCCGTCCCTTTTCAGTACGGTACGGCGATTTCGACGGTCCATAACCGGACGCCTTCCCCGCTCATACCGGCGGCCGGTCTCAAAGCCGGCGTCCGATCAGGCTTCCGGACAGGGCTGAAAACGTCCGGCGTCCGGCTATCGTCCGGACGACAAGTTCGTCCGGCGCCATGCCGTGCCCTTCCGGCGCAGGCAGAAAGGGCGTCTCTTCGGCAATGCGGCCTGCCCGGTATGTTTTTTCCTTTTCCGTTTGCCGGCTGAAGGCCGGTTTTTTTGTTTTCCGGCACAGGCTGACGGCGTGGTTCAGGAAGCGGTCGCCTGTCCCGCCGATTTCAGAAAGTCCGGCAGTCCGGCTTTGTCCGTCGCCGGTTCCGGCCTTCGGGCAAGGCGACGATTTCCTGGCATGCTCTCCTGTTGTCGAGCATGGCCTTGCGCGCGTTGCGTGACAGGGCGGCATTGGGGCAGCCAGTCCGGTACCGGCTCCTGTCTGTCCGGTCACGGTTTTCCGGGTCGCCGGTGTGTCGGGACGACGGGAACGGTCTGCGGGGTGAAACAGGCCAGACCGTTTTCCCTGTCCGGCGCGTGAAACAGCCGTATCCTTATTGGCAGGGGGCTTGTCCGGCCAGCCATGAAAAAAGACCCCGCAGGGGTTTTCCCGCGAGGTCTTCCAGGTCTGTTCGACGGTTCCGGAGGCAAGCCGCTCATGAAAAAAACGGTTCGCAAACGGTTTCCGGCCGTCTTGGGGTGGTTTCCGTTTTTAATGAGAAAGAAGGCAGGGAAGCTATTTGGGTGCAATCATTCCCTGCCTTCAATCCATTAAAAACCGGTTTGCCGCGCCTGAAGGCCAAAACAGGACGTTATCCGGAAACCGGTATGTTTCAACATCCGGCTCCGGGTTTTCCGCTCTGCCTTGTCAGGCCGGTTTCACCGATGCGGGAATTTTACATTCAGTTCCCCCCCTCGCCAATAGCATGGCGTGAAAATCTTTTTACTGTGCAACATCGCGTTTTTCCTGACGGCAACAAGCCCTTGCCCGCTTTTTTCCGCTTGCCCGACTCCGGCTCTCAGGCCGATACGGTCTCCGGAACAGGCGCGCCAGTTCCCGAAACGGTTTCCGCCTTTTCTTTCAGGCGGCCGTTTCATCCGGTCTTTTAACCGTTTCTGACGGAACGCCTTTTCCGGTTTTCCGGAAAATCTGTATTGATATCTGTTGGATACATATTTGTTATCTTAAATGTTTCCCTTCCTGTGTTATCCCGGCCGGTTTCTTTCAGACGCGCCGTTTCAGGGCCGGGAAAGCCTTCCGGAGAAGGCTTTCCCGAACGCGCATGGAGACGGCTTCAGTAGCCTTGCGGCGTGGCGTCCACGATGCCCCTGACCCAGTTGCCCGCGGCGTCCAGACAGGCGACAAGCGGCCCGCGTTTCGGGTCCTTGTCCACGACCTTGACGCTGATGGCCTCGCCCCCGTCGTCCTGCAGGGTGACCTGCACGTTTTCGATAACGTGATAAGTCTCGTTAATCGGCAGTCGCGTGCCGGTGGCGGCGATTTCGACGTCGTTCATCTGTTCGATAATGTCGGGCACATCAATGACGACCCGGCAGGTACCGACGGTCGGCCGGGTATGGCCGCTGCCGATATCAAGCCGGAACTGGTACGGCATGTATTGCGTTGTGACCTGTCCGGGCCAGGGCTGGTATTCGCCCGGCGAGGGATAAAAGAGCGCCTCGTCGTCGCCATACATTTTTTCATAGTCCTTGCCGTACATTTTCGTGCCGCCGTAGCCCCGGTACGCGATTTTCATCACGTCGCCGGTCATGGCCACGTCGAAGGTCATGGTGCTGCCGACGACGGCTTCGTTCGGCGTGACCACGGTCGTTTCATACGACATGCCGTCGTAGGTTTCATTGAAGAAACCGGCGTTTTCATCTTCCCCGAAAAATGCCGCAGTATTGTCGTCACTGAAAAAGTCGGTCACATTCGCCACTTTCAGCATGCCGTCCGACACTGTCGCACCGGTCACGACGCCCGGATAACCCTGTTCCTGAAAATCAATGGTTTCGATCACATTGCCGACCAGCGCGTCGCCGAACTGCGTTTCGATCGTGGCCGGTTTGGCCGATTCGTTTCCGCTCGTGTCGATGGCCTTGATCATGAGCGTGATCGGCCCCTGCGGCATTTTTTCCGGCGTGAACGGACACTGGGTCAAAACGCCCGTATGCAAGGGGCTGGCGTCTTCCCAGTTCCGGTTGTGGCCGTAATGGAAACGGATCAGGTAACCGTCCACGTCCAGATCGGCGACTTCGCCCCAGCTCAGGGTATTGCCTTCGATGACGAACCAGGGCACGTTGGCCGGAACCAGTTTCAGCCCCATGATTTCTTTCGTCAGCGTTGCCGCGCCGGAACGCATGCCGGTACTGGAAATGGCGACGACTGAAAATTCGTAGATCGCCTCGTCCAGCCCGTAAATGTCGATCGACGGATCGCGCGTGTTCAATGTCGTCCAGGTGCCGTTTTCTTTCCGGTAGGCAAACTCGAACCGGTGGGCGTCGCTTGTCCAGGAAACGGTCGCACGAATGCCGAACGAACGGATGCCGACGACGTAGAGCGATTCGTTGACGTCGATATGGGTCACTTCTTTCGGTTTCAGTTCCTTGACGCTTTCCGGCCGCGATTCGATTTTTACGGCCTTGTCGATATAGTCGAACTTGCCCGGTTCATGCTGGACGGCTGAAATTTCATAGGTCATGCCCTCCTTTTCCCTAATGGAAACGATCCGGTAAAGGGGAGCGGCCAGATCGATGTTGTCCACCGACCAGACGGCATTTTCCACCGGCATGACGCTCCAGTCCGTACTGACGGTCACGCTGTCGTCTTTGACGCGGGCAACGGTTTTCGTTTCGGTTTCGCCAGTCGGCAAAATGACGGTCAGCTTGTCGCCGACGGCAACGGTCGGCGCCTTGTCCAGGACGACCACGCGCCCGTTTGCCGATTTGATGCGTCCGGCGTTGCGTCTTCCCATGCGGTGGGGATCGGCGATGCGCACGATCTGGCCCGGCAAGGCGATGGCCCCATCCAGCCCGACAGAAAAGGTGATGGATTCCGTTTCCAGCCGGGAGGTCATTAACGCCCAGTGTCCCCGGCGTTGCGCCTCGCCCTGCGAAGTGCAGCCAAAGGCCGTGATTTCCAGTTGCTGGACGCCGTAGCGGCTGATGCCTTCGTCGTCGGAGACGTATTCCACCTTGGCGCGGTAAAAGTCGGCCGGGTCGTTCCAGCTGACCAGCGCGACGGTGTAGCGCGTCTTCCTGCTGCTGCCGATCCGGGTGAATTTGCCGTCGATCACATTGGCCGCCGTGTAGGTATAGACCGGTTCGACGGGCATGTCGGCCGACGCCGTGATGTTGCCGCCTGCCCAGTAGGCGATGCCCCGGAAAATCGACGCGATGTCTTGCAGGACGGCATAGGCTTCTTTCCGCGACTGGATATAGACGTTGCAGGTGAAACGCGGTTCGAAACCGCCTTTTCCGTCCGGCACTTTCTGGTCGGCATATTGCGCGATACGGTACAGCGACCATTTGTCGATCTGTTCTTCGGACACCAGATGGCCCAGCCCGTAACGGTCGTTCAGGACAAGATCATAGAACACCCAGGCCGGATTGTTGGTCCAGGCCGGTTTGAAGGTGCCGTCCCAGTCGCCGTTGTAGAACCTTTTTTCGGGATCGTAGTTGCTGGGCACCTTCACGATTTTCAGCATCATGTCGTAGCCCCGCACCGGAATGCTCTGGAACTGGGCCGCATCGACCTGGATGCCGACAATCGCGCTCATCGGATAGCGCAATTTGGCGTCGATCACTTCCGTATAGGACATAATGGATGTTCTGTCGGAGGTGGTCGAACTGTTGGCGTTGGCCGTCAGGCGGCGCACGCGGATCGACCATCCGGACGTCGCTTTAGGCAAGTCGATCCGGTGCGTGCGCTCGTATTTGCTGGTCGTCTTGCCGTCGAACGCCGTTTGCAGTACGGGCACGAAAGCGCCGTTGTCGGTCGAAATGTCAATGGCGTATTCAACGCGGTAACCGTTGATGTCGCCGTTTTTCATGTTGGCTTTGGACAGGCCGTCTGCCGAGAGGCGGACGCGGACGGCCGACAATTGCAGGTTGTTGATGGCCTGTATCCAGGGCTGTTTCGAGGTCAGTTCGATGCCGACGCCGATTTCGTTTTCGACACTCGGAAATCCGGCGATGTGTTCCTGATCCTGCGTGCCCGGCCGGAAATCGACCGAAACCCCCTGGAAGTTCAGCGAACCGTCGGGATTGGCCAGCGGCGTTTCATCCAGATAGATCGACTGCAAGCCGTTGGCCGGCCCGACGATTTCGCCCTCCGAAATCAGGTCGAGCACGCGCGCATAGGCGGTACTGTGCAGGTTATCCGACTGTTCGACGGGCGTGTGGCTGCTGCCGCCCCCTTTTTTGTATCCGATAATATTCATTTCTGATCCATTGCGTAAATGCCGGCAGAAATCACTGCCGAACCGACTATCATGCGCCCGTAACCGAGCGGAACCGGGTTGCCCTGCGCCGTTGTGTTGACCGCGCCGTTGAAGTGGTACGACGCTCCGTTTTCGACGCCGTCTCCGGCGGAAAGGCCTTTCATCTGGGGAGAGAGAAGCTGCATGACGCCCCCCAGCATCATGGACATGCCCATCATGGCCGTCGCGCCGATCCAGCCTTCTGTCGCCAGCGTGGAAGAGAGGCTGGCCAGACTGGAAAACCCGCCCGCCGCCCACATGGCGAAAACCATCATGGCCGCCCCCAGTATGGTCTGGAACAGTCCTCCCCTCCCCGACCCCTGTAACACCGGCGCAATCCGGATTTCGTCCCGTCCGGCCGGATGCAGCATTTCCTCTTCCGCAATGTTTCTTTTTCCGAGAAAAACGGCGTAGTTGATTCCCCTGTCGCGACTGCTCATCAGTTCCTTTTCGAAACCGGGCCGGATGGCGCACAAGGCTCTCACGGCTTCGGCGGCGCTGGCCACCGCCAGACGGTGTACCCGTCCGAATCGCGTTCCCAGCTTTCCGTATAAACGTACTGTTTTCAGTGGTGTCATCATTCACCCGTAAAAAAAGCCCGCCGAAGCGGGCAGTGTTATTCATGTGCCGGCAAACCGGCCAGTCCGGCGTTTCACAACCGGTCGGCGCTGTAGATGCCGGCGGAGATCACGGCGGAACCGACGATCATCCGGCCGTATCCCAGCGGTACCGGGCCACCCTGCGCGGTCGTATTGACCACGCCGTTGAAGGTGTAGGAGGGTTCGTTGGCGGGGCTGTTCCGTGCCGAGAGGCCTTTCGGTTGCGGAGAGAGCATCTGGGTAATGCCGCTCATCATCAGCATGAAGCCGATATTCGACAAGATACCCGGCATGATTCCCAGATTGAAGGCCATCATGGAAGCCAGGGGCATGCCGCCGGTAATAATACAGGCCACCGCAATCAGGGCGACACCCGCAATCACCTGAAAAATTCCGCCCAGTCCCGCGCCGCGCAGCATCGGCGCAATCCGGATATCCCGGTCGTCCGCTGTTTCGGCAAGCTGCTCGGCTTTCAGGTTCTTTTTTCCCAGAAAGACGGCATAGCCGATTCCCCTGTCCCGGCTGGTCATCAGTTCCCGCTCGAATCCCGGTTTCAGGGCGCAAAGCGCGCGGACGGCTTCGGCCGCGCTGGCAACCGCCAGCCGGTGGATGCGTCCGAACCGGGCGCCGAGCTTTCCATACAATCTTATTGTTTTCAATGAAGTCATCGTTCACCTGTAAAAAAGCCTGCCCTATGGCAGGCTGTCCCTGTTTTTTGCAACCGTCCCGGAAGACCGGTATCCGCCAGACGGACAGCCGGTCGCCTGTTTCCTTTCCCATCCGGTTGCGCACCCTTTACCCGACCCTGCCTTTCCATCCGTCCCCGCGCTTTCCCCGGCGTATCGCTTTATGCCGCAGGATCAGCCGGGTCACTTCTTTCCAGTAGCCGCCGTACACGTCCCGGCTGGAGAGCCGTCCGTAGAGATGGTGCAGGATCAGCCCGTCGCCGAGGTAAACAGCGGCATGGTTGGGTTGCGAAGACCGGATTTGCATGACGATCATGTCGCCTTCTTCCGGTTCGCCTTCCACCGGATAAAAACCGGCTTCGGCGTAATGCTTCAGGTACAGGTTTTCGCCCCGTTCCCACCAGCCGTCGGTTCGCATGAAATTTTTCAGCCCGATGCCCCGCTCGCGTTTGTACCAGTCGCGAACGAGCTGGTAACAGTCGTTTACGCCGTGGGAAAATTCCCGTCCCACCAGCGGCGCTTCATAGCCGCAGGGCGCAAAGCGGACGATTTCTCCCGCTTCCGGTTCGCCGTTCGCGTCTGTCACCAGCACGATATGCCAGACAAGACCGCTCGCCTCGCAGGCTGTCCTGTCCGCCTCGCTGGGGACGGCAGGCCCGTTCGGATGCGAATGCACGACGGCGACGATTTCGCCTTTCGTCTCGGCTTCCGCGTAATCTTCCGACGACAGGATAAAATGTTCCGTATTGCCGGCCAGATTGCGGCAGGGAAGGTATTTCTCCCTGCCTTTCACAATCAGCAGCAATCCGCAGGCTTCGCGCGGAAATTCCCGGATCGCATGCTGGCGGATGGATTCAGTCGTTTGTGGCGTCATGTCAGGTCCTGATCAGGTCGGCGGCCGGGAAACTGCCGAAGGGCAAGGGGTTATGCTCGCCGAAACGGCACCGGCAGGACGACAGGCGTCCACCGCACCGGTCGAGGGCGCGGTCGGTCACCGGATTGTCGTTTTTGTCGAAACAGGCTTCTCCGGTATAGCCGCAGTATGGCCCGCGGTAACCGCCGCACGATAGCCACCAGCAGACGTTGGCGACGATCTGGCGTCTGGGCAGCTGCACCCCGTTAAAGTCCAGCGCGGACGACAGTTCGAACTGCACCACATCGTTGCTTTCCGCCTTTTTCTGCTCGATGTACCACAGTTCGCTCGGAAACGCCTCGTTCGGGTCGGCCGACGGATTTCCGTCGGGGAAGTTTTTCGCGTCCAGATACTTGCCCAGTGTCGTATGGCGATACAGTTTCGCGCCGACCAGGTCTTCGAAATAGACGCAAAGCGCCGAGATGGATCCGTCCACGTTGCCCAGCGAGAGAACGGGCGCGGGCTGTTGCGCCTCGCCCGTTCTTGCAAAGCCTTCCGCCTGAATCGGCCAGGCGGAGTATTCCTTGCCCTGCCACCAGATTTCACCGGTCTGGTAACCGTGAAAACGGAAATAGTCGCCGCCGATGCCCGTTGCGTCCAGCTCGAACAATTCGACTTTTTCACCGGGTTCAAGACCCTGGATATCCTCTTTAATCATGATCAGAATGCCTGTTCGAATACGGTTGACAAGGTATAGATATCGCCGCCCAGTGGCGTTATGGTGATATCGAACGAACGGTACAGGCCTTTTTCGCCCAGTGGCGGCGTCCAGTAAAACGACTGGTACCCGGCATGATGGTCCAGAAAGTCCCTGATCGGCCTGATTTCGTCTTCCGTGCCGGTAAAGGAGACGGGCCAGGATTCGATTTTGTTGTTGATGCCGTCCGCGGCCACTTGCTGGTAACCGTCGCCGAACTGCGCGGAAAGCACCCGGTATTTCGCGCTCCCGTTCATGCCGACAAGCGGCGTCCAGCTGAAAGTTTCTCTGATACTCATGCCACACCCATTCTCATGTTCCAGATCAGGCCGCCCTGCCGCATTTCGCGCGCGATGATGGCTTTGGTCTGGTTGTTGATCATATCGGCCAGCTGGCGCTGCGAGGAACCGTTCCCGTCGCTTCGCTGGCTTGCCGTCCCGTCACCGGACACCGAAATACTGGTGTTGATGTTGATGCCGCCGCCTGATGCCGCCCCGTTGCCGGCCAGTCCGCGGATGACGTCGGCATAGCGTGCGGGCAGGACCATTTCCTTTTCGTGAAGCCGGGTCAGGGGATTCATCCCGGCCGGAACGTCGAAGCCCCCGGCGGCATAGCGGATATCGCCGGCCATCGGAGCCCGCATATCGACTTTCATCCCATCCATCGACGCCGCTCCCGAACTCGCTGAAGACGCCAGGCCACCGATGAAGGACGTGGCGGTTCCGAAGAGAAATTTCGCCAGTCCGGCTACCGCCGCCTGCGCCTGGATTTTCAGGATATTGCTGATGATGGTCTTCGCCAGATCGTTGAATGAAAATTTGCCGGTTGTGACAAATTTGACCAGCGCTTCCGAAGAAGCCTTCAGCGCGACCGACATGGACTCGTACATCCGCTGGTTGGCGGCTTCGGCAGTCCCCCCGAAATCCTCGATGGCCTGCCGCATGATGTCAATCGACGATTTGCCGTCCAGCTTCCTGGCCAGCTCTTTCTGTTTGTTTTTCTCCTTCGATTCGGCGTTTTGAGCGCCTTCGGCCGATGCCTGAGCCTTGTCGGCCGGCCCGGTTTCGCTTCCGGTTTTTCCCGAAAGCAGTTTGAGCAGCGCGCTTCCGATGCCGGACGCCAGTTGTCTGGACAGATTGGCAACGGTCGTGTCGGAAGCGGACGCTTTGGCGCCCGCCGCCCCTGTCGCTCCCGCTGCCGCTGTCTGTTTGTCTTTCGTTTGCGCCTGTTTGTAAAGCTGCTGGAACGACCGGGAATCGTTCACCAGTTTTTGCAGCGATAATTCCATCGAAATCACGCACCGGCGCATGTCGGTTATTCCCGACTCCATCTTTTGCATGACCTGATCAGATGCTAGTGCCATAAGTTTTACCTCCCGGGCCGGCTTTAGGCCGGTCCGATTTGTCTGTTGTAAAGCGGATAAGGTTTGCTCCTCCCGTTTCGGGAGGAGCATGCCTCATACCGGGCGGCAACCGAAAACGGCTGCCTTGATAAGCCGTGTCTGCGCACCGGGTTCATCAAGCAGGATCGGCCCCTTCTCTTCGGGTTTTTGCCGGTCGCTTTCCAGCCAGGGGATGAAATCCGCCGGTAAATACGCGTCCGGTCTTGCCTCGCTATTCCTGTTGATGTTCGCCAGTGTCGCCACAGCAATGCCATGCCGCATGTCGGCGACTTTCTCGCCCCACGGCTCCAGTCCGTAGTAGGCAAGCCAGTAACCGAATTCATGGCTGTCGATTTCCTGCTGGGCCCGTTTTACCGACATGCCCAGCGCCAGCGCGAGCCGGAACCACATCAGGAGTTCCGGTCGCGCTTTCAGTTTTTTGCGGCTTCCTCCTGCGCTTCGTCCGACATGCCGTTCACGCGGAGCGCGATGCGGGCCAGCCTGTCGAGTACCGTAGCGGATTTGGCGCGCAGCGCTTCCACATCGTCGATGGAGAAAAGGCGTTTCCCTTCTTCATCGACCAGTGTCAGCGCTAAAAGAGGCGCTTCGAATTTGCCGACCAGAGCCGTTTCCATCCCGTCGATCGCGGCACGGAAATCGTCGCGTTCCGCGCCGCTCATGGCGCGAATGCAGACGGAACCGCCCCATTCCCCGACATGCACGACTTCCTGATGCGCGTCTTTCGCGCCCAGAATGGCCGCTTTGCTCAAAAGCCTTACGCCCATTCAATGTCTCCTGTGATGCGGGTTTCGACAGAACCTTTCAGTACGGCGTCGATGCCGCCGGAAATCGGGGTCGATTTGACCAGCGCGCTGAAACTCGCCGCTTCGGCATTCGGCAAGGTCAGTTTCAGCTTTACGACCTTGCCGGATCGGCGGGCGGCTTCCAGTGCCAGCTGGCCCGCGTCAGTGCGGTCGATGTGCATTTCAAACGAAAACTTGCCGTGATCCTGCAAACCGAGGCGGAATTCTTTCGCGGTGCTCTCCAGATCGGTCACGTCGATTTCGGAAGCCGCGCCATCAAAGCCGGTAAACGAAATCACGTTTTTGATTTTGGTCCAGACGGCTTCGCCGGATTCGGCGGTGTTGATTGCGATACTGGAACCTTGTGCGGAAATTGCGGTACTTGCCATATAAATGTCTCCTGAAATAAAAAAACCGCCCGAAGGCGGCAACAAAAAACCAGATTGTCACAAAGCGTTCCGCCCGCCTAGGCATGCCAGACGGAAATTTCCATGACAATATGATGCAAACCGGTCTCGACTTCAAAAACATCCTTTTCCAGCCGGATGCGGTATTCGCGTTCCCATCCGTTCAACGCGGATTTCACGCTGTCTGAAAGCGTCACGGCCGTGTCATAGGTATCGGCGCAGGCTTCCGCCTGCAACACGGTTTGGGTCATGGCGGTCTGGCCTTCCATGTCCAGCGTGGCGGGCGAAGCCGACAGGCGGAAGTAGGTCAGATAGGGTTTTTCCGCCCCGGCCGGCGCTGTATTGGCATAAACGCGGTCTTCGCAACATGCCCTGACCCGGTTTTCAAATTCCTTTTGTATATTCATCGTTTCCATCCATTCGATTTGATTTTTTTCCAAGCCCGTACCGGTCTCTTTTCCAGGCTCTCCGGCGATAGCGCTTCAATCGGTCGCTTTCATAAAACGCATCGTCGAGTTTCCAGATCCAGTCGAATACGGCTTCTTTTTCATCCCGGTCTTTCTTCGGATATTTCCGATCGGACATCGGTCACCTTCACACAAAAAAAGCCCTGCCAAAGGCAGGGCTGCCGGTTTGCGAAGTGAGCCGGCCTCCCCGCAAGGCGCGGGCCGGCCACCCGTGTGGCGGTTCTGCACGGCGCTCTTCAAAAGGCGACGGCCATAAAAAAAAGCCCCGCAAACGCGAGGCTTCGATTTGTCCGGACCGCCAGCCGAAACAGAAGAAAAGGCGGCAACCCGGACATTTTCGTCATGGCCGCTATCGCGCCGTTTTTGTCCCGAACCGGACATATCCGGCTATCTTTCAACATCTCCGGGCGAGCGGAACCACCACAGTCATTATTTTAATGATATTTTTTTTTCTGTCAGCTATGTTGCGCATTTTTCCGAAAATAAAAAGCCGGAATGCTCCGGCTTTTTATGGGAGGCTGAATGCCTACGCCGCTTTTTTCGAGGGGCTTTTTCTCTTTTCTTCAGCCAATTCAGCCAGGATAATTTTCATTTCCGAGTCGGCAAAACGTTTCAGCGCATCTCGCATCAGGGGTTGATAACCCGAAACACCCCGGAATTCAGAAATGTCTTTGAATGCCTGAATGAGATCTGCCGGAAGCCGGATGGAAATCATTTTCATTCCCAGCGCTTCTTCAATGTCGTTTTCTTTCTCTTTGCTGATTTTTACTGCATGCTCTGCTTCGCGTCCAAGAAATCCGTCTTCCCAGGCTTCGCATGTCCCTTTAATTTTCTTTTTTGTACTCATGAGTACGCTCCTCTTTATAAGCGCCCTTCTTCAAGCCTTTTGATTGTATATACTGATTTCATCAGAATTAGGAGGATAGGCCGTTTTCAGGAAAACTTTTCCTTTTTTGAAAACAAAAACAACTTTTCATTTTCTGCCCCGGTTTGTACAGGATATGAACCATTTTGTTGGAGGATCCGTTTTGTTGTCTTCTCTGTCATCTTCCAGGAAACCGGCTTCCCTGTTTTCAAAACACTGCCGGACTTCACTTGGTCGAACCTGGTGTTTTTCCGCGAGTTTGCTTTCTATCTTTTGAGATATAACCAAGTTCTTCATATTTTACTTACATGAAAAATTGTATATACAAATTGTTGCACATAAATTGAGTCAGGTCAACGCGCGCTTACTTGTAAAAAACAGACGGTTTCCTGTCCGTCGCCGGATGGCCGCTTCCTTGCCAAAGCGGCCTCGCCCTTTCGCCGGCCGTTCAGACCAGATACCGTTCCGCCATTTTCGGCAAAAGCGCCATGACGGCTCTTTTGTAGCTGACGCCGGTACAGCCGCTTTTCCATTCCCGCGCCGCGCCGCGGCGTTTGCGCATTTCCAGTCCGATAGCCCGGCTGTAATCGGGCGGCAGGCTGTTCACGCAATAATCGACCGTTTCCATGAGGGTACGGTTAAAGGCCCATTCACTCTGTTCTTCGTCGTCCTCTTCATATTCCCCGCACGGCCGTACTTCCCGGCAATAAGGCGCGGCAGAGGGCATGCCAAGATGAGGCCGCCACTGCTGCGACCAGTCGTACCATTCTTCCAGAAGCGCATCCGCCTGTTCAATTTTCATGTCTCTTCCTCAAACATTCCGGTTTATTCCAGTTTTGTCCTGTCGGTATCCGGCTGTTGCCGGCCTTCCGCTACGCTTTAAAGGCCTTTCCGGATTTAGCCATAAACGGCTTTTCCCGACAGCTCATGATACCGCGAATCCCGACTTCGGACAGCTTGTAAAACGCTTTTTCCGTCTCATTTCAGCGAAAAAAGCGTTTGCCGCAACAGACCGGAAAAGGTTTGGAAACTGACAGGAACGGCGGGGCCGGCGCCGGCCGATTCCGGGGTGGGCGCGTTAGAAGATATGCACCCGGACAGGCATGAAACAGGGCAACGAAAAAGCCCTGTACGGGGACAGGAAAGCGGCCGGAAACGGGCGTATCGGCGTCGTGAAAGAGCGGGGAACGGTCTGCGTCAAGGCCGGTCTGGCGTCCAAAAAAGGCTGTGAGGAAACCCGGCGCCGGACTACCGGGGCGAAACAGGCGCAAGGAAAGCGTTGAAGCCGCTTTCCTGTCCGGCGAAAAGCCCGGTTTTTGTCGGCCTGACCTGTTTGCCATCACGGAAGAGTCGCCGTTTGTTTCGCTTTTCCTCCGGCTTTTTTCAGTTCTTTCCCTGACCATCTCTGCGTTTTTTCCGGACAAATGGCACAAGGCAGAGGCCGATTGCCGTTTCTTTCGGCGGGTATGCCGCCAAAAGCCCGTCAGTTTTCCTGCCCGAAGCGTTCGATTTCCCTGAAGAATTGCGCCAGCCGGAAACCGTCCACAAAGCCGTGATGGCTCTGGATATCGAGGGACATGATGGCTTTTCCGTCCTGCCAGCGGTATTTTCCGAGCGTCAGCCGGACAATGGAATCGTATTTTTTGCCAAGCATGATGGGATGGCTCATGCCGGAAAAGGAAAACCAGGGTACGGCCGAGAGGAAGAAGACGTCCCGTTCGTCTCCCCGGTAAAACCAGGGTTCGGGCATCGCCAGTGTTCTTTTTTCCGCTTCCCGGCGCGCTGCGTCGAAGGCGGCGAAATCATTGGCAAACGGCACGCGCACAGCCGTGATGGCCTCGTCTTCCCGCAGGGCCAGATAAACCGGATCGATTTTTTCGTACAGGACGATTTCCCCGTCCGGAAGCAGGCGGTAGCGCAAGGCTTCGACGGCATTGAGGGCACGGGCGATTGCAAAGAGGGACAGTCCGAAAAACGGCAGGTTTTCCGCCCTGGCCTTTTCCAGCAGGAAAGTGATGTCCAGCGGCACGGTAACGGAAAAAAAAGGCACATCCATACCGGCGAACTGGCGGAACATGCCGCGCCCGCTCCAGTTTTCCAGATCGATTCTTTTCATGCGTTTTCTTTCAAAAAGGGCCTTTGCCGGCCAGACCGGCTTTGGCCGGCAAAACGGTATTATGCCAGTTTGTCACGGGTTTTTCCGCGTCTGCGCCGGTTTCGGACGAAACCCCGGCCAATCGGGGCCAAAACGGAAAGACAAACCGGCCTATCGCGCCGGGTCGGCACGGCAGACGACGCCTTTGGGAGCCGCCGGGCAATCCCGGCAAGCCGATTGTGCCGGGCCCTGTTTTTCAAATACCGCTTCGCATGCCGGCAAAAGCGGACGCATGGAGGCATCGCGAACAGGCAAAAAACCGGGTTTCCGGGGTATTTTTCCCCGGTTCACGCGTCCATTGTCGCCGTATTCCATGTTTTCGCTTTTTCAGCCAATGCGTTCACACGCCGGGCCGCCCTCCTTTTTTCCGTTGTCCGGGACAGGGTCCGCCGGATGACGATTGCCACAATCCCTGTGGCAAAGCGGGTTCCGGCGGGTCTTCGCCGATTGTCGGGAAGGCGGCGGGGGCAATCCGCAAGGCCTCTTCCGGCGTCAGGGCGATGAAGTCGCTGGAGCATCGGCCTGCGGCAACATCGGGGGCCGGGCTGCCGTTTTCGCCAACGGGATTTTTCGGGTTTTCGGTCTTTCCCGTCCTGCCTGAAAAGGAGGGATGGCGGTGAGGCTTTTTTTCCGGTTTTCCGGGCGCTTTCCCGGCAAACGGGGCGACCGGCCCTGAGGCGGCCTGTCACTTCGCCTGCCGCCGGCCTGGCCTGTCAGCCAAACGTTTCAATGCAGGCCAACGCTTTGGGAAAAGCCGCTTTCAGGGCTTCTTTTTCCCCCAGCTCGAAATCGGCGAAATCGAAGCCGGGCGCAACGGTACAGCCGACCAGAGAAAAACCGGCGCCCGCACAGGGCTTCGCGCCGAACCAGACGCCGGCCGGAACGGCATACTGGACATGGTGCCCCGCCGCGATATCGCTGCCCAAAACGACTTCGCTGGCCGTGCCATCGGGCGAAATCATGGCCAGCCGGAGCGGGCCTCCGCCATAGAAATGCCATATTTCGTCGGAACGGATACGGTGCAGCCTGGAAACATCGCCTTGTCCCAGCAGAAAAATGATGGCGCTGGAATAGTGCCGGTCGCCTTTAAAGGCCGGGGGAAGCGCTCTGGCCGGGATCGTTCCCTCGCTGCGATAGGTTTCCCGGTAGTGTCCGCCTTCCGGATGCGGCGTGAGGCCGAACTGTTCGATGAGTGTTTTTACATGCCTGTTTTTTTCTTCTGTCATGCCCTTGTCCTGTTTTCCCGGCCGTTTGACCGATTGAAACGAGCCGGCCGGAACAAAGACCGGGCGTTTTCCCGCGGCCGCTCGCGGCCTTTTGCCCGCACCATGCCTGTGCCTGTCTCGCATTAGAGCATTTTTCACTGCCGGCATTCAAGCGCTGGCGGTTTTCGCGTGTGCGGCAGGCCAGAGCCGCCCATACCGCAAGCTGTCTTCCCGCGGCCGATGCAAAACCGTCAGCCGCGCGCGAACGAATGTGCCGTACGGGAAATAGCGACCGGCAAGGGCTGAAAACGCGAAAAGCCGGAATGTGCGACAATTCAGCGAAATCTAATCTGCCCGTTGTCGCGGCATGGCCCGCGGCCTGTTTTTTCACGGGTTTTCCATGCCCCTTTCCGCAGGGCGGACTTTTCCGGCCTGCCTTGCCGTTTTTATCGTTTTATTGGAATTTAAACGATTTTGTCATTGTTTTAATGAAAAATAGCCGGATTTTGAAGAAAAAAACAAATATTCCGGGCACACTCCCCCGTTTTTTGCGATAATGTATTTCGTTATGACAACTCTACATTGATCTATGGAATGGCTTTTTGATCCGGCAATCTGGATCGGTCTTTTGACTCTGGTCGTCCTGGAAGTCGTCCTGGGTATCGACAATCTCGTTTTTATCGCCATTTTGGCCGACAAGCTCCCCCCCAAAGAACGCAATCACGCCCGCCTGACCGGCCTGGTGCTCGCCATGCTCATGCGGCTGGGCATGCTTTCGCTTCTTTCATGGATGGTTACGCTGACCCGGCCAATCATCTTCATTTATACCTTTTCCTTTTCCGGCCGCGATCTCATTTTGCTGATCGGCGGCGTTTTCCTGCTGTTTAAGGCAACGATGGAACTGCATGAGCGGCTGGAAGGACGCCCGCCCCATCAGGACGAGCAGCGAATCGTCCCGAGTTTCTGGATGGTGGTGACGCAGATCGTCGTGCTGGACGCCATTTTCTCGCTTGACTCGGTCATTACCGCCGTCGGGATCGTCACCCATTTGCCGGTCATGATGGCCGCGGTGGTCATTGCCGTTTGCATTATGGCCTGGGCCTCGCGCCCCCTGACCGAGTTCGTCAGCAAGCATCCGACGGTTGTCGTGCTGTGTCTGGCTTTTCTCCTGATGATCGGCCTGTCGCTGATTGCCGAATCGGTCGGCTTCCACATTCCGAAGGGCTATCTGTACGCCTGTATCGGCTTCTCGGTGCTGATTGAACTGTTCAACCAGATCGCGCAGCACAATTTCATGAAGCACATGGCGCAGATTCCGCTGCGAGACCGCACGGCCGACGCGGTTTTAAGGCTTTTGGGCGGGAAAACCCGTACCGAACCGCGCGAACTGGAACCGGAAGAAAAAACGGTAATCGACGAAATGCCCGCTTTCGGCGAGGAAGAGCGCAATATGGTTTCCGGGGTGCTGACGCTGGGCGAACGGTCGATCCGGTCGATCATGACGCCGCGAAACGACGTCTCCTGGGTCGATCTGGACGACGAGGCCGAAAAAATCCAGGAGCAGCTCCGCCATACGCCGCACAGTTTCTTTCCGATCGCGCGTTCCCAACTGGACAATGTCCGCGGCATTGCCCGGGCGCAGGATCTGATGGACGATCTGCACATTTACGGCAAAATCAATGACGACAGCATTCGCGAAGCCATTGTCATGCCGGAATCGGTCGGCGTTCTTCAGGCGATGGACCTTTTCAAGACGTCGCGCGGCCAGATGGCGCTGGTTGTCGATGAATACGGTTCCATCGAGGGGCTGGTCACGCCGATCGACATTCTGGAAGCGATTGCCGGGGAATTCCCCGATGAGGACGAGCAGCTGTCGGTCAAGGAAGTGGAAGACGGCGTCTGGGACATTGACGGCGCGACCGACCTGTACAGCGTCGAGCAAACGCTGGAAATGGATGGATTAGTCGATGAAGAGCAGGAATACACGACATTGAACGGTTTCCTGCTGGAGCGGTTCGGGTCGGTTCCGCAAACGGGACAGTCGTTTGAATACGGCGGTTTCCGCTTTGAAGTGACGGAAATGGATGGCCGTCGTATTCTTACCGTGCGGATTACGCGTCTGGAAAAACCGCATCCGGCAGAAGAACGCCGGTAAGCCATGTCTTTCACCGGCAAACGGCAAAGGCGGAAAGGCCGTATCCGGCTCCCGCAAGGGGTTCGTTTTTCGGGACAAACACGGCAAAACAGGCGTTTTCCGCGCAGGCCGGCTTTGGGGGCGGTCTGAAGACCGGACGGCAAAACCGCGGAGAACGCAAAAACGGTTTTCAGGAGCGACATTAATGGAACGCCGCAAAACGGCTGTTTTTGTGCCGGTTTCCGATACGGGAGCGCCGGTTTCCCGGCAGACATATCCGGCCAGTCCGGCGCCGTCTTCCCTTTTTTCAACGGCAAGGCGGTTCGCCATACCGGGTTTTACCGTCCTCTCCGTTTTTCGAACCGTCTCCCCGGATCCGGCGCGTTCGGAAGCGCTTTCCCGTTCCGCTTCCTTGCCGGCATGAAAGGCGTTCCGGCTGGCCGTTCCCTTGCGCGGGGCCGCTTCCGCTTCGGAAGCCCGGCCGGTTTTCTGTCCCGACGGCCGGTTTTGGTTTCTGGCGTAAAATCCGCCTCGGTTTCCCAGGCCCTGTCCGGCTCTGTCTGTCCTGCATTGGACGTCCTGACGGCAAACGCCGGGGCGATATTTCACGCGTTGTCCGGAAAGCCGCCCTCGCCGGTATGCCGTGCGCATCGCCTGTCGGGTCTAAGGCGCCGGATCCGCCTGTTTTTCTGCGGGCGATGTTCTGTCCGGTACAGGCCGGTCAATTCAGGGCCGCCCGGTTTTGGCGACAAGGGGATGGGGACAGCTTGCCTCTCCCTGCCCTCATCCCCGGCGCGGTCAGGAAAACGCGTTTTGCCACCCCGTTTTCGTCTTTCAAGCCGGAAACGGCGAAAAGCGTTAACCGGAAACGGCGGGGGGCTGCGTCTCCGGCGGAGACAGCGGGACAGTCGCCGGCGGCCCGAACAAGGGTCTCCCCCTGCGGAAAGACCGTTCGCCGGACAGGGCAAATTTCACCGTTTTCAGGATATTGACGCGTCTCCCCTTGCGCTTGCCCGGTTTGAAATCCCCCCTTTTACCCTTCAACTTGTTACAATGATTTCTTTTTTGCAAAACAGGCTTTTGCGAAAAACGGGCATGCGGAAGTTTCTCCCGCAGTTTTCCAAAACAGGCACAGGGAGCGTCAAACAGGGATGGACGGATTCATCGGACTGGTCAAGCAATTCAACAACATCGTCAGCGGCCCGATTCTGTTGCCGCTTCTGGCCGGCACCGGCTTTTTCCTGACGATCGGTTACCGTTTCATGACGCAGCGCCGCATTCCCTATGCCTTCAAAATGATGTGGCGCGGCCGGCGGAAAAACAATGAGGCCGGCGACATTTCCCCTTTCAACGCCCTGATGACCGCCATGTCCGCAACTGTCGGCACCGGCAATATCGCCGGTGTGGCGACCGCTATCTTTTTCGGCGGCCCCGGCGCGCTTTTCTGGATGTGGCTTATTGCCCTTGCCGGCATGGCGACCAAGTTTTCCGAAGCGGTTCTGGCGGTGCGCTTCCGGGAACGCGATTCCCTCGGCAATTATATCGGCGGCCCCATGTACTATATCCGGGACGGCCTCGGGAAAAAATGGAAATGGCTCGCTTTCCTTTTTGCCGGTTTCGGCATGTTCGCCGGTTTCGGCATCGGCAACACCGTCCAGTCCAATTCGGTCGCCGACGCCATGAGCCATACCTTCGGCATTGATCCGATCCTGACCGGCATTGTGACGGCGGTTCTGGTCGGTCTTGTCCTGCTCGGCGGCATCAAACGGATCGGCGAAGTGGCCGGGCGGCTCGTTCCGTTCATGGCGATCTGCTATTTCGCCGCCGGTCTCCTCATTCTGGTTCTCAACTGCTCGGAAATTCCCTCGGCGATCGCGCTGATCGTCGAAAGCGCTTTCACACCGGTTTCGGCGGCCGGAGGGTTTGCCGGGGCTTCCGTCTGGGCCGCCATGCGTTTCGGCATTGCGCGCGGCATTTTTTCCAACGAAGCGGGCATGGGCAGCTCGCCGATCGCGCACGCCACCGCCAAGACCGACAGCGCGCCCCGGCAAGGGACGATTGCCATGCTCGGCGTTTTTCTGGATACCATCGTCATCTGTACGATCACCGGACTGGTCATTATCATTACCGGCGCATGGCAAAGCGGCAAGAACGGCGCGGCCATGTCGGCTGTCGCCTTTGAAAACGCCTTGCCCGGAGTCGGCCAGTACATCGTCAGTATCGGACTGGCGCTCTTTGCGCTGACCACGATTATCGGCTGGAGTTTTTACAGTGAAAAATGCACGCAATATCTTTTCGGCGTGCGGGCGATTACGCCCTTCCGCATGATCTGGGTGCTGTTAATTCCGGTCGGCACCCTGCCGTTCATTGATCTGGGCGCGCTCTGGCTGGTTGCCGATACCTTGAACGCGCTGATGGCGATTCCGAATCTGATCGCCCTGCTCCTGCTCTCGCCCGTCCTCTTCAAAATCGCCCGTGAATACTGGGCCGACGTGGATGCGGGAGAAAAAGCGCGCACGGAAAAAGGCGAGACCGAAGCGGCGCAATGACGCCGCGCCAAAGGCACAGGCTTCCGTTTGCCCGGAAAAAGCCGCCGTTACCGGCTGCCAACGGAACGAACGGATGCCGCGGCACCGGCAGGGCCAGAGAGCCGTCTTCCGCCGGCAAAGGCGGAAAAATGCCCGGCCCGATGACGCTCAGGCATCCGGAAATTCCGAAAATCCGGTTTCAGACAGTAGCGCATGGCTTCTTCATATCTTCCTGCGTTATATAACCGATTGCCTTCCTTGACATTATCAGCCAGCGACAGGGAAGACCCCGTCAGGAAAAAAAGCAAAAAGAGGACTTTAAGAAGGGATTTCATCAGGAAGCGCGTTTAAAGGAAACGTTCATTTCCGGGTAAAAGGGCGAGACAGGACCGTTACGAGTGCGTTTCCTTTTCCCGTGCCATTTCAAGCCAGCGTTGCGATTCCGCTTCATTTTTCCGAACGCCCAACCGGCCTTTGGCGTAAATGGCCGCCAGTTCTTGCATGGCCATGACATTGCCGTTTTTTGCCGCTTCCCGATACCAGTAGAGCGCGCGTTCATTGTCCTGCCGGATGCCGTTGCCCTTGGCATAAGAGTCCGCCAGAAAAAGCTGGGCTCTGCCGTTGCCTTTTTCCGCCCCCAGAATATAGTATTGAACAGCCCGGTTCGGGTCTTTTCTGACGCCTTCTCCCTTGTCGTAAAAAAGGCCGATATCGGCATAAGCACCGTGGTCGCCATGTTCGGCTGCACGACGGTACCATTTCATCGCTTCATGATAATCTTTTTTGACTCCATTACCAGTTACTGTCAAATACCACATCTTCGATTCAGCTTTGGCATATTTTTGCTCAGCCGCTTTTCTGAACCATTTGACGGCTTCAGCCATGTTTTTTGGTGTCCCGCTCCCGTATTCATACGATAATCCCAGATTGAACTGAGCAACAGGAGAACCGAGTTCAGCTGCTTTCAGATACCACGTGTTGGCTGTTTCGGGATTTTTCTCAACACCGAGACCTTCATCATACATGTATCCGATCAGAGTCATCGCTTTCGGATGAGTGACGGTATCCGGTTTCATGAGATAACTCATGGATTCCTGATATTTCCCGCTATCAAAAAGTCTGTTTCCTTCTTCAAGATGGTCAGCAATGACCTGACCGCACAAAAAAAAGAGAAAAAGGGAAAATACAAAATGGTTTTTGAAACAGGGTTTCATCATTTGAGGATAAGAAAACAAGGCCAGACCATTATGGCTAGTCCTGTTTTGTCCGGTCAAGATAAAACGATAATTACTGAAAAGACCTTTGATCCTCCTGATCCAAATCTTTACGGCCTTTAATCGCGTTATTGACCCCCGTCTGCTGCAACGTGCCCACCCCGAAATCGACCATTACCGACTGAAGCCAGGCTTTCAGTTCCTGCGGGGTCTGGATGGAAACCGGCGCCTTGAACGGGATGTTCAAAAGCGCCATCAATCCCAGCGGCACTCCATACATGGCCGCTGTGTACGGGTCGCCTTTTCCTTTTGCCCGGATGATGCCGGCATTGAGTTGCGAGGACAAAAGGGTGGCGGATATCCCAGTTCAGGATACCGGGTTGACGCACACCGGTGTTGGCTGGCGCGTCACTTCTTTTGGGCGGAATGTTTCAGAATGTCGCGTTTGATGGCGCCGGACTTTTTCAGCCACTTCATGCTTTCTTCAGGGTTTTCGGCCTGATCGCACAAGCCGGTCCCATAGATTTTGGAGAGCCGGTCCATCGCCATGATCTCGCCGTTTTCGGCCGCTTTTTTGTACCAGAAGAGGGCACGCTCGCAATCCCTTGCGGTGCCGTGCCCTGTCTCATAGGCGTCCCCTAGCAGATACCGGGCTTTGGCATGGCCCTTTTCCGCCGCCATCAGGTAGTACTGGATGGCGTGGTTCAGGTTTTTTTGCACACCGGTGCCCAGATAGTAGGCATGACCGAGGTTGGTCATCGCGTCGGTATCGCCATGTCCGGCCGCCCGGCGGTACCAGTACAGGGCTTTTTGCCGGTCTCGCCG
>NZ_KI392031.1:805143-807685 GCF_000158475.2 Oxalobacter paraformigenes | reverse complement strand
CCCAGCGGAATGCCGAAGGGTCAAGGCTTCCAGCGGTTCGCCTTTCCCGGTACGGTAAAGGGTCTCCCCATACAGGTCGGCGGCCACATCCAGAATCGCCATGCCGGTTACGGCGCAAAGCGAGGGAACCAGACTGAACGCGATGGCAGCAGGCACGAAGACGAGCTTTCTGCCGGCCTGTTCGGCGATCCAGTTTCCGCCTTTTTCCGCCATACTTTCCCAGCCTCGTTCAAAGACATTGCCCAGGGTCATGAAACGCTGCGCGTCCGCGCCCGCTTTATGTCGGTGAAACGCGCCGTGACGTGGTGCCGATGAGCAAAAGAGGATGAGCCGGTTCTTCCGTTTGGGCATGAAAAAAACCGCGTCTTTGACGCGGTTTTTGTTTGAGCGGGGCTGTTTCATTGAAGAACCCGTTTTCGGGAAAGGGCGATTTCAGGCTGTTTCGGGAAAACGGCTGAGGCCTACCCCTTGAACAGCGCGTGCGTCCCGGGAAAAGTCACGTCCGAACAGACAGATGAGGTGTTTAGGCAAGGGATTTTAAAAACCGGGATCGCTCCCGGTTTGTGCATGAAAAAGAGAGACTCAGTGCCGTTCCCGTTCTTCCGCTTTTTTCGCCATGGCATTCCAGCGTTCGGCTTCCTCAGGGTCTTTTTTGACGCCAAGCCGGCCATTGGCATAAATCGCTCCCAGCTCTTTCATCGCATCAATGTTGCCGTTTCCGGCCGCTTTTTTGTACCAGAAGAGGGCTTTTTCATTGTCCTGTATGATACCCGTTCCGAACGCATAAGACGTTGCTAACAAGCTCTGCGCCTCGGATTCTCCTTTTTGAGCCCCCAGAATATAGTACTGCACGGCCCGGTTCGGGTCTTTTCTGACGCCTTCTCCCTTATCGTAAAAGAGGCCGATCTCGGCATACGCTCTGTCGTCCCCATGTTCGGCAGCACGACGGTACCATTTCATCGCTTCCTTGTAGTCCCGTTTGACGCCGATTCCATTGACGGTCAGATAGCCCATTTTCATTTCTGAAACCCGATCATTCTGTTCAGCCGCTTTTCTGAACCACTTGACGGCTTCAAGAATGTTTTTGGGAACACCGTACCCCTCTTCATACATGAGTCCCAGATTGAATTGGGCGATAACGAACCCGGCTTCCGCCGCTTTCCGGTACCACTTGTAAGCTTCTTGCGGGTCTTTTTTGACCCCTTGTCCTGCGTCATACATGTAACCAATCCGGTTCATGGTAGACGGATTTTTCCGTGCATCCGGTTTCAGGTAATAACGCATGGCTTCTTCATATCTTCCTGCGTTATATAACCGATTGCCTTCTTTCACATTATCAGCCAGCGACAGGGAAGAACCGATCAGGAGAAAAGAGAAGAAGAGGACTTTCAGAAGGGATTTCATCATTTAATAATAAAACAGGACTAGCCTATTATGGCTAGTCCTGTTTTGCTAGGTCAAGAATAAATTTAACTTACTTAGACGAATTTCTACGGTTCTTGTCCAAATTCTTGTGAGGTTTAATCGCATTATTCACCCCTTCCTGCTGCAACGTGCCCACCCCGAAATCGACCATTACCGACTGAAGCCATGCTTTCAGTTCCTGCGGGGTCTGGATGGAAACCGGCGCCTTGAACGGGATGTTCAAAAGCGCCATCATACCCAGGGGAACCCCGTATTTGACTGCCGTGTACGGATCGCCTTTTCCTTTTGCCCGGATGATGCCGGCATTGATTTGCGAGGTCAGCACGGCGGCCGATACCCCCGTGATGGCCGCAATCCCTTCTACTTTGGAGAGCAGGTACGTTGCCGGCAACATGACGATCTGGTTTCCCAATTGCTGGTACAGGTAACGCGTCAGGTTTTTTCCGGTTTCATCAGGATGGCCCTTGACGTAAATTTTGTCCATGGTCATCGGCTCCAGGGCATCGAGTTCCTGTTGAAAGCGTACGGTGTCGGCTTCGGTTTTTTGCAGTGCGATCGGGTCGCCTCCGAAGAGGTCGTAAAGCATGCGTCCGATGGTGGCGGCCAGCGAAAAGGCACCGATTTTGGCCTTGACCGGAATGGTTTTGAAGCCGGTGCCGATAGAGTCCGCTTCAAGGCTTCCGGTTTTGCGGTCAAAGGTAAACCCCTGCTTTTCCCCTGTCAGTTCGTGGGTGTCGGCCACGGCCTGATGCCGCATCTTTCCGAAGCCTGTCTTTTCCAGTTCAGCCATGCTTTGGTCGGAATGGCCAATCGGGCGGGTTCCCCGGGCGTTGACCGCAGAAGGCTCAACAAAATGCCGTTGCGCGGCCTCTCGCACGGCCTTGCCGGCGGCACGATAGGCTTCTCCCATGCTTTCGTCAGAGTGGCCCACCGTGTCCCGACCGTGTATCCGGCTGTTTTCCTCCAGGGCATGACTGATGAAATCCGCCGCCCACTGAAAAAGAGGGGCATATGTCTCGTTTTTGGGGTCGTTGACGTGCGCCGTCTTTTGCAGACTGTTCGCCAGCGATTGACCGGTCTGTCCAGAAGTCAAGGCCGATCCTGTGGTTGCCGCCCC
>NZ_KI392031.1:731562-805043 GCF_000158475.2 Oxalobacter paraformigenes | reverse complement strand
ATGGGAGTTGATCTGGCCGGAGGGCAGTTTGCTTAAAGGGTCGTCCCAGTGTTTGGTGAAGTCGGGAAGATCGGTTTCCGCCTTTTCCACTCTTTCCGCCCTTTCTTTTTTGGCCGGTTCGGCTTTTAACGGCCCGGTTTGGGGAAGGGGCGTTTCCGGTTCCATTGCCGGGGTCAGGCCGGTTGGAGCCGCGGTAAAGCCGGGAGCGTTACTGGCCGGTTTGTTCAGGGTTTGCTGTCTTTCCAGCGCTTTCCTTTGCCGCTCGAGTTCTCTTTGCTGTTTGTCTGCCCAGCCGTTTTGTTCGTCGGGGTTCTGGCTGCCGGAGAACGGGTTTCCTGCTGAACCGAAGTGGTTTTCAAAGTCGTTCATGGTTTTCTTCTCCAAAAAAAAGCCCTCCGGTGCCGTAAACCGGAAGGCTTTGTTCAAATACGCGGGGCGCAAAGACCCCGCCACACTTGATTTATACCCGATAGATGATCTTCGGTCAGCTATGGCGGTCGGGATTTTCGCTGTTTTTCCCATGAGTTTTTCCGGTAGCCCGCCCAACGCCGTTTTTTCGGGCAAGCTTTGTATTTGTTGCGCGAAATGGCGTTCTCCGGTCAGGCCGAGCGCCGCATTCGTCGCGTACCGGCGCTATCGTCACCGCTTGCGGCCTGTTCTTTTTGCGCTGAAAACAGGCTACAGGCTGGAACTCATCCTTTGATCCTTTTGCCTCTTGCAGCACTGGCTGAACGGTTAAGAGCCGATTCCTGTCGAGTGTTTTTGGTCGTGTTTTCTCCCGCTGGCCTGCCAAAACCGTCTTTTCATGCGAATTTTGCGGCGAAACCGGGTCATAACGGTGTTTTCAGGGACGATTTCATTTGAAAAGAAAGGAATGAGCCGTTTTCAGGGACAACTTCCGGCCGGGACACCCGATTCAGCCTGTCAGGACAATGAATCGGGAAAAAAAGAGAAAAGACGGGTTTTCTTTCGGGATTCGGCCAAGAAAACGGTTGGATAAGAAGGAAGTGAAAAGGACAGGCATTTTTTTCAGGGTGCCGGATTGTTCAGGCGGGAAAACGGTCCACCCGAACGCCAGGCTTGTTTCAACCTCTTCCTTTTCCCGTTACGGAAGGTTTCCGGGATGATGGGAAAAGAGAGTGAACGGCAAGACCGGAAGAATGCGTAAACGGGGTATCCGGTTCGGAGGCAAACAGGATGGCATGAATCCGGACAGGGAAAGGCGGGTTTTTGCCCTGCCGGAAAACAGGCGCCGGTTCCGGCTGACGTTTTCTGGCTGGCCGGAAGCGGGAAAAGGAAAAGGACGGGATCGGCGGGAAATGCCGGTTTGTACCGATCCGAAACAGGGCAAAGAAAGCGGCAAAGAACAGGTGGAACGCGCGGCACGGACGGTTTGCAAGACGGGAGGACGGAGCCCCTTTCGCGCCTCTGTCAGCCTTCGGGCCCATACAGGGCCAAGCCCGGTTTCAGGACGTTTCAGGCCGGTTTTCTGAAAAGCCCGGGTTAAACGCGCCGAACAAGCCGATTGATTGGGACAGTCCGGATTAATGTGGAAAACCGCGGGCGCCCTGCCCTTTGCCGGCCTGATAAAGCGGCAGAAGCGTTCCTGAACAAACCGCACTTGCCATGAAGAAAGAAGGAACAGGACTTTTCAGGCGCAGAGTTCTTCATCCCGGACGGCCTCTTTTTCGGCGACAGGCATTTCCGGATTCCGGTATCGCTCCTCTTTTGCCGCTGGCGTTATGGCATCGTGCTCTACGCCAATGATGTTTCCCTTGTCGTCGAACAGGCAGGTCATGATTTTTGCCTGCCGGATATCCCGCACTTCGTCGGCAGCCAGCCGGTAGAATTCGGCGGTTTCTTCCAGACTGACAGACGCGGGGCGCGTCTTGCGCCGGTCCCGGTGTCCGTGAAAGCGAAGCCAGTTGTAGAACGCCCACAGCATGAAAGCGCAAACGGAAACGCCGATAAGCGGGAAATAGCGCGAAATGACCGCTTTTATCGCCTGGATATCCCGTTTATCAATCATGTTTTCAAACGGGAAATAATCAATGATCCAGCAGCCAAGCGCTAAAAAGGCGCAAAGGATGTACAGCAGGACGCTCCAGAACAAAACCTGCAAGGCCAGACCCAGGGCTTTTTGCCACGGCGTCTGTTTGTGCCGGTAACATACGATCAGGTTTTTGGGATCAATCCGCATTTCGTTTTCCCGATTCCGTTTGGCTAGTCGTTTTGCCGGAACAGCATGTTCCCGCCCTGTCCGTTGTTTATTCCCCTGTCCGTGGTATGCCAGCGTCCCCGTTTTTTTCCGCCGGAAAAAAACATGGCTTTCGGAAAGGCGATGATGGAAACGAGCCAGTTCAGTATCCAGTAAAAAAGCGGATACCAGACGATCGCCAGATAAACGCTGCCCAGATTGCGCTCGTACTTCCTTCCCATGAAAAAACAGACGGCGAACTGGAGCAAACAGGTGGCTCCCAGAACCAGTCCCGTATAGGGGGACGAAAAAAACGGTTCCGCCGGAGCCGCCGGAAAGCTGGCCACTATTTTAAACAAGGAGATGCCTGCAAGCAACAGGATGGTATAGCTCCAGGCCACACTGAAAATGTATTCCAGAAAGATTCCCCAGAAACGGCGTTCTCTCCAGCTAAACAGGTAATGCCCGTAATTTCTGAAGGCTTCTCCCCCGCCTACCGCCCAGCGAAGCCGCTGCTTGAACAGACCGCCCAGGGTTTCCGGCATCAGGATCCAGCAAAGGGCATGCGGCTCGAAGCGGACGTCCCAGTGCTTTAGCTGGAGCCGCCAGCTGACGTCGATATCCTCGGTAATCGTCAGTTCGTTCCAGTACCCGACGGAATGCAGGGCACGCCGGCGATAGGCGCCGATGACTCCCGAGATGGTAAACAGGCGGCCGTAAATGCGCTGGGCGCGTTTCAAAAGCCCGACGATGGCCGAAAACTCGCCTACCTGTATCCTGCCCAAAAGCGTGCTGCGGGTGAGGATGAGGGGGTTGCCGGTTACCGCCCCCACGCGGGGACTGTGAACGAAATGGTTCATGATCCAGGTAACGGCATAGTGATCCAGTATGGCGTCGCCGTCGATGCAGACCAGAAACTCGCCTTTGGCGGCCAGCGCTCCCGCTTTCAGGGCCACGGCCTTGCCCTGATTGGTCGCGAGCTGGACAACCCGCATGCGGGGAATGAATTTGGCCAGCGCTTCCAGCTGCTGGCCCGTGTCGTCGGAACTGCCGTCATTGATCGCCAGGATTTCATAATTGGGATAATGCATGTCCGCCAGGGCGATAAAGGTCTCGATAACATTCGACGATTCGTTGTAACAGGGCACCAGTACGGATACCAGCGGATATTCCGGCAATTCCGGCGGAACCGTATAGTGCCTTCCCCGCTCGTAACGAACGTAGTAAAGCAGCGCTCCCGACATCCACAGATAGGACATCAGCAAGGGATAAAAGAAGGCGAAATCGAAAAGCAGTCCTGACAGGCGGTCGAGCATATTTTTCCTGTTTTAATCCGGAAGAGAAAAATAGGGGGAAATCACGCCGATATCCGGATGCCCGATAATGGGATCGTCGGGATAATAGCCGAAGTTATAGGCGCCGTGCCGGAGCAGTTGCCGCATCTGCCTTGCCATGATGTCGCTTGGCATGGGCGCCAGATGTTCCGGCCGCCAGTCTTTTGCCTGCAATTCGAAAACCGTTTTGCGCAAACCGAGCGGATGTTCCGCCACTTTCAGGATCAGGGCTTCCATCCACTCGTCGGCATGATCGGCCGCGCCTTCCATGTATGGCATGGCTTCCACGCCGGTATAGTCGTACGCCCTCAGGAAGTCGTCCAGATTCTGGGCCATCCATTCTTCCGCCTGGGGGGTCAGGATAACCGGAGCGTACATGTTGCGCGACGTGAAAACGGGCGGGTGCCATTTTTCGACGGCATCCTGGAGCGCTTTGGTGAAGTCGATCAGCGAGCGGCTTTTCGCGCGGGTGAAAGCCTGCATGAGTTTCGGGTCTTTCCGGATTTGTTCCGGGTCGTCCGGCAATCCGATGCGGCGCAGCCAGGCTTTTCCGGCAGGGCTGACATCCTCATAATCCCCTATCAATGCGTCGTCATGGAAAATGATGCCCATGAAAGGCGCATGGCTGGCCAGATCCTCATAGATTTCCCGGATGATGCGCCGGTTTTCCGCATCGAAGGGCGTCAGGCGGGTGTAAAAGACGGCCTTGTCCGGCGACACCGCTTCAATAACCGGGCGGTTCGGCAAATCGAAGCCCAGTACCGGCATCCAGGCGTAAACCTCGCACTTGAACCGCGTGGAGAGCTGCCAGGCGATGTAGTTGAAAAAATCGGCCCGCATGGGCAGGTGGCGATTCGGGAAATACAGGGCGTCCGCGGTGCCGTTGCCATCCGGATCCGCAAAAGCCTGCAGGTAAATCACGTTGGCCTTGGCCGCCTTGACGCGGTCAAACAGGAGGGAAATGTTTTTGTAGCGCTGATCCGGGTTTTCATCATAAATCATGTCCAGATCCACATGCATGACGCGCTGGACGGGCAGATCGGAGACAGGGAGCCGGGCCATGGCATTGCGGCGGCGGTAAAGGGTGCTGCCGGCCATCACGCCCGCTTCCACTTTCCGCATCATTGCCGGCAAGTCGATTCCCTTGTGCATCATGAGCCGGGGAATCGTTGGCCAGTCCGCATAAAAAGCGATAGAAGCCGTCAGTTTGTAACCGGCGTCCAGCGCGGCCTGGACACCGGCCTGGTTGTAGCGGCCATAAGGCCATACCGCGACTTGCGGCCGGTGTCCCGTTTTTTCATAAATGATGTCGGCAGAGCGCTGCCAGTCGTCGCGCACCCTTTTTTTGAAGGCGTCAACCGATTCATAGGAACCGGTTCCGGCGTCGTACCACCGGTATGCGCCGGAAGGAAGCTGGATCCCCTGCGGATTGCCGGTATGCCCTTCATGCAGATTGTGCGAGTGGGACGCCAGTTCGACGATTCCGGAATCGGCCATTTCCCTGATCTGCTGCCAGTCCAGAAAAGCGGAACGGGGCAACTGTTTGTCTCCGCCATAATGGACTTTTTCATTGTAGGGCGTTTCCAGCCAGCCCGTTTCCAGAGACAGGAAAGCGGGATAGCCGTAGGACTTCAGCATGGGATAGACGATTTCATAAAAACTGCGGTATCCGTCGTCAAACGAAAGAAGGACGGATTTGGGGGGCAAGGCCGTGCCGGTTTCCTTTGCCTTCAGAACGTCCCGGACGCTGACGACGGTATAGCCGTTTTTCTTTAGCCAGTCGAAATGCGCTTTCAGTTCGTTTTGCGAAACGGGAGCGGTGTTGACAAGAACGCTGTTGTTTAGGATGCTCTCGTCAAGGACAGGCACGACATTGTGGTAGCACAGGGTGATGAATGAGGGAACGCCGGTTTCGGCGTGCGCAACGGCGATAAAGGAAAGGGAAACGATAACAAGACAAGCAATACATTTCCGGCAGGCCGCCAGTGTTTTAGAAATCATTGCGAAAATTTCCATGCCATGTCCCAATGTGAATAAAAAACATTCCCCGCCGCCAGGCTGACTGAAGTCCGCGTCACATCAATGGCCGCCATGAACAGCACGGCAAACCTGTTAAGGAACGAATAAAATCCGCTCATTGTAGAGCTGAACGTCCGTTTTTTCTACCAGTCTTTTGTAAATCTTTGTTACGGCGGCCCGCTTTGTGTGGTAAAAGCCGGACAGGCCCACGTGATGTTTTCCGGCAACAATGCCCTTAAAAACCCGGGGGAAATGCCGGCATACGGAGGCAAGCGCGCTCATTGGCCAGAAACAGAAGTCGCGCCCGGACGTTACGCCCTGCCGTTTCAGGGCCAGCGCCCGCAAACCGGAATGCGCGACGCCAGGAAGCGCCTGTCCCCTGACCGGGTCGCCAGCGACAGGAAAGGGGTTGTTTTACAGGGAGCGCGATACTGTTTCCCTTTTGTGCCGGAAAACAGGCCGGAGCCGGATACAAAGCGGATTGCCCGTTCTTCGCCCTTTTCCGGACGCTTCTTTTGCGGCCCTTTCTTTTCCGGACGATTTCGGGAAGGCGGTTTTTCTCACGATTCCGGCAAGGGGGCCGATTTTGCGAAAAGCATGACGATGGCAATGCCGGCCAGCGCACAGAACGCGCCGGCGCCGAATACGGACGAATATCCCAGCGCGGTGGCCATGACGCCGGTGACCGGGCCGGTGGCCGCGTAAGAGACGTCCTGAAAGGCGGCGTATCCGCCCACGGCGGTGCCCCTGACCTGTATGGGAACGCGTTTGACGACTTCAACGCCCAGCGACGGGAACATGAGCGAGCAGCCGCAGCCGGTAATCATCGCGCCTGCCAGCGCGATCCAGGGGTTGCAGGAAAAGAGGATGACGGTCTGCCCCAGGGCTTCGACGGCCAGCGAAATCATGGCGACCCTGATTCCGCCGATTTTGTCGGGCAGGTTGCCAAACAGCAGGCGGACGCCAACGAAGGCGATGCCGAAACAGGTCAGGGTCAGTCCGGCGTGTTCCCAGTGCCTGGAGGCAAAAAGGAGCGTCATGAAGGTGCCGATCAGGGCGAAGCCGCACCCTTGCAACGCCAGCGCCAGTCCCGGCTGCCAGACCATTTTGGCAATGGCAAAAAGTGAAATCCGGCGGCCGCCCGTTGTCGGAACCGGCCGGATGCGAAAGTCGAGCAGGAAGGCGACAAGGGGCAGAATCAGGGTGGAGACGCCCAGTGCGACAAAGCCGAATTGCCGGTTCATCAACAGGCCCAGCGGCGCGCCGGCCGCCAGTGAACCGTATATCGCCATGCCGTTCCAGGACATGATTTTTCCCGATTTGGTGGGGCCGATCAGGCCGAGCGCCCAGGCGAAGTTGCCGGAAATCAGAAGGCTTTCGCCGAAGCCGAGAAAGAGCCGGCCGGCGATCAGGATGCCGTAGGACGCCATCGGCGGCAAGGGCAACAGGGCCGCCAGCATGTACATGAGGCCTGCCGCCGAGCAGGCGAGCATGCCTTTCAAGGTTGTCCGTTTCGCCCCGACGTTGTCGGCCTGCCGTCCGGCATAGGCGCGCGTCAGGACGGTGGCGAAGAACTGGCAGCCGACAGCGACGCCGACCAAGGTATTGGAGAGGCCAAGGTCGTTATAGACGAAAAGCGGAATGACGGGCAAAGGCAGCCCGACGGTCAGATAGGTCAGGAAAATGGCGAAGGTCAGCGAACCGAGCGTGCGGTTCTCTCCGGGAACGCGAAGGGGTCTGGCGTCAGACATGATCGAAAAAGAAAATTGAGTTATCCAAACATGGGGCGGCCTTTCGATGGGTGTGTGCCAGGCCCGTCCCGCCATCTGTCAAACAGCTTCTCTTTCTTCCCGTTTCCCTGCCGGTTCCATCCGGAAGAATGCCGTTATGCCGGGATTATAGTCAAACCCGCGACAAAATCCAACCGGGAAAAAGGGAAAAAGCCGCCCTTCCGGCATGAGCGGCCGGAGGCCAAAACATTCCGTGCAGCCTGCCCGCTTCCCGTTTCCTGCCGGGAAACGGAAACGGCGGTTCCGCCGGAAAAACCGGCCCGGAAGGCCGGACGCGAAAGGACGGGAATAAAAGGAAGGGGGCCAAAGGGACAGGGGGAAAACGGCTGTCAGGAACGAACCCGGAAGGCCAGCCCGAAAGGGCCATTCCGGCCATCCCGTTCCGGCAGGGCGGCCCCGGCGTCTGCCGCCAGAAGCCGCCCTGCCCCTTGCGAAACGGGACGGTTTTCAGAACTTGTGGTTCAGCCCGATCTGGATGCCGGTCATCGAATCCTGTGCGGCGCCGTTGCTGTTATAAACGGAACCGACGTTGTCGTTGCTGCTGTCCACATAGATCAGGCTGCTGTAGAGGAACGTCCGTTTGGAAAAATCGTAGTTGTAGCCGACGGCATACTTGTTGGCATGCCCGTTGTATTTTCCGGCATCGACGTCGCCCCGGTCGAAAGAGGCGAGAATCATGTGCGGCCCCATCCGGTATTGCAGGCCGGCCAGCCATTCTTTCTGGTTGCCGGTCTTGTCGGTCATCTCGTCGAGCTTGAAGAGGCTTCTTTCATAGCCCAAAAACAGCTTCAGCTTGCCGAGCTGATACGTTCCCCCCACGTCCCAGCGGCAGGAATTGCCGGAGTCGGGCGCCCGTTCGAAGTTGGCGAGCAAAAGCAGCGGCCCGTTATGGTAACGCGGATTGATGGCGAAGCCGTCGTTTCCATTCCGTTTCACGAATTCGTCTTTCGGCGTATCGCCGTGTTTGTCGTCGCCGAGTGTGTAGGTCAGGCCCAGTTCCAGGCCGGAAAAGGTCGGGCTTTCATAGCGCACGGTATTGCTCAGGAAATGCGAATGCAGGAAACTGTTGACCGAATAGGACGAGGCGATGCCGTTCTGGTCGAAGGGGTCGATCATCGTGAAGGTTTCGGCGACCATGCTCATCACGCGGCCAAGGCGGACAGACCCCCAGTGTCCGGCCAGTCCGACATTGGAAGACGCCGTCCATTGCATTTTTTCCTCTTCGCCCAGTTTCTGGCGGATGCCCTCGTCCCAGCTGTAATTGCCTGTCAGCTTGCCGGTCGCCAGCCGGAAGCGCTGCTCCATTTCAAAGGTGGCTTTCAGGCCATTGCCGAGGTCTTCGTTTCCCTTGAAACCGATGCGGCTGGCCATATAGTCGCCCATGCGGAGGTCGGAACCGGATTCCTTGATCAGGCCGGTATCGACGATGCCATAGATGTTGACGCTGGTTTGCGCCGATGCCAAAGCGGAAAAAAAGCCGAAGAGACTGGCGGCGACGAGTGTTTTTTTCATGTGTTGTCCAGAGAGTTTAACCGGGGTTTCCCAAAGCATACGCGACAGGGCCGCCCCCCTGTTTAATGGAATCAAACAGGGGCGCGTTTTCGGGAAACGCGCTTGCCCGGCCGGAAAGGCGAATTTACCCCGCTTTCCGGAACCGTGCTTTTCCCGTTTGCCGCACCGGCCGGATGCAAAAACCCGTGTTTATACCGCAAATCGGTATCGCTGTGAAGCCCTGAGGGGAGGCGGGAAAGGAAGGATCCGGCCGGCTTGCGTCGCCTTATTGCCCCGGATGGACAGGCAATGGCGCAGGCGGCCCGCTTTCCGGGCAGTGGGAAATGCCCCGCCCTGTCCTGTCCGGCAGCCCGCCGGGCATGCGGCAAACCGGGCACAGGAGGAAACCGGGACACTGTCCCCGCAAGAAAGCGGATACGGCAAAAGAGGGCCTCTTTCCCGCTGGATTGCGGGCTGCCCTCTTTTGTGGCCGTTTTCATGGGAATACAGGCGGTTTTACGGTGGCGTGCCCGGCAGGCTTTGATATCGGCCCGCGTGCCGGAAAACGCCTTTTGTCCGGTCAGGCAAGGAAAAATACCGGAAAACCGGCCCCGGAAAGGGACGTCTTCAGAAAGAAAACGGAAGAAAGCCCGAACCGGAACCGTTGCCGGCTCATGCTTTTTTCGGGAAAAACCCGGTGGCTTCAGGCGTTCCGAATCCAGCCGGTTCTGTCCCGGCTGCCTAAGCTTCGGGAATGCCGGTTCGCGCGGGGAAGCGTTCCGCGGAAAAGCCATTCCGGTTTTCCTCTTCGCGTTTTCCCCGTTTCCCTTTTACAGGATCTGTTCGAGATAGGGATCGTCTTTCATCAGGTATTGGCGGATATAGTCGGCCGCGCCCTCTTCCAGCGTATGGAAAGGCACGTCGCAACCGTATTTTTCCATCCAGCCCATGTCGGCCTGCGTGAAGTACTGGTATTTGCCTTTCAGTGTTTCGGGCATGTCAAAATATTCGATTTGCGGCGGCAGTTTCATGGCCGCATAGACGGCATGGGCCAGATCGTTCCAGCTTCTGGCTTTTCCCGAACCGATGTTCAGGATGCCGTTGGCTTCGGGATGTTCCAGCAGCCAGTACAGGACGTTGACGCAGTCTTTCACGTACACGAAATCACGGAACGATTCGCCGTCGCCGTATTGCGGGTTGTCCGATTTGAACAGGCGGATGGGCAAGCCTTTTTTGATGTCGGCGAAAACCTTGCAGATGACGCTTTTCATGTCGCCCTTGTGGTATTCGTTCGGGCCGTACACGTTGAAGAATTTGACGCTGGCAATGCTGCCCAGGCACCCCTCATGGTGCGCCCAGAGGTCGAAGAGCTGTTTCGACCAACCGTAGGCGTTCAGGGGTTTGAGGCGAAGCGTCGTCTCGATGCTGTCGGAAAAGCCCAGCGATCCGTCGCCATAGGTTGCCGCGCTGCTGGCGTTGATGAAGCGCACGCCCCGCTCCAGCGCCCGGCGGCACAGCATTTCGCTGTACTTCACGTTGTTTTGCATCAGAAAATCGACATTGCGTTCGGTGGTGGCGGAACACGCGCCCAGATGGATGATGCCGTCGATTTCCCGGTGCAGGCGGTTTTCCTCGAGCATTTTCCGGAATTCGTCACGGTGCAGATAATCGGTGAATTTCCGGTTGACGAGGTTGTGCCATTTTTCGCTGGACGCGAGATTATCGACGACTAAAATGTCGTCGATCCCCATCTGGTTCAGTTTCCAGATCATGGCGCTGCCGATGAAACCGGCGCCGCCTGTGACGATATACATGTGAATTCTCCTGACAGCCCGCCGGCGGCATGAGCCGCTGGCGTTCTCATCGCCTTGCCCGTTGCTCAAAAAACCGGCGCGAATGGCCGGGCATCTGCCCTTGCCGGTATCATAAAACCGCTATTTTAAACGTTTTCATCCGGTTTTTCGACTTGTCTTGCCGGTTTGTCAGGCCGTCTTTTGTCCCGGTGCGCGAAAGCGCCTTGGCGAAGCGGAAACGGCACGCGGTTTGCAAGCGGCGCATTGCCGGAAAAAGCGGCGCGGGCACGTCTTCCGTCCGGCTTTCCCGGCATCGGGCAAACGCTTGCGGCAGGGCGCCGGCACGGCCCGCGTGCTGCCTGAAACGGTTTTTTTCCGGCAGGCGTATTCGCGACCGGAGGAAGGCTTCGGATTGGTTCCGATATGGGCTTCTTTTGATATTCCCCATTCTTTCATGTCTTGCCGGAACCATAATAGGAAAATAGGGCAGGCGCCGGTTTGAAGCGGCCTCTGCACCGTTTTCCAAAATACGTTAAGATGAACTGTCGTTATGAAACGACGTCTTGCAAAGGCTGTACCGACCCTGTTATTGACCCGACAAACCAAAGGAGTGTTTCATGATTTCCAGAAAACTGCTGACCGGCCTGCTTGCCGCGGCCTGTTCCATCGGCCTTTTGGCCGTTTCTTCCACCGCCAGCGCCCAGTATGTCGGCCCGACCCGCATCAAGGCCAAGACCACCGTCAGATCCGTGCTGAAAAATCCGGTTGACGACGAAGCGGTTATCCTGAAAGGCAAGCTGACCAAACAGCTGAAACACGATGAATACGAGTTTGCCGACAAGACCGGCACCATCGTTGTCGATATTGACGAAAACGTGTTTGCCGGACGCCGGATCGGCCCGGATACCGTGATCGAGATTGCCGGCGAAGTCGATACGGACGCCCTGAGACCGCCCAAAATCGACGTCAAGCGGATCGGCATTCCGGCACAGGCCAGATAAGGCGTTCGCCAGCTGACGGCCCGAACGGAAAACACCGGGACAACCTTTCCTTTTTCAACCTTTTGCAAAGGATGCGATCATGTTCAAGAAAACAGCTATCAGTTCTTTCGCCATTGCCTGCGGCGCCGTGTTTTTGGTCATCACCAGCGTCATGTGCGCCATGAATACGGCGCAGGCCCAGTACGTCGGCCCAAGCCAGGTCAAACAGTACCAAAACGTCGCCGAAATCCTGAAAGATCCGGTGGACGACGTGTATGTTTCCTTAAAAGGCACCATTGCAAGGCAGGTGTCGAACAAGATGTATCAGTTCACGGACGGCACCGGCACGATCGACGTCAAGATCGGCCCGAAAGAATTCGCCGGCCAGCGCGTTGACGCCAATACCCGGGTTGAAATCTGGGGTGAAGTGGACAAGGATCTCATGCAAAAGCCGAAGATCGACGTCAAACGCCTGACGGTCATCCGGTAATCTCCGGCTTTTGGCCGGTTCCGGCGTTTGCGGCAGGAAATGGCCAGACTTCCCTTCCTGTCTGCCGCTTTGGCGGAACCGTTTCCGCCAGCCGCCTCTGGCTGCCCGTTTGCGCGCGGGCGGCCCGGTAAACCCGGCCGGCCGGTTCAGCCGTTTTAGCGGTTTTTGCCGCCGGCCGGCGGCAACCGGACAATTTGCCGGACAGGCAACGGTTGCGCAAGCCTTGTGGGCTTTATGAGTTTGCTGTCGTTTTGTGTGTCACACGCGCCATGGCGGTACCGTTTTTTTTATCAACCCGTTTTTTTACGATGGATAAAGGAGAAAAAATGCTCAAGAAAATCGCGGCCAGTCTGCTCGTCGCATCCGGCGTCCTGTGCGCCGCCAGCGCGGCGCACGCCCAGTATGTCGGCCCGAATCAGGCCGCTTCCTACCGGAATGTCGCCGAGATCCTGAAAAATCCGGTGGACGACGTCCGGGTGACGCTGCGCGGAAAAATCACGTCCCGCCTCTCGGACGACATGTACCAGTTCAACGACGGCACCGGCACGATTCAGGTGGAAATTGATGAGGAGGATTTCGCCGGCCAGCGCGTCGACGCCAATACGGCAGTCGAAATCCAGGGCAAGGTTGACAAGGATCTGATGCGCGCGCCTGAAATCGACGTCAAACGCGTCATTGTTATCCGCTAGGCCGCCAGCTGGCAACCCAAAAGGAACGGAGAATCCCGTTCCTTTTTTATTGCGTTTTCCAGGCTTTTTTGCCGGTTTTTTCCGGGGCGGCGCGTTTTTTCGCCTTTTCCGGGCCGGCCCGCTTTTTCCGGTTCCGGCATGAGGCAACGCATTGCCAAGTTTCCGTTTTTCCGTTACATTTCCGCGTTGCCCGCGCAAGCGGCAAAAACGCGCCCGACAGGACGCCACCCGATTCACTCCCAGCCGACCGGAACACTCGTGAGACCCACACTTTATTATGATGCACGCCTGAAAAGCGTTCTTGTCACGGACAACAGCGAGAAACTGGTTGTCGATTATCAGGACAGGGAACTGCTTTTGCCAGCCGATCCGGTCAATGTCCGGCAATGGGAAAAGCGCCTGAAGGAAAGCGGTGAGGAAACCGGCCTTATCGGACTGGCCAGACTGGTTCGCCGGAAAACGTCCGGCACCCCGCGTTCAAGAAGCCTTTACCGTTTCGACGCCTATCCTGACCAGACGCTGCGCCGCGCTTTCGATCTCGACGATTATGAATATATCGACAGCCCTTACAATCTCAATTGCATCGGCTGGCGCAACGCAAAAAATCCCGACGGTTTTCTCGCGCCCCGCGGCCTTGTGCCCGGCGAGGGAGGCCGCTTCGTCTCGGACAATACGGAACCTTATCCCGTCCCCGTTCCGTTCGAATTCATCGAACTGGCTACCCGCATGAAAACGGATCCCCTCTCCATTCTGAAAAATTTCATGGCTGATGCCTGCGGCCTGAAAAGCCCCGCCGAACTTCCCCGTGCCGACGGTTTTGCCAGCCGGAGCGCCGAAGCCGAAAAGCGGGCCCGCGACTATCTGCGGCAGGCCTGGCGGCTGAAAAAGGATTTTTTCTGACCGGGCTTTTGCCGGTTTTGCCGGTTTTTCCGCCGGATGAAACTTCCCCGGAAAGCGAAGGCTTCTTCTCTCCCCGGTCTGCGGTGCTTTCCCGCGGTCGCCACCATCGCGCCTTTTCCGCCGCTTTCTGCGGAAAAACGGCCGGTGTGCTATGATGGATACCGGTTCCATCGTCATCCGTTTGCCGGACGCTTCCCGCTTCGCTATGGCAATCCGCCCGGAAAAAACGTTTCGTTTGATGAAAACGGCCCTGTCCCGTTTTTATCGTTCTATACTGGCAACAGGCGGGAATGGCCCGTTTCGCTTCGCCTGCAAAACGGGGCTTCCTGTTGAAGAACTGACGGACGGCGACTGTTTTCCCGTTCCTTTCCGCCCGGCGGAAAGCCGCAGGGAAACGGTTGCCGGACGAAACGGCGATGTTTCTTTTTCATTCACTCTTCAAACGGTCGATCAGGCGTATCTGTCAAACGATTAAAACCGGCTTTCAACTGCCTTCCCTGTCCCTTCGGGGTCTTTTCCGCTGAAAAGACCCCGGAAGCCCGGCAAAAGCGCGAATACACCGCTTTTGCGCCGGAAAGCGGACGGCAGGCCTGCGCCATTCCCTTTCTTTTTGCCCTGTTTTAAAGACGCCTCTTGAAAGGCCCTCCGCGAACCGGGCGGCAGGCCCGGTTGAAAAAATCAGGTTGCCGGCAAGACCCGCATCCGGGCCGGCCGGCTGAAAACGCGCCCCAAAACGGCGCGGGAAAATCAGGTGAATTTATGGTCAAAAGCAATTTTCATATCGAGGCCCTGTCGGCGCAACATCTGGATCAGTACAACGCGCTGCTCCGTTACGCCTTTCAGGTCACGGAAAAAACCCTTCAGGAATACGGCTGGGAAGAAGACGACATCAAGCAGTCGAAATTCCCGATTCTGGAACGCGCCAATGTCTGGGGCTGTTTCGACGGCAGCGAACTGGTTTCCCAGTTCGCCGTTTATCCGCTGGAAATGAACATCCATTCGGTTGTATATCCCATCGGCTTCGTAACCAGTGTCGCCACTTATCCGGAATATTCCGGGATGGGCCTCATGTCGAGGCTGATGAAGCGGGGGTTGACGGAAATGCGGAAAAACGGGCAATCGCTCACCCTGCTTTATCCGTATTCGATTCCGCTCTACCGCAAGCGCGGCTGGGAAATCGTCTCCGACAAGATGTCGTACCGCATACGGGACGTCCAGCTTCCGAAACTTATCGACGTGCCGGGCTATGTGCGCCGGGTGCCCTGGGACAATCCCGATTTCATGAAACTGCACACCCGGTTCGCGAAACAGACGCACGGCTGCCTGTTCCGCAACCCTCTGGCCTGGGAAGAATACTGGCGCTGGAACGAGGATGACACGGCAGTCGCCGTCTATTACGATGCGGCCGACCGGCCGACAGGTTATATGGTCTATCTGATCCGGGACGACGTCATGTCCATCCGGGAAATGATTTACATCAACAGCGAAGCCCGGAAGGGCCTGATGAAATACGTCAGCGCCCATGAATCCATGATAAACGAAGTCGGCGGCAGCAATTATTTCAGCGAACCCATCGCGTTCAGTCTGGAAGACAGCGATATCCGGGAAACGATCCGGCCTTATATCATGGGCCGGATCGTCGATGTGGAAATGTTCCTGAAAAATTACCGCTTCGAGCCGGAAGCGGCCGGGAAAATCACACTCGTCATTTCCGATCCGTTTCTGGAATGGAACGACCGCCCGTTCACCGTTTCCTTCCGGGACGGCAAGGGCACGCTCTCAAACGAAGAGGCGGAACGCCGGGCGTCCATGTCGATCGGCACCCTGACGACATTGCTTCTGGGCTACAAGCGGGCGTCCGAGCTGGCAAAACTGGATCGGATCGAAGCCGACGAGGCGACGCTCCGGCTGCTGGACAATGCGCTGATTCCGGAAAAACCGTATATTTCGGACTATATCTGAGGGTTTTTTCTCCGGCTTTTTCCTCCGGCCGCGTCCGGCTTTCCCGTCCGATGGCCGGCGGCAACGGAACGGACGTGACGAGTCCGTCAAATGCGGAGACGGCCTTTTCCGTGGGCGAAACGGCGAAGGGATACCTTTTTCCGCGCCTGAACCCCGCGCCGGTTGCGCAAGGGACAGGCCGTCCCCTGACCGCAACGGCCTGTTTCTCCCGAAGCGAATGCCGTTGCCGGCTTTTTCAGCGGGCAGGCGCCCTGTTCATCCCGCCGCTTCCCGTTCATTTGCAAAGCGCCCTTTTCCCCGCTTTTTCCCGGCTTCTTTCCGGCCGCCCGCGGTTTCCGGCGGGTCGTCGGGTTTTTCCGGCCGTTCAGGAAGCGTTTTCCTCCTGCCTCAGCAAAGGCTGGCTTTTCCGCAGCCATCCGGCGGGCAAGGAAAACAGACAGGGCAACGGGGAAAGGGAAAAGACACGGGAAAACGAATGCGACGCTCCGTTTCGGCCCCGCTCTTTGCCGGAAGCGGGAAACGGCCTCTCACCGCAAGGCCCGCTAGTACGGCGGGCCTGATTTCCGGATGAACCGGATCGGGTTTCCGGCCAGTATTTTCAGTCACCATGCCCGATAAAAAGGCCTTGTGAATCGTCTGAAGGGTATTTTTCGGCGATTTAATAAGGATTTTTTCCCGATCCAAAGCGGGATTTCCCGTCTTTTTCCCGCCCTTTCACCCGAACCGCCCGGAAATCACCATTTTTTACCAAAACCTTAAAACCCGGTAGGCAGGCGGGTTTGACGCCCTTTTCCGCCTTTTTGATTCATCCCGTCTCTGACCTCTCCCTGTCCCGCCCATTCGTGAAAGCGGCGACCGCTCCCGCCCTTTTTCCCCGCCGGTGACCCGGCCCTGTCATGGCGTACCGGGCCCGTTCTTTTGGCAATCCGGCAGACGCGGCAGGAATGCGGTTCAGACAGACTCAGACCCATGCCATGAGGACAGCTTGCCGCCCGTCACCCCCCGCTGCCCGTTTCCGGCCCGCATGCGAGGCGGCCTTTGCCAGCCGCCTTCCGACAGCCGCCCGCTCTTTTGGAAACGCCTGCGGGGAAACGGCACCCGCTGAAACGGCGAGGCGGCCGCCAGCCATCGTCCACAGCCGGAGAGAGGTTTTCCGAAAAGCGGCCTGATGAAACGGATGAGGCCATCTCCCGCCAAAACCCGCCTTTTCCCGAAAAAACGGATGTGTTTTCCGAGCCGGCCTTTCGCGGGCAGACCGGGCCATCTGTTTTTACCGCGGATCAGAAAGGAAAAGGCCGTCCGGCCCGATTTGGCCGTTTGCGCTCCGGTATGCCGGCTGGCCCTCCGGCCGTTCCCGCTGCCGGACAGGAAACCGTCTTTGCCGGCTTGTCCATCCCCGGCCACCGGCAAACGGGACAATCCGCGTCTTCCCCGAAAAAGCGCCGCTTTCGCCCGGCATCAGCTCCCCAAAGGCCGCGCTGCCTTTAGACCCCTGTTTTCCCGGCGATATCGCAGCGCCCGGGCAGGTGTGCCGGCAACCGCCTCTTCCCTAGCGGCGGCGATTGTCGATGACGGGATTTTCGACATGGCGTCCGCGCGGCGCCACCGGATTGTTCCCGACTGCGGCATTCGGATCGGGATTGCCGCTGTTCATGAAATCCACCAGTCCATGATGCAATTCTCTGAGCATCCTGTCCGATTCATTCTGGTGGCGGTTGACGAATTCATACCCGTCCGGCGCCTGCTGCCCTGAAGGAGCCGTCCCCGAACCGGCCGATCCGCCGGCATATATGTCGCCAAAGAGCGTGCGGTTCGCGCCCCGTGCGGCATTCGTCCCGCCTGTGGCGGCCGGCACGGTTTTGCGCAAGACGGGCGCATCCATGTTCATACTTTTTTCAAAACGCTCTTTTGCAGCGGATTTTTCCCTTTGCTCGGCAATCCATTTGCTGAGCGCCGAACCCGCCGCATACAGGTTGTCCGCCGTATTCGGCATGGCCATCGCCCTGAAAAATCCATTCATGAAACTATTCATAAAAACTCCTTTACATGATCGGAACGCGTTATCGTTCCGGTTTTTCGGAAGGCCGGAAAACCGTTTTCCGGCGGCCTTTCCGGCCAGAGCCCTTTCCGTTTGTTCCGCCAGACCCGAAAATCCCGGCCGCGCGCAAGCCGCGCCGCCAAAACAGTCTGCCGGAAAGCGAAAAACGGAAAGCCTCTCATTCTTATACACCTGTTTCAGACCGTTTCCGGACATTTATGGCATTTTTATGATTCTTTCCGGCGAAACAGATGGCGCCGGTGGAAAAAAGACAGGAATCCAGGGATTTTCAGACATTAAAAGGTCTGAAAAATACATCCCGTACCCGCCAGCGCATGGAAAAAACGGCCGGGTCGCCGGGCTGGACGGAAATCGGGATGAAGGGCTCTTTGCGGGAACGCCGCGTCCTGTGCCTTCCCTCCGTTCGTGTTTTGTCGCCCCCCCGAAACGATACCGGCATGGGCGCTGTCAGCGGGCACAGCGCGTTGGCCAAACCGTTTCGGGATGTCGGGATGTCGGGATGTCGGGATGTCGGGATGTCGGGATGTCGGGATGTCGGGATGTCGGGATGTCGGGATGTCGGGATGTCGGGATGTCGGGATGTCGGGATGTCGGGATTTCGGGATTTCGGGATTTCGGGATTTCGGGATTTCGGGATTTCGGGATTTCGGGATTTCGGGATTTCGGGATTTCGGGATTTCGGGATTTCGGGATTTCGGGATTTGAGGATTTGAGGATTTGCGGGTTCCGTTTCCGCTCCGGACGTTCGGGACGATGCGGCGGGCTTCTGCGGTTCCCCCGCAGAAAAGAAACCGGATGCCGCTGCCGGGAAAGCGCGGAAGCGTCCGGCAAAACCGTCCGGGCGGCTTCCGGCAAACCGTTTTTCCAGCCGGCAGGTCCGGCGCAGGCACACCGGCAGCCTGAAACCAGGTGAACATTTTCCGGAAAACGCGGAATCCGAACAGGGTTTTTACCCGGCGAAAACCGGATTCATCCGCCAGCCGGTGTCCGGCCTTTTCCCGCTGCCTTTACTTGCGGGAAAGGCTGTCTCCGTGTTTATGGACGCTTCCCTGTTCCGTTGCCGCGCACACCGGGTTAAAATGCCGTCCTGCAAACCTTTTCCCGTTTTACCGACCGGGATGCCCGTTTTTCTGTGTCTTGCCCGGTTTGCCCCTTTCCGGATAGTCCCATGATGAAAAAAAATTGGATCCACTGTGTGTGCGTGGCACTTGCCGCGCTTTGTCCGTTCGCTTTCGCGCTGGCCCAGCCTCCGGAAGCGCCGGCCTTGCAGGCGAAAGTCGATGCGATTGTCAAACAGACGCAAGCCGAGGTGGGCGTGGCCATCGAATCCGGCGGCAGCGCCGTGAAAGCGGCCCATAACGCCGACAAACCGTTTCCGATGCAAAGCGTCGTCAAGTTTCCCGTCGCGCTGGCCGTGCTCGACAGCGTGGACAAGGGACGCCTGAATCTGGACGATCCCGTTTTTCTCGCCCCTTCCGATCTGCTTCCCGACACGCACAGCCCCTTGCGGGAAAAATATCCGGAAGCGAATGTCGCCATCCCGCTCCGGGAAATCCTCAGCGATACCATCACCCTGTCCGACAATAACGGGTGCGATATCCTGCTGCGCCTTCTGGGCGGCCCGCAAGCGGTCGATCGCTATATAAAGGGACTGGGCATTACGGGCATGGAAATCGGCGCTACCGAAGCGGATATGCACCGTGACCCGGAAAAGCAGTTCCGCAATACGGCGACCCCGGCCGCCGCCAACCGCCTGCTGCGCCTGTTTTACCGGAAGAAACTGCTGAAGCCGTCCAGTCAGGAACTGCTCTGGAAACTGATGGGGGATACCCTGACGGGGCCCGGCCGGCTGCGCGATCCGCTCCCTGCCGGAACGGCGCTGATCCATAAAACCGGCACCGGCGCCGTATCCCCTGCCGGGGGAATGAGCGTCAACGATATCGGCATCATCATGCTGCCCGACGGCAGGCCTGTTCTGATCAGCGTTTTTATCAGCGAAGCGAAAGACTCCATACTGGAAACGGAAAAAACGATTGCGGCCCTCTCCAGAGCGGCATGGGAATCCTGTTTACACCCATCCGAAAATCCCCTGGCTGCGGCGCGGCACGGCGTCCGGGAACTTTTCCGGCTCGACGAGTAGCGTTCGGGTCTTTCGGGGTCACCGCGGCTTCAAGGCGGTTTTTTCCGCTGCCTTGCGGGCGGCCGCCAAAACGGCAAAAGCGATATTTCTGCCCGAAACCGCTGCGGGCTTTCGGGCCGTGTCCTGTCCGGAACCGGTACGGTCAGGTTTTTCCGATTTATTTCACCCGCCAGTCCGTTTTCGTGTTAATATGCCTGAACAATATTTTCAAGTTCCGGATTCAGTTGGCCTCGTTGTACTGTTTTTCACAGTTTCTTCATCGTCTCACCAGTCTTCCTTGATTATCTTGCCAAACGGGCGTTTGCCCTTCTTTTATTATTTTTTAAGGAATTCCAGATGGAAACAGGTACTGTAAAATGGTTCAACGATTCAAAGGGTTTCGGTTTCATCACGCCTGACAGTCATGGCGCGGATCTTTTCGCCCATTTCTCCGAAATTCAGGGCAGCGGCTTCAAGTCGCTGACTGAAGGGCAAAAGGTCAGGTTTGAAACGGGCGCAGGCCAAAAAGGGCCGCAGGCCAAAAATATCCAGCCGGTTTAATCCGGCCCCACGCCAAAAAGTCCCGGCAACGGGACTTTTTGTTTTCAGGACACCCAAACCCCATGAAAAAAAACAAGCCGGCAAACGGCCCCGTTTGCGAAAACTGTGGAGAAACAATGGCACGCGACAGCGCCGCGGCAGCGGTACCCGTCTGCCAGCAATCCTTTCAGTTTTGCGCCAGATGCGAAACAGAGCGCAGCGCCAATCTCGCGCTGATGAACATGACCTGGGGAAGCGCGTCGTAAAGACCGTTTTCAGGCCGTCGGGACAGGCGCGGCAATCAGGGCGGGAACACGCGTTTTGCGCCCTGCCGCTTTTTTCCTGAAGCGCCTGTTTTCCGGGAACACCGGACTGCCCCCTCAGACGGTCAGTCCGCCCTGTCTTTCTCCTCTCCCAAACCGTCAGGCCGGCGCCATGCCGCATCCGGTTCCGGTTTTCCGGTTCTTTCGAACCGGACAAACAGACTGGCGCCCGCCAAAATTCCCCTGAAAAAAGCTGGCGCCAGCCCGTTTTCCGGCCTCTTTTTGACGGAAAACAGCCTTGTCTCATCCCTTTCCGTGCCCTGACAGCTTGCCGCGCTACAATGCCGGTCAGGCCGGATGGCGTGTTTTCGCCTGCCGGGAAAATTCCGCTGACTGTTTTGTCGCCTGTGTTTGCCTTATGAAAAAACGCCTCGCCGCCCTTATGCCGGGTTTGTGGATGGCATTCGCCCTGTCGTTTGCCTGCCAGGCGCAATCCCTTCAGGAAAAAATCGGCGCGCTTGTCGCCGGTCACCGGGCACACATCGGGGTGACCGTCGGGAATGCCGGCGGCACGGAACGAGCCGCTATCGCGGCCGATGCCCTTTTCCCGATGCAAAGCGTCTATAAATTTCCCATCGCGCTCTCTGTACTGGACAGGGTGGACAGGGGGGAGCTGTCGCTGGAAAAACGCATCGCAATCAGCCGTTCCGAATTGCGTCCGGGCACCTGGAGCCCCTTGCGGGACAGGTACCGGAAAGGAAAGACCGTTTTCATTCCCCTTGCCGAAATCGTGCGCACGACCATGACTGACAGCGACAACAACGGTTGCGACATCCTGCTGCGGCTGGCGGGCGCCCCGGAAAAGGTTACGGCTTTCCTCAGGCGACACGGCGTTGCCGGCATGACGGTCGCCACGACCGAGCGGGCAATGCACGGCGACTGGCCTATCCCGTTCCGAAACAGCTCGACGCCGGCAGCGGCGACACGGCTGTTGCGCCTTTTCGAGGAAAAGAAACTGCTGAAACCCCGAACGCACGCTTTTCTCTGGAACGCCATGAAAAATTCGGGGCTCTCTCCTGAACGCCTGAGAAGCAGTTTGCCCCCGCAAACGCCGCTGATCCACAAGACAGGCACTTCGACGGCTTTTTACCGGAAACAGGGCATGACGATCAACGATATGGGCATTATCGTGTTGCCGGACGGCCAGCCGGTCTTTGTCACGGTATTCGTTTCTCACGGCAAGGAACCGAAAGCCGTGACGGAAAAAATGATCCCGGACATCGCCCGTGTGACATGGCGGCATTTCACCGCGCCAAAAAAACCGGTGAAAACGCGGAAAACCGTTCTTTTCCCCGCGGAAGAAAAAAACCGTGACCGGAGCTGACCGAAAAAACAATCGCTGATACCATATCTTCCGGGTGGCTTTTTGCGCCCGAAACCGTTTTCAAACACACTTTGCCCCCCTTCTTTTGAAGGGGGGCTTTTTTATGGAGAAATCATGGCCCGAGAAACCGAAACCGACTGGATCAACACCCACCGGAAACCCCGCTCGCCGGGAGAATTGCGCGAAGCGTTCTGCCAGTTGCGCGATTGTCTGAAAAACCTCATGGACAGCGATGGAACGGCCCGCCAGCCGGCTATTCCGTCCGAACCGGATCCGCGGTTGTCGCCCCAGTTGCTGGCGCTCCTGAAAGAAAACGCCATGCAAGGCGGAACCGGTGAAAACGCGACGCCGCTTCCCTGGCTTGAATCGCTGTATCCGTCCAGGGGAGAAAACGGCGTGCCGCCCGGTTCCGTGCTTTACCTGTGTTCGGAAACGCCTCCCGACGGCTGGCTGGTCGCGGACGGGTCGATGCTGCTGGTGGCGGCGTATCCGGATCTGTTTGCCGCCATCGGCACGGCTTTCGGTTCCGGCGACAACGGCATGACGACTTTCCGGCTGCCCGATCTGCGCGGCGAATTCATCCGCTGTCTGGACAAGGGCCGCGGCCTCGACGACGGCCGGCCGCTGGGCAGTGTGCAGGGGGATGAAATCCGCAATCACAATCACGGGTTTCTGGATATCCCGAAGGTGCAGTTCGGTTCCGGCGTGTATTCCTGGACGCCGCAAGTCATGGAAGTGGCCGAACATGCGCCGATTGCCACGACCTGGACGGGGGGCAGCGAAACGCGTCCGCGCAATATCGCCCTGACGGCCTGCATCAAGTACTGAACGGGCCAGACAATCCGGCGGGCATTTCCGGGATAAAGCGGCGGGCTTTCCGGCCGCCTGCCGGAAACGGCTCTCCCCTGATTGTCAGCACGTGCCCGGCACGGTTCGGCCGCGCCGCCGCCATACCGGGATTCAAAAGGCAAGGCGACCGTACTGGCCGCCGCGTCCTGTTTCACGCCCGCGCTTTACCCGCCAGCCGTCAGGCGACGCCGGAAACGCCGCCTGCCGCGTCTTTCCGGCAGGGCGGACTTATGGTCTGCGCCGGCTCGCTTTTGTGCTGGCTGTCCATACGAAACCGGCCATGAAAGGCGTGCCCCTGTCCGGATAAAAGACGCGCGGGCACGGCTTGCCGCTTCCTGCCGGGCTTTTTGCCTCCCGTTTTTTTGTCCGGCGTGATGGAGAGGATGGCTTGTAAAAAGCGGGCAGGCTGTGGCATGCTGTGTACCGGCAGGGACTTCCTGACGGGATTTCCAGACAAAGGCGGAAAACGGCTATGGCGCGCCAAAGGGACGGGATAACGGAAAAACCGGCAAATTCCTTCCGTGCCAGTTGTCTGACGGGTCGGCTACTGTCGCCAATCCTGCCGCCGGCAGGCACGGAATCCGGTAAACGGCCCGGTTTTTACAGGAAACAGGTATCCATGAAAAGCAGATTGCTGCGTTACGCGCCCCTGATTGTCTTCTGGCTGGCGAGCTTCGGCATCGTTCTCCACTTCCATTCTCCCCTGACCACGTTCGCTTTTTTTACCCTGCTTCTCTTTGTCGTGGGCGGCGCTTTCCTGACGATAGCCCTGCTGCAACCTTTGCCTGCCCGGCTTTTGTGGCGCTTTTATGCGGCGCTTGCCGTGTGCTGGGTTGCCGATATCGTGTTCATCAAGATGGTGGGAAAAGACACCACGATGCTTGTTTTCGGCGGTATCCCCTTTGCCTGCCTGCTGGTTCCGGCAGCGGTCATGTCGTCTCTTTTCGCCTCGACTTCCCGCGACACCTGGTGGCGGGCAGCGGTCGCCGCCATGTGCTTCATGACAAGCTGCCTGCCCGTGCTGGCGGTGGGAACCCTTTTGCTGATCGCCTGAAAACCGCTGGCCGCCCTTTCGCGAAACGGATAAACGTTCCCGGACGCAAAGCGCCCGATAAAGCCCCTCTTCCCTCTTCCCTCTTCCCTCTTCCCTCTCCCCTCAACCGTCACCGGCAACCGGTTCCGGCGCGGCGGCAAGCGGCTGTGGCCGGGGAAGGAGACAGGCAGCAGGGGGATGTCTGGATCAAACCCGGTAAAAAAAGTCTAAAAAAGCCGACAAGCTTTAATTCAGGCGGGTTTGGGGCAATTTCCCGGAAATATCACCGGACGTTTGGTCTGATCCGCAAGTAGATCGACATGGCGTCCGATTTAACGAAAAAATCCCTTTAAAGTGATAAAAAAACGCTTATAAAATGTGCTCAAATTCCTTTTAAAAGCCAAAAAGCCATATCATCAATTCAAAGGGCAAGCCGTGGACTGGAAATGGCCCTGCCAGCGCGTCGTAACCGCCCCGTATTATGAGATGTCCCGAACCCCCGGCTTGCCATTTCTCTTCCGGTTTTCCTGCCACAAGAGGATGTTCAGCCTGTTTGACGTTTCTTATGCTTGCCGATCCGAGTGACACGACACGCCAAACCTTTTCTCCTTTATAGTTTGCATTCGGTCTGAGTGATACCGTCGGAAGGGTATTGTTGAAACGGCCTTTCGGCATAACGATCAAAGTTTGATGTTGAAGGGCCCGCAAGACCGCACGATAATCACCTGCCAGTTCCGGCAGGCGATTTGTCCAACCTGAAGGCCAGACTTGATGGGCCGTTTTTTTTATCCTGTGTACCTTCACAGGCCCTTGCGCTTTTCATCATTGCCTTTTCCGGCTCTCCAGCCTCCGCTCTTTCCTCTTTGCCCTTTTCACCTTGTTGTCTTTTCCCTGTCTCTTTTCCCCCTTGCCGCCGATTCTTTTCCCCCTTGCCGCCGATCGTAAAAGCCTGTCTGCCGAACCGACGCGGCAGCAAACCGGAACATGGCTGCCGGCACGGCGGCCAAACGCATTCCGGCTTTCCCCTTTCTGTCCGCCTTTGCCGGACGGCCGCTTCCGACGCTTCCACCGGAAAACGTCGTCTGCCTTTTCCGCCCTCTTCGCCGGGCATGGAAAAGGCCCGCCCCATTTGCCCCCTTTCGCCATTCATCCGGCACACCGGCAAAACCGGGCGGTTCCAAAAGAGCGGGAAAACAGGGAAAACGCCGCTTCAGCCTGCCCGGCAAGCGGCCCGCTTTGCCCGCCGGGGAAAACAGCCGGCTATCGAACACGGCGGTTCCGGCTCTTTGCGGCAGGCCGGCACGCTTTCCCGCCCCGTCCGGCAAACGGCGGGGCCGGCCCGGCACCGCTGCCGTTTCGGGCGGGCAAAAGGCGCCGGACAGGGGCCTCATGAGGCTTCTTCAGGCCGGAGCGCCTGCGGCAGGCCGGACGCTCCGGCATTCGCCTGCAAAGGGACACGCGCTCCGGCAAGACCGGGTTTTTGCATGATTGCCCATCTGTGGCTTTTTTGCCGCGCGCGAAAAAGGAAAGGCTTCCGTCTGATGGGCGTCGCCAGCATAACCCGTGAAAACGGCTTTCGCCCTCCACGCTCCCGGGGCTCATCCGGCGGACGCCTTGTCCGATTTGTGGGGGGTGCGCGAAAAGGAATGACGGCCCCGTCACTAGCCAACGGAACCGGGCCGGGACACGGCAAGGCGACAAACGGTTCAGGGCTTTTCAGGCGGCGAACGGCGCTGCCCCAGAAAAACGCCCGCCAGAATCAGCGCGCATCCTCCCAGCATGACCGTATTGACAGGTTCGCCGAGCAACACGGCCGAGGTGAGCATCGCAATCAGCGGAACGATGTAAATGTAGTTGGTCGCCAGTACGGGGCCCAGTTCTTTCACGGCCATGTTCCACATGATGAAACACAGCATGGAAGCGACCAGCGACAGGAAGAGGAGGTTTGTCCAGACGGCAGGCTGCATGAAAATGGCCGCCTCGAAATGCAGCGGCAGAAAAGGCAAAAAAGGCAGGAGCGTCACCACGCCGTAGAAAAAGACTTTGCGGGTAATGAAGAGCGTGGGATAACGCAGGTCGAGCCGCTTCAGGATCAGGCAGTAAAAGGCCCACGAAAACGCGGCGGCCACGGTCAGGAGATCGCCCGCCGGGGACAGTTTGAGGATGAAATGCCCGTTGAATACGACCAGCGCCACGCCCACCAGCGCCATGACCGAACCGGCCAGAAGGGTTTTGCGGACTTTTTCGTTCCGGTAAAAGAGGATGACGAGAAACGCGGTCAAAAGAGGCGCAATGCACACGATCAGCGAGACGTTCGAGACCAGCGTCAAATCAAGCGCCGTGTTTTCCGTGACAAAATACAGGGCGCCTCCGCAAAATCCGGCCGCGGCAAGCCAGAGTTCATCTTTTACGCTGTCGGCAAACCACCTTTTCGGCGAGATGATCCAGATGCAGAGATACGCCAGCACAAACCGGTAAAAGAAAATGTCCACTGGCGTCAGCCCGCTCCGGATCAGCACCTTGGTCGATACGAAGGTCGTGCCCCAGATCGCCACCGTCACCAGCGCGATCAGATGAAACCAAAATGTTCTTTTAAACGCCATTGTCCACGAAACCGGAACGCCTTGCGGCCGTTCCCCTTTCCTCTTCATATTCCTGAAAACCGCCGGAAGTGTCCTGTTTTTTCCGCCGCAATGCATCGCCCGGAACGGAAAGCCCCTCTTCCCGCCTTTTTACCCGGATCAGGCCGGATAAAGTTTCCATTCATTATAGGGAATGCCGTAAAATACACCATACCGGAAACAAAATCAGGGAAATATTCCTGAATATCGGCCTTTTTGCCATCCACAGGACATTTCCGCCCGCTCCGGAGGCAAACCGGCAGGAAAAAAAACCATGACCCGACTGGACAAAACCGATCGGCTGATTCTGGAAGCGCTCCAGAATGACGCCAAAATCAACATGAAGGCGCTGGCTTCCCGACTGCACCTTTCCAAAACCCCTATTTACGAACGCATCCGGCGGCTGGAAGAAGAAGGCATTATCAAGCGTTATGTGGCGCTGGTCGATCCGCAAAAGATCGGGCTTCCCCTTGTCGTGTTCTGCAACGTCACCCTGTCCGTGCACGACGACGGGCATATCCGCCAGTTCCGGGAAGCCATCCGCGATGTGGACGAAGTCATGGAGTGCTATTCCATCGGCGGCATTCACGATTTTTTCCTGAAAGTCGTCGTGAAAGACCTTCAGGCCTACGACCGCTTCGTGTTTGAAAAACTGACCCGCATCAAGGGCATCGCCAAAATGCAAAGCTCGTTCGTATTGAGCGAAATCAAGCATACCACGGCGCTGAAACCCGTCAACCTTGACTGAAAGGGCGAACGGTTCTTCCCCACATCCCGCGCCTGAAGAAGCCGGACGGCCCGGCTTTCAAACCACCGTTTTCCGGGTCGCCATCCGTTCGCCGGACGATGGCCCTGCCGCCTCCCTCCGTCCGCCACCCCGCCCTGCTTCGGCGATGCCCCCGTCAACCGGGCTGGCTCCCTCCGGGTCATTGGCGAGGCGTTTTCCGGGAAAACCGGTTTTCCCGACAAGATCCCGGAAAAGGGCCGATACCGCCCGTTTCCCGCCTGCCCCCCGTTTTGCCTGAACCTGCGCGCCCGCAACCATCCCGCCTTCGACAGGGCCCTTCGCCGGCTACGCCAGACCGCGCCGGAAGCGGACATGACGTTATTAAACAAAATGTTTGCTACGTTTTTCGTATCATCTGACGCCTTGCCCCGCCGGTCTCAGGCCGCACCCGGAACCCGGCAGGACAGGGCCAGACATCCCCCTGTTTTCCGGAAAAAACCGAACAGCCCGGCCCCTCATCCGTGTCCTTTTTTCCCCGGTTGCCCGCAAAGGCCATAAACCGCCCGCGGATGGCAGGCAGGCGAACAGCTCTCCCACGCCGGACTTGCCACATACCGTCGCGGGCGATCAGCGCGTTTTTTCCGCCTTTCCCGGCAAACCGCCGGCTTCCACGGCCAGCCATGTCCTACAGCAGGCGATAATAGGGACAGATATCCTCATAATCGCCGTCTTTCATGCGGAAACCGCCCGGAATGACGCCCAGTTGCGTGAATCCCAGCCTTTCGTAAAGATGCCGTGCATGGCGATTCGTCGCGACCACGGCATTGAACTGCAAAACGCGGAAACCGATCCTTTTGCCCTGTATCAGGGAATCCTTCACGAGTTTTTCCCCGATATGCCGTCCCCGGCTTTCCGAACTGACGGCATAACTGGCATTGCCGATATGGCCGCACCGGCCGACATTATTGGGATGCAGGATGTACAGACCGAAAATTTTGCCGCTTCCGCTCTCTTCTGCCACGCCACAACAGGACTGGTCGCCGAAAAAGCCGGCGCCTGTTGCCATGTCCAGCCGTTCTTCCTGAGGAAACGCGATGCCCTCTTCCACCACTTCGTTCCATATCCGGATCATGTCCGGCAAGTCGCCAGGCCGGTATTGACGTACCTTAATTTCCATTCCATGCCTTCCTTTCTTCATTCGCGCCAAAATTACCGGTCTTATCCCCTGTCCACTCCCCTTACAGCCTGACAATTTCCCGCCGGCGACCCTTGCCGCCCAAGCGGAAACCGGGCCCGGGGAGCGGCTTTTCCGGCCGGCATTTTCCCGCGTTTTCCGTTTCTTTTTCCGCATTCCGGCGATATCGCGGCCAAACGCGTGTCGCAAACCGCCGCCATGTGGTCTATTCAAGCGCTTTACGCCGGCATCGTCAACGCCTGTCCCGGTGGAAACATTTTCCGCGGGCATTTTCCTGACCGTTTTTTCCTGTGCGTCTTTCAAAAAAGACATGACCGGCGCGGAAATCGCCCCGCCCCGGGCGTTGGGGCAGGCTTTTCAGGGCGACCCGGTTCAGTCTGCCGTAACGCGGGCGGAAAAGGGAAGCGCATCGTTTTTCGCGGCGAAGCCCATCCGGAACGATCCGGGCTTTGGCCCGTGGCTCGCCAGGCGGCCGGTTCCGCGGGCCAAAACGCGAAAAAGCCTGTCTGACCGGTTCAGACAGGCTTTTCCCGTTCCGGAAAAAACTCAGGCGGGTTTTTTGGGCGTGTGGCGTTCCTCAAATCCGGCAAGCGCCTTTTTCATCTCTTCCATTCCGCTCTTTGCCGCCAGTCCATAGTAATAACGGGCTTTGGCCAGATCGCGTTTGACGCCCTTTCCTTCCTCATACATCTCGCCCAGCGCCTGTTGCGCCCAGGGATTGCGCTGATCCGACGCTTTCCGGTACCAGTAAACCGCCTTTTTCATGTCGGGCGGTTCGTCCAAAAGGCTCAACCTTCCCAGCGTGTACTCCCCCATATCGTCCTTGCGCGAGACTGCCTTGTCCGCCCAGTATTTCGCCTTCTCCCGGTCTATCAGAACGCCTTTGCCCGAACAGTAAAGAAAAGCCAGCGCGCCCTGAGCGCGGGTGTCTCCCAGTTCCGCTGCCTTTTCGTACCACCTGGCCGCTTTCGGAAAATCCTGAACAGTGCCGTCTCCCGCAAAGTAACTGTCGCCCAGCAATACCGCCAATTCGCGCCGGTTTTCATCCTTCATCCCGCTTTCGCCGGTTTCATCCGCCGCCTTTTTTGCCCATCTGAACGCTTCCCTGTCGTCCCGGCTGAAACCGTTTCCCTTCCGGTAACACAGGCCGGCTGCCAGATACGCCTCCTTGTATCCGCCTTCAGCCGCTTTCAGAAAATACTGGCAGGCTTTTCCGGCACTTTTTTCCACCCCGTTTCCCTGCCGGTGCATCAGCCCCAGATAATACAGCGCCGCCGCATTGCCCGAATCCGCCGATTTCTTCAACAAAGGCAAGGCTTTCCGGTATTTTTTCTGCTGGTAATACTCCACTCCCTTTTTTTCGGCAGGGATATCTTTCGCCTTTTCACTTTGACAGGCCGTTAAAGAAAAGAACAGCGCGATAAGGCTTATCAGGAGGAATGTTTTTCTGGGCATTTCTGTTCAGGACGTTTTAGGGGCAGCCTGTATTTTAGCATTCCGGCATGCTTTGCCTTCCCGTTTTTAGGGGATGTTTTACTTTTGTCAGTCTTTCTCCCTGCCTGTCCCTCAAAGCGGGATACCCGGTTTTATCCTCCCCTCAAACACAAAGCCGGCCTTCCCGGCCCGGCCGCTTCCCGAACGGCCCACCGACCTGACCGGCGAGAGCGGAAACAGGCCTTTCCGTGCCTTCTCCTGCCGCGTTGGCGTCCGCCACATCAGGGCGGGCACCCGGATCGTTTCTCCTGTCTGTCTCAACCGGGCACAGACCGGTTTTTTCACCGCTCCCTCTTCCGATAGGGCGATAAGGCTTGTCAGGTTGTCCCCATTCACCCGCGTAACCGCCCCAGTCGCCTGCCGCCCTGACCGGAATCGCCGGGGAAAGGCCAGGCCGTTATCCAAGGAAGGCGTATTTCCGCCGTGGCGGGGCTTTCGTTGCCGTCTTTAGCCTGAGGGATCAGGCCAAGCGCCGCCAATACGGTAATGAAGCCTTCCACGACAACGACACCTTGAGGGAAAAGAGCCGGGATTGGGGAAGCCCGCATTTTGGCAGGCCTCGCTTCCCGCCATTTTTTCAGCCCGTTTCGGTCAATAAAAAACCCATCCGAATAATCAGACGGGTTTTTAAACGGATCGGAAAAGAAAATCAGGGAGTGTTTTTCAGCTTGTGCCGCGCCTCGAAGTCGGCAAGCGCTTTTAGCATGGCTTCCTTGCCGCTTTTGGCAGCCAGACGGTAGTAGTGGTGGGCTTTGGTTATATCTTTTTCTACCCCGGTTCCTTCTTCATAGATAACGCCCAGAGACTGTTGCGCCCAGTAATTTCCCTTGTTCGATGCGCTCTCATACCAATAAATTGCTTTTTCAGTATCGGCTGGTTCTTTTAGGAAATTAAACATTCCCAAAGTAAATTCCCCCATATCATCACCCTGCTTTACAGCCTTTTCAGCCCAGTATTTCGCTTTCTCCTTGCTGGTCAGAACGCCTTTTCCTGAGTAATAAAGAAAAGCCAGAACTCCCTGTGCTCTGGGATCTCCCAGCATGGCTGCCTTTTCGTACCATTTCGCTGCTTCCGAAAAGTCCTGGAAGGTTCCTTCTCCTGCAAAGTAACGGTCGCCCAGAAATACGGATAACACCACTATATCTTCGCTATCCATTTGACTTTCATTAACCGTATCCGCTGCTTTTTTGGCCCATTTGAACGCTTCTTTATCATTTCTTTCGAAGCCATCTCCCACCCGATAGCAAATGCCACTCAACAGATAAGCTTCCTGATATCCACCTTCTGCCGCTTTCAGAAAATCTTCGCAAGATTTTCCGTAATTTTTTTCAACGCCTTTTCCTTCCCTTTGCATCAACCCGAGATAATAGAAAGCGGCCGCATTGCGGAAATCGGCCGCTTTCTGCAATAAAGGAAGCGCTTTTTCATATTCTCCCTTTCGATAATATTCGACGCCTTCCTTTTCGCTGATTATCCCGTTTGCCTTTTCTTTTTCGCAGGCGGTTAAAGAAAAAAACAGGACACTTGTTACCAGCAGGGAAAATATCTTTTTCAACATGTGACCGTACAGAAATCAGGAGGCTTTTATTCTATCATGCCGTTATGGCCGGTTATGAGCTGAATCGGATTGAGGGTTTTCGGTGCCGTTCATCCAGGCATCGGTGACTTTGTCGAAAACATAGTCTTGCATATTTTTTAACATTTCGCCTTCCCCCCACTACACCCGGTTTTGTCCGATCTCCCCCTGCGGCTTGTCCATCCATTCGGCCACGTCTTGACGGGCAGGTAACCCGGGTTGGGGAAGCCGTGTCTGGTACGCCTCGCTTCCCCTGGTTTTGGCACAAGGCTAAGGTGTTCCTTTCAAGTTGTGCCTTTTTTCAAAATTTGACAGTTCTTCAACAAGATAGCTGCGTCCGCTTGTTGCCGCTAATTTGTAGTAATGATGGGCTTTGGCCAAATCCTGTTCAATACCGACGCCTTTTTCATAGATCACGCCCAATTCGTATTGCGCCCCTTCATGATTTTTTTCAGCCGCTTTTTCATACCAGTAAACGGCTTCCTTGATAGCCGGAGGATCGTTAAACTGGTTAAGCATTCCTAACGCAAACTCACCTATTTCATTATCCTGAGCCGCCGCTTTTTCGGCCCAGTATTTGGATTTTTCCTTGCTCATCAGGACGCCCTGACCTGAGTAATAAAAGAAAGCCATTGTCGCTTGCGCTCTTTCATCACCCAGTTCCGCCGCCTGTTCAAACCATTTCGCCGCTTCGGAAAAATCCTGCAAGGTTCCTTTTCCGGTTAGATAAAAATCTCCTATGAATAGCATTAAATGTTTTTTATCATCATTGCTAAGTTGAATTTCGTTAAGTTCGTCTCCTGCTTTCTTTGCCCATTTAAAAGCTTCTGAATCGTTTTTTTCAATTCCTTCGCCGACATAATAACATAACCCTACTTTGAAAAAAGCTTCTTTGTATCCTCCTTCGGAAGCTTTCTTGTAATTTCTGCAGGACGTAGAGATGTCTTTATCTCTGTATATCTCACCCAGATAAAAATATGCTTTAGCATTTCCTGAATTAGCCGATTTTTCTAATAAAGGTAACGCTTTTTCATATTCTCCCTTTTTATAATAATCCATCCCTTCTTTTTCACTGGAAATACTTGATTTTTTTTCACAAGAAACTAAAAAAGAGAGAAAAAATAGAATCAAAAAATAAAATATTTTGTTTTTCATATTCAAAAACTAAAAATTGATTTTGATATTATACAATATATTATTTTTTACTTTTTTCTTCTTTTTTCAAATAATTTGATACTCCATCGAATCCCATGTTTATAAGGGTATCCTGCCAGATCAAAGTTCCCGCTCCCTCTTCTCCCGTTCTCGTCATCCCGGCCACCCTCGAAGCGGCATAAGCCCGTAACGCCCCGGCCAGGGCACTCCTTTTCGCCTGCTTCTCCCCTAACGTATGCCCGATGATGAACCGGGCACGGGTGTCGGTAATGCCCTGCCTTCTCAGCTCACGGTACACCCGGTTTTGTCCGATCTCCCCCTGCGGCTTGTCCATCCATTCGGCTACCGTCCTGTCGTACCCGCTGCTGTAGTCGCTGACGGCGCTGATCGCCATGCTGACGGCGGTCGCGCTTCCCAGCCCGGCCTGACGGGTCAGGTAAAGCATCACCAGGGTGGTGATGAGGTCTTCCATGACGGTGCCCACGGCCTTGACGGGAAGATAGCCGGGTTGGGTGAGGCTCGCGCTTTGGTAGGCCTCGCTTCTCGCCGCTTTTTCAGCTTGCTTCGGTCAATAAAAAACCCGTCTGATCATTCAGACGGGTTTTAAACGGATTGGAAATGAAAATTATGGCCTGTTTTCCAGCTTGTTTTTCGCTTCAAAGTCAGCCAATGCCTTGATCGTATAATCTTTTCCGCTTTGCGCAGCCAGACGGTAGTAATGATGGGCTTTGGTTGAATCTTGTCTGACACCATTGCCTTGTTCATAAAGCACAGCTAATGCGTGTAAAGCAGCCTCATTATTCTTTTCTGCTGCTTTTTTATACCATGCAACAGCCTGTTTCATATCTGGTATATCCCGATAATGACAGAGCATTCCAAGAATGAATTCTCCCACATCGTTACCTTGAGCCGCCGCTTTTTCGGCCCAGTATTTCGCTTTTTCCTTGTGCATCAGGACGCCTTGACCTGAGTAGTACTGTACTGCCAATACCGATTGAGCATGCGAATCGCCAAGTATGGCCGCTTTTTCAAACCATTTTGCCGCTTCGCTGGTGTCTCTCAAGGTTCCTAATCCACTGTAATACATTATCCCTATTTTGGTATACAGTTCTTTGTCGTCTTTTCGGGTTTCTTGTGCCTTTTTAAACCATTTCAGCGCTTCGGCATGGTTTTTCGGGATGGGCTCTCCTTCCAGATAATATCCGGCCACGGTTTTTTGTGCGGCTGCATTACCGTTTTCTGCCGCTTTCAGATACCATTTGAACGCTTCTTTGCGATCGGATTTTAGACCCAGTTTTCCATGACGGAATGCTTCAGCCAGTTTGTATTCCGCCAAGGCATGGTTCTTTTCAGCCGATTGACGATACCAATACAAAGCCTTTTCATTGTCCTGTTTTACCGATTTTCCTTCCTCGTATATTTCTGCCAGATAATACTGCGCTTGAGCATCTCCTTTTTCGGCTTCGTTTTTTAACAATGGAAAAGCTTTTTTAACCTGACCGTCCAAATAAAGCTGAACGCTTTCTTTTTTATCCGTTGCTACCTTTTCCTCTTTATGACACGCTGAAAGAACAAAAAGCATGCATAAAAAGGATAACAGGAAACAAGATCTCTTCTTTATTTTTGAAAAATTAAAAATTTTCAACCTTCATTTTAAAGTTCTTCTATTTTTTCTTTTGCTGAATAAAAACCTTCATCAAGTGCACGCTTGTAATATTTTAACGCAAGTGATCTGTTTCTCTCTACTCCATCCCCATTTCTATAATGTTCAGCAAGAAAATAATATGCTGCCCCATTATTTTTTTTTGCAGATTTTTCATAATATCTTAGGGCTTTTTCTACGTTCCGATCGGTGTTTCCGGAAAAATCATAGATCATGCCAAGCAATAATTCTCCCTGATCGTTTTCCTTTTCAGCACTTTTTTCGGCCCAATATCTTGCTTTATTCAAGTCTTTTGTAACTCCTTGCCCAGAATAATATTGCAAGCCCAATACGGCCTGTGCATCCGGATCACCTAATTCTGCAGCTTTTTTATACCACTTTGCTGCTTCAGCCGTATCTTTTAAACCTTTTCCGTCTGTATAATATATCGATCCAATATAATAAAATATCTCCTTGTCCTGTTTATTCTTATTTTGAACAGATTTTTTCAACCATTTTAAAGCTTTTACATTGTCACGACCAACTTCTTTCCCAACAAAATAGTAAATACCTGTTTTTTTTTGTGCCTCAGTGTTGCCATTTTCAGCGGCTTTGAGATACCATCTAAACGCTTCTTTCGGATCAGCTTTTAATCCCATTTTTCCATGATAGTATGCTTGCCCAAGCTCGTACTGAGCCAACGCATCATTATTTTCAGAAGCTTTTTTATACCAATGCAACGCTTTTCTGTCATCGGGTTTTACACCCAATCCTTCTTCATACATTTTTGCAAGGCAATACTGGGATTGTCCATTTCCATCTTCCGCTTCTTTTTTTAATAAAGAAAAGGCTCGTTCGTATTGCTTGTCTTTATAAAAATGTATTCCATCACTTGTATTTGGTTGGCATCCAGAAATAAAAATAAAGGCCAAAATAAAAAAACCACATTTTTTTATAAAAGAAGGATCGATTCTCATTTTTTTTGAAAAGTTAATTTTGATTATTATGGCTTATTTTCTTCTTCATTTAAAGAATGCATTCCTCTTTCCAGTATTTTCCCAACAATTTTATCTGAAAAATAATTCTGAACTTCCTTGGTAAATGCCCCTTCCTCCCCGGTGCGAGTCATCCCGGCCACCCTCGAAGCGGCATAAGCCCGTTCGGTCAGACGGGCTTTGAAATGGGAAAACCGGGATTAATCTTTTTTGTTCAGCTTGTGCCGTGCCTCGAAGTCGATAAGCTCCTGAACAATATAGTCTCTTCCGCTTTGCGCGGCCAGCTGATAGTAATGATGGGCTTTGGCAAGGTCCTGTTTGACTGCCAGCCCTTTTTCATAGATCACGCCCAGTTGGTAATAAGCCACTTTATTGTCTTGTCCGGCCGCTTTTCTGTACCAGTGCATGGCTTCTTTCATATCGGGGTTTTCCCGGTATTGGCTGAGCATTCCCAAAATAACCTCACCATACGGCGAACCTTGTGCCGCTGCCCTTTCCGCCCAGTATCGGGATTTTTCCCTGTTCATCAGTACGCCTCTGCCTGAATAGGTAAAGAACGCCATCATGCTTTGCCCTGTTGCATCTCCCATTTCGGCCGCTTTTTTATACCACTTCGCCGCTTCGGAAAAATCCTGCAAGGTACCTTTTCCATTGGCATACATGCCTCCCATCAGTAAAGCCAGAAAGAGTCTGTCCTTGTCGTCCATCCGGATTTCATCGGCTGTATCGGCTGCTTTTTTCCCCCATTCGAACGCACTCTTGAAATCCTGTTCAACTCCTGTTCCGGTAAGATAGCAACCGGCACTTTTCAGGTAAGCTTTGGGATATCCGCTTTCAGCTGATTTGACAAAACAGTTACAAGCATTTTTACCAGATTCTTCCTTGCCCTTGCTTTTCAAGTGGATTAAACCAAGATAATAATAGGCGGCTGCATTTCCTGAATCAGCCGACCTTCGTAGTAAAGGAGACGCTTTTTTATATTCCCCTTTTCGATAATATTCCATCCCTTCTTTTTCACTGACAATCTCTTTTGCTTGTTCTTTTTCACAGGCTGTTAAAAAGAATAACAGACTACCGGTTAAAATGAGAAAGAATATTTTTTTAGCCATACTGGTTTCGAAAGAAGTGGGTATTTCTTTTATTGTTGCATTCTATTGTTTCTTATTATCCTTATCAAGAACGTTCTTCTTGAACATGTCCATTCCCTGATTAATACCCCAGTTAGCGCTTTCATCCTGAACAAACTTCAACATTTCGCCTTCCTTCCCGGTGCGAGTCATCCCGGCCACCCTCGAAGCGGCATAAGCCCGCAACGCCCCGGCCAGGGCACTCCTTTTCGCCTGCTTCTCCCCTAACGTATGCCCGATGATGAACCGGGCACGGGTGTCGGTAATGCCCTGCCTTCTCAGCTCACGGTACACCCGGTTTTGTCCGATCTCCCCCTGCGGCTTGTCCATCCATTCGGCTACCGTCCTGTCGTACCCGCCGCTGTAGTCGCTGACGGCGCTGATCGCCATGCTGACGGCGGTCGCGCTTCCCAGCCCGGCCTGACGGGTCAGGTAAAGCATCACCAGGGTGGTGATGAGGTCTTCCATGACGGTGCCCACGGCCTTGACGGGAAGATAGCCGGGTTGGGTGAGGCTCGCGTTTTGGTAGGCCTCGCTTCTCGCCGCTTTTTCCGCTTCTTTCTTCTCGTGGAGCAAACGTCTGGCCGGATAGCCAAGGTAGGCGCTCAGGTCGTCTTTGTAGGTGATGCCGCTTTGTGGATCGGTATAGACGTCGTTATCCCACATAAAGGTCAGGGGTTTGGTGACCAGATAGCCATAGGTCAGCGCCTTGCTGCCCGCATCGTATCCGCCCGCGATCAGGGAATGGGACAGATCGGTGATGCCTGTGCCATAGCCGCTCCCGGCCAGCCGGTTCAGGTATCTTGCCTCGTCGTCATGGGTGGCTGTGTCGCTCTTTCGTTTGGCATTCATATAGGTTCCCCATGCGCTTTGGGTGCTTTCGCCTTCTGCCGGCATGCCGTAGGCAAGGCGGGTTTCCCTTTCCTGTCCCGACAGCATCGCTCCCGCCTGTTTTCCCCCGGCTTCCAGCGCTTCTTTGAACCGGGCCGCCTGTTCAGGGGTGTCGGGCGACAGGGTGAAGCCTTCGTTTCCCAGACTGTGCTGAAGGCGGACGCTTTCCTGCCGGGTGCGCTCTTGCTGTTGGGGCGAGCCGGACGCGATGAGGCCGGGATGGATTTCAGCGGGCATATGAAAGCCTTCGTTTCCGGCTGCCAGGGCATAGTCGGACGCGTTGTCTTGAGACCGGAAGCGGGAGGAATTTCCCGAAGACGTATCGCTCCCGTACAGGATGGCGTCGGCGGTGCGGGGATCGGTAACGGAGGAAGTGTCCGAAGCGGCAGAAACCGGTTTGAAAGCCGCGTTATCCCTTCCGAAAGAGGATGCCGGGGGAGAAGACGTTTCCGCTCGCCTTATGGCGGAAGACGTCGCGCTGTTTGAAACAGCAGGCGTGGTTTTATCGGAAAAGGTATGAGGGCCGATCTTGGAAGAGAGGCCGGGCGAAGCCTGCCGGGCCGGCTCGGGCGAAAGGTTCCGCTTGCCCGAGCCGAAAGAGCCGGTGGCGGTCTTGAAAGAGGCAAGCGTCGGGCCGGAAGCGGAAGGAGGGTTCATAAAGCGCTGAAGGCCGTGATAGAGCCTGAGCGCGTCCGGCGGGAGCGACCGTTTCGGCGGAGGGATGTCGCTTCCTCCAAATGTCTGCCCGAAGGGGTTCTGGCTGCTGTCAGCGTTCCGGGGGGTGGCTGTTTCCATGAGGGGTTCCTTTCTGTGTTGTTTCGGGTAAACGGTATTTCCCGTTGACCCTTTTGTCTTCATATCCGTATGAAATGCCTGCCGTCGTCGCCGATGTCGGCTTCGTCGTCCAGCCCGTCATTGGCCGGCCGCGGCGTTTCGGGGGAACGGCGGCGTCTCATGACGCCATAGCGTGTGGCGTCCCAGGCATGGTCTTCGGCGGTCGTGTCCACGTCTTCCGGGTTCAGTTCGTCCGGCGGCAGGGATGGCACGGTACGCAGCCAGTGTTTGCACGTCGAAAAGATTTTCAGTTTGCCTTCCGCCAGCAAGCGAATGATTTCCTGCGCGCCGTTGACGCGGGAACCTTTGGCGTTCCACGCCTCCTGCCAACGTATCCCTTCATCCCGGAATATCTGTCCGATGGAACGGTCGGTGCCGTTTTTGGAAAAGATCGACGGGTCGGCCAGATTGATCCGGTAGTCGTAGCCGAAACGTTCATCCCGCTCTTCCATTTTTTTGATTTTCCGGGCGACGTCGGCAGCGTCTTCCCGGCTGCCCTGCCCGGCTTTTTCGCCGGCGCCATACAGTTCGCGCCACAAATAAATGCAGCCGTCCGGGTTCATGGCGAACCAGTAAACGGCATAGGGCGCGGCATATCCCCAGTCCATCGCCTTCCAGACTGTCCAGGATGGCGGAATGGCGAACGGTTCGGTCACGTGTTTTGCCGCGTCCCACACCCCTTCCAGAAACGAACCGACATGGATATCCCAGTCGCCGTTTAACCAGGCCTTTTTCCGGTTGGGGTCAGAAATCGCCTCGAGTGTCGGCAGATAGTCGGGATCGTTTTTCAGGAGATGGTCGTTTTCGTAAATGGACGAATGGATGCGCACGCGGGGCTGCTGTCCGGGTTCATGGATAATGACGCCGGCCGAGACTTCGCCGATCCTGTAGCGCGCCTTGACGGCGGCATGGCCGACGCCGAAGGGGTTGCAGGTGGCCCGGATCATGCGCGGCATGCCCGGATACGACGACCGGCAGGTGGACATCATCGCCTCGAAAAAAGACAGGTTGCGCCAGTTCGTCAGCTCCTCGAATCCAAGCCAGGGATATTCATGGCCGTGGTAATTCCAGTAGTCGTCTTCGGTTGCGCCATAGCGGAAATACAGGATTTCCCCGGTCGGCCATGTCCAGCGGTATTCCGATTCGTTGAATTTCGCGCCCGGAAAGATCGAATAGAACCACCGTTTCGATTTGGCGACGACATCGGCCAGTTGAGGGTAGGTCAGCCGGAAAAGCGCGCCGCGCCAGTGCTCGCCAAACCCGCGTCCGCAATACCGGGCGAACGACATTAAAAGCGCATCCGTTTTGCCCCCGCCCCGCGTGCCTTCCAAAAGCGCCTCGAAGACCGGACAGGTCAGAAAACGCGTCTGGCTGCCCGGCAACGGTTGCCAGATCACCCGAGGGCCCGTTTTCCCGGATTCTTCCGCTTTCTTTCCGGTTCCGCTTTCAACCGGAGTGATCTTTTCCGCACCGGATGAGTCGGTTTCCATCATTGTCTCCTTCGTGAAAAACCGGCCAGGTACGAACGGAGCGGGAAAACGGGGGTTTCCACCGTTTTCCCGCTCCGTTCAGTCCGTAAAAAAAGGGCCAGTTCTGTCCATCCTTACCCTTGTCCGTCTTCCCCGTCGCTGTAATCGACCGCTGTCCTGAACAGATAGGAAGCGGGATCGTCATACGACACGCGGCGGCGACGGCCGCCCGGCACGCCGCCCTGCGCATACAGCATGGCCTGCCGGCTTTCCGGCGATCCGCCGCCGACCAGCCCCATCCGCTCGATCCGTTCCGACAGGCGTGACAGCGGCGTGGAACCGGCCGGAATGTAATGCGTCCTGTCCGGGCCGTACTGTTCCGGCGGCGGCATTTGCATTTCCTGTTCCATCATGCCGCCTTCATGCATCCAGTCGCGGGCGCCGTCCCCCATGTTCTGGCGGGCAGCCCATTCGTGCATGGCCTGCGCCGCCTCCGGGCCCGGCAACTGGCCGCCCTGACTTCCGGCCAGTTCCATCCGGCGCAGTGGGGAAGAATCGGCGGCTGCCCGGTAATCGTTCGCCCGTCTGGCCGCGATCTCCTGCAAGCGGGCAATCAGCGGCTGATAAACATCCCCGCCCCGATAAGCGTCGTTTGAACCGTAAATATCGTTTAAATTCATCGTCAACATCCTTTCATTTCCTGTGATCTCCCAACGGAGAATTTCCCCGATGCCGTGCCGGTTCATCCGGCGTGCATCGGCCGTTTCCGCACCCTGCGGAAAGCTTTTCCAATCGCGGCCGGAAAACCTTTCCGGAACGAGCGCCCGCCGTCAATACGGACTGCCCGTCCCCGCGCCCTTCCCGTCCTGTTTTCCGGCCGTTTTCCGAACGGACGCCGGATCGTTTCCGATCCACTCTTCCTCCGACATGACAGACGGCACCAGCAAAACGCCTGATTGCAGTGTCTGGCCGTTGGATGTCATGTCCATCCTGTCGGCAAACAATCGCATGTGCTTGCCCAGCATTTCCAGCGCCCGGTTGGCCGAAGCGGGCTCGAACATCATGCCCTCCACTTCCACCGGCTCGGCCGTGCCTTCCCGCGCGTTTTTCACAATCGTCATGATCTTCACCGGCTTGCGTCCCATGCAGATATCCCGCAGTTCGCGCAAATCCGCGATCACCTCGTCAGCCGTCAGCTCCGTTCTGGCCTGCCGCCTTTCCATCGCGTCGGAAACCGCCCTTTTCACTTCCTCTTTCGCCAGCAACCGGCAAGCATGCTGGCGTGCGCCTAAAGGCGCGTATCCTGCCCTAATCGCCGCCTGCGTCGCATTCAGATCAATAAGATATTCATCAATGAAACGGCGTTGCCGCGCCGTCAGTTCGCCGCCATCCGGTTCCATCCCCCTTATCCCCGGCGCTTCCGGCTGCGCTTCCCCCACGCCCGGCTTCAGTTTTTTTCCCTCTTCCCTCGCCAACGGTTTTCCTCCTTTCCCGACGCCCGATCCCGGCAACCCCGGGTGGCCTCCCTGATTTTTTCCCTGCCGGGACTTTCCATTCCCCCGGACTTGCCGCAACACGATGTGGCCGTTTGGGCCGGTCTTTTCCGGCCTTGCGCAAAACGCGCCATAATCCGGTCGTCATACAGCCCCAGCCCGCCGAAACCGTCCAGTCCGGCAATCAGATGGACCGCACACGCCATGCCCAGCCCGTTTTTCAGGATTTCCCACAGCGCGTCGCCCCGGATGCAGCCTTTTTTTGCCTGCATTTCCTTTTCAAGCGTTTCTGCCAGCAAGCCGCTTTTTTCACCCGCCACATCCTCCCGAAGCACCCTAATCAACGGTTCCAGAACAGCCTTCCCGTAAAACCGGTTCATCAAAAACAGATCTTCAGGCCATTCCGGATCAACCGGCCGCTCCCCGGCTTTTCCCGCTGCGTCAAACGGGCTGTTCCGTGTCGCAAAGCGCCGCGACATCGTCCGGCCGCTGTCGGCTCGCGACGTCGCTATGGCACGGCTGCACGTTTTCTTCATTCTTTTCTCCTTCACGGGTTTTTCTTTCATTCCCCCGGCCTTTCAGCCGCCTTGTCGATATGTCACGCCAAAGCGGGCCATTGACCGGCCGCCGGACAAACCGGAAAAAGCACCCGATTGCGCTTTCCCGTTTTCGCCCGTCTCCGGCCATACCTGTGTCCACCTGTTTATTTATACTCCCGTTTCAGACCGTTTCCGGACATTTATGGCACTTTTATGTCGTCCCGCAAGATTTCCGGCCCGCAAACGGTTCCCGCATGAAAACGGCGTTTGCCGTCGGTACTGCCCGGGGCGCCCTCCGGAAACGGACGGTTTTGAAAAAAGCAGGCGGAAAACCGCGTCCCGGCTGCCGGGACACATTGGGCCTTTTCAGGCGGCAAGGCACACGCCGTTCAGATGAAAAAGGCTCCGCAAAAGAAGGGAGCCCCGACAGGAAAACCGGAAAGCAGGACAGCAAACCCGCCCCGCCAAAACGGACAGGCAAAAAGAGCCGCGGCCGTTTCCGCGCCCCTCCCCGGCAGGAGAGGACGCCGGCTTTCCGGAACCAAAAGAGAAGGCGCAACAGAAAAAAGGGCCTTATACCCGGGCCAGTCCTTCCCCGATCCCGTTTTGCACAAGCGGCCGCCTGTTTTCCACACGCCTCCGGCAGGGAAAAAGCGTCCTTGCCGGGGGTATGTCGCCTCTCTTTTCAGGCAGGCCTCAGGCCGTTTCCGATGGCGGAAAACGGGCCGCCGGCAAGCGCCCCGGCCGTTTACAGCCCCATTTCGTCGATACGCCTCAATATCCGTTCAGTGTGCGACATGCCCGGGCGGTCCGCTACCGGTCCTGACGCGACCGGACTGCTCCGCAAGGGTTGCGCCGTCACGGCCGGTCTGGGCGCGGGAACCGCCAGATTCTCGTAAAGGTATTTGATATGGCTGGCCCACATTGACTGGGGCACGTTGGCGATAAAACTGTCCGCCCAGCCCGGAGACGACATGTAGTCGAACATCTTCAGCATCTTGGCCTGATGATCCGCTTCGCCGGTATAGGGCTGCAAACACATTCCCATCGTTTTCATGAATTCAGCCACATTGGAAACGGCATCCACCGCCATGTACGCCTTTTCATATTCTTCCCGGTTCCGTTCGCGGACGGCGCGTTCGGCCCTTTCCGTTTCCGCCAGACGCAAGGCATGTTCCTTTTTCAGTTCCTTGCGCTCCAGCGCTGTCTTGATTTCGGGCACATCGGCAAAAAGATCGACACCCGGCGCTTCAATGCCCAGACGGCGGCACAGTTCTTCCCGCTGGCGCTCGAGAATGCCCAGCGCTTCCTGAAGGCTTGCCGGATCGCCCTGCGTAACCAGTCTGCCGTAGTTGAGCGTCGCGGCGACATCTTCCATCTCCATGCCGGTTGAGTGGATAATATCTTTAAACACTTTCACGGCCGATTCCGACGCCTCCAGACGCGACTCCGCTTCCCGGCGCGCCGAAATGATCGACTTGATGCGTTCGCGGCCCCGTTCGGACTTGACCGTCCCGAGCAATTCCAGTTCTTCTTCCTCGGCAGAACGCGCCCTGTTTTTGCCGCCGGCAGACGGCTCTTTTTCCGGCAAGGCGTTCAGGCCCGCGCCGTCAGCGGCCGGGTTTGCGGCCGTGTCCGCTTCCGCGCCACTCCCGCTTTCCGAACCATCGTCAGTCAATTCATCCAGCAATTTCTTCACATTCGGGGAATCGGTCGCCCTGGCGTCAGGCCCGGCCCTCCATTCCCTTCCGCCCTCCCCGGCGGCATAATCGCCTTCTTTTCCGGAAGCGTCGCCGTCGCCCTCCGTTTCCATCGCGTTGCCGGGCAGGCTGCCATCCGCCGGTTCCGCCCGCTCATTATCCTGCCAGTTCTGTTCATGCATTTCTTCGTTTTCCATTCAGACTCCCCATTTTAAAAAATCCGGGCGCGGCCATCGCCGGACGCCCCCATCCGCTCAGCTGGCCGGACGATCCGTTTTATCCGTTTTCGTTTCCCGTTTTTTCCGGCGGTTCATGATGTTTTGCATGCGCTCTTTCAAAAGGGCGTTCCGCGGATTTCCGCCGTCGTCCCGCGCCTCTTTCGGCACCCGTTCTTCCAAAAGCGGCGCGATGGCCGCCAGCCGTTTTACACCCGCCTGTTCCGGCAATCCGGCAAGACTTCCCGCGTGCGCCAGAGAAGCTGCGTTTTCCGGCCCGGCCGGCAATGGCCCTCCGGTCGCCTTGCCGGGGTCGCCCGCGGCCATGCCGTCGGGAAGCGCTTCCGGCCCCAGCAGGGCCAAAAGGGCTTCCGGCAGGAATTTCGCCGCTTCAGGCGACAGTTTCACCTGAGCGCCCGACGGTTTTTCCGGACTGTCCGGCAAGCCGGAAACGGACGCCAGCGGCATGCCGCTTCCGCCTCCGGCAAAAACCTCATCGCCTGCGGCCAGTCTGTCGAACACTTCGCCCGGCATGCCGTTCATAGCCTCCGCCCCGGCCCCATCGGCCGCCCCCGGTTCGGGGGGCAAAGACGAAACACCCGCTCCATCCGGTTGCGCGGGAAGTGCCGCACCGCTTTCAGGAGCCGCTTTTTTCTCCAGATTCGGGACAAACGCGTCCAGATCGAGCTTGTCGTCGAAACGCAATACCGTTTCCTTCAGCAGGCTGACAAGCGCGGTCGGGTTGATCCCTTCCAGCTGGAACTGCATGATCTGGCCGATCAGCGGCTGAATGACCGGCAACAGCCGCGTCCAGGCTTCCTGCCTGTCCAGATCGTCCGGAATGCCTGTCGTGCCGGCCCGGATTTTCAGCTGAACCAGTTCGAACACCTCGTCTTTCGACAAGCGGGGCCAGTCGTAAGCCAGTTCGACGACGCCTGGCACCGGCAAGCCGTTGCCGCCTGCCGACACATCCGGCAACAGGCCCGTCTTGTGCGGCCCCATGATTTTTTCGACCTGTTTCACGTCCAGTTCCTGAATCAGGATTTCGGCCGTGTATTGCGCGATTTGCTGGAGAAAATCCTCGACCTGATCCCTGAATTCGGAAATACGGCCGGACAACGACTGTTGCAGGATATTCGCCTCCGTCGCTGTCTTCGGCTTGACGATAGAGGCGCGGGAAGCGTCCTGAAGGCCGGTCACCATTTCCCAGTCGAGCCGCACGGCCGACGTGTCGTAAACCGCCGGATCAATCGGCGGATAGGATTTGGGCATGATGGCTTGCTGGATCGGCTGCCCGTCCGAATCGATCAGGGTGATTTCCCCCAGTTCCGAATCGGAAAAGCGCTTCAGCGTCCGCTCGTTGATTTCGGCGCTGGCGATATAACCCGGCTTGATCAGGTCGCGGTGTTCGTTATAGCGGTCGCGGGCCGTGTTATGCTCGTTTTGCAAGCGCTCCGTCAAATCGACGATCGACGGGCCGATGAACTGGCCATCCACCGTCTGGAAGGGCAACAGGAAAAACGGATACCAGCGCTCGCCGACTTTCGGCGGACTATACGGTTCGCGCAACCAGAAATCACAGCCTTCAGCCATCGTATAAACGCGCTGCGTCTGCTTGTCCCAGATTTCCAGAATGCAGATTTGCGCATCGTCGTCTGCGCCCCCCGTTTGCCCCTCGAAAATCCGTCCCGAACCGGAAACGCCTTCACCCTGATGCCGGTAAACCGTCGCCTTGTCGAGCCGGAGCCGGTACAACCCCTCGGCGACCGCCTTTTTCATCGGAACGGTCTGGATCATCCAGTCCGCCTGTTCGTAATCCCAGAATTCGGCAATGGCCGGATCCACCAGCAGATGTTCCGTCATGACCCGGTCAATCACCAGTCCTTCCGTTTTCACGACTTCGGCCTTTTCTTCAGCCGACGCGGCTGTCTGGCGGATTTCTTCCCGCTTGCTGTCGGCATCGCCCCCCTGCCCGTCTTCCTGCAACTGCATGGCCAGCCCGCGGGCACGCACCAGATTGTCCTGCCTGTCCTGAATGCGCGCCTGAATCAGCGGATCGGACTGGATTTTCCGCTGATACATTACCTTCAGGACGCCGAACGAACAGGTGAGCGCGGCGCGCACCGTCGCCTTGGCCCGCTGCTTCAGATTCGCCTCGTCCAGATAACGGTTCGTCACTGTCTCGATCGTTTTGCAAAGAAGCTTCAAATCGCGTGAAGCGTGCTGGGGCTTGACGGAAATTTCGGGATTGCGGGCATAAATGCCCGGCAAAATCCCCATGATCGTGCTGTGAATCAGATTGGCGCGGTGCAAATAGAACTCCTCGCTGGCCGGATCGCGGCTCCAGTCCAGACCGGAAACGATCTGCCGGTTGTGCCGGATACGCCGGTGAAAAGCGTCCCAGTGCCGCCGCGCTTCCGATACGCGTTTCGACCATTTTCTGGCCAGCGGATCCGTTTCGGGCTGTTCCCTGAATGTGATACGCATTTATTCTCCACAAATGATGATATGAACACCTTCCGTTATACCGCATATTCAGACCCTATCCGGACTTTTATGGCCTATTTTTGGCTTTTTATGGCTTATACCCTAAGACAACAAGGCCTGTTGTGTCGGAAAAGAGACAAAAACCGCCCCTTCATTTGACCATTTAAGGCTTGAACGCGCAAAAGACATCAGGCAAACCGGACAGGGCATCCGGATCCGGCCGAAAAAAAACCGCGCCCAAAGCGCGGTGAAAGAGGAAAGAGCAGAAATACAGCTGAAAATATGGAGCAGGATTCAAGCATAGCGTTTTCCGGAAAAACGGCTTTGAGGGAACGCAAGGGAAGGAAAGATGGCCATGACCTGCTCACCGGCGGCAAAAACCGCCGGCGCTTCAGTCGAAAAACCCGTTTTTGACCGCCGCCTTGTCCAGTTCTTCCACCAGATCGGGACGATGGGCATCGACAGCGCGTTGGCGGGCAGCCAGATAATCCGCTTTCATGTTTTGGGAAGGGCCGCCATCGCGATCTTCACGGTACGTCCTTCCGCGCCGGGATTCGCGCCGCCGGGAAGAAGCCGTTTTTTTGCCGGCGGCCTGCGCCGCCAGTTTCCGGCGGTAGGCGCTGGAGAGGGCGTCGTTGCCCTTCAGGATTTCTCCGGTTTCCTGATTGAGGACGTACCCGCTCTGCCCCACCGCCTTGTACGGAACGTAAGGCTTGCCATACAGGGCGGACATCATCCGGTTCAGCTTTTCGGGATCGTCGATGTGCTGCATCAGCTGTTCGCGCAACTCCTGCTTCTGGAACTCGGACGCGGCCTGGGCAAAACGGCGGATATTCCTGTCTCCGGTCTCCTGATAGGCGCGATAGGCTTTCTTCATATAATCGGGCATATCCGGATTCTTGCGGAGCACTTCCTCGACTTTCTGCTTTCTCAGGCGCGCTTCCCTTGTCGATCCCGGTTTCGCGCCGGCAAACCCCTGCCCGTCCATCACCGGCAACCAGGCTTCAGGCGTATCCTCTCCCCCCGGCGCATACTGGTAGTCCGGCAAGGGCGTATTTTCCAGCACAGGATCGACCAGAGCGGAACCGGAGCGGGCCAAAACGGACGAGACCGGCAGGAGACAGGACAAAACCGCTGCAAAAAGAAGAGACTTCCTGATCGAGGGAGAAATCATGAATACGGAAAGGGGACACGGATGTGACCATTATTTTACACCCTTACCGCTTCTTCTCAAAGCCAAACGGATCGTGCCCCCCGTGAAAAACCCGGCGTTCTGCCCAACCGGCCTTTTCCATTGACGCCGGTTCCCCTCTTTTCCCTTGCCCCCCTGAAAAAGCACGCTTTTCATGCGGGCAGACGGCGTCATTGATCCCCCCTTTACCGGTTGCCGATTCATCCAACAAACAGATAGCGAGATGGCAAATGTGGGCAAAGCCTGGCGAAAGACTGTCACCGTGTTCGTTACGCTTCGTTTTTCGTGTGGAAACGTCCCCAAAGCGCCCTGCCTCGCCGCCAAATGTGGCCGGCGTCCAGTTACCGCCCATTCCTGGCGTGGCGGATGAAAGTGTTTGGCCAGATGCCTATTTTGCCGCGTATTGCGCCGTCTTGCGTATCTGCCGGCGACTCACGAACGCCACACAGCAGTATTATCGCGACATACCGAAATTCGCCGGCCGCCTCAAAGCGGAGGTTGCGGATTTGCAGCAGCACGAAACGCCGAGGAAGGAACCCGGACAGGCGAAAAAAGAAATCCAGACCGGGAATCTGAAAGGGGCGGCAACCACCGCAGCCGCCCACATTGCCGAAAGTGCCGCTTCTCTTTTCGGCAGCGGCAAGGAAGACACTGGAACGCAAGAATGAGGACTTGCAAAACGCATCCCTGAGCTTGAAAAAAGTCCGGCAAAAGGAACGGCAACAAGCCAAACAGACGCAAGAGACAGGGAGCGCATACAGGCAACAGAACCGCAAGCTATCCGAATTCGTGGATGCCATGAAGTAAACGCCAACTCTAACATACCTGCGCAACACGCTGAATTGCGGCGATGGGCTTATTAAAAAACGGTACCCATTCAAGGATGTTACCATTAAAGGCAAACGCCATTCGCCCGGGTTCAGACAGCACTTCAAAGCGGACGGTGCGGTTTGTTCTCTCAAACGGAACACGGAAGAAAATGATGATTTCAAAATAAACGGCGTTTCGCCCGTTAACTGCTTCAGAAAGAACATGAACGCATTTAAAGAAGCCATCCGAATACCGAAACCCGGGATGAACAGGGGTGCCAAACGATCGCCCAGGGAAAAACCCGTCATGAATCTCCCTATAACTGAGCGGTTTGTTTCGGCTTTCGGCCATTTTGCGAATGGGCTAAAAAAGCGTTATCCAGAGCAAATCCATAAACTTCACAATCCGCATGATGAAAAAGAAACCAACAAACGGTAAAAACAGCTGGAATTTCCATTTGGCAAAGCCGATGGCCGGCCTATGCGATATCACCTTGGAAATCCATGCGGAATTCTGGCTCGACACGCTCCAAAGATGGTTTCGCGGCTATCGGACTCCCGAAGGGCATAAAGCGGCAATCTGGGGCAAGAAGGCAGATTTGCATATCGCCATCGCCCCTTTGGGTACACCGACCAGGACATTTCCTGCCATCGAAGAAAAAACGACAAGAAGCAAGAACCCGCGACTCCCGCCGGAGCAGCAGGCCTATGTCAACAGACTTCAAAAGAAAATAAGATCCCTCAAAAAACGCCTGCCGCCCAGGGTGGACGAAGTGCTGGAACAACGTTGCCTGGATGAGATCAATGCCGGCAAAATCAAAACCATCATCCGGGAGTGCGACACGATATGGGGTGACAAAGGGCTGTCTGTCGAAGAAAAGATTGGCAGGCTCGTTCCATATAAAATCGAAATATACGATCTTGTGAGCCAGTTCCAACTGCCAGACGAGCTGGTACGTGCCGACACGAACATCTCCATCCTGATGGCCACCATTTCATACTATACGCAGTGTGTAGAAAAAACCGCAAGGAAGTGCAAAATAAAAACGCCCGGGCAGGTGCGTCAATTGGTGAAACGGGTCGATGGCATTATTACCCGCATGAATGAAGCACAAAACAGGCTGAACCGCATTGAACGAGATATGACCCGAGAAAAATCTGAAACCTACGACACCTATCTTGATATCAAGATTGGCGCAAAGCCTGCCTTTCGCCCGTTTGAAAAACAATTGGAGTTATACGAGCGACTTGGGGAAATGCCCTCGCTTTCGACCAACACGAAAATAGAATGCTTAAATGAGGCTGTCAAACTCGTCAGGAAGCAATATGGTAAAACAACGGAATCCCGCTGTCCGCACGAACCCCTTGTCCGGAAACATCTGCGAGCCATCGGCGGCTACCTGAACGAATTGGGAAAAGAAGGTGAAACCAGCTGGCAATTGCGCATGGCAGACAAATTGCTTCCAACAGCAAACGCATGGCGTGAGGACGGCGACCTTCCGGCGCTATCCAAAGAGGCCCTCGCCGCCCAAATCGAACTGCAATCTGTTCATATAGAGACCCGGGAAAAGGAAGACGGCTCTATCCATTACGAATTGGAACTCTTCTTCCACGACACGGACGATACGTTTGCCGGACATGTCCTGTATGCCGCCATCGAAAACGGCAAGGTGGAAGAAATCACATTGATGGGATAATCGCAAGGCATCAGGGGCAATCGCTGCCGGAAACGCTCTCAATACGGCGAGGGGCTATTTGCCTGTTCGCCGTATGGTTCGTTTCCTCCCGCAGGATTTTATCCAGAGCCTTCAGTCCGCATTGAATGGCTTCCTGCGTCGCTCCCTTAATCGAGAGTCTCCTGGCCGATATCCTGAGTATGTAATGCGCCTTGCCTTCCAATTCGGCATCTGTCCAAAGTTCGATAACCGAAGGGCCGCTTGCCCGCATCCCGCCGATGATGGCGCTTTGCCCGAACCGTTCCCTCAATATCCCTTGCAACTCAAACAAGCAGGGAGCCAGTTTGGGCAAATTGGTCTTCACTACGGTTTGCGAAGTGAAGGTGAAATTCCTCGCATCCGTCGCCTGCCCCCAGGCGCATGCCGCCACAAACAGCAGCGACAATACCATCCTGACTTTCCTGAAAGGCATGCTCATAACCGCTCCTAGCCAAGATAGTGCGCCAGGACATCACATTGTTCCATATACTCTTGCAGCGTATCGGCCATTTGCGGCATTCCGGAGAGCAGTTCCTCACATCTCCGTCTGGCGTCGGACAATTCCATCAATCCCGGAAAGCCTTTTCGCATCCATTCTTTCCGGGAGGGATACTCTTCCGGAAGATTGGTGTACAGCATCTGGTAGTAACTGAGGGCCAATGCGATTTGCTGTATCTGTTTTTCCTCTCCTTCGGGGTATTGTTCCAGTTTGCCGACGGCTTCCGTAAACAGGGCTTGCTGCATTTCGATGGCAGCCGGATAATCACCCGACAACACCATCGTCTGCAACAGGTAAATACGGCACGTGGCAAGTGCCTGTTCCGGCAACGGCAGTCCGCTCAAGCGTTCAAACCCCTCTTTGACCTCAGGCAGAGAGAGCAGGCCTTCCGGAGGCAAGGTGCCCGGCTCTTGCGTCTTCAGCCACTGGTGGCAAGCGTAACCGGCTACGCAACGGTGGAGCAAACATGAAAGTTCGTCTTTCATACAGGAAGCGAAACGGTCGGCTTCCGCAAAATCATGCTTTCCGATACATTCGTACACCATGCGTTTGCAAAACGCCGGGAACAGAGATTCCTGTTGCGCTTTCCATTGGTTATAGGGAGTCTCCCAACCGGCAAGAAAAGACATGCCCTCTTCTTCAAAACCGAAATCCATCTCATTTCCATACATGCCTGCCACTTCAAACGCTTCGGGAACGGCCAGCAGCCGGAGCAGCGCCTGAATTCTTTCCGGTTCGGGGGCATTGTCATCGTCCCAACCTTCCACCACGCAAAACAGGGGAAAGAACGCATACCAATGCCCCAGGGTATCGGCTCCCCTTTTATCGCCTTCGGCAAGCGCCCTGAAAGCCAGAGGGACAATCTGTTCCGCCAGTTCCAAGGGATCAAGCAGGCGAAGTCCCGCGTTTGCCGGAGACGGAAGAATGCCCGACCCGGACAGTTTCTCCCATAACGCAGACCCGGCGGTGACGCAGCATTTCCCGGAGCGACCGTCCACATACGTATCCCCTTTCAGGAAACCGCCCTCTGCGGCCAGCCCCATTGCCTCGCTACGCTCCGGTTCGGGCAATTGCTCCGGCGGCAAAAGAGAGAGATAACCGAGTTGTTCCAGCTCATCCCGTACCCGCAAGACCGTGTACCCGCAATCCAGCTGGTTCTGAAGATGATAAAGACTGTAACAAATACTTTGTGCCAAAGGTGGAACAGGCGAAGCGGTCGCTACGCTTATCACGGAATATTCCACCAAACTTTCTATCGCATGCATTGACATGATGGCGGTCACTTACAGGGATTATCCAATTCCATACGCGTTTTATACAATCATTCAGGCCCATTCGGAAAGATACTGCTTAATTGCCTTGTCTTTTACCACATCCTGTATTTTCCTGTTGCCAACCCGTAAATCGGCTTTATGCTCCACCAGACACTTCACTATTTCAAGCCCGCCTTTTTTGCAGGCATTCGCCAATGGCGTCTTGCCTTTCTTGTCTTTTGCATTCAACTCCGCGCCCTTTTCAACCAATAAAGGCACGATTTTCGGCTTGAGCAAATGACAGGCATAAAGCAAAGGGGTAAAACCTTTACTCCGTTCGCGGGCTTCCAGGTCGGCTCCGTTTTCTATCAACACCCGGGCTGCTTCAGCATTATCGTAGATGGCGGCATACAGCAACGGGGTCATTCCTGCCGTATCGACATTATTGACATCCGCGCCGTGTTCTATTAACAGCCGGACAATCTCCGCATTTGCCCAACATGCCGCCTCTTCCAGCACGCAATAATCCGAAGTTGTCCGTACCCTGACATCCGCCCCCCGCTCCACAAGAAAACGAACCATTGCCGCGTCGTTTCTTTTTACCGCGTCCATCAGTACGGTTCGACTGCTATTGTTCCTGTCATTGACACAGGCCCCCTTGTCTGTCAGGTATCGGACCTCGGCCAGACTGCCTTTTATCACCGCATAGAAAAGGGCGGTATAGCCCCATTTGGTCTTTGCCCGAATATCGGCGCCTTTTTCAACCAGAAAACGCATCATATCGACATGTTTGAAAGAAGAAGACGCAATCAAAGCCGTCCAGCCTTCCTCGTCACACGCCTCCAACTCCGCCCCCTTCTCCAGCAGGTATCCGGCAATATCAATAGCGTTGTTTTTGACCGCGCACATCAGGGAAGTCGTGCTACCGGGCAACCTGTCATTCACGTCAAAGCCTTTTTCTACCAGTGCTTTTACCAATACCGGGCTTTTTCGCCAAATTGCGTAAAACAAGAGACCGGAATTGTATTTGTCCCTATAAGACGGTTCCAGCATGTAACCCGAACGAACCAGAGACAAGGCCTTGTCAATGTCGTTTTCATCCCGTACCAGTCGAAACAGCTCTTCCATAAGAAAAATAGTGGTTGATAAATTGAAAATCAGCGACAGAAACGATAAACCTGAATTACCGAATGACACGGTTTGCACATGAAATACCACCCTGTTGCCATAAGCAACGTTACAGATATTGATTACTTTACCGTGGCTTTTTCCCAGGACTTTCCATTGCACCGGGAAAAGACTGAAAATCTGTACAAGCTCACAAAGTCAGGGTGTCCTTTCCTTTTTTCCTCACAAACCGGTATTTTCCAGAATATGCATTCCGCGTTTTCAGAAAAACCTGTCCTGTTTTCAAAAGAAAACGTGAGCTGACGGCATGGCACCGCAAAACGCTGAAATCCGCGCGCTTGCCCATTCGTTCCCGCGACGTCTCCAATATTCCGCCAAAAGCGTATCCGCCAACCGGTTCAGAAACCGATAAGAATCCAAAATAACCCTTCCTGTACCGGACAACCCTGTTTCAGAAAACAGGCGTCCTTAAAGCAAGCGGCGCAACTGATTTCCCAAACTGATTTCCCAGACAGCAAACAACCGAATCTGAACCGTTTGCCACATGGCCGGGATCCCTATCGGCTCTCCATACGGGATATCGTTCCTTCTCCGCTGATGCAGCTGGCCAGAAAGAGGCCCGCCTTGCCGTATGGATCCCCTCCAGTCCGCACCAGAGCTGTCATACAAACTGTTGCGTCTTTTGTGACGGCGACCTAATGTGCCGTTGTGCAGTTTGCCGCGTGCCGTGGGGAAAACCGGCCTGTACGTTATCGTATTTACCGGTACGTTATGTTATTCATAAGCCGTGCAGGCGTTTCCTTGCCACTGCCAGTGAATAATCCGTCCATTTTCAACAGTGTAGGTTGTTTTGCAGTAATAATTGAAGCTTCGCCCGGAATAGCCGCCTGTCTGTGTGGTGGTTACCGTTTGCGTAAGACTGTCATACCAGGATTGATAAGTGGGCGGGGTACCGGGAAAATACACGGTATTTTGTCGGTAATAAACCAGATATTTTCTGTTGCCGCTCTCATAAACCGTATCCGGAACTCCCCATTTTTGTATGAGCAGTTCTTCCGTATTGCCGAGCCACGAATTGAGTATTTTTTCGTAATTCGCTGTTGTGGCACAGCCAGCTAAAAGGATACTGAATACAAGCGACAGTAACAGAGTCATTTTTTTCATATACCGATATTGCCCGTTTTATGACACTGATTCCTTCACATTTCCTTCCCTTGTCAGGCCATACTGCTGCTGCAAAATCCTGTTTGCCTCATCGACAGGGATAAAAACCGGTTAACGATAACAGGATACCGTTCCTGTCTGGCATCAGGCAATAAAATCCCGGCACACGAACCTGTATCGTCGCAACAATACAACAAGTTTATAAAACATCTCTTTTGGAAAATAAAAGCCGGTGTAAAAACCGGCTTTTCCACAAGTTGCCCCTCCGGTCTGGAAACCGGTCATGAGCATAGGCTCAGGCGCTTAATGACCTGCCGCTTGCCAACACATCACCGGGCGAAAACCCGTTCGCTGCCGTTTTCGTCACCCCGCCCGTCGTATCGGTCACTCCGGTCTTGGTGGCTTCCCGTAACGAAGCGGCCCCGTACATGCCGAGAATTTGCGAACCGAGCTGCAACAGGGGATCGGGCCGCCCGGCCGCCTCGATCGCGTATTTATCGACGTCATATCGTCCTCTGGCGAAATTGTTGATCCGGGCAATTTCGTTGGCGTTGCCCGCCATCTTGATCGCCTCGTTCTGCCGCAGGCGATAGGCGCTGTTCTGGCGGCCCAAAAGGCGAGCCAGTTCATGCGCCGTTTTTTGCTGGAAGGCGTCGGACGCCGACTTGGCCTGCTGATAGTCCTGCGACACATTGCCCTGCGTCGTCGCATTCAGCGCGTTGACCGTCTGGGCCGCCTCGACCGGTTTGTAATAATTTTCCGTCAGTTCGTCCGCGATTTTTTCCTGATTGTCGGCCCGGGTATCCTGCTGGTAATCGTTGGCGTTGTCCAGGGCGATTTTCTCCGCCTGCCTCTGGTAATCACGCTGCCGTTTCATCGCTTCCTGCGCTATCCTGTTCTGCCTGGACGACGTTACGCTGTTGTTGATCTGTTGCAAGGCCGCCGAAGCGACCATCGCTGCAATGGCTTCCCACATAGTGTTCTCCCTGTTTGAAATTTATCGGCTGGTATAACCGTCATAACTTGTGCGCGTGGACAAACCGCCCTGATTGTTCCCGTTCAAAGACAGGGCCGTTTCGTCCCCGTTCAGTTTCCTGTACCGCAAATAAGCCTGCGTCATATTGCCGAACAGGTCGCCAACCGAAGCGCCGGCGCGTGCGCCTTCCGCTTCCTGCGCCGTCGTGTTCAGCCTTTCTATCGCCATCTGCTGTGCCGTTCCCGTGTCGATGCCGGACTGCGCCATCGAAATCAGGTTTTGCCGGGCACTTTCATCTTTGGCCTTCAGGCTGGCTGCCGCGCTGTCGGCGATGCCGCTCGCTTTCATCAGGCCTTCATTGGTTTTTTCCTGCAGTTGCGCGTTGGAATCGACATCGACCGAACCGCCCATGAGTCCATGACGCGCCAGACCGAAACGGTTGTTCCGCTCGGCGTCGCCATATTGCCGGTTCACATCCTTCGAATTGATCTGGTACACCGCGTCGCGCTGGTCTTCATAGAGTTTCAGACGCTTGTTTTCCGGCTGGACAGTCTCGACGCCCGTATAAAGCCGCCCATTGGCAAGCGCACTTCTTACCTTGCCCATATTCCATTTCTGGCCGTTGATCGTCTGATAGGGCTCAAACCGGATTCCGCCCCCTTTTCCGCCGGACGCCAACGCCGCATTCGCAACCGAAGCCGGAAGCTGGAAGGCTCCTGGCGGCGTGATGCCGTAAGGCAGCGTTTTGGATACTTTCAGCCCACCGCTTCCTTTTCCCGATACGGCCCCGGTAAACACGCTTCCATCGGCGTTATAGTAGGTCTTCGACGGGTCAAACGATGTCGCCGGGTTGACGCCCCGCTTTGTTGCCGGCGGATCGAAAATATCGTTAATGGCCTGGATCGCCGCGTCGATCCGCGCCTGGCGTTCCTCTTCCATTTTCCGCATTTCCCCGGCCCCGCCGTCTCCGCCCTTGAAGTAAAGTCTGCGTCCGTCAGCGCGATAACCGTTGAATTTCGTCAAAATAATCATGTCGTTTCCCCTCCCAAATCAAGTCGTAACTGCCGGTAGGCGTTTACGTAGCCATACCGCAAAAGACATCGTGTCATGGCCGGTGAACACGACGCCTCGATAAAATCCGCCCCCGCTTTCTTTGCCCACTGCTTGAACCGTTCCAGAAAGACCGAAAACACCTCGTCCATCCGTTTGCCGCCCAGGGCCAGAATGTTGACCGCCGTTTTTTTCGGGTAGTACCGGAACTCGAAGGCAAAGGCTAAAAGCGGCTCCTCTCTCTCATCGAAAAACGCCCCGATCACAACGCGTTTTTTCAGCGCCATCGCTTTCAGGTCGGCCACATCGAATTCCCCGCGGCAGGCCCGTTCGACAACACGCTGAAACAGGGGCGCAAGACGTGCCCAGTCGTTTAACAGGTCGTCTTCATTCAGATAAAAATGCGATCTCATCCCGCTTCCCTTCCGGCGTCCGGACAGTCTTCCTTCACGCTCATTCTCAAATTCCGGTACACCGTCTCAAATCCGTGCCGGTGGTGCATCCTTTCCATTCCCGGCGACACGGCGCATTCGATCCAGTCCGCTCCCATCTCCCGGCAGAAGGTTTTGAACGGCGGCAGGAACTGGCCCATGAACTGTTTCAGATTCTTCCCGGCCATCGCCAGCACATTGACCCCTGTTGCCGACGGGTAAAGGACGAACTGGAAAGCCATCACCATCGCCACTTTCCCGTTTTCTTCCCGCGCCACCCCGATAATCGCATTCCCCGACAAGGCCATCCGGTACAGATCGTCCACCGTGAATTCGCCGTGACAGGCTTTCGACACCACCCGCTGAAACTGCGGGGCGATCTCGTCCCAGACGGCGGCCACTTCTTCGGGCTTTAAAAAAACCAGTTTCATAGCACCCCCAGCGGTTCGTAATAAATCGTCAGCGCATCGAGCTGGAACGGCTGATCCGTCACATTCCTGAAACGCGGCGCGAATTCGGTTCCCGCCACTTCCAGCGGAATCAGGCCGCCGCCGTAGGTATTGCCCGCGACACGCACTTCATCGGTTACCGCCTCGAAATTCCGCACATCGAAGCCCATGGAGAAATAACATTCCCCCTGCATGACCAGATCGACGCCGTAAACCCGTTTCAGCACGCCCGGCGTCTTGAAATTCATGTACGGCAATTCCAGAATCACCTCGTACTCTTTCCCGTCATCGGTATGCGCCTCTTCATCCAGCTTGTACACATCGTCGCCGCTGCGCAGATAAAGCACCCCATCCAGCTCATCCATCGCATCGACCGTAAAGGGCAATTCATAGCGGCTCCAGGCCGCGATTTTCGACGTTCTCGACACCGAATACACGAACATTTGCCGGTCGATCGCGCAAAGATATTGCCCCGTTCCATAGAAATACACCGCTTTCGGCGTCCCTTTAAGCGCTTTCAGGCACGGCCGCACCAGCATATCGACAGGCGAACCGATATCCAGATCATCGAGCCGGGCCACCAGCTGCTGTGTCGTAATCGAACGGAAACCGAAATCGGAGAGGAAATACAAATCGCCCGCCACCGTCGCCAGCGATTGCGGATAGGACGAACCGACATTTTCGACCGTCTCGACCAGACTCATCGCCGTCGGATCGGGATCCACCATCCAGACCTGCGCCCCATCCCGCATGAGCACCACCAGATTGCCGCGATAAAGGCCCAGCGCGTTGGCTTCCCGGTTGCCCATCGCGTTTAAACCCGTCGGGAGAAACCCCGCGTCGTCCTTTTCCGTCCAGACCGTCGGATCGCCCGTTTTCGAATAACGCACCGTCGAACCGTCAGGCGAGATCGAAAAAATTTTCGAAGCGCTCTTGATCGCCGTCCGCGTATGCGGACAAGCCGCATCGGTTACCTGCGTGATCCCGTCCTCCTCCAGATAATGATGGCGGCAGACGTCACCATGCTGCGCCGACACATAAAGGCACCCGTTAAACACATCCGCATAATGCACATCCGTCACCGCCTTGTGCACGGCGGCATGGGACGTTTCGTTCGTGATATCGTCCGTCACTTCCTCGGCGCACACCAGCCTGTTTGCCTTGAAAAGCGGATTGGCATGCGTGATTTCTTCCGCTCCGCCATAAAACGTATGCAATTTTCCCAGCGCGGCAGACAATCCCTGCGTTCCCGCCTCCAGCGTCGCGATTTTCACAAATCCGGGGCGCTTGGCGGTCGCCAGCCCGGTCGTGACATAGGCGTTTTTCATTTCCCGCAAGCGGTTGGCGTCGGAAACGGCAGCCGATTTCCGCAAATCGATCCCCAGATCGAACTTGTTAAACGTAATCGTCGCCATGTTCTACTCCGGGGTGAAGCGGTAATCGCCGCCGGAACCGGTCACGGTTTTTTCCGACCGGTAACAGCCGCTCAGGAAATAACGCCGGTTTTCATGTTGCTTGACCCGTTCACGCCGCATCTGGGAAGCAAACAGCGCAGCGACCGACTGCGCGTCCGGGTGCCGGAAATGCGCCTTGGCGTTCACCAGCGCATACAGCAGCACCAGCCGGTCGGAAACGCCGGGACGATCCGAAGACTGCGCGAAGCGGGGCCGGCTGGCGATATATTCCACCAGAAGGCCATACGCCCTGTCCGGAACCGGCCAGAGTTCGATCTGCCCGTCGATCGTGTCGTACCGGACAGGCATGGAGCGTGTCTCGTCTTCCCGGCACTTCTCCGCAATACCCTGCGAAAGCGGAAAGCGCTCGCTGCCATCCATAATCCAGAGCGACTTCACCAGACCGGGATCGATGTTTTCATCCTCCTCATCGTTATGCCAGTCATACAGAGACGATCCCTGTTCGAGAGTAATCACCGTCTTCTTTCGCATCGGCGTCGGATTCAGCTGATCGTAAACATACTCGTGCGCTTCCTGCAAAAACGAAATCATCACCGGATTATTGTTGTTCGAGGCCGGGCCCTGCGCCACAAAACCCAGTCTCGCCTTCAGCTCGGCCAGCAATTCCCCGAGCGTGCGATAACGCTGGCTCAGACCGTTCATGCCTTTTCTCCCGCACCCAGATTCACCATCATGCAGCGCGTTTCCAGCCGGGCAATACGCGCCTCCATGACCGAAAACGTTTCCTGCGCATCCTGTCGCGATACCGCGACGGTCTCAAGGAGCTTCCCGAGCGCGACAAGCGCCCGGGTTCCGAACCAGACCAGCGCCGCCACCTGCAAGGCCAAAAGACCCACCGCCATCTGGATCAGTATCGCCATCAAATCATTCATCATTTCCCTTCCCTCAGTTCCGGCGGACACTGCAAGCGGTTTTTCTCCGATTCCCAAGCCGACCGGCAATGGTTGTCCTGCCAGAAAAACAGCGTGTCGATCAGCGCCCGCAGCAAGGCCCAGCCCTTGCTTTCACACCGCTTGCGCCACGCCACGCTGGATATCGTCTCGTCCGCCCAGCCTCCGAAGAGCGTGTTCACGAACTGATCGACCGCTATCGGGATTTGCCTACACCGTCTGCCCATGATCTCCTCCTGCCCCGATGTTCTCTCCTGACACGTCCGCCAGTTCAGCCAGCGCGTCAGGCGAGAGGGCAATAGCGTCCAGCGCCTCAATGGATTCCGCTACCGTAATAGCCGCCTCAAGTGTCCACTTTGCCTGATAGAGTTTCTGGCTGTTGACCACGATTTCTTTACGCATCGTCTCCAGCTCCTCTCTCGTCACTTCGTAAAAACGGTTGTCGTAGGCACGAAACAAGGTGCTTTCTCCCGGTTGCAAGACAAGGGTCAGCCCTTCGATGTTGCGGTTCGCCACCTCATCGGCGTCGATTTCAAAACCCAAGGAAGAGCGGCAGTGGGCTTGCCCTGATGCGGTTGCAAAGGCGGCGTTCAGTTCAGCCAGCTTTTCGGCTCTCGCCTCATCCAGCGGCTTTTGCGGGGCGTGCCCTTTTTCGTACCAGTTTCCGTCATGGCCCTGTTCGACTTCATCGTCCGCGTATCCGGCTATCTGCCCCGCTTTGTATTGCGGCATGAAAGCCAGCGTGTTTTCCAATCTCTTGAGATCGTCGTCGATCAGCACGAATTGGTGGTTTTCTGCTATTCCGTATTTCATGGCTGGCTCCCTTGCGCATAGAAAAACCACAAGCTGTCGCCACTCAGTTCTATTCCGTAACTCAGCCTCAGGGTTTGCCCCCGGATAATAGGCAGATAGCCCACATTCCAGTCCCCGCTTTGCGAAGCAGCCGATGTCTGATACCGGAATCCCGTTGTCTGATTGTGTAGCTGTATGTACAGTTGTCCCGTGTTGTTGGCCGGCCCATGCACAAAACAGAAGTAACCATCGGCAGGGGCGGTGTAGGTTCCGCCTTTTGATGGGGTCAGTGGCACAAGTGATCCCGAGGGCATGGCCAGATTGGCGACCTGTGTCTTGTCGGCTTTCCCGGCCACTTCATTGGCCAGTTCCGTTACGTCGATCAGCCCGGGTTTGGTCGCTGCATCGAAAGATTTAATGCAGAGGCACCCCTTGTCTGCCCCGTCAAACGGCTGGAGGTTTGAGGAGGCAAAGTATAACAAGTTGATGGTGGCCTGCCACACTCGAACGGTTATGGTGTCTCCCTTCCAGCAGGGGACAAATGTCCCCAGTCCCCATTCGCGTTCCGCAAGGGTTTCGCTTAGCATGTCCTTTGTCGTGTTTCTGAGATAAAATCCGCCAAGTGACGTGCTCGCCTGCGCGAAGATGTAGCCATCGCCAGGAGCGATTAGGGTGGTAGTCTCGGGACTGTAGTCAATTCTTTTGTATCCCTCCCGATTCGGCACATTGAAGGTGGCCTCTCCGTCGCCTTCTCCATAAGTCGTCCCAATCGCCGCAAAAAGGTCGGGATACGTGTCCCGCCCGACGGCCGCGCCATCACATTTCAGATAGCCCGCCGGCGGGGTGGACGCCGAAAACATCACCACCGTTCCGACCGGGATCCCGCGCTGGTTCGCAATTTCCGCATGGACTTGCGCTGCGACGGCCGATTCTTCTGCCGATTGCGCATGCGACCTGGCTTCGCTTGCTGCCGTCTGAACGATTTCCCCGGCACGTTCATCCATCAGCTCGCAAACCGATTGCGCCTGCGTTGCACTGTCCGCTGCGCTTTGCGCCGATTGCGCCGCCTCTGCGGCACACGTTTGCGCCTGTGCGCTGGCTGTCCGGACAATCTCGTCCGCCTTGCCTTGTACATGAGCGGCCAATCCCGCCGCTTTCTCTGCCGAAGCCGCTGCCGAAACCGCACTGGCCGCCGAAGCCGCCTCGCTTTCCCCGGCTTTTTCCGCCGACGCTTCCGAGGCTTCCGAAGCCGCTTTCGATTCGTCCAGCATCGCCTGCGCATCCATCACGACGCCTTCCACCAGCGAAATTCTCAATTCCTCGCTGATCGAATCCGCCGTCACCACAAACGGACGCAACTTCCCGTCGTCCGCCTGCAAAATCGCCAGATTCGCCCGGATGTCGTTGATCGAATTCGACGCCCGGTCCAGCTCGGCGTTTATGGCCGAATGGTCGGTCTCGTTGCCGAAGTCGTCGGCAAAATTCTTTTGCCGCTCATAAGAAGGAGGTTGGGCCATTATGCATGCTCCCCTGAAAAAACGATTGTTATCGCGTCCAGTTCTTCAACGGACGCCGCTTTCCCTATCGCTTCGCGCAAGGCCCACTTTCTCGCATAAAGCGCTCTCGCGTTCGCGATGATGTCCAGTTGCATCGTCTTCAACTGGGCCAGCGTCACGTCGTGAAAGCGGTTGTCAAAGGCGCAAAACGGCACGGTTTCCTCTCCGGCCGCTTCCAGGGCGACGATCAGGCTGGTGACGTTGCGGTTGGCGGTTTCGTCGGCATTGATTTCAAAGCCGAGAGAAGAGCGGCAGTGGGCATTGGCCGAGGCTTCGGCAAAGGCGGCGTTCAGTTCGGCCAGCTTTGCGCTTCTCGCTTCGTTTAGCGGCTTTTGCGGGGCGTGCCCTTTTTCGTACCAGTTTCCGTTGTGGCCCTGTTCGACTTCATCGTCCGCGTATTCGGCTATTTGCTCCACTTTGTATGGCGGCATGAAAGCCAGCGTGTTTTCCAATCTCGTGAGATCGTCGTCGATCAGGACAAATTGGTGGTTTTCTGCTATTCCGTATTTCATGGCTTCGCTCCCTCCGCATAGACAAAAACAAACGAATCTGTCGTTCCTGTAGCGCTATAATTCACCTTCATAACGTTTCCTTTCTTCACCGGTATCATGGCAAATATCTGGCTTGCTCCAGTCGCCCACATAACGCTCTGGATGCCAGAAGCGCCATACATAGCAACGTATTGGCCCGCTGCACCGGCCTGCTTTGCCAAAGACAGGTAACCGTCTGCCGGCGCGGTGTAATCATTACCTGACGCAGCCAGGGATAAATGGACGAATGTGCTTGACGGCATGGCCGCATTTGCCGCTTGTGCCGGTGTCGTCTTTGTTGTCACCTCGTTTGCCAGTTCCGTTACGTCGATCAGCCCGGGATTCACTGCCGCGTCAAAGGCTTTGATACAGGGCAAAAGCGTCAATGCCGGAGGCTGGACAGTGTCGGAGTTGCCATACAGGGGATTTTGGGAGGCAAGGCTAAAATCGACACGATCATATTTATTGGTAGTGGCAACATCAACAGAAGCGGTTGAATACGCGGTTGGCGAATTCGTCCGTACTCTGGAAAACGCTCCGTTAGCTGTTGCTATCTTGTCTGCTTCAACCGCGTTAATCTGTGAATTGTCCGACAGCCTGATAGTCCCCGTAACATCAGGCAACCCCGCTTCCTTCACTGTCCCCGGTGTCAAACTCCCCTCGGCAAACCGCCCGATCATGTCCGGCAGATTGAAGGTGGTTTCCCCATCCCCGGCTCCGAAGACGGTTCCAATCGCCGCAAAAAGGTCAGGATACGTGTCCCGCCCGACAGCCGCGCCATCACATTTCAGGTAACCGGCGGGCGCTTCGGAAGCCGAAAACATCACCACCGTTCCGACCGGAATACCTCGCTGGCTGGCAACGGCGGCATACAGCGCCGCTTCGTCTGCTGACTGTTCCGCCTCTGCCGCGCTGCAGGCGGCCGCTTTCGCGGCTTGCTCCACAATCTCCCCGACCCGATCATTGATCAGCTCGCAAACCGATTGCGCCTGCGTCGCACTGTCCGCTGCGCTTTGCGCCGATTGCGCCGCCTCTGCGGCACACGTTTGCGCCTGTGCGCTGGCTGTCCGGACAATCTCGTCCGCCCTGCCTTGTACATGAGCGGCCAATCCGGCCGCTTTCTCGGCCGAAACCGCTGCCGCCACCGCACTGGCCGCCGCTGCCGCCTCGCTTTCCCCGGCTTTTTCCGCCGATGCTTCCGAGGCTTCCGAAGCCGCTTTCGATTCGTCCAGCATCGTCTGCGCGTCCATCACGACGCCTTCCACCAGCGAAATTCTCAATTCCTCGCTGATCGAATCCGCCGTCACCACAAACGGACGCAACTTCCCGTCGTCCGCCTGCAAAATCGCCAGATTCGCCCGGATATCGTTGATCGAATTCGACGCCCGGTCCAGCTCGGCGTTCAAGGCCGAATGGTCGGTTTCGCGACCGCTGTTCAAGGTGAAATTCTTTTCCCGGTTATAGGCGGGTGGCTGTGCCATCGTTTCCTCCCATTCTTCTTTTCCCTGCGTTTTTGCTGTGCAATCTGGCGCGAGAATCCCTCAAGGCCCCGCCTTTACGGCTGTCCCGGCCAGTCCGCGTTCACCTCAGACGGCAGCCTGCCTGCCTTTCGCCGCCGGTTTCGTTGTCGAATCGGCCACCGCTTTTTCAAACGCACGGGAACCCTTCTTCCCGAAAACCTGTTCGACCAGTTCAACGCCGTATTTGGCGCAGAAGCGTTCATACTCGTCCCCGCTTGCCTTGAAAGACCCGGCGGGCGAGCCGCAACCGGCTTCATCGACACGTTTCTTGTCGGCGTTATGGACGTTTTCAATACCGAAAATCTCCTGCAAAAGCGGCAGTTCGTATTCCGGCACGGTAATCGGGGTTACCGTATGGGCATCGCGGCGGATGCGGATTTCATACAATGGAGTCATCTTTTTTTCCTTTTTACTGAAAAGAGGGGAACAAGGGCCGCCGGTCGCCCGGCGGCACACGCCGAAAGCCTTATGATCAGGCAATCGACATGACGGAATGCGCATTGGCGCGTTTCAACACCAGCGCCAGACGGAGATTGACCATCTGATAAAGCGCGAGAATGTTGTACGGACGGGTCGGCGAGACGATATCCATCGTGTCGTCATGCAATTCCAGATACTTGGTGTTGATGAAGTAACACCGTTTTTCCCAGGGAATCGTCGGCGATTCAAGCGCATCCAGCGCCTCGAACTGCGGATCCCAGATGATTTCAACGCCCTTGAAATACAGGCCCGTCGAAGAACCGGAACCGATACCGGCATCCAGCCGCTTGACCGCACCGGCATTCGCGTTGTTCGTCACCGTGACCCCGTACTGGCGGTAAGCGTCGATAAAGGCGGAACCGGCCAGAATGAAATCGGGGCTGCCGCCATTGCGGATACAGCGGCGCCACTGGCCTTCCATCGCGGTTGCCAGATTTCCGTTGCCGGTAGCGGCAATGGCGGTGGCCGCATTGTTGCGCCAGTAAACAGCCGTTTCACGGTCAATGCCGCCGACTACGCCAGTTTCCGGTTTCAGCGAAACCAGCGCATCCAGACCGGTCACGGCATCGTCGGAGGCCGTACCGTCGCGGTGCAGTTCCATCGACAGTTTTTCCGAAAAACCGGTACGGAACGCGTCGGTCTGTTCGTTCAACAGATTGGTCAGCTGATTCTTTTCGCTGACTTCCAGCTTGTATTCCCTGCTCTTGCCTTCCCTCACCTTGATGCCGTTGGCAAACAGCGTATCGTGGGCGATATAAAAACCGTCCACGGCGCGACGCCAGGGGAAAGCGGCGTTTTCAAGCGTATTGCGCTTGTTGAAGGAAACCGGTTCTTCCCCATACGCCCAGGCGAAATTGGAATCGTGGGATTTGCGGATATTGACCGTCACATTCTGCTTGGCGCCGGCAAACGGCTTGCGCTTGCTCATCAGCTTTTTCAGCAGGGGAATATCGACCGACACCTGGTCGATCGGTTCGTTTTTGAGATAATCGTCAAGCGTGGATTTGCCCAGCGCCTGCAAGTCGGTAGATGATATTGGCATCTGTCGCTCCTAATATGAAAGAATGAAAAACCTGTCTTTCACACCGGCGCAGGACGCAAACCCTGCTGTTGGAAACGGACATTGCCAGACGCGACACTGGCTTCGGCGACTTCAAACCCGCTTCATGCGCTACCGGGACGCGACCCCCGGCGATACGGCGACAAATTACGATGTGGACGGAAAAGCGGAAACCCCGGGCGCCGGGACGCGACCCCCGGCAAAACGGCCTCGAAACCCGGCCGTTCCCGCCTTCCCTGCACGTGCCATACAAGAGAAGAGCGTGTGCCGCTTGCCGGCCTCTTGCCCTTGTGTGTGGCACCCCTGCATTATAAATCCGGTATCAACCGTCTCCGGACATTTCCGGCACATTTATGCAAAACGCTTTCCGCGAAAAACGCCTGATTAAAAAAATTCCCATAAAAATCAACACCTTAAAAGAGAACAAAACCGCAAACGGAAAAGCGGAACAAGGCGTTTTTTCGTTTGGCCGCCCTCCTTTTTCCCGAAAATCCGTCTGTCAACCCCTTAATTCGCCAGAAAACGACACATGAAACGGACGACATTCCGCTCCGCGATACGTCCGGAACCCGCCGGAAACAGGCGGCCCCGCACGCTCCTTCCGGCAACACCGCAAAAAGAAACCCATGAAAAAAGCGGCGTTCTATCCGGACCGAAACGGAGAAAAAAACCGGAAAGCCCCTTAAACGGTATTCCCCGACCCGCAAAAGGAGTTGCCCGCCAGTGCCGAACCGGGAAAAACCGGCCGCCATACAGAACAGGGCCTTGCCTCATGAAAAAATACGCCAAACCGGCCGGAAAAAGAAAAAAGCCGAACCGTTCAACTTGCGGAAAACGATTGCCTGCTTCCAGCCAGCATGCAGGGGCAAGGGGCATGGAATCGCACCCGTTCCCTCCCGGCTGACTGAAGCGGCCGGCAAAGGCAAGCCGGCGACAGCGTCAACAAGCGCCCCGGCCATCGAATCGCCCGCAAAGCCCCCCATACCGCAGGGACAACGGCTTTCCGGCTGGCTGATTCGGCCAGCCCCTCTCTTTGGAATCGCCTTCGGAATCGCCCTGCCGCTTGCAGACAGGGCCGGTTTCCTTTCCTTTTCCGGGAACGAACCGGCGTTGCCCGTCCCTGCCTTGAAATCCTGCCGTCTTTTTGTCTCCTGAAACCGCCTTACTGACGGATGCTGTCTTTAAAAGCCTTCCCCCGTCTGTCAAACACGGCCCTCCGTCTTCCGGCCTCCCCTGACGGAACGCCAGCCACCGCGGCAAAGACACTTCCGGGGAAATACCCCCTGCCGGCCCGTTCCGGCAAGTGCGGCTACTGCCCGTCCTTCGTTAGCCTGTCGGCATCGACGCCGAAAAACCGCAAGCGCCTTTCCACGTCTGGATTGGTTTCCCCGTTCTTTCTGCGGGTTTCCTCCGCCTTTTCTCCCCATTGCAGGGCAAGCTTTTCATCAATCGCCTGTCCCAGCAAAGCCGAGCCGTAAATCACCGACAGCTCGCGCATCGCCTGCCAGTTGCCCTTGTTTGCCGACTGCTTCAGCCAGTACAGGGCTCTTTCCGGGTCGTGTTTGATGCCGCGCCCCTGCTCGTAAGCCCGCCCCAGCCAGTACTGCGCTTCGGGATCGCCCTTTTCCGCTCCCATGATGTAGTACTGTGCCGCCCGGTTCTTGTCTTTTTTGACGCCGTTGCCTTGGGCATAGAAGAGGCCGATCTGATAATACGCGCTGGTATCTCCATGTTCCGCTGCCAACCGATACCATTTCATAGCTTGCTGGAAATCTTGCCTGATACCGGTTCCTGTCACTGTCAAATAACCCATTTTTGCTTCCGCATCAGCATGACTCTGTTCTGCTGATTTGCGAAACCACTTGATCGCTTCGTTCAGGTCTTTTTTGACGCCGTTACCAAACTGGTAACACAGTCCAAGGTTAAATTGCGCTTTTGCATACCCCTGTTCTGCCGCTTTCTTGTACCATCGGACACCAATTGATGCGTCCTTTTCAACGCCTTGACCGTAGTCATACATATAACCGATCCGGTTCATGACCTCCGGTTTTTCCTGTGCGTCCGGTGTCAGGTAATACGTCAGGGCTTCCTGATATTTTCCCGCCTTGTAAAGCCGATCTCCTTTTGTGGCATTGCCGGCTAATGCATGTAGTCCCGTGAACAACAGAAAAACAAAGAAAATCGTTTTGATAAATGGTGTCATGGTTCGATGAGAAACAGAATAAGCCTGTCCATTATGTTCAGGCTTATTCATGATGGTCAATACAGACAAAGTAAAAAGTAAATTTTAATTGCCTCGTTTTTCTCTATTTCCATAACCCCCCACAATCTTTCGTTCCTGCTCCTGCTGAGCCCTGTGCACCCCGAAGCCGACCAAAAGCCCGCCCACATAGTTCCTCACCTCCTGCGCCCCTTTCAACGCCCCCGCCTGACGAAACGGCATGCGTAACGCACTCATCAAACCCAGCGGAATGGCGTACAGGACCGATTCCACCGGCTTTCCCTCTCCCGTCTTTTCCCGGATGTCGCCGTGTATCTGTGCGGCCATGACCGCCGTCGAGACGCCCGTCAGTTCCGCAAAGGTTTTCAACTTCCCCAGTACGATATAGGCCGGCACGTTCACTATCTGGTTCCCCAGTTCCTGATACAGGTACTGCGTGATATTTTGCATGGTTTTTTCCGCGTCCCCTTCGACGTAGAGCTGGTCTATGGACAGTCGGGGACGGTTTGCGCCGGCTTTCCGGTGTCGATCCACCAGGGCCTGTATGTGCCGCAGCGCCTTGTCGTCGCCTCCGACGAGCTGGTATACGAGGTCTCCGGCCAGTGCCGCCCCGGAGTAAAAGAGGGCTTTGGCGTCTTCCAGACCCTGTTTAACGCCTCTGGCCGCCAGATCGAAGGGGATTTGCCGCCCCTGTTCGTCTTCCCGGTTCACCCAATAGCTCTGGTTGGGGGCGCCGATGGTTTCCCGGCCGTGGCCGGTGACGGCGCTGTTGGCGCCGAGGTTGTCTGACACGTCTCCGATCAGGGGAGCGTAGCTTTCGTCAGCGTGTCCTGCGGGAGTTCTCTTGTTCCCGCTTCCGTGGATGGCGCTGTTTTCTCCCAGTCCGCTAAGACTACTATTCATGCGGTTTCTTCATCCGGTCAACATCGACCCCGAAAAACCGCAGCCGTTTCACCAGGTCCGGATCACTCTCTCCGGTTTGCTTCCGGGTTTCAATCGCCTTTTCAGCCCATCTCGCTGCCAGCTCGTGATCGATGGGCTGGTCAAGCGCCCCCGAATTGTAGATTCGCGTCAGCGCATCCATCGCCAGCGTATTGCCGTTGTCGGCCGCCCTGTTCAGCCAGTAAAGGGCCCGTGCGGAATCGTGTTTGATGCCCCGGCCCAGCTGATAAGCCCGCCCCAGCCAGTACTGCGCTTCAGGGTCACCCTTTTCCGCCCCCATGATGTAGTACTGCACCGCCCGGTTCTTGTTTTTTTTGACGCCGTACCCTTCTGCGTAGGCATGCGCGATATCGGCATAGGCCCTGATATTGCCATGTCCGGCAGCCCGGCGGAACCACTGCATCGCTTCGCCAAAATCCTGTTTGACCCCGGTTCCTGTTACTGTCAGATATCCTATTTTTCTTTCGGCATCGGCGTATTCCTGTTCCGCCGATTTCCGAAACCACTTGATGGCTTCGTTCAGGTTTTTTTTGACGCCGGTTCCAAACTGATAACACTGCCCGAGGTTGTATTGCGATTTGGCGAAGCCCAGTTCTGCCGCTTTTCTATACCACTGGACACCAATTGATGTGTTCTTTTCAACTCCTCTCCCGTAGTTATGCATATAACCGATCCGGTTCATGACTTCCGGTTTTTCCTGTGCGTCCGGTTTAAGGTAATGCCTCAAGGCTTCTTCGTATTTTCCTGCCTTGTAAAGCCGGTCTCCTTTTGCAGCATTGTCGGCCTGTACGGAAAAAACCGGGATCAGGAACAGAAAAAGGAAAAAGGTTTTAATGACAGGTTTCATGGTTCAGCAGGAAGCGGGACAAGCTTGTCCATTATGTTCAGATTGTCCCACCGAGAACTAAAGTTGAATAATAACGCAATGACTAATCACTTTGGCTAGTGGTATCACCAAATTTCCTGACAATCATTTTTTCCTGCTCCTGCTGAGCCATATGCACCCCGAAGCCGACCAGAAGGCCCCCCACATAATTCCTCACCTCCTGCGCCCCTTTCAATGCCCCCGCCTGACGGAACGGCATGCGTAACGCGCTCATCAAGCCCAGCGGCACAGCGTACAGGACCGATTCCACCGGCTTTCCCTCTCCCGTCTTTTCCCGGATGTCGCCGTGTATCTGTGCGGCCATGACCGTCGTCGAGACGCCCGTCAGCTCCGCAAAGGTTTTCAGATGGCCCAGTACGATATAGGCTGGCACGTTCACTATCTGGTTCCCCAGTTCCTGATACAGGTACTGCGTGATATTTTGCATGGTCTTTTCCGCGTCGCCTTCAACGTAGAGTTCGTTTATGCTCAGGGTCTCTCTCTTTTTTCGCTCTTTCCGGTGTCGATCCACCAGGACCTGTATTTGCCGCAGCGCCTTGTCGTCGCCTCCGACGAGCTGGTATACGAGGTCTCCGGCCAGTGCCGCCCCGGAGTAAAAGAGGGCTTTGGCGTCTTCCAGACCCTGTTTAACGCCTCTGGCCGCCAGATCGAAGGGGATTTGCCGCCCCTGTTCGTCTTCCCAGTTCACCCAATAGCTCTGGTTGGGGGCGCCGATGGTTTCCCGGCCGTGGCCGGTGACGGCGCTGTTGGCGCCGAGGTTGTCTGACACGTCTCCGATCAGGGGAGCGTAGCTTTCATCGAGCAGGCCTGCGGTACGGCTTTGGTCTTTGCCGTGAATGGCGCTCGCTTCTCCCAGAGCGCTTTGGGCGCTTTTGGAAAGGGTCTCGCCAAAAGCGCCATAGCTCAGGTCGGAATGACCGGGCGGGTCGGCTTTCCAGAAAGGATTGTCGCCCAGTATGTCCCGGTCATGGTCATTTACGAAGTCGATAAGCGGGTTCAGGCTCATGTCCTGAGGCAGGTTGACGCTCAGGGCTTGTTGCAAGAGGCTTGTTTCCGGTTCCACCGGGGTGTTTTCGCCTTGTCTTCCGGCTCCGGCTTTTTCCACACTCGAAGGAGCCAGCTTCCCGGTTTCTTCCGGCACGCTGGCGGAAGGGATGGCCGGCGTGTTCCCTGTCGGGCTTTGGGGTGAGCTTTGGGCCGAATCCTTCCGGATATCGGGCATGACGCGGTGCGTCTGCCGGATTTCCTCCTGAATTTTCTGGCGAAATGGCGGATTGGTCTGGCAGTGGAAACGGAAGAGGCATTCCTGCACGTCGGGGCTCAGGGTGGGGATATGCTTGGCGCGACGCGCCAGTGCCGCGTACCATTCTTCGGGCTGTTCCCGGCGCGGCACGGGCTGCTTGTCATACATGCCGATCAGTCTTTGTTCTCCCCATGTCTTCCCGAAGGTGGTGTAGGCGTCTTCGGGCGTGATGGAGAGGTTAATTGTCGGGGAGGCGGTTCCAGCCGTACCGGTGTTGGACAAGCCGGTTCCCGATGCAGCAGGTTTGGGCGTTTCTGCCGGGGAAAGGCCGGGTTTCGGGGTTTCCGCTTTTACCGGTTCGATTTTGAGGGGCTCGCTTTTCGGTACAGCGGTTTCGTTGTCAAAAACCGGGGTCAGGCCTGTTGCGGGGGCAGTGAAGCCATCGGCTGTCCGGTTCGGGTTGGGTTGTTGCCGCTCCCGCGCTTTCTGTTGCCGCTCGCGTTCTCTTTGCTGTTTGTCCAGCCAATCGTTGTGTTCGCCCGGGTTTTGGCTGCCTGAAGCCATGTCGCCAGCCAAACCAAAATAGTTTTCAAAGTCATCGCTCATCGGGTTTCTCCTTATTCATTCCATAAAAAAAGCCTTCCGGGAAGTTGGGATATCCCGGAAGGCGCGACATGAAAAAAGGGCGCAACGCGCCCCACCTCATGAGTTTATCCCGTTTTCAATCTTCGGTCAGCCATGACGGCAAAGAAGATTTAACCCTCTTTTTACCAATTCAAAATCAATAACTTATTGCATCGGCAAGCAAAAAGACATGTAATAAGATGTCACAAAATGCTGTGATTTAGTCACAGTTTGTCACAAATTTGGCGCCGTGTTTTTATCCCCATTTCAGGAAAACGCTTCAGTCGAACACGGAGAACAGGCATATTTAACAAACTTTCTGCAAACTGGAAAGAATACAAGAGTTCGACCGCTTCAAGACTTCTGTTTTGCATGTAGCCGGCATCACGGACAAGTCAGTGTACCCGTTTGTCCGGTCTTTTGAACCTGAATAAAGAAAACGCCGCTGAAAGTTACGCTTTCAGCGGCGTCTGAATCGGGTTGCGGGGGCGGCATCCGGCCCAAAATTTTATGTTTTTCGACAAAATGGAAAGGGGTACGATGATTTCATTAATTGCCGAACTGAAAGATAAATACGGTATTGAAATTATAGAAGGTGAGCGATTCAAACAAGCGCTTTATAACGGCAGGCTCACAGATACACAGGATCAACTCAGGGATAAAATCGAATTCGCTATTACGCACTATCCCAAAAAAGATATTGTTATAACCACCTGCGAATCAGACGAGACATCACCTGAACCCTTTGCCTATGCCGTAATAACACCAGCTTTGTAAAATAGAAGACCCCGTTTTCTATTCTGTCACCTTTGTTCCTGCCGAAGTTCGGGATTGCCGAACTTCGACAGCCCCATCAAACAGGCAAGGAATTTCCGCTTCAGGAAAGATACTGGTTAAGTTCCTGTTGGGGTATCTGGATTGCTGTTTCGATTTGTTCGATTTCCTCCACGCTCGAACAGGCTTTTACCCTGTTTTGAAGCGTTTTTCTTTGTCCCAGTATTTTGCCGGTTAATACGGAATAAACCGTGTGCTTGTTCAATACACGTCGTGCCAATTCATCCAGTGTTACGCCTCTTGACAAAGCCAATGACGACAATAACGGCACGCTGGCAGTCGGGTCGGCCAAATACGCCTGCGCTTCGGCGGACTGTTGCGGAAAAGTCTGTTTTTCGCTGTCCGGATAGCTGGACACTACAGTTCGCATAGCTTCTTCGCAGCGTTCGTCGATCTCGGCCAGACGCTTGGCTTTCGCTCTGGCTGGATCAGGCGCCCATTTTCCGTTTACCGCCTTGTATGTTACGTCCGGCTGTTTGCCGGATATTTCAACCGTGCCTTCGGGTGGCCAGTAACCGAAATTCCCGTCACGATCGAATGTCTTTTTGACCTCGATGGCCTCAAACGATCCTTCTTCCGCATAGGTTTTGATGGGATATTTTTCGTCGATTTCCGCCTGTTCCATCCGGATAAATTCGTTGTCGGCTTTGTTGACCTTGTAACCGTCGGGAAGATTAATCACTCCTTCCGCAAGCTGTTGGGAAATGGGCTTCAGGCCGGACATGTCTTCTTTCAGGGCTGACAGGGGCAAGCCCATATATCCGGCAAATCCGGACGGGACTTCTAGGGCGTTTTCCGGTTTGTCTTTTCCGCATCGGTGAGCGGCGATGATTCCGTTTTCAACGGTGATGTATTCCATATTTTTCTCCTTTATGCAATGCATTTCCAGATACGGATAGTACTGTTATCAGGGCGTACCTCGGTCGATGAGCCATAAATTTTGTTATCTGATACAGCAGCAATACTATTGATCATGCCATTAACCGAGTTTTGGACCCGTGCAGTTGTATAAATATAATTGGCGCCATAATAGGTGTACAAATCGGAGCCAGTTGCCTTCAATTGATGTGTGTGGTTAGGTAATCCCTGGGATTGCGATTCGCCAAATGCAGCCGCATTTCCACCCTCCGCACGGAAAAACTGCCCGGCATATTGTGGACTTATGTTTTCCCAAGTACCGCCATACAAGTCTTCCGGGGTGGATTGACCAGCAAACTGGACATAAATCGTGCCAACAGGTGCAACGACGATACTCGCTACTTCGCCGGCAAGTTTTGCCACATCATTGGCGAGCTCGACCACATCACTGACGAGCTCCTTTACTACCCCCTCTACCAACTCGGCATCCGCTTTTTTCGAGATATCCTCATTCAGCTGGGTCAGATCAATCCCCAATGTCTGGCGAGCCGTTTCCTTGTCGGTACTTTCGTCGCCGAAGAGATCGAAAAGGAACTGCCTGAGATTGCCCATCGCCAGCCGGAATTCGCCAGTGGTCGTTTCAGGGTTCTTGGTACCGTCCAGCAATTCCTTTGCCGGTAATTTCGTCATGTCTTTTCTCCATAAAAAAAGACCCCGCTTCAGATGAAGGGGATCTGTGTCGGTTTTCCGATTTTCACGTTTTCCGGGCGCAACTCGGGCGCCACATGAAAAATATACACCATGAAAAAACTTCGGTCAGCTTGTGTACAAATTACCTCTCCATTCTCCCAA
>NZ_KI392031.1:688082-731462 GCF_000158475.2 Oxalobacter paraformigenes | reverse complement strand
GATGCACTGTCTGCCGCCAGTCGTTCATCCGGGCGAAAAAGGCTCTCTCTTGCGCACGCTCATCCGGTGCAAGACCGACAAAAGAAGACAGACCGGGAATCTCCTTGACTGAAATGGCCTCATCGCCCAGCGCTTTTGTCGCCAGACTGAAAACAGGATCGACAATTTGTGACGAAACACCCGGCATCCAATAAGACGTGATGGCAAGGCGCAATGTCTCCGGTGCGATATCAATATGACCGGGCGAAACATCATCACCGCCGGTAATGTTGTTTAGCCACTTCGACATGGCTGTCCAGTGCTTCGGTGTATTCCGATATGCTTTGGCATAAGCTGGTTCATTGTATCCGCCGAAAGGCGCATCACTGCGATGCAGAGGCAAACCGGTAAAGGATTTGTGTTCTGCAATCCGGATAATGGGTTTCGCCGCAGATGGGGCAATAAACTGACCGGGCGAGCCAGACGCACCAAACGGATTAAATGCATCCACTGTCAGCAGGGCAAGCCGCACCATCTTTTCAATCGGATTCTGCTTCTTCGACGAAAAAATCATTTCTTCCAGCGTGCGCCCTACATTCGGCAATACAGGCAGGCCTTGTGCTATCGGCACCCGGATAAAGGGTTCCTTGCCACCCTTCCAGGGAATGGGAATGATCCGGTTCCATTCCTTGTCAAAGTCTGAAATTTCATCCCAGATATCCTGTCCGGCATCTGTTCCATCGTCGAATACCCGGGGAAAGAAGACGAATTGCCTGCCGCCGGCCAGCGCCTCGAACTGCTCCCCGCCGACAAACTGGAAAACAGCGTCGTCTGGCTCTACTACCGCGTTCACCGGAAAAAACCGTCCGGCCCGTAAAACAACCGCATCCGGCAAAAGCGACGGCGCCCCTTGCCGCAAAAAACGCCGTTTCGACAAACGGGACCGCTACCCGAACCCACCCCGCAGACACCGGTGTAAAATAAAAAAAGCGCCCATGAAAACGGAGAAACGGAAACCGCGCATCCTGTTTTCCGCCAAGAGCATGCCGGACAAAAAACCGCTCAACGGACAAGGAAAGGAGAGGCAAACCATGAACTGGCACTACCTGCAACCCGTCACCATCCATTTCGGCAACGGCATGATCGCCTGCCTGAAAGACGAAATCCGCCGGCTCGGGGGAACCCGCGGCCTCCTTGTCACCTCGCCATCCCTTGAAAAAAACGGACTGGCCGCCCGGCTCGTCGCCGACAATGAAAAAACCCTCCAGACCGTGTACAGCCGCGTTTCGCCCAACCCCGACGTCAGCCAATGCGACGCCTGCGCCGGACTGATCCGGCAAAACGGCTGCGATTTTGTCCTGGCTGTCGGGGGCGGCAGCGTACTGGACTGCGCCAAGGCCGCCGCGGCTTTCTGCACCGCCGCCGCCCCGGCAAGCGAGTATCTGGAAAAGAAACGGCCCTTGCCTGAAGCGCACCTGCCGCTCATCGCCGTCCCGACCACCGCCGGCACCGGCAGCGAAATCACCCGCGTTGCCGTCCTCTCCGACCATCAAAAAGGGCTCAAGGCCCCGCTCAACACCCCGGTCTTCTACCCCGCCACCGCCATCGTCGATCCCGAACTGACCTACACCGTCCCAAAACACGTGACCGCCTGCACCGGCATGGACGTGCTCTGCCACGCCATCGAAGCCTACTGGAACATCCATCACCAGCCCGTTTGCGACGCCCTCGCCATCCATGCCGCCCGGCTTGTCTTCCGGCATCTGGAAACCGCCTGCGAAGAACCGGAAAACGCGCTGGCGCGGGAAAAAATGGCCGAAGCGTCCGTCACAGCCGGACTGGCCTTCGCCCTGCCCGGCACCGCCGCCGCCCACGCCTGTTCCTATCCGTTAACCAGCAACCTCGGCATCCCCCACGGCGAAGCCTGCGGCCTCACCATCGACCACTTCATGCGGATCAATGCGGAAAAAGACACCGATGGACGCCTGCGCGAACTGGCGTTTGCCACCGGATTCGACAACGCCTGTTCCATGGCCGACGCCATCTCCGAACTCAAATACCGCACCGGCCTGAAAACCAGCCTTGCCGGATACGACCTGACCGACGACCAACTGGAAAAACTGGTTCAGGCCAGCCTCCACCCGAACCTGCAAAACAACCCGGTCCCCATTACCGAAGCCATGCTGCGCGATCTCTACCGCGACCTGCGTTAAATCGCCGCCATCCGGACGCCCGCCCCGGAAAACCGGAAAACGCGGGAACCTGAGGCTCACAGCCTCTCCCCGGTGCGGTGCTCGCACTGGCAAACCCTTGAAAAAACACGTAAAATCGGAACCGGTCGGGAAAACCGTCCCGTTTCGCGTCAAAAACGGGGAGGTTCCCGCATTCTGCCCCTGAAAAGCCCGGTCCATCAGGCTTTCCAAGGGCACAGTCGCACCCTCACGGGTGCGTGGATTGAAACATCGTCAGGTCGTTTGCGTCCTGCTGGTCAAATCGTCGCACCCTCACGGGTGCGTGGATTGAAACGCCGCCGATACCATAGTATCCTGTACTTGCCCCGTCGCACCCTCACGGGTGCGTGGATTGAAACAATAGATGATGTGTTTGGGGATGTCGATGCAAACGGGTCGCACCCTCACGGGTGCGTGGATTGAAACACGCTGGCTGGGTGTATGAAACGCCCACCACATCAGTCGCACCCTCACGGGTGCGTGGATTGAAACATCGGATTGTGGAATTTTTGCGACGATGGCGGCAACGTCGCACCCTCACGGGTGCGTGGATTGAAACAGGCGCGGTTCGTAATTTTCAATCAGCCATTCTGGTCGCACCCTCACGGGTGCGTGGATTGAAACCGTCTTTCGCCCGAATTGTGAACTCTTTTACTGCGTCGCACCCTCACGGGTGCGTGGATTGAAACACGGTTAATATCAAGCAGCTTTTGTAATGTCGGGTCGCACCCTCACGGGTGCGTGGATTGAAACTATAATGCATACATCGCGTCCATCTTGTGGAATTGGTCGCACCCTCACGGGTGCGTGGATTGAAACATTGTGCTTTCCTGCTCCACGCTCCACCCGTCCCGTCGCACCCTCACGGGTGCGTGGATTGAAACTTCGCGGCGCGTGGTCATGCGGTCAAGCTCCTGCGTCGCACCCTCACGGGTGCGTGGATTGAAACCTTCGCGGCGCGTGGTCATGCGGTCAAGCTCCTGGTCGCACCCTCACGGGTGCGTGGATTGAAACTTGTTGCGCCAAGAATAATAATCGTCTGTCCGGGGTCGCACCCTCACGGGTGCGTGGATTGAAACCCAACCCCATCATGTTAAATACGGATGGAAATATGTCGCACCCTCACGGGTGCGTGGATTGAAACCGCTCCTTGCACGCGCTGAATTTTTGTTTTTCTGGTCGCACCCTCACGGGTGCGTGGATTGAAACTCCGACGGGTCTGCTTTATAATCGACAGAGATCAAGTCGCACCCTCACGGGTGCGTGGATTGAAACCGTTTTCCAGCGTAAAACTAATCCACGCGGGCCAGTCGCACCCTCACGGGTGCGTGGATTGAAACCCCGTTCTTCCCCCAGCCGACAACCTCATACTCCAGCCGGTCGCACCCTCACGGGTGCGTGGATTGAAACCTGAAATCCTTGAGGTATTCTTCGACGTAATTATGTCGCACCCTCACGGGTGCGTGGATTGAAACTTTTCTGAACGAACTATCTATAACAACGTCCAGAAGTCGCACCCTCACGGGTGCGTGGATTGAAACAGCCTCGACATTTTCCGCCTCCTCAAGTGTGTTAAGTCGCACCCTCACGGGTGCGTGGATTGAAACATCGCCATAGCCGAAGCCTTTTTGATGTCCATTGTCGCACCCTCACGGGTGCGTGGATTGAAACCCGCTCCCACAAATATGCGCATGCCGATAGCGTCGTCGCACCCTCACGGGTGCGTGGATTGAAACAAAATAACCCCAATATCGAGCTGGTTTTAGATATTGTCGCACCCTCACGGGTGCGTGGATTGAAACATCCGGATTCCGTCGCAAATTTCTGCCTGTATCGTCGCACCCTCACGGGTGCGTGGATTGAAACCGCGTTAGCGGTTGCCAAAGAGGCGGTATCTTCCGGGTCGCACCCTCACGGGTGCGTGGATTGAAACGTCTCCGATAACGTATCGTATTGGCATGGATGCGTCGCACCCTCACGGGTGCGTGGATTGAAACATTGATCAGGCTCACCAGCGTGGTTGCAAGATCCAGTCGCACCCTCACGGGTGCGTGGATTGAAACCGGGATCTCGATAAAACACCCGGCAGGGTTTGCTGGTCGCACCCTCACGGGTGCGTGGATTGAAACCACATCATTGTGTTTTTGTCCGCGTGCCACATATGTCGCACCCTCACGGGTGCGTGGATTGAAACTCAGTTTTTCAATCGCCGCCAGAATCGCCTTTCGGTCGCACCCTCACGGGTGCGTGGATTGAAACTCGATGATGCTTACGGCCTCATTTATCGCGTATGCGTCGCACCCTCACGGGTGCGTGGATTGAAACCTTGCGTTGTACAGCACTTCGTTGGTCAGTCCGTCGTCGCACCCTTACCGGTGCGCGAACTGGCGCGTGGAGTAAAACCCCGGCTGTCTGTCGCGAACCGCCGGGAGTACGGCGGCTGCGCCACAACAGGTGCGCTGGCGGAAACGCCAAACTGTCCCGACTGGTCAGCGCTCAGGCGTTCGCCGCGTTTTACAGCCACACGGATTGAAATTCTTCCGGACAGCCTGTAGAGTACATCCTGTACCGCTACACGCGCCGTGCGCGGACGGATTCGCCGCCGGCGTCCCGCCATTGTCTCCGCGTGAAAGCGCCGGCTTTCCGGGCGCCAGTCCCTCTGAAGCGGAAAATGAAAAACCCCCGGCATGGCAGCGAAAGCACGCTTTGCACGACCCGTTCCGGCCGCCCCGGACGCAGAAAAAGGAAGGAAACGCAATTGGAAAACGAATCTGAAGAGTTAAGCAAGAAAACCCGGATTATCATCATGGTGGCCGTTGCCATAGTCATCGGGCTCATCCATCTGTTATACATCAGGCCGCGTTACGGCGATTCCCTTCCAATGATCCTCTTCCAGTTCTTTCCGCTTTATTTTCTCTGGAAAATCCTGTTCGGGGAAAAAAAGAAAGCGCCCCCAAAACCCCGGAAAAAGAAATGACCCGGCAATACAGCAAGCAAAACAGGCCGCAACACCCGGCAAAACCCCTTTTTCCGCCGGCCCGCTCCAGCGGGTTTCCGGCCGGACGCAAGCCTCCCGTTTCCTGAAACAGCCGCCATCGGCACAATCCGGAAAACGGCGGAAAGCCGAAAAAAACCCCATACATGCATCGGGCTTTTCCGGAAACAGCCCGCAAAAGCAAACCGGCGCAGACTTTCCGGAAGCGGCAACCTCCCGGCAATAAGCCCCCGCCCACTCCCTGTCCTGCCCTCCCGCGCAATCCGGGTCCGGCCTGTCTTCCCATGCGCCCTTTTCCGGCAAACGCCAAAACCGCTTGCCGCCGCACCGCTTCCCGGCGGACAAGCGTGCCTCCGCCCGGAAAGCGCCCCGCTCCCGCCCGATTCACCGACCGGCTCCCCCGGCGTGATCAGGCTGCCGCTCTCCCCGCACACCCGCCTTCCCGCGACACCGGAGCCATGCCGTGCATCCCCGTCCGTTTCCCGCGTTTTTCTGACAAACCCGGCCGGACAGGCCGGCAAAAAAGCGCGCCGGCCGGTTTGCCCGATTCTGAAGAAATGTATCGTCTGTAAGGATTTGTAAAAAAAGAGCTTATTCCGGACGGCTTCGGAAATAATGAAGTCCTGCTCTCCCTTTGCCTGAAAAACGCCCGTGAACCAGCTTTCCACGGGCGTTTTTTTATGGCGGCGGCCTTGAAAGACCTTGCCGTCCCCACCTGCGCCATCCGGCAGCGCTTTCCCGCGCGTTCAAAAAACGCCAGCCTCCCGAAAAAAAGGCGCTGCCAGATAAGCCCCGCCCGCAAACGGGAAAGCGCGCCTTCCGCCCGCCACGCCCTTTCAGGCATGTGTCTTTCGTGTTTTCTCCCCTGCCGTCTTTCCCGCCATACCCGGCACGCGGCCGGTTCGCGCCCGCCTCGCCCCGACAGAAGCGCGCCCTCCGCACCCCCAACGGAAGCCGCCCGCCATTCCGCGCGGATACGTCCCACCGGAACACGTGCTTTCCCCGCAGCACGGCCCCGTCCCCCCTGCTTTCCCTTGCCGGGCCGTCAAAAACGCCTCGCCCAAAGCGGCGGAAACCGGAAGCGTCGTACCGGCAGATCGGCCGCCCTTCTGCAAAAATACCCGGCAAACCGGGCAGTCTTCCGCAAAAAACCGCCAGACTGTTCCGGGCATCGGGCCGGCCGTTCCCTCCCTCCCGGTGAAATCCTGCCCTCGCCACCGCCTTCGGCCAACCTGTCTCACCCCCTCAGCCGGAAAAACCCCGTTCCCGCCGCCCGGCCCGTCCGGGACAGCCTTTCCCGCCCGCAGAAAACGTGCGGTTCTTTCGCCGCCCCGCTTCAGGCTACATTCCCCCGAAACAGAACAAACGCCCTCCGCCTGACGATCCGATGGACAGGGCCGCCGGAGCGCCCGGCGGCCGGAAAACCGCGCTCCCGTTCCCTTTCCATCCTGACTGCGGGCCCGCGCTCCCGTTTTTCCGGTATCATCGGACAAGGCAGGCGAAAGCCAGCGGAGAAAAAAAGAAAACCGTTCTCCGTCCGGCCTGTTGCCGGAACCATCCGGTTCGACAGGCCGCCGGCAAGCCCTGCCGAACCCCTGCCGGCCACCCGGCCGCCACCCCGTAACCCAGGAGACCGTCATGACGACCGACACCGCTACCGCCCCATCCCCTGTTTTTCCACTCGGAAAAGCGCTGAAAAGCCGCAAATTCACCGGCACCGTCTGGCTGCACTGGCTTGTCGAACCCGATACGACCTTCAATTGCCCGACAGTAAACGTCACCTTTGAAGCAGGCTGCCGCAACCACTGGCACACCCATCCGGGCGGCCAGATCCTGCTGTGCACCGACGGCGCCGGCCGCTATCAGGAACGCGGCAAACCCGTCGTCTGCCTGCAACCCGGCGACGTCGTGAAAATCGCTCCCGGCGCCGAACACTGGCACGGCGCCGCGCCCGACACCCCCTTCTCGCACATCGCCATCGAAACCCACCCGGAAGCAGGCCCCGCCGTCTGGCTGGAACCCGTGTCCGACGAAGACTACCTTGCCGAACCGGCGCTCCGCCAGACCCCGGCCGGACGCGTCCCCTAAGGCCCTCAGAAAGCCCCGGGCGCCGGCAAAAGCGGTTCCGCGCTTTCCGCTTTCGCCGCTCTTGCCTGCCAGCGTTTCGCCTGTTCCAGACCGGCGGCCAATCCCGGCGAACCGGAACCGTAAGCTGCCGCCAGCCGCTGCATCGCTTCCCGGTTCCCCGCCTCCGCACTTTTCCGGTACCAGAAAAGCGCCGTTTTTCCGTTCCGGGCCAGACCGAAACCGCCATGCGCCATCTCGCCCATCAGACGCATCGCCTGCGGCTCCCCGGCCTGCGCGGCCCGCGCGATCCAGACTTTGGCCTTTTCCCGTTCACGCGGCGTTCCCCAGCCGCGGACATACATCATGCCCGGCGCATACTTGTCCTTTCGGGGCGCCCGCTTCCGCCGCCCTTTGCCGCCAGCCAAACGCCTTGCCATAATCGCGCGGCATGCCGCGCCCCAAAAGATTCAGGTTCCGAGCCTCGCCCGCGCCCTGCCGTCTCCGCCCGACGCCGCCTTTTCATACCAGAAAACCGCCTGACGGATATCCTGCCGGACACCCCGTCCCGCATCGTACCTCGTCCCCGGCGCGGATCGCGCTTCGGGAACGCCTGCTTGCGCGGCCTTTCTGAAACGCGAAACCGCCGCCCCGTCATCCTTTTTCACCCTGCACCCATTGGCCGCCATCAGCCCCAGCCCATATTCACCCCGCGGATCGCCCTTTGCCGCCAGTTCCCTTAAAACGGCCAACGCCCTGTCGTACCGCTCTTGCCGGATCGACGCCCGCGCCGCCTTCCCCCACGAATCCAGTTGCGCCGCCGTCACCGTCGTCACCGCCTGCACAGCCGGCCCGGCATCGCCCGCCATGCCGCCCAAACAGCCGCCGTCCAACACACCGCAAGAGCAGGGAAACCTTGGAAACAGGATGAAAAAAGCGTCAAAAAAGGCATCAAACCCGCCTGAATACCCGGTTTGCCGGTTTTTGCAAAACCGCTTGACTCCGGGCAGTCCGGGTGAAAAGCCGGGAAAAAACCGCGGGAAAAAGACGGGAAATCCCTCGTTGGGTCGGGAAAAAATCCCTTGTCACATGGCTGGAAAACCGCCGTCAAACGATTCAACTGGCCTTTTCATCTGGCAGGGTGACTGAAATACTGTCTGCAAACCCCGTTCGACTCATCCGGAAACCAGACCCGCTATACGGCACGCCATCCGTTTTTTTCATGCCCCGCCTCGCTCCCCGCCTTCCCCTGCCCGGCAAACCGTCCCGTCCGCAACCGCCAGCCTGCGCGGCAAACCCCGTCCGCCCTGCCTCACGACACGGGGAGCCGCCGCAAAAAAAAAGCATGACGCCCCGTCATGCCCCGTATCCTTTCCCCGTTCAGGCCTCAGGTAGAAAGATCGGTATCAATCGACCCGCCCTCCTTGGGCAGCCTGTCCAGACTCTTTTCCGCTTCCGGCAACCCCTGCGATGCCGCCTTCATGAACCACTTGCGGGCCATATCGACATCCTGCCTGACGCCATGCCCCTGCAAATACATCGTGCCCAGATTGAACTGGGCCTGCGGCAGATTCTGGGCAATCGCCTTGCGGTACCAGGCAATTGCCCTGGCATAATCCTGTTCCACCCCCAGTCCGCGGGCGTGCAAGACGCCCAGATTGTTCTGCGATTCGGCATACCCCTGCCGCGCCGCCTTCCTGAACCAGGAAACCGCCTTGCCGTAATCCTGTTTGACCCCGATCCCGTTCGTATACATCAGACCCAGCCTGTCCTGGCTTTCCGGCACGCCCTGTTTCGCGGCGAACTCGTACCACTTGACCGCCAGCCTGTCATCGCGCCCGACGCCTTCACCCCGGTAATACGCCTCGGCCAGAAAAAAAGCGCCCTCCGGCTGGCCCTGTTCCGCCGCCTGCCGGTACCAGTAAACCGCCTTTTCCACATCCTGATCCACGCCAAGCCCGTAAGCGTAAAGCACCCCCAGATTCGTCTGCGCTTCCGCGAAACCCTGATCGGCCGCCCGCTGGAACCAGACAAACGCCTCGTCTTCATGCCCCTCGAAATCGTCGCCTTCCATGTAAAGGCGTCCGAGATTGTTCTGCGCTTCCGCATTGCCCTGTTCCGCCGCTTTCCGGTACCAGACCGCCGCCTTCACCAGATCCTTTTCGACCCCGGTACCGTCCTCATACATATTGCCCAGCGAAAACTGCGCCCCGGCCTCGCCCTGCGAAGCGGCCTTGCGATACCACTCCAGCGCCTTGTTCGTACTGGCCGCCACCCCGCGGCCGCTGGCGTACAAAAGCCCCAGATTCGCCTGCGCCACCGCAATGCCGTGCCTGGCCGCATTTGAAAGGAGCGACGCCGCCCTGGCATCGTCGCGCTTCACCCCGCGGCCTTCCATATAAAGAATACCCAGCTTCGCCTGCGCCTTCAGATGGCCCTGATCGGCCGCCTTCTGATACCAGAACGCCGCCTTCTTGTCGTTGCGCTCGACGCCTTCGCCCGCCTCGTACAATTCGCCCAGCGCAAACTGGGCGTCCATGCGCCCGTGTTCGGCCGCCTTTTGGTACCATTGCGCCGCCGCCGATTCGTTTTCTTCCGTGCCCTCGCCGTTATAATACATGGCGCCCAGCGCCGACTGCGCGGCGGCATGGCCCTTCGCGGCCGCCTTTTTAAAAGACGAAAACGCCTTGTCGTATTCCTTTTCCTGATAGAACCGCATGCCGTCGGAATACTCTCCGGCCCAGACGCCATTGGCAAAAATGAGGCATCCGAGCACAGCCAGCGTTCCCTGACGAACCCGGCTCACACTCAATCCCATTATTTCCCTTCGCATGACGCCATCCTCCCGAATCCGGCGACCCGAAAAGAAACCGTCTTCCCCTAAAAAAGCAAACAGTCCGCGCCCACCGGCAAAAGACAGCAACGTCGTCAAAAAAAGCCTTAACACCCTGAAAAATCCCTCAAAATCCGGCAACGACACAACCGGCAAACGTGTTTCGGCCATTTGTCGCGTTCTGCTTTACCACACCCTGGACTACACGATACAATGCGCATTCGACGGTTTAATGTCAAGATCATTTTTACCACAAAACGCCTCCCTGCCGGGCTTTGCAAAACCGGCCCCCGAAAGTTCCCGACCCCGGACGTCCCAGCTTAACCTTCTTTTGCCGCCGAACCTTGAGCAATGGCAGAAAAACATGACGAAAAGCAAGATGAGACCGTTAGGGCAGCCGCTTTTTCCGGGAAAAAGCGGAAAAACCGGCCGTGCCCCTCCCTGAAAGCCCCGCCCGGGCCAATCCCGAACGCCTCTGGAACCGCAAACGCGGCGAGACAGTGAAAACGATTGAACGGACGTCCCCGGCAAACCCGGTTCCAAAAGGCAGACGCCGGCGCCCGGAAAGCCCCTTACGGCCGGAAACGGCAGCGCGATACCGGCAGGCAACAAAAACCATGCCGGCCGCGCCAGACCGGGCACGCAAGGCAGGAAAACGGACAGCCCCAAAACGGCCGACGCCGGAACCGGCAGCGCGATACCGTCTCCTTTTCTCCCTCACGTTCCCCGCTCCCTTTCCCGTCCGCTGGAGACAGCGCGGAAAACGCGCCATACCGGCTTTTCGCCGCCGTGCCGCCCGCCGGAAACAAAACGCGACAATCCGTCCGGTCGAGCGCCGGACGACAGCGCTTCCGCTTTGGCAAGCCGGCAGCCCGGCTGCCTGAAAACGCCTCGCGCCGCCTCTATACGCCAGCGCCCGGGCCGCGCCTTCACGCCCTTTCTTCCCGCCTAGCGGCCTTCACGCTTTAACCTGTTTTCCCGCGCGTGCGCGATAGCCGACCGGATTTGCCGGAGAGAAAACGATTTGCCCGCAATAATCAGGATCACCGCCGCCAGAATCAGCGCAATCCCGGCCGCCAGCCGCACCGTGACATTTTCGCCGAACACCGTAACCCCGATAATAACCGCCGTCAGCGGTTCCAGCGCCCCCATAATCGCCGTCGGCGTCGAACCGATCAGCTGGACGGCAACCACCATCATGACCAGCGAAATCACCGTCGGCACCAGCGCCAGCATCCACGCAAACCCCCACATCGCCGGCGTCGCCAGCCACTGCACATGATCTTTCGCATCCAGCAGCGAATGCGCGCCGACCGTCATCACGCAAAACAGCAGCACATAAAACGTCAGCTTCACCGGCGACATCGTCAGAGACGACTTGTTGACCACAATAATATAAAGCGCATAGGAAAACGAAGACAGCATCACCAGCAGCACCCCGGCCGTGCTCAGCGTGCCGCCGCCGTCGCCCTGATACAGCAGCCCGATACCCGTCAAGGCCAGAAGAATGGAAAAAACCGTCACCCGCGACACCTTTTCGCGGAAAAAAACCGCCATCATCACCGCCACCATGACCGGATAGACAAAAAGCAGCGTCGAGGCCACCCCCGCATCCATATAATGGAAACTGATGAAAAGCGACAGCGACGAAATCGCGAACAGCACGCCCAGCATGCACAGAATCGACAACTCGCGTTTCGCGACGCGAAACGACTCCCGTCTGGCCAGCATCAGCACCGCCAGCACGACGCCGGCCAGCAGAAAGCGGTAAAAGAGAACCGAATGCGCATTGATCCCTTCCCCATACAGAAACAGCGCCCCGAGCGGATTGGTGCCATAGCTGACCGCGGCGACCACGCCGCAGATCGTGCCCTTCAGTTTTGCGTTCATAGTATGAAATCCACATTCCGCCATCGCCCCAAACCGGGATCGTGTCCCGGCGGCCCAGACGGCAATACCGATAGCATAATGGATATTCGCGGAAAAGACACGGCGCCCCGTTCCCGTCGTATGCCGCAATCGACAGGCCGCCCCCCAAAGAGGCGAGATTGCGCGGGTTTGCAAAGCCCGTAAACCATAGTTGCCCGTTTGGAAAGCGCTTTCCCCCGCCATGTTCGACCTGCCTTTACCGCGTCCGCCATGCCCTGAAAACCCCGGGTACCGCTTCCCCGGGTACAGCGGGTCCGGTTTCCGGATGAACCGGATTCGATTTCCGGCCAGTATTTTTAGTCACCCTTTCCCATAAAAAGGCCTGGTGAATCGTTTGACAGCGGTTTTTCAGCCATATAACCCATATAACAAGGGATTTTTCCCGCCCCAAAGCGGGATTTCCCGTCTTTTTCCCGCGGTTTTTTCCCGGATTTTCACCCGAACTGCCCGGAAATCACCATTTTTTACCAAAACCTTAAAACCCGGTAGGCAGGCGGGTTTGACACCCTTTTCGGCCTTTTTGATTCATCCCGTTTCTGACGCCTCCCTGCTCCCCGGAGCCAGCCCATCGCCACCCTCCCCGACAGGCCGGATCACCTTCCCTGTCCGCCTCCGGGAAAACCGGAGCGGAAACCCGGAAAAAACGATCCGGCACGCCCCCGCATACAGGACGCCCACCCCGCCTCATGCCGTACGCGCCATTTCGCACAGGCCGTTCCGGCGCGCCGGGCAAGCCCTCTTCAGTCCAGCGCCGGCTTTCCGTTTTGGCTGACCGTTTTTTCCGGCTGCCCGAAAACCGCTTCCCCCGCCGTTCCCACCCGCTCTCCGGCCGCCCCGTCAGGATTTCCGGAACATCCCGCGCGGTTTTTCAAAAAACCGGACGCCATACCGGCCGCTTGCCGGACAAGTTCCGGCCAAACGGGCATAAAGAGAAAGAAAACCTCTGGCTGGCCCCATAAACCCGGGACTTCCAGCGCTTTCCGGAACGGTCAGGCACTTTCCGTTTTTTTTGCCCGCCTTTCCCCTCCCTCCTCTCCGCTCTCCCGCCACTTTCCCGTCCGGCAAAAAGGCGCGCCTCCCTTTCCTGTACACTTTCCCTTTTCCAGTCCTTTTTGCCTTCCCTTACGGATTTTTCCGGCGCGCGCCAGCTGACCGAAGAAAAAAACCGGGATAAACGGGAAGCAGCCCGGACATCCGCCGGAAACCCTCCCGCCCTGCCTTCCCGCCCCATGCCGGTTTAATCCGCTCCCCGCCGCCTGAAGCCAGACAGCCAGCGAATACCTGTCCCCGCTTCCGCTGCCGGGAAGCCACAAGCGGCATCCCGTCCGGAAAAAACGGCCGCCCGGCAGGAAAACGCTTTCCCGAACGCCTGTCACCCGGTACGCCACCGCGTTGCAAGGCGAAAACAAAACACGCTTTTCCGGCCCTGAAAAAAGCCGGATCGACAAAAACACAAACCATTGAAAGGAGAAAAAATGACCATCAACCCGAACGATCCCTTCGGCGCCGAACGCGACGACAAGGACTATGCCGGAAAAAACCTCGTGAAACCGGGCCTTTCCGCCCCGCTCTTCAAACCGCCGCCGGGCCACACCTACCTGTTCCGCACGCCCTCGCTGGAAAAAGAATGGCAGGAAACCTTCGCCAAAACAGCGACCCCGCCGTCGCCTTCGCTATCCGCTTCGGGCCCCGAAACGTCGCCGGAACCCGCCGGCTTCCCCACACCGCCGGCCGGTCTTTCGGCCGCTTCCCGCGGCAAGACCGCCCTTTCAGCAGCGCCCGAAGCTTTTCCCGGCGCCCAAACGGCAGAAACCGGAAAAGACGCCGCCTCCTTCCACACCGGGCAAGCGGAAAACGTCCGGCCAACCGGCCTGCCCGAACCCATAGCGAAACCGCCGGAAACGTCAAGCATGTCTGTCCGTCGGGACACCGGACTTTCCCCGGCCGCATCCCCTGCCCCGGCAGACAGGCTGGCCGGGGAAACAGCCCTCTCCGGCCATGCCGGCCACATCCCGCAAACCGCCGCCCCGACAGAAACCGGCGACATCCGTTTTCCCGGCATAAGCGACGGGCGCTGGCAAACCCTCGGCAGGCTCCTCGTCCACGCGATGCTCCGCCACCGCGCAGCAACCGGCGGGAACCGCCCCGCCGTTTCATCCGGCGGCTTTAAAACCCCGGTTCCCGTTGCAAACCGGGCCGCTTCCGGCTTTCTCCGAACCGGCTATACCCCGGCAGCGAAACAGCCGAAACCCGTCACCGGAAACAGCCTTCCCGTCAATCCCGACAACCCGCTGTGCGAACCGCTGCCCATACGGCCTCTGGATGAAAACGCCCCAACAATCGCGGGCCGCCGCTATGTCGAAGCCGGGCCAAGCCGCGAAATCAACGCCCTTTTGACGCTGGCCAACGCCTGCCGCGCCATCGGCATCAACCATCCCCAAGTCAGCCATTGGGAAGGGGGCGGCAGAACCGTCGCCGACGTACCGTACAGAAAAGGGCAAATAAACAACAAGTCCGGCGTCACGGTCGCCTCCGGCCTCGACATTGGCCAGCGCAAGGAACCTGCCGAACTGAGACGCCTTGGCCTGCCCGAAAAGCTGGTCCGGAAACTGGCGCCGTATCTGGGAAAACAGCGGGGAGACGCCGTTACCGCTCTGGCCAAAAACCCGCTTTCCCTGACGGACGAGGAAATCGACCTCATCAGCCGCGCCACCATGCAAAACATGAGCGACAACGCCCGGAAACAGTGGGACGCCAAAGTGGACAGGGAACGCCGCCGGCACCCCAACGCGCCCTATTTCCACGAACTGACTTCCGACCAGCAAACCCTGCTCTTCTCGCGGTTTTACCAGAACGGCAGTTTTGAAAAACGACATCAAGCGTTCTTCGAGGCAGTCATGGAAAACGACTGGGAAACTGCTGCCAATGCATTGAAAAGTGAAGCCAAAAACGACATCGACAATTCTGCAAAACGATGGCGGGGCAACCGGCTATTGAATGAAGTGGAATGGTACAATAAAGTCAAGCATTCGCCACAATGAAAGCGGATATAACATGCACAGATTTGTTGCCTTTGTAATGGCAACCCAGTTTTTTTTCGCGATACCGGGATGGACAGAAACGGTTTGCAGCGGTTACCCTGCAACCGTTTCGGAAACCTGTCAACGACAGAAAACCGAATTGCTCAAAATGGGAATGTCAGAAGAACTGGCTACCCAACTGATTCCCTATCTGAATCCTGAAGAAGACGACACTATCGTTTTTCTGAAAAGTGTTTTAAGTCACGGCGTTCCCGATTTGAACGACGATGATATCGACGCGATCAACCGGTCGCTTATGCAGTATGCATCAGAAAAAGCGGTACAGCAATGGGACGGCATAATCGATGTGGTTCATGTCGAATACCCGAATGCACGCTATTTCCACCAACACGATTCACGCCAGCAAACCCTGCTTTTTTCACAATTTTACAAGGACGGTACTTATTTCCGTAATTTCCCTTTTTTGAAAGCCGTTCTGGAAAATGACTGGCCCCAGGCTACCGATATGCTGAGAAAAGAAGCACGCCACTATCTGGACAATCCTCAAACGAGATGGCGCGCAAGACGGCTTTTCGAGGAAACGAATTGGTACAATAAATAAAATCACCTGTTTGCCTTTATATGTCCTTTTCATACAAATTCCTTCTATCCCTTTTCTTTTTCCTGTGTCTGGGTACGGCGGTCAACGCCCAAGCTGTTCAAGACAGCCACATTGCCGCCGGAAATATTCACGGCCTGTTCATTGATCCGGAAGGAAATCTCTGGAGTTGGGGAGAATCGGGCTTGCCGCACAACGGCAATCATCCGTTTCCGGAAATCGTCACGCGCGACGCACACTCCGTTTATGCAGACCCCCATGCTGTCCGTTCATTCGTCATCAAACAGGATCAGTCGCTCTGGGGATGGGGAAACAGCGATGATGGGCAACTGGGAGTGGTCAGGCCGGTCCATCGCGGAAACGGGTACATTCCTTTACGGAAACTGATGGATAAAGCTGTCCGTGTTTCAGGAAAAGAAGTTATTTTCGCCCTTGCGCCGGATTACTCTTTGTGGGTCTGGGGAGCGGGATACGTCCAGAGAGGTGACGGAATCCGGGAAACGACGACGCGCCCCCTGAAAATCATGAAAGACGTCATCCGCGTCAGCTCGTCCATGACGCATACGCTGGCCCTGAAAAAAGACGGCACACTCTGGGCATGGGGCGACAACCAGTGCGGCGCCCTGGGTACGGGAGACGACAGGGAACGCATCCATCCGGTCAAAATCGACCTCACCCCACTGGGCGGCCGAAAAATCGTCCGGGTCGCCACCCGCATGACCGAATCCTTCCTCGTCACCGACGACGGCTCCGTCTGGAACTGGGGCGAACCCAACAACATGAAACCCTACTGCATGGACGAACCCCGCTGGGTTCCCGTGAAACTGGCCCATATCGATCACGTCGCCGACATCGCCGTCGGCTTCCTGCACGAAGTCTATCTGAAAAAGGACGGTTCCGTCTGGGTCACGGGTTACGCGGAGGGAGCCGCCGCGGAAAGCGGAGGCAGGAGACGCCCCACCAAAATGATGGATGGCGCTGCCGAAATCGCCGCAGGCGAATATCATTCGCTCGTCCTGAAAAAGGACGGCACCCTCTGGGCATGGGGCAAAAACCAATACGGCCAGCTGGGCGACGGCACCACCGAAACGCGCCTTGCTCCCGTTCAGGTTCGCTTCGATCTGAAACCGGAAGACCTGCCGCTTCCGGACGACCGCCTGAGGCCCGCTCCCGGCTTTTGCGAACCCCTGCCGATACGCTGATCCAGCGTATTTCACTACCCCGGCTTCCCCGGCAAACCGGGCCGCTTCCGGCTTTCTCCGAACCGCTACCGAACGCGCCCGAGAAAAAAACAAACTTTTTCCTATCCAGTTCCTGTGCCCGAAATACGGCTTTTAAATACCGTACTTTATCAGGCACCCCAAATGCCAACGCCTCTCTGCCCTTACGTTTGACGACGTCTTTTTATCCTCTTTTTCCGGGAAAAATCCCGGGAAAACCGGAACCGTTTCGCTTCCGCCTCCCCTCACCCGGGCCGGCCGGCAAAAATTTCCCGTTTCCCACTGGAAAAATGGAACCGGAACCGCCAAAATACCGTATCCTTTCAGGAAAACCCCGATATGTCCGTTCCCGTCTATTTCGTGCATAAAAGAACAAGCCCATGCGAAACCGACTGCTGCTTTCAATCGCCTTTGCCGTCGCCTGCGTCCTCGTTTTCATTCTCTTCTTCTGGAAAACGACAGACGGGGATTTGCCGGACGCCGCCGGACACCCGGCCATCACCCGCGACACCCGGCTGGCCGCCGGACTGAAACACAGCCTCTACATCGACGGCAAGGGACAGCTCTGGACATGGGGCGATTCCCGCTACCGGAACCGGCCTTCCGCCGTACCCGTCAAAGTAGCCGACAACGCCTGCGCCGTTGCCGCCGGCGACGCTTCCGCCACCTCCTTTTACATCGCCTGCGACGGCACCCTTTACGGCTGGGGCGACAGCGAAGTCGGACAGATCGGCCTCTTTTCCGAAACCCCCGTCATCGAACCCATGCCCATCCTGAGTGGCATCACCGGCATCAGTCCGGGGCACGACACGCCCTTCGCCATTGATACCGCCTCCATCCTGTGGACATGGGGCAAAGTCAGCCCTTCCCGCGGCGAAGACGTCCCCGGAGAGGAAACCGGCGAACCGATCGCCGAACCCCGGAAAGTCATGGAACTGGTGCAGCGCGTCAGTTCATCCGCCACCCATACGCTGGCGCTCCGTGAAGACCGGAGCCTCTGGGTCTGGGGAACCAACGACTCCGGCGCGCTGGCCACCGGCTCGCACACCGCGCAAAACCGGCCTTACAAAGCCGACATCGCCGCCCTGCAATCGAAACCCATCGTCAAGCTCGCCACGAAAAACCACGCCAGCTTCGCCATTACCGAAGACGGTTCCCTCTATGCCTGGGGTTACGCCAACGCGTCCCTGCCCGGAAAAGAGAACGCCGCGCTGCCGCCCAAAACCCTGCCGGTCAAAGTCGATTTCATCGACCGGGTCGCCGACATCGCGCTGGGCGAAGAAAGCGCCCTCATCCTGAAAAAAGACGGGTCGGTCTGGGCCTACGGCGCCGGGCCGGTCGTACAAACGGCAAAGACCGGCTGGACAAAACCTGTCCACCTCATGGACGACGCCGTCGAAATCGCCTGCGGCCCCCGCCATGCCCTCGTCCTGAAAAAAGACGGCAGCCTCTGGAGCTGGGGCGACAACGAAGCCGGACAGCTGGGAGACGGCACGACCGGAAACCGGGCAGAACCCGTCCGCATCCGGTTTCCAAAGCCGGCATCCTGACCTGTCCCGGCCGTATTTTCCGTCCGGCCGGCCCTGTCTTCCTCCGTTTCCCTCTCCCGCCTCCGGGCCGCTTCTCCGGCAGGGAACCCGCAGGCAGCGGACTCCAGCGGTGTCCACCCTCCCGCCTCCCGATCCCGCCCCCACACTTCTCCCTCTTTCCTGCCGCTTGCCTGACCAGACAGCCGGAATAAGCCAGAGGTAGGGCGGCCGGACTGGCAAGCCGGATTTGTCCTGTCGATCGAACGGGACAGCGGTTGCCTATAAGCAAACGATTTTCTCCGGCGAGGAGCCTGTTCCCTTTCCCCTTGGCAAGGACTGCCCTCCCACGCTAAAATGAAAATCCGACACTTCAAACACTTTTACGGGACGGCTCAACCATGTTTCACCCTTCCCTGCCCATCCCCTCTTTCCCGACCCTGTCCCTTATCCGGTTGCTGGCCTTTTTCTGCCTGATTCTCTGGCTCCCTGCCCGGGCTGCGCCGCCCTGGGGCCATATCGATGCAGGCAATGGCACCAGTCTGGCCATTGATCCGGCGGGACAGTTGTGGAGCTGGGGAAAAGACCAGTTAAAGGGAAACAATGCGTCCCACCCTGTCCCGGTAGCGAAAAACGTCGTCATGGCCCGGGCCGCCAAAGGCGAAACCGCCCTTTATTTCATCACCAAAGACCACACACTGTGGGGCATGGGCAGCAGCCAGTACGGACAACTGGGCCTGAAAGCCAGCGGCTTCATCCTCGAACCCGTCATGCTCTTGCCCCACATCGTCTTTATCGACGCCGGACACGACACGCCGTTTGCCATTGATGAACAAGGCCGGCTCTGGACATGGGGCGAGCCCGGCCCCGCCAAAGGAAAGGCTGTCCCTTCCGCTTCCCCGGCTTCCGCCACTGCCGTTTTGCCCGTACCCGCCTTCCCCGCCGCACTTGTCAATATCGCGGACGACATCGTTTACGTCAGTTCCGCTTTTTCCCATACGCTGGCCCTCAAAAAAGACGGAACGCTTCTGGCCTGGGGCGACAACCAAAACGGCGAACTGGGAGACGGCACCCTGATCCCTCGCCAACACCCCGTCAAAACCGATCTCTCGGCGCTGGGCTCGCGCAAAATCGTCAAAATCGCCGCCCGGGCCGGAGAAAGTTTTGCACTGGCCGACGACGGCACCGTATGGAACTGGGGAGAAGGCTGGGCCGTTCCCGCCGAACCCGGCAGAACCTTTCCCTGCGTCAGACCCGAACGGATCGTTTCCATCGATCACGTCCGGGATTTTACCCCCGGCTGGGGACACCTCCTCTTTCTGAAGCGGGACGGAACCGTCTGGATCGCCGGAACCGGCCTTCCGCTCAACGCCGGCAGGGACGATCCTGAAAGCGCTTTCGTCGAAAAACCTTTCCGCTGGTTCCCTCCCCGACCGCTTCTGTCCGGCGCTGCCGAAATCGCTTCCGGCCACAACCATATCCTGATCCTGAAAAAAGATGGAACGCTTCTGGCCATGGGCACGAATTCGGAAGGCGAACTGGGCCGGGAATCCGGTACCAGGGCCCGCCATCCCCTCACCGTCACCTTACCCCGATAACCGGCATGAACACCAGAGTCGCTTTTATCCTGTCCGCCTTCTTCCTGTTGCTTCCCTTCTCCGGCCCGTCAGCCGCGCCGGTTCAGGCCGGTGCCGCGCAAACGCCCCAAAAACTGGCCTTTCACGATGATGGCCAGCTTTTCATCCTGGAAGACGACGGAACCCTCTGGAAAACAGCCGGCCTCCCTTCGGAAGGGGCACGCTTCGTTACGGCAAAACCTGTCCGGAAAAACGTCAAGGCCGTTGCTGCCGCCGGCAACCTGTTCATCATCGACAAGGACAATATCCTCTGGGGCTGGGGCAAGCGGAACCGGGGTACGCTTTTCATGAACGAATACGCCCTGCAGGACATTCCGGAAAACCGGCCCATCCGGATCCTGACCGATGTCCGCACCGTCGTTCCAGACAGCTTTGTGGTCTTCGCCCTCCGTAACGATAATACCCTCTGGGCCTGGGGCAATGCGGAAGACTTGCGTGGCGACAATCTTCCCGGGGTATTGAACCGGCCCCGCCGGCTGCTCGACCAGGTCCATACCCTCATCAACTCGGGATGCCACGCGCTTGCCCTGAAAAAAGACGGCAGCCTGTGGACATGGGGAAGCAATGCCTGCGGTGGCCTTGGAGACGGCACATTCCTCGACCGTTACCGTCCGGCAGCCATCGACCCGAACCACTTCGGCGGCAAACGGATTATCAGCCTGACCGCCTTCAAAAACGAAAATCTCGTCCTGACGGAAGACGGAACCCTCTGGTACTGGGGCAAGGAAATGGACATGCGTGGCTGGTGCATCAATTTGCCGGTTTACGAACCCCGCCCCCTTTCCAAAGAAGGAACCGGTAAAAACGACCTGCCCTCGTTCACCCTGCCTCGCGGAGCGGACATCAGCGTCCTGCATTACGAGGACGACACCCTGTATTCGCTCGATACACGGCATATCCTCTACCAAAGCAATCCGGAACCGGCCGAAATCGCCCGCCATGTCGCGTCTTTCGCCGTATACAACAGCCGCCTTGCCCTCCTGAAAACCGATGGAAGCGTCTGGCTCGAAGCCGCCGAAGACCACCTGCATCCGGCTGCCGGCCGCCGCTTTCTCCCGGTCGTTTTCCTGCGCGCAAACACAACGGCAAGGGAAGCGCCTGTCCCGGGCAGCAAATAGCCCTGGCGGCTCCACCCGGACAGTTCTCTCAACGGTTCTGCCAGACTCCGTCAAGACGGCAGGACTTTCCTGAAAAAATCCCAAGCCGGCTGAAATCTGTCCAGTCCCTTTTCACGCAAGCTGTCCGGCTTCCTTTCTCCGGTAGCGATGAAGGATAAGGGACAACCTGTTACGAAAACGCAATATATAAACCAGTTATCCATTTAAAATTAGCATATAATAATTCTGAAATTGACATAAAAAAGAACAAAATTGACATATCTTCCGGGAAAGAGAGTGATGAAAACGAAAACAGCCGATTTGCCTGTCCGGTCATGGGTAACCCGGGAATTGAATAAACGTCCCGTTACCGGTTTTATCGGTTTGCTGGCCAACGAATTCAAGCTGTCCCGTCCGGTAGCCTCGCGTATCGTAAAAGAACTGGTAAACGACAAGCGGATCATCCTCTCCGGTTCCCCCAGAAAACCGGTTTACCGTATCGGACCGACAAAAACCTTCTTCCATCAGTGGCCCCGTGAAGAAGTGGATGAAGAGGTCAAATGGACACTGGATTTCGCTCCTTATCTGGATTTGCCGCCCAACATCCGCCAGATCGTTCACCACGGTTTTACTGAAATGGTCAATAATGCGCACGATCATTCAGCAGGGGATACGGTTTCAGTCCTCGTGGAAACAGATGACCGGGAACTCACCATGATGGTCATTGATGACGGAATCGGCATTTTCGAAAAAATCCGGAGCGAACTGAATCTCCCGGACAAACGGCTGGCCATGCTGGAACTGGCCAAAGGCAAACTGACGACGGATCGCGCCAATCATTCCGGTGAAGGCATCTTTTTCACCTCGAGAATGTTCGACCGGTTCGTTATCCACGCCAATGGACTGGATTACAGCCACGATATTCAACGTCCGGATGATTTTCTGATAGAAACCGGTTTAAGAAGCCCTTCCGAAACGACAGGAACCGTTGTATTCATGCGCATTGCCCTGGACAGCAAACGAACACCCCGGGAAATATTCCATCAATACACGCTGGACACGGACGAACTCAATTTCAACAAAACGGTGGTTCCGGTAAGACTGGCCCGGCTTGATGACGGCCTGGTTTCACGTTCCCAGGCAAAACGGCTGGTCGCCCGTTTCGACGGCTTCAGAAAAGTCATTCTGGATTTTGAAGGAGTCGATGAAATCGGGCAGGCTTTCGCCGATGAAGTTTTCAGGGTCTTCCAGCAATCCCATCCGGATGTCTGGCTGGTTCCTTACGCGGCATCGGAAGAAATCATGAAAATGATCCGGCGCGTCCAGACGGCACGATAAGGACACAGCGCATTCCCGTCCCCCCTCTGGCGTTTCCGCCCCGCTCCCCGCATAATAGGAGGCAAAAAGGACACCTGAAAGCCATGACGCGTTCCACCAGTCTGGAAAAAACCATATACCGCCATCTGGCCGCCCGGATACAGTCGGGTTTTTACAGCGACGGCAGGCGCTTTCCCTCCGTGCAGGAAATCGCCCGGCAGTTCGGCGTGTCGTACTGCCCGGCCCAGCGGGCCCTGAAAACCCTCGAAAAAGACGGGCTCGTCCGCGTCGCCCGCGGCAAGGGAACCGTCGTTCTCAAAAAACCCTGTGAAAACTATCTGGAAAGCGACACCTTCCGGGAACGCCGGGCCGCGCTGGCCGATCTGGCGGAAACCCTGAAACTGCTTTCGCCCGCCATCGCGTTTCAGGGCCTGTGCCATATGGCGGCTTCCGGCGTCCCGTTTGACCCCGCGCCGGAAAAAAGCGGCCGCATCCGGCAGTGGAGCGGCGTCGCCCCCCTTTTCGAAGACGCCTGTCTGGCGCTGGGCAGCCAGACCGCGTCAAGCCTTTACTACGACATCAACGCCTTCATCCAGAGCGCCTTTACCGACCTGTTCCACGCCGGAAAAGGCGAAACGGGCCAAATCCGTTTCCCAAACCATCTGGCCGGAGAATTCGCCGCCAGCTTCCAGCTGTGCGCCGCAGGCGACCATGCCGCGGCCAAAAACCGGCTGGAAAAACTCGCCGGCTTCTTTTTCGGGGAACTGGCCCGGCTTCTGCACGAAACCGCTCCCGGCAAGACCGCGCTTCTGGAACAGCCCTTTTCATGGACGCCCCGGAAAGGCCGCACACGCTATTGCGACATGATCGCCATCGATCTGGCCTGCAAAATCAATGAAGGCCTCTATCCGCCGGGAACCCTGCTGCCCGCCGGAACGGTTCTGGCCGACATTTATCACGTCTCCGCCATCACCATGCGGCGCACCGTAGGCCTGTTGAACAGACTGGGCGTCACCCGGCCCGTCAACGGCGTGGGAACCCGCGTCGTCTCCGGACGCGACCCGGGAATGGCCGACCGCCTGAACGCCCTGATGCCGGGCAACAATCTGCGGACCTTTCTGGAAACCTTCCAGCTGCTGGCCGTCACGAGCGAACCCGCACTGCGCCATACCTTCCCCCGTTTCGGGCCGGAAATACGCCATTCGCTTCAGGAAGCCTTTTCCGTAAAAGAAGGGAGCGCCGCCATCACCGCCGCCCTGAGCGCCAGCCTGCGCGGCATCGTCCTCTACAGCCCGCTTGCCGCCCTCCGCGAAATCTACAGCAAAATAACCCTTTTGCTCTTAAACGGCGGCCTCCTGCGGTTCAGCCGGATCGAAGTGGAAGCCGGCTGGCCGGCGCTGTCGGAAAAACTGGCCAACGCGCTGGCCGACGGAGACAGCGGACGTTTTGCCCGCGCCTTCCGGCAACTTCTTGCCCACCTGTTCGTGTCCCTCAAAAGCCATCTGGAAAAAAGGGGCGTCCCCGGAACCGGCGAAATCGTCACCCCGGTTTTTCCCGACTGAAAAACCGGCGCTCTTACCGGGGACGCGTCCCGAAACGGACGCGTCCCCCCTGCCGGCGGTTACGACTTGCGCTTGCCCGTCAGGGCGCCTCCCCTCTGGCCGGAAAACCGGCTCACCGCACCCATTTCCGCAAGGTCCCGATCAGATAGGCGACATCGATCGGCTTGGAAACGTGATCGTTCATGCCGGCCGCGTGCGCCTTGCCGATATCGGTCGCGAACGCGTTGGCCGTCAGGGCGAGAATCGGCACGGTTTTCGCGTCTTCCCGGTCAAGGGCACGGATTGCCCGGGTCGCTTCATAACCGTCCATGACCGGCATCTGGATATCCATCAGGATACCGTCGTAGGTGCCGGCCGGGGAATTGCCGAACTTTTCGACCGCCGCCAGCCCGTTTTCCGCCGCATCGACCGCCATCCCGTGCATTTCAAGCAGTTCCACCGCGATTTCACGGTTCATATCGTTATCCTCGGCCAGCAAAAACCGCCTGCCTTCCAGAGGAGCGCGCTGTTTCCCGGGCACCGGGGCGGCAGGCTCGCGTTGTTTGCCCGGACCAAACGATTGCAGAACCTGCCGTATCCGGGATTTGAAAAGCGGTTTGGAAATAAAGGCATCCGCGCCCGCGTTCCGGAATTCTTCCTCGATATCCGAGTAATCGTAAGCGGATATGACAATCACGGGAATGTTCCTGCCCAGCCTTTTGCGGATGGCTTTGAGCGTCTCCAGCCCGCTCATGCCCGGCATCTTCCAGTCCAGAATCACCGCGAAAAAACCGTCCCCGTTTTCATGGGCATACACGACGCACCGGAGCGCTTCCTCGCCCGAATCCACCCAGACCCCCCGCATGCCGAGTTCGTTTAAAAGGACTGTCGCGCTCTCGCAAACCATCCGGTCGTCGTCCACCACCAGCACCGGAAAACCGGCCAGCCCCGTATCCACCGTATCGTCTTCCCCCGCCAGTTCAAAAGGCAGGGAAACGGTAAACCGGCTTCCCTTTTCCGGCTCGCTTTCCACCGTGATCGTCCCGTTCATCATGCGGACGATATTTTCCGCAATCGCCATCCCAAGGCCCGTGCCCTGGATCCGGCTGATCCGGGGATCTTCCGCGCGGGAAAACGGTTCGAAAAGATGCGGGAGGAAAGCCGCCGGCATACCGATCCCGTTATCTTCCACCACGAATTCGTATTGTCCCCGCTTCTTAATGCCCGTCGGCAATTCCCGCACCACAAAACCGACCGTTCCGCCCTCCGGCGTATATTTGACCGCGTTGGAGAGCAGATTCATCAGCACCTGCTGCAAACGGCCGCCGTCGATCACGATATTCTCATGTCTTACCTGACTGGCGCTGACGTGAAATTCCAGCCCTTTTTCCCGGAGCAAAGGCTGGCACATGCCCATCACATTCCGGATCAGTTCCGGCAGCGACACTTCTTCGGCGACCAGATCGATCCTGCCGCTCTCGATTTTCGACATATCCAGAATCTCATTGATCAGACTGAGCAGATGGCGGCTGGAAACGCTGATTTTGTCCAGACAGTCCGCGACCCTTTCCGGACTGGCCAGATTCGTCTGCGCGATCAGGGCCATCCCCATGATCGCATTCATCGGCGTCCGGATATCATGCGACATCGACGACAGGAAATTGGTCTTGGCCTCGCTGGCCACCCGGGCCGCGTGATACGCCTCCTCAAGCGCCCTGCGCTGCCGCGCCTGTTCCTCGCGCTGTTCGGTCACGTCCATCCCCACGCTGTAAAAAGAAGGAATGCCGTCCCAGCTGTCTTCCGCGCTGGCGTAACACAGGGTCATGTTCAGGTATTTCATCTCGCCGCTTCGGGTGATGATCCGGACTTCCGTCACGATATTTTCGCCCGTGGTGTCAACCGTTTCCAGCCGGGAGACAATGCGTTTCAGATCGTCCGGATGGACATAGGTGCATTGCGAATGCAATTCGTTTTCGAACTGTTCTGCCGTATAACCGATCACGTTCAGAAAATCGGCCCCGTACCAGAGCACCGTCCGGTAATCGCGGGCGTCCAGACGCACGAAACCGCCGGGCATCGAGCCGACCAGCGCAAGGCGTTCGCGATCCTTCTTGGCCAGCTTGTATTCGGCGCTGAACATGTCATGCGACAATTCCAGCCTGACCGGACGGCCTTCCCACTCGATAACCCGGTTCCGGATCATGAATGCCCGTTCCAGCACCGGATTGAAGAATTCCCAGTTGCAAAATCCGTTCTCCCGCAAACGGTCGTTGGTGCAAAAAGGGCAAGGCGATTGCCGGCCCTGAATGACCTCAAAGCATTTCCTGCCCAATACCCTTTCCGCCGACACGCCCAGCGTCTCGCACGCCGTCCTGTTCAGATACAGCAACTCGCAGGTTTCCATATCGCTGACGTAAACGTTCCCGGCGAATTCATCCATCATCCAGCGGAAATACCGCCAGTGTTCTCCGGCCAGACGGGCCTGTTCTTCCCAGTCGGCCGCCAGTGCGTTGATATCGGTCAGGACCGCCACCAGAAGCGGCGCACCGGTTTCATCGGAAGAAACCGTCCCCGAAAGCTTTATCCATGAAAAACCGCCCGCTTTTCCCGGCAGTCTGATCTCCATTTCGACACTGGCGTTGCCCGCTTTCACCGCACGGGACAAGGCGCTTTCGATGAGGGCGAAATCGCCGGCACATTCGGGACAAGCGGCATAGAACGGACGCAGGCCGCCAAAATGCCGGACGAATGCCTCTTCGGTAAAAGCCGTCATCCCGAAAAAACGGGCATTGCCCCAGCAAAAACTCAGGTCTTCATCCACCCGGCAACACACCACACCGGCATTCAAGGCATCCATCACGGCCGGACACCCGAGAGCCGTTACCGGTTCGGAAAGCCCGCTTCCCCGTCCAAGCCTTTCTCCATTCGCCACGATCCACCGCCTTCCGTTTCCCGGATTGCCGGGCGCCTTGCCGGCAACCCCGATGCCTGCTCATATTATATCTGAGCCTGATCACATTAGATCAGGATTTGCGGACAAAATCAAACCCCCGAAACCTTTCCGTGGGGAAAGCGGAAAAACGCCGCGCCGGGTACCGCCGGACGGAAAACCCGGCAGCAAAAGGCGCGGGAAAAGGCCTGTCCTCCCCATGCTTCGGCAGTCAAACCGGCAGGGACTGCCTGCCGCTCTTAACGCGCCCTCCCCGGATTCGATGAAAGGGAGGACGGAAATGGCGGCGATTGCGCGGGCGAACCCGGCCAGTGAAGGAAAAACAGGGAATTGTCAGGGCAAAACCCGGCCCCTTTCCCTCCGGCCGGAACAGCCCCCTCCCGGGCCCTTCAGGCGACATGGACGGAAAAGAAAAACCCGCCTTTTGACGGATGGCCAGCCAATCCTCCCGGGAACGATTGACCGCCGCCTTGCCGCCCGCTCCAAACGCGCTGGCGTCCGGTACAGCGGGTCTGGTTTCCGGATGAGTCGAACTGGATTTCCGGACAGTGTTTTCGCTCACCCTTCCCAAAAAAAGGCCTGTTGAATCGTGTGTTGGCGGTTTTTCAGCCATGTGACCAGGGATTTTTTCCCGGTCCAAAGCGGGATTTCCCGTCTTTTCCCCGCGGTTTTTTCCCGGATTTCCCCCCGAACTGCCCGGAAATCAAGATGTTTCGCAAAACCGGCAAACCGGGGATTCATGCGGGTTTCAAGCCCTTTTTGACCCTTTTGATTCATCCTGTTCCCAACACCTCCCGACTCGTCTTTTTTCCGGCAAAACCGTCTCCCCTTCCTGCCTTCCCCGGTGAACGCGGCAAGACCGGCGAGACCGGCCCGGCCGCGGCACAAACGGCGCCGGATTGCCGAAATGGAACCTTCCCGGCTCGCCGGAAAAAAATCGCGGCCCGGAAAAAAGGCGAATGCTTGAGAAATGTCGGTTATTTTTTTACTTTCAGTAAAAAAATAACTACAAAATGAAATAAAATTTGACAAAAAATACCGAAAATAGGGTATCTTATACAAAACCTCAACATAAGGGGATCAACCGTTTCATCCGACAATTAAAGAAAGGACTGCCATATGTATAACCGCATATTGACATTCGCCTTCTCGATTGCCTGCCTGCTTGCCATGGTCATGTTCATGCAGCAAGCCAGTACCGTGCCATACGGCGTCAGCCATCATTCCGTCATGATGAAAATCGCGCATCATACCTCCGGCTTGCCGCACGCCGCAAGCGAAGCGCCTCCGTCCGCCCGGGTCTGACCGGTTACCGGCATTGGCCGAAGCGACAGGCCAAAACGGCCTCCCCTTTCCCGGGACGGGTGTTGGCGCGTGTTTTTCCGCCCCCGTCAGGCTCCGCACCGGAAAGAAGGATAACGGCCACGCGCCTTGCAGCGCATTGCCGGCGGAAACGGCAAGACGCCGGCAACGCGGCTTTTCCCGGCAGGCGAACGCCTCTGCAAGACGCGTATCCGGCCTCCCTCCTGCTGCCGCAACGAAAAAAGGCAGTGCCCTCCGAAACGCGAAGGATAACGGCTTCCGGCCGGAAAGGAAACCGCCACCTCCAGCCGCGCCATACGGACAAACCCGTCTTCTCCCCACCAGATCAGCCACATGATGCCCTCCCCTGCCGGAACCGGCCTGTTCCTTTCGGCGAACCGGGCCCGGCGTCTTGTCCCCGCTCAAAAAAAATGGCGCAGGTGCGCGCCATTTCCGTGCCATAACAAACCGCTCAGTTCATGACTTCCAGCAGGTCGATTTCATACGTCAGCGTGCTGTTGGGCGGAATATTGCCGACCTGATTGGCGCCATAGGCGGTTGACGGCGGGCAAACCAGCTTCACCTTGCTGCCGACCGGAACGGTCTGCAAGCCCTGCTGCCAGCAGGGAATCGTCTTGTTCAGTTCGAAAACGGCAGGCTGTCCGCGGGAATACGAACTGTCGAATTCGGTGCCGTTTTGCAGCCAGCCGCGGTAATTGACTTTCACCGTGCTGTTCGGGCCCGGTTTGACCGCATTACTGCTCGTTTGCAGCGGATAAACCGTTATGCCGTTCGGGGCCAGATAAGGCACGACCACAGCGGGCGAATTCAGCGGGCCGACCGGGCCATAACCGCCGTAAGGGCCGGTGCCGTAACCCGACTGGACGGGCGGGTGTTCCACAATCCCGCCGGCAGGCGCGGCAAAAGCCGATCCGGCCAGCGCCAAAGAGGCAATCAGTAACAATCCACGAGTGCTGTTGCGCATAAGAAAATCCTTCCTGTTGAAAAAACATCAGATTGAACATATCAAAACCAACCACTGTCTGGATGCATGCTACAACAGGGATTCGCGCCCCCATTTGATAAAAATCGGAAACACTGCCATTAAATGGCGGCGCTGCATGGCAAGGGACACGCCAGTCAACGGACGGCGTCCGGGGCCCGGTTCGCCCCGTCCGGCGCGGGAATGTCCGGAAAAGTACGTCTCAAGTCGTCAGGCAGGACAAGCGATCCCCGCCAGACGGGATTAACCCGGCCTTTTGGCGCCTTTGCCATCGTCTCTTTCGCGGCCGCGTCCGCCGCCTCGTACCACCTGGCCGCAAGCCGGTAATCCCGTTTCACCCCGCGGCCCTCTTCATACAGCGCGCCGAGCCGGTACATCGCCGGCCCGTATCCGGCCCCGGCCGCCTTTAAAAACCAGCCGGCCGCCCTTGCCGCGTCCTCCTCAACGCCCAGACCGTTCAGGTACATCGTCGCCAGATTGTATTGCGCCTTCACATCGCCCCCCGCGGCCGCCTTGTCATACCAGTAAACCGCCTTTGCAAGATCGCGCGGCACGCCGATCCCTTCCGCATACCGGTAGCCCGTATTGTATTGCGCCTCGCGAAGCCCTTTTTGCGCCGCCTTCAGAAACCAGCCGGCCGCCGCCGCCTCGTCCTTTTTCCCGTCCCGGCCTGTCGCCAGCGCCAGCGCCCGGCGCCGCTGCGCTTCCGGTTCCCCCGCTTCTGCCGCCCGCCTAAACCATAAAACCGCTTCCGGCCGGCGATTGCCCCCGGCCGCGCCCGAACCGGTCAAAATCCCCATCGCCGTGGCGGCCCGCGCGTCTCCCGCGGCCGCCGCTTTTGAAAACCAGGTCAGCGCCACCTGACTGTCCTTTTCGACCCCGATCCCATAGACCGAGAGCGCCCCCATCAGATACTGCGCGTCCCGGTAACCCCCTTCGGCCGAAGCCAGCACCCATTTCGCGCCTGACGCCTCATCCTTTTCAACCCCCCGGCCGGCCAGCAAAAGCCGCCCCGCCTCGAACGCCGCCCGCGCGTCCCCCTTTTCCGCTTCCGGCAAAAAAACCGCATACGCCGCCTGAAACCGGCGTGATTCCAGCAAGACGAGCCCCTCCTCTGTGGAAGCCTGCGCACTGGCGCAGCACGCGGCCAATACGGCAACGGTGAGAAAACGGAAAAGGAGAGCAAGCATGACTGTCCGTGAAAAAGAGATCAGGCCGGGCAAACAGCCCGGAAAAACTGCCGGATATTGTCACACAAAACCCGCGCTCCCGCAGACTTTCTCCCCGCCGGAAAAAACCGCCCGCCGGTTTACCGGCTCTCCCGCCCTCCCCGCGGCAAAAGAGGATGGCCCGAACCCCGCGCTCCGGCTCCTTGTCCGCGAAAAAACAGGAACCCGGCAAGCGCCTGCCGGAACCCGTCCCCGCCCGAACCGGCGACCCGCGGGCATTGAGCGGTGAAAAAACGGATAACCGGCAAAGCGATGCCTCATGCGCCCGGAATCGCCCGGGCAACCGGGGCTTTAAACGGAAAAAACCGGCAAGGCGGAATCGGCGGGCATCCGGAAAAAATATTCCGTCCGGTTCAGGACAATCCGGACACCGCCCCCTTTCGCCCTCTGGAAAACCGCCTTCCCTTGCGCCTTCCCTTATCTCCCGGACTTTCCGTGACAGCGCGCAAGGCCGCCTCCAGAATGGCCGGCCATCCGTTCCATGATCTCCCCTTCCCGGCATTCCCGGCCATCGGCAACCTGTCCGGAAAACCGCTTCCCGTCCCGGCACTGGCAAGACATGGCTCACCCGGCACATCCTGAAACGGCCATACGGACACTCAAAAAGAAAAACGGCGGCAAAACCCGTCAGGACGGCCGCCGCGCCTGCCGCAAGCGGCCCTTTCAGCCAAAAGCCCCCGGCCGGAAAGGCGCCAAACGGACAGCCCGTTAAGGCCTCCTGGCCGTCACGGAACCGTCCGCCGTCGATGGGACTGCCTTACCCGTCAGGCGATTCTTCCAGCGCACGAAAAAGAAAACGCACAAGGCGGTCAAGGCAAGAGCGAGCGCGTAGGATACGGTGGCCGAGAGAGCCAGCGTTTCCGGCGCGATAAACAGATAGGCCGACACCACCGCCGTCATGAAAAGCGCGGGAATCAGGCCGATAAAATAATTTTTGCGGTTCACCGTCAGATAAATCGTCACGGCCCAGAGCGTGATCGTGCCCAGAATCTGATTCGACCAGGCAAAATAGCGCCAGATGACCTCGAAGTCGATAAACAGCAGCACAAAACCGGCCGCAAAAAGCGGCAACGACACCAGAAGGCGCTTCATCAGGCTCTTCTGTTCGATTTTCAGCGCATCGGCCACGATCAGGCGCGCCGACCGGAACGCCGTGTCGCCGGACGTGATCGGCGCGGCAATGACGCCCAGGACGGCCAGCGCGCCGCCCAGCGTTCCGAGCCAGTTGTTCGAGACGAAATCAACGACCTGCGCCGCATTGCCGCCGGTAAAGAAAGCCTGCCCTTCCGGGGTATGAAAGGCGAAATTGGCGGCCGCCGCCCAGATCAGCGCCACGATCCCTTCCGCGATCATCGCGCCGTAAAAAACCGGCCGGCCCTGCCGTTCATTCGTCATGCACCGGGCCATCATCGGCGACTGCGTGGCATGGAAACCCGAGAGCGCGCCGCAGGCGATCGTAATGAACAGCATCGGGAAAAGCGGCGTCGTTTCCGCCTTCGGATGCGTGTTCATCAACCCGTCGGTCACTTCCGGCAAGGCGGGCATGTGGAGGTAAAGCGAAACCAGGATGCCGAAAGCCATGAAAAGGAGCGCCGCGGCAAAAAGCGGATACAGCCGCCCGATCAGCTGGTCGATCGGCAAGAGGGTGGCGGCAATGAAATAAATGAAAATGACCGCCGTCCATATCCCGAACGAAAAACCGACCGTCCCGGCCGTCAGCTTCGCCAGAAGACCGGCCGGCCCCGCCACGAAAACGGCGCCCACCAGAACCATCATGACCGGCGTGAATACCCGGACAACCTGCATGAAGGGCTTGCCCATATAGCGGCCGACGATTTCCGGATAGCTTTCCCCGTTATTGCGCAGGGAGAGCATCCCGGAGAAATAGTCATGCACCGCCCCGGCGAAAATGCAGCCGAAAACGATCCAGAGATAGGCCGACGAACCGAACTTCGCGCCCATGATCGCCCCGAAAATCGGCCCGAGCCCGGCAATGTTTAAAAACTGGATCAAAAAAAGACGCCAGCCTGACAAGGGAATATAATCCACGCCATCCGGCCTGGCAACGGCAGGCGTCAGCCGTCCAGGCTCGATCCCGAAAACCTTTTCCACATACCGGCCGTACACCCAGTATCCGGCCAAAAGCAAAACCATACTGACCGAAAACGAAATCATAAAAAAACACCCTCTTCTGTCCCTGCTCCGGCAGGAGAAACCGCCCCTTAAGCGAAAAACCGGCGGCAACGGCGGATTGCCGCAAAAGCCTTATTTTACACCTGCCGAACCGGCCGTAAAGCCATTTGTCCGGCTGTCGCCTTTTTTCTGACGGCCTCGCGGCATCCGCCCTGTTCCGGGAAAAACCGCCGGAAGCGGGAAACGGCCACACGACCATGCCCGGCCGGCATCTGAGCGGCCGGAAGCGGGAAAGAGGGCGTAGCGCCATTTGCCCGCCCCTTTACCCCCTTCCCCGAAAATGGAAACCTTTCACCGGGCAGGAAATGCACCGCCTGCCTGAGACCGTCAAAAACGCCGCCACGCGCCGCTTGCGTTCAGCCGGAAAACCGGCAAACGTCCGGCAAAACGGCGACACACCCGGCCCTCATGAACCCGGCACAGGAAAATGCTCACGCCACACAGGCAGGCGATTCAGCAAGGCCCCTCCCTTATCGCCGGCAACCGGCCAGCCGCAACCGATACGGGAACACCCGCTTGCCCCCTCTCCGGCCGGAACCGTGACAGGCTTTGCAAACCGCCTGCCAAAAAAGCCAGCTCCCCTAACGGAAGGAAACAGGCCGGCTCCGGCCCCTGCCAGCGAAAAAGCCCGATGGCCTCACCGGGAAACCGGTTCCTGCCCCCTCGCGCAAAGGCAAGGCATCGCCCTTTTCCGGCCGGCAGGGAAAAGAGGCCATCCGGGATGGCCCGCATAACAGGGAAACGGGAACGGCGACACGCCCGGCGCGTCTTCGCCCTGCCGGGCCGCTTTCGGCAAAGGGGAAAAACCGGCGTCAAACGCCATCGGGACACGCGTTACTGACGGCTGGACGGCCGGTTTTCCCTCATTTTTCCTGTTTTTTATCCGGATCATCCGGAAACCGGCAACCTTCCGGAAAACCGCCAAACCGGCGCTCAGGAAAACCGTCCGCCGTCTCCGGTTTTTTCGCCCGCCGTCCAAACCGGCCCGCCCCCGGAAGAGGAAGCTTGTCCGGGACAACAAGGCCCCTGTCCGCCGGACTTTTCGGACCGGCCTCATCCCCGGATCAGCGCACCGCTGAAAAAGCGGAAAAACCCGTTTTCACCCCGGTCGTCAAACAGCGGAACGGAACCGGAAACGGCCTTTTCACCGTCCTCCCCCAGTTGTCCGAGCCACTCCCTGGCCTGCGCGCTGCCGGCCGAAGCCGCCTTTTCCAGCCAGAGCGCCGTCTTTTCCAGATCGGGCTCGACGCCGATCCCGTTGGCGTACATATACGCCAGCTTCAGCTGCGCGGCGCCATGCTCCTGCAAGGCCGCCCGGTAAAACCAGGCCGCGGCCGTCGTCACATTCTGTTCGACGCCCCTGCCTTCCAGATAAGCTTCCCCCATGTCATACTGCGCCTCGGCCAGCCCCTGATGGGCGGCCCGGTCGATCCACATCAGGCCCCATTCCCTGTCCTTTCGCAGTCCGATGCCGTGTCTTGCCATCTGCCCCATCGCGAACTCCGCTTCCGGCAGGCCCTGCTCCGCCGCCAGCGCGTTCCAGTGAACCGCCTCCCCGTCATTTTTGGGCACGCCGCGTCCCTGCCAGTACATCAGCGCCAGATAAAACTGCGCCTTGGCCATGCCCTGCTCTGCCGCCTTCCTGAAATACCGGACGGCCAGTGCCTCGTCACGCGGATACGCTTCGAGAAAAGCGGCCATCAGGCCCCGCGCGAACTGGGCCATCGCGAACCCGCTTTCCGCCGCCTTCTCCGTCCAGTAAACCGACTTGCCGATATCGCGCGGCAACACCTTGCCCTGACCGTAGAGCAAGCCAAGATAAAGCTGCACCATAGGCGAATGCTGTTTCGCCGCCTTTTCCAGCCAGAACCGGGCCAGCGCCGCATCCACAGGCCCCACCGTCTTGCTGGTGTACATCATGCCCAGATAAAGCTGGGCCCGGATAAGCCCCTGTCTGGCAGCCAGTTCCAGCCAGTGGATGCCTTCCTTTTCCATCCCGGGTTGCCGGGCGTCTTCCAGCAAAAACCGTCCCAGCCAGAAACGCGCCCTGGCGTCTCCGGCCGCCGCCTGCCGGCGCAACTGCCGCATCCATTCCGACGGGGCCTCGTCTTCCTCCCCGGCAGCCTCTGCCGCCTTGTCCGCGCCCAGCGCGGCACGCCGCGCCGCCGACTCTTCCTCATCCAGCCCCATCGCGTTCCTGAAGACCGAAAAGAACGCCTGCTCGTCTTTGACCACGAAAACAGGCTGCTCGGGAACCGGCAGATTCAAAAGGGCTTCCAGGCTTTTCCCGCCATACGCCAGCGCCGTACACAGCAAAACACTGCCGGCAAGCGCCAGACCGATCGCCATATTCCGGCCGGAGAGCACGGCAGCGGCGCCTTTCCACTTCATCGGGCCTCCCCCTCCGGTTTGCGCGAACCGTCCATTCCCCCGGCAGACGGGGAATCCGCCAAAGGCAAACGACGGCAGGCCTGCGCTTCTCTCGCACGCTGCCGCCACATGGCCGACTGTTCTTCGTCTTTTGCAACGCCGATTCCCGCCTCATAAAGGCCGCCCAAAACCGCAGCCGCCGCCCCGTTGCCGCGGCGGGCCTCCTGGTGCAGCCACCGGAGCCGTTTCGCCCTGCTTTTCACGCGGTCGCCGGAAACGGCCGCCCTGTCCGCCCCGTTCGCTTCCTTCCGATCGTCCAGCCATACCTCATCCAGCGCGAAAGCCAGCATGAAATGGTAAGGCGAGCCCATCGCTTCAGCGCTGCACGCCGCTGCCGCCAGCCATTTCCGTGCGCAGGCCAAATCGTCCGTTTCCACACACGCCATCGCCAGTGGCAGATACACGGCTTGCATCCCCTTTTCCGCCGCTTTTTCATACCACCTGACCGCCTGGCAGGCATCCCGTCTGCCGCCTGCCCCCACATCGCAGGCCATGCCCAGATACAGCATGGCCGTCGGATCGCCGAACTGGGCAAGCCGGCGGATTTCCGTCATGTTCTCCGGCTCGCCCGTCACCGGCCCGTTCCCGGCCCCATACTTCCAGGCCAATATCGACCGTTCCACCGTGCAATCCCGGCACGAGAGCGTGTTACCGAAAGCGCGCAGCGCCTTTTCACGCTCGTTCATCCCCATCCAGACCGACGCCAGCGCCATCTGCGCCTCCGGCAATCCCTGCCGGACAGCCTCTTCCAGATACGCCAGACCCCTGGCGGGATCCATTTCCGCATACAAACCGTTCAGCAGCAAAAAGCCGTATAAGGCCATGCCCTTCGCATGGCCCCCTTCAGCAGCCTGTTTCAGCCAGCCGGCCGCCGCCTCCGGATTCCTTTCCAGCGCGCCCGTGCCCACCCACAACAGATCCCCGAGCGCAAAAGCCGCCACCGCGTCGCCCGACTTCGCCGCGCCGGCCAACACGTCCGCCCCTTTCAGAAGATCGCGGGAAATCCCCGCCTTTTCCATGTCGCCTGACGCCAGCCAGACCCCGTAAAGCGTTTGCGCCATCGTCTCGCCGCCGGCGGCCGCCGCTTTCACGCTTTCGGCCAGCAACACGTCATCGGGCTGTCCGGCGCGGACAGACAGAACATCACGGTAAGGCCCGACAGCCCGTTTTATCTCCCTGATCATCCTTTCTTCCGCCAGCCGGTTCGTCCACCTTGTCCACTTTTCGGCCAGCGCCCCGTTTTCCGGAATGCCCCGGCGGCCGATCCGGTACAGCATCGCCAGATTCGACGAGGCGACCGGATTGCCGGCTTTTGCCGCTTTTTCCAGATACGCCAGCCCTTGCGCCACCGTTTCCTCCGGGCTTTCCCGCCGCGTCAGATACGCCCCCAGCGCCACCTGCGCGACCGTATCGCCCTTTGCCGCCGCCTTTTCAAACCAGCGCATGGCCGCCAGATCGTCCGGCATGACCCCGTTTCCCATCATCAGACGCAATCCCAATGCCGTCGCCGCCTCCCGATCGCCCCGTCTGGCCCGGGCATACAAAGCTTTTGCCTCACGGCAGGATTCGCCGGGAATGCACCCGAACGCGTCCTGACACCGCCTTGCCGGGAAATCCGCCGCCGTATCCGCCGCCAGCCCCGGCAAACCGGCCGCCAGCCAGACCGACGCCACCGCCATCACACAAAATCGTTTCACAGGCCCCCTTTCGCGGAATAATCCGTCACCTTCAGCGACAGGGAACCCTCGTCTTCTTCCCCATGCCCGTTTTCCCCGGCCTTTGGCCCGTCCGCATCGTCTTCCCCGCCCAAACCGGCAGCCTCCGCCTCTTTCTGCCCATCGGGCAAGGCGCATTCGGGTTCATCCTCCGCCCCGCCACCTGCCGCACAGATTTGTTCACGGGCCTTATCGCGCAACCTCCGGGCCGTTTCCCCATCCCTTTGCACACTCCAGCCCTCCTCCAGCAGCGTCGCCATCATGAGTTCCGCCGCCGGATCGCCCCGCGCCGCCCGCTCTTTCAGAAAAGCGATCTTTTTCGCAATCCGTTCCCGGCGAAGGCCGGAACCCGCCCCCTTTGCCGCATCGGGCATTACGGCCCCCGCCGGGCCGCCCTCCGCCTGCCGGACCTTGCCGGGGCCGGCTTTCCCTTCTCCTTCCGGACTGGCCGTTTCCTCCCTTCCAGAGGCCGCTGCCCGATCCCGCAAGGCTTCTTCCAGCTCCGGCATCCTTTCCGTTTCGACAAAAAGCAGTTGCAGGATTTCGCGGTCGCGCGCGAAAGCGTAAGCCTTTTGCCTGACCGCCTCATCAAACAGGCCCGCCGCCAGATCCGGGCGATCCGTTTCCGCGTAAAAAAGCCCCAGCGGCAGCAACACATCGGCATAATGCTGCCGTGCCGCCTCCCCAAACCAGTGTTCGGCCAACACCCCGTCCCGCGGCGCGCCCCAGCCTTCTCCATACAGCAATCCCAGCATCAGCTGCGCTTCCGGCTCGCCCCGCTGCGCGTAGCGGCGCACCTCCGTCATCTTTTCGCTTTCGCCCGCAATCGCGCCGTCGCCCCAGCCGTAGAGCACCCCCAGAATCGACAGCACCTCGTCGTCGCCATTTTCCGCGGCCCGGTAAAACCAGGTCGCCGCGCCTTCGCGATCCCCTTTGGAAAGCGCGTTCATCGCCATCATCAGCTGCGCGCGCGCCTCGTCCTTTTCCGCCGCCTGCCGGATCCACCCAAACGCTTCCTTCTTGTCCTCCGTCACCCCCTTGCCGCCCGCCAGCATCGAACCGTAACTCGTCTGCGCCTCACGCAACCCCTGCACCGCCGCCTGTTTCATCCATCGCGCCGCCGCGGCATTGTCCGCTTCCAGCGGCCCCCAGCCCAGCATGTAAAGTTCGCCCAGCACCGCCTGCGCCGGCGGATAGCCCGCCCTTGCCGCTTTTCCGAACCATTCCACCGCCAGCGCCTCGTCCTTTTTCACCCCGTTACCTGTCGCCAGAAGAAGCGCGCCCACCGTCCATGCCTGCGGGTCGCCGCTTTCGACCGCCCGGCCGACCGCTTCCACGTCCAGCGAAATCCCCGCGCCGTCCGGCGTTAAAATCCCGGTGGCGATCCTCTTTTGCGAAACCGCCCGTCCAGGAAATTCCCCTTTCGGCCGGGCCACCGTCCCGTCCGCATCCGGCCCGGAAAAGGCCACCTCCCATCTCCGGCCTCCCGTCGCGGCGATCTTCCATGCCCAGTCCAGCATCACCTTATCGGCCTGTTCCCTTGCCTCCTCCCGCCACTGCCTCGCTTCTTCGGGATTGCGGGAAACGCCCAGTCCGGTTTCCAGCATCCTCGCCAGTTCCGCCTGCGCCTGCGTATTGCCCTGCGCCGCGGCCTTGCCGAACCAGACCGCCGCTCCCGGCGCGTCCTGAACATCGCTCTCGAAAGCCATCATCGCCGCCAGACTGACCTGCGCCACGGCATTGCCTTCCATGGCCGCCCTTTTCAGCCATACTTGCGCCCGCGCATCATCCGCCGGCACCCCCCGGCCCATCGCGTACCGGAGGCCCAGCGCCATTTTCATCCGGGCGTCGCCCTTTTCCGCCCCGGCCGCCAGCGCCGCCTCAGCCGCCGACAAAGGCGGCGAAACGGACGCGGCAGGCGCCGGAGAAGACAGGGAAAAACCATCCGCCGGCGCGTTCCGCGCCACCGGGGCAGAAACAGGCTTGTCCGCGGCAAAACCGCAAACCGGCAGCAGCGTCGCCCACACCCCGCACGCCAGCGCCCTAAACCGAAACCGGAAACCCAGACCCATCCAGACCTATCCTCTTTTTTGCCACCTTGCAAGACGCCCGGCCGCGCAAGCGGACGGACGGACAAACCGCCCCCGGCCGGAAAACCGTTCCGGCCTGTTAACCAGGAGTATTCTTTCATACTTCCGCTTTTTCTTTCCACCACTTTTATAAAGAAAACCGGCCGATTCTTCATGCCGTCCGGCGACCGCAAAAAACAAAAAGCCGGTTCAAAAAGAACCGGCCCCGGTATTCCTTCGTTCAACGCATCGTTTACACCCTTCACATGACGTTGCGTGAAACAGACATCACATGCCCCCCTCCACACTTTCCTCGGCAATACCGTTTCCCTGCGAAGCCGCCTTGTCAAACCAGTAAGCGGCTTTTTCCGGGTTCCTCGGCACCCCCGCCCCGTTTTCATAGGCGAACCCCATCGCCGTCTGCGACGGGGCATACCCCTGAATCGCCGCCTTCCTGAACCACTGGACAGCCAGCGCATCGCTCTGGGGCACACCCACCCCCATCAGATACAGGGAACCGAATTCGTGTTCGGCCTGCGGCATCCCCTTTTTGGCCGCCATCCCGATCCATTTCACCCCGGCCGGCACATTCCTGACCCCGTCCGAACCGAGCACATAGCGAAGGCCCAGTTCCAGTTCCGCCGCATCCTCCCCATCCCTGGCCCTTTCCTTCACCAGCGCCAGCGGAGCGTCCGCATAACGCGTGACCGCCGGCACATCTGCCGGCAAGACGGTTTGCGCATTACCCGACGGCGCCCCCACGAAAAAAACACAGCACGGCAGCAAAAAAACGGCGGCCAGCACCATACTCCCCTGCCTCCACGACCTCATCGAACGCATCGTTCCTCCCTTTCCTGAAAGAGTCTCCTGTCTTCACCACGAAGCGCTTTCCGCCAGCTCCCCGGCCCGGCAAAACGGCGCGAAAACCCGGCCTTCCCGCGGAAAACCCTATCCGGTTCGACAGGGAACCGCCCTTGCCGTTCCCTGCCGGAAGTCGTTTGCGTCAAAGCCCCCCTCTGTCCCGGACACGCGTTCAAAAACAGGCTTCCCTCCGGGGCTCCGCTTTCCCTGCCCGTTCAGATCGCCATGTTGCCCCGCCGTTTGCCCCGCATCCCGCCACAGCCGCAGCCGTGACGGCGACGGTTCCCTTCCGGGCCGTCCGCTTCCCGCTCCTCTCCGGCCGCATGGGAAAAACACCCGCCATGCCCGCCGCAGCCGCAAGCGCCGCCATGACCCGGCTCCCCTTCCTCATCTCCGCCGGCAAAAGCCGTCTGTTTTTTCAGCGAAACCGCCAGCTTTTCCAGCAAACGCGCCAACTGCGCGCGCTCCGCCTCACTAAAGCCCTCCAGCAATTCCGCCGCTTCCCGTTGCCGGTTCCGGCCGACATGATCGGCCAGCTTCGCCCCCTTTTCCGTCAGAAAAACCTGTAGCGAACGCCGGTCGGCCTCGTTGACCCGCCGTTCGACCAGTCCCCCGGCAGCCAGCCGTTCCAGCAACTCGCTGGCCGACGGCGGCCGGATACCGAGCGATTCCGCCATCTCCCGCTGGCTGATCCCGGGATGTTCCCGCAAAAACGCCAGCATCCGGCCCCGCCCCCTGAACCCGCCATGACAGTGCCGCCGCCTCTCGCCGCCCCGGTGCAACAGAGTGAAACACAAGCGCAAATTGCCGAAAATATCCATCGCTTCCCTGTCCTGCATGACTCCCCTCCATTAATAAGGTACCTAACTAAATACAGGATAACAGAAAAGCGGCAAACGTAAAAGAAGAAGGAAAAAACGGAGAACCGGCCGGGAAACGCCATCCGGCTTCTGGCCTGGCGCAGCCCGCCTGCAGGCTGCCTTTTGCCCGCCGATCCGGCACGAACGCGGCTTGCACGACGGCGGCGGCAAGCCCGAAACCGCCCGCCAGTGCCAAAACAGGAAAGGAAAAGCCCTGCCCCGACAAGAAGAGAAAGTCTGCCGGCCCATCAGGGCCATCCGGGCTTTCCCGGCAACCCGACCGGGAGAGAACAGGCCTCCGGTTCAAGCGCTTCCGGCAAACACCGGCCCGAATGCCCGGTATGCCCCGCGCCTATCCCATCCGGCACACCGGCAAGCGGCGGACACGGGAAAACAGGAAAAAAACGGCGCAGCCGCCCGCTCCGGGCCGGACACAGGCAAACGCCCGGTCAGACCCCGACCGCCAGCGCCATACGCCCGCCGGACTGTCCGGGAAAAATCAGTCCGCTTCCGTCTCCCAATCTTTCAGACGCCGGACAGACTGCTCATCTCCCTGAGCCGCCGCCTTTTCATACCAGACTTTCGCCATCGCCCGATCCTTTCCGACGCCGATGCCCTTTTCATAACACTTGCCAAGCATCCGCTGGGCGACCGGATACCCCTCCTTCGCCGCCCGTTCGTACCAGATGAACGATTGCGTCTCGTCCCGTTCCACTCCGCGGCCGACCGCGTACATCCAGCCAAGCCCCGCCTGCGCCCGGGCGTAACCCTGTTCGGCCGCCGCCCGCACCCAGTGAAGCGCCATGATATCGTTGCGTTCCAGCCCCACGCCCTGAAGATAGCGCCGCCCCAGCTCGAACCGGGCTTCCGGATCGCCCTCCTCGGCCCGGTCTTTGAGCAAAACCAGCTCGAAAAGCCTGTCCGCCTTGTCCTCTTCGGCAGCCGACAAGACCGCCACCGCGCCTTCCCGTGACCTGCCCCTTCTGTCCCCCTCAAACGCCAGCGCTTCCGACAGCGACACCGCTTCGCACACCACCAGAAACAGAAAGAGCCACATCCCTTCCGGAAACAGCCTGAACCTGTTTCCCCTTCCGATACCCACACCCATTCCTGCCTCCTTTCCACCGGCAAACGGCGCGGCCATACCCTCCGGAACGTCTGCACCGGCCCCTGCAGAATCGCCCGAAAAACAGCCCCAAAACGGACTGGACAAGCCGCCCTGTCCAGCGAGTTTACGACAAGCCCGCGGACGCCGCCATAAAACCGTGCCCAAATGACGTCTTAAACAGACAAAAAACGGCAAAAAAACCGGAAAACCCAAAAAAACCTTAAAAAACAAGCCTTCTTCCCCGCCAGCCCGTTTTCCGGCAAGCGGTTTTGAAGGCGTATTGCACTGCAAATCCCCTGCCATCCGCCGCCGGAAAACCTCCTCGCCTGCGCAAAACAGCCGCGCCGGACAAACGGCAAGGCATGAAAAACCGCCGCCGGCCCGGCGATATCTTTTCCTCTCCCGGGTATGAGTACAGCGGGTCTGGTTTCCGGATAAACCGGACTGGATTTCCGGCCCATATTTTCCGTCACCATTCCCCATAAAAAGGCCAGTTGAATCGTCTGAAGTCGGTTTTTCAGCCATGTGACAAGGGATTTTTTCCCGATCCAAAACGGGATTTCCCGACTTTTTCCCGCGGTTTTTTCCCGGATTTTCACCCGAACGGTCCGGAAATCACCATTTTTTGCAAAAACCGGCAAACCCGGCATGCAGGCGGGTTTCACGCCCTTTTCAGCCTTTTTGATTCATCCTCTTTCTAACCCCTCCCTACTGTATTCCGCCGGAAAAATGTCCCGGCCCTTTCCCTTCCTTTCCCTTCCTTTCCCTGCGCTTTCCATCCGCTCTCTTCCTGTCATTTCATCCCCTTTCCCGCCGTTCCCGCTACCGGCGCCTTTCCCCTTCCTCTCCCCGTTTTCCGTCGAGCCGAAAAACAGGCAGGCCCTGTCGGACAAAAGAAAAACATCCGTCAAAAAAGCGTGGACAAGCGGTTTCCCTTCCGGATGGAAACCCCTCCCAAAAGCAAAACCTTTTCCTTTCCCGAACACGCGAAAACCTGCCCGAACAACACCGCTTCCCCTTGCCAAAGGAAAAGCCTTCACGGTAAGACATTCTTTATAGCACCGTTTCAAAACCGGCTTCTTTCCCGCCGCATCGGCCGGCCTTGCGCCTGTCCGCTACCGCCTCTCACACCGCGAAAAAGATGGCCCAACGCCAGGATCGGCACCGCTGACCGGCATTTTTTCAACATCCCGACAGCCATAGCTGACCGAAGATCATCTATCGGGTATAAATCAAGTGTGGCGGGGTCTTTGCGCCCCGCGTATTTGAACAAAGCCCTCCGGCGTTGCCGGAGGGCTTTTTTTTTGGGAGGAGAAAACCATGAACGACTTTGAAAACCACTTCGGTTCAGCAGGAGAGAGGTTTTCCGGCAGCCAGAACCCCGACGAACAAAACGGCTGGGCAGACAAACAGCAAAGAGAACTTGAGCGGCAAAGGAAAGCGCTGGAAAGACAGCAAACCCTGAACAAACCGGCCAGTAACGCTCCCGGCTTTACCGCGGCTCCAACCGGCCTGACCCCGGCCAACGAACCGGAAACGCCCCTTCCCCAAACCGGGCCGTTAAAAGCCGAACCGGCCAAAAAAGAAAGGGCGGAAAGAGTGGAAAAGGCGGAAACCGATCTTCCCGACTTCACCAAACACTGGGACGACCC
>NZ_KI392031.1:686744-687982 GCF_000158475.2 Oxalobacter paraformigenes | reverse complement strand
ACGCGCAGCGTTTCATGACCCTGGGCAATGTCTTTGAACGAGGCTGGGAAAGTATGGCGGAAAAAGGCGGAAACTGGATCGCCGAACAGGCCGGCAGAAAGCTCGTCTTCGTGCCTGCTGCCATCGCGTTCAGTCTGGTTCCCTCGCTTTGCGCCGTAACCGGCATGGCGATTCTGGATGTGGCCGCCGACTTGTATGGGGAGACCCTTTACCGTACCGGGAAAGGCGAACCGCTGGAAGCCTTGACCTTCGGCATTCCGCTGGGCCTGTTACAGAGACTGGTCCCTTCCGGAAGCGCCATGCCTGTGGTCAGAACCCTGAAAGATCTGGCGCACCGCCTGGAACGCATGATTTTGCAAAGTGTGGTTAATGCCGCTCAGGATGAGCAGGTCGAAAATGTGGCGAATCGCAAGAAAGGGAAAAAATCGGATAAGCAAAATGAAAATTGAAGGGGATTTGTCAGCTTATCAGTTGATTGTACAATAATGTATTGACAGATAAAGCGTGTCCGGCAAAAGAAACGGTATGATGAAATGGCTGATACAAACGGGAAGCCGTTTAATTCTTCTGGGACTCGCCAGTTCTGCACTGGCCTGTCCCTATGAAGAAGGCAACCGTTACTATAAGGCAAAACAATACGAAAAGGCATACGCCTGTTTCATGCAGCCGGATAACCGCCAAAATCCCAAAGCGCAAAACACGCTCGGCATTATGTACGAGGATGGGCTTGGCATTGAAAAAGATCCCGAAAAAGCCGTCGAATGGTACACACGGGCCGCCATGAACGGGAACGACAGGGCGCAATACAACCTTGCGATGTGTTATGAAACAGGACGGGGAGTAAAACGGGATTACGACAAGGCAATAGCATGGTATCTGAAAGCCGCAGAACAGGGAAATTCCTCTGCCGAACTGAATCTCGGTTACCTGTATGATGAAGGCATCAGTGTCTGGCGGCGAGACCGGCAAAAAGCCCTGTACTGGTACCGCCGGGCGGCCGGACATGGCGATACCGACGCGATGACCAACCTCGGTCACGCCTACTATCTGGGCACCGGTGTGCAAAAAAACCTGAACCACGCCATCCAGTACTACCTGATGGCGGCGGAAAAGGGCCATGCCAAAGCCCGGTATCTGCTAGGGGACGCCTATGAAACAGGGCACGGCATCGCAAGGGATTGCGAGCGTGCCCTCTTCTGGTACAAAAAAGCGGCCGAAAACGGCGAGATCATGGCGAT
>NZ_KI392031.1:685377-686644 GCF_000158475.2 Oxalobacter paraformigenes | reverse complement strand
ATCGAACACCGGAAAAGACGGCCTTAAAGGAAATGAGCCAGGATATGCGGGATGTGCTGTTTCTGAGCAATTACCAAAACGATCCGACGTTTCGGGAACGGGCCAACCGGGCCATCCATGCCTTGAACCGGCTCATGCCGGAACAAAAAGCCGGCCAGCCGGCTTCGGAAACCGCTTCCCCTCTGTCCGGTCAGGACGTGAGCTTGCCGGCATCGCGTGAGCGATCAGGCGTATCGCGTCTCCCTGGGGATAAACCGGCCGTGCCTTCCGGAACGGCGTCCTCCTCCGGCGTGAGGGCAACGGACCCGGCAAGTGCCGCATCGGCCCCCCCTTCGGCTTCCGCCGCGGGGGCGGCATCCTCCGAAGCGGCCGCCGCGGGGGCGGCAGCGGCTCCGGAACAAACCGGTCAATCGCTGGCGAACAGTCTGCAAAAGACGGCGCACGTCAACGACCCCAAAAACGAGACATATGCCCCTCTTTTTCAGTGGGCGGCGGATTTCATCAGTCATGCCCTGGGGGAAAACAGCCGGATACACGGTCGGGACACGGTGGGCCATTCCGACCAAAGCATGGGAGAAGCCTATCATGCGGCCGGCAAGGCCGTGCGAGAGGCCGCGCAACACAATTTCGTGGAACCTTCTGCGGTCAATGCACAGGGAACACACCCACCCGGCCACTCTGACCAAAGCATGGCTGAACTGGAAAAGACAGGCTTCGGAAAGATGCGGCATCAGGCCGTGGCCGACACCATTGCCCGAACCGCCGAAGCCGAAGGCACCGTCATGAACCGGGAACACGGCAGCGAATTTGCCCACCATTTCGGCAAGGGTGTCGCTTACAGTCCTGAAGAAGCCGAAACGCATGTTCTTGCGCTGGCTGCCCTCCTTGGCGACATTGTCGATCCGCTGATGCCGGGCGACAGAACCGGGCTTGACAAAACCAAAGCCGACCTCATCGCCCATAAAGAAGCCGAGGACGCGCAGCGTTTCATGACCTTGGGCAATGTCTTTGAACGAGGCTGGGAAAGTATGGCGGAAAAAGGCGGAAACTGGATCGCCGAACAGGCCGGCAGAAAGCTCGTCTTCGTGCCTGCTGCCATCGCGTTCAGTCTGGTTCCCTCGCTTTGCGCCGTAACCGGCATGGCGATTCTGGATGTGGCCGCCGACTTGTATGGGGAGACCCTTTACCGTACCGGGAAAGGCGAACCGCTGGAAGCCTTGACCTTCGGCATTCCGCTGGGCCTGTTACAGAGACTGGTCCCTTCCGG
>NZ_KI392031.1:664344-685277 GCF_000158475.2 Oxalobacter paraformigenes | reverse complement strand
CCAAAGCCCGGTATCTGCTAGGGGACGCCTATGAAACAGGGCACGGCATCGCAAGGGATTGCGAGCGTGCCCTCTTCTGGTACAAAAAAGCGGCCGAAAACGGCGAGATCATGGCGATGGACCGGCTCTCCAAAATCTATGGGACCGGCTTGTGCGATCAGGCCGAAAACCCTGAAGAAAGCATGAAGTGGCTGAAAAAGTCCGGCGCCATCAAACGCGACATTCTGAAACATTCCGCCCAAAAGAAGTGACGCGCCAGCCAACACCGGTGTGCGTCAACCCGGTATCCTGAACCGGGATATCCGCCACCCTTTTGTCCTCGCAACTCAATGCCACTCAAAACGGGCGACACGAAAAGGCCGCCCAAAAAAGACAGCCCGCCGGAAACCGCTCAAAGCCGCGATGGCTCCCGATACCGGGAAGACACGGCTTTTCCGGAACCCGCCCGGCAAGGCCGGCGCCATGACCGCTCCTCCCGCCGGGCCTTCTGACACGATGACAGCGACCCCGTTTTATTGTTAAAATGACAATATCATCATAACCGGACGCATCCCATGACCGGAAAAGACACCCCTGAAAACCGGGTCAACGTCCAGTTCGACGTCAACGCCGTCAAACTGGCGGACGTTTCCTGCGACATGACCCCGCTTGCGGAAGGCCTCGGCAAAACGGCAGGCGCGATCCCGCGTTTCATCCACCGGCTGTGCGTGCTGATATTCGGCGACGCCTATACCGACCGGATTTGCCGCGACATGAAAAAACAGGCGCAGGCCGAATACGAAAGCGAAGCCATCAGAAAGGGAACGCTCAGGCTGTTTGCCGACGGCTCGACAGTTCCGGCCGCGCCGTGCCCCCCTGCCGCAACGCCCGCCCGGATGGCGAGGCGGCACAAAAAAGACGTCGAGACCGGCAATCTGCTGGCCTGCGCCGCCGAAGCGGCGCACGTGCTGGCGGCAATAGAAGCGTCCGGCCGGACGCCGCCGCCCGGCCTGTCGGAAACCTTCGTCAACCGCTGGAAAAACGAGGCGCAATTCGTATCGGAAAACGAACTCCGGCATTTGTGGGGAACGATACTGGCCGGTGAAATCGCCGCGCCCGGATCGGTCAGCCTGAAAACGCTGGACATCGTAAAAACCGTCTCGAAAGAAGACGCCGACGCGTTCGCCAGCCTCTGCGACCATGTGCTCGACGGAGACTGCTACCTTGCCCCGACCGTTTACGCCGCGACCCCGGAAGGCATACAGGAAAAAACCGGCTACTGCCTCGAAAGGCTCGACACCCTGGAAGAACTCGGATTCATCCAGGCCCCCTCGCCCCTTGCGCTGGACAAGCGGCGGCTGATCCCGGAAAACGGAACCGTCTGGCTCGATTACGGCCCTTTCTCTTTCTGCCTGAAAAGCCCGGCCGAAATCCGCCTGTCCATGAACCTGCTGAAACCGGCCGGGAAAGAACTCTGCCGCATCGTCCGGCAGGTAACGCTGCAAAAAGCCGAACACCTCGCCCGCCTCATGCTGGACTATGACGAATTCCGCGAAACCGACGCCATCGCCATCTATGAAAAAACCGGGACAACCCGGACGGATGGACGGCAGGAACTCGTCCTGAAAACCGCGATCGACCGGAAAAAGCCCCCTGAAGCGGCCTGCTGAAACAGGCGATCCGGAAGCCGCCTTGCCCGCTGCCGCGCTCCCTTTCCCCTCCAGCGCCTTGCCCGGCCATATGCCTTGTCCGGGCCGACAGGGAACCGGGACAAGCCCGGCACGAAAACGGCCGCCGCCAGCGCCGCGTTTCCGGTTTCAAAATCCGCTTGCCCGCCAAACGCGCCAGCTCCGCAAAGCGCCGTTTTCAGGCGTTTTCCCTTTCCCCGCCCCGTTAGCCGGTCACAGGGATCGGCCGAAAAAATCCACCAGCTTCGCCACCACCTGCGAAACGTATTCCGGCCTGTCGTACAAATCGACATGGCTTGCCCCGGCGATTTTCACCCGCTCTTTCGGCTCGTTCGCCTTCGCGTAAGCCGCCTCGCTGAAATAGATCGTATCGGCATGACTGCCGACAATCAGGAGCACCGGCCGCGGCGCAACCGTATCGAGATGGGCGAAAGCGTCGAACGCCGCCAGCCTGTCGTTGCTTGTCAAAAGCATTTTATTCACCGACGTGGGATAGGCGCACCCCGGCGTGCGGTCATACTCATACGCTTCCCGCTGGATAACCGACGTGCTTTCATCAATATCGGCCTGATCCCGGTAAAAACACCCCGGCCCATCCCCCCGGCCCCGCATTCTTCCCGCGCTTGCCCCCTACCGGCGCGCCTTGCCATCCCGAAGGGGAAAATCCCCAAACACCTGAAACCGCCATATCCCCATTCAACGCGACCAAAAGGGCCGCCGCCATTCAGGCAAGCGGCCCCCGCCCCATGCCGATCCGGTTTTCAGGAAACGGGAACGGTTTTCGCCATGCCGGAAAAACGGGGAAGCAAAAAAGGCATAATGAATGAGACCCGTGAATATAACGGAAAAATCATGGCGGACAGGAAAGCGGCCCAAAAAGCCCCGAACGCCTTCGCCGGCCGGCGTTCCGGTACCCGATATAAACACGACCGGCGGAAAACCGCCTGCCTGACAAAAGACGTCCGTTTCGGGCCAATGGCGAATACCAGTGACCGCACCGGCGCGGAAAAACCCGTTTTCCGGAAAGCAAGAGACGCCGCCCGCCGCCATAAGGACAAAACGCACCGGACACCGCGCGCCCTGAAGCACCCTGCCGTAACCGAAATGGCGAACCCGTCCAAAACGTGTCCGTCCGAATACGACAAACCCCCTCCGGCTCTGCCTGACAAAAAAATCACCGGAGCCACTAAAGCACGCGCCGGAAAAACCATGCATGAGTCCGGCAAAGCCATAACCCGCCGATTTCGCGCGGAAACGCCCGCCCCGTCCCCTTCCGGAAAAAAACGGCACAGGCCCGCCCGCAAAACCCGGCGCCCCTTAGGCCGGCACAAACCCGTCCAGCACCTTCAGCATCCGCTCCACATCCACCGGCTTGCTCAAATGGCCGTTCATCCCGCTTTGCAGGGTCTGCTTCAGATCCTCGTCGAACGCGTTGGCCGTCATCGCGATCACCGGCACACTCCGGGCGTCGTCTTTTCCGGAAACGCGGATCTGCCGCGTCGCCTCCAGCCCGTCCATCACCGGCATGCGCACATCCATCAGAATCACGTCGTAATAACCGGCCGGACGCGAAAGAAACGCGTCCAGGGCCAGCTGGCCGTTCTCCGCCGTCTCGACCGCAAAGCCGTGCATTTCCAAAAGCGACACGGCAATCTCCCGGTTCAACTCATTGTCTTCCACCACCAGCACCCGCTTGCCGGAAAAATCCCGCGAAACGACCGGTTCTTCCACAGGCTTTTTCGCTTCCAGATCCCGCCATTCCCCGGCCAGCTTCAAAGGCAGCGTGAAATAGAACTCGGAACCCTTCCCGGGTTCGCTTTCCACCTCCAGCGAACCGCCCATCATCTTGACCAGCGAACTGGAAATCGTCAGCCCCAGCCCCGTTCCGCCGTAACGCATGGACGTGCTTTCATTGCCCTGCTCGAACGAATTGAAAATCCGCCTGATCGCCTCCGGCGCGATCCCGATTCCCGTATCCTTCACCGAAAACCGGACAAAAACCATCCCGTCCTTCTTCTCGATCAGCCGGGCATGGGCAAAAATGCTGCCGGATTCGGTAAACTTGACGGCATTGCCGATAATATTGACAAACACCTGAGTGAAACGCAAAACGTCCAGATACACGGGACAATGGAGGGGAAACCGCAAACCGAACGACAGGGACAGGCCCTTCAGTTCCGCCGGAGCGCGCATCATGCCGTCCAGCTGCGCCTCCACCTGTTCCAGCAGCACCGGTTCCAGATTCAGTTCCACCTTGCCGCTTTCGATACGCGACATTTCCAGAATATCGTTTATCAGCCCGAGCAGATAGCGGTTGGACTGCTCGATCTTGTCCAGACAGTCCATAACGCGCTCCCGGTCGCCCAAAACCGACTTGGCAATCGTCGTCATTCCCGAAATCGCGTTCATCGGCGTGCGGATCTCGTGCGACATCCGGGACAGGAAATCCGTTTTCGCCTTTGAGACCGCATCGGCCCGGGCTTTCAGGATAAACGACGAAACAATCCGGGAAATTTCCTTCAACACCCTCTTGTGCTCATCCGTCCACACAAAACCCGCCTGGCCGCTCTCGAACGAAAAACAGCCGCCGCACACCCCCACATCCCAGATGGGACAACGCAAGGTCGAAGACATCACCGTCGCCGGATTGAACGGTTCATAACAAAAACCTTCGCTGTCGTATTCGTCCGGCAGCGAAGCCAGCCGCGCCTCGTCCAGATAAAACGTCTCGTCCAGTTGCAAATCGGCCTTCCTTGTCGCCCACTGGTAGGAATAATGGAAACTGCGGTACGCGTAATCGACTTCGGCAATCGAGACCCTGTCCACCCCGCAAGTCTTGCCCAGCTTCGCCAGCAACAGATTGACCGCATCGTCCAGCCGCCGGGCTTTCCCCAGCAAATCCAGCGCCAGATCGGACAGGTTTTCCCGGACACTCGCGCCGGAAGAATCAATGGAATTGAGCAAATAGGCGTCCGGATACACCTGCGTCAACATGGCCCCCAGTTCATTACTCGTATCCAGATAACAGGCCGCCTGCCCTTTCCCGTGCGTCTTGACATATTGCAGCGTACTTTCCGCGCAGCGGTAAAGCCCGTTATATTCGTCCACCACCGCCGTCACGCACATCCCGATACTGGCCGAAATGCGGAGATCGTCGTCACGGCTTGAAAAAAGGCCGGCAATTCTGGCGGCAATCGCCGGCCCCAGAACCGTGGCGCCCGCCTTGTCGCAATGCCTGACAAAAAGCATGAATTCATCGCCACCCAGCCGCAGCGCCACATCGTCCGGCCCGATTAAAGACGTCAGGATATCGGCCACTTCCCGCAGCACCATATCCCCGAAAACGCTGCCCTCGATCTCGTTGACCCGGCCGAAATCGTCCATATCCAGAATCATCAGCGCGCACACCGTTTCCGGCGGCTTCGTTTCCATGAAAGCGCGGATTTCGCGCAAGCCCGCCTCGCGCGTGTAAAGTCCCGTCATCGCGTCCAGCGAACGGGCCTTCTCAAGCGCCCGCTCCATCTCCCGGGCATGCGTGATATTTTCGACAATCCCCACGGCAGACACCGGCCGGTCGTCGCCGTCGTACTCGACAATCGACATCGTCAGGCGCGCCCAGACAGCGCCGTCGTCCAGCCTGAACTCGACCGTAACCGGCGACTCGCCCGCACCGACCCGGCAATACAGGTCGCGGTGCATTTCCCGGTCGGCTTCATACACCCGTTCCGCGATAAAACTTTCCGGCATATCGTCATACCGGGCGCGAAGGCCATACATCTCGCGAAGACGTTCCGGCACGAGCGCACAGCGCTCTTTCGGATAATAAAAGAACTCGGTGATCGCCGTTCCGGCCAGCACCCTCCTGAGCATCTCCCCGGTATTTTTATTGGCCTGCAAAAGCGCCCGGTTCTCCTGTTCGGCCCGCTTTCGGTAATCAATATCCAGATAAACACTCTGGATGATACGTTCGCCGTTTTCCGCCGAAAGCAGCTCGGCCGTACCGATAATCCAGCACGGAACCCCGTTCCTCTTCAGCTGGCGGTATTCGAAATCCACCTTGTCCCCGGGAACGCGGAGCGTCTCCAGACCGGCGGCCACCGTTTCGCGTTCGCTCTCGCTGGCGATCATGCCAAGCAAATCCCAGCTGTTTTTCGCCCAGAACGCTTCCTCGCCATAGCCGAAAATCCGGATCGCCTCGCGGTTGGCCCGCAAAAAAGACACGGATCCGTCGGCATTTTGGCGGTACTGCACGATCCCGCACATCACCGACTGGAACAATTCATTGTAACTGTCCGCCTGCCGCCGTTTTTCGGCAATCTCCCGCTCAAGCTGGCGGCGCATTTCCACCTCCTGCGTCACCTCCCTGACCACCGAAAGACAGACCGGACGCCCGTCCTGCGCCACACTCTCGCGGCCGATATCATTCACCCAGATCCAGCTGCCGTCGCTTTTCGCCATCCGGTAAACGACTTCATATTCCTCGCCGCGGGAAAACGCCTCGTCCACCGCGCGGCAGACATACTCGCGATCGTCCGGATGAATCCCGTTGATCACATGCCCGTCAATGGCCGCCACAAAATCGTCATACCTGGCAAAACCGAGATGATCGAGCATATGCCGGTTCACGAAATACAGCGGAAAACCCGCTTCCAGATACCCGCCCAGCATGCCGCCGGCAATACTGTTATTCAACATGCCCAGCGACTCGTCCCGGATATTCCCGACCATCGACCACTGATGATTGGTGACCGTACGGCTCGTGAAATACTCCTCGCCCGTTCCCTTTTCCCGGATCGGGGACGCGTGCAGCGACAGAATCTTCCAGCCGGCCTCCCTTTCCCGCACAAGAGCCGTCGCATGAAACGGCGCGGCAAACCCCGAATCGCTATCGCCCTTGCGGCGCAACACGAACGACAGTTTCACCTCCGCCACCCCGTTTGCCACCATCCGGGACATCACCGCGTCATAAACGATCTCGCACAGCCAGGGCTGCGCCCGGATCGCTGCCTGCAAAACCTGCGATACCGCCTCGCGCCCGGTCACCGTCCCGCCGGTACCCACCCCGATCCAGTGAACATCCTCATCCTGATACGACAGGGCTTTTGCAAACCGGCCATCGGAAAGATAAGCGGCGAAAAACGCCTTGACCGTCTCCTCCGCCCGTTCCCTTTGTCCCCGCTCCATTCCCATCCTTTCTGAAAATCCTGCCGCCGGCGCCGGAAATGTCCGTCCGCGTCGCCCTGGAACCGCACCGAAAAGGAAACGCCCTTTTCCCCTGAAAAACCCCGCCGGAAAACAGAAGGCCCGCCATCCCGGAAGAGCCGCTGCCGGCCCCGCCCCCGGCCTTTACGGCCACCTCCGGCAAAACGCGAAAGAAGTGTATATCCGCTTCATTCTACAAACATTGCCCGGCACGCGCAAACAAAAGAAACCGTCAGCAGGAAAGCGTGAAAAACAGGATGAACCAAAAAGGTGAAAAAGGGCTCCAAACCCGCCTGAATCCCCGGCTTGACGGTTTTTGGAAAACCGCTTGACTCCGGACAGTTCGGGTGAAAAGCCGGGAAAAAAGCGCGGGAAAAAGACGGAAAAACCCGCTCTGGATCGGGGAAAAACCCCTTGCCCAATAGCTGGAAAACCGCCTTCAAACGATTCACAACGCTTTCTTATCCGGCATGTGACGGAAATACCGTCCGGAAACCCAATCCAATACATCCCGAAACCAGACCCGCTGTATATCGTCCCGAAAACCCTTTTCGCCCCCCGCGTTCCCCTCCGGCAAAGCAATCGCACGAAACGGAACGGACGCCGGAACCGCCGGAAAAAATCCGGCGCGTCCCACCAGCGAAATCCCCCGGCAATCCCCCAAAAACGGACTCCAGAGCACCCGCGACAGGCGCCCCTTTCGCCAGACCTTCGCCACCACACGGAAACCGGCCGGGCTACCCCGGGAAAGCGAAAACACCGCCCCGGCAAACGCGCTTTGCCCGGCCATGCCCTTTTTCAGAACCGGAAAACCGCACCCTCCGCCAAAAGACAGCCGGCAATCCCCCAAAGACAAGCCCGACAAGAAAAAAACGGCCCGGCCACCGCCTGCCACAAGCCGGTAGCGAAATACCCTGCCGCCCGCCTGACCAGTCCACCGCCCGCCTGCCGCGTCCCGGCGGCAGGCCCATCCGGAACGCGGCGGACAGCCGTTTCCCGAAAAACGCGTCCGGGAAAAACCGTCCTTTCCCTTCGGCCCTGCGGCCAAGAGACATTTCCCGTAACCGGCGCAAGACACCGGAAAAGAAAAAACCCAAACCGGCCAAAACAAAACAGGAAGCCGGACCCATCCGGCAAGAGAGGAAAACAGGAAAACCGGCCGGAATGGCCCGTCTTTCCGGACAGGCAAACGGTATATCAGGCGGCCATTTTCCCTTCAAACGGTCTTGGCCCCCCTGAAAACCCGCAAACGGGAAACCCGGCGCTGGCCGGCCCCATCGCTACGGTTTCCGCCGTCAAATCCGGCTATCCGCCGCTTGCCTGAAGACAAGACAAAAACAACCCGCACCGGGCACATTCACCCGCGGCGAACCGGCAGCCGGGACACAGCCCGGCCGGCACATCAGAAAGTCCAGCCCAGATTGACATGACCGTAAAGCGTGTCCCCCCCTCGTCCTGACAGCTCGCTTCCGGCCGTGACGGAGAAAAACATATCCCGGTCCGTGACAAAACTGACGCCCGCGCCGAGACTGACGCTGTCGCGGCAGGGCGTCCTGACCACATACGGGAAATCCGCGCCCGCCGCCTCCGCGAACGAGGCATGAATCGTGCCAGCCCGCCCGAGCAGTTCGTGGTTCCAGGCAGCGGAAAAATGGCCCTGCCAGGCAAGATGTTCATTCAGTCCGGTCCTTTCTGTCACCAGACGGCCGCCCAGACTGAAGCGCAACGAATGGAAAGCCGCGGCGTCCAGATCGAGACGGGTGCCCATGCCGCCGTCTTCCTTCAGGGAAGGATGAGACGCGAAAGCGTAATCCAGCGCGGCGAAAGGCCCGGCGCGGAACCTCCCGAAATCCCCTTCATACCCGGCCCCGGCACGGAGCGTGCCGGAAAACCCCGTCCAGTTTTCCGTGTTTTCCCGGGCATATCCATCAAAGGCGATTCTCCGTTCCATTTTCCAGTTCTCCACACCGGCGCGTCCGGTACCGAACACATGCCAGCCACCCCAGTCCGCCGGGGCATACACCCCCTGCACACCCAGGTACACCCCCTCGCTTTCCGCCTCCCCGTTCGTCTCGCCGTGTACGGACAAGTCATTGCCCGCGACATGCCAGCCCACCGTCAGCCCGTCCGGCGTGCTCCGCTGCGCGCCGCCAATCAGCCCGGCATAACTGGCATCATAGCCATCCATGCCCCGGCGGCCGTGCTGATTCCCCCTCGCGCCATACGGTTGCGCAAAAACATGCCAGTTGCCATCCGCCTGCCGTTTTCCGGAAAAGACGCCCGACATGACCATATCGGATAAAGTGCGCTGCACGTCGAAGCTGGCCAGCGCCACACTGCCGTAAGCGCCGGGAGAAAGCTGTTTCAGGGCATGGCGGACGCCACTGCCGTCAGGCGCCGTAAAATCCAGCACGGAAAACAGGTCCCGCATATCGCCCTGCGCCACCGTGACGGCATAATCCAGCGCGCGGCCCGTGCTGGCGGCATTGCCATCCGGCGCGTAACGGCGGTAGGCGTCGGGAGCGCGGCCCACATCCAGAACGGCATAAGCTCCCGTCATGTCATGGTCCCCAAGCCTGAATTCCAGAGTGGGCGACATGTTCAGCACACCGACCAGACCGAAACCTCCCGTCGTGGAACCCGTCGCCGTCACCATCTTCTCCAGCCTCAGCGACAGGGCGTTGGGGTAAAAAACCTGTTGCCGGGGCGCCAAAAGGAGACTGCCCGCCAGATCGGCATGAGCCGCCTCCAGCGCGCCACGGCCACCCTGCGGATCGAACGCAACAAGCAGCGTCCCCGCCTCATCCTGCCTATACGTCCCCACGGTCAGCGTCTCCCCCCGCCAGCCCGGCACCACCGTGCCCCGGTTCAGCAGGGTCTGGCGGATATCGCCGTCACCCAGCAACATCCCCTCGCCACGCACCAGCACATCACTCTTTTCCAGTACGCCGCCCGTGCCGTCGGCCCGTCTCGCCACGACCAGATTGCCCCCGTCCACCAGAGTGGCCCCGCCATACGTATTCTCGCCGCTTAAAACAAGCGTGCCCGCGCCGGTCTTGCGAAGCCCCACCTCCCTGCCGTCCAGCGCCAGGGCATCCCCGTTATCGCTGCCGCCGGTCTGCAAATCGGCATGGTGGTATCCGTCTTCCCATTTCCGCTCGCTGATATCATTGCTGAACTCGGCGAAATAGCCACGGGTGTCGAACGTCTCCAGCGCATCCCGTCTCCCGCTTCCCAGCTCCGGCACATCCATGACATCCGCCGCGCTCATGCGGTTGGCGTCCAGCCGCGCGATACCGCGCACGGCCTTGCCCGCGTCCAGAATGCCCTGACCGAAAACCTGCTCCCTGCTCAGGTACTCGACCACGGGAGGCCTCGCGTCCATCATCCCGTACAGATCCTCCAGCGTATATCCCACCCAGGCTTCGGGATGCTGGTTGAAAGCCTTCCTGACCCACTCTTTGACCTGCTCTGTATCGGGAGGCGTGCCCGGGTTTGGCTGGTCGATGAAGCGGACATAGACCGTTTCGCTATCATCCATGGAAACGATATATTCCGGCGCACGAAAACGGTTATTGGCTGTCGTCAGCACGGCATCGGCCAGTTGCTTGCCCGTCATCCAGGGATAGGCCTGCTGAACCAGCGCCAGTGTCGCGCTGACCGCGGGAGCGGCCATCGACGTGCCGGAATCCGGCATATACCCGTTGTCCGACGCGTCAAGAGAGACGATCAGACTGCCGGGAGCCATGACCGTCCACAGCTCGGCCCCGCCCGCCAGATTGTTGAAAAAGGGAACGGCCGCCTCCTTGAGAACCAGCTCTCCCTGATCATCCCGCGTGATAGCCTCACTGTCCAGCGCGCCCACACTGATCCAGTTGCCCAGAGCGGAGCCGGCATAACGCGGCAGCAGCGCGTTTATGATAGGGCTGTTCCTGCCTTCGTTACTGGCTGCGAAAACGATGACGGATTCGGGGTAATCAAGGGCGTGGTCAAAAAGGGCGCCCAGATCCGGATCAATGGCCTCTAAAACCTCCTCACGGCTGGCATCCTTCGACGTGACCGGATCATAATAACGCTCCCACATCAAATACCCCCAACTGTTGTTGAAGATGCGCACCTCGGGCCGGGCGGCGAAATAGGCATCAAAGTCCAGTAAAATAGCCTCGCCGCTGTCTGTCAGGAAAGGGCCTCCCCAAAGTGCCGCGTCAAAGGCAACGCCGTGCATGCCGACGCCATCCCGCCGGGCCGCAATGATACCCCCGACATGGCTGCCATGCGTATCCTGACGCCAGTCCGGCCGGAAAAGCTCGCCCGACCCGTCAATGAAAGCGGGAGCCATTGCCACCTTGCCCGCCAGCTCGGGATGGTCGCTACGGATCGCCTCATCAATAACCCCCACCGTCACACCCGCCCCGGTATAGCCCAAAGCATAGGCTTCGGCGGCATTGATGACGTCCAGCACGCCGCTCCGTTCATATTCCGCTGTCCTGAAACTCTCCGGTGTGGCCGCGGCAACGGAACCGGCCAGCGCCAGACAGAACAAAACCGCCCCAAGGCAAGTAGTCGCTGTTTTTACAGGCATAAAAGGATTGTTTACCAAACGCGGCCCCAAACACCACACCGGACCATATCACTTGAACACGGGGAACACTCCGCTGCCCCCGCACCGCTGGCAGGATACCGGTATCAAACTATAATAGAAGATCGAAAATGACGCAATTTGCCCCAGATCGCCTGACGGGCTTTCCCGCCGCCGCCCCATAAACCGCCCGGGTGGACAGCGGGAAAAATCCTCTGCGGCCGGCCCGTTTTCCGGAATGGAACGCTCCGTTTCCGAACCCTCCCTTTCAACCGCGAAACCGGCCCGCCCGCGTGTTTGTCCGCGGCAAGACAGCGTGCCTTTCAATCCAGCGGGAAACCCGTCATCAAGACCGCCCTGCCCGTCTTCCCCGTTGCCCGACGCACGCGTTTTCCGCTACGGACACAGGCATTCCCTCCTCCCCGGGCAGGGCGGCCCCCTTTAGCCTTCAGCCAAACCCGGCACCCGTCCCGGGCAGGACAGACCCGGGCTATCGGAACATCCTCCGGAAGCGGGCGGTCTGACCGCCATCCCCGTTTCCTTCCCGATTCGGCCATCCTGTCCGGCTTTTCCGCCCGGCCGTCAACCTCCGCGGACGTCAGATGCCGCATTCCCGGAACCTCTCTGGCAAAATCCGTCAAAAGCGCCCCTGTCCGCCATATCGGACAAGACCCGGCACAACACGCGCACCCGTATTGCGTCCCGGCCCCTCCCCGCCAGCCCCATGCCAGAAAACGCCCTGACCGGCCTCACCCGCGCCGCTCACCCGGGCGTCACCGCCACACCGTACCGATCCAGCCTTGCCGCAAGCGCCTTAAACCGCATGCCCGCTCCCCTGAAGCACAGCGGGACTGATTTCCGGATGAACCGGATTCGATTTCCGGCCAGTATTGCCGTCACCCTTTCCCAAAAAGGCCTGATAAATCGTTTGACGGCGGTTTTTCAGCCATATAACCCATATAACAAGGGATTTTTTCCCGACCCAAAGCGGCATTCTCCATCTTTTTCCCGCGGTTTTTTCCCGCCCTTTCACCCGAACCGTCCCGACATCACCATGCTTTACAAAAACCGCCACCCCCCATTCACACGGGTTTCAGGCCGCTTTCGACTTTTTTGTCCATCCCGTTCCCGGCGCCTCCCGGTAGCTTCCCGGCAACCCGGCTCCCCCTTCCCGCCCACTCACGGCCCCCCGCGAAACCTCCCCTTTCCGCGGGCCGAAACAGCAACCCTCCCCGCTTTCTCCCGACGCCCTTTTTCCGCCGGACAACCCGCCCCTGTCAGCTTGCCCCCATCAGACCCGCGTCAGGAAATGCGGCTGGAGCGTCACCCAGTCATCGGATCGCCTGTCGTCAACATACTCGCAAATCACCCGTTCAAAATGATCGTGCTTGCTGGAGCCATTCAGATACCGGCGCACTTCCGCCAGCCTGCCCGAGGGCGTCCTCACCCGGCAATTGGGCGGAAACCGCTCCGGCAGGGACAAGGCGTCTTCCGACACCTTTTCCGCCCGGGAAGCGGGCGTCTCCCCCGCCCGTTCCCCCTCCATCGACTCGACCCACAATTCAATACGCGCCTCCCCGTCGGGAACCGCCCTCTCCCCCTCGATATGCCTGACCAGCCGGTCGTTTTCGAAAACGATCCCTTCCAGCGCGTCAAACAAAATCTTCTGCGCATTATCCAGATCAATACACTGCACCGAATCGTCCCACCGGGCCGGATTGGCCCGCGCCCGCCGTTTCCAGTCCAGAGGACGCTTCGGATACAGCACATACGACACACTCACCCGTCCCTGAAAAGGGTGGAGAATACCGGCTTCCCGTGCCAGACGCCGCACCCGCTTCCGGTACGATTCCGCCTCCGGACTCACCATCGTCACCGGCTGCATGCACCCCTGAGGCCACACCGTCCGCCAGTAACGGTTCGCCGAAACCGGATAAGGCAAAGTCAGCGCGATCATCTCAGCTCCCGTATCCGGAACAGCCACTCGTCCATGCCCTCGCGCCTGAACCGGACAGGCGAGACCGCGCCATGCTGCCGGAACCGGGCCGACTCGCTCCCGCTTCGCTTCACCCCCTCGACGCGCACCCGTACCGGTCTGGGCTCGTCCCGCCCCGAACCGTAACCCCAGACCCGCACCATCGTCGTTTCCAGAACCATCCAGTCCGCCACGCGGATGGGACGCCCCTCAACAACCATTTCATTGATCCGGTTGCGGATCGTATCGTGCGACAGCGACAGGGCGCGCGCCAGACCCGCAATCGTCATCGGCTCCCCTGCCAGCGTCTTTTCAATCATCGCCTTCTGGCTTTCCTTGCGCCTCATGCATTTTCCCGATTTCGTCATGACTTTCTCTCTCCTTTACCAAACGATACCAAGCTGTCTGTCCGAAGCGGCGCGACGCCGCCCCTCCCTCTTTTCCGGCCGGCCCGTGTCCCCCCGTCCGGCACGGCAACCCTTCCCTTCTTTCCGGCCCTTGATCCCGTACCGGACATTTCCGGCCGCTTCCGCCCGCGCTTCCCGCCCGCCTGCCGGAAACCCCGGCCTTTCCCGCAACCGCCACCCCGTTACCCGGCAAAGCGCCCGACCCCTTTCGCGCTGCCGGACAACCCCGACAGCCCGGCCACTTCCGCGCCCATCGCATGCCGGCACACGCACCACCCCCGTCCGGAAAACGGCGCTCCCTTCTTTCGCCTTCCCGAAAAGGCGCGGGACGCCTTTTTCCAACCCCTCGCCCTTTCTCACCGACTTTTCTCACCGACTTTTCTTGCCGACTTTTCTTGCCGTTCCTTTTCCCGTTCCTTTTCCCGTTCCTTTTCCCGGCCGCTGCGGCATTCCCGCAACAGGCGGCAAACCCGGCCCCCTTTTCTCCGTTACAGCGCTTCCGGGCGGCCGGGAAAACCGGATGGTTCTCCATCCGGCCGCGCAAGCCGCCCTTTCGCGGCTTTGCCACCCCCTCCCTTTTCCGCAGGCCGCCCCCTGAGAAGCCGTTTCAGTTCCCCCAAACGACGCCGCGCCGTTTCCCTGTCCGTCAGGTTCCTGCCGGGTGAGGCCAGCGCCTCACGCGCGACGGGCACCGGGGGCAACTCCGCCTCCATCTGCCGCTTCCCGGCCCATATCCGCGACCAGCGGTTTTTTGCCGCCGCCCAGGACATCGACCGCAAATCATAAAAACCGAACGCCACCGCCGCCCAGTAAAGCGCCCTGTCGGGCCAGACGTCCTCCCCCGAAAAACGGCGGCTCACCAGTTCCTGCGCAAGCGAAAACGCCCTTTCGGCATCGGCCTCAGGCCGGCAAAGCGTCAGAAACTCCGGCAGGGAAGGCGGCCAGGGGCGACTGCCGCAACCGGCCAGCCCCGCCCGGATCTCCCGCCCCGTCAACCCGGCCAGCGCTTTGGCCCACAGGGATTTCACACGCGCCACATCCGTATGACGCCACATGTCCGCGAAACGCGAACCGTAAAGCGCCTCGAATTCGGAAAACAGCGCCTCCACCTCCGCCAAAGACGCCTCGCTCCCCTGCCGGGCCATCCTTTCCCGTCCAGCCCCTTCCGTCCCTTTTGCCTCTTTCCCGTTCATGTTCCCTCCAGCGTGTCGCCCCGGCGCCCTTGCCCTGCCGGCAGTCCCCGTCCCCTGCCGGCCTTTTTCATGAAAAAGGCGAAAAAAGCCGGAAGAGGCCACGCGTTCCTGCCCGGCCCGCCCATTCAGTCCGGGCCGCCGCTTTCATCCGCCAGACGCCTTCCCCCGTCCTCCACCAAACGGGCCGCGCCCTCCAGCGTCGTCCTCCCCGTCAATTCATCCAGCACCTGCCGCCTCTCCGCTGAAACACAGCGCAGACCGTGCGCCCGCGCTCCCCGCGCCCTTATCGAACCGGCGTCCCTTGCCCAGCGCTCCACAATCTTCACCACATAAGCCGCGCCGATGCGCTCGTTCGGCCGCGCCCGCCTCGCTTCGGCGCACGCCGCCTTCACCGTTTCTTCCGCCACACCCTGACCGGCCAGCGCCATGAGACGGGGATCGCCTGCCGCCGCCACAATCCCTTCCTCACGCATCACCCTGGCCAGCGCGGCACAGGCTCCCGAAACCGTCTGCGAGCTCCCCCACCCTTTTGCCGGTTTGCCGCCACCCTCATCAACATGGCCCGGGCTTGCCGTCTCCGCGCCGCCCGCCCGGGCAGCCAGCCCCTCCCCGGCAAAACCGTCCACATCGTCCCAAAAAGCCTCATCCCCGCCCTCCTTTTCACGGACGAGCCCGCTTTTGGACGAAAAAAAAACGTCTTCAGGCAAATGTGTTGCAAGATTGCCGCATCCTTTTGCGGTCTGGTTATGGTTATGGTTATGGCTGTGGCTATGGCTCGGTTCACGAGCGAAACCGGCCCCGTCGCACGATCCCTCTTCGTCGCCGGTACAGGACGTCGTCCCACGATCCGTGGGCAAAACAGGTTGCGGATCGGAAATGACTTGCGTATGATTCACTTTGCACACTCCAAACACTTTATCAGGCTCATGAAGGAGATCGCCCAAGACACCGTTACCCCTTTCTTCCGGCTCCGTGTCTCCGTCCACGGGGCGGTTTGCCGTTCCAGACCTTATCCGGCGTCTTTTTTCCTCGCGCGCCAGCGCAATCTGGCGATTGACTTCCGCCTGCCTTTCCGCCTTTTCGATTTCCACCGCCGCGCGGCGGTTCACCAAACCGTTTCCGGCCGTTTCCCAGAACTGGGACGCCACCGAATCAATCGCCTTTTTCTCGGTCGCGCCCGCCGCCCGCAAAAGACGATACAGGGCTTTCCGCTCAGCCGGCAGCGGCTTTCCCGTGGCATAGTAAGCGTCCAGCATCAGCCGGTATGCGCCGTGCTCCGTCAGCGTCAGATGGCCTGTATCCCGCTGGTAATCCCCGATATAATGCTTGTAAAAATTCATCGGCACGGCTCCGTTCCGGCAAAACGCGTTGCCCTGCCCTCCCCCGGTTTTGGGAAACGGCGAGCCGAAACCGGCCTGAACACCCCCGTTCCTTCCCGCCGCAACCGGAAAAGGACTCCGGCAAAACTTTCAGACAAATCCATAAACACCCTTTTAAAAAAACCGCTTTCCGGTCTGATCCCGGAACAATTCAATCCATATCGGGTCCAACCTCCTGCCCCTTCCCTGACTTTTCTCATGACAGACGCTAAAAAGACGGCTTCAACAAGGGAAAGCGCCAGAAAAAACGCCGGAAGAAAACGCCCGATACCTTTTTGCAAATTATTGTTTTACAATTATTTTTCAGGGAAACCCGACGCCACGTTGAAAAAAGCGGTTTTCCCTGAACGGAGCCAACCCGCTTTAGCTGATATAATAGACCATATAAGGCCTTAAATCAAGCCGGACAAGGTCTATAACCCGACAAAAATGAGTGGAAACCGATGAACGATACAAAAAGAAAAACCAAGGAAATCGTTGCCGAACAGCTCGATTTGCTGATGAAACAGAATCCTCATCTGGGCACCCAGATGAAACTGGCCAAAAAGACCGGCATCGGGCAAACGACCATTGGCCGGATCCGGCGCGGCGAAGTCAATGCCACCGCGGAAAACCTCCGTGCGATCGCCGACGCTTTCAGCGTCACCGTCGGCTTTTTGTACGGCGAAGAGACCATCCACGGCATCCACATGGACGCGGACGGCCCGGCGGAGGCGCCCCTGCCGCCTGAAGTCAAACCCGGCTATTCCGGCCCCCCTCCCGACAAGGTCGGGCAATTGCCCCTGATTTCGTGGGTACGCGCCGGCAACTGGTCGGAAACCATCGACAACTTCGCGCCGGGAGACGCCGAGGAATGGATACCCTGTCCCTTCAAGCACAGCAGGCATGCCTTTATCCTGCAAGTCGTCGGCAAAAGCATGTACAACCCGGGCGGCGAGCGCTCCTACAACGACGGCGACTACATTGCCGTCGATCCCTGCCGTGAAGCGCAAAACGGCAGCCTGGTCGTTGTCCGGCTGGACGACGACAACACGGCCACCTTCAAACAGCTTCTGATCGAGCCGAACGGGGAAAGAATGCTGATGGCGCTGAACCCTTCATGGCCGAACCGGATCATGCACGTCAACGCAAACGCCACCATTTGTGGCGTCGTGATCGGAAAATGGACAAAAGAAGCCTGACCGGAAAAAATGCCGGTTTTCCTTTTATAGCCGGACAGGTCACCATAAAAAAGGCCGAAACCTCCCTGTTTCCTGTCCGGCAAAACCTGCCGTTTCCAGCCTGATCTTCCGGCCTGATCTTCCAGGCTCCGATCCCCCTGGCAGAAGAACCGGCCTGTCCTGCCAGCCCCTTCCGCCCCCTTAACGGATCAGGCATGCGCTTTTTGCGCGTCTTCCTTTCATTCCATTCGGCAAGCGCGCAAGAACGGCCCCCTGTCGTGGCCCCTTTAACATTAAATGGCTTAACCTCCTGTTTTACATGAAAAAATATATTCTGCAAGTTTATTCTCAAATCGGTAATATTGATGTACAGTAACTTTCAGGTGATCGTAACACCTCGTAACCCCTTTTTCCGGAAGACGGCATTCGCGTTCTCCCCGTTCGCTCCAACTGGCAGGAAGTGTTTTTTTTCAAACACTCCGGCCGGTATGGAAAGCGGCCCATCCCTTCCGGGTTTCCCGTCCAGACCGTTTTTTCCCTTGTCTTTCCCGGCAAAATGTCCGCCAGGATAAAAAAAGAACGCGAACACAGGCGCCGCCGGCGAAAAAACCTTCCACCTTCCACCTTCCACCTTCCACCTTCCACCTTCCACCTTCCACCTTCCACCTTCCACCTTCCACCTTCCACCTTCCACCTTCCACCTTCCACCTTCCACCTTCCACCTTCCACCTTCCACCTTCCACCTTCCACCTTCCACCTTCCACCTTCCACCTTCCACCTTCCACCTTCCACCTTCCACCTTCCACCTCCCACCTTCCGCCTTCCGCCTTCCGCCTTCCGCCTCCCCCTTATCTTGCCGCGCCCGCAACAGCCAGCCGCGGCAAGCTGTTGCGTTCCCCCCACGATGCCCACAAAAAAACTGCCGGACAAACCGGCCCGGCATTCCGTCCGGAAAACGGCGCAAACCGTTCCCCGGCCTGCCCCCCTTCGTACCGGCTCCCGACCTGGCGCCGCGCCGTCGGGATTATACGAACGCATCAAACTTGCATTCACACGACAGGCACGGTAAATTAGCCGGAAGGTGCTCGTAATCACCTGTAACCCGTCCGATGCAAATCGGATCGTTTCCGTTCGTCTCCTGACGGGCGGGAGTATGGCTAATAAAAAACTCCTTTCCGGAGAAATACGCCTGCCGGTGGTTACGACGGTTACGAGCTCCCGCCCGACCCCTTTTGGGTCATCGCAAACGGGAGCAAACATGAGCAATCAACAAGCCTTTTCCCTTTCCAGCACATTAAACGTCGATCATCTGGCGCTGGTCGTCGATGCCCGCAAAATCATCGGCATCGTGTTCGATCTGGCGGTTGAAGCAAAACGGGGGCTGACCCCGGAAGAATGCGAGTGTCTGGCTGCCGTCAACCGGCTTTTCGATGAATGCGCCGACGCCTGCCTTGAGCATCTTTACGCTGAAAAACCGGGCCGTCCCTCCGAAAAACCTGCGCCAACGAAGTGAGGTCATATGGACAATCATCTGGACAAATGGGAAAAACTCATCAAAAACAAAGCGTACATCACCGACCTCGGCAAAAACTGCATCATGGAATTCCACACCGTTCACGCTGTCGTGGGCCGTTACATCGTCTGGCTGCCGAAACCGAACAGTGACCGGCACTTCATTGCGGAAGAAGGGAACAACCTGGAAGAACTGATGGAAAAATACAATATCCCGCTCCAGCGCGTCCAGCGTCTGGGCGCGTTCATAAAAGAAGAACACAAGGCATAAAAACCCGAAAAGGCCCCATCCGGAAGCACCTTGCCGCCCCTCCTGCCGGAAACCGCCATCCTGCAAAAACCGCTTCCCCCCTGCCATCCGGCACAGGCTGCCCGGCCATCCTTACCCTTGCCGAAACCGAATGCCGCCGCCTGATTATCGCCTTTGCCCGCATAATCCGTCACCACGCCAAAGCGAAAACAGTCCCCGAAAAGCCCGAAAGCGGCTCCATCCCTCCTCCCCGAACCGCCACACCGGACACCCGTCCGTCCCGGGCCGCGCCCTCTCCTTCGGCCCCTGCGCGCGGACATCCGCCACAAGTCCCGCCAAACCCCCATACCGTCTCTTTGGCAAGCCCCCACCGTCATCGCCCGAAGCCGGCACATCCGCGCCCGGGAAACAGATTGTCCGGAACCGTACTGACCGCGCCCGACTATCCGTCCATCGAAAAAATTCCGGCACATCAGCCGAAACAGGCGGCATTGCCCCCAGCCTCACCAGCGCGAGCCAGTGCGGCCAGCCGGCACATCCTGCCAACCGGAAAACCGGCCTTGACCGGCATCGCACGGTTTCTCCAGACCATCAAATCCCCCCAAAAAAACCCGGCGGCACACACAGCCGCCCCGACGCCGCCACACCCGCCAGACCGGCATGAATCATTTTCAAGCCATTGAACCCAACCCGTTTGCCGTCCCTTTTTTGGGATGTGCCCTCTCCGCACAAAACGCCGCGACAAACAGGGCAGTCCCTGTTTCGCCTCATTTTTCCAAAACCCCACAAACCTGCCGCCATCTTTTGCCGCGTCTGGCCATCCTGACCCAATACGTCAACAGGCCCTAACAGATACGGATTCATTTTCGCCGTCACAAACACCGGCCTGACAAGGGACTCCACCTTTCCCGACACCGCCATACCGGCGGCATTCCCCCTTCGGGGAAACTTCTTTCGCCGGGCGGATTTTTTCGTTCTCCCCGCTCTCAGGGCTGTGCCGGCGACAGGTTTCCTGCCGGAGGCTGACAAGCCATTCATGCATTCGATACGGGACTCTTGACCGCCGCGAAAACGCCGTCCATCAAAACAGGACAACAGGCCCGACGGATCGGCCCGGAAAAGCCGGAAAAGCCGGAAAAGCCGGAAAAGCCGGAAAAACGGGGAAAACGGGGAAAACGGGGAAAACGGGGAAAACGGGGAAAACGGGAAAACGGGAAAACGGGAAAACGGGAAAACGGGAAACGGGAAAACGGGAAACGGGAAACGGGAAACGGGAAACGGGAAACGGGAAACGGGAAACGGGAAACGGGAAACGGGAAACGGGAAACGGGAAACGGGAAACGGGAAACGGGAAACGGGAAACGGGAAACGGGAAACGGGAAACGGGAAACGGGAAACGGGAAACGGGAAACGGAAACGGGAAACGGGAAACGGGAAAACGGGGAAAACGGGGAAAACAGGGAAAACAGGGAAAACAGGAAAGCGGAAAGCGGAAAGCGGAAAGCGGAAAGCGGAAAGCGGAAAGCGGAAAGCGGAAAGCGGAAAGCGGAAAGCGGAAAGCGGAAAGCGGAAAGCGGAAAGCGGAAAGCGGAAAGCGGAAAGCGGAAAG
>NZ_KI392031.1:662611-664244 GCF_000158475.2 Oxalobacter paraformigenes | reverse complement strand
CTCACGTTTGGCGGGCCGTTCAACAGGACGGCTTTTCCCTTTTTATGTCCGGACTGCTGTCCGGGTTGAGGTTCGGGCGTCGCTCAGAACCGGTAGTGGACTTCGAGGTGTCCGGCCACCCCTTCCATTCTTCCCATGTAGCCCTGGACTTTCGCATCGACTCTCCAGGGGCTTTCCGCTTCCGGGCTGAATTCAACGCCGATTTCCCCTATTCCCGTGTCGCCTTTCAGGCTGGATTCTTCCAGCCGGTAGCCATAGACGCTTCCTCTCGCTGTCCCCGAAAATTCGTGTTCCCATGCCAGTCCCGCGTAGGGGGTGTACTGCCTGTCGGCTTTGTATTTCAGTTTGGCTCCCACTTTGCTACGGTGGCTGTCGATGTCGTCGAACCGGTACGGGTCTCCCGCTATGCGGGTATGGTAGCCTTCCAGTCTTGTCCACTGGTAGCCTGCGCTGATGTCCAGTTCGGCTGTTTCTGTCACGCCAAGGGTGTAGCCGAGTTCGATGCCCGCTCCGTAGTAGTTCGCTTTTTTGTCGTAGCTTCCTCTTTTTCCGCTGCTGTCTCTCAGGTCGCTGTCGAAGTCGGTGCCGGCGCGGCCCAGATGGCCGTTGAGCTGGAGCCAGGTTCCTTTGAGGATGCCTTCTTTCTGGCGGTAATGGCCTGTGGCCCCTATTCCGTAGTAGTGGGTGTCTCCCTGTCCACGGGCAGCGGGGTTGCGTTCCTGGATGTCTCCCCATCCCGCCTGCAGGTAGAGGGTGCCTGTCGCCTCGGCGGCTTTATCCTGTTTCAGTTTTCCGGCCGCGCCGATCAGCCAGTGGGTTCCGCTGGCGTCGGCATGGCCGTGGCCGGTGTCATGGCGGTTGTCGCTTCCGCTGATGGCGCCATATAATCCTGCTTTCCCTTTTCCGATTTGGCCAAGGCCGGTTTCTCTGGCCAGATCGTTTCCGCGGTTTATGAAGCCCAGGCTTGCCAGTCTTCCGTCGTTGAAGATGACGGTTTCCGGCGCGGCTTTGACGCTGGCGACGCTGGCCTGAAGGTCAGTGCCGGCCTCGTTCAAGGTGGGGACATGGAAGGTGTAGTCCAGGGAGATGCCCTGTTTGCCGCTCAGGTCGATCGGGGTGATACCGTTGTTGCTGCTGAATCCCTTGTCATTATGTATCAGGGTGAGGGTGTCTCCCACGGCGAGGGCCGGTTTCGCGCCGGCGGCAACGGCTACGCCGACACGGGCGGCTCCCAGGTCGGTCTGAGCGCCGCCGGTTACGGTCAGCATGGTCGTCCCCGTACTGGCATTATTCGGGATGTAGAATTCGTACTGGTCGAAGTTTTTCAGGGCTTGGACGTTCACGCCGGTGGTTTTGACTTGCAGGATGTTGTCGGTGATGGTGCCTTGTCCGTCACTGTACCCGCCGTACACGTCGTTCAGGTTCAGATGATCCGGATGGCCTTCCAGGATGACGGTGTTGCCGGTGGCAGCGCCTGTATCAGCACTGAACCCGCCATAGATAGCGCCGGTGATTGTCCCGCCGCGTATGGTGATGGTGTTGCCGGTGGCATGGGCGTAAGCACTTCTCCCGCCATAGACATTGCCGCCGATTGTCCCATCCGTCACGGTGACGGTGTTGCCGGTGGCTTCTC
>NZ_KI392031.1:641478-662511 GCF_000158475.2 Oxalobacter paraformigenes | reverse complement strand
TTTTGCCCTGATTTTGTCTCACCTTGCCATTGCCCTGTTTCATCCCTGTCGCTCTCCCTTTTTCGTGTTCCGCTTTTTTTCCGCCTGTCTCTTCCCAATGTCCGCTAATACTCGTTAGCGGATATTGGAAAGGCGCAAGCTGTTGATTTGAATGGCTTTTCGTTTTTTTCCTGATGAGGCTTCCCGGGAAAACACGGAGTGGAAAATCGGCGGCGTTGATGTTTTTTCCTTATTTTTGATAGACTTGGCTCCGTACTTCCCGGCATTTGTCAGGGAAGATATGGGCCCGTTAACGAGTATTAGCGGTTATTTCCGGACTGGGCCCGGTCACGGCCGGATGTCTCTTTTGGACAACACGGGTTTTCGGGGTATGCCGCCCGTTTTTTTATTGGGGCGGCGTGCGCAACCGGCCTGTTTACGGGCGGGTGCCGAAAATACAAGGCATAGCTTGCGAAGCCATGCGCACGTGCTTGCCTGTGGAGGAACGGCGGGCACGCCTGTCCGGCGCCGCCTTTCGCTTTCACCCTTTTTCGCGCGGCTTTTGAACTGCGCCAAACCCTCCCGGCCAAGCCGCCGGAATGTTGATAAAGTGCAAACCCTTTTTTTCCGGCAACTCTATTCTTTACCGCATGGAAAGAAAACGCGCCCGCTTATCCGGCGGTTTTTCCCGCTCTCCCCCGACATTTGAAACAGACAGGTGCCATCATGTTCCGCAAGCTCGTCCTCTCGCTGTGTGTCCTCCCGGGCTTTTTCCTGTCGTCCGTTCCGGCGGCATACGGCAACGAACCGGCCGGCAGCCGCATCGCCGCCGGAGCCACACACAGCCTTTACGTCGATCCCGAGGGGCAACTCTGGGCCTGGGGCAATGTCACCGACGGCCGCACGAAAACCGTCGTCCCCGTCAAAATCATGGACAAGGTCAACACCGTTTCCGCCGCGACCGATATCAGCTATTCGTTCGCGCTGAAAAAAGACGGCACCCTCTGGGGATGGGGCGACAACTACTTCGGCCAGATCGCGCCCCGACATGGCGACACCGATACCTGGATATCCCGGCCGGTCAGGGTGCTTGACGAGGTGACGCTCGTCGAGGCCGGCAACACCACGCCTTTCGCCATCCGGAAAGACAACAGCCTCTGGGGATGGGGCGCGCCCGGCATGCGGCGTGGCGACCTGCTGCCGCTGAACACGTCCGTTCCCATGAAAGTGCTGGACAACGTCGTCATGACCAGCTCGTCCGTCTCCCACACCATCGCCATCGACAAGGACAATACCTTCTGGGGATGGGGCGACAACCGCTGTCCCGACGTTCCCTACCGGCGCCACAAGCCCGTCCGGGTCGATCTCGCCCCGATGGGCGGCCGCAAAATCGTCAGTATCGCCAACACGATGGGGCAATCCTTTGCCGTCGCGGCCGACGGCACCCTCTGGCAATGGGGCGCCGACCGCAAGCAACACCGCGCCTGCCTGACGGACCGGGCAATCCATCCCGTCCGGATGAAAAACATCGACCAGGTCAAAACCATCTCCGCCGGAAAAGACTACCTCCTGATCCTGAAAAAAGACGGCACCGTCTGGAGCTGGAACTGGATGCAGCAATCCCCGGAAAAAGCGCGGAAAGCCCCCGCCTACCGCCAGATTCCGCTGACCGGCATTCTCGAGATCTCGGCGGGAGACCACCATTTTCTGGCCCTGAAAAAAGACGGCACCGTCTGGGCCTGCGGCGCCAACCGGAACGGCCAGCTCGGCAACGGCACCACGGCCTATAGCGACGTTCCCGTCAAAGTCGCTTTTCCGTCCATTCCCAAACCGCTCCTCCGGCTGAATGCCGTCTATACGGCAGGGTACGCCTTTCCCCTGCTCGTGTTGTTTTTGTAAGCGGACTGCCGGCGCAACAACACGGCAGCCGCGGCAACGCCATACGGCCAAATAAAACACAAGCCGTCCCGGGCTGCCTGTCAAAACCCGGCGGTATCCGGCAAAACCCGGTTCCTTTGGCCGGGAAAACCGGACAAAACATACCGCTTCATCCGAAAACCGCGCCAGCGCGGCAAGCAGGATGCCTGCCGGAAGCCCCTGCGCTTCCCCGCCTTGCGACAGCGATCCGGCAGGGCCGGCCATTTCGTCCGGTTTCCGGCACGCTTTTTTTCCACACCCGCCGCCTCCCTGCCGGTAGCGGCCAAAGGCAAATTCCTGACAGGAAAAGGAACAGGCCACGCCGAAGCGCCCGCCCGACCCGCGGGAAAAGCCGGTGAACCGGACCGGATGAATCCGCCCACCCCCTTTTTTCCTGCAAAAAGCGAACAAGGACTGCCCCGGCGGAAGACGGCCCGGCATGCCGCCGGCTGCGCTGGCGGAAGCCGTCACGGCGCCCCCGGGTCACACCCGTACCTGTCTTTTCCGGACAGCGCGCACCCGGTCCCAGGAAGGGTACAATAAACGGAAGGCCGAATCGGGATGGTTCAGGTATTTTACGGGTGAAAAAGCCGTGCATGGCCTGCCTCCGCAAAAACCGCCAGTCGATGATGACGGCCATTTGCCTGAACCGGAAACCGGGAAATTCCGGCGGGAAACATGGCGGAATGCCGCCGCCATAGGGCGGCGACACTACCGGCATTTTCGCGCTGCCGTTGCCGGTTTCGCAAGCCTGGAGGAAAAAGCCGGCAGGATAAAGGGGAGCGACAATGAGACTGGAAGACGACGTTTTCAAAAAAACCCATCCGGATTTCGCCAGACTGCTCTGCTTCGGGTTTGCCCAATCCGGCAATGCCTATTCGTATTCCGAAGATATCATGGCCGGAACGTTCCGGGCCGATATCCGGGTTACCACAGACGGCAGGCTTTCCCTGCGCCTTTTTGAACGGGCGCTGGACGAGGAATACCTTGCCATTCACATCACCGGCCACCGTGGAAGCTATGTCAGCCGGGTACGCGAAGCCTGCCGGGAACTCCTTGAAAAAATCCGGGACACCTGTTTTGTCAAAGACCCTTTTCTTTTTCCGCAGACCAACCGGCTCGCCCGCCTGATAGGGGAAAAATACGGAGACGCGCCGGAGCATCTGTGGGCGAAACTGCCGGGTTATGCCGTGTTCCGGAATCCGGCCAGCCAAAAATGGTATGGCATCGTCATGAATATCGACGGCCTCAGGATAAACCGGGAAGCCGGCGAAAAGGAAATCCTGAACCTTAAAGCCGGGGCCGACAAGATACCGGAACTCATCCGCGAGAAAGGGATTTTTCCCGCTTACCATTCAAACCGGAAAAACTGGATAAGCCTTATCCTGGACGATACGCTTTCCGACGAAAGCATCATGGAGCTTGTCGCCCAAAGCCGGGCACTTGCCGGACAGGGAACCCGTTTCTCTCTGGAAAAAGGAAAATGGCTCATTCCCGCCAATCCCAAGTATTTCGATCTGGAAAAGGCGTTTCGGGAAAACCCGCAGATTCTCTGGAAACAGGGCGCCGGCATTGCCGCCGGCGATACGGTGTACATTTATGTGGCGTCTCCGGTTTCGGCCATCACCTACCGGTGCCGGGTTCTGGAAACCGGGCTTCCCTACGACTACCGGGATAAGCATCTGACCATCCGCAACGTCATGAAAATCGAACTCGAAAAACGCTATGATCCGGCACAGTTTCCCTTTGACGCCCTGAAAAAATACGGAGTCCGTGCCGTTCGCGGCCCCCGGCTCCTCCCTCCCGCCTTGCACAAGGCTCTTGAAAACAGCCGGTGAAAGCGCGTTCCGGACAAGGCGATCCTCCCTCATCATCCTGAACATACCTTCCGCCTCAAACATCCTTCTGCCGGTCTCTTCCCCGCGCGGGAAACGGACCTGGGAGCAGGGCGGGCAAGCGGCATTTCCCCGCCTGTCCATGCGCTCTCCTCTCTCCCCGAAAATTTGCCGTTCCGGCTCCATACGGTTTTTCCGCCTGCCAGGCCGCTTTCCGCCAATGCCCGCCTGTCAGACCGCCATCCTGCCGCAAGGCTTTTTCTTCCCGGCAGGAGCGCCATTTCCTTTTCCACCGCCGCCGGAAAACACGACGCCAACCGGAAAACCGCCATTTTCCTCCCCGCCCATTTCCGATTAGCAACATGTATCAATAAAACTACGGCAATGAAACTTTTCCTTTTCCATTAATAACATTTAACTATAATTCCGGAAGCCATAACAGGCTTTCCCAAGGAATAGCCGGACGAACCGGCTTTCCGGACGGCGCTTTCCCCGAAACACCGGCCGGGACCTGTCGGAGACCCCGCTTCCGTGCCGGCCGCGGCGGCGGGCAACAGCCCTCTGGCTGTCACGACAACACCCCGCGTTCAGGCCGCGTTTCTCCGGCGCACCGGCAAAACGCCAGAACGGCGGCAAGACGGCCGAATCCGGTTCCCGACGGGCGAAAGCCCGGCGTATCCCGCGCCAAATCCCGCCGATATGGCCCCTGCCCCCGCATTCGGCGACGAAACGCCGGTTTTTTTCAGGGCGCGCAAAGCGCCGCCGGTCACCCGGTCGTGATGATGCGTCCCGCGCAGCGCGGCATTGGAAAACACCGCGTCGAACCCGCCCGCCGTCCAGGGGCATCGCCCCGCCATTCATCACACAGGCGTCGCCCCCGCGCTGTCGCCGCTTCCACGAACGGCATGCCCGTGCCGGTTCCGGCCTTCCCGCCGCCCGAAAGCGTCAGACGCCGCGCCGGAAAACCGTCGCCCCCGGTTCCGGAACCCGTTCCCCGCCTTCAGCGCGAGCCATTCACGACCGGCATGCCCGGCCCGGAAACGACACCATCGCAACCGGCACACGAAAAAGCGCCCCGGAATGGCTTCACTTCCCCTGCCCTGTCCGGCTTCCGGGAAAAGACCGTGTCCATCACAGAACGGCCGCTCCGGAAACGGCCCAAAGCGCTGCCGTCCGCCCGGCATGGGCATGGTCAGCGCGCGGGATGTGAGCGCATAAGCTAGTGTTTGACGGCATAAAACCGGAGCCGGACATAATCGGCGATCCACTTGCCGTCCGGCTGCAACAGCTTCGGCCTGCACAACTCGGTCACTTCATTCAGGAACTCGTCACGTTCCCTGGGATGCAGCGACGAAAGGTAGTTATAGGCGAATACCGACAGCCACTGGCCGATCGTCCCGGGCAATACCGTCGGCCGTTTGATAACGTCCATTTTCTCCACCTTCAGGCCGCCCGCTTCCAGCATCCCGGTCGCGTCTTCCTTCGTGATGAACACCCAGGGGTGGAGATTGTCCACCTCGATCCCGCGCTTGTCCAACGCAATGGTCACCGCATCGACCACGGCTTTCACATTGTTTTCCTCGCCGCATTCGCCCACGAAACGGCCGCCGTGCTTCAGCGAGCGGACCACGCCGGCCACCACCCGTCCGGGATGGCGCATCCAGTGCAGCGACGCGTTGGAAAAAACGGCGTCGAACTCGTCATGAAAGGTCATCGACTCGGCATTGACCTGCCGGGCGTCCACTCCCCGTTCCCGCGCGGCCGCGACAGCCTGCGGATTGATATCGACCCCGACCACCTCGCAACCGCGTTTCATCATCTCTTCCGCCCAGACACCCGCCCCGCATCCCAGATCCAGAATCCGTTCCCCGGCCTTCGGCGCAAGCAACTCCAGTACAGGCGGCCCCATATCGGTCAAAAGGCGCGCCATTTTCAACATGTCGGCCTGATTTTCAGTCTGACCATCGTTCACCATAGCGATACTCCGGTAAAAAAAACGACAGCAACCAAGCGGCCTGCGCGTCTGAAACCCTTTGCCTGAAAAAACGGCAAAACGGCTGCGGCCGCTCACCCTACACCTGCAAAAGACACCGGCAACGCTATTTCAAAAACGAACAGCGTTGACAGCACCACTTTACCATGCGAACCGCCATTTATTGCAAAATATTGTCCATTTTTGCAAATCGTGTATCCTATAGCTTTGAAACCATGAGGAGTTCTTTTCAAAACGCCATGCCCGAGCACCCTGAACACAGTCAAAACACGAACAAACCCGCCAGAACCTTTCTCGACAGACTGGCCTCCTTCATCTCTTCCGAACCGGATACCCGCACCGAACTGCTGGACATCCTCCACGACGCGCACGAACGCAAGCTGATCGATTCCGAATGCCTTTCCATGATCGAAGGCGTTTTCCGCCTCTTCGATTCCGCCGTGCGCGACGTCATGATTCCCCGCTCCCAGATGTATGTCATCGACATCACCCGGCCGGTGTCCGAATGGATTGGCGAGGTCATGGAAAACGGCCACTCGCGCTATCCCGCCATCGAGGGCGACGCCGAGAAAATCGTCGGAATCGTGCATGCCAAAGACCTCCTGCACTACCGGGAAGAAGGCTTTTCCGTCCGGGAAATCCTCCATCCCGCCGTCTTCATCCCCGAATCCAAACGCCTAAACGTTCTCCTGCGCGACTTCCGGAACACGCACAACCACATGGCGATCGTCGTCGATGAATTCGGCAACATCTCGGGACTTGTCACCATCGAAGACGTGCTCGAACAAATCGTCGGCGACATCGAAGACGAATTCGACGACGACGAAGACGACAAGATCGTCGCCCTGAAAGCGGGCGCAACCGGCCCCCGCTGGCGCATCCCTGCCCTGACCGAAATGGACGATTTCAACCGGACGCTGGGGACGAAACTGGCCGACAGCCGGGTCGATACCATCGGCGGCTACGTCGCCAACCACCTTGGCCGCGTGCCGCACAAGGGCGACGCCTTCGATATAGACGGGCTGCATTTCGAGGTCGTGCGGGCTGACGCCCGTCAACTGCATACCCTTGTCGTCGAAAAAAAACCCGCCATCGCGGAAAAAAATCCGGCAAAGCTGTAAAATAGAAAAAGGGCTTTTCCAATGTCCTTAAAAAAAAGCGAAAAGGACATAAATACCCGAAAAACGGTTACAATCTGTTCAGTTCGGTAACGAAAAGCAGGCCACCAACCTACAGCCAATCGAGGTATTTTATGAACTCCGACAAAGACATCGAATTACACGATGCCGACGATACCGGCATCTGCCTGACCTTTATCGAAAACGAGGCAGACGACCCGGCAACCGACGTCGATTTCACCGGCACCAGCGTCAACCATATCGAACCGGAAGACGATCCGGTAACCGACGTCGATTTCACGGGAACCAGCGTCAACCACATCGAACCGGACGATACCGTCTATTTCGGCAGAAGCATGAACCATATCGACGCCCAGTGCGAAGGCGACGAGATGGCAGGCGCATTCGCCTTCGGTTCCGTCTCGTACCGCGACCCGCTGGGAGACGTCGAACTGGGCGACACCGACGACACCGGCATCTGCCTGCATTACCTCGACACCGACATCGACGACTTCGAAACCGACCTCAACCTGACCGGCACCAGCGCCATGCATATGGACGACGACGAGGAACCGGGAACGACCGACGTCGATGTGACCGGGCGCGGCGTCGGCCAGCTGTCGGAGTGACAGCAGCTGTTGCAGTAAACGCTGTCCCGTATCGGTTCCCGGTATGGAACGAGGGTCCGGTTTTCCGGACCGCTGGAACTTTTTTGACTGACCGATAAGGAAGAAAGCGCAACCGGCCCCTCATGAACCGACTGACCCCCCTGATCTTTCCCGCGATCGCCCTGGCAAGCGGCGCGGTCACGACATTCGCGTTCGCCCCCTTTCACCTCTGGCCGCTCCAGATCGTCTGCCTGGCCATCCTGGCCGGCCTGACCCTGCAAACCGGCAGGCCGCGCGGGGCTTTTTTCACCGGATGGGCCTACGGGTTCGCCTCGCTGGCTTCCGGCCTGTACTGGCTTTACGTCAGCATGCATACCTATGGCGGCCTGAACCCGCTCCTCGCCGCCGCCGCCGTCGCGCTCCTTGCCCTCTTTCTCGGCATCCTGGCCGGATTCGCGTGCCTGCTGTCCCGCTTCTTCATGAAACGCTGGAACGCCGGAAACGCTGTTACCGCCCTTCTGATCTTCCCCGCCTTCTGGACGCTTTCCGAATGGGTGCGCGGCTGGATCGTCACCGGATTGCCCTGGCTTGTGACCGGCTACGCCCATACCGGCAGCCCGCTTGCCGGTTACGCGCCTGTTGCCGGCGTTTACGGCATTTGTTTCGTCTCCGCCGTCGTTTCCGGCGCCATCGCCTTCTTCTTCAACATCGAACGCGGCCACTGGAAAAGTTCGCTCGCCACCATCATCGTCATCCTTGGCCTGGCCTTCGGCGCCGGGACGGCCCTGCGCCACATCGACTGGACGCATCCCGAAGGCAAACCGATACAGGTTCGCCTGTTGCAGGGCAACATCCCGCAGGAATTCAAGTTCACCCCCTACCAGATCCAGAACGCCCTGAAAATGTATGCCGGCATGATCGCGGAAAAACCGGCCGACCTCATCGTCACGCCCGAAACCGCCATACCGATCTACATCCATCAGCTGCCCGAAGGCTATCTCCGCTTCCTGTCCCAATACGCGGCCCGAAGCCTCTCCCATCTGGCGCTGGGCATGCCGCTGGCCGACACGGCGACCGTCTATACCAACAGCCTGACCGTCATCGCGCCGGAAGACCTCGACAACCCCGGCCTCTTCAGCTACCGCTACAACAAGCACCACCTCGTCCCCTTCGGCGAATTCATCCCGCCCGGATTCCGGTGGTTCGTCCGCCTCATGCGCATCCCGCTGGGCGACTTCACCCGCGGCGACCCGCTGCAAAAGCCTTTCCGGGTCAAGGATCAGTGGATCCTGCCCAACATCTGCTATGAAGACATCTTCGGCGAGGAAATCGTCGCCCAGATCAGAAACGAATACCATGCCGGGCACCCGACCCCGACCCTTCTCCTGAACGTTTCCAACATCGCCTGGTTCGGCAACACCATCGCCCTGCCGCAGCACCTGCAAATCTCGCAGATGCGCTCGCTGGAAACCGGCCGTCCGATGATGCGCGCCACCAACACCGGCGCTACCGCCGTCATCGACCCCAAAGGCAAAATCGTCGCGCAGCTTGCCCCCTACACCCGCGGCGAACTCGACATGACCGTCCAGGGCACCCGCGGCGCCACCCCCTACATCCGCTTCGGCAACCTCACCGTCCTTTTCCTCATCCTGCTCGCGCTGGTCGCCGCTCATGTCATAGCCGGGAAAAAACGGCGGTACTGAGCGGAAAACCGCGCCCCGGCGGGGCTGCCGCCCGTTTTCCCTCCTGCCCTCCGCGGGAACGGGAGCCCTCCCCCGTTCAGGCGGAAACGGCTCCGCAATCCCTCCCTGCCTGCCCGCCCGCCGGCCTGCCAACCTCCCGTCGCCGCCTTACCGCCGATGGCGGCCAAACGTCCCCATCCCTTGCCGGCCTCCCGTCCGGACAGCGCTTTCATGCTTCCCGTTTAATGCCCGGCCCTGTATGCGCAAACGTCCCGAACCGAGCCCGCGCAAACGCCGAAAAACGCCGCCGCATCCGCCACCCACAGGCGTCAACCGGCAAAATCCCGGAAAGCCGCCGCGCGGAACAAACGTCTGGCTACCGGCCACACCCGGTGGCCTGTTGAAAAACGCCGTTCACGCTCCGCGCCCCCGATCGCCCTGTCGCAGCCGGCGGAACAGGGAAGGGTCAGAAACCGGATGAACAAAAAAGGGCAAAAAGAGCCTCAAACCCGCCTGCCTGCCCGGTTTGCCGGTTTTGCGAAACCGCTTGACTCCGGACAGTTTTGGTGAAAAGCCGGAAAAAAACCGCGGGAAAAAGACGGAAAAACCCGCTTTGGATCGGGGAACCCCCCTTATCCCATAGCTGAAAAACCGCCTTCAAACGATTCAACAGGCCTTTTTATCCGGCAGGGTGAGCGAAAACCCGGTCCGGAAACCAAATCCGGCTCATCCGGAAACCAAACCCGTTGTACTGGCAGGCATGCCAGCTTTCCCTTGACCGGCTTATCCCGGCCGGACACCCGGTTTTTCCTCCGTCCCGGTCCTTTTCGCTTCCCGGAACCCGTCCCATCCGCTATCCAGCGCGTTTGCCCAAAACAGGAGGCCGCTTGCGAAAACCGGTTTTCCGGCAAGCACTCCTCTGAACCGGAAAAACCGGCCGTTCCCGAAAGGCCGCCCTTCCTGTCCGGTCAGGCAAAACCCGTCCCGACCGGCGCCTTCTTTTGCCGCTCCGGCACGTCTGCCCCGACATGACCGCCCCGTCGCCCGAAGGGACAGGGGAACGCCCTCGCCCGCCGGCGTCTGTTTTCACCCGGTTTTCCGCCCTCCCGCGCCGTCACCTTCCACCCGTCAGGCGTTCACGGCCGCATCGAAAGCTTTGATGCAGGGCAAAAGCGTCAGCGCAGGCGGCTGGACGGTGAGGGAAGCGCCGTAGATGGGGTTTGAGATCGAAGCGTCAAATGTAAATCCATTCGATCCTGCCGGGATATCGGTTTGCGCGGTAAACCGGGTTGTTCCCGCCAATTGCGAAGCAAAAGCACCGTTAGCTGCGCAATGCAACCCCCTGTCAAGGGTATTCAATGCCCCTGTGATATTCGGCAGCCCCGCTTCCTTCACCGTCCCCGGTGTCGCGCTGCCTTCGGCAAACCGCCCGATCATGTCCGGCAGATTGAACGTGGTTTCCCCGTCCCCGGCGCCGAACGTCGTTCCAATCGCCGCAAAAAGGTCGGGATACGTGTCCCGACCGATAGCCGCGCCGTCACATTTCAGGTAACCGGCCGGCGGCTCAGGCATGGCAAAGTAGTGCACGCTTCCGAGCGGAACGCCTCTTTTCGCGATTTCCTCTTCCAGCTCCGTCCGGCCGGGTTTGCTTGCCAGTTGCGCGCCCAGTTCCGCCAGATCAATGCCCAGCGCCAGCCGCGCCGCTTCCCTGTCGCTGCTGTCTTCCCCCAGCAATTCGCTCAGGTAGTCCCGCAGTTTGCCGAGGGCGTCTTTCATTTCGCCGGTCGTCGTTTTCGGCAGCTTGCTGCCATCCAGCAAGGCTTTTTCCGGTAATCTCGTCATGTCTTCTCCATAAAAAAAAGACCCCGCTTCAGGTGAAGGAGGTCTTGTCGGTTGGTGTTTTCCGGTTTTCGGGCGCAACTTGGGCGCCACGGAAGCAGTATAAGGCACAAAAAAACATCGGTCAGCCCCGACGGAGAACGCGTTTTCCCCAGGCCGCCCCGTTAACCGGCAGACGGGCCTGCCGGAAAAAAACCTTCCCCTTCCGGCCCAGCCGTAACCGGGACGTCCCTTGCGGGTTTGCCGGATTTTCCCCTGAAAACGCGGACAAGCAGCCTCAACCCCGCCAGACGGCCTGTCCCCGGAAAGCCCTTAAACAACACGTTTGCTACGTTTTACGTAGCATCCGGGCCATACTGTTCCCCCTTTCCGGCAATCCCGCGGCTTTCCCGACCCGTCCGGCTTCCGGAGGAACAGACGCCCATGCCGGAGCCAGACAGGCAAGACCCCCCGCCGTCCTGCCCAAACGCCAGGGCCGGCGGAAAACGCGCTCCTTTTCTCCAGTGCCTACCGGAAAACCCCGGACAGCACATCGGCCACTATTCCCGTTGCCACCGCCACCAGCACCAGATCGTTCCCCGCTACCCGCCATTCATAACCGGCATGACGCGGCAAACGGCCCAGCATGCCTGCCGGAACCGTTTTCTTCGCAATACCCGGCGGCAAGGGTTTTCCCCGGGCCAGATTTTTCGCCACACCGGGCGGGAGCGCCCCATATCCCGTACAGCGGCAATCGAGCGCCAGACGGCGCGCTTCGCCCACCGCGATACCGGCATGGACAAGCGCAACCGACACGCTGTCGTCTTCCCTCTTTTTCGCCTTGCCGTTTTTCTTTTTCCCGTGCTTTTGCGCCTTGCCGGGTTTGCCCTTGCCGGCCGGCGGCTCGGCCATTGCCGGCGATGCCGCCAGCGAAATGGCGAGCATAGCGGCCACCATCGCCTTTGCTCCCTGCCCGTATTTCATGCGTTTCTCCTTTTCCTCTTTCAGGCGGGAAAAACCGGCCGTCCGGTTCCGTCCAGATCAGAGACACCCCGCTTTTTCCCGAAAAAATCATGCCCGTTCCAGCCATATCAAAGCATTTTTATGCCATCGTTCCAGACTCTGGCCTGTTTGCGGCAAAACCCGGCCATGCGACAAACGGTTCCCGCAAGGCCCTGTCTTTTGCCGCCTTGCCGTTTCGGAAAAAAGGCGGCGAATCGGCCCGTTTTTTTGAAACCGTCACCGTTTTGAAACATAATGATTGTATCGTCAACCTGAATGAAAAAGATACCATGAACGGAAACCGCACCGAAACCCGCAAGACCCAGTGGACGAAACTGCTCTCCCCGGTACGGAACCATACCGTCGATCCGGCCAAAGTCGCCTTCGACGTCATGCGCAGCCCGTTCATCCAGGATTACGACCGCATCCTGTTTTCCAACGCGTTCCGCATGCTCGCCCGCAAGACGCAGGCCCATCCTTTCGCCAGCAACGACCATGTCCATCACCGGCAGATGCATTCGCTGGAAGTGGCCAGCGCAGGCCGCTCCCTGGGCATCATGGCCGGCTATTTTCTGGCGGAACGCGGCGAACTGCCGGACGCCATCCGGCCGGAACACATCGGCCAGATCGTACAGGCCGCCTGTCTGGCCCACGACATCGGCAACCCGCCTTTCGGCCACGGCGGCGAATCGGCCCTGCAAGACTGGTTCCGCGACACCGCCAACAACGACCGCTACCTCTCCGAACTCACCGAACGCCAGAAAGCCGACTTCAAATCCTTCGACGGCAACGCGCAGGGATTCCGCGTCGTCACGGCCGTTGAAAACCACAAGGACAGGGGCGGCCTGAGACTGACCTATCCGACCCTGGGGGCCCTCGTCAAATACCCCCGTTCCGCCTACGACGCCATCGGCGACGGCTCGTCCAAATTCAACTTCTACCAGTCCGAAAAAGACACGTTTGACGCCGTCTTCACCACACTGGGCCTGAAAGACGGCGTCCGCTACCGCCGCCACCCCCTGTCCTACCTGACCGAAGCGGCGGACGACATCTGCTATTGCATCGTCGATATGGAAGACGCGCTGGAACTGGGCATCATCGGTTTTGCCGACATGGCCAGAGTCATCCATCCCATCTATGGCAGACTGGGCATCGACGCCCGGCGGCTGGCCTCGATGGATTCCGACCGCCGCCGGGCGGGACTCATCCGCGCGCGGCTCATCGACCTGATGATCGAGGCGACTTTTTCCGCCTTCAAAAACCACTACGACGCCATCATGGACGGCGACGGGATCCATTGCCTGCTCGACCATACCGAAGACGACATCCGCGACTATCTGGACAAGGCCCGTTCGCTCTTTTTCAACGTCATTTTGAAAAACCATTCCAAAATCGCGCTGGAAATCGGTTCCTACACCCTCTACAAGCGTATCCTCGACACCTTCATCCCCGCCTGCCACCAGTTCAGAACCGGCAAGCGGCTGACCTACCGCGAGGAACAGGCGCTGACGCTGATGGGCACGCACGCGCCCCATGCCACCGACGACCTGTACACGGCCTACATCCGCGTCATGGACTTCATCACCGGCATGACCGACCCGCGCGCCACCTTCCTGTCCCGGCAACTGGCAGGCATCACGGAAAACTGAAAAAGGAAAACAGCCGCCCGGGGGTAGCTTTCCCGCCCGCCCGGCTTCATGCCGGAAACCGGGAAAAACGGAACCGGAAACGCGGGAAAACCCCTTTCCCGGAAAAGGCGCGCCGGGTACGCCCGGGTAGCCGCCCGCCTTCCTCCTTCACTTTTCCCCGTTTTTTCCTGCCCGCTCGCCTGAAGCGCCAGTTCAGCGCGCATTCACGCATCGCGATCTTCTGGCGATGCCTTCCACAGGCAAACGAACCGCCCGGCAACCGCAAAAACCCGTGTTGCCCGCCAAACGGACACTCCGGAAGACGCCACATCCACTACAGCGGGCCTGATTTGGGGATGAACCGGATCGGGTTTCCGGCCAGTATTTCCAGTCACCATGCCCGATAAAAAGGCTTTGTGAATCGTCTGAGGGGTATTTTCCGGCGATTTAACAAGGGATTTTTTCCCGACCCAAAGCGGGATTTCCCGACTTTTTCCCGCGGTTTTTCCCGGCTTTTCACCCGAACGGTCCGGAAATCACCATTTTTTACCAAAACCTTAAAACCCGGCATGCAGGCGGGTTTGACGCCCTTTTCGGCCTTTTTGATTCATCCTGTCTCCAACACCGCCCGACCATTCCATCCCCGGCAAACCGCAGAACACGATCTTCCCGGCCGGGTACCGGTCTTTCCGTCCTGTCCGGGCATAAAACGCTTTACCCAAACCGCCATCGGCGCGCCCGCCCCTTTCCCGCTCCCCGGGCTCAGCAAACGGCACAAAACGGATTTTTTCCAAAGACAAACGGACACGACACCGGCCCTTGCCTTCCGCCCTTTCCCAAAAGGAGCGTGTTTCCTGCCGCGCATCCCGCCTTTTTCCGCTCTCCCTCACCCTGGCTACCCCAATGAACGCGCCGAAAAAAGAAAAAAAACCGGACACTCTCCCTTTCCGTCAAAAAGACGCGGCACGCCCCCCAAACGGCCATGCCGCTTCCCTCTTTCTCATTCCGGCCAGCCTGCCGTTTCCATCGTTCCCGTTTCCCCTGGCGGCTGTACCGGCTTTAACAAACCGGCCGGCACGTCACAGCCCTTCCGGCCCATCACATTCGCAATCGCTTCCTTTTCACCGCGAACATTGGCCAGTTCCACCGCCTCGATACCGTCGCCCTGACCGTATCCCACCCAGAACGCCTGCGCCTGACTGGACTTCAGGCGCTGTTCCTGCGCGATCACCAGCATGTTTTCCCGCCGCGCCAGACTGGACGCCTCGACCGTCAGATCCTGACAGTTATACCCGCGGTATTTATGAGGGGAAATATAACTTCCCGTTATCTGGCTGCTTGGGGTCGGCATGTTGAAACAGCCGGCAACGCAAAGCGAGGCTAAAACAGCCAGGGCAAAAGACAGACAATTCGATTTCATTGCGATCTCCGAAAAATTCAGGCCGGCCAGTCCGGCAAAAAACACTTTAAACGTTCAGAGTATATATTTATACCATCAGAAAATGGCGCTTCCCGCCTCTCCCGGAAGATTTTTCCTGTCGCCAGCGTCACTTTTTTCACACAATTCACCCGCTAGAGACCCGTTCCCGTTTTTCTCCTTTCCGGGCCATCCGAAAAGGCAAGCGGCCAAAACGTCCTTTCCGTTTGAACTGACAGTCCTTTACCGGCGCATCGGGAAACCGCATACGACCGCAAACGCCCGCCATCAAAACGGAAAAAACGGCCGCCCGCTCCCTTGAACGCAACATGAACCCCGCGAGACCGGCCTCTTCCGGAACGGAAGCCTGTCCCGTTTTCAAGCGGCCCGGAAAAATCGGCGTGCACAAGCTGACCGATGTTTTTTTATGTCTTATACTGCTTCCGTGGCGCTCAAGTTGCGCCCGAAAACCGGAAAACACAAACCGACAAGACCTCCTTCACCTGAAGCGGGGTCTTTTTTTATGGAGAAGACATGACGAGATTACCGGAAAAAGCCTTGCTGGATGGCAGCAAGCTGCCGAAAACGACGACCGGCGAAATGAAAGACGCCCTCGGCAAACTGCGGGACTACCTGAGCGAATTGCTGGGGGAAGACAGCAGCGACAGGGAAGCGGCGCGGCTGGCGCTGGGCATCGATCTGGCGGAACTGGACGCGCAACTGGCAAGCAAATCCGACCGGACGGAACTGGAGACCCGGACACGGGCACTGGAAGAGGACATCATGAAAAGAGGCGTTCCGGTCGGAAGCATCGACTGGCTGGCCGTGCCTGAGCCGCCGGCCGGTTACCTGAAATGTGACGGCGCGGCTATCGGCCGGGACACGTATCCCGACCTTTTTGCGGCGATTGGAACGACGTTCGGCGCCGGGGACGGGGAAACCACCTTCAATCTGCCGGACATGATCGGGCGGTTTGCCGAAGGCAGCGCGACACCGGGGATAAAGAAAGAAGCAGGATTGCCTAACGTAAGTGGGGTATCAGCAGTTGAGGGGTGCATCAATAAAGGTAGCTCAACAAGTTCCGGCCCGTTTACTTATTGGCGGGAAAATAACCTTATTTTAAACACTTCCCCAAGTAATACTCATGATCTGGGCGGGGAGATATTCTCGTTATCTAATGGCAACCCTATCTATGGCAATTCCGACACCGTCCAGCCGCCTGCATTGACCTTGCTCCCCTGCATCAAGGCCTTCGATGCGGCCGTCAATAGCGGGTTGATCGACATAACGGAACTGGCCAATGAGGTGACCGGCAAAGCCGACAAGACACAGGTCGCCAATCTGGCGATGCCATCCGATACCGGTATAAGTGTAACAGTGCCGCATACTGATTACTCGCTGACAGCTCCAGCCGATGGTTATTTAACGTTCATTGGATATGGGGGAAATGACTACGCTCATGTCAATCTGTATGCAGTATATGGCGGCATAGGTTCTATGGTTTCGATTGCACCACAAGCCGCCGGTAAAGCGATGATTCCAGTGAGAAAAGGCCAGCAAATCTCAATGAATTACAGCAATTTATCGAACAAGGAATTGGTGTTTACATATGCAGAAGGGAGCCAGCCATGAAATACGGAATAGCAGAAAACCACCAATTTGTCCTGATCGACGACGATCTCAAGAGATTGGAAAACACGCTGGCGTTCATGCCGCCATACAAAGTGGAGCAAATAGCCGAATACGGGGACGATGAAGTCGAACAGGGCCATGACGGAAACTGGTACGAAAAAGGGCACGCCCCGCAAAAGCCGCTAAACGAAGCGAGAAGCGCAAAGCTGGCCGAACTGAACGCTGCCTTTGCCGAAGCCTCGGCCAATGCCCACTGCCGCTCTTCTCTCGGCTTTGAAATCAATGCCGACGAAACCGCCAACCGCAACGTCACCAGCCTGATCGTCGCCCTGGAAGCGGCCGGAGAGGAAACCGTGCCGTTTTGCGCCTTTGACAACCGCTTTCACGACGTGACGCTGGCCCAGTTGAAGACGATGCAACTGGACATCATCGCGAACGCGAGAGCGCTTTATGCGAGAAAGTGGGCCTTGCGCGAAGCGATAGGGAAAGCGGCGTCCGTTGAAGAACTGGACGCGATAACAATCGTTTTTTCAGGGGAGCATGCATAATGGCCCACGCTCCCGCTTATGAGCGGCAAAAGCATTTTGCCGGCGACTTCGGCAACGAGACCGGCCCGGCCATAAACGCCGGGCTGACCGGGCGTCGAATTCGATTAACGATATCCGGGCGAATCTGGCGATTTTGCAGGCAGACGACGGGAAGCGGCGTCCGTTTGGGGTGACGGCGGATTCGGTCAGCGGGGCAGCGTGAAAAACGGCAAAACCGTCGTGCCCGGGCCCCGCGCCCTCTCCGGCGCCATAACCGGCGTCTGCGCCCCTTATCAGGACACACCGGAGCGGGCCAAAACCCGCTCCGGCCCGGCCGCTTCCGTTCCGGTGTACAGTGTCCGCCTGTCGTCACTTGTCCGGCTGCTTCCCCTTCTTTCCGTGCCGTTCACCCCCGTTTCCTTTCCTCCACAGCCGCTCTCATGCCTCATGACTGCCGCCGCCCGGTTTTCCTTTCCCTGTCCCCGCCTTCCCCGTTCCTTGCGGGCCGCCCGGAACCGGCTCCTGCCTGCCCCGCCGTTTCCCGTTCCCGAAGACATCCGGCATGGCCTTCCCGCCACGCCCTCTTCAAAAACCGGCCCGCCCCCTGTACCATTGAAAAAAACAGGGAGAAAAAACATCATGGACAACTTCACCTTCTACAGTCCCACCCGGTTCTTTTTCGGCCGCGGCGAGGAAAACCACGCCGGCGACCGCATCCGCCGGCTGGGCGGCACGAAAGTCCTGATCCACTACGGCGCCGTCTCCGCCGTCAAATCCGGCCTGATCTACCGCGTTACCTCCTCACTGGAACGGGCCGGCATCGCCTCCGTCCCGCTGGGTGGCGTGCGCCCCAATCCACGAAGCGGACGGGTCAGGGAAGGCATCGAACTGTGCCGGAAAGAAAAAGTGGACTTCATCCTCGCCGTCGGCGGCGGCAGCGTCATTGATTCCGCCAAGGCCATCGCGCTGGGCGTGCCCTACCAGGGCGACTTCTGGGACTTCTTCGAAGGCAAGGCTTTCCCCGCCTCCGCCCTCCCCGTCGGCGTCGTCCTGACTGTCGCCGCCGCCGGCAGCGAAGCCTCGCCCGTTACCGTCATCACCCGGGAAGACGGCATGTTCAAGCGCCCGTATTCCAGCGACCAAATCCGGCCGGTATTTTCCATCTTAAACCCCGAACTCACCACCAGCCTGCCGCCCTTGCCGACCGCGGGCGGCGCAACCGACATCATGTCGCACGTGCTTGAGCGCTACTTCACCAACACCCAGGACGTCGAACTGACCGACCGCCTGTGCGAATCCGTCCTTTTGACCGTCAAAAACGAATTGCCGCTGGTCCTGAAACATCCCGACCACTACGGCCATCGCGCCAACCTGATGTGGGCCGGCACCCTGGCCCATAACGACACCTGCGGCGTCGGACGCGAGCAGGACTGGGCCAGCCATGCGCTGGCGCACGAACTTTCCGCCTTCTACGACGCGCCGCACGGCGCAACACTCGCCGTCATCTTCCCCGCCTGGATGGAATACGTCATGGATCACGACATCAACCGCTTTGCCCAGCTCGCCGTGCGCGTCTGGGGATGCGACATGGACTTCAACCACCCCGACGTCACCGCCCGCAAAGGCATACGCGCCTTCCGGTCTTTCCTGAAAATGGTCGGCATGCCCACCGACTTTGCCGGCATCCGCGCGCGGGAAGACGACATCCCGCAATTGCTCGACCAGCTCCAGATCGGCCGCAGCACCATCGGCTCCTTTGTCAAACTCGACCGGAACGACTGCGAGAAAATCTACCGGCTGGCCTGCCGGCCAGCCGCCTGAGCGACCGGACAGACAGCCCCCTCTTCTCCAGCGGCCCGGGCCTTACCAGACGGAACCTTTCCCGCCAGCGCTTCCTTCGGGAAAAGTTCCGTTTTCACCTGCGCTCCGGCATCCGGTTTTCCTTTCTCTCCCCGGTTTTCCGGGCCGCCTGTTTTCCCGGACGGTTCCGGCTTTTTCGTCGCCCGCCAACTGCCGTTTCGCCGTTACGGTCACGACCGGCAACCCTCGCCCGGCTCCGTCAGAAACAAGCCGGTCTGCCGTTTCCGTAAACCCGTACGGCCCACCCTGCCGCTTTCCGTCCGAAAAAAGGAAACGGCGAGCCGGTTCCTTCCCCTCCGCGGCCCCATCCCGGCAAAACCGCTTCCGGCACGGGCCGCCTCTCCCGCCTTGCCGAACCGGTCCCCGCCCCAACCGCCATCCGGCCGGACAACACCGGACAATCCTGCCTGTTTTTTACCGCTCCCCCGCCCTTTTCGCTCCCCCGCCCTTTCCGCTTACCCCGGCCTTTCCGGCGCTCACCGGCGGCAATGCGCCCCGCCGCGAACCTGTTTATCAGGAAATGTGACGCGTTCATTTTAAAGCCTGTCACTTTTATCCGTACGGCTGTCTCGCAGCCGGTTTCCCCCTCTCCGCTGACCGGGCATTCCCCTTGCTTTCCGCCAATACGGCGCTTTTCCGGAAAAAGGCACACCAGACCGCGCCGTGTTGGCGCAAAATGAACGCGCCATTCCGGCCACTCTTTCTTCCCGGCAGGCGCCCGCCCTGCCGTCTGCCGGATAGTCAGGGCCCGGCAGCTTTGGCCCTGGCAAGCCCGTTTTGCCGGAGTGTCCGCTTCACCGGATACGACGTTTCCGGACGCTTCGGCCCGCACCCGGAAAAACCCTGCCCTTTGCTTTGCCGCCACAGACCATAACGGCCCGGGCCTTTCCGGCAGCCGGACAGCCGCCCGCAAAAAAAGCCTCCTTCCCGAAAGAAGGAGGCTGCAAAGAAAGGAACATATGAGCTTTGAAACGTCACCTGACAACCCGTGACGGAACCATCATACCGCCTATCCGGACATCGTTCAGCTTCATCCGGTTTTGCCGTCCGTTTCACTGGGAAAAAAACCACACTAAAGCGGCATAAGGCTCCAGCATCCGGAAATAATGGACGTCCCGGCCTTTCAGGCGGTAAAAACCGGGCTCTTCCGTATATAATATCAGACAGCAAACCGCCGCCATATTGATGACCTTTTCCAATCATGGTAAACTAGAAAAGGGAAATAAAATGATCCCCAACGCCCAACGCCCAACGCCCAACGCCCAACGCCCAACGCCCAACGCCCAACGCCCAACGCCCAACGCCCAACGCCCTGACGGTTTTTTCCGTTTCCCTGCCGGCCCCTTTTGTCCGGCAACCGGCCTGAGCGGCAAAGGGGGCCGGCCATGAGAATTGCCACCAAAGAACGCTACGCGCTGAAAATGATGGCCGATCTTGCTGTCGCCAGCGACAGCGAGCCGGTTTCCCTCACCGCCATTTCCACCCGCCAGAACATTTCCGTCGGCAGCCTGCGCGTGATTGCCGAAGCGCTCGTTTTGGCATCGCTCATCGAAGCCGACAGCCACCGGCCTTATCACTATCATCTGGCGCAACAGCCCGACCGGATCCGCCTCCAGGACATTTTCCGTTCCACCGATGGCCGCTTTGCCTGTCTGGCCTGCAATGATGCCCGGCCTGACGAATGCCGGCGTTACCGCGTCTGTTCGCGTGTGCATTTCTGGGAAGGCTTGCAAGAAATCGACTTGCCGCTTCACGACGCCAACATGAGCCTGAAAACCCTTGCCGACTACCTCACAAAACGCAAAACCCCGCTGCCCTGACACGCGCTTCCTGTCCAGACCTTTTTTCCGTCGATACGGCAAACCCCTTTCCGTTTTTCCGTTTTTCCGTTTTTCCGTTTTTCCGTTTTTCCGTTTTTCCGTTTTTCCGTTTTTCCGTTTTTCCGTTTTTCCGTTTTTCCGTTTTTCCGTTTTTCCGTTTTTCCGTTTTTCCGTTTTTCCGTTTTTCCGTTTTTCCG
>NZ_KI392031.1:619899-641378 GCF_000158475.2 Oxalobacter paraformigenes | reverse complement strand
CCGTTTTCCGTTTTCCGTTTTCCGTTTTCCGTTTTCCGTTTTCCGTTTTCCGTTTTCCGTTTTCCGTTTTCCGTTTTCCGTTTTCCGTTTTCCGTTTTCCGTTTTCCGTTTTCCGTTTTTCCCGTTTTCCCGTTTTCCCGTTTTCCCGTTTTCCCGTTTTCCCGTTTTCCCGTTTTCCCGTTTTCCCGTTTTCCCGTTTTCCCGTTTTCCCGTTTTCCCGTTTTCCCGTTTTCCCGCTTTTCCCGTTTTCCCGTTTTCCCGTTTTCCCGTTTTCCCGCTTTTCCCGCTTTTCCCGCTTTTCCCGCCTCCGCAGCCCCTTTCTTTCAGAAAGATTTCCTTACAAAACAGTCAGGCCGCCCCGCCCCGGCTGCGTTACAATAAAAGCCGTACGTGATGGCGGGGGGAATCGTCCACCGCCATCACGTGCGGCCCATGCTTTCAGGAGGCGACATGCACCTTAAAACCGCTATCCGGCTCGCATTCGACCTGCTCATTCTGGTCGCGATGGTTTTGCTGTACAACACGCGGGCCATGGGTCTGGCGTATCATGAAATCGCCGGACTGGTCCTCTTCGCCTTTTTCATTGTCCACCTCGCCTCCAACCGCCTGTGGATCACCGCCATCACCTCGCGGCTCGCCAGCGGCACGCTTCCGGCCCGAACCGTTTTCAGCTATGGCGTTTCCCTTGGCCTGCTGGCGGCCTTTCTGGCCGTCGGCGTCAGCGGGGTCGCCATCTCGCGCGTTGTCTTCGATTTCCACAGCAGCTGGCCCGTCTGGAAAACCATCCACAAAACCGGAGCCGCCATCGCCCTCATCCTGACCGGCATCCATCTCGGCCTTCACCATGCCTTCATCCTCGGCATGCTCGCCAAATGGTTTTCCATCCCCGACACCCGCTCCATCCTGCACGAACTCCGGATAGCCCGGCCATTTCTGGGGATTTCCCTCTCCGCGAAATCCCGCTCTGTCCTTCTGAAAACGTTTGTCGCCCTCGTTCTGGCCGGCGGCGCCGCCAGCTTCGCCACCACGCCGTTTTTCCGCTGGCTGTCGCTGCCCTTCGTCACGAAACCGGCCAAACAGGCCAGCGCTTTGCCCGCCCCGGCAGCGGCCGCCCGATCCCGCCCCCGGCGGCTTTTGGCGACGCCGTCCGGGCCAAAACGCTCCCGGCGGGCGAAAAACCACAGGCCCCGGCCACGCCCGCCGCCCGCCTTGCCAGGCAAACCGCAACAGAAACCCCTGCCGCCGCGACAGGCAACCGCCTCACCCCGGAAAACTCCCCCGGAAAAACCGCCCGATCGCAAACCCGGACAAGACAGCGCGACACACCCGGCCTCGTCACCGCCCTGAAAACACTGGGCCAGTTCATCTCCATGACGCTTTTCATCGCTGTCGTCACCGCCCTAACCGACATCCGGCTGGCAAAGGCCCGGAACAAACAGCCATAAACCCCGTTTCCCCTGTGCGGCAAACCCGGATACCCCCTTGCCGGAAAAGCGGAAAAGACATTCTGCTGTCCATGAACCTGCTCAAACCGGCCGGAAAGGAAATCTGCCGGATCATCCGGCACACCACGTGCGAAAAGGCAAAACGGCTTGCGCGCCCCATACTGGCCCACGACGCATTCCGCGACACGCCCGCCATCGCCCCCTGCGAAAAGACCGGCAAAAAACATCCCGACAGCCGCCACGAACTGGCCCTGAAAACCGTCAAGGAGGGAAGGGTTGAAAACAGGATGAATAAAAAAGGTCAAAAAAGCCTCGAACCCGCCTGCATACCGGGTCTGACGGGTTTGGCAAAACATTTTGATTGCCGGACAGTTCGGGTGAAAATCCGGGAAAAAACCGCGGGAAAAAGACGGGAAATCCCGCTTTGAACCGGGAAACAATCCCTTATCCAATCGCCGGAAAATACCCTTCAAACGATTCACCAAGCCTTTTTATTTCCCCTTTGAAAGCAGGTACCCGATGTGATCCTGTCCCAGATGCCGGATCGCATCAGCCTCATCATCGGGAACCCAAGCAACAGTCTGGCAGGCCATCCGGGATGGCTGACTTTCGTCCGGTACAGGCCGGCAAACTTCAACGCCCTGCCTTTTTCCGGTCTGATGGGATAAGGCGCGGTTCCCTTGTGAGGCCACTTTGCCTTTTCGTTTCCGAAAGCAAGGGCCAGCACATTGCCATTCACCGCAGGATGCAGGTTATCCGGCATATCGCCATGTTCATCGCGTATCCTGTTGCCCTTGTTGCCGGCCAGCGCCAGGGCCGACAACGGATGCCAGGGTATCTTCCGGATCGGCTGGTTGGCGACGCCTGCCCCTGTTCCGGTTCAGCACGGTTTCCCCGATGCTTTCCCGAATCGGTTGCGGTTCATCGACGATCTGCCGGATCAGCGACAGGGTGCGATTGAAATCCCCGGCCTGAATGTCAATGATAATCGGGATGGACTGATCTGACGGGAGTTGGGCGTGTGGCCAATTTGCCTGGCGCGCGCATTCCCTTCCATTGAAACGCAGTCGGCAAATGGCGGCGTTTCTTATCTCCTGAAAACCGTCATCGGCCGGAAAAACGCCCCACCCCGGCCGGCCGCGCGCCCGCCTCCCCCCAAACAGGCACGGCAGACAGCCTGCCGCCGGAACCGCCCTGTTCTCCGGCAATGGAAAACCGGCGCATGGCAGCCGCCCGTCAAAACGACCAGACGAACTCCGGATGATCCCGGTCAACGAACCCCGTTCTCACCTCAGCGCCGAAACAGGCCACCAGCTTTTCCGCCAGCTCGTTTGCCGCTGCCTTGACCGCAACGTCATTGAACCCCGCAAACCCGTCAATCGGGAAAAACACCGCAGACGTTTTTGCCGTAATCTTGCCGTTTTCGCTCTGCCGCCATGTCCAGCGCCGCGTCCTCACCTGATGGCCGACCGCATACACCACCTCGCCGGAATCGGGCACTTCCTCCCTGCCCCCGCCAAACGGCAGAAAACGGTCGTTTTCGGTTGCCGGCCGCATCTCGATCGCATCCGGCACATCCTTCAGATCGTGCGTCCCCATCGGAATCACATACTTTAACGACACGGCATTGTTCAGATCGACCAGCGGATTGATCGACGGCAACCCCTTGCCCTTGCCGATCCGGGAAAACAGCGCCTCCGCCGAACAGGGAAAACGGTTCGGATTGATCCCCAGCGCCCGGAAAGCCTCACGGTACGGCACGATCTCCCCGGCCTTTTTCACCTCCTGTCCGGAAAACCGGGCCTGCGCCGCCGCGACCGACTGCGCCAGCATCGCCGATACCTCCGGCCTCTCCCGCGTATTGTCCACCCCCTGCGCCACCACAACGCCCGCCACCATATCGGGAATCGCCGCAAACACGCGGCCATCAATCACGAATCTCATTTTCCTGCCCCATCCATTGCCACCGCACGGCAGGCCACCCTGCCGGCGCCTTTGCCCCGCCGATCCCGGAACACCGTGCGCCATTATCGCCCGCCCCCCGCCCGGCCGCAAGCCGTTTCCGGAAACGGCCCGGACACCAGCCCCGGCCCGCCACACACGAAACGGCCGGATTCCGCCCTGCCCCCGTCCCATGCGGAAAACCCCCGGCCCGCCACACAAAAAAAGCAGCGTTTTCACGCTGCCCTTTCCGCCATGCAGTCAACGACTTGCCCCGCCCCGGCTTGCCATCGGGAGCCCGCCTTCCGGCCCTCTCCGGTCAGCCTTTTCGCCTTCCCCCCCGTCCTGCGCCCGCTTTCAGAGCGGGTCTGCCATCACGAACAGGAGCGGCAGAGCCGCCATCGGGAAAACCGTGAAAACCCTGCGCAGAGACGGGCAGGCCTCCCTGACAAAAGGCAAAAAAGGAAAAACACCTGACAAGCCCCCCAATTCAGGCAAACCGGGCAAGAATACCCGTACCACGGAACATTCCGGTCACAAGCCGAAAAACGACGTCGAATACCCGACACGGCGGATCGTGCCGTTGCCCGCCAGCCCGAAAACGAGCCGCGAAAAGCGCCGCCCGTCCCGCTCGCCGTTGAACGCGCGGCACCCCTCATGACAGCGATACACCGCCCAGCGCACCACCTCCGGATAATCGTCCGCCGACAGGCGGTTCCAGTGAAGGCGATCCGGTTCGCCATACGCCTTCAACAGATCGTCCCGGTGCATCCCGACGGCAATCCCGCGCGACGTCTCCACATCGGGACGGCTCGTCAATACCCGCAAGACAGGCGCCCTTTCCCCGGACGCCGGTGTTTTCGCCAGCCACAATTCCCCTTGCCCGTAAAACACATGCGTCGCCACCCTTTCCGGTTCCGCGCCTTCCTCATTGCCGACTGTCCGGCAATGGCGCCGTTCCCCCAGAAAAGCCGCCCCCTCGTCCATCGAAAGCGCCTGTCCCTTGAGCGGCAGGCCGGCCAGCTCCGTTTCCCGTTCCATCAGCGGCGGCAAAAGCGATTCAGCCCGCGCCGGTTCCGCCAACACCGGCCAAAATAGCTGTACCAGCAACGGAAACAGCACGCCCGTTTTTTTCAGTCCCATGACACCCCCCGTTCAGAATTCAACCCGGACACCGCCCTCGACCCGCCAGGGCATATCGACCTGGCCGCCGAAACTGCGCTCGAAATCGAAATACACGTGCATGCCTTCTTTCAGCACCATATTCATGCCGAAACCGGCCTCGTACCAGGTCCCCCCCATATCATTGGCCAATCCGGCCGACCCGCCGGCGGCGTCGCGCAACATGAACCGGTCGCGCCCCATGAACTCATGCAGCGCCGACGCCTTCACATACGCCCGTTTCGGCCGACGGTATTCGCTCTCGAATTCCCGGCTCAATACCACCCCGGCCCGGCCGACCAGACTGTCCGCATCCTTCTGATCGACATGAATGCCCTGCCGCGTCGTATAATCGCCGCCCCACAAATGGCCGTACGTGACCTGAAGCTGCGGTTCGACAAACCAGTTGTCCGCATGCACCTTTTTCTTGCGGCCATATTCCGCGCTCGCGCTGGCCGCCCAGTTCCTGCCGACCCCATGATCGGCGAACGCCCCGAACGTCTCGTAATCCGTCCTCAGGCGGCTGCCCTTGACGACCAGATCGAGATAATGCCCCTTGTACCCCAGCCAGGTGGCATAAAGCGTCAGGCTCGTATTCGTGTTTTCCCCCTTGCCCTGTGAAAACCGGGTATCCGTCTCGCCCCACGACAGCGCCGCGCCCCGCCGCCACATCCCCTTTTCGCCGATCTCCCGGCGGTCGGCCCCGATCTGGAGAATCGTCGTATAGCCCGTGAACCCGTACGTCCCGCCATCCTCATGCTTGCTGCGGATCACCCGCGCCCAGGCGCCGTCCTGTCCATCCGAATAGCGCAACTCGCCCATGCGTTTTAACAGCGTATCGTTCTCATTCCACCAGCGCCACCCGGCAAAGGACGCGGCCGCGGCCTTCACCGGCGTCCTGCCTTCCTCGGACACCTCCCGCCTGAACCCCGACAGCCAGTAATCCACATAACCGTTTTCATCCGCCGCCGTTTCCGACAGGCCCAGATTTTCGTATTCCGCCTTCGTGAACCGGGTATCGTCCTTCACGACGAACCGCCCGCCGGCCTCGTCATAGACCGACTGGCCCGAGGCGTGATGTTCCGTCCTCCAGATCCTCGGCGTATAGACAAACAGCGGACTGTGCTGCACGGCCTGTCCCACCAGCGTCACGTTCTGCGGCACCGTAGCGAACTTCAGCACCGTATCGTCATATGCCCGATCGTTTTTCACCGCCGGATCATGAATCCGCACCGCGTATGTCTGCGCACCGCCCGAGGCCGACCGCACAGACAGGAAATCGCCGTAACGCCTTTCGTATTCCAGCGTCCCTTTCACCTCGCCGACCGTCATCCCCGACAGCGCCACCTCCACATCCTGGCCGCGATAGCGGTACACCGGATTGGCCGTGAATTTTCCCGTTGCCGGATCAATTGCCCCCTGCGACACCAGATCCCCGCCGAAATACGTCATGCCATCATAAGACATCACGGTTTTTCCGGCCGAGAGCATATCCGTATTCATCACAAACGTACTGCCCGTCCCGCCGGCGCGGGCCACCGGCGCCACCATATCGCCCACCGTCATCTTCTGGAACGGCAGTGCGTCGTCATAACGCTTTTCCGGATGGTAGAAATCAATCGTCCCCCCGTTCGCACGCAATATCGCGTAACGGCTGTCCGCCGTCACATCCCAGCGTGTCGCCTCCGACACCGTCATGTCGATATTCCCGTTGGCCGCCCCCGTCAGGTACGACCCGGCCGCATCCATGACAAACGTGATCTTTTCCCGTTCCCCCGCCAGACCGGAAGCATCGTCCGCCGCCCGGGCGCTTTCCCGCCATCCGGCGGGCACCTCATCCCGGCCCGCCAGTGCGGCGGAACGCAGGATAATCCCGCCATTGTCCCGGATCGCCCAGGCCAGCACATCCACATTCATCGACAGGGCGGCACTGAGATCGCCGGGATTGCCCGAACCGCCAGACCCTCCGGTTCCTTCCGGCGCCGTATGCAAATCGCCATCCACCTCGACCAGATGGCGCCCTTCCGTATTCACCATGACCTGCGCGCCGCCCCATGCCTCGATCGCCCGTGCCTTTTTCAGCGACTCGTCATATTGCGTCCGGTCAACCGACGCCTTCAGCCCGCCGTTCACCGTTACACGCGCCCCCTTGTCCGCCAGCACGCCATACGCGTCCGCCGCGCCGCTCCTTACCGCATAAGCGAGCTGACCGGTAAAACCGGCCTGCGTCTTTTCCGTGGCAAACACCCCATAAGCCCCGGCATCCGTACTGCTGGCCGAAATCCGTGTCTCGCCGGCAAACGATGAGAACGTCTCCTCATGCGTCTGCATCAGGCCGAACACCTCATTTTTCGCCTGCAAATCCATCGTCACAGACCCCGTGCTGTCCACCCTCGACCCCCGTGAACCGAACCCGGGCTTTTCCGACTGATCCGCATAACGGGCATTGAACAGGCCAACCGTCACCCCTTCTCCCGTGGAAACCGTCTCGCCGTCCCCCGTCCCGTTTTCCTGACGGACTGCCGCATTGCCTGTGGCGATCACCAGATCCGAACGGTTCTCCAGCACCCCGCCCGAATTGAATATCCCGATGGCATGGCTGGCGATATCCACCGTATCCTTGCCGATCGCCACCCCGTCACGGTTGACCCCCTTGTTGAACACCTCGATTCTCGTCGTATCGGCCCCCAGATGAATATCGCCCCGCGTATTCAGAATCCCGTACACATTCCCGCTGGCCCCGCCATACTCGTTGGAAGCGGCGATGCTCACCTTCCGGACGCCCAGTCCGGTATCCGCCATTCCCAACGCCGGATCGGCCCGCAATTCATCCTGTCCCCAAAACGAGACAGACCCTCCCTCCTCCAGCCGGATAGCGGCCACATTGCCGCTTAACCCATTGTGATTGCTTGCCAGAATCGCTGTCTCTTTCGAGAGGAAATTGAAATGGGCCGCACCGTTGCCGTCGTCATACTTGTGCGTGTACTTCCTGGCATAAATCCCGTACAGCCCTGAATGCCAGTGCGAGCGACTGCCCCCCACATCCAGTGTCGCGACAATCCGCGAGCTTTCCGGCGCCAGAAAATCCCAATACACCGTACTGCCCGTTCCCTTGACTGCAGAAAGCGGCGTATCCAGATCGTCAATTCCCCAACTGGTGTAAAAACGGGCCCTGTACGACGTGACGCCCCCCTCACCAGAAGCGATATTCGGCCATGCCTCGGACGACAGTTCCGTCCCATCCTCGTTGAACCCCATCAGCGAACTGCCGCTACTGACATCGATCCAACGGTCGCGGATGTTATACGCCGGAGCGGACCCTCCCGACGGCCGGACATTCTCATAGCGGTCGATCCATTCCGCACAAGCCTGCTGTACCACGAAAAACGGCGTCACCACCAGCGCTATCGCTACCGACAACCGTGTCCGCTCCGGAAACACGCCTGAAACGCGCCCTCCCGATTTGCCCGATAGCCGTTTTGCCTGCCCGAAAACCCTTTCTGCCGCCACTTTGCCTCCCTGTCTTCCAGTAACCACAGGCCTGGCATACAGGCGGGAAAAACCGGTCTCCCCGCACCCGGTTTCCAAACATTTGCTAATGATGATTAGAAGCCTTCCACAAACCTTTCAACCTATTGATTCAAATACCTTTTTTCAGAAAACGGCCTTTTTTCGGGAGCTTGAAACGTTTTCCGCAGTCAGTTACAATAAATGCTTTATGAGCAGGCCAGCTCAGGGCTGTGGCGGGATAGCGGCCATTTCCGTTGCCGTGTCTAACATCCGCTAATCATCATTAACGGACATTAAGCCGCTCTTTGTGGGTCTTTTTCCCGCTTCCCCATAAAAAACAGGCGGCCATCATACCCGCCCGCGTCCCCCACCGTCCCGGCGTATCCGTCCACCCGCGTCAGGAAACCGGGCCGGAACGTCGCCCACTCATCCGAACGCCGGCCATCGGCATACCAGCAGATCGCCCACCCAAAGCAGGGAAGCCTCAGAAACCGGATGAACAAAAAAGGGCAAAAAAGGCCTCAAACCCGCCTGCCTGCCCGGTTTGCCGGTTTTGCGAAACCGCTTGACTCTGGACAGTTTTGGTGAAAAGCCGGGAAAAAACCGCGGGAAAAAGACGGAAAAACCCGCTTTGGATCGGGGAAAAACCCCTTGTCCCATAGCTGAAAAACCGCCTTCAAACGATTCAACAGGCCTTTTTATCCGGCAGGGTGAGTGAAAACACGGTCCGGAAACCCGATCCGGCTCATCCAAAAACCAAACCCCTTGTACCAGACGCCGTCTCCAAAAACCGCTCCCCCCGCTTACCGCAATCCGCCTCCCGCTTCGCGGCCGCCAAAAACAGGCAAGCCCCGCCTTCGACAGGCCGCCTCCGGACACGATATCCGGAAAACCCCGCATACTGAAGAAATCAAACGCCCGGTCATACCGGGACGCCGCCTCCGCGCCATCCGGCATCCGGCTCCCTTGCCGGAATCCGGACAAGACCGGCACCCCCTTTCCGCGACACACGGTTTTTCAGGAAACCGGACCGGCCCGACACGCAGGGCGGCCTGCCGGGACTCCCACCGGAATCGGCCAGCCCATGTCCCCGAAAAGGAAAAGCCCCACACCCGCCTTGCCGGACAGGCAAGCCCGTTTTCTCCGTTTGCGCCCGGACCGGCAGGTTCTTCTTTGCGCAAACCGCTCATCCTGCTATCATTTCAGGGATAACGGCACAGAACCCTTCACGACATTTTACCGAGGCAAACCATGCAAGAAAAAAAACAGACCCGAAGCGGGTGGAAACAATACGCCACCCTGCTGATCTTCGTCCTGCTCATCGCGCCGGCCGGACTGGTCTTTGCGGGAGTGGCGGAAGACGCCGCCAAAGGCATAGCCCTTTACGAAACGAAAAACTATCAGGACGCCCTGCCCTATCTGCAAAAAGCCGCTGAAGCGGGCGACACCCGGGCCCAGCTCTATCTGGGCAACCTGTACCGTGAAGGACTGGGCGTCAAAAAAGACTACGCCAAAACCATTCCCTGGTTTGAAAAAGCCGCCACGGCCGGCAATCCACGCGCCCAGACCTATCTCGGCATCGCCTACAGCGAAGGGCTGGGCGTCGAACCCGATTACCAGAAAGCCGCGCAATGGTTCCTGAAAGCGGCAGAACAGAACCATGCCCCGGCCCAGACACTGGTCGGCGTCATGTATTACAAGGGCATGGGCGTCGAACAGAGCTTTCCGCAAGCGCAGAAATGGCTTGAAAAAGCGGCCGCCAATGGCGAAAAAGACGCCCAGTCCTTTCTGGGCCTGATCTATCTGGAAGGCAACGACCACAACGACCCGCAAAAAGCCGTCGAACTCCTGAGCAAGGCCGCCGATCAGGATGAACCGCTGGCCCAGACCATTTTGGGCATCATGTACATCCAGGGCAAATACGTCAAACAGGATTACGCGAAAGCCGAAGTCCTCCTGACCAAAGGCGCCGAAGCGGGCAACGTCGATGCCGCCACCTTCCTCGGCAACATGTACTATCGCGGCCAAGGCGTCAAAAAAGACAAGGCCAAAGCCGTCAAATGGCTGGAAAAATCCGCCGTGCGCGGCGACATGGACGCGCAGGAACTCCTCTACCGCATCCACCACGCCAAACCGGGCGAATTCGACAACTGATCCTGCCAAAACCGGCAAAAGCGCCTCCTGCCGGGGCGCTTTTTTCATGCCCCGGCCCCTTCCAGCACCCCTGTCAGCCCCTCTTTCAGCACCCTGTCAGCCCTCTCATCCGTCCCCTTCGCGTGAACGGCCCGGAAAATGCCGGCCCTGTCCCTGTTCCACCCGGCTCCTTCCCCGGAAAACGGCATCCCCAAGCCGCCCGAAAAACCGGGCACATCGCGCCCGGACGCCCGGCTTCCCCGGGAAAAGCGCCTTGCCAAAGCCGCGCAACCGGAAACGCCCGCCCGATCATCCCGCGCCATGCCATCCTGCCCTGAGCTTGCCGGACAAGGCGTTTTCGCGTACCCCCTTGCCCCCGCATCCGCCTGAGCGCAACAGGCCGGCAGGACACGGACAGGCCGGCATACGCCATCGCCCGCTCTGGAAAAACGGCCATCCGGACAAAAAAGGGACAAGCCGGGCTATCGCCCATTTCCGGAAAGGGCGCCAAACAGGCTGCAAACCGGCCTCCCTTGCGGCCGGACACGACAGCGGCGACACCGCCAGAGCAGACATTCCGAAAAGAAACCGGCAAAAAAGGGCGGGAAAAAACCGGAAAAAAGCGCAACACCATCAGGCCGCCCCGCCTGACGGGCCGGCATGCGCAGCAAACGCGGGAAAATGGAAAAGGCGTTCCGGAAAACGAAATCCCCCGGAAACCGCTATCTGTCCGGGAAACGGACACCTGCCGGCCAACACCAGTCAGGCCATTCCCCTGTCCCGACACACCCGGCAAAAAAACCCGGCAACCGGAAAGAGACCCCTGCCGCGAAAAAACACAGCGGCTGCCTGCCGGAACGTACCGGGCCGTTATGCGGCGTCAGAAAAAGCCTTTTCCTTATCCCGCTCCCGGAACGCCCCGAAAAACACCTGCCGGTAAAAACGGCGGACAAACCCCGTATGGAATGCCATATTATTGAAAAACGGGAAATCGAACCGTTCAGGCGCGGCCCCGGTCTTCCTTTCCCCTGAATCCTCATGGCCGACATACATGGCGTCCGTCCGGGCGCGCGTTTCGTACCGCTTGCCGTCTTCCGGAGCCAGCCCCATCTTCAGCGCCAGATCATGAACATAAACGGTTTTTTCCTCCGCGCCCGTTTCCTGCCGGCGCGCCAGCGCCTTTCCCGTCCGTCCCGAAAGCGACCGGTCAAGCGCAATCGCCAGCTTGCCTGCCGTATCGTCTTTTGGCGTCCGGTTCCCGGCCGTCCCGTCTTCAGACTTTTCCTCCACGGCCCCCACCCGGCCGGAAAAACCGCACCCGGCAAAAGAACGCCGGCAAGCGGCATCGGTCAAGCCGGCCGTGAAAGGGAGCCTCCGGTTTCGGCAGGCAGGCGGCTTTTCCGGATAGCGCACATCACCATCGTATCAGGCATTCCGCAAGACCGTGAAACCGTTTTCCCCTTCCGTCGTGACGGAAGTCCGCCACCGGCCAGAACCGCGAACCTGAATAAATACCGGTCGGTGCGCAAACAAGCGGAGGCAAAACGGGCTTTCGCCGTTCCTGTTTTCCGTTTTCCTCTCACCGTGTCCCATTCCGGACAGAAATTGCCGCACCTCCCCGTCCGTTACATGCTTTTTCCTGAGTCGCCTTCACGATGAAAGAAAACCGCTTTCCGGAAAAATCCGGCCTGACAACAGGGTAGATAAGCCGTTCCATTTTCCCGACCCCGAATTTCCCTTCACTCTAACCGGACAGGTTTCCTGCATTCCGGCAAACAGGCAGGCCGCCTGTCTCCGGTTTTACCCGCCACTATGGTATTTTCAGGTATCGTGGATTTTTGGTGCTTCCGGTTTTTCAGTCATGATGCTTCAACGGAAAAAAGGAGCGGTTTCCACTCCTTTTTTGTTTTCCGTTTTCCGTATTTTGTATCGGGTTGAAGCAGGACATCAGAACAGATAGTTGACGACAAAGTTGCCCATGACCCCCTCTCTCTGGCCGATGTAGCCTTCTATCGTGAAGTCGTAGTTCCAGCGGCTTTTTTCCGACGGCACGAATTTGACCCCGATTTCCAGTACGCCGCTGTCTCCTTTCAGGCTGGTGTCTTTCAGGCTGTATCCCAGGACACGCCCTCGCGCGTTTCCGTCGAATTCGTGTTCCCAGGCCAATCCTATGTAAGGCATGCTGGTTTTTTCCGCTGTGTAGTTGAGTCGGCTCCCCAGCCGGGTACGGTGGCTGTCTATGTCGTCGAGATGATAGCTGGCCCTGTTCATTTCCGCATGAAAGCCGTTCAGGTGCAACCACCGGTATTGAAGATAACTGTCGAGCATGTAGTCGGGGTGGTACTGCCATTCCCGGCCGATTTCGAAACCCGCTCCGTAGTAGGTGCTGTTCTTGTCGTAGTCGAGTCTGTCGCCGCTTCCGTCCTTGAGGTGGCTGTCGTAGTCGGTAAAGGCACGGCCGATTCTGGCATGGGCCTGCATGTAGGCGCCTTTCCAGTCTCCTTCTTTCTGTTTTCTTTCTCCGATAGCGCCGATTCCATAGTAGTGGATATCCCCGTCTCCTCTTGCCCACCGGTTATGCGTGTCCATGTTTCCCCAGCCGGCTTCGACGTAAAGTGCCCCGTTGATATCTTTTTCCGTGTCTTCCTTTTCGTTGAGTTTGCTTCTGAGTCCGATGAACCAGTGGGTTCCTGTGGTATGGGCCCAGGCCTTGTCTCCGTTCAGGTCATGATGCAGGTCTCCTCCGCTGACGGCTCCGTAAAAGCAGGTCTCCGGGATGCTTCCGTCTTCCCGCAGGCTGCACTGGAGCTTCCGGTCGAGGACGAAGTCTCCTGCCTCATTCAGGAAACCCGTCAGGGCCAGCCGGCCCTCGTTGACGGTTTCCGTTCCGGGGATAACTTCGGTTTCTCCTGTCTTGACGAGGTCGATACTGTCCCCGTCAACGCTATCAATACCGGGGCCGTCCCATTCTACCCGGTAGAGGGCCTGGAGGGCGCCGTTTTCGCGGACGGTGATCTGTCCGTTCTGATAGGTGACGTTTTCCGCTGTCAGGCCGGCGCCGGTTTCGTTTTTGATGACTTCGTAGCGTGGGGCAAGAGCACGGTTGGTATGGGCTATGGCTTCCTGGCCAGTGTGGAGGTGGATAGTGCTGTTACCGAGACGGGTCGTTTCTTTTTCTGTCAGGACGATGATCGGGTCACCGGCACGAAGCGTCAACCCCGCCAGATCGAGATCGACACGGTCGAAGTTTCCGATGTTTTGCGCGCGCCCCTTGAAATTCCTGATGTTCAGGGTATTGCCATTTTGCCCCGTAGCCACGTGTTGGCCGCTTCCAATGAGCCATGCGCCAGTGATGTCGATTCCGTTTTTTCCATCGAGGTTGACCGTGTTATCCTTCACAATCCCCAGGCTGTTGCCGGCAAAGACTTTGCCCCGGAGTGCGCCGCCATTGAGGTTGACCGTATTATCCAGAACACGTCCGGTGACCGCTGTGCCTCCGTACACATCAGCAGAAATGACGCCGCCATTCACCGTAACGGTATTGGATTCGATCGTGGCAATACCGGATTTTCCCGGCTGGCCGGCCACGCTTTCCCCTCCCGCAACCCGGCCGCCCTCCACCCGGACATCATCCGATACCATGACGGTATTGTTCCTGACAACAGCGAGATCAGCGCTTTCTCCATCTTGTCCGGTTCCTGTTGAATAGCCGGCTTCCCCTTGTTCCGGGAATGCGCCCTGTTTCCCGGCATGGTTCGTTGCGCCTGTCACACTGCCGCCTACGACACCACTACCACGGACGATGGTATTTCCAGCCAGCACGACATGGTTTCCACTTGCCGATCCTGTCCCGTCGTTCAGCCCTCCCGCTACATACGACGAAGGGCTGTTGACATCGCCAAGCGCTCCATTCGTAATCGTGACGGTATTACTGTCCGTATTCCCGGCTTCTCCGAACCGGACATAGCCACCAATGACAAAACCGTCAACGGCAAGCCGCACATCGCCACCCGCCTCAAGCCTAACGGTGTTTCCGGTACTGGTACTGGTACCGGTACCTTCATTATATCCGCCTGCGACATAGTTTCCGACGTGAAGGGTTTTTCCCCGGGTGCTGCTGTTGATGAGGGCGACGGTATTACCGTTTGTGCTTCCTGTTCCATTCTGGCCAATAACGCCTCCGGCAACAAAACCTTCGACGTCAAAGCCTGTGCCTGTCCCACCCGCCTTCATTCCCGCAGCCGGATCATTATCATCCCTAACGGAAAGGAAGACCGCATTGTTATCGGCGCTGACCGCTCCTGTTCCCTGATTGTATCCACCGTGAATGTTGCCGCCAAAGCCTCCGTTAGCCTTTACACGGGTATTCGTCACGGTGACGGTGTTGCCGTCGGCCTGTCTTGCTTCATCCGTGCTGCTATTGGCCTGCCCTTCCTTACTCTCGCCGGCAGCCGGGATAGGGCTGTCAACAAAACCGCCGTTAACGTAGCCCTGGATGGTACTCCCCGTAATGGCTACCTTATTTTGCAGAGCGCTTCCTCTTCCCTGATTCAGTCCGCCTGTGACATTACCGGTGATATCACCCACTCCATCAAGAATAACGCGGTTTTCCCGGAGCATGCCACCCCCTTCTTTCCGGTCGCGGGCGCCCATGATATCTCCCTGCACTGAACCGCCTGTGATCCTTACCGTGTTGCCCGTAAGGTTCACCATTCCGCCAATCACAGCGTTTTCATCAGCCCGGTCCAGACCGCCTGCGACAATACCGTAAACAGTACTGTTTTCAAGCTTGACGCTGTTTCCTGTTACATTCCCGCTCCCCTGGTTCACGCCCGCTGCCACATACTTTACGGTGAGCGTGCTGTCCCGAATCGTGAGATCGTTCCCGGACACGGTTCCGTTTTTGTTATCTTTAACAATAACGCCTCCCGCAACAAAACGGCCATCTGTGCCGCCGCCAGAAGAAATCAGGCTAACCTCTTCAAGATTTACGGTGTTCTCACTGACCGAAACATCCTCTCCAATCCCGGCATGATAGCCGCCCGCAATATAGGTTCCGACCCCGGCTTTTTTTATAGTGACTGCGTTGCCATCAGCATGGCCGCCTTTTCCATCATTGTATCCGCCTGCGACATAGTTTCCGACATGAAGGGTTTTTCCCTGGGTGCTGCTGTTGATGAGGGCGACGGTATTACCGTTTGTGCTTCCTGTTCCATTCTGGCCAATAACGCCTCCGGCAACAAAACCTTCGACGTCAAAGCCTGTGCCTGTCCCACCCGCCTTCATTCCCGCAGCCGGATCATTATCATCCCTAACGAAAAGGAAGACCGCATTGTTATCCGCGCTGACGGTTCCTATTCCCTGGTTGTATCCGCCGCCAATGTTACCGTCGTTAACAACGTTACCGTCCCCCGTCCTGAGAGCCTCTACATGGGTATTCGTCATGGTGACGGTGTTGCCGTCGGCGTGCCCTTCTTCGCCACTATTACCGGGAACAGCACCATTAATATAACCGCCACCAACGTATCCCTGGATGTGACTATCCGTAACGGTTACCCCATTCTCCCGGGCGTTTCCGCCCTCCTGATTAGCTCCCCCGGCAACATTGCCCACAATGTCGGTCTGCCAAAGACTAACCCTGTTCTTCCCAACATGTTCACCCTCCAGAGAGCGCGCTCCCGCAACGGCCATGGCCGATTGGAACTCGTCACTTTGTCCGGTTAAGTCCCTGATAACCTTGCCGCCCCGGATGATGACATGATTGTCAGTTAAATCGACCCTTCCATGGCCCCAGTCCAAACCGCCTGCGACAATACCGTAAACCGTACTGTCTTCAAGCCTGACCGTGTTTCCCGCGACCTCCCCGGTTCCCTGATTCAGGCCCGCTGCGATATATTTTCCTGTGAACCTGCTATTTACAAGGGTGACCGCATTGCCGTTTGCGTTTCCATTTTTTTGGCTGCCGACAAGCCCTCCAACCACATAATGACGTGGTATCACCGCACCGTCGGCGTCATACTCGGATAATTCAGTATTTTCAAGGTAAACAATATTGTTATTGGCATTGCTCTGTCCAGACGGTACCGTCACATCGGGACTGTCGCTCCCTTCATTTTCGCCGCCCGCGATATACCGCCTGATGTGGGCGTTATTTATGATGACATGGTTGTCGTTTGTGTCTCCCTCGCCCATATACGAAATATGGCCACCAACGACATACTCTCCTGTTTCATCAGGCGACACATCCGGACTTTCCCCGGCTCGAAAAGCCGGACCTTCCGCAGCTCCATTCAAAGAGCCTGTATTCCCCTCAACATGATTAATAAAAACCGTGTTACTGCTGGCACTGCTCTTTCCACTTCCATAATTCAATCCTCCTGTGATACCTTGCACAACGCTGGTACCTGCAAGGCTCACCCGGTTTCCATCAGCCCGACCGCTGCCCGTCCCGTCAATATAACCCCCTGCGACGATTCCTGCGACGCTGCCGCCCGTCAGGCTTACCTTATTTTCAAGCGTGTCTCCTGTGTGGCTTGCAATCCCGCCCTGAACAGCGCCTGCAACCGCGGTATTTTCAAGGCGGATTTCATTGTTATCCGCATCGCCGGTTCCCTGATTGTAGCCGCCCGCGACATAACTTTTGACAAGGAAATTCCGGGCGCTGGTATTGGTCACCGTAACCTGGTTACGGTTCGCGTTTCCCTCTCCCTGCTGCCCCATAACGCCTCCGGCAACAAAACCGCCGACCTGAAAGCCTGAGCCATCCGCTGCCGTACTATCCACTGTAATGGCCACCTCGTTCTGACTGGCGCTGCTCTTACCTGTTCCCAGATTAAAGCCGCCTTCAATATTTTGCCCGACACTGGCATTTCCGAGGCTCACCCGGTTTCCGTCAGCCCGACCGCTGCCCGTCCCGTCAATATAAGCCCCTGCAACGCTTCCTGCGACGCTGCCGCCCGTCAGGCTTACCATATTCCCAAGCGTGTCTCCTGTGTGGCTTGCAATCCCGCCCTGAACGGCGCCTGTCACCACGGTATTTTCAAGGCGGATTTCATTGTTATCCGCATTGCCGGTTCCCTGATTGAAACCCCCTCTAATGTCTCCGGAAACCGTGGTAGTTCCACCGGAATTCGCAAGGCGGATTTCGTTTGAATTTGCCGCTCCAGTACCAGTCTGCTTCAATCCCCCGAGAATGGACATGTTGATCTGTATATCTTTGGCGACATTGTCGGTTATTACCTTATTCCCGCCAGCATCGGCGTTGCTCGTGTAACCCCCTATAATCGCCCAACCGCCCCCCGTGACAGAATCGTTTATCAGAACCTTATTCCCCTCCCCCGCACCGGGTTGCGCGAATATAGTATTGCCGTTATCCGGCAATTGATACTCAGCAGCCCTGGAAACAGCAAAGGGAAGCAGGCATAAAGGAATGACTGCCACACGAAAAATTTCATTGACGATTCTGCTGACGCGGTTTTCCGGGAATCGGGTTAATTGCATCATTTCTGAAATACTTTGGGATGGTTCGTTTTATAAATGGCTATCAATATGGGCGGATAGGTCTGCTAATACGCATTAGCGGACATATGAAAATTACCTTTCCCTTTGATAAAAAACGGATTTCCGGATTTTTTCCGTCTTTTTCCCCTGTCATGGCCGAAGTTGATAAAAAATGCCAGATTCATTACCATCTCTCTCCGAATGAGAAATTTACAGGGCTCAAGAGGGAAAACGGTTTTTCCGGTTTTTACAAAAACCTCCATTAATGCGTATTAACAAATCCATTAATGCGTATTAGCGGATATTTATTCCGGCAAGCCATGTTGCATCGCCACATCATCTGGCAGGAAACGGGCGGCCCAAGACCGGAAAAACGCCCGCGAAAACCGTGCCGCATTCCCCGGTCTCCCCCGGCCTGACCGCCGTCAAACCGGCCTTTTCCCCTTCCCTCCCACAGAAAACGTCCAAAACCCGAAAAATCGCAACAAGCCGTTTTCCGGGCTTCCTATAATCACGGATGTTTCAACCCATCCGGGAGGTCAGACATGGACGACTTTCGCCCGCCATCCTTCGATTCGGGCAAAAAACCGGTGCTAAATGAAAGTTTGCGGGCCACCCTCCTGCAACTGGACAATGAAAACCGGATGAACGGCATCATCGACCTGATAAGCGGTCTCGACGGGGCGAGAAACGATTTTGAATCCGCACTCTGGGCCGCCTACGCCTTCAATAACCTGGACACCTACGAATCCTATCTGGAAGCCGAAAAATGGCTCAAAGGCGTCGAAACCGACGGCGCGCACAGCGGCATCTGGCATTACCGCTATTCCATCGCGCTGGCCTATCAGGGGAAATTCGGCGAGGCGCTGGCCGCCAGCGAAAAAGGCACACAGGTCGAACCGCTCTATCCCTGGGGCTGGCTCCAGCTCGCCCGCATGCAATACCACGCCGGACGTATCGCCGACGCCCGCTATTCCGTCGCCGTCGGCTTGAAACTCGCGCCCGGCGATTATGAATTCCTGACCCTGAAAGACGCCATCGAAAACGGCGCCGACAGCGACAGCGTCCTGGGCCATTTCATCTCTGTCAGCGACGATACCGGCTCGGCCCGTTCGCAGCGCATGGCCCGGCTCACCCACGAAAAGCGGCAGTATGAATCGAAACAGGCCCGGAAAACCCTGATCGGCCGCCTGAACCGGTACCATCTCGAAAAAGCCTTTTCCAAAATCGTCGATGAAATCATGGCCGTGCCGGAAGCCGAACGGGGATACGAACTGACCGTGCGGCTCGCCCGCGCCTTCAACAACCTCGGCGACTACGCGCAAGCCGCCCTTACCCTGAAATCCGTCGAAAGCCAGGGCGAAAACGACCCCGGCTGGCACTTCCATCTGGGCGCGGCCTGCTATTACCTTGGCAAAAAAACGCAGGCCAAGACCGAATTCGAACGCGTGCTGGAACTCGACCCGGAAGACGGCGACGCCTGGCAATACCTTGACTGGTGCTGCCAGGCCACCGGCGAAAACTCGCCCCTTCTGGCCGCCGGCCAGCTCCCCGCCCCGGCGTCCGGCCCTTCCCCGGCGCCGCGCGAAACAGAAACCCCCGAACTCTACAGCGAAGCCGAACTGGCCGCCGTGGAAAGCTACATCACGGACGCCTTCGGAGAATACGACTTCATCTTCCACGAACTGTTTTCTCCCGACATCCACGTCGATATCGCCATCATCAACCCGTCGAAGCGGCGTCCGTTCTATACGCTGGTCACCATCGGCATGGGCGCGCACCGCATGACCATGCCGTCCAGCCTCAGGGACAAAAAACTGGATCGTGCCGAAATGCTGATCTGCCTGCCGTCTTCCTGGGACATCCAGAACGACGAGGAAAAATGGTACTGGCCCCTGCGCTGGCTGAAAATCATGGCCCGGCTCCCGATCGCCAACCACACCTGGCTCGGCTGGGGCCATACCGTCCCCAACGACAAGCCTTTTGCCGACAACACGGGCCTCTCCGCCATGATGCTGATCAATCCGGGCCTCTTTTTCATGGATCGCGAACCGGTGGCCTGCACACTGCCGGGAGGCGACGTCGTCCATTTCTATCAGATGGTGCCGCTCTTTGACGACGAACTCGACTACAAACAGTCGCACGACGCCAACAAACTCATCGCCCTGTTGGACGAAGACGCCATCATCGTCGATATCCACCGGCATTCGGTCTGTTCGTTCGCCGACCGGAAAAACTGGGCCGTCAAGCCGGACGACATCCGGGAACTGCTGACCGGCTGGGACGGCCCCGAAGGGTGTCTGGCCACCGACCGGATCATGGTGGACGGCTGCAAGGTGGGCTACATGTACCGCGAGGAACCGGACGACGGCATGCCCGATTCCGGCTGGCGCTTCACGGCAGGCGACGAGTCGGCCGACTACATGACCGACCCCGACAGGGCCGGCATCTATGCCCTAAACACCGTCTGCAACGTCGATCCGGACATCATCCCCCTGCTGCATTCGCCCTACGGCACCGCCTGGTACCGAGACGAAACCGGCCAGTTCCGGCAAATCCCGCTGGAACCGGACGAAAAAGGCCCCCTTCAATAAAAAAATCGTAACCGCCGCAGCCGCCTGCCCCTTGCCGGACCCTTTCCGCAAGGGGCTTTTTTCCGGCTTGCCGCCGCTCTCCCCGAAAACCCGTGTTGTCCAGAAGAGACATCCTGCCGTGACCAGGCTCAGTCAGGAAATAACCGCTAATACCTGTTAGCGGGCCCATATCTTCCCTGACAAATGCCGGGAAGACCGGAGCCAAGTCTATCAAAAACAAGGAAAAACATCAACGCCGCCGGTTTCCCCCTCCGGTTTTTTTCAGGAAGCCTCATCAGGACAAAAAAAAGAAAAGCCATTCAAATCAACAAGTTGCGCCTTCCAAATGTCCGCTAACAGGTATTAGCGGACATTGGGAAGAGACAGGCGGAAAAAGAGCGGAACACGAAAAAGGGAGAGCGACAGGGATGGAACAGGGGCAATGGCAAGGTGAGACAAAATCAGGGCAAACAGGAAAGGCGATTCAGGCAAAGCCTTTTGGCATCGGCCATCGCCCTTGCCCTGCTGCCGGTGGTACCGCCGGTCATGGCGGACGACATAAACGGCAACGGCAGTGAAGGGAAAATCACCGTAGATCATGACGTTAACGGTAATGTCTATGGCTGGTATTACGATGATGCGACGCCGGCCAATGGCGGGGAAGTCACCATGAACGGCGGGACGGTCAGCCAAGGTATCTATGGCGGGTACAGTTATCGAGGAGAAGCCACCGGCAACACCGTCACCGTGACCGGCGGGAGAATCAACAACACTGTCTATGGCGGGTGGAGTATGTTCGGCACCTCCACCGGCAACACCGTCACCGTGACCGGCGGGGCAATCGGCAACGCTGTCTATGGCGGGTTCAGTCAGTCAAACGCTGCCACCGGCAACACCGTCACCGTGAGCGGCGGGACAATCACTGGCAATGTCCATGGCGGGAGCAGTTATCAAGGAGAAGCCACCGGCAACACCGTCACCGTGACGGATGGGACAATCGGCGGCAATGTCTATGGCGGGAGAAGTGCTTACGCCCATGCCACCGGCAACACCATCACCATACGCGGCGGGACAATCACCGGCGCTATCTATGGCGGGTTCAGTGCTGATACAGGCGCTGCCACCGGCAACACCGTCATCCTGGAAGGCCATCCGGATCATCTGAACCTGAACGACGTGTACGGCGGGTACAGTGACGGACAAGGCACACAGGGGA
>NZ_KI392031.1:613200-619799 GCF_000158475.2 Oxalobacter paraformigenes | reverse complement strand
GACAGCGACCTGAGAGACAGCAGCGGAAAAAGAGGAAGCTACGACAAAAAAGCGAACTACTACGGAGCGGGCATCGAACTCGGCTACACCCTTGGCGTGACAGAAACAGCCGAACTGGACATCAGCGCAGGCTACCAGTGGACAAGACTGGAAGGCTACCATACCCGCATAGCGGGAGACCCGTACCGGTTCGACGACATCGACAGCCACCGTAGCAAAGTGGGCGCCAAACTGAAATACAAAGCCGACAGGCAGTACACCCCCTACGTGGGAGTGGCATGGGAACACGAATTTTCGGGGACAGCGAGAGGCAGCGTCTATGGCTACCGACTGGAAGAATCCAGCCTGAAAGGCGACACGGGAATAGGGGAAATCGGGGTTGAATTCAGTCCGGAAGCGGAAAGCCCCTGGAGAGTCGATGCGAAAGTCCAGGGCTACATGGGAAGAATGGAAGGGGTGGCCGGCCACCTCGAAGTCAACTACCGGTTCTGAGCGACGCCCGAACCTCAACCCGGACAGCAACCCGGACATAAAAAGGGAAAAGCCGTCCTGTTGAACGGCCCGCCAAACGTGAGACATGAAACCTTTGGCGGGCCGTTTGTTTGTTTTTCAGGCGGGCGTTTCCGGTTGGCCGGGGATGCCGGGTTTGTTTTTGTTGGGCTTGTTCCGGATTGCGGCAAGGGACGGCCAGAAATGGCGCGTCCGGCCAGTCCCTGCGTGCCCCGCGTGACGCTTTTCCGGCTTAAATCCGGCATTCGGCGCGACGCCACGCCGCCCTGCCGCCGGGGACAAACCAGATGCAGGGTCGATGCGTGTTTTTCCCTCATCGACGGTTCTCCCTTGCGGGAAAGCGGGGCCGGCAAAAACAGGCCATTTCCCCTGACTTGCCGCGCCTGCCGCCGGATTTCAGGGGTATCGCACAGGAAACCCGTCCGGACGCGCCCTTCCCTGTCTGTCGCGGCAAAAGCCGCCCCTGCCAGACAGGGTGAAAAAAACGTCCGGCCGGTTTCCCGCCGCCAAACGGCACGGCACGCGCCCGGCAAGACCGGGCGCGGATCACAAGCCGCTCATTTCAGCCAGAGCGCCATCAGGCGGTAAAGCGCGGCCAGCTCGACAGGCTTGGCCAGATGGCCGTTCATGCCGGCGTCGAAAGCCCGCCGGATATCTTCCGGGAAGGCGTTGGCCGTCATTGCGACAACCGGCATCGTTTTCACATCCCCGCGCGGCAAGGCCCGGATTTTCCGCGCGGCCTCATACCCGTCCATCACGGGCATCTGGATATCCATGAAAACCAGATCGAAATACCCTTCGGGCGAAGCCGCCACCTTTTCCAGCGCCTGCCGTCCGTCTTCCGCCGTTTCCACTTCCACGCGCGTCATCTTCAGGATTTCGGCCGCGATTTCCAGATTCAGTTCGTTATCCTCGACCAGTAACACCCGCCGGCCGGAAAAATCCCGGGCCGTTGCCCCGTCCTTTTTCTTTTCCGGCTGTGTCAGGAAAGCCGCCAGCGCCGAAACCGCCCCGACAGGCGTCACCGGCCGCATCAGGCAGACATCGACCCCGGCCAGCTTCGCCCCGGCTTCTCCCGCTTCCCCCGCGGACGGAAGCGCCATGACGATACAGGTGGCCTCCGGCAGGCGAAGCCGGAGCCTTCGGGCCAGTTCCAGACCGTCCATATCCGGATTTTTCAGGTCGAGCACCAGCGCGGCATACGGCACGCCCCCTTCCGCCGCGTCCACCGCCAGCGCCAGCGCCTTTCGCGCCGAAACCGTTTTCTCTGCCCGCAAACCGGCCGCTGCCATCGCCGACACGGTTTTTTCCGCATTGTCCGGATCGTCGTCCACCACCAGAACCGCCAGCCCTTTGAGCCCTCCGGAAACCGCTTCCCCGGAAAGCCGGTGCTTCAGATGCACCGTCACCGTAAAAACCGTACCGCGGCCGCGTTCGCTTTCCACATCAATCGTGCCGTTCATCATTTCGACAATCGCCTTTGAAATCGGCATGCCGAGTCCCGTGCCCGACACCCGCGACGTCATGCTGTTTTCCTCCCGCTCGAACGGCGAGAAGAGCTTGTCCATGAATGCCGGCGACATCCCGATCCCGTCGTCGGAAAAAACGAAACGGTACGCGCCATACCCGTCGAACGGGGAAGCCGTCTCCGAGACGGAAACACCGATATGGCCGCCTTCCGGCGTGAACTTGAGGGCATTGGAGAGCAGATTCATGAACACTTGCTGAAGACGCAGCGAATCGCCTTTCACAAAAGGGAAAACCGTTTCGTCCACCTCGAAGCGGATCGCGTGCCGCCGCCCTCTCGCGTCCGGCGCCACGATATCGACCACATCCCGCAAAAGCGCCACCACATCGAAATCCTCCTCGACCAGAACGATCCGGCCGGCCTCGATCTTGGACATATCCAGCACATCGTTTATCAGGCCCAGCAAATGGCGCGATGCGACCGATATCTTGGTCAGATATTCCTTCATGCGTTCCGGTTCGTGCCGGTGCTGCCCGGCGATCATCGCCAGCCCGATAATCCCGTTCATCGGTGTGCGCATGTCGTGCGACATCTTCGAGAGGAAATCCGATTTGGCGTTGTTGGCCTTTTCCGCGACTTTCAGGGCGTCGGTCAGCGTCTGGCGTACCCGCTCTTCCTTTTCGCGCACGTCGTGAATGTCCCGGAACGTCAGCAGCAGGCGGTTTTTCTGCCCCCGGAAATAGGAAAGCTTGCCTTCCTTGTAGCGCGGCGGATCGTCGTCGGAACGGAAATAATAGGTGTAACTGTCGCTCTTTTCCAGCGCCGACAAGACCGTTTCCACCGCCCATTCACGCGCCATGCGCGCCCGGTCGTCCGGATGCACGAAACGCTCCAGCATCCAGTCATTTCCCTGCACGATTTCGCCTTTGAGCGGCATGCCCCGGTCGTCGAACTTGTCGGAAAAGCGCAGCGAGTACTGCCCCTTTTCCAGATCGGCCACCCCCATCAGGTCATAATCGGTATTCAGAATATAGTCGTAAATCCCGTGGAGCTCCGTATTTTCCAGCTCGAACGTCTTTTCCCGGGTCACATCCTCGACAATCCCCACCACATACGCCGGCTTGCCTTCCGAAAACGTCACCGTGGACAAGGTGACGCGGCACCAGACATTCCTGTTCCGTCCCCGGAAATCGGCCGACGCCGTTTTCTCCCCGGCATGAATCCGGTCATACATGGCCATAAACCCGTCGCGCGAGGTGCCGTCAACGAAATCGTCGGCGAAACTCTCCGGCATGCCGGCATAACGCGCCTTGCAGCCGTAATGCGTTTGCGTGCGCTCCGGAATGATGCACAGGCGGCTTTCCGGATAATAGAAAAACTCGAACGCCTGCGTGTATTCCAGCGCCAGCCGGAGCAAGGCGTTGCCGGCCTGCACCTGCTCGGCCAAAAGCGCGTTTTCGATCTCGGCCTTCTTGCTCTCGTCGATATCCAGAAACACGCTGCGAAACACCGCCTCGCCCTCCTCATCGACCAGAATTTCCGCCCGGCCGATAATCCAGCAGGGAGACCCGTCCCGTTTCCGCAAGCGGTACTCGAAAGGCGAACTGTCGCCCACCTTTTCAAGCCGTGAAATCTCGCGGCGGATGTCTTCCCAGTCTTCAGGCGCCACCAGATCTTCCAGATTCCACTCTCCAACCGCCCAGAACGCTTCCGGCGTATAGCCGAAAATCCGGATCGCCTCGGAATTCGCGCTTTTGAACACCACCCTGCCGTTTGCCAGCAATCGGTACTGGACAATCCCGCACATGACCGATTCGAAAAGCGCGTTATACCGCTCCTTTTCCCTTCCGATTTCTTCGAGCTCCCGCTCCTTGCGGATATTGTCTCTTTGCAACTGCACCAGCTCGCTGATGTTCTGATGATAGCCGCGCAACTCGATTTCATCGCCCTGCCGGGAAAAAAGCTTGCCGCCGCACCGGACATGCATCTCGCCCACGGCAGGATGACGCCAGGGATAGGTCACTTCCATAAAGCGGCCGGTTTCGGCCATCTGCGCGACACAGTCCCTGATATACGCCACCGAAGCCGGATCGATCCGCGAAAACCAGTGCGCATAACACGCTTTCGGCGAAGGATGTTCGTCCAGTCCCAGCAATTCCAGCATCGTTGTGCTGGCGATCATTTTGCCATCGCCGGTTTTCATGTCGAACACAATCGACCACAAACCGGTATTGCCGGTATCCAGAATGTCCCTGATCCATTCCGGATCGCCGAACAGCCGTGTTTCCGCCCCGGTTTCCATGAAAATCCTCACCCATAAAAATGAAACGGCAAATGACCGTCATTCATAACGTTATCATACCCGGCCCTTTCGGAACTGCCAAAACCGGGGAAGAACGCCAAAAAATCCGCCCCGCCTCCGGAAAAAGCCGCCCTTGGCAACGGATTTGGCCACCGGCGTCAGGACAGGCAAAACCGGGCCGGCAAAACGTCCCGCCCGAAGACGCGCCCTTTCCCGAAAACCGGCCATGCTGTATCATGGCCGCCAGAAATTCCCGAAAACACCCCCGCCCGACCGTCATGCCGCCGCTTTTCCGTCCGATTCGCCCGATTTTTCCGGCCTGCCTTGCCGTAGCGCTCGCGTGCCTGACCCTGCCCGCCGTTTCACCGGCCGCTTCCGCCAGCAACAGTCAGCCGAGCGCTTCGGCTCTCTTTGCCCCGGAAAAAGGCCGCCTGCATCCTGAAGCGCAAACCGGACCCGGCCATCCCGCCCCGAACGGCCCGGACGCCGGGAAACAATCCGGGAAAACCGCCCGCCTGCCAGAAAAAGCCGTCCCGTCAGGCAACGGCAGGATAGAGTATGAACGCGGCATGGACTGCCTTGGCGGCCGCCTTGCCGAATGCGACAGGGCTTCCGGCCTCGTCTGGCTCGAACGCTCGGCCAAAGCCGGCCATACCCCTGCCATGAACGAACTGGGCGCACAATACGAAAAGGAAAACCGGATGGCCGAGGCCCGCCACTGGTATGAAAAAAGCGCGGCAAAAAACGATCCCGAAGGGCAATACCGGCTGGCCGGACGGCTCCTTGAAAATGGGCCGCCCGACGCCCGAACGGCCCGCGAGGCTTTCGGACTGATCTCCCGCGCCGCCGGGCAAAACCATGCAAAAGCCCAGTTCCGGCTCGCCGAAATCTACCGCTATGGCGAGCTTGCCGAACCCGACGCCGGGAAAGCGCTCTTCTGGTACCGGCGGAGCGCCGCACAGCAATACCTTCCCGCGCTCACCGAACTGGCCGACATTTATGAAAACGGCCTGATGGATCAGGCCGCCGACCCCTTGCTGGCCGCCCAGCTGCGCGACGCCATCGGCAAAACCGCCGGAATCCCGCCACGGCCCAAAATGAACCTGCCCAACACCCTCGCCATCTTCTGGGACAGCGTCAAGCCCTTCAGCTTTCTCTTGCTGCTCCTTTTCTTCCCCCTCCTGCGCTCCCGTGCCCGGTACCGGCAAAAACAGGTTGAAAGCGGCATGCACCTCTTTGAAAACGGCCAGTATGAACTGGCTGCCCCCTTCCTCATGAAACCCTGGATCAGCCAATACCCCGAAGGCGAAGCCATGCTGGGCGAAATGCTGGCGCTGGGACGGGGCGTTGAAAAAAACGTCGCCAAAGCCATGCCGCACCTGACCCGGCCGTCCGGAGAAAACGGGCGCGCCGCCTACCTCGTGGGCGCCCTCTTTGAAAACGGCGACGGCGTTCCCCCAAACGATAAAGAAGCGTTTTTCTGGTACGAGCGGGGCGCAGAGCTGGGCGACGGCGACGCCATGAACCGGCTCGGCATCCTCTACGCCGAAGGAAGAGGCGTTAAACAGGACAATGACAAAGCCGTCGGGTGGCTGGAAAAAAGCGCGGCGGCCGGCTGCCAAAACGCGGAAGCAACGCTGGCCGCGTTCCGCCATCCGGGCCGGTAAGCCGGAAAAGACAAAACCCGTTTCCCGACAGGCCCGCCGGATACCCGGCAAAACCGCCCGGCCATCCCGTATGGCCCTGCCCTTTCCGGACGGCGGCCAGCGCAAGGACAGGCCGGCCAATGAAGCGAAACCCTTGCCCTTCCCTTGACCGGCAGGACAGGCGGTGACTTTGCGGTGCGCTCCTGCTGGAAGAAAACAAGGAATGAAATCCCGACTGCCATAGCTGACCGAAGATCATCTATCGGGTATAAATAAAGTGTGGCGGGGTCTTTGCGCCCCGCGTATTTGAACAAAGCCTTCCGGCGTTGCCGGAGGGCTTTTTTTTTGGAGAAGAAAACCATGAATGACTTTGAAAACCACTTCGGTTCAGCAGGAGAGAGGTTTTCCGGCAGCCAGAACCCCGACGAACAAAACGGCTGGGCAGACAAACAGCAAAGAGAACTCGAGCGGCAAAGGAAAGCGCTGGAAAGACAGCAAACCCTGAACAAACCGGCCAGTAACGCTCCCGGCTTTACCGCGGCTCCAACCGGCCTGACCCCGGCAATGGAACCGGAAACGCCCCTTCCCCAAACCGGGCCGTTAAAAGCCGAACCGGCCAAAAAAGAAAGGGCGGAAAGAGTGGAAAGGGCGGAAACCGATCTTCCCGACTTCA
>NZ_KI392031.1:612421-613100 GCF_000158475.2 Oxalobacter paraformigenes | reverse complement strand
AAGAAAACCATGAACGACTTTGAAAACCACTTCGGTTCAGCAGGAGAGAGGTTTTCCGGCAGCCAGAACCCCGACGAACAAAACGGCTGGGCAGACAAACAGCAAAGAGAACTCGAGCGGCAAAGGAAAGCGCTGGAAAGACAGCAAACCCTGAACAAACCGGCCAGTAACGCTCCCGGCTTTACCGCGGCTCCAACCGGCCTGACCCCGGCAATGGAACCGGAAACGCCCCTTCCCCAAACCGGGCCGTTAAAAGCCGAACCGGCCAAAAAAGAAAGGGCGGAAAGAGTGGAAAAGGCGGAAACCGATCTTCCCGACTTCACCAAACACTGGGACGACCCTTTAAGCAAACTGCCCTCCGGCCAGATCAACTCCCATCTGGCGAATAAATACAGCGGACGGACTGGTCCCCGGGACTGGGCAGGTCGTCCCTTTCTCCCGCACGAAGCCAAACCGATGATCGAAAAGTGGAAAAAGGATTTGCACGACATGAGTCAGGATATGCGGGATGTGCTGTTTCTGAGCAATTACCAAAACGATCCGACGTTTCGGGAACGGGCCAACCGGGCCATTCACGAATGGAACCGGATCATGCCGGAACCAAAAGCCGGCCGGCCGGCTTCGGAAGTGACCCCGGGCAAGGGTTCCCCTCTGTCCGGTCAGGCCGCGAGCTTGCCGG
>NZ_KI392031.1:526286-612321 GCF_000158475.2 Oxalobacter paraformigenes | reverse complement strand
ATGAGCCAGGATATGCGGGATGTGCTGTTTCTGAGCAATTACCAAAACGATCCGACGTTTCGGGAACGGGCCAACCGGGCCATCCATGCCTTGAACCGGCTCATGCCGGAACAAAAAGCCGGCCAGCCGGCTTCGGAAACCGCTTCCCCTCTGTCCGGTCAGGACGTGAGCTTGCCGGCATCGCGTGAGCGATCAGGCGTATCGCGTCTCCCTGGGGATAAACCGGCCGTGCCTTCCGGAGCGGCGGCCACCGGGCCGGCGTCCTCCTCCGGCGTGAGGGCAACGGACCCGGCAAGTGCCGCATCGGCCCCGGAACAAACCGGTCAATCGCTGGCGAACAGTCTGCAAACGACGGCGCACGTCAACGACCCCAAAAACGAGACATATGCCCCTCTTTTTCAGTGGGCGGCGGATTTCATCAGTCATGCCCTGGAGGAAAACAGCCGGATACACGGTCGGGACACGGTGGGCCACTCTGACGAAAGCATGGGAGAAGCCTATCGTGCGGCCGGCAAGGCCGTGCGAGAGGCCGCGCAACACAATTTCGTGGAACCTTCTGCCGTCAATGCCCGGGGAACCCGCCCGATTGGCCATTCCGACCAAAGCATGGCTGAACTGGAAAAGACAGGCTTCGGAAAGATGCGGCATCAGGCCGTGGCCGACACCCACGAACTGACAGGGGAAAAGCAGGGGTTTACCTACGAACCCGACATCGGCACTGTTGAGGCCGACGCCTTCGGGGTCGGCATCAGGATGGTTCCCCTTCAAATCGAAAGCACCCTCCTCTCGTTGGGCGCCACTTTCGGCCGTTTCCTTTTCGACCTCTTCGGCGGCGACCCCATCGGACTGGAGAAAACCGAAACACGCGTACAGGAACTGGAAAAAAGACTGGAAGCCATGAAACCGGTGAAAGCGAACCAGATTTATGTCAAAGACCATCCCGAAGAAACCGGGCGAAACCTGACGCGCTACCTGTACCAGCAATTCGGCAACCAGCTCATCAAGTTGCCGGCTACCTGGCTTTTGGCCAACGCCAAAAGCATCGCCGCCCTGACCGGCGTGTCGGCTTCGCTTTTGACGGCACAAATCAATGCCGGCATCATCCGGGAAAAGGGAAAAGGCGATCCGTACACCTCGGCCATGTACGGGGTGCCTTTGGGCTTGCTGGTCTTGCTGAAGGTGCCGTTCAGGGTGCCTTTCTCCATTGAGAATGCCAGAGAGTTCAGCAAATATCTCGGCTCGGTATTGGTCGATTTCGGCGTGGATCAGGCCCAGCAGGCGGGGGTCAGGTATGCGGTTGAGGAGAGTGGCGACCACAGGAATAAAGACGAAACCAAAAAGCGTCGGTAGTGTTCCCTTGACCGGACAAAACAAGGCTGGCCATAATAGGCTGGCCATAATAGGCTGGCCTTGTTTTTATAATGAAATAATGAAAACTTTTGTACGAACCCTTCTTCTCTTCCTTTTTTTATCCATCGGTTGTCAGGTAATGGCCGACAATTTAAAAGAAGGAACCCGTTTGTTTGAGGCGGAAAAATATCGGGCTGCCATGAGTTACCTGATAAAGCCGGATGCGCAAACCGATCCGGAAGCGATGAATATGATCGGTTTCATGTATAACAGGGGATTGGGCATTCAAAAAAATCCGGAAGAAGCATACAAATGGTACAGGAAAGCGGCTGAAGCCGGACTGGCCGTTTCCCAGTTCAATGTAGGGCTCATGTATCAGTATGGCCGGGGAGTGCAGAAAAATATTCCCGAAGCGGTCAAATGGTTCCGGAAAGCGGCTGAACAGAACCATGCCAGTGCAGAACTGAAAATGGGCTATCTGACCGTGAAAGGAATCGGGGTCAAACGGGATTATCGGGAAGCCATGAAATGGTACCGGCGTGCCGCCGAACATGGCGACGATAAGGGATACGTCAATATCGGCATCCTGTATGCCCGTGGCCGAGGCGTCAAAAAAGACCCGAACCGGGCTGTCCAGTATTACATCATGGGCGCGCAAAAAGGCGAACCGGACGCGCAGGCTTTGCTGGGAACGTCTTATGTGCTCGGTAAAGGCATCCCACAGGACAATGAAAAGGCCCTCTTCTGGTACAAAAAAGCGGCAAAAAACGGCAGTATCGAAGCCATGAAAGAGCTGGGATACATCTATGAAACCGGCCGGCTTGGCGTTAAAAAAGACCTTGGGGAAGCCGAGCGCTGGAACGCCATGGCGAAAAAAGCGGAAGAACAGGAATAGTCCCGATCCGTTTTTTGCAGAGCGTGCGCTTCCTTGCCTTTTCTTGCGGCGCCATCCTGAATATCCGGTCTGATACGACCCTGTTTGTGTCACAAAGACATGTCCGGCATAACGGTGACGGTTCCCCTGCAAGGTTCATGGGCTCCCATTTTCCTTGCAAGCGTTTTTGACCGTTCGGGGATGACAAACTTTCATGGCTGTACAGCCGGCTGACTTGCCGGAAAAAAAGCCGGGATTTCGAGAGGCCGGTTTCCGCTTCCGTTCATAAACGGCCAGGCCGGTCTGGCTACCGGAAATCCTGATCTTTTCCGGCCTGAAAACAGGAGCCGTTCCAATCCCTGTGCGCATGCCGGAACAAAAAGCCTGCCCGTCCACTCCGGGAACGCAGGCTGTCCCTTAAAACGGCCTGACCGCTTTAGCCAGTTTGGCAGCGACAAGCGCATTTAGCGACACACCCTGACGGGCCGCTTCCATCGCCAGCGAACGGTGGAGCGTCTTGCTGACCCTCACATTGAAAGAACCCGAATAATTTTTACGGGCCGGCGCGACTGGCACCGGTATCCCTCTATCTTCATAAACCGCCTTGACGGCACACCAGGCTATCGCCAATTCGGACAGGGCCGTTTCGGGTGACTCGCCAAAAGCGGAAATTTCCGGACGTTCCACAAAATGGGCGAGCCAGGCTCCCTCATCGTCCTGATGCAAATGGACGGAAAATCCATCAAAACGCTTATCCATCATCTCTTTCCACGCACCCGCCAGAGGGATGCGAAAATATAACAATCCAGCACCCTGAAAGGATGCAACTCTATAATCCCCGCGCCAGTTATAGCATATCCGGAACAGGACGTTTTTTCTCCTTTTCCAGAATCAGTAAAACCTGTTTGACCTGATAGCTTTTGGCCCGTTTTCCATCAGGCTGAAGCGGAACCGCCGTTTTTCCGGGAGAAACCCAGATTCTATGCGAACCTTTTTGACGATCAAATTCCCAACCTTGCTGCCTCATCAAGGTTTCAAGTTCATCGAATAACAATCCGCCAGGAACTCTTTGAGCTTTAGTCAGCAATTTTTCACGTTTGTTCATAGTGTAACTATATACAGTTACAAAAAATCAATCAATAAACCGTTCAGTCCGGATCTGTCATGCTCTTTTTTTCCCATAAACAGACCCGGAGGCCGAAACGCCCGCTCGCCCGCCCAAAATCCCGCCCCCTGACAAGCCCTTCCTTCATTTTTTGCGCAAGACTCAACATTTATCATAACGACGCGTTTTCCCTTGCCCTATCCTGCAAAAAACACATCCTTGAAGGCACGATTTCATTCACTTTTAAACGGGAAAAAACATGTCACACAAACTGCTTTCCAAAACCCTGATCGGTTGCGGCATCGCCGCCATGTCCGCCATGCTCGCCGGCAACGCTTTGGCCGCCAAAAAGGTCGATGACCATTACAGCAAGCTCAACCAGTGCGTCGGCTATTACAACCAGAGCCAGTACACCCAGGCGCTGCCCTGCTTTACCGAAGTCGCCAAAACCGGCAACGATCAGGCCGAAACCTATCTGGGCATCATGTACCAGCACGGCTTCGGCACCCGGCCCGATCTGGCTGAGGCCGCCCGGTGGTACACCAGGGCAGCCAGACAGGGCGACCAGTGGGCTTACGACAACCTGACGGCGATGGGCAATCCGAAGCTGGCGACCGGCAAAAACTATGCCGAATACAGCCGGGCGCTTGAAGAAGGCGTCAAAAACGGCGACCCGGCCGCCGAAACCGCCACCGGCGTCATGTATTACTACGGTCTGGGCGGCCACAAACAGAACTACGACACCGCCCGGAGCTGGTTCGAGAAAGCCGCGAAAAAAGGCGACGCCACCGCCGCGAACTACCTCGGCCGCATGTATTACTACGAAATCGGCGTGGAACAGAATTCCCTGATGGCCAAACAGTATCTGGCGCAAGCGGCCAGGGGCGGCAACGCGCAGGCCAAAAACCTGTTGAAAAAAATGAACTAGTTTTTCCGACCGATGCACGCTTGCCCTTGTCCCGGGCAAGCTTGGCCGGATGCCCCGGCATCCGGCTTTTTTCACGGTCTTGCCCGTTCGCGCACCCGCTTTCCATGAAAAGCCGCGTATTCCTTTATGCCGACTTGCCGCCCCGATACCGCCATGCCTGCGTCTCCGCGCCATCCGTTCGCGTCCAGCCCCGGCCGCCGCCATCCCGTTTTCCTTTTTCCGGGAATCCGGACAGCGCTGGCAACAGTCCTGTTCGCCATCCTGTCTTTTAACTTCCCCGCCGCCGCACAGACGGGTCAGGTCGTCAACAACGGCACGATGAGGACGACCTTCGGGGACGGTTCGGACAACCTCGACCTTCAGAACAACGGCACGATTACCGTTTACGGCAACGGCATGGAGGCCGGCGCCGATTCCTGGCTCGGCAACGCCGGAACCATCACCGTCAACGGCCAAAACGCCTTCGGCATGACCGGAAAAAGCGGTTCATACCTGACAAACGACACTTCCGGCGCCATCGCCATCAACCAGCGCGGCGGACGGGGAATGGCCGTTTCCGGCAACACCGGCCACATCATCAACAACGGCGCCATCGACTTAAACGGCTCTTCCGCGGCAGGCATGTACGCCAGCGACACGGGCGACGCCGTCAAATCCGTGTCGCTGACCAACAACGGAACGATCCACGGCGCCTCCCTCTCCAACGTCGGCATGGCGGCCGAAGGCGACCACATCACCCTGGCCAACACGGCTTCCGGCCTGATCCGCATGGACGGCCCCTATAACGGCGGCATGGTCGCCAACGGAACCGGCGCGGCCGTCGTCAACGCGGGCCGGATCGAAATCGGCGGCCAGGGCGGCAAGGGCATGACGGCATTCGGCACGGGAACCACACTTGCCAATCACGGAAACATCACTGTTTCGGGCAATGGCGGTGAAGCCATCGAAGCGGGAAGCGGCGTGCGGGTGACGCAGACAGGCGAGGTGCTCGTCACCGGCCGCGACGGCACCGGCATCTGGCTCGAATCCGGCGCCGCCGCCAGCAATGCCGGAACCGTGACCACGACGCAGGACGGCAGCCATGCCATCTACGGCAGCGGCAACGGCATCGCCGTCACCAATACCGACACGATTTCCACCGGAGGCGACAACGCCATCGGCATTTACCTCTCAGGAGAAAACAACCGCATCGACAACCGCGGCAATATCACGACCGCCGGCGAGGCCGCCTTCGGCATTCTCGCGCAGGAAGACGGCGCCGTCATCGCCAACAGCGGAACTGTTTTGGCCAGCGGGAACAACAGCGCCGCGGTTTACCTTGACGGCAACGGCAGCGCCATTACCCAGTCCGGCACTATCCGCACGACCGGAACCGGCAGCCAGGGCATTGCGGCAAACGGCGACGGCGTCAGGGTAGAGGTGACGGAAAACGGCCGCATCGACACACTGGCCGCCAACAGTACCGGCATCTCCGCCGGGGGAAGCGGCGCGAATATCATCCATGCCGGCCACATTGCCACAGGCGGCGCCAACAGCCACGGCATTTCTGCCAGCGGCGAAAACGCCGTCATCGGCAACAGCGGACAGATCGTCACCACGGGTGACGCCGCCAACGGCATCCATGCAGGGGGCGCCGGGGCAAGCATCGCCAATAACGGGACCATCGACACACAGGGCGCGCAAGGCGCGGGCATCGTGACCGGCAACGACGCCAGTGTCACCAACAACGGCCGCATCGTAACCGGCAGGGGGCATGCCGTCATCATCGGAAGCGGCAGCTCGCTTGCCAACAACGGGAGCCTCGCGGCCGCCACCCGATACGGCGTCTACGCACCGGGCGCCAATAGCGCCATCATCAACCATGGCGCCATCGAAACGGAAGGCGGACGGGGCGACGCCATCGTCATATCCGGCAACGCCTCATCCGTTATCAACCGCGGACTCATCAAGACGTCCGGCGCATCCGCCTCCGGCATCGCCATTGCCGGCAACAGCAGTACCGTCTCGAACACGGGCCTGATCCTCACATCCGGACAGGCGGCCCACGGGATGGCCATCACCGGCCAAAACCTGGCCGTTTCCAATACCGGCCGGGTGTGGACGACCGGGCCCGGCAGCCATGAACTGATGGTCGGCAACACCACCGGTACCGCAAGCGGCAGCGCGTCCGTTTCCGTCTGGACGCTTGCCCTTTCCCCCAACCGCTGGAACGACCCGGCCAGCCGTCCCTTCGGCGTCGGCCCCGGTTCCACCCTCACCTTCGACCGTACCCGGTTCGTCCTGCGCCCCGGCAGTGCGGACAGCGGTTTCGAATTCGGCAAACGCTACCATGTCGCCGACATGATCGACAATCGCGGAACGGTCGCCGGCGCGCTCGGCAGCGACACGCCGGACGCCATCATTAGCGGCCTCATGCCGATGCTGAAAGCGAAACTGTACAACGGCAGCGCTCCCGGCGCGCTCGACCAGCAGGTTTCCCTGTCGCTGAAAGAAGAAGACAACCACGGCCAGGGCGCCAACAGCGGGACCGTCCACCGTAGCGCCGCCCGGCTCTGGCTGTTGAACCGCACGCTCGGCGATTCACTGGACGCGCTGGTCGCTTCCCCGGACTGGGCTTTCTTCATCCAGCCCTACTATCAGCACTCCCGCACTACCGGCGACGCCTCCAGCCGGGCCGACAGCGAAGGCGTGCTCCTGGGCGCAACCCGGCTTGCCGGAAACGATTTGCGCCTCGGCTGGCATGCCGGCCTCGAACACACCGGTTTCTCCGCCAGAGGCCACGGTCTCCGATCCGACGCCAGTGCCTGGCTGGCCGGCCTCCACGGGCGCTATTTCCTCCGGCCCGGATGGACGCTCTCCGGCCAGCTCACGGCCACGGCTTCCCGAAGCGATTACGACTTTGTCATGGAAGGCGACGCCGCGTCCGACAAGCGTACCGAATACGGCTATTTCGCCAGCCTCAAAAGCGCCTGGGATTTTTATCTGGCGCAAGATCATCGCCTCTCCCCCGAAATCGGCCTTGCGTACCTCCGGATGCGCAATCCCTCGATGCAAGCCCGCTGGAAACAGGCCTGCAATCAGGACATGAACCTGCATTTCGAACGCCGCGATTTTTCCGCCGTCTATGCCACCGCCGGCCTGCGCTGGACGGGGGAATTCGAAAACGGCGATACCGCCATACGGCCGACTGTCGCAGCCGGCGTCCGGCAAAACCTTGCCGATGGAAACGTCGATTCCGGTTTCACCTTCATGGGCCAGCGCTACACCGCCCACCTGACCGAAGACCGGACGACCGGCACCGTCGATGCGGGCGTGCGCTTCACCCGGGGAAACACCTCCGGCGCGATCCGCTACAACGGCGAATTCGGCAGCCATTTCACCGACCACATCGTCTGGGCGGAAATGGGAATAACGTTCTGAAAAAACCGGCGACGTTCATGACCGGCCGGAAAAAACGGAAAACAGGATGGCCCCAAAAGGGCAAAAAGAGGGGAAATCCGCAAAAAAGCGGAAAACCGTTACCAAACCGGCGCCAGACGGCGCCTTAAGGCAGCCTTTGAAAACTGTTTCGTTTTTTTGGAAGGCTCCTGTCCGGACGATTCCCCGCCGGCCAGACAAGGGCCCTCATACCGGCGTCCGGAAAACCGGACAAGGGCCGTTCCGGCTCGTCCGCACGGCCGGACCGATTTCGAAACAGACGGGAAACGTCAGCGTTCCGCTTTTTCCGGACGCCATCGCACAGAGACTGGTTCCTTCGGAAAACCGCGTTCCCTTGCCATTTCCGGAAGCCGGAGTGAAAACCGCACCCTGCTTCAACAAACAAACTGCCCGGCATATCGCCCTGTTTCTTGGGATCCGGCATCCCTTTCAGTCCCCTGTCATGACCGTCAAGGAACGCCGGCACATGCCATTTTGCGCAGGCCTTTTGCCGGGCCTGTCGCCGTTCCGGTCCAGCCGTGTTTATCCCCGCTTTCCGGAATGGACAGCAAGGCGGCGGACTTCCGGACAAATCCGGCGCCGCGACGACTTCAAAAACCGGAAAACAAAACGGCCGGATACGGAAAAACGGGTCGCCTTGCCGTCATCCGGCGCACGACGCCATCAGCGGCAAGCCATGCAGGCCGTTTTCCTTTCCGGGCACGTCATGCCACCCGATCTTTTTCCCGCATCCATTTTTCCAGAACGGCCAGCAATTTCACGATATCCACCGGCTTGGCGAAGTGATCGCTCATGCCCGACTTCAGGGCACGCTGGACATCCTCGGCAAACGCGTCGGCACTCATCGCCACAATCGGCAGGGTTCCCAGATCGGCGCGGCCACTGGCGCGTATGGCTTCTGTCGCCTCATAGCCGTTCATGTCCGGCATCTGTATATCCATCAAAACCATCCCGTAATAGCCCGGCGGCGTTTCCAGCAACCGATCCACCGCTTCTTTTCCGTTAAAGGCCTTTTCCACGGACGCCCCGGTCGATCCAATGAGTTCTTCCGCAATTTCCATATTCAGCTCATTGTCTTCCACCAGCAGGATCCTTTTGCCGGTATAGTCCTTTTCCCGCAACAAACCGTGATCCGGTATATCGTTTGCCTTCTCGTCCAGTATAAGATGCTTCAGGACGGTAACCAGCCGCGACTTGAATAGCGGCTTGGAAATAAAGGCATTGACGCCCGCTTCCCTTGCTTCCTGTTCCACATCCGCCCAATCGTAGGCCGAAAGAATGATAATCGGGATGGCGCCGCCGATTTTCCGGCGGATTTCCCGCGCCGTGGCCACCCCGTCCTTGCCGGGCATGATCCAGTCCAGAATGACCGCGGAATACTCCTGTGCGGCCCGCCGGGCTTCCACCAGTTTTGCAATAGCCTCATCCCCGCTGGTGACCCAGTCGGACACCATGCCGATATCGTTCAGGATGGCGCAGGCATTTTCGCAGGCAAGCCGGTCGTCGTCTACCACGAGAACGGCAAGCTGCGCCAGCCCCGTCAGGTCTTCCTCATCGATTCTGCCGAGTTTCAGATGCACGGTCACGGTAAAGCGCGACCCCTTGCCCGGCTCGCTCCAGACCTCGATATCGCCATTCATCATCCTGACGATATTTCGCGCGATCGACATGCCCAGCCCTGTTCCCTCGGCTTTCCGGACACGCGAATTGTCGGCCCGCACAAACGGTTCGAAAATACGGTCGAGAAATTCTTTTTCCATCCCGATGCCGTCGTCCCCGAAAACGAATTCATAACAGCCGAACCCGTGCAGACTGCACGGTTTTTCCGTGATCTGCAAGGCAATGTGACCGCCTTCCGGTGTGAACTTGACGGCATTGCCCATGATATTGATGCAAACCTGCTGCAATCGCAACGGGTCGCCGACGACTTCTTCATGGACGATATTGGCGATCTGCACCTTCAGCTGCTGGTTTTTGGCCCGGATCTGCGGCAGCGATATCGCCAGAAGCGCTTCCACCATTGTCGGCAGCACGAAAGTTTCTTCCACCAGGAACACCTTGCCACTCTCGATCCTGGACATATCCAGAATATCGTTGATCAGCTTTAAAAGATGCCGGCTTGACAGCGTGATCTTGCCAAGGCAATCCTGAATATAGGCCGGCTCGTTCACATGCATCGCGGCGATAGCCGTCATACCCATGATCGCATTCATCGGCGTGCGGATATCATGCGACATGTTGGAGAGAAAATCGCTCTTGGCGCGACTGGCGTTTTCCGCCGCCAAAAACGCTTCTTTCAGCGCGATGTGATTGCGCAACTGCTCCGCCTTGGTTTCCGTGACGTCCTGCCGCGTGAAAAGCAGCAGAACCGGCACGCCATCGATACGTTTCAGGCAGATCACGTTCAGCATGTCCCAGACGGACTCGCCCCGCCCGGCCCGGTACTCGAACCGCAAATCCGATCGGTTCCCCTTCATCTGGCGCTGGATGGAGGCCTTCTCCAGCGCTTCCCCCATATGCGCCCTGTCGTCCTCATCGGTAATCGCCGACACCATGAATGCTTTCAGGACGGAATAATCGCCTTCGACCGGAATGCCGCCCGCTTGCGGCCCCGTCCCTGCCAGATACTGATACCTGTCTTTTTCGAAATCCACCAAAACGAAACGGTCGAACAACTGGGTAATGCCGCCGATCACATACCCCATCTCCCGGTTTTCAGCCATCAGTTTCCTTCTTTGCCGGTAATACATCAGAAGCATCAGCAGGCCATACACCGCAAAGACCGCAATGAGTTCGGTTTCCATCCCGACGCCCGCCCTGTTGGCATTGGCGATCATCAGCGTCATGGCTTCTTCCGGAAACGTCTGCAACACTGCCAGATCGTAATCCTTCAGCCCGTCCATATAGGCGCTGCCGACGCCCTTGTGCCGGTTATACAGGAAACTGAACGACTGTCCCTTTTCAAAAGCGTCGGCAAACCGGCGGGCTACCGGCTCATCCAGATATCTTTCCGGCCCCTGAAAGATATCGAAAATGCTTTCCGAGCCGAACCCCTTTGCCGAAGAAGCGACGATCCGCCCATCCGGGCCGACCAGAAAACTCCTGGCCTCGACGCCGAAAAAAGTGGCTGTCATGATCTCTGTCATCAGCCTTTCGCGGAAATGGCCGTGAAGCACCCCGACAATCTCGCTCCCGTACCGGACAGGCGCGTAGAAAACCACCAGATTTTCATGGTTGACCGGTGAATCAAAAACGACATCCATGCCGGCTTTGCCCTGCATGCCTTCCCGGAAATACCGGCGGCCGGCAACCGGCGTCGTCTTTCCCCCGCTGTCCCGGCTGATCCCGTTTCTATCGGCAAATTCAACCGCGTCGAACATGCCCAGTCCGCTGCCGGTCAGTATCTTCAGATTCCGGTGACCGCTTTGGGGCGAATCGAGATTCTGCGAATACAGATAAGCGATCGTTTCGATGGAATTTTTCGCGTTGGTGAACATGTCGTTCAGGCGCCGCGACGTCTGCACAGTAGCGCTCTTGATATAGTTCTCGTTCTGCAACAGGATACGGTCACTGTTTTTGTCGGTAAAACGAAAAAAAATCACCAGGACAGCGACCAGTAAAAACGCATTCAACAGCACCTTGCCCGATATTTTTCTGATAAATGAAAAGGGATCGGATTTTTCCAGCATATCAGTTCCGCCTTGCCCAAGCGGGCAAATCTATTGTATTTTTAACAACCTCACAGACGTGTCAAACCGCCTGTTGCCCATTTTAGGATTCCCCGTTTTGCCTGAGAAGAAAAAATCGCCGAAATGTTGCATACGGCAGACTTCTCCTGCCTGCCTATGCCCGGCATTTCCGGTTTCCGGCCTCTTTTTCGCGGGAATATGACGCCAAACCAACACTTTGGCAATCACCGTCATCCGCACGAACTTTCCCTTTGCTATGATCGTACAAACGCACTGGCGTGTTTAGGAAAACCGTAAAAAAATGACCCGTCCCATCCCCGTTTCATCCCCCGTTTCCCGCTGGCTGTCCCGTCTGGCGCTCGTTTGCTGCCTGCTGCCTTTCGCGGCCGTGCCGGCGGAAGCGGAAGAAAAAACCGAAGGCGTCCGGCTTTACCACAGCGGACAATACCGGGAAGCCGCCCCGCTCCTGATGCGGGCGGCAAAGAAAGGAAACGCCAAGGCGCAGGCCTGCCTTGGCCTGATGTATCAGGAAGGGCTGGGCGTTGCGCAAGACTACAAAAAAGCGAAAAAATGGTTTGAAAAGGCGGCCCTGCAAAACCGGCCCGACGCCCAGACCTTTCTCGGCATGCTCTACAGCCAGGGAAACGGCGTCAGGCAGGATTTCGCCACGGCCCGGCAATGGTTTGAAAAAGCGGCCGAACAGGACTTCGCCCCGGCCCAGACGCTCGTCGGTCTCATGTATGCCAAGGGAGTCGGCGGGGCAAAGAACATGACGCAGGCGGAAAGATGGTTGAACCGCGCTGCCGATCAGGGCGAAACCGACGCGCAAACCTTCCTGGGCATCCTCTATCTGGACGGAACCGGGCTGCCCCCGAATCCGCCCGAAGCCTTCCGGCGCTTTAAAGAAGCCGCCGGAAAAGGCGACGCCAACGCCCAGGCGGCGCTGGGCATGATGTATTTTTCCGGCAAAGGCGTGAAAGAAGACCCGGCAGCGGCCGAAAAATGGCTGGAAAAAGCCGCCACAGCCGGCAACACCGACGCGCAAACGTTCCTCGGCAATCTGTACTACAAGGGAATCGGCGTCGCGAAAAACGATGTCAAAGCCGCCTACTGGCTCCAGAAAGCGGCCATTGCCGGCGACCCGGACGCGCAGGCCACGCTGGACGATCTGCTCGGCAACGAACGGCCGGAAGCTCCCGCGCAGAAAGAGTGAACGAAACCGGCGCTCCTGCCCGAGTCTGCCAAACAGATTCCCTCCTCCCGGATCCCCGGGTGCCCGGCAACAAACGGGACACATACGCCCTGACAAAACCGGCGCCTTGCATCGGGGGCGGCCATCATGGCGGCTTTCCCCCTGACCTTCCCGGAAAATCCGCAAATGCCGCGTCCTTTCTCCCGGGATGACCGGTCTTCCGGCGGGATGGAAGCGGATGGGCATGCCCTCCGCAGCCGCCAACCGGCCTTTCCGTTCTTTCGCGTTGAAGCGCCTGATCCGCCCGATCCCCCGAACCGCCCTTTCTTTCCCGGCGCGCCCTCTTTGCACAAGCGGCCCGCCGGCTCCGTCCCTGCCGGCCACCCCGTCCGGCCTCTTTCCCGCCAACGCCGTCTTTTTTTCCGCTTTTCCTGAAAAACCGCTTTCCCGCGAACGGCCCGCCGCCCGCCGAAAGCGATTCCATGACACAGGCAAACCAGCCTTTCCGGCCATGCCGCCGCGCCTTTTCCGCCTGTCTCCGGCAGACAAGGCCTTATATTGTCCGTCCCGTCCTTTCCCTTTCAGCCTTCCGGAAGTCCGGCGCTTCTGCCTGTTTCGCCGCCAGCCGGCTCGTCCGGAAACCGGAGCCAGCCGGCCGGAAACGGGAATGGCCCTGCGCATCCGATCCGGTTTCAGGCTATCCGGGCTCCGCTGGCAAGCGCCGCCTGCCTGCTGTCCTGCTGTCCTGCTGTCCTGCCGTCCGCTTCCGGACAGGCTGTCGCCGGCAACCCGGCCCGCCGGGCCGGCTCTTTTCCGGCCTATCGCACCATAACCCGTCCTCACCCCGCGCCGGCGTCACCCGCGGGGCGGCAATCGCATCCCCGAAAACACGACAAAAAAACCTGCCCGAAAGGGCAGGTTTGAAGGGGAAGGCCTGTCCGGCTTTTTCGCTTCACCGCCGGCCTGTTTTTCGCCTCTAGAAGCTGTAACGGATACCTCCGCTGACCTGATAGGTGGTTCTGACCGGGCTGCCGGCGGTCGTTTCCACTTCGCCATAGGCCGCAAGGCTCTTGTTGATGTTCCAGGTGCCGCCCAGCGCAAATTCTCCCCAGGTGCCGCCCATTTCTTCGGTATAGCTCCGGCTGACGCCGTTTTTGCTGACCCGGGTTCTGGCGTCTCCCTCCCAGTCGTGCAGGACGCTGGCCTTGATGTAGGCGGAACCCGTCTTTTCCGGACTGACCCAGCCCGCTGCCAGGCCCAGACGGCCCACTGCCGTGTCGATTCCTTCCTGTTTGACGTCGGTTCCCGCGCCGGTTCGGTAATTGACGCCGTTCAGGTGACCGATCATGAATTCAGCCTGCGGTTCGAGGTAGTAGGGGGTACCGGCTATGCCGACTCTCCATCCGTATTCGACGCTGGCGGAAGTTCCCCAGGTATCGTAGCTTCCCGATACGCCGGTTCCGCTTGTGTTGTGCAGGTCGAAGTCGGTTTCCAGTTTGTGCCGTTTGACGATCACGTCGATGTACTGGCCGTCGTCGTTTATCCACCCTCCGTATATTCCGAAGTTCCAGTTCTTGTCGTCGGTCGTGCCGTTATGGAGTTTGCCGTCTCCATCGGTGTAGCTGGCGGTTCCGCCGACATAGAAGTTGCCGATCCGTTTGTCGCCTCCGATTTGCAGGGTCTGGTAGGTGTTGTGGATGTTTTTGTATTCGCTTTGGCCCGCAATGGCTCTGGCCCAGGCTCCGTCGGCTTGCGGCATCGTGCGCAAATCGCCCATGCGTCTGGATACGTCGTTTGTCTGCGCACGGAAGCTTAAAAAGTTCATCGCGCCGATTTTTTGCAGGCTGTCGGTGACCGTGTTTTTGGCTTCGCTTTGGGCGATGATGATCCCGTTTTCATCGACGGTAGCGCTCATCTCGCCCTTGACGAGGCCTTCTCCGACGGTGGCGGTCTGGGCGATGGTGCCGGCGTTTCCTGTACCGTCTCCAACGGTGACGGCAGCGGTGGCCGCGGCTCCCAGTGCAGCCGCATCGTTCACGTCGTCGGCGGTGACGCCGGTGAAGCGGGTGCTCAGACGGGGAGCGTCGCTGCCGGCGGTTACCTCACCAATAGCCAGTGTACCGGTCTTGATGCCTGTCCCCGTTGTGCTGTCGGCTTTGGCGGCGATGTTGACAGTACCCCCTGTCCCGGCCAGATTGCTGACTTTGACTTCCTGTCCGGCTTCCCGGATGTTGACGACGCCGCCGTTCAGGTCAAGCCTGTTCAGCGCCAGTTCTTCATCTTGCATGCCACTGGCGCCTTCGGAAGCGTAACTGACCGGATTCCACTGCGCGCCGCCGGAAAGCGCGAGATTGACGCCGGTGTCAACCGTGGTATGCGCGTTTCCGTCCGGATACGCTTTTGACAGGCTCCCTGTCCATGATGAATCGGCATTGGCCAGATTGATGTTTACGGCCGCATCAATAATGTTCCCGCTATTTTGTGCCGGTCCCGGTGTGGCAAAGGCGATATCCCCGTTCAATACGACGGTTCCCTGTCCATCCTGATTGATCGTGGTCGTGGAATTCCCCCGCACCTCAATGGCTGTCGGCGCATTGACCGTGAGATTTCCGCTTATATCGATCTTGCCGTTGGAAAAAGCCACGATTCCGGATTCCTTGGCGGTGATGGTCGTATCGCTGGCGCGGATGGTAATGGAAGCCGCTCCGTCCGGCGCGGTGGGATCCTGAGTGTTGTTCTGCGCCCAGATACCGTAATTGCCACCGGAAATCACCAGTTTTTCAGTCTGTACCGCTATCTGCCCGCCAGCGCGAGCCAGCAGCCCGGTATCAGGGCCCGTCAGGTTAATCATTCGGGTATTTTCGTCTCCCAAAACAACCCGACCCTTGTTGTTCGCTCTTACTGTCTCCATCGCTGTCGCCAGCGTCATGTCGCCTTTTACGGTAATGTCATTGCCGAAAACCGTTGCGGTATGACCGTCCGCATCCGCCAAAATGCCGTGCTTTGCGCCCGTCCCATCAATCACAACGGTACCGGCGCCTTGGCCTCTTTCAAAGGAGGAGACGTCTGTGTCAATATTGTTTTCCACTACACCATCAACGGTTACCGTAACGAGATTCGCACTGGCGGCTATACACGGCAACGCCATCACAAGCGCCGCGGCAACCGCCGTCAGACAGAACCGGCCGGCCGGTTTTTTCTTTTTTTCACGGGAAGAAGCAAGAAGATACATGGCAAAATTTTCCTCAAGGTTAAATCAGTCGTTTCCGGAAAAGCCTCATCGCATGCACAGCTTCCCGGTACCTCTTTTTCTTCCTGACGTCCGTTAATAGGCATTAACGGACGTTAATAATTTTCAACCCATTGATTTGATTAACCTTTTTATTTTCCCAGGATCATTTTGACATTCCCTGAAATCGGAAACGGTATAGCCCGGACCGCATTTGCTTGCCGGATTTCTTCCGGAATTTGATAAACTTGCCAGCATCTTCTGTAGCGTCCGGTCATGGCAAATGGGTTCGTTAATGCCTATTAATGCCTATTAAAGGACGCCGGCGAAATGTCCGCGACTGTTTCTTTTTACCAACATTTACGCTTAATTCCTTCTTTTTGCCCAAAGCAAACACTTTATCTGTTTTAATCGTTACGCTTTTTGGCCGCTCACCCCGAAACACGCCGCTATCCGATCCGGTCATGCCCGCGATGGCGTCCCGTCATTTCGCTGGAGCCGGATTTCGCCCTTTTCCCGTTTTCCCCTTGCCGGCACGCCGCTGTCCTCCCGCGAGAAGGGAGGGGTGAAACAGGATGAACAAAAAAGGGCAAAAAGGGCTTCAAACCCGCCTGCATGCCGGGTTTGCCGGTTTTGCAAAACCGCTTGACTCCGGACAGTTCGGGTGAAAAGCCGGGAAAAAACCGCGGGAAAAAGACGGGAAATCCCGCTTTGGGTCGGGAAAAATCCCTGGTCACATGGCTGAAAAACCGCCTTCAAACGGTTTACCAGGCCTTTTTACGGGAAAGGGTGACTGAAAATACGGGCCGGAAATCCAGTCCGGTTTATCCGGAAACCGGATCCGCTGTCCTCTGCGCCCGGTGTGAGGCGCGGCCTTCCCCCGTCTCCGGCCGAACGGCCGCGCTTCCCGCGAAAGGACGGGAGCCAAAACAAGCGCGTTTCCGGAACGAATGGCACAATGCCGGCACAAGGGATGAAAAGACAGGCTTTCCCCCCTGACTGGCGAGACAGGTTTTTTCAGCCCGGCAGCCATTTGTAAAGGACAATACCTGCCGCGCCGGTTGCCAGCATGATATGGATCGGGTCGATTTTCCGCCACGTGCGCAAGACAAACAGCGCGGCGCAAAAGATGAAAACGGCAATCCAGTCCGTTTTTTCCAGCTCGGCAAGCGAGGGCGCCGTTTCCCGGTGCCAGAACGCCAGAAACAGGATCGTCAGTCCGGCAAAGGCGATCATCGACACCACGGCCGCCCGCAGTTGCAAGAGCACGTTTTTCACCATCCGGAAACGCCGGAACCGGTAATAGGCATACGCCAGCGTCAGGACAATCAGGCAGGAAGGCAAGACGCAACCGAACGTGGCGACTATCGCGCCGGGAATCCCGGCAATCTGGATGCCGACGAAAGTGGCCGAATTGATCGAGATCGGCCCCGGCGTCATCTGGGAAATCGTGATAATGTCGGAAAACTCCGCCATCGTCAGCCAGGGATGCACCTCGACCACCTGATGCTGGATCAGCGGCATGGCCGCGTAGCCGCCGCCGATGGAAAACAGGCCGATCTGGAAAAAACTCCAGAAAAGTTCGAGATAAATCATGCGCCGTCCCCCCGCTCTTCCTGTTTTTTCCGGCGGTATTCCTCTTTTTTCCGGAACCGGATCTGGCGCAGCCGCTCGCCATAGAGCGTATCGACCACGCCGATTCCGCCGCACACGATGATCACGGCAAACACATTGACGCTGAAAAAGAAGACGGCCGCAAACGAACCGGCCATCATGAAGTAAGGCATTGCCCGTTTGCGGGAAAGGACATTCTTCCCCATCGTGATGACCACGTCGAGAATGATCGCCGCCACGCCCGCCTGCATGCCTTTCATCGCCAAAACGACATACTCGTTGCTCTTGAACGCGGCATAAAACAGGGAGACGAGCGAGAGAATCATCAAAGGCGGCAGCACCGTGCCCAAAACGGTAATCGCCACACCGGGCAATCCCGCCAGACGATACCCCAGCAAAATCGAGGCGTTGATCGCGATCGAACCGGGCGCCGACTGGGCGATCGCCGTCAGATCCAGCATTTCGTCTTCATCGAGCCATTTTTTCTCGCGGATGAATTTCCGGCGCATCAGCGGGACGATCACAAACCCGCCCCCCACCGTGAAAGCGCTCAGCTGAAACGTGGCGACAAAAAGATCCCAGTAAAACCGCTTGTCCCTGACCATACTGCCCATTCCTTCCCGCGACCCTGCGGGCTCGCTATTCTTCAGGGAAATCCCCGCCTTTTCAACCGGCGCCGGCAAACGGAAAAAGTCCGGCCTGCCCCGCCGCCGGACACGCCCTTTCCGTTTCCTGAAAAGCGCCATTTCCCGCGGCAACCCCTTTTATGTAACATAAAATAGCTGTCCTTGCCCGTTTGCACAATCGTGGTGCAATCCTTCCGGAAAAAAGACGCGTCTTTCGTTGCGTAAAGACCAAAGCCTTCCGGGCGAAAACGTCCTCCGTGAAAGCCGCCCGTCCACTTTCCGTTGAAAACCGCTGCCGGCCGCCGATATTTTTTGACTGCAAGCCGGAAATCTTCTATTTCCCTCATTTGTCCGTTATCTACAGGCAACTCCTGCGTTTTCTCATCCAAACGGCAGAAAACGCTTTGAACCGGGAAAAACCCCTGCTATCATGGCGTCCTTCTTTCAACCCCGTCTTCAGGAGAGCCAAACCAGCATGTCCCGAAACACGAGCCGCAAAAGAAAAAATGTTTTTCCCTGGATCGTCGCCTTTTTGACCCTCGTTCTCATCATTATCAGCAAAACCGCCTTCGCGGTTGGCGAAAACGACCTGAAACAGGGCATGCAGCACTATGCCAGCCGCCAGTTCGACCGGGCCCGTCTCTGTTTCGAAAAAGCGGCCAAAGCCGGCAATACGGAAGCGCAAACCATGATGGGCGTCCTTTATTTCAAGGGCAACGGCGTCGAAAAAGACGACAGCCAGGCAGCCCGGTGGTTTGAAAAAGCGGCCAAAGCCGGTCATGCCGACGCCCAGACCTTTATCGGCGTGATGAACCTGGAAGGCCAGGGCATCCCGAAAAACGGGAAGAAAGCGCTGGAATGGTTTGAAAAAGCCGCGCAGGCCGGAGAAACAAACGCCCAGAACTATCTCGGCACCGCTTACCTGAAAGGGACGGAAACCGCACAGGATACCGGAAAAGCCGTTTACTGGTTCACCCGCGCCGCTGAAGCCGGCGACAGTAACGCCAGCAAAATCCTCGGCGCGCTCTACCTGAACGGGCAGGAAGGCCTGCCCAAAGACCCCTTAAAAGCGCGCCTCTGGCTGCAAAAAGCCGCCGATCAGGGCGACACCGACGCCGCGGAACTGCTGAAACAGATTCCGTAAACCGGCCTCTGGCCAGAGAACGCCCCACACCGCGTTTTCCCTCTTTTCCGCCAATTGCCTTATGACGGTCGAAACACGGCCATCTCCTCCAGACGCATCCGGCCCGCTTCAGGTTATCCGGCACGAACGCGCCATCGTCAGGCGGGCAAACCAAACGGGGCTTTCCTCCCGGACAGGCCGCTTCCACCCTGATCCGCCAGTCCGGCCCCGGCCTGATCGCCGCGCAGGCCTGTTCGGGCCGCGGCAGGCTCGACCTGCCCCCCTGAAACGGCGGCTGAACGTCCCTTCCCTCACCCTTGCCCCGCCAGACCGCATGAAAGAAAAACCGGCTTCGCTGTCGGCGAAATACCCGTAACCGGGCACGGACTGCCCTCTCTGGCAGACAACGGCATCCGGCCGTTCGACTTCATCTAAAGCGGAAGCGGCGACCCGCTTTGCACGCTGGAAATCGCGCCCGACGACATCATCCGGCCAAACAACGTCATCCTCTTTTTCGACGGATCCGCCTACCGGATGGCCGGCTGCCAGAACAGGCTCTCCCGCGTTTTCCCGCCCAAGGCAAGCGGATTGCCACGCAGGCGGCCCGTCTGGCAAAACCGGACGGGCAACGCACCGGCCGGTTCGTCCCGGAAAAATCCGGCACGCAGCCGCTTCAGGGCAGCGCCCGTCACCGCTCTCCGGAAAAGGCGAAACATGGAAAAACCGATCCCGAAGACGGGCGGAAAAAGCGGCCCGACCCCCCTGCCGTGACCGCCTTCCGGCCAGGCGTCCGTCCACGCCGCCTCCCGGCGGATGAACTGCCGCGAAAAAACGGACGTGCCCAGAAACCGGCATGAACCCGATTGCCGGGCCGGAAAACACCGCCATTCTTTTTTCACCCATGCCCGCGGCCCGGTTTTATCCGCAGGCGGCACGCCCGACCTTCAGGGCACGCTTTTCCCCCTTCATTCCGGAAAGCGCCCGGCAACGGATACCGGCCCGGCCGCTCGCTTCCTTTCCCGCTCCCGCTCTCCCTTTCCTGCTCTCCCTTTCCTGCTCTCCCTTTCCTGCTCTTCCTTTCCCGCTCTCCCTTTCCCGCTCTCCCTTTCCCGCTCTCCCTTTCCCGCTCTCCTTTTCCCGCTCTCCCTTTCCGGCTCTCCTTATCCTGCTTCCTGTCCGCGCGTGGCTCCTGCCGCACTCCTCTTTTCAAACCACTTTCAAAACGGCCGGAAACCGCCTGTTTTCCAAGGGGAAACAATGAACAGTCCGCCTGACAGGCCGAAAACGGACAAAACGTTGCGAAATCGCCTCACCTCACTGAAAGAAGCCCCGGGAATTTCATCCATATCAATGACAAGACGCCGCGGAAAAGTCACACTCCAACCCGGTAACAAAAACAGTCCCGTCAGGATATTTTCACATGGCTACAGAACGCAAACAGGCAAAACGGAACGGGAAGCCCCGCCCCGACACAAAAATGAAAACCCGCTCCTGCGACGGCGACCGTTTTTCCCCGGAACACCGTGATCCGTTCCGGTCCATTAACGGACTGCCCGATGCCGGTGAATGGCACACGCTGGAAAACATGCTGCCGGATTTTTGCGGAAAACGGGTGCTTGACCTCGGTTGCGGCGCTGGCTGGCATTGCCGCTACGCCATCGAACACGGGGCGATTGCCTGCACCGGCATCGACATTTCCGAAAAAATGCTGAAAGAAGCCTGGCGGCAAAACGCTTCCTTCTGGACAGACTACCGCCAGACCCCCATCGAGGAATTCGAATACGAACCTAGCGCTTTTGACGTCGTCATCAGTTCGCTGGCCCTCCACCATGTGGACGACTTCGGAAATCTCTGCCGGAAAATCCACCGTTGCCTGACCCCGGGCGGCGTTTTCGTCTTTTCCGTCGAACACCCGGTCTATACCGCCAGCGGCACCCGGCAATGGATTACCGGCGAGGACGGGGAAAAACGGCACTGGCTAATAGACCGCTATTTCGACGAAGGCCAGCGCGAAGCCGGCATTCCCGGCCACACGCCCACCCGATTCCACAAAACCCTGACCAGCTGGGTCAACGGCCCCCTGTCCGCCGGCTTCACCATTACCGCGCTTGCCGAACCCGAACCCGGCAAAACCCTGCTGGAATCCGATCCCGGCCTGGCCGACGAACGGCGCCGCCCCAGGATACTGGCCGTCTCCGCCGTGAAAAACTGAGCGCGTTCACGTCCCTCTCCAGTCCCTTGCCCCCGGCAGGCAAGGCATGGCCGGGATTTCCGGCCATGTGAGCCGCTTTCCGGGCAGGGAAAACCGTCCCGGCGGGCCTGTGTTCTCATCCCGCGCAGAAGGAGCGGGACGACAGGCCGTCCGTATCGGCCTCCTTTTTTGCCAGTCTTCGCTCTTTCCAAAGACGGCCCGTATCCGGAAGAAGCCCTTTTCCAACCTCCTCCTGCCGGTTCAGCGCCTTTTCCCTTTTCTGCGCCTTTCGGAGAAAAAGCCGGCCAGCCTGACGGCCGGCCCGGGCCGGGCCTGTTCCGGGTACCTTCCGCCCTGCACGAAACACGCCGCCCGGATTCTCCCTGTCTCTGAAACAGACAAAGCCCCTCCCCGCAAAGACCGCCTTCCCGCAGACGGGAAAGGCGGTACGGCGGGAGGAACCGCAGCGATGGCGGAACACTGGCAGGCGCCTGCCGTCCTGCCCGGCAACGTGTCATATGCCTGTCGCCGGCCGGGGCAAACTCATATGCCCGGCGCAGGCCAGCCTGACGGCCGGAGTCCGTCCGGCGGCCCGCCGCGCCTCTTCCGTTTTTGCCACTCCCCCTTGCCCGCCCCCTCCCTTTCCGCCACAGCAGAAACGCCGGAAACGGCTTCGCCCGACACCACCCCGCCCCTTTTCGCCGCCACACGGCCAGCCGTTTTGGCCTTTCACTTTCCGGCACCTTCTCCGCACCCTCTCCGGCCTGTCCGGCCCGCGTCACGTTCCGGCGCCGGTTCCCCAAACCGCCAGAATGTGGTAATATAACCGGTCAAAAATAGCCTCTGGAAAGAGGCTTTCCTCTTCAATCACTTGTCTGACAAACGACTTACCCATGAAACCGCTCATTGTCGCGTAACACCAAAGACACGGGTTACCGCCCGGATTGTCTTTGCCGTTCCCGGAATCCGTCCGGGAAAGCGCGCGTTGGGGTTTTATCGGCAATAAAGGGACATTCCCTTCAAACACAGTTCAAATCAACCGCATTCCGTTTCACCGATGCCTTGCGGCAGGGGATGCGGCACACTGGCCGGCAAAACCGGGGCGTTTTCAAGTCGATACAGAAAGCAGGTCAAAAAATGGAACAGGCAAAAAAACAGACCGGGATACCCTCCCGGGGAGAAAAAGAACTCGCCACAGGCCCTATCCCGCGGCTTTTCGTCAAATTCGTCATACCGGGCATGCTGGCGCTCTTTCTGCTGTCGGCGCAGGTCTTCATCGACGGCATCCTCGTCGGCAACTTTGTCGGCGCGAACGCGATGGCCGCCATCAACCTCGTCATCCCGCTCTACAGCCTTTTGATCGCCTTTGCCATCGTCATGTGCGTCGGCTGCCAGTGCACCGTCGGCATGAAACTCGGCGAAGGCGACCTCCACACCGCCAACGACGCCCTGAAAACCGGCCTTGTCTTCGCCGTTGCCGTCAGCTGGGCGGCCGGCCTCGTCATTTGCCTTGCCGCTCCCCGTCTCATCACCGTGATGGGCGCAAACGACGTGCTCTCGGGCGACGCCGTCGCCTACATCCGCGTACTGGCCTTCTTTTTCCCGTTGCCGGTCGCCATGTTCATGTGCGACGCCGTCGTGAAAGCCACGGGACGGCCGATTTACGCCACTGCGGGCATGCTGACCATGGTCGCGTCCAACATCGCGTTCGACCTTCTTTTCATCGTCGCGTTCGGATGGGGAGTCGCCGGCGCGGCGCTCGCCACCGGCATCAGCTACGCGCTGGGGCTGTGCGTGTACCTGCCCGCCCTCCTGCACCGGCACACCCCGGTCAACCTGTTTGCCGGGCGCTTCCGGAAAGCGCTCGTCGGCAAAATCCTTTACATCGGCAGCGCCGAAGGCGTCACCGAACTGTCGGCCGCCGTCGTCACATTGATGTTCAACATCACGCTGATCAATACCGTGGGTGAAAAAGGCGTGGCCGCCTTCACGGCGATCAACTACCTGCACTTCGTGCTGATGGCCTGCATCATCGGCATGAGCGAAGGCATCCGCTCGATCATCAGCTACAACCACGGCATGGGCAATCCCGAACGCATCCGCGCCACGCTGAAACTGGCCGCCCGGGTCACCGCCGTGTTTGCCGTCGTGACCTTTTCCAGCTTCGCCTTTTTCGGGCGCGAACTCGTGTCGTCCTTTTTCAGCACGCAGGAAAGCGACATCATCACGCTGGCCGCCAACGGCACCGCCATTTTAGCGTTCGCCTACCTGTTCAACGGCTTCAACATCCTGATCGCCGGCTACTTCACCTCGATCGGACAGGCCAGACGCTCGCTCGTCATCTCGCTTCTGCGCGGCTGCGGCCTGTTGACCGTCCTGCTCTTCACCCTCCCCCCACTACTGGGCATCGACGGCATCTGGGCAACCGTTCCGGTGGCCGAAGCGCTCACCCTGTGCGTTGCCGGCCTGATGTATTTGAAGCATAAAAATGCCGCCGCGACAGTCGCGGCGAAACAGGCCAAAGCCGTGATGCCGGAATGAACGCGCCCCCGGCATTCCCCCATTGCCGGGCCACTGCAAACCCCCAAGCGACGCCGGCATTTCCGGAAACAGGCGTCCCCCAAACTTCAGCCGGCTTCGCAAACCGCGGCATCCTGCCGGAACCTTGCGGCAAGGCCGCCTTCCTTCGCCTCTTCTGCGGGAAACCGATGGCGTTTCCAGCCTTCCCTACCCGCCGGCAGCACGGCAAACAGCAAGCGGAACCTTTCCGGCTTTCATCCTGCCCCCTGCCGGACAGCGCGGGACCGGCACAGGGATGCCGCCAGCCGGACGCGTCCCTCTTTTTATTGCCGGCCGGACATACGGAAGGCACTCCCTCACCAGCCGGATGCCTCCGGAAACGGAACAGGCGACGCCACCCGAAAACCCATCCGGCGCCATCCCGCCCTTTCATCCTGCCGTTTCGGCCCTCTCCTGTCCCGCCTGTTTCCTGTCCGGAAACCGCTTCTTCACCGCCCCCGGCAATCTCTCCCGAAACCGCCAGCGGCCCATCCTGACCCCTTCGGTTGCCGGCCTCTTGCAGAACACATGAAATCTGTCAGGATAACTCTATTTACCTGAAGATTTGTCCCCGTATCAATAAATGTGCCGGAGGCCGAAACCGGATGGCCCGCCGCTTTTTCCGCACTGTTGTACCGATGCCGCCGTTTCGCTACCCCGGCCGCAAACCGGAGCTGACCGAAACTTTTTCATGATGTACATTCTCCCTGTGGCGCCCGGGTTGCGCCCGAAAACCGGAAAACACCAACCGACAAGACCTCCTTCATTTGAAGCGGGGTCTTTTTTTATGGAGAACGACATGACCCAATTACCTGAAAAAAACCTGCTGGACGGCAGCAAGCTGCCGAAAACGACCACGGGGGAAATGAAAGACGCCCTCGGCAAACTGCGGGACTATCTGAATGAACTGCTGGGGGAAGACAGTGCCGACAAGGAAGCGGCACGGCTGGCGCTGGGCATTGATCTGGCGGAACTGGACGCAAAAATCGACATGAAAGCGGGTCAGGACGCCATAACCGCCATCGAAACAGCCGTTCAGGACAAGGTCGATAAAACTGTGCTGGAAAGCCGCTTGCAGGCACTTGAAGAAAAAATCGTGACGGGGGGAATTCCGGTTGGAACCATCGTCATGTTTACGGCAGTCGAAGCGCCGGCCGGTTACCTGAAATGTGATGGCTCGGCCGTCGGGCGGGAAACGTATCCCGACCTTTACGCGACGATCAAGGACACATACGGGAGCGGCGACGGAGAAACCACCTTCAACCTGCCGAACCTGATCGGGCGGTTTGCCGAAGGGAGTGTCACGCCCGGAACGGTCAGGGAAGCGGGGTTGCCGAACATTACCGCATCAGCCTATTTGGCGACCACTTCAGGCGAAATACGTGGAGCGGCTTACTGGAACGATAACTGGTCTGATGCACCGAAAGTGGGCAATCCGGAAGGGTGGATACTGTATAAAAACTGGCTCAATCTGAATGCCTCCAGATCGTCCCCCATCTACGGCAACTCCCATACCGTCCAGCCCCCGGCCCTGACATTGCTTCCCTGCGTCAAAGCCTTCCAGGCATAAAAAAACCGTGCACCGCTCAGGGGACGCCGGCCGGCTTTTCAAACAGGCAAGCCGGCCAGTGGGCAAAACCCTGAGCGATTCGGGGATTGTCCCAACGACTTGCCGGTGGAAAACAGGGACAAACATGAGAACATGCCATTGCCACCGTCCCCGACCGGTCGGCGCCATAAAGAGAAGCGGGCCGGAAAACCGGGACGCCCTTATTCCGGCCCGCGGATTCCGTTTTCCCGGAAACCTTTACCGGACAGGGTAAAAAAAGCCGTCTTTTCAGGCAAGGCGCTGGCCCATCACCTCACAAAAAAAGCATGCCGGAGAGCGCCAGCCTGTTGCCGGAAAACCGGCTTAAGGCATATCCTGAGCGGCAACGCGCCAACAGGTTGCGCCAGAGTCCGATACGCGACAGCAGCTGACCGAAAAATTTTTTTATACTACCATTCCCCTGTGGCGCCCAGATTGCGCCCGGAAAACTGAAAACCGCAAGCAAGATCAACACAGACCTCCTTCATTTGAAGCGGGGTCTTTTTTTATGGAGAAAACCATGACAAAACTGCCAGAAAAAGAACTGCTCGACGGCACGAAAAACCCCGAAACCACCACCGGCGAATTCCGGCTCGCGATGGGCAATATCCGCCAATTCCTCTTCGAACTCTTCGGCGACGAAAGTTCGGACAAGGAAACCGCCCGCCAAACCCTCGGCATCGACATCAGCCGCCTGAATGACGGCATCGCTTCCAAAGCCGACAAACAGGCGGTTGACGCGGCGCTGGAGGAAAAAGCGAACAAAAACGAGCTTTCCCTTGTCGCTACCACCGGCGACTACAACCATCTGGCAAACAAACCGGAAAGGTCGGATACGCTGGAGAGCTACGGCATTATCGCCGACAGCACGCCCACAGCCGGGAGTACGCGGCCTGTGACCAGTGAAGGGATTAAAAATTATGTCAATAACCGGATATCCGCCCTCCGGCACGGGATGCAGCTTTTCACCTCATCCGGCATCTTTACGGTACCTGCCGGGGTGACACAGGTATTTGTGATGTGTGTGGGCGGCGGTGGAGGCGGCGGGTGGTATCACGGTACAGGCGGCGCCGGAGGGGTGACCAGTTTCGGCGCGTACGCAACGGCTCCCGGCGGAGGCGGCGGGTATGACGATGAGGTCGCGGGAGGAGCCGGCGCGGCAGGCTCGGCTACAGGCCCCTGCATTGCAACGGCAGGCAACGCGGGCCGTGCTTCGGGTGGCGGCAGCGTCCCCGCCAAGACCTTTGCCTGCGGCGGGTGGATAGACACTTACAGTTTTGGGGCAGGCCGAGGCGGAAGCGCAAAGGATGCCTCCTCTGTCGGCGGTTCGGGCGGAAGTGTCGCGGCTTATATCACGGTGACACCGGGAGAAGCCGTAGCGGTAACAGTCGGCGCCGGCGGCGGAGGCACGGTAGCCGGTTTGCCCGGTGCCTGTTACATCGAATGGTAAAGGAGAACATCATGCACGCACTCATTGATAAAACCGGCCGCGTCATCGAAACGGCCGCTGTCCCGTTCGACGTTCACCCTGATTTCCGGTGGATCGAGGCCCCCGGCCACGTACAGACGGGCCATGTTTACGCCGATGGCCGGTTCACTGCGCCTGCCGTTTCCCTGCCCCTTGCGGAAAAACCGGCCATGACCGGACAGGAAGCGGCGGCGGTTTCCGCAACGCCCGCTTCCTCTTTCAGCGAAACGCCTGTTACGGCCACAGCGGAACCGGAAACCAAAGCCGGGCCGGAAAGGGAAATACAAGCGGAACCGTTCCAGCGACTGGAAATCCATATCCACCTTCATCGCTAGCTTTCGGAACGGGCAATAGCGGCCCATCGCGTACCCCGGCGCATCCCGCTGGAAACGCCGCTTTCAAGAGCGATTTTTATTTTGTCATGACCCGCTTCGGTGAAGCGGGTCTTTTTTATGGAGAACGACATGACCCAATTACCTGAAAAAAACCTGCTGGACGGCAGCAAGCTGCCGAAAACGACCACGGGGGAAATGAAAGACGCCCTCGGCAAACTGCGGGACTATCTGAATGAACTGCTGGGGGAAGACAGTGCCGACAAGGAAGCGGCACGGCTGGCGCTGGGCATTGATCTGGCGGAACTGGAGAGCCGCCTTGACGTTCTGGCCCGAAACAAGGCCGACCGGTCCGAACTGGACGCCAAGACGGACGCAAGCACACTGGAAGCCGCCATACAGGCAATGGCCGAAAGCGGCGTACCGGTCGGAAGCGTTCACTATTTCGCGATGGCCGAACCGCCTGCCGGCTATCTGAAATGTGACGGCGCGGCTGTCGGGCGGGACATGTATCCGGAACTCTTTTCCGCGATCGGAACCGCCTTCGGAGCCGGCGACGGGGAAACCACCTTCAATCTGCCGGACATGATCGGGCGGTTTGCCGAAGGCAGCGCGACACCGGGAACGGTGAAGGAAGCCGGATTGCCTAACGCCACCGGCACTTTTACCGGCTTTGCCGCCAAAAACTCGCCAAGCGCAACACATGATCTGGCGGAAATAGCGATGAGCGGCATGTTTCATTCCCTGCACGCGAGCAATTCCATCGTGAATCCCTCCTCTTCCGCCAGCGGATCGGAATGGTTTGTGAACTGTTCTGTCGCAACGGATTTAAGCAGAAGCAACGCACTGTTCGGCGCTTCCGATACTGTCCAGCCCCCTGCCCTGACGCTCTTGCCCTGCATCAAGGCCTTTCATGCCGCCATCAACCGGGTCTAGTCCAAAGGACACCGGCAAAAAAGCGGCTGCAAAAACCGGCAGGGCCTCCTGCCGGCTCCCGCCGGTTTCGCCCGCCAGCCGGTGGGACAAATCGGGAATGAAAGCCAGCCTGCCTCCGGGCACGACACCCCGCCATGACGCTGTTCGCTTTTTTACCCCCCACTTTTTCTCTCCCGACATGACGCCGAACCGGACAGACAGGAAAGCCGGGTACCTGCCCCCGCCATGCCATGCCGTTTTTTTCAAAAGAAAACCCCGCCGAACGGCACACAACCCGCGCCAGATCGCCCCCCAACCCGCGTGGCGGGAAAAACCGGGCAGAAAAGCCCTCTTCGGGCACACCTGTCGCCCGCCAGACGGACATTCCCATCCAGAGCGAAAAACGCCATCCACGGCTGACCGCTTTCCCGCTTTCCCGTTTTTCCGCTTTCCCCGTTTCCGGTTTTCCCTCTCCCCCGGTTTCAAACCGTTCCGGCGCCACCCCGCCAAAAACGGCGGGACAACCGATCGCCCGCATGTTGTCGCTCCCTGTCGCACTTTCCCCACTGATTCCACCGAACGCTTCACGACACTTTCCCGACCTGCTAAGATCATTTTCAATACCGTCAACACCGTGCGCACACGCCTCACCGCCCAGAACACCATGCCCTTTTTCCCTTCCTTTCTCTCCCGCGCGCTCCCTGCCCTGTGTCTGGCGGCGCTTCTCGCAAGCGGGCCGGCCGCCCATGCCGTTGCGACGGCTTTGGATCCGTATGCCTCCTTTTCCGCCGCAGAAAACCGGCAAAACGCCTTCCCGGCGGACACGGAGCTGGAAAAAGCGCTGGAAAAAGCGGAACAGGTGACAGATGATCCGCTGATGAAAACCCTGACGGGGGCAATCCGGGCCTCGGGCCTTGCCGGCAAACCGGACTGGCACGCCGCCCGCCTCCGGTTTGAGGAAGCGGCCAAAGCCGGCGAACCGTATGCGCAATATTTTCTCGGCCTGATGTATCTGTCCGGGAAAGGCACGACCGTCAACCCCCAAAAAGCCTTCGACTGGTTTTTGCAAAGCGCCCGGCAAAACCTGCCGGACGCCCAGTACTGGCTCGCCGGCTGCTACGCCAAAGGCCGGGGAACGGCCAAAAGCGAACGGGAAGCGATGTACTGGTACCGAATCGCCGCGGAAAACGGCCATGTCGGAGCGCAGACCGGCATGGGACTGGCCCTGCTTTACGGCGTCGGCCTGCCGCAAAACGAAAAGGAAGCGGCCGGATGGCTGGAAAAAGCGGCCCATGCAGGCAACGCACAGGCGCAATACCATCTTTACAAACAATACAAAAACGGCGCTGGCCTCCCCCAAAACCCGGACGAAGCGCGGAAATGGCTCGTGCGTTCGGCCAAAGGCGGCTGGCCGCAAGCGCAACTGTCGCTGGCAATGGCATATCTCCTGCGTTATTCCCGGCAAAAAGACAATCCCGACGAAGCGAAACAGGCCGTCCAATGGGTAGAAGAAGCGGCTGAAAGGAACGATCTGGAAGCCACGCGCCTGATGGGATCGCTCTATCAGTCCGGCCTTGCCGTCGGCGTCGATATGAAAAAAGCGGCCTATTGGTACCGCCGTGCCGCCGAAGCGGGCGACGCGGAAAGCCAGAACCTCTACGGCAAAATGCTGACCGCCGGCGTCGGCGTTGCCCAAAACCGGAAAGAAGCCGTCCTCTGGCTTGAAAAAGCCGCCGCACAGGACCATACCGAGGCGGGACTCCTGCTCGGCGCCTTGCTCTTTCATGACGAAAGTGGCGTTGCCGATCCGGAAAAAGCCATTCCCTACCTCAAAAGCGCCGCCGAAAAAGGCGACATTCAGGCGCAAAACATGATGGGCGGCGCCTATTTTGCCGGCAAAGGCGTCGCCAAAGACGAAGGGCAAGCCTTCATCTGGTTTGAAAAAGCGGCACAATACGGCGATCCCCTCTCCCAGCTCAATCTGGCACGGATGTACCATGCGGGACAAGGCGTCGCCAAAGACGAGACGAAAGCGCGAAAATGGCTTTCCCGCGCGGCGGAAAACGGCCAGCCCGAAGCCCAATACCTGCTCGGCCAGGCCTACCGGGACGGAAGGGGTGTTCCCGAAGACAAGCAAAAAGCGCGGCAATGGCTGGAAAAAGCGGCCGCACAGAACCATGCCGCGGCGAAAAGCGCCTATGCCCTCATGCTGGGAAACGGCGAAGGCGGCCCGGCCGATCCGAAAACGGGAGCCCGCCTGCTTCTGGAAGCGGCGCAGCAGGGCGATCCGCAAGGCATGTATTTCAGGGGGCAAGCCATACTGGCTCACGACTCTTCCCCCGAATCGGCCAAAACCGCGCTCAGATGGATAAGCGAAGCCGCGCAAAAGGGATACGCCAACGCCCAATACTGGATGGGCACGGAAAACCATACCGGAAAACGCATCCCCAAAAACCTGAAAGCGGCATGCGAATGGTACCGGCGCGCCGCCGAACAGGGCTATGCCACAGCGCAATACTGGTATGCCCATTGTCTTCAGGAAGGAACAAGTGACGCGCAAGATGTCAGCAAAGCCCTCGTCTGGTTTGAAAAAGCCGCCAAAAACGGGAATGCCGACGCCCAGTACACGCTGGGCATCCTGAACCATAACGGAGAAGGCATCCCCAAAAACCTCGAAGCCGCCCGCCGGTGGTACCGCCAGGCTGCCGAACAGGGCCACGTCAAGGCGCAATACTGGCTGGCGACCTGCCTGCTGGAAGGACTGGGCGGTCCGGAAAACCCGGAAGAAGCGTTTGCCCTTTACGAAAAAGCGGCCCGGCAGGGCGATACGAAAGCCCAGTACAAACTGGCCCTCCTTTACACCAATGCAAGCGGCACCGCGAAAAACGACGCCATGGCGCTTCAATGGCTGGAAAAAGCGGCCGAAAACGGCGACCCGGCGGCCCAGTACCGCCTTGGAGTGGAAAACCACATCGGAAAGCGCCTTCCTGAAAACCCCGAAGCCGCGCGCCAGTGGTATCGCAAGGCGGCAGACCAGAGTCACGCCGAAGCGCAATACTGGCTGGGTGTCCTGACGCTCAATGGGGAAGGCGGCGAAAAAAATCCCGCGGAAGCTTTCCGGTGGATGGAAAAATCCGCCAAAAACGGCCATGCCGAAGCCCAATACCAGTTGGGTCTTGCTTTCCGCGATGGCGATATCATTCCGGAAAACAAGCCCAAAGCGCGGCAATGGCTCGAAAAAGCCGCCGCGCAAAACCATGCGAACGCACAGCATGCCTATGGCCTCATGTTGCTCAACGGCGAAGGCGGCCCGGCCGATCCGGCAAGCGGCGCAAGCTGGCTCGTCAAGGCCGGAAAACAGGGCCCGGCACAGGCCCGCTATCAGGCCGCTATCCTCGCCCTGGCAAGCCTTGCTGCTTTCGACGAAACGGAAACCGCCCTGACATGGCTGACCGAGGCCGCCGAACAGGGAAATGCCGACGCCCGGTACCTGCTGGGAACGCTTTATCTCCTGGGAAAAAACGTTCCCCAAAACCCGGAAAAAGGCCGCCAGTGGCTGGAAAAAGCGGCCGCGCAAAACCAGCCCGACGCCATCCAAGCCCTGTCGGAAAGCGGATGGAACCGGACCGCGCAAACGGCCGCTTTCCGGGCGTCCGATCCCGCGGAAAACGCGCCGCCTGTCACCAGGGACGACAACGCCAGAGGCGACATCGTCGAGGCCCTTCAACTGCTCATCGCGCCTGACAGCGAAAAAAACGACGGAAAAGCTTTTGCCCTGCTGGAAAACGCGGCGCAAACCGGCGACCCGACCGCCCTCCATTACCTCGGCTATTGTTATCAGGAAGGCCGTGGCACGCCGCAAGACCCCAAAAAAGCCTTCGCCTCCTTTCTTCAGGCCGCCGAAGCCGGCTATGCTGAGGCCCAGTACATGACCGGGAAAGCCCTCTGGAACGGACATGGCGTTGCAAAAAACGAAAAACAGGCCGCCTTCTGGATCGAAAAGGCTTCCCGTAACGGCAACCTCGACGCCTCCTTCGTGCTGGGCTACATGACCCTGCTCGGAAACGGCGTCCCAAAAGATACCGGAAAAGCGCTGGACATCCTTGTCCCGGTCGCCGAAAAAGGCCAGCCCGAAGCCCAGAACCTGCTTGGCGTACTGTACAGCAAAGGGATGGGCGTTCCCCAAAACGCAAAAATGGCCTGCCTCTGGTTTGAAAAAGCGGCCCGGCAAGACGAACCCGGCGGCCAATTCGGGCTGGCGCGCTGCTATGACACCGGAGACGGCGGCGAACAGGACTTCGCCAAAGCCGCCCACTGGTACACGCGCTCTGCCGAAGCGGGCTTCCCCAAAGCCCAGTACGCGCTCGGCATCCTCTACAGGGAAGGCCTTGGCCTCGCCCGGGACGACGCCCAGGCCTTTTACTGGTACAGCCAGAGCGCCGCATCGGGAAACGTGGAAGCCATGCGGGAAGCCGGACTGGCCTTGATCGACGGCCGCGGCACAGCGAAAGACGAAAGCCGCGGCGCCACGCTCCTGCATGCCGCCGCCCGGCAGGACGACCCGGCGGCGCAATACCATCTGGCCCTGCTTTACATTTACGGCATCGGCCTGCCGCAGGATAGGGCAACGGGCTTTGGATGGCTTGAAAAAGCGGCGAACGGCGACGATGAAATCGCCCAATACCGGCTTGCCCGCGCTTACGACAAGGGCTTTTACGTCGAAAAAGACGAAAAAAAGGCGTTTTACTGGACGGAAAAAGCCGCGCAACACGACTTTGCCGAAGCCCGCTACGATCTGGGCATGCGCTATCAGATGGGACTGGGCGTGCCCAAAGACCACGCCAAAGCCTTCCACTGGCACTTGCTGGCCGCCAAGGCCGGACACCGCGACGCCCAGAGCGCCCTCGCCTTCCTTTACGAACAGGGCCTTGGCACCCAAAAGGACACGAAAAAAGCCTTCTACTGGTACACCGAAGGCGCGCGCGACGGCGATCCCACCGCCCTCTTTCTGCTGGGAAACTGCTACCTGTCCGGAACGGGAACCCCCATCGACAAAAAGAAAGGCCTTGCCCTGGTGCGCGAAGCGGCCGAACGGGGACAGCCCGGCGCGCAATACCTGCTTGGCCGGTACCATGAATCCGGATCGGACGTGCCGAAAGACAGGGCGCAAGCCATCCACTGGTACACGCTGGCCGCCGGAAACGGCAATGCCAAGGCGCAAAAAAGGCTGAACGAAATGGGCCGGTAACCCCCGTTTCCCTGACGGCGCAAAACGCCGCACGCTCCCGGCTCGCTGCGCGGCCTTTTCCCGCCCTGCCGCAAGACCGTTCCCTCCGAAGCGGCGCGGCATGAACCCCGAACGGCAAGCCGGATCGGGCCGCATTCAGCGTTTCAGAAGCCACAACCTCCTTCCGCCCCGGCATGCTTTCAGAGAAGCGGACACGTTTTTCCGCGCCTCCGGGCAAACCCGTCAAACCCGGCCCTGCCGCTGTTGGAAAACAAGGACAAACAGACGGAAACAGAAGAAAAAACCGTGAACACCGCCGCCGTAACCGGAGCGCCACAAACGCCTTGCTCCGGCGCGCGCCGGAAGCCTTTTCCGGTTCGGCGATACCTTAGCGACAAGAATAAGAAAACAGCCCGGCGCGTCTCCCGACATCAGCGGCAGCAGCACGCTGCCCGTTTTGCCGCGCCGCCACGGTATGGCCTGGAAAGCGGGCGCTGAACACAGCTTTAACGACACTGCCTGCTGATTTCCCCCCGGAGAAGGTCTCTTATTCACAGCCACCCGCCCGTCCCGTTCGATTGAAAAGAAAACCGGCTCGCAAGCGGCAGGCCAGTCCTGAACGGCAGACAAAAGAACCGGCAAAACCGGCCAGGGTTTTGTCCGCCAGTCCGGACAAGCCATTGGCATCCGGCCGGCAAACCGCGATTCCGGTTCAGACCGTTCGCGCCGCGACGGCGACCGGCTGCCCCACCCGGCAAGCCGTTGGCCTGAATCATTCAATACGACGATACTTCAGCACGTGGATGCGTGACAGACGATACTTGTCCAGCAGATAAGACAGATCGTCACTCTGCTCAACGATTTTTGTCGCCGCTTTGTTCCAGACCACGTACCGGGGGATTTTTTCGGTTTGTCCGTTAATGAAAATTTCCCTGCGTTCGCCCAGATCGGCGATAAAAAAGGTCTCTTCGTCATTCATGTGTTCGTCCGGTTACGACCGTGCGAGGGTCGGGAGAGCGGGTGCTGAACACAGCCCTAACTACACTGCCTGCTTATTTCCTTCCGGAGAAGGTCTTTTATTCACAGACACCCGCCCGTCCCGTTTGACTGAAGACGAGAACCGACATTGGCTATCGACCCGCAAATGTCGCTCAGTCAAGGTATGTTCAGTACCGCTTGTGCGTCACTTGCGAGTCAATTAACAAAACAAGTATGTTTTATCGAAAACCCGATCATGTTGTTTTTGCACACATAAAAAATGTGCAACCGCCGCCACCAACGCGCGAGTATAAACCCGCACGCTGGCATACGTCGGTAGCACTTTATCGGTTGCCAGCCGAGTTAAGCAGAGGGTGTTCAGCCCTCCGGAACCGCCATGACGGCTCCGTCTGCCACTTTACTTCATTCCCTGCCTTGCAGCAAAAAAGTGTTTGGACACTTTTCCGTTCCCGCTGTTGAACACCCTGCCCCGCCGATACCGTCTGGCGCAGGCAAGGCGCAACGTTCAGGCGGCTGTATCCTTCCCGCTTCGCGCCCGTTCAGCAAACAGCGACCGGTCCGCACAGCCGCTTTTCCCCTCCGGAAACAGGCGGGTTCCCGCAAGGCGGCAAAACCCGCGATGCGATGCGCCTTGTCAAGACGTATGACACTGTCCCGTTCATGGCCTTCGGCCGGTTGTCAGGAAGAAAGGCCTTTTCTTTTCCCGCGTCCAAGGCCTCCTCCCTGCCCGGCGGGAGAACCGGACGCCCCGGACCTGTCCCCGCCAATCCCGGCAAGCGGACTTCCCGGCTCGCGAGCCGGAAGCGCAGGGATGAAAAAAGAAACGGTCGAAACCTGATGAAAAAGACACCGTCTCCCTCGCGGGAACCGGTTCCGGCAGGCCAGGCGCCTTTTTCGGGCCAAACAAACCAAAACGGCAGCCGGAATAATCCGGGCTGCCGTCTTCCCGAGCTTTTTCGCCTTCCGCTCAGGCAGGCGTTTTCATTACCTTTTCCATATAGACGAAATTCAGGTTGGGCGTCACCTGTTCTTCTTTGAAGCGTTTGTATCCCAGCCCTTCATAGAGCTTCAGGTTTTTGATGCTGATGTTGCTCGTGAACAGTTCGTAGCGCGGTTTCGGACACGATTTTTCGATCGCGACCAGCAATTGCGTCCCGATGCCCCGGCCCTGCTTTTCCGGCAAGACCATCAGCTTGCCGATATAAAGCGTATCGCCTTCCTCGCGCGCCCTGACCGAACCGATAATCACCCCGGCTTCATCCACCGCTTTCAGGATAATGCCTTCCCTGAATTCCTTTTCCACCTCTTTCAGCGTCTGCATCAGAGGCGGTATCCGGTCATTGCCCAGCAATCGGGCTTCACTGCGATAGGCACGGTACTGCAAGGCCAGAATCACGCCCAGATCCTCGGGTTGCGCTTTCAGAATTCTCAAAACGAATGTCCTTCCAGAAAAAAGAAAAAACAAAACGCGACTATAACCTCAAATTCATGAAAATAAAATAAAAAAACGGCCGGTTTGAGCTGACCGAAAAAAAATTTCCCCTTAAAATAAGGGTGTGGGGCGCGTTTGCGCCCTTTTTTATTGACCGACACAGGCCTTCCCTGGCAGGAAGGCCTTTTTTTATGGAGAAAACATGGCTATTCTTCCCGACAAAAACCTGCTGGAAGGCACGAAAGAGCCTGAAACGACGACCGGCGAATTCCGGCTCGCGATGGGCAACCTCCGGCAATTCATTGCCGAGTTGCTCGGCAATGACAGCTCGAAAAAACAGGACGCCCGCGACACGCTGGGCGCACAGGAAAAATACCGCGCCGACGCCGCCGGCACGGCCGACGCCCTGACGGCCGCCTTCACCCCGCCCATCCTGAAACCGCTGCACGGCCTGCACGCGCAAGTTCGGGCCAAAGAAGCCAACACGAATGCCGCCCCGACTTTCCGGGCGGACGAAACCGGCGCCCTGCCGGTCGTCAAGGGCAACAACCTGCCCCTTTTGCCCGGCGACATCGCCGGGGACGGCCACTGGCTGGAAATGAAATACGACGCCACCCTGAACAAATGGGTGCTCGAAAACCCGGCCTGCGGCGTCTCGGTTGACGCGTTCATGGAACCGAAACTGGCGGAAAAAGCCGACAAAACGGAACTGGACGAAAAACTGGCCGGAAAACTCGACAACACCGAAAAAATACCCGTCGGCAGCGTGATCGCCGTCGCCGGCAACGTCACGCCAGACGGTTATCTGCACTGCAACGGCGCCCCGTTGCTGATTTCCGTTTACCCGGAACTCTTTGCCGTCATCGGCTATACCTATGGCGGCGATGGCGCGACGATGTTCCATCTGCCGGATTTGCGGAACCGGTGGATGAGAGGGAGCGACAAGGCAGGAGGCGTACTGGCGGCAGGGTTGCCGAATCTCTACGGTACGATAACCGACTTTTGCTGGTCTTACGGCCCGGAACCCAACGGAACAGGCGTTTTTGCAGGCTCCTATACTGGCGGCGGTTCCGGAGCCTACAACTCCAATACGGGCGGCCCTGCAATGGTGGTTTTCAACGCTTCCCTGTCGAATGGCATCTACGGCGCTTCCGATACAGTCTGTCCCCCGTCAATAAATGTCCGCTACTGCATCAAATATTAAGGAGCAACCATGAAAGCAACACGAACCGTTTACGAATACGACGAAGCCGGCCTTTATGTCGGCGAAACCACGGCCGAACCGTCCCCGCGCGAAAAGGACGTCTGGCTGATTCCGGCCAACGCCACTGAACTCGAACCGCCCATCACCGGCGAACACGAATGCGCCGTCTTCCGAAACGGACGCTGGAGCGTCCGTTACGATTACCGCGGCACGACGTACTGGCTGCCCGACGGCACCGAACACACGATTACCGAAACCGGCATGATCGTCCCGGAAGACGCCCTGACGGAACCGCCGCCGCCATCGCTGGAAACGGTCAGGCAACGGAAACTCGCCGAACTGGATGCGGCTTTTGCCAGCGCTTCGGGAAAAGCGCATTGCCTGTTTTCTGCCGGGTTCGAGGTTAATGCCGATGAGACGGCAAGCCAAAATGTCGCGAATCTTGTCCTGTCGATGGAAGCGAAGGGGCAGGAAACGGCCCGGTTCCGTGCGTATGACAACACGTTTCATGAGCTAAGGCTTTCACAACTGAAAACCCTGCAACTGGAGATCATCGCCCACAGGGAAGCGCTCTATGCCCGGAAATGGGCCTTGCGCGATGCGATTGCCGCCGCCCGGTCGGTAAAAGCGCTTGAAAACATCGACATTACCTTTGACCAGCCCGTCTGAAAACGGCACCGTCATTGATTACCGGGCGCACACGCGCCTTTTTTATTATGCCACCCCGGCCTTCCCTTGCAGGAAGGTCTTTTTTTATGGAGACACCATGACCAGACTACCCGACAGAAACCTGCTGGAGGGCACGAAAGAGCCTGAAACAACGACCGGCGAATTCCGGCTCGCGATGGGCAACCTCCGGCAATTCATCGCGGATCTTTTCGGCACCGACAGTCGTGACAAGCAGGAGGCGCGCGACATTTTCGGTGTGCAGGAAAAGTATCAGGCTGAAGCGTCCGGCACTTCCGACGCCCTGGAAGCGGTTTTCCCGCACACGGTAACGGTTCCCCTGCACGGCATGCATGTGCGCGTCAGGGCCCGTTCGGCCAACACGAATGCCGCCCCGACTTTCCGGGCGGACGAAACCGGCGCCCTGCCGATCGTCAAGGGCAACAACTTGCCCCTTTTGCCCGGCGACATCGCCGGAAATGGTCACTGGCTGGAAATGCAATACGACGGAAGCCTTGAAAAATGGGTGCTGGAAAATCCCGCTTTCGGCGTCTCGGTCATGCCGGTTGTGAATGAAAAAGCCGACCGGTGGGAAATCATGGCAGAACTGGCCGGCAAACTGGACAAGGCGGAAAAGCTGCCGGCCGGCACCATTATCGCCGTCGGCGGCAACATCACGCCGGAGGGCTTTCTGTATTGCAATGGCGCAAGCCTGAGCCCGTCGGCCTACCCGGAACTCTGTGCGGTGATCGGCGGAACTTACGGCGGAGACGGGCTGACGACGTTCAATCTGCCGGATTTCCGGGGACGCTGGATGCAGGGTAATGACACGGCGGGGAGAGTATTGGCGGCCGGTTTGCCGAATGTGACAGGAACGATTGTATCGGGAGCCATTGCCCATGCAACCGCTTATCAGACAGGCGCCTTTTATAATATCGACGTAGGCGCATTTGGAGGCTATCACGCAGGAAGTCAAAACCATTACCGGGCTGGATTCGAGGCTTCCCGTTCCAATCCGATTTATGGCGCCTCCGACACCGTCCGGCCGCCGTCCATCACCGTCCGCTACTGCATCAAATATTAAGGAGCAACCATGAAAGCAACACGAACCGTTTATGAATACGACGAAGCTGGCCTTTATGTCGGCGAAACCACGGCCGAACCGTCCCCGCGCGAAAAGGACGTCTGGCTGATTCCGGCCAACGCCACTGAACTCGAACCGCCCATCACCGGCGAACACGAATGCGCCGTCTTCCGAAACGGACGCTGGAGCGTCCGTTACGATTACCGCGGCACGACGTACTGGCTGCCCGACGGCACCGAACACACGATCACCGAAACCGGCATGATCGTCCCGGAAGGCGCCCTGACGGAACCGCCTCCGCCATCGCTGGAAACGGTCAGGCAACGGAAACTCGCCGAACTGGATGCGGCTTTTGCCAGCGCTTCGGGAAAAGCGCATTGCCTGTCTTCTGCCGGGTTCGAGGTTAATGCCGATGAGACGGCGAGCCGGAACGTTGCGAACCTTATTTTGTCGATGGAAGCGAAAGGGCAGGAAACGGCCCGGTTCCGTGCGTATGACAACACGTTTCATGAGCTAAGGCTTTCGCAACTGAAAACCCTGCAACTGGAGATCATCGCCCACAGGGAAGCGCTTTACGCGCGGAAGTGGGCCTTGTGCGACGCCATTGCCGCGGCCCGGTCGGTGAAAAAACTGGAAGCGGTCGATATCGCGTCCGGCATGGCAGCCTGAAAAAAGAAACCGTTTCTGTGACGGGATAGGCCGCAACAGGGTATCCCGTTTTTTGTCACACCCCCTTCCCGGCAGGGAAGGCTTTTTTATGGAGAGAGAATGGCTATTCTGCCTGACAAGAACCTGCTGGAAGGCACCAAGAAACCCGAAACCACGACCGGCGAATTCCGGCTCGCGATGGGCAACCTCCGGCAATTCATCGCCGATCTTTTCGGCACCGACAGTGCCGACAAACAGGACGCCCGCGACGTTTTCGGCGCACAGGAAAAATACCGCGCCGACGCCGCCGGCACGGCCGACGCCCTGACGGCCGCCTTCACCCCGCCCATCCTGAAACCGCTGCACGGCCTGCATGTGCAAATTCGGGCCAAAGCGGCCAGCACGACCGCTGTCCCTACTTTCCGGGCGGACGAAACCGGCGCCCTGCCGATCGTCAAGGGCAACAACTTGCCCCTTTTGCCCGGCGACATCGCCGGCGACGGCCACTGGCTGGAAATGAAATACGACGCCACCCTGAACAAATGGGTGCTCGAAAACCCTGCCTTCGGCGTTTCCCTCATGCCGGTACTGGACGAAAAGGCCGACAAGACCGAACTGATGGAAAAGCTGGACAAAAGCGAAGGCATCCCCTCCGGCCTGATCGCGATGTACTCGGGAGCGGCCGACCATATCCCTTCCGGCTGGCTGCTCTGCAATGGAGAAAACGGCACGCCCGACCTGCGCGACCGCTTCGTTGTCGGGGCGGGCAAGGCGTATGCGGTGTATGCAAAAGGAGGAGCGACAACTGGTGCCGTATCGGGCCAGACAGGCGAGACGACTCTAACGATCAATCAGATACCATCGCACAATCATGGCGTTGGTTATTACATAAGCCGTAGTGGCAACGCAGGTAATGGATTTCAAGTAGAAAGAACCACTGATAATTTTGCCTTTACCTATTTGTACACAACAGTACAAGGCGGCAACCAGCCCCACTCCCACAGCCTGTCCGGTTCGGTTTCGACCGTACCGCCCTATTACGCCCTTTGCTTCATCCTGAAACAGTAAGGAGACCCGGTATGAAAGAACACGTTACCGTCATTCCGGCCGACGGGATCATCATTTGCGACGGCATGGCCCTGTCGTGCGCCTTCACGGCGCATGCCGAAAACCTGCACGCGCTCCAGTGGCACAACGGCCGCGGCCATATCGAATACCGTACCGGCGGGGTCATGTCGAACGAAGCCATCGCCTCGTATGAAGCCGAAGTCGCCCCTTATGTCGAACGCTGGCAGGCCGAATACGAGGCGCTGCACCCGGCCCCGGCCGCGTTCTCCGGCAACGCCACGGAAAAGAAGCCCGCCGCGCTGGACACCGTTCACAACCGCTTGTTCCCTGCCGCGAAAACCGGCGCGGCAGGCGGCCAGACCCGTCCGGAAGAACCGGCTTTTTCCGCCGACTTTTCCGGCAGGGGCGCAGACGGGCACAGCAATCCCGCTTCTTCCTCCCGCCCTGAGGCTCCTGCCGAACTGTCCGTCTGCCGGGCGGAAACGGACAAGACCACAAGCGGCGAAACCGGCCCGCTCCCCTTTAGCCGGGCGACTGACAGGCAAATGGCCGACTCGCGGCACGACGGGAAAAACTGGTACTGCCTGTGGCCGGACGGCTGGCTGGAACAGGGCGGAGAAGCCGCCATCGGCCCCGGAGGAACGGTTTCCATCGCTTTTCCGCGGGCTTTCGGAACGCTTTGGCACATCAGCCTGACGCCCTCCGGTTTCACCGGAGAAAAGAACCATGCCGCCAGCATCGGGCTGGCGGCCCAATCGGATTCCGGTTTCACGGCTTGCCAGTTAAACAACAGGAAAAGCGGCCACTGGAACGGTTTTCTCTGGCACGCCTGCGGCGAAAGCGCCTGAAAACCGGTCGCCGCCCCGTCTTCCGCCGCATTTGCGCCATGAGCGAACGCGGCGTCCTGTTTCACGCAAGGCCTCTCCCGGCAGGGAGAGGCCTTTCGGCCCATGCCCGAAGCCGTATTCCGCCATGCCTGCCCTTGCGGATACCTGTCCTTCATTTGCATCATGGTCAAAGCCGTCTGCCTGCGGTATGCTTGTCCCTGTCAAAAAACGTTCCTGACAACGAGGAGACGCCATGAGCGCACTGCACGACAGACTCAAAAACAACGAATTTTTCAAGACCGGCGCTTTCATCCACGGCAAGTGGATCACGACCGGCAAGACGTTCCCGGACACGAACCCGGCCACCGGCGAACGGCTGGCCGACGTCGCCTGGAGCGGCCGCGAGGAAACGGAAGCGGCCATCATTTCGGCGAAAACGGCGTTTTCCGACTGGCGGAAAACGACCGCGGCCGAACGGGCCGCCATCCTGAACCGGTGGTATGCCCTGATTATGGAAAACAAACCCTTTCTCGGCGAACTGATGACGGCCGAACAGGGCAAACCCCTGCCCGAAGCATTGGGCGAAGTCGATTACGCCGCCAGTTTCATCCAGTGGTTCGCCGAAGAAGCCCGGCGCGCCAACGGGGAAATCATCCCGCCCTTCAAGCCGCATTCCCGGATTTTCGCAACGCGCGAACCGGTCGGCGTCGTCGCCGCCATCACGCCCTGGAATTTCCCGATGGCCATGCTGACCCGGAAACTGGGGCCCGCGCTGGCGGCCGGCTGCACCGCGCTGATCAAGCCGGCCGCCGAAACCCCGCTGTGCGCCAATGCCCTGCTGGCGCTGGCCGACGCGGCCGGCATCCCGCCCGGCGTACTGAACGGCGTCTGCGGCGATACACACGCCATTTCCGACGCGATCATGGCGTCTTCCGACGTGCGCAAGATCACGTTCACCGGTTCGACCGCGGTCGGCAAGACGCTGGTCAGAAACGCGGCCGACACCTTAAAGCGCGTCACGATGGAACTGGGCGGCAACGCGCCCTTGATCGTGTTCGACGATGCCGACATCGACGCCGCCGTGGCCGGCACGGTTGCCAACAAGTTCCGCAATGCCGGACAGGTGTGCGTCGCCATCAACCGCATTTATGTACAGGATGCCGTCTATGACGCCTATGTCGGAAAACTGGCGGAAGCCATCGGCAGGCTGACGGTTGGCGACGGCATGACGCCCGGCGTTGCCATCGGCCCCTTAATTGATGAAAAAGCGCTGGAAAAAGTTGAACGGCACGTCAAAGACGCTCTGGACAAAGGCGCGGAAATCGTGACCGGCGGCAAACGGAGTCCGCTGGGCGGCACGTTTTACGAACCGACGCTGCTTTCGCACTGCTCTGACGATATGGCGCTCGCGCACGAGGAAACCTTCGGGCCGGTCGCCGCCTGTTTCCGCTTCCAAACGGAACAGGAAGCCGTCTATCGCGCCAACAACACGCCTTTCGGGCTGGCTGCGTATTTCTATACGAAAGACCTCTCGCGCGTTTTCCGGATGTCGGAAGCGGTCGAGGCCGGGATGATCGGCATCAACGACACCGGCGTTTCCTCCACCGTCGCCCCGTTCGGCGGCGTCAAGGAATCGGGACTCGGCCGGGAAGGCTCGGTGCTGGGACTGGAAGACTATCTGGAAGTGAAGACATTGCATCTGGGCAATCTGGAATAAAAAAAAGACGCCCTCTTCCCCTTTCCCCGCGTGGCCGTCCGGAGACGGATGGCTTCGCGGACTTTCCTTTTGCCCCCATACGGCCACAGGACGGCCGGAAAAGGCGTTCCCGCGCCAGCCGTCTTGCAAGGCCGGACTTTTCCGGAAAAGGGCGTTTTCCCGCGCCCCGCCGGCACAGCCCGGCTGGCCTGTCCGGCTTCAGGCTTTCCTTTCTTTCAGGGCCAGTTTCCACTGGAACAATTTCACGCTGAGATACCCGTACAGACGGCAAAGGAGCGGACAATGATCGGACAGCCACCAGAGCGTCCGGTATTTCGCGTCGATGCGGGACACCCGGTTCCGTTTCTTGTCTTCCAGAAACCGCCCGAGCCGTTCCGTTTCCTCTTCCGACAAAGCGGGTCTGTACAAATCAATCACGCGCGTACTGATCGCACTGTTGACCGCCCGGCGTTCGCTGTATTCCACCACGCTTTCACAGCATTCCCGGGCCACCCGCTCGCGTTCTTCCCATGCCCGGAACATGCCGTAGCGGTTTTTCGCATTCTGCTTGTTGGACACGCTTTTTATGGACGTCAGGGAACCGTCGTTCAGGAGATTGTAGTAATAATAGGGCGTCCGGACATAAACCGCGCTTTTGGCCTGCATGAAAATCCGCGGCATCACCAGCAAGTCCGAAAAAGTCCGGACCGACGCGATGCGGATACCTTCAAAGAGGCTGGCCCGGAAAAACTTGTTCCACATATAGCTTAAAAGCTCGTCTTTCAGGATCAGTTCCCGCATTTTTTCAATGCCGACATCGCCGGGATGATAACACTGGGTCATCAGTTGCAGCCCGTCTTTTTCGATATTCCAGAAATCGAACACCACAATGTCCGCCGAACGTTCCCGCGCCGTTTGAAGCGCCTTTTCGACCAGTTCCGGCGCGATATAATCGTCGGCATCGACGAAAATGACATATTCGCCCGTCATGGCGTCGAGCGCGACATTCCGCGCTCTGGCCACCCCGCCGTTTTCCAGATGAAACACCCGGATGCGGGCATCCCTTGCCGCGTAATCGTCGCATATCGCGCCGCAGGCATCCGGAGAACCGTCGTCCACCAGAAGAATTTCCAGATTCGGGTAAGTCTGGCCGACAATCGAATCCAGACAGCGCGCCAGGTACGCCTGCGCCCGGTAAACCGGGACAATGACGGAGACAAGCGGTAAAGCCATACAAAACGTTTCCATTAATCAGTCAACAATCCGGCTCTGGCCGGAGAATTCCGCCATTTTATGCCATAAAGCCCTTTTTCCGGGAATTTTCGGCAACCGGGCCACACCCTGACGCCTCCGGCTTACCAAACCGGATGCACTGTCTCCCGCCGTTTTGCTTCCCCCCGGATGTCGCCGCCTGCCCGCAAAAGAACGCCGGACAGGCTGTACGCCGCTTTCCGTCCTTGCCGGGGGCAGGGCGCCAGACAAAGACTTCCGCGACAGACCGGTCGGGGCCGCCCCGCCTTTCCTCCATTTTCCCCGGTACCGGCCCCTTCTCTCCCGATCCGCCTGCCGGCCTTTTCCGGAACCGGCCCGGAAAAGGGAACGATATCGCGCAAACGGTCACATCCGCTTGACCCGCCGAACCCCGGCAACCGCCATAGCCCTTCCCCGATCTCAGGCGCCATACAACACATCCGCCGCAAGAAAGCCTCTTTTTTGCCCGCGTCTTCCCCGTCCGGGAAAACAGGGAGCGGTACCGGCGATAAAGCCGTCCTTTTCCCTGCAAGGGCCGAAAGAAACCGTGCCGCCCGGCCCCGGCCTCTTCTGGCTTCCGCCGCAAGGGAACCCTTTGCCAGCCCTTTCAGCCCTTGCCGCAAAGTCCGTGAACGGACACGCTTTTGCCCCCGCCTTTTATTGCATAAAACGCCCTTTGGCACTACCATAAAAATTTGGCCCCGCTTCAGGCATATGCATCCCCGTCTTTTTCCCTGCCTTTTGGCGTTTTTCCCGCTGTTGGCCAGCGTTTCGGCCGTCCATGCCGACGACCGCCTGTATGAAAACGCCTCCCGTCCCGCCGAATGGAAAACGCCCGCCCTTTTCACCTTCATCGGCGAAATCATCAGCTCGGGAAAACCCGTCGATACCCGGCCGGACATTCTGAAATACGAATCGCAGGCGGAAGAACAGGAACACCCAGACACCAGCGCGCCACCCGCTTCCGGCATCGGCAGCGCTTCCGCTTCCTCTCTCCCCCCGGCCCCCCCTGCCTCGCCTGCCTTATCGGCCTCGCCTGCCCCGTCAGTATCGTCAGCACCTTCCGCTTTGCCGGTTTCACCCGCTGTTGCCCTCCCTCCAGCCGCCCCGTCCGCTCCGGAAACGGCCGCCAGCCCGGCCAGAGCGCCTTTTCCGGTTGCTCCGGTTGCCGCGGATTCTTCCGGTTCCCTTCCGGCTTCCTCCATTCCCGCCGCTGCGGCCACCCCTTCCGCTTCACCCGCGGCAAACGGAGAAGACAGCCGGTGCGCCGCCGTGCTCGACATCCTCCGTGCCCATCCAGAAGCGCAGGACGCCGATGAATATGTCGATCGCGGCATGCTCTACAAAAACGGAATCTGCGTGAAAGCCGATCCGGAAAAAGCCCTCGCCCTGTTCGCGGCAGCGGCCAAGACAGGGCATCCCGCTGCCATGTACTGGCTCGGCACGATGCTCGTATCCGGTGAGGGAACGCCGAAAAACGAGGCGCTGGCCATGCAATGGTTCCGTCAGTCGGCCGAAAAGGGCCATGTTCCGGCCATGACCGCGCTCGGCATCCTGAACCTGCGCAAAACGACCGCGCCGCCCGACCCGGCCGCCGCCCGAAAATGGCTGGAAAAAGCGGCCGCCCGAAACGACAGGCAAGCCCGGTTCGAACTCGGCATGATGGCCAAAAACGGCATCGGCATGCCGGCCGATCCGGCCAGTGCCCGCGAGTGGTTTGAAAAGGCGGCCCAAAGCGGTCACCGGAACGCCGCCTATCAGCTTGCCCTGCTGCAATTTGCCGGAAAAGGCGGCCCCGAAAACCGGCAGGCCGCGATAAAAGAATTCACGCGGCTGGCGGAAGAAGGCTTCCCGCCGGCGCAATACACGCTCGGCTACCTGACGCTGAAAGGCGACGGCATCCCGCCGGATCCGGAAGAAGCCGCAACATGGTTTTCAAAAGCGGCCGCCCAAAACGATATCCGCGCGATATCCGCGCTCGGTTACCTCTCTCTTAAAGGCATCGGCACGGCGCAAAACGACACGGAAGCGTTCCGCCGGTTTGAAAAAGCGGCGCGCCTGAACGACCCGTATGCGCAGGAACAGCTGGCGCTCCTTTACGCTCACGGCCGTGGCGCGCCGGCCGACCCGGCCAAAGCCCGCGAATGGTTTGAAAAGGCGGCCCGGCAGGGCTATGCTCCCGCCCAGTACCGTCTGGCCCTGTTTCTGCTTTCCGCCAACGCCCTGAAACAGGAGCCCGACACCGCGGCAACATGGCTCAGGAAAAGCGCGGGCAGCGGCTATGCCGACGCCAGCCACTTTTACGCCAGCCTCCTGTATCTGGGCGTCGGCGTGCCGCAAGACATTCCCGAAGCCATCCATTATTTCACCAAAGCCGCCCGGGCCGGCCATGCCGAATCGGCCTTCATTCTGGGAACGATCTACGCCAGAGGCAACGGCGTAGCGCGCGATCCGGACAAGGCCCGCGACTGGTTCGGGATGGCGCAAAAAGCGGGCCATCCCGACGCCGCCCGGGCGCTTTCAAAACTCGACGACATGAGAACAGCGCCACCGGACGGTTCCGCCCGCCTTCCCCCGGCACAGGCGGCGGGCAAAGCGGCCAGCCCGCCGCCTGCCGCCATACCGCCTGTGAGCGTACCGCAGGTTCCGGCGCAAGACGTCTTTAACTGAGCCGGCCGGATGCGCTACAATGCCGTTTTCACCCTTCCTCCCGAACCGATAAAACGGCGGTTCGTCGATAAAACATGGAACGTCAATACCTGAACCTCTTAAAGGAAATACTGGAAACCGGCGCCGACAAGGGCGACCGCACCGGCACCGGCACCCGCGCCGTCTTCGGCCGCATGATGCGGCACGACCTGAAAAACGGCCTGCCGCTTTTGACCACCAAACGGCTGCACATCCGTTCCATCATCTGCGAACTGCTCTGGTTTTTGCAAGGCGGCACCAACGTGCGCTATCTGCACGAAAACAAGGTCACGATCTGGGACGAATGGGCTACCGAAACCGGTGACCTTGGCCCGATCTACGGCGCCCAGTGGCGATCCTGGGAAGGTTCCGACGGGAAGCGATACGATCAGGTTGCCGCCGTGATCGACTCCATCCGGGAAAATCCCGACAGCCGCCGCCACATCATCAGCGCCTGGAACGTGGCGCTTTTGCCCAGCGAAAAGAAATCGCCGCAAGACAACGTCAAAGACGGCAAAATGGCGCTCGCCCCCTGCCATGTCATGTACCAGTTCCAGGTGGCGGCCGGGCGGCTTTCCTGCATGATGACCCAGCGCTCCGGCGACATTTTCCTCGGCATCCCGTACAACACGGCTTCCACCGCCCTGTTAACCCACATGATCGCCCGGCAGTGCGGGCTGGAACCCGGCGAAGTGATCCATTCCATCGGCGACCTGCACCTGTACAAAAACCATTTCGATCAGGCCCGCCTCCAGCTTTCCCGCGAACCGCGCGCCCTGCCCGGGCTGAAACTGAAGAACAAACCCTCCATTTTCGATTACACGCTCGACGACTTCGAAATCACCGGATACGATCCGCACCCGGCCATCGCCGCCCCCATCGCCGTCTGACAGGCGACAAAACAAAACCGGACAGGACACGCGCCCGACAGTGTCCGGTTCACCCGGCCGGCCGGAAAACCCTGCCGGAAACCGGCGTGTCCCACAAAAGCCGCGTCCCCCGCCATTTCAGTCCGGCAAAACGGGATCGGCCTAAAGGCAAGGGCGACAGCCTTATACCGGCCCGCTCTTTTTCTTTCATCGGCGCGAAAAAAACCGGCCTGCCGGCCTTTTCCCGCCGCAAACGCGCCTCTTCCCGCTTCATGGCGCCGCCTTGCGCCCCCCGAAAACCGGGAAACCCGGCACGGCGGCGACTGGCCGTAAACCAGCGGCCGTCCCGGTTTCCGCCGTTCCCTGTCCTGCTCCTCTGTCCCGAAAAACGCGTTCTGACGGCTTTCGATCGCCGCTGCCGCAGGCTGCCCCGAACACAGCGGGGTGGCTCCGCCAGAGCGGGCAGCCGGCGTTTCCCCGGCTTTTTCCGCCGGCACGCCCTTTCCGCAGCAAAAACCGCCAGCGCCGGCACGAAAAGACCTCACGAAAAAGACGCGGCGGCTCCGTCCGTGGACACAGAGGCCCTGAAAAGCCGCCCACCCGGCACGCGCGTTGCAACGGCCGCCGTTTTTTCGCGAAAAAACCGGCTGACTTCCGCCATTTTTCCGCCGTATCCGTTACACTTACTCCAGTCCCATCCCGCCAACGCCTGCCCCGTCAGGCCTTACCACTTAAAGGAGTCAGGAAATGGAAAACAAGCGCCCGAAAAACGGAAAAGTCTGGTTCATCACCGGCGCCTCGCGCGGATTCGGACTGGAATTGACCAACCTCCTGCTGGAAAAAGGCCACCGCGTTGCCTCGACCACACGGCAACTGGCCAGACTCGAACTGGCCATCGGCCGGGAAAACGACCGCTTTCTTCCCCTTGAAACCGATCTCGTCAACGAAGTTTCCGTCAAAAACGCCTTGACGAAAACCGTCGAAAAATTCGGCGGGCTCGACGTCATCGTCAACAACGCCGGCTACGGCCAGTTCGGCTATGTGGAAGAAATCAGCGACACGCTGGCCCGGCGCGAATTCGACGTCAACGTCTTCGGCGTCCTGAACGTCATCCGCAACGCCCTGCCCTACCTGCGCCGGCAGCGCTCCGGCCACATCTTCAACCTCTCGTCGATGGCCGGTTTCACCGGATTTCCGGGCAGCGGCATTTACTGCGCGTCCAAATTCGCCATAGCCGGACTTTCCGAATCCCTGCGCGACGAACTGGCCGACTTCGGCATCCGGGTCACCTGCGTCAAACCGGGCAACTTCCGCACCGACTTTCTGGCCGACTCCATGCAGTTTGAAGACACGTCCATTCCCGATTACGCCGCAAAACGCGAAGCCTTCCACATGCTGCTGAAAAAAATGAACCACCAGCAAATCGGCGACCCCGTGCGCGGCGCGGAAATCATCCTGTCCGTTTCCGGCATGGAAAACCCGCCCCTGCATCTATTCCTCGGCCCGGACGCCTACAAGGTCGCCAACCGCCAGATCAAAAAAATCCAGGCCGACATGAACGGCATCGAACCGGTCGCCATCGACACCAACTATCCGGAATAAGCGGGCAGGAGAGATCCCCTTTCCGCCCCGTCCCGCAAAAGGGGCGGCGTTTCGGCCTGTCCCCTGTTTACGGCCGCATAACTTTGCTAGAATAAAGCCTTGCAAGGCTGTCGCCCGGGCGGCAGCCTGCCTTTTGCCTTGCAACGAAACCTTATCATGCCGAAAAAAACACTGCCGTTCCTGTTCTGCCTCCTGCTCTCCCTGACCTTCGCCATCATTGCCCCGGTTCATCTGGCGCATGCCGACGACCTGTCGCGGGGACTGGAACTGTATCAGGCGAAAAAATACCAGGACGCCATTCCCTACCTTGAAAAAGCCGCCAGAGAAGGCCACGAAGAAGCCATCAGGGCGCTGGACACGCTATACGCCGACAAGACCCCGGCTGTCGCCATGACCGACCGCGACGCGTCCGCCAACGGCAAAAACACCGCCACGCCAGCCGCCCCGCCCCTTGCCGGCAACAGGACGGGCAGTGAAAAAGAAGCGCAGCCAGCCCCGGCATACGAAAAAGCGACCGTCGCCGAAGACCCGAAAGAAGCCGAAGACCGGGCCTTCCTGCGCAAGGTCATGTTTCTCGGCACCGCCGTCCTGATCCTTGTCATGTGGATCGTCCAGTATTTCCTGCTGCGCAAACTGAGAAACCGGAATTTCCGCAAGGAACCCCCGACGGACGCCGCAACCAAAACCGGAAAAACCGGCGTCCGGAAATAGGGGCCGTTCCTTTCCCTCTTCCCGGGGTTCCGGCCAATCCGGAACCGTTTCGGTTTTCCCTGCCTGAAAACCGCCGCCCCCTTCCTTCATCGCCCTGCCGGGCAGAAAACGCGGGCGTCCCGGGCCCAGAGGCCCTCCCCGGTGAGGCGTCCGCACGGGCCAGTTCCTGAAAAACGCTGTAAAAACCGAACCGTTCGGAAAAACCGCTTCCTTTGGCGTCAAACATGGCGCGGTTCCCGAATCCGGCCCCTGAAAAGCCCGGTATATCGGGCTTCCCGAAGACACCGTCGCCTCCCTTGCGGGCGCGCAGATGAAAACACAGCCATACCGCAAACAGGCCGATGCGACAGGCCACGTCCCTTGAATGCGCGAAGCCCCTGTTTCCGGGAACCGGCCCAACCCGAAACGGCACTGGCGCGCTTGCCGTAACGGAGGGGACAGGCGGAAAACCGTATCGCCTTACCTCATGTCACCCTGCCCGCTGCCAGACCGCCGGCGAAAACGGTCGAGGCCGAAAACCCTGTCCATATCCGGTAAAGTGCCCGCTTTAAAGGCTGGCCGCCCGAACCGCCCTGTTCCCCGAACCGGAAAACAGTTTGTCTTCCTTCCCCGACAGGCGCGACAAGGCCTTTTTCCCCTCCGGATTGGAATGCCGCCGGATCGGAGGCTCCCTGCCTGTATCCGGATCAGCCGCCTTTTGCCCTGCGTCCATCCGCTTTTCCGCTGAATCCGCCTCGGCCCTTTACGGCATCGGCCGCCCCCGGCCGGACGGGGCGTCGCAGGGAGCGCAGTGGCACAGACACAGGACAAACGGGCAGGACGGCGGACGTCCCGGCCGGCGACCGTAGCGGCAAAGGGATAGCCCTTCCTGTCAATCGCGTTTTGCCTCTCTCTGGCCGCAAACCCTGAAAAAAGCAAAAGGAGCGAAAAGATGTTTTTTCTTTTGCCTGCATTTATGTTACTGTCCGTATAAAAAGGTTCAGTCCGTTTGGCCAGACAGGCGAAAGCGAAACCGTTCCGGTTTTCCGCCAGAGCCGTTTTTTCCGGGAAAACAGACCGTACCGGCCCGGCGCCGCCGCGATTTCCGGAAAAAGGCGATGAAGGGGCGTTTTCCTTTTCCGGCAAGCGGCAAACACAAGCGACCGACATCATGACAAGCAAACAGAGCAGGGAAAAAAGCTGGGCATTTCGTCCCGCCGACAAAATAGCCGGGCTTTCCCGGCTGACGCTGGAAGAACACACGGTTTTCCAGCCCGACGGGGTCACTTTCCGGTTCCGGGGCTACAAGACGCCGCCGGAAACAAAAGCGACCGTCTGGCGAAAAAGGATTGCCTTTTCGCTTGCCATCGCCTCGCCCGAAACGTCCGCCGCCTCGCCTGCCGTGCCGCAAACCCCGCCGAAACGTACACGAAGCGCTCCGCTTTCCCCGGCGCAAAAACACTATATAAAAACCCTGCAAACCCGCCTGAAAGCGCTGAAGGCCAGGCTGCCTCCGCCCGCGGACGACGCGCTGGAACGCCGGTACTGGGACTATATCGACCCGCACAGTTTTATCGGGGCGTTCCGGAAAGCGGCCACAATATGGAACAACCCCGGCATTGATCTTCCGGCGAAATGCCGGCAGGTCAATGCGTCCCTCATCGAACTCCACGATTTGCTGCAAGCCATGCAGTTGCCCGGCGAACTGATGCGGGACGACACGCAGTTTACGGTCGTGCTGGCCAAAATCCTGCAACTTGTCCGGATCGTGGAAGAAAAAGCGGAAAAAAACGGAATCGGTCTCCCGCGGGAAGTGCACGAACTGGCGCATTTGCTCGACGATCTGACCGACCGGATGATCGAGGGAGGAAACCGGCTCTACGGCATCGAACCCGACATGACGCGGGAAGAGCGCGAGACGCAGGAACATCTGGAACGATCCGCCGTCCTTCCCGGCAAGCCGCTTGAAGAACGCCTGACCATACTGGAAACGCTCTGGGAAAACCCGCGAATCGATCTGGACGAAAAAATCCGCTATCTGGAAAAAGCCATCGAACTCATCCGGGAAGCGGGCGCCAAAAAGCCCGTGAAAGTCCCGTGCCCGCATGAAGAAGGAATAAAAAGGCATTTGTCCGCCATCGGCCGCCATCTCCGCGAGATGGAAGAAGACGGCCTGAAAATCTGGCAGCACCGGATAGCCGAAGGCCTCGCCGATTCCGCCAACCTCTGGCGGAAAAACGCCGGACTCCCGCCGGTATCACCGGAAAAATGGGCCGGCAAAATCCGCTTGCAGTCTCTGGATATCCAAACGGAAGACAACGAAAACGGCAACATCCGTTTTACCGCGACACTCGGATTTCAGGACAGGGACGGCGTCTTTGACGGCCGCCTCATGTACGCTGTCGTTGAAAACGGCGCCGTGAAAAAACCAATCCGGCCGGAATAAAGGCGGTCTTTTCCGTCTTTATTCCGCCTTTTCGTCCCGTTTCTCTTTTTCGCTCTGTTTCACTTCTTTTTCGCGCCTTTCTGTCCTTTTTCCGTCCTCTTCCCGCCCTTTCTTCTGTCGCGGCAGAAACGCCGCGCCATGCCGGGCTTGCCGGACTCCCTCGCTCTTTCAGGGGTTTTCCAGCCGGACAGCGACAATCCGGCAGCTGGCGCGGCAGGGAACCGGCCCGGACAGTCCGCTTCCCGGCAGGCCGGCAAACGGCAAGGCATTCACGGAAGAAACCGGACTCCGTTCTCCCGTCAGGCAAACGTCACGGCAAGCCTGCCGCCCGCAAACGCCATCTGCCCTGCCAAACGGGCAAAACCGGGATCGGCAAACAGGGCGGCCGCTTCGCCCGTTTCCGGACGCGCGCGGCATTTCGCCAGCGTCATCTTTTCCTGCCCGGCGCCTAACAGACACTGGCAAGCCCCAACCGGAATTTACCCCGCCTGTCGATACCGGCGGTAACATTACCGTTATCCCTGCCAGCAAACCGCGTGTTACCGGCACAGGCTGAACCCTGAACACCCCCTCCTTCACCCGCCACGACAGGCCGGCCCTCGCAAAACGGCTGGCCGGTATTGCCCTTCTCCCCGCCCCGGCGCGAAAACCATCCCGCCGCGTTCTTTATGCCCCCGCCCGGCGCAGGCTGCCCGGGCGGGAAGGCTTTTCCGTTTCGTCCTTTCCGGCGCAAGGCGGAGAACGCCGCCCCGCTTCTCTTTTCGGAAATGCCGGCCGCCTTGGCAATCCCGTTCCGGCGGGCCGGAGCCGACACTCCCATGAGCCGGTGTTCCGACCTCCCCTTCAGTCCGATGCTGAAAAATGCCGGGTCTGCTGCTATCATTGAGGCAAATCCGTATCCAAAACAGGCCGGATATCCTGAAAACCCCACTCCCCTTTCAAGGCCATGAAAAAACGGTTTGCCCTGCTGCTGCTCTTTCCCCTCACCGCCGCGTTTGCCTGGGACGGCGTCGAGGAGAAAACCGGCACCCCCATCGCCATCACCTCCAGACTCGTCAAGGTCAAAAAAGGCCATACCGTCGAAATCTTCGACCAGGGCAAGGAGGAATATCACGAAGTGGAAATCGACCGCATTTCCAGTCATGGAAAAGACGTGAAAATCGAGGTCTATGACAAAGACACCGGCGAAGAACGGGTTTTCATCATGGAAGGCGGGCGAAAACAAGCGCCCTGACCGGCCATCGCCGCCCGGCAGCCCTCCCGGAAACCGCGCGAACCGGCAGGCGGCCGGCCGCCAGATCCCCCGTTTTTCCGGCCGCCTTCCTGTCGCGCCCGACCGGACACAATCCCTTTTTCGCCTCCGGAAAAGCCATGCCGTGCCTCATCCCGTGTCCGGCAAAGACGCGCCGTCAAAGGGCAAAGAACACGCCGCCTTTTCCGGCCAGCCATTCAGGACGCGCGAAACGCCCCGCGCCACCTTTTTGGCCCGGCCCCGGCCTGCTTCACGGCAAAACCCGCATGGCTGCCCGTCTCGCGTCCGGCAAGAGCGCCGGCGGATTCCGCACTGCACCCGGATTGAGCGGCCGCCCCGGAAACGGGACAAAACGCCAGGGCGCGTCCCGCATTCCCGGCCGCTTGCCGAAAACATGCCCGATCCGCTTTTCCCCAAACGTTCCCCCTGCCGGCCGTCCTACACGATGGCAGGGGGTGGAGGTACAATAGCGGCATGAAGAAAAGCTTGAGGATTCTCGTTATCGCCGCCTTTCTGTTTGTTGCCTACATCTTTTGCTCGATTGCCCTCTTTTCGACAGTCGATCAGAAAAAAACGGCGGACGCCGCCATCATTTTAGGCGCGGCCGCCTGGTACAAGCGCCCCTCCCCTGTCTTCGAGGAGCGGATCCGGCACGGCCTGTGGCTTTACGAAAACGGCTACGTCAGAAAACTGATCCTGACCGGCGGCAAATCGAAAAACGCGCCGTATTCCGAAGCGTTCGTCGCCCGCCGCTACGCGCTCTCGCACGCCATTCCCGAAAACGACATCCTGATTGAGGAAGCGTCCCAGACCACGCGGGAAAACCTGTTGAACGCAAAAGCCATCATGCAGGCAAACGGCCTTTCCACCGCCCTCATCGTCAGCGATCCCATCCATATGAAACGCGCCATGCACATTGCCGGCGACATCGGCATGACCGCCTGGTCCTCGCCCACGCCCTCGACCCGCTACGCCAGCCTGAAAGCCAAAATTTCCTTCCTCACGCAGGAAACCTGGCACATGATCGGCTACTTCATCTATCCGGACGGCCTGCCGGAACGGCAAGCCGTCCGGGAAGACGACTGACCTGTCTTGCGTTGACGGCAAGCCATTTCTTCCGGATGCCGTTACAATAAGCGTTCCAAACCACCCCAAACCTGTTTTCCCTCTTTTCAATCCGGAGATTTCATGCAACGTTCCCTTTCCCGCCACTGGCTTTCTGCCTTGCTGATCGCCCTGTTTGTCGGTTTTTCCGGCTTCGCCTGTGCCGCCGGTTCCCTGCCGCGATCCGGCCCGCTCCTTCCGGAAAAAGCGATAGCGCTGATCCATTCAGAGGGCAAAAGGCTGACCATCATCGACGTGCGCACGCCTGAAGAATACGCCCGCGGCCACATTCCCGGCGCCAAACTGATCCCGGTTGACGTCATGCCCCAAAATCTCGACAACATTCCCGACGGCCCCGTGCTGATCGTCTGCCGCACCGGACGGCGCGCCGGCATAGCCTACGACATCATCCGGAAAGCCCGTCCGCAAAAAGACAATCTCTGGTACCTGCAAGGCACACCCGTCTATCATGCCGGCGGGAAGTACGAATTTCTGTAAACGGCACCGTTTCACGGACAGAAACGCCCCGGCCTGCCCGAAAAAACAGTCTGAACCGAAAAGACGGGCCGGCTCCGGAACCGCGGTTTTCCCTGCCGGTCCGGCAAAAGCCGCTTTGGCAAGCGTCTTTCCATTGCCTGCCCGGCCGCTGGCGTTTCCGGCATCCTGCCCGCAGGAAAACGGTTCCCAAAACGCCGTATCCGGACAGCGCACCCGGCGAGGCCAAGGCTTCCCGTCGGGGAAGCTCCTTCAAGTCCGCGCCGGGAGCGCCCGGCCTTTTAACACATCGTTTAAAACGCTGCTACAACAGACAAATTTCGCTTTCATCCGGAAACCCCTTCAGCCCATGTTTTTCAACCCCGATGCCGTCGTTTCCGAAAACGGGGAAGACATTTTCCCGCTCTTTAACGGTCTCCTGAAAGCCGATTACGGCATCTGGCTGTGGGAACCGTACACGCACACGCTTTACTTCAACAAGACCTATCTCACCATGCTCGGCTACGCGCCCGGGCAGTTCCCCTACCATATCACGACCTGGGAAAATCTCATTCATCCGGAAGACTGGACGCTTAATTTCCATTAGCAGATGCAAATCATCGAAACACCCGACGCGGGCGAATCTTTTGAAACCCGTTTCCGGCTGAAAACGGCAAAAGGCGACTACCTGCGGCTTCTCTCGCGCGGTTTCGTCGTCTGCCGCGACGGCGACGGCCGGGCGATACGGCTCGTCGGCATCCACATCGGCACGGAAACGCCCGAATCCATCGTCCGAAAACTTGCCGTCGCCCACGACCGCATGCGCTTCGCGCTGGAAGCGGCGCGCGACGGCATCCGGGACTGGACGCCCGCCACCGGCGAAGTGTATTTCAGCTCCCGCTATATCGCCATGTGCGGTTACACGCCGGACGAATTTCCGCAACGGGTCGAAAGCTGGATCGAACGCGTGCATCCGGACGACCTGAACGCCACCGTCCAAAAACAGTTCGAATTCATCGAATCCCCCGAACTGGGCGATATGTTCGAATGCATTTACCGGTTCAGGACAGCCAGCGGCGATTACAAGTGGATACTGGGGCGCGGCAAGGCCACCCGGCGCGATAAAAACGGAAAAGCCGAGCGGATCGTCGGCCTGCACACCGACATCACCAAATTGCGCCACACCCAGGAATCGCTGGCCCACCTGATCAACCACGATACCCTGACCGGGCTGTACAGCCGCTTCCATTTCGACGAACAACTCGCGGCTGTCACCGCGCAGAACAGTATCCCGCCAGTATCATCTACGGCGACGTGGACGGCCTGAAACTCATCAACGACAATCTGGGACACACCGCAGGCGACACCCTCTTGAAACCGCCGCCTCGCTGAGCCGGCAGGGCACCCGCGCAAACGATATCGTCGCCCGCACCGGCGGCGACGAATTCACCATTTTGCTGCTGCGGTGCCCTAAACCCGCCACCCGTCAGGTACTCGACAGGATCCGTGCCGTCATGGACATTCACAACGCCACGCCGGACACGATGCCGGTTTTCCTGTCGTTCGGACCGGTCAATGCGATTGGCCAGACCTCGATCAACAAACCGGTCGCCCTGGCAGACAAAAAAATGATGGCCGAAAAGGCGAAAAACCGTCCCGTCAACCGGGTGGCCGTCAAACAATGGACCGAGGCGCAAACAGGCGTTCCCATCGACGTCTCCGATACCCGCCTCGACCTCCGCTGAGTCTCCCGCCCCCTGCCGGTTATCCGGCAATTTGCCCGAACCGCCTTCCCTGTCCGTTCCGGACAGGGGGGTTGCCATTTGACGGTGCCGCATTTTTTGCCGTCAAACCATATTTTCATTGCCAAACCATTGCCGGACAACGTAAAATCAACAATATTTGAACACATCCTGTTTAAAAAAACCGTTTCGCAGGATTTTTCTCCGGACTGCCCTCTCCCGGCGGGTAGCCGGAAAAAAGGTCCCTGTCTTCTGTCTTGCCCTGTCGGCGCCGGGCTTTCATGAAGGGAAAGCCTTAGAAAACCGGACGGTCAACCGATATTTTTACCAGGCGAACCGGATGCGTTCAGAAAGGAGAACGATCCCTTTGCTGAACAAGATAACCCGGCTTAACGCAAGGCAACTGTCGGCATGGACTGCCGTCATGCTGACCTGTCTGCTGGCCGTTTACTATATCCTTACCCTGGTCAACACCAGCCGGATCACCGACCAGATAAAAAACATCGGCGACCATCCCTATCCCATTGCAGTTGCGGTAGGCAAGGTCAACGCCGATCTGGCCCAGCTCGGCATCCTGCCGGAGCGTCTGGTCTATGCGCGCACGCCCGGCATGACGGAAAGCGTGCGCCGTCATTATAAAAATATCGACGCGTCCATCCTCCCGAATCTGGATTTCATGCGGAGCAACTATACCTATCGGCCGGAAGACGTGTCGATGTTGCGCCAGCTTTATGCCGACCTCAAAAAGGAACAGGACCAGCTGCTTGACCTGTGCGACGACCCCGGTTTTACCGCCAGGGATACCGCCTCGTTCATCGCGAAAAACATCACGCCCAAAATCGGGGAAATGTATCGCCTCACCGGGTCCATACTGGCCGGCTCCCAGACGAAATTCGCCCAGTTCGCGAAACAGTCGCAGGATTTCCGCAACAGCACGTTCTTTTTCTCGACCCTCCTCATTATGGCGGTCATGGCGGCGCTCTTCATCTATTTGTACCTGCTGAAGAAAAAAAACGAACAGGAAGAAACCATGCAAAACGCGCTGCGGGAAGCGCTCGAATCCGCCCAGAACGCCAATGCCGCCAAATCGCAGTTCCTGTTCAACATGTCGCACGACATCCGCACGCCGATGAACGCCATTATCGGCATGACGACGCTGGCCACATTGCACCTGCACGAACCGTCCCGGATTCGCGACTGTCTCGGCAAGATATCGGCGTCTTCCCGCCATCTGCTGGGCCTGATCAACGATGTGCTGGACATGAGCAAGATCGAAAGCGGGAAAATCGCCCTGAACAACGAGGAATTCGATTTGCCGGAACTGGTCGCCGGCCTTTTCACCATCCTCCAGCAACAAGCCAGCTCACGCCGGCTGGACCTGGACATCAGCGTGTCGGGCATCGACCATGAAAAAGTCATCGGCGACACGCTGCGCGTCAACCAGATCTTGCTGAACCTCATGGGCAACGCGCTGAAATTCACGCCGGCAGGCGGCAGGATTCGTCTGGCCATCACCGAATTGCCGCCGCAATATCCGGGGTACGGCACGTACCGGTTCGTTGTCAGCGATACCGGTATCGGCATGGACAGCGATTTCCTGAAAAAAATCTACAACCCGTTCGAACGCGCCAAAACCGCAACCGGCAGCAAGATAGAGGGCACCGGTCTCGGCATGGCCATCACGAAAAACATCGTGGACATGATGAACGGCCAGATCGACGTGCAAAGCGAACCGGGCAAGGGAACGACCTTTACCGTCACCCTTCCCCTGAAACTGCAAAAAAAAGAAGCCGAACGGTTCGATTTCAGCGTTCTCCGGGAACTGCGCTCTCTCGTGGTGGACGACGACAGGGACATCTGCGAAAACACCAGTGCCATGCTGGAGGAAATCGGCATGCGCAGCGAATGGGTGCTCTCCGGCGCGGAAGCCGTCGGCAAGGTCGAAACCGCCCACCGGCTCAACCGGGACTATCACTCCGTCATCATCGACTGGAAAATGCCGGAAATGGACGGGCTGGAAACGACCCGTTGCATCCGGAGCATCGTGGGCAATGAATTGCCCATCATTATCCTGACCGCCTACGACTGGACGGAAATCGAGGAAGAAGCGAAAGAAGCCGGCGTCAACGCCTTCCTGGCCAAACCGCTTTTCAAGTCGCAACTGTACCATGTGATGCACGAAATCATCACCGGCGGCCAGTCCCTGCCGCAGAAAGCCGAACCGGCCGGAAAATCCGGCGCCGAGCTGCAAGGCCGCATTCTGCTGGTCGAAGACAATGAAATGAATCAGGAAATATCGAACGAGTTCATCCGGCACTGCAGCGCCGCCACGATCGACATGGCCTGGAACGGCAAGGAAGCGCTCCAGCTTTTCAGCCATGCGCCGGAAGGGTATTACAGCCTCGTTTTCATGGACATCCAGATGCCCGAAATGGATGGGTACGAAGCCACCCGCCTGATACGGCAATTCGAGCAGGCCAGTGGCCGCTTTCCGGCCCCGATCGTGGCCATGTCGGCAAACGCGTTCATGGAAGACGTGGAAAACGCATACGCGGCAGGCATGGACGGCTATGTCACCAAGCCCGTCAGCATGGAAGACATCCGGAGCGCCCTGAGAAAACACCTGAAAGCGCCGTAAGGAAAAACGCCTTTCCGGTTTCATCCCCTCCGGCGAAAGAACCGGCACCTTTCGCGCATCCGTTTCGCGCCGCGTCCGCCAGAACGGCCCTTTCAGGACCGCTCCCGCAGGGGACGTCCACCCGTCTGGAAAACCCCGCCAGGTTCCCCTCATCCCGCCCGGGACGGCGAAAAGCGTTTTCCCCGCCTTTTCCCGGCCGTTTTCCACAATACGCCCGCCCGCGCCTTTCACGAAAAGGCCGGACCTGGCAAAAATTTTCCTGAAGACAACTTTCAGGTTTACAATAGGGAAAAACGCATCGCTTCAGCGTCCCGGAAACCGGATTTCCAGCCGCTGGCGGCAAAACGGCAGCGCGGTAACACGCTGCGGGCAAGCCGCTGGCGGCATCCCGAAGGAATGGCATGGTCAATCAGGCAAAAAATCTCGAAACCATCCTGAACAATCTGAACGGGACAGCCCTTTACGTCATACGGCAGAGCGACCGCCGCATTCTCTACTTCAACGATCTGGTCAGAAAAGCCATTCCGCACATCCGGCATGGCGACATTTGCCAGGACGCCTGGCAGAGGAACTGCGCGCGTTGCCCCCTGCAGCACATCGGCAAAACCGGGACTTACGAAACGGACAGATACGCCCCGGTTTTCGGCGAGCCCACCCTCGATGTGACCGCCATTTCCATGCAGTGGGAAGAAGAAGACGCTTACCTGATTTCACTGGCTCCCCACAAACCCTCCGAAGCGGAACGGCGTCTGGAACTGGAAAGGCGCAAACTCGAAACGGTCACGGCAAAACTCTATCCCCGCGCCATTTCCGTCAACCTCTCGCGCAACACCTATTCCATCCTTCACAATGCGCTGGACAACCTGAACAATCCGCCGGCAACCGGGAAATTCGACGATCTTTTCCAGACTGCCTCAGACACCCTGCATCCCGATTTCCGGGAGGAATTCGGGAACCGGTTCAGCCGAAAAGCGCTGCTCCCGGCGCATGCGCAGGGCACGCGCGAGATCGTCATGGAGCATCGGCAGAAACGCCATGACAACCAGTACCGCTGGACAGACACGCACTTCATTTTTCTGGACAATCCGGTCAATGACGACGTGATCGCCATCCTCCTCTCACGCAATATCGACGACGACAAACAGGCCGCGCTCCGGCAGGAAGAACTGAACCGCGCCCGGCAGACCATTTTGCACGAAGCGCTGAAAAACACGTCGATGTACGAGTTCTATTACTATCCCCGGAAGAACCTGGCCATCCTGCCGCGCCGCATGTACGAACACTACGGATATCGCGAACGCTACCCCGACGTGCCTTATGATTTCGCCCGCGAAATGGTTTTCGGGGAAGACCACGAAAACTATTTTCAGGCCTACCGGAAAATCCGCGAAGGCGAAAAAACCGCAACGACCACCTATCGTCTGAAAGACGGCCAGACCTGGCGCGAAGTGATTTTCACGACCATTTCGGAAGACGACGACGGCCGTCCCACCTTTGTCGTCGGTCTCTCAGGCGACATTACCGAACACAAGAAAGCCGAACTGGAAAACATCAAGCTCCAGTCCATTTACGATTTCACGATCCAGCGGAACTATGACTGCATCCTGATCTGGAATGTCGAAACCGGCACCTACGAAGCCCGTTTCTCCGACCGGTTCGACGCGCGGGGCATGCCCCCTTTCGGCCGGAACACCTCCGGCGTCCGGAAATTCGCGGCCCTTTTCGTTTGCGAGGAAGACCGCCGGCCGTTTCTGGACGAGATGCTGAACGCCTCCCTGCCCGAAAAACTCGACCGGGAAAAGGATATCCATCTCTATTTCCGCAGCCCGCAAAACGGCGAACTGCGCCACAAGGAACTGTCGCTTTGCTATATCGGCAACAAACGGCAGCGCATCCTGATGACCCTGCGCGATATCCACGACATGCTGAAAAAAGAGGAACAGCACCGGCAGGCGCTGACCGAGGCGTTTGAAGCGGCCAAAAGCGCCAATGAAGCCAAAAGCCATTTCCTCTCCAGAATGTCGCACGACATGCGCACCCCGATGAACGCCATCATCGGGCTGACGACCATTGCGAAAAACCATCCCGGCGATACGGGAAAAATCCGGGACTGTCTGGAAAAAATCGACACGTCCAGCCAGCACCTGCTGAACCTGATCAATGAAGTGCTGGACACATGCCGAATCGAAAGCGGCAAATTCTTTCTGGAAGAAAAACCGTTCACGCTCTCCGGGCTGATCGGCGATACGCTTGCCATGACCCGCCCGGCCATCCAGCGGCAAAAGCACACCCTGCGCGTGAATGTCCGGCAACTGGAACACGAAACCATCAAAGGCGACCCGCAGAGAATACAGGAAATTTTCCTGAACATCCTCTCCAACGCCATCAAATACACGCCGGACGGCGGCGTCATTACCTGGACCATTTCCGAATCGGAAGCGGCAATACGCGGCGTCGGCTGTTACCGGTTCGTCTTCGAGGATAACGGCATCGGCATGTCAGACGAATTCCGGAAAAAAATCTTCGAGCCGTTCGAGCGCGAAAAAGACTCGCGCACGAACCACATACAGGGAACGGGACTGGGCATGACCATCGCCTTGACCATCGCCCGCCTGATGAACGGCAGCATCGACGTCGAAAGCGAAGCGGGCAAAGGCTCGCGTTTCACCGTCACGCTCTATCTCAAATGGCTGGAAGACGCCAGCGACCACGGGCACGCCTTCGCTCCACTGCGCGTACTCGTCGTCGCTGGCGAAACCGGCCTGCGCGACAGCCTTTGCCGGCTGCTTTACGAACTGGGGAGCCGTCACGACAGCGCCTCTTCCGGAAAAGAAGCCCTGCGCAAAATCCGGCAGTCTCATGAAAAGCGGCAGGACTGGGACGCCGTTCTGCTCGATAACGCCCTCCCGGACATGAGCGGCAGCGAGGCGGCCAGCGCCATACACGCCATCCGGAAAAACGGAAAACCGGCCCTCGTCCTCATGGACGACGACTGGCCCGGCGCGGCAACCGACGCTAACGACGCGGAAATAACGGCCGTCATGCCCAAACCCGTTTTCAAAACCACCCTGACCGATACGCTGAAACGCCTCCGACACCCGCTGAAAAACGCCGGAACCCTTGCCCCGCCTGCCGCCAGGCCGCAATTCGCCGGGAAACGGATATTGCTTGCCGAAGACAACCCCCTAAACGCCGAAATCGCCTGCGAACTGATCGCCATGAGCGGCGTTATCGTGGAAACGGCCGGAGACGGCAAAGCGGCCGTTGACAAATTCGCCGCCTCGCCCGCCGGTTTTTACCATCTCGTCTTTATGGACATCCAGATGCCGGTCATGAACGGCCATGAAGCCACCGGCGCGATCCGGGAACTGCCGCGCCCGGACGCGCGCACCGTTCCCATCATCGCCATGACAGCCAATACCTTTCCCGAAGACATCCGGAAAGCGTTTTTGGCGGGCATGAACGGCCATATTCCCAAACCACTGGACATAGACCGCTTAAACGGGCTGCTGCAAAAATGGCTGGGCGACACCGCCTTCCATCCGAAAAACGGCCAGCCTCTCCAAACGGCCTGAAAGACATCCCTCTTTCCACAGCAGACGCCCCTGTCGGCAAACCCTTCATTTCCGGTTTAAAATAGACTGACAAAACGATTTTAACCGCCTCCGCCATGTCGCTGTCTTTCAGAAAACCATTCACCGCACTGGGCTTTGCCCTTCTGCTTCCGTTCGCGGCCGTTTTCCTGAACGGCTGCCAGAAGGAACCTGCCGCACCCCCCGGAAAACCCGCCACAACCGCCGCCCTCTCGGCCGATCCGGCCACCGAACTGGCGAAAGCGCACGACGGCGACGCCAGAGCGCAATTGACAGTCGGCCTTCTCTACCTCAAAGGCGAAGGCGTCCCGCAGGATAACCGCGAAGCCCGCTTCTGGATCGAAAAAGCCGCCCGGCAGGGACTGGACGATGCCGAAGCCCGCCTCGGCACGCTCTACCTGGAAGGGCTGGGCGCCGCACCTGACCTGTCGCAGGCGAAAGCATGGCTGGAAAAAGCGGCCGCCAGAGGGCATGCCGAAGCCCAGACCGGGCTGGCGAAACTCCTCCTTTCCGAAAACCCGGGCGAGGAAAACCTTGAAAAAGCCCGCCACTGGCTAAAACAGGCTTCCCGGCAAGGCCACCACGAAGCCCGCCGCCTCCTCTCCGGCCTGTCCGACATCGAAGCCGGCCTGAAAACCGACGCGGCCCGGCTCCGGGCCTGGTTAACTGAAACACCGCCGGAAAAGAGCCGTCCGCCAGAGGAAAAAAACAGTCCCCCAGCCGTCCGGTAAAAACAGCGCCCGGCATGGTTCCCCTTGCCGGCCTTTTTCTTCCAGCCGCCCGCGCCCGCCCACTCCTTCCCGGCATCCCGTCGCCCTGCCCGGAAACCTTGCCGCTTCTCCGGGAAAAAACGCCTAACCCCCCCATACCCGCCCGCAAAAACGGCCGGGCCATCCCTATCCGGCCAAAAGCCGTCCACCCCCGCCACCTCGCCCGACCACAAGCAGGGAGGTGTTAGAAACAGGATGAACAAAAAAGGCCGAAAAAGGCTTCAACCCCGCATGAATACGGGGTTTGCCGGTCTTTGTAAAACATGTTGTTTTCCGGACAGTTCGGGTGAAAATCCGGGAAAAAACCGCAGGAAAAAGACGGGAAATCCCGCTTTGGATCGGAAAAAATCCCTTGTTACAGGGATGGAAAACCGCCGTCAAACGATTTACCAGGCCTTTTTATGGGGAAGGGTGACTGAAAATACTGGCCGGAAACCCCGTCCGGTTTATCCGGAAACCGGATCCGCTGTCCTCCACAGGCGGCAAACCCGCGTTCCCCTCCCCCCTTTCCACGGCGCCCCCGGAAAACCGGGCTTGCCGCCGCGGACGCTTCACGCGCCCCGTCCTGTTCCGGAATTTGCCTGCCGTCTTTCCGGGACGCCGGCCCGTGCGAATCCGTACCGGCCCCGTCTCCTGCCGAAACAGACCGGTCGTTCCCTTCGCGACACCCCCTCGCCTGAAACCACACACCCCCTTCCTGCCAGCCGGAAGCAGGCCCGCCCCCGCGCCAATCCGGCAAAACCGTTCCCCGGTTCCTTCCTTGACAGGATCCCATTATTTGGCTAAATTACCAAACAGCCATGTTTATACACCACACCGCCATGACCGAATTCAGCGCCTTCATCGACGAACAGGCCAAAATCTTCAAGGCCCTGGGTCACCCCAGCCGTCTGCAAATGGTCGATGCCCTGCGCAAAGGTGAAAAGTGCGTCTGCGATTTGCAGTCTCTCGTCGGCGACGACATGTCCACCGTATCCCGGCATCTTTCCGTCCTGAAAACGGCCGGCATCGTCGATTCCGAAAAACGCGGCACCAACATCTATTACCGCCTTGCCATGTGCTGTCTGGACCAGTTCCTGCACTGCACGGCAGATGCCATCCGCCGGCAGGCCCGTGACAAACTCGACAAGCTGAAATGATTTTTTTACCCTGAACTTGCTCATTTAGCCAAATAATAAAATAAAAGGAAAGCCCCATGCCGGCCTGCTGTGAAAACCTTCCTCCCGAAAAACCGGACACATCCCCCTCCCGGTTGACCGGAAACCGGAAAACCGCCTCTAAAATACGCTATCTCGCGACAGCCGCTGTCGCCCTGACGTTCTGGTGGCTGGCTTACTCGAAAATCGAAGCGTTTGCACGCTGGCTGATCCGGGATGTGGCGGCGCTTCCGGCGGACACCCCACTGGGCGACGCCCTCGAATTCTTCATTTACGACACTCTCAAAATCTTTTTGCTGCTGATTCTGACGGTTTACGTCATCGGCTGGCTGCGCGCCTCGCTTCCGACCGGGAAAATCCGCGACTTCCTGGCCGGAAAAAGCCGGAGCGCCGGCTACCTGCTGGGAGCCGTTTTCGGAGCTGTCACCCCCTTCTGTTCCTGTTCCAGCGTTCCCCTTTTCATCGGTTTTACGACCGCCCGCATCCCGCCGGGCATTACCATGGCCTTTCTGATCACGTCCCCGCTCATCAATGAAATCGCCGTCATCCTGCTCTGGAGCCTGATCGGCTGGCAATTCACCCTGATCTATATTGCCACCGGACTCTTTTGCGGCATGGCAGGCGGCTTTCTCATGGATGCCCTCTCTGCCGAACGCTGGCTTCAGCCCTTCCTGCAACGACAGCCCGCCCGTCCGGTCATTACCCTGATTCCCGCCCGGCCCGCCGCCCCGCCTGCCGCCCCGCCCAAAACCGGCTGGTCTTTCCGGCACCGTTTCGCCCTGTCCGAAACACGTGGCATTTTCCGCCGGGTCTGGCTGTGGATCGTCATCGGCGTCGGCCTTGGCGCCGCCCTTCACGGCTTTGTTCCGCAAGAATGGTTCGCGGCCCACTCCGGACCGGATCGCTGGTGGTCTGTCCCGCTGGCCGTCATGGCAGGCATTCCACTTTATACCAACGTCACGGGAATCGTGCCCGTCATGGAAAGCCTGCTGAACAAGGGCCTTCCGGTCGGGACGACACTGGCTTTCTGCATGGGTACTGTCGCCGCCAGCCTGCCGGAACTGGTCATGTTAAAACAGGTCATGCGCTGGCCGCTACTGGCGCTCTTTGTCGCCGTTCTGTTCGTCCTCCTGACGGCAACCGGCTGGCTTTACAATTTTCTCGCTCCCATCCTGCTCTGAGACATCGCCAGCCGTCCCGTTTCCCGAAGGAACCCGGCCCATTCACAGCGGAGAAAATGCCTGTCATAATGAACGCCGCCGAACCGGCCTTACCTTATTCCATCATGATGCAAACCGGTCTGTCCTCCCTGTTTTCCCGCCTTTTCGCCATCGCGCTGCTGGCGGCCGCCGCCTTCTGCCCGCTTCATGCGGAAACCGGAAAACCGGCGGCCAGTGGAGAAAGGCAGGTTGAACGCGCCTCGCCGGACAGGGCCGGCGAAACGGCCAAAGAAACGGCCAGCGAAGCCCCCGGCAACGCGGAAACCGCCCCGCAAACGCCCATCGACGCGAAAACCCGGGGCATCCAGCTCTACGGGCAACAGAAATACCTCGAAGCCCTCCCCTACCTGATGGCGTCCGGCGCGCAAAAAGACCCGCTTGTACAAACCGCGCTCGGCAACATGTTCAGCATGGGACTGGGCGTGCCGACCGACCACGGCAAAGCCTTTTCCTGGTACCTGAAAGCGGCCAGACAAAACCACTCCATCGCCCAGCTCTATACCGCCTATTCCTTTGAAAAAGGGCTGGGCACTACGAAAAACAGCCGCGAAGCCTTCAACTGGTACCACCGTGCCGCCACAGCCGGCATCCCGAACGCCCAGTACAAGCTCGGTTACCTGTATGAAAAAGGCATCGGCGTCCACGCCAGCCCGGCACAGGCCCTTCTCTGGTACCGGAAAGCGGCCGAAGGCGGCATTGCAAGCGCGCAAACCCGGCTCGGACGCGCCTACAGCGAAGGCCGGGGCGTCAAACGCGACGACCTGGAAGCGGCGCGGTGGTTCTACAAGGCCGCCGAACAGGGTAACGTACAGGCGCAGACCGCGCTGGCCTGGCTCTATGAAACCGGCCTGGGCGTCGGCAAAGACGAACCGCGCGCCGCCAGCTGGTACACGAAAGCGGCGGAAAAAGGCTATGCGCCCGCCCAGAACAACCTCGGCTATCTCTACGACAGCGGAACCGGCGTCATGCAGGACTTTATAACCGCCCGGAAATGGTACGAGGCGGCAGCCGCGCAAGGCAACGTCTCTGCCATGTTCAATCTCGGCCAGCTCCATTACCTCGGCCACGGCACCCCGCAGGATTACGCCAGGGCCGCCGGATGGTTTGCCAAAGCGGCAGAACAGGGCCATCCCAAAGCCCTCAACAATCTGGGCATGGCTTATCTCGACGGCATGGGCGTTGCCACGGATCGCGTCAGGGCGGGACACTATTTCCTGAAAGCCGCGAAACGCGGAAACGCCCATGCCCAGTACAATCTGGCAACCCTCTACGTCCAGCACCCCGAAGCCCTGACGAAAGCGAACCGCGCGAAAACCGACGCGCTTGCCCGGAAATGGTTCGGAAAAAGCGCCGCAAACGGCCATGCCGCCGCCATGGAATATCTGGCCGACGTGTACCGGTACGGCAAACTGGGACAGCGCCCGAACGCGAAACTGGCGGAAAAATGGCAACAGCGGGCCGATGCGGCACTGGCAAAAGAAAAAGCGGCGCAAGTCGTTCTTCCGCTGCCGCAACGCGACGCGGAAAGCCCGGCAAAAGCCAAACCAGCTGAAGAAAAAACCGGGCCGGCCGACAAATTCGACGAGGACTGGCTCCGGTAAAAGCGCCCCGCCCCTCCAGCAGGCGCCTCGCCCCCTTTCCGCCATTCCCGTCTTCTCCGGCAAAACCGGAACCCCGTCGCGCCGCCATGAAAACGGAACGCTTCCCCAGAAAACATGCCGGCGGCAGCCGCATCCATACAACGCGGCAAGCCGCTCATCTCACCGGAACCGGCAGTCCCTCCCGCCTTTTGAAGGCGTTTTTCGGGTGTTGCCCGTAGCCGCCACCGGCAAAACCCGCACAGCCTAACCGGCGCAGCGATACCGGTTGAATCAGGGGACGTCCCTCCCTTTCGCCCAAACCGTCCTGCGCAGGCAAGCGGCAGGAACACCCCGATAACAAGGCGGCAAAGAGCGGGCACCGTCCAACAGACACCTTTCCGCAAACGCCCCCCTTGGCGTGCCGTTTTCCGGCCGGCAGTCCCTGACCGGCAGATGGCCCATGCGTGCGCTTTCCCGGCCCCGTCTCCTTTCCGTGCATCGTTTTTCCACCGCAAAAGAGAAAGCCCGACAAGTCTTTCCCTGCCAGAAAAGTGCCAGAAAAGTGCGGAAGCCATGAAAGGTCGTGTTATTTTAAAACGGACAGCGCGCAGGCAGCGCGCCCCTGAACATAAAAACCGGACGGGATCGGCCGTCCGGCAAACAGCTTTCATAAAGGACAATCCCATGCAAGACCGCATCGAATGGGGGAAGACCGCTTCCCCCTACCCGGCCCGGCTCCAAAAAGACGGCCTCTGCGACGGGGCCAGTGACGAAAACGGCGACTTTTCCCGGCCGGATCCGGGCGCGTCCGGATCGGCCAAACCCCCGCGGGCTGCACGTAATGCCCTGCCGTTCGGGCAAACACAGGCCTTGACGCCCCCTTCATCACCGAAAACGCCGGCCGCCTCCCCGCCGGCACAGAGCGGTTTTACGCCGGCTATTTCCGGTACCCGCGCCCTCAAACCACCGTACCCGTCCGGTCTGGCCGCCGGTTTGCAGGCAACGGCCGATACGCTCGGCACAGAACACGATCCGGACAATCAGGCGTCTTCCCGCCTGTTTCAGGCCGGACAGCATAAAGCCGTCGCGTCCTCTCTGGAAGAAGAACACGATTTCGCCAATGCGCCCTCGGTGCGTCTCATGCAGGCCGCGCGGCACGATGTGCCGGAGAAGACCTTTGACATGGCGTTCAATCCGGACAGGCAGCCGGGGGCATTGCTCTGGCGGCAGATGCGGGAAAGCGCGTCACCCGTGTCGGGTATGGAAGCGGTCGCCCGCGTCAACAGCGAGTTATCCCGTTTGCACCAGTGGGAACAGGAAAAGGGGCCCGATTATGCGCGGCCGTTTTTCAAGTCGCTTCGCCAGTCGTTTCTGAATGGCATGAGGCCCAATCATGAGGCGACCGTTTTCGAGCGGGCCAGCGAGCGCCCCGACCGGTTTGCCCGAACGCCTCCGCTTGACAAGGCGCAGTCGGACGCCCGCTATCTGGCGGACTGGGAAAAGCGGCTGGAAGACACGTATCAGAAAGAACGGCAGGACTTTTCATATCCGGACAAGACGGCCCAGCAGATTCACGAAATGAAAGAAAAGATGAGCGCCTTGTCGGGTTCGGTGGTGGAACCGGCTATCCTGATTGCCGTGTCGCGCAGGCTGCCGGGCAGCACCATTTACTGGACGGCGCATGAATGGAACCGTCTGGCCGGACAGATTCACCGGCAAGTCCTGGATAAAACCGGAAACGACTTGCTGGCCCAGTCCATTGCGGCCGGAGCGATCGCGGCGATGACAGAGCGTTTTGTGCCGGGGGGGCTTTTCCCCAGCCGTTACGCGCCCAATTTCGGCGAGATCGCCGCGACGGTTTCTTCCGTTCTGGACGGGCTTTTGGCCGGCTATGTCGGTGAGGAAGTCGCTGAATGGGAGGCGAAAAAGCTGATCGACGATTCGCCAAACCAACAATAATCCGGCTTCAAACCGGACCGGATTCCGTTTCTTCACGTCGTTGCCGCGCTTCGGCGGCGTCGGCCTTTCTTTCCCATTCGCGGGCGAGCGGCTTGTTGACCGGCTGGCCCAGCCAGCCCTTGTCATAAATGACCGCCAGCTTGCGCATGGCTTTGACTGTCCCCTGATCGGCGCTTTTCCGGTACCAGTAAAGCGCCTTGCCGGGGTTTTCCGAGGTGACGCGGCCGGTACGGTACAATTCGGCCAGATTGAACTGGGCACGGGCATTGCCCAATTCGGCCGCCTTTTTGTAAAGCATGAACGCCAGAACCCTGTCCCGTTCGCCGCCCAGCCCTTCATAAAAGAAAACCCCCAGATTGACTATTGCAGAGGCATGGCCTTGTGCGGCAGCCCGGGCATACCAGAACCGGGCCTGTTCGTAATCTTGCCTTATACCTAATCCATAATGAAAATAGTAACCCAGATTGTACTGGGCTTCCTCATCGTTCTTTTTGCCCGCTTTAAGATACCATTCAAAGGCTTTTTTATAATCTTTAGGTAAACCTTTACCGGAGCCATACATCGTTCCAATGCGATACTCTGCCTTGGCTGAACCCTGCTCAACAGCTTTTCGGTGCCATTCCAGTGCTCTTGCATAATCCTGTTTAACGCCCAATCCGTAAAAATACATTCGTCCCAACGTGGTTTGCACTTGCGGATTTTTCCGTGCGTCCGGTCTGGTCAAATAAGTCAACGCCTGTGAATACTGTTTATTTTTATAGAACATCAAGCCTTTTGAAACATTGTCCGCATTTGCGACCGTCATCAATACTGCCAGAAAAAGAAAAGCAGAATAAACAAGACATTTGACTGTTTTACTCGACATATAAAACGAGGTAGGCATTTTCAATGGTCATTAAAAAATGGGAATAGTTAGTCAATCATAACAAATCCGTTATCCGTCAGTGAGGAATACCGTATTCATTTTCCAATTCATCATGACTCCCACATTCTTCCACTAAACCGGAAACGACTTGCTGGCCCAGTCCATTGCGGCCGGAGCGATCGCGGCGATGACAGAGCGTTTTGTGCCGGGGGGGGGGGGCTTTTCCCCAGCCGTTACGCGCCCAATTTCGGCGAGATCGCCGCGACGGTTTCTTCCGTTCTGGACGGGCTTTTGGCCGGCTATGTCGGTGAGGAAGTCGCTAAATGGGAGGGGGAATGGCTAAAACAGAATTATCCAAAACAAGACCAAAACAACCATTATTAGCTCTTCAAAAATTCATATTTATTTGGTAATGTGGATAAACGAAAGAAAAAGGGGATGCTATTTTTGAAGAATTTTCATTTTTTATTAAAAAAGCACCGATTTTTTATCGTTGTTTTTTTCCTGTCCGTTTTGCCTTTTTTTCGTCTTTCATACGCTGATAATGCCTCAACCGGTCTTCAGTATTATCAAGACAGGCAATTTGAGAAAGCATGGCAATACTTTTCCAAACCCGATGCACAACGCAACTCCAGAGTTCAACGGAATATAGCTTACATGTATCTGAAAGGGATCGTTGTGCCCAAAGATTCGGAAAAAGCGCTGTACTGGTTTCTCAAATCGGCCAAACAGGGTAATGCACAGGCCATGTTCGATATCGGAGTCATGTATGGAAATGGGCAGGGCATTACCCAGAATTATCAAACAGCGCGACAGTGGCACCTGAAATCAGCCAGCAAAGGATATGCAAACGCTCAATACTATTTGGGCCTCCTTTATGCGCAAGGCGATGGTGTAGAGCAAAGCTATGAACAAGCCCGATTCTGGTATGCCCGCGCTGCCGCACAAGGCCATGCCTCTGCGATAGTCAATCTGGGCAATTTGTTTTATGAAGGGCTGGGTGGCGAACAGGACAGGGTTCTGGCGTTCATGCTCTGCAAAAAGGCGGCCGAACTGGGTGACGCCTATGCCCAGTTCAATCTGGCCGAATTGTACCGCACCGGCCGCGTCACCTCGGAAAACCCCGGCAAGGCGCTTTACTGGTACCGGAAAAGCGCCGATCAGGGGACAGTCAAAGCCATGCGCAAGCTGGCGACGATCCATGACAGGGGCTGGCTGGGCCAGCCCGTCAACAAGCCGCTCGCCCGCGAATGGGAAAGAAAGGCTGATGCCGCCGAAGCACGGCAACGACGCGAGGAAATGGAGCCTTAGGCCTGTTTTTTCTGGCAGATAGGCTGCCTGAACAGGCCGTTTGAAAACACACGAGGCACTGACCGATAACAGATGACAGAATTTTTCCATTGCAAAAACTGTTTTTTCTGAAAAAGTCGTCAGTCAAACGTTTGAAAGGGCAATACTTCTCTTGTCAGAAAGCGTTTTCAAAAGCGGGAACAGGATTTGTCCATAGCTCTTCTCTGACCGGATCGGAAGGCGATTCAACGGCAAAACAGGGAAGATGGCATTGACCTGTAGATCAGCTACCTATCCTGTTCTACTGTACTCTGCCTTGCTGGCAAGCAGAGGAACACACGATATCGGGTTCCGGCTGGCCGATTATGACGAATTGGCTGGACTGCGCAAACATCCGTGGCCGGATGATTACTTCAATCAGTAACATCCCTGAAATGCATAAGGCGTTTGACGAACTCCACATGCCGCCGGTTGAGCTTGCTTATACCGTTGACGGCTCAACCCGACCGGAGAAATCCAGTGAGTTGATGGGTCAGTATCCGGATTTTACGGTGTGCGATTTTGTTTCAGACTGTGCACGTGAAACTGATACGTCGTTTAACCCGCAAGAAAGCGGATTTGTCTCGTCCCATTTCAAGCAATACCCCGCCAAACCAACAATAATGCGGCTTCAAACCGGACCGGATTCCGTTTCTTCACGTCGTTGCCGCGCTTCGGCGGCATCAGCCTTTCTTTCCCATTCGCGGGCGAGCGGCTTGTTGACCGGCTGGCCCAGCCAGCCCCTGTCATGGATCGTCGCCAGCTTGCGCATGGCTTTGACTGTGCCCTGATCGGCGCTTTTCCGGTACCAGTAAAGCGCCTTGCCGGAGTTTTCCGAGGTGACGCGGCCGGTGCGGTACAATTCGGCCAGATTGAACTGGGCATAGGCGTCACCCAGTTCGGCCGCCTTTTTGCAGAGCATGAACGCCAGAACCCTGTCCTGTTCGCCATCGCAACCTTTATAAAATAAATTGCCCAGGTTTATCATGGCGGAAACATCGCCTTGTGCCATGGCTTTTTCGTACCATTCTCTGGCTTGTGAGCAATCTTGCGCAACGCCCAGACCTTTTTCATAAAGATACCCGATATTGGTTCCAGCTTCAGCATGACCGCGTTGAGTTGCAATCAAATACCATTCTTTAGCTTTTCTGTAGTCCTGTTTCACCCCTTTTCCGTTTTGATACATGACTCCGATATCAAAAGGTGCTTCCGCATTTCCCTGTTTTGACGATTTGACAAACCATTCCATTGCCTTTGAACTGTTTTTTTTAACGGCAAGGCCATTAAGGTACATATAACCCAATTTGCGTTGTACCACCGGATCTCCTGATGTAGAAGATTCTTTGAAACAGGCAAGTGCTTTACCATATTGATAATTTTTATAATAGTTCAGGCATTTTGGATTTTCATGTGCATAAGAAGGCAACATAAAAGAAATCACTAACCCACAAAAAAGATAAGTGAGCTTATGGATTCTTTTATTTAATAAATGCAGGAAAAAAAGCACGGTTCATTAAAGAAGGGTTTTTCCAAATCTCTTCATATAATAACAAACCTGAAAACGGATTTGCTATTAAAAATATTTATAAAAATCAGCGTTTGCTTGTGTTAATTTTGCTTAACTGTTCCCCCTCCCATTTAGCGACTTCCTCACCGACATAGCCGGCCAAAAGCCCGTCCAGAACGGAAGAAACCGTCGCGGCGATCCCGCCGAAGCCGGGGGCCTGGCTTCCGGGGACCCCTTGGGGTACAACAATCGCCGAAGCTGACCTGTCCGGCAAAAACGCCCGGCCTTTGCGGGAAGGGAAAACAGGAAATCGTCCTGCGCTGACGCGAAACCGGAGATTTCCATAACGCAGGAAAACCGCTTCCGGGTCTGCCGTCATTTTCCGGACAGGTAACCGGAAAACAGCCAACAGGACGACAAGCGGCAAGCGACGTCACAGTGGCGTCAGTACAGAAAAAAACACAGACAGAAAATCAGGAAGGAACCGGGAACAAACCGTTGCAGAGCCCGGTCAGGGCAGGAAACGGAGAAAAAGAAAAAACGGCTTTTGCCGAACCCGCATCGCTCGCGATGCGGGCCGAACTCAAAAAGCCGGATCAGGCACGACTGGTATTCGCGTCCATATCATAGCTGGCATGATGGGTATTCAATGCCTGGAACATCTCCGCGTCATACGCGTTGCCCAGCGCATAAGGCAGCGGATTGAATTCCGCCTTTTGCTGCGTGCCATATACGCCGCCCAGAATAACACCGATCGCCATAAAACAGACGAAAACCGAAGCCATGAATGCCCCGACTGCTTGAGATTTGGTTTGAGTAGACATTATAAGTACCTTGATTTTTTGAAAATTCTCTCTCCTCCATTTTTTGAAACTAACGCTCCTTTAAGGTTTAATGTTGAACTCAATGCCGCCATATTGTTTTCACCGGAGAGGATGCGTGAAGGCAGCGGGATACGTTTTAAAACAACTCCAGTTCACCGGCAAGAAAGTTTTTTATACCTGTTTGTTCAGCTTTTTTTTATTGCCCTGTTTTCCCGGCGGTGACGACGCCCGCCAGAGCGCGGGCATCCCCTTAATTTGTCTGGAACTTTCGTTTTCCCGCCGTCCGCTCTTCCCACTGCCGTCTCTTCGGAACGCGGCCTCACAATCGCCTGCCCTGTCCCCGGAAAACAACGTCCCGGATGGAAAAAAGACGGCCATCCCGCTTTCCGCCGGCTGGCATGACCCTTGAAAACCGGCTCCCGACCTGGCCGTCGGAAAGGGAAAACGGCAGCGAACCGCCCAAATGGCACGCTTGCCGAACGCGGAAAAAACCGGCGGCGCAATCCGCTTGCCAGACGGATACGGCCGCAAAACCCCATCCGCATACCGCCAAAGCGGGCGGAAAGGAAAAAAACAGCCGGACAAACGGCCGAGAGGCGAAAAGAAAACGGGAAGCGGCGGCAAAGAAGAAAAAACGGAAAAACAGGCAACGCGTTTGCCCAAAAGAAAACGCGGCTCTGGCGAAGCCGCGTATGGGGTTTTCGATCGGTTCCGGTTTCCGGAGAAACCGTCCATCAAGTCCCCGCATGTTTATTTTAGTCCAGCCCCCGCCCTTTTTACAAGCTTTTTTCCACCCGGTTTCCGGAAAAAGGCCGGGAACATTTTCCTCCCCTTCCCGCAAAGGGAAAAGCGCTCCGGCGGAAACGGACAGAAACGGCACACCAGACCAGTTCCCCCTCGACCTTTTCCGGAAACACCCGGAAATTTTCCATTTTCCAACATTCTTCATAAATTCCTACCTTATACATAGGAAATGGGTATAATACGGCAAAACAGGTAAAATCATGCCTGTAGACAATCCAGACCTTCACGTTACAATCTGCCTGATAAAGTAAACAATGAAGATTTCGACCAAAGGACGATACGCGCTGCGCTTCATGATCGACCTGGTGCAATATGGCAACGGCAACTATATCTCGCTGAAAGACGTCATTGCACGGCAACACATTTCCCCCAAATATCTGGAACAGATCGCGACCGCGCTCGGCAAAGCCGGCCTGATCCAAAGCGTCCGCGGGCCGCAAGGCGGCTACAAACTCTCCCGCCAGCCGGAAAGTTATACGATCGGCGACATTCTCCGGCCCATCGAAGGCAATCTCGCCTGTGTGGCCTGTCTGGAAACGACGCCGAACGAATGCCCCCAATACGCCAACTGCACAGCCGTCCGCTTCTGGGAAGGCCTTCATCATGTCGTCTTGAACTACCTTAACTCGACAAACCTGAAAGAGCTCGCGGACATGCGCGGCATGGGAACCTGCCCCGACATGAATGAATCCGGCAGGCAACTGCCCATCTGCTTTTGAAAGCCGCGACAGACATATCCTTTAACCGAGCGAAGAAAGAAAAACCATGACCCGACATTTTCCGGCTCCCTCCATTCGGGACGCCGCCCGATGTGAACCCGTTCCGGAAAACCGGCCCCTTCTGCCGGTACGGCAAATGCCGTTTTTTCCTGTCCGCGCATCCCTTTTCTGCCGTTGCCGCTTTCCGCTTTCCCGAATGTGAAGCGGCCGGCCCATGCGCGGCCATTTTCCCGTTTTTCATGCTGTCAACGATTTCACTGATTATCAAGGAGCTACCATGCCAAACATCGCCAAAAGCGCCACCGACCTGATCGGCAACACCCCCCTGCTCGAACTGTCCCGCTATGCCGCCAAAAACTCGCTCGACACCCCTATTTTGGCGAAGCTGGAATACTTCAATCCGGCCGGCAGCGTCAAGGACCGCGTCGCCAAAGCCATGATCGACGCGGCCGAAGCCGAAGGCAAGCTCGTGCCCGGCTCGACAATCATCGAACCGACCTCCGGCAATACCGGCATCGGCCTGGCCGCTGTTGCCGCCGCCCGCGGCTACCGCATCATCATCACCATGCCCGACACCATGAGCGTCGAACGCCAGAAACTGATCCGCGGCTACGGCGCCGACCTCGTGTTGACCGAAGGCGCCAAAGGCATGAAAGGCGCGATTGAAAAAGCGCAGGAACTGGCCGAATCCATCCCCGGCAGCTTCGTTCCCCTGCAATTCGACAATCCCGCCAACCCGGCTGCCCACAAGGCGACGACCGGCCCGGAAATCTGGCGGGATACGGATGGAAAAGTCGATATTTTCGTTGCCGGCGTCGGCACCGGCGGCACCCTGACCGGAACCGGCGCTTTCCTGAAAGAAAAAAATCCCGCCGTCAAAGTCGTCGCCGTCGAACCGGCTTCCTCGCCTGTCCTTTCCGGCGGCCAGAGCGGCCCCCACAAGATACAGGGCATCGGCGCGGGCTTCATCCCCGGCGTACTGGACACCGCCGTTTATGACGAAGTCCTGCCGGTACCGAACGAAGCGGCCTTTGCCGCCGCGCAACAGCTGGCCCACACCGAAGGCGTACTGGTCGGCATCTCGTCCGGCGCGGCGCTCTGGGCGGCGACCGAACTGGCCAGACGCCCGGAAAACCGGGGCAAGACCATTGTGGCGCTTTTGGCCGACAATGGCGAGCGTTACCTTTCAACGGCCCTGTTTCCCGACGCGTGACGGAAACCTGACCCATCAGGACAACGAAAAAGAGACGATCAATGGAACTGGAAACCCTCTGTATCCATGCGGGGAAAGCGGACACCGACAAAAGCGGCGCCCTCTCGACCCCGATCTACCAGACCGCGACTTTCGCCCATCCGGCACTGGGCAAAAGCACCGGCTACGATTACACCCGCGACACCAACCCGACGCGCGACGCGCTGGAAGCGACCATGACAGAACTCGAAGGCGGCGCGGCCGCGCTGGCCTTCACCTCCGGCATGGCCGCCGCCACCGCCCTGATGGAACTGTTCTCGCCGGGCGACCACATCGTCGCCTCCGACGACCTGTACGGCGGCACCTGGCGTCTCTTTTCCCGCATCTCGATGAAAAACGGCCTGACTTTCGACTGGGCCGACACTTCCGACCCCGCCAAAGTCGAAGCCCTGTTGCGGCCCGAAACGAAGGCGATCTTCATCGAAACGCCGACCAACCCGTTAATGCACGTCACCGATATCCGGGCGATCGCCCGCATCGCGCGAAAAAACCATATCCTCCTGATCGTCGATAACACCTTTCTGTCGCCGGTCTTCCAGCGGCCGATCGAACTCGGCGCGGATATCGTTTTGCACAGCGCGACCAAATATCTCGCCGGACACAACGACACCGTCGCCGGCATACTCGTCTGCGACTCGGAAATCGTCGCCGAAAAACTCAAATTCATCCGGCTGACCACCGGCGCGGCATTGGCGCCCTTCGACAGCTGGCTCGTCTCCCGCGGTCTCAAAACCCTGGCCGTCCGCCTGAAAAAACAGGAAGAAACCGCCCGGCAGATCGCCCACTGGCTCGCGGCCTGCCCGAAAGTCGGCAAGGTGCACTATCCGGGCCTGCCCGGCCACAAGGGACATGACACATCCCTCAGACAGGCCACCGGCTTCGGCGGCATGATTTCCTTTGAGGTCACGGAAGCGGCCGGCGGCGAAAAACTGGTACGCCGCATCCTCGAACGCGTCAGACTCATCCGGTTCGCCGAAAGCCTTGGCGGCACCGAAACCCTGATTACCTACCCGGCCACGCAAACGCACGCCGCCATTCCGGAAGCCGAACGCAACGCCCGCGGCATCACCAACCGCTTGCTGCGCCTCTCGGTCGGGCTGGAAAACGCTGGCGACCTGATCGCCGATCTGGCGCAGGCCATGGACATGGATATCCCGTCCGCCTGCCCCTCCTCCAGTTGTCCGGACCCTTACCACTTCGATGAAATCATCGACCGCACCGGCACCGGATCGCTCAAATTCGACTTCGCCAAAGCGCGCGGCAAACCGGAAAACGTCATCCCGATGTGGGTCGCCGACATGGATTTCCGCTGTCCCCCGGCTGTGACCGCCGCCCTCCGGAACATGGCCGAACACGCCATTTACGGTTATACGGAACCCAAACCCGGCTACTTTTCCGCCCTGCAAGGCTGGTTCGCCCGGCGGCACCACTGGAACGTGAAAGAAGAATGGCTCGTCAAAACCCCGGGCGTCGTTTTCGCCATTTGCGCCGCCATCCGCGCCCTGACCGGAGAAGGCGACGCCATCCTGATCCAGCCGCCGGTCTATTACCCCTTTGCCGCTTCCATCCGCGACAACCGGCGCAAAGTCGTCAACAACGAACTCATCCTGCGGGAGGGCCGCTACACCGTCGATTTCGCGGACTTCGAACGCAAAATCGTCGAAAACAGGGTACGGCTCTTCATCCTCTGCAACCCGCACAACCCGGTCGGCCGCGTCTGGACGAAAAAAGAACTGACGGCAATGGCCGACATCTGCCATGCCCACAAGGTCACCGTCATTTCCGACGAAATCCATGCCGATTTCACCTTCCCGGGCCATACTTATACCCCGTTCGGCACGCTGGGCGACCCATACCTTCAGGAAGCCATCGTCTGCACCGCGCCCAGCAAAACCTTCAACCTCGCCGGCTTGCAAGTCTCCAACATCTTCATCGCCAATGAAGCGATCCGCCGCCAGTTCCAGCGTGAAATCGACGCCACCGGCTACAGCCAGATGAACACCGCCGGCCTCGTCGCCGCGCAGGCTGCCTACGAAGACGGCGAAAAATGGCTGAACGCTCTTTTGGCCTATCTCTCCGGCAATCTGGCGATCCTGCGCCAATTCGTTGCCGAACGCCTGCCGGGCGTTGACCTGATCGAACCGGAAGGCACCTACCTTCCCTGGCTCGACTTTTCCGGTACCGGCCTGATGGGCAAGAAACTGGACGACTTCATCGTGAACGAAGCGGGTCTGTGGCTGGACGACGGCGAAATCTTCGGCCCCGGTGGAAAAGGATTCGCCCGCATCAACATCGCCTGCCCGGCCGCCAGGCTGAAACAGGCGCTAAAACAGCTTGAGACCGCGCTGAAAAAACGGAAACACCGCTAGGGTTTTTCATGCCGGCCATCCCCTTTTTTCCGGAGGTTCCCCCGTTCCTCCGGAAACATCCGGGGCATGGTTTCCCCTTTCATCGCCCGCCACATCGCCGTTTTCACCAAGCACCCCGGAAAAAGCCTGACCGCACCATACCTTCCCCGGCCATTCCCGCTTTTTCCTTTCCATTTTTACCGCCACAGGAAACCGGACATCCCGAACGGCCCTCCCGTGTTTCCCTTTTTTACCTGCCGGCCCGTTTATCCCCGTTTTCTGTGGACAACTCCGTGTATTTCCCGTTTTTTCCTTTCCTTTTCAATCCCTTTTCCCCTCTGCCTGTTTGACTGGCATCCCCCGCCGCTTCTTCTCCGCTTTTTCCGGTTTTCCCGTTTGCATTCTTTCGTTTCTTTTCCCTTCTCTTTGCCCGCTACTGCCCAAACAAAAACCCCCGCCTTTTTTTAAAAGACAGGGGAAAGGGAAAAGCCCGCTTTCTCCGTCAGACGGGAAAGCGCTTTCGGGTCCATCAGAAGCTGTAACGGATGCCTCCGCTGACCTGATAGGTGGTTCTGACCGGGCTGCCGGCGGTCGTTTCCACTTCGCCATAGGCCGCAAGGCTCTTGTTGATGTTCCAGGTGCCGCCCAGCGCGAATTCTCCCCAGGTGCCGCCCATTTCTTCGGTATAGCTCCGGCTGATGTTTCCTTTGCCAACTCGTGTCTTCGCGTCTCCTTCCCAGTCATGCAGGACGCTGGCCTTGATGTAGGCACTTCCCTTCTTTTCCGGACTGACCCAGCCCGCTGCCAGGCCCAGTCGCCCTACTGCCGTGTCGATTCCTTCCTGTTTGACGTCGGTTCCCGCGCCGGTTCGGTAGTTGACGCCGTTCAGGTGACCGAGCATGAGTTCGGCCTGCGGTTCGAGGTAGTAGGGGGTACCGCCTATGCCGACTCTCCATCCGTATTCGACGCTGGCGGAAGTTCCCCAGGTATCGTAGCTTCCCGATACGCCGGTTCCGCTTGTGTTGTGCAGGTCGAAGTCGGTTTCCAGTTTGTGCCGTTTGACGATCACGTCGATGTACTGGCCGTCGTCGTTTATCCACCCTCCGTATATTCCGAAGTTCCAGTTCTTGTCGTCGGTCGTGCCGTTATGGAGTTTGCCGTCTCCATCGGTGTAGCTGGCGGTTCCGCCGACATAGAAGTTGCCGATCCGTTTGTCGCCTCCGATTTGCAGGGTCTGGTAGGTGTTGTGGATGCTTTTGTATTCGCTTTGGCCCGCAATGGCTCTGGCCCAGGCTCCGTCGGCTTGCGGCATCGTGCGCAAATCGCCCATGCGTCTGGATACGTCGTTTGTCTGCGCACGGAAGCTTAAAAAGTTCATCGCGCCGATTTTTTGCAGGCTGTCGGTGACCGTGTTTTTGGCTTCCGATACACGGGTAATATTGCCCGATGCATCGGTTTTGACTTCCATTTTTCCGATAACCGAACCTTCTTCAGTGGCATACGTGACAGCCTTGTCGCCGCTTTCCACTTCGGCTATGGCCGCCAGCTTTCCAGCCGCTTCCGCTGCGCTGCTTCCACCGAGTTCATCCACGCCCCGGCTATCGAGCAGGACGGTCAGCCCTCCCTCTTTTTTCCCGATTTTCAACTGGCCTTCCGTTGCGCTGCCCGTATTATAGGTGGTCATGCTTCCCTGTTCTGTTTTCAGTTCCCCCACCTGTATCTGCGCATCGACATGGTTGTTGATGAGGGCATGATCGCCTGTGATGGTGTTCAGGTTATTTTTCATCCCGCCGACATTCCATGTCGAATCCGCCAGCTCAATGGAAACGCCGCCAACTCCTGAAGTACCGTTATCCCTGATTTCGCCATGAGTCTCCACAATGGCGCCGGAACGGGCAACAAGGTTTATCCTCTGATGATTAAAACTTTCCCCTGCCTCATAGCTGTTGACACTTTGAATATCCCCGTTGACAGTCATCCTGCCACCGTCAGCAGTCAAGGTCAGTGATGATCCCGGATACGTTTCACCATCCGTATTGGAAAGCGCTGAACCAATCCCGCCATTAATGGTCAGGCTCTTTCGGGTGGTGATACTGACGTTTGAACCGGCTGTCGAATTTAATACAAACGCATTTGCATCATTTTCACCGGTCGCATTGTTTACCGTGCTGAAAGTCGCCGTATCGGCTTTGATATCTACCGTTGCCCCATTATAAGCAAACAGGGCAAGATTCCGTGCAGCGGGTGAATCTTCATATGAAGAAACCACCTCAAGCTTATCCGCATCAAGTTCCAGAGTGCCGCCAGAAGCATGAAGGGTAATATCGTTCGTATAAAGGCCCAATTGACCGCTGCCGTCTGCCTTTCGCGCCCTGATCGTGAGTTTCGTATCTTTTTGCGCGTTTATTGCAGCCCCTTTTGAATAAATCCGGGTTTGTTCCGATTCAACATACAGTGTGCCTTTATTGGCTGCCGAGACACCATACCTGGCCGGGTTATCGAATGCGCCAATATTGACGGTCTTGCTGTAAACCTGACTGGTCGCCTTCTGCCATTCGTTTCCGTCGTACTTCCCGTACACTATCCAGGCGTAATTCGCGCCGGATTTCTCATGGGTCAGAATATTCAGGGTGTCTATGGATGCGCCTGACTGACCTATATTCAGTTGCGTGCCGTTAATGACATTACCGGTATTCGCTTTAAAAGTCAGATCCCTGAAGTTCAAAAAACGGACCGGATTGTTCACACTACCGATAACCCCGCCGACACCTCTTGTATCCCCTTCCGTGGAAAACACCGCGGACTGATTTTGCCCATCGAATGAAAGAGCCTCATCCGTTTTGCTTCCGGCATCACCAATCAGGCCAGCATATAAATCCGGTGATTTTTTGATGAGGGTTACGTCTCCGGAAAAATGAATGGCATTCGCTTCTTCCTGTGTCGTTATCCCCTTGCCTGAAACAAGGTATTCCCCATCAACCCATGAAACCGCCGCGACCGCTTCCCCGGCCATCCCCGTCATCGCCAGCGCCGTGATGGCTACCGTTGCTTTTAGCGGATGCATCCCCCGGTTTTCCGCCGTCTCCCCGCATACCCCATTCATCTCGCTTGTCCTGCCAAACAACACCCTGAATATCCGGTTCATTTCTCCCCCAACCTGATTGACACCGCAAATGTCTGTTAATAACCGTTAACGGATGTTTGGAATTCAGTAACAATATGATTTAAATGGGGTTTTTATTTTCCATTCTGATAAATGCCGTCAATCAGTCCGGAAAAAAAGGAAAGGGGAAATCCGCGGTCTTCCGGTTTTTTCCCTTGTTTTTGATAAACTTGGCGCTGTGGTTCACGGTATGGGTGGCATGAGAAATAAATCCGTTAACGGTTATTGCCGGACATTGACCGTTCCCGAACGGTGTATCGCCTGCACAACACCGGTCATACGCCGGCCAGTCATGAGACCTTCCGCCTGCATGGCGATACATGAAAGCGCCGGTCTTCCACCCGTTTCCCGCTGACGGTACGATGTGCTTCCCGTTCCTTTCCGCCCAACCGGAAAACGGCTGTGTTTGCCTGAAACCGATTCTGCCTGACACGGGAACCTGTCCTGTACACCCTTTCGTTTATCGGGAACAGCCCTGCCCTGTGGCGATTTCACCTGAACAGAAGCGGACATGCAGACAGAACACCCCCTTTACGGGCAGTCCCTCACTCCTCATCCTGCTGTTCCACAATCCGCATCCGTTCTTCCAGAAACGTGCCGAAATCGCATTTGAAGCGCACCTGCTTGCGTTTCAGGTTGGCGAAAAGACGCCCCAGTGTCTCATCGGTGATTTTAAAAGGCAGCTTGCCCTTTTTGTAAGCGGGAAAACAGGCCACCCTGTAAAGCGGCAAATAAATCCCGGACGGCAGCGGTTCGGAAAAATGGTGGTGTTCCTCGCAGACCGCCTGCCATTTCATCAACGTCCGCCGATCCATATGCAGCGCGAGAAAATCCTCGAAATTCATGCGGGAAAAAAGAAAATCGGGCACCGTATCGGGCTTGTTCTCATAGAGCTTTTTCTGGCTGTGCAGATAAATGTCCCGATCCACCCAGATCACGATCTCGGCGTCTTTCAGTTCGCGGCGAACGTCGCGGTACCGGTTCACCGCCGCCTTGTAAACACCGCTGCCGATCACCCTGGCGGCAAAGGCGAGCCGGATTTTGTGTTCGCGGAAAAAACGGTTTATCTCCTGCAAATAAACATATTCCGAAGCGCCCTCGCAAATGACGACCACCGTCTCGGTCAGCGGTTTGCGTTTCTTTTTGCCCATTGTTTCAGATATAAGGAAAGGGAATGCCTGAAAAACGGCCGGTCAGATACTGTTTCCTGAAATTCGCGATATTGCCGACATGGCGGAAATCCGAAATCCGGGTCATCACCGAACCGTCCCGCAAGGTCTTGCTGACGATCCCCACCTCCGACACGCGCAAGAGATTCGCGTCCAGGATATCGGTATTGTGCGCCGTGAAAACAAGCTGCGCTCCCCGGTCGTTGTACCGCCTGTCCTTGAAAAGGCGCACCATCTCGATCAGCAAAAGCGGATGAAGCGAGCGATCCAGCTCATCGACCGCCACCACCCCGCCGCTTTCCAGCGCCGCCAGAAAAACGCCCAGAAGTCCCGCCACGATCTGCGTGCCGCTCGACTCTTCCGTCATGAAATCGAACTCGACCTCCTTGCCTTCGGCATCCTGATGAAACGAGCGGATACGGTCGGTATTTAACACGATATTCTCGCCTTCCTTCTCGAAACTCGTCAGGCAAGTCAGAAACTCGGGATCGACATCCAGATAATTCCGCGCGCGCGCGTCGCGGTCGAGCCGCATGCGTTTGCGGTTCAGTTCCATCCGGTTGATCTGGATATCCAGACTTTCCAGCAATTCCGTAATCCGTCCAAACGCGTTCCTTAACGGGTCGGGATCGTCCGCCTTTTCCAGCACGCCAGCCAGCCTATCCACGCCGCGCGAAATATGAATGCTGTTTTCGCTTAACACCACGATCCCGTCATTGAAAAAATCATAAACCGCCGTCACCAGCGGATTCAATCCCGGATAACGCTTGCCGATCACCGACAGAAACGACGCCGTCTGCTTGCCCTGCGGCGTACTGCACTCGACCCGGAAAATCTCTTCCAGCCGCGCGGCCGGATAGGCGGGCGTCGCCACCGGATCGACATAATGGCGTTCCGCTTCCAGCGCAAAAAGCACCGTATTGTCCAGCATCAGCGATTCCTTCAGGAATTCGTCCCGGTCATACTCGATGGCATAGACAAAACGTTTGCCGTCACGGACAAACGAGGCCTCAAACATCGTCGGGCGTAAACCGGGATGCAGCTTGTTGGGATGGAACTTGCCCTCTACACCGGAAACCGCGCATTCCCTGAACGTCCCCAGCGCCATCAGGACATTCGATTTGCCCGAAGCGTTCGAGCCGTACAGGGCCAGCGCCGGCACCAGCCGCCCGTTCTTTTGGGACCCGATGAAAAAAACGGTATCCGACTCCCGGAACCCGGCCGGCGCCTTTTTTTCCGCAAAGGAAAAATTGACCGTCATATCGAGAATGGAGCGGAAATTGCGAATCGAAAACGAAGACAGCACACAAGCCTCCTTTCAGAAAACGGAATGGCCAAAAGCCGTCCGCAAACCCCTGCGATCCGGTCAGTATACCCGATGAAAACCGTTCCGGCGTCATTCCCTCCCGTCCCGCGCCGGCAATCGCGCCCTGCCACAGCGGTCATGACAGGAACGCGGCAGTTGCCGCCTCCCGGATTTGCCGTTTTTTTTGAGGCCGGGAAAAAATCCGCCGCAAAAATCCGCCCGGCGAAAGAAGCTTCCCCGAACGGGGAAACCCGCAAAAAATGATGTTGTGCGGAAAAGACGAAACCCGCCATCCGGTCAAGGTCTGTTAATACTCATTAACAGACCCATCCACTCTTTCCATTTCGACAAGAGAACAGCGTAAGTCTATCAAATTTCAGGGAAAAACAGACGAAAACGGAAAACCGTCCGCGGGCGACACCGTTGCCCGCCTTCTTCACGCCAAGGCAACTTAACAAAAAAACCGATAAAAATCATGCGGTTAAAAAAAGCCAAAAATACAGAAATGAGTATTAGCAGAACAAAAAAAGAAAAACCCTCAGTTGCATGCGAAAAAAAGGAATGGGAGAAGCGGAAAACAAAAACGGGGAAGAGGCAAACGGAAAAACGGCAGGCGTCCCGCCCCCGGAAAACAGCGCCGTA
>NZ_KI392031.1:448587-526186 GCF_000158475.2 Oxalobacter paraformigenes | reverse complement strand
TGCGAATTCAAAACCCCGTACCGGGTCATCAACACCCACGGCTGCTTCGGTTGCTGGGACGACGTCAACGAAAACTTCGACCACAAAGACTACTTCTGGTGTCCGAGACACAAAGGGACAGACCGGCAATTTGAATGCACCCGCCTGATCACAGGACAACAGGTCATCGGGCACATCAAAAGACTGATGAACGACCGGGGCCTTTCGGGGAAGGAAGTGAAAAAAGAAGCGAACAAGGAAGGGCAATAGGAAAAAGCCCGAACGAAAGAAAAAGGCGAAAGCCGGAGAAAAAAGGAAAAGACAAAAAACAGGGAAAGAAAGAGGGAAAGCCATGAACAGGAACTACAGAACCGTCTATAACGAAAAGACAAAAACCTGGAGCGCGGTATCGGAACTGGCGAAAGGGCACGCGAAAACGGGAGAAGACAGCGCGGGTCTGAAAGAGAGAGTCAAAAAGGCCATAGTCCTGTTGACGCTGACGGCGGTACTGGCGCCGAATATCGTGCCGCCTGCGATGGCGGCTACGTATGACGTGTCAAACTCGACGGTGTCCGGTCAAACGCTCAATTCGGGCGATACCCAGAATGTCAACGTCGGGGGGATAGCGGTCAGCACCACCATCAACAGTTCGGGCGTCCAGAATGTCAATGATGGCGGGGTAACCAGCGGCACCATCGTCAGCAGAGGAGGTACCCAGAATGTCAATGACGGCGGGACAGCCAGCGGTACTGTCCTCAGCAGAAGTACCCAGTATGTCAACGACGGCGGGATAGCCAGCGGTACCACCATCTACAGCGGAAGCTTGCAGATAGTCAGCAGCGGAGGAACCGACGTCAGCACTACCATCTCCGGCGGCGGCGTTCAGTACGTTTTCACCGAAGGATCGGCCATCAGCACCATTATCAATGGAGGCCGTCAGAACGTCAGCGGAGGGACAGCTACCAGCACCGTCATCAATCGCACCTCCAACTATATTGGCTACCAGTCCGTCTCCGACAACGGGTCGGCAGTCGATACCATTATCAATGGAGGCGGCCAAAGCGTCGACCGCGGAGCGGTGGCAATCAACACCGTTATCAGTGGAGGTACCCAACACATCTCCAACAATGGGATAGCCAGCGGCACTATCCTTAACAGCGGAAGTGAGCAGACCGTCGACGATGGCGGAAGAGTTGTCAGCACCATTTTCAATAACGGCAGCCAAACCATCTGGGGAGGGACAGTCAGCGACACTACCCTTAACAGCGGAAGTGAGCAGATCGTCTACAGCGGCGGAATAGTTGTCGGCACCATTCTCAACAGCAGCGTCCAGAACATTCAAGTCAATGCGAGAGTCAGCAACACCATTCTCAACAGCAGCGTCCAGAATATCAGCGCCATTGGATCCGCCATCAGCACCGTCCTCCACAGTGGAAGCGTCCAGAATATCAGCGCCAATGGATCCGCCATCAGTACCGTCCTCCACAGCGGAAGCGTCCAGAACGTCAGCGGCTACCACGCCATCGTCGACGGCCTCACCTTCAGCGGCGGAGGTGTCCAGAATATCCTCGATTCTGCGACAGTCAGCGGCATCACCGTCAACAGCTCGGGTACGCAGAACGTCAACGACGGCGGGTCAGCCGTCAGCACCATCGTTGACGACACAGGTATCCAGAACGTCAACGACGGCGGGACGGCGACCGGCACCACTGTCAACAGCGGAGGCGTCCAGCATGTCAATGATGGCGGGATAGCCAGCGGTACCATCGTTAACAGCTCCGGCACCCAGAACGTCAACGACGGCGGGTCAGCCGTCAGCACCACCGTTGACGACACCGGCACGCAGAACGTAAACGACGGCGGGACGGCGACCGATACCGTCCTGAAAAGCGGAGGCGTGCAGAACGTCAGCGGCAGCAGAGCCATCGTCGATGACCTCACCTTCGACGGAGGCGGCGTCCAGAACGTCAATAGCGGCGCGACAGTCAGCGGCATCACCGTCAACAGCTCGGGTACGCAGAACGTCAACGACGGCGGGTCAGCCGTCGGCACCATCGTTAGTAGCAACACCAGCATCCAGAACGTGAACGACGGCGGGACAGCGACCGGTACCCTCCTCTATTTGGGAGGCGTCCAGAACGTCAACGGCAGCGGAGCCGTCGTCGATAGCATTACCTTCGACGGAGGCGGCACCCAGAACATCAACAGTGGCGCGACAGTCAGCGGCCTCTCTATCGACAACTTTGGCAGGCAGCACGTCAACAACAGCGGGACAGCCATCAGCACTACTGTCAACAGTAATAGCTACCAGCACGTCAATGATGGCGGAACAGCCAACGGTACCACCATCAACTACTATGCCGTGCAGGTCATCAGCAACGGCGGGATAGCCATCGGAGCCACCGTCAACAGCGGGGGTCAGCAAAACATCAACGGCGGGTCGGCTGTCGGTACCATCGTCAACAGTGGAGGCAGGCAGTATGTCTCCATCTCCGGAACAGCCATCAGCGCGACCATCCACAGCGGCGGCAGACAGACCATCTTCAGCGGCAACGTGTCAGCCATCGACACCATCCTGAACGATGGAGGCACCCAGTACATCAGCGGTGGAGGGACAGCCGTCAGCACCACCATCTACGGCGGAGGCACCCAAGAAATCGACAACAACGGAATCGCCATCGACACCATCCTGAACGATGGAAGTGTCCAGAACATCAGCGCTAACGGAACCGCCATCAGCACCACCATCCACGGCGGAGGCCTGCAAACCATCAGCGCCGGCGGGTCAGCCATCGACACCATCCTCGACAGCGGCGGCACCCAGAATGTCAGCACCGGCGGAACCGCCAGCGCGACCACCCTAAACGATGGCGGCACCCTCATCGCAGCCGACGGCGCCCGACTGAGCGACACCATCCTGAACGGAGGCATCCTGCAAGCCGGAGACGGCACCCGCACAGCACACCTCGAAGGCACCACCACCTTCACCGGAACCCCCGTCATCCGCGCAGCCAACATACACAACAGCGGAACCCTCCTGTTCGACCAAAACCTCGATTACACCGTCAGCCATGTCATCGAAGGAGCCGGCGACCTCACCAAACAGGGCAGCGGCACCTTAAGCCTGAACGGCGCCAACACCTACACAGGCGACACCACCGTCCGGGGAGGCCTCCTCCTGATCGGCCAGACCGAAAGCGACAGCGCCGCCCGCCTGGCCGGCAACGCCATCGCCCGTGATGGAGGAACCCTGGGCGGCTACGGCACCATCGCCGGAACCGTCACCATCGAAAACGGAGGCGCCATCGGCAAAGGCCACCTGACAGTCGGCCACCTCACCATCACCAGCGGAGGCGCCTACACCTTCACCGGAAACCCGGACGGAACAGGAGACCACATCCGCGCGAGCGACACCACGTTGGAAACAGGCGCCATCCTGAAACTGGAAGCCGGAGCCGGAAACTGGAACGACCAGACCCGCTACACCCTCCTTGAATCAGACAACACCATATCAGGCACCTTCACGGAAATCCGGGAAAACCTCGCCTTCCTCGACCATCAAATCGACTACAGCGACCCGAACTCGATCAGCTTAACCCTGACCCGAAACAAAACCGGCTTTGACGAAGCCGGGCAAAACCCCAACCAGAACAACGTGGGAGGCGCCATAGACAAACTGGGCCCGGGCAACAGCGTCTACGACCAAATCGTCAGCATGGACAGGGAACAGGCCAGAGAAGCCTACGACAACCTGTCAGGAGAAATCCACGGCAACCTGAAAAGCGCCCTGATCGCCAACACACGCTACGCGAGAAACGCCGTCCTGAGCCACCTGGACAAAACAGGCGAAGCGACCAATCCGGAAAACCGGACAGGACAGGAAAAAAACCACCTTGACCTGTCCCGCCACCTGTGGGCCGACCTGTGGGGCCATGACGGAAAACAAAAAGGAGACAACAACACGGCGAAAACCGACAACAAAGGCTTCGGCCTCATAGCGGGAGCCGACCTGTACCGACATAAACAAACCACCGCGGGAATCGCGGTCAGCTACGAAAGAACCGAACTGAAAACCCGGAGCCGGAGAAACAGCGAAGCCGACATCGACACCTTCCAGCTGATCGGCTACGGCCAAACCCACCTGGGCCCCATACACCTGAAAGGAGGCCTTGGCTACAGCTGGCTGGACATCGAAACCCGGAGAAACATCGCAACAGGCGCCCTGCGTGGAGAAAACCGGGCCGACTACCACGGCCAGATAGCGCAAGCCTTCCTCCAGGCGGGACACGACCTCGAACTGAACAGCCAAACCGTCCTGACCCCCTACCTTGGCCTCAACTGGCAATGGATAAAAACAGACCGCTTCCATGAAAAAGGAAACCAAAACATCGCCGACAGCCGACTGGGAGGCCAAAGCCAAAACGGAAACATCGGCTTTGCGAGCCTGGGACTGAAAGGGCAGTGGAAACCGGAAGGAAAAAAACACAACCTGTACGGAGACATCGCCTGGCAACACGCCTTGGGCAACATCCGTCAAAATACCGAACTGCACTTCAGCGGAGGAGAAAACTACCGTATCCGGGGCAATGAACTCGACCGTGACGCGGCGCAAATCCGCTTTGGCGCGGAATTCGCGCTCCGGTCCGACACCACCCTAAGCATCGGCTACGACGGCCTGATAGGAGACGCCACCGTTGACCACGGTGCGCAAGCCAAACTGGAAATCCGCTTTTAGGGAAAAGCGGGGAAAAAAGCCTGAAGAGGCAGCCAGAGGCTTAAAGAGGCAAGCGAAGAGACAGCCGCCCGGTGAAATCCGTCATCCTTCGCATGGCGGCCGTCTTTTTGGGTGGGTGCAGTCTTTTTGGGGCGGGAAAAGGAGGGGAAACGGGAAACCCGTTTCCCTTCCTGCGAACCTGCGAACCTGCGTTCCGTTTTCCGTTTTCCGTTTTCCGTTTTCCTGCTTTCCCGGTTTTCCCGCGTTTCCGGCGTTTCCGGCGTTTTCCGGGCCGGCCCGATCAGTCGGGCCTGTTGTCCTGTTTTGATGGACGGCGTTTTCCCGGCGATCAAAAGACCCGTATCGAATGCATGAATGGCCTGTCCGGTTTTCTGCCGGAAACCTTTTACCAATATGGCTCTTAAAGCCGGGAGAACGAAAAAATCCGCCCGGCGAAAGAAGCTTCCCCGAACGGGGAATGCCGCCAAAACGAGGGTGTCGGAAAAAACGAAGCCCATCGTCAACTCAATGCCGGTTAACAGGGGGAAAGCTATTGCCTGAGAGCCTGTTTTTGCGCGGCCGTCTGGACAGATACCTTTTTTTGCCGGAAGGCAAGACGGCGATTCGTCACGCCTTCTCCCTTTTTCCGGAAAAGATCACCCACATCACGGCATGGCGTAATCGGGGTTTCCATTCACGCGTATCGGGGACACCGGACTCTTCCCGCGTTCCTGTTTCCTGTTCCCCGAACCGATCCATCCGGCAGGAAACATCCACGGAAAAATCTTCCCGTACCCAAGGCGAACAGCCGATCCGGTCAGGTTCGCGCCGGCCCTTTTCGTACAGGAAACATCCGTTTTGACGTCGAACGGCCAGTAAAGCGAAGAGTTTCAACGCCATGCCATCCGGCAGGTTTTCCCGAAACCGGACAGGCAGGTCGCACGCCCGCTTTTTGGTGACGCCGGAACCGCGTGCCAAGTCCGCCTGACCGACAAATTCAAGGCCCTTTTGGAAAACAGGATGGCGCTTTTTGTCCGGAATGAAAACGCTTCATTTCGTCACTTCAATAAAACAGAACAAACAATCACTTTTTTAATGGTTTATTTGAAGAATAAATCCGGATAGAATGTTTATCACTGAGACGTAATTGAAAAGCCATAGATTCAAAAACGCACTCTTTACCAATTGCATCTACTCTCTGAAAAGCCCCTTCTCTCCAAAGGGGCTTTTTGTTTTTTCCGGTTTCCGGCCCCTTTCGGGATACGCTGAACCTTTCGCGGCATGGCGATACCCCCCCGGAAAGGGAAACCCGTTTTTTCCGGAAACGGCACGCGCGCGGCAAAAAAGGCCCTCCGGAGCCGCCGTGTCCGACGCCTGTGCGGAAGGGGGAGTGGCCTGCCGGTTTCCGGCATACGCTTTCCTGCCCCGTCTCCGGTCTTTCCGGGATCGCGGCCGTCAAGCAGGGAGGTGCTGGAAACAGGATGGACAAAAAAGGTCAAAAAGGGCTTCAAACCCGCATGAATCCCCGGTTTGCCGGGTTTGCAAAACCGCTTGATTTCCGGACAGTTCGGGTAAAAAGCCGGGGAAAAACCGCAGGAAAAAGACGGGAAATCCCGCTTTGGATCGGGAAAAAATCCCTGGTCACATGGCTGAAAAACCGTCTTCAAACGATTCAAGAGGCCTTTTTATCCGGCAGGGTGAGCGAAAACACTGTCCGGAAATCCAGTCCGGTTTATCCGGAAACCAGACCCGCTGTATGCTTCCCGCCTGCACACGCCCGCTCCCCTTCCCTGTCCGGCCAAAACCGCGTCTTTCCGGGCTCCCGAAAGAACGGAAAACCGGGAACGGAAAAACCGTTTGCATGAAGTTACCTGTCCTTTTTGACAGGCTTTACCGGGCCGGGAAGCCGTTTTCCGCCGGTTTGCCGGCCCGGCACGATTTTTTCACCCCCCTTTTGCCGCAAACGGTTTTTTCCGGCCAGTCGATCCGGCCATTGTCCCGGCCCTCTGTCTTTTTCTGCCGGGGACGGCAGGCGACCAAGCCCTTCGCCGGGAAACCGCTTGCGGCAACGGTTTTCCGGCCGGAAAGCCCACGCGGACGTTCCCCCAAAAGTCCCCGGCCCCGGCATCTGCCCGGCCAGCGCCCTTACCCCAGCCTGAATCCCTGGCTGCTGTACAATCCGTCTTCTTTCAGCCGGTTCACCTGTTCATCCGTCAGGGGCACTTCGACCGGTTCCACATTGATCATCAGTCCCGCGGGCGTGTCTTCCGTGTTCATCGCCTCGATATAAAGCGTTTTTCCCTTCACGTAAAAACCCAGCGCATCTTCAGGTACGGCAATACCGAGCGCCTCAAGCACTTTTTTCGAGACGAATTTGTCGCCCAGCTGATCCGGTTCACGCATTGCAAAACCCCCTTTTTTTCCAATTTCGACGAAGCGCTATTGTACAGGCAAAGCGGCCGGTTTCCAGGGAAGCGGCGAGCCATCCCCGTCCCGCAAACGGAAGAAACGGGATTTTTCAACCGTTCCGGCAAGTATCCGGCCAAAGAGGACCGTCTTCAAAAGCGGCTTTGCCCGTCCGGATGCCGGACACTTCGGAAAACCTGGCGCAGGCCGTCACGGGAATCCGGCCAGCGCGGCCATAAAAACGATCCCGGCGCGTTGCCAGCGCCCGCCTGTTTTAAAGGGGGCAAGGCCATGCCTTTCCGGCAGGCCCGACAAAGAAAAGCGTCCTGTTTTTTCCTGTTTTGCCCGTTCCGGCCTGCCCGTTTTTTCCGGTTTGGCCGGTTCCGGAAAATCCGGATGATTTCCGGCAGAAAAGAAGGATAAAAAACGGCCGGTTTTGTCACCTTTTTTCCGGTTTTGGGGTAAAGTTATCGCTGCAAAAACCGTTCATCCTGTCTTTTCATTTTCCCAACGGAGAACTCGCATGAATCGTGTCGCACGGACAGCCCCCCATCACGCCGGCAACGCTCTCGATGAAATCGCGCGCCCTTTTGCCGGCGACCTGCTGGAGCGCACCCGGCTGGCCGACAAACTGACCGGGTATATCAACCGGGTCAGGGAAGGCGCCGTCATCGCCATCGACGCGTCATGGGGAGAAGGCAAGACCTGGTTTGCCAAAAACTGGGCGGCCCGGCTGCAACGGGAAGGCCATCCGGTCGTTTACATCGACGCCTTTGCGCAAAACAACGAACTGGACCCCTTTTTCATTGTGGCAGCCGAGCTGGCGCTTCTGCTGGAAGACGAGCAGGGCACGGGCGACGCGATCCGCAGCGAGGCGGCGCGCCTGCTGAACGCCATGGTGCCGCTGACCGGCAGGCTTGCCGCCGTCAAAACGGTTTCCCAAAGCCCTTCCGGCCCGAAAGAGGCCGCGCACGACGCCTCTCACGGAAAAGCGTCTTTCCAGCTGGCCAGTGACGATACGGTCAACTGGATCGACAACCGCCTGAAAGCCTGGCCGGCAGAAAAAGCGCTTTTCGCCAATTTCCGCACCACACTGGGCCTGATCGTCGCGGCCTGCGACAAACCCATTGTGATCGTGATCGACGAACTCGACCGGTGCCGCCCGACATTCGCCATCCGTTTTCTGGAAAGAATCCGGCATTATTTCGACATGCCCAACCTGATTTTCGTGTTGCCCGTCAACCGCATCCAGCTCTATGAAGCCGTCAAAAGCGTTTACGGTTCGGACACGGACGCGGGGGCCTATCTGCACAAGTTCATCGACTTTTTCCTGTCGCTGCCCCGCTTTCCCTCGAACGACACCGCCCATCTGGCGCATATCCGCTCGTTTATCGGCGGCATTTTCACCCGGCATGGTCTGGATATCGCCGCGCCCAAGCGCCAGCGTTTCATCGAACTGATGACGGCATGGGCCGCGCTGGTTCCGCTGACGCTTCAGGAAATCGACAGGGCCGTCACGCTCTACATTCTGGCCGACGAACCGCCGGAACAGGGCATTGCCACGTTTCTCATCGTCCTGAAAATCAAAAAACCCGAATGGCTGGGCGCCCTTTTGAAAAACGACCGGAAAACGCTGGCACTCATTTCCGAAGACTTTCTGGCGAAAATCGTGGCCGACAGCCAGAAACTGCCGATGGCGCCCGACCGCTATTTCCGCGCGCTGCAAAGTTTTTTCAACAGCGAAAAGACCAATCACCTGCAAGACCGGCAAGTGATTACCCAGTTCCAGACCGATGTATTGGATCCGAATTCGTTTTATATCGAATCGCTTGAAGAAATCGCCTACCTGATCCGGATGATCGCCGGCAGCCTCGACCTGACGATTACGGACTGACGATGACAGCCTGAAGGCTGGCGCTTCATGCTTCCGTTTTCCGGTGGAAAAAGCCGTCAATCAACGGCTTTTTCCCCTCATTTCGCACCGGATACGCCAAAACTTATCCACAGATTGACAAGGGGCAACAAAACCGGCCCTTATGCCGCAGCGTCCGGCCCGCCAGACGCCTCGCGTCCCAGACATTTCACTTCGTAAAAAGCGGGCTTCCCGTCCGGGGACGCGCTGACAGCCGTCACGGAAAACAGATAACCGTCATAAGGCGCTGAAACCGTCGCTGTCCGGCATTCGCCCGATTCCGACTCCCGCCTTACCCACCCGGCCTTTTCCAGACGCGCCCCGATTTCCTCGCCGAAAACGCCGGCCAGCTCTTCGGCATTTTCCAGTATGGCGTCTTTGTAACTGACGTCACTTGCCTCCAGATCGAGATATTCCGGCTCTCCCGTCAGGGAGAAACACATCGAAATTTCCAGACTGGGCAAGCCTCCGTGAATTTTCATCTGGCTTTCCGCCATCCCGATATACGACTGAACGGTCTCATCGCTGACCCGCCCCGAAAGGTTTTCCCTGACGAAGGCTTCAATCGCTTTTTTTCCCGCTTCATTGATGATTTTCTGCATGGTCGATATCCCGTTTGTTGAAGAATCGCGTCCGCCGGCAGCCACCGCCGCTAGCACGCCCCGGCAGATCGCGCAAGCCGGAAAAACAAAAAAACCGTTCTTTCCGGAAGACGCGCAAAAAACAGGCATCCCCGGGAGAAAGCAGGCGGGACAAGCGCCCGAAGCGGTTATTCACTGACTTATCCACAGTTTTTTCCGGATAAGACGTATGACAATTTCGCGACACTTCCCCCCCGTTTTTGCCTGAACGCATCCGCTTTCCTGCCAGCGATGACCGGAAGGCCGATCCGGACCGGACTGTTTCCCGAGAGGCTTTTTTTGACACGCTTTCTCTTTTCGATCATACCGCAAACAGGGCTTCACGCGGACTGGCGATCCGGCGTTTTTCCGAAACAACCGTTTTTTCCCTTGCCCGGAACGCCTGACGGGAAACAGGCCCCGGTATCGCGAATAGACCTGCCCGGCGCGGGCGCCATGCCGGAAATGTCAGACGCCAGACCTGTGTCTCTTTCCACCGTGCGTTTCCGGCTTTTCCGTTTTTTCAGGCGGGCCGGTATTCATAAAGCCAGCCATGACGCCATCTGGCATGAACCGGCCCTATGCCGTCGCCCACGATACCGCCGGCGACCTCTTCCCTTTCCCCTGTCGCGCAAACCGCCCCGATGGACTGCCCCTTATTTCGGAATGGATTTACCGTGTTCAAACCGGCGCGGCGCAATTGGGGAAAGCCGCCCTTTTTTGCCCGGCCATGTCACAGCGCCGCCTGCGCCCGGAAAAAGCGCGGCAAGCCAGACCCGAAAAACCCCGCCTTTTTTCAGCGCGAAGCCGGCCCAAAAAATTTCCGGCAGTTTCGCGATATTCTTTTCTTCATGACGTCCCTTCCTCTTTCGTTTCCCTTTATAATTCAAAAGTTGACGGAAAGAAACGCTTTTCGTCCGGACTGCATTGCTGACGGGAAAAAATTGTAACAAGTCCCTCCGCGCTTCCGGCGGCACGCTAAACTGGAAACGGGTGCTTTGTCGCCCCGACAGGAATCGTCCACTGCCATTTTCTTTTACAGCACGGTGCCATTCAATAATGGAAAAAAGACCCCGTCATTTTGCAGCGTTTTTTCTTGCCCTGCTGTTTTTCTTTCTGACGTTTCCCGCCCAAGCCGCAGACAGGCCCGCAAGCCGGATTGTCCGGGTCGGTTTTCCGCAAATTGCCGGGTTCGGCTATATCGACCAGGACGGTTCACTGGGCGGCTACAACTACGATTATCTCCAGAAACTGGCCCAATACACCAACTGGAAATACGAATTCGTGACCGGCACCTGGGAAGAATGTTACAGCAGGCTGAAAAAGGGCCAAATCGACATGCTGGGCGGCATGCAGCGCACGCCGGAACGCGAAAAATGGTTCGATTTTTCCGATCTCGAATCGTTTCTGAACTATAACGTGCTGCTGGTGCGTCCCGACGACAGGCGGTTTCTGGACAAAAGCCCCGAAGAACTGGGCACGCTCTCTGCCGGTTCCCTGAAAGGCAGCTACGAAACCGTGCTTTTTGCTTCCTACGCGAAAAAACAGGGCATCCGGTATCGCCTCAAAACCTACAACCGGTCGCGGGATATGGTCATGGCGCTGAAAAACGGCGACATCGACGTGCTGTTAAACGCTTCGTCAAACAAGATCAACGGCCTGCGCGTTCTGGCCTCATTCGCGCCCTCTCCCCTGTTTTACGCTGTCCGGAAAGGACACAAGGCCTTGCTGGACGAACTCAATGCCGCCCAGTCCGCCCTGAAAAGCCAGGACCGTTTTTTCGATTTCCGCCTCTACGAAAAACACTACGGTTTCAATGAAACCCATTTTCCGACCCTGACGAAACAGGAAAGGGAAGCAATCGGCAAAACGCCCGTTCTCCGCGTCGCCTGGCTAAACGGCTGGAGACCCCTTTCCGCCCGCGGAAACAGCGGCGTGGTCGCCGATATTTTTGCCTTCATTTCCGCCAATACCGGGATCAAAATCGACTATGTCAACGTTCCCTCTCACGAGGCCGCGTTCCGGAAAATGCAGGACGGCGACGTCGATGCCATCGGAATGGTCGAGACCGACAGCGACGCGATTACCCGCTTCGGCCTGCAACCGACCATTCCGTTTATCCAGGTTCCCATCGCCCGGGTTACCCCTGCCGGCAATCCGCCCCCGCCATCCTCCCCCGAGAGAGTATCGTTCGCGCATTATTCCAACGAGCATTTCATAAACGATCTGAAAAAGAGGCATCCCCTAATCGAGATCGTCAGGAAAGACTCCCCCCACCAGATCTTCGAGGCGCTGGCAAACGGTGAAATCGACGCCGGCTACGTCAACATTTACAGTGCCAACGCGCTCATGTCCTGGCCGGAATATTCCGCGCTGTCCTTTAACGAACTGGCCACCTACACTACCGAATTCGCCATCGTTTTCTCGCGCGATACCGACCGGAACATCGTCAACGCCTTCAACAAGTATATCCGCCAGTTGCGCAACTACAAGCTGCACGAATTCATCATCACCAATATGGCCAGACAGCCGAAACGGAATCTTTTCACGCTCATCCGCGAAAATCCCGCCTGGGCCTTTTACGGATTCGCCTTCATTCTCGCCATGACGATCGGTTTCTTCACCTGCATCCTCGTCATCCGAAACCGTGCGCACAAAAGCATTACCGATCTCATCGTTTACGACCAGTTGACCGGCCTGCCCAGGCTGATGCGGTTTGCCGAAACCGCCACGAAACGGCTGAACCGCGAAAGCGGGAATATCCGTTACGGCGTCGTTTATATCAACATCAACAACTTCAAGTACATCAACGACATTCACGACTTCAGCAAGGGGGACGAACTGCTGCGTGCTGTCGCCAACAGGCTGACGGCATTCATCCAGACGGAGCAGGGCGAAACGGTTTGCCGCGAGTCGGCCGACCGCTTTATCCTGTTTCTGGCGTCTGCCAGTGAACAGGCCCTCAAAAAACGCATGGTTTCGCTAAACGCAGCCCTTTCGGATTTCGGACAGATCCTGGGCAACTACCCCGTCACTTTCAGTTGCGGCGTTTACCTGCTGCAAAACCGGGACACCATCGACGCCGCCATCAATTACGCCCATTACGCGCAGATTTCCAAAAACAAGGCAAGCTACAATACCTTCACCTGGTTTGATGACGCCATCGTCGAACGCATCCGGGAAAACCGGAAAATCGAACAGCTGATGGACGGGGCGCTGGCCTCCGGCCAGTTCGTGCCTTATTTCCAGCCCAAGGTCAACATGCAAACGGGAGAAGTGGTCGGCGCCGAAGCCCTGACGCGCTGGCTTGTCCCGGGATCGGAACCCGTTCCGCCCGACCGGTTCATTCCGCTGTTTGAAAAGAACAATTTCATCATCCGGCTCGATCTCTACATTTTCGAGAAAACCTGCCATATCCTGAAAAGCCTGATGGAAGAAGGGAAAAACGTATTTCCGGTTTCCTGCAATTTTTCGCACAACCATTTCATCGACCATTCGCTGCCGGCCAGACTGATGGATATCGCCCGGCGCTATAAGGTCCCGTTTTCCCTGCTCGACATCGAAATCACGGAAACCAGCGTCATCAACGATATTGATGCCGTCATTTGGGCAACGCGCGAACTCCGCCAGGCCGGATTCAGGATATCGCTGGACGATTTCGGCGTCGGCTATTCGTCCGTCAATCTGCTGTGCCAGATTCAGGTCGATACCTTAAAGCTGGACAAAAGCTTTCTGGATCAGGCTTCCAGCCTGCCCTGCAAACGTACGCTGATCGAAGGCATTGCCGATATCGCCGGCAATCTCGGCATCGATATCCTTTGCGAAGGCGTCGAAACGGCCTTGCAGGTCGAATTCCTGAAACGGACGGGATGCACGCTGGCGCAAGGCTACTATTACAGCAAACCCGTGCCTTTCGACGAATTCGCGCAACTCTGGCTGAAAAACAGCGAGCAGGACGTTGTCCTGACATAAACAGGGTTTAAGCGCATTTCAGGCATTTTTCCGGCCGGTTTCCGACCCGTCTGCCAGACCCCGCCCGGTACCGGCATGACTCTTCCGTTCCCCGCATTGAGGCAAACAAACCGGGTGGCATGCCAACACCCGCTTCTTCTCCGTCCGCAAAAACGGCCGCGCTATCCCTGTCCGCCCTGCCGAAAAAACGCCGAACGCGATACAAGGGCCTTGCCCGCAGCCATTGCCGTCCTGACCGGACTGGCCGGCCAGTCAACGCGCCCCGAAGCGGCCGAAAAGGCGCTGGCATGATATGGCGTCGCCAGCCGCAGAAAAACCGACACGACCGGACGCGGGCCTGTGAACGTTTAGGCCGCCCATGCCCGGACAGGCCGCCATCGCGGGCGGGAAAACGCGTCTGGCGCATGGGAACAGCCTGAAATCGGGAAAGCCATTTTTCACCTGACAAAGGCCGTGGACAATCCGGCTTTTCTCTTTTTTAACGAACGGCCGCGCAGCGAAAACCTCACCCTGCCGGGCAATCAGTCCAGTTATAGGGGCGCTTCATCCACGCGCTTGAATACCGGGATCGCGCCATCGAAACGGACACGAGTTTCGGCCGGACGCCCGGCAACTGCGGCAAGGGCATCGCCAGTTATGCCGGACTGATCGCCGACGACAGCCTGACGCCGGTTTCCCCGGCATGGCGCCGGACAATCTGGCGGCTTCCATCGACGACGCGCATCATGACGGCGACGAACGGGGCAGGGAATATTTCCGGGCCGAACCGGAGAAAATCGGGGCGACGCTTACAGACCCCGGCAGCGAAACGGCTCTGGCCCGCCTCTGCGCCATGCCAACAGAAAAATCCGGAAAGAAAATGGACTTCCGAAAGCAGGGCCTGTCGAAAAAACGGTACCTGAACCCGTATAACCCTCTGCGCCGCATCAACGCCGCCGCTTTCGACTCATAGGACAGCCCGGCGTTCTTCCCGCGGCCCTGTCCATGGTGCCGCCTCCCGTCCGGTTTCGGTCGCAGTAGCGCCGCGAATACGCCGCCGCCAGATGCCTGTGCCATGAAGCCGTCACGTCCCGGGCCTTGCGCGGCATCCGCAAAGGCGAAAACCTTCCGTGCGAAACGGAAAGCCGGCAACTGGCTATCGGATCCCTAAAACCGGCCTGCCGCCCGGCCCGGGCGATTTTGGGCGAAATCGCCCGCATCGTAAACGGCTATCCCGATCTCCGGCTTCCCGAAGCCCGGATCGGCCTGAAAACCGTCCGGTATAAAAACCGCCCTCCGTCCGAAAGTCTGGCAGACGTCTTTTCCCGCCCGGCAAACGGGCCCTTGCGCGGCCTGTTGGGGCTTTCCAGCCCCTGCCGTCCGAACGACTCTCTTGCCGGAGGCGCGAAGCGCCTTCCTGACAATCCTCGCCAAAGAACCCCACCACCGCGCCCTGCGCGTGGCCGGACCTGACCCCGGACGGACAGATCGACGGCGGCACGCTCTCCCGCCGGCAACCGGAAGACGCTACCCTGAAAAGGCTCGCGCCGGCACGCGGGGCATGTTTATCTGACGCAAGCCATTGCCTTTGAAGAAGCGAAAAAAACCGCCCTGGCACCGGCTCACGCGGCCGCCATCTCGTGAGGATATCCTTTCCACTCGTCCGCAAGGCATCGCAACGGGAAACGTCCCGCAAAAACCCGGGGCGTTTTCCTGACGCGCTTTGCCTGCCGGCCGGTAAAGCCGCTCCCGTTTTCCGCCGCTGCCGGACTTTCCGGTTGCCGGCTCCCGGAAAGTCCGGTTTCGCCGGTTTTCTCCCTGTTTTCGTTTGCCGAAACCCTCGCCCGTTCCCGCAAGGCGATTTCCGGCAAGAAAACCGGTCCGCTACCGGCGTCGATTGCATGGCCCAAAATCTCTGGCTTCCCGCCCTGTCCGGGCACGCATTCCGCCTTTTGCCGTCTTTTAGCCGTCCCCGTTCAATTGGGATTTTCATTGCGTTTTTTCCCGGTTCCCCGGAAATACAGGAAAATCCCGGCGCAAACCAGGAATATCAGGAAAATCCCGTACAAAATCAGGCAAGACGTCCACTGCGCCAGACTGCCCCGTGTGATGACAACCCAGCGGGTTTCTTTCACCGGCGTATAGACGAAGTAGTTGATCCGGAAATGGTTGACCCCCCAGAATGTACCGGCATTTCCGGCCTGAATGTCCATCAGGATTTCTTCCACCGGGCGCGATATCCGCCAGTTTTTCTCCAGCATGATATAAAGGGGCATCCCGAATTTCGCGTCCGGCACGCCGCTCATGTATTGTCCCCCGCTGCCGATCAGCACACTGTCGCCGTCCGCCTGTCCCTCCTGAAGAAAAGCGTTTATTTCACTTTCCCTGATCGCGGCAAACAGGGCCCCGGCCATCCGCCCCTCCATCCTGACCGGCACGGCGATGGTATAGACAAGCGTCCTGCCGTCTGCGCCAGCCAGAAAAGCGTCGGTGACCTCTGTCTTGCCGCTCGCATAGAGACGCCGCAAATAGTCGCGGCTCGCAAGACTGGATACCGGCTTTTCCACCCCGGGACTGTACACGTTGATCTTGTCGTCCAGAATACAGATCATCAAATAGCCCATTTCCCGGTTCATCGCCGTCAGGAACCGGGCCTTTTCGCCAAAGCCCAGGGTTTTGGACTGGACGGTCTCATTTTGGGCCAGCGCTTTCAGCACCCCGATCACTTCGTGTATGCGTTTCCCGATTTGCTTCACGCTTTCCGCGTTTTTCGCTTCGGCCCGCGCCTTTGTCTGGCGGGCAAGCCCGTACACCGTAGCGACTGAAATGGCCAGAAACAGCACGAATAGCAGAAGCATGCCGCCATACTTTTTCATGGCTCTTCCGCTTTCATCCATTTTCTGATACAGGCGCAAACCCTGTTGATGTCGATCGGCTTGAACAGAAAGTCGTTCATGCCCGCTTTGACCATTTCCGTTTTCTGCTCTTCAAAAGCGTTCGCTGTCATGGCGATAACCGGGATCCGGGCGGCGTCTTCTCGCGCCAGTCCCCGGATCGCCCGCGTGGCGCTTGTGCCGTCCATGCGGGGCATCTGGATATCCATCAAAATGACGTCGTATGTACCGGGCTCCGCCTGGCTGAAAGCGTCCACAGCCGCCGCGCCATCCGGGACGACTGTCACTTTGGCGCCCTTGTCTTCCAGCAGGGCCAGGGCGATTTCGGCGTTGAGTTCGTTATCCTCAGCCATCAGAATCGAGACCCCGTTCAGGTCGGTGACGGGTTCCTGCCAAATCCCGTGCGACTTTTCGCCGACTGTAAGCGGCAGCGTTATCGTAAAGCGGCTTCCCCGGCCCGGTTCGCTTTCCACATTGATGTGGCCGCCCATCAGCGTCACGGTCCCCGTGACAATAGACAGTCCGAGGCCCACGCCGTTTTCCCGTTTTTTCCCGCCGCCTCCCTGTTCAAACGGCTCGAAAATTTCCTTCAGCTTGTCCGGCGCGATTCCCTGCCCATCGTCCTGCACCTGTAGCGTGACCAGAGAACGGCTGTCTTCTGTGGCCGCTTCTTCTGAAAAGTTCACGACAATATGGCCGCCGTCACCGGTGTATTTGATCGCGTTCGAGACGAGATTCACCAATACCTGCTTCAAGCGGAGATAATCCGTCACGAAATAGCGGTGTTTCATGCCGGAATCGTCGATGCGGATGGTCAGCTGGCGCTTTTCCGCCAGCGTCCCGGCCAGTGCTTCGACTTCTTCCCGCAACACGCGCATGTCCGCCAGGTCATTATGCAGGGTCAGCTTGCCGCTTTCGATCCGGGAGATGTCCAGCACATCGCTTAACAGGCCCAGCAAATAATTGGCGGAAACGGTCGCTTTCCGAAGATACTCCAGACATTTTTCCTTGGCATCGTACTCCAGCCTGACCAGTTCAATCATCCCGACGATGCCGTTTAAGGGGGTACGGATTTCATGCGATATTCTGGCCAGAAAATCCCGCCTGGCGGCATTCGCCTGATTGGCCTGTTCGACAGCCTGTCGGAGCTGCCGGTTCGCCTGCGCGACCCGGTAGTTATGGATATTCAGATTGGCCATCGCCACAAAGCTCACGATGAGAATGGCCATCACCAGAATCCCGGAGATGACATAGTATTGCTGCGTCAGGGCCGTGTAGTCGATGGATTTCGCCTTGGTGACGACGATCAGATACCAGTAGTTCACCTTCAGCGGGATGTACGCCAGATACCTTTCTTCCTTGTCCTTCGTGTAGGCAAGGGTTCCGTTCATGGACACCTTCATCCGGTTTTTCATCTGCTCGACCGAATCCGGCCAGCCAAGCGTCATGGCGCGCAGATCGTCGAAGCAATTCACCCCCAGAATGCCCGGTTCGCTGTTTTGCTTGTAAACAACGTCCCCGTTGTTGCGAACCACTGTCAGGGAAGCGTCGTGGTAATCGTATTCGCCCAGGCTTTTGGCCAGGCTTTTCATATCAATCGCACTGAAAACCGCCGCAATGGCCCTGTCCCCGAATTTCCGGTCACAGGGCTTGGCAAAGACCAGCACGCTCTCGCCATTGACAGTCTGTTTGGTAATGCTCAGCTTGCTGGAATAGTGTTCGACCCCGTAAAGATCGAGATCGTTTTCGAAGATGACGGACGTCCCGTCGGAGAGCAGGGTTCCCCCATCCCGGAAAATCACGCCGCTGGCCACGGCTCCCCACAACCTGTTGTAGTTTTGCAGGGAAGCCAGAAGGGACTGGCGACCGGAAACATCCCGGTTTTCGATATCGAATTTCAGCGCTTCGAGACTGCGGTTCCTGCTCTCGAACCGGTCGGTCATGCGGGAAGCGGTCTGGCTGGCGTAATTGACGATACTGTTGCGGATGTTCCGGTCGATTTGCGAAGAGAGCCGGTAGATGTTGAACAGCTCGAAACCCAGGGTGAACAGCACGATAACCAGTATCAGCAGGTATCCGATTCTGATTTTTCGGGCAAGTCGCCCGTTTCCGGAAGAATGTGTGTCACTTGCCATGCCGTGCTTGCCGCCTGTGTTGGAATGCGTTTTTCCGATTATAGCAACTATTTTGTTGCCGTCCGGAAAAATTCGCTCCCGCTCCCGGTACCGCCTGCCCTGCCCCGGCGGGGGCCAAACCGGACTGGAAGGAAAGACGCCTATCTCCGGAGGGCGCGACAAGTCCGCGACGGGGGAAACGCTTCCACGGGCGGGAAAACCGCGCGAAAAGCGGCAAGGGCCGCCGTCCAGTCGCCAAAGCGTCTTGCCCCGCCCGGTTCTTCATGGCGCTTCCGTATTCCGGACACCGGTTTGCGCACCGATCCGCCTGACGCCTGTGCCGGTGTCAAAAGGGGCCGGTATCAAAAAGAGCCTTTCTTCAAAAGGCTGTCGGGTATGTCGCCTGTTTCGAAAACCGGCCGCTTTGCCGCCTGTTCCGGCATGTCTGATCCACTCTCCCTAACGGACTGCGCCTTTACCCGCACCGCGAAGTCCTGCCCGGCCCTTGCCACCGGACGGAAAAACCGGCCTGCCAAACTGTCGGCTCCGCTTTTTCCGGGGAGAACGGACAGCGGTGGCCCGCTTTTCCGCCAGCGGGGAAACGCGGCGCGGAAAAAACGGCCGGCCCGGTCGCACCTCTGTCAGGACAACATTCAGGACAGCGTTTGTCCCGGGAAGACAGGGTTATGGAAAACGCGCGGGAAAGAGAGCAGCGCCATCTTCGCCCCCTCATAAAGCCGGACCGGACGAGCGCGGTCAATACGCCGCCCGCTCACAATGGTATACTCTCAAATTGCCCACAAGGCGCCTTGCAACAGGGAAAATCATGAAAAAAAATTATGACACGCTCCTGCTTGATGCAGACGACACCCTCCTTGATTTCGCCAAAACCGAAAAAAACGCTCTGGACGCCACTTTCCGGCGTTACGGCCTGAAGCTCACCGAAGAAATCCGCGACATTTACCACACTGTCAACCGCACGCTCTGGGCCGCCTTTGAACGCGGCGAGATCAGCAAGGAAACGGTCACGTCCACCCGTTTTTCCAGACTGTTCGCCGAAACGGGGTTTGCCGTCAATGGCGCTTCTTTCAGCCGGGATTACCAGAAAGCGCTGGGCGAAGGGTATTACCTGATCGACGGGGCGAAAGAACTCTGCGAAAAACTGTCGGAAAAATACCGCCTGTACTGCGTCACCAACGGCGTGGCCGCCACCCAGTACAGCCGCCTGTCGGGCAGCGGACTGGATCATTATTTCAGCGATGTTTTCGTTTCCGAAACCATCGGGCACCAAAAACCGAGCCGGGATTATTTCCGCGCCGTATTCAGGGCGATTCCGCGCTTTGCGCCGGACAAGGCCTTGATCGTCGGCGACTCGCTGACCTCCGACATCCAGGGCGGCAAAAACACCGGCATCGACACCTGCTGGTACAATCCGGCCGGCAAAACGGCCCAGCCTGCCCTTGCGGCCAATTACGAAATCCGCAAACTGGACGAACTGCTGCCGATTCTGGAAGGCGGCGAAACCGTCCGGGAATGAGGGGGATAAAACCGTTGGCTCCCGCTTTGGCAAACCGGTTTTCCCGTTTTCCGGAAAAACGCCGGCAAGAGGCATTTTCGTCCCTTTGCCGGCCAGCCATTTTGAACAAACGGCCAAACCCGCCTAAGACGCCCGCTTTTCCGGGACAGGCGCTGCCTGAAAACGCCCCCTTGTCCGCCCGGCCAGCGCAAGAGACGCCATGAACCTGCCCGCTTCGTATGCCGACCATTTCCGCAAACTGATCGCGCTGGGTGTGCCGATCATTATCGGCCAGATCGGCATGATCGTGCTCGGTTTTGCGGACACGATCATGATCGGGCATTACAGCACCGAATCGCTGGGCGCGGCCAGCTTCGTCAATAACCTGTTCAACCTCGTCATCATCGGCAGCACCGGCTTTGCCTACGGACTGACGCCCGTTATCGGCGAACTGTTCGGCTCCGGCGACAGAGCGTGCATCGGCGGCAAACTCAAAAACGCCCTCTTCGTCAACTTCACCGTCGCCATCGTTTTCACGCTGGCCATGACCGTCCTGTTTTTCAACATCGACAGGCTCGACCAGCCGGCCGAACTGATCCCGCTGATCGAACCCTATTACCTTGTCCTGCTGGCGTCGCTTGTCTTCATCCTGCTTTTCAACGCCTTCAGGCAGTTTGCCGACGGCATCATGGACACGCGCACGTCCATGTGGATTCTGCTGTCCGGCAACCTGCTGAACATTATCGGCAATTACGTCCTGATCTACGGTGTGGCCGGTTTTCCCGAACTGGGCCTCGTCGGGGCGGGACTATCCACGCTTTTTTCGCGTATCGTCATGCTGGGCGTCTTTGTCGCGATCTTTTTCTGCCTGCCCCGCTACCGGGATTACAAAAACGGATTTATCCGCGCAGCCTTGAACCGCGCCGATTTCCGGAAACTCAACGCACTGGGCTGGCCGCTGGCCCTGCAAATGGGCATGGAAACCGCCTCCTTCTCGCTGACCACCATCATGGTCGGCTGGCTCGGCACCATTGCGCTGGCCGCCCATCAGGTCATGCTGACCGTCAGCACCCTCTTTTTCATGATGTACTACGGCATGGGCGCCGCCACCGCCGTCCGCGTCAGCTATTTCCGGGGGCAGGAAAGGCCGGCCGACGTGCGCCGGGCCGCCTTTTCCGGCTTTTATCTCATCATGATGATGGCGATAGCCTCCACGACGCTCTTCTGGCAGTTCCGCTTCGCCATCGGCAACTGGTTTACCGGCAATACCGCCGTTCTGGGCGCACTCGCTTCCCTCTTTCCGATCATGATGATTTACCAGTTCGGCGACAGTTTGCAAATCGCTTTCGCCAATGCCCTGCGCGGCATCATGGACGTGAAAATCATGATGCTGTTTTCCTTCCTCGCCTATTTCGTCATTTCGCTTTCCGCCAGCTATGTTTTCGGCTTCGTGATGGATTACGGCCTGACCGGCATCTGGATGGCTTTCCCGCTGGGACTGACCAGCGCAGGCGCGATGTTCTGGCTGCGTTTTCTTTGCAAGACCCGTCAGGCCAGGTCCGGCAAAACGGTCTGAACCGGGACAAGCGGGCTCATTGGCGCGGAGGAAAATTTTTCCCTAAAATCGGTTTTTCTCCACCCTCCGGAAAACCGCATCATGGAAAAGAAACTCGCCGTACTGGCCGCCACCCTGCTGGCAAAAGGCATCTGGCGCTTCGGGAAAATCACTTCCGGGCCGTTACGCATGGCCGTCTTTTGGGGCGCGCAAGCCGCCGTCACCGCCCTGATCCCCGTCATCCGCAAGCGGTTCGGCAAAAAACGTCCCGTCCGCGCCGCCTGACCGGCCAGACCCGTTCAGGCCGCCTTTTCACTGCCGTCATCGCGCAAAAACGCGCAGGCTGCCGCCTCGTCCCGCGTGCGGGAAAACGGCGGCAGGCTCTGCCAGATGCGCCGGCCATAGGCCCTGGAAATCAGCCGCGTATCGCAAATCATCAGAACGCCCCGGTCGCGTTCGTCGCGAATCAGCCGCCCTGCCCCTTGCTTTAAGCTCATGATCGCTTCGGGCAACTGGAAATCCATGAACCCGTTGCCGCCTTCCTTTTCCAGCGCCCGGATACGGGCGGCCAGCACCGGGTCGTCCGGCGGCGCGAACGGCAGCTTGTCCACAATGACCAGCGACAGCGCTTTCCCGCGCACATCGACCCCTTCCCAGAAACTCTGGCTACCGACCAGCACGCCATTGCCCGATTTCCGGAAACGCTCCAGCAAATCGGTCTTGCCCGATTCCCCCTGCACAAACAGCGGAAACGGCCATTCCTTTTCCTTGAAAATCTCCCGCAAGCGGGCCGAAATCTGACCTACCGCCCGGAGCGTGGTGCATAAAATGAACGCGCCCCCTCCGGAAGCCTCGATCAGCGGCAAGGCCGCTTCCACCACCGCATCCGAATAATAAGGGGACTGCGGCATGGGCATTTTGTCCGGAACGTAAAGCATGGCGTTTTCGCCATAATTGAAGGGACTGGGCCAGGTCTTCGACTCGGCTTCCAGCAAGCCCATCCGGGAAGCGAAATAGTGGAAATCCTGCCTGATGGCAAGGGTGGCCGAGGTGAAAATCCAGGCCCGTGGCGTGCCTTCGCGCTGTTTGTTGAACACGTCCGCGACCGACAGCGGCGTCAGATGCAGTTGCAGCGACAGGCCGAACGTTTCCACCCAGAGCACATCCTCGGTCTTTTCTTCTCCCTTCGCCAGCGCCAGCCATTTCCGCACGAACGCGCCGGCTTCGGCCGCCCGCGCCCGGCAGACTTCCAGCACTTCCGAACGCTCGGCCTGCGCCGATAACGCCTCACCCAGCCCGTCCAGCGCCGCCAAAAACGTTTCAAGCGCCGCCATGAAGGCGTCGTGTTTTGCGATCTGATGCACGGCCATCCGGTTCATGCCTTCCGGCAGCGTCAGGCGCAAATCCTTCGTCGCCTTGTCCAGTCGGCCCACCAGTCCGACCCAGTCGGCCCCGTCGCGGGCTTGCGCCAGGCCTTCGACCTGCACATCGCGGCACAATTCGTGCATCTGCCCTGTGGCGACGAACTGGCCGAAAAACATCGTCGCCGTATCCGGCAACTGATGCGCCTCGTCGAAAATCACCGTATTGGCCGTCGGCAACAGCTCGGCCACTCCGGTATCCTTCAGCACGACATCGGCAAAAAACAGATGGTGATTGACGACCACGACATCGGCCTGCTGCGCCGCTTTCCGCGCCTTCATCACGAAACAGTCCTGATAATGCGGGCATTCCGTTCCGGGACAATTCTCTTTCGTGGACGTCACCTGATTCCAGATCGACGCCGTCTCCGGCACCGTCGGCAAATCGGACTTGTCGCCCGTATCGGTTCTTTTCGCGAACTTCACGATCTCGCGCAGATAATAGGTATCCGCTTTCGTTTCCATCCGCCCGTATTCCGCCGTTCGCGCCAGATGGAGAGGGCAGACGTAATTGGCCCGTCCCTTCAGGAGTGCGACCGTCACCGGCGACACCAGCGCCTTCCTGACCGTCGGAATATCCCGGAAAAAAAGCTGATCCTGAAGATTGCGCGTTCCCGTCGAAATAATGACCTTGCCGCCCCACATCAGCGCCGGCACCAGATAGGCGAAGGTCTTGCCCGTTCCGGTTCCCGCCTCCGCCACAAAGGTTTCGCAATTGACAATCGTCCGGGCGATCGCCTGCGCCATCTCCAGCTGCATCGGCCGCCCGTTATACCCTTCCACCACTTCCGAAAACGGGCCGTCCGGCCCCATCAGGCGTGCCAGATCCTCCTCATACGCCTTGAGGTCATCCGAATAAACAAGCTGTGAAGAAGACTCGGAATCCAAGAAACACTCCGGAAAAACAAACTGCGGCGCAAAAACCGCCCGGCAAGACGCCAGCCTGCGCAGAAAACCCTTGCCCGAACACGCCCGTTTAGGCACCCAAACGGCCATCGGGAGAAACAGGTGTCATTTTACCCTATTGAGGAAAACGTGCCGAAACCGTCCTGCCGGGGAAAACCGTTTCACCTGCCGGAAAAACCGGTCAGCCTCTTTAGCCCCTTTCCTGACATCGTATCGCTTTGCACCCGATTATAAACCATAAATGGTTTATAATATAGCCATTTGCGGATTGACACTGGCAGCCCTTTTCTCTGCTAAAAACGGACTGCCGCAGAAAGGAAAACACAATGGAAAAAGAAGACAACCGGAACATGGGAAGCAGCCAAAACCCCTTTGGCCAGACACTGGGAGGAAGCGACTTGCCTCCGCCGAAACGGTCGCTCTCGCCAGATGCGCTCAGGCTCTATCACGGCTTCCAGCGCTTTCTGAACCGTCCTTCCCCTTCCAGCCCGACGCTTGCCTCGTATCGGGCCGCCTCCGGCTCTTCCGACACGGTGAATCAAAACCTCTCGCGTGAGCTGACCCGGCAGGCTTCCCCCGGTCTGTCTCCCGTGATTGACAATACTGCTTTTTCCGATAAAACCACGCCTCCTGTTTCAAACAGCGCGACGTCCTCTGCCATAAGGGGAACCGAAACCTTCTCTCCCCAACGCAAGGGGTCTTCTTTCGGGAGGAATAACACGGCTTTCAAACCGGCTTCTGCCGGTTCCGACACTTTCCCGACTACCGATCCCCGCCATACCGACGCCATCCGGTACGGAAGCGATACCACAACAGGCACTTCCTCCCGCCTCCGGTCTCAAGGCGACACACCCGATTATGCCCCGGCTGCCGGCAATGAAGGCTTTCATTTGCCCGCTGAAATCCATCCCGGCCTCGTCTCTCCCGATTCGCCCGGACAGCAGGAACGCACCCGGCAGGAAACCGCCCGCCTTCAGCACAGTCTGGGTAATGAAGGCTTTACCCTGTCTCCGGATATCCCAAGGCAAGCGGCCCGGTTCAGAGCGGCCATGGAAGCCACCGGGCGACAGGCGGGAGCGATGCTTTCGGGACAGGAAAGGGAAACCCGCTTTGCCTACGGCATGCCGGCCGAAGGCGAAAGCACCCAAAGCGCATGGGGAACCTATATGAATGCCAAACGAAAGAGCGACACAGCCACCCATGACGACGAGGCAAGATACCTCAACCGGCTGGCCGGAAGCGGCTATGGCACAGGCATCACCGATCTGTCCCATTCCTTGATCGCGGGTGGATACGATGCGGGCAGCAAAGCCCTGACTTTTGACCAGCTCACCAAAGAGTCGCTCTCCTATTGGCTGAAAACACACCGTTACACCGATCCCGAGAGCCGGATTGCCTATCATGACGACCCCGTCGCTTACCTTTACTACCCTTACAGGCGCTATCTCTACGAAAAGAAACAAGGCGAAAAAGCGGCGAGAAGCGAAGTATACAAAAATGCAAACCTTGAAAAAAATCCCGGCTATCTTCCCGTCAAGGTGGCGGGCACCCTCATGGAAGATCTGGTCACCACCCTAGGCGCCCTCTACATTACCAGTCAGGCGGGACCGGAAAGCGCCACCGCTGTCAGCATGGCGATGGGTGCCATCAGCGACTACAGTAGCGGCTACGACAAGACGGTAGCCGAATGGATGGACAAGCCGCAGAATGAAATTGAACAGAACCGGGTTTACCGGGAGCTGAGAAGACAAGGCATAACAGACACCCGTGCCCGGTTCATCATCGGGCATACGCTGGGGGAGAAACAGGCGCAAATTTGTGCACTGGCAGGTGCGTTAAGGGCTTATGCGGCTTCGTTTTTGGGTAAGATGACACGAACCGGGGAAGAGGGCGGAATGTTGAAGTTTTGGCAGGACACGAGTCTGGACTTTGGAATGGATAAAGGTACCCACTTCATCACGAACAAAGCATCAGATAAGAAATAAAATATTAAACTTAAACTTTATATTGGTTAAAAAGATGCTGAAAAAATTATTCTCCTTACTGATAATAGCCAGCCTTGTTTACGCTTTAGCCGCTTGTGAAAAAGAAAAGACAAACGGGATAATCAGCGAAAAAGAAGGCGTGGAATATTACCAAAAAGGAGAATATGAAAAAGCGCTTCCTTTATTGGGACAAGCGGCTGATTCAGGAAATGCAGCCGCTTTCTATTATCTCGGTTTGATGAAAAGAGAAGGGAACGACACAGCGAAGAGTGAGGAAAAATCGTGCGAGCATTTTCTGAAAGCCGCTGAGGGAAACTATAAAAAAGCCTACCTGAAAGTGGCTGAATGCTTTTTTGCCGGGAAAGAATTCAAACAGGATTTCAGTAGTGCATTCAAATGGGGAAAGAAGGCCGCTGGTGTGGTTGATGAAATCCAAATGGACGATAAAGACAGACTGGCATTGGCTATAATAATGGGAAATTTGTATGCTAGTGGAAAAGGCACTTTGCAGGATTTTTCCGAAGCGGCGAAGTGGCTTCATCAAGCAGCAGAAAAAGACTATGCTCCAGCACAAGGCATGATGGCGTTCTTTTATTACTCAGGTCAAGGCGTCCTGGCCAACAAGGAGAAAGCCAAATACTGGGCCGAAAAAGCGGCTTCACAGGGTGATATGATGGGCGAATTTGCTTTGGGAATGCTCTACCAATACCGCGACAATCCGGATATGAAAGAAGCCATCTCGTGGTACGAAAAATCTGCCATGAAAAACAACGAAGTAGCGCAGTACCAGTTGGGAAGGATTTACGAGAATGGAACTGGCGTCAAAAAAGATTTAACCAAAGCCCACCACTACTACCGGCTGGCTGCAAAAAGCGGAAAAGATTACCCGATCAAGGCATTGTCTGACTTTGAAAGGAAACATAAGCTGGAAAACAATCCATAATTTTCATTTCCAATCCGTTTAAAACCCGTCTGATTGTTCAGACGGGTTTTTTATTGACCGAAGCGGACTGAAACAGCGGCGAGAAGCGAGGCCTACAAAAACGCCGGCGTCACCAATCCCGGCTATCTTCCCGTCAAGGTGGCGGGAACCGCCATGGAAGACCTGGCTACTACGTTGGTAACGCTTTACCTGACCCGTCAGGCCGGGCTGGAAAACGCCACCGCCGTCAGCATGGCGATCAGCGCCGTCAGCGACTACAGCAGCGGGTACGACAGGACGGTGGTCGAATGGATGGACAAGCCGCAGGATGAAATTGGACAAAACCGGGTGTACCGGGAGCTGAGAAGGCAAGGCATCCCCGACCATCAGGCCCGGTTCATCATCGGGCATACGTTAGGAGAAAAGCAGGCGAAAAGGAGTGCCCTGGCCGGGGCCTTGCGGGCTTATGTTGCTTCGAGGGTGGCGGGGATGGTGAGAACGGGAGAGGAAGGGGCAGTTACCAAAGAAGCTCAGGATAAAATCCTCCACATATTTATTGATTCCGGTAGGGATTTTGTCAGGAATCAATACCCACAGCGAAATAACTATGCTCCTTGAACCGGATGCCAGAATGTTCAGTATGGCATATTCACTTAATCCGAAATGCTCAAAAAATATTCTTCTTACTGATAACAAGTTTCCTTTTTTCTTTAATAGCCTGTGAAAAAGAAAAAGAGATTGTCAGTGAAAAAAAGCGTCGAATATTATCGAAAGGGAGAATATGAAAAAGCATTGCCTATATTTCAGCAAGCGGCCGATTTCCGCAATGCGGCCGCTTTCTGTTATCTCGGTTAAAGCAATTGAAAAAAATCCCTCAAAAAAAAACTGCGAAAAACCCTGCAAATACTTTCTGAAAGCGGCTGAAGGCGAATACCGCAAGGCTTGTCTGAAAACGGCAGCTTGTTATGTCATGGAAAAGGAATTAAAGGAAGACCACGAGGAAGCCTTCAAATGGGAGGAAAAAAGCGGCTGATGTTGCCGATAAACTCAACATGAACGATCAGGACAGGCTCACGTTGGCGACATTCATGGCCGGCATGCAGGCAGCCCGGCAGGATTTTTTCCAGGCGGCAAAGTGGAGCCGGCAGGCAGCAGAACCGGGTAATCGCAAAGCGCACGGCATGATGGCTTTCTTTTATTACGCGGGACAGGGACGCGTGCCGCAAGACACGGAAAAAGCCAGGTACCGGGCGGAAAAAGGCGGAAAAAGCGGCCGCGCAGGAAGACGGCATGGGGCAAGGCGTACCGGGAATGGTGTGCCAGTTTCGGGACAGACCGGACATGAAAGAGACCCGTATGTAGCATGAAAAAGCCGCCGCTCCGGGAAATCCGGGCGCACACTATGCGTCTGGCTTCACTTGAAAAGGGAACCGGCGTCAAACAGGCTTCCGCCAAAGCACGCCATTCTTTTCAGATGACGGTCAATAACGGAAACCATCCCCGATCAGCACGCAAACAGATTCTTAAGACTTTTTCTGTGAAAAAGAAAGATCCGTTCTGTTTTCGGTCCGACATAACCCGTGAACAGGCGGACGTATTCTTTTTATCCGGAACGTCAATCCGAAAAAACGGTCCTCCGCTTTCAGCTCGTCTTGCAATTTAAACACCCGGAGCGGCATGGCCTCTTAAAGCACCTGCTTTACGCCCTTCCCCCGAAAACGCAATCCCATAACGACGCTTTTTCCGGAAGAACGGAACGAACACACGCATTCAAAACCATACGGCCAGCGATTTGATCGTCATCGCGGTCGTAATGACCATGCCCAGCACCCAGACCGACAGCGGTATCCAGAAATTCCCCAGATACTGTCCGGTATAGCCCGCCTGTTTTTCCTTGTAGCGGTAGTACAGGTAAAAGCCGATGCCGGCGATCAGGTACCAGAACATGGAAAAATTGTTGGACTGGAGAATGCGGATCATCATGACGATCCGTTCATCGGCCGGCTGCTTTTGCAGATAAAACTGGTAAAGCTGCGCCACCAGCAACAGCAGGCCGTTGATTACAACGACCCACCGGAATTGCAGCTTGTGAAGATAGGGAATAATGAACTTCATGGTTTTTAAAGGCTTGAATGGTTTGGTGCCATTATAGACGGCTGTCGGCAGGAAACGTTCAAAAATCGTTTCCGCCCTGCCCTGAAAGCCAAAAAGGACAAACGGGATCCGCCTTCCCTGTCGGGCAAACCGCCTGAAAAAACGGTTTCGCCTGCCTTGCTGTCCCTTCCGTGCCGCTTTCGCTTTTCTCCGGACGCCTGCCGGACGCAAAAGCCCGGTTTGCCGCCCGGCCCGGTTGCCGTGATTTCATGCCCTGTTTTCCCTGTCCTGCCGGCACGGCACCCGGCTCCGCTTCCGGGTTGACCGGATGGCCTCTCCTGCAAACAGCGCCGGAACGATCCCCTGCCGCCAGGTTCACTCCTGCCGGGAACCGGAATTCTTTTTCCGCGACACAACCATGGCGCAATTCGCTTCCAGCCCCTGCCTGTTCAGATACAGGTTTCCCCACTCGTACAGGGCTTCCAGCACCGGGCGAATACTCTTGCCGAAATCCGTCAGCGAATATTCCACCCGCGGCGGAACCACAGGAAAAACCTGGCGACGGATCAACCCGTCCGCTTCCAGTTCTCTCAGTTGCCGGGTGAGCATCTTTGGCGTGGCGCAAGGCACTTCCTTTTTAAGCTGCGAAAATCGAAGCGTGCCGCCGGCCAGTTTCCAGAGAATCAGCGACTTGTATTTGCCGCCGACAAGACCGATGGCCGCTTCCACGGGACAATGGGTTTCCGCGCGCGAAGCGCAGGAATCGTTTCCGTTTGCCTGATTCATGATAAACGCTGAAAAGAATGCGGGATGAAAAATGACAGTATCTTTTTGGATACTATATACCAAAAAAGTCCGTTCTTGCGAAAAAAATATCTTCAGATACAATGAGCGGTAAGAAAAGATTCAGCCTCTGCCCCTGACAAACGCCGCAAAAAAGAGACAGGCCATGGAAAAAGAACGCTTCGACATCACCGGCATGACCTGCTCGGCCTGCTCCAGCCGGGTGGACAAGGCCGTGACGGCACTCGACGGCGTGAGTGAAGTCAGCGTGAACCTGCTGAAAAACAGCCTGAGCGTTTCTTTCGACCCGGAAAAAACGGATGAAAAGGCCATTATCGCCGCCGTTGAAAAAGCGGGATACGGCGCCATCCCGCGCAAGGGCAACAAAACGGCTCCGGCCAGCGGAAGCGGAGCAACCGGCACGGCCGAAGCCGAAAAAAAGGACGTCGCCCGTCGTCTTGCCGTCTCGATTCTTTTCACGATTCCGCTTTTTTACCTCAGCATGGGCCATATGGCCGGCTTGCCTTTGCCCGGCATGTTCCTCGGTACGGAAAACGCCCTCGCTTTCGCCTTCACGCAGTTTCTGCTGACGATTCCCGTCGGCTTCGTCAACTTCTCCTATTTCCGCACCGGTTTCAAAACGCTCTTTTCCGGCGCGCCGAACATGGATTCGCTGATCGCCATCGGGTCGGGAGCCGCTGTCGTGTCCGGCATTTATGCCATTTACAAAATCGGTTTCGCGCTCGGTCACGGGGATATGGCAACCGCGCATGACTTTGCCATGAACCTGTATTTCGAGTCCGCCGCCACCATCCTGACCCTGATCACACTGGGCCGTTTCTTCGAGGCCCGCGCCAAAGGCAAAACGTCTGACGCCATTTCCCGCCTGATGGAACTGGCCCCCAAAACCGCGACGCGCCTAAAAGACGGCGTCGAACAGCGCATTCCCGCAGAAGACGTGCAAACAGGCGACATACTGGTCGTGAAGGCAGGCGAAGCCGTGCCCGTCGATGGCGTCATCACCGAAGGAAGCGGATGGCTTGACGAATCGGCGCTGACCGGCGAATCCGTGCCGGCCGAAAAACAGGCCGGCGACACGGTATCCGGCGCGACGATCAACCGCTCCGGCCATTTCCTGATGCGCGCCACCCGGGTCGGCGACGACACCACCCTCGCGCAAATCGTGAAACTGGTCGATGAAGCGACTTCCTCGAAAGCCCCGATCGCCCGGCTGGCCGACAGAATCAGCGGAATATTCGTGCCGGCCGTCATCGTCATCGCCGTTGCCGCCACCCTCGTCTGGCTCTTTCTGGGATACGGCGCCGAATTCGCCCTTTCCATCGGCATTTCCGTACTGGTCATTTCCTGCCCCTGCGCGCTGGGACTGGCCACGCCGACCGCCATCATGGTCGGAACGGGACGCGGAGCGGTCAACGGCATCCTTTTCAAATCCGCCGAAGCCATCGAAAACGCGCAGGCCGTCGATACCGTCGTCCTCGACAAGACCGGCACCGTCACGGAAGGCAAACCGGTCGTCACCGACATCCTTGTCGCGGACGATACAGACGACACGACGCTTTTGACCGTAGCCGCGTCGCTTGAAAAACTGTCCGAACACCCGCTGGGCAACGCCATTGTCGACGAAGCGGCACGACGCCGGATACCGCTTTTGAAGGTCACCGGCTTCACCCAGACGCCCGGACAGGGCATCAGTGGAAAAATCGACGGCCACCCCTGCCATGCCGGAAACCGGCGTCTGATTGACGCGTCCGGCATCGCCACCGGCCCCGAATGGGAAAGCCTGGCCGCCTCGCTCGCCGCTGACGGGAAAACCGTCCTGTACTTTATCCGCGATACAGCCCTGCTCGGCATGATCGCCGTTGCCGACACCGTCAAGCCCACAAGCCGGGCCGCCGTCGGCGAACTGGAAGCGATGGGCCTTGACGTCATCATGCTGACCGGCGACAACGCCCAAACGGCCGCCGCCGTCCAGCGCGCTACCGGCATCCGCCGCGCGCTCGCCGAAGTCCTGCCGCAGGACAAGGAAAAGGAAATCCGCTCGCTTGAAGAAAAAGGCCGCCAAGTCGCCATGGTCGGCGACGGCATCAACGACGCTCCGGCGCTGGCCCGGGCCGACGTCGGCATCGCCATCGGCGCGGGAACCGACATCGCCATCGAATCGGCCGACGTCGTTCTGATGAAAAACGACCTGCTGGACGTCGTCACCGCCATCCGGCTCAGCAAGGCTGTCATGCGAACCATCCGCCAGAACCTTTTCTGGGCCTTTATCTACAATATTGTCGGCATTCCCGTGGCCGCGGGCGTCCTCTACAGCATGAACGGCCTGATCCTGAACCCGATGATCGCGGCTGCGGCCATGAGTTTCAGCTCCGTATCCGTGGTGCTGAACGCCCTTCGCCTGCGGTTTTTCCGGCCCGAACGCATCGTCTTGCCGGATGGGCCGGAAACCGGCCCATCCCGCCGGCCGGCCGCCATACCGGAACCTGTCATCCGCACCCTTTTCACCCACACCATTGAAAGGAAACCCGTCATGAAAAAAATTCTCCAGATTCAGGGCATGAATTGCGGCCACTGCTCCGCCTCGGTCGAAAAAGCGCTGAAAGCCGTTCCCGGCGTTACCGGGGTCACCGTCGATCTGGCCGGCAAAACCGCCACCGTCGAAGCCGGTTCCGGCGTCTCGGGCGAGGCCCTGACCGCTGCCGTTACCGACGCCGGCTTTCAGGTGACCGGCATTCAGTAAAAAGAAAGCACAAACGCCATAAACCCGCCGAAAAAAGCGCCGATCGTCATGGACGCGCAAAACGATCATTTTCCCGGCGAAAAACGGCTTCTCTGGAAGGCGAGGAACCCCGGCAAAACCGCGTTTCCGCCATCCGGCTCGTCCGGGAAAAAGCCGTTCCCGTCATTTTCGTTCAGCACATCGTCGATCCCTCACCGGGCATTGCCCGTTTTTTGCCGGGAACAGGGAAAGCCTGAAAATCCGTGACGCCATCATGGAGGCCGCGCCCGGCTTGCCTGTCGTCGTCAGGCAGCGCCGACGCCTTCCGGCAAACGCGCCTGAACAGCACGCTTAAATCGCGGAATGCGGAAGCCGTCCTCGCCTGCGGCATGCAGCCCAAAACGGCGCGGGCCTGACCGCCCGCCCGGAAAAAGCCGGAAAATACCGCGTCAAACTCCCCGGGGACGGCTGTACCGCACAGACCGGAAGGGTTTACCTTCTTGCCCTGTCCGCGTTCGGCGGGCGGGCGCCGGCTTCCGTCAGGCAAACGGCCCCGTCCCGAACCGGCTTCATGAAAGCCTTGTTCCGGTTGGCCCTGCCCGCAGGCAAAAACGCTTTCTGCCTGCGGGCGTTTCCCCGTGCAACGGCCGTTTCCGGAAAAAAGCGGCACGGACTTCCTCTGCCGTTTTTCCCTTTCCATCCGCCCTTTTCAAGTTCCGGACGGATTGATGAGCAGGCTCGCCCCGGTTCTTTCCCGGCCGCCCTGCCGCCTTCCGGCCTGTCTCATAACGGTTTCATGCCTGTACTGCCGGCTTCCCGGGCAAACGCGCTTTTCCCGCAGCGATTTCCGCGTCACGTGAACGGAACGTCCCCGGAAAGCGCCAGGCCTTTTCCCGTCCCGGCAGAAAAGCCCGCAAAATCCGGGAAAACGGTCTGCCATGCGGCTGCGAAGGTTTTTTCCTGCCTTTGCCCGCCATTTTGCGCGCTTAGCAAACCGGCCGAAACAGCCGCTGTTTCATGAAAAAACACCGGCAAAACGATGAAGGAAGAACAGGACATGCGCGCACACCACCAGAGCTTTACACAACCGCGGCAAAGCCGAAACGGAAGGCAAAGGCAACAAGCCGGCCAATACGCGCGGGACTACCGGTACGACCTCCCGAAACGCGCATCGCTTTACGCCCCTATCGCCCATACCGGTTTCGGCCATAAACAGGTATCCGGCATTACCTGAACCACAGGGCGGAACTGGCCGATCCCGAAGCCGCCGGTTATACCCCTGCCATGACCGGCATCCAGATCGGCACAACCCGCCGCTTCTGAAAAACAGGCGAATTGGCCCAACAGAAAAAAAGACCGCAACACCGTCCTTTTTCCTTTCGGCTCCCTTATCTGGCCAGTTGTCCGTCGCCTTCGTTTCCCTGCCGGGAAACCTTTTTTCCATCCCGGCATTCTTTTCGCCTTTTTCCCGCCCGAAAGGGGTCAGCCATTCTGTCAAAACAGGCCACTAAAGTGTCAATGACGTGTCATTGACACTTTAGTGGCGGATTATTGACGCCTTAAAGCGCGTCAATACCATTTCATGGCATTTCTTTTTTCAGCTGTGACGAAATCGCCCGCGAAACCCCGGCGCCTTTTTTCCCCGGCAAAAATCGTTGGCCCCATCCGGCCCGCTCCCGCTTGCGCTCTTTTTCCCGCCAGAAGAGACAATCGGGAGAACAGACTCATTCAACATTCCAAGCGCCTGTTTTTAAAAAGGAAAACCGGCCGAAAAAGAGAAGCCCCGGCAAAACGGGCATGAGAAAGACAAAAAAAAGGAAGACTCTCAGGCAGAGAGTCTTCCTGTAAAAAAGAGAATAGATCTGATATCTCAGTCCGAGCCTTTTTAATGCATATTCCATGCCAATTTGGAATCTTTTCCTGATGCACGACAAAAAAACATGGCTCCCGCTTGATCTGGCACAAAAAATGCAGAGTAGCTTTCCGATCTTTGTTTTTTGCAAAGAGCGGTACTGTTCGACATATTTTTCATTTTGCAATGGAAAACGTGTCATCAGAAAGTTTTTCCTTTTTTGGAAGTTAGATTTAGGAGAGTAGATCTATGGCTACACAAGAAAAGTACCCTAATCGGTGGGTGCAGCTTGCCTTGGGTATTTGCTGTATGGCGACGGTCGCGAACTGCCAGTATGGCTGGACGCTGTTCGTTGCTCCGATTGAAGACAAATACCACTGGGCTCGTACAGCAATTCAGCTGTCGTTCACCATCTTCCTGTTCTTCGAAACATGGCTGGTGCCACTCGAAGGATGGGGTGTTGACAAATTCGGTCCACGTCCGGTCATTATTTTCGGCGCTATTCTGGTTACGATCGGCTGGATTCTGTGTTCCTATGCCTCCAGCCTGGGTATGCTGTATTTCGCACAGATTCTGACAGGGGCTGGCGCCGGTGCCGTTTACGGTACCTGTTCCGGTAACTCGCTGAAATGGTTCCCGGACAAACGCGGTCTGGCCGCCGGTGCGACAGCTGCCGGTTTCGGTGGCGGCGCCGCTATCACCGTTATCCCGGTTGCCAGCATGATCAACAGTTCCGGCTATGAACAGGCGTTCTTCGTCTTCGGTATCGTTCAGGGCGTTATCATCACCGCTTGCGCTCTCTTCATGCCGCGCGCCAAACTGCCGCCGGGAACGAAAGCTGTTCCTCGTGTTATTTCTTCCAAGAAAAACTATACCCCGACCCAGATCGTCAGAGAACCGGTTTTCTGGCTCATCTACATCTGCTTCGTTGGCGTTGCTTCCGGCGGTATCATGGCAACGGCTTCTTTCGGTCCTGTCTCCCGCGACTACGGTCTTGACAAGATTCCGGTGACCTGCCTGGGCGTTACCCTGCCGCTGTTGACCATGGCCATGTCCATCGACAACATCTGTAACGGCGCATCCCGTCCTATCATGGGTTATCTGTCCGACCGTTTCGGCCGTGAAAACCTGATGTTCGTGGTGTTCATGGGTGAAGCTGCCGCCCTGCTGGGTCTGGTGTTCTGGGGTCGCACTCCACTGGGCTTCATGTTCTTCGCCGGCATGACGTTTGCCTGCTGGGGTGAAATCTTCTCGCTGTTCCCGTCCATGTGCGCCGACACGTTCGGCAGTGCGAACGCAGCGGGTAACGCGGGTACGCTGTACACGGCAAAAGGAACGTCTTCCCTTATCGTTCCGCTGGCAGCTGGTCTGTCCAAAGGCGGTAACTGGAACCGTACCTTCATCCTGTCGGCATGCGTTGCAGCTACCTGCTCCTGCCTGGCCATGTTCGTTCTGAAACCGTGGCGCAGACGTTTCATCGAAAACAACAACAAGGAAATCGAAGCACAGGAAGCAGCCGCTGCTGCAGGCAAAGCGTAAGCTGAGCGAATTTCTGTGGTTTCCCGGGAGAACCGGTAACGGTTCTCCCCCCTGATCCGGTGAAACTGGTAAAAACGGCAACATTTTTATGTTGCCGTTTTTTTATGAACGGCCCCTTCCCCCGACACGCCTTGCTCTTTACACTTCCCCTCACGAGAATTCCAATTCATATGATAAAATCCATCTTATGGAATCGAAAACATATTTTCGTGAAGGTCCGGAAGGCTTCCCTTCACGCGCATAGTCTGAGGTTTTGGACATGAGGTTCGTTTTGGCATAAAACGTTCCCAAAAAATCCCCGGCAATATTAGGAATCTTTCAAAAACATGACTGCAATCCATTGCAATCGTGACGGTCTCTACAGTGTTGAAGACGGTCACGACCATGATTTTTTTCATTTTCTGGTCGATTTGACAGACGCTGTCATCGCGGCCACCGATATCCCGTGTCTGGCGGAAAAAACCGCCGATTATCTTCATGAATTTTTCGGTCTGGACTATATCAGCCTTGAGACATACGAACCGGCCTCTTTCAGGCTGAACGTGCAGGCGATCCGGTTCGAACAGGGCAAACGCCGCCTGTACAATTCCTTCAGCAAACCCCTGCACGCTACCCTGTTGGGCGCCGCCTTGCGCAAACAGGAAAAAATCCTCTTCAACCGGAACGCCATTCTCAGTAATGCCGCAAAATATCCGTATGTCGCCAGGCTTGCCGGTGACGGACTGCAGGTTTTGCTCTATCTGCCGCTGGTATCGGCCGGAAACCTGCTGGGAACCCTGGGAGTCGGCAGCTTCAAGCCCTGTCATTTCACGCCGGAAACGATGGCGCTTTTAAACCGGATCAGCGCCCGGCTTGCCGTTGCGCTCGACGTCATGCTTTCGCACAGGAAAAAGACCGCTCCGGCATCCGTCTCACCCAATGAAAGCCCCATCACAGGGGACAATATCGAAGAGACTCCCCCGCCTCACCATCTCATCGGTCACAGTGTCGCCATCCAGTCCATTTTGCAGCAGATCGAAATCGTGGCCTCCAGTAACGCCACCGTCCTGCTCCAGGGCGAGACCGGAACGGGAAAAGGGCTGATCGCACAAACCATTCACAATCTTTCCGACCGGAAAGCGCGCGACATGGTCAAAATGAATTGTACCGCCATCCCTTCCGAACTGATGGAATCCGAACTGTTCGGCCATGAAAAAGGCGCTTTCACCGGCGCCTTAAACAAACGGATCGGGCATTTCGAGCAGGCGGACAAAAGCACCCTGTTTCTGGACGAAATCGGCGACATGCCGCTCGATTTGCAGCCGAAACTGTTAAGCGTTTTGCAGGAACACCAGATCAGGCGTCTGGGCAGCCCCCACACCATTTCTGTCGATGTCCGCTGCATCGCCGCCACCAACTGCGACCTTGTGGCGAAAATCGAGGACAAGACCTTCCGGAGCGACCTGTTTTACCGGCTGAACGTTTTTCCCATCACCGTCCCGCCCCTGCGCGAACGGGCCGAAGACATACCGTCGCTGGCCAGATTCTTCATTCGCAAGTATGCCCGGGAAATGAACCGGCATATCACCGGCATTCCATCCGAAACACTCGCCCTGATGACCCGGCTGCCCTGGCCGGGCAACATCCGCGAACTGGAAAACGTCATGGAACGGGCCGTCATTTTAACGAGCCAGGGCGGCGTATTGAACCTGTCGCCCGAATCGCTGTTGAGTTACACCACACAGAACAGCCCGCTGACGGTTCACGCCTCCAGCCAGCCGGTTGTTCCGGTTCCCGCCATCCCCGAAACGGACAAAGACACGCTTGTCAACGCCCTGCGCGAAACCGGAGGCCAAATCGGCGGCAAAACGGGAGCCGCCGCAAGACTGGGACTGAAACGGACAACCCTGCTCGCACGCCTCAAGCGTTTCGGCATCAATGCCGACGATTTTCGCCAAAAAAGCAGCTGACTCCCGGCACAGGCTTCCCACCCCCGGGAACCGGATCGACCGGTTCCCGGCAAAAGCGTTCGGACACGCGCTTTTTCACCGGCCTGTCGCCTTCCCTGAAAGCGCCCTTTTTCCCTGGCTTGCCCAAACAGGCGATACGCTGTTTCCTGCGGATCGTCTGGCGCCCCGCCCGGTTCCGTAAAACGGCAATCGCGGCATCCCGACAAGCAGGAGGTGTTGGAAACAGGATGAACAAAAAAGGTCAAAAAGGCCTGAAACCCGCCTGCATACCCGGTCTGACGGGTTTGGCAAAACATGTTGAGCCGGACAGTCCGGGTGAAAATCCGGGAAAAAACCGCGGGAAAAAGACGGGAAATCCCGCTTTGAACCGGGAAAAAATCCCTTATCCAATCGCCGGAAAATACCCTTCAAACGATTCACCAAGCCTTTTTATTTCCCCTTCAAGCAGGTACCCGATGCGATCCTGTCCCGGATGCCGGATCGCATCGGCCTCATCATCGGGAACCCAAGCAACGGTCTGGCAGGCCATCCGGGATGGCTGACTTTCATCCGGTACAGGCCTGCCAATTTCAGCGCCCTGCCTTTTTCCGGTCTGATGGGATAAGGCGCGGTTCCCTTGAGGCCACTTTGCCTTTTCGTTTCCGAAAGCAAGGGCAAGCACATTGCCATTCACCGCAGGATGCAGGTTATCCGGCATATCGCCATGTTCATCGCGTATCCTGTTGCCCTTGTTGCCTGCCAGCGCCAGGGCCGACAACGGATGCCAGGGTATCTTCCGGATCGGCCTGTTGGCGACGCCTGCCCCTGTTCCGGTTCAGCACGGTTTCCCCGATGCTTTCCCGAATCGGTTGCGGTTCATCGACGATCTGCCGGATCAGCGACAGGGTGCGATTGGAATCCCCGGCCTGAATGTCAATGATGATTTGCATATACTGACTTCATGGCAGTTGAAGTTGCCTGTCAATTTGTCTGGCATCCGGGCTTCCAACTGCTAGAAACGGGATCGGCAAATGCTCCCGTTTTTTTATTTTCGGTACAACAACCGTCCGATTCGCTGGTTGTTAAAATATTTCAAACGTTTTTCCAATTTTTCAGGTTCTGCCATAAACGCTGTTGCGCCTGACCATCCTGATTTTCCCCATTCAAAAACCGAAACAGCGTATTCATTTTTGCCCTCTATCTCGAATGCACGGAGATAAGGTCTGCGCAAGCGCCAGTCGCCATCCTTGCTCCGGTCCTTCTCCCAATGCCACCATACTTCATCCGGTTCAACCAGTGTGGCGGCCAAGAAATTGATATAAGGCCGTCTCCGCTTTCCGGCGTTTCCTGTTGTCTGTGTTTTTCCCGCTGGCGAGTTGCCGCGCCTCCATTTTTCCGGCAAAACGGTCTTTGGGAGCCGTCCCTGCCTTTTCCCCATCCGCGCGGCGATTGTCCCGCTCTCGCGTACCGGCACGGAAAACGACGCTTCCCGGAAAACATCCTTAACGCCCTTTTCGCACGCTGACGAAAAGCGTCTTCTCACGAACCCGGCACTTTCCCTTATACTGACGGTATTGCCACCGGAAAACAGGCCGGACACAGGGAGATTTTATGAGCCGCATCGTTCGCGTAATGGAAAACAGGGAACTGGAAAAGGGATTCGACGCCCGCAGCGCCATGGCCGAGGCATCGCGCTGCCTGCTCTGCCACGACGCGCCCTGCAGCAACGCCTGTCCGGCAGGCACCGATCCCGCCCGCTTCATCCGTTCGCTGCGTTTTGACAATATCCGGGGAGCCGCCGAAACCATCCGGGAAAACAACCCGTTTGGCGCAAGCTGCTCTCGTATCTGCCCGGCCAATGAACTGTGCGAGGGCGCGTGCCTGCGTTCCCGGCTGGACAGGCCGGTCGAAATCGCCAGACTCCAGCGCTTCATCACCGATGAGGAACGGCGGCACAACCTGCACTTCCTGAAACCGGGCACGCCCAACGGCAAACGCATCGCCTGCATCGGCGCCGGTCCGGCCTCCCTTTCCTGCGCCGCCAGACTGGCGCAGGAAGGCTGTCGGGTCACGGTTTTCGAGAAAACGGACAAACCCGGCGGCATGCTTTCGCTAGCCATCCCGCCGTTCAGGCTCCCGCAGGAAATCGTCGATTTCGACCTGTCCCGCATTGAGGAACTCGGCATTGAATTCGTCTGCGACATTGCCCTTTCCGCAGACGACATCAGTAATCTGCTCGCGCAATACGACGCCGTTTTTGTCGGCACGGGCCTTTGGAAACCCAAAACGCTCGACCTTCCCGGCAAGGAACTGGACGGCGTTTTTCACGCACTCGACTGGCTGAAAACGGCCCGCACGGAAAAACCGTCCGAACAGGGAAACCGCCTCGTCATCATCGGCGACGGCGACGTCGCCATGGACTGCGCGACCACAGCCGTCTCGCTGCTCGCTTCCCATGTCAAGCTTGTCTTCTGCCGGCCGATCGCCTTCGCCTCCGCCAACATCGCCGAAACCCTTTTGGCCGTCAACATGGGCGTTCCCGTCATCACCGAGTTCTTTCCGCAGGAAATCCGCGGCGAAAACGGCAAGGTGACGCACATCGCCTTTACCGGCGCGGACGGCGTCTCCTCCATGACGCTGGCCGCCGACAAGATCATCCTGGCCGTCGGACAGGAACAGGACGACACAATCGCCGCCCTGCCCGACCATCCGCGCCTGTTTGCGGGAGGCGACCGCGTCAACGGCGGAAGCACAGTCGTTGCCGCCATCGCTTCCGGCAAAAGAACGGCGCAAGCCATCCTCGACACGATTTCCGGGTGAACGGCATGCCAGTCCCTACCCTGAAGACCACCTTTTCCGGAGACACGCCATGGCCTTGAAAAAAGACCTTTCCATCGACTTTCTGGGCATTCGTTGCGAAAACCCGTTTTTCCTGTCCTCTTCCCCCGTTTCCAGTGATTACGTCATGGTCGCCAAAGCCTTCGAGACCGGCTGGGGCGGCGTCGTCTATAAAACCGCCGGCATTTTCCTGCCGGATGAATGTTCGCCCCGCTTCGACATCACAGGCCAGCCCGGCGGCCCCTGGACCGGCTTTAAAAACATGGAAATGATTTCGGACAAGCCGCTCGACGTCAATCTGGAAAACATGCGCCGCCTGAAACGCGAGTTTCCCGACAAGGTCATGATCGCGTCCATCATGGGCAGCGACGACGACGAATGGCGAACCCTGGCGCAAAAAGTCACCGACACCGGCGCGGACATCATCGAATGCAATTTCTCCTGCCCGCAAATGACGTCCTCCGCGATGGGTTCCGACGTCGGCCAGAGCCCCGAACTCGTCGCCCGCTACACCGAAGCCGTCTGCCGGGCCACGCACCTCCCGGTTCTGGCGAAAATGACGCCCAACATCGGCCACATGGAACTCCCGGCGATCGCCGCCGTCAACGCCGGCGCGAAAGGCATCGCCGCCATCAACACCATCAAGGCGATCACCCGCATCGATACCGAATGCCTGAGTCCCATGCCGGTTGTCAACGGCAAATCGTCGATATCCGGCTATTCCGGGCCTGCCATCAAACCCATTGCCCTGCGTTTCATCGCCCAGATGAAACAGCATCCCGAACTGCGGCATATCCCCGTTTCCGGCATCGGCGGCATCGTCACCTGGAAAGACGCGCTTGAATTCCTGCTCGTGGGTTCCTCAACCGTCCAGGTCACGAGTGCCGTCATGGAATACGGCTACCGCATCGTGGAAGACCTGGCCAGCGGCCTTTCGCACTTTATGGATGAAAACGGCATAGAGCGGCTTTCCGGCCTCGTCGGAAAGGCGCTGCCCAATATCGTTCCCGCCGACGACATCGACCGCGACTTCCGGATCATTCCCGAAATCGACGCCAGCCGGTGCATCGGCTGCGGCCGCTGTTACGTGTCCTGCTTCGACGGCGGCCATCAGGCTATCGACTGGGACGACTACACCCGCACGCCGTCCATCAACGAACAGTGCGTCGGCTGCCACCTCTGCCTGAACGTCTGCCCGGTTGCCAGCTGCATTCTTCCGGGCTCCATCGAATTCAAGCCGGGGCGGCAACCCCATCCGGTTATCGTCAAACGGCATTACACTTAAAATCATTACAATGACATTCATCTTCACACGACAGGACGGTTCATCATGGGAAAAATGACGCTTGGGGATTTTTTCAAAACCTATCGCGAACACCTTTGGGGAAAAGAAAGGAAAAAAAGATACTACTGGGGCTTCATGGGCGACATTTTAGGCGAACTCATCCTTCCCACCGACGAGGAAATCATTGAATTCGCCCAGCGGGATTTTACCGAAACGGTCGCCCTGCGCTATTTCCTGCAACCCTGGATCATGCCGGACTTTTACCTTTTCACCGAAGAAAGCAAACTGCGCATCCGGGACACGCTGGCATGGTACCTTCACCAGCCCGAAAAAGAGCTCGACAGCATCGTCAACGCCTTCCAGATTCCCATTCCCATCGCCTCCGCCAAACAGTTCTACACCGTCATCTGGCAGGAATTTTTCCTTTCGAACTTTCCCGATCCCATCAATCCGGACGACTACGAGGAAGACACCAGCCCGGAATTCATCAATTCCCTGTACAAGACGGCCGAACGCCCCGACTGGTCTGACACCTCTTACTATGCCAGCCCGGAACGGATCGGCACCGTCAGAACCGATCTTTTGGAATGGTACTCCCCGGAAAGAACGCTCGACGAAATGAAATTATGGGCGACAACCGGGATCCGGCCGAACAACATCAAGGGACTCATGTCGGACGCCGCCAAATGGCTCGACTATTACGACATGAACCGGGCCAACCAGAGGGCGCTCAACCAGTTCGGGGAATTGCAGGAAAACGGCCTGTATGTCGATCGCCTGACCCTCACCTTTGAAAAAGACATCGGCATCGGCTTTTTCAAGGGCACCACCAAACCGGTCAAAACGAGACGGGCCCGTTTCCTCTTCGACCGGCTCGGCAACCTGCTCACCAACTATCCTATCCTGAAATAGGCAAGGCAGCTGCGGACGGCATACGGCGTCCGGCGGGCTGGCCGCCGGACGCCGCAAGCGGCACGCGTTCCAGGCTGCCGCTTTCGCCCGGCGACTTTTCCCTTCCAAACCATGTTCGGCACCCTGAAAAAAGGCTTTCAAAAACTGGTCGAATGGCTGGATTTTCCGCCGCCCCGGCCCAAACCGGGCGTCTCCGACGTCCACTGGGAATTCATGGGCGATCTGCTGGGCGAACTCGCCGCCCTGTCCGACACGGAAACCGAAACATTCCTGAACCGGGACTTTTCCGACCCAAACGCCATCCGCGAACTGGCCGATAGCTGGATACGGCCTGTCTGGGCCCGCTTCATGCCCTCGTCCCGCGAAAAAATCATGAACACGCTGGACTATTATCTGGCAAGCGGCTCCGGAAAAACGGACTGGATCCTGCCCTCCTACGGCATCCCCCTTGCCGTCCCGTCCGCCCGCCTCTTTTTCGGCATCGTCCGCGAAACCCTGTCCGGTTCGCCGCCCCCGGCCACCATCGAGCTTGCCCGCTACCGTGAAAACCGCCGTCAGGCCTTTGCCAACACCCTCTATTCCGACCTTGTTTCCGAAGCGGACGAAAACGGGCCATTTCCCGACTGGCCCGAAAGAAAAGGCCTGATCCTGCCAGGTGACCTGGAAAGACACGCCGCCACCCAACCGCTCGAGCGCCTGCGACACTGGGCGGAAACCGGAACGACGCCCGACGGCGTCCCCGGCCTCCCCCGCGATGCTGCCCGCTGGAACAAAAACACCGATACCGACGCCATCCGCGAAATGGCCGCTGCCCGTTTCGCGCGGCAAAAACATGCCCGGCTCGGCGTTTACCGCCTCACCCTCTCCTTTACCCACACCGTCGGCGAAGGCTATCTGGCCCGCCGCCCCGATACGCTTGTCACGACAAGGAAAGCCCGCTGCATCATCGACCGGCTGGGATTCATGGTGCGCTGTTATCCGGTGCTGCGGGGATAAACCATTTTTCCGCATTCTGGCGAAGTTGCGCGTACTTCTGTTTTCTGTCGCCAAAATGGCCTCTTCCGATTCCATTTTTCGCGCCATTTTCATCAAGGCAGGCGCTCCCAAAAATCGGGACGGCCTATCGGAAGGCGAAAAACTTTCCGGACAGCGATTCGCCGGAACTGGCGTTCCCTCTGGAAAAGCAAAAAAAGAACAGCTTGTTCCCCGCTTCATGAAATCGGGCCTTGCGCCCCCTGCGTTCCGGCAACCCGGAAAAACCGCTCAAAAAATCAAAAACAGGCTTTTTCAGGAAACCTTGCTTCTCCCAAAGACAAACCTTGTTATTTCCCGTCTTCCTTGCCACCACCCCGACAGGCGCTTTTTCCCGTACCGGGTTTGCTCAACCCCGCCCGCCGCCCCCGGAACCCTTTCCCCTTTTTCCCCTCCAAGTACTGAATCCACCTTAAGGACATTAAAGCATGCGACTTTCTAGACCCAACATGCATCTCGTCGTTTTCGGCGGAGGCGGAACGATCGGCCGGCAGGTCGTGGCTGAGGCGCTGTCGCGCAATCATCACGTGACTGCCGTCGATCCGTTTCCCGACCGTATCCCGCTTGAAAACCCGAATCTGGACATCGTCCAAACCGACGTCTATTCTGTGGACAAAATCGCCGGACTGAGCCAGAACGCCGACGCGGTCATCGTGTCGCACAACCCGGTCTGGGAACAGCCCGATCTCTTTGAATCGGTACTGGAACGGTATCCCTTCATTCTGGAAGGCGTGAAGGAAGCGCGGGTTCCCCGTCTTCTCTTTGTCGGCGAACCGGCCACCCTTTTCGTCGAACCCGGCGTCCGGCTCATGGATACCGGCCTGATCGGCGACGATTCGGCCTTGCGCATGCTGGGCGCGTTCTATCTCGACGTCTTGTGTCATGAACACGATATCGACTGGGTCTGGTTTTCGCCGGCCGCCAGTTTCATCCCGGCAGGCCGCACCAATACCTACCGGCTCGGCAAAGACGACCTGATCGTCGATCCGAACGGGCAAAGCACGATTTCACTGGAAGATTACGCGTCGGCGCTTCTGGATGAAACCGACGCGCCTGTCCATCACAAGGAACGTTTTACTATCGGCTACTGAAAGGCACCCTCATGAAAAAAGCGTTTCATTTCCTTGAAGGCCATGAAGACATGGCGTTTGCCACCTGCGACAGGGAACACCACCCGAAAGTCCGCGTCCTGCAATTGATGAAAACCGAAGGGCATACCCTGTATTTCGCCGTTTCCCCGCTTTCGGAAACCTATGCCCAGTTGCAAGACAACGACCGTGCCGAAGCGCTGGCCTGGGAAGGCGACGTGTCAGTACGCGTTGCCGGAAAAGTCCATTTCGACGTCCCCGACGAAACCTGCCGCGAGATTTACCAAAACAGCCAGCTCCTGCAACGCCTTTATACCCATTACAAGGAACTGGCCTACCTGCGCTTCGTGGCGGAAAAACTCGATTACTACGACCTGTCCGTCAACCCGCCCGTTCAGGACGTGTACGCTTTCGACAAGGAAGACCTGCCGATCGCGCCCGATCCCTCGGAACTTGAACACCGGAAATGAAAAAGCCCCTGCCCTGTATCCGGAAAACAGCCCGGGACAGGGCTTTCAACGCTTTCCCTCCCTGTCCGGTTTGCGCTGGCCTTTTGCTTTTTCCGCTACAATGGGCGGATGCTTCCGGAAACGGGTAGGGCACGCTCCTTTTTCCTGCCGCTTCCCGTTTTTTCCGGTTTCCGCCATTCCCTGCGCTCTTTTTCCAGCGGCGCGGGAACCTCTCACACAGCCCGACGCCTCAACATTCCCTGCAGGAAACACAACACTGCGTTAAACTCTTTCATGATCTGGATAAAAACGGTTTCCTGAAAAACATGTCATGCTGCCATTCCGCCTGCATGACCGGCACAGGGCGGATCCGGGAAAAACCTGTCCAAAACGGTTCAGAGCGGGATTTCACCCAACCAAAAGGAAAACATCATGGAAAAAGTCGATGCCATCATTATCGGATTCGGAAAAGGCGGCAAAACACTGGCGGCCGATCTGGCGGGACGCGGCTGGAACGTCGCCATGATCGAACGAAACGACAAAATGTACGGCGGCACCTGTATCAACATCGGCTGCATTCCGACCAAAACCCTGATCCATCAGGCCAATGAAACAGGCTGCCTGACCCGGGGCGACAAGACGGCCGAAAAACGGCACTACACCGAAGCCATCGAAAAGAAAAACGCGCTGACTGCCATGCTGCGCGACAGGAACTATCACAATCTGGCGGACAACCCGAACATTCGCGTTTATCATGGCGAAGGCCGCTTCATCTCGCACAACACCGTATCGGTCGCGCTGGCGGACGGCGACACGCTCGAACTGGGCTCGGACCATATTTTCATCAATACCGGCGCCCGTTCGATCATCCCGGCCATTGAAGGGGTAAGAGACAGCCAGCGCGTCTATACCAGCACGACCATCATGCAGCTGGAAAAACTGCCGCAGCGGCTCGCGATCATCGGCGGCGGCTACATCGGGCTGGAATTCGCCTTCATGTACGCTTCCTTCGGCTCCGACGTCACAGTACTGGACAAGCATTCCGATTTCATCCCGAAAGAAGACCGCGACATCGCCGCGGCAGTCAAGGCCGTGATGGAAAAAAAAGGGATTGAATTCCGCATGAACGCCCGCACCGAATCCATCCGGGATATGACCGATGGCGTAAAGCTCTCCTGCCACGATACCGAAGGCGGCTACAGCTACGAAATCGAAGCCGACGCCGTCCTGCTCGCAACCGGCCGTCGTCCGGAAACCGGCTCGCTGAATCTGGCGGCCGCCGGCATCGAAACCGATGCCCGGGGCGCTGTTGTCGTCGATTCCCGCCTGAAAACCTCCAACCCGCACGTCTGGGCCATGGGCGACGTCAAGGGCGGCCCGCAATTCACCTATATCTCACTGGACGATTACCGCATCATCCGTGACGACCTTTTCGGCCATCACGCGAGAAACACCGCCGACCGCGACCCGTTCGCCTATGCCGTCTTCATTGATCCGCCGCTTTCCCGGATCGGGATCGGCGAGGATGAAGCGCGCGCCAGCGGCATGGATATCGGCGTCGTCAGGCTCCCGGCCGCCTCCGTCCCCCGCGCCCATACCCTCGAACAGACCGACGGCCTTTTGAAAGCGGTCATCGACAAACAAACCGGAAAAATACTGGGCGCGACGCTCTTTTGCGCCGATTCCAGTGAAGTCATCAATCTGATCGCGATAGCCATGAAAACCGGCCAGCCCGGCACCTTCCTTCGCGACTTCATTTTCACCCATCCGTCGATGAGCGAAGCCTTGAACGATCTGATGGGCCAGCCAATGACGTAAGTCTTTTATCCTCACCTGAAAAACCTCACCTGCCGGCAAGCGCACTCAGGCGGGGTTTTTCAAACGACCTCCCCCTGTTTCAGCCTCTCGTATCCCCTCCGGATAATCCGGGCCATCCGTTTTCGCCGTTCAGCCAGAAACGCGAAATAATCCATGTGAAACCCGTTGTCGGGCAACGCGTTGTCCGCCATCATTTTCCTCATATCCGCGTTGCTGAAATGTCCGGACAGCCTCTCCCAGTACCTGGCAGGCTCTTCATCGGAAATGCCAAGATTGTCTTTCCACTCGATATAGGCAAAATTCGCAATCTGGTTTCTGTCGCGATCTTTCGAAATCCCTTTTCGGGAAAGCCATGCTTTTGGAAACAAATGATGTTTTTCTATGGCGGTTTTCGTCCCGGACGCGCCCGGCGCAAACAAATTCCTGATTGGAACGAACGAAAACAGCACTGAAGAATCCAGAACGTTTTGTGACGCGCAGTACCCATACCATGCCGGACTGATAGCGGCTGAACTGTTCAGCTCGTCAGGCAAGCCTATTTCAAAATAATCATTCGTGAAAACGGCATTTATTTTACCGTCAATGAAATGGAAAAAATCCTCCGCATTTTCCAGCTCTTCAATTACATTCAGATCGGCCTGAACTGTCGTTTCGGCGGAAGTACTGTAATAAGCGGTCACCGAAACCATATAAAACCATTGTCAAACCAGCTTCCTCAAAGCCGCTGCGTCAATGCCGAAATCATATTTACCGATCAAATACATCACATACGTATAAACCAGCGCATTTTCAGAAGCAATCAGTGAACGCGAAAAATACCCGGCACTCATGACACAGTGAATGAATTCGTGCCAGTTATTCAGGTCAGGCACGTCGTCCAGACGATTTTTCAGGCGCGCGAACATTTTGTCACGCAATCCGGCACTGTAGGTCTCCGTTTTCATATCCCTGCCGCGCAAAAGCATGTAGGCGTACCGGAGCCGGGCGCGTTTGAACCCGTAGGCCATGACGGCGCGAATAATATGGGAAGGTTTCGGGTTGAACAACAGATTGTAGGAGGTACCGCCTGAAACAGGTATGGTCGCTTCGTAACAAAAACGCTCGATACGGCGCCTTTCCGTTTCATCATGAATGGAAATCAGTGTCAAGATAAAATCATTCTCATTCAGGCTCTTCCCTCCTGAATTGACCCGTACAAAAATTTCCGCAACGGCTTCTTCATCGGCCTCTTCGCTGATATACCGTGTATTTTTTCCCCCACAGAAACACCGTCTGAACACCCGGCCTTGCAACACCCCGTAAAGCCCCGGTAACAGCATGGTTTGACGGAAAAAAAATTCAAATGCCGGGAAACCGGGTTGCCCGGCACGCTTTTTGGAAGAAAAACGGCCTGTCTCCGGATTGACCGGCTTTCGGGCTATTTCCCATCCCCTGCAGCATCCGCCAAAAAGAAAATCCCGCTCCAGGCACAAGCTTCAAGCGGGATAAAAAGAGGGAAAAAGGAAGGGCACGCGGCTTGCCCGGCCGTTCCTTTACCGGTGGTTTCTAGAAGCTGTAACGGATGCCTCCGCTGACCTGATAGGTGGTTCTGACCGGGTTGCCGGCTGTCGTTTCCACTTCCCCATACGCCGCAAGGTTCTTGTTGATATTCCAGGTGCCGCCCAGCGCGAATTCTCCCCAGGTCCCTCCCATTTCTTCGGTTTCGCTCCGGATTATGCCGTCCTTGCTCGTGCTGGTTTTCGCGTCGCCTTCCCAGTCATGCAAGACGCTGGCCTTGACGTACAGACTGCCGGTCTTGTCGGGGGAAACCCAGCCGCCTGCCAGCCCCAGCCGTCCCACTGTCGTCTTGATGCCGTCCTGTTTGACCCGCACGTCGCCCAGACTGGTCCGGTTGGTGTAGCTCACACTGTTCAAATGACCGATCATCAGTTCTGCCTGCGGTTCGACGTAATATCCTGTTGGGCCAAGACCGAAACGCCATCCGTATTCGACGGAAGCCGAAGTCCCCCAGGTGTCCATGCTGCCCGAACCGGTTACGCCGCCCAGATAGCCGATATCGAAATCGGTTTCCAGTTTGTGCCGCTTGACAATGACATCGACGAACTGGCCGTCTTCACCCAGCCAGCCGCCGTAAAGGCCGAAGCTGTAGTTCTTGTCGTCGGTAGAGCCATTGTTCAGCTTGCCGTCCCCGTCAGTGTAGTTGACAGTACCGCCGATATAGAAATCGCCGATACGCCGATCCGCACCGACCTGAAGGGTCTGGTAAGTGTTGTGGATGCTCTTGTATTCGCTCTGGCCGGCGATGGCCCGTGCCCATATGCCGGACGCCTGCGGCATCGTGCGCAAATCGCCCATACGTTTTGAAACATCGTTCATCTGGGCGCGGAAAGTCAGGAAATTCATCGCTCCGATCTGTTTCAGCGCCTCGGTCCCGGTATTCCGCTGTTCTGTCACGGCAGTGACGTTGCCGTTTTCATCGACGTTCTGGATCAGCGTTCCCTTGACGACGCCTTCGGCTACGGTTTGCGTCTGGCTAATGCCGCCATTGCTTTTGTCGGCAACCGTCACCTTGTCTTTCAGGTTCGTCATATCGACCACATCGTCAGCCGTGATGCCGGTGAAGTTGACGGCAAGGCCGGGTGTGCCGTTATTGGCTTCAACCTGCCCTACTTCAAGCGACCCCGCATCGAAATTCTTGCCGTCCGCGGTTGTCGTTTTGATGTTGACTGTGCCGCCTGTTCCTTTCAGGGTTTTGACGCTGACAGTCTGCGCATTCCCGTGGTTGAGATTGATGACGCCGTTGTTCAGGGCCAGTTCGTTGATCGCAACAGGGGCGACCCCTTCCGTTGCTCCCTGCTTTTCCGCAATGACTGTCGGATTCCACTGCGCGCCGCTGGAAAGCCCCAGTTTCAGGCCGCTCGCGTTCAGTTTCTGATCGTCAGCCGGTTTCCCGGTACCGTAAGAAACCGCCGTATTGCCGTTCCAGTATGAATCCGCTCCGCTCAGATTGACCAGCACATCGGCATCGACGCCCGTTCCCGACGTTTTGTTATCATAGTTGAAGTCGATATCGCCGTTCAGTTTGACGATCCTGTCACCGGATTCATTGATTCTGACGACGGCATTCCCGCGCGCCACGACAGCCTTGTCGGCATTGACTTCCAGATGGCCGTTGACTTTGACGATGCCTTCCGACATGGCGACAATACCCGCTGCGTTGCCCTTGATGCCGGACGTCACATTGATTCGCGTATTGTCGGCGTTGACAATGAGCGTCGCCTTGTCCTTTGTGGCCTGCGTCGAGGAATTCTGCGCATAGATACCGTAAGCGTCGCCACTTTCGGAATGGACGTTCACTTCGAGATTTTTGGCGGTCACGATCAGCTGGCCGCCCTTCCCGGTATTTTTGTGCTGGTTATATGCCCATATCCCTATCGCTCCCAGTCCGGTCGTTTTGCCCATTCCTTTCGCCGACGAGGCAATCCGGATCGATTCCGTATCGCTTCCCCCCAGGTTCAACGTGGCGCCTTCCTGGCTGGCGTCCTGTTCACTCAGGAAACCGGCAGCCGTCACGCCGGAAAGGGTATAGTCATTTCCGAAATCCTTGTCCAGCGCCATTGAAGACGAAATATGCTTTCCGTCCAGCGTGACAGTGGCTCCCGGTTGCGCAGCGATAATGCCGTGCAAATAGTGATTCTTGTCCGAGACATTGATGTCGTCACTGGATACGTAACCATCAACCAGCTTGTCCGACTGGAGCTCGGACACATCTGTGATCCCGGCATGAGCCGGGCAAACCGTGACCAGAACGGCAGCGGCGATCGCCGTCAGGCAGAATTTGCCGACTGACTCTTTCTTTTTTTTCGGGGAAGTAACAATATACATGGCAGGGGTTTCCTCAAGGTTAAACAAATCGTTCCCGGAAGACGCTCCCTGACAACCGCCGGAACCCGCTTCCGATCCGTTCTGTCTTCCAGTGTCCGTTAATAAACATTAACGGACATTTTTCATGTTCAAACTCTTGATTTTCATGGTGTTTCTGATTTTTTCCTTTTCCTTGCCGCTTTTTTAAAAACCGGAAAAGCACCATTTCCTTTTCCGGTTTTCCCCGAAATTTGATAAGCTTGACGCTGTCTTTTAAAGTGTTTGGCCCTTGTGGACGAATCCGTTAATGTTTATTTGCGGAGGCTTCATGGAAGGCCGTCCCTGTTTTTTTCACACAACATTTCCCCTTAATCCCTCCTTTTTGCCGCAAGCAAACACTTTATCTGTTTGAAACGGTCCCGTTTTTTGACCGTTCAGGCCAACTCGTCCGGTAGCCGGTCCGGTCATGCCCGCTTCTTTCTGCAACCCTGTCTTTCCCGCTTGCCGATGTCGGCTTTTTTCAACAGAAACATGCCGTCAGTGCCCTAATTTGTAACGCCTTGTAACAGCCTCCGGATCGGTATTGTTTGGCGGAAAGGGATAGAATTACAATGTATGGGAACCGGTTTGCCCTGACGCATTCTTTTGGGCTGCAAAACGGCACGCCGCCGGATCGAGCGGCTTTCAGGCTGTGTCTGCGAACCATGCCGTTTTTTCCCGACCCGGATTTTCTCTTTCACCATCAGACCACTCCAGTGCCTACATGCCAAAGAACGCCAGACTCCGCCGCCCCCTCGTGATCGCCTCAGCCGTCCTGATTCTTGTCCTTCTGATCTGGAGCCTGTACTGGATGGTCGCCAAAAACCGGGCCGTCGCCCCGCGGGGCATGACGGTGGCCGTCGGCGTCGCCCCCGTCAGGCAGGAAGACGCCCCGCTCCGTATCGACGCGCTGGGCACCGTCAATTCAACGTACACCGCCACCGTCCGCAGCCGGGTGGACGGCCAGCTGATGAAACTGCACTTCACCGAAGGGCAGCTTGTCAAAGAAGGCCAGCTGCTCGCCGAACTCGACGCCCGGCCCTTCAAAGCCGCCCTGATGCAGGCAGAAGGGCAACTCATGCGCGACAAGGCGCTTCTCGAAAACGCCCGGCTCGACCTGAAACGCTACCGGCAACTGCTGGAACAGAATTCCATCGCGAAGCAGCAGGTCGATACGCAGGAAGCGCTGGTCAAGCAGTACGAAGGCGCCGTGAAACTCGATCAGGGCGCGGTGGACAATGCCCGCCTCCAGCTCACCTACAGCCGCATTACCGCCCCGATTTCCGGACGTGCCGGCCTGCGGCAGGTCGATCTGGGCAACATTGTCCAGGCCAGCGATACCGGCGGCATCGTGACCATCACACAGGAACAGCCGATCAACGTCGTCTTTTCCATCCCTGAAGTCGATCTGGGACAGGTATTGCAGGCGTATGCCGCCAACCGGAAACTGGCCGTTTCCGCCTGGGACCGCGAAAACCGCCGCCAAATCGCCGAAGGCACGCTTCTGGCGCTGGACAACCGGCTGAACACCGATACCGGCACCATCGGCATCAAGGCGAAATTCGCCAACACCCGCGGCGAACTCTTTCCCAACCAGTTCGTCAACGTCCACCTGCACCTCGGCTCGCAAGAGAACGCCATCCTCGTGCCGACTGTGGCCATCCAGCTCGGCAAACTCGGCCATACCGTCTATCGCGTCAATGACAACAATACCGTCAGCCTCGTCAGGGTCAAAACCGGCGCGACTTCCGGTGACAACACCATCATCGAGGACGGGCTGGAACCCGGCCAGATCGTCGTGATCGACGGCGTGGACAAGCTCCGGGACGGCTCGAAAATCCGCATCGTCGATCGCCGTGCCGCCGCAAGCGGCGACACTGGCACTGCCCCGCAGGCCGCTTCACCTGAATCCGCCTCTTCGGAATCCACCCCCGCACCAAACCCGAAACCACTCCAAAACACCGGGGCCGAAACCGGCGAAACGCCAGCGCCCGAACCAGCCGGAACGCAAGCCGCCCGGCTGCCGGAAAACGTCCGGACGACCCGGCCGACACAAGCTGCCATCCCCGGAAAACCGGCAGGCGATGAAAAAGCGGAAACTGCCGCCCCGGCCGGAATTCCCTCCGGCAACACAGCCCGGTCACCCCAACCCTAGGCGCAAACCGGCATGAACCCCTCCCGCCCGTTCATCCTCCGCCCTGTTGCCACCATCCTCTTCATGGTGGCGATCCTGTTGTCCGGGCTGGTGGCCTGGAAACTGTTGCCGGTCTCCGCCCTGCCCGAAGTCGATTACCCGACGATTCAGGTCGTCACCTATTATCCGGGCGCGAGTCCCGAAGTCGTCGCCTCGACCATCACCGCGCCGCTGGAACGCCAGTTCGGCCAGATGCCAGGGCTGGAACAGATGGCTTCCGCCAGCTCCGAAGGCGTGTCCGTCGTCACCCTGCAATTCACCCTGTCGCTGACGCTGGACGTGGCCGAACAGGAAGTGCAGGCCGCCATCAACGCCGCCAACAACCTCCTGCCCCCCGACCTGCCCAACCCGCCGGTCTATAACAAGGTCAATCCGGCCGACACGCCGATTCTGACGATTGCCGTCACGTCGCCGACCCTGACCATCACCAAACTGGAAGACCTGGCCGACACCCGCATCGCCCAGAAACTCTCGCAAGTGCCCGGCGTCGGGCTGGTTTCCATCAGCGGCGGCCAGCGCCCCGCCGTCCGCATCCAGGCCCATTCAAAAGCCCTTGCCGCCCGTGGCCTGACGCTCGAAAACGTCCGCACCGCGGTGGCCGCGGCCAACGTCAATCAGGCCAAAGGCAGCTTCGACGGCCCGCTTCAGGCCTCGACCATCGACGGCAACGACCAGCTGAAATCCGCCGCCGAGTTCGAAAACATCATCATCGCCTACAGGGACGGCTCACCCGTCAGGTTAAAAGACATCGCCCATGTTATCGACGGCGCGGAAAACGCCCGGCTTTCCGCATGGGCCGGCGACAAACCGGCCGTTATCCTGACCGTCCAGCGCCAGCCGGGCGCCAATGTGATTGCGGTCGCCGACCGCATCAAGGAATTGCTGCCGCCATTGCAGAACAGCCTGCCTGCCGCCGTCGATGTGGACATCCTCTCCGACCGGACAACGACGATTCGCGCCTCGGTTTCCGACGTGGAACACGAACTCGTCATGGCCATTGCCTTAGTCGTCCTCGTCGTCTTCCTTTTCCTGCGCAACCTGACCGCCACCCTCATCCCGGCGGTCGCCGTCCCCCTCTCGCTTGTCGGCACCTTCGGCGTCATGTATCTGGCCGGCTTTTCGATCAATAACCTGACCCTGATGGCCCTGACGATCGCCACCGGTTTCGTCGTGGACGACGCCATTGTCATGCTCGAAAACATCGCCCGCTATATCGAAGCGGGCGACAAGCCGATGGAAGCCGCCTTGAAAGGCTCGAAACAGATCGGCTTCACGATCATTTCGCTGACCGTTTCGCTGATCGCCGTCCTGATCCCGCTCCTTTTCATGGGCGACGTGATCGGCCGGCTTTTCCGGGAATTCGCCGTCACGCTCTCCGTTTCCATCCTGATCTCGGCCGTCATTTCGCTGACCCTGACGCCGATGATCTCCGCCCGGCTTTTAAAACACATCCCCGAAGAAAAACAGGGCCGGTTTTATCACGCCAGCGGCCGCTTCTTCGACCGCGTGATCGAAAAATACGGCCACTGCCTGAACCGGGTGCTCGACCACCAGAAACTGACGCTTTCGGTCGCCGTCGGCACCGTCGTCCTGACCGCGCTTTTATACCTTGTCATCCCCAAAGGCTTTTTCCCGGTACAGGATACCGGCGTCATACAGGGTATTTCGGAAGCGTCGGAATCCATCTCCTTTGCCGCGATGGGAGACCAGCAGGAAAAACTGATCGGAAAACTGCTCAACGACCCGGCCGTCGCCAGCCTCTCCTCGTTCATCGGCGTGGACGGCAACAACGCCGCGCCCAACAATGGCCGGCTCCTGATCAATTTGAAGCCCAAGAGCGAACGCGACGATATCCATACCGTCATGAACCGGCTTTCCGAAGCCGCCTCCGGCATCGCGGGCATGGCGCTTTACCTGCAACCCGTGCAAGACATCAGCATCGACAGCCGCGCCAGCCGGATGCAATACCAGTTCACCCTGCAAGCCATGAGCCAGAAAGCCCTGTCCGAATGGACGCCGAAACTCGTCGAACGCCTGAAAGCGCTCCCGGAACTGGCGGATGTGGCGTCCGACCTTCAGGAAAACGGCCTGATGGCTTACCTTGCCATCGACCGCGACACCGCCTCGCGCCTCGGCGTGACCACCGCCGACATCGACAACGCCCTCTATAACGCCTTCGGCCAGCGCCTGATCTCGACCATCTACACCCAGACCAACCAGTACCGCGTCGTCCTCGAGGTGCAGGAACACGAACGGCAAACCCCGCTTTCGATCAAGGGCATTTATGTGGCGACCGCGTCCGGCGCGCTCGTGCCGCTGGACGCGGTCGCCACCATCGAACAGCGGCCCTCCACCCTCGTCATCAACCGCCTGGGCCAGTTCCCGACTGCCACCGTCTCGTTCAACCTGACGCCCGGTTCCTCGCTTTCGGGAGCCGTCTCGGCCATTCTGGAAGCGGAAGAAGCCCTGCAAATGCCGCAAAGCATCCAGACGCAGTTCCAGGGTGCGGCGATGGCCTTCCAGTCGTCTCTCTCCTCGACGCTGTGGCTGATCGTCGCCGCCATCGTCACCATGTACATCGTGCTGGGCATCCTCTATGAAAGCTACATCCACCCGATCACCATCCTGTCCACCCTGCCGTCCGCCGGCATCGGCGCGCTTTTGGCCCTGATGATAACCGGCAACGATCTGTCGGTTATCGCGATCATCGGCATTATCCTTCTGATCGGCATCGTGAAAAAGAACGCCATCATGATGATTGATTTTGCGCTGGTCGCCGAACGCGAAGAGGGCCTGTCCCCGCGCGACGCGATTTACGAAGCCTGCCTTTTGCGCTTCCGCCCCATCATGATGACGACGATGGCCGCGCTTCTGGGCGCGCTGCCCCTGATGCTGGCGACCGGCATCGGCTCCGAACTGCGCAATCCGCTCGGCATCACCATGGTCGGCGGCCTTCTGGTCAGCCAGGTGCTGACGCTCTTTACGACGCCGGTCATTTACCTGTATTTCGACCGGCTGGCAAGACGGGTCGAAAAAACGGCGTCCCACGCCATCGACGGCTCGAACCGGGTCTGAGGAGAGACGCCGGTGACCTTTTCCGAACTCTTCATCCGCCGGCCCGTCGCCACCGTACTGGTCACGGTCGCCATCCTGCTGGCCGGCATCGTCGCGTTCAACTTTCTGCCTGTTTCCCCGCTGCCGCAAGTCGATTTCCCGACCATCCGCGTGCGGGCAAAACTGCCGGGCGCGAGTCCCGAAACCATGGCCGCCACCGTCGCCACCCCGCTGGAACGCTCGCTCGGCCGGATTGCCGGCATTACCGAAATCACCTCGACCAGCACGCTCGGCACGACCGATATCACGCTCCAGTTCGACCTTTCCAGAAACATCGACGGCGCGGCCCGCGATGTCCAGTCCGCGATCAACGCCGCCCGCGCCCTCCTGCCGACCGGCATGCCGTCCAACCCGACCTACCGCAAGATCAACCCGGCCGACGCCCCCATCATGATTTTATCCATGACATCCGGTTCGCTGACGCGCGGCCAGATGTACGACGCGGCAGACACCATCGTCGCGCAAAAACTCATGCAGACCGAAGGCATCGGCGACGTTTTCGTCGGGGGCGGCTCGCAACCCGCCGTGCGTATCGACCTGCACCCGCAACAGCTTTCCCGCTACGGCATCAGTCTGGAACAGGTCCGAAACGTCATTACGGACACCAACGTCAACCGGCCCAAGGGCTTCGTCGGCAACGACAGCCGCCAGTGGAAAATCGAAGCCAACGATCAGGCGAAAACCGCGAAAGACTACCTGCCTTTGATCGTCCACCACGCCAGCGGCGCGACCCTCCGGCTGGCCGATGTCGCCGACGTGACCGACTCGGTGCAGGACGTGCGCAACATCGGCATGGTAAACGGCGAACCCTGCGTGATGCTGATCATTTTCCGCGAACCGGGCGCGAACATCATCGAAACCGTCGAACGGGTCTATGAACTCATGCCCGCCCTGGCCGCTTCCATCCCCGAATCCATCGACCTGAACGTCGTCATGGACCGCACCCCGACCATCCGCAGTTCGCTGGCGGATGTCGAATTCACCCTGCTCATTTCCGTCGGGCTGGTCATTCTCGTCGTCTTCCTCTTTTTGCGGAATGTCCGCGCCACCGCCATCTCGGCCATTTCCGTGCCCGTCTCGCTCGTCGGCACCTTTACCGTCATGTATCTGGCCGGGTTTTCCCTGAACAACCTCTCCCTGATGGCCCTGACGATTGCCACCGGCTTCGTCGTGGACGACACCATCGTCGTGCTGGAAAACATCATGCGCCATATCGAGGGCGGCATGAAACCGTTTGACGCGGCCTTGAAAGGCGCGCGCGAAGTGGGCTTTACCGTCCTGTCGATCAGCATCTCCCTAATCGCCGTCTTCATCCCGATTCTTTTGATGGGCGGCATCATCGGGCGGCTTTTCCGCGAATTTGCCGTCACCCTCTCGGTCACCATCCTCGTCTCGCTCTTCATCTCGCTGACCACCACGCCGATGCTGTGCGCGCTCTGGCTCAAACGCCGCGACAAAACGCCGGGGCCCGGCCGCCCGAACCGCTTCAACCGCCTCTTCAACGCCAGCGAACACCTCTTTGCCAGCCTGCAATTGGCCTACGCGAGAACGCTCAAACGGGCCATCGACCACCGGCGCATCACCCTCCTGATCCTGATGGCGACGATTGCCTTCAATGTCTTTCTCTACATCGTCGTGCCCAAGGGCTTTTTCCCGCAACAGGATACCGGGCGGATGTTCGGCGTTATCCGCGCCGACCAGAGCATCTCGTTTCAGGCGATGCAAAGGAAAATGGAACATTTCATCGACAAAATCCGTGAAGACCCCGCCATCGATCAGGTCTCGGCCTATACCGGCAGCAGCCAGAGCAACACCGCCCGGATGTTCATCAGCTTGAAACCCCTTTCCGAACGCGACGCCAGCGCCGACGAAGTCATTGCCCGGCTGCGCAAGCGGCTCGTTACCGAACCGGGCGCGACCCTGTTTTTGCAATCCGTGCAGGATATCCGCATGGGCGGACGCCCGGCCAACGCCCAGTACCAGTACACGCTGCAAGGCGACGATCTGAACGAACTGCGCGAATGGACGCCCAAAGCCTTTAACGCCCTCTCGAAACTGCCGATGCTGGCCGATTTGAACACCGATCAGGAACTGAAAGGCCTGCAAACCCTGCTGGCTTTCGACCGCGACGCGATGGCCCGGCTCGGCCTGACGCAAAAACAGGTCGATGACGTCCTTTACGACGCCTTCGGCCAGCGGCAGGTGTCCACCATCTACAACGAACTGAACCAGTACAAGGTCGTCATGGAAGTCGCGCCGCAATACTGGCAAAACCCCGAAGCCTTAAACCACATCTACCTCCAGACGCCAAAAGCCGGCCCCACGCCCCTGTCGGCCATCGCCCGCTGGGAACCCGTCAACACCTCGCTTTCCGTCAACCATCAGGGCCAGTTCGCCGCTTCGACCCTCTCGTTCAACCTCCCGCCCGGCCAGTCCCTGTCCGAGGCGACCGTCGCCATCGAACAGACCCTCTCCGACATTGGCCTGCCTTCTTCCATCGTCGGCAGCTTTCAGGGCACCGCCAAAACCTTCCGGGAATCGCTCTCCAGCCAGCCGATGCTGATCGCGCTGGCGCTCGTTGCCGTCTATATCGTGCTGGGCATGCTCTATGAAAGCTTCATTCATCCGGTCACCATCCTCTCCACCCTGCCGTCCGCCGGAGTCGGGGCCCTGCTCGCGCTGATTCTCGCCGGCAGCGAATTCTCCGTCATTGCCTTGATCGGCGTGCTGCTTTTGATCGGCATCGTGAAAAAGAACGCGATCATGATGATCGACTTTGCGCTGGTCGCCGAACGCGAAGAGGGCCTGTCGCCTGAAAACGCCATCTATCAGGCGTGCCTCCTGCGTTTCCGCCCGATCATGATGACCACGACCGCCGCCCTTTTCGGCGCGCTGCCGCTGGCGCTGGGCCACGGCGACGGGGCCGAAATGCGCATTCCGCTCGGCATCTCCATCGTCGGCGGCCTGATGTTGAGCCAGCTCCTGACCCTTTACACGACCCCTGTCGTTTACCTGTATCTCGACCGTTTCCAAAAACGCGCCGCCGCGAAAAAAGCCGCCCGCGCCGCGAAAGAAACGGCCTGAACCGATGAGGAAAAACCCATGACTACCGCTTTCCCGCACGATAACGACCGGCCAAAAACCCCGCCGCCCCGCCCCCTGGCTCCCGGCGGCATCCCGGCTGCGTCATTGACTGCCGGCCCGGCTCCCGCGCCAGCCATCGCCCCGGCTGCGACCGCTTTACACGCTGCGCCGGAAACCGCCGCCCCGTCCGCCCTTTTTTCCGCCCTCCGGCTTGCCGCCGCCCTCGCCTTCGGAACCGCCCTTCTGGCCGGTTGCGCTATCGGCCCGGATTACGTCCGGCCCGACACCGCCATGCCCGCCGCCTACAAGGAAGACAGCCTCTGGAAAACGGCGAAACCGGCCGACGACTACCCGCGCGGCCAGTGGTGGCGCGTCTTTCACGACGCGGAACTCGACCGGCTGATGGAACGGCTGAACCGGCAAAACCTCACCATCGCGCAGGCCGAGGCGCAATACCGGCAGGCACAGGCCCTGTTGAGACAGGCCGAATCCGCGCTCTTTCCCAGCCTCACGCTCGACGCCGGCCGCACACGCGGTGCCCTGTCGAGCAACTCGTCCGCCCTCTCGACCCGGAACCAGGCCATCGGCACCTTGAGCTGGGAAGTCGATCTCTGGGGCGGCATCCGCCGCAACGTCGAAGCCGGTGAAGCCGGCGCGGCGGCCAGCATAGCGCAACTGGACGCCATCCGGCTCTCCCAGCAGGCGCAACTAGCCACCGCCTATCTGGAACTGATCGTCACCGACCGGCAAATCGCCCGGCTGGAAGAAAGCGAAAAACTGCTTGCCGAATCGCTGAAACTGACGCAAAACCAGTACAACGCCGGCCTCGTTTCGGACGCCAGCGTCGCGCAGGCCGAAAGCCAGCTCAAAATCGCGCAGGCCGCCACCCTCGACGCGAAACTGGCGCGCGTCCGGCTGGAACACGCGATCGCCGTTTCCATCGGCGAAGCGCCCGCCGCCCTGACGCTTTCCGACGCGACTGAAGACCCCTACCTGCCGCACATCCCGGCCGGCATCCCCTCCACCCTGCTCCAGCGCCGGCCCGATATCGCGGCCGCCGAACGCCGGGTGGCTGAAGCCAATGCCCTGATCGGCGTCGCCCAATCGGCCTTCTTCCCGTCCCTTACCCTGTCTGCGACCGGCGGCTGGAGCGGCCCGTCCTTCGGCGACCTTTTCACCGTCCCGAACCGCATCTGGTCGATCGGCCCGGCGATTGCCCTGTCGGTCTTCGACGCCGGATTGCGCCGCGCGCAGACCGACGAAGCCATCGCCGTCTATGACGAAACCGTCGCCGCCTACCGCCAGCAAGTGCTGACCGCGTTTCAGGAAGTCGAGGACAATCTCGCCGCCCAGGCCATGCTGGACGACGAATCGGCCCTGCAATCGGCGGCTGTTGCCGCCGCCCGACGCTCCGAAACCATCACCTTGAACCAGTACCGCGCCGGTATCGTCGGCTACCTTGAACTGCTTGTCGCCCAGACCAGCCGCATCGCCGCCGAAAACACCCTCTGGGATATCCGGAAACGCCAGTTCGCTTCCAGCGTCGCCCTGATCGCCGCCATCGGCGGACAATGGGGAGAGGAGGAACAGCAGGGAGAGAAAAAGACGCAAGACGCGCAACCCGAACACGGGAAAAAAGGGCAAGCGCCTGAAACCCGCCCGGCCGGAACGCCGGAAGCGGCAAGCGGGAAAACCATTCCGGAGAACTGAACCGCGGCACGCGTCCGGTACTGCCCGTTTCTCCGATCCGGCCCAAACGGCCCGGCCATCCACGTCCCCCGTCAACTGGCCGGCAGTCTTTCCGGCCAGCCGTCCCGGGCACTTTCCGACCGGAAAAACAGCGGCGGCGATGGCCCCGCCCGACTGAATGTCTTTTCCCGCTCTCGCGCTGTCCGCCGGCTTCCTTTTCCGATGCCAGCCCAACGGAACAGGAAAAATCGCGGACAGCGGCATTCCCGTCCGCCCCGTACCGCCAAAAGCGGCCTCCGGACGGGTAGCGGAACGCTCGCGCTTCGCCAGATCGTTGCCCTTCGGCTGATGGCGTCAGCCAGTACAGTGCGCTTTCCGGGCCGTTTCCGGGAAGTGGGAGCCCCCGGGGCCCGACATGAAAAAAGGGCAGAGCGCCCTCTGTCACGGGTTTATCCTGTTTTCAATCGTCGGTCAGTGATGGCGCCGGTTTTCACGACTGGCCCCAAAAACCGGACACGTCAGGGAAACCGGCTGCCAGTGCATTCTTTTTCCTTGCCGGAAGGATGGCTTTCTCTTTTTATCCTTCTCAAAATCCATCCTTCCCGGACGTGTTACGGTCGGTTTATCCGCCGGAAACGGACAGGCGCTCTTGCGGAAATGAAAGAGACGGCCTCCTTCACCCATTCGCCGGCGTCCACTTTTACAGGAGATATCATGCCCCAGACCGTTGCAGAAAACCTTGTGTCGCTGATGATCGAAGCTGGCGTGAAACGGATATACGGCATCGTCGGCGATTCCGCCAACCCGCTTGTCGATGCCGTGCACCGCAGTAACGGGGCCATCCGGTTCATTGATGTCCGAAACGAGGAAGCGGGCGCTTTTGCCGCCGGAGCCGAGTCGAACATCACCGGCGGCGTCGCCGCCGTGTTCGGTTCTTCGGGCCCCGGATCGCTGCATCTGCTCAACGGCCTTTACGACTGCGACCGCAACAGCGCCTCCGTTTTCGCTGTCGCCACCCATATTCCGCTGGCCGAGATCGGCAGCCGCTACTTTCAGGACACGCGGCCGGACTGGATTTTCGCCGACTGTACGAAATATCTCGGGGTTGCCACCACTGCCCGGCAAATGCCCCGTCTGGCGGAACTGGCGATGCAGGCCGCGATTCTGGAGCGCGGCGTCGGCATGGTCGTCCTGCCCGGCGACGTCGGACAGGAACGCATCGTTTCCCCCATGCTGCCCCATCCAGTGGCCACCGCCCGCCCGCTGACCCTGCCCGCCCCGGACGATCTGAATGCCCTGGCCGATCTGATCGACCGCTCGAAAAAAATCGTCATCTACGGCGGCGCAGGATGCCGGGACGCCCGCGAACACGTGCTGATCCTCTCCAAAAAACTGCACGCTCCCATCGCCTACGCCTATCGCGGCAAGGACATTCTTGAAGCCGACAATCCGCACGGCATCGGCATGATCGGTCTTTTAGGCTGGGGCGCGGCGACACGGGCGCTGGCCGAATGCGATCTGCTTTTGATGCTGGGCACCGATTTCACTTTTCATCAGTTCTTTCCGGAAAACACGAAAATCGTGCAGATCGACGCCAATCCGGCCCATCTCGGCCGCCGCGCCCGGGTGGACATGGCCTTGACGGGCGATATCGGCATCACCCTGCAAGCCCTGACACCGCTTGTCAAACACAAAACGGATTCCGCCTTTTTAGACGCCATGCTCGCCATCCATGCCGATATGCTCCGCCTGCAAAACGCCCCGCTTTATGAAAAACGCGACAATGGGCCGCTCCCGCCCGAACTGGTGGCCTTCATGATCGGCCAGATGGCTGAAAAGAACGCCATTTTCACCGTCGATACCGGCATGTGTGTGATCTGGGCGGCCCGTTATGTGCAAATGGAACGGGATCAGCGCATGCTCGCTTCCTACAGCCATGCCTCGATGGCAAACGCCCTTCCGCAAGCCATCGGCGCATCGCTGGCCGCGCCGGACCGGCAAGTCATCGCTTTCTGCGGCGACGGCGGCCTTGCCATGCTGATGGGAGAATTGCTGACTGCGGTCGAACTGGAATTGCCCGTCAAACTCATGGTCTTCAACAATTCCTCACGCGCCATGGTACACCGCGAAATGCGCGACGCCGGTTACGACCCCTGGGGAACGGGCGTGAAAAATCCCGACTTCGGAGCCGTCGCCCGCGCGATGGGTCTCTTCGGTGAACGGGTCGAAAAAGCGGAAGATATCCGCGGCGCCATCGCCCGCGCTTTCGATTATCCGGGGCCCGCCCTGATCGACTTCGTCACCGATGCCGCCGCCGATCCGCCTCCGCCAAACCGCATGCTGGAACGGCTCGGAGACACTCCGTCCCGGAACCGGGAACGATGAAACACGCGGAAACGCAATCCATTTGCCAGTTGCACGAACGCATCCGGAAGCAAGTCCGTAAAAAAGCCCTCATCCGGTTCCCGGACGAGGGTAAAAGGCGCGCCATCGTCTGCCAGCACGCCCTCTCAATCCGGACAGGGTAAAAAGCGCCAGATTCCGGCAACGCCGGGAAAAACGGTTTACCGGCAGTCTCTGTACAAAAACCACCGATAAGGAACCGGCTTTTCCGGGAATTCGCCGGCAAAAAAGGGGCGACATTTCCGCCCCTTTCTCACCACGTCCGCCAGCCCGTTCAGATCGGCCCGTCCGGTTTCCTGCCGGCTGCCTCGTCGGCGGCCCGCTGCTCGCGCTTGCGCTGCGTTTCCGCCTTCTTGCGTTTCACTCTTTCCTGACGCCTTGTCATTTCTTCCTGTTTGGCCTGATATTCGCGGACGTTTTCCGCTTTCTCGGCCGGCGTCATCAGATTGCCCGAATGGCTTTCTCCCGGCGTGGACGTTCTGCCTTGCGCGGCCGCCTCGCGCTTCGCTTCCCTTTCCTGAACCCGTTTCTCCCGTTCTTCACGCATTCTCACATTTTCAGCCCGCTGCGGCGCTTCGGCTTCCTCTTCGGCCCGGCGCCTGTCCAGCGCCAGATCGCGCTGCCGGACAGCCTCGCTGCGTTTGAACCGTTTGGCTTCTGTCTCAAGCGGCTTTAGGGCCGCCAGATCGATGCGCTTTCTTTCCTCCGCTTCGTCATAACACCGGTAAACGAGGAACTTCTCGTTGCAAAGCAGCTTTTCATTGTAAAGACGGGCACTTATATTGGCTTTCTCGATTTCGATCACTTCCAGAACGATATCCGCCCTGGCCACCGAATCAATGGAACCGGCCGGATAGTGTTCCAGAACCGCCGTCACCTCCGGCCCGGGTTTTTCTTTCGGCAACAGGCTGTCTCCGGAAATACCGGCCGCCTGCAAGGGCGCCGCACCCGTAAAAGAAAAAAACAGGATCGCTGCCGCGACAAGCGTCAAAACCGCTTTCCCGCCTCCCGAAGAGGGCGCCGCTTCTTTCTGTTTTTGCCGTCCGCAAGGGATATCTGACGGTTTCAAATCGCACTCCTGAACATACAAGAAAACAAATCGGAACGCAGAAGTGTCCGACAGGGCATTTTACCATCAAAACCTGGCGCCTCTGTGACAGGCGGGCTATCTTGCCGACCCGCGAAAAATACCGGAAAACCCTGTTTGGCCCGGCAAAAACCGGTCCGCGGATTTTGTTCCCTGTCTCTCCAAACCGGTTTGTGCCGTTCCCGTTCCCGGCAATACGGTTTTCCCGTTTGTCTTTAAACAACACTTTCCGGAGAAAATGCGCCCGATTGCCTTTTAGCCAGTTTCTTCCGGCGATAATAAGCCCTGTTGACCTTTCACCGGAAATCGCCATGTCCATTCAAACTCCTTGCACCGTTTCAGACCGTTTCTTCCCGCCCGGTCGGAAAGCGAGTGTCCTGTCCGCTGTACTGGCCTGCCTTTTCGGCGCATTGCCGGCCGCCGCCCCGGCAGCCGGCGTCCTTGTTAATACCCCGGTTTCGACTCCCGTCATTGCCGGGGACGGTGAAACGGTCACAATAAGCGAAACCGGTTCCCTAACCCTCTCCGGTGAAAACCGCGACGCTATCCAGACCGGCGGCAACGCCACCGTCACCAACCACGGCAAGGTCACGACCGCGGGCAACGGGAGCAACGCCATCCAGACAGGCAGCGGATCGACCGTGGTCAACAACGGTATCCTCTCAACCACCGGCACCTATACCGGCTCCAGTCTGGCCGACGCGCATTTCTCGGACGGCATGCTGGCCGGCGCCGGTTCCCGGCTCGTCAACAACGGCGCCGTAACCACGTCAGGCGACAGCGCCTATGCCGTCTATGCGATGGAAGGATCGCTGATCGTCAATTCGCAAAACGCCCGCGTTTCGACAAGCGGAAAGAACGCCAACGGCCTGATGGGAGAAAACGGCGTCACGATTGCCAACCACGGCAAGGTCACGACCTCCGGCGACGGCAGCTACGGCATGCGCGGCAAGGATCACGCCGTACTGGTCAACACGGGAACGGTTGAAACCGGCGGAAGTTATGTTCTTGCCGACCCGTTCGACGGCAGGACCAATACGGCAACGGCCATGCAGGGCGGCGACAACGCGCGCCTGACCAATACCGGCGTCCTGCACACGACAGGCGAGAGCGCATCGGGCATGGCGGCCGGCAGGGAATCGACGCTTTATAACGCCGCCACCGGCGTGATCACGGTGGAAGGCGCTCTGGCACAAAACGGCGGCGCCTACATTTTCGCCGACGGCATGATGGGCGGCGAAAACGCCACACTCGTCAACGACGGCGTCGTCAGGACAGGCGGCGCCAGTATTTTCGGCCTGTTCGGCAACACCGGCTCCACACTGGCCAATAACGGAACCGTCGAAACGTCCGGGGAACGCAGTGTCGGCATGCTGGGCGAAAACGGAACCCGACTGGCCAATACCGGCATCATCCGCACCGCAGGCGACGGGGCATCGGGCATGACCGGCAAAACGGGTTCATCCGTCGTCAATGGCGGCCTTATCGAGACGTCAGGCGGCATCGTGGCGACAAATCCCATTAACGGATACACCAACTACGCATCCGGCATCACCATCGAGGGCGACAACGCCACTGTCGTCAACACCGGTTCCATCCTCACTTCCGGCGAGCAGGCGCACGGCATTTATCTGGCCGGGCGGGGCACGGCTGTTTCCAGCACCGGCTTCATCGCTTCCAAAAGCGGCGCCGAACTGTACGTCGGCGGCAAAACCCCGTCGGACGCCGCCAGCGCAACCGTGACGGCATGGGCGACCGAAGCCGGCAAAAACGGGGTTTTCCGGGTCGAAAACAATGCCACCCTCACTTTCGACCGGGCCCGCCTGATCCTCCGGGCGCCGGCTGACGGAATCACGGGCAAGACCTACCGTTTCGCCGACATGGCCGACACATCCCGTGGCGGGACGATAAACGGTTCCATTGCTTCCGTTTCATCGGTCATGCCGATGCTCTCCGTCCAGTCGTCCGGCAATACGCCCGACACCCTAAAATACCGGATGAGAGTGGACGCTGTCCGCTCCTACGGCCAGCAAGCCAGCGTCGCTGCCGTGCGCAACGCGCAAAACCGCTTCTGGCTGTCGAACCGGACGATTGCGGCCGCCCTGACCGGCCTGTACGCCTCGTCCTCATCCGAATGGAGCGCCTTCGGGCAATCCTATTCCCTAAACGCCGGCGCATCCGGCAACGCGCCCTCCTCGTCCGATTCCGTCGGCCTGATTCTCGGCGCGACCCGGCGGATCGGACAAAACGGGCTGGCCGGCTTTCACGCGGGCATCGAAACCACCGACATGAACGCTCACGAATCGGGTGTTTCTTCCGATTCGACGTCCTGGCTCCTTGGCCTGCACGGCAGCGTCAACGTGTCGCCTGCCGCCTTTTTGCGCGGACAGCTGACCGGCATGGTCTCGCGAAGCGACTACGACTTCAGCATGATGGACGATACCGCTTCCGACAAGCGCACGGAATATGCGTTCTTCGCCAATGTCACGGGCGGGTATGACGTCAAGGTAAATGAGGCCCATACGATCACACCGGAAATCGGGCTGGCGTATCTGTATATGAAAAACCCGTCGATGGACGCGAACTGGTCCGCCGCGGGCAACCGCTATATGGATGTGCATGTCGATTCCGATTCGTATCAGGCCGTTTTCGCCACGGCAACGCTCAGATGGACGGGGACGTTCGGGGGGCCATTGACGTCCGTGAAACCCACGGTGGCGCTGGGTGTCCGGCAGACGCTGACAGACGGGGAAATCGACGGCGGCATGCGCTTTGTCGGGAACCGTTACGGCAGTTATGTGGCTGACGATAAAACGGTAGGCACGGTAGAAGCCGGTTTGCAGTTTCAGCAAGGGAATATGACGATGGCCGTCAAATATAACGGCAACTTCGGCCAGGATACACATGATAGTGTCGTCTGGGGCGAGATCGGATACGCCTTCTGAACGCGCCGGCCGGTATGTTTTCCAAACCGGCCGGTTCCCGTACAAAAGGCCGTATCGTGTCCCGGGAAAGAACGACATGACGCTTTCAGGAAAAAACCGTTTCCCGCTGGCGGTTGCAGGGTCACCGGTTCGCGCCGGACAGGAGAAAACGCCCGGGCCGGCTGGCCAGTTCCGGCGGGCGGTGCTGGCGGCCGGCAACATCCCCGTCACCCGGTCCCGTTCCGGAACCATCCCGCCAGCTTTTCCGGCAAACCGGCCATGCCCGCTAATCCGGCGTACCGGTTTCAGGGGAACCCTTTTCCGGCACATCACGGTCTTTCCGTTTTGAATTGCCGGCCCGCGTGAGAAGGCGGGCAATCTTTGAAGAACAGGGATTGCGGCACTGTTCGAGATTATGGGCATAAATCTGCGTCGTCATAATCAGGCTGTGCCGCGCGAACTGCTGCACCTGCTGAAGGGTCGCCCCCGCTTGCAGCGATACGGTCACCGCCGTATGGCGGAGCGAATGCGCGGTCAGTCTGCGGCTGTCGAACCCGGCGGATTTCAGCATTGTCTTGACGATCCGGCTGACGCTGTGCGAGGTCATGCGTCCCCCGCCATTGTTCCGGCTCACCGACGCAAACAGGGGCGACGGCCCTGCCGGAGACCCTCGCGACAACAGATAACGCCGAATCGCGGAAGCCACCTTTTTGGGAACATTGACGAAATCCGTTTTTCCGTCCCGGCCTTTTCCGTGAATGTACAACACCGGTTCGCCGCCAACATGATTCAGATCCTCGACATTGGCCTGCGCGACCTCGGACACTCTCAGGCCGCAGGTGACCATCAGCAGGATCATCGAATAATCGCGCAAATGGCTGTTTCCGCTTTTCGTCTCATCCAGGACGGAAAGCACCTGATGAGGCGCCAGAAAATCCCGCTTGGGCGAACGCCCGACCTTGACGCCCTTGACGGAAGAGGCGATATCGGGATATTTCCCGTATCGTCCCGTCCATTTGAAAAACAGGCGCACGGCCGCCAGGTAAGTCTGGGCCGTCGCCAAAGAACGTGTCTGTTTGAGATATTCCTTCCAGGATACGATATGTTCCCTTGCGGGAAAGTCGGTACCGCAAAGGGCCATCCAGTCGAAAAACGAGGCAAGCGCCGTGCGGTAAGTCCGTATGGTCGTCGGACTGAACTCGGAAGAAAACAGAAACCCGCTCAAAAGCGGATGGAAAAAAGCGGTGCGGTTGGAAACCGGCGCGATTAACATACCCATCATGAATCCTTTCACAAGACGAGAAACGGCGCGCACGGCTATCCTGAAAGCGTGAAATTTCCGCGACCGTTGTCATCGTTTTCATTTCAAAATAGTTGTTGCCAAAAAAACATCCCCTGATAGCCATTAAAGGATGCCCCCTAAACAAATGCCTGAATAAAACCGTTTCCGGTCCTGCCTGACTCCTGTCGCCGCAGGCGGAGATAGTAATAAGGCACCGCTTATTTGTAAATGACGGATTTTTCCGCATCGGGGAAACAGCGCAGGAAAAACTGAAATTGTTTTTTATTATCAGTAACTTGAAAAAATTTTCCGGCTGTCTAACATTATTGACAATCCGTTAACGGCTAGCCATTGAAGCCGGTTTCCCTACTGTCATGCAATATTTCAATACTGGAAATAAAATGACGAAAAAAACGCCCTGTCCGCTGCCTGCCCCTTTTTATCGTGACGCCTGGCGTTCTCCCTTCGGATTGGGCGGATCGGACAACGCAGGAAACCGGAACCGGGGCTGGAAACGCCTGTAAAAACCTTCCCTTGACCGGACTTAAGCAATAAAAAAGCGGATCAGGCGCCACAGACGGCCGGAAACACCGCTCCCTGCAAACCGGTAAAAACAGGCGTCAACCGGTACGGCAGCGGAAAAACCCCGGCCGCACGGTGCAAGGCAACAGGAAGCCGGATCAGGCCGCCAGACCCGTCTGCCGGAACAGGCGCCTTTCACGCCATGCGCGCAGCAAGCGCAAACAGGGAGTGGGCCGTGAACCGGCAAAAGGGACTGGCAACACGGCATTCCCGTTTTTCGCCTGCCAAAGGAATCGTGAAAGACAGGACTGACGAAAGCGTTACGGAAAAAAGAATGAACAAAATGTCTGAAAACCCCGCAAACGGTTTCCCTGCAAAAGGCAGGGAAACCCGGTTCCGCCCTGTCCTTTCAAAAAACGCGCACAGGGCTTTCAGACGATTCGGGCGTTGCGTGACCGGGAAAAAACCGCCCCTTAAACGTCTTTCACAAAAAGCCGGTTTTCAGGATAAAGACAGGCATAAAAAGATCAACGCCCCCTTCAACCATGCCAGGCTTCATGAATGCCACACACCACGAAGCCCCGCTTTCACTGCGGGAATGCCGGAAATTTTTATGTCCTGTTTTATTGCCGGAGGCGGCAAGCGAACCGGGAGAAAGCAAAACACGCTTCCGGAGGAAAAGGGGGAAGGAGCAGAAACACTGCCGTCCGGAAAAGAAACGTTCCCGGCCGTTTTCCTCTCCTCTTTTACCGCCAAGACAGGCGTTTCCCTGAAACCGGACTTGCCGGAAACCGCGCTCTTTTGAAGGCCGCTTGAAACCCGGACTTTCTTCCTGAAGATCCGGCCGCAAGACCGGCCAGGACAAGCGTCGCCGCCGCTTGCCCCCAGCCGGACAAACCGTTCGCGCCACAGGCAATCCGCTGCGTATCCAAAACGGAAAAGAGACAGGAAACGCTCCCGATACCCGTCAAAAAGGCCAGGAACAAGCGGGGGGTCATGTGTTCTTTTTCTTTTCCCCGGCCCATCGTTTCGCTTTTTTCGGCAAAAAAGGCGGCTTCTTCCGCCTTTTTTGCCTTCAGCCCGGACAGGACTACATGTTCAGCGCCCGGCCATCCACCGCCAGCGCCGCTTCTCTCACCGCTTCGGACAAGGTCGGATGGGCATGGCAGATGCGGGCGATATCTTCGGACGTCGCCTTAAACGTCATCGCCATGACGGCTTCAGCAATCAGTTCGGATACCATCGGCCCGATCATGTGCACGCCCAGCACTTCATCGGTTTTCGCATCGGCCAGTATTTTCACGAAGCCTTCGGTCGTGCCCATCGTGCGCGCCCGGCCGTTCGCCATGAACGGGAACGTCCCGACCCGGAAGATCACACCCGCTTCGGCCAGTTCTTCTTCCGTCCTGCCGACCCAGGCGATTTCCGGATGCGTATAAACGACCCAGGGAATGGCCCGGTAATCGACATGGCCGTATTTTCCGGCAATGCGCTCGGCCACCGCCACCCCCTCTTCTTCCGCCTTGTGCGCCAGCATCGGCCCGCGCACCACGTCGCCGATGGCCCAGACGTTTTTCAGGTTTGTCCGGCACTGCCCGTCCACTGCCACAAAACCGCGTTCGTCCCGCTTCAGCCCGACGTTTTCCGCGCCCAGCCCCTGCGTATAGGGCACCCGGCCGATGGAAACCAGCAGCTTGTCGAACACCGCTTTCGCCACCTGTCCCTGCGCATCGTCGTATTCGATGGCGACTCCGCCATCAACGGGTTCCACTTTCCGCACTGTCGCGCCGGTATAAATCGTCAGCCCCTGCCGCGTCAGCTGTTTCTGCGCTTCCATCGCGATTTGCCGGTCGGCGCCGGCCAGAAGCGCCGGCTGCGCCTCGAAAAGCGTGACGGCTGCGCCAAGCCGCCGCCAGACAGAGCCCATCTCCAACCCGACCACACCCGCGCCGATAATCGCCAGACTTTCCGGAACCGCTTCCATCGCCAGCACCCCCGTATTGGAAAGCACCCGCTTTTCGTCGAAGGGCACACCGGGCCAGGCGCGCGGTTTGGAGCCGGTCGCGACGATAACATGCGTGCAGGTGAACTGGCGCGGCTCATCGCCGGTCACGTCGATCCGGTATTCCCCATCCCGGCAGCCTGCAAACGAGCCGGTGCCGTTGAAAAACGTGATCTTGTTCTTTCTGAACAAAAAAGCGATGCCGTCATTGTTCTGGCGCACGACGGAGGCGCGCCGCGCCTGCATGCGGGAAACATCGAGTTCCACGCCCTTTATCCCGACCCCGAAATGGGCAAACCCCTCTTTCGCCAGTTCGTAATGCGAAGACGCTTCCAGAAGCGCCTTGGACGGGATGCACCCTACATTCGTGCACGTCCCCCCCGGCGCGGGTTTGCCGTCCGTCTTCCAGTCGTCGATACAGACCGTTTTCATGCCGAGCTGCGCGGCGCGTATCGCGGCGATATAGCCGCCCGGGCCGCCCCCGATCACGGCGACGTCGAAATCCACACTCATGTTCCCTCCTTTCGCGCTACTTCAGACAGGGCCTACAGATCCAGCAACAGGCGGGCCGGGTCTTCCAGCGTCTCTTTCATCGTTCTCAAAGCCAGCACCGCTTCCCGCCCGTCGATCAGGCGATGGTCGTAGGAGAGCGCCAGATAATTCATCGGGCGAATGACGATCTGCCCGTCTTCCACGACCGGCCGCTCTTTCGTCGCGTGGATGCCCAAAATCGCGGATTGCGGCGGATTGATGATCGGGGTCGAGAGCATCGACCCGAAAATGCCGCCGTTGGAAATCGAGAAGGTGCCGCCGGTCAGGTCTTCCAGCGTCAACTGGCCTTCCTTCGCCTTGATCGACAACTCATTGATTTTCTTTTCGATTTCGGCAATCGTCATCAGGTCGGCGTCACGCATGATCGGCACGACCAGACCGCGCGGCGAACTGATGGCAATCCCGATATCGTAATACCCGTGATAGACGATATCGTTACCGTCGATCGAGGCGTTGACAATCGGAAAACGTTTCAAGGCCGCGATCGCCGCCTTGACGAAAAAGGACATGAGGCCGAGCCGCACACCGTGTTCTTTCTCGAACAGTTCGCCGAATTTCCGGCGCAAGTCCAGTACCGGCTGCATGTTCACTTCGTTAAACGTCGTCAACGATGCCGTCGATTGCTGCGACTGGATCAGCCGTTCGGCGACCCGTGCGCGCAGGCGGCTCATCGGCACCCGGTTTTCCGTGCGGTTCGTCGCGCCGTAAACCGTTTCCTGTCCGGTCGAACCCGACGGGACGGAAGGCGTACCGGAAGGCCGGGCCGGACGGCGCGTCGCCGCCTCAATCGCTTTCTCGTCCTCGGCAAAATCGGTGCCCTTCGCTGCCCAGGCGCGTTCCACATCCTGCTTGGTCACGCGGCCATCCTTGCCGGTGCCGACAACTTCGGTTTCATCCATGCCCAGTTCGGCGATCATCCGGGCCGCAGCCGGCATGACGATGCCCGACGGATAATCGGCCGGATCGGGCATGTCACGCTCGCTGTCGAACCCGGTGGACGCGGCGGTTTCCGCTTCGCGCAGCCCGACCGGTCCGGAGACGGCGGCCGGCGCCGTTTTTGCCGGAGCCGCGGTGGCCGCCGCTTCTTTCCCGGTTTCAGCCGCGCCTGCCGTGTCGATGGTGGCGATCACTTCGCCCGCCACGACGATATCGCCGTCCTTTTTCACAATGGACGCCAGAACGCCCGCTGCGGGCGACGGCAATTCCAGCACCACCTTGTCCGTTTCGATATCGACCAGATTCTCATCCAGCGCGACTTTCTCGCCTGCCTTTTTGTGCCACTGCAAGAGCGTGGCTTCCGTTACCGATTCCGATAACTGGGGAACCTTCACTTCAAGAACCGCCATAATTTCTCCACTTAAAAAATCCGGAGTCACTGTAAAAAACGACCCGCTTTCATGCTTTCGTTCATTCTTCTATTCTTTTTCCCGACGGACGATCGCCATATCCGGCATGGGGCCGAAAGCGGCGTTGACCAGTTCCTTTTGCTGCGCCAGATGCTTCTGGAAATAGCCGACAGCCGGCGAGGAGGACGCAGGCCGGGATGAATACGCCAGTTTCTGTCCAACCCGCATGCAATCGAAAATCGGCCGCAGCAATTGCAGCCAGCCGCCCTGATTTTCCGGTTCGTCCTGCACCCACATCACGTCTTCCAGATTCGGGTATTTTTTCAGTTCATCCGACAACTCGTCGTGCGGGAACGGATACATTTCTTCCAGCCGGACAATCGCCACATCGCGCCTTCCGAGCTCGGTCCGCCGGTGCGCCAGATCGTAATAGACCCGGCCGGTACAGAGCAGCACCCGTTTCACGTCTTGCGCCCGGACAGCCGTATCGGTTTCGCCCAGTACCGGCCGGAAAGCGCCATTGGCCAGTTCTTCCAGCGGCGAGGCGGCGTCCTTGTGGCGCAAGAGCGACTTCGGCGTCATGACGATCAGGGGTTTGCGCTGCATCCGGAGCATCTGGCGGCGCAAGACATGGAAAATCTGCGCGGCCGTCGTCGGCTGGACGACTTCCATATTGTTGTCCGCACACAAATGCAGGTAGCGCTCCAGCCGCGCTGACGAATGTTCCGGCCCCTGCCCTTCGAACCCGTGCGGCAGCAGCATGACCAGACCGCAGGCACGGCCCCATTTGGCTTCGCCGGAACTGATGAACTGGTCGATCACGACCTGCGCCCCGTTGGCGAAATCGCCGAACTGCGCTTCCCACAAGGTCAGCGTATTGGGCGCGGACGTCGCGAAACCGTATTCGAAAGCGAGCGCGGCTTCTTCCGACAAAGGCGAATTGATGACCGTGAACGCGGCCTGATCTTTCGAGACATGCCGGAGCGGCACATAGACCCCCGCGCTCCGGGTTTCGCGGTTCTGGTCGTGCAATTCGGCATGGCGGTGCACGAACGTGCCGCGGCCCGAATCCTCCCCGGCCAGCCGCACCGAAAAACCGGCCGCGACCAGCGAGGCATACGCCAGATGTTCGGCCATGCCCCAGTCCACCGGCATCTCGCCGCGCCCCATCGCCGCCCGGTCGCGTATCACGCGTTCGACCAGCGGATGCAGCCTCAGCCATTCCGGCACCGTCGTAATCCGCTCGGCAAGGCGTTTCAGCTCTTCCACCGGCATCGCGGTTACCGCTTCTTCCGGGCCGCCCTGCTGTTGCAGGATGGGCTGCCATTGCTGCGCCGACAGGCTTTTCACATTCGTCATGACCGGCGACACGATCGGCGCTCCGGCATCCATCCGTGCCCGGTAACCGGCGACCAGCGCATCGGCGTCAGCCCGCGTAATGACGCCCTGATTGACCAGCCTGTCCACATACAGATTGCGCACCCCCGGATGCAGCGCGATTCTCTTGTACATCAGCGGCTGCGTCATTGCCGGGGTATCCTGTTCGTTATGGCCGAGCTTGCGGTAGCAGACGATATCGACCACCACATCTTTCCGGAATTCCATCCGGAAATCCAGCGCGATTTGCGTCGCCAGCACGACCGCTTCCGGATCATCGCCATTGACATGGAAAATCGGCGCCTCGATCATCTTCGCGACATCGGTGCAATAAAGCGACGAGCGGGCGTCGCGCACGTCTGACGTCGTAAAACCGATCTGGTTGTTCAGTACGATATGCACCGTGCCGCCTGTGCTGTACCCGCGCGTCTGCGCCATGTTCAGCGTTTCCTGCACGACCCCCTGCCCGGAAAACGACGCGTCGCCATGCACCAGCACCGGCATGACCTGCGAACCGTCCGGATCGCCCCGGTGCAGCATGCGCGCCTTGGCCGACCCCTCGACAACCGGATCGACGATTTCCAGATGCGAGGGATTGAACGCCAGGGACAGATGAACCGGGCCGCCCGGCGTCGAAATGTCGCGCACGAAACCCTGATGGTATTTCACGTCCCCGGCAGGCAATTCCTTTTCCGGCAGGCCCCCCTCGAACTCGGCGAAAAGATCGGACGGCATCTTGCCCATGATGTTGACCAGCACGTTCAGCCGCCCGCGGTGCGCCATGCCCAGCACGATTTCCTGTATGCCTTTCGTCCCGGCCCGCTGGATCACCTCATCTAAGGAAACGAGAAAACTCTCGCCCCCTTCCAGCGAAAACCGTTTCTGGCCGACGTATCGGGTATGCAGATACCGTTCCATGCACTCGGCTGATGTGACGCGTTCCAGAATATGGCGTTTCTTTTCCGGCGAAAAATCAGGCCTGGACTGGATCGATTCCAGCCGCTCCTCAATCCAGCGTTTCTGCGCCGGATCGGTGATATACATGAATTCCGCGCCGATCGAGCGGCAATACGTTTCCCGCAACAATTGCAACAGTTCGCGCAGCGTCGCCGTTTCCCGGCCGAAATAGGTATTGCTGATATTGAAAACCAGATCCATATCCGTATCGGTGAAACCGTAGAAAGACGGTTCCAGCTCCGGAATCTGCGGCCGTTCGTGCCGTTCCAGCGGATCGAGTTTCGCCCAGTACGTTCCCAGAAAGCGGTAAGCCGCCGTCATCTGCTGCGCCGCGATACGCTTGCGTTCCAGTTCGGCATTGCCCTTCGGCACGAGAATCCTGAACGGCGAATGCCGCGCCCGTTCGGCATAGGCCGCCACGACCGGGCCATGCCGCACGTCGGAACGGTTGCTGCCGTCCACAGCCGGGACATTCTGCATCGAGTTGAAATAGGCCCGCCAGTTTTCCGGAACGGAAGCGGGATTGTCGAGATAGGCTTCGTAAAGCTCTTCCACATAAGGCGCATTGCCCGCGAACAGGTATGAACTGTCCTGATATTCCTGCATCATGATGCTTCCCTTTCCTTTGCACCCGGCAAACCGGACACGCCGCCCGGCCATTTGCCGCCTGTACCTGCCTTATGGACAGGCCAAACCCCCTCGCGTTCCCCGCTTTTCCGGATACGGGAACGCAACGGGCAGATAAAAAGATTATACCCCGACCGATACGGCTGAAGAGCCTGCAAGAAACGAAGCTTTTTTCAGGAATTCATCCTCGCATACCGGGAAAGAAAAACCTTGACGGGCAGCAAAAACCGGGTGCGTCACCTTCCCGGAAACCGCACTGTCCGGCGATGCCTGCCGTTTCAAAACCGCTCCCGCTTCTTTCAGCATACATATCCCTTCCACAATCTTTCCTCCTGTTCCCGGGCTCTGCCTTTTTGCCGGGCTCTCCGGCAAGCTTTCCAGATACGTCCGGAAACCGGTCTGTTCCCTGACATAGCGGACAGAAAGTTTTCCAAATCCCGACAGCCATAGCTGACCGAAGATCATCTATCGGGTATAAATCAAGTGTGGCGGGGTCTTTGCGCCCCGCGTATTTGAACAAAGCCTTCCGGCGTTGCCGGAGGGCTTTTTTTTTGGAGAAGAAAACCATGAACGACTTTGAAAACCACTTCGGTTCAGCAGGAGAGAGGTTTTCCGGCAGCCAGAACCCCGACGAACAAAACGGCTGGGCAGACAAACAGCAAAGAGAACTCGAGCGGCAAAGGAAAGCGCTGGAAAGACAGCAAACCCTGAACAAACCGGCCAGTAACGCTCCCGGCTTTACCGCGGCTCCAACCGGCCTGACCCCGGCAATGGAACCGGAAACGCCCCTTCCCCAAACCGGGCCGTTAAAAGCCGAACCGGCCAAAAAAGAAAGGGCGGAAAGAGTGGAAAGGGCGGAAACCGATCTTCCCGACTTCACCAAACACTGGGACGACCCTTTAAGCAAACTGCCCTCCGGCCAGATCAATTCCCATCTGGACAACAAATACCGCGGCCGGCCCGGCCCCTGGGACTGGGCGGGACGACCTTTCCCACGGCACGAGGCGGAACCGATGATCGAACACCGGAAAGCGGCCTTAAAGGAAATGAGCCAGGATATGCGGGATGTGCTGTTTCTGAGCAATTACCAAAACGATCCGACGTTTCGGGAACGGGCCAACCGGGCCATCCATGCCTTGAACCGGCTCATGCCGGAACAAAAAGCCGGCCAGCCGGCTTCGGAAACCGCTTCCCCTCTGTCCGGTCAGGACGTGAGCTTGCCGGCATCGCGTGAGCGATCAGGCGTATCGCGTCTCCCTGGGGATAAACCGGCCGTGCCTTCC
>NZ_KI392031.1:446204-448487 GCF_000158475.2 Oxalobacter paraformigenes | reverse complement strand
GGTCAATCGCTGGCGAACAGTCTGCAAAAGACGGCGCACGTCAACGACCCCAAAAACGAGACATATGCCCCTCTTTTTCAGTGGGCGGCGGATTTCATCAGTCATGCCCTGGGGGAAAACAGCCGGATACACGGTCGGGACACGCTGGGCCACTCTGACGAAAGCATGGGAGAAGCCTATCGTGCCGCCGGCAAGGCCGTGCGAGAGGCCGCGCAACACAATTTCGTGGAACCTTCTGCGGTCAATGCCCGGGGAACACACCCACCCGGCCACTCTGACCAAAGCATGGCCGAACTGGAAAAGACAGGCTTCGGAAAGATGCGGCATCAGGCCGTGGCCGACACCCACGAACTGACAGGGGAAAAGCAGGGGTTTACCTTTGACCGCAAAACCGGAAGCCTTGAAGCGGACTCTATCGGCACCGGCTTCAAAACCATTCCGGTCAAGGCCAAAATCGGTGCCTTTTCGCTGGCCGCCACCATCGGACGCATGCTTTACGACCTCTTCGGAGGCGACCCGATCGCGCTGGAAAAAACCGAAGCCGACACCGTACGCTTTCAACAGGAACTCGATGCCCTGGAGCCGATGACCATGGACAAAATTTACGTCAAGGGCCATCCTGATGAAACCGGAAAAAACCTGACGCGTTACCTGTACCGGCAATTGGGAAACCAGATCGTCATGTTGCCGGCAACGTACCTCCTCTCCAAAGTAGAAGGGATTGCGGCCATCACGGGGGTATCGGCAGCCGTACTGACCTCGCAAATCAATGCCGGCATCATCCGGGCAAAAGGAAAAGGCGATCCGTACACGGCAGTCAAATACGGGGTTCCCCTGGGTATGATGGCGCTTTTGAACATCCCGTTCAAGGCGCCGGTTTCCATCCAGACCCCGCAGGAACTGAAAGCCTGGCTTCAGTCGGTAATGGTCGATTTCGGGGTGGGCACGTTGCAGCAGGAGGGAGTAAGGAAGGTAATCAAAAATAGCGAGGATCGGTGGAATAAAAAAGATCCTTTGTAATTTTTACTTGATACATTTGACCTGTTCAAACAAGGTTGGTCATAATGAACCGACCTTGTTCCTTTAGCAGCAGGAATGAAAAAAATTTTTAAAATCGCTATTTTTGTTTTTATCCTTTTTGCCGGATTTCACGCTTTTGCCAACAACGCTGCGCAAGGTATTCGTTCGTTTAAAGCAGGGAGATATCAGGAAGCCATGAGTTATCTCATGAAGCCGGACGCACAAAGGGATGCCAAAGCCGTCAATCTGGTCGGTTACCTGTACGATGAAGGTCTGGGGGTAGCAAAAAATGCCGAGGTGGCCAATCAATGGTACCGGAAAGCAGCTGAAATGGGTTTTGCCAAGGCCCAGTTCAATCTTGGATTATCCTATCAGTATGGTAGCGGTGTTTCAAAGGATGAGTCGGAAGCGGTTAAATGGTTTCGGAAAGCAGCTGAACAGAAATATTTCAAAGCTGAATCAAAGATGGGCTATCTGACTGCTGAGGGAATCGGCGTCAAACAGGACTACAAGGAAGCCATGAAATGGTACCGTCGTGCAGCCGAACATGGCGACCACGGTGCCTATGCCGATATCGGCCTCTTTTATGACAAGGGAGAAGGCGTCACAAAAGACCCGAACCAGGCGGTGCAATACTATATTCTGGGGGCGGAAAAAGGCAACGGCAGAGCCCAGCTTTTTCTGGCGGACTGCTACGCCAAAGGCAACGGCATCCGGCAGGACAATGAACGCGCGCTCCACTGGTATCGGGAAGCGGCAAAAAACGGCAATGTCATGGCCATGCAAGAACTGGCGGCCATTTACGCCAAAGGCCGGTTGGGCGTTCGGAAAAATGAAGCGGAATCGCAACGCTGGCTTGAAATGGCACGGGAAAAGGAAACGCACTCGTAACGGTCCTGTCTCGCTCTTTTACCCGGCAAATGAACGTTTCCTTTAAACGCGCTTCCTGATGAAATCCCTTCTGAAAGTCCTCCTCTTCTCTTTTCTCCTGATCGGTTCTTCCCTGTCGCTGGCTGATAATGTGAAGGAAGGCAACCGCTTGTATGCCGCCGGAAAATACAAGGAAGCCATGACTTGTTTCATGAAACCGGATGCGGTCACCAATCCGGCTACCATGAACCGGATCGGTTACATGTATAAAAAAGGTCGGGGTGTCGAGAAAAATCTGGCAGAAGCGGTCAAATGGTACCGGAAAGCGGCCGAAGCCGGGTTTGCTGCGGCCCAGTTCAATCTGGGACTCACATATGAAGAGGGGTACGGTGT
>NZ_KI392031.1:418577-446104 GCF_000158475.2 Oxalobacter paraformigenes | reverse complement strand
GCATAAAAAAAGACTACAAGGAAGCCATGAAATGGTTCAGACGAGCGGCCGAACATGGTGACAATCAGGCGTATGTCAATATCGGCATCCTGTATGGCAGAGGTGACGGCGTCAGAAAAGACCCGAACCGGGCCGTGCAGTACTATATTCTGGGGGCTCAAAAAGGAGAATCCGAGGCGCAAGGTTTACTGGGAATGGCTTATGCGCTTGGTAAAGGCATCACACAGGACAATGAAAAAGCCCTCTTCTGGTACAAAAAAGCGGCCGAAAACGGCAACATTGATGCGATGAAAGAGCTGGGATACATTTATGAAACCGGCCGTCTGGGCGTCAAAAAAGACCCTGAGGAAGCCGAACGCTGGAACGCCATGGCGAAAAAGACGGAAGAAGGGGAACGGAACTGAGTCTCTCTTTTTCATGCACAAACCGGGAGCGATCCCGGTTTTTAAAATCCCTTGCCTAAACACCTCATCTGTCTGTTCGACAGGCCGGCGGAAAGCTCGTCTTCGTGCCTGCTGCCATCGCATCCAGTCCGGTTTCCCGAAACAGCCTGAAATCGCCCTTTCCCGAAAACGGGTTCTTCAATGAAACAGCCCCGCTCAAACAAAAACCGCGTCAAAGACGCGGTTTTTTTCATGTCCAAACGGAAGAACCGGTTCACCCTCTTTTGCTCATCGGCACCACGTCACGGCGCGTTTCACCGACATAAAGCTGGCGCGGACGGCCGATGCGCTGCTCGGGATCGGAAATCATTTCCTTCCACTGCGCGATCCAGCCGACCGTTCTGGCCAGCGCGAAAATGCCGGTAAAGAGCGACGACGGGATGCCAAGCGCGGACTGGACGATGCCGGAATAGAAATCGACGTTCGGATACAGTTTGCGCGACAGGAAATAGTCGTCTTCCAGCGCGACGCGTTCGATTTCGAGCGCGATCTTGAAGAGCGGATCGTCTTTCAGGCCCAGTTCTTCCAGCACTTCATGACAGGTTTCGCGCATTAAGGTCGCGCGCGGATCGAAATTCTTGTACACGCGATGGCCAAATCCCATCAGGCGCGTTCCGGCTGTACCGTCTTTTACGGCTTTCACAAAACCGGCCACCTTGTCCACCGATCCGATTTTCTTGATCATGGCCAGCGACGCCTCGTTCGCGCCGCCGTGAGCCGGCCCCCACAGGCAGGCGATGCCGGCGGAAATGCACGCGAACGGATTGGCGCCGGACGAACCGGCCAGACGGACAGTGGAAGTCGAAGCGTTCTGTTCGTGGTCGGCATGCAAAATCAGGATGCGATCCAGCGCACGCACCAGAACGTCATTGACCTTGTAGTCTTCCGCCGGCGTCGCGAACATCATGCGCATGAAATTCGCCGTGTAGTACAGATCCTTGCGGGGATAGACAAACGGCTGCCCGGCATTGTATTTATAAGACATCGCCACCAGCGTCGGCATTTTCGCCAGCAGCCTCAACGCGGACAGTTCACGGTGCTCCGGATCGGAAATGTCCAGCGAATCGTGGTAGAACGAGGACAGGGCCCCGACGGTCGCCACCAGAAGCGACATCGGGTGGGAATCGCGGCGGAAGCCGCGGAAGAAAAACTGCATCTGTTCGTGCACCATCGAATAATTGGCGACGTTCCTGACATATTCGTCATACTGCTCCTTGTTCGGCAATTCGCCTTTCAACAGCAGGTAGCAGGTTTCCATGAAGTTGCATTCCTTGGCCAGCTGCTCGATCGGATAACCGCGGTAAAGCAGTTCTCCCTTGTCTCCGTCGATATACGAGATGGCCGAGCTGCAGGATGCCGTTGCCAGAAAACCGGGGTCATAAGAAAGCTTTCCGGTCGTATTGTAAAGCGTCCGGATATCGATACAGTCCGGGCCCATCGTGCCCTTGTATACCGGTAATTCGACGGCGGGTGTGCCATCTTCAAACGACAATTTCGCTTTCGTTACAGAATCGTTCATTTTCATCCAATTTCCACCAGTTCAATCAAAACAGAATGCCAAAGCCCCCTGTAAATCCATAAATAAAAAAGAAAAGCATTATAAATGCTTTCCTCGGCATATTCGCTCTTTTTAACACAAAAAACGCGAAATCCCAAACCATGCCGTTTTTACCGTCGCGTTTGCCTTTCAGGCGGTCACCTCCCCTTTCAACACGGAAACCCGTACAGGCCATTCCGTTTTTCCGTCAGTCCAGCACCCCGAAATGGCGCAAGGCATGAAGCACGCCATCCTCATCGACGGAGCGCGTCACGAAATCGGCTTTTTCCCTGACCGCATCGTGCGCATTACCCATGGCAACGCCGATACCGGCATAGGACAGCATGCCGATATCGTTGAATCCGTCGCCGAAAGCCATCGTTTCCTCCGGCGCGATCCCTTCCCGGCGCAAGACCGCTTCCATGCCCCTGTCCTTGCCGCCTCCGGCCGGAAGGACATCGAAACAGTAAGGTACCGAACGCGTCATTTCCACCTTTTTCAGGGCCGCTTTCAAAAACCCTTCCTCGCCGTCTTTCAGAAAAGGCACAAACTGGAGAATTTCGTTTTCCCTGACCCTGTCCAGCCCGGCAACCGGCGGCACCGGATGGTCGATCAGCCGGCAAAGCTCGCCGACCGTTTCATCGGCATAATTCAGGAACATGCCGTGCTCTTCGACAAAGAGGCAAGGAAAAGGCCGTTGCCTGATCAGTTCCTTTAAGCGGACAATTTCGCCGGAGTCGATCGTTTCCTTGCGGATCACGCCGGTTTTCCCATAACAGTACTGGCCGTTCAGGGTCAGATAGGCGTCAAACGAAAAATACCGGTCCATGAACGGCATCATCATTTTGGAACGCCCGGTCGCCACATAAACCCGTATGTCTTTTTTGCGCAAGGCGTGCAAGGCCTTTTGCGTCGATTCCGGCATGGCATGGTTCCTGAAACTGATCAGCGTTCCATCAATGTCGAAAAAAACGGCCCTGATTGCCGAACCCGGTCTGTCGTTCATCTTGCCTTTCCTGCCCGTTCGTGTCCAAAACCGTCATTATATGCGCCCTCTGCCATTTTCCGGCGACCGGAAACGCCAACGTTGGCAAACCGTGTATTGCCGGCCGCTCCCTTTCGGGAAAGCGCACGGGAAAGTCCGGCAGGCAGGGCAGGAAACCATCCGGTCAGGCCTCAGTCGAACTGCTGGCGGAACTGGGCAGGCGTCTGTCCGAACGCTTTTTTAAACGAAGTGATGAAAGCGCTGACGTTTTCATACCCGACAGACCGGGCGGCTTCCCGGACGCTTTCCCCTTCGGCCAGCCGTTTCATCGCCACAATCAGACTGGCGTTTTGCCGCCACTGCGCAAACGTCATATTCGTCTCGCGCGAAAAATGCCGGCTGATGCTGCGCGAACTGATCCTCATGCGTTCGGCCCATTCCTCGACAGTCCGCCGTTCCCCGGGGTTTTTCAGGATTTCCCGCGCCAGATAATTCAGTCTTTTATCTTTCGGCAACAGCAGGCGCGCCTGTCCCTGCGAACTGTACCGCAATTCGTCCAGCAAGACTTGCAACAATCTTTCCTGCCGTGCCGGAAGCGGCTGGAAAACCCCGCCGACCCCATCCGGTTGCCAGGTGACGGCCCGTTCAAGAATCGGCGCGACAAGGCTGGAAATAGCCAGTGCGGACGGGATTTCCGGCAATCCGGCGCAAAGGAGCGGCGTCAATGACGCGCAGATTCCGGCAACATGGCCGTACGCACGGATTTCATAATGGAAGTGGGGAGGCATCCAGCCGATCCGGCCGGGCAGAACCGTCCAGTACCCCCGTTCGTCTTCCACGGCGAGAAACCCTTTTTCAAGATACACAAACCAGCTTTCGTTCTGGGCGTGACCGGGTTGCGCAATGCCTGCCGGCGTCGTAAACGTCAAAAGGGAAAAACGCTGGCCATGCAACAAGAAACAGGAAGACATGCCCCCTCCAAAACAGTCCGGCTTGCCGAAACGGCACAGCCCAAAGGGAGGCTCTCGGGCCGTCCATTCGCGCCATGCGTTTCCGGAACAAGCGCCTATCCCTCCATTTACAGGGAGTATATTACCGCAAACAGCTGTTTTGGTTCACTTTTCCCACACCCTGGCGAATCGGGACAGCCAGGCTTCTTTTCCCCTGACTGTCGCCTGGCCGGAAAACGACAGACCTCCCGGTTTCTTGAATTTTTTCTGTCCGTCCCCATATTTCTCCAGAATCGGCCCCTGAAAATGAAACAATGGCCCGATAGGGGTAAAATGGTCTTTTTTATCGGGCCAGCAACCCTTTATTGATCAATCAAACGAGTAACCGAAAATGAGCGTCGATATTTTTTTGCAGGAAACCCCCCATATCGATTTTTCGACACCGATTGTCCGCGACCAGGCCAAAGCCCTCTTTAAGGGCGTCAACAGCGAACTGGAAAAAGTGCGCATCGCTTTCGAATTCGTGCGTGACCGGATCACGCATTCCATCGACGTCAACGCCCCCGTCGTAACGGCCAGGGCTTCCGAAGTCCTGAAACACAAGACAGGCATCTGCCACGCCAAGGCCAACCTCCTTGCCGCTCTCCTGCGTTCCCAGAAAATCCCGACCGGCATGTGTTACCAGCATGTGACGAAAAACGATGACGACGATTCCGCCGGCTATGTCGTCCACTGCTTCAATGCCGTCCACATCGGCCACCGCTGGATCAAGCTCGACGCCCGCGGCAACAACGACCGCATCGACGTCCGTTTCTCGCTGCATGAACCGGCGCTGGCGTTTCCGAACCGTCCCCGATACCAGGAATTTTTCTGGCCCGGCATCTTCGCCCGGCCCCACCGGGCCAGCATGAACGCGCTGGAAGCGGCCAAAAACATGGAGGAACTGCTGGAAAAACTGCCTGATCACATGCTGGAAGACCCTGACATTCTGGAAGTCGAAGCGGAAGACATCCGGCCCGACACACGCGCCCATGAGGAAACGCGCAGCTGGTTCTGGTTCTAGCTGATATGGCATCCGTTTCCCGAACGAACCGGCAAAACCGGACAGGCAGCCGGCGCCGCCAGCTGCCCGACAGGCCGGACGTTTTTTACGTGTCCACTCCGGTCTCCCGTCCCTCTCCCGCATGATTATCCGGAAAACCGTCCCGGTCAAAAGCCTCGTCTCTCCATCGAAGCTGCCGGGAACCGATTTCGTGATCAACCCGTATATCGGCTGCCCGCACAAGTGCCTGTACTGTTATGCCGAATTCATGAAACGGTTCACCGACCATACGGAAGACTGGGGCGACTTTTTAGACGTCAAAGAGACCGGAACCACTCTTCCCGTCAAACGGCTTGCGGGAAAACGCATCGTCATCAGTTCCGTGACCGATCCGTACAATGCTTTCGAGAAGCGCTACCGCGTCACGCGAAACGTCCTCGAACAATTGCAGGCTTGCGCGGCCCATATCACCCTGATCACCAAATCCGATCTGGTATTGCGGGACATCGACCTGATCGGGAAACAGGCCGACATTCAGGTCGCCGTTTCCATCAATTCACTCGACGACGTTTTCCGCCGCCGCTTCGAACCGCGGGCGCCCGACGCAAAAAGACGGCTGTCCGCCATACGGCAATTAAACGAAGCCGGAATCCGGACGGTACTCTTCATGTCGCCCATCTTTCCCGGCATTACCCGTTTTGCGGAAATCGTCGAAGCATCCCGGACATTCACGGACGAATACTGGTTCGAAAACCTGAACCTCGACAACATGGCGCGAAACAGGGTCGCCCGCGCCATCGGCCGGCACTATCCCGGACTCATCCCCTTGTACCGGGCCATTTACCGGGAAGGCGACAAAACTTACTGGGATGGTCTGGCTGGCGAAATCGACGATTATTGCCGGAAAAACGCCCTCGCTTACCGGAATCTGTTTCATGGATGAAACGATAGCCCCCGCCTCTGCCATTTCAGCCATGTATCGCCGACAGAAGTCTTTCCGGATCCGGCCGGACAACCGTTTCCTTTCGTTTACCCGGCTTCAGCGGCAAAACAGGGCCGCCTCCTGCGACCGGACAGAAAAGCCGGTTTTGCGCGATCGCATCTTTCCCCTTTCCTTTTGTCCCTAATCCAGCGTAATCAGCGACGCCGTGGAAGGAGAAGGCATACCCGATTCCCGTTTCAGCGGCTGTTTCATCATCCGGTAATCGTAACGGTCGGTCTTGTACCCGAATTCATACCAGCGGGGCCTGTATTCCGTCTCATCATAACGGAAAGTATGCCACTGCTCTTCGTCGCGCTTCAATGTCCTGTCTGCCGTCGCCAGATAAAGCTCCCTCATCCTTGTTCCGAACAATGACCGGACTTCTCCCGTTTTCGGATTGATGCACTCCCTGAAAATCCGGCGGATCTTTTCATGAGGCGCTTCCCGCACCAGTTTTTCGTAAACCTGCCTCATAGCCGCCTCGAACGTCACGGGAATTCTTCTTCGCTCGAAAAACGTTTTTGCGCAACGAATCACCTGTTCGGCTGCCAGCAGGGTGATTTCATAAGCATGGACAATATCCTCGCAATGCTCCCGTTCAGCCTGCCGGCCCTGTTCGGAAATTTCACGGCTGATGTAATACCGGATTTCCCTTTCTCCCGGCACCGGCATGAAGTCGCCGAAAAATCCGCCAATGCACATCTGTCCGCTCGAATACCAGCCTTTGGGCAAATAAAACGATTCGTTGTGGCCTGAAGAACATGCTTCCTCTACCTTTATTTCCGGCAAATACAGGCTTTTGCCCCGCCTGCCCCTGACACGGTACGCTCCGGCATCGATACGGAAACGGGTCATCTGCGCACCTGTCGGCCTCGTTGTTTCACCCAGATCCTTTTTGCGAACGCCCGGGCGCCTGCAAAAAGCCGTATGATCCCTGACCGCCACAGGTTCTCTGGTCAAATGGTTCATCCTGCCTCCTGAAAGCAAATCTTCTCAGGTATCCGGCAGCATGCACTGCCGGATACGGAACATCAGCTTCCGCCGCCACCGACCGCGATCGGTTCGATCACCGACGCGAAAACAGTGGAGAGCTTCGCCATCCCTTCAGCCGGAGCCTGCTGCGCGGCACGCGCATAGATTTCATACTTGGCCGACTGATCCGTCGAACGCGTGTGGTCGGCCGAAGTCGTGACGCTGCCTGAAATCTGGGCATGAAATCCCCAGAACGACATGCCCGACTCGACCTTGCTTTCCGTTCCCACATGCGTCTTGTCCACGACCTGCTCCTTGACCTCCATCGTGAACCGGACGGTCGCCTCGTCCATCGTGAACGCCGGCACCGGTACCAGCGAAATCAGCGGCGCGACGACCTGAACCTGCTGCTGCGAAATATTGCCGCTGCCGTCAGTAACCGGCCGCGTCAGATTGAACGTCAGCGTTTTGGTCCCTTTCGTGGGATCGCCATCGATAAACGCCAGCCTGTAAACGTAATCCAGATAGACCCGGCACAGCTCGGACTGTCCCTTTGCCACCTCGATAATCGGCGTACAGACCAGGAGCCCCAATGGCAAACCCGCGAATTTGTCTCCTATATCTCCCGGCATAATGCACCTTCCTTCCTTTCTTTCCTTAAAGAAGCTTGACCGCTTCGGTTGTAATCCGGGAAATGCCTTCGGGAGGCGCTTCCCGCCTGAAGACCAGCTCGATTTCCTGACCCGGCTCTTCAAAGCTGCCTGCCGCGTTTTCTCCATCGGACACGGCGTCGTTTTCCTTTCGTCGCGGCAAAGGCATCAAGGACACTTTCATCGCGCCGCCTGACGCTTCATCGACCGACGCCGAAACCCGCATCTTCAGCTTCACCTGATCGAGGCTGAACGTGTTGTGAGGCACCAGCGTCACCAGCGGCACGTCCATTTCCTTCAGCACGCCTTTTTCGCCCGGCCGCGGAATAACCACCTTGCGCATCAACGGAACCAGCGCGTCTTCCGGCAATGCATTGCCGGACGCTTCCTTTCCGCGCAAATTGCCCGTCTGCCGGAAATAATTCCAGTACCGGTCAAGCGTCGAACGGGTCACCGCTTCCTGCGCATCCGTCATCGCCAGGCTGATCGCCGAAAACAGGTCGGACAAATTGATTTCAGCCATGACAGGCCTCCGCTGTCAGCAATCTCAATACCCGCTCCTGTGGAACGCCATACTTTTCCATCAGTTCGGCGCAATTGCCGCCGACCTCGACCACACGGTGGTGATGGCCATCGGGCGCAGGCGCCCAGACGGCATACCGCCCGAGAACCGTCACCGTGCCGCCGATTTCAGCCATCCGGTTTTCCCCCAGATCGGAAATAAAAATCCTCTCTTTCGTCAGTTTCGTCCATTCGTCCATCGTCGCCTCCTTCATTTTTCCTCACCATTTCCCTTCAGAAACCATTTTCCGGTTTTCCGGCCTGAAGAAAATGGCACCGATAACGTATTGACAAACCGGAACGGCACGGTCTTTAAAACCGGTTTTTCGATAATTCCCTTGCCCGGAACGCGCGAACGGACAGGCCTGCCCGGAAAACGGCCGGCCCGTCCATTCCCGTATCGCCATGCGTCCCGGTCCATCCAGCGGCCGGATCAGTCTTTGCCCGCTTCCCGGATCAAAAGCGCCAGCGACAGGGCTGACCGTATCCCGAGACGGCGGTAAAGATTCTCCCTGTGCTTCATGACAGTCTGGAAATGAATGCCGAGCGCGCGCGCAATTTCCTTGCAGGTTCGGCCGGAAGCGATCAAGAGGGCGACTTCCTTTTGTCTTTGGGTCAACCCATCCAGAGACACGGAAGAAAACGGTTTATTTTTTTTCGCCAGTCATTCGACTGGCCAGTTCGACAACACTGGAAACACCGGTTTTCCCGATCAGGCGGGAACGATGCTTTTTGACGGTATTGACACTGATACCCAGTTGAAATGCGATCTGTTTGCAGTCCAATCCCGTGACAGAAAGGTCGAGAATTTCCTTTTCACGCGGCGTCAGCAACTGGAGCGTGTACATGATAGTCCCTGCAAGAGTCGGTTAACGGAATGTCCGGACAAAAAAACCGGACACATCCATTATGCAAGGTGCGGTTAACATGTACTGATAAATTCGGGAAAGAGGGAGAAAATCCTGCTGCAAGGTATTCGGCAAACAACAAAAACCCCGGGCGTCCTGAACGGACAAAAACCCGGTTTATGAAAAAACGGAAACACGCTCCGGACAAAACCTCTCTGCCCGGAACAGGGGGAAGGAAAGGAAAAGACGCCGGCCGCATCGAAAAACAGGCTTGACGCCTGCCCGAAGCCGGCCGGAGCCAGGATTACGGGATCACATCAGGTCTGGCTGCAAATCGCATCCGGCAAAGCGGGGAACCGTTCTCCAGCGCGACAACCCTGTCTTTCCGGCATATCCTTTTTCATTCACAACGCGCTTTCTTTTCTTCACAGGCGTATTCCCGTTCCCGGCCGGAACGGCAGGAAAAGCGACCAGTGAACCCAGCGGCACGTCAACAACGACCGGTTTTCCTGCGGCGCGCCCCTTTTCATCGGCAAGGGCATGGCTGGCGACAAACCTCACTGTTTGGGACACCTCGTCCGAATGGACAACGGCCAGTTCCCGCAACGCCTGAAGATAGGCGGCACACAGTCCAGCCCGCAAAGCCCTGTCATCCGGCGATTCCGGAAATACCGCCGCCCGATTGTCCAAACGCTCACTCATCATGTCTCACCCTTTTCCGCGTCAATGCGACAGTCCGCACATATCCTTCATTTTCCAAGGCTATACCAGGCCCTTCCCTTTTTCTTGATCTGATGCAAAGGTGAGACAACTTCATCGCCAGAATGCGGAAACGGCACTCCGTCAGGCATATCATTCGGCAAAAGCACCCAGTTTCAGTACCCGCTCAATCGGCACATCGTACTTTTTCTGTAACATGCCAAGATCGTCACCCACCTCGACAACCTGATGACGATCCGATCCTGCCATGGGAAGCCACACAGCATAACGCCCCACAATCGTTTTTGTTCCCCCGATTTCAGCCTCATGACTTTTGCCCAGGTCTGAAATGAAAGCCCGATTGCCAACCAGCTGTTTCCATGTATCCATAGTTCCGGTATCCGTATAAAAATCTGCCGGATCAGTTTCCCAATTTTATTGCTCCCAGTCAATCAGAACGCATTGTGCTATTTTCTCCATAATCGGAAAAAAAGAAACCCCATCAATCCATTTATCGTCGTTAAACACCGGTTCAGCCCAGAAATGTTGCCGTACAACAACTATTTAACCGGCAAACATCATCCATTTATTGAACATCGTCCCGTTTGCCGCACATCAAGGCCTCATTTTCAAAAACGGTTACGATCATTCCGTTACTCGAGCAATTCCTGCAATATTCATGAACTTTCTGCTCTTTTGACGCGTCCCTTCGACGCGTCTTTTTTTTGCAACAACAAGACGCCATACTACTTTCAGACAACAAACATAAACTCCCGATAAAAAACGCTTGCCCTTAAAACAACAGCCCCTCCATTTTAGCCTTATACGGATTGACCGAAGTATTCGCCCACCCTAAAATAAGCCATATATGAACCAATCCACAAGAAAAACAATAAAGGAGGAAACCATGCGATATCACAAGCCCGGTTACGGCGATCCCTGTACCTGGGGGCTCGAAAAAGGACACCCCAACGATCCGCGCACCAACCCCGAGAAAACGGAAACACGGCTTGAACAGCTGACTTCCCTTTTCAGCCAGCGGATAAGAAACCGTATTTTGGATGACGACGATACGGCCATACAGGTAGCGGATCAGCTTATCCGCTACCTGAGCGATGTTGAAGTCGTCGACATCGTCCGGGACGCCATGTACGGCAAGAAAGAAGCGGTATTTGTCGCCGTCAGGGACCTGATTACGGAAGCGATCGAGGGCTTGGCGGAAAACAGGGCCATCGCCCAGCTGGAACTCGAACAGTAAACCTTGACACCTGCCGGTCCGGAAACGGAAACCGGCCCTCAGGAGAAACACCATGCCAAACGATTATTACAAAAGCCCCTGGTTTCTGACCCTTGTCGCGTTCATTATCTGGGGATGCGGCTACATTATGGCGGATGACGCGCGAATCGAAAAACAGCAGCGGATTGCCTGCCAGTGGAAAAAATGAACGGATCCGCACGGAACAAAAAATACAGACCGGTTCCGGTCTGGATGCGGCACGCTCCTGTTCCGCAGGAAAAACCGGAAACGGCCCTTCACAGACCGCGCTCCCGGTACACAAAACCTTCCATCGTTTTATCCGGCGCCTGTCGTAACGAAACGTTCGCACGCATGTCATCCCTGTCCCTGTGCCGGAATCTGGTGGCGCTGGCAAAAAAGAAACCGGAAAAAACATGAGCGGCCCGGGAAGCAAACGGCAAACCGGAACAAGCGGACAAACCGGCCGGGACGGACAGGCCAGCCCGTCAAACCCGTCAAAACCGCCCTTTTCTCCGCTTCGGACAGCAAAAGGGAGCAAAACCCCCCTGTCGCGCTTCTATCCTTAAAACCGGGAAGCCACTTGCGGAAAAAACAAAAGCGCCGGCAAACCGGACAGACTGCCTGCGCAGAAACCGTTTTCAGCCGTGCGGCAACAGAAAAACAGGCGGCAAGAGAAAAAGGGAAACGCATGGTACGGGCGACACGCGTTTTTCTGAATGGATAACGCTTTCCCACGGCCGGAAAGGTTTTTTGCCGGGATTTGGCCAAACGGGCGGAATTTCCTGAAAACGGTGGAACTTTTCTTCAGGCAGGGAGGAAAGCTTTTCCGTTTGTTGTCCTGTCAGAACCGCCTGGCCTCCTGAAACGGGTCTGTCCCGAAAAGAACAGCCGGTTTTCAAAAAGCGCGTGTTCCACCCCGACGCCCTTTGCCAGATACGTTTTTTAACATCAATCCTAAAGGAGACACAAATGGACAATCCCTTTGAAAACCACATCGGTACCGCCGGCGACATGGCTTCAGGCAGCCAAAACCCGGGCGAACACAACGATTGGCTGGACAAACAGCAAAGAGAACGCGAGCGGCAACAGAAAGCGCGGGAGCGGCAACAACCCAACCCGAACCGGACAGCCGATGGCTTCACTGCCCCCGCAACAGGCCTGACCCCGGTTTTTGACAACGAAACCGCTGTACCGAAAAGCGAGCCCCTCAAAATCGAACCGTTGAAAGCGGAAATCCCGAACCCCGACCTTTCCCCGGCAGAAACGCCCAAACCGGCTGCATCGGGAACCGGCTTGTCCAACACCGGTACGGCTGGAACCGCCTCACCGACAATTAACCTCTCCATCGCGCCCGAAGACGCCTACACCACCTTCGGGAAGACATGGGGAGAGCAAAAACTGATCGGCATGTATGACAAGCAGCCCGTGCCGCGCCGGGAACAACCCGAAGAATGGTACGCCGCACTGGCGCGTCGCGCCAGGCATATCCCGACCCTGAGCCCCGACGTGCAGGAATGCCTCTTCCGTTTCCACTGCCAGACCAATCCGCCATTTCGCCAGAAAATTCAGGATGAAATCCGGCAGATGCACCGCGTCATGCCCGATATCCGGAGTGGTTCGGCCCAAAGTCCCACAGGAAACGCCCCGTCAGAGACATTCATAAAACCGCCGCAAGCGACCGGAGAAACCCCTCCTCAGGCCATGGAAGAAACCGGAAGGCTGCCTTCTTTGATTGCGGAAGAAAAGGCCCGGCAAATGAAAGTTGAGCCGGCAGAGAAAAAAGTAAACCTGCTGGAACAGGGCTTTGGCGTCAACCACCCGGAGGACATGAGCCTGAACCCGCTTATCGACTTCGTAAATGACCATGCCCTGGACATACTGGGCGACAACCCGGTATGGAAAGCCGCCCCGCCCGGTCATTCCGACCTGAGCTATGGCGCTTTTGGCGAGTCTTTTTCCCGGAGTGCGCAAGGCGCACTGGGAAGAGAAAGCGCCATTCACGGCAAAGACCAAAGCCGTACCGCAGGCCTGCTCGATGAAAGCTACGCCCCCCTGATTGGAGACGTGTCAGACAACCTCGGCACAAACAGCGCCGTTACCGGCCACGGTCGGGAAACCATCAGCGCCCCCAACCAGAGCTATTGGGTGAATTGGGAAGACGAACAGGGGCGGCAAATCCCCTTCGATCTGGCAGCCAGAGGCGTTAAACAGGGTCTGGAAGACGCCAAAGCCCTCTTTTACTCCGGGGCGGCACTGGCCGGAGACCTCGTATACCAGCTCGTCGGAGGCGACGACAAGGCGCTGCGGCAAATACAGGCTCTTGTGGATCGACACCGGAAAGAGCGAAAAAAGAGAGAGACCCTGAGCATAAACGAACTCTACGTTGAAGGCGACGCGGAAAAGACCATGCAAAACGTGACGCAATACCTGTATCAGGAACTGGGGAACCAGATGGTGAACGTGCCGGCCTATATCGTACTGGGGAAGTTGAAAACCTTTGCGGAACTGACGGGCGTCTCGACCAGTGTGTTATCAGCCCAACTCTATGGAGACATCCGGGAAGCAACAGGAGAGGGAAAGCCGGTGGAATCGGTCCTGTACGCCGTGCCGCTGGGTTTGATGAGTGCGTTACTCATGCCGTTTCGTCAGGCGGGGGCATTGAAAGGGGCGCAGGAGGTGAGGAACTATGTGGGTGGGCTTCTGGTCGGCTTCGGGGTGCACAGGGCTCAGCAGGAGCAGGAACGAAAGATTGTTGAAAGACACAAGGGTAGAGGTGAAGGTAATGCATTAAGATAAATTGACTCAAACCAACACTTGCTTGACCATAATGGATAAGGCTGTACATAATGAGACAGCCTTACCCACCTTAAATCAAAGTCCAGATAAACATGAAAGTTTCCTTGAAAACTTTTGGGTTTTTGTTGTTGTTCAGCTTCAATTTTTCTACTTTTGCCCACAGTATAAACGAAGGGATGCGTTTGTTTGAAGCCGGCCACTATAAAGAAGCGATGGCCCGTTTTATGAAACCGGACGCACAGAAGAATCCGGACGTACTGAATCATATCGGTTATATGTATAACAAAGGATTAGGAGTAGAAAAGAATTGGCAAACCGGAGCTCAATGGTACGAAAAAGCGGCAGAGATGGGATTCCGGGTAGCTCAATATAATGTCGGAGTCGCGTATGAAAAGGGTCATGGCGTCCAGAAAAATATACCCAAAGCCTTAAAATGGTTCTCTAAATCGGCAGAACAGGGCTACGCCAAAGCCGAAGCGAAAATGGGTTATTACACCGTAACCGGAACGGGCGTCAAACAGGATTTTGGCGAAGCGCTGCGCTGGTACCGGAGAGCGGCAGAACACGGGGATATCGCTTCATATGCCGATATCGGCCATTTTTATGCCGATGGCAACGGCGTCAAAAAAGACAAGAACCGGGCGGCGCAGTACTACATCATGGGGGCGGAAAAGGGAGACCCTGAAGCGCAGTACTGGCTGGGACGGGCTTATCAGCTGGGCCGGGGCATCAAACACGATTCCGCACGGGCCCTTTACTGGCTGAACAGGGCGGCCGACAACGGCAATACGCTGGCGATGGATGCGCTGACGCGAATCTACAATTCGGGGGCGCTTGACCAGCCCATCGATCACGAGCTGGCAGCGAGATGGGCTGAAAAGGCAATTGAAACCCGGAAGCAAACCGGAGAGAGTGATCCGGACCTGGTGAAACGGCTGCGGTTTTTCGGGGTCGATGTTGACCGGATGAAGAAACCGCATGAATAGTAGTCTTAGCGGACTGGGAGAAAACAGCGCCATCCACGGAAGCGGGAACAAGAGAACTCCCGCAGGACACGCTGACGAAAGCTACGCTCCCCTGATCGGAGACGTGTCAGACAACCTCGGCGCCAACAGCGCCGTCACCGGCCACGGCCGGGAAACCATCGGCGCCCCCAACCAGAGCTATTGGGTGAACCGGGAAGACGAACAGGGGCGGCAAATCCCCTTCGATCTGGCGGCCAGAGGCGTCAGGCAGGGAATCGAAGACGCCAAAGCCCTCTTTTACTCCGGGGCGGCACTGGCCGGAGACCTCGTATACCAGCTCGTCGGAGGCGACGACAAGGCGCTGCGGCACATACAGGCCCTGGTGGAAGAGCACCGCAAAGCCGGCGCAAACCGTCCCCGACTGTCCATAGACCAGCTCTACGTCGAAGGGGACGCGGAAAAAACCATGCAAAATATCACGCAGTACCTGTATCAGGAACTGGGGAACCAGATAGTGAACGTACCGGCCTATATCGTACTGGGGAAGTTGAAAACCTTTGCGGAACTGACGGGCGTCTCGACGGCGGTCATGGCCGCACAGATACACGGCGACATCCGGGAAAAGACGGGAGAGGGAAAGCCGGTGGAATCGGTCCTGTACGCCATTCCGCTGGGTTTGATGAGTGCGTTGCTCATTCCGTTTCGTCAGGCGGGGGCGTTGAAAGGGGCGCAGGAGGTGAGGAACTATGTGGGCGGGCTTTTGGTCGGCTTCGGGGTGCACAGGGCTCAGCAGGAGCAGGAACGGCAGATGGTCAGGAAACTTAAAGAAAGAGATGACGGTATAGAGTTTTGATCTTGTTGGCTTGACCATAATGGATAAGGCTGTACATAATGGGACAGCCTTATCCCCCTCAGTTCATCTTTATGAAATCAAACTTAAAAGTCTTTCTTGTTTCTTTTCTCTTTTCTTTTGGTTTTCATGTTTTTGCCGGTGATATTGAAGAAGGAAGACGTCTCTTCAATGCAGGAAAATATGAAGAGGCTATGAGCTGCTTTATGAAACCGGATGCGCAGCAAAAACCGGAAGTCATGAATCATATTGCTTATATGTACCACAAAGGCCTTGGTGTAGAAAAAGACCAGCAAATTGCCGTGGGTTGGTTTAAAAAAGCGGCAGAATTGGGTTTGGCAAAAGCCCAGTTCAATCTGGGGTTATCCTATCAAAAGGGACAGGGGGCCTCTAAAGATATCCACAAAGCAATCGAATGGTTTCGCAAATCGGCAGAACAGGGATATGCTAAAGCCGAAGCGAAAATGGGTTATTACACCGTAACCGGAACGGGCGTCAAACAGAATTTTACCGAAGCGCTGCGCTGGTACCGGAGAGCGGCAGAACACGGGGATATCGCTTCATATGCCGATATCGGCCATTTTTATGCCCAAGGCAACGGCGTCAAAAAAGACAAGAACCGGGCGGCGCAGTACTACATCATGGGAGCGGAAAAGGGTGATCCCGAAGCGCAGTATTGGCTGGGGCGGGCTTACGAGCAGGGGCGCGGCATCAAACACGACCCGGAAAGAGCCCTGTACTGGCTGAAGCAGTCGGCAAACAAGGGCAACTGGCAGGCGATGCGCGAGCTGTCGGTGATTTACGGCTCGGCTTTGCTGGGACAGGCGATTGATGAAAAGCTTGCCCTGCAATGGGGAGAGAAGGCGGAGGAAACCCGCAGAAAGAGCGGGGAAACCAATCCGGACGTGGAAAGGCGCTTGCGGTTTTTCGGCGTCGATGCCGACAGGCTAACGAAGGACGGGCAGTAGTGGCGCTTGCCGGAACGGGCCGGCTCGCTCCCGGGCAGGGGGTATCCCGCATAAACAGCAAAACCGCCACCTTGGATCGGCTCGCTGCCGTCGCGAGAACCCGCATGAAGCGACGCCCGCCCTTAATTTCCCGGCATTGCCCATTCAGACGAACCCTGTTTCCTGCCGGTTCCAGCTATACCTTTCCACGCTTTTCCCCTCTTTTTCGTCCTTTCCCCGCCAAACGGAACGGCAGGCCATTCCGTTTTTTCTTCCTGCAAGAGAGCGTATCGCGCTGGCACGGCAAAAAAAGCGGCTTGCAAAAATAGCGTTACAATAGCGCCATCTGAAAAAACGCGCGCAAACGGCACGGCAAAACCACCCGCCCTGCCTGAAACGACCTGAAAAAGACATTCAGAACCCCATGAAAAAAAGTCTCGTCGCCCTGGCGGCCGGCACCTTCGCCCTGGGCATCGCCGAATTCGTCATGATGGGCCTTTTGTCCGACGTGGCGGCTGATCTTGGCATTTCCATCCCGGCAGCCGGACATTTCATCGCCGCCTATGCGCTGGGAGTATGCGCCGGTGCGCCCCTGCTTGTGCTCATTGCCCGTACCCGGCCGCTGAAACAGATCCTCATGGGACTGGCGGCCCTGATCGTGCTCGGCAATCTCTGTACCGCCTTTGCGCCGGGTTATGAAGCCATGCTCGCCACCCGTTTCCTTTCCGGGCTGCCGCATGGCGCATTCTTCGGCGTCGGCTCCATCGTTGCCGACAGGCTGGCTGACAAAGGCAAAGGCGCACAAGCCATTTCCATCATGGTCGCCGGCATGACCGTCGCCAACGTACTGGGCGTTCCGCTGGGAACCCATATCAGCCATGCCTTTTCATGGCGCTTTACCTTCATGCTCGTCAGCGTCTGGGCACTCGTCTTGCTCTGGCTCATCTGGCGCTGGATTCCTGTCATGGAAGCGCTGCCCGATACCGGACTGCTCGGCCAGTTCCGTTTCTTGCGCCGTCTTCCTCCCTGGCTGATCCTTTTCGCCACAGCCCTTGGCAACGGCGGCGCATTCTGCTGGCTCAGCTACATCAATCCATTGATGACGGAAGTCTCCGGATTCGCTCCGTCCGACATGACACTTCTGATGATGCTGGCCGGACTCGGCATGCTCGCAGGCAATCTGGCAGGCGGACGCCTCTCCGACCGCTTCAGCCCCGGAGAAGTCGCTTACCTTTCGCAGGGCCTCATGTGTCTTGCCCTGTTCTCGATTTTCTTTATGGCCGGAAACCCTGTTGCCTCCGTTATCCTCATGATCGTCTGCACCACCTGCCTGTTCACGGTATCCGCGCCCCAGCAACTGCTTTTGATCCGCAACGCCAAAGGCGGCGAAATGCTGGGCGCCGCCAGTGTCCAGATCGCCTTCAACCTCGGCAATGCGCTCGGCGCATGGTGCGGCGGCCTGCCCATCAAGGCCGGGTTCGGCTATCCATACACGGCGCTGCCCGCCAGCTTCCTTGCCCTGGCCGGCTGCGTCCTGCTCCTGTACTTCTGGCGGCGCTACGAATACCCCGTCCGGCATATCCGCACCACCAGCTACACGCAAAAAGTTCCCTGACAAACCGCCCCGAACCGCTTCCCTTCCCCAATCCTCAGGAGCGCCGCCTGGCACATTCATCGAACCCGCACGCACTGCCGTGCCGGATTGACGTTTTCCCGGCCTTTCAGCCTGCCGGATATCGCCGGTTTTATCCGAAACAGGACGTTTCAGGACGACACCAAAAAGCACGAAAAACCGGAAACGGAAAACCTTTTCCAGCCCGGTTCATACGCTTTGGAAAAGAAAACCAATCCGGCCAGCGTTCCCGAATGAACAGAAAGGATTGATTAAACGCCGTGTTTGCTACGTTTTTCGCAGTATTGAGTGGCCTGTTTTCCGGCATGATTTTCCCCTTCCCGGCGTGTTGCCTTACGGGAAGGGCTTTTGAAGCCTGCAAAGGAATAAAGACGGCAAATGACCCCAAAAGCCTGTTCTGAAACAGGCTTTCATTCGTTTGCCTGCAACTGCGCCGAGATATCGGCCGGTGCTTTTTTGACCGTTTTCTTGCGTCTGGCCGTATTGCGCTTTTTGACAGGGGTCTTTTTGGGAACGGCTTTTTGGGCCGCATGCCGCTGCTGGCGCCATGTCCAGGGCGGAACGGGATGGGAATCGGCCCAGAGCCCGCGCCCGGCGCCTCTCGCCTGTTTTTCCATGGATTGCCATTGCGCGCAGATTCTCAGATCGCAATGGCCTTCATAAACCCATGCCATGCCCGAACCGACAAGAAAAGCCTGAAGGCTGTACTGGTCGTTGATCGCGACCACGGCAACGGTCGTTCCGTTCGGATCGACATTGACGACCTGAACATCCACCGACCGGTCTTCCACCAGTTTTTTCGCCGCGTCGCGGGCTTGGGGCCCATTCTTTTGCGCCAGTTCGGGACTATCCACCCCGTAGAGGCGAACATCGTAAATCCGACCCGACTCATGCCGGATTTTCAGCGAATCGCCATCAATTACCTGCGTCACAACCCCCTGCCAGGCCAGGGCAAGGGGAGCCTGTAATACCAGCAGACAAAACAGAACCCACGCTCTCACAAAATACTCGCTTTCCGGCAAAAAACGCGTGTGAAAAAAAGAACAGTTATTCCGCTAGTATGGCCTTAACTCTTCGCCATGTACAGAGCGGAAAGACCGCGTTTGCAACAATTTCGTGGACTTTTATTTTTTTTCAAAACGAGCCTGGTCAAAAACGGTCAAAGTCGCTTTTTCCGAGACACAATCGCCCCCGTTCCGGGCATAAATCGCCCCCTGTGGCGAGAAGCTCGGTTATACTCATACCATCACCCATTCCGAAAGAGGCGCCATGATGATTCCTCTCTTCTCAGATCAGGGCAGAGCGCAAATCGACCGGATTGTCCGTCCCGGCGTTCTCTGCGCTTTCGATTTCGACGGAACACTCTCCCCGTTTGTGGGCTATGAGAACGCGTCGCTGCCGGAAGCCATCTGCCAAAAGCTCCTTCATCTGCAATCCATGACGCCCGTTGCCATTCTGACCGGCCGCGCCATGGCCGATATCCGCGCCAGACTGCCGTTCAAACCCGATTTTCTGGTCGCCAATCACGGCCTTGAAGGCGTGCCCGGCCAGGAAAAAGACCATGAAAAATACCGCCGGACGGTCGCCTGCTGGGCCGAGGCCCTGCAACTGGCGCTGGACAATCCCACCCGTTACGACCGTGGCGTCAGTCTGGACAACAAGCGTTATTCGCTGGCGGTGCATTACCGCAAGGCAGCCGATTACGACGCGACCGAAGGCCGGCTGACGCGGCTGTTTGCCGAAGCCGCTCCCACGGCGCACGTTTTGCCGGGCAAATTCGTCTATAACCTGATTCCGCCCGGCGCGCCGGACAAGGGCGACGCGCTCTCCGAACTGATGAAAGCCGCCGGCGCGCAAACCGCCCTCTACGTGGGCGACGACTGGACGGACGAGGATGTGTTCGCGCTGGACAATCCCGCTATCCTGACTGTCCGCGTCGAAAAAAGCGACGAGAGCCGCGCACGGTTTTATCTGGAGACGCAGGAAGATATCGCAACGCTTTTAGACGCCCTTATCGACAAACTGCAATCCGCCTTCCCCCGCGGGGGCGGACGGCCAACACAAGGAAACTGACATGAGCTCACTGGAACTCGGTTTGATCGGCAACTCGCGCACCAGCGCACTGGTAGACAGGAACGCCCGCATCGTCTGGTGGTGTTATCCCGCTTTCGACAGCGATCCCGTCTGCTGCGAACTGATGAATCCGGAAAAAAAGGAGAAAGACGCCGGATTCATCGACGTCGTTTTCGACAAGATCCGTCAGGCCGACCAGTATTACGAACGCAACTCGGCCGTATTGGTCACCCGCTTCGGCGACAATGCGCATAACGTGATCGAAGTGGTCGATTTCGCGCCCTGTTTCCCGATGCACGACCGGCTGTTCACCCCGTCATCCATCATCCGCATTATCCGGCGGGTGGCAGGCCGTCCCCGCATCACGATCCGCATCCGGCCAAGCGTCAATTACGGCAGCGAAGCGCCGCAGGTACTGCCGGGCGCGCACCACATTTCCTATACAGGATCGGAACAGACGCTGCGCGTCACGACCGACGCGTCCATCAGTTCCATCCTCGACGAAAAACCGTTTTTCCTGAATGATTCCGTCACTCTGATTCTCGGCCCCGATCAGGCCGTCGAGTCCGCGCCGCAAGATGTGGGACGCGCCTATTACGAAGCGACAGTCCGGTACTGGCAGAACTGGATTCACAACGTGTCCATGCCGTTCGAGTGGCAAGACGCCGTCATCCGCGCCGCCATCACCCTGCGCATGAACACGTTTTACGATACCGGCGCGATCATCGCGGCCGTCACGACGTCGATTCCGGGGTCTCCGGACGCGAAACACAACCGGGACTACCGCTACAGCTGGGTACGCGACTCGTATTTCGTCGTCAGCGCCTTAAACCGCCTCGGCGCAACCGGGACGATGGAACGGTATCTGCAATACATCCTGAACATCATCGCCGACTCGAAAGGGCTGCCGTTCCAGCCCGTTTACGGCATTCACCGCAACGCCGGGCTGGAAGAAAAAATCGCGCCCGCGCTGGCCGGTTATAACGATATGGGGCCGGTCCGGATCGGCAACAGCGCCTACCGGGAAACGCAAAACGACGTGTACGGCTCCGCCGTACTGGCCTGCACGCAGGCGTTCTTCGACAAACGGCTGCACCGGCCCGCCGACCGGAACGTGTTCACCGATCTGGAACGGCTGGGCGAAGAAGCGGTCGCGCGCTACAATCAGCCCGACGTGGATATCTGGCACCGGCCCGGTAAAGAACAGGTTCATACCTTTTCCAGCGTCATGTGCTGGGCGGCGTGCGACCGGCTGGCCGCCATCGCCAGAGAACTGAACATGAAAGCCCGTGAGGCAATATGGGCGGCGAATGCGGAAAAAATCCGGGACGACATTTTAGCGAACGCCTGGAATGACGGGCTCGGCACGTTCACCACCGTCTGGAACGGCAGCGAAGTCGATGCCAGCCTGTTACTGATGGCCGAACTGCGTTTTCTGGAACCGTCGGACGAACGCTTCAGAAAAACCGTTTCCACCATCGAAAAGCGGCTCCTGCGCGGCGATTTTCTCTTGCGCTATGAAGGGGAAGACGCCGGCGGCATGCCGGAAACCGCCCTTCTGGTCTGCACGTTCTGGTGGATTCTGGCGCTGGCGTATATCGGGGAAACGGAACGGGCCCGCGCGAGCTTTGAAAACATCCTTTCCCGCCGCAACCGTCTCGGCCTCCTGTCGGCCGATGTCTCGCGCGAGGGAAACGAACTGTGGGGCAACTTCCCGCAGACCTACAGTATGGTCGGCCTGATCCAGTGCGCCATCAGACTGTCCCGGCCGTGGGAAAACGCTTTCTGAACAACAATAAAAACCGCCGGCATGAACGGCCCCTATCAACAGGAAGGAGCAAAAAAAATGGAAACCAGAAAAATACCCGGAACTGACCTGAACCTGTCCGTTATCGCCTTCGGTTCTTTCGCCTCCGGTAACGGCTGGGCACCTTCGGAAAGGAAATCCGCCATCGAAGCCATCCGCGCCAGTTACCAGCTCGGCGTCACGACTTTCGACACGGCGCCGATCTACGGACTGGGCGACACCGAAACCATCCTCGGTGAAGCCCTGTCGTGTTTTCCGCGGGACAAGGTGCAAATCCTGACCAAATTCGGGCTACGCTGGATTTACGCCAAGGGAAAACTCTTCCGCACCGTCGTTGACTGGCAGGGCAGAAATGTCGATATCTACCGTTACGCCGGCAAGGAAAGCGTGATCGAGGAATGCGAAAACAGTCTCCGCCGCCTGCAAACGGATTACATCGACCTGTACCAGCTCCACTGGCCGGACGAAACCACGCCGTTTGAAGAAACTTTTGAAGCCGTTGACCGTCTTGTGCAACAGGGCAAGGTCCGTTATGTCGGCGTTTCCAACGTTTCCCCGGAACAGATGGACCAAATCCGGGAGCTCTTTCCGTTCGTCTCCCTCCAGATGCCGTACAACATGATCGACCGCACGATCGAAAAGGATGTCGTCGATTACTGTATCGACAACAAAAAAGCCATACTGGCCTACCGGCCGCTGGAAGCCGGGCTGCTCTCCGGCAAGGTGCATCCGGACGACGTTTATCCGAAAAACGATATGCGGAACGTCAATCCCCATTTCACTCCGGAAAACATCAAAAAAACCAACGTCTTTCTCGAAGAGCTGAAACCGCTGGCCAGCGAGAAAAAAGTCACGCTGGCCCAGCTCGCGCTTCGCTGGACAGCCGACCGGCCCGGCATTACCGCCATCCTCGCCGGAGCGCAGAATTCGGCACAGGCCATCGAAAACGCCAAGGCCGCCAACATCCGCCTGTCCAAAAAAGACATGGATTACATGAACAGCGCCCTCCTGAAACTGCATCTTTAACAGCCTGTCCGCCTTTTTCCGGTATGGCCGGGGAACCTGAACGGTTCTCCGGCCATACCGTTTTCCTCCCGTTCAATCCGGATTATTCGCTCCTCTTTTGACCGAATCGCAAAAGCCTGCGCCAAAAAACCGTACACTGACCCGTGCGGCCTTGCCACACTCCCATAATCGCAAGCCCGAAAGCAGCCCGGCCGGAAAACAGCCTTTCGCCGGCCCTCCGGAACGCCGGTCTTTTGCGTGAACCCGACCTTAAAGGAACCCGACGATGGAATACCGCACTCTTCCCGATACCGACCTGAACGTTTCCGTGATTGTTTTCGGTTCCCCGGCAAACGGCGGCTTCTTATCCGGCGAAAAGCAGAATGGCATTGAAGCCATCCGCGCGGCTTACCGTGCGGGCGTCACCACGATCGACACGGCCCCGCTGTACGGACTCGGGGCAGCCGAAAGCCTGGTCGGCGAAGCGATTGCCTGCCTGCCACGCGAGAAGGTGCAGATCCTGACCCAATTCGGCCTGCGCTGGAACATCGGACAGGGGGAACCGTTCAAGTCGATTGCAGGCCCTAATGGCAAACCCATCGACATCGTTCATAACGCCACCCGCGAGAGCGTGATCGCCGAATGCGAAGCCAGCCTGAAACGCCTGAATACCGATTATATCGACCTCTACCAGATGCACTGGCCCGACGACTTCACCCCGATGGAAGAAACCTTCGAAGCGGTTCAAAAACTGATCGATCAGGGAAAAGTCCGTTATGCCGGCGTGTCCAACTACAGTGCGGCCCAGATGGCCGAAGCCGGGAAACATATACGGGTGGTTTCCGACCAGCTCCACTACAGCATGACAGACCGCGGTCTGGAACGGCAAACCGTCAGATACTGTCTCGATCACAGCAAAGCCGTTTTCGCCTGCCGTCCGTTAGAAGGCGGCCTGTTGACCGGCACGCTCAAACCCGGCGTCAACTTCCCGGCAGGCGATTTCCGCCGGGGCAACGCGAAATTTTCAGATGAAAACATCCGCCGGGCAAACGATTTCGTCCGTTACCTGAAACCGCTGGCTGAAGACAAAAAAATCAGCGTCGCCCAGCTTGTGCTGCGCTGGACGGTACAGCGTCCCGGCATCACCGCTGCCGTGGCGGCTGCCGGCAACGCCGTACAAGCCATTGAAAATGCGAAAGCGGGCGACATCCGGCTGACCGAAAAGGAAATGGGTTATATCGACAGCATCCTGCCGCCGCCATAACACGCGTTTTGCCGGTATTTTTCCGCTCCGGAATGAACGACTCTGTCCTGCCAGGACAGGAAACGCTGAAATACGAAAAACCGGACCGTTTCACCCATTTCGCCGGAATGCCATCTGACCGGGCTGAAAATCCGGCGCGGTTTTCCGTTTTCCGCGCGCTTGCCGGCGCGACAAGAGAAAGGGATTCGACACAGCGATTCCGGCCGGACCGCGCAAACTATTGCATGTGTTTTCCCGGTTCCGGGGAAACCGGACGGCTCTTCTGTCCGGTTTCCTTTTTCACGATAACGCGAAGGAGAGGGCCGGCGGTGCTTTACAGAGACGGGTTCCTTTTTCCGCGGGCTCAAAATACATATTTCATCCCGATTCTGACTTCGATTTCCTTGGTGTAGTGAGACCCTTCCTCGCGTTCGATCTGGCCGTACAGTTTGGTATTTTTGTCCATTTCCCAGTCCATGCCGGCCCCGTAATAGAATCGTGTACCCATGATCCGGTCTTCCCGGAAAGACACGTCGTTCAGGACGATTTTCTGGTCTCCGGTGAATTCATGGTTAAGACCTGCTTTCAGGTAATACTGCCCCTTCCGGTTTGCTTCCCGTTTCAGGTCACGCCCGGCAACAATGCCCAATCTTCCCGTCAGGCTGTCGGCGTCGTCCTGTTTCACGCGCATGCCGTTGTCCATCTGGAAGGTATCGCCATTGACGCGGTACCAGGAAAGCTGGGCCTGCGGTTCGATGAACCAGGTTTTGTCATGGCCCAGCCGGTCGAATTTTCTTCCCGCTTCCACAGACAGGCCGTACCCCCAGTTATGGTATTTGCCTTTGGTTTCCCGGCCATCGAGCATGTTCGTACGGATTTCCTGACCGTAGCGGTCAAGGGTGGCGACGAAGTCGGCGTAGGTTCCGTTTTCGTGTGTCCAGGTGGCATACAGGTTGACCCCCTGGGAATCGGCATCCCCTGAAGCGCGTCCGTTATTTCCATGTGTCTTCTGGTCGGCGATAACGGCGTTGAAGCCGGCGCCGACAAGCCAGTTTTCATTGATGGCACGGTCAAGTCCCAGCCTGAAAGAATAGGCTTCCTGCCGGAAGCGGGCAGATTCATAGCCGGAGAGGGTGTCTTTCCATCCTGCAAGAGAGGCCCACAGGCCGTCACGCACACCGTCCCTGACTTCGCCCAGACGTTTGCGCACATCCATCAGGCTGTTCTGGTACAGGGCGTTCTGCGCTCCGGCAGACGCCATGGCCAGCACGGCTTCGGCTGTGGGGGCCCGTTCCGGCGTATTGTCTTTTCCTGTGGCACGTGTCAGGTACCATTCGGTGGCGCCCTCCGCCGCATTGCGGCTGGACAGCTCATACAGATAGACTCCCGCATCGACTTTTCTGCCCGGGTTGGCCAGGGTGAACGTCGCGCTTCCGGATGCGTCGCTGACGATATACTGTGTTTCCTCAACCGTTGCTGTACCGGATGAAGCGACCAGAATGCCATGCTGTCCCGAAGCGGTTCCCGTAATGACCAGTTTGTCCGTTTCGCCCGTGGAAAAATCGGTATCCGCCTTGACAAGCCCGTTGTCTCCGCCCAGATCGTGCGTCGTTACCGTCTGGAAGCCGGAAATATGGCTCATATTCAGCGTACCGCCCGAAAGATGCAGGTCCGTCAGTCGTGAATCACGGGTGACATCCCAGTAAGATGCAGGGCCGGCAAGATTCATCAGTATCCGGTTGCCGGATGATGATGTCAGGTCGAGGTCGGAATAGCCTTTGAACTGTACGGTACCTTTTCCGGCTTCGTTGATGGCGATTTTGCCGTCACTTTCGGCATACAAACGGCTTTCTTCCAGAAAATGGGCATAAAAATCCTTTTGAATTGTCAGCGTTCCCGCATCGACTGTTGCAGCTGTTTTCGCTTTGACAATGGCCGATTCTTCAATGTTCAGCGTGCCTCCTGTCGATACCCTGAAACCGTTCTGTTCATCACCGTTTCCGGCAACGGTGACCTGTACCCGTTTGAGATTGACGGTGGAACCCTGTTCGGATACGGCGAAGCCGTCCGCTCCCTGCCCGATCGCGGCTGTATCGGTTACTGAAACGATGGCGGAATTCGCATCAAGCGAACTGCCGTCCGTGACGGCAATTCCGGCAGGTGCGGCTGAATCGACCGTGATCTGAATGTCACGTGCCGTCAATTGACTGCCACGAAATAAATGAATACCGGTACCCTGTACGGCAGCCTCTGAAACTCGAACGTTCATATCGCCTGCCTGCACAACAGACGTATCGTCACCTATCATTCCCCATGCGTGTTCGCCACCTTTCGCGGTAATATCCGCAATACCCTCAAAAACGGCTTGTCCACCCAGCAGATCGACACCGACATTCATGTCCGAATATCCTGATACATTTACCGTGAAATCATCCGAAAAACTGGCAAAGGAATTGTCCAGCAGCAGTCCGAATGCCTGATATCCCTGACCGGTTACGGTGATCCCGGTTGCCGAAAATTCTCCCTGGCTGCCATTCCAGAAAGCGATACCATATGCACTGCCTGCTTTTCCATCAAGACGAACGTCCAGATTGCCGGCAAAAGATAGTGAGGCACTTCCGCTTCCGTCATCGAAAAGACTGATTCCACGCATAACTGTCGGGGAAGATAATCCATTTACCGTAACGACAGATGGACTGTTTTTATCCGTTACATCCAGACGAGTGCTGCCGAGAGCAATCCCCGCCAAATCGTCCTCATTGGTATTCAACAGGATATTCACTGATGAATATTCCTGATCGGTATCCCGCCAATATCCCATCCCATACCATCTGTCGCCAGTGTATTCAAACGGACCCGCGGCAAAAGCGCTGCTGCACAAGGCAATGGCAGCAACAGCCGCTGCGGTTTTTCCGGCATGTGTACGCAGATTTTCGCTGCCGACCATGTAAAGGCCGCGCGCACGGCTGTATATGATTTTGAAGATTCGGTTCATTGCCGTTTTCGTAAAAAATGAATGAGTCACCGGAATCCGGTATTCCTGTCACTCCGTCACGGCAAATCTGAAGGCGTCTGCTTCCGTTAATGCTCATTAGCGGACATTCAGGCATTTCTTCGGGAAACCAGATTTTCTTATTTGCCAGAAGGGGTTACCGAAGTCCAATTTACCGGATTATCGCTCTTTAATCCACATCCATTTTTTTGAAAATAAGACCTTCATAGTCACAAAATATAATTCAATCAATATGTTATATACAAGATAACATACCGCTAATGAGCAT
>NZ_KI392031.1:317888-418477 GCF_000158475.2 Oxalobacter paraformigenes | reverse complement strand
AAGGCGTCTGCTTCCGTTAATGCTCATTAGCGGTATGTTATCTTGTATATAACATATTGATTGAATTATATTTTGTGACTATGAAGGTCTTATTTTCAAAAAAATGGATGTGGATTAAAGAGCGATAATCCGGTAAATTGGACTTCGGTAACCCCTTCTGGCAAATAAGAAAATCTGGTTTCCCGAAGAAATGCCTGAATGTCCGCTAATGAGCATTAACGATTGTTTGTTTTCCGCAACAAACCGGTTGCAAGCGCTCCGATTCCTCGAAACGCCCTTGCCGGCGCCTGTCCTGTTACCTGAACAGCCAATGATCTTGCCGGGATGAACTGCCCCGGTTCCTTGCCATCCGGACTGAACGTTTTTGGCGGCCTGTCACGTTCGGTCAACGGCAATCGGGCCGTTTTCATGAAGCGCGCCGGCATGCGCGGGCAACAAGACAGCGGTATTGACGACTTGTGCCTGTCACCGAAACGGATCGGTTGCCTGCGCCCGTTCCGGCACTTTCCGAAAGCGTCCCATCCCCTTTTCAGGCGCAAGACACGACGCAAAATGGATTTCCGGGGCGCATTCACGCGTGCTGTCTCCGCAGCAGTTTGAAACTGGCCCGGAAAGCTATCCTGACAAATTCAGGTTTGCGTAAAAACTTCGGCCTTAAACCGGCGAACAGCGCTATGGCTTCGTGTATTATGAAAAACGCTCCCAAAGCAGGCGCTGTCAAGTCTTGCGACGCCGGACAAGGCTGAAACATTCCCCCTTTATTTCCTGTCGGACCCCAACGTGTGTTGAGAATCTCTGACGCACGCTGCACGACCCCGTTTCCTGAATGAAAATTCACTGATGTATCAATAACTTGCCATAAACCTTAATGTGTTCACGTTTGACTTTATTTCGGCTGGCATCCGGTCACGAAACCCGGCACTTCCGCACGACCCGGCCCGCCTTCCTGAAACGAAAAAACCGCATCGCCGGTCTTCCGTTCCCGTCTTCCGGAAAAAACCCGACCCGTCCGTTCCCGGCCGGCCGACACGCCACTTCCCGGAAATCCCTGCCCGCGCGATCACCTCATATGAAGGCAGGAAAAAGCCTGTTTTCACTCCCGCCCCGCTTTCAGGATCAGTCGCCCTCTCTCCCGGCGGGGAAACGCGCGGCGGCGAGCCCGGTTCTTTCGCTTTCGGAATTTGCCGGCTCTTCCGCCATTTACGCCGTTCCGCTTTCGCCGGGCAATACCGCTTATCCCGTCCATTCCCTGCCGGAAAGACAAAGCAGGAAAGACAGGACGTCTGTCTTAAAAGCGGGGAAAAGGCTTTCCGGAAACGGAAAGGCTTGCGCAAATAATGCCAAATCGCGCCAAACGATGAGAAACGGCAACAAACGGTTCCGGCGGTTCCACAACCGTCCGCGACAGGAAGAAAACAGGCTATGATAGGGCATGTTTTCCCGAATTCCCCACCATTTTCGTTAAAAGGAACCCCGCCATGACCATGGAATACCGCCACATCGCAGGCACCGATCTGAAACTGTCCGTCATCACCTTCGGCTCATGGGCGGCCGGCAGCTGGATGTGGGGCAAGACTGACCGGAACGACGCCATCGCCGCTATCCGTGCCGCTTGTGACCTGGGCGTCACCTCGATCGACACCGCCCCCGTTTACGGACAGGGCGACAGCGAAAACATCGTCGGCGAAGCCATTTCAGGCATTTCCCGCGACAAGGTGCAAATCCTGACCAAGTTCGGCCTGCGCTGGGACGCGCCCGAAGGCAAGGGAAAATTCTTTTTCAAGAGCCAGGACAATGACGGCAAACCGATCGACATCGTCCGGTATGCCGGCAAGGAAAGCGTGATCGCCGAATGCGAAGCCAGCCTGAAACGCCTGAAAACGGATTACATCGACCTCTACCAGATCCACTGGCCGGACAAATCGACCCCGATGGAGGAAACCTTTGACGCTGTCGGCCGGCTGATCGAACAGGGAAAGGTGCGTTACGCCGGCGTCTCCAACTACACTGCGGCCCAGATGGCCGAAGCGGAAAAAATCCTGCCCATCGTGTCCAACCAGATTCCCTTTTCCATGATCAACCGGGGCATCGAGGCGGAAACGGTTCCCTACTGCATCGAACACAACAAGGCGATACTGGCCTACAGTCCGCTGGAAAGGGGGGTTTTAACCGGCAAAATCAAACCCGGCCATGTTTTCGCCGAAGGCGACCACCGGGCGGATTACCGATTCTATACCGACGAAAATCTGGTGAAAATCAACGCGTTTCTGGAGAAGCTGAAGCCGCTTGCCGAAGCGAAAAACGCGACGCTGGCCCAGCTCGTTTTGCGCTGGACAATCGACCGTCCCGGCATCACCATCGCACTTGCCGGCGCCCGGAACGCCGCGCAGGCCACCGCCAACGCCCATGCCGTTGATATTGCGCTAGACCCGGACGAAATCGCTTTTATCGACGAAAACCTGCCCGAAATCTGACCGGCTTGCCCTCCAAAGGCGTCCTTTTCCTGCTGGCTCCGGCATGAAGCTGTCCGGCATGAACCGGGCAGCGCAAGACAGGAATCCGGCCATCAGGGCGCCATAGCGGCAAAAGGAAACCGCCTGCGACAGCGCCCCCGGCAACCGCCCTTGCGGCAACCTCTTTAAGAGAGCCCCCTTGCACCAAGCGCCTTACGACAGCCATTTCAGGCCGGCGATTCCCCCCAGAATCATGCCCAGAAACAGGCACCTCGGCAGGGAAACCGCTTCGTGAAACAGGACGATTCCGGCAATGACCGCGCCGGCCGTTCCAATGCCTGTCCAGACGGCATAAGCCGTTCCGACCGGCAGAATCTTCATCGCCTGAGCCAGCAAGGCAAAACTGACCGCCATCGCGGCAATCGTGCCCAGAGACGGCCACAAGCGGGTAAATCCGTGCGTATATTTGAGACCGACAGCCCATCCGGTTTCGAAAAGGCCGGCCAGAACGAGAAGGAACCAGACCATACACCCTCCTTTTTGCAAAAAGGAAGGGCCGTCCCTTCATTGAACACACAGCCGGGGTCGTCCCCGGCCGGCCAAAGCCGCGCAACAGGCGAAAACCGGCATCCGCTCCGGATACCCGCTTTTTCGCATGGGCGACTTTGCGTATCTGCGCCGGTATATTAACAGAAAACCGCCATTTCATCCGGCGCTATAAAAAAGCGCGGCATTTCCCCTTTCTCCCCTTCCCGGTACGCCATTTCCCCCTTTCACGCCCCCGTCGGGCCTTCACGGCAACATCCGGAGCACAGCGGCGGCAGTATGCGTTCCGTCGAGCATCAACTGGCGATCGCCCCGGCTGGACGAAGCCAGCACCTGCGTTTTCCGGATCAGGAAAGCGCCGACGCGGATACGGAATTCCACCGACCTCGCCAATTCCCGCGGTGCGCCCGGCACCGCCTGATAGCGTGGATTGTTCATGCCCGGATGGTCATACACCCGGATGTTCCAGAAAAGCCCGTTTTGCGCGATGATTCGCTCGGCCTCCCCGTTACTCGGGTTCCGCGGCCAGGCAGGATTCCACTGCGGTTCGCCTGCGGCATTGGCATACCGGTCGCGCCACCAGTTCGCGGTCTGGTTTTGTCCCAGCGCCTGATCGACCGGGCCCACAACCGGAACCTGTTGCACCCAGACACCGCCGTTCAACTGCCAGTGCGTAATCGTCTCCCACCATGAAAAAGCCGGCGCATCGATCCGGTGAGCATGTCTTCCTCCCCCCGTAACCGTGGCCGGGATACGCAGCTCGAGAGCATGTCCCAAAATGGGGCCGTGTACCCGGTACGCCATCCCATTCATAACCGGCTGTGCAATTTGCATCGGACGCGCCATGATTTTCTCCTTTCCCGTGAACCGTTTTGTTCCGGAAAATATAAGAGACTGGAAAGGCGGTGAAAAGGCTACCGATAACGTATTGACTATCGCCTGTTTTTCCGGTCGCCTTTCGATGGAAAGCGGTGGAAACCTTCCCGGCAAGATCCGTTTTTCCGGTGTACCCGCCTGCCTTTCCGGTTTGTCTGGCTACCGTGAAAAAGGCGATGCCTTCGTGTTTCCTGAAAGCAGGCTTACGCCCCCTCCTTCTGATTTTTCTCAAAAACCCCTTTTTCCTTTCCGGGAAACTGGAACGCGATCTGAAAACATCCCGCCGTTCATTCCTTTCCAAAGGGTTTCTTTTTGCGGGAACCTGCCGCTTTTCCGGCCGGTCCAAACAAACCGGCCCTGTTATGGGCGTCGCCCCTGACGGGGTGGCAGGCTCCCGGAATCTGGCGGAAAAAGGCGGACGAACGATCCGGCCGGAAGGAGGAAAATCATGCCTTACATCATGAAAAACGTCGTCCCCTGGGGACGCACGCTTAACGAATACCGGAAAATGTTTGCCCTGTCGGATACCGAACTCAAAGGCCATATCGCCGGTTTCGGTGACGGAGTCGCCAGTTTCAATGCCGAATGCGGCACACTGGGCGGACACGTCACATCAGTCGACCCGGTTTACCGGTTTACGGGCGAGCGGCTCGAAAAAGTGCTGGCCGAGGCGAAACGGCGGCTGATCGGGGAAACGGCCAGGGAAAGGAAAAAGGACAATGCCGCCATCGCACGGGACATCGACGAACTGGAAAGACGGCACATGACCGCCGTCCAGCTCTTCATGGACGACTACGAGGAAGGCAAAAAGGCGGGCCGCTACCGGGATTGCGAACTGCCCTTCAGGCTTCCTTTCCCGGACGACACCTTCGACCTTGGGCTGTCCTCGCACTTCCTGCTGCTTTACACACGGCACGGCATCAATTTCCATATTCAGGCCATTGGGGAAATGCTGCGCACCTGCCGCCAGATCAGGATATTTCCGGTTATGGACGTTCGCGGAGAAAAAACCGGACTGGCCCGGAAAGTGGTGGAACACTTTGCCCGCGATTACGAGCTTGCCTTCTGCAAAACGGACTATCACTGCGGGAACGGCCACAACGACATGCTGATAATCCGCCGGAAAGACACCACATCCCCGGCAGTGCACTGACCGTTCACCCTTCAGGACGGCACCCCTGAACACGTGTCACCGGCAGGCTTTGCCGTTTCTGTCGGGAACCGGCGCGATTTTTGCCTTTCCCGACAGAACCGCAAAACACCTGTCCGATCCTGACAAGACCGCTCCGGACATCCGGTAACGTGTCCACCCCGGTTTTGTCCCGGACTCCGGTGTCCGTTCCGGCGCCGGCGCTTTCCGGAACCATACCTGTCGCCCCACCCTACCGGCATTCACCGCGTTTGAAGAACAGGCGCCATTCAACTCCGGCACCAGCGCTTTTCCTGTCCCGATTGCCGTATTTCCGGACACGCCGGGCGTCCGGTCGCTGCCCCTTCTTGTGGCGGCATACCCTTTGCCCGCCTTGTTCCCGAAAGCGGCACGATACCGGATGGCTCCGGTCGCCGGAACACCGGTTCCTTTCCTGTCCGTTTCAGGAGCGCACCGCCGGAAACGGGCTTAAAGCCATCCTTCCCAAAACAGGGTTCCGTTTCCATCAGGAAAGATGCCGTCCAGTACAGCGGGTTTGATTTCCGGATGAATCGAACTGGATTTCCGGACGGTATTTTCAGTCAACATTCCCAATAAAAAGGCTTTGTGAATCGTTTGCAGGCTATTTTTCAGCCATGTAATAACGGATTTTTCCCCGATTCAAAGAGGAATTTTCCGTCTTTTCCCGTGATTTTTTCCCGGATTTTCACCAAAACTGTCCGGAAACCAGAATTTTTTACAAAAACCGTCAAACCCGGTATGCATGCGGGTTTCAGGCCATTTTTGACCTTTTTTATTCATCCTGCTTCTAACACTTCCCAACTCGTCTTCCTCTCTTTCAGCAGGACTCCCTCTTCCGCAAACGAACGCCCCGGCCGGTTCAGGCCCTGCCTGTTCCGGCAGGGTCTGGCGCTTTCCGTCGTACGCTGTGACCCCGGCCGGCCATTCCGCCTGTTTTCCCCCCCGTGTTCCCGCAAAACCGGCAGGAAAACGCGTGTGACACGACAGGCGCGGTATAGTCGCCAGCCGTCAATACGGATAAAAAAGGGAAACGGTCTCCCGTTTCCCTGTTGAAGGAACGCTCCCCGGATCAGAACTGGATCTGTTGATTGTTGACCAGTTGATTCATCAGCTCATTGACCTGATCGTTGTGAGACAGTTGATCGAAATTCTGAGGCAATCCATGGATATCAATCGTCGCCAGCGTCGTACTGTCATGCGCGTGACCGTCCCTGCCGTCCCGGTCGATTGACAGGGTCACCGTCGCCGACCCTGTATCCTTATCGACCTTGTCGATTTGCAGATTCAGAAAACCTCCATGAATCAGCTGACCGGTACTTTCAACGCCTTGCAACAGTTCGCCGATATCCAGCACGTCGCCATTGCCATTGTTACCGAGATGGAAATCGGTAATGTGATCGCCCCTGTCGCGGCCGCCGTCCAGATCGCCGGCGTGCCACCTGAAGGTGTCGCTGCCCAGACCGCCGGTCAGCACATCGTCGCCCGCGCCGCCGACCAGAATGTCGTTTCCGTCGCCGCCCTGGAGAACGTCATGGCCTTCCCCTCCGTAGAGCGCGTCGTCGCCGTCTCCTCCGGACAGATAGTCGTTGCCGTGACCGCCGTGCAGGGTATCGTTGCCGCCTTCCCCGAAGAGAATCTGGCTGTGATCCACCGTGGTATCGCCCAGCACGTCGGTTTCGCTGCTGCCAGGCGCCGTATTCAACCCGTTCAGGTTGACGTCGAACGTTCCCTCAACGCCATCCGGATGAGCGGCGTCCGTTACCCGATAGCCGAATGCCTCATGCAACGTTTCCCCGTTCGCCTGCGCCAGGGTGTCATCCTGCGCCAGCTTGTGCAGGTTCGCTTCGGACATGTCAAGCGTGTACTCGTAACGGTGATTCGTGGCGTCGTAATGCAGGGTACCGTACTGGCCGGCGATATCGCCCTGTTCGCCGATCGAATCAAAATGGTAAGTCAGCATGTCGCCTTCGGTATCCGTCGCGGGCAAGATGCCTGTTATCGCCATATCGGCACTCAGCGAGGCAAGCGACATATTCGCGGCGCCGGCGTCTCCCGACAGCGCATTCGTTCCGTCGATACCGACCGTCAGATTTCCGGTCAGGGCGGATTCATGCCCGTCGCTGACCTGAATCTGCACGTTCACCAAACCGGTCGTCCCGGCCGCCACACTGTTTTTCGCCTCATCCGAGGCGGTGAAACTATAACTCCAGTCAATTTTGCCGTTTTCACCTTTCGTACCGTTCAGGACGAAATCGCCCAGTCCGGCAATCGTGACCGTACCGGAGAGCCCCGTATCGTCCAGCGTAACGGTATGGGGTTGTCCATCGGCTGTTATGATGGACAGCGAATGCGTGTCATTCACATCGACATCGGTGAAAGCGAAACCGCCGGTATTCTCTTCCGCGTCCGATGTGTACGTATCGACGACCGGCGCATCGTTCGCTCCGGCGATATTGACCGTAATGGTCTGTGTCGCCGTACCGCCGTGGCCGTCGTCCACCGTCACGGTGAACGTTTCGGTCGCCTTTTCGCCCTGTCCGAGCGCCTGCGCCCGATCGTCCGGCGTATAGGTGTAATGGCCGTCGGCATCGATCTTCAGCGAACCGTATTCCCCTTTCGCTTCCGCTCCTCCGGGACCGGCATCACCTGCCAATCCGACAGCAAACGTATGGGAATCGTTCACATCCGCATCGGTAAAGACGAGCGTATCGCCCGCACCGGCCGACGTGTCTTCCGTCAGGTTCAGGCCGGGCGCGGAGGTAATGACGGGCGCGTCGTTCGACCCCGAAATCGTCACCTCCAGCGTTTCGGTATGGGACGCGCCGTATTCGTCCGTAACCTGCACCCGGAAGGAATCGGTAACCGTTTCCGGCGTGCCGTCGGCTTTCAGGCCAAGTCCCAGATCGCTGACTACACCGGTATCCGGCGCGTAAGTGTACTTTCCGCTCACCGGATCGATGGTGATCGTCCCGTAATCGCCGTTCATCGTCAGCGAAGTGCCGTTACCGTTGACAAAGCTGTAGGTCAGCGAAGCGGCGGTATCGGCGTCTGTTCCCTGCGCCGTTCCGGTCAGCGTGCCGGTCTGCGACTCGTTCATCGCCAGATTGTCCAGCGCCAGCGTCGGCGCGTCGTTCGTTCCGGTGATCATCACGTTTACCTTGCCCGTATCGGTATCGGTTCCGTCGGAAACGGTCACATAAAACGAATCCTGCGCCTGCTCGCCTTCGTTTAGCGACGCCGATTTGGCCGGGTCGAGACGATAAATGTAATGGCCGTTTGCATCAATCGTTACCGTTCCGTAAGTCGTGACATATTCGCCCTTTTCATTTGTCGCCAGCGGCTTGCCGTCCTGACCGGTGATCGCGAACGTATGCGTGTCGCCCCTGTCAACATCGTAAACCGACGCATCGCCGCTGACTTCGGTAGCGGTTTTTTCCGTGACAGACAGGGTGGAATCGACCGAAAGCTGCGGCGCATCGTTCGTCCCGGTAATCCCGACGGCGATATCGACCTCACGCGACCCCCCGTCGGCGTCCCAGACCGTCATTTTGAAATGTTCGGTCTTTTTTTCGCCCTCTGCGAGTTGCTGGACTTCGCGCAACTCGTTGTCGAGCGTGTAACGGTACGACCCGTCGGGATTCAGCATCAGGCTGCCGTATTCCCCCTTGACGAACAAGACTTTCGTATGGCTTTGATCGTCCGCCTTCGAGAACGTCAGATTGCCGGAAGTATCGTCTGTGATGATCCAGCCGTTCTCCGCGCTGGATGCCGCCTCCGTTTTCACGTCTTCGGTGACAAAAAGGCTGGAACTCTCCGATCCGGCGGTAATGACCGGCGCATGGTTGACGCCGTTTAAGGTAACAGAAACATCCTGCCCGACGCCCGGCCTGACGCCCGAAGGATCGTCGGTCACATATACCCTGAAGCTGTCGGTCAGTATCTCGTCAAGCGTCATGTGTTCCGGCAAAGGCGACTTGCCGCCACCCGCGGTGTAAGTGTACGATCCATCCGGATTCAGGGTAACCGTCCCATACCCGGTCTGGATCGAATCGAGACGCTGGCCATCCGCGCCGAGGAAATAATACGTCAGCGTCTGGCTCTGTACCGAACCGTCCGGATTCGTCACGATTTGACCATTGCTATCCAGCGCATGATCGATATCGTGCGCCGTGATCCGGCCAGTCGTTGACAGGCCGCCCGTCCAGCCGGTTTCGACGTGTTCCGTCAGCGCCAGATTTCCCACGCTGTCGATTACCGGCGCGTCGTTTGTACCGCTGATCTTGATCTCGATTCCGGTCGTCTGACCGGTTCCGTTCACATGCACCGTATAGTGCCGGACAACGGTTTCGCCATCTGCCAGACTTTGCACGGCCTGCGTATGGTTATGCAGTTCATAGGTGTATTTTCCGGTTTTCGCATCCAGATACAGGGTGCCGTACTCATCGGAAATCGACTGGACGGCATGGCCCTCTGCATCGTGGAAACTGAAGGTGGCCCCGTCGGTCTGGCCTCCCTGCACCAGGACACTGCTGTGGCCTTCGGTTTTGATGTCTTCCTGTACGTTAAAGGAAAGGTTGGGATGCAGATCGGGGTGCGGGACAGGCGATGGTTCGCTGCCGCCCGCGCTTCCCGACTGCGTGTCGCCATGAATCGTCACATCCAGCGCCGTCGTGCTGCTGGCGCCGTGCGCGTCGATGACGTTCACGACGAAATGATCCACTTTGGCGTCGCCGTCTTTCATATTCTGAACGGTCTTGCTTTCCGTATCGAGCACATATTCGTAGTGACCGTCCGGTTTCAGATAAAGCGTGCCGTATTCGCCCCGGATCGAGTTGACCGTTTCCACATCGTCCGACGTAATCGGATGGCCGTCAATCGCGGTAACAGGGTTGCCTGCCGTATCCAGCTTCGGGGTTCCGTCGACATTCAGCAGCTGGAACGTCCCGTCCGCCATCATGCCGACCAGAATGTGCTGGCCGTCCATGAACACCGTCTGGAACCCGTAGGACAGTTTCGTATCGTCGATATCGCCGGCCTTGAAATGGCCCTTGACGGACGCCTCCGTTTCATCGATCGAAACATAGGCGGTCGAACCATCTGTCAGATCCTGCGGTTTGCCTTCGCCAGCCTGATGCATTGATTCGATCGCCGGCGCATCGTTCGTGCCTTTGATCGTGATGGTGATCGTCACGTTCTGCGTATCGCTTTGGAGAAGATTCCCGGAAGTGACGTCGATCGTGAAGTTTTCCGTTAGCGTACCGCCGTCATTGAGTTGCTGGATCTCTTTCGCGTCGTTTTCCGTCAGTTCATACGTATATTTGCCCGTTGCCGTATCGAACGTCAGCTTGCCGTATTTGCCCTCGACAATCAGCAGATTGGAATGAACCGGATCCACACTGGCAGAAAGATTGCCGGATTGCAGGTTGGAAAAACTGTGCGTGTCCGACGTATCCGGATCGACAACCACCAGTTCGTCCGTAACGGAAGGAACCGGATCGGTCTTGTCTGTTATCAGGCCGTTGTCTTCCTGAACGCCCGACTGGCCGTTTCCGCCTGCGGCCGTGCCGATCGTGAACATATCGTTCTCGCCGTTAATGACGATATCGAGCTTCTGTTCGCTGTGTGCGCCCAGCCCGTCACTCACCCGGACCGTGAAATGGTCGGTCGTCTTTTCACCCGAGGCCAGATACTGGACTTTCGTGGTGTCCAGATAATAGTGGTACGTCCCGTCCGGCTGTAACTCCAGCCGCCCGTATTCGCCCTGGATAATCTGGCGGCTGCTGCCTTGATCATCCACCAGCGAAAAGCGCAGCCCGGCATCGTCCGCACCGGGATAGGGAGACGTTCCCGTCACCGGCGCATCCGGATCGTGACCGGCCAGCTTGCCGCTCACCGACGCCGTGTCCTCGCTGGTCTCGACCCTGAAAGCGCCCGTCGTCGCATCCTGCGCCAGAGGGTTGCCTTCACTGTCGGTGCCGCCAGTCAGAACCGGCTTGTCGTTCGTGCCCTGAACGGTCACCGAAACGTCTTTCGTCACGGCATTGCCGGCCGGATCGGTGACAGTGATCGAGAACGATTCATTGACAGTCTGCCCCTGGGCCAGTCCCTGCGCTTTCGTTTCATCAATCACATACGTCCATTGACGGGTTACCGTATCGAAAGTGAAGGTGCCGTACTGGCCCTCCCAGCTTTGCGTGAGCACCTTGCCGCCCTCGCCGTCGGTTGTTTCATGGTAATTCCCGCCCGACAAGGGCTTGCCGTCGCTGTCGGTCAGGCGGTATTCCAGCGCCTGCGTATCGCCTGCATCCCGGTCGGTAGCCGAAACCGTTCCGCTGGCGCTCTGGCCTGTCACTTCACGGTTGCCGTCGCCGTCGGGCCCCCGGACGACACCTTGCTCGATCGCCAGAGCGTTCCAGCCATCGGCCGTAAAGACCGGCCTGTCGTCCGTCCCGACAATCGTGACGGTGACTGTCTGTTCGTTTTCGTTTGTTGCGCCATGCCTGTCAACTGCTGTAACCGGGATGTTTTCAAGCAGCTTGTCGCCCTCGTGCAATCCCTGCACCTGCGAATTCGCATTGTCGATGGTATAGGTATATTTGCCGCTGACCGGATCGATCTTGAAAGTGCCGCCATAGGCGTCGATGAATTCAGTGACCAGTTCCCGCCCGTTGTACATGCCTGAGGCAACGATCCTGACGCCTTCGCCCAGCCCGGCCAGATCAGCCGGATCGACGCCGTAACGCAAACCGTTTTTGCCCGGATCGCCCGCATTGTCCTTGTCCACGTCGGTTGCCCCGACCGTGCCTGAGGCCGTCGCGCCCGTATTCAGGGAAGCGTCTTCCTTCACGACCAGATTGCCGTCTTCGCCCTGGATTGTCGCGTCGGCATAGCCGCTGTCGGTCTGCTGCAGGGTAAACGCCGGCCTGTCGTTGGTGCCCTTGATATTGACGGTCGCCCAGGTTTCCAGCACGCCGCCCTTGCCGTCGGAAACGGTAAAGGAAATATAGCGCTGCACCGTCTCGCCGCTTTTCAGCGCCTGGACGACCTGCGCATCGTTGTCCAGCACGAAATAATAGTTGCCGGTTGCCGGATCGAGATGGAACGTACCCATATCTGTCTTGTACGTCTGCCAGCCGTCCCCATCCGTACCCGTTTCACCTTTCCATTTACCCGGATTGCGGTCATCGGCCGCCCTGGCATTGATGGAATAAGTCAGATCATCGCCTTCCCAGTCCCGGATATCGTTCTTGCCGATCTGGCTGGTTTCCTTGCCAGCCGTCGGCTTATTGCCTCCATCGATTACGCCGCTCTCCTTGACATCGACCTGACTGCCGGCCTGCAGATAGGGATGGTCATTGGCGCCATGCACATTGACATGAACCGGCACGTCTTTCCATGCACCATGTTCATCGGTAACGCGCACCCTGTAATCCAGCGTAACGGTGTCGCCCTCGTCGAGTTTCTGCACAACCCCGCTCTGGTTATTGACGGTAAAGGTATATTTTCCGCTAGCCGGATCAATCGTCAGCGTACCGTAATCGTTGGTGATGGACGTGACCGGTTTGCCGCTTTCATCGTTGCCGAAACTGTATTTCAGGCCTTTTTGGTCGCCATGATCCAGATCGCTGCCTGTGGCATTGCCGGAAGCGGCAGCGTTGTAGGACGACCCCGAATCCGCGCCTTTTTCATAGACGTCGAGCACCGGTTTGTCCACAGACAGGTCGGGAATATCGTTGCTGCCCTTGATGATGATCTGGAAAATACGCGATCCCGTTCCGCCATGCCCGTCTTCCACCCGGGCTGTGAGCTGGAGATTCACCCGTTCTCCCTCGCCCAGATACTGGACCATTCCCTCATCGTTCAGTTCAAAGGTGTATTCGCCCGTCCGGGTATCCAGAACCAGTTTGCCGAAATTGGTTTCCAGCGTCTGGATCCCGTTTGCATCGGTATGGTTGCCAATAACCTTGAGAGAAATCGTTTCCCCGTCGGCAACCGGAATTTTGCCGGTCTGCGCATCGACGATCTGGAAGGCTTTTCCGTCCGGCGCATCGATCCGGTACGTCAGGCTGTCCTGCGGATCGTCCACGTCGGAACCTTTCAGTATGCCGGAGACCTGGAGTTTGTGTTCCCCGGGATAGACATAGGAATTGTCCGGCCTGGCCGGATCGACTGTTAGGGAATTGCCGTTGTCCTTTGGATTGTCCGGATTGTCGTAAACGCCGGTTTCCTTCAGTTCGATACTGGTATAGCCGACCGTCGGCGCATCGTTGGCGCCGTGGATGTTGACCGTGACATCCTGCTGATCGTAAGCCCCGTGCTCGTCGCTTACACGGATAGTGTAGTTTTGCGGAATGACGTCGCCGACATTCAATCCCTGAACGGCGGCGCTGTCGTTGTTCAGCGTGAAAGTGTATTCCCCGGTATCCGGATCGATCGTGAGCGCTCCGTACTCGTTCGTGATCGAGGTCACCTCCCTGCCGTGTTCGTCGATCAGCGAATACTGTTTTTTCGCGCCATAGTCGTCGTCGATGCCGACCGCCGTGCCGGAAGCGGCCGGTTTGTCCGACCCGATCCCTTTCTCGTAAACGTCCAGCACCCTGTCCTCAGGAGCGATCGTCATAACAGGCGCATCGTTCGCCCCCTGAATATTGATGCCCATGATATGCCGGGCGCTCTGGCCGCTTTCGTCTGTTGCCGTCAACACAAAACTCAGGGTCAGTTTCTGCCCCTGTGCCAGCCTGTCGGCGATCCCGCCCTCGCCCAGCGCACTATCGGACAGCTCAAAACGGTATTCGCCCGTTTCGGTATTCAGCGTCAGCGTTCCATAATTGGTGACGATGGTGCGAATACCGTCTGTCAAAACGTTGCTGATGATTTCCGGCGTCAGTCCGCCGGCATCCACGCCGTCCTGCACACCGGTCAGCGTGAACTTGATATCGCCGTTGCCATCCCGGTTCGGCTGGACGTCCACCGTGAGCTTGTCGTTCGCATCGGTATCAGACACGATGGGCTTGCCGCCATGCCCCTTGTCGGTAAACACATTGCCTTCGGCAGCCACCTTGTGTTGCCGGTCGCCGATAAAGCCCTGATACGCCGGATCCGTGATGAGGCCCGTGTCATGCATGCCGCCTTTTCCGTCGAGATAGGTGCCGTCTTCCTTGACGTCCACGTTGAAGCCATTGACAACCGGCGCGTCATTGACGCCATTGACCGTAATGGCAATCTCCTGAATATCGAAGGCCCCGTGGCTGTCCTCAACGGCGATATGGAAAATCTCGTCGTTAAAAGCGTCGTTAACGCCCAGTCCTTTCACGGCCTGGTAAGCGTCGTCGTGACCCTCTCCCGGGCCGTACAGTTTGTAGGTGTAGCTGCCGTCCGGATGAACGGTCAGTATGCCGTACTTGCCTTCCAGTGTGGTCACCGGGCCGTAATTGCCCAGCTTGTTGGACGCAAAATCCTGTTTTCTGCCGTCATAGTCCCCCGGATTGTTGCCGTTCATGGTCGGATTCGTCACGATCCAGAAAGTGTGGCTGTCGCCGAAGTCGGCATCGCTGACTTTCACAATGCCGTCGTCAAGCAGATTGCCCTCTGCCGTCTGGCCGTCGGTCGCCGAAAGCGATTCGGTGACCGCCAGCACCGGCCGGTCGTTTCGGCCCTCGATATTGATCGTGAAGTCGTGTGAGGAAGAGGCGCCGTGTTCGTCCGTTACCGTCACGCTGAAATTAAGCGTATGGGTGTCACCCAGATTCATGCGGTTCACCAGATCGCTGTCGTCATGGACATTGAAATAGTATTGCCCGGTGTTCACGTCGATATACAAATCGCCCACCTCGAAATGGAAAACCTGATAGGTTCCGGCAGGCAGCTCGGCAAACTGGTCGGTACTGAAATCGTTATTTACATGCTTGTCGGCATAGTCAGCCAGCCGGAACGGTTCGGTGAAAGTTTTTTCCTCGACATCTATTAGTTCCAGACTGCCCGGTTCGCCCAGTTTGTCCGCATTTTTTCCGCTGGTCAAACCCGCCTGAAATGCGGCGGAAAAGCTCAGGCTCGCGCCGGTATCCCGGTCGGCCGCCTCAAAACGGCCGGAAATCACATCGGAATGATCGGCTTCCCGGTTGCTGTTGCCTTCACCGCCCCGCCAGCGGCCATGTTCGGCCGCGGTCACCACCCACGCCCCGTCAGTACCGACAGGCGACAGCGTTTCGCCCAGATAATCCTGCGGGATCAGCTGGGTGAAAACCGGCGTTTCATTGGCGCCTTCGATACAGACAGTCAGCGAGGAATGGCCGGTCAGCTCGCCATCCGAAGCGCTCACATCGAAAGTCAGGTTCCACCGTTGGCCTTCCCCCATTGAATCCACAAAACCGCCGGCTTCGGTATTGAGAGAGAAACGGTAGCTGCCGTCAGCGTTTAACACGAAGGTTCCCGCTTCCGTAACGATGGTGGTCGTGCCGTCACCCGTACTGACTTCCAGCACCCTGATCGTCGTGGTGTCGCCATCATTGTCGGGATTGACAAGCCTTATCGTTTCTCCGGCGGCCATCCCGCTTGTGTCCACGCCGTAAGACAGTGCATCGCCTTCCGCATCGAAGCCCTGAAGCTGTCCGTTGGCTTCCGTGCGGTGCTCGCCATCCCGGATATGGCCATCTCCGTCCGGGCCGGTATAGTCCGCTGTCGGGGTATCAGGCGATACCGCGCCATCGCCATAAACCCCTGTATCCCTGACATGTTCGGTCACGGCCGACATGACCGGCACATCGTTGGCGCCGCGGATAAGGATATCGAGCGGCCGTTCCGCATAAGCGCCGTATTCGTCCGTCACCGTCACTGTCACGCGCTGTGTCACATCGTCGCCATGGCCGGAGAGCTTCTGGACCGCTTCGCTGTCCTTGTCCAGCGTATAGGTATATTCGCCCGTATCCGGATTGATGGTCAGGGTGCCGTACTCGTCCGTGATGCGGGTAACGGGATTGCCATCGGCATCCGTTCCGAAACTGTAGTGCAGAGTATGGCCGGCGTCCGGATCGCTGCCCAAAGCCTGTCCGGCATCGGTAATCGCGCCTTCCACGACCGTCGCCCCGTCGTCGGTCACGACAAGCCGGGTTTTGCCCACTTCCAGAGACGGGATATCGTTGCTGCCTGTCACGTTTACGGTAATGACGGCTTGCGCGGTACCGCCGCGTCCGTCGCTGACTTCCACTGTGAAGCGCTCAACCGCTTTCTCGCCTTCGGCCAGACTGTTTGTCCTGCCGTTGTCCAGTTCATAGGTATAGGAACCGTCGGGATGGAGGGTAATGGTTCCGTAATCCGTCGTGATACTGGTAGCCGGGCCGTCGGGGCCGATCAGGACATAGCTTAGGGTATCGCCATCCGGATCACTGGCAACGACCTGTCCATTGATGACGGGAATGCCTGCCTTTTCGTCGTTGCCGCCCACATAGACCCCGGCTTCCACCACGTCGACCGAAGCGTCGCTCGCGGCAAGGTCGATAACGGGCGCGTCATTGGCGTCAGGCAGCGCGCCATCGTAAACCTGCGTGTCGGGAACCGGATTGGCAAACGTCGTCGTCTCGAAACCCGGCGTCAGGTTGCCCCGCGCCGCGACCTGATCGACGACAACGAAGGAATGCGAACCTGAATGGTTCGGGTCGCCAGCCGTCCCGGCATCGGCGCCCGCCGCCGTCGCTTCGGCGATTTCCGTCGGGTCCGCACCCTCTGCAATCAGCGCCTGAATGTCGGCGACGCTCTGGCCGTCCTGTTGTGCCTGTGCGGCCGTCCCTTCGGGATCGACGACCGCCATGTCCAGCATCAGGCTTTCATTGCTGCCGACAGTCGCGAAATTCCCGTTGTTAAACGCGATATGCACCGTACTGCCCGCCGCCGCCTGAATGACTTCGTTGGCTTCCACGGCATCGCCGACTTTCAATACGCGCACTTCACCTTTTTCGTTTCTTGCTGTCGTCGTGCCGATCAGCGCTCTTACGATCCCGATTGCCATATGATCCTCTTTTCCTGTCTGGGCTGGCAGGAAATCCCCGACGGACTTCCCGACTATATTTCCCAGAATAAACTTTCAAGAGCGCAATGCCTATTGTACCAAGGTACTAGAAAGGCGGTTTTTACGGGCTTGGCAGGGTTTGCGGGCCTGTCTGGCGACAGGCGATCCGGTCTCTGTGAAAGCAGGCGCAACATGAAGGGTCTTTAAGGGAGTTTCTGGCAGGCATCGGGTTTTGCGTCAAAAAATCAAGGTAAAAAATAAGGAATGAGACCGCCCGGAAAGCCAAAAGTTCCGTTCGTCAAAAAAAAGCAGGGAGCGCCCGTTTGACGCAAAAAAGCGGCCTCAGGCCCGACAGACGAGCCGCGACCGGCCAAAGCGCGCCCCTCCGGCCTCGCCTGTCGCGGCAGGCGATACGGAAACGTTTCCGGAAAACGCCCCAAAAAAGCGGGCTCCGGCCCGCTTTCTCCTGCCTGAAGAATCAGGGAACCAGTATGCGCCGGGTGAACCGGACGGAAAATTCGCTGCCCTTGCCCGTTTCGGATTCGATATCCAGCTTCGCGTCGTGACGCAGCAGGATATGCCGCACAATCGAAAGGCCCAGCCCGGTACCGTTGACCAGACGGCTGCGGCTCTTGTCCACCTGATAGAAACGCTGCGTCAGCCGCGGGATATGCTTGGCCTCGATGCCGATGCCGGTATCTTTGACGGAAAAACGCGGCCCTTCTTCCGTCGCTGTCCATGTGACCGTGATTTTCCCGCCGTCGGGCGTGTAACGGATCGCGTTGGTGACCAGATTGGTGAAGGCCGTCCGGATTTCATCCATGCTGCCATAGAGCGTTTCCGGGCCGTCCGTTTCCAGCGCGAAAACGTGCCGTCCGGCGGAAAGCGCCTGCCCGGCTTCAAAGACCTGCCTGACCAGAAGGGCGGCGTTGAACGGCTCGCGTTTCAATGGATAATCATTGGATTCCAGATTGGTCAGCGTCAGCATGCCTTCCACCAGCGTCTGCATCCGTTCGCCCTGTTCCTTCATCATTTTCAGGTGGGACAATCGCGTTTCCCGATCGAGATCGGGCTGGGCGATCGCCACTTCCAGAAAACCGTTGATAACGGTCAAAGGCGTTCTGAGCTCGTGCGAGGCGTTCGCCACGAAATCGCGGCGGATTTTTTCGGTCCGGACAGTGTCCGTCCTGTCGTGCGTGACCAGAATATGCCGGCGGTTGCCGAACGGAATGATCTGCAAGACGAGATAACGGTCATTCAGCTTCATTTCCAGCGGCTGGTCGTAACGGCCCAAAATGATGTAATCAATGAAAGCCGGGTTTCTCACCAGATTGGTGATCCGCATGTCCCTGTCGCGTTCGAGATCGAGACCGAGATGTTTTTCGGCCACCGGGTTGCACCAGTCCAGAAAGAGGACATTGTCCAGAATCGCCACCCCGTCGGGCAGGAAATTCATCGCTTCCCGGAAACGCGTCAGCCATTCGGTCAGTTCTTTCTTGCTTTTTTCCTCGTCGTGGCTCAGGCGGTAGAGATGCGAATAAACGGCATGCCAGGCGCCCCACCCGTCAGGCAGGCGGTCACTCCGGGGCGAATCGAGCCAGATGTCCAGCGCCGACAGATAGTAGAGTTGCGAGACGGTGATGGCTGTTGTCAGCGCCAGTCCGGCCAGAAGGCCGACGACCGGCCCGAAGAAATACCACAGTACCGCAGAACCGATCCAGATCAGCGCCAGCCGCAAGGCGGCCGGAATCCAGAACAACACATGGGGATTCATTCACTTTTGTCCTTTTCCGAGAGCATATAGCCCATTCCGCGCACCGTCCTGATCAGGTTTTCCTGACCTTTCAGCGCCTTTCTCAGACGCAGGATGTGCACGTCAACCGTTCTTTCCTCGATATCCAGCTGGTTGCTCCACACCTTGTCGAGCAGCTGGCCCCGTGAAAAGACCCTGTCCGGGTTAGCCATCAGAAACTTCAAAAGCCTGAATTCGGAATGGCCCATCTCGATTTCGCCATTGCCGATTTTCACCTGGCAGCTTTCGGGATCGAGCGTGACCGCGCCCGCTCTCAAAAGGCTTTTCGCGCGTTCCGGCGCTTTCCGCCGCAAGAGCGCGTTGATCCTTGCCACCAGTTCCTTTGGCGAAAACGGCTTGGTGATGTAGTCATCCGCACCCTGATCGAGTCCGGCGACCTTGTCTTCTTCCAGCGTTTTCGCCGTCAGCATGATGACCGGCAGCGTTTTCATCTCCCTGTGTTCGCGGATTCTGCTTAAAAGACGCATGCCGGACAGATCCGGGAGCATCCAGTCGAGCAACACCACGTCCGGACGAAAACGCTGCAAGGCCGTCCATGCCTCGGTTCCGGAATACACCGTCACCGGCATCCAGCCGGCGCTTTTGACGGAAAAGGCGACCAGTTCCGCAATCGCGGGTTCGTCTTCCACAACCAGAATCGAAATACTTTCGCTTGCCATAGAAAAGGCACCCCGTTCGAAGTTATCTGTCAGTCCATGATTCGCGTCACGACACGAAAAACGCCAGACACGACTAGCTTAGCGCATCGTGCCCTCTGTCTGCAATCGGTAATCCGTATGGCGGATGTCTTTCCCTTCCACCACATAGACGATGAATTCGGCGATATTGGTCGCGTGATCCCCGATCCGCTCGATGGCTTTGGCCGCGCGCAAGAGGTTCACACCGGCCTCGACCGCCTCGGGTTCCCGTCTCATATACTCGATCAGGGAACAGACGATATCGTGGAATTCGGCATCCACCACATCATCCACGGCCATCAGCGCCAGGGCAGCGGCCGTATCCATGCGGGCATAGGCATCAAGCGCCTCATGCATCATGCGTTTGGCCGTATGGGACATGCCGATCACGGCCCGGTAGTGGTCGGGAAGCAACAGATCGCCGGAACGGATGTTTTTTACCGCCCGGGCGATCTTGGTCGCCTCGTCGCCCATCCGCTCCAGATCGGAAATCACTTTCACCGTCGCCATCACGTTGCGCAAATCGTTGGCCGCCGGCTGGCGCCGGACAATCAGTTGCGCACAGGCGTGATCCAGCCCGACTTCCTCCCGGTTCACCCGGGCGTCGCCGGCAACCACCCTTTCCGCCAGCGCCACATCCCCCCTTTCCATCGCCGCCATCGCGTCCCTGAACTGGTCTTCCACCAGTCCGCCCATCAAAAGCACTTTCGACCGGATCCATTCCAGATCCTGATCGTACTGTCTGGAAGAATGGCCGGACAGGGACAGGCCGTCCACATCCGTTTCGTTTCCCCTGATTCGCTGTTCCATTTTCTGCCCCCTAACCGAACCGTCCCGTAATATAGTCCTGCGTTTCCTTCTTTTCCGGCCGCATGAAAATTTTCTCCGTCTCGCCGAATTCCACCAGTTCCCCGAGATACATGTAGGCCGTGTAATCCGAACAGCGCGCGCCCTGCTGCATGTTGTGCGTCACAATGGCGATCGTATATTCGTCTTTCAGTTCGGAAATCAGCTCCTCGACCTTCGCGGTCGAAATCGGGTCCAGCGCCGACGTCGGTTCGTCCAGCAACAGCACTTCCGGCCTGACCGCCACGCAACGCGCAATGCACAGGCGTTGCTGCTGGCCGCCGGAGAGGCTCTGGCCGCTTTTCCCCAGCTTGTCTTTGACCTCGTTCCAGAGCGCCGCCTTTTTCAGCGCCCATTCGACCCGCTCGTCCATCTCGCCCCGTGAAAGGTCTTCATACAGCCGGACGCCGAACGCGATGTTTTCGTAAATCGTCATGGGAAACGGCGTCGGCTTCTGGAACACCATTCCGACCCGGGCACGCAGCAGGTTCACATCCACGTCGGCATCGAGAATGTTTTTTCCCTTGAAGAGAATCTCGCCTTCCGCCCGCTGTTTCGGGTACAGGTCATACATCCGGTTCATCGTGCGCAACAGCGTCGATTTGCCGCAGCCCGACGGCCCGATAAAGGCAGTCACTTTCTTTTCATGAATCGTCAGATTGATGTTTTTCAATCCCTGAAAGTCGCCGTAATAAAAATCCAGGTTTTTTATTTCGATGCTTTTTTTCACGGCCTCTTTTTTCGTTTGCACCGCCCGTTTTTCCTCAAGGCGTTCCATCAGCGCCATTGCCTCGCCGCGTTCCGTATGGGCATCCTGTCCGCCCATCCATCCTGTATCGCATTTCATCTTGTTTGCTCCCAGATCAGTTTGCCGCCTTGCGGGCAAAAGCCACGCGCGAAAGTATGTTCAGTCCCAAAACGCCCAGCGTGATGAGGAACGCGCCGCCCCAGGCGAGTTCGCGCCAATTGTCGTAAGGACTCATCGCGAACTGGTAAATGACGACCGGCAGGTTCGCCATCGGGGCGTTCATGTCCGCCGAAAAGAACTGGTTGTTCAAGGCTGTAAAGAGCAGCGGCGCGGTTTCGCCCGAAATACGGGCCACTGCCAGCAGAACCCCCGTCAGCACCCCGGCCCTGACCGCCTTCAACCGGATCATCGTCGCCACCCGCCAGCGCGGCGCGCCCAGCGCGAACGCCGCCTCGCGCAGGCTTTGCGGCACCAGATTCAAAAAATTGTCCGTCGTCCTGACAATCACCGGCAAGGCGATCAGCGACAGGGCGAAGCTGCCGGCCCAGCCGGAAAAGTGGCCGATGTTGGCGACGTAAATCGCATAGATGAAGAGACCGATCACGATCGACGGGGCGGAAAGCATGATGTCGACGGTAAACCGGGTCACGCGGCCGAATAAGCTGGCGTCGCCATACTCGGCCAGATACAGGCCCGCCATAATGCCGATGGGCGTCGTGATCGCCGTCGTGGCCAGCACCATCATGACCGTGCCCACCAGCGCATTCATCAGGCCGCCGCCCTCATTACCGGGCGCCGGGGTCGTTTCGGTGAAAAGCGCCCAGTCCAGCGCGCCGATTCCGTTGACAAACAGCGTATAGAGAATCCAGAACAAAAAGAAAAGGCCGGTCGCCATCGCCAGAACCGACAGGCCCATGCCCAGCCGGTGGCGCAGCTTGCGCCGGGCGACAATCGTGGCATTCGTCTTGCGTCTCATCTTACAAACCCTCCTTTTTCGCCATACGCAACAGCATCAGCCTGGAAGCCGAGAGCACGATAAAAGTGATCACGAACAGGATCAGCCCCAGCGCGAACAGGGCGGAGACGTGCAATTCGGAACTGGCTTCGGCAAACTCGTTCGCCAGCGTCGAGGCGATACTGTTGCCGGGCGCGAAAAGCGAGGCGGAAATGCGGTTGGCGTTGCCGATCACGAACGTGACCGCCATCGTTTCGCCCAGCGCCCGCCCCAGTCCCAGCATGATGCCGCCGACCACGCCGTTGCGGGTATAGTGCAGCACGATGTTTTTCATCACTTCCCAGCGGGTGCAGCCCAGCGCATAGGCCGATTCCTTCAGAACCGGCGGCACTGTCTCGAACACGTCCCGCATGACCGAGGAAATGAACGGAATGATCATGATCGCCAGAATCACGCCGGCAGTGAAGACGCCAAACCCCATCATCGGGCCGGAGAACAGATAAGACAGGCCCGGCACCGCGCCCAGCGTCGCTTCCAGAAACGGCTGGACACAATCGGCGAAAATGGGCGCCAGAACAAAGAGGCCCCACATGCCGAAAATAATGCTGGGCACCCCGGCCAGCAGTTCGATCGCCGTTCCCGTCGGACGCCGAAGCCACACAGGGCACAGCTCCGTCAGAAAGAGCGCAATGCCGAAACTCAGGGGCACCGCGATCAAAAGCGCGATGAACGACGTGACCAGCGTCCCGAAAATCGCGATCGCCGCGCCATACACCTCATTGACGGGGTCCCATTCCACCGTCGTGATGAACCGCCAGCCGAATTCCCGGAACGCCGGAATGGAACTGACAATCAGGGAAAGAATAATGCCGGCCAGCACCATCAGCACCGTCAGGGCAAAGAAAAAGGTCAGACCGTGGAAAACCCCGTCCTGCCTTTGCTGGCGGCGGCCGATCGCCCTCATCCGTTCGGAAACCGACCCCCCTGTCTTTTTTTTCGCATCGACACCGGATGCGGAAACGTTTTTTTCTATCGCTGAAACCGGCACACTCATCGGAATTCACCTTTTTCTCTCTTATCTCCTGTTTCCGGCCTGAAAGCCGCTTCCGGATCTGTCCGGAAGCGGCCGCCAGTGGAATCATTCAAAACCATCCGGAATCCACCTTATCTTTCGTCTGCCGCCCTTACTGCCATACCGGCTGGCCGTTTTCGCCTTTCAGCCCGGTCTTCCAGGAGGTTTCAACCATCCTGACAACGGCAGCCGGCAACGCGACATAATCCAGCTCGGCCGCCATCTTGCCGCCGTTTTTGAAGGACCAGTCGAAGAATTTCAGCACTTCGGCCCCCTTGGCCGGATCGGCCTGAACCTGCTGCATCAGGATGAACGAGGCGCCGGTAATCGGCCAGCCGGCCTGATTCGTCAGGATGACCCCAAATCCCGGTGTCGCCGCCCAGGGCGCGCCGGCAGCCGCCTGTTTGAAGGACGAATCGTCAGGCGAAACGAACTGGCCGTCTTTCGCTTTCAGCCGGGTATAGGCGATATTGTTTTTCTTTGCATAAGCGTATTCGACGTAACCGATGGAACCCCTGATACGCTGGACATTGGCGGCCACCCCTTCGTTACCCTTGCCGCCGACTCCGGTCGGCCATTTGACAGCCGTACCCGCTCCGACCTGCTGTTTGAATTCGGGACTGACCTTGGAGAGATAATCTGTCCAGAGGAACGACGTGCCCGACCCGTCGGCGCGGTGCACGACAGTAATCGGGGAGGCCGGCAGGTTCACGCCCGGATTCATCGCCGTGATTTTCGAATCGTTCCACTTCGTGATCTTGCCCAGGTAAATGTCGGCAATCACGTCGCCGGACATTTTCAGCTGGCCGGCCCTGATGCCTTCCAGATTGACGATCGGAACGACGCCGCCCAGAATGGCCGGGAACTGCACCAGACCGGCCGCTTTCAGGTCTTCCGCCTTCAATGGCATGTCCGACGCGCCGAAATCGACGGTTTTGGCCTTGATCTGCTTGATGCCGCCGCCCGAACCGATGGCCTGATAATTCAGCTTGTTGCCCGTTTTCGCCTTGTAGGCTTCGGCCCACTTGGCATAAATCGGATAAGGAAAGGTCGCTCCCGCTCCCGTGATATCCGCTGCGGATACGGAAGCGCACACCAGAGCGGATGCCGCCACGATCGCTAACTTGCCCAGAAAAGAGACTTTCATACACATCCTCGCTTGTTGGAAAAAATTCAGACAAGTTCACTGTAAACAGCCAATATGACCGTTCTGTTACAAATCCCGCGAAAAACACACGGTTTCGTCACAAACGGCCCGGGAAGGGATAAGTCCTTGAAATACCGCCTTTTCGTCCGGAAAGCGTTCGGGTATGCCCCGGCAATTGTAGGGTGCCGGGCAAATCGGTTAAACTGCCGCATCAATTGAAAAATGCCGTCTCGCAGACGGCCGGACAGTACCGCCATGCAAAAAAAAGTATTCATCAAAACCTTCGGCTGCCAGATGAACGAGTACGACTCGGGCAAAATGGCTGACTTGCTGGAAGCCGAAGCAAATTACCTCCGCACCGATAATCCCGAAGAAGCCGACCTGATTCTCTTAAACACCTGTTCCGTGCGCGAAAAGGCACAGGAAAAAGTCTTTTCCGATCTGGGCCGTTTCAGAAAACTCCGGAAAAACAGGGCTGGCCTGATCATCGGCGTATCGGGTTGCGTCGCCTCGCAGGAAGGCGAGGCGCTCATCAAACGCGCGCCTTACGTCAATCTCGTCTTCGGCCCGCAGACGCTGCACCGCCTGCCGGACATGATTCGTGCCTTCGAGAAAACCGGCGAACCCCAGATCGACACGAGTTTTCCGGAAATCGAGAAATTCGATTACCTGCCGCCCGCCCGGGTGGACGCGCCGGTCGCCTGCGTCACCGTCATGGAAGGGTGCAGCAAGTATTGCAGCTATTGCATCGTTCCCTATACACGCGGCGCGGAAGTCTCCCGCCGTTTCGGGGATGTTCTGGTCGAGGTCGCGGAACTGGCCGGGCAGGGCGTGAAGGAAATCACGCTTTTGGGCCAGAACGTCAATGCCTACCGCGGCGAGATCGAAGGCGGGGAAACGGCCGATTTCGCGATGCTGATCGAAACCATTGCCGAAATCCCCGGCATCGAACGCATCCGCTTCGTCACCAGCCACCCGCGGGAATTCACGCAGCGGCTGATCGACGTCTATGCGCGCGTGCCCCAGCTGGTCAGCCATCTGTATCTGCCCGCCCAGCACGGTTCCGACCGGATACTGGCCGCCATGAAACGCGGCTACACGGCGCTGGAATACAAATCCATTATCCGGCGGCTGAAGGCCATCCGGCCCGACCTGCTCGTTTCCAGCGATTTCATCGTCGGCTTTCCCGGTGAGACGGACGCCGATTTCGACGCCATGATGAAACTGATCGACGAAATCGGTTTCGACAACAGTTTCAGCTTCCTCTACAGCCCGCGCCCCGGCACCCCGGCCGCCGCCCTGCCGATGGACATCCCGCTCTCCGTGCGCAAGGAACGATTGCAACGGCTTCAGGAAAAAATCGACAGCCATACCCGCCACTACAACCGGCTCATGGTCGGCAGCGTGCAACAAGTCCTGATCGAAGCCATCTCGCACAAGAACGACAGGCAGGTGCAGGGCAAGACCGGCAACAACCGGGTCGTGCACATTCCTGTCGAAGGCGACCCCAAAGCCCTGATCGGCCAGATGCGGGACGTGCGCATTACCGAGGCCGCCAATTTTTCTCTCCGGGGCGAATTCGCAGACGACACGACAGCGTGACATCCGGGACGGGAATCGCGAAAAAGCAAAACAAACCGCCGGCAAGCGCCTAAAATGGCAGTACCATGATGGCCGTACTATGCGGCATTAACCAAACGGAGCGATCGTGAAAAGCAAAAACAAGGACAACCCGAACATTCTCTATTACACGCCCGAACCGGTGGACAACGACAAACTGGCCAATCTGTGCGGCCCGCTGGATGAAAACCTGCGCCAGATCCAGGCGGCGCTGGATATCGAAATCACCCGCCGCGGCGGCAATTTCATCATCAGCGGCAAAAACGCCGCCTCCGGCCTGCAAATCATCGAGGATTTCTATGCGGCTGCCGACAAGCCCGTCATGGTCAACGACATCCAGCTGGCGCTGGTCGAACAGCGCGCCATCAACGACAATCTGGCGGCCGGCATGCCGGCTTCGGCGGTCGTTGAAGCCGAAATGACCAATCCGGTCCTGAAAACGCGCCGCAGCGACCTGCGCGGCCGCACGCCCCGGCAGGTCGATTACCTGAAAGCGATACTGGAACACGACATCACCTTCGGCATCGGCCCGGCCGGCACCGGCAAAACCTATCTGGCGGTAGCCTGCGCCGTCGATGCGATGGAACGCGACGCCGCTTCCCGCATCATCCTGACCCGTCCCGCCGTCGAAGCGGGAGAACGCCTCGGTTTCCTGCCGGGCGACCTGACCCAGAAAGTCGATCCGTATCTCCGGCCGCTCTACGACGCCCTCTACGACTTGCTGGGATTCGAACGCACGCAGAAATGCTTTGAAAAACAAATCATCGAAATCGCGCCGCTGGCCTACATGCGCGGCCGCACTTTAAACCATGCTTTCGTCATTTTAGACGAGGCGCAGAACACGACGCCGGAACAGATGAAAATGTTTTTGACCCGCATCGGTTTCGGCAGCAAGGCCGTCATCACGGGCGACGTGACCCAGATCGACTTGCAGCGCAACCAGAAAAGCGGCCTGATCGATGCCTTGAACGTCCTGAAAGACGTCCGCGGCATCGCTTTTTCGCAGTTTTCCAGCGCCGACGTCGTGCGCCATCCGCTGGTCGCCCGGATCGTCGATGCCTATGAAAGCGCCGACAAGCGCAAAAACAATGCCGACCGTATGAAAGAAGCCGAAGCGGCCATTGCGGAAGCGACCCGGAACGAAGAAACGGAAAAGGAAAAAGAAACGGCTGCGAAAAAGGCCAGAGACGCCAGGGCAAAAACGGCCGCCAAACCCGCAGACGCCGATACGGAAACGGCCAGCGCCGCCAGAAAGAAAAACGCGGGCAAGGGTGAAACGAAATGAGCAGCCGCCAGCCTCTCTCCCTGTCTGTGCAGTATCCCGACCCCCGTTTCAAAGACATCCTGACCCGCCAGAAACTGCGCCGCTGGGTACAGGCATCGCTGCAAATGCCCGCCGACATCACGCTGCGCTTCGTCGATGCCGAAGAAGGACGGGCCTTGAACCGCGACTACCGCGGCAAGGATTACGCCACCAACGTCCTGACTTTTCCATACGACGACATGGAAGCCTTCGATTTGTCCGCTATCGGCTTGTCTGGCGATGATCCGGCTCCTTTGGAACTGACCTCCCTTGCCACTTCTCCCGGTGCACAAACGGCACGGGCCGACATCGTGCTCTGCACTGATGTACTGGAAGCGGAGGCCAAAGAACAGGCCAAATCGCTTGACGCCCACGCCGCCCATCTGGTCGTCCACGGCGTCCTGCACGCGCAGGGTTACGACCATACAAACGACGCGGAAGCCGGGGAAATGGAAACGCTGGAAACGAAGATTCTCGCGAAACTGGGCTATCCCGATCCCTATCGGTAAGGCTTTGGCCGCCAGCGGCGCCCCCTTGCCGTTCCGGACTGCCGCCATCCCTGCCGGCAAGACGTTTTTTCCGCTGCGCTTTGCGGCATTTTCCGGAACCGGCTTGCCTGCCGGGCACCGGGTCTGCCGGCTTCATTCCGGGCAGTCCGGTCGGCCAACCGTTTTTTTAACACCTTGCTTTCAAAGCCGTCCCTTTTCCCCGTCGCCCCGATCCACAAGCAACCGTTCCGTGAAATGTCCGGACAACCCGTCCTGTCCGTTTTTCCGGCCCCGTCCTTCAAATCCGTGCCAAAGCCGCCGTCCCGCCTGTCACAACCGATGCCTTTGCCTTGTACGGAAATGAAACGCCGAACCTTCGTTTTTTTGGAAAATTCCTTACCCCTTGTAAATCAATAACTTACAAACCCCTGAAAAAACGAAGCTTTAAAAAGGATTTCAGGGCAAAAAATCTTCGCAAACCATACCTTATACTGAATATGCTTTAGTTAACCACCGTGTAGGTGGTTTAGAAGCGAACAGCAAAAGACGCTTCCATCGGATGAATGTTAACCACCGTGTAGGTGGTTTAGAAGTGGGTGTGACCAACCGTGAACAGGCATGGCGCGTTAACCACCGTGCAGGTGGTTTAGAAGACGCCCGCCCTTTGTCCGGGAAGCGCCTTCAGAAAATTTCTCCCCGCCGGAAACCGGCAACCGGGACAACTTTTCCTTTCCCGCGGGCAACGTCCATCAAGTTGCACCGGTCTTTCGGCGCCACTCTTCTTCCGGGCTGCCAAACGTGTCTTCCGGCCCGGGTCCTGCCTGATTCCCGCCGGATTTTTCAGCTTACCGGAAAACGGATTGTCAAAGGACCCTTGTCCGTTTTCATCTGCGGCCGGATTGACGAATTTTCCCTCGTCGGCACCATCATACCGTTCTGTTCAGGCATTGCCGCCATTCCCTGTCTGCCGGCGGAAATCAAAAGTTCCCTCCGCGGCGCCCCGAACCGGATCGCCGGCGCGCTGACCGGCGGCAGGCAAATGCGGTTTTTTTCCGGGAATTCCCGTTTTCCCGCCGGCACGGAAGCTCCTTCTGATCTCGCTGTGCATTCTGTCCTTGAGGCACATCGCCGAGACTGTCCAAAAATTCCCTTTTCGACACTGCTGAAAAAACCGGCAATGAAAAGCCTGCTTTCGATAGCGCCGCTTGTGTTTCTGGCCGGTTCCATGCGCAAGAGCGCACTGGCCGACTTCACCTGTGCCGCTTTTTAAGCGTGACGATTCCCCCACGGAAGCGGTTTTGTCCTGACGCATGGGCGATAAACCACGTTTCCGGCTCGCTGATCGGGGTATTCGTGGCTTTCTCCGTTCTCTCCTGCCGGGAGTTTCCCCGGAAACAGCCGTTTTTCGCGAGAGGGAAAAAACTAAATGAAATCAGGCCGCCTTTCCTCTCTTGCCGTTCTCATCGGCCGCTTGTGACAGGCAGTGATGAAAAAAGCGGCAAATCGCCGCCGCCAATTTGCAAAACAAAAACACAGGTCAAGAGAATTGGAAAAACTTTTGGCTAAGATAACGATACCACACCAGAAACCAGGGCAATATGGGAATCGTTATTATCAAGGCAGCGGTTTCGGTGTTCATCTGTTGCCTGATTTATCTGTTTTTCGACATCGGTACCGGGGCGCCGTTCTATTCGGCCATCGCGGCGGTGATTTGCGTCCAGCCGGAAATCAAAAGCACTTTCCGCATCGGTTTAAACCGGACAATCGGCACGCTTATCGGCGGCTTTACCGGCATGGCCGTTCTTTTCCTCATTCGCGGCATTGATCTGGAAACCCATCCGGTCTGGGCCAACCTGCTCATTTCCCTGTGCATTATCCCGCTGATGTATCTGGCCGAAATCGTCAAGAAAAAGCCCCGTCCGCACTTTACGGATTCAGCAGAACATAAAAATCCGCTCGCTATCGCGCCCTTCAAGTACCTTGTCGATTTCATGAGGAAAAACGCGCTGACCAACATTACCTGCATCGCCTTTTTAAGCGTCACGATCACGCACGGCACTGATGCCAGCATTTCCGGGTTTGCCATCAATCGCATGATCGACACGCTGATCGGCGTGTTTGTCTCGTTTTTCATCAATATCATTCCGCTCAAGTCGCATCACGCCCTGAAAGAAAACGCGGAAGCCGAAGGCGAACCGGCATGCGGTTGCACCCGTTGCCATCACAGCGTGCCGCCCGCGCCCGGACGCGATCCGCGCAGCCGCTATATCCAGTTTTCCATTCTTTCCCACACCGGTCAGGACGACAAAAAAGAAGGCGACAGCCCTTCAGGAAAAAATCCGTCTTCTGACGAAACCGGAAAACGCGATCACTCCGACTGAGCGTTCTGCCTCATCCTGCCCCGCTTTCCTGGCGGGACATTTTCCGCTTCTTTCCTGTTCGCCTGTTTTCACAAAAAACGGTCTGCCGTTTTCCGCAAACCGCGGCAGACAAATCCGGTCCAGCCCATTCCCCGGCCTGCGCCAGCTTTTTTGCCCCAATGCGGCATGGGCGAAACCGTGCGTGTCAAAAAACAGCCGTTTTCCTGCGGTCGCCCTGCCGGTCAGGAAGCGTGGCGCCGGCCATTTCCGTAAAACCGCACAGTCCTGCAAAGAGCCGCGTTTTTACCGGTTGTCCACCCCACAAGGCGGGAAGATTTCCTCTCCCGCCTGTTTTACGGGAGAAAAAATACCAAAAATCCTCTGGCTCTGACCTTGCCCGGGAATGTACAGGAAAGGCTTGCCCCGCCGCCTCCCGGTTTATGTCTTGCCGGTACCGCTTTTATCCGGAAAAACCGGCCCGGACATTGACCCGGGCAACACAGCGGCAACCGTACCGGTTTCAAAGGAAAGGGAGCCACCCGCAAAAGCGGGAAAATCGCCTGCCTGGCTGAAAACCGGTTCGGACAAAGTCGCCTTTGGCGACGAACCTGCCGGCGGAACAGCCGCACCGCTCCCTTTTATCCCGCACCCGGCAAACCGCTGTCCGGCACGTCACGTTTTTTCCGCATTCGCCTCCATCCGGCGCCAGCGACCGTATTCCGGACTCAAACCGGGTTCCGCCTGTCCCGTTTAGTGACGACCCCTTGCGTTTTATCGTACCCTCGTTAAAAAAATGTTAAAATGAAAAATTCCGGCTGCTTTTTCAATGACGAATACCGGTCATACCACCGATGTGTTTTTTAGAGGCAGCCCATCCGGTATTTTCATTCCGGCAATACACAAAACCCGATCCCGTTGAAACCGATACCCCATCCTGACCTTTTATGACTGACTATACTTCCTGGCGTGTGATAGGAGAAGGCACCGAACGTACCTGTTACCAGAACCCGGTCGATCAGACCCGCTGCGTCAAAATCATCCGGAAATCCCGCGTCAAACAGACTCTTCGCGAAATCAGCTATTTCAGATACCTGATCGGACGCGGCGTCCCTTTCGACCATCTGCCGAAATTCTACGGCGAAATCAAAGGCGGGGGTTTCATCGGCATCGAGCAGGAACTCGTACACGACCTCCTCCCGGACAAGCGGGGAACGTCGCCTATTCAGGCAAGTCCCACCATTCGCCAGTACATGGCTGTTCCCCGCTCGAAAGAAGAGATACGGGCATTCTGGAAAGCGGTAAACGAACTGAAAGCCTATCTCCTCCGTTACAACATACTGGCTGGCGGCATCGATGAAAACAATGTCGTGGTACAGCAAACCCCGTCCGGCATCAAACTGGTCGTTATCGACGGCGTTTACGATACGGAGTGGATTCCCGTCTCGAAGTATTTCAAGTTTCTGGGACGCCGGAAAATGGAACGCCGCTGGAAACGTTTTCTTTACTGGCTAAAAATAGATTTTCCGCAAGTCAATCTCGTCGATCCCCTGGCGGAAAGCCAGGCCTGAAAGACGCCGGATTCGCGGGAAGGGAATATTGGCGGCACGACCGATTCACTACCGCGCCGTTTTGGCCGCATACCCGATTTTCCGGACGGCCTGCCAGGAAAATCCCTTCAAAACGCACCGGTCACCGGAAACCGCCGCACCGGATAATGGTTCCCGTTTTGCCTCCGGCTCGCCCGCCAGTCTTTCGCGAAATCCTGTGCTTCACCTCTTAAGACAAGCCCTCTCTTCTTTTCGGCCGCCTCCCGGCGTTTCCGGGACAGTCCGCAGGAATTGGTCAAGGTTTCCTTGACACCGGGAACCCCGGACACACGCCTTCCTTTCCCGAACAATCGGCCACATCCCTGCCTTTCGGGAAAACGCGGGACGTCAGATCGCCTGCCGGATTCAGGGTGGCAACAGCCTTTTTTACCCGCAAGGCGTCAACGATCCCATCCATCTTTTCAAAACGGAATACCGGCCCTGTCAGGGAGACCGTTCGCGCAAACCGCCTTTTCCCAAAGAAAAGGCGCGGCAGACATTTGCCCGGGGGTTGCCTCTCATGGAGACGCCGTTCTCATCCGGAGAGCATGCCGGACAGCGCCGGGCGCCCTGCCGGATACCACCGGCAGGCGAAGCGGTTTTATCTTTTAGCATTCCCGATTAAAGCCGCCTGTCCTCTTTAAAGAATCCGGCGACAGTGAAACGATCCTGCTCCGGTACAAAACGAGGCCGGGCATTCCGGAACCTCCTGCGCCGCCATTCCGACTCGTGCCTCCTTGCCTGAATCAATGGAAACGGTGGCCGGCCGGTTTGCTTTTTTACCGCTTTTTTCCGGGAAGCCGGAAGAGTCGGCAGCAGAGAAACCGATCCATCGCTTTACGGCGGAAACGGCCTATTCCGCGTCCCCGGCCGTTCCGGCTCCGGACGCGCTTTGCTTTTTGAACCGCGATACGATAGAATTTTCAGCCTGTTCCTTTCAACCAACCACTTTCTGCCATGACGGACTATACGAACTGGCCCCTGATAGGACAGGGTGAAGAACGTTCCTGCTATCTGAATCCCGACGATCCCACCCGCATGGCCAAGTTCAGCCCTATCCGCCAGTCCACGCAGACACGACGGGAAATCCGGTATTTCAACACCCTCATCAAAAAAGGCGTCCCTTTCGACTTCATCCCCCGCTATTATGGCGAGATTCATGAAAAAGACCGTCTTGGCATCGAACAGGAATTCATCGCCGATGAACCGGATTCTTTCCGGGCAGCGCCCACTGTAAGCGACTATGTCTCCCGTTCCCTGACAGCAGAAGAGATCGCGGAATTCAGAAAAGCCTATTTTCAGTTGAAAGATTATCTGCTGCGCTGGAACGTCATTCCCGCCAACCTCGCCATCTCCAATGTGGTAGTCAGCAAGACCCCTTCCGGCCTCCGGCTGGTCATGGTGGACGGTGTGGGCGGAACGGAACTGATTCCCCTCGCCAACTGGTTCCGTTTTCTGGGCAAACGGAAAATCGAGCGTAAATGGGTCAAGCTGACCCGAAGACTGAACGCCATAAACAGCCGGCTGAACCTTTAAAGACCGGTTCCCGTCGCGCGCCAGGGCACTTTCCCTATTTTTCGGGATGCTTTTTCCGGCTCCGGCCAGCTGCCGGCAGGCAAAACACGCTCCATGAAAAACCGCCGCGCCGCCATTCCCATCCCTGCGTTTCCGTGATATGGCGCGGCGCCGCTTACCAAAATGGGGAAAGAAGCGTGTTCCGGCCGTTTCCGGATGCCTTCCCGTATCATGCCGCTGACGGTTGCCTCCGGCCGGAACCGGACGGTTTCCAGACTTGCGCGCTTTCAGCACTCCGCCAAACCGGAAACATGCCGCTGCCGGAAGAAATTTGCGGCGCCTGCGCAACCTCTCCTCCGCTGACCTTGCTGCGCCATTAACATGGCTTCAGCCATTTCCGGAACATCTCCTGCTGTCCCGATGCCGGGATGCGTCCTGCCTTTTCCGCCGCCCTTGTCCGGCAAAACGAACTCTTTTTATCCTCCTGAAACAAACCGGCCCTGCGCGCATTCCATCCCGTCGCCCGGCCGCAAAACGTTTACAGTCTGCAGGGCTGTTTCGACCGGTTTCATTTTTCGCCGGCAGCCTGTCGCCACGGCATGAAAAAACAGGCCCCGCTTGCGTCGCCGCCTGCCGAAACGGCCCGTTTTCCAGGGCATGCGCCCCGCCGGATCCTAAAAACCGCGCGGCCCGATTCCGCCCGGAAACGATTCAATAAAAACCGTCTCCCCACGGAAGACAGACCGGACTGGCACGTCCCTTCCGGGCGGCATTCACCCCCCTTTTTCCCGCATGATTGCCCCGTTCCCTTTCCGGATGCAGTGGACATCTGACGCCTTCATCCGGGAAAACCGTTCCTTTCCGCCTTCGGTCTTCTCATCATATTTCCAATAAGTTCTGCCAAAATCAACCTAACTTCCCTTAAATTCGTAAAAATTGTTACAAATCGGTTTTTCATGCGTTTTGATGTGCTATCTTGGCAAAAAATAAGGTCGATATGGCAAAAGACCTGAAAAAATGCCATGTTGTGCTGACCACCGGGATCACTGCGATGAAAAATCTTTTGTTTTATCGTTCATCCATTCTTTTACGCCCTTTATTGAAAGGCCTGGCGTTTTGTCTGCCCGGTTTTCTGGCCGGTCTGATGGCGCTGCCTTCCCTTGCGGCAACTCCGCCCTCTCCGGACCCTGCCCTATCCTCAGCCCCCGCCAAAAAGGGGCAGAGGAAAAAGAAGCTTTCGGCCCATGCCCGGCAATCCGTTGCCAATCGGAACGGAAACGCCACCGAAACCGTCGTTTCCGGCTGGCAGACACGGCAGCCCTTTTCCGCCGCAAGCCCGGCCATACCGGAAAAAAGAACCCTTCAGGGGCAACCGGCCTCCGGGCAGCCTCTTTCCGGAACATGGGATCGGCTGTCCCTGAAACCCGCCATTGCCATTCTCCCGGCGGACAGCCACACCGGTTCTCCCTTTTTCCACCGCACCTCAAGCGTTTTCCGGAAAAAAACCGCGGACACGCCCTTTGACGCAGGAAAAACCGCTTCTTTCAATACCGGTACCGAAGCGGCAAAAACCGTTTCCCTCTCCGGCGAAACAGACGCCAGCAACAGCGGCTATTTTATCGGGCCTGCCCGATTTACCGTCAACTACGAAAAAGCGAACGACAGAAGCCGTGAAAAAATGGCGCAGTTTTTATCCGGCAAAGCCACTCCGGATATCGCCGGCAACGACCTCGTCGAATCCCGTTTTGACCGGGACAACTGGCGCGTCGGCATGGAATACGCTGCCGGCAATGGCCGCGTCAACGCCGCCCTCAACTACGTTCACATGAAAGACGTGAAAGGAGCCAATGACGGAAACGACCATTCTCCGGATGCGGCGGACTTGAAAACCTTCACTATCGGCTATACCTATGATGTGTCGGAAAAGACGTCATTTTACGGAATGGTCGCCCGCACCGAGTATGAAAGGGAAGCCATGGCCGGCTATCTGCGCGGCAGCGGCTTCGACGAGGACAGCGTCACCGGATTTCAACTGGGCGTGACGCACAAGTTTTAAGGAAGATGCAGGCGGGAAACACTCTCCGTCCCGCCGCATGCGCCCGAAACGGACAAGCCTCGTGAAACAGGCGTGCAGCTCCTGTCTGCACGCCTGATTTCCTTTGGAGCCTTTCCCGGAAACTTCCCGCCCGCTCCTTTTCTTCGGACAAACCGGCCTCCACTTTTTCCTGACGCGGTTTCCGGCCGCCCCCTTTCGCTGGCTTGTCTGCCAGTATCCCCGTCCACTTTCAGCGGCGCCGATACAGGGCATGCCCGCGCTTTTCTGTATAAAAAAAGAAACGGTACCGGACGCCTTCACCCCGTTTATGCCGTTCACCAATAGCTGATCTTCCTGCGACGGAGTACCATACGGAAAACACACCGGCTTTCGCGACGTGCCGTCCGGCTTCCCAAAACGGGAATTTTGTTGCCCCGGAACGGCAAAGCCGAAAGCCCGCGCCCAACACATCGACAGGTACAAGAGACACCGCTATGGAAATCATCGTCCGGTTTTTGCAGGAAAATCCCGTCCAGTTTCTGGCAACTGTCGGGATGGACGGCAAACCCAAAGTGCGCCCTTTCCGGTTCATGCTGGAAGAAGATGACCGGCTCTGGTTTTGCACCAGCAACCGTAAAGACGTTTACAATGAGCTGAAAAGCCATCCTTTCGTCGAATTGTCCGTCGCCTCGCCGGAAGAGGCATGGTTGCGCCTGTCCGGACAGGCGGTCTTCGAAAACAATCTGACCGTCAAAAAGAAGATTCTCGACACAAACGAATCCGTCCGTACCCAGTACCGGACAGCCGACAATCCGGTTTTCGAAGTGTTCTATCTCGACCATGCCGTCGCGACCATAGCGGCCTTCACTGGCCTGCCGCCCAAAAAATTCTTTCTTTAAGGTTCTTCCGGAAGCTTTCCGGTTCAGTCGCCTGCCTGTTCCGGAGACGGTTGCCGCGCCTGTCGCGGCAGACAAAAGCCGCGTCCGCCCTTTCCCGCCCTTTTCGCGGGGCCTGTTTTCCCCTTCTTTTTCCGGAACAGCCTTTTTCCCTGCCTGTCTTTCCACTGTTTAAAAGCGGCACGACTTATGCGGTAACAGACTCGTGAAGAACGCGGCAGGAACCGCAAAAGCGAAGGCTGCCCCCCCAAAAGGCCGACGTTCCAACAACGCATTCTCCACAAGACCGTCCCTTCTTTTTCAGAAGTTTTCCATGAAAAAACATGGACTTGCACTATCCACGCTGGCCATTTTCACCGGCATGGCGCAGGCACGGGCCAATGTGACCCTATATGGTTTTTCGACACCGCTATGGTCAAGGAAACCGGTTCCGATCTCAAAATGAGCCCGCAAAACAGCCGCCGCATCGGTTTTAAAGACCGCACCCCCCGGCAGCGCTTATGCCGCCATTTTCGAGTTAGAAAGGCGGTTTTTCGTCAATGGCGGCATGCCAAACGGCGTCACAATTGGGAAGGCGCGTCCCTTTCCGGAAAAGCGCATTCCGCCCGGATGCGCCTGTCCATCGTCTCTTTCTCGCCTGTCAAGACCACGACAAGGCAAACGATGCAAATCCGCCACACTTCCCCTCCTTTTTCCGCATGAAAAAAAGGCTTTTTACCCGGCATTTCCATTGTCACAAAACCGTCACACGAAACCGTTTAGATGAACGTGAGCGAAACAGAAAACAAGCTCTTTAACGCAGAAACGTTCATTTTTATCTGGAGTGACACATGAAAAAACAATTGCTTGCCCTTTCCCTGCTGGCCGCTTTCGCCGGCATGGCGCATGCGCAGACCAACGTGACCATTTACGGGGTCGTCGATACCGGCTACATCAAGGAAACGGGTTCCGATCTGCAAATGGGCGAATGGAACGACAGCCGTATCGGTTTCCGCGGAACCGAAGACCTCGGCAGCGGTTACGCGGCCACCTTCCAGCTGGAACAGCGGCTTGACCTGTGGAACGGCAAGGGAAGCGACCCCGAATGGGACGGCGCCTCCAACGTCGGCATCAAGGGGCCTTTCGGTTCCCTCCGTCTGGGCCGCATGAATGAAATCGAAACCGAAAGCTTCCGGCGTCTGGATCCGTTCAATCAGGAAGGCGTCGGCAGCATGATGAAAGGCACCCAGCGCACCAGCCGTATCAGCAACGTCGCCCGTTACGACTCGCCAAGCTTTGGCGGTTTCAGGGCCTCCCTCGGTTACTATCTCGGCCAGAATACCCAGCATGTCAACGACGACGTCACCAAAAACAAGGCCGACAACGACGGTTTTGCCGTCGGCCTGAACTACGACAACGGCCCCCTGCTGTTGCTCGCCAACTACAGCCGCCTGTCCGATTCCAACGAATCCCATGTCTGGAGCCTTGGCGGCGCCTACAAATTCGGTCCCGTCAAGGTCAGTCTGGGCTACGAAAGAACCGACGACAAGGGCTGGAAAATGGGCAGTTCCAGCAACAAGCTGAAATCCTCCAGCTCCACACAGGACAACTGGATTCTTTCGGCGGATTACAAAACCGGAGCGCACCGTGTCGGCGCGTCATTTAACTGGATGAAAGTCAAGGACGTCAAAAATTCAGGCCTTGCCTACTGGAACGATCACGATTCCGGCGACGTCAAGAAATACAGCGCCGGCTATTTCTACAGCCTGTCCAAACGCACTACGCTGTACGGCCAGCTCGCCTATTCCGATTTTGAAGACGAAGCGGTCGCCCAGTTCTTCCGCGGCAGGAGTTTTGAGGAAGACGGCGTGACCGGCGTCCAGATCGGCATCAACCACAAGTTCTGAACGGAACAAGGCTCCGGCAACCGTGCCGCCCGGAAGGCACGCCAGTACGATGTGGCGTGCCTTCCCTTAAACAGCGCGAGACCGCCTTGCGAGAGGAAACCCGCTATCGCGGGTTTTCGCTTTCCGGCCAGACGATACTCCCGTCTGGCCCAAAGCAAGGACGAAAAACCCGTTACAGGCAAGCGCTCTTCTTTTCTTTCTGGAGAACAGGCGCCGCACACGCAGCGTTATGCCCCGTCCGGTACCAGCCGGCGCCGTCCCCTGACCCCGCCGTCTGATCCGCAAAAACCGGTCGAACCCGGCCCGTCGTGACAGGACTCCTTCCGGCCGGCCCGTAAAGAGCGGCCATCGAAAAACCGCTCCCGTCCCCTGCCTTCCGGCGCACCGCCATACCGGCGGAGGAATCCGCCTGATCGGGACGCTTGCCGGAAATCGTCTCTTGCGGCCCGGCGGCTGACGTAAAAACAACACATCTCTCCCAACGTTCCCTTCATTCGTTTTTTATCAAAACACGGCATTGAAACCTCCCCGATCATGGGAACCGGACAAGGACGCGAACACGCAAAAAGTGTCCGCAAACGCTCATGAACAGCCAGGCAGCTCTCAGACATCCATTCGGAGAAACAATGAAGAAAACCTTATTCGCTCTCGCGCTTGCCGGGACATTCGCCGGTGCGGCGCACGCCCAGAGCAACGTGACCATTTACGGTCTCGTGGATACCGGCTTCATCAAGGAAACCGGTTCTGACGTGGAAATGGGCAACAACCACGAAAGCCGTATCGGTTTCAAAGGCACTGAAGACCTGGGTAACGGATACAAGGCCCTCTTCCTGCTGGAAAAGCGGATCAATCTGAACGACGGCACCAATCTGGGTGAAGTCGATTGGGACGGGGGCGCCAATGTCGGCATCAGCGGCCCCTTCGGCACTGTCCGTTTGGGACGCGTCAATGAACTGCCGACTGAAACCCTGCGCACGCTCGACCCGTTCGACAACGACAGTATCGCCAACATGCCGTATTCGACCCAGCGCTCAAGCCGCATTTCCAATACGGTGCGCTATGACAGCCCGAACCTTTCCGGCTTCCAGATCGGCGCCACCTACACGCTGGGGCGGAATACCCGGGGCAGTGACGCCAATAACGCGTTCGTTCAGGCCGGCGCCGATAACGACGGTTATGCCGGTTCCATCCTGTACAACAACGGCCCGGTCACCTTGCTCGGCAACTGGAGCCGTCTGGACGACTCCAACAACTCGTATCGCTGGAATCTGGGCGGCGCCTACAGCTGGGGCAAGCTGAGACTGTCGCTCGCCTACGAAAAAACCAGAGACAAAGGCTGGCGTCACGGCGGCGAATCAAATAGCGGCGCCGATGATTCTTCCCTGATCAACGGCTTTAAAGCCGACATGAACAGCTGGCTCGTCGGCCTGAACTATGTCATCGGCCCCGGCACCCTGAAAGCGTCGTTCAATTACGTCAAGCTCAAAGACGTCCGCGGCGTCCCGGCAGAAGATGGCGGAAATTACTGGGCCGACAACAGCTCGGCCGATCTGAAGCAGTACGGCCTCGGTTACATCTACGACCTGTCCAAGAGAACGTCTTTATATGGCATTCTGGCCTACACCGACTTTGAAAACGAAGCCATTTCCAATTTCTTCAGAGGCAGCGGCTATAACGAAGACAGCATCACCGGCGTGCAGATCGGCATTACCCACCGGTTCTGAGCGCTGACCGTTTCCAGTGGCTTACGCCACGGAAAAGGGGGCTCCCGCCCGGTTTCCGGTGTCGCGACTCCCCAAGGGGCGCAGTTCATCTGCGCCCCTATCTTTATTCCCCCGGGAAATCCTCATTTCCTCTCTCCGTTACCGGAAAAAGTCCGGCTCCATCACGTTTTGCCCGCTTCGGAAAACCTTCATAAAACGCGTTCCCCGCATTTTTGCCCGCTTTCCAGACGGAGCGCCGCATACGGCATGATGAGTCCGCCATTCCTTTAGCGGCCGCCCTTTTGCCGGCGAACCGGCATGCGGGCGGAACGGCACTCCCGTATCGACCGGTATCGGGACGGCTTCCTTTATGAAAACGCCGTGTTGCCGGGTCCATCCCTTGCGGGAAAACAGCCGGCCACGCCAAACCGGCCATTCATATACCCTTATCCAATTTATTGATTTTTACAAAAAATTTCCTCCAGGCAATCCTCATGACATTGGGCGTCCCCGGTCTTTCGGTCCCTGTCGGAAAGGTGTTGTTTTGCTGGCCCGCCATTTCACTGAAAACGGGAATAAAAAATGCAAAAAAATCCAGATAACGTATAATTCGGGACAAAATTTCCGGCATGGCCGACCCCCCGAAAAAACCTGGCAGAACAAGGGGATGCCCGCTGCCTTTTCCCACCGTCACACTTGGAGATTGCGATGAAATTTCGCTTTCCTATCGTCATCATCGACGAAGACTACCGTTCCGAGAATTCTTCCGGACTGGGTATCCGCGCGCTGGCCAAAGCGATGGAAGATGAAGGAATGGAAGTCCTGGGCGTCACCAGCTATGGCGACCTTTCGCAGTTCGCGCAACAGCAGTCGCGCGCATCCGCTTTCGTTTTGTCCATCGACGACGAGGAATTCGGCGAAGGCAGTGAAGAAGAAATCAACGAGGCCCTGAAACCCCTGCGCGCCTTCGTGACCGAAATCCGCAGCAAGAACGCCGACATCCCGATCTATCTTTATGGCGAAACCCGCACGTCCCGGCATATCCCGAACGACCTGTTGCGCGAGTTGCACGGCTTCATCCACATGTTCGAGGACACGCCGGAATTCGTCGCGCGGCATATCATCCGCGAGGCGAAAACCTATCTGGACGGACTGGCCCCGCCGTTTTTCCGCGCCCTGATGCATTACGCGCAGGACGGCTCCTATTCCTGGCACTGTCCGGGCCACTCCGGCGGCGTCGCTTTCCTGAAATCACCGATCGGCCAGATGTTCCACCAGTTCTTCGGTGAAAACATGCTGCGGGCCGACGTCTGCAACGCGGTCGAGGAACTGGGGCAACTGCTGGACCATACCGGCCCGGTCGCCCAGAGCGAACGCAACGCCGCCCGCATTTTCAATGCCGATCACTGCTATTTCGTCACAAACGGCACCTCGACGTCCAACAAGATCGTCTGGCATTCCACCATCGCCAGCGGCGATATCGTCGTCGTTGACCGCAACTGCCACAAGTCGATTTTGCACGCCATCATCATGACCGGCGCCATTCCGGTTTTCCTGATGCCCACGCGCAACCATTACGGCATTATCGGCCCGATTCCGAAAGCGGAATTCGAGCCCGAAAACATCCGGAAAAAAATCGAGGCCAACCCGTTCGCCCGGGACGCGGTGAACAAAAAACCGCGCATCCTGACCATCACCCAATCGACTTACGACGGTATCGTCTATAACGTCGAAACAATCAAAACCATGCTGGACGGCGAAATCGACACGCTTCACTTCGACGAAGCCTGGCTGCCGCACGCCGCTTTCCACGATTTTTACCGCGACATGCATGCCATCGGCAAATACAGTCCGCCCGCCAGACAATCGATGATTTTTTCCACGCAGTCCACGCACAAGCTGCTGGCCGGCCTGTCGCAGGCTTCGCAAATCCTCGTCAAGGAATCGGAAGAAGTCAAACTCGACCAGAACATTTTCAACGAATCCTTCCTGATGCACACGTCCACCTCGCCCCAGTACGCGATCATCGCGTCCTGCGACGTGGCCGCCGCCATGATGGAACCGCCGGGCGGCACGGCGCTGGTCGAGGAATCCATTCTCGAAGCGCTGGACTTCCGCCGCGCGATGAAAAAAATCGAAAAGGAATGGGGCAAGGACTGGTGGTTCGAAGTCTGGGGCCCGGACGATTTTGCCGAAAACGGCATCGGCCAGCGCGAAGACTGGATACTGAAAGCGGAAGACACCTGGCACGGTTTCGGCGACATCGCCCCCGGGTTCAACATGCTTGACCCGATCAAGGCAACGGTCATCACCCCCGGCCTGTCGCTTGCCGGCGAATTCGAGAAAACCGGCATTCCAGCTTCCATCGTCAAGATGTATCTGGCGGAAAACGGCATCATCGTCGAAAAATGCGGCCTGTACAGCTTTTTCATCATGTTCACCATCGGCATCACCAAGGGCCGCTGGAACACGCTCGTGACCGCCCTCCAGCAATTCAAGGACGATTACGACAAGAACCAGCCGATCTGGCGCATCCTGCCCGAATTCGCGGCCGCGTATCCGCGCTATGAACGGCTCGGCCTGCGCGACCTTTGCCAGAAAATCCACGATTTCTACCGCGAAAACGATGTGGCCCGCCTGACGACCGAAATGTATCTCTCCGACATGAGCCCGGCCATGAAACCGTCGGACGCCTACGCCAAAATGGCCCACCGCGAAATCGAGCGGGTGCCGATCGACGAACTTGAAGGCCGCGTCACGTCCATTTTGCTGACCCCTTATCCGCCGGGCATCCCGCTTCTGATTCCGGGCGAACGCTTCAACAGGACGATCGTCAATTACCTGAAATTCGCCCGCGATTTCAACGACCGCTTCCCGGGATTTGAAACCGACGTCCACGGCCTGATCCGGCAGGAAAAGAACGGCAAATGGGAATATTTCGTCGATTGCGTCAAAAAGGAATGCGTCTAGGCATCCGGCCATTCAAAAAACGGGACACAATGTCCCGTTTTTTCATTTTCCCCTGTTTCAAAATCGCCGCAAAAAGGCGTCCGGCCGCATTTGTTCCCGGGCAATCGCCTGTCTGGGACGCGTTTCCCTGAAATCCCCTTTCCGGTTTTAGCGGGCACGCCATGTCCTGTCCTCTTTTCCGACCGGTTCCCAGCCTGCGAACGGCGTCAACCGGCAAAATCCCGGAAGGGTGAGCGGGCCCGGCCTCTCCAGAGGGAAAACCCCGCACGCCCGGGACTCCCAAGCCGCGCTTGCGAAAAATAGCCCGATACACGCTGGCCTTTACCCGTTTCAGCGTACGCCATCCCGTCAGCCAGCCGCTTTTCCATCCGTCATGGCTTCGCTTTCAGGAAAATCCGGTATATGATCCTGTCCGGAACCTTCTAACCATCCGGGCATCTTTTCCCGGCACCTTATCGACACCTCCATGCGCATCGAACGCATCGCCGAAGACAAACGCCGCTTTCTTCCCCTGCTCCTGATCGCCGACCCGGACGAGGGCATGATCGGCCGGTATCTTGACCGCGGCGATCTTTTTGCCCTGTACGACTCGGGCGAATTGAAAAGCGTTTGCGTCGTGACCGCCGAAAGCGAAACGGTGTGCGAGCTGAAAAATCTGGCGACAGAGGAAACCGCGCGAAACCGGGGATACGCCACAGCCTTGATCCGGCATGTCCTGGACGTTTACCGCGACCGGTTTTCCGTCATGCAGGTCGGCACAGGCGATTTTCCGAAAACCCTCCGGTTCTATGAACAATGCGGTTTTGTTTTTTCCCACCGGGTTGCCGGTTTTTTTACCGACCATTATCCGGAACCCGTTTTCGAGGAAGGCGTGCTCTTGACCGATATGGTTTACCTGAAACAGGCGCTGTGACGGCAAACGCTTTTCCATTGCCGCAGATAAAATGCCCCTGCCGTAATGTCTGGTGAAAGTCCGCTCCCGGTCAAACCGTTTTCACCGACCGGCTTCTCACCCGGCGTCCGGTATACCGGCTCCCCCTTTCGGCAACGGGCAAGGGCATGCTGACAGTCCGGCTCCGGCTGATGAACCGGTTGGCCCCTCCCGGCATATCATGGGTCGGCTCTTCGCTTGAAGGGTCCCGGAAGAGAATCATCGCGATCATGCAGGCCGGCAAACCGCCGAACAGCATGGCCCGGCAGAGCTTCGGGGAAATAGTGTTCATGATCGAATCCTTTCGTAAAAATGGAGCATTGTCCTGTCGGGACAGGCGTCTTGTGGACGAAAGCCTTCAGGCAGGAACAGATGACAGGCGGGATATGAAAAAGACGTGACAGCTTCACCGGAAAAAACGCAACACAAACGCGAAAAAAGAGGTATTGACAAGACAGACGCCGGTAAAGTTCCGGAAAATCTAGCTGTTCAATGGAAAAGGCACAACCAGTTCATCGTATTGTCCGGTCGATTTCACTACCCAGGAAACCTTCAGGAAATCCGGTTTGCCGTTTTCCTGAGCGCTTTCCACAACGACGCGAACATTTGCCGCCCTGGGCTCGTATTCGCCGATTATCCCCGCCGCTTCCTCGCATGCCCGTTCCCGGTCAGTCACATCCAGCCAGACGTTTACCGGATCGTAAAGGCGGCATCCAAGTGCAGGCTGAAACGATCTTCCGCTAACCCGCGTATGCAGGATAACCTCAATGGAAGCCTGTATGGCTTTTGTTTCCTTCCGTTCCGGTTCGTCCTTTCCGGACGCCGGAGCAGCCGGCCTCTTTTCCATTTCCTTGTTCATGAAAACGTTTTCAGGTCGTTAAAATCGAGGGGTATCCTGTGATGGCATCCGCATTGGGGACAAACCCCATTGACAACAGGTTCCCCGGCCATCTCGTTGATCCGCCGATACATGTCCTGCAAAAAAGCCATATCGGCAGTAAAAAGATTTTCGATAACCCCGGCATTGATTTCCGGCAGTTCCCCCAGCCGGACAATGACGCGCGCAAGCACAAGAACCGGCAGATAAGCGGGATTCTGCTGCGCCCGGAAATCTCTCATCGGAACGACTTCATCCGCTGCCGTCGCCAACCGCATGAGGCCTTTCCTATGCACCTTGCCCTGGCTATCGATAAATCCGCGCGGCAAGGTGAATTCAAATTCCCTGTTGAAGATCATTTCCGCTTCTCCCCACCCTGTCCGCTTCGTCCATCCCATTATGGAAGAAAACCGGATATTCTACAATTGGAAAAAAGAAGCTTGCCCTGCCTGACCAAACCGGCGACAAAAGGCAGACAAGGCGTCGCCGCTTACGGACAGAAGCGGTCTGCAAACGCCACCGGTTGCCTCCAAAACGTCCGGCGCCGTTTTTCTGTCCATTCCGCTTTTACCCCCGCAAGCGGCGGCACTCCCGATAAGGCCCCTCCCTTGCCTGGCCTGGCAAGCCCTGCCCTTTTCGACGACTCCAAAACAGGCCGCCCTCTCCGGAAAACCTTCAGGCAAAAAACCGGGGCTTGCGGACTTTGAAAAAAATACCGCAATCCCAAAAACGGGGATAAAAAAAGCCGGAAACCCGGTTTCCGGCAAAATGAAAAAACGCTTAAGAAAGGCAAAAAAACCATTACTCCAGGTCAGGCAAAAATCGTTTCGATACATCGTTTCGGAAAGACCGTTCCGGGCTGGCTGCGGCAACCATGTCGATCCGGCTTGCAATCTGTTCCGTCTCTGTCGTCAAAACCGCGGTAACGAACTCGCGTATTGGCGCCCGGTAAAGCAACATGGCAGCCAGACAGGCGGGAATGCTTGCCAACAGAACGGCTTGACGTAATTTCCGGTTTCTTGCTGCATCATCCATAATCAGAATCTTCCTTGAAAGAGACGATCACATTCGGGTACCCGACAAATTGCATGACCCAATCAATGTACACGTGCCATTTTGCGCCGTGAATGGCACACCTGCCCTGAAATGGATCAAAAGAAAACCCGTTTGTTTTTGCGTTTTGTCAAAAGCTGTCCTGTCTAAACCGCGGGCCGCCTGGGTCGCCAGACCTTCCCGGCAACCAAAAAACCCGGTCTCCTTTCCGTTTCCGGACGATATGGGCAAAAAAAACCGGAAAACCTGTTTCCGGCAAAATGAAAAAACTCTCAAGAGGGATAAACAGAATCCGCGTCGCCGCTTCTTCATCGGCAAGCAACCGGTACGGCATTCCCAACAGAAGCAAAACCGAAACCGCTTGACCTGACGCGATGCGTTACGGCAACACGCTTGCTGATACGGCCGCGCGCTTCATCTCTGACGGCCTTGTTGCCATCCGCCACGATCTGACCGACTGTATCGCGTATCTTCCGCTTGTTGATGACGACTTCCATGACGATTCCTTTTCAAAACGGTTGATCACATCCGGAAAAACTCCGCCTTGTGGGCCTTGTCCTCCGACCTGTGCAGAATAGCGGTAGCGTATGACCGGGCCGTGACAAAAAAGAAACGCCGCCGGAATCGGGCAGGGAAGACATAAGGATAGACTGGCCGCCTCGCAAACAGTTTCCCGCCTTCCCGAAAAAACCGCTTTTCCTCCAGCAGGATCCCCTGTTTTCAAAGGCTTTTCAGGCACGCCCATTAAAACACGCAGGAAAAACCCGGTTGCCGGTTTCATCAATTTTCTTCATGAAAACGGATAAGGCATGACAAAAATCAGATGAAAAGCGAACGCACTGTTTTGAACGAAAATTCACCAATATGGCACGATTTATGCGTTCATTTGCTTGCCCGACAAAAAAACAGACCGCAAAACAATGGAAAAGTACGATAATAATTCTCATTCCATAGCATAACCCTTTCCGTGCCACACGTTCCGAGTCCGACTGATGAATCCCTTACTTGACCGACTGCAATCTTACCCGTTTGAAAAACTGCGCAAGCTGTTTTCCGGCGTCCGCCCGAATCCGGCCTTTACGCCCATCAACTTCGGCATAGGCGAACCGCGGCATCCCGCTCCCGATTTCATCCGGCAAGCCCTTGCCGACAATCCGGCCGGCCTGTCCCGATATCCGGCTACCCTGGGAACGATCGCCTTGCGCGAAGCGATCGCCAACTGGCTGGCCAGACGGTACGGCATTCCCGCTCCCGATCCGGCAAAGCAAATCCTGCCGACACTGGGTTCGCGCGAAGCCCTCTTTGCGCTGGCGCAAACCGTCCTCGATCCGGCCGGACACGGCATCGTCGTCTGCCCCAATCCGTTTTACCAGATTTATGAAGGCGCCGCCTTGCTGGGCGGAGCCGAACCCTACTTCATCAACGCCAGTCCGGAAATGAATTTCGCCTGCGACTACGACAGCGTGCCCCAAGAAATCTGGGCGAAAACGAAACTGCTCTACACCTGTTCGCCGGCAAACCCGACAGGCGCGGTCATGACGCTTCCCCAATGGAAAAAACTGTTCGAGCTGTCCGACCGCTACGGTTTCGTCATCGCCTCCGACGAGTGCTATTCCGAAATCCATTTCGGCACGCCGCCGCTGGGCGGGCTGGAAGCCGCCCATCAACTGGGACGCGAAGGGTATCCCCGGCTCATCATGCTTTCATCCCTGTCCAAGCGCTCCAACGTGCCGGGCATGCGTTCCGGCTTCGTGGCGGGGGACGAAACCCTCATCGGAAAATTTCTCCTGTACCGCACCTACCATGGCACCGCCATGAGCGAAACGGTTCAGGCCGCTTCGGTTGCCGCCTGGAACGACGAGCGGCACGTCGAGGAAAACCGGGCGAAATATATCGGCAAATTCCGTGAAGCGTTGCCTGTTCTCCGGCAGGTGCTGAATGTGGCCATGCCGGACGCCGGTTTTTATCTCTGGGCCGAAGTACACGAAAAAACAGGCCTTTCCGATACGGAATTCGCCCGCGGGCTCTATGAAAGCCATCACGTGACCGTCCTGCCCGGCAGTTATCTGGCCCGCGAGGCGCAGGGGGAAAATCCCGGAAAAAACCGCGTCCGGATCGCACTGGTCGCCGAACCGGAAGAATGCCGGGAAGGTATGGCCCGCATCGCCGAATTCGCCCGCCAACACTCCTAACCCCAAAACAGCGAAAAAGAGGAACACCATGACACAGGAAGAACAGCTCAAACAGATCATCGAAGACGCCTGGGAAAACCGCGACAGCTTTACCGCCGGCGACGCCTCTCCCATTCTCCGCGCCGCCATTGCCGAAGTCATCCGGCAGCTCGACTGTGGCCTTTTGAGAGTGGCGGAAAAGAAAAACGGCGAATGGACGGTCAACCAGTGGACGAAAAAAGCGGTGCTGCTGTCTTTCCGGCTTCAGGAAAACTTTTCCATGCCGGTCGGTTCCGACGGTTCGCCCGCCCTGCATTTTTACGACAAGGTCACCAGCAAATTCGCCCGCTACACGCAGGAAGATTTCGCCAAAGGCGGCTTCCGCGTCGTCCCTCCCGCCGTTGCCCGGCTGGGCAGCTATATCGGCAAAAACGTCGTCATGATGCCCTCCTTTGTCAATATCGGCGCTTATGTCGATGAAGGCACGATGATCGATACCTGGGCCACCGTCGGTTCCTGCGCACAGATCGGCAAACACGTCCATCTCTCCGGCGGCGTCGGCATCGGGGGCGTACTGGAACCCATGCAGGCCAATCCGACCATCATCGAGGACAACTGCTTCATCGGCGCGCGTTCCGAAATCGTCGAGGGCGTCATCGTCGAGGAAAACAGCGTCATCTCGATGGGCGTCTATATCGGCCAGTCCACCCGCATTTACGACCGGGAAAACGACCGCATCCTGTACGGCCGCGTTCCGTCCGGTTCCGTTGTCGTGCCGGGCAATCTTCCCGACCCCGGCGGAAAATACAGTTTATACTGTGCCGTCATCGTCAAGCGCGTGGATGCGCAAACCCGCGCCAAAACCGCCATCAACGACCTGTTACGCGACAACTGAAAGGAAACGCCATGACTTCGACCCTTGCTCTTGCCAGCGCCCTCATTGCCCAGCCCTCCGTTACCCCGGCAGACGGTGAATGCCAGAATCTGCTGAAAGCGCAACTGGAACCGCTCGGGTTCGAATGCGAAACGATCGTCTCCAACGGCGTGACCAACCTTTGGGCGCGCCACGGAAGCGCTTCGCCATTGCTGGTATTCGCCGGGCATACCGATGTGGTTCCCAGCGGGCCCATCGAAAAATGGACATCCGATCCGTTCGTGCCGACCGAACGGGACGGACGCCTTTACGGACGGGGCGCTGCCGACATGAAAACCCCGGTCGCGGCCATGACGGTTGCCGCCCGCGATTTTATCCATGCCCATCCGGACTACACGGGTTCTATCGGTTTCATCATCACCAGCGACGAGGAAGGCATCGCAACAGACGGCACCGACATCGTCGTCAAAAAACTGGAAGAACGCGACATCCGGCCCGATTACTGTATTGTCGGCGAACCGAGTTCCCTGAAAAAGCTGGGCGACACGATCAAGAACGGCCGCCGCGGCTCGCTCTGCGGCCAGTTGACCGTCTTCGGCAAACAGGGACATATCGCCTATCCGAAACGGGCCGCCAACCCCATCCATCTGGCCGCGCCCGCTCTGGCTGAACTGGCTGCCGAAGTCTGGGACGAAGGCAATGAATACTATGAACCGACAAGCTGGCAAATGTCGAACATCCACGCCGGAACGGGAGCCAACAACGTCATTCCCGGCGAACTTTTCGTGGAATTCAACTTCCGCTTCTGTACCGCCAGCACGGTGGATGGCCTGAAAAAACGGGTGCATGCCATTCTGGACAGGCATGGTTTCCAATACCGGCTCGACTGGAACTATTCCGGCGTGCCGTTTCTGACGCCCCGCGGTTCCCTCTGCGACGCGCTTTCCCGGGCCATCAAGGCTGAAACCGGCGTCACACCCGAACTGTCCACGACAGGCGGCACTTCCGACGGCCGTTTCATCGCCCGCATCTGCCCGCAAGTCGTCGAATTCGGCCCGGTTACGGAAAGCATCCACCAGATCGACGAAAACATCCTGATCGCCGATATCGAACCGCTGACGGCCATTTACCGGAAAACGCTGGAAAACCTTTTCCTGTAAACCGCGGACCCGGCCTTACCCGGGTGGATCGTCCCGGTTCGGGAAGGCAATGTTGTGCGCCCTTTCAGGAAGGGAAACCACAGGCCTGTCTCCGATTTTGCCTGTTCCCGGAAGACATGGGACCTCTGACGCGCTTGCCTGCCTCACCGGTTCCGTGCCGCTCCTGACAAAACCGGTTTCCGGGGCATTTCTTTGCTATCATATCGGGCATTCCGCCCTATCCGGACATTTCCCGCAGCAAACCGCCGTTTTTGCCGGAAATTTTCCTCTTGAACAACATGCCATGAACACACTGCAAGCCCATCCGTTTTCCACCGTGCGCGACCTGTTGCGCTACGCCGTCACGCGTTTTACCCGCGAAAAGCTCTTTTTCGGACACGGCAGCGAAAACGCTTTCGATGAAGCGGCCTACCTGATCCTGCATACCCTGTCCTTGCCGCTGGACAGGCTGGAACCGTTTCTCGACGCGACACTTTTGCCCGAAGAAACCGAAGCGGTCATGACGATTATCGACCGGCGCGTCACCGAACGGATACCGGCCGCCTATCTGACAAATGAAGCTTGGCTGCAAGGCTATTCGTTTTACGTCGAGCGCGGCGTTATCATCCCGCGTTCCTTTCTTGCCGAACTGATCGTCGAACAATTCGCGCCCTGGGTCTCCGATCCGGACGGAATTACCGACATTCTGGAACTGTGCACCGGTTCCGGGTGTCTTGCCATCATGCTGGCCGACCGGTTTGCAAACGCCACCGTCGATGCCGTCGAACTTTCCCCTGCCGCACTGGGCATTGCGCAGACGAACATCAACCGGTACGGCATGAAAGACCGCATCCAGTTGCATCACGCCGACCTGTACGACGGTATTCCGGAAAAACGCTATCAGCTGATCGTGACCAATCCGCCCTACGTGAACCAGTCGTCCATGGATACCCTTCCTCCCGAATACCTGCATGAGCCGCAAATGGCGCTGGCCGGCGGGTTCGACGGCATGGATATCGTCCGCCGCATCGTTTATACGGCTGGCGAACGCCTGACCGACGACGGCCTTCTGATCGTCGAAATCGGCAACGAGGCGGAAAACGCCATGGCCGCTTTCCCCGAACTGGAACTGACCTGGCTCTCGACATCGGGCGGCGACGACAGGGTATTCCTGCTGACAGCCGGACAGCTGAAAGGCCTGAAAAAAGCATGATCCGGTTTTCACAGTTTTCCCTGATGCGCGGCACGAAGCCGCTTTTCGACAAGGCGGACGCCACCGTCAATCCCGGCGAGAAAGTCGGACTGGTCGGCCCGAACGGCGCCGGAAAAACCAGTCTCTTTTCGCTGCTCCTGGGTGAATTGCATCCCGATGGCGGCGATATCGACTTTCCGGCCGGATGGCGGATTTCGCATGTGGCGCAGGAAACGCCCGCGCTCGACCGGCCGGCGCTGGAATACGCCATCGACGGCGACACGCATCTCCGGAAACTGGAAGCCGAACTGGCCCGGCTTGAAGCCATACCACAGGATGCCGCTTCCGGCATGCGCATTGCCGAACTGCACACGGCGCTGGCCGACGCGGGAGCGTATACGGTCAGATCGCGTGCGGAACAACTCCTAGTCGGCCTCGGCTTTTCCGCGGAAGAAATGAAGCGCAGCGTCGCCACCTTTTCCGGCGGCTGGCGCATGCGGCTGAATCTGGCGCAGGCGCTGATGTGTCCCTCCGATCTCCTCTTGCTCGACGAACCGACCAACCATCTCGATCTGGACGCCATTTTGTGGCTGGAAGACTGGCTGAAACGCTATGCCGGAACATTGGTCGTCATTTCCCACGACCGCGACTTTCTGGACGGGATCGCCAGCGTCATCCTGCATATCGACGACGGCAAGCTGAAACGTTATGCCGGGAATTATTCGGCTTTCGAACGCCAGCGCGCGGAACAGCTGGCCCTGATGCAGGGCATGATCGAAAAGCAGGCCAAACGCCGCGCCCATCTGGAAGCGTACATCAGCCGTTTCCGCTACAAGGCGACCAAGGCAAGGCAGGCGCAAAGCCGTATCAAGGCGCTGGAAAAAATGGAAGCGCTCGCGCCGCTCCGGGAAGCCTCGGCATTCACTTTCGACTTTTTCGAGCCGGAATCCTCCCCCAATCCCCTGCTTGTCATGGATGGCGTAACCGCCGGCTATACGAACCGGGATGAAAACGGCGACACCGTTTCCACTGCCCCGATCGTATCGGATATCCAATTCGCCCTGCAAACCGGCGAGCGTATCGGCCTTTTAGGCGTCAACGGCGCCGGCAAATCGACGTTCATCAAAACGGTTGCCGGCGAACTCTCGCCACTCTCCGGCGTCTTCACGACCGGCAAGGGACTGAAAATCGGCTATTTCGCCCAGCATCAGGTCGAAATGCTCAGAAACGACGAATCGCCGCTCTGGCACCTCATGAAAATCGCGCCCGACACGCGTGAACAGGAATTGCGCAATTTTCTCGGCCGTTTCCATTTTCACGGCGATATGGCCACTTCCCCCGTCGCTCCCTTTTCCGGCGGCGAAAAAGCGCGGCTGGCGCTGGCCTTGATCGTCTGGCAACGGCCCAATCTTCTCCTTCTGGACGAACCGACCAACCATCTCGATCTGGACATGCGCGAAGCGCTGACCGAAGCGCTGGCCCAGTATGAGGGCACGCTGCTGCTCGTTTCCCACGATCGCCATCTGTTGCGGGCGACGACCGACCGCTTCCATATCGTTTCGGACGGCCGCCTGCGGGAATTCGACGGCGATCTGGACGATTACCGGAACTGGCTGTTCGCGACCCGGCTGGCAAAAACCGAAGCGGAAAAACAGGACGGCGCATCAGACAAACCGGATAAACCGCTTGACCGCAAGGAGCAAAAACGGCTGGAAGCCGAAGAGCGGCAACGCCTTTCTGCCCTGAAAAAACCGCTTGAAAAACGGATTGGCTGGCTGGAAACCGAAATCGGCAAACTGAACGACAGAAAAACCGCGATCGACAGGCAGCTTGCCGATTCCGCCATTTACGAACAGGCCAACAAGGACAAACTCCGGCAATTGCTGGCCGATCAGGTCGAATGCACGAAGCGGCTGGCCGCTTGTGAGGAAGAATGGCTGGAAAAACAGGATGAACTGGAAAAAGTGCTGGCTTCCTGAACGTTTTTTGACAAAAACGGCAAAACCCTTCACTCATTGCCCCTTGCGCGGCGGGGAATTCATGGCGGAATCGGGAAACCGTTGAACCCGGCAGTCTTTTCCCTTCCGCCAGACCGGCCGGACGTTTCGGCCCGGAATTGGCGGACTCGCCGGAAGGAAATGAAAAAGGCCGGGGGTTGGCGAAGCGGGAAACGGTTTTGCGATAGGCCGTCTCGCTCAAAGCCTTACCGGCGCACGGTTCAGGATTTTTCTTTTTCAAAGCCTTTCACGGGACTTGAAAAAACGCGCCGCTGCGACAGACGCAGTGTGCTTTCCGGCCAGAGAGGGGAAAGGGACAAGCGGGCCAATGGCGGACGGCCACCATCCGGCAAGGGCAAGAGAAAAACGGCAATCCGGCTCACCGCCTTTTCCGGCAAGCGGGGCAGCGTGTCCGGGCAACGGAATACCCGCCCGCCGCTGGCAGGCCCGCCCCCGTCTCCCGCCTTCTCCCCTTTCCGCGGGAAAAACCGTTCTCCGGGGAAAATGCACCCATCCGGTGCAGCGCCCTTTTTTTGTGCGGAAAACGCCCTGTACTGTATCACTTTCCGGCTTTCCCCAGACCTTGGCTTTCGGTGGAAGCGTTCCGTTCACTTCCCGGCTTTGGCCGGTTCGCGCCTGACAATGGCGACCGCGCCGGAAACGTCACGCACGATAATGTACTGTTCCTTGCCGCCCGGCCCCGTCAGCAGGTACAGATTGCCGTAACGGTAGGCATCGTCGTCCTTGTTGATCTTTTCGATTCTGAAACCATAGACTTCCGGCGAAGGCGTGCCAGCTGTCGCCAGTCCCGCAAACCCGGCAAGCGCCAGCAAAACCAAAAGCCCTTTCATTCTTTTCGACATGATTTCCCTTTCCCCTTTTTACAGCACCGAATCGACCCCCCGGTTGGCCAGCTGATCGGCTTTTTCATTGCCTTCATGCCCGGCATGCCCTTTCACCCAGCGCCACCGGATATCGTGACGCCGGGTCGCCTCGTCCAGTTCCATCCACAGATCGACATTTTTCACCAGTTTCCTGTCGGACGTGCGCCAGCCGCGTTCCTTCCACTTGTGGATCCATTCCGTAATGCCTTTCTGGACATACTGGCTGTCGGTATGCAGCACGACCCGGCAGGGTCTTTTCAGAACCCGCAAGGCTTCGATCACCGCCGTCAGTTCCATCCGGTTATTGGTCGTATCGGCATCCCCGCCGAACAGTTCCTTTTCATGACCGTTCGCGCGCAGCCAGACGCCCCAGCCGCCCGGCCCGGGATTGCCGCGGCAGGCGCCATCGGTATAAATTTCGACTTCACTCATTTTTTCACTGTCCATCCGTCAATCTCAAACATTCGCCCATAACTCTGGTTATAATGATTTTTTTCGCTCATGGAGACACGATACCATGCCATCCCCGACCGATCAGGCTCTTTCCGTCACCCCGATTCCCGCATTCCGCGACAACTACATCTGGATGATCGACAACCGTACCCGGGCGGTTGTGGTCGATCCGGGCGAAGCCGGCCCCGTTTTATCGACGCTAAAGAAACGTTCGCTGAAACTGTCCGCCATTTTACTGACACATCGCCACGAAGACCATATCGGCGGTGTGGCGCGTCTGTTGCAGGAAGCCGACGTACCCGTTTACGGCCCCCGTTACGACCCGGTCGTATCCGTTACCCATCCCTTGCAGGAAGGCGATATCGTCACCCTGCCCGATCTGGACAATCTGGCGCTGTCTGTTCTCGACGTGCCCGGCCATACCCGAGGCCACATCGCCTATTACGCGAAAAAGGAAAAATGGCTCTTTTGCGGGGATATGCTGTTTGGCGCAGGCTGCGGCCGGATGTTTGAAGGCACCCCGGAACAGATGCTCGCTTCCCTTTCCAAACTGGCTGCCCTGCCGGACGACGTGCAGGTTTTCGCCGGACACGAATATACCCTTTCAAATCTGAAATTCGCCCGCGAGATCGAACCCGGCAACGAGGCGATTGCCGAACGCGCCCGGCAAGACCTCGCCAGACGCAATCGCGGCCGGCCGACCCTGCCATCCACGATCGGCCTTGAAAAGGCGACCAATCCTTTCCTTCGGGCCAACCGGGAAGACGTCATGAAACGGCTTGAAGAACTGGGCCATTTGAAAAACCGGAACCCGGTCGATTGCTTTGCCGCCATGCGCGAATGGAAAAACAGTTACGTCTGAGACTTTTCCCGCGCTTTCGCCACCGGAGCCGGACGCCGGTCTGTCCGGCTTTTTGCTTTTTTGCCTGTCAGGCCCCCGGCAGGACGCGATAAAACCGCAGCAGGATTCCCTTCCCTTGCGCAACCGGCCGGTTTCCTGTTTTCGCCGGCTTTCAGCCGCTTTCCCAAACGGGTTTCGCAAAACCGCTCCCCTGATAAAGGGATCGGTAATCCGCCTGTTGCAAAATGAAAAGGCTGGAAGTTTTTACGCCGGCGCCCGTCCTCCGTAAAGGGTCGGCAATCCGGGTTTTTCTTCCCTTGCAGCCGGAACGGGACAGGCCGATATTGTTCCGCCATCCTGACGCGCGGACAGGCACGACCGGTTCCGATACCGTGAAAAAACCGGGTGTTACACAAAATATACGCTACGGCCAAGACGGTATATTCCCGGTTTTTGCAGTGTGGCCTGACGTATTCTTCGTTGTCATTTCGATACTTTCGCCGGTTTCCCCTCCGCCCCTCCGGATATAAGACAATTAATATAAGAGTATAATTCCGTAAATGGATTTGAAAGGGAACGCTTGAAAATTCATTGATTTTCCAACACGTTTGCCAGACAGGAAGGACACCCATGCCGGGGAAAACCGACCCTTCGAATCCATGCGAAAACCGTTCACTACCCGGGGGCCTTGCGGAAAAACCGATTGGCATTCAAGACTGGTCTGAAACGGGTCTGGGGCCGGTTTCAACATGGCCGGACAGTCTGAAAAATCTCCTGTCAGTCGCACTTCATTCGGGCGAACCTGTCTGTATTGCGTGGGGCGACGATCTGGTTTGCCTGTACAACGAGGCTTTTCATACGCTGATAGACAGAAGAGCCTCTTCTCCCGGCCAGAGTCTGGACAAACTGCTCGCTCCGTTATGGTCTCTTCTTTCCGAAACGGTTGAATGCGCCCTGCGGGGAACCGAAGCGAAAGCTTCCGGCCTGCCTCTGGCTCTTCTGCGCAACGAAACGGACGACGGTTCAACTGCCGACTTTATCTGCATTCCTGTCAAAAACGCCCAAAATGCGGTATCGGGCCTTTACTGTTCTTTCCGGCAGGACCAAAAGGAAAACAGCCCTCCCGCCCGGACCAGCCTGAACGATACGGCAACGTACAAAGCCATCCTGGATACGGTTCCTGTCGGCGTCATGCAAGTCTCCCCGGACAAGCGCATCCTTTACGCCAACCGTTCCATTTGCGAGATGCTGGGTTACACGCCCGGCTTTTTTCCCGAACGTTTCAACGATCTTTTGCATCCCACTGTGCAAAGCCGGCCCGAAGTCGCCAATTCCTGGCAGGATCTGTGGCACAACACCTCCCATTTTTTCATCGAACTGGCCCTGAAAGGCAAAAACGGCATCTACATTCTGACCGAAAACGACATTTCGCTGAAACTCGACAGCGGGAACAAACCCGCTTACGCCCTGATCGTCACGCAAAAGTCCGGCAAGGAAATCACATCCTTCGGGCCTCACCTGTCGCTGTTCGATCCGCTGACATCACTGCCCAACCGCAATTATTCGGATACCCTGATCAATAACGCCATGCGACGCGCCGACCGGTCCGGCAAGAATGTGGCGATCCTTCTGCTGGACGTCAACCGCTTCAAAATGGTCAATGAAAGTCTGGGACACGAGTTCGGTGACGAACTGCTCAAGCTGATCGCAAACCGGCTGAAAACGACCCTTAGGAAGGCGGACTCGGTTATCCGGATGGGAAATGACGAATTCGTCATCGTTTTGGAAAACGTCAGAAAAAACGAGGACGTGAACCTCGTTGTCAGAAACATTTTCAACGCCCTCTCCCAGCCTATCCATCTGGGCCATCACGATATCACGATCTCCGTCAGTATCGGCTGCAGTCTTTATCCGCAGGATTCTTCCGATATCGACACGCTCCTGAAATATGCCGACATCGCCAAGACCGACGCCAAAAGAAGCGGCTCGAACATGCTCCGCTTTTTCAACCGCAACATGAACATCACGGTACTGGATCAGTTGCTGGCGGAAAGCAATCTTTTGCGCGCGATGGAAAAAAACGAGTTCCTGATGTATTACCAGCCACGCCTGTGTCTGAAAACCGGCCAAATTGCCGGTCTAGAAGCGCTGATCCGCTGGGATCATCCCAAAAAAGGCATTCTTCCCGCCAGCGAATTCATTGTCCTGGCGGAAAAGATCGGACTGATCCACCGGATAGGGGAGTTTGCACTGGACAATGTCACGCGCCAATTGATCGCCTGGCAAAAACAGGACAGGCCCATACCCGTTGCCATCAACGTTTCTTCTTCCGAACTGTACGGGGCCAAACTGAAAAAAGCCCTTTCCGGCATCCTGCGGGAAACGGGACTCGCTTCCCGGCTTTTCGAACTGGAAATCACCGAAAGCAAGCTGATTGAAGACCTCGACCGGGTCAGGCATACCCTTAAGGAAATCCGGGACATGGGGATCGCCATCTCCATCGACGACTTCGGAACAGGCTACTCCTCGCTCAGTTACCTGTCGGCCCTGCCTGTCGATTATCTGAAAATCGACAGTTCCTTCATCGCCGATGTCACGCAAAACCACAATGTGGCTTCCATTGTCGAGACGACCATCCGGCTGGCCCATTCGCTCAACATGCAGGTCATTGCCGAAGGCGTCGAAACGCCGGAGCAGCTTCAGTTCCTTGTCGCCCATGAATGCGACCAGATTCAGGGATACCTTTGCAGCCGGCCCTTGCCGGCTCCGGAACTGGAAAAATTCATGGAGCGGTTCAGGCCCGCCGACATTGGACTGACCGTCAGCAAATAGCTTCGCCCGGAAAGCGTTCGCCACCCGGGTGCCCTGGTTTTCGTCCCGTTTCCTTGATACAGGTAAAACCGGTGAAAAACAACTGGCTGTAACATGGTTTGCCGGTACCGGCCGAACAACTGGCACCGGCAAACCCTGGCTTTCGCCTGCGGCCTCCGCAGCCATTTTCACCGTAAAGAGGTATCATGCCCAGTTCCCCATCGGTTTCCGGCCGTTTCTCCGGCAAAAACGAGACCGTGCCGCTTCCGTCTCAGGCCCGGCCGGAAACGTCCTGCCGCGCCCTGCTGGAAAAACTCCCCGTCGGCCTCATGCAAATCGGCGAAGACGAAAGAATACGCTTTGTCAACCCGCATTTTGCCGGAATGCTGGGTTATTCGCCGGAATCGTTTCCCTCCTCCATCAAGGACCTGATCAATCCCGACACCTATTTTCACAGCCAGCATACCTGGAAAGACATGTGGCATACCATGCGCCGGTTTCAGGTGGAAATCCGCTTCCGCCACAAAAAGGGGTACTATATCCTGACAGAAAACATCATCCGGCTGATCCTTGACGAAAACGGTCTCCCCGATTACGCCATTCTCGTTTCCCGTCCCGCCGATCCGGACGGAAAACCCGTGCCCGACCGGCATCTTTCCCTGTTCGATCCGTTGACTTCCCTGCCGACACGGAATTACCTCGACAGCTTTCTCGACGGCGCGCTTGAAAGAACCCGTCAGGGCGGAAAAATGCTGGCTGTTCTGGAACTCAACATCAACCGCTTCAAAATCATCAATGAAAGCCTCGGGCACGATGCAGGCGACGCCTTGCTGAAGCTGGTTTCCAAAAGACTGATTCACGCTGTCCACGAAAACGATACCGTTGTCCGGCTGGGAGGAGACGAATTCGTCGTCGTACTCGAAAAAATCCGCAAACCCGCCGATGTCGTTTCCATTGCCGCCCGGCTGATGAAAACCGTCACGGAACCCCTGCAATTGTCGGGTCACGATCTCTCGATTGCCGTCTCCATCGGCGGCAGCCTGTATCCGCGCGACGCGTCTGATGCCGGCACCCTGCTAAAACACGCGGATATCGCTCTTGCCGAAGCCCGCCGGAAACGTTCCAGCGTCGTCCGTTTTTTCAATCCGGACATGAACGTCACGCCCAAAGAAAGGCTGATAACGGAATCCGAATTGCGGCGTGCACTGGACAGAAACGAATTCACGCTGTTTTACCAGCCGCGCCTGTGTCTGAAAACCGGCGAAATCGCCAGCCTGGAAGCCCTGATCCGCTGGAATCATCCAGGCGAAGGCATCATAACGGCGGCCAGATTCATTCCGCTTGCGGAAGAAATCGGACTGATCGAGAAAATCGGGGAACACGTTCTGGAAGCAATCGCCCACCAACTCGTGAAATGGAAAACAGAAAACACCGTCCGCTTGCCAGTCGCCTTCAATGTATCGACCCGCGAACTCTATACAGACGGACTGACGGCATCCCTGAAAAAGACGATCGCCGAAACCGGTCTGTCACCTCATCTTTTCGAACTGGAAATCACGGAAAGCAGTCTGATCGAGGACATGGACGAAGTCCGCGCCAACCTGTGTGATATCCGGCAACTGGGCGTAACGGTTTCCATCGACGATTTCGGAACCGGCTACTCCTCGCTCCGCTATCTGTCCACCCTGCCGATTGATCTGCTGAAAATAGACAGTTCCTTCATTGCCGGTCTGGCAAACAGCGAGGGAATGAAATCCATCGTCGAATCGACCATTGCCATGGCCCATTCCCTGAACATGCCCGTTATCGCCGAAGGCGTTTCAGCAAAAGAACAGCTTGATTTTCTGATCGCCAAAGGCTGCGACCAGATTCAGGGATACCTTTGCAGTCCGCCGCTGCCTCCGGAAGAACTGGAAATGTTCCTGCAAAAACATGGCGCCGCCGGCCCCCGCCTGCCCGGTACCCCTCTCTGACGCCGGACGACGCGCGGCGGCAACCTGTTTCGCCTGAAAAACCCCGAGAGTCATTTTTCCGCAACCCACCCGGCAAAAACAAAAGGCTGCCTTGGGCAGCCTTTCACCCGTTTGCATCCACCCCGGATCAGCGGCGGCGCGCCACCTTTTCACGGGTTTGCTGGCGCGTCGTCACGTCAGCCAGTTCACTGATTTCCTTCGACAGGAATTTCCAGATATCGTCCACACTGACAATGCCGACCAGACCGCCCATCTTGTCCACAATCGGAATGCGCCGCACGCCCTTGAAACGCATCCGTTCGACGGTTTCAAACACGTCTTCCGTCTCGACCGCGGTCATCAGTTCGACCTTCATGATATCAATGACCTTGATACTCTTCGGATCCAGCCCCTCGGCCAGCACCACGACCACGATATCCCGGTCGGTGACGATCCCCTGCGGCACCATCATGCCATTGACTTCCTCAACCACAATCAGCGTTCCGACATGATTGCGCCGCATCAGCTGCGCCGCTTCCAGCACCGTTGTATTCGAACTGCATGTGATTACGTTATTCGAACAAATATGTCCAATCTGCATCTTTTGTCTCCTTATATTCCGTCAAAACAGGAACCGCAAACGGCAAAGGATTTCGAAAACCCGACTGAATCCCTTTATGACAGGATACCTTATAAATGCCGGCTCACAAAAATTTATTTGCCCCCGATCCCGCCCGCGTCAAGATCGGACAAAACAGCGCATTTTTTCGTCAGGATTTTTACAAAATACGGTAGTCTTCAGGACAATCAGCCATTACAATAAATTCGTCTCATGCAGCGTTCCCCGTATTTTCCCGCTTCCCGGTCAGGCCCCCTCTTGAAACCAGCCCGGCAGCACGTGAGACAGACCACACCCCAAATCAGGATAAGCCGTGAAGAAATCCCATACCAAAATGAAAGTCCAGACCATGCACGACTGGCTGATGACCCCGGTCGGCCAGTACATTCTGGAATGGGAAGAAAAACATTTTCAGGCGCTTTCTGCGGACATTTTCGGTTACAACGCCTTGCAGATCGGTTTCTGCGAAATCAACGCCCTGAAAGAAAACCGGATGACAAACCGCTGGTACACCAATCCGTTCATGCCTGAATCCGGAATCCGGCAAATGACAGATAACGGCCATCCGGAAAAGACGGAAGATTCGCCGGTCCGTATTTCGCTCGTCCACGATATCGACGAACTGCCCTTCGCTTCCGAATCCATCGATCTGATCATATTGCCTCACGCGTTCGAGTTCGCCCATTCGCCCCACCAGATACTGCGCGAAGTGGACCGTGTCCTGATCCCTGAAGGACAGGTCATTATCAGCGGTTTCAATCCCGCCAGCCTTTGGGGCGTCCGGCAACACTTCGGCAGGCTGTGGGGCAACCGTTTCCTGCCTGAACACGCCGAATTCCTGAGCCTCTCCCGCCTGAAGGACTGGCTGAAACTGCTGAATTTCGAAATCAGCCGAGGTTATTTCGGCTGCTACCGCCCTCCCTGCCGTACCCGGCGCTGGCTGAGGCGGTTCGCCTTCATGGAAAAGGCGGGAAACCGCTGGTGGCCCTATCTCGGCGCCATCTACCTGATCGGCGCCATCAAACGGGTTCATGGCGTCCATCTGATCAATCCCGCTTTCCGGAAAAGCCCCCGGCGGTTTTTCCGGACTGTCTCCGTCAACCAGAAAATGCGCGAAGGCGTCAATCCCGGAAATGAGGGAATCGGAAAAGACGGCTGATCCCTGCCGCATTGCCGCAACCGTTCGCGCCGCGGCTGAAACCGTACCCCGGTTGCGCCCCCTGTGCGGCCAATCCGCCCGGAAAAAGCCCCTTTAAAAAACCTTTTGCCGGTCCGGATAAAAATCCCCCCGGCCAGACTGGCAAATCCGGAACGCTCCCTGCCATACCTTCCCCGCATCCGCGGCAAACAGCGTGCGCTCGCCAATCACGACGCCTGTTTTCCGTACCGGCTGCGCGATCACATCCCAAACGATTCCCGCGTCATATCAGCCCATTGCCCAAAGCGGAAAACTTCCGCCGGAAAATCCGATCAAACCCTCATTCGGAAAAACGTTGAAAGGACAACCATCATGGCTACCGATACCGAGGTCTATCATTCCCCCTACATCAACACCCTGCGCTCTGCCGCATGGTGGCTTTATCTCTTCCATGCCGTCTGCTTTCTCCTGACGCTGGGGCTGCTGTCGTTCATTCCCCTTATCCTGGACTATCTGGGCCGCCCGAAAGCGGCAAACACCTTCGTCTATACCCACTACACCTGGCAAATCCGCTCCTTCTGGTGGTATCTCATCTGGGGCGGCGTCGGATGGATTTTCTATTTCACCCTGCTGGGCATTCCCATTGCCATGCTGGTCTGGGTATTGGCCTGGGTCTGGTACGCTTACCGGCTCATCAAGGGATTTCTGTACCTGAACGACAATATCCCGATGCCCTATCCTGAAAACTGATCGCGGCGCAAAAAAAGAGCATGCCAGCGGCATGCTCTTTCATCTTTACCGTCTTAAGCGATTATACGGGGCTATTCCCCCACCGCCAGATGCTTCGACGAGGTCATTTTCAGCCGGCGCGCGATATCGTTGCGGCGGAAAACCTTGAACGTTCCCATCGACTTCGCGATCAGGGCGTCTCCATTCCATATTTCCCCCTCGCAATAATACATGGTCGTCGAACGGTGCAGTACCCTGCCCCGCGCCACAATCTGCTGGCTGATTTTTCCGCCCGGCTGGAAAAAACTCGTTTTCATCTCTACTGTCGCCGCCGACGTCAGTTCGGGAACCAGCGAACGCGCCGCGCGGGCCATGCACGCGTCCAGAAGCGTCATGATGATACCGCCATGCATGACTTGCCAGCTGTTCATATGCTGCGCCTGCAAATGGATGCCGACTTCCGCCGTGCCGTTTTCCATGCTGAGCAATTCCAGCCCCAGATCCTTCAAAAACGGGTTGTCGCTGATCTGCTGTACCATACCTGCACCTTCCCGTCGCTTACCGGGCGGCGCCGGAACCGGCTTCGGCCTTTTCTTCCGCCGGGCTCTTGACCAGTATCTCGACCTTGGCTTCCTGTTTCAGATAGTTCATATAAGCGGCCAGATCCTGCTGCGCCATGACATTCGTCATCTGGCGGCTCATCGCTTCACGCAGTTTCCCGTCGGTCTTCTCCGGCGTGACGACCCGGGTGATGCGATAGATGATGTAACCGTTCGGCGCCATTTCGACCCCGACATACGCCGGCAGTTTCGATACGTCGGCTTTCATGACCGGCGCCAGATCGGAGCGTCCCGCCATAGTGATCTTCTGCCGCGACACCAGAAGTCCCGGCGAAAATCCGGACGGTGCGCCGCCTTCCTTCAGTCTGGCCAGTTCGGCTTCACCGGCCGCCTTGGCCAGCGCCATCGCCTTTTCGTTCGTTACCTGCGCCTTCACAACGGACTTGACCTTTTCAAACGGGGTCAGCTCTGCCGGGTAATGTTTTGCGATACGGGCGGCGACCAGTACCTGTGGAGAAACCTCGACGGCTTCCGTATTGTGTTTTCCCTTGACCGCGTCATCCGAGAAAATCGCCTGCAGTATTTTCGGGTCGGCGAGAAGCGGATTCTGTCTGGCGGCAACCGCCGGATCGCGTGCCAGATTCGGGAAAGTATGCACGGTCAGTTTCAGGGCATCGGCAACCGGTTTCAGGCTGTCCGGTTTTTCATAGACCATATTGGAAAACGTTTCCGACATTTCAGCGAATTTTTTACTGGTCTCCTGGCGTTTCAATTCCTGCAACACACTGTCTTTCACCTGCGAGAGCGGTTTGGCAACAGCCGGTTTGATATCGGTCACCGCGATGAGGTGATAACCGAAATCCGTCTGGACCGGATCGCTGATTTCCCCTTTCTTCATACCGAAAACGGCATCGTTGAACGGTTTGACCATTTTGCCGCGGGTAAAAAAGCCCAGATCGCCGCCATTTCTCGCCGAACCCGGATCCTGCGAATGGGCTTTGGCCAGTTCGGCAAAACGGGACGGATCGGCCTTCAGTTGCGCAAGCAACTCTTCCGCCTTCTTTTTCGCTTCGGCCTTTTCCGAGTCGGAAGCGTTTTTGGCGACGGCAATCAGGATATGCTGCGCCCGTCTTTCTTCGGGAATCGAAAAACGGTCCCTGTTCTGTTCATAATAGCTCTGCAAATCGGCATCGCTGATTTTCACGTTCTTTTCCACCGTCGGCATATCGAGCACAACGACTTCCACATCGGCGTGTTCGGGAATCGTGAACTGCGCTTCATGGGCCCTGTAGAAAGCGGTCAGATCGTCTTCCGTGACGCTCACCTTGTTGCGGTAGGCTCCGGCGTCAAACACCAGACGCTGCACATCACGTTCCTGTTCGAAAAGATTCCAGACGCGTGTCACGACCGCCTTCGGTTCGAAAGCGGAAAATTCTATCGGGGCGGCAATCTGCTGCATGGCCATATCCTGGGTCATCAGGGCGAAATGCATGTCCGGATTCAGGCCCTGTGCCGCCAGCACTTCCTTGTAACGGGCTTCATTCAGTTTTCCGTCCGGGCCGATCAACCCGGGAATTTCCCGGATTTTCTGGAGCACGACCTGCTCGGGAACCGTCAGATGTTCCTTGTTCAGGGTAGCCAGCAATACCCGCCTGTTGATCAGGTTCTGCAATACCGCCCATTTGAACTGCGAGGACTCGATCCATTTGGAATCGAAAGGCTGCCCCTGCACGGCGGCGCGCTGGCGAAACCGTTCAGCCTGTTCGCGCTGCGCATTGTCCCATTCCTGCTGCGTAATGGCCTTGCCGTTGACCTTGGCGACCGCATCGCCGTCACCGAAGCGCTTGTAGCCTTCGACACCGACAAAAATAAAGGAAGGGATAATGAAAACCAGAAGAATGATCTGAGTCAGACGTTTATGGCTGCGTATAAAATCGAGCATGGCGATTTCTGCCCATCAAGAAGCGATTCAAAAATCAATAAAAAAAAAGGCGAACGCAGTGTTCGCCTTTTCCAGTTTGTGGCGGAGTGGACGGGACTCGAACCCGCGACCCCCGGCGTGACAGGCCGATATTCTAACCAACTGAACTACCACTCCTAAAACTTTTTCCAGTCCGACTGTTTGGTGGGTGCTGAGAGCCTCGAACTCCCGACCTACGCCTTGTAAGGGCGCCGCTCTACCAACTGAGCTAAGCACCCGTTTCACCTAGCCAGTCAAACCCGACGTTTGTCATGTCGCTAAAGAACGCCAGTTTAAACCACTTTCCAAAAAATTGCCAGTAAAAATTTCAAACAATTTCTCTTCGGAACCGGACGTTTTTTGCACCGTCGAAAGAAGAGCTAGTTTACAGCATCTTTCAACAATTTGCCAGCCCTGAATTTGGGAACCCTGGCGGATTTGATTTTGATTTCTTCTCCGGTACGCGGATTGCGACCGGAACGGGCGGCACGTTCGCCCACGCTGAAGGTACCGAAACCGACCAGCGTGACGCTGCCATCTTTCTTCAAGGTTTCTGTAATCGCTTCCATTACCGCATCCAGAGAACGAGCGGCAGCCGCCTTGGAAATGTCGGCAGATTTGGCGATATACTCGATAAGCTCAGTTTTATTCACGCAACAACCCCCCCACTATTAATTAAAAAGTCATCTGGGACAAGCCCGAATTCATGCATTAAACAAGCGAGCCACAAATGTGTCAAGAAAAAAAGTTTTCGTCGCCAGCGCCCCGAATGGACAAAAATTGCCCTGCGTCATTGGCCTGAAAGCGTACCGGATCATATTCAAGCCATTTACGGTGAAAATCAAGAAAAAAATGAAAAATACAGGCCTTGTTTTCAGTTTTATTGAAGTTAAGCAAACTCGGCCATTTCATTTCCGCCAGAAGGGACGCCAAAAATTATTTTTCCTTTTTGTCGCGCCGGCGCAACTTTTCCGAGATTGACTTCATCTTCCGGTTCGAAAAACGCCCGTTCAAAGCCATAAAGTGTCCAGACTGAAAAAAAACTGTCCGGCCAGGACCCGCCGCGCGGCATGGACTGCTGGCAAACACGTCTTTAAAACCGGACGGGACAGCGCTTTTCTTTCTGGGGTCTGACTTGTCTTCCCAAACAACTTGCGCGATAAGAGACAAAGACACCCGCTTGTTGCCGTGACAGAAATGAAAAGCACCGCCCCTGCCGGAGAACGCCCCTGTCCGGAGGCTCCTCCCATTTTCTGCATGATTACCGCTGAAATCCCTTTGCGGCCGCCGGAAAACCGGAAAGGAGCCTTGCGGCTCCTTTCCCTTTCCCTCCAAAACACCCGACTTCACGAAGACCGGCTTGCGCGCCGGCGGTCGATATCGGACAGATAGCGCTTGCGCAAACGGATGCTTTTCGGCGTGATTTCCACCAGTTCGTCATCCTCGATGAATTCGACGGCATATTCCAGCGACATCTGGATAGGCGGCACCAGACGCACCGCCTCGTCTGTGCCGGAAGCGCGGATATTGGTCAGCTGTTTTCCCTTGATCGGATTGACGACAATATCGTTTTCGCGGGAATGAATGCCGATAATCATGCCTTCGTAAACCGGATCGTTATGATTGACGAACATCCGCCCCCGGTCCTGAAGTTTCCAAAGGGCATAGGCAACGGCTGCCCCGTCTTCCTGCGAAATCAGCACGCCGTTTCTGCGGCCGCCGGTATCGGGCCGGTTTTCATCGACCGGATAATAGTCGTCGAAAACGTGGCTCATGATGCCCGTGCCGCGCGTCAGGGTCATGAATTCGCTCTGGAAACCGATCAGGCCCCGCGCGGGAATCCTGTATTCCAGCCGGACGCGTCCCTTGGAATCGGGCTGCATATCCTGCAATTCACCGCGGCGACGGCCCAGTTCTTCCATGACGCCGCCCTGATGGGCCTCATCCACATCGACGGTCAAGGCTTCATAGGGTTCATGCCGGATGCCGTCGATCGTCTTGTACACAACCCGCGGGCGGGAAACGGCCAGCTCATACCCTTCGCGCCGCATGTTTTCGATCAGGATCGTCAGATGCAGTTCGCCACGGCCGGACACCTCGAAAACCGTATCGTCATCCGTCGGCGCAACCCGCAAGGCCACATTCGACTTCAGTTCGCGTTCGAGCCGTTCGCGCAACTGGCGGCTGGTGACAAACTTGCCTTCCCGGCCCGCAAAAGGCGACGTATTCACCATGAAATTCATCGTCAGGGTCGGTTCGTCCACCGTCAGCATCGGCAGCGCTTCCGGATGTTCGGGATCGCATATCGTCGAACCGATATCAATCGCTTCAATCCCGTTTATCAGAACGATATCGCCCGCAGACGCTTCATCAATGACCTTGCGTTCCAGCCCCTTGAAAGACAGCACCTGATTGACGCGTGCCTTGACGGGCGCCGATTCGGGGCCGTTCATGATGACAACATCCTGAAGCGGCCTGACGCGCCCGCGATTGACCCGGCCAATCCCGATCTTGCCCACATAAGAAGAATAATCGAGCGAGGAAATCTGCATCTGGAACGGGCCGTCGGGATCGGCGTCCCGCACCGGAACGTATTGCAAAATGGCGTCGAATAGCGGCCTCATGTCCCCGGAACGGACACTGTCGTCCAGACCGGCATAACCGTTTAGGCCCGACGCGTAAATGACCGGAAAATCGAGCTGTTCCTCGGTCGCGCCCAGCTTGTCAAAGAGTTCGAAAGTGGCATTGATCACCCAGTCCGGCCGGGCGCCCGGCCGGTCGATCTTGTTGATGACGACAATCGGTTTCAGACCGAGCCCCAGCGCTTTGCGGGTCACGAAGCGGGTTTGCGGCATCGGCCCTTCCACCGCATCGACCAGAAGCAGCACACTGTCCACCATCGACAGGACGCGCTCCACTTCACCGCCGAAATCGGCATGGCCCGGGGTATCGACAATATTGATATGCGTTCCCTCGTATTCCACGGCACAGTTCTTCGCGAGAATGGTAATCCCGCGCTCCTTTTCCAGATCGTTGGAATCCATCACCCGTTCGCTGACGGCCTGATTTTCACGGAAAGTTCCCGATTGACGCAACAACTGATCGACCAGCGTGGTTTTGCCATGATCGACGTGAGCGATAATCGCGACATTGCGGATAGCGCGTTTGGTTTCAGACATAAAAACTCGAATAGTTGAAAAAAAGGATAACTGGGTATTCTAGCACGCGATCGTTTTCCCACAGCGGGGATTGGGAAATAAAAGAAAAAGCGTCAAACGCCCATCTGCAAAACCGTATTTCAAAAAGGCTGTTCCAAATTCAGCTTGCAAAAACATCCGGCAGCGCAACAAGCCGTTCCGGAGCCAGAACACCATCGGGCCGTATCTCTGCTGTCCCCATGAAAACACCGTTTTCGGCATAAACGCGGCAACGTCCGGTCATGCCGGCTGTTCCGATGTTTTCCTTCGCCAGCGAAAGCCGCTGGCCGTTCAGGAAACGTTTTGCCAGAACCGCATTCAGGGCAAGCGAGGGAAAGGAAGACAACAGATAATCGACCGGTTCCAGCGATGGGGGATTCCCGCCGGCCGTCTTCCCGCCTGCCTCTTCCAGAGCCGGGAGCGAAACCGCCGAATCGAGCGTCAGAAAACCGACCCGGGTACGCCGCAAGCTTTTCAGGTGAGCGCCGCATCCCAGCGCCTGGCCGATATCTTCCCCCAGCGCGCGGATATACGTTCCCTTGCTGCACCTTACCCGCAAAGCGAGGCAGGGCGCTGAATAATCCAGAAGCGTCAGTTCGTGAACCGTCACGGCACGCGCTTCCCGTTCGAGTTCGATACCGGCCCGTGCATACTCATACAGGGGTTTGCCATCCCGTTTCAGCGCCGAATACATCGGAGGAACTTGCCGGATATCGCCCCTGAAACGCGAAAGCACCGCCTCGATTTCATCGGTCCGGAACGAAACGGCATCCGTTCTTTCGACAATCTCGCCTTCCGTATCGCCGGTCGTTGTCCGGATACCGAGATGAACGACCGTCTCATACGTCTTGTCGGCATCCAGCAAATCCTGCGAAAACTTGGTGGCTTCACCAAAACAGAGCGGCAGAAGGCCCGTGGCGAAAGGATCGAGCGTGCCGGTATGACCGGCCTTTTTCGCATTGAAGATTCTTTTGGCCCGGATCAGGGCATCGTTGCTGGAGATGCCGGCCGGTTTATCCAGCAGCAGCACGCCATGCACATCAAGCCGTTTTTTTTTGGCGGGAACCGGATTTTTCATGAATCTGTCACACCGCCATCAAAAAGAAACCGGCCTCATCCAGCCGCCACCACGCCATCAGACCCCATCCCCGTCTTTTGCCCTTTCGGCATTGGCGACATCAATCAGATGCGACAGCGCCACCCCTTCCGCAATGGAATTGTCGTAAATGAAAGCCAGCTGGGGCAGCGTATGGATATGAAGCCGTTTGCCCAGCTGCATCCGGATGAAACCGGAAGCATGCTGGAGGCTGTCCAGCGTTTTTTTCACCGTTTCCGGCTTATCGTCCAACATGGTGAAATAAACCCTGGCGTTGGCGTAATCAGGGGTGACTTTCACTTCCGTAATCGTCACCATCCCGACATTCGGGTCTTTCAGTTCCGAAAAAATGATATCGGACAGATCGCGCTGGATCTGGTCAGCCACACGCAAGCTGCGGCCGGGAATCGATTTGCTGTGTCGTGCCATGATCCACTCCCTTTATAAATTAACCACAGTCATTACCATACCCCAAATCCGGCATCCCGCGCATGAAAAATCACAGGCTGCGGGCGATTTCCTGGATTTCATACACTTCGATCTGGTCGCCGACCTTGATATCGTTGTAATTCTTCAGGGTCAAACCGCACTCGAACCCGGCTTTCACTTCCTTCACATCGTCCTTGAACCGTTTCAACGAATCGATTTCACCCGACCAGATCACCACGTTGTCGCGCAACAGGTGCACTGGCGAGCCGCGACGAACCAGCCCTTCGGTCACGAAGCAGCCTGCAATCGCCCCCACGCGGCTGACCATGATAACCTGTCTGATTTCGACCAGTCCCAGAGCGTGCTCGCGTTTTTCAGGCGCCAGCATCCCCGACATGGCGGCCTTCACTTCATCAATGGCATCGTAAATGATATTGTAGTACCGGATATCGACGCCGTTTGCTTCCGCCAGATGACGCGCCTGCGCGTCGGCCCGGGTGTTAAAGCCGATAATGACGGCCTTGGAAGCGAGCGCCAGATTGACGTCCGTTTCCGTGATGCCGCCGACGGCGGCATGAACGATCTGGACGCGGACTTCATCATTGGACAACTTCAGAAGCGAGGCAGCCAGCGCTTCCTGCGACCCCTGCACGTCGGTCTTGACGATCAGCGGCAGCGTCTTCACTTCGCCTTCGGCTATCTGGTCGAACATGTTTTCCAGTTTGGCCGCCTGCTGTTTGGCCAGCTTGACGTCGCGGAACTTGCCCTGACGGAACAGGCCGATTTCGCGCGCCTTACGTTCATCGTTTAAAACAACGATTTCCTCACCGGCCGACGGAACGCCCGTCAAGCCCTGGATTTCCACCGGAATGCTCGGGCCGGCTTCCGAAATCGCCTTCCCGGTTTCATCCAGCATGGCCCGGACACGACCGAATTCCTGCCCCGCCAGAACGACGTCGCCCCGATGCAGGGTACCGGACTGCACCAGAACGGTCGCGACCGGGCCGCGCCCCTTGTCCAGACGCGCCTCGATCACGATGCCTTTCGCCATAGCCTCGACCGGCGCTTTCAGTTCCAGGATTTCGGCCTGCAAAAGCACGTTTTCCAATAATGAATCAATGCCCTGTCCCGTTTTCGCCGAAACCGGCACGAACGGGGAATCGCCGCCGTATTCTTCCGGCATCACCTGTTCGGCCACCAGTTCCTGCGTGACGCGGTTGATGTTGGCGCCCTGCTTGTCCACCTTGTTGATCGCCACGACAATGGGCACACCAGCCGCTTTCGCGTGGGCAATCGCTTCTTTCGTCTGCGGCATGACGCCATCGTCGGCCGCGACGACCAGAATCACAATGTCAGTCGCTTTCGCGCCACGGGCGCGCATGGCGGTAAACGCTTCATGCCCCGGCGTATCCAGGAAAGTCACGATACCGCGCTCGGTCTTGACGTGATAGGCGCCGATATGCTGGGTAATGCCGCCCGCTTCGCCGGAAGCGATTTTGGTACGCCGGATATAGTCCAGAAGGGAAGTCTTGCCGTGATCGACATGGCCCATGACGGTTACGACCGGCGCCCGCGGCAACAGCTCGGCATTGTCGTTCCTGCCGATTTCTTCCAGCTGCGATTCCACATCCTGAATCCTGGCGGCAAAGGCGCGATGTCCCATTTCCTCGACCAAAATCATGGCCGTTTCCTGATCCAGCACCTGATTGATCGTGACCATCTGGCCCAGTTTCATCAGTTGCTTGATGACTTCAGAAGCTTTCACCGCCATCTTGTGGGCCAATTCGGCCACCGTAATCGTTTCCGGAACGTACACATCGTGAACGATGGCCTCCGTCGGCTGATGGAAATTGCTTTCCCGTTCGGCAAGCTGCGCATGACGACGTCCCTTGGAGCCGCCCAAACTGCTGCGCCATCCATCGCGCCCCGACGTATCGCCGCCGCGCGTTTTGAGTCCGGAACCGCGTTTCTTGCCGGATTCCTCCCAACCCGCTGTCTTGGCTGCCTTTTTGTCGCCCGAGGATTTCTTGTCGCCCTTGGCGGGAGCCGGAGCAGGCTTCTTGTCGGCCGGTTTGGCTGTCTGTTGTTGTGCCGGACGGGAAAGGGTACCCGCTGCCTTCTTGGCCGCATCGCGGTTGTCAGCCGTTGCAGAAGCGGGAGCCGCGGGAGCCGCGACCGGTTTTGCAGGCTGCTTGACGACTTTGCGGGCGCCGCTCATCATCGCCTTGATCTGGGCAACTTCGTCTTCAACGGCTTTTCTCGCGCGTTCCGCCTCTTCGGCCCGTCTGATCCGTTCCGCTTCCGCTTCTTTCCGCGCTTTTTCAGCCCGTGCCGCCTCTTCAGCCATCCTTGCCATTTCCGCTTTCTTCAACGCTTCGGCCGCTTCCCGTTCCTCAGCCGCCATCTGCTGCTTTTCCTTTTCCGTCTGCTCGGCTTCACGCTGCATCTTCAAGACCGCTTCACGCTGTTCGGCTTCTTTCCTCTTCAATGCTTCCGCTTCGTTCCGGGCTTCTTCTTCGGCCCTGAGTCTGGCCTGCTTTTCTTCTTCCATCCTCGCCAGTTGCGCCTGTTTTTCACGCAACTCGGCTTCCTGTCTCGCAATCAGCTCGGCCTGACGGCGCGCTTCCTCGGCGCGGCGCTGCTTTTCCGCCTCGTCGATCACCGGGGGAACCGCTCTTCTCTGTTCCACTTCGGAACGGAGCGCGGGCTCATCCCGTTTGACGAACGTCCGTTTTTTTCTGACTTCGACCTGGATCGTCCTGGATTTGCCTGTCGCATCGGCCTGCTTGATTTCGCTCGTTTCCTTGCGCGTCAACGAAATTTTACGCTTCTCTCCCGCCGGAGCGCCATGCACACCACGCAAATAACTCAACAGTTTATCCTTGTCTTCCTTGCTCAGCGTATCGTTGACTGAATTTTTTTCCACACCGGCATCCCGCAACTGTTTCAATAGCATGTCGGAAGGCACATTCAGTTCGGCAGCAAATTGGGCTACATTGTTAATCGCCATTCATTCCTCTTTCTTCTAATAGATGCGGCAAATTCGATAAGGGAAAAAAGCTTTCGTCCAGTCAGGACTCCATCAGTTTCCAGGCACGCGCCTGCAATTCTTTCGCTTCATCATCGTATTTGGCATCGATCAGTTTCATTTCTTCATCCGTTACATCGGCAAACTCGTTTTCCAGGAGCTGGCGCGCACGTTCGACAGGCAAGGCAAGAATGGCGCCGAACTCGTCATACGCCAGCCCGGCAAAACGTTCCAGCGTCTTGACGCCGGCCAGCCCCAGCTTGCCCGCCACACTGCGGCTCATGCCTTCCAGACCGGACAGGGCTTCTTCCATGCCGGCCATGCCTTCTTCAGACACAATCGCTTCGGTAATCAAGGCATCGCGGGCCCGCTGACGGATCTCGTTGACCGTTTCTTCATCGAACGCCTCGATATCCAGCATTTCATTGATCGGCACGTAAGCGATTTCCTCCAGCGAAGTGAACCCTTCCTCAATCAGAATGTCCGCCACTTCGGAATCGACGTCGAGTTTTTCCATGAAAAGTTTCTGCAATTCGGCTTTTTCCAGTGCCGTCTTGTCCGCCGATTCCTCCGCCGTCATGATATTGATCTTCCAGCCGGTCAGTTCGGTCGCCAGACGGACATTCTGCCCGCTTCGGCCGATGGCGATCGCCAGATTTTCCTCATCGACGATCACGTCCATGGCATGCTTGTCTTCATCGACCACAATAGACGACACATTGGCAGGCGCCAGCGCCCCGATCACGAATTGCGCCGGGTCTTCCGACCACAGCACGATATCGACCCGTTCGCCTCCCAGCTCGCCGGTTACGGCCTGAACGCGCGAACCCCGCATGCCGACACAGGTGCCGATCGGATCGATCCGCTTGTCGGCGGTATAGACGGCGATCTTGGCGCGAACGCCGGGATCGCGTGCCGCCGACTTGATTTCCAGAAGACCCTGCTCGATTTCAGGCACTTCCAGCTCAAACAGCTTGACAATGAATTCCGGCGCGGTTCGCGACAGGATGACCTGAGGGCCGCGCGCGCCACGCTCGACACGGAGGATATAGGCGCGCACACGGTCGCCGATCCGGAGATTTTCTTTCGGAATCATCTGCTCGCGCGGCAAGCGGGCTTCCACCTTGCCGGATTCGACAATCGCGTCGCCCCGTTCCATCCGCTTGACGGTTCCCGTGACCAGTGAATCGCCCCGATCCAGGAAATCCTGGAGAATCTGTTCGCGTTCCGCGTCACGGATACGCTGCAATACGATCTGTTTCGTATCCTGTGCAAAGCGGCGGCCCAGATCGACGGATTCGACATGATCCTCGATATAATCGCCCACTTCGATATCCGGAAACTGCTCTTTTGCCTCAAAAAAGAGCATCTCCTGATCCGGCTGTTGCAGCCCGGCTTCATCCGGCACGACATGCCAGCGCCGGAACGTTTCCACCTCGCCGGACTGGCGGTCGATCGCCACCCGGATATCGACGTCTCCCGGATAACGTTTTTTTGTGGCCAGCGCCAAAGCATGCTCAAGCGCGCCCAGAACGATTTCCTTGTCGACGTTTTTTTCGCGCGCCAGCGCATCAACCAATTGCAGAATTTCGAGACTCATGCTTTGCGGCTCCTAAAATTCACCTGCGGCACCAGACGTGCCTTGTCTATATCTGTTATCGTAAAATGCAAAACCGAACTGCTTTCGCTGTCGTTTCCCTCAAATTCCAAAGCCAGCTCATCCCCTTCGGGCGGCAACAGAATTCCCTGAAACGATTTCCGGTTTCCCATGCCTGTCACCGGCTTGCGCAATCTGACATGCGCTTCCATTCCGGCAAAACGGACAAAATCCTGCCATTTCTTCAGCGGGCGGTCGAGACCGGGCGACGAGACTTCCAGCCTGTCGTAATCGACATCCTCGACCGTCAGCACATGAGAGAGCTGGCGACTGACTTTCTCGCAATCGTCCACCGTAATGTTTCCCCGGCTGGACGCTTCAGGCAAAAAATCGATGTAAACGCGCAAAATGCCGCCGCTCGCTCTTTCCAGATCGACCAGATCATACCCGCAGCCATTGACTGTCTTTTCAACCAGTTCCTGCAACAAAGCCTGCTCCCGTTCAATTTCCGTTCCGCTTTTCCTTTCAAAAAAGAAAGGAAAAACCATGCCGTTAATGGAAGCGCCGGGCGGCATAATGAAAAAAAAATGGGCTAAAGCCCATATCATGATTTCAACACCCCTCGCCATCCAAAAATGGACGAAACCGTAATAAAGTGCCAATTATATATAAAATCTGCGCCAACCGCAATGCAAGCGGGCAGGAATTCCAATAATATCAACAGCTAAGACTTTGATGTCTTTTTTCCTGTTCTCGCCGCATGCCCGCACTGCCCCGTCTTCGATATCACGACAGCCATCCGATTTCAAAAATTGCCTTATACTTTCGTTTTTCCTTCCCGGCTTCTCCATGCGGACCACTTTCCCGTTGATTGACTGGCGCGATAAAAAACGGTGAAAGTGCCCGCGGACAATCCGGAAAACGGACTCCGGGTTCACCGGCGCAGACAGGCATCGCCCGCTTCCCCGGATACCACAGGGGACAGGCGAAGTCCGGCTGTCTGCCTTATGGAAAATCCGGAAAGGAAGCAGGCTACAAACCCCAAAGTCATGGCAGAAAAGAAATCCATTTACAGCGAAGAATCGATCACGGTTTTAAAAGGGCTCGAACCTGTCCGGCAGCGTCCCGGCATGTACACGCGCACGGAAAATCCGCTGCATATCGTGACCGAAGTAATCGACAATGCTTCTGACGAAGCGATCGGCGGCTATTGCAAAAACATCCAGGTTTGCTTAAATGCCGACGGCAGCGTCAGCGTCGAGGACGACGGACGCGGCATTCCCGTCGGCCTGCATCCGGAAGAAAAAGTGCCCACCGTGGAAATTGTTTTCACCCGGCTGCACGCGGGCGGCAAATTCGCCAAGGGCGGCGAGAGCGCCTACGCTTTTTCCGGCGGCCTGCACGGTGTCGGCGTCTCGGTCACCAACGCATTGTCCAAACGCATCGAAGTGACTGTCTGGCGGGAAAAACAGGTTCATCACATCGCCTTTACCGACGGCGACGTGTCCGAACCGCTGACTTCCCGGCCGCTATCGCGAGGCGAAAAGAAATCCGGCACGAAAGTGACCGTCTGGCCCGATGCGAAATACTTCGATTCCATGACGATTCCGCTACCGGAACTGAAACACCTGCTGCGCTCCAAGGCTATCCTGCTCCCGGGTGTGCATGTCGAACTGCACAACGCCAAAACGGGAGAAACCGAAACCTGGCAATACGAAGACGGCCTGCGCGGCTACCTGAGTCAGGCGCTGGAACTGGCAAGCGGCGATGAAACCGTCATTCCGCTTTTCGCGGGCGAACATTACGCCGATGGCGAAAACGAAGGGTTTGCCGGAGGCGAAGGCGCCGCCTGGATCGTCGCCTGGACTGCCGACGGCCCGCTTGTGCGGGAGTCCTTCGTCAACCTGATTCCGACCACGGCAGGAGGAACGCACGAAAGCGGGCTGCGCGACGGCCTGTTCAACGCGGTCAGAAGTTTCACCGACATCCATTCCCTGTTGCCGAAAGGCGTGCGATTGCTGCCCGAAGACGTCTTTGCCCGCGTTTCCTTCGTGCTCTCGGCCAAAGTACTCGATCCCCAGTTCCAGGGCCAGATCAAGGAACGCCTGAATTCGCGCGACGCCGTGCGGCTCGTCTCCCATTTCGTCAGGCCCGCCTTTGAACTGTGGCTGCACCAAAACGTCGAATACGGCCGGAAACTGGCCGAACTGGTTATCCGGCAGGCCCAGTCCCGCATGCGGCAACTGCAAAAGGTCGAAAAGAAAAAATCCTCGGCTGTCGCTGTCCTGCCCGGCAAGCTGACCGATTGCGAATCCCGCGACATCAGCCGCAACGAACTGTTTCTGGTCGAAGGCGATTCAGCCGGCGGCTCGGCCAAAATGGGACGCGACAAGGAATTCCAGGCCATTCTTCCCTTGCGGGGCAAAGTCCTGAATTCCTGGGAAACCGAAAAAGACCGGCTTTTCGCCAATCAGGAAATCCACGATATCGCCGTTGCCGTCGGCGTCGATCCTCATGGCGCAAACGACAGTCCCGATCTGTCCGGTTTGCGTTACGGGAAAATCTGCATTCTTTCCGATGCCGATGTGGATGGCTCCCACATTCAGGTGCTGCTTTTGACCCTGTTTTTCCGTCACTTCCCGCGCCTGATCGAAAACGGCAATATCTATGTCGCCCGTCCTCCGCTCTACCGGATCGACGCCCCGGCCCGCGGCAGAAAACCGATCCAGAAACTCTATGCTTTGGACGATATGGAACTGGCCGGCATTTTGGACAAACTCAAAAGCGAAGGCGTCAAAGACAGCGCGCTGGGCATTTCCCGGTTCAAGGGGCTGGGCGAGATGAATGCGGAACAATTATGGGAAACCACGCTGAACCCCGACACACGGCGCCTCCTGCCGATCACATTCGGCGCTTTCACCCGGGACGAATCGACCGAACGCTTCCAGATGCTGATGGGCAAGGGCGAAGCTGCCGCCCGCCGCAACTGGATGGAAGAACACGGAAACGAAGCCGAAGCCGATATCTAGCCGAAACCCTTTACTGAAGCGATTACCATGACTTCCCAACCTACGCTTTTCGACCAGTTGTCCCCGGCGGAAGAACCGCGCGAAACCCTGATGCTCGCCAGTTTCGCCGAGCGGGCTTACCTCGACTACGCCATTTCCGTCGTGAAAGGACGGGCGCTGCCTGACGTCTGCGACGGACAGAAACCGGTCCAGCGCCGCATCCTGTATGCGATGAACGAACTCCGGCTCGCGCCGGACGCCAAACCCCGCAAATCGGCCGCCGTCGTCGGCGACGTGCTCGGCAAACTGCATCCCCACGGCGACCAGTCCGTCTATGACGCGCTCGTCCGCATGGCGCAGGATTTTTCCCTGCGCTATCCGCTGATCGACGGCCACGGCAACTTCGGTTCGCGCGACGGGGACGGCGCGGCCGCCATGCGTTACACGGAAGCGCGCCTGACCCCGATCGCCCGGCTCTTGCTGGAAGAAATCGGTCAGGGCACCGTTGAATTCCAGGACAATTACGACGGCTCCACGCAGGAACCGAAACGGTTGCCCGCCAGACTGCCTTTCACGCTTTTGAACGGCGCGTCCGGCATCGCCGTCGGGCTGGCTACCGAAATTCCCTCGCACAACCTGAATGAAGTGGCAGAGGCTGCCAAAGCCCTGATCCGCAATCCGAAGATATCGCATGACGAACTGATGGAAATCCTGCCGGGCCCCGATTTTCCGGGAGGCGGCCAGATCATCACAGCGCCGCATGCCATTTCCGAAATCTACCGGAACGGCCGCGGCAGCCTGAAAGTCCGGGCCCGCTGGAAAATCGAGGAACTGGCGCGCGGCCAATGGCAGGCCGTCGTCACCGAACTGCCTCCCGGCACATCCGCCCAGAAAGTCCTGGAAGAAATCGAGGAAATCACCAATCCGAAAGTGCGAAACGGCAAAAAGGCCTTGTCGCCCGAGCAGATTTCCCTGCGCCAGCAATTCCTGGGCATGCTGGATGCCGTCCGTGACGAAGCCAGCCGCGATGCGCCGGTCCGTCTGGTGCTCGAACCCAAATCCAAACGCATTAATCCCGGCGAATTCATGCAGAGCCTGCTGGCGCATACGTCTCTGGAATGCAATACGCCAGTCAATCTGGTCATGATCGGCATTGATGGGCGGCCGCGCCAGAAGAGTCTGTCGGACATCCTGAAAGAATGGATCGAATTCCGGTTCGTGACGGTCAGACACCGCACAAGCTGGCGTCTGGGACGCGTCGACGACCGTATCCACATACTGGAAGGCCGTGAAACTGTCCTCCTGAATATCGACCGGGTAATCCGCATCATCCGTGAATCGGACGAACCGAAAACCGCCCTGATCGAGACTTTCCGTCTTTCGGAAAAGCAGGCCGACGACATTCTGGAAATCCGCCTGCGCCAGCTGGCCCGTCTGGAAAAAATCAGGATTGAACAGGAACTGGCCGAATTGCGCCGCGAAAAGGAAACCCTGCACGACCTGCTCGACAATCCTGCCTCGATGAAACGGCTCGTCATCCGCGAAATCGAAGCCGACCGGAAAAAGTTCGGCGATATACGCCGCACCCTGATCGAGGAAGCGGAAAAAGCGGTCGTCGAACCGAAAATCGCCGATGAACCGGTCACCGTCATCGTTTCGCAAAACGGATGGGTTCGCCAGCGAACCGGCCACGGCCTGACGCTTTCCGGCCTCTCTTTCAAATCCGGAGACAGCCTGCTGGCCGCTTACGAATGCCGCAGCACCGATCTCCTGCTGGCGTTTTCATCGACAGGCCGGATATACACGGTCGCCGTCCATGCGCTGCCGGGCGGCCGCGGCGACGGCATGCCGATCACGACCTTTGCCGAAACCGGCATTGATGAAACCATCGTCCGGTACTTCGCCGGTTCACCCGATACAACCGTTTTGATCTCCACGGATTCCGGTTACGGTTTTTCGGCAAAAGTAGCGGATATGAGCAGCCGCGTCCGCAACGGCAAATCGTTCATCAGTCTGGAAAAGGACGAAACCCTCCTGCCGCCTGTGGCGATTTCTCCGGACGACAAATGGATCGGCGCCCTTTCCGGAAACGGCCATCTGCTGCTTTTTGACATGACCGAACTGCGCGCCCTTTTATCCGGCGGCCGGGGCGTCATTCTGATGGGACTGGAAAAAGGCGACAAACTCATGGCCGCGCGTCCTGTCAGTGAAAAAGGCTGTACCGTCGTCTGCCAGGCCAGAAACGGGAACCCGTATACTGTCCGTATCGCCGGCGGCGCCATCGAAGCCCATCTGGGCAAACGGGCGCGCAAGGGAAAACCTGTCGAATCGCGTTTTACGCCCGTCATGCTCGAAAACATCAAATAAACTGCATTTATTTGTCCGGCCCGTTCCCGCTTGTGATTCAATACATCGTCTTTTGCAAGCCCCTGATGAAAAGGCGGGGTTTGCAGACAGCGGTTTGTTTTCGACAAGGCGCTGCACAAGCGGAAAGCGTGCAGCTTTTTACGGTCTCATTAACGGTCCGAACTATGCGAAAAGACGGAAATCCTGAAAAACCGGCGAACCCGGCAGCCGGCTTTGGACAGAAAGAAAGCCTTTCTTTCAGCCTGAAAGATGAAAACGTGCCGGCAAACGACGATCTTTTCCACACGAACGGCCATTCCGGCAACGACTTGTTCGCCACCGACAATATCGAGGGAAACTATCGTCTTTTTTCGCCAGACGCCAAAACGGACTTCAGGCGATTTTTCGCGAAAAGTCCGGTTGCCCAGCTCGTTACCGATTATTCCGGCGCCATTTTGAAAATCAACGATGCCGCCCGCGAGCTGTTCGGCATCCCTTCAAAATTCCCGGCGAAAGACCTGCTGGCCAATTATTTGCCCGCAAAGGACCGATGCGCGTTCCTGCTATTTCTGACGCATCTTGAAAACCGGCCTTCTCCCGTGGAATGGAACGGCACAACAGAAAAAACCCGCAAACTCATCCGCATAAAGGGACAGCCCGAAGAAAAAAACCGCTGCCTTTATCTGACGGCCGTCGATATCACGACCGAGGCGAAAAACCGCAAACAATTCAAACACCGGATCGACCAGCTCGAGAAAGAACGGCATTTTTATCAGCTGGCCATCGAACGATCCGACATCGGGCTCTGGAAAGCCACCGTAGCCAGGGATACCCCAATGGATGCCCTGCGTTTTCATTTTTCAGACAAAAGCGGCGACCTTTTCGGTTTCGTCACCTTTGCGGACATTCCCTTTTCCGGTTTCATGAACACGATCCATCCCGAAAGCGCGGAAAAAATCCGGACAGCGCTCAACTCGGCAATCAACGGGAAAACCGGATTCGATATCGAAATACGCGTCAACAAGCCCAATGGCGACTTCGCATGGATCAACTGGAAATGCTGCCTGATTGAAGAAGACGACACCGGAAAAATCAGACTGGAAGGCATTGCCGCCGATATCACCTCCTACAAAACCACCGAAAAAGCGCTGGCGATTGCCAGCAACCTGTTCGAAAACAACCGCGACGGCATCTTCATCGCCGATCAGGACAGGCGTATTACCGTCGTCAATCGCCAGTTCAGCCGCATGACCGGCCTGACGCAGGAAAAAATCATGGGAAACAAACCGTGGTATTTGCAAGCCGATATCGCTGATTCCACCTGCTACAGCCAGCTTTGCGACGTTATCGCCTGTACCGACCATGAAGAAATGGCGGCATTCGAGAAAAACCGGCAGGAAAAAATCGAACCGACGCACCTGACCGTCAAAATCGTCCGCGATATGGACGACCGGATCATCAGTTATATCGGCACCCTGCTCGATATCAGCCAGAACGAATTTCTGGAAGACCATACCCGTTACATGATCGAACACGATTTTCTGACCGGCCTGCCCAACCGTATCCTTCTTCTGGACCGTCTCGGACAAACCCTGATAGCGGCCGAACGCAACCGCCGCCGCGCCGCCGTCATGTTTTTGGATCTGGACAGGTTCAAACACATCAACGATACGCTGGGGCACGCTATGGGAGACCGCCTTCTGCAACAGGTTGCTTTTCGCCTGACCAAATGCGTTCGCAAAAACGATACCGTCAGCCGGCAGGGCGGCGACGAATTCGTCATCCTGCTAAACGACATCGGCAATGCGGACGATGTGGCGCTGGTGGCAAACAACATCATGCACGCGCTCTCGCAAAACTACCAGATCGAAAATTACGAAATGTCGATCACGCCTTCCATTGGCATTGCCCTGTATCCCGAAGACGGCAAGGACATTGATACGCTTTTGAAAAACGCCGACACCGCCATGTATCACGCCAAGGAAGGCGGACGAAACGCGTACCAGTTCTTCAATGCCCAAATGAACCTGCATCTGGTTGAACGTACCCGGCTGGAAAACGATCTCAAGGCAGCGCTTCAAAACAGCGGTTTCTTTCTGGAATACCAGCCGATCGTTGACACGCAAAGCGGTCACATGACCGGTGTCGAAGCTTTCCTGCGCTGGAACCATCCCGAATTCGGCATTCTGATGCCCCCGCGTTTTCTCGGCGTGGCCGAAGATACCGGCTTAATCGGCCCCATCGGCGAGTGGGTTATCCGGACAGCCTGCAAACAGGCGGGAGAATGGCGCGATCAGGGTTTTCCGAAAACCGTTTCCATCAACCTGTCCTCGATCCAGCTGAAACAGAAAAACCTGCTTTCCACCATCCGCAACGCGCTGAAAGAAAACGGACTCGCGCCCGATTTTCTGGAACTGCAAATCACCGAAGGCAGCATTATGGAAAACGTCAAGACCGTTTCCGATCTGCTCCATGAACTGCGCGCCATGGGAATCCGGATCGTGCTGGACAATTTCGGCAACGGCTGTTCCAGCATCAGCCATCTGAAAAAGGCGCCGATCGGGAAAATCAAGATCGATCCCGTCTTCATTCATGCCCTGGGAACCGGCAGCGAAGACGCCGATGTGGCCGGCGCCATCGTCGCCATGGCCAAAAACCTGAGACTGAAAGTCTCGGCCGGCGGCGTCGAAACCGACCTTCAGGCCCTGCGGCTGAAAGAAATCGGTTGCGACGAATATCAGGGCTATCTGGTCAGTCCGTCATTGTCCGCCGGGGAAATCAGTCCTTTTCTGGAAGCCAGCTGAGAAAAGCGCCCCGCCTGCCCCTTCGCCCTTGCGGCGCAATCAGCCGGGTTTCCCGGACTCAACGCGGATTCGATCATGCTCCCCTTCCCGAACGCGCTCCTGGCTCCGATGCACACAGAAACCCTTTCCGGGAAAACGGATACCGCCAGTCCGGCAAACCGCCTGACAGGACAGGGATACCCCGCTTCCGTTTTTCCGGCAGGACGGCTCCCGTTACCGAAACAGCGCCTGAACCGGGAGTGAAAACCGGCTTTGCCGGCCACCGCACCGGATGGTACGGTGTTGCCCCCGCCATTCCCCAGCGCGCCTTTCCCGGGCATTCCGCGCAAAACGGTGACTTGCCGGGGAGCTTCCGCTTTCAGCCGATCTCGGCAATCAGTTCCAGTTCCAGACAGGCCCCTGTCGGAATCTGCGCAACGCCAAACGCCGAGCGCGCATGACGGCCTGCCTCGCCGAATACCTCAACCAGCAATTCGGAAGCGCCATTGGTCACGAGATGATGCTCCGTGAACTCGCTCGTGGAATTCACCAGCGAAAGAACCTTGACGATCTTCTTTACGCGATTCAAATCGCCATCGCACGCGTCCTGCAAAGTCGCCAGCAAGTCGATTGCCGTATTACGTGCCGCGTGTTTCCCCTCGTCAACCGAAATATTTTTGCCGAACTGCGCAACAAGCGGCTTGCCGTCCTTTTTGGCGATGTGGCCGGACAGATAGACAAGATTGCCGGACTTGACATACATGACATAAGCCGCAACCGGTTTGGCAACCGGAGGCAATTCGATATTCAAGGTTTTCAGATTTTCATATACGGACATTCTTCATTTCCTGTCAGGTTGATCCGGCCGGACACCCGTCGCTGGCCGACCGGGCCATTATAGCCAAGCCGGACAGGCTTTCAAACGTTTTGCGCCGGCAGCACACCATCCGCCCATCAAAAACGGACAGAGCGGACAAATCCTCCGTTACAATTACCCTTTTCGATCCCTGAAAAACGCCATGAGTCACATAAACGACGATACCCCATCCGGCAATCCGGACAAACTTCTTAAAGGACACCTTTACCGGCTCGACGGCAAAAAACCGGTTCCCTGCACTTTAGAAGAATACATGAATGGCATGAAATCGGCTGCCAGCCGGATCGTCGAACAGACACAGGTCGGTAATTTGCTGGTATCGACCATTTTCACCGGCATTGATCATGCCTTCGGCGCCGGCGAAAAACAGCTTTTTGAAACAACGGTTTTCGGACTGCCTGACGAGCTTCTGCCGCGTTGGCGTTTTCCTACCTGGAATCAGGCTATCCGGGAACATCGCAAACTGGCTTTGAGGCTGGAAAGCCAGGGAATGGAAGGCTTGCTCGCCGAAATCCGGCAGCGGCAGGCCTGACAAGGGATTTTCCTTCCTTTCCTCACCGGCATCATCGTCTGAAAACCCAGAGCGTGTCTTTTGATGAAGCGGCATGAAAAACGTAATGGCCGTAATCGAACGACTTCAACTGTTCCGCCTCGGTCACGCCGCGTTCGGCGGCGTACCGCGCCATCAATCCCCTTGCCTGTTTGGCGTACAGGCCGACCACTCGCGGGTTGCCGCCCCTCATTTCCTGAAAAACCGGCGTAATCATTTTCCCGGCCAGCGCCTTCACATCGACCGCCCTGGCAAACTCACTCGACGCCAGATTCACCAGCACCTTGTCGCCGGTCGCTTCCAGCGCCCTGTTTAAGGATTCCGTCACCGGTTCTCTCCAGTAATCGTACAAACTGCCGCCATCCGGCCTGACGGCCCTCACCCCGAAACCCAGCCGGTAAGGCTGGATCAGGTCAAAAGGTTTCAAAATGCCATACAGCGCAGACAAAATACGCAAATGCCCGTTCAGATAAGCCTGTGCCTTTTCCGGCAACGTCTTTGCGTCCAGCGCCCGATAGACATCCCCATCGAACGTCAGAAGGGCCGGCCGGGCCTGGGGATAAGCGGCCGTAACGCTCCATTCATTGAAATGGCCCGCTTCTGTAGCGGCAATCGTATCCGAGGCATGCAGAATGCGCGCCAGTTCATGTGGCGCACAGGATTTCATTATTTGCGCTACCTTGCCGGCCCGTGCAATCCATTCCGGCCGGGAAAAAAGGTTTTCCTGAACCGGATCGGCAACCGGACTGCCGGAAAAGCGCTGCCTTTTCGAGGGTGATAAAATCATGAGCATAACCGTATCCTATCAGTTTATTCTATGAATGCCGAATTAGCCGTTTTCGATACCAACGTCTGTCTCGATCTCTTTGTCTTTCACGATCCCGTTGCGGCGGTTCTTTTAAAAGCCATTCATGAAAACACCATTATGGCCATAACCCGCGAAGATTGCCGGGCGGAATGGTGTCGTGTTCTCGATTATCCGAAACTGGCTTTAAGCGATACCCAAAAAAGGCAATCGAAACGTCAATTCGATCAATTCATCCATCTGGTCGATCCTCCGAAACGGGATTATCGCTTTCTGCCCCTTTGCAGCGATCCTGACGATCAGAAATTTCTCGAAGCCGCTTATGATTCTCATGCGACATATCTTTTCACCAAAGACAAGGCCTTGTTGAAACTGGCGCGAAAAAATAAAAAAAAAGCAGGTTTCAATATTATCGCGCCCGGGCAATGGAAAACAGAACCTGAATAAACGAGCCATTTTCAGCTAAACCGCCTCTTTTCTCTTTCAAGGCGGAAAATCTGTTGCCTTTCCTTTCACAGATTCACCGGTTTAAATGTAAAATATTCTTGATTAATGCAAAATAAGCACGAATTAAGCGGATAATTCATTTGAATGCCCTTTATTTATTCACCCTGTAAATATAGAATACGTTTTATTGGAACACAAAAACCGTTCCACTTTTTTAAACAGTCGGGAAAACGGCTCAAAACCGCTCCCCTGTTTTTCTGACATTTGATCGGGACACATTATGGCCACTTACAAACAATTGCAGGATCAGATAAAACAACTCCAGCACGAAGCTGAAGAACTCCGGAAAAACGAGTTGTCAAACGCCATTTCGCAAATCAAGATGACTATGGCGGAATACGGAATCACCCTTGCCGATCTCGGTTTTACCAATAAAAAGAAAAACGGACAGGTTCGCGCGCCTCTTGCTCCCAAATACCGGAATCCGGCAACGGGAGAAACCTGGTCAGGCCGTGGTAAAGCCCCCAAGTGGATTGATCCGAATAACAAAGAAAAATTTCTTATCAAATAAGGTATAACATCGCCCGGACAGCATTAAACGCCTTGTTAAACCATTTACCCGCTTTCGGCAAACAGACCTGTTACACAGGTCTGTTTTTCATTCTCTTTCCTCCACCCGCCTTGCAGGCAATCATAACGGACCCCGCCATCTTTTACCTCTCCCTTTTCAAACCCCCGATACGCCCTGAAAATTTCCATAAGGAAATTTCATATTAAACCGGCTTGAACAAAAAAGGCCCTGCCTCACTGAACGCATCCGGAAAAAGCGTATTTATGCCTGTCTGCCTTACTTCGCATCAAAATGCTTTTTGCTGAAGATGTCATGCTATTACTCTCATGTAAACGACCGGAAACCGCATTGTTTGTCACTGTAAAAACCATAAAAATCAAGGCATAAAAAGCCATTAAAAACGTTTCTGCCATTTTAAAGACTAAAGACGGCAGATTCCGCGCTGAACCGTTTATTGGCGACAGGATTGAAAACACCCTGTATCTGCCAGCATTAACTTGCCACAAACATATCGGGTACCCGGAAACGAACTGGCGGTTTTATATCAACACACGCATGTCGGACTCAACATTATTGTCAACTAGTCAGAGGCACACTCAAATGATACAAAAAGTCACCAAAGCGGTTTTCCCGGTAGCGGGACTCGGTACCCGTTTTCTGCCCGCCACCAAAGCCAGCCCGAAGGAAATGCTCCCTGTCGTCGACAAACCCCTTATCCAGTATGCCGTGGAAGAAGCGGCGGCAGCCGGCATTACCGAAATGATATTTGTCACCGGACGAAACAAGAGAGCGATTGAAGACCACTTCGACAAAGCTTATGAGCTCGAAACCGAACTGTACGCCAAAAACAAGAAAAGCCTGCTCGACATTCTGAAAAGCATCAAGCCCAAAAACGTGGAATGTTTTTTTGTCAGACAGGCGGAAGCGCTGGGGCTGGGCCACGCGGTATTGTGCGCCGAACGGCTTGTCAGAAAAGAACCGTTTGCCGTCATTTTGGCAGACGATCTGCTTGACGCCGACATTCCGGTCATGCGCCAGATGGCCGATCTTTATGAAGAACACGGCCACAGTATTATCGGTGTCGAAAAAATCGATATCGCACGAAGCCGGGATTACGGCATGGTCGCCGGCAAACAGACCGGCAATCTGCTTTCCATCAGCAAAATCGTCGAAAAACCCGCTCCGGAAAACGCCCCGTCCAACCTGGGCGTTGTCGGCCGCTACATTCTCACTCCCGCCATCTTTTCCCATTTGCGAAAACTGCAACCCGGTTCCGGAGGCGAACTGCAACTGACGGACGCCATCGCTTCCCTGCTCGGCGAAGACCCTGCATTCGCCTACCAGTTTGACGGCATTCGCTATGATTGCGGCAGCAAACTGGGCTATCTGAAGGCAACCGTCCAGTATGCGTTAAAGCATGAAGAAGTCGGCGTCGCATTCAGACAATTTCTCGATAACCGCCCCCAGGACAATGTCCGGAAAAACGCATTCAGGACGGCGCCTGCCGCTCAAGGCTACTCCGGCGCTGCCGTTTTGGCGACAGAACGCAAACCTCCTGAAAACACACGCTCTGCCAATGTGGCCTGACAACCCGGACATTCCATGATTGTCCGATCCTTCCTGAAAAGATTCTTTTGGCGCTTTAAGCGGCCTGAAAAGAATCTTTTTTCATGACAGCGCCCCGTTCCGGTTTTCTTCTTTCCGGGTATTTTTCCATCTCGCTGCAATCTGATGGATAATGTAAAAATCATGAGGGCACCTGTTTGCAATCGTTTCCGTGTTGAACCAAAACGATTGCCAACATTTCCGGAAACCGACCGTTGAAAATACAGAAAATGACATCTTCCAATCCAGCAACCGTCTATCGTCTCGACTATACCGCATCCTCCTTTCTTGCCGATCGTATCGATCTTGTCTTCGATCTGGCGCCTTCCGTCACCCAGGTCAGGGCGACAACCGAACTTCACCGCAATCCCGATTCGGAAAACCGCGATATCGTCCTGTACGGAGAAGAACTCGAACTGGTCAGAATCGCCATGAATGGCAAAGTGCTGGCCAAACCGGACTATGCAACAGACAATGGCGAATTACGCATTCCCGATGCCCCCGACAAGGTCACGCTGGTCATCGACACCCTGCTTCATCCGGATCAGAACACGTCGCTGATGGGACTGTATCTGTCCAACGGCAATTTCTTTACCCAGTGCGAAGCGGAAGGCTTCCGCAAAATCACCTACTTTCCCGACCGCCCCGACGTCATGGCAACCTATACGGTCACCCTCCGTGCCGACCGGGAAAAATACCCCGTCCTGCTTTCCAACGGCAACCTTGTCGAAGAAGGCGATCTTCCCAATGGACGGCACTATGCGAAATGGGAAGACCCGTTCAAAAAACCCTCGTATCTTTTCGCGCTGGTCGCCGGCAATCTCGTCTGCCGTGAAGAAACCTTCCGGCTCGCAGACGGACGCGACGTCCTTTTGCAGGTCTGGGTCGAGAAAAACAATCTGGACAAGACCGCTCACGCCATGGAATCCCTGAAACACAGCATCCGCTGGGATGAAAGACGTTTCGGGCTCGAACTCGATCTCGACCGGTTCATGATCGTCGCTGTCAGCGACTTCAACATGGGCGCCATGGAAAACAAGGGACTGAACATTTTCAACACCCGCTACGTTCTCGCCAACCCGCGCATTGCAACCGATCTGGATTACGCCAACATCGAATCGGTAGTCGGCCATGAATATTTCCACAACTGGACAGGTAACCGGGTAACCTGCCGCGACTGGTTCCAGCTGTCGCTTAAAGAAGGCCTCACCGTTTTCCGCGACCAGGAATTTTCCGCCGACCGCACCGGCAGCGAATCGGGCCGGGCCGTCAAACGCATCGAAGACGTCCGCACCCTCCGGCAACTGCAGTTTCCGGAAGACGCCGGCCCGATGGCCCATCCCGTCCGGCCCGACTCCTATCAGGAAATCAACAATTTCTATACCGTCACCGTTTACGAAAAAGGCGCGGAAGTCGTCCGCATGTACCAGACCCTGCTGGGCCGCGACGGTTTCAGAAAAGGCATGGATCTTTACTTCAAACGCCACGATGGACAAGCCGTCACCTGTACCGATTTTCTCGCTGCCATGGCCGACGCCAACGGACGCGACCTGTCGCAGTTCGAACGCTGGTACAGCCAGGCCGGAACGCCTCGCGTCAAACTGCAAAGCCATTATGACGAAAAAAACAGGACGCTTACCCTCATCCTTTCCCAATCCTGCCCGCAAACACCAGGCCAGACCGAAAAACAGCCGTTCCTGATTCCGGTTGCCATCGGACTGCTCGATAGCCACGGCAAGGATATGCCCTTGCGGATGGAAGGCGACAAGGCAGCCCCAAACAGCCGCACCCTGGAACTATCCGAAGAAAGCCAGACTTTCACTTTTATCGACGTGGCCGAAAAACCGGTCGTCTCCGCCCTGCGCAATTTTTCCGCTCCGGTCATTCTGGAATATGAACAGTCCGATGACGAACTTTTGCACCTGCTCTCTCACGACAGCGATCATTTCAACCGTTGGGAAGCGGGCCAGCGCCTCGCCCTGCGCCGTCTCCTAAGCCTGACCAAAGCCGTGCAGGCAGACAGGACATTAACGCTTGATTCCGCTTTTATCGACGCTTTCCGGGCAGTCCTGACCGATACCGCGCTGGATCCCGCCCTGCGGGAACTGGCATTGACGCTGCCGGGCGAAATGATGATTGCCGAAAAAACGGATGAAATCGACCCGGCCGCCACCCACCGCGCACGGCAGTTCATGCGCCGGACGCTGGCTGAAAACCTCGAAAAGGAATGGCTAAACGCCTGGCAGGAAAACCGGACGGAAGGCGCATACCGTCCAACTCCGCAGGACGCCGGGAAACGTGCCCTGAAAAACCTGGCGCTTTCTTATTTGCTCTTGCTGGACAAGCCGGCTTACGGCCGGATGGCCATCGACCAGTACCATACCGCCGACAACATGAGCGACCGGCTGGCCGCGCTGACCTCGCTCGTTCATTCCGGCTGGACGGACAAACTGCCGGAAGCGAAAGCGCTGCCGGATCATTTCTACCGGGAATACGAAAACGAAGCGCTCGTCATCGACAAATGGTTCTCGCTTCAGGCCACATCCCCCAACGCGGACACCGCCACCGTCAGAAAACTCATGAAACACCCGGCTTTCACCCTCAAAAACCCGAACCGGGCCCGCAGCCTCATCTTTGGATTTTGCCACAACAATATGGCACAATTCCATGCAGCCGACGGAAGCGGTTACACATTCTGGAGCGAAAACCTGATCGAACTGGACAGAATCAACCCGCAGGTAGCAGCGCGACTGGCCAGATGCATGGATCAGTGGAAACGCTACATCCCGTCTTTGCGCAAACCGGCAGAACAGGCCCTGCGAAACGTTTCGGAACAGTCCCTGTCCCGCGACACGCGCGAAATCATCGGCAAGACCCTGTCGGCCTGAAACGGTAAAAACATAACGAAAAGAACGCATCATGAGACCAAAACGCATCAGTCTGACGCAACACCTGATCGAGGAAAACCGCCGGTACGGCACCGTACCGGAAGAATTGCGCCTGTTGCTTGAAGTGGTTTGCAGAGCCTGCAAAACGATCGGCAACTCGGTAGGGAAAGGCGCGCTCGGCAATATCCTGGGCAGCAACCAGACGGAAAACGTACAGGGGGAAGTCCAGAAAAAACTGGACGTGCTCTCTAACGAAATCCTCCTGGAATCCAATGAATGGGGCGGTTATCTGGCCGCTATCGCCTCCGAGGAAATGGAAACGATCCACCCCATTTCCAAGACCTACCCGCACGGCAATTACCTGCTGCTTTTCGATCCGCTGGACGGTTCAAGCAACATCGACGTCAACGTTTCCATCGGCACCATCTTTTCAGTGCTGGCCATGCCAGAAGACAAAACCGACGCCACCGAAGCCGATTTCCTGCAGCCGGGCCGCCGGCAGATCGCCGCCGGTTACGCCCTCTATGGCCCGCAAACCCTTTTGGTATTGACCACGGGGCGCGGCACCAACGGTTTTACACTGGATCGGGAAATGGGATCCTGGGTACTGACCCATCCGAATATGAAAATTCCTGAAAACACCAGCGAATACGCCGTCAACACGTCCAACCAGCGCCGATGGTTTGCGCCGGTCAAGCGCTATTTCGACGAAATGCAGGCCGGCAAACAGGGCCCGCTCGGCCGGGACTTCAACATGCGATGGGTCGCCTCCATGGTCACCGACATGCATCGCATCCTGACGCGCGGCGGCATTTTCATGTATCCGGCCGACGAGCGCACCGTCGAAGCCGGCGGCCGCATCCGGCTGCTCTATGAAGCCAACCCGATGGCCATGATCGTCGAACAGGCCGGCGGCGCCGCCACCAACGGCCTGATTCCGATGCTGGACGTCATTCCAGAAAAACTGCACCAGCGCGTGCCGGTCTTCATGGGATCGAAAAACGAAGTCGAACGCATTACCCGCTATCACAAGGAAACCCGGTAATTCCTTACACATCATGGCAGCAAGGGTTTGCTGCCATGGTTCGCTTTGCAAACCGGCTGGCCTTTTTCCTTTCCAGTGTCTTATTTTTGCACGCTCTGCCCGGACGATTGGCCGCCAGTACCGTTCATCCCCCCTGCCAGAGGGCTGAAACATTCCCCTTGACGCATAAAACCGCTAGAATTTCCTCCTGTGCAAAAAATTTCCCGCAAGATGACGAAAAACGCGGCAACGGAAACGGATATGATCACTTTTCAACAAATCATCTTCACGCTTCAGCAATACTGGAGCCAGAAGGGTTGCGCCCTGCTCCAGTCGTATGACATGGAAGTCGGCGCCGGCACCTCGCATACCGCCACCTTTTTGCGGGCTATCGGCCCCGAACCGTGGAGAGCCGCCTACGTGCAACCGTCCCGCCGGCCCAAAGACGGCCGTTACGGTGAAAACCCGAACCGCATGCAACACTACTACCAGTTTCAGGTGGTCCTGAAACCGGCGCCCGAGGACATTCTCGACCTGTATCTGGGCTCTTTGGCCGCGCTGGGACTGGACCTGAAACAAAACGATGTCCGTTTCGTCGAAGACGACTGGGAAAACCCGACGCTGGGCGCCTGGGGACTGGGCTGGGAAGTCTGGCTAAACGGCATGGAAGTGACCCAGTTCACCTACTTCCAGCAGGTCGGCGGCATCGACTGCAAACCGATTCTCGGCGAAATCACCTATGGACTGGAACGGCTTGCCATGTATTTGCAGGGAGTCGAAAACGTTTACGACCTGATCTGGACGGAATGGGTCGATCGCGGCGTCAAAAAATACCTGACCTATGGCGACGTGTACCATCAAAACGAAGTGGAACAGTCCGCCTACAATTTCGAACAGGCAAACGCCCCTTTCCTGTTCACCCTGTTTACGAACTTCGAGTCCGAAGCCAAACGCCTTATTGAGGCAAAACTGACCTTGCCGGCTTACGAAATGATCCTCAAGGCAGCGCATACGTTCAACCTGCTGGACGCCCGAGGCGCCCTGTCCGTGACCGAACGCGCCGCCTATATCGGCCGCATCCGTACCCTGTCCCGTCTCGTCGCACAGGCCTACTACGAATCGCGTGAAGCGCTGGGATTCCCGATGTGCGGCGACATGCGCAAAATCGCCTGACAACCGGACAGCGCGACTGATTTGAAACACCCGCCGGTACGGCAATCCCGGCGACGAAAGAAAAAGGCTTAAAAAATGAACCAGACCCTGCTTGTCGAACTGTTGACTGAAGAACTGCCGCCCAAGGCGCTGACCAAACTGGCCGATTCATTTGCAGGCACGATCGAAAAAAGCCTCCGGCAGGACGATTTCCTGACCGATGCCTCGAAAAAAACCGTCTATGCGACACCCCGCCGCCTTGCCATCACCATCACCAACGTCCGCGACGTCTCGCCCGACAAACCCATCCGCCAGAAAGTGCTGCCGGTCAGCGTCGCGCTGGATGCTGACGGCAAACCGACCGCACCGCTCAAAAAGAAACTGGCGGCCCTGAACATTCCCGACATTGACATATCCACGCTGGAAGTGGCTCGCGACGGCAAAAACGACTGTCTCTTTTACAACTACACGGCCAGCGGCATCCCGCTGGCCGCCTCCCTGCAAAAGGCGGTAGAAAAAGCGGCACACGAACTGCCCGTCCCGAAAATGATGACCTATCAGCGGCCGGATGGCGAAACCGTCGAATTCGTCCGTCCCGTCCACGAAATCGTCGCCATGCACGGGGAAAACGTCGTGCCGATCGCGCTTTTGGGTCTTTCTGCCGGACGCACCACGCATGGTCACCGTTTCCTGTCGCAGGGAGAAATCGGCATTCTGGCGGCCGACTATTATGCCGTTACGCTGGAAACAAGAGGCAAGATCATCCCCGGTTTCCAGGCGCGCAAGGACCGCATCCGCGCCATGCTCATCGAAAAAGCGAAAGGCGACAAGGTTCTGATGCCGGAATCCCTGCTCGACGAAGTGACGGCACTGGTCGAATGGCCCATCGTTTACGAATGCCATTTCGAGGAATCTTTCCTTGAAGTGCCGCAGGAATGCCTGATCCTGACCATGCAGACCAACCAGAAGTACTTTGCCTTAACCGATGCTGAAGGACGTCTGCGTTCGCGCTTTCTGATCGTGTCCAACATGGAAACGAATACCCCCCAACGCATCATCAGCGGCAATGAACGCGTCATCCGCCCGCGCCTGTCAGACGCCCGCTTTTTCTTTGAACAGGATAAAAAAAAGCGTCTGGAAGAACGGCTCCCGGGTCTTGCCAATGTCGTTTACCACAACAAGCTGGGCACCCTGGCCCAGCGGATGGCCCGCGTCCGTCTGCTGGCCGTTTTCATTGCCGGAAAAATGGGCATCGACACCCAACTGGTCGATCGTGCGGCGCGGCTCGTCAAGGCCGATCTCTTGACCGAAATGGTCGGTGAGTTTCCCGAACTGCAAGGCATCATGGGTACCTACTATGCCCGCCATGATGGCGAACACGAAGAAGTGGCGCTGGCCTGTACCGAACATTACCAGCCCCGCTTCGCGGGCGACGTCCTGCCGGCTACCCCGACCGGAACCGCCATCGCGCTGGCCGACAAACTGGAAACGCTTGCCGGTATCTGGGGAATCGGATTGCAACCGACAGGCGACAGGGATCCATTCGCCCTGCGCCGCCATGCCCTAGGCATCCTGCGCATCCTGATCGAGAAAAAACTGCCGCTCTCCCTGCGCAAAATGCTTGCCGAAGCCGTCGGCATCCTGTCAACCAACGCCACAATGACCGATCCCACGGAAGGCGTGCTCGCTTTTGTCATGGAACGCTTGAGAGGCCTGTTGCGCGACCGCGGTTATTCCCCGGCTGAAATCGACGCGGTTCTGGCGCAGAATCCGGATCGTTTCGACAACCTGATCGACAGGCTGGAAGCCGTACGCGCCTTTGCCGCCATGCCGGAATCCGTCTCCCTTGCCGCCGCCAACAAGCGCATTACCAACATCCTGAAAAAATCGGACATCAACGCGGGCGATGTCCACACGGACATTCTGGCTGAAGACAGCGAGAAAAAGCTCTTTGCCGACATGACCGTCGTCAAACCGGAAGCCGACCGGAAATTTGCCGCGGGAGATTATACTGGTACACTGAAAACACTGGCGCAACTGCGCGACGACGTCGATGCGTTTTTCACCAACGTCATGGTCATGACCGACGATACCCGTTTGCGCAACAACCGCATTGCCTTGTTAAAGCAGTTGCATGCCATGATGAATCAGGTGGCAGATATCTCCAAACTGGCTTCTTGAACCCGGGAACGCGCAATGAAACTTCTTATTCTCGACCGCGATGGCGTTATTAACGAAGATTCCGATTCGTTCATCAAGACTCCGGACGAGTGGATTCCCCTCCCCGGTTCACTGGAAGCCATCGCACGGCTGACCAAAGCGGGATATACCATCGTCGTGGCAACCAACCAGTCCGGACTGGGACGCGGCTTCTTCGACATCACGACCTTAAACGCGATCCACCAGAAAATGCAGGCTGCCGTCAAGGCTGCCGGCGGCCTGATCGAAGCCATCTTCTTTTGTCCGCATACGGCCAGCGACAATTGCGACTGCCGCAAACCCCGGCAAGGCATGTTCAGCACCATTGCCGAACGTTTCGACATGAAACTGGACGAAGTGCCTTCCGTCGGCGATTCCCTGCGTGATCTGCAGGCTGCCTTTCTGGCCGGTTGCACACCGATACTGGTTTTAAGCGGCAAAGGAAAACAAACCCTTGAAAACGGAGGCCTGCCTCCCAAAACCGTCATTTTCGAGAATCTGTCCGCTGTCGCCGATCATCTGCTGTCGCCGGAACAGAAAACCGCCGAAAACAAGGATAAAAACGCCCAGGAATCGACGTGAATCTTTTGCCGCGTTTAAAAACCGTGCTTTTCAATTCGTCCCGCCATGAGCCGGAAGAATCGGTTTCTGGCGGACATTTTCTCTTTTTGCGTTCTCTTTCCTTTACCCTCATCTGGGGAACGTTCACCCCTCTTTGGGCGTGTTTCTGCTTCATGACGTGCTGGCTTCCCTATCGCAAACGCTATTACATCACGTCACGCTGGAACGTATTCACCATCTGGCTGCTCAAATCCCTCTGTGGCGTCCAATACCAGATCAAAGGCATGGAGCATCTTCCTGAAGGGCCGGTCATCCTGCTCTCCAAACACCAGTCCGCCTGGGAAACCATCTTCCTGTTGGCCAACATGCCGAGCCCCCTGTCTTTCGTACTGAAAAAAGAACTGCTTTACATTCCTTTCTTCGGCTGGGCGCTGGGCCTTTTGCGCATGATCCCCATCGACCGTAACCAGGGAACCAACGCTTTCCGCCAGCTCGTCAGAAAAGGGAGCCAGCGCCTCAAGGAAGGCCAGTGGATCATCATCTTTCCCGAAGGAACACGCATCCCTGTCGGCGAAAAAGGAAAATATCATAACGGCGGTTCCCGTCTGGCCATCAAAACCGGCGCAAAAGTCGTGCCCATCGCCCTCAACGCAGGCGAATGCTGGCCAAAAGGCTCATTCATCAAAAAACCCGGCATGATTACCGTTTCAATCGGCAAAGCCATCTCGCCGGCAAACCGGACACCGGACGATCTGACGCAGGAAGTCGAAGACTGGATCGAAAGCGAAATGCGCAATATATCGCCCGACATTTACAGGTAATTTGCCCCCATGGCAGCAAAACGCTCCCCGCTTCCCGCCCAGCCGGACCTGTTCGATTTTGTATCCGGCGCCCTCTTCAGGAAAAAACCGGCGCCCCCTGGCAGGCCGCCTGAAAAGAACGTTCGTCCCTCTAAACAAAAGAAACATGAAAGGCGCGACGAAGGCGTTTTGCGGACAATCAACCTGAACGGACAAACCGTTTCCTATCTCTTGCGCCGGTCCGGCCGTCGAACGATCGGTTTTTTGATCGACGAATCCGGCCTGAAAATAACCGCACCCAGACGAAGCGCGCTTTACGCGATCGAAAACGCCCTTTACGAAAAGCGGAAATGGATACTCGACAAACTCGATTTCTACCGTCGCCAGCAAACAGCAAAGCCCGCGACCCCCGACTGGGAAAATGGAACCGTTTTCCCCTATCTCGGGAAAAAACGGGTTCTGCGACTTGAAAACAGCGGCGTCCCCCATCCCGTTTTCCGTCTGGATAAAGACCGTCTGGATGTTCACATCGCCTTTCCAAGCCATCAGGATGCCCTTGCAGGGCAGGTAAAAAACTGGCTGAAATCGCAAGCGACACGTATTTTCGAAGAGCGCCTGCATTGGTATGCCGGGAAAATGAATGTCCGCTTCGATGCTTTCGGACTTTCCAATGCCCGCACACGCTGGGGATCCTGTTCGGCAAAACGGCACATCCGGCTCAACTGGCGGCTCATCCATTGCGACCTCTTCCTGATCGACTATGTCGTGATTCACGAACTGGCGCACCTTCTCGAGATGAATCACAGCCCGCGTTTCTGGGCAATTGTCAAAACATGGTGTCCGGACTATGGAAAAGCGCGCAAACAGCTCCAGAACCTCTCTCCGCTTCTGTTCTCGCTTTTTCCTGAAACCGATTGAAAACAAATCTCCTGCACGATCCGGTTTCACGACATCCGGACTTCTTTTAAAATGAAGGCTATCTTCCACAGACAGGAGCGACCATGCGTTTTCTTCATACCATGTTAAGAGTCGGCGATTTGCAGCGTTCCATCGATTTCTACACCCGGGTAATGGGCATGAAACTGATCAGAACCAGCGACAATCCGGAATACCGGTACACCCTTGCCTATCTCGGCTACGAAAGCAATCCTTTACAGGCCGAACTCGAACTCACCTACAACTACGGCGTATCCGGATACGATATGGGAACGGCTTACGGCCACATCGCCCTTTCGACAGACGATATCGTCGCCGCCTGCAAGCGCATTCGCGAAGCGGGCGGGAAAATCACGCGGGAACCGGGCCCGGTCAAGGGGGGAACTACGGTTATCGCGTTTGTTGAAGATCCGGACGGCTATAAAATCGAACTGATTGAACAGAAAGACTGAACGTGTCCGGCTTTTCGTCAAAAAAGCGCTTCGGCAGTACCTGGAAACAACAGGCTATCGAAGCGCTTTCAAAACAGCTGCCGCATTCAGCCGTTTTTCCTTTTCACCAGATTCGTGATTTCTGAAAGCAAACAGGAAAGATCTTCCGTTTCGGCGCCATTCATAAGCACCTTGTAAAACACGGCGATCATTTTTCCCTTTTCATCGGGCGTCATTCCGATATTTTCATCCGAATCCCATTTTTCAAGAAGATGCGCTGCGGCAGCCAGTTTGGCCGCGTTAACAGAATTGCCCGCTCCTTTTTCCAGACCAATCCGTTTGACCCGGTACTTGCCGGCATTTTGCCGGGCAGCCTTTTCCGCGATGTCTTCATGTGCCGACACCAGATAATGATCCGGTATTTCAAATACTTTCCTGATACCGCCAATTCCATACTGTTCTTCATAGCGCCAGCCTTCCTTGGCGGCTCTGGACAAAATACTCGATTTCGTCGTCGGCAACCCGGGCAAACGCATGCGCGCAATTTCGGCAGCAGTAAATAAAATTTTCATCAAGATACTTATCTCTAGTGGACAAATAGACAAAACACTTAAAACAGACAAAAACCGGCTTCAAAAAAATGAAAAATGAACCAGTCTCCCTATGCCAACACACAAAACAAAAAACGCTTTACAAAACACTTCGATACACTTACACTACACTTGGTTCCGTAAATAAAGGCAATGGAATGTAAAGTTACTGGCGCACTTCACCAATCCTGTGTGTCTATTGACTGTCAGGGGACAACATATTGATAATATTTGGCCTGAAACCTGATCAGGTCAAGTCGTTATTCTTTGCAGGAAGCAACAAGATCATATCTTGAAAAGCTACTGTTGTGTTCCTTCTTTCCCTTCCATCTCCAAAAATTTTGCGTTCCGGCATCTGCGTAGGCTATCACAGCTTAAACAGGCCGCCTAGCCTCCCTGAAAAATTCGCAAACGCGGTTCACTTCCCTTTTTCACCGGCAAATTTGCAGACCGAACCATTCACTCCGGCAAAATCCGGATTGCCGGAGTGCGCTTCCTCCAAAAGAAGACCTTAAAACGGTTTCATTGCTGAAAACGCGCGCGAACCGCAACAAACATCCAACAAACCGGCCGCCTTCCTTCTTCTGCCACCCTGGCAAAACAGATATAGCCGTCCGCTGCCCACCCTGTTCCAGCCGCCAGCTTTCCCCTTCAGCTTTCCACCATGAAAAAACATCAGCGGCCTGACCGGCCAATATCCTGAAGAGTCAACTTTACCTGACGATTATCAAAATCACATCTTTTAAATTGTCGAAAATAAATTTTATTGACAGACAATTTCAGGAGGAAACCAATGAAAAACGGGCAAGGAAGCTACAGGCAGCGATATGAAAACCATACCGACAAGCCGGACAAATACGATCCGAACAACCTCTTAACCGGCATGATAAAAGCACTCAATCTGAAAAACGACGCCGCTTTATCGCGTGCGCTGGAAGTCGCCCCGCCGGTTATCAGTAAAATCAGGCACGGGAGATTGCCGGTTGGCGCTTCCCTGCTGATACGCATGCAGGAAGTCAGCAATATGAGCATCAGGCAACTGCGCGAAATGATGGGTGACCGCCGGGACAAATTCCGGATCAGCGACAAACAGTTCAAACCGAAAAACACGGAAGAAAACGGCGCTTCCCGGCCGCTTGGACAAGCGTGACGATCCGCTTGCCGGAAAAAGAAACGTGACATCCGGCTTTCCACATGGAGCAACCCGTAGAAAATTGGCGAAAACACAGGCTCATCCATTGACCGAAAGCCGGCGGAAAGCTATTATTATATATTCCGCTGCACTTGAAATTTTTTAAAGCAGTCCGGAGATGTGGCCGAGAGGTCGAAGGCACTCCCCTGCTAAGGGAGCATACGGGCCAAAACTCGTATCAAGGGTTCGAATCCCTTCATCTCCGCCAGGGCACCATCCCGGATGATCCGAAATCATCCGGGATTTTTCATTTTTCAAGCGTCCTGCCCCGCATAAAGCCGCGGCACGGCAAAAACGAACCCGGAAAACGCGGCTTTTTCTGCCGGCGACAGACAATACCCCCCCCCACACTATCAGCCTGAACCGGTTTTCCGGATCCTTTTGCCCCGAAGGAAAAAAGCAAGCGCTCCCGGAACACCCGGAGAAACACGACAAAAGCCCCGTCCGGGCAAGCGCCGCCCAAAAAACAGTTACAAATCGAACAGCTTGAAAAGACCATAAACGATAGCGCCCCCGACCAGCATCGTCACGGTTACCATAATCAGGTAAATCTTGCGCGCACCGGCCGGCACCACTGCCGCACAGCCTGCCGACATGTATTCCTGGAACTCTTCTTCAGGAGGCTGGCCGATCGGGCTGTTGCCTGTCATGGAACCGGCGCCGCCCGCACTGCCTGCATTGACGATAGGATTGGCATTGACAATAGGGCCTGCATTGACGATGGGATTGGCATTGACGATCGGGTTGTCAATGACTCCGGCAGGAACATGGTCAACCGGCCGCACATCGGCATTCACTGATTTATCCTGGGTTGGCGTAGACATTGGCACACTCTTCTCAAAAAGGATGAAACGGAAACATTCATCGCCAGAATCGTCATGAAGATGAATAACGTACTGTTTTCATTATACTAAAATAAAACATCAAGTTGACCGTTCCCGCTATTTTTCTTTGAAGGCACGAAAAAGGGAAGGTCCGCGTTCTCTGTCGGGCATCAGCGACAACTGTTTTCAAAGCGTGCCGCCGCCACTGCTTTCATTCGCTTTTTACAGTATTATTCAAACTATACGATCAGCGCGGTTAAGCATTTCCGGATAGCGAAAACGCTTATCCTTTCCTGAACCAAAAACATTTATACAGTCTGAAAGGTGCAAAATGAAAAAATTCCAATGCGGCGCAGTCCTGATTATGGCGCTTTTAATGGCCGCCTGCACAACCAATATAAGCCCCGATACCTATTCGGTCGATTCTGTCGGAAGCGTTACCCGCAGCGTTCCCGGTGTGATCGTCAGCGCCCGTCCGGTCAACGTGGAAGGAACCAACAAAGTCGGCGGATTGACCGGTGCTGTCGCCGGCGGTGTGGCCGGTTCCGCCATTGGCGGCAACGACCGCATGCATGCGCTGGGCGCGATCGGGGGCGCGGTTATCGGGGCGCTGGCCGGTTCGGCCATCGAAAAAGGCGTCACGAACCAGACCGGCATCGAATACGTCGTCAAGACCGACAGCGGTGAAACCCTCACTCTGGTTCAGGGCCCGTCTCCCGCCTATGCCGTTGGCCAGAAAGTCATGATCCTGTACGGCAAACGCGCCAGAATCGTTGCCCAATAAAGAAAGTACCCCTAAAAAAGA
>NZ_KI392031.1:0-317788 GCF_000158475.2 Oxalobacter paraformigenes | reverse complement strand
CGTAAAAACCGTAAACCCGTAAACCGGTCCGGTTCGGGCTTTTTTTAGGGATAAACCCAAAAAATAAACCCTGTCGTTTATCAAACGATAAATACAAAACCATTGGTGAACGGCCACCATAAAGCGCCATCACATGAACGCCCGGTGAAAATACCGGTTCAGCACCCTGCACAAGCGCAATCAGATTTCCCTTTTCATTCCGGACAACCCGATTGACTGACTCACGTGCACCTGCCACTCCCGTAAAAGCGTAACGTGCCGGGACGGGTCCCCTTTGCCTCTCCCTACGACTTCCGTTCGCACAATCAATGATTTCATCCAGGCTGCGACAGTTGTTTCAAAAGACGCCCTGAAAGAAGGCACATCGCTACCGGGCGCTTCGAGTAAAACGCCGGCTTTTTTTGCCTCGTCTTTAAAAACCGCCATACGATTTAGCGCTTCCGGCAACGAAAGCCGCCATAACGTACAACAGGCTGGACCCCTGCCTGTTTGCTTTCCATTCATCAGGTCCGGCCGGGGTTACCCGCATGGATCCGGATTCAGCATCACCCTTTTTTCAGAAACGCCTGCATCCGGAGCAGAAACATTCAAGGGAAGAAAACTCCGGCATCCCGCCGGCAAACCATACGCCCACACTCCAGACCATCACAGCCTCATCATATTCCCCGCCGGCATTTTTCCGACCGGACAATTCCCTCACGGCAAGGAACGTTTGGCGGCACCAAAAACAGGCTGCTTACAAACGTTCCTGTCGTATTCCACCCGAACTTGCAAACAGGCAACACCAATTGGGCCTCCCCCTAAATTCATCAATATCTTCCGTCGTTTTATCCCTTATGCTTCAGTCAGACCGTACCGGTGGAAAAACGGCGTTGCCCCGGACGTAAAGAACGAGTGCACAAAATCTGCCGGCATGGCCCCAAGATTTTTTCCCATGCGAGCCCTTTATTTCCGGCAAATCGCTACCAGATAATGCCTGTCATTCACAGCTTTACTGATTTCATTATAAAAACCCCGGGTTTTAGACATAAAAAATATAATCACCGGTAAAAAGACCTGTTATAACCTTTATTTTTCACTTACCCACATTAAGCGAGACCATGCACGACAGCGTTATCACCTTTATTCAGGACCTTGCCGTCATCATGATTGTGGCAGCCTTTGTCACGGTTATTTTCCACCGGCTGAAACAGCCGGTCGTGCTCGGTTACATCGTCGCTGGCGTACTGATCGGCCCGCATACCCCTCCCTTCGAACTCATCAGGGATGAACACACCATCAGGATTCTGGCGGAACTGGGCGTCATCTTTCTCATGTTCTCGCTGGGCCTCGAATTCTCGTTCCGGAAACTGCTCCGGGTAGGGGCTACCGCCCTCATTGCCGCCGTTCTCGAAATCATCGTCATGATCTGGATAGGTTACCAGATCGGGCTCTGGCTCGGCTGGAACAACAATCTGGACGCGCTCTTTCTGGGCGCCATACTGGCCATTTCCTCGACCACCATTATCGTCAAGGCCCTAAACGACCTGAAAATGAAACACGAACGGTTCGCCCACCTGATTTTCGGCGTACTGATCGTCGAAGATATTCTGGGCATCGGACTTATCGCTCTCCTGTCCGGCGTCGCCATATCAGGCAGCGTCAGCGGAAGCGACGTCTTTCTGACCATCTCCAAACTGTCCCTGTTCATGATCGTCGCCATGCTCGTCGGCATCCTGCTGGTGCCGCGCCTTCTGGCGTACATCGGCAAATTCAGAAGCAACGAAATGCTTCTGATTACCGTTTTGGGCCTGTGTTTCGGATTTTGCCTGCTTGTTGTCAAACTCGAATACAGCATGGTGCTGGGCGCGTTCATCATCGGCGCCATCATTGCGGAAGCCAGGGAACTGCACTGGATCGAAAGACTGATCGAACCCGTACGCGACATGTTTTCCGCCATATTTTTCGTGGCGGTCGGCCTGCTTCTCGATCCGCGCGTCATGATCGAATACGCCACGCCGATCCTGGTCATTGCCGGAGCCGTCATTATCGGCAAGGTTTTCAGCTGCACCATCGGCGCCATGATCGCGGGCAACGACGGCCGCACCTCGCTCAGGATGGGCATGGGCATGTCCCAGATCGGTGAATTCTCCTTTATCATCGCGTCCCTTGGCATGGCTTACAAAGTCACCAGCGATTTCCTTTATCCCATCGTCGTTGCCGTCTCGGCCATCACCACACTGACGACCCCCTATCTTATCCGGGCCGCCGATCCGCTCGCCAAATCAATCGCAAGAATAACCCCCCGTCCGCTTGCCCGTATCGTCGATCTGTACGGAGAATGGCTGAACAATCTGCATCCGCAAGGAACAAACGCCGTCATCTGGAACATGATCAAGCGCATTCTTGTCCAGATCGGCATCAACATGGCTGTCGTGATTGCCATTTTTCTTGGCAGCGCCTATCTGGCCCTCAATCTCGGCAACGAATTCCTCGCAGACTGGATAGACGACATTGACTGGAGAAAATCCCTGATCTGGGGAACCACGCTCATCCTGTCGCTCCCGTTTTTGATCGCCGCTTTCCGAAAATTCAAGGCCCTCTCCATGATGCTGGCCGAAATGAGCGTCCGCGAAAGCGTGACAGGCCGCCACACCCAGCAAGTCCGGCGCATCATCAGCGAAATCCTGCCACTCCTGTTCCTGACAGGCACCATGCTGTTTCTGTCTGCCTTAAGCGCCAGCATCCTTCCCAAACGGGAATCGCTGATACTCGTTATCGTCTCCATTATCGCCATTGTTTTCGTCCTGCGCAGGTGGTTTGTGCGAATCCATTCGCGACTGCAAATCGCCCTTTACGAAACCCTGGATCACGAAGACCCGAACGAAAAACAGGAAACCGGCCACTGAACCGGCCAAACCGGACGCTTTTCGCCCGTCAGGGCAAAAGCCGCACAAGTCCTTGAGCTGACACAAGAATACTCTGCATTTGTCCGGATAAAAATTGACTTGTCCGTCTCAAACAGGCTAAACTGGCATGATCACGCGTTAAAACCGGTTAAAAGCTGGCATTTTGCCATCTTGCAGAAACATCCGGTATAACCCTACCCGACAATCATGGCCCAAGACGATCTGAAACTTTCTGTTGCCCGTGCTGCTGTAAAATATGTTCCCGAAGGAAAAATCATTGGCGTTGGAACCGGTTCCACCGCCAATTTTTTTATTGATGAGCTTGCCAAAATCAAGGACCGGATTACCGGAGCGGTAGCCTCGTCGAAAGCGACCGCCGAACGGCTTGCCGCACATGGCATCCGGGTCTTCAACCTGACCGAAGTCGAGGAAATACCCGTCTATATCGACGGAGCCGACGAAATCACCCGTTCCGGCGCGATGATCAAGGGAGGGGGCGGAGCCCTGACACGGGAAAAAATCATTGCCTCGGCCGCTGCCCGATTCATCTGCATCGCAGACGAATCCAAGCTGGTCGCGACACTCGGCAAATTTCCATTGCCCGTTGAAGTCATACCGATGGCTTACAAGCTCGTCGCCGGAAAACTGGATGCACTGGGCGGCCGCGCCGAACTCCGGATACGGGACGGGAAACCGTTTGTCACCGACAACGGCAACCTCATTCTCGACGTCTTTGGACTGCAAATCGGCCATCCACTTCGGCTGGAAGAAAAAATCAACAATTTCACCGGTGTCGTCACCGTCGGCCTGTTTGCGCAAAGGGGCGCCGACCTTTGCCTTCTGGGCAGTCCCGACGGTGTCGGAACACTGGAATTTGGCAACTGAATACTAGGCGACAAGTCGTTAACATAGCTGTTGGGCAGAGCGGGAAATGTAACTTTCCTTGACGGAAGAAAAGGTCTTTCCTAAACTGGCCGGTGCTGTATTTCAGCAACATCCTTTACCTGAAAAATATGACGTACACATATCGCATCAAGCTTCTCGTTCTGGCGCTGGCCGGATGTTTTACCGTCACCGCCCCGGCACTGGTCCAGGCCCGTGACATCACCCTCCCGAAATACAGCAAAGACGCACAGCTCGCCGCCTTTCACTCCGCCACCGATCTCAACGTTACCGGCAATGCCCGCTTCGATGAAGAAGATCCGCTGACGGAAATTCTCTCGATCAACGAAGTGGACGTCTGGGGAAGAATCCGTTCCGGTTTCGGCATTCCGGATCTGGATAACCGGCTGGTTGAAAACCACATGAACTGGTATTCAAAACGTCCCGAATATTTCCAGCGAACCACACAGCGCGGCTCGAAATACCTCTTCCACATCGTGCAGGAACTGGAAAAGCGGAACATGCCGACCGAACTGGCCCTGCTCCCCTTTATCGAATCCGCCTACAATCCCCATGCCCGCTCGATCGCCAAGGCAGAAGGCCTCTGGCAGTTCATCCCGAGTACAGGACGCCATTACGATCTCGGGCAAAACGCGTTCCGTGACGAAAGGCGGGACATCCTTTCCTCCACGGAAGCGGCATTGACATATCTGCAAAAACTGCATGACATGTTCGGCGACTGGCAACTGGCGCTGGCCTCCTACAACTGGGGAGAAGGGTCGGTCATGCGAGCCATCAAAAAGGCGGAACGGGCAGGAAAACCGGTTACCTTCAACAGCATTTCCGCCTACATGCCGGCCGAAACGCGCAATTACGTTCCCAAACTCCAGGCGGTCAAAAACCTGATCGCCAACCCGCGCCGGTACGGCATCGACCTCCCATCCGTTGAAAACCAGCCCTACTTCGTCACCATCGGCAAAACGCGCGATATCGACGTCAAGGTCGCCGCAAAACTGGCGGAAATGTCGCTGGACGAATTCCGTGCCCTAAACCCCCAGTTCGGGCCTTACGTGATCGCCGGCGGCAACGAAGTCAAAATCCTGCTGCCCGGGGAAAACGCCGAAAAATTCCGGCGAAACCTTTCCCGCTGGACGCAGCCGCTTTCTTCCTGGACAGCCTATCAGGTAACGGGTTCCCGTGAAAAAGTCGAAGACATCGCCGCCCGCTTCAACACCTCGCCTGACCTCATCCGTCAAGCCAACAACATCCCGTCAAGAGCCGTACTCAAGTTCGGTTCCGCCATTCTCGTCCCCAAAACGGCCGCCAACGATAGGGATATCGCCCCGGAACTGGTTGAAAACGCCCGGCTGGTCTGGGAAAGGGATCTGCCTTCTACCCGTCTGGTCAGGGTACCGGTCAAAAAACCGGTCAAACTCGCTTCCATTGCCAAACGCTACCGCGTCAGCGTGGCCGAGTTAAAATCCTGGAACAAAATCAGCGGCGACACTGCCGGCAAAGGAACCATTCTCAAGGTGCACGTGCCATACCGCTCCGCTTCATCGCGTACTGCGGGAAAAACCGTTCGCGTTCGCGCTGCCACACTCAAATCCGCCCGGAATTCGAGAGCGTCACGCGTGAAAGTCGTTCTGAACGCCGGAAAGACCTCTGCGGCACAGAAAAACCTGGTCAAATCGAAAAACGTCCGGACAGCCAAAACGCCCCAATCGAAACAGGCGGTCAAAAGCCGCGTTTCCGCAAAGCAGGCCTCCGCAAAAAAATCGACAGCAAAAAAACCGAAAAAAACCTAAACACCACATTTCCTGTTTAAAATAAGCTGAATCGGGTGTAACAGTTGCCGCAATCCGTCTGACGAACTACAATCTTGCCAGACAGATTTTGCCATAAAACAAATTGAACATTGCTTTTGACGGTTTTTACATACAGAATATGCCGTCCCCAGATGGTTATCTATTTCCTAAAGTTTAGTTTTGGAGTCATGCATGGCTTTCTTGCAAGGTAAAAAAATACTTATCACCGGTTTGTTATCGAACCGTTCCATTGCGCTGGGTATAGCCGAAGCGTGCAGGCGCGAAGGAGCCGAACTGGCCTTTACCTACGTCGGAGACCGTTTCAAGGATCGCATTACCGCATTTGCAAACGAGCTGGGCAGCGATATGGTTTACGAATGCGACGTGGCAAAGGACGAACACATCGAACACGTCTTTTCCGAAATCGAAAAAAACTGGGGACGCCTTGACGGTCTCGTTCACTCGATCGGTTTCGCTCCCCGTGAAGCGATCGCGGGCGATTTCTTCGACGGACTGACCCGCGAAAATTTCAAGGTAGCCCACGACATATCGGCCTACAGCTACCCGGCCATGGTCAAGGCCGCACGCCATCTGATGGGCCCGGGTTCCGCGGCACTGGCCCTGACCTATCTCGGTTCCAGCCGGGCCATCCCTTACTACAACACGATGGGGCTGGCCAAGGCGTCGCTTGAAGCCAGTGTCCGCTACATGGCCGAATCACTGGGCAAAAAAGGTGTACGTGTCAATGCCATTTCCGCCGGCCCGGTCAAGACCATTGCCGCCAGCGGAATCCGCGACTTCAATATCCTTCTGAATTTCGTCGCCAAAAACGCGCCCTTGCGCCGGAACGTGACCATTGAAGAAATCGGCAATGCCGCCGCCTTCCTGTTGTCTGATCTGGCCTCCGGCATCACCGGCGAAATTACTTATGTCGATGGCGGTTTCTCCCACGTCATGGGATTGAATACCGACGGCGTTATCGCCCACAAAGACAGTATCTGACAAATTCTCTGTCTCCCTCATTCGACATTTAAGCGAAACAGACAAAAAAACTGTTATAATATTGGATTCGGGCGGGATTATTCTTCCTGCCCGAATATGTGATGGCATTGCCAGCCTGATGCATGATCTCATGCATTCCATAAAGCCCTTCCGCCTTTTGTGTTTCCACACTGTTCCGGCGCAAAGCTTTTTGTGCCGAAATTTATTCCGATACTATTTCGCCGTCTGGTGTTGGCTTTGCCGTTTTTCCGTTTTCCCAAAAGGAAAACCGCTTTTTATCAGAGAAAAAAATGACATTTGAAACACTGGGATTGCATCCGTCAATCCTGAAAGCCCTTGCCGGCATCCATTACGATATCCCGACGCCAGTCCAGACAAAAGCCATTCCGCTGGCTATTGAAGGAAAAGACCTGCTGGTCTCTTCCCAGACCGGATCGGGAAAAACAGCCGCCTTCATGCTGCCGGCCCTGCATCGCTTCGCTACGCAAAAAATTTCCGAAACCTCGCAAAAAACGCCGAATCAGCAACGCCAGTCCGCCAAAGCAAAAGGCGAACGCGCCCGTTTCAAGGCTGCCCAGCCCAAAATGCTGGTGTTGACGCCGACCCGCGAACTCGCCCTGCAAATCGTGTCCTCCACCGAACAGTACAGCGCCTGCCTGAAACATTTCCGTACCGTCGCCATTTTAGGCGGCATGCCTTATCCGAAACAGATGCAGCTTCTGGCCCGCAATCCGGAAATCCTGGTGGCGACACCCGGCCGTCTGATTGACCACATGCAATCGGGGAAAATCCGTTTCGATCAGCTTGAAATACTCGTACTCGACGAAGCCGACAGGATGCTGGACATGGGATTTATCGACGATATCGAAACGGTCATTGCCGCAACCCCGGCAACCCGCCAGACCATGCTTTTCTCGGCCACGCTGGACGGCATTGTCGGCAAGATGGCAAGAAGCGTCACGCACGATGCCGAATCCATACACATCACCTCGTCTGCCTCACGTCATGAAAACATCGAACAGATGATCCATTACGTAGACGATCTGCCCCACAAAAACCGTCTGCTCGCCCACTGGCTGCAAGACCGTTCGCTGGGACAGGCCCTGGTTTTCACCGCGACCAAGCGGGACGCCGATCTGGTGGCTGACCGCCTTGCCATCGCCGGTTTTTCGACGGCGGCACTGCACGGCGACATGCCGCAAAACGCCCGCAACCGGACACTGGCGAAACTGCGCGACGGCAAAGTCAAGATTCTGGTCGCAACCGATGTAGCCGCACGCGGCATCGACATCCCCAGCATCACGCACGTTTTCAACTATGATCTGCCGAAATTTCCGGAAGACTACGTTCACCGCATCGGCCGTACCGGCCGCGCCGGGCGTCACGGTCTGGCCATTTCGCTGGTCAGCCACAGCGACAGCGCCAGCATGAAGCGCATTGAACGGTTTACCAAACAAACCATTCCGGTCAACGTGATCGAAGGATTCGAACCGAAAATGACGTTCAGGCCGACAGCGCCTTCCAAACGCGGCAAACCCGGCTGGAAGCCCGGCTCCAGGAAACAGGCTGCCAGCAAAACCGGCCAGCGCCATTTCAGCAAACCGGCCAACGCAACCCGAAACACCGAAGCCAGACCCCGGCGGCACAGAAAATCCGAACACCGGCAAGCGGCCTGAAAATCCGGGAAACCGGTTCGCCAACACGAAATGGCGATCTGGCGCCCTTTCACCAAAAAGCCCGTCAAGGCACTGACGGGCTTTTTCAATGGAATCAGAAAAGGCAGAAAACGCCTGCCCGCTCACGAACGTTCTTTCAGGTTTTCCTTGACGATCGCTTTCCATTCCCTTTCACGGGCGTCAATGACCGATTGATCGTAAAAAGTCACATCCCCGGCCTTTCGGGCCAGATTCAGCTGTTCCAAAGCGGCTGTATAAGCGCCTGACAGGGCATACGATTCCGCCAGTGCCATATGCATCAGCGCCTTTTTTCCCTGCGCGTCGTACACTTTGGCAAGCTGCCTCTGCAAGGTAGCGTCGTCCCGATACATCTGCACCTGTTTTCGCAAATACTTTGCCGCCTCATCGTAACGTTTCGCGGCATACAGCGCATTCGCGTATTGATGCGCCAGTGCCCTGGAAGACGGAAAACGGACAGTCGCCGCACGCGCTTCCCGCACCGCATCGGCCGTTTGGCCGGAAGCCAGCAGGATTTCAACCGTCAAGCTGTCCAATGCCAGGCTCTGTCTGGCTGCCGCTTCCCCAACCGTTTTCTTCACCTGCTGCAGATACGTTCGCGCTTTGGCGGGTTCTTTTCGTTGCAGTGCAATCAATGCCAGCCCGTAATTGCCCGCCGCCATGTACAGCCGGCTTCCGCTTTTGATCTGTTCCTCAAACATGGCAGCGGCCTTTTGCAATGCGGGAGCGCTATCGTCCTGGACAAGCCGTGCTTTCGCCCGCATCAGATAAAAATCCAGATCGTCGGCGTGCTGCCGGTAAGGCTCGCGACGGACACGCGCCTCGATATCGGCAATACGCTCGGAGGTCAGCGGGTGTGTCCGCAAATAAGGCGACGGCGCGTCGCTGTAAGTGCGTGTGGCTGTCTGCATACGCTGGAAAAACGAAGTCATGCCGGTCGTATCGAAACCCGCACCCTTCAATATGCTGAAACCGACCCGATCCGCTTCTTTTTCCGCGTCCCGCGTAAAATTGATCTGTTTCTGGATCGCGTAACCCTGCCCGCCCATCATGACGGCGCCGGCAGCATCGCCTCCGGCCTGTGCGGCGAGAATCGCCAGCACCGTTGCCGCGATCGGAATCAGGATATCCTGTCTTTGCTGGCTCAGCATCCGGGCGATATGCCGCTGCGAAACGTGGCCGATTTCATGTGACAAGACCGAAGCGAGTTCCGATTCACTTTGTGTGGCCAGCAACAACCCGGTATGCACCCCGATAAACCCGCCCGGCAAGGCAAACGCGTTCAGCGTGGCGTCCCGGATAGCGAAAAACGAGAAATCGTTTGCCAGTTCACCGCGAATTTGCGGATCGGCGGAAACCAGCCTGTTGCCCAGATTCGTCAGGTATTCCGTCAAAACGGGATCATTGACATACGCCGGATCGCTCCTGACCTGCACCATGATTTCCTTGCCCAGCTGGTACTCCGCCACGGGAGTCAGCTCGCCCCGCGCCGTATCGCCCAGACTGGGAATATCCGACTGCGCTGTTGCAAGCGGCGTCTGGAGGCAAAAAACAGCAATGAGAGGAATAACAAGCCGTCGAAAAGATCGAACCATACGATTGTCTGACGATAAAATTGAAAATTCGTGCATGGTGATATCATACCGGTACTTCATGCGCATTTCATACTGCCCTGATTCGGGGCCTTACTCTTTATGCCACAAAAAGAACCTGTTGAAAACGATAAAAATCAGTTGACCCACTTTGACGGATCGGGCAAGGCCCACATGGTCGATGTCGGGGAAAAAAAAGAAACGCACCGCATTGCGCTTGCCTGCGGCGCCATCAGGATGAAACCGGAAACGCTTGCCATCATTCGCGAAAACAGCGCCGGCAAGGGCGATGTGCTGGGCATTGCGCGAGTCGCCGCCATCATGGGCGCCAAACGGACAGCTGATCTGATCCCCCTTTGCCATCCGGTCGCGCTGACCCGCGTTACAGTCGATTTCACGGCCGAAAAAGACGGCATCCGGTGCCATGCCCGGACAGAAGCCTTTGGCAAAACCGGCGTTGAAATGGAAGCGCTGACCGCCGTCCAGACAGGTCTGCTGACCATCTATGACATGCTGAAAGCCATTGACCGGGGGATGACCATTACCGATGTTCGCCTTCTTGAAAAAAAGGGAGGAAAATCCGGAGAATGGAAAGCCTGAAAAACGGCTGCATCAAAAAGCCGGCCTTGCCGAACGGGACACCCCACGCTCCTCCAAAAAACCGGAACCCGATCTGCCAGAACCGGCAGGCCAATGGTATTCCCGAATGATTCCGCAAACAGCGCACGCCTTTTAGCCTCATGAGAAACACCCGTCAGTGCAGGCGCGTTTCTTTCTTCGCGTCTTCAGGCATTTCCGCATGAACCAGTTCACCGTTTGTATCGGCAAAAAGCGGGGCGCCACAATCCTCGCAAAATTCCATGGCAAACCGTTCGACAGCCGTCTTTTCATAAGAGACGCCCAGCTCGCGAAGCAACTGGAAAATATCGAGCAACTGTTTTCCTCCCTTGCGCGACGAGGCCGATGAATGGCCTTCCAGCCGCGACGGAAGGTTCATGCCGTTTACCTCCTCCGTTCCGTAAACCGGCCAGACAATACCATAAACGATTTTTTCATTGTCCTTCCGGTAAAAGCCGATACGGTATTCCTCGACCTGAACGCCATCCAGATCTTTGCCGAAACCGCCTACCACGGCACACAAATTCTCCGGCTGCGTATCCAGCGCATGAACCAGGTAATGCACAGCCGCCCGGATCGTCGAGGGCCGGATAGCCTGATCAGCCTTGCGACACGTATTGAAAAAACCGCCTGGCAACAGCAGTTCCACATTGCATCCCGGCAATACCTCGGCCATGATGGGCGTCATTTCCTGCTGCCAGAGTTTGAGACACTCTTCCTTGACAGTCTCGAACCCGGCCGGATCGGGTATGGCCTGCCAGCGAAAAAGCGGTTCTCCTTCAACAGCCATGACAGAAGCAAGCAAATAACGGCCATCGGCAAGGAATGGAACCGTTTCCTGCCGGGACGCCAGTTCAAAACGGGATCCCTGGACAATCGACTGGATCAGCCCCTGTGTCACCGCAATGACATCGACATGCGAATAAGGCAACTGATCGACTGCATACAAACCGGGCGCCAGGGCAAACCGGACACCGTCCGCCAGAATCAACCGTGCAAAACGGTCAGCCACCGACTCGACCAGCTCAGGCGCCAATGTACCTGACGCAATCGAAAAACGGGTCCATGCCAAAACAGGAATGGCAACCAGCAAGGCATGATATCTTTTCCCGTTTCTTTCGATCACGGCCGATTCACTCAGCGCTTCCGCTACCTCAAGAAGGCAGTTATAGGCTTCCATATCCGTTGTAAACAGATATTCAATCGCATCGTTCAAGACGGACTGTTTTTTGGCCTGCAACAGCCGGAAAACCAGCGCATCCAGTTTCTTGCGGCAAAATTCGCTCTCCAGAAAACTGGAAGCGTAAAACATTTCCAAAGCAAGCGAAACAAGACGCTGGCTGTCGGCAGTGAGTCTGGATGATCCCGTTTTGGATAAACGTCGCATGGTCAGTTAAAAGAAACGACAAAACACATTATTGTAGTGGATTTTCGGCATTACGGCATCATGCCCAACCTGCGCAATGAACTTGACGGGACAAAAAAGGAAAGACGGTACAGAAAACAACCGAAAAAGACAGATGGCATCTCCAAGGGGATTCGAACCCCTGTTCCCACCGTGAAAGGGTGGTGTCCTAGGCCTCTAGACGATGGAGACACAAACAGATCGAACAGGTATAACAAAGTGGCATCTCCAAGGGGATTCGAACCCCTGTTCCCACCGTGAAAGGGTGGTGTCCTAGGCCTCTAGACGATGGAGACACATCCGTTAATGCTTTCTGGTGGAGGTAAGCGGGATCGAACCGCTGACCTCTTGCATGCCATGCAAGCGCTCTCCCAGCTGAGCTATACCCCCGAATGCAGAAAAAGGATTATAGCAAAATTTTTCCCGGTTTGACAATTTTAATGGACAATATTGCAGATATCAGACAACCGCAACAGCGACAGGCGAACAAAAACGGAACCGGCGGACCGGTTCTTTTTATCTGCCGGCACGCCCTCTTCCTTTTACAGGCCTTTCAGGCGGGACAATACCGTTTCCCTCCCGAAAAGGCAGACAACCGCATCAATTGATGGCGTATGCAACTGTCCCGTCAACAGAAGACGCAAGGGCATGGCAACCTGGGGCATCTTCATCCGGTTTTCTTTCAGCAGCGCCTTCATCATCGCAGACAGCGCTTCGCGTTGCCATTCAATCGTTTCAACATTGGCCGCATACGCTTTCAGAGCGGTGCGGGCGGCCTCCGTCAAATGCTGTTTCAGCAATTCCGGGTCAGGATCGGGTTCCCGGTAAAACATCAGCGAGGCATTGGCCAGCTCGTTTAGCGTATTGACCCGATCCTTCATCAGGGCGATCACATCCTCCAGCGCCGGACCGCTCTCCAGTTTCACGCCCATCTTTTCAAGTTGCGGACGCACCAGAGCGGCAAGCCGCGCATTATCCGCCTCACGAATATAATGATTGTTCAGCCAGTTCAGTTTCTCCGTATTAAACTGTGCGGCGGATGAGGACAGATGGTCGAAATCGAACCATTCACAGAACTGCTTCATCGAAAAAATTTCATCGTCCCCGTGGCTCCAGCCCAGACGCGCCAGATAATTCAGCATCGCTTCCGGCAAATAGCCGGCGGCCGGATATTCCATGACCGAAACCGCGCCGTGCCGCTTGGAGAGTTTTTCCCCGTCATCCCCCAGAATCATCGGCAAATGGGCATATTCCGGCACCGGCGCCTTCAACGCTTTCAGGATATTGATCTGGCGCGGCGTATTGTTGACATGGTCGTCCCCACGAATGACATGCGTGATTCCCATGTCCCAATCGTCCACGACCACACAGAAATTGTAAGTCGGCGTGCCATCGGAACGGGCAATGATCAGGTCATCCAGCTGGCTGTTGGAAATCGTGATCTCGCCCTTGACCCGGTCGTTCCAGGTCACGTCGCCTTCTGCGGGATTTCTGAAACGGACAACGGGATTCACCCCTTCAGGCGCCGGAGGCAAGGTTTTTCCCGGTTCCGGACGCCAGGTTCCGTCATAACGGGGGCTTTCGCCTGCCGCCTTCTGGCGCTCGCGCATGGCGTTCAGTTCTTCCGGAGTACAGTAACAGTAATAAGCCGTCCCTTCCTGAAGCATCTGTCCGATCACTTCGCGGTAGCGATCCATCCTTTTCATCTGGTAAAAAGGGCCTTCGTCATGCTCCAGACCCAGCCACTTCATGCCGTCCAGTATGGCCTGTACCGCCTCAGGCGTGGAACGCTCCAGATCGGTATCTTCAATGCGCAAAATAAACTGGCCGCCATGATGGCGGGCATAAGCCCATGAATACAAGGCCGTACGGGCGCCGCCCAGATGCAGGAAACCGGTCGGGCTCGGTGCAAAACGAGTTCTTACAGTCATGATGAAATCGGAAAGAATAAACGAAACGTCTATTTTACCGCGATGGCGGCGTTCCCAGCGCAATTGTGTCCGTTATTGTCCACGATTCGACAGGGTACTGCACTACGCGCAACACGGTTTTGAAGAAAGCGGAAAACGCCAGGCCGGTTTTTCCGGAATGGGCAATCGCGTCATGCCCGTGCAGGAAAACGGTCTTCGGGAGGGCAACCGGCAGACATCACGGACTGTTCCGACACCTTTTTCGGAAACATCAGGCACACCGTTTTCCTCCTGACCGAATGCAAGCGGGAAAAACCGCACGGTACGGGACACCGTGAAAAAATGTCCGCATGGCTTGCGCACATGCGGACATCGGTTCACTGAACAGCCCAGGGTGAACGAGCTGTCAATAACGTATTAGGCAAACATCTTGGCCGTTTGCAGGACAACCTGGTAAATCCCCCAGAGCAGAGGAATACCGACGATCAGCCAGCAAATGATCATGGTACCGGCAGAAGTCGGTTTGGCTGGAGGAACAACGCCGGATGCCTGGGCTTGGGCAACCTTTTCTTCCAGTTCCGCTTTGGCAGCCTTGACTTCCTCTTCGGTCATGTAGTACTTGCTGTTGACCGGACGGATCATGATAGCGAAGAAGAATTCGATCACGAGCAGAACGGCCATGATATACAGCGTGACGGAATAAGCCTGTGCCTTGGCGACACCTGCGTTCAGCTGCATGTCACGGATGATGTTGATCAGCAATGGGGACAACAGACCTGCGGTAGACCATGCAGTCAGCAGACGGCCGTGAATAGCGCCGACGAACTGGGTGCCGAACAGGTCGGCCAGATAAGCCGGAATGGTCGAGAAGCCGCCGCCGTAGAACGAAATACAGACGCAGACCGCACACAGGAACAGGATCAGGTTCAGGGAAGAAGCCAGAGTCGGGATCGATGCGTACAGAATGGCGCCCACGATGGAATAGATGAAGTAAACCGTCTTGCGGCCCAGTTTGTCAGAGAGCGAAGCCCAGACAACACGGCCACCGATGTTGAACAGCGACAGAAGACCTGTGAAACCGGCAGCGATCATCGCGACCTGGCCTTTTTGCCCATCGGTCAACTGGTCGAACGGAACACCCGGCATACCGATCAGGTTACCGGCGAACACTTCCTGCAGCAGCGGGGAAGCCATCGCCAGAACGCCGATACCGGCCGCGATGTTCAGGAAAAGCATGAACCAGCAGAACCAGAACTGGGGAGTTCTGACAGCCTTGCTGGTGGAAACGTTGAAAGAAGACGCTTCGATCAGACCGCCGTGACCGTCGTCAACCATGTTGCCGGTGTTTTTCGGTACCCAGCCAGCCGGTTTGTATCCGGACGGTGCGACCTTGATCGTGAAGCAGCCCAGAAGCATCATGACCGTATAGCAGCATGCCATGACGAAGAAAGCCTGCCACAGACCGACGGAAGTGGGAGTAGCGAAGAAAGCGATCAGTTTCTGTGCCAGAGGAGCGCCGACCATGGCGCCGCCGCCGAAACCGCCGACAGCCATACCCGTTGCCATACCGACGCGGTCAGGGAACCATTTGATCAGGGTGGAAACCGGCGTAATATAGCCAAGGCCCAGCCCGATACCGCCGATGATGGCGGACACCCAGGCGATCCACAACTGATGGGTAAAGGTCGCTACAGCCAGCATGAAGAAGAAAAAGCAGAAGCAGCAGCAGGAAGCCAGGCCGCATTTGCGCGGGCCAACGTGTTCCAGCCAGTTGCCGAGAATAGCGGTAGTAGTGCCCAGCATGAAGAACAGGATACCGAAAATAACGCTACACATCACGACTTTCCAGTCGCACTGGGTGGTAAACAATTGGGCGAAAAAACTCATGTCCGCAGGACATGCCAGAGCTTTACCAAGACCTTGCGATACACCGACCAGCCTGGACATTGGCAACCAGAACACGGACATACCGTAACCCATACCGACGCATAGGTGAATCATCAATGCGGAAGTAGGTACCAGCCAGCGATTGAAACCCTCGCCGGCTACGGTATATTCCTTACCGAGCTTCAAAAAAGACATACAATACTCTCCTTACACCCTATGAAAAAAAACTGACAATACGGTTTTTTTGGCACATCTGCCGCTTGTTCATCTGCAACAAACCGCAAAAAACGTTGATGAACGAAAATTTATCGTCGCATAATACCACTGCTAAATTCGGTAGGCTATAAGTAATTTTTTGCATATATCTTCATATAGGTTACAATGCGGTATGTACAAAGTTTCCATAGAACCTCACTGGCGAATTGCCTACGGCAAAAAACCGTCGATTGACACGGCTATGCTGTTGCGGCTTCTGGACGCGATACAAACCGAAGGCGCCATATTGCAGGCGGCCAAGGGACTGGGACTTTCCTACCGGCATGCCTGGGGATTGCTGCGTGAAGCCGAATCGGTTTTCGGCACGCCTTTACTCGAAAAACACCGTGGACGCGGTACAACACTGACCCGTTTTGCCACCACCCTGCTGTGGGCCGAAAGACGTATCGCCGCCCGGCTTTCCCCGACGCTGGAATCGCTTTCTTCCGAGCTGGAAACCGAACTGGCGAAAAGCGTACTGGGCAACAACCGGACCATACGGCTTTGCGCCAGTCACGGCTTTGCCATCTCCACCCTGATGGAGCACATCAACCGTCAGGAACTGCCCATCAAATTGCGTTACCAGAACAGCATGGAAGCGCTGGCCACCCTGGCCCAGGGCGATTGTGAAATTGCCGGCTTCCATTTGCCTGTCGATGTCTATGAAGACAGCGTGCTGCAGCTTTATCTCCGCTTCCTGTCGCGTGAAGAACATTGCCTGATTCATCTCGCCAATCTGAAACAGGGGCTTCTGATCGCCAAGGGCAACCCCAAAAGAATCCTGTCCTTCAAGGATCTGACGCGTGGCGACATACGTTTCGTCAACCGGCAAAGCGGATCGTCCACCCGGCAAGTGTTCGAAACCCTGCTCTTGAAAAACAGGATCGATTCCGCCAGCATCAACGGTTTCGAGACAACGGAATTCACCCATGCCGCCGTGGCCGCCTATATCGCCAGCAATATGGCCGATGTCGGGTTCGGCGTCGAAACGGCTGCGCACCGCTTCGGGCTGGATTTCGTGCCGCTGGTCGAAGAACGCTATTTCTTCGCCATTGCCCGTGAAACGCTGGAAAGCAAGGCCATGCAGGAAATGCTGTCCATCATGCGCAGCGATGAATTCATCCATGAAATCAACCAGCTTGGCGGTTACGACGCGACCGAAACCGGCAAGATCCACGCCGTCAGCGACGTTTTCAGGCTGGTGGACGTCTGACAAACTTCAGGGTTCGACCCTTACCGGCGGAAACATGCCAGTCATGTCCTTCGGTTTCAGCGCGACCTTTGCGGCAAGGCGGTACGCGATATCCCGGAAAATCCGGGCCATCAGTCCTTCCGGTTCGGCCACCACGACCGGCTTGCCGTTATCCGTCTGTTCGCGAACGGCGATGTTCAGCGGAATTTCCCCGAGCGAATCGACGCCATACGTCTCGCTCATCAACTTGCCGCCATCCTTGCCGAAAATATGTTCAATCTGTCCGCAATGCGTACAGACATAGGAACTCATGTTTTCGACAATACCTAAAATATCGACATTCATTTTCCGGAACATCATCAATCCCTTTTTCGCATCCAAAACAGCAACGTCCTGAGGCGTCGTCACCACGACCGCGCCTGTCAGCGGCGCTTTCTGCGACAGGGTCATCTGGATATCGCCCGTTCCCGGCGGCATGTCGATCAGCAGATAATCCAGATCGCGCCATTTCGTCTGCCCAAGCAACTGCATCAGCGCCTGCGTGATCATGGGCGCGCGCCAGGCCAGCGGCTGGACCGAATCCATCATGAAACCGATCGACATCAATTGCAGGCCGTATTGTTCAATCGGATCGAAATGCTGGCCGTCCGACGATTTCGGTTTTTCCGAAATGCCCATCAGAGTCGGTTGCGAAGGCCCGTAAATATCGGCGTCCAGAATGCCGACCCGCGCCCCTTCCGCCGCCAGCGCCAGCGCCAGATTGGCTGTTACGGTCGATTTGCCGACACCGCCCTTGCCGGACGAAACGGCAATGATGTTCCTGACGCCCGGCAAGGGCTTGACGCCACGCTGAACGGCATGCGTCAACATGGTCGTCGTCACGTCGATACGGATATCCCCGATTCCCTCCACCTCTTTCAGGGCCGCCAAAAGCCGGTTCCGGATAAACGCGTGAAGACTTTTGGCGGGATACCCCAGTTCGACCGTCAGCGATACCGCGTTTCCGTCAATGGCGATATTCTTGACCCATCCGGCGCTGACGTAATCGGTTTGCAAATTCTCGTCAACCACCCCCGAAATGGCTTTTCTGATTGTTTCCGGCGTCATGGACATTTTTTCTCCTTTCTCTGGAAGAAGAAGTCTAGCGCAAAAGCACAAAAGATGCCCGTTTCACCTCACAAGACTGGTAAAATGAAGCATTTCTGTCAATTTTTCATATTCATCATGTCACGAAAGCTGTTTGTCACCACCGCTCTGCCATACGCCAACGCCCCGTTCCATATCGGGCACATCATGGAATATATTCAGGCCGATATCTGGGTCCGTTTCCAGCGGATGCAGCAGGACAATGGAAAACAGCGGGAAGTCCATTTCGTCGGCGCCGACGATGTGCACGGCGCGCCCATCATGATCGCGGCTGAAAAAGCCGGCAAAACGCCGCAGGAATTTGTGGCGGAAATCGCGGCGGGCCGCGCCGCTCCGTTAAACGGTTTTCTGATCAGTTTCGACAACTGGCACTCGACCGACGGTTCCGAAAATTACGAGCTGTCCCGCGAAATCTACCGCCGCCTCAAGGCAAAGGGCCTGATTGAATCGAAAACCATCGAACAGTTCTTCGACCCGGTAAAAGAAATGTTTTTGCCGGACCGCTACATCAAGGGCGAATGCCCCAAATGCGGCGCCAAAGACCAGTACGGCGATACGTGTGAAAGCTGCAGCAGCGTCTATACCCCGACCGAGCTGAAAAATCCCTATTCGATCCTGACGGGCGCCACACCGGTCATGAAACAGTCCGAACATTTCTTCTTTAAACTGTCCGATCCGCAATGCACGGCCTTCCTGAAAGAATGGACCCTCGGCAATGTCGACGGCGAACCCCGATTGCAACCGGAAGTCGCCAACAAGGCCCGCGAATGGCTCGAAGGAAAGGAGGGAGAGGAAAATGCCCTCTCCGACTGGGATATCAGCCGCGACGCGCCCTACTTCGGCATTGAAATACCTGACGCGCCCGGCAAATATTTTTACGTCTGGCTGGATGCGCCGGTCGGTTATCTGGCATCGCTCAAAAATTATTTCAACAAAACGGGCGGCGATTACGACGCCTTCATGGCCGATCCGGAAACCGAACAATACCATTTCATCGGCAAGGACATCATTTACTTCCACACCCTGTTCTGGCCGGCCATGCTCCATTTTGCCGACATGCGCGTGCCCGACAATGTCTATGTGCACGGTTTTATCACTGTCGGCGGTGAAAAAATGTCCAAATCGCGCGGTACCGGCATCTCGCCACTGCGTTACCTGGAAATCGGCATGAACCCCGAATGGCTGCGTTACTATCTGGCGGCCAAACTGTCCGACCGCGTCGAGGACATCGACTTCACCGGCGACGATTTCATCGCCCGCGTCAATGCCGATCTGGTCGGCAAATACGTCAACATCGCCAGCCGGGCGGCCGGATTCATCACCAAACGCTTCGGCGGGAAACTGGCAAAAGACTGGAAAACAGAGGATACCCCGGTACTGGATACGCTCCGGGCCGCTTCCGGCGAGATCGCTGAATTGTACGAGAAACGCGAATTCGGCAAGGCCCTCCGCCAGATCATGCATCTTGCCGATGAAGTAAACGCCTATGTCGATGCCAACAAACCCTGGGTTCTGGCCAAGGATCCGGAAAAAAGCGAAGCACTCCATCAGGTCTGTACCCGCCTGCTGGAAGCCTTCCGCATTCTGAGCATATACCTGAAACCGGTGCTTCCCGCCGTTTCCGAAAAGGTCGAGGCCTTTCTGAACCTTCCGCCGCTCCAGTGGTCTGATGTGGAAAAACCGCTGGAAGACAGCCATGCCATCAATCCTTACGAACACCTGATGCAACGCGTGGATCAGAAAATGCTGGATGCCCTGTTCGACGCTCCGCAAACGGCAGCGGACACACCGGTTCCGGAAGAAAAATCCGCCCCCGCCATCGAACCGCTGGCAAACCAGATCACGATCGACGACTTCGCCAAAGTCGATATGCGTATCGCGAAAATCGTTGATTGCAGCCTTGTCGAAGGTGCCGACAAGCTGCTGAGGCTGTCGGTCGATGTCGGCGAGGGCCGGTTACGCACTATTTTCGCCGGCATCCGTTCCGCCTACAAACCGGAAGAACTGGCCGGCAAACTGACCGTCGTCGTCGCCAATCTGGCGCCGCGCAAAATGAAATTCGGCGTCTCCGAAGGCATGGTCATGGCGGCGTCCGGCAAGGACGATGCCGGCATCTATATCCTTCAGCCCTGGCCCGGCGCCAAACCCGGCATGCGATTGCGTTAAGGAAAAACGATGAAAATTGTTGTCCGGGAAGCTTCTCTTGAAGACGCTCCCCTGATTGCAGACCTGACGAGGAAAGCCTGGGCGGGCAAATGCCCGCCGACCTCGCACGGTCACCGCGATACCTGGGTCAATGTCAACGAAGACCTGCATGCCGGAGGCGCTTTCATCCTGCTGGTGGACGGCATCCCGGCCGGATCGTTGCGCTGGGCGCCACTGGATGAAGACGAATCCATCTGGAAAATCCGCCGGCTCGGCGTCATTCCCGCTTTCTGCGGCCAGAACCTGTCCCAGAATCTGCTTGAAGCCGTCATTCATCACGCCCAGCTTTGCGAAATATCCGAACTCCGTCTTTTCCTGCACCGGTATCTGGAACCGCTGACCAGCCTCTATGAAGCGTACGGTTTCGAGCTGGCGCCCGAAATCGAGTTTTCCACTCGCAACACCATGGATCCGCCTCCCGTCATGATGCGAAAAATACTGGATCCCTGATCCCCTTACGGAAGAAATACGGCAAAAGAACGCCCGACCTGAAAACACTCTACCGACTTCACCAACAAGCTTGCCATACCCCGGACATTAACAACCATGATTCAATTCAGACTGGACAATCGCTACATTTCGGAACTGGACTGTTTGCTGAAAGAAGGACGGAAACGGCATCCGGCAACCGGTTACAGAACACGAAAACAGGCTGCCTTAGAGCCGGTGAAACGGCCGCCTGAAACCCTTCCTTTCGTACTGAAAGGCAAAGCGCCCGCTCAAATACCGAAGTCGTCTCACTGAAAGGGTTCACCCGTCATGACAGATTTCCCGCCGGCTACTCCCTCTTCAACGGAAGCGGACATGCTTTTGCCCGGAGAAACCGGCAAAAGCGATATCGTCGCGCGTTTATACGGTGAATCCGTCACCGAAATACCGGCCGACCTGTATATCCCTCCGGAAGCGCTGGAAGTGTTTCTGGAAGCGTTCGAAGGCCCGCTCGATCTGCTGCTATACCTGATCAGACGCCAGCACTTCAACATTCTGGACATTCCCATGGCCGAGCTGACGCTGCAATACCTGCACTATGTCGATCGTATCCGGTCGCAAAAACTGGAACTGGCTGCCGACTACCTGCTGATGGCCGCCATGCTCGTGGAAATCAAATCCCGACTTTTACTGCCGAAAGTGAAACCGGCGCCGGATGAAGAACCGGAAGACCCGCGTGCCGAGCTGGTTCGCCGGCTTCTGGAATACGAACGCATGAAACTGGCGGCAAAAACGCTGGATGAATTGCCCAGGCTCGGCACCGATTTCTTCCTGCCGCAGGCGGCTATCCCGAAAAACCCCGAAAAAGTCTGGCCGGCCGTCTCGGCCGAAGAATTGCGGCAGGCTTTTGCCGGGATCATCCACCGCGCCAAACTGTCAACCCGCCATACCGTCAGCAAGCAGGAACTGTCGGTAAGAGAACACATGGCCTCGATCCTGCGGCAATTGCGCAACGTCCGGTTTGTCGAATTTTACGACCTGTTCGACGAAACGGCGGGCCTTGCCGTCGTCGTCGTTCACTTTCTGGCCCTTTTGGAGCTTGCCAAGGAAACCCTGATCGAAATCACGCAAGTCGAGGCCGGCGCGCCGATTTATATAAGGTTGACCCGATACCACGATTAAGCCCAGAATACGGTTTTCATTACGTTTGTTTTTTTAACCCTTTTCTTTCCGGACTGCCGGCACATCATGAAAGTTGTTACCACCATAGAAGAACTCCGCAACCAGTTACGCGGACAATTGCGCACCGCCTTCGTTCCCACCATGGGCAATCTCCATGACGGTCACCTGTCGCTGATGCGGCTTGCCAAAAAACACGGCGACCCCGTCGTCGCCTCCATTTTCGTCAACCGCCTGCAATTCGGGCCGAACGAAGACTTCGATACCTACCCGCGCACATTCAGGGCCGACGTCGAAAAACTGGAAAAAGAAGGGGTTTACGTGCTTTTCGCGCCGACGGAAAAAGACATGTATCCGGTACCGCAGGAATTCCGGGTCCAGCCGCCGCAGGAACTGGCCGACATTCTGGAGGGCAAATTCCGCCCCGGTTTCTTCAATGGCGTAACGACCGTGCTCTTAAAACTCTTTTCCTGCGTCAATCCGGCCGTCGCCATTTTCGGCAAAAAGGATTACCAGCAATTGATGGTCGTGCGCAACATGGCCCAGCAATTCGCGCTGCCAACGAAAATCATCGCTGCCGAAACCTGGCGTGCGGACGACGGACTGGCCCTCTCTTCCCGGAACATGTACCTGACCAAGGAACAGCGCCAGGAAGCGCCCAATCTGTACAAGACCCTGCAAAACATCGCCGATAAAATGCATGGCGGTTATCTGGACATCTACAAACTGGAAAAACATGCCAAGGAAGAACTGACCCAGCGCGGCTGGGCGCCGGACTATGTCTCTATCCGCAAGCGATCGAATCTGCAACCGCCGACCGCCGGAGAACTGGCGGAAAAAGAACCGCTGGTCGTGCTGGCTGCCGCCAAACTGGGCGAAACCCGGCTGATCGACAACCTCGAAATCTGAGGGTTCCGTCAAAACGCCAGCGCGTCATTCACCAAAAAGGCAGAGCGATCTGCCTTTTTCCGTTTTCGAGACTGCGCCTTATACAATCTGCCGGTTTTTCCGTTAACGGAATGCCTGCCGGTTTTTCCGGCCTTCATCCAGCTTTTCGCACATCATCCCGACCCCGGAAATCATTCTCGGCCCCGGACGATCCAGCCAGTCCGGGTCGATCCGGAAAAGATTGCCGTACCGCACGGCGTCAAGTGTCCTGAACCGCTTCCAGCCCGAAAGCCCGTCTTCAGTGCCCATCCCGCGACTGCTGACAATCACTTCGGGATTGGCGGCCAGAACCGCTTCCGTGCTGACATGGGGCGCGATAACGGACAAATCCGCAAAAACATTCCTGCCGCCGCATACTTCGATAATCTCATTGACGATATGCCGGCCGTTCAGGGTAAAAAGCGGCACATCCGACACCTGATAGAAAACGCGCAGGGACGGACGGTTCCGGTATTTCTTTTTCAACGCTTCCAGCTTCCGCCTCCACTTGCCGGCCGCCCTCCCTGCCGTCGCTTCATGTCCTGTCAGGGTACCGAGTCGAACCATCGTATCCGGAATATCTTGAAGACGGCGCGGATGGCTGTAAAAAACCGGAATGCCCGCCTGTTTCAGCTTCGCGACCTGCTTTGGCGGATTGCCGCCACTCCAGACAATCAGCAAATCCGGCTTCAGCGCCAGCACGCGTTCCAGGTCAATCTGCCTGAAATCGCCGACTACCGGAACCTGGCGCACCTCCCCCGGATAATCGCTGAAACGGGTCACGCCGACCAGTTGTTCCCCGGCACCTGTCGCATAAATCATCTCCGTTGCGTGAGGCGACAGGGAAACAATGCGCCGGGCGGGATGCGAAAGCGTCACGGCCAGACCGGCGTCATCCGTCACGCTGACGGCAGCCCATGCATTTGCCGTCATAAAAAGGCCAAACCATAAACATGTGTTCAGGAAACGCATCTTTTTCATTCCAGCCATTCCCGGCCATTCAGAAAGAAACGAAAACCGGCCGATCGCCGTGGACAATGGATTCGACCGGATAGTGCAGACAGCGCGACAGTTTGTCCGCTTTCATCATCTCTTCAACCCTTCCCGCTTCCCATCTCCCGTCACCATGCAGCAACAGCACATGCGTGGCTACCGCCCAGGCCAGATTGAGATCGTGCACAACCGTCACGACGGCCTTTTTCCGTTCCCGGCACAAACCGGCAATCGTCTTCATCAGGGCGGCCTGATGGGCCAGATCGAGCGCCGTCGCCGGTTCGTCCAGCAGCATCAGCGGCGTATCCTGCGCCAGCAGCGCGGCAATCGCCACCCGTTGCCGTTCGCCACCGGAAAGGGTACGCACATCGCGGCCGGCCAGATGAAGCACATCCATGTGTTCCAGCGCGCAAGCCGCCCTGTCCCTGTCTTCTCCGGATTCCCACATCTTTTTGGCCCGGTAAGGAAAGCGGGCGGCCAAAACCGTTTCAAACGCGGTAAACCCGAACGCGTCCGGCTGCGACTGGGAAAGATAGGCCCGTCGCCGCGCCAGTTCCTGTAGCGGCCAGCCGGAAAGTTCCCGTCCCTCCAGCAAAACGGAACCGGCATCCGGTATCCGCAAGCCCGCCAGCGTCTGCAACAGGGTGGTTTTCCCGGCGCCGTTGCGTCCGTAAACGAACCAGCATTCTCCGGCGCCAACAGCCATATCCAGCCTTTCCACCAGCATCCTGCCCGCTACCTGCAAACCCAGACCGTCCACCGTGAGTATCATACTATTCTGCCCCGGTACAACTGGAAGAGAAAAACGGGGACACCGATCAGCGACGTGACCACACCGACCGGCAACTGATGCGGCGAAAGCAGCGTCCTTGCCGCCGTGTCGGCCAGCACCAGAAAGAAACCGCCGGTCAAAAGCGTAGCGGGAAAAAGAAAACGGTGATCCGGCCCCCACATCATCCGGCAGGCATGGGGCACGATCAGGCCGACAAACCCGACATTGCCCGCTGCGGTAACCGCTGTCGCCGTCAGAAGCGCACTGCTGACAAACAAGCCTTTCCTGAGCCAGGGCACTCTGACGCCCAGCGTCCCGGCCATATCCGCCTGAAGCGCCAGCAGGTTCACCGCGGGCGAAACATGCCATGCCCAGACAAACACAAGAAAAACAAGCAGAACGGCCCCGGCATTGAACGTCGCACCCGACAGATCGCCCACCAGCCAGAAAACCATCCCGCGCAAATCGTGATCGGGCGCGACCGTCAATAACAGAGTGACAATGGCACTGCACCCGAACGCCAGAATGACGCCGGTCAACAACAGCCGCGAAGCCCCGTCTGCCGAAGCGAAGTCGCGCCGGGACAAGCCGTAAAGAATCAGGGCAACGGCCAGCGAGCCGCCAAACGCCACGGTACCGACCGCCCATGACGACACCGACAGAAACAGCATGGACAAGGCTCCCACCGAAGCGCCGCCCGACACGCCCAGCACATACGGATCGGCCAGCGGATTGCGCAAAAGCGCCTGCATCAGACAGCCCGCCAACGCCAGCGCCGATCCGGTCATAAAAGCGGCCAAAGCCCTCTCCAGCCGCAAGCCCAGCACGGTTGACGCCAGCGAATCGGAGTGGCCTGCAAGCAGACTGGCAAACGCCCGGGACAGTTCCGGCGCACTCAAGCCAACCGAACCGGTCATGCAGGAAACAAGAAGACTCGCCACCGACAGCAAAACCAGCGCCAGCAGCCACACGGCCTTGCGTCTTCTTGTCAATAAGGCCGACTGGCTGAAAAGGTTCTGTTCCGGCACAGTGTGCAAGCCTTCCGAACGGGTTATGAAAATCCTATTTTACATCTTCACGTTCACGCCAACATACGCGCCGCGATCCGGCTGGTTGTATCCGTACACCGTTTCATAATCCTTGTCGAAGAGATTTTCGATCCGCGCATAGAGCGAAACGTTCTTGTCGATATCGTAACGGGCGTTCAGATTGACGAGCGTAAAAGAAGGCAGCGTGACATCCACATTGCTGTACGTATTGGCGTCATAATACTTGTCCGGCCTGTGCCCGGTAAAGAGGAGGTCTCCCCCGAGATACCATTTGCCCAGGGTCTTGGAAACATTCAGGGAACCGAATATTTCCGCCCGCCGGTCCAGCTTTGCATCGGTTTCCCTGTTCCGGGGATTTTGCCAGGTCAGATTGGCGCCCACATCCACTCCCAGAATATCGGTCGACATGTTCAGCTCGACCCCCGTGCTTTTGGCGCGGTTGACATTCATGTATTTGCCTGCACTGTACGAAATCAGATGGCGGGTATGCCACTCGAACACGCTGAGCCGGATCAGATCTTTGCCCCTGGCGTACTGGATGCCCGCTTCATAATTGGTGGAACGTTCAGACTCCAGGTCTTCATTGCCGCCCCATTCCGGATTGTACAACTGGTCCAGAGTCGGGGCGAGAAAGGAAGTGGAAACGCTGGCCAGCAGTTTCCAGGAAGGAGTCAGCTCATAGCCATATCCCAGAAATCCGGTAGTGTCCGAACCGGCATCTTCCACATGATCGTAACGGACATTGGCCTGCAGGCTGTGTGCGCCCACATTGCCCAGAAGGCCGGCATAAGCGCTGTACTTGTCGCGATCGACATTCATGCTGTAACTGCCATAGGAAAGGTTAAGATTACGGTTACTGACATATCCGTTTTCCGTACCCAGATCCATGCCTGCCGTCAACGTCCAGTCGGAAGACAAGGCAAGCCGGTTTTCCCACTGGAGCAATTTCGTTTCGCTGCGATATCGGGAACGGTAATCGTTATTGGACGGCCCATAACCGTAATCCACCCAGTCCCCGTCCAGCACATTGGCATGACGCTCTATACTGTTATAAGAAAACGTCAGCGTAGAAAGCCAGTCTCGGGTAAAACGGTTCTTGCTGTAAAGAGCGGTTGTCCACTGCTTGGATTTTCCGTCTGCCTCCTCATGGATACCCGACTGCCCGTCAAAATCGAACCTGGCGTCGTACATATACAGGCGCGCGCCGATTTCATGATCCCGGTCCAGACGCTGGGACAATGCCGCATTGACGCTGACATTCCGGTCGCGATCGTCATCAGGATTGACGGTAGAATCCTTCGAGGAATTCATGGCTGAAAAACCGTTGGTTTTGTAACGGGTCACCGACAGGGCAAAACCGGTTCCGGCCTCGGTTTTGCCCGATACGCCAGCGCCCAGTTTGACCGTATCGTGCGAACCGTATTCGGCAAAAACATGAGCCGCCGGTTTTCCCGTACCCTGTTTGGTAAAAATCTGGATAACCCCGCCAATGGCGCCGGAACCATAAATCGACGAGACATTGCCGCGAACGACCTCGATATGATCGATCTGGTCGGGCTGAATATGAGACAGCAGTTCAGTACTGCCTGCTCCCAGCGAATCCTGAATGGGCACGCCATCGAGCAAGACAAGAAGATGCCGGGATTCATTTCCCCGCATGAAAAGCGAAGCGGCCGTTCCGGCGCCCCCGCTTCTGACCAGTTCGATACCTGCCTCGCTCCTTAACAGGGAAGGCAAATCGGCCAGCTTCTTGTTCTGAATGGTTTCGGAGGTGATGATTGTCGTGCTCGGAATGGCGTCTTTCTGCAATTGTTCAACGCGTGACGCGGTCACGACAACGGGTTCCAGCGTTTTTTCATCCATATCGGCCCGGCCATTTTCCTGCGCAAAAGCGGAACCGGCAAAACAGCCGGACAAGAGAGAAACGAGCAAAAGAGGTTTGATCGCCGAACGGGAACGGCAATTGAAAAGGGGGGAATGCATGCGTTTTTTCCATATAGATGCTTCGAGCCGGCGACCCCGCCGCACTCAAGTCAATCAACGTGCCGCGAGACCCGGAAGAAAAAACGAATGACGCCGGATACGGACAAAGCCGACACGCCTTCGCGGCACTTCCCCGTCCGCGGCACAACCTGTTCCGTCCTGGCCGGTATCCGGGCTACAGGTTTCCGGACTGAGTCCGGAGCTGATCGCCCGACCTTCCCATGCAAGAGCACAGTGGTACAGATGGGCGACGAGTCCCTTCGGGGACGCCTGCTTACCGTTGCGGGGGCAGCACACGTTGGTCGCTCGAAACGACTTCGTGTTTCCCGTTTAACCGCGCATCAGACAGATGCGCGAGCACCAAAACGGGAGAATTGTAAACGAGACGCTTGCTTTAACGCAAAATATGGTCGCTCAAAATGCACATTTTTTGAATGACCGGTTCCATTCCCTCGCGGCCTTTTTTCTCTTCGACCTCATTCCGGCTCAGTCTGCCGCCCCTTTCCCCCAAAACGCAATTCGCCCATACGCGGTAAAATAAGGAACTCAAGGAGTTTTCGACCATGCATTTTTCCAACTTGAAAGGCAATTTCCGCAAACCGGCAGGAAGCCAGACGCTCAAGTGGCTGTTGGGTTGGCACAACGAAAAACGGCCCAAATCACCGGCGACAGGCGTCAGGATTCCTTACGTGCAAAACGACGGGAACGCGCTCAGGCAATCGACGGCAGACACGCTGACCTGGATCGGGCAAGCCTCTTTTCTCGTTCAGCTGGGCGGCAAAAACCTGCTGATCGATCCGGTCATGTCCCGTTCGCTGGGTTTCATCAAACGCAACTCGCCACCGGGTCTGGACTGGGCTGCCCTGCCGAAGATCGACGCGGTTTTTATCACACACAATCACCGCGATCACATGGATGCCCCGACCCTGAAACGCCTTGGGCCCGGCCCGGTCTATGTCGTTCCCAAAGGGCTTGGCGTCTGGTTCAGGCAAAACGGATTTCCCAGAGTCGTCGAAATGAGTTGGTGGCAACAGGAAGAAATCGACGGGCTGGACGTCACCTTCGTTCCGGCCGAACACTGGAGCCGGCGGGGTCTGACCGACATCAACACAAGCTGGTGGGGCGGTTATGTCATTGCCCGGAACGGTTTGCGCGTCTATCACTCCGGCGATACCGGCTGGTTCGAGGGCTTTGCCCAGATTGCGGAGCGTTTCCCGGATATCCATGCCGCCATGCTGCCCGCGGGCGCCTATGCGCCGCGCTGGTTCATGCGCGCCCAGCACATCGATCCGGAAGAAGCCGTCAGGGCTTTCAAACTCCTTGGAGCGAAACAGTTTGTCGGCATGCACTGGGGAACATTCAAACTGTCCGATGAACCGCTGGATGAACCGATGCAGATCCTGCCGGCCATCTGGGAAAAAGAAGAACTCGAACGCCAACGTCTGGAAGCGGGCGTTCTCGGCAAAATTCTCCGGCTCGACAAACTGGCGTAAAACGCTCCTGCCATCAGGCCATAAAAAACCGGAAATTCCTGCTTCCGGTTTTTTATCCCGCCGCCTCCTCTTGAACCATCAGGCCAGGTTTCTTTCCGGTTCAAACAGCCGCGACAGGACAGCCCAGCCCGCGGCATTCTCATCGAAACCGCTATCGCTTTCATTGACGAACTCCACGGAAAACCGCCTTTCGCCGGTTTCCAGCGGTTCCATTCGCGCTTTTTGCAAAGCCAGCACTTCAGGCCCGGCATCAGAAGCGTCTTCAGCCCTCCGCTGGCGTTCTTCCAGCCTTTTTTGCAGCGTTTCCATGCCGGCAACAAGCGACACCATGGCAAACGGCACCGACCGGCTTTCCGCCAGCTTCCGGAAAAGCGCCCTGTGGGACGCCTTCAGAAACGAGGCATCGACAATGACCGTCATGCCCGCCCTGAGCAGCCTGTCCGCCTTGTCAAGCAGCCGTTCATACACCCTCTCTCTGGCCTGTTCCGTATAGCGCACGTCATTCCCGCTTTCGCCTCCCGCGGGTCTTTCCTCACCGTAAAGACGTATCCTTTCCACATCGGAACGCAGACAGATTCCCGATAATTTCTCGACGGCCATTTTCGCGAAAACCGTTTTGCCCGAACCGGGGAGTCCCACCGTAACAATCAGCGCAGGTCGCCGGTTTGTCAACAACTCGTTGGCCAGTTCCATATACCGCCGGTATTCGGCGCCTGCAGGGACTGTTTCACGAATGCCGTCCATTTCCTGCAACAGCCGTATCCGGTGGACTTTCGCGCGAACAGTGGCATGATAAGCGGCATAAAAGCGCAACAGGGCCACCCCCTCATAATCCCCCGTCTGTTCCAGATAATCGTTCAGAAAACGCCAGGCAAACGGTGCCTTGCGAAAATACAAGAGATCCATAAAAGCAAAGGCGACATCGCTCATGATATCCATCCAGCGATATTGCGGATCGAAATCAATGCCGTCAAACGGCACAACTTTTCCTTCCACCAAAACCAGATTGCCCATATGCAGATCGCCATGGCACTCACAGACAAACCCCGCTTTTTGACGCTGCCCGAAATAGTCGCGGCAAACCAGCCATTCGGCAATCTGCGCTTTTTTCACTTCTTCCCATAGCGCCAGATCGTCGGGATCGGTCAGCAAATCGCCCAGTTCCTGAAGATTTCCGGCAACGGTTCGCAACTGGAAATCCGCCGTTCCATAGGGAGAAACCGCTTCCCCCTGCGGCAAAGCCATGAGACCCTGATGAAAATCCCCGACCGCTCTGGACAGACTGTCGATATCTCCTGCCGTCAGCGTATCTTCCTCAAGCAGTCGGTCAAGCTGTTTTTCATTGTTGAAACGGCGCATCTTGACAGCATATTCCAGTGCGGGACTGGCATGGAGCGCCGGACTGGAAAAATCCCCGCCGATCTGAACCACGTCGAGATAGATTTCCGGAGCCGTCCTGCGATTCAGGCGAATTTCCTCACAGCAATAAAAACGGCGCATCGCCAGATCGGAATAATCGAGAAAACCGAAATGAAGCGCCTTTTTGACCTTGTAGGCATACTGGCCGCTTATCAGAATCCACGAAACATGAGTCTCGATTAACGTACTGGCCGGCTCCGCTTCCTGCAGCAGGGCCAGCCACGTCTGAATGAGTCTTTCCTGATCCGGCAAACCGGTTTGTAGATCTTCGTTCATACTTTCACCTTTTCGTTCGCAGCATGAGCCGTGTAAAACCATTATAAGGCACTGTGTTGAAAACAAAGCATAAACCGGTTTGGCCGGATCTTCCACCGGCCCGATCAAAGCCCGGTGAATCAGTCGATCAGCTTACTTTCTTTGGGCATGCGCGGAAATCCGTTTTGCCCCCAGATACTGCGATAGGCATATTTGGCGCCCATAATGCCTCCCCCGATACTGAAAATCAGGGAAAGCGCAACACCAATAAACACCATCCAGGCTGCAGCGGTCACTGCCCTAATCAGCTGGTCCGGAGAAATCAGCTGTTCGGAAGCGATAACCGACGAGCTGCCGATCTGGTTCATGGCATTGTTGACGACTGAAACGGCACGCGGCGATTCGACGCCCAGCGACGTCAGATAAACAATCGCTTCTTCACGCTGTCCCGCCTGCAGATACTGCTGGAGCTGCTGCAGATTGGCCGCGCTCAATTCACCTCCCAGTTCCTGACGCAGCTGTGAAGCAAGCGTCGGAGAAACGCTGGTGGTGGTGCCGGAATAAACCACGGTCGTGTTGGCGGCTGAAAACATGCCGTTCAGCATGGCGCCGGCTGTGGTGGACAGTATCATGGCAAACAGCAGCATGGAAACGGCCCAGGTAACGGCGCCATACATGGCCCCATCGCTTTTTCTGCGTGAACCGGACATGCGGGCGGCCAGGAAACTGCCGGCAAAAGCGGAAATAAGCAGTGAAACCATTGTCCAGAGCATAGCCCCCCAACCGGCGCTTTCACCCGATGAGACACTGCTCATGGAAGACAGACCGCCTGCAACACCCAAAATCCCCAGAAGAGTCTGCAAGGATATCCCCACGACAACCCCGGCGAAAATGGCTCCCCAGCGTATGCCCGGAAACATGAGCCGTTTTGCTTCTTCACCCGAAGCCGGTATGCGCTCGTTGATAGCGCGTTCATCTATTCTGACTGACGTCATCATATTCTCCTTTTCATGCTTCTTTTCGTGACGGTGGCTACCGGCCCTGTCCCGTATGGCAAAAAATAAGGGGAGCAGAGTCAAAGCAAAGCTCCCCGCCCTATTTTCCCTCGCATCCCGGAATCCGGAATAACAGGAATTCAAGGCCTAGTAACCGTTTCTGCCAGTTCAGTTCCTTGCGCCTGCACCGGAAGAGGCAGAACGGGAACTGCTCGAACCGCCCTTGCGGCCGATTTCCGCCATGTGAGCCCGATCCCGGCTGACAGCGGCTCCCCCCTTGCGGCCTGCTTCGCGCGCTTCTTCCGAAGTAAACTGGTGGGCGGTGCCTTTTTCATGAGCGGCCTTGCCACCCATGCTGGCGATTTCGCGCTGTTTTTCGGGATCCATTGCCGCAAAACCCCGCTTGGAGGAACCGCTGCGTGAACTGCTTGAGGAACTGCTGCTACGGGAGCTGCCGGATGAATTTCTGGAACTTGCGTTCATGCCGGATTTGCTGCCGGAATTACTGTTAGTGCTTTCAGAATTGCTTTTGGATTGTGACGCCATGATGACCTCCTTTAGAAAAACATTTATCTTTCAAAAAAAGATCGATTCTTGAAACCCGACTTCCCGGGATTTCAATCATCGCGAGAAAGACTACGAGGACTTGGAGACAAGGTTCTGCCAAAAGTTCCGGATTAATCCAAAATTGCACAAATTCAATAAAAACAATAACTTGAGTCAACTAATTTCCTGTTTTTCCCTTTTCTGAAAATCATGCCGCCCCTTGTTTTAAGGCATGTTTCTTTTTGAAAATCCAGGCATTCACTTGTTTGGCGTCTGGATAAGAAACAATTTGTCAAATATCAATTAACCAGATGAACTTCCACGTTAAGGTAAGAAAATTCCTACAGAAAGGGTTATCATTCTGACAACCACATTCAGCGTCTGCCGATATTCACGAACCGGTCAAATTGACATAATTCAAATAACGGAATTGATGCAAGACAGCCGTAGTCAGTAACCCGGATTCTTAGTGAAAAACCCTTAACAAACATTTTTAACTGGAGGCACCGATGATGTTTTCAACCAATTCGAACAAATCCTTTCAGGAAACGACATACTCTTCTTCCATGGAAGCCGGCAGACAGAAAAACGGGAAACTCTGATCAAACCTGAAAGATATCTGTTCCCTTTTGCGCATTCCTGCCCCGAACAACACCCCGGTTGCCAATGAAGAAGTTCTTTTCCAGCACGTCCAGTTCAAAACCGGCCAGCGGATCCATACCATCGGCCAGCCCTTCGAAATGCTCTACGTCGTCAATTCCGGTTTCCTGAAAACCGTCATGATCGACGAACTGGGCAATGAACAGGTGCTTTCTTTCCCGATGAAATCCGATCTCCTGGGTGTGGATGGCATCCATAGCAAGTTCCACACGTCCGAAGCGGTCGCCCTCTCCGATTGCGATCTGATACTGGTTCCATTCAAAAAACTGACCGCCCTCGGCAAAACCTATCCGGAACTCGAACATGCCATGTATGGCGTCATGAGCCGTGAACTCGTACGCGAGCAGGCAATGATCTGCATGCTGGGCACCCTGTCTGCCGAAGGTCGCGTTGCCCGTTTTCTGGTTTCCCTGTCCGACCGTTTTTCCCAGATGGGTTATTCCCACCGGATATTCAACCTGCGCATGACCCGACATGAAATCGGAAGCTACATCGGTCTGACGCTGGAAACCGTCAGCCGTACCCTCTCGGCCCTGCACGAAATCGGCTGGATCAGCGTCGATCAGAAAACCATTGAAATCAAGGATCTGAACGCCTTGCGCAACTTGCGCCGGCTACCGACCGCCAAGGCCCGCAAGGAAAAGAAAACGGCTGCGGCAGTAGCGGCCGCCATGTCCCGACAACAGCAAAATGCCGGTCAGGCCGCATCCCTTTAAGCGCACAAAAAAAGGGGATCCGGCGATCCCCTTTAATACCCTCTTTCTTTCCTCAACCGAGTTGCGCCAGCCTTTCCTTTGCCCCCTTTGCCGCTTCCGATGCGGGATATTTCCTGACCAGTTCGGAAAGCGTTTTTTTCGCGGATGCCAAATCTTTCAGACCGATCTGGCAACTCGCCATATTCAGCATGGCCTCAGGCGTTATCGGGTTTTTCGGATAACGCCTAACGACAGCCGACTGGTTTTTCAGGGCGCTTTTATAATCCCCCTGCATATAATAGGCATTCCCGAGCTGGTATTGCGCTTTCGCCGCCAGATGGGACTTCGGAAAACGCTTCAGAAAATCGCTGTACGCCGAAACGGCTCCCTTGTAATCGGCAGCAGCGAATAACTCTTCAGCGCGGCTATACGACTGCCCCTCATCGGCTTCGACAGTGACTTCCTTGCCGTTGACGGTCATTTGCTGGGGTTCCAGCCTTTTCAGCCGCGTATCCAGATCCAGATAAAAATCCTTCTGCCGGCTTTCAAGCGTGGCGACCTGATTGGTCAACACCTCGATCTGGCCACGCAAGCGGGCGATTTCCTCACGCAGCGCTTCATTCTGATTGGCAACGACAAGCAAACTGGCCTTGTCGGCCTTTTCCTGCTCGACTTCCTTCAGTTTGGCGCGCACGTCGAGAATGTGCCGGCGAGCCTCGTCATCCTCGAACAGGGCGGCGCCAGCCTGCTGCATGGGAAACCAGGCACAGGCAAGGAAAAGCGCGAACAGCAAACGGGAATGTTTTTTCATGATTACTGATAGACGATATCGGCACGACGGTTTTCGGCCCAGGCCGCTTCATTATTTCCGGTGGCTCTCGGTTTTTCCTTGCCGAAAGAGACCGCTTCCATTTGGCTGTCGGGAACGCCCATCAGGGCCATAGCCTTGCGGACAGCTTCCGCCCGCTTCTGGCCAAGCGCCAGATTGTACTCGCTGCCGCCGCGCTCGTCAGTATTGCCCTGAATGACGACCGTACGATTGCGGTGGCCGTTCAGATAGCGGGCGTGCGCATCGACCACCGGCTGATATTCGCCTTTGACCACATAGCTGTCGAAATCGAAATAAACGCTTTTCTGCGCCAATTCGCCATTCGGATCATTCAACGGATCGGTGGAAACCGCATCCACTGTGCCGACCTGACGCGAATCGGCGGAAGAAGATGAGACATTCCGGTCTTCAATCGGCGCCGTTTCGTCCAGTTTGACCGACGAACCGCAGGCAGTCAGAACCAGGGCGCCCGCTACCATAACAACCAGTTTTTTCAATTCCAGCATGACAACTCCTTTATCAACGTTATTTCATGAAGGGACCCCAGGAGGGTTCACGTACATCTGCGGCTTTCATTGTCAGACGCTGTCTGACGCGTCCGTCAACCGAAACCACCGAAAGAACACCGCGACGGCCTGAGCCGGTCGCATACATAATAAACTGGCCGTTCGGAGAAAAACTGGGCGATTCATCCCTTGCCGTATCGGACAAACGCATCTCCTGACCATTTTCCAGATCCATCAGATAAAGCTGGAAACCGCCGTTTCGCCGCGAAATATACGCCAGCGACTTGCCGTCCGGAGACACGCGGGGACTGATATTGTAATTGCTCCCGAACGTAACGCGCTGCGCATTGCCGCCGTTGACTCCGATCTTGTAGATTTGCGGCCCGCCGCTGCGGTCGCTGGTGAAATAGATCCACTTTCCATCGGCGGAAAACTGCGGTTCCGTATTGATGCTGCGCGTCTGCGTCAACTGGCGGAGGCTGCCCCCGTTCGCATTGACGGTGTAGATCTGGGTATACCCGTTTTTGGACAAGGCAACCGCCAGTTTCGTTCCGTCAGGCGACCAGGACGGCGCCGAATTGTTGCCCTTGTAATTGGCCACGACCGTCCGGGCCCGCGTGACCAGATTCTGGACATAGACAACCGGCTTTTTGGCTTCGAAAGACACATAGGCGACTTTGGTGCCGTCAGGCGACCAGGACGGCGAGATAATCGGCTCTTTCGACCGCAGGGCAAGCTGCCTCCCCTCGCCGTCGGAATCGGCGATTTCCAGCCGGTATTCGTTGCCGGCCTTGACGACATAGGCGATCCGGGTCGCAAACATCCCCTTGATACCCGTCAGCTTTTCATAAATATCGTCGGCAATTTTATGGGCTGTCACCCGCGTCATGGGAGCCGGCGCCACCATGGAAAGAGCCGACAACTGGGAGGCCTTGCCCAGATCGAACAGACGGTAACGGACATCAATCTTCCCATCGGCCGTTTTTTCCACCGATCCGACGACCAGCGCATCGGCGCCGTTCGCTTTCCACTTCGGATAGTCGATAAAAGCGGATTCAGGCAATATGGCATCCGTGCCGACCAGTCTGAACAATCCGGTTCGTGCCAGATCGGCCCTGATGATATCGGTCACTTTCTGCGGAGCCACAGTCTCATTGGCAAACCCGGCAATCGTGACGGGAATCTGCGTTGCCCCGACCCCCGAAATCTGGATATCCAGATGCTCCTGCGCCAACGCCTTGCCCGCCAGAAAAAGCGAAAAGCCAAGCACCAGAAAAGAACGGTAAAACGATTTGATATTCACATTCAACCCTTCGGTTTGTGCGTCAATGTAAAGCCGGACGGCACGCGTCCCGACCGGTCCCTGGGATAAGGCGCGGATTTTTCGATGGCTCTTAGCACCGCCTCATCGAAACCGGCCACACCCGACGATTTACGTTTCCGTATATTACGCAAAGTTCCGTCCGGCAGCAATTCGACATCGTACACAACCGGCGGGTTCCCGGCGAGCGATGCCGGCACGCTGAAAGAAGTATTCGATTTGATTTTTGCCGCCACCTTCTGGATATAACCGGCATCGGCCTTGCCCGGCCCTGTGGAATAGGGCGACGTTCCGGTTCCGCCGCTGCCGGTCGGGCCGCTCGTTGCCGTGCCGCCACCGCCTGTGCCCTTGCCTGTTCCGCCGCCGCTTCCACCGCCCGCAATCCGTTTGGCTTCCTGATCAAGCAGCACTTTGGCCCGTTTGGCTGCCGCGGCATCCGCCTGCTGTTTTTTCCTCGCGTCCTCCGCTTCCTTCTTCAGACGGGCCTGCTCTTCCTGCTGCCGTTTCCGTTCATCTGCCCGTTTCTTCGCCTCGGCTTTTTTCTTTTCCTGTTCCAGCGCAATGTCGGGACGCGTCCGGGCTACAGGCTCACGCATTTCAGGTTCTGGCGAAGCGGCAGGAGGCTCGGCGGCAACCCGCTGCTCTGTCTGTTCGGCAGCCGCCATCGCAGAGCGCTGGCCCGCTGCCAGAGGGGCCGCTTCCCGTACCTTGATATCCCATACTTCCGCTTCGACCATATCGCCTGTATCTGCCTGCCAGCTGACCCCGATCCATAAAAAAGCCACCAGAACAAGATGCACGGCCAAAGCCAGCACAAAAGCCGGCTTCAGCTTTTTTTCCTTGGGAATCGACAGCAGACCGTTTTCCATTGCGCCTTGCCAATTCCTTTACCGGGTCGCCAGTCCCACCCGCCGTATACCCATCTTTTTGGCATCGGAGATCACCTGGACGACTTCGTTATAAATAATATTCTTGTCTGCCGCGATCAGGACCGGCAAATCCGGATTTTCGGCATGCAGCACCTGAAGATTCTGCATCAGCGCCTCCCTGTCGGGCACCGACTCAAACACATCCTTGCCCTTTCCGGGCCGGTGAATGCCGATCTCTGCCGACACATCGGGTCTTAAGGAAATCTGGATATAATCGGATGGCGGCAACGCTGTCCGTTCCGCCGACGGCAAATCCACGACGCCCGGATTGGTCATGGGCGCCACCACCATGAAAATGACAAGCAAAACCAGCATGACGTCGATATATGGCACCACATTGATTTCGGACTTGAACTTGTTTTTCCGCCCGCTTCTTAACGAACCTGAAATCTGCTCGGACACGGTTTTACCTCCTGCACCTAGGACTGCCTCTGGAGAATATTGGAAAACTCCTCGATAAACGTTTCGAAACGGATAGACAAACGGTCGATATCGTGGGAATAGCGGTTATAGGCCACAACGGCAGGAATCGCGGCAAACAGGCCGATCGCCGTGGCAATCAACGCTTCGGCGATACCGGGAGCCACCGTCGCCAGCGTGGCCTGATGGACATTCGCCAGTCCGCGAAAAGCGTTCATGATGCCCCAGACCGTTCCGAAAAGACCGACATACGGGGAAACGGACCCGACAGACGCCAGAAACGCCAGATGCGACTCCAGACTGTCCATTTCGCGCTGGTAAGCCGCCCGCATGGCCCGGCGCGCGCCGTCGAGCAAGGCTACCGCATCCTGCGTGGAATGGGGCGTCATGGCATTTTTTCCCTTCAGATATTCGCCCATGCCGGCATAAAAAATGCGTTCCAGCGCACCGGTTCTGTTATTGTTTCCGGCACGCTGATACAGGCTTTGCAGATTGCCGCCCGACCAGAAAGCATGTTCGAAATTTTCGGTCTCCACCCTGGCGTTTTTGATGGCGAACATTTTCTGGAAAATGAACGTCCAGCTCATCAATGACACGACGACAAGCAAAGCCATGATCAGCTGCACCAGCAGCGATGCATTGGCAATCAGCGAAATGAACGATAAATCCTGGGAAACTGTCATTTTCAAATAATAACGATAAGTTGAAATCGAAACCGCTCCGTTCCGGAAACGGCCCCTCCTTTTTTGCCGTCTGTTCCAGCGCTTTTCATTCCGGATTCAACCCGGCACGCATTCTGGCCGCAATATCCCCGGGAATCGGCGCCGGCTTCATATTATCCATGCCGACACAGACAACTTTCACCGTTGCGGTTGACAGCAACGTGTCCTCGCGCCACACAGCCTGCTCGAACTCAAGAGACGCTCCTTTCATGCGTGAAATGCCGGTCGTCACCTGCAAACAGTCGTCCAGAACGGCCGACCGTTTATAGTCCACCGACACGTTTTTCACAACGAAAAGAATCCGGTATTCGTCTTTCAGAAACTGTTGTCCGATACCCATCGAACGAAGCCATTCCGTCCGGGCGCGCTCGTAAAATTTCAGGTAATTGCCGTAAAAAACAATACCGCCGGCATCGGTGTCTTCAAAATACACCCTGACAGGCCATGAAAAAGAGATGGACATACCGTTTTTTTCAGAAATCGGAAATGCGGATAAGCTAGCGCTTAACAGAACAACAAGCAAGCCCTATTTTCGATAATTTGTAACAAGCTGTTCAACGGAAAAAACGCTTCACATCGTCCAGCACGGGAATGATCGCCAGAACGATCAGGGCAACAGCAAGCGGAATCGTCGCCAGATAGCCTATCCACTTGAATCCGAACGCGCCGGCAACGCCTCCCAGAAAAAACATGACCAGCAAATTCGTCAGCAAGATGAGCTTGCCGCGGTTGGCGCGAACATAGGCTTCGTCTTCCTTGTCCACCTTCCGGTTCCAGTAGAACATTCTCCCCAGTTCAATACCGATATCGGTCACGATACCGGTCATATGCGTCGTCCTGATGACGGCACGGGAAATGCGGGTGATGATCGCGTTTTGCAAGCCCATCAGAAAACAGAGCAACATAACCGTAATCGATACGAAAAGTCCCATATGCCGGTGCAATTTGCCTCCCAGCAAACCGAAGCACAATAACAGTCCCGCTTCCAGAATCAGCGGCAAGGCATATTCGCTTTGGAGGCGTTTTCCGCGAGCCCAGTTGACCATCAGCTCCGTAAATGCCGCCCCGATAATAAAACAGATCATCGCGCCGACGCCGGCGAGCGCCAGATTGAAATTGCCGATAACCAGCCCGTCAGCCATGCTGGAAACGATGCCGGTCATATGGGACGTGTATTGCTGGACAGCGAGAAAACCGCCGGCGTTCATGGCGCCTGCGATAAAGGCCAGCGAAAGCCCGAGATGGACGTCAGCCTTGACGCTCCGTTCCACCCCGGTCAAATTGCGCAGATAAAAGATCAGCATAACTTCCAGCCCGATACAAGGTTAACACCCTATCTATCCGTCGTCCCTGCCGAAACCGCTCCTGCCCGACTTACGCTTTCGGCAAAGTCACCCCGACCTGTCCCTGATATTTGCCGCTGCGGTCCTTGTATGACGTTTCGCAGACTTCGTCGCTTTCGAAAAACAGGACCTGCGCGCAACCTTCCCAAGCATAGATCTTGGCAGGCAAGGGCGTCGTGTTGGAAAATTCCAGAGTGACGTACCCTTCCCATTCCGGCTCGAAGGGCGTCACGTTGACAATGATTCCGCAACGGGCATACGTCGATTTCCCGAGACAGACCGTCAACACATTGCGGGGAATACGAAAATATTCGACCGTTCTCGCCAGCGCAAACGAATTGGGGGGAATAATGCAAACATCGCTTTTGACATCGACAAATGAATTTTCGTCGAAATTCTTGGGATCGACAATCGTGCTGTTGATATTCGTGAAAATCTTGAATTCATCAGCACACCGGATATCATAGCCGTATGACGAGACGCCGTAAGAAACGATTTTCCTGTCGTTGACGGAACGGACCTGGCCGGGTTCAAACGGCTCGATCATTCCCTTTTCCTCGGCCATGCGCCGGATCCATTTGTCAGATTTGATGGTCATTATTGACTGGCATAAAAAACACGATCGACACAGCAAAAAATCCGTTTGTTCTGCTGCAAAATTTTCCGTATTTTAACCTGTTTTACCGGGCGAACGCCATCAAAAGCGGCCTCTGTCGTCAGCCGGAAACGCTTTTTACCGCCCCGATCCATCTTTTCCTGAAATGTCGCTTCAGAAAAACCGGAATTCATGAGTGAAACGGACGAACACTGATACAATGACAACTGGCAATATGGTCTGATGTTTTACAGTTACCCCTTACAGGCCCAACCGGATTGACTGACAGCCATGAACCTCTCGAATCATTTTCTGATAGCGATGCCATCAATGCATGATCCGATCTTCGGCGGCAGTGTCGTGTATCTCTGTGAGCATAACGAACGCGGCGCTTTAGGAGTCGTCATCAACAAACCGATGGACATCACCATCGGGCATCTGCTCGAACGGCTTAACCTGAATCTGGAAATTCCGGCGCCGGTTCACAAACCTGTCATGTTCGGCGGTCCGGTTCAGGAAGACCGCGGTTTCGTCCTGCATTCACCCGAGACCGAATTCACGTCAATGCTGAAAATCTCGGATCAGGTCGCCTTCACGACCTCCCGGGACATTCTGGAAGCCATTGCCTCCGGAACAGGGCCACAGCGGCTTCTGGTCAGTATCGGCTATGCCGGATGGAGCGCCGGACAGCTTGAAGACGAGATCAGCCATAACGGCTGGCTGACGGTTGCCGCAGACCCTTCCATCATTTTTGATTTGCCTGTTCAGGAGCGGTATACTGCGGCTATCCGTCTTTTGGGTTTCGATCCATCCCGGTTGACTCACGAGGTGGGGCATGCCTGACAGCAACCTGTTCGCGTTCACGCTTTTTCCGACAGACAGACAAAACATATGAATGCCTCTCCCACTGTCATTCTGGCTTTCGATTTCGGCCTGAAACGGATCGGATGCGCCATCGGAAACGACCTGTCGAAAAGCGCCCGGCCGCTGAAAATCATCCGTGCCGAAGCCAATGACAAACGCTTTGCCGAAATCGGGGAACTGATCGTCGAATGGCAACCGGCAAAACTGGTCGTGGGCCTTCCCTCCCATCCTGACGGAACGGAACATGACATGACCCGGCGCTGCCGGCGCTTTGCCAACCAGTTGCACGGCCGGTTTGCGCTGGATACCATTCTGGTCGATGAGCGGTATACTTCATCCGTTCTGAATTTTAAACCTGGCCAGGCGGACGATGCCCATGCCGCCGCCCTTATTTTGCAACAGTATTTCGATGAAACCCTCCATAACTGAACTGAACGCGGAAGCGCTTTACGCCAAACTCCTGAAACAGATCCGCGACGCCCTCACCAATGAGCCGAAAGTCGCCATCGTCGGCATCCGCTCCGGAGGCGCCTGGATCGCCGAACGGATCGTTGCCGATCTCGGGCTCGAAAATCCGCCCGGCTTTATCGACGTCTCCTTTTACCGGGACGATTATGCGGAAAAGGGGCTGCCTGCCGAAGTGAAGCCGACACAGATTCCGTTCGACGTTGTCGGCGCCACCATTTTGCTCATCGACGACGTGCTCTACACCGGCCGCACCACCCGCGCCGCCATCAACGAACTGTTCGACTACGGCCGCCCGGCCCGTATCCTCCTGGCTGCCCTGATCGACCGTGGCGAGCGGGAACTGCCTATTGCCGCCGATTTCGTGGCAGCAAGCGTGTCTCTCGACAAAAACGAGAAACTCGTTTTGCAACAGACCGAAAACAACACTTTTTCTCTGACGGTGGAAAATGCCTAATCCCCAACTGAACAGCAACGGCGAACTCCGGCACCTGCTGGCCCTGAACGGTTTGCCGAAAGATATCCTGACCTACATTCTGGACACCGCTTCCTCTTTCGTCAGCGTATCCGACCGCGAGGTCAAGAAAGTGCCCTTGATGCGCGGCAAAAGCGTTTTCAATCTTTTCTTCGAAAACTCGACCCGCACCCGGACGACCTTTGAAATCGCGGCAAAACGCCTTTCCGCCGACGTCATCAACCTGAACATCGCCGCGTCTTCCACCAGCAAGGGCGAATCACTGCTCGACACCGTGGACAATCTGACGGCGATGAGCGCCGACATGTTCGTTGTCCGCCATGCCCAGTCCGGCGCTCCCTTCCTGATTGCCCGGCACTTGAACAGGCACGGGCTGGATCACATCCATGTCGTCAACGCGGGAGACGGCCGTCACGCCCATCCGACGCAGGGACTTCTGGACATGTACACCATCCGGCACTACAAGAAGGATTTCACGAATCTGAAAGTCGCCATTGTCGGGGACGTTCTTCACAGCCGTGTCGCCCGTTCCGACATTCACGCCATGAAGACGCTGGGCGTCCCCGAAATCCGGGTGATCGGCCCTACCACCCTTCTGGCGCCGGCCATGAAAGACATGGGCATCCGCATGTTCAACAACATGAACGAAGGCTTGAAGGATGTGGATGTCGTCATCATGCTGCGCGTCCAGAACGAACGCATCAACGGCGCGCTTTTGCCGTCGGCACAGGAATTTTTCAAGAGTTATGGACTGACGCCCGAACGGCTGGCGCTGGCCAAACCCGACGCGATCGTCATGCATCCCGGCCCGATGAACCGCGGCGTCGAAATCGACTCTTCCGTCGCCGACGGAAAACAGGCTGTCATCCTGTCGCAGGTGACCTACGGCATCGCCGTCAGGATGGCCGTCATGAGTATTCTGGCCGGCAACTGAGCGAAACCGGACAGTTCTTGAGGATTATGTGAATGAAACTTCTTATCGAAAACGGACGGCTGATCGATCCGGCCAATGGTATTGACGGCATCCGGCATATCGCCATAGCCGAGGGTAAAATCTTTGCCATCGCTGAAAAAGACCAATCCGTTCCGGGTTTTACGCCAGACCGGATCATCGACGCCAGCAATCTGGTCGTTACCCCCGGCTTCGTCGATCTGGCCGCCCGGCTGCGCGAACCGGGTTATGAACACAAGGCCACCCTGGAATCCGAAATGCGGGCTGCCGTTTCAGGTGGCGTAACGAGCCTTGTCTGTCCACCTGATACCGATCCGGTACTGGACGAACCCGGACTGGTCGAAATGCTGAAATACCGCGCGGCAGCCAGAAATCAGGCACACGTCTATCCGCTCGGCGCCCTGACCATCGGCCTGAAAGGCCAGAAACTGACCGAAATGGCCGAACTGACCGATGCCGGCTGTATCGGCTTTTCGCACGCCAACGAACCGGTGCCGGACACCGAAATGCTGCTGCGTGCCCTGCAATACGCCCATTCCTTCGGTTACTGTTCCTGGCTCCAGCCGGAAGACCCCTTTCTGGCGAAAAACGGCATGGCCCATTCCGGACCCGTTGCAGCCGGATTAGGCCTTTCCGGCATTCCTTCCATTGCCGAAACCATCAGCCTGCATACCATTTTCGAGCTGATGCGCGTAACGGGCGCACGCGTCCACTTGTGCCGTCTCTCGACCGCCAGGGGCATAGAACTGGTCCGTCAGGCCAAGAAAGAAGGGCTGCCGGTGACCTGCGACGTCGGCATCCATCATCTCCATCTGACGGAAGAAGATATCGACTATTTCGATACCAACGCCCGCCTGACCCCTCCCCTGCGCACACTGGCCGATCGGGAAGCCATCACACAGGGACTATTGGATGGAACCATTGACGCGATCTGTTCAGACCATACGCCGGTGGACGACGACGAAAAACTCCTGCCTTTCGGCGAAGCCACACCGGGCGCAACGGGTCTGGAACTGCTGTTGTCGCTGACCCTGAAATGGGCGGCAGAACGGAAAGGCAACCCGGACGCGCTTGTCCGCGCCATCGCCAAAATCACCTCCGAGCCTGCACGGATTCTCCAGTTGTCCTGCGGAAACCTGAAAGCGGGAGAAAAGGCGGATATCTGCGTATTCGACCCTTCCGTTACCTGGACAGTCGACGCGTCAAAACTGGCCAGCCAGGGCAAAAACACGCCTTTCCTGGGCAAGGCAATTCCCGGCCGTGTCCGTTTGACGCTTGTCGAGGGACGGATCGCTTTTGAACAGTAAAATAGCCCATTATGAAATCGTTTTTCTGTCTTTTCCGTTTACTGCTGCATACACTGGGCGCCTTCTTTTACGGCACAGTCGTCTATCCCTTCATTGACGACTCCAAAAAGAACCTTTATGTGCAGAAATGGTCGAAAAAACTGCTGGACATCTGTGGCGTAACCGTGAAAGTCGTCAATCCCGAATTGCTCTCGCCCAGAGCCCTGATCGTGGCCAATCATGTTTCATGGCTGGACATCTTCCTGATCTATTCCGTTGTTCCGGGCCATTTCATCGCCAAGGCCGACATGGCCCGCTGGCCGATGGTCGGCTGGCTGTCCCGCAAGACAGGCACGCTTTTTCTGGAACGCAGCAGCGCCAGAAACCTCAAAAGCACCCTGGAGACACTGGTCAAAAACCTGAAAGCCCGGGAACGCTGCATCTTTTTCCCGGAAGGAACGACCGGCAGACAGGGAAAAATGCTGCCGTTTCATCCCAATCTTTTCGAGGGAGCGATCAACGCCGGCTTGCCGGTTCAGCCTTTCGCGCTGAAATACGTCAACCGGACCGGGCAGTTTGAACCGGCCGTCGATTCCAGCGGCGACATCAGTCTGGGCAAAAGCATGAAAAACGTGTTCAACTCGGACTACATCCACGCCGAACTGACCGTTCTGCCCATCATCGACACGGCTGGCATGGACCGGAAAACCCTGTCCCGGCAGGCCCGCGACGTCATTGTTGCGGCCTTGCCGCAGGAACACCCGGTTCCAGAAATCCGGGACAATCCACCTGAAACAGCGCGCGGTCTTCAAGACGCACGGCCGTAAGTTTCCCGCCCCAGACACATCCGGTGTCCAGTGCGACCAGATTGTCGCGCAACAGCAGGCCCAGAGTGGACCAGTGGCCGAACACGACCGTATCCTTCTCCGTTTTCCGCCCGGGAACATCGAACCAGGGCAGGTAACCGGCTGGCGCTTCATTCGTTCCCATCTTGCTGGCGAATTCCATTTCACCCTCCTCCGTACAGAAACGAAGACGCGTCAATCCGTTGACGATACAGCGCAGACGCGCCGTCCCCGTCAGGCTGTCGCGCCACTGATTCGGGGAATTGCCGTACATTTCCGCCAGAAAATCCTTCCAGTCGGCACTGCGCAACACATGTTCCACCTCATGAGCGAGTTCCATCGTCTTTGTCAGATCCCACTGCGGCAAGACCCCGGCATGAACCAGCAAAAGGCCATCGCCGGTATAAGCCATCGGACGATGCCTCAGCCAGTCAATCAGTTCCTCCCTGTCAGGCGCATCGAGCACCGGCTGGATCGAATCGCCCGGTTTCATTTTCTGGATGCCGGCCGCCACGGCCAGCAGATGCAAATCATGATTGCCCAGCACCGTGACTGCCCTGTCGTCCAGATCCCTCACCTGTCTTAATGCTTCAAGCGAACGCGGGCCCCGGTTGACCAGATCGCCGGCAAAAAGCAGTTTGGCCCCCGGCGTTTCCTCTTCGATGATTTCCAGCAGTTCGCGCAACTGCGGCTGACATCCCTGAATATCTCCCAATGCATAAGTCGTCATGATTTTTCTGGACAATCAAATGGAAAAGCCCAGTTTAAACGAGAACAGGCCATCTGGCAGGATGAACAGATCAATATTCTGTTCTGGAAATGCTGAAAAACGGCAGGGCGCTTTTTTCCGCAGCCGGAAAACACGCGAAAGAAAACGGCCTTTCCGCAGGATAAGGATACCGCTTTTCCGCTTCAGGCCGCAAACCGGCCTGTCCCCCTCACCCTGTATGGCCGCTCGCTCACCCGAACTGCATCGGCCGTCCACAGGATACCCCTTACCCGGACATTCCCCTTTACCCGTGCCGCAACATAGGCCCTGCCTCCCAAAATCCCGCTGCCTCCGGCACGGCAGTACGGCAAATGAAATAAAGCGTTTTCCGATAACCGGTCAAACCGGCATTTCTCATGCATATTTTCCATCAGCCGTTCCCGTCTCAGGTAAAATGGCATTTTTGCCGTCACTGTTTATTTACCTTACCGAATCCATCATGACGCAGGCTATCGATTCCAACACTGTTGCCCAGTATCTTGTCGACCATCCCGATTTTTTCGAAACCCATGCCGATATTCTTCCCGGTTTGCGCCTGACCAGCCCGGTCATCGGCAAAACCGTCTCGCTGCATGAGCGCCAGATCGAAGTATTGCGAAGCAAGCACAAGGCCCTCGAACTGCAACTGTCCAGACTGATGCATGCGGCACAGGCCAACAAGACCCTGATGGAAAAAATACTGGACTGGACGTGTCCGCTCCTGAAAGAACAAAACGATGCCGCCATGCCGCAAACGATCGTCTCGGGGCTGCAATCGGTCTTCGGCATTCCGGCTGTCACCCTAAGACTCTGGAACATCCGGCCGGAGTATGCCGACAGCTGGTTCACCCAACACGCCAGCGAGGATATCCGCAACGCCGCCAATGGCATGAGCCATCCCTATTGCGGCAAAGTGCCGGAAAATCAGGAAGCCGTCAAATGGCTGGATCACGCCGCCGAAATACGTTCGGTCGCCATCGTTCCATTGAAAACCGGGCCGGAATCCCTGCCATTCGGCCTTCTTGTCATGGGTTCCCCCGATGCGACCCGGTTCCAGAACGACATGGCGACCGATTTTCTGGACGACATCGGCAAACTGGCCAGCGCGGCACTGGATCATTTAAGGATCATCGGTTAAATGAAAGAAACCCTGGCGGATCGTCCGGAGAGCGGCAATCCCGTCAAAAGCTATCTGGATACGCTCTCCGGCCAGCGGAAACTCTCCGGCAACACGCTGGACAGTTACCGGCGCGATCTGGCGCAGTTGACGGAAATGGCCGGTGAAACCGGGCTTAACCGGCTCTCTTCCACCGACATACGCCGCTTCGTTTCCCGGCTGCATGCCAGCGGCCTGTCCCCCCGTTCGATCGGCCGGAAACTGTCCGCATGGCGCGGCTTCTTCCAGTGGCTCGTCGATGAGGCCCTCCTCTCCACCAATCCGGCCGAAGACATCCACGCTCCCAAAAAAAGCAAACCCCTGCCGAAAGCCCTGTCGGTCGATGATGCCGTCCGGCTCGTCTCTTCCGGACCCGCCGATACAAACGCGTCATCCGCTGGCCAGGCAGCCGCATTATGCGATCGCGCCATGTTCGAGCTGCTTTATTCCAGCGGACTGCGCGTGTCGGAACTCACCGGACTGGACATACAGGCCGTCAGACAGGCCGGCTATGTCTCGGCAGGATGGATTGATCTGAATGAAAAGGAAGTGACGGTAACCGGCAAGGGCAACAAGACCCGTATCGTACCGGCAGGCGATGCCGCAATAACCGCTGTCCGGAACTGGCTTGCCGCCCGCGACAATCTCGTGCATCCGGAGGCCCTGCCCCGGGACGCCTTTGCCCTGTTTGTCAATTCACGTGGAAAACGCATCTCGCCCCGGCAGGTCCAGTTAAGACTGAAAGCCCACGCCAAACGCCTTGGCTTGCCTGTCAACGTCCATCCCCATGTCCTCCGGCATTCATTCGCTTCGCACATTCTGCAATCGTCCGGCGATCTGCGCGCCGTACAGGAAATGCTGGGACATTCTTCCATCGCCTCCACCCAGATTTATACTGCTCTGGACTTCCAGCATCTGGCGGCCGTGTACGACTCGGCCCATCCACGAGCCAAAACCAAAAAATCCGGAAACTGAACGTTCATCCTTCTTTCTTGCCAGCCGCCTTCTATTCTTTTTTGGCAAACGCCTGACCCGGCAATTTCGCGCAATCGCTTCGGGAACCGGCAGGCAACCGGCAAGCAGGATATTCTCCTGCATAAAAAAACGGACCACGCTGTGAACACGACGACACGACCATTGTCAGGACCCGCATTCCGTTCAATCCGGCAACCTGCACATTCTTTCGGGATATACTTGATTTCGCTATAAAAAACAGGGCATACTTTTGACCTCAGACCGGCATTGTCCGGCCCCTGAACATCCGTAAACATAACCCTTTCAACCACTACATCACGACGTGCCATGTCACTGATACCTGTCACCATCATCACCGGCTTTCTCGGCGCCGGAAAAACCACGCTGTTAAACCGGATTCTCAAAGACAACCATCACAAACAGCGCATTGCCGTCATCGAAAACGAGTTCGGCGAAGAAAACATCGACAGCAATATTCTTGTCCAGGACGACGCGGAACAAATCGTTGAAATGAGCAACGGCTGCATCTGCTGCACGATCCGCAGCGATCTCGTCACGGCGCTGACCAGACTGGCCGACAAGCGGCGAAACGGTGACATCAACTTCGATCGCGTCGTGATCGAGACCACCGGTCTGGCCGATCCCGGTCCGGTCGCCCAGACTTTCTTTCTGGAAGATGCCGTTGCCAAAGATTTCATGATCGACGGCATCGTCACGCTGATGGACGCCGTGTTCGCCATGCAACAGCTCGACGAATACGAACAGGCGCGCCAGCAAGTCGGATACGCCGACCGGCTCCTGATTTCGAAAACCGATCTCGTCAGTGCTGAAGAGGTCGAGCTTCTGATCGCCCGGCTTCGCCGCATCAATCCCCATGCCTCAATCCACACGGTCGATTTCGGCCGTGTTCCGGTTGCCGAAGTCCTTGACTTGCGCGGCTTCAATCTCAGCTCGAAAGTCGAGGTCGACATGGACGATCACACACATCGCCATGATCACGATCACCCCCCTCATCACGACCATGAATGCGGGCCAGACTGCGCCTGTTCCCATCATCTGGACGACATCAATTCCTTCGTTTTCCATAGCGAAAAGCCGTTCGATCCGGACAGGTTAAACGATTTCTTCGACCGGATGATTACGCTTTACGGCCCGCAAATGCTGCGTTACAAGGGCGTCCTTTACATGAAAGGCGCCGACCGGAAAGTGGTCTTTCAGGGCGTGCAGCAATTGATGGGAACGGACGTGGTGGAAAAATGGGAGGAAAAACACGCTCCGGAAAGCAAATTGGTTTTTATTGGAAAAAACCTGCCCAGGACAATTTTTATGGAAGGACTCCATGCTAGTCTTGCGGATTGAACAAAAAACAAAAACCCTTTTTTCCGTTTTATTAACACGAGCTTTTGACAGAAGTCATTCAGTCGATTAAATTTTATTGCCGGGTGTTTCAATCCATAGTGCAATACATGCCGCAATAAATTGCCGGTTATGACAAATTGATATATTGAGGCAAAGGAAACAAGACAAGTGAATACCAAGACCAAAAAACCGACATCCGCAACACCGCTTTTGACCGAGGAAGAAATCCTGAAAATGAGCGAGGACGATTACATGAATCCCGCCCAGCTGGCCTTTTTCAGGGATCGCCTGCAAAAAATGGAACAGGATCTCATCCGGAATGCGGGCCAGACAACGGAAAACCTTCGCGAAACGACCCTGGTTCCCGATCCCGCAGACCGCGCGACCATCGAGGAAGAACACGCCCTCGAACTGAGAACCCGCGACCGCGAGCGCAAGCTGCTGAAAAAAGTGAAACAGTCGCTGGCCAGCATCGATTCGGGGGACTATGGCTGGTGTGTCGAAACAGGTGAGCCGATCGGTATTGCCAGACTGCTTGCGCGTCCGACAGCGACCCTTTCCCTTGAAGCACAACAGCGGCGCGAACTGAAACAGAAGCTCTACGGTGACTGAAATGGGGACGAAAACAAAAAAGGCAGGCGCGCAATACCTGCCTTTTTCATTTTTTCCGCCCTTCTCCCGCGCAAAACGGTAGCCGCCCTTCCCGCCAAACTCTCTTTACCGGCGGACGACAAAAGAATTCGTCCCCATGCTCCTCATTTCCTGCACCGCCTGCGTCGCTTCGGCCAGCGTATTGAAAGGCCCGGCAAACAGCTTGTAAAAATTCCCCGACTGCACGACTTCCAGTGACGGCAGTTTATGCGCCCAGTCCAGAGAAAATTTCGCCTGATAAGACTGGGCATTGCTGGCCTCCTGATAGGCGCCCAGCTGAAGATAATAAGCCGGGCCGCCAGATGCCGTTTTCGTGCCCCTTGCATCCGGCTGGCTCACGTTCGCTGCCGGCGGTGCCGCTTTTGTCCGGTCACCGCCCTCGCTGGCGGCGGCAATGACCACCGGCTGCGGGCCAATCGGCGAAGAAGCGTCTTTCTTCGCCAGATTGATCCGTTCGATTTCATCAGGCAACAGCAACTCGACTTCCACCTGCCCGCTGCCCTTTTCCAGATAACCCAGCTTGTAGGCCGCCGTATAGGACAGATCGATCAGGCGGTTGGACAGGAAAGGCCCGCGGTCATTGACCCGGACGATAACCTGCTTTCCGGTTTCCAGACTCGTCACGCGCGCATAACTCGGAATGGGCAAGGTGGGATGAGCCGCCGTCATCTTGAACATGTCGTAAGGTTCGCCGGATGAGGTTTTCTGCCCGTGGAATTTCTTGCCGTACCAGCTGCCGATCCCTCTTTTCCTGTATTCGCTCATCTGCGTCATGGGAACATAGCTCTGGCCGAACACGACATACGGTTTGTTGGGACCGCGAGCCAGCTTTTCCACCCTGGGTTCGGCATCGGGCACATCAAGAAGATTGTCCGGCACCTCATCCATCGGGCCGTCGTCCAGATAATAGCCGCCGCCCTTTTTCGTTTTGACCTTGCCCGTTTTCGCAGAAGCGGTTTTCCCCGGCAAATCAGGCGTTGTACCGCAACCGGACAATATCAGGGCGCAAGCCGATGCCAGCATCGCCGTCAAAACCAGCCATTTGCGATTTTTTCCAGACACCCTCTTCACCCTGCCCGACGCTGAAAACCGTTTTGAAATCGCCTGCTTTCAAAACAGTTTGAAAAAGAAAAAATGTGCGATAAAAGCGCATCAACCGCTTAAAGTATAACCCAACTTGCCGTTTTCTTTCATCCGGCAAGGCCGGCAAACAGCGGAACGCGTGTCGGAAGAAGGCAACGCGACGGGAAATGCCGGCCTGTTCAGGTCTGCACCAGCTTGCGATGCCGCTGGATACTCATCAAAATGCCGGTGCCGAGTCCCAGCGTCACCATCGCCGTCCCGCCATAACTCATGAACGGCAGGGGCACGCCGACAACCGGCAAAATGCCGCTGACCATGCCCATATTGACGAAGGCATACATGAAAAACATCATGGTAATAGCCCCGGCAAGCAGTCTGGCGAAAACGGTCGAGGCATTCATCGCAATCATCAGCCCGCGCGCGATCAAAAGCAGATACAGAATGATCAGAACGATATTGCCGATCAGTCCGAACTCCTCGGAAAAAACCGCAAAAATAAAGTCGGTTGTCCGCTCTGGAATAAAATGCAGATAAGCCTGCGTTCCCTGTAACCATCCCTTGCCCGTTATCCCGCCCGATCCGATAGCGATAACCGACTGGATAATATGAAATCCCTTGCCGAGCGGATCGGACGAAGGGTCGATCAGCATCATGACCCGGTGCCTCTGATAATCGTGCAGCAAGGTCCAGACAATCGGCAGACTGGCAGCACCGGCAACAAACATGGCGATAATGACTTTCCAGGCCAGGCCGGCCAGAAAAATGACGTAAAAGCCGGTCGCCGCCACCAGAAGAGCCGTCCCCAGATCGGGCTGTTTCATAATCAGCCCGGCCGGTATCGCCAGAATTCCCATGGCGATCAGATACTCTTTCCAGCCGATATGGCCTTCCCGTTTCTGGAAAAACCAGGCCAGCATCAGCGGCAGGGCAATTTTCATGATTTCGGAAGGCTGAATGACGATCCCGATATTCAGCCAGCGCCGCGCTCCTTTCTTGATCAGCCCGAACATGGCGACAGCCAGAAGCAAAGCGATACCGAAGGTATAAATCGGCACGGCAAAACGCATCAGCGTCTGTGGAGGAACACTGGCCGCAATCCACATAATGGCGAAACCGATCAGAATATTTCGCAACTGGTCTTCAACCCGCCCCGGGAAATCAATACCTGCCGAATACAGGGTAACAATGCCTACCGACATGATCAGGAAAACGATCAGCGCCAGCGGCCCGTCAAAAACGGCCAGCCAGCTTTTCAGTTTGTTGCGAATCACGTCCTGATAAGGAGTATCCATAGGTATATCACTCTTGTTCCGTATTTTCTTCTTCGGGCAACGCCGGCGTCATTATCGGCTGCAACACGTCATCCGGTTCTTCGGGATAATCCTCCGGCTGTTCCGGAACCGCATGGCCCGTTACCTCTGTCGCCGGTCTCTTGCCCAAAAAGAAATAATCCATGGCTTTTTTCGCAATGGGCGCCGCAGCGGACGCGCCGAACCCGGCGTTTTCGACAATCAGCGCAATCACGATTTTCGGATTGTCCACCGGAGCGAACGCCGTATAAAGGGCATGATCCCGTTTGTGCTCCGCCAGAGCGGCCGCATTGTATTTCTCGTTTTTGCCGATGCCAATTACCTGTGCCGTTCCCGTCTTGCCGCCGGAAACATATCCCGCCCCCCCGAAAACCCGGGCAGCCGTCCCTTCCCTGGTTACCCCGACCATGGCCTTCTTGATCACGTCGATGTTTTCCTGCCTGATATCCAGTTTGACTGTCTCGGTCACGACAGGCTTTCTTTCGTGCGTAACGCCATCCTCGATTTCCTTGACCAGATGAGGCCGCGCCGCCGATCCGTTATTGACCAGCAACGCCGTGGCATACGCCAGTTGCAATGGCGTAAAGGTGTTATACCCCTGTCCGATGCCAAGCGAAATCGTTTCGCCGGGATACCACTTTTGCTGATTCGGATTCCTGTACGCTTTCCGCTTCCATTCCATCGAAGGCAAAATGCCCTTTCTTTCATGAGCGAGATCGATACCGGTCAGTTCACCGAAACCGAACTGTTTCATGTAATCGTGCATGGTATCGACCCCCATTTCCGCAGCGAGGATATAGTAATACGTATCGCACGACTGGACGATGGATTTATACATATCCACCAGGCCATGGCCACCCGCCTTGTCGTCCCGGAAACGGTGATTGCCGTAAACAAAATAACCCGGATCGCTGATGGCCGCCTGCGGTGTCCGGTATCCCAGTTCGAGCGCCGCCAGCGCCATGAACGGCTTGTAGGTCGAACCCGGAGGGTAAGCGCCGCGAATCGGCCGGTTGATCAGCGGCCGGTTGATCGACGTATTCAGCTCATCCCAGCTTTGCTGGTCGATCCCGTCCACAAACAGATTGGGATCAAAAGTCGGTTTGGAAACATAGGCGAGAATCTCTCCTGTTGCCGGATCCATGGCGATCAGGGCGCCGCGCCGTTTGCCAAATGCCTCTTCCACCACCTTCTGGAGCTCGATATCAATCGAGAGCACCAGATTGTTGCCCGGAACAGTCGAGTGTGTGGAAAGAGTGCGAACGGCCCGTCCACTTGCCGACACTTCCATTTCCTCATACCCGGTTACGCCATGCAGCACCCGCTCGTAACTCTTCTCGATCCCTTCCTTTCCGTAGTGGGTCGTCCCCTGATAATTGGTGTCTTCCTCTTCCGGCAAACGGTCGATATCCTTCTGGCTGATGCGCCCGATATAGCCGATCGCATGGGCGGCGACTTCACCCAGCGGATATTGCCGGAACATGCGCGCCTGCACTTCCACGCCGGGAAAACCGTAACGCCGGACCGTAAAACGCGCGACCTCTTCATCGGTCAGCTTGGACTTCAGGACAATGCTTTCAAAACGCTTCGTTTCTTCCATTCGTCTTTTGAAACGTTTACGTTCGTAAGGCGTGATTTCAATAAACCGGGCCAGTTCGTCAATCACCTCATTTATTTTTCCGTCAATCTTGGCAGGCGTGATTTCAAGGGTATAAGCGGAATAATTGTTGGCCAGCACCACGCCGTTACGATCGGTAATGATCCCCCGTGAAGGCATCGTCGGCACGATCGAGATCCGGTTCTCTTCGGCCTGGGCCACATAATTGCTGTGCCTGACGACCTGTAGCCAGACAAAACGCAAAAGCAGCAGAAAAAAACAGACCAGCACGAAAACGGCCAGAGCCATAATCCGCTTCCGGAAATTCCGGAGATCCCTGCCGGTATCGTTCAGATTCGCCATAATGTCTGCACGCCAAAACCGCTATTGCCGCCAGACAGGAGCGGCCATCCATTCCACAAGCGGACAACTGGAATCCCTGCCCGTATCATAAGGAACGATCCACATCCGTATCGACTGACTGGCGCTGGGGCGCCAGCAGAATCATCGTGACGACCGGCCACAACAAGGTGCCGACACAACTGTCTATCAGATAAAACCAGCTGGCGGTGCGATGACTGACGATAAACTGCACCAGCATCTGGACCAGCCGGGAAGACAAGAGCAAAAAAAGGATATACCAGCCCTGCTTTTTCAGCGGAAACCAGAGCACCCGCCGGTGCAGGGTAATCGCGAAATAACTCAGAAGGGTATAAGCCAGCGCGTTTTCCCCCAGGAGGGTCGCGTCATTGACGTCCATCAACAGGCCCATGCAGAAAGCAATGCCGATACCGACGCGACGCGGCTGATGAATCCCCCAGAAAACGAGCACAAGCGCTACAAAATCGGGTACGCCGACCCAGTGTCCCCAGGGCTGGAGATTCAGCAGAAACGCCACGAAGAGACTCAGCGCGATAAAAACGGGGCTGACCGGAAGCAAAATGCGTTCAGGGGTCTGTTTTATTCCACTCATGACTTATTTCCCCGCTTCATTCTGTTTGGGTGCAGCCCGCTTGCGGGCACCGGCCGCTCTTTCTCCGGAAACCGGCCGCGGTATCACCGTGGTGTCGGACAACAGGATGAGCACCTGCCGGTTCCGGTTGATACCGGCTACCGGCTCGCAAATGATGTGATCGAACGACCCGCTGGAACTGTCGCGTATTTTCGCGACCTTGCCGACCGCCAGACCCGCCGGATACACCCCGTCTATTCCGGAAGTCACCAGTATGTCGTCAGCCTGAATATCGGCATTCGCCATCATGAAACGCAGTTCGAGATAACCGGACTGGCCTCTTCCGTAAGCCACACTGCGCTCACCGCTCCGGACATTCAAAACAGGAATGGCCTGATCCTTGTCCGTCAAAAGCGTCACCTCGCAGGTAGTGAGATACACCTCGGTAACCTGTCCGATCACGCCTTTTTCGTCAATGACCGGCTGGCCGGGAAGCACCCCGTTTTTCGAGCCCTTGTTCAATATGACCTTGCGAACGAACGTGTTTCGGGCATCGTACAGAATTTCGGCCGGGACCGATGGGACACTGACGCGCTTGCTCATGCCCAGCAACTCGCGCAAATGGCCGTTTTCGTTTTCAAGAAACTGCGCCCGCTGAAGCAATTGGGCATCCTGCATTTCCTTCTGCCGCATCTGGCTGACTTCTTCATGCAGCGTACCGGCAGACGTCAGATACTCGCTTGCGGCTTCAAAAAGATCGCGCGGCACCATGGCAGCCCGTTGAACCGGATAAATCGCCATGCCGATGACGTGACGTACCCGGCCAAGCACCTGCAAACGGGAATCGATGAAAAGCAGCGCAATGGCAGCCAGGACAAACACAACGACTTTTACCCGCGCGGGCGTTCCCTGTTTGAAAAGAGGTGGTGGTCCGTATTGCATCAAAAAACTTACCGGATACAAAAAACGAAATCGCGCCGGCGACGTCGTCAATGAAAACAGGCACGTCGCACGTGCCTGTTTTCATTCATTCATAAGAAAAAACCGTTTCGAACTCGTCGATTCTCTCGAGCGCGATGCCGCATCCGCGGACGACACAGGTCAGCGGGTCTTCCGCAATCAGAACCGGCAAACCCGTTTCTTCCATCAGCAGACGGTCGATATCGTTTAACAGCGCGCCTCCACCGGTCAGCATCATGCCCTTTTCGGCAATGTCGGCTCCCAGTTCGGGGGGAATCTGTTCCAGCGCATTCTTGACGGCGGAAACGATATTGTTCAACGGATCGGTCAAGGCTTCGAGAATTTCATTACTCGAAATGGTGAACGCGCGCGGAATGCCTTCTGAAAGATTGCGTCCCTTCACTTCCATTTCCTTGATCTCGGTACCCGGAAAGGCGGAACCGATGTTTTTCTTGATCGCCTCAGCTGTCTGTTCGCCGATCAGCATGCCGTAATTGCGGCGGATGTAATTGACGATCGCTTCATCGAAACGGTCACCGCCAACCCGGACCGATCCCTTATAGACCATACCGCCCAGCGAAATGATGCCGACTTCGGTCGTGCCGCCGCCGATATCGACGACCATGGAGCCGGTCGCTTCGGAAATCGGCAGGCCCGCGCCCAGTGCCGCCGCCATCGGTTCCTCGATCAGATAAACCTTGGAAGCGCCTGCCCCGAGTGCGGATTCACGGATGGCGCGGCGTTCGACCTGCGTGGAACCGCAGGGAACGCAAATGATGATACGCGGAGAAGGACGGAAGAATTTGGAATTGTGGACCATGCGGATGAACTGTTTCAGCATCTGTTCGGTCACGGTGAAGTCCGCAATCACGCCATCCTTCATCGGTCTGATCGCTTCGATGTTGCCCGGCACCTTGCCTAACATCTGCTTGGCTTCCTTGCCGACCGCCTGAATGCTTTTTTTGGCGCCTGAATGCCCGTCATGACGAATGGCGACGACAGAGGGTTCATCCAGAATGATGCCAGCGTTTCTGACATAGATCAGCGTATTGGCCGTACCCAGGTCAATGGCCAGATCGTTCGAAAAATAACCGCGTAAAAATCCAAACATGAACAGTCCTGATGTATAAAAAAATCCGTACCGGAAAAACGGTTGAGTCCGCAAAAACAGGCAAACTGCAATCTTGATGTGCAGACATGCAATAACCGCACATTCTACCTTATAATTCAAAGGATATAGCTGATGTTCAGCATTCAAATGCATTTCATTCCGAAATTTTTTTTGTAACAATCGAGCCATTATGCCTCTTGAACTCTCCGATGTGGAACGCATCGCCCAGCTCGCCCAGCTGGAAATTTCCGACGCGCAAGTCCGGAAAACCGCCGAACAGTTGAACAATATCCTGGCCATGGTCGAACAGTTGCGATCAATCGACACCACCGGCATCGAACCGCTTGCCCATCCGATTTCGGCTTTCAAAGACGATGTGGCCTTAAGGCTGAGAGACGATGTGGTGACGGAGGAAAATCACCGTGCCGAATATCAGGCCCCGGCACCTGCCGTCGAAAACGGACTTTATCTTGTTCCCAAGGTCATCGAATAAGGGACGGCTATTCCCGTTCGCCCAAAACCCGGATTTTTAGACGTTATCAAACCCATGCATACCAAAACCCTATCGGAACTGTCTGCGCTTTTGCAGACAAAACAGATTTCCGCAACCGAGCTGGCCCGACTGTTTCTGAAACGGATCGGCGACAGCGAACTCAATGCCTTTTTGCACGTCGATGAAACGCTGACCCTGAAACAGGCTGCCGCCGCTGACGAACGGCTCGCCAAAAACGAGGCGCATCCCTTAACAGGCGTTCCCATTGCCCACAAGGATATTTTCGTCACGAAAGACTGGCGCTCGACTGCAGGATCGAAAATACTGGCCAATTACACGAGTCCGTTCAACGCCACCGTCGTGCAGAAATTGCAGGATGCCGGCATGGTTCACCTCGGCAAGCTGAACTGCGACGAATTCGCCATGGGGTCGTCCAATGAAAATTCATACTTTGGCCCCGTCAGAAATCCCTGGGATCCGGATGCCGTACCCGGCGGCTCGTCCGGTGGTTCCGCTGCCGCGGTGGCGGCACGCCTGACTCCGGCTGCCACCGCGACCGATACCGGCGGCTCGATCCGCCAGCCCGCCGCTTTTTGCGGCGTGACCGGCATCAAGCCGACTTACGGCCTGGTTTCCCGTTACGGCATGATCGCTTACGCCTCATCGCTGGACCAGGGCGGGCCGATTGCCAAAACCGCCGAGGACTGCGCCCTGCTGTTGAACGAAATGACCGGCTTTGACCCGAAGGATTCAACCAGTCTCGAAAAAAGTCCCGAAGACTATACCGGCTGTCTGAACCGGCCTCTGGAAGGATTGCGCATCGGCATCCCGCGCGAATACTTCAGTGACGGGCTTTCCCCGGAAGTCGAACAGCCCATTCGGAACGCCCTGAAAGAATACGAAAAACTGGGCGCGAAACTGGTCGATATTTCCCTGAAAAACACCGCCCTGTGCATCCCGGCCTATTACGTCATCGCTCCGGCGGAAGCCTCGTCCAATCTCAGCCGTTTCGATGGCGTCCGTTACGGCTTCCGCGCGGAAAACTATACCGATCTTCAGGACATGTATCGCAAAACCCGTTCGGAAGGCTTCGGCGACGAAGTCCAGCGCCGCATCCTTGTCGGCACCTATGTACTGAGCCACGGCTATTACGACGCCTATTACATCCAGGCCCAGAAAATCCGGCGCCTGATCGCGGAAGACTATAAAAACGCCTTCCGGGAATGCGAGGTGATCATGGGGCCGGTCTCTCCGACTGTCGCCTGGAATCTCGGCGACAAGGCGGACGATCCCGTTGCCAACTATCTCGGCGATATTTTCACGCTTTCGACCAATCTGGCCGGTTTGCCGGGCATGTCCATCCCCTGCGGTTTCGGACAGGGCAACCATGCCAGCCGCCCGGTCGGCCTGCAACTGACGGGCAATTACTTCGATGAAACCCGGCTTTTGAATATCGCCCATCAGTATCAGCAAGTCACGGACTGGCACCTCAAAGCGCCGGCCTGATGCCGTATCAAGGATGTGGCCGGTTTTCCGGCCTGCAACAGAAAATATTTTCGGCGGTTTTTCCGTCACCCAAACCAAAGGAAACACTATGCAGTGGGAAGTAGTCATCGGTCTTGAAACACATGCACAACTTTCAACCGTATCCAAAATCTTCAGCGGCGCCTCGACGAGCTTCGGCGCCGAACCCAACACACAGGCCTGTCCGGTCGATCTGGCCCTGCCAGGGGTATTGCCGGTCATGAACCGGGGCGCGGTTGAAAAAGCCATCCAGTTCGGTCTGGCTACCGGCGCGCAGGTCGCCCCCGTATCGGTTTTCGCCCGGAAAAACTATTTTTATCCCGATCTGCCGAAAGGCTACCAGATCAGCCAGTTCGAAAAACCGGTTGTGCTGGGCGGTAAAATCGACTGCATTGTCGAACAAAAAGGCAGGGAAAGCTACATCAAGACCGTCAATCTGACACGCGCCCATCTGGAAGAAGACGCGGGCAAATCCCTGCATGAGGAATTCGCCGACATGACGGGCATCGACCTGAACCGCGCCGGTACCCCGCTTCTCGAAATCGTGACCGAACCGGACATGCGCAGCGCCGCCGAGGCAGTCGCCTATGCGAAAGCCCTGCATTCGCTGGTTACCTGGCTGGGCATTTCCGATGGGAACATGCAGGAAGGTTCTTTCCGTTGCGACGCCAACGTTTCAGTCAGGCCGGCCGGATCGACCGTATTGGGCACCCGGTGCGAAGTCAAGAACCTGAATTCCTTCCGCAATCTGGAAGACGCGATCAACTATGAAGTCGAGCGCCAGATCGAGCTGATCGAAAGCGGCGGACAGGTCGTTCAGGCAACGCGCCTTTACGATCCCGACAAACGGGAAACGCGCGAAATGCGTACCAAGGAAGATTCCGATGATTACCGCTACTTCCCCGACCCCGACCTTCCGCCTCTCGTCATCTCTTCCGAATGGATCGAACGGGTCAGAAGCGGCATGCCGGAATTGCCGGACGCCATGCGCCGGCGTTTCATTAGCGATTACGGCTTGCCGGAATACGACGCTACCGTTTTGACCCAGTCCAAGGCGATGGCCGCCTATTACGAAAAACTGGTTTCCCTGACCGGCAAACCACTGGCCAAACAAAACGCCAACTGGCTGATGGGCGACGTTTCTTCCGCGCTGAACCGGGAAGGCATCAGTATGGCCGACGTTCCCGTCATGCCGGAACAACTGGCGCTTTTGATGAAACGGATTGCCGACAACACCATTTCCAACAAGATCGCCAAGGAAATTTTCGGTGTTCTGTGGGAAACGCATCCGGCCGAAGCGGACGCCGTCGATAACATTATCGACGCCAGGGGATTGAAACAAATCTCGGATACGGGAGCCATCGAAAAAATCATCGATGAAGTGCTTGCCAATAACGCCCGGTCCGTAGAGGAATTCCGCGCCGGCAGGGACAAGGCGTTCAATTCACTCGTCGGACAGGTCATGAAAGCGACGCGCGGCAAAGCCAATCCCGTCCAGGTCAACGAACTGCTTCGCAAAAAGCTGGCCGGCTGATCCTGCCCCCATCTGAACAGGCCTGCCATGCAGGCCTTTTTCATTTACTCCGCCTGGACATCAGGACACTTCCTGCCTGTTCTTTTCCAGAAGATTTTCAAATTCCGCCGCGGCAAGCGGTTCGGAAAAAAGATAACCCTGTCCGTAATCGCAGCCCGCACCGGCAAGCAGCCATCTTTGTCGCTCGTTCTGGACGCCTTCGGCAATCACTTTCATATCCAGCTTGTGCGCCATGACGATCATGGCCTCGCACAAGGCCATATCTTTCGGTTCATTTTCGATGTTTTTGACAAAAGCCTGATCGATTTTCAGATAATCGATCTCGAATTTTTTAAGATAGGAAAGAGACGAATACCCGGTACCGAAATCGTCCAGTGCGATTTCCATACCATGCCGGTGAAATTCCGTCAGTTGCGCAATAACCTGCCAGTTCGAAACCAGCAAGACACCTTCGGTAATCTCCATGACGATACTGCTGCCCGGCGCCTTCAGCCTGGCAAGCTCGTCAAACCAGTCAGAATAATCGGTCTTGCTCTGGAACAGGGCCGGTGAAATATTGAAACTGATCTGGAAACCGGGATAATACCTTTCGCGCCAGCGTCCGACTTCCCGCGCCACTTCCCGGAACGCCCAGTCCGAAATCGTCAGGATCAGTCCCGTTTCTTCCGCAATGGAAATGAATTCTGCCGGACTGACAATGCCGCGCAACGGATGATGCCAGCGTATCAGCGCTTCCGCCTTGTGTATCTTTCCGGTTCCCAGCTCGACAATAGGCTGATACAGCATTTCGAACTGATGCTCTTCAACAGCGATCCGCATATCGTTTGCCAGCCTGATGCGGTTCTGCGCTGCCGCCTGCATGGAAGCGGTAAAATAACTCATCCGGTTGCGTCCCGCCTGTTTGGCGGCATACAGGGCCTGATCGGCATTTTTCTGAAGCGTTTCGATTCCGGTTCCATCGTCAGGATAAACCGTCATGCCAATGCTGGCGCTCAGGTAAGCGATTTCTCCATCCAGACGGTAAGGCTGTGCCAGCGAACGCAACATGCATTGCGTAACGGTTTCCGCTATCCTCAAATCGGACAATTCCGTCAAAATGACGGCGAATTCGTCACCGCCCAGACGGGAAACCGTATCGATTTCGCGAACACATTCATTCAGGCGTCCGGCCACATCGACCAAAAGCAGGTCACCCATATCGTGTCCCAGCGTATCGTTGACATCCTTGAAATTATCCAGATCCAGAAAAAGCAGCGCCAGCTTCTTGCCGGACTGATTGACCTTGACGATTTCCTGCTGCAAGCGGTCAAGCAACATCCGGCGATTCGGCAAACCGGTCAGAAAATCGAAATTGGCCTGTCGCCAGATCATGTCTTCCGCTTCTTTCTTTTCGGTGAAGTCGTTGGACAATTCCACATAATAGCGAACGGAACCGTCCTCGTTATAAACGACATTGATCGTCAGCCATGCCAGATAGACTTCGCCGTTTTTTTTCCGGTTCCACAATTCGCCCCGCCAGAATCCCTTTTTGCCCAATGCATCCCACATTGCCTTGTAAAACGCCTTGTCCTGCCGGCCGGAACTCAAAATTTTTGGGTCCTTTCCCATGATTTCCGCCGGGGTATAGCCGGTAATCCGTTCAAAAGCGGGATTGACAGCCAGAATCTCGTTTTTGGCATTAGTAATCAGAATGGCTTCGCTGGAATTTTTATAGACCAGTGCCGCCAGTTGCAGTTTTTCCTCGTCTTCTTTCCGGCGGGTAATGTCTCTTGCAATCCCCAGCACACCGATCAAACGCCCGTCCGGCGTTTTGACGGGCGCCTTGATAACATCGAAAAAAACGCGTTTCCCGGTCTGGACATTCGTCACCCATTGTTCCATGACTTCCGGCTTTCCTTCTTCGATAATCCGGCTGCCTTCCGGACGAAGCATGTCTGCCTGCCGGTCTGTGGGCAGACCGGCGTCGGTTTTGCCGATAATCCGGTTTTCCTCCAGATCGAAAAAGTTTTCGAACGCCCGATTACAAGTCAGATAGACTCCCGCTGTATTTTTCAGCCAGATCAGATCGGGAATGTTGTCAAACACGCTTTTCAACCGGGCTTCGCTCTGGGCCAGAACGGCGTTGACCTTGTTCAGATCTTCCGTCCGCTCTTCAACCCGTTTTTCCAGATTAAGCAGCAACTGGTTTCTCATTTCCTGCAAACGAACCATAAACAGGATACCCAGAAAGAACAGAGCCAGAAGCGCCAGCGATATGGCGACCACCTTGGTTCCCCAATAAAGCAGATCGGCGTTATAAGCGCTCAGAGGCAGAAGCGTAACGACTTTCCATTTGTACGAACTGACATCCTGCGCTCCCTGTCCTCCCGAAAAAATCTCGCTGCTGCCCGTACTGGTTTTCGTCCCGGCCATGAGCGGGGTAAGCGTGTTGAAAGACCATAAACCGTCACGTGTGACAAACTGGCCTTCTTCCGCATTCCTGATGCGTTCCCATGCCTGCGGATACCGGGCCGCCATGCTCAGGTCATGGTTGTCGAACATGAATCCGAATTCATCCGCATTCGAAGGCCCTCTCAGCCAGTAACCGTTCCGGTTGACGAGCCAGGCGGCATTGCCCCGCATGCTGGTCAACTGTTCGAAGCGTTTGAGCATGGAAGCGGCATAATAATTCAAAAGCAAAATGCCTTTCTTCTGTCCCTTGCTGTTGAAAACAGGCATGCCGAAACGGATGGTCGGAACAAACGGTCTTTCAATCCGGTCGTTTTCAATGTTCAGGTCAAGCGGGGAAACGTACATCTCCCCTTCCTCAAGCGCATTGGTATCCTCGAAAAAATAGCGTTCCCTTCTGTCCTGCAAACGGTTTTCAGGAACGACAAAGGCTTTTTTATCCGCATAATTGACGCGCAGCCGTTCGATCCCCCGTTCGTCTATCCAGCGTATTTTCTGATAGACCTGCTTGGCCTCGGCAAAGCCTATCCAGTCTGTGGCGACATTGTCTATATTGCTTCTGTCGGGCAGATCCAGCATGTTCTTGAAATCGGTATTGGAATACAAAACCCGCACATCCTGCATAACATACTCAAGACTCCGGTTGATCGACACCACACCGACCAGCACCGTTTCATGTTCCATTTTGCGGTTCTGTTCATGGATGAAACGCAACTGCGAAAGGTAATACAAATAGCCGCCGCCACAAATCAGCAGGGCAACAGGGAGAAAAAGCAGAATCAGTCGCAAGACAGGAGGGAACTTTTTGCCTGGCTTGCCCAATTTTTTTTTCCGGATCCAGTTTCATCTTCAGGACACCTACGTAAAAACCAGGCTATAAAATGACCGCAATGCCGTTCTGCAGACATCGTCCGGGCACTGAAAAGTCCAAAGGACGTATATTGGACACTATAAGCTGCGTTCTGTGCCTTTATTCTGACAAAACCGGAATCCGGCATTTGTATTTACAGGGAACCCGTCAGATGTGGCAGCCAGGATTTCCCGGAAAGAAACATTAACCTTTTTCCAACGTTTGCAATCCATTATTCCCTCAAACATCAGTCGGGTCTTGACGCCAGTCAACAAAAGACCTGAACGGGAAAGCGGTTCGGCTGCAAAAAACGGCAAGCGAAAAGCGACATACGCCAGCAGACCGGAAGCGGCCAGACTGGCTTGCCGGGAAAAAAGACAGACAGAAGGGAAACCCCTCAGGCCGGGAACAAAAACGGACTATTCCGGCAACCCGCCTATCCGGCTCCCGGATTTCACCCCGTTCCTGTCGAACCATGTCGCATTCATTTCCAAGGCATAACGGATCCATCCCGCGCTACAGTGCGACTCGGTAGTAAACGGCTCCATTTCCTCAATGTTCACAATGGTTCCCTTGCCGTCAATGAAAGCGACAGAAAGGGGAATCGCGGTATTTTTCATCCACATGCACGATCGTGCGGGCCTGTCGAATACAAAAAGCATGCCGCTGTTTTCCGGCAGAAATTTCCGGTACATCAATCCGCGTTCGCGTTCTGCCTCTGTAGCGGCCACTTCGGCATGAATAATCTGCTTGCCCGCCTTCAGACGGACTGTTTTGAAACGGCCCTCATCCGAAGCGGCGCCGAAGCTCTTCGATAAAGGGCATGCCATCAACAAAAAAGCGAAAACAACACAAACTGATCTGGGCACGGCTTTTCTCCATTTCAGAAAACTCGATTCTAACCTGAACGGCATAAAAAAAGCGGGACGAATCCCGCTTTTTCACAGCCCGGCGAAACCGGTTACTTGGCCGGTTTTACAGCTGGCGCCGGAGCAACCGTTTTTTCTTCAACCTTGACTTCCTTCTTTACTTCTTTTTTGGCTTTTTTGGCTTTTTTCGCTTTTTTGGCAGGAGCGGCTTTTTCAGCTACCGGTGCCGGAGCCGCTTTTTCAGCGACAGGAGCGGCTTTTTGAGCAGGCGCGGCAGGAGCCGCAGCGAAAGCGGCAGAAGCGAACAGACCGGAAACCAGGATAGCAACTAATTTTTTCATTTTCAAAATCCTTAAAGGTAGTGTAGAAAACGTTCAATCCGATTGGATTAGAACCATTAACGCGCCAGTTTCCAGGACGGTTGACAGCTTCCTGAAATATTTTTGTTGAGTCTTGGGCGCTGCCTGTAAAGCAGAAATATCTCACCGAAAACCCTCCCTTTAGCCGGACGCGCAAACTTCCCAGCACTAAAATCCGCCGAAACGGGCAGATTTCCCGCCATCGGCCCACCGCACTCCCCCGAGCCAGTCAGTACGTATGCCGACATGCCGGAAAACGGGCCAGAACCCTGCCCGCAGGCCAACCGCCCATCTGCCACATCCGTCCACAGTAAACGTCCTCGCGAACCTCCCGATACTGTTTCTCGTTCTCTTCTCCCGTTTTCCCAAACCGGACCATCCATACATTGCCCTGCCCGCCGCATCCATAACCGGGAAGACCGTAAAGCAGGCGAAGTCCAGCCCGGTGGCAAATGGCCAACGGGCACGTTTCCACTGACCGGTTTCCGGGCACATGCCCTGGCCGGCAGTCGGCCCTACCGCCCGCTTCTCCGCATTTCAGGGCGGCCGGTTCAAAATCGCCCATGCAACAGCCTTGCCGCCAAAACAAGCAAGCGTTTCCGTCACCTTTTTCAGCCTGCGCCACAATCCGGGAAAATGGTACCGGTATAACGCGTTTCCCTGCATCCGGTACCGGACCAGCCCGGAAGAAAGCCGACAGACCGGCTCCGGAAACAGCTACCTATAACCGTGAGCCTTGCCGCCTACCAGAACGCCATATCCGGTATCACCAGTCCATTATGAGCGAACGGGTTTTCTCCAATCGCGCCATCGTAACCTGCGCCCCGCCATGTCAGGATGAACGCAAAGTCCGCCCCAAACCGGATTCGCGCCCAATGCCGTTCGTAATGCGGCATTAAATGCGCGGGCAGGGACAACCTGTTTCAGCCTGCGAGCGGGAAGGGGAGCGCCCGTATTGAAACCGGAATCCGCCTGTGACCTGATTCATCAGTACCGATATCGACCGGAATCCCTGCCTTTAAGAGAGAATATCAGGCGATACCCATTTTCCCATCCATTATTTCACGCATGAAAAAAGGCAGGCTTCATGCCTGCCTTTTTTACAAAAGCCGGAAAATTATTTCTTGGCAGGCGCTTTTTCAGCTGGAGCGGCCTTATCAGCAGCGGGTGCCATTTTGTCAGCGGCAGGCGCCATTTTGTCAGCTTTTACAGGAGCAACCGGTGCTTTTTCAGCAGCGGGAGCAGCAGCAAAAGCGGCAGAAGCGAACAAACCGGAGATCAGGATAGCGATAATTTTCTTCATTTGTCATTTCCTTTATGTGATTTTTAAAACAATAGTAATCCGACTGGATCACGACTATTAACGGACACTTCTCCATAAAGGTTGACCCGGTTGACCGGCTAAAATGTAACAGTTGTAACAATCTTCATTTATCTTGCCGTCTATTGTTCGCAATCGCACGCTTCTTTCAACATCCTGTTTTCAGGTTTTCGACAGTGCCGGATAATCCGTGTACCCCTTGCTTCCTGCCGTGTAAAAAGTTGAACGATCGGGCACATTGTACGGGCCACCCTGCCGGATGCGTTCGACCAGATCCGGATTGGCGATATACAAACGTCCGAAACCGATCGCATCGGCCAGTCCGCTATTTACGGCCTCTTCCGCTTTTTCCGGCGTATATTCGCCCGCATAAATCAGAACGCCGGAAAAAGCCTCCCGGATCTTCTTCTTGAACGTTTCCGTCAATGAAATGCCGCCGACCCAGCTCGGTTCCGCAATACTCAAGTAAGCAATGCCGCGTTTGCTGAATTCATCAGCCAGATACAGGGCCATCTGTTCCGGTTCGGCATCGGCAATGCCATTGATGTTGAAATAAGGCGAAAGCCTGACGCCCAGTTTCTCCTTATCGACGACTTCCAGCATGGCGTCAAGCACTTCCAGCGTCAGTCTGGCCCGGTTGACCAGCGGCCCACCGTACTTGTCCGTGCGCCGGTTGGTATTGGTTGCCTGAAACTGCTGAAGCAAATAACCGTTTGCGGCGTGCTCCTCGACAAAATCGAAACCGGCCCTGACAGCCCGGGCGGCTGAATCCCGATACTGTCCGACAATTTTTCCGATTTCCTCTATGGATAACGCGCGCGGCTTGTCGCAGGGTACAAAGGCATGCGTTCCATTGTCCAAAACGATATTGCATTTGGAGCCTTCTGCCGCAATAGCCGATGGAGCGACGGGAGCACCGCCCTTTTCCTGAAAATAGGCATGCGACATGCGCCCCACATGCCACAGCTGCGCGGACATTTTTCCGCCTTTGGCATGGACGGCATCGACCACTTTTTTCCATCCCGCTTCCTGCGCGTCGGTATAAAGGCCCGCAGAACCGGCATAACCCTGCCCGGAACGCGATATCTGTGTCGCTTCGGAAATAATCAGTCCGGCAGAAGCCCGTTGCGCATAATATTCGGCATTCAGCTCTGTCGGCACATTGTCCGGTTCCGCTGTCCGGCAACGGGTCAGCGGCGCCATCACAACGCGATTGGCCAGTTTGACATCGCCTGTCTTCAAAGGCGTCAACAATTTCAGTTCCATTACCCTCTCCTTTCCTTTCATGCCTGCCCGGAAAATGAAAAAGACCGTCTGCATTGGCCCGGAAAAAACGTCCCCGTCTCATCCGTGTTTCAACGGTCTGCATCGACAACCGTCAACGTTCCAGTTTCACCCTAGCATATATTCGGACTGTCCGGTTTCGTTTCCATCACAAGATTTTCACGATTTGGCGGAAAAACCATTGAGACAAGACGAAAAATCCGTTTATAAACGCTTGTCTGCCAAACAAAACAGAAAATTATTCATCTATCTGCCAAGAATCCGTTCATTCAGCATACAATCCTTGCTGAATACCTCGCTGACCATTCAGGAACACTATCAATTCATGAAACCATTGATTCATTTTATCCATGGCAAAGAAAGCGGCCCCTGGGGCACGAAAATCCGTTATCTGGCCGACATCGCCCGGCGAATGGGCTACGATGTGGAAAGCCTGGATTATTCCTTCACTTTCGATCCCGAAGTCCGCGTACAACTGCTCGAAGAATCCTGTCAAAAACGGCCGGCGCAATTTTTCGTCGGGTCAAGCATGGGCGGCTGGGTTGCCATGACAGCCAGCGCATCCATTCCTGTCAGGGGACTTTTCCTGCTCGCTCCCGCTATCGACATCCCCGGTTACCCGCCCTATCGGCTCGGATGCGCAGGAGACGCTATCGAAATCGTGCATGGCTGGCAGGACAGTCTGATTCCGGTTGAAAACGTCATCCGTTTCAGCCGCGACAAAGCATGCACCCTTTACCTCGTGAATGACGAACACCGGCTGAAAAACCGCCTGGTCCAGGTCGGCGACTGTCTGGAATCCTTCCTGAAAAGACTGGGATAAAAACAGACTGCGCCGGGCCATCAAAAAACGGGAGTATTGAAACTCCCGTTTCTTCCACATTGCCGCAACCGGCTGACCTTCCCTCAGATTTTCGGTTTCTTGTTCTGCAAAGCCATTCCTTTATTGTCTTCCGTCGGAATGGGACGGGTTGTCAGATAAAAAAGCATGGCGACCGTTATGGAAAAGATCACCCATAAAGCAACGACCGCTGCCGTTGACGGCGTATTCATTTCCGGCGGGGGAAAGGTAACAAAACAGGCGTAGAGGAAAAACTGCGCGGGAAACATGCCCAACAGAAATCCCAGCAAATGCGCTACCATCTTGCGCGACCCCTTGCGTATATTGTAGGCATATAAACGATGCCAGCCCCACGCAAAAATCAGGGCAGAGGCAATCAAGATCAAAATGGTAGTCATATTGTCAATCCTCCGGTTTTAACCAAACAAAACTGAAAAAAACAGGCTGCCACCCGGCGCCGTTTACCTTCCGATCCTTGAAAAAAATTTTCACCTCCCTCTGTAAAAAGCCACCTTCCTTCCGTCCTTTTTATATAACCCATCTTGAAAAGCTTCGCAACCGAAAGCGCCTGAAAAATCCGTATTTTCGGTCAATCGCCTAAAAAGGCCAATGACTTTGCCAAAACTTTCCGTCCGCGACACCGCCTCTGGAAAGAGCGGAAAATCCAAAAGAATTCATCCTCTGGCGCTTTGCGCGACATCAATCCGGTTTTCCGTTTTACAGAAAACGCTTCAGAAACCGGGACGCTTTCTGCATAAACGCATTATTTTTTCAAACAAGCCATCCGCTTTCCGGAACATCCTTTCAGGCGGCAAGCCAAAAGCAAACGATCCAGCCCCGTCCGGAAACCAACAGGATGAATTAACCGGCCAGAGGCAGGGCAACTTTACGATATCGCCATTTCGACAGACCGGATTATGTCCGGTTCATCCGGAAAATTCTCTATAAACCGGCACTGAATCTGTCATTCCCGGCAAAATCAGCCAACCTCTCTTCACGGCCGACCGCATTTCCGGCGAGAGACGCCACAGCTTTCATTCAACGCCGGTCGCACTTGCCACTATCCAGCCCGCTTTCTCCGCTCCTTTCCGCTCCCGTTTTCTTCACAAAAAAGACCTTCTCCACCGGGAAGCCATCGTGTCTTTTCCGGTTTTTTCTGTTTTCCGGTTTTCGGGCGTCATTCGAACGCTACATGAAAAAGAGACATTCCGGAAAAACGACCATCAGCCAACACGCTGCGCATCGAGTTCCGGCGGAACGCGGGTAAGATACTCGTCAAGACGGTTTCCCTCAAGCCAGTCCATGCATTCGTTTTCATGCAGAACGACCGGCATTCTGTCGTGATAGGCTGACATGCCGTCATTTGCGTCGGTCGTCAGAATAGTAAACCGTGGCTCGCCGCTGAAAACACGGTAAAAACCGGCAAGCCAGGTAAGCGACTGGCCCGGCTCGTTAAAACGATAGCGAACCTTTTTTCCCATCCCCGGCTCCGCCTTCCATTCGTAAAACCCGGTAGTAGGCACTACAACGCGATTATGAAGCAGGGCTTTACGAAAGAACGCTTTCCTTAAGGCCGTTTCTGCCCTGGCATTGAACACGACTCCCTTCCGGTTGAATTGCGGGAATCCCCACGCCATGCCTTCAGGTGCCAGTTGGCCATTCGATTCGATCAGAACAAGCGCCCGGTCGGAAGGAAAGACTTCTCCGGTCTTGATTTTAAAATCATGCCATTCAACAATCCGTTTTATCCCTGGCAAACGCGGATCAAGATCGAATCGTCCACACATGTTTTTCTCCTTTTCGATTTGGAAAAAAGAAAAGCAGACAAGTTCAAATCCGGCATCGAAAACCGGCCGGGTTCTTGCCGTGCCTGCCAAACACCTTACCTTTCCACCAGCCAATACCGCTTTTGCCGCAGACCGGCTTCTGCCTGGCTTCCCGACATAAGTGACGCAGTTTCCCGGCTACCGGAAGAAAAACAAAATCCGGATTTCCGCCTACAACAAGAATCCTCTTAAAAAGCAGAGCGAAACGGCCGGTTTTTTATCGCTGGAATCTTTCGCCACCTTTCCGGGTATTCATGTGAAATTTGCCCGGATTGTTTTTCTTCAGCCAATCGGGCTATTCTGTTTCTCAAACTGAACAGCGGGATTTTCTTCCTGCATTTCGGCAAATCGCCAATCCCGTTCTGGCATTGGGCTGTCACCATTACACGCAAAATTGCCATTCAAAAACCGCTCAAATTCCAGTCCAAGCAGACAGCGTCTGATAGTGTTTTGGAAAACAAACAAAAAAAGGTTACGTTTTTTACGTAACCTTCTGATTTTATTGGTGGGCCCACCAGGACTTGAACCTGGGACCAAAGGATTATGAGTCCTCTGCTCTAACCAACTGAGCTATAGGCCCGTCCGGAAACCGCAATTTATCAATTGCTTTCCAGGAAACTCTTAAGTTTATCCGATCGTGATGGATGACGCAATTTTCTCAGCGCTTTCGCTTCTATCTGGCGAATACGTTCGCGCGTTACATCAAACTGTTTGCCGACTTCCTCAAGCGTGTGATCGGTGGACATTTCGACACCGAAACGCATCCGCAACACCTTCGCTTCCCTCGGGGTCAACGAATCCAGCACATCTTTCACGACATTGCGCATCGAGGCATGCAATGCCGCATCGGCAGGAGCCAGCGTATTGTTGTCCTCGATAAAATCGCCCAGATGCGAATCGTCGTCGTCCCCGATTGGCGTTTCCATCGAAATCGGTTCTTTCGCAATCTTCATGATCTTGCGGATCTTGTCCTCCGGCATATCCATCTTGACCGCCAGGGTTGCCGGATCGGGCTCAGCGCCCGTTTCCTGCAAAATCTGGCGTGAAATACGGTTCATCTTGTTAATGGTTTCAATCATGTGTACCGGAATGCGGATGGTACGCGCCTGATCGGCAATCGAACGCGTAATCGCCTGCCGGATCCACCAGGTCGCATACGTCGAGAACTTGTATCCCCGGCGATACTCGAACTTGTCGACCGCTTTCATCAAACCGATATTTCCTTCCTGAATCAGGTCGAGAAACTGCAAGCCGCGATTGGTATACTTCTTGGCTATCGAAATGACCAGACGCAGATTGGCTTCCGTCATTTCTTTCTTGGCCTTGCGGGCACGCATTTCGCCAGCCACCATTTTGCGGTTGATTTCCCGCAAATCGGCCAGCGGCATACCGATACGCTTTTCAATATCCACCAGATTTTGCTGCAATTCCTTGATCATCGGAACATTGCGGGACAGAATCTCGCTATACGGATGGCCTGCATGAACTTCCTCGTCCACCCATTCCATATTCGTCTCGTTTCCCGGGAAGGTCTTGATAAAATGAGCCCTGGGAACACCGCATTTGTTCACGGCCACATTCAGAATTTCCCGTTCGATCTGGCGAACATCATCCATTTGCGTACGCAAGGTATCGCACAGTTTCTCAATGAAACGTGCCGTAAACCGCATACCCAGCAATTCATCAGAAATACTGTTGTGCGCTTTCACATAGGCGGGCGAGTTATAACCGTCCTTTTCAAAGGCCTGCTGCATTTCCTTGAAATACGTCTCGATCAGCGCAAATCTCGCCAGTGCGTCTTCTTTCAGCTTTTCAAGCTGTTCCGCCGAAAAACCGGCAGCGGCGCCGCCAGCCGAACCGCCGTCGCTTTCCTCTTCTTCAGCCTCTTCCCCATCATTTTCATCCGCGTCGGAATCGTCCTCATCCGATTCATCCTGATCGTTGTCAGACGCCGCAGCCAAGACCTGCGATTCTCCGGCTTCATCCGCCAGACCGTCAACCACTTCATCAATCCGGATTTCATCGTTACGGATCTTTTCAGCCTGCCCGATAATTTCGAGAATCGTGGTAGGACAGGAAGAGATCGCCTGGATCATGTCTTTCAGACCTTCCTCGATCCGCTTGGCGATTTCGATCTCGCCTTCACGCGTCAACAATTCGACAGAACCCATTTCACGCATATACATGCGAACGGGATCGGTCGTCCGACCAAAATCGGAATCCACCGTCGACAGGGCCGCCTCGGCAGCCGCTTCGGCTTCCTCGTCACTCGTTACGGTCACAACATTATCGGTCAACAGCAAGTCTTCGGCGTCCGGCGCATGTTCATACACCGAAATGCCCATATCGTTAAACGTACTGATGATGCCCTCGATCGCGTCAGGATCAATGACATTATCCGGCAAATGATCGTTGATTTCGGCATAAGTCAGGAAAGAACGTTCCTTGCCCAGCTTGATAAGCATTTTCAGGCGTTCGCGGCGGCGTTCCAGTTCCTCTTCTGTCGCTTCCGTGTCTCCGGCCAACGCATCTTTCAGGAGCGCTTTTTCCTTGGCCTTCCGATCTTTCGCACGCGCCTTGTCTGCCGCTTTCATTTCGGCACGCTCTACCGCATTCAGGGCAGCCACTTCCTCGTTTTCAGGCTGGAAATCCTTGGGTTTGCGTCCTCTTCGCCCCGGCACCTTGACAGTCGGCAACACGTAACCGGACGTATCGATAGCTGCCAGTTGTGCAGCATCGGTGGTGACAATCGTGTCGGATACATTGCCTTTTTCCGAAGCCGTAGCCACTGTTTCCTGAGATTCGGCATTTTTCGGTTTTCTGCCCCGCGTGCTTTTGACCTTGACAGCGGCGCTTTCCTGCGCTGGCGTCTCATCGGGAACCGCTTTTTTCCGTCCCCGCCGTGCCTGGGCAACGCCTTCGGAGACCAATGCCGCAGATGCGGCGGACTGATGCGTCTCAGATGTTGCCTTCACCGCGGCAACCGCGCTGTCATCGCGCTTGCGACGGCCTCGCCGTTTGACGGGAGAAGTTTTATCGTTCGTTTCATCTGCCACTGGTTGGAATTTATCTGATTTATCCATGTCGTCCGTTGTCCGCTCGAAAATCCAATGTACCGGCATCCGCCGGTGTTATTCAGACGATACCCGGCGTGCTTTCCATGAAATACATAGCAGCACATTCCGAATGTAAAGTCTTATATTATAACATTTTTTGTGTTTTTTCCGGCTTTGTTTCCCGTCAAAAACTTTTTTCCCGTAAATTTTCCTGAGCCATCTCTTTCTTCAGCTCTTCCTGCTGTTTCTTCAGCTCGTAATAACGCCGGTTTTCCTCTTCGCCGACCAATCCTGAAGAAAAGAGCTTTTCCATTTCCGACGCCAGAACACGTGACCGGATCTGGCGAACTGCGCCGACAAGCTCCATGAGCGCCAGTTCCTGTTCGTATTCCCGATCCAGCGTCTCGTGCACCAGCTGCTCACAATCCACTTTACCCGATCGCAGGTATTCCACCAGCGTCGCGTAACTCCCTTGTTCTCCCAGCTCGCGAATGGCGCTTAAAACCGTCTTCAGCAAATCGCCTTTATCCGGAGAAAAATCGACAATCGCCCCGATATCGGCTTCGCTTAGGCGGGCGGCAAATTGCGGATACATCAACAATAATCGCATCACCTGCCTTTCCAGTCCCACAACAGGCGGACGCGGCAAACGCGCCTCCCTGCGTCTTGACCGTGCAACCGGCCTGGCGACCTCAAGAAACGCTTCCAGCTCGTCGTCAGGCGTTTGTGTAATCTGGCCAAGTTTTCTCATAATCTGCAAACGCAAAGCCGAAGGCGCCATCGCCTGGCACCAGGGTTTCGCCTTGTGCTGCGCCCGTGCCCGCCCTTCCAGCGTATTCATATCGTTTCCGGCCACAAGTTCCTGCAACATGAATTCCGACAGTGGCATCGCCCCTTCAACCTGTTTTTCAAACGCTCCGGCCCCGTATTCCCTGACGTAACTGTCCGGATCGTGTTCCGGCGGCAAAAACAGGAAAGCCACACTCTTTGTGTCCGACACCAGCGGCAGGCTCGCCTCCAGCGCTCTTCTGGCCGCCCCTTTTCCGGCATTGTCGCCATCGAACGAAAAAACGATCCTGTCTGTTTGACGCATCAGTTTCTGCACCTGGGCAGATGTACAAGCTGTTCCAAGAGTCGCCACCGACTGGGGAAACCCCAGCTGCGCCAACGCAACGACATCCATGTATCCTTCGACCACCAGCACATAACCGGCTTCCCGGATTGCCTGCCTTGCCTCGAACAGCCCGTAAAGTTCGCTTCCTTTCTGAAATAAGGGTGTTTCCGGTGAATTCAAGTACTTGGGTTCGCCTTTTTCAAGAATCCGCCCCCCGAACGCAATGACCTGTCCGCGGGTATTTCTTATAGGAAACATAATCCGGTCCCGGAAACGGTCATAGCGCCGTTCTCCGGAAACAACAGCACGGTCATCTTCATGTTTTTCAATGACCAGTCCCGCCTCTACCAGTTCATCTGCCCGATAATTCTCGAAACCGTTTTTCAGACTGTCCCTTGTCGCAGGCGCATATCCCAAGCCGAACCGGAAGGCCATTTCACCGCTTACCCCCCTTTTTTTCAGATAGGCGATGGCCGCCTCCGACTGTTTCAGCTGTTGCCTGTAGTAACGGCTTGCCTGCGTCATCACTTCCGTCAGCGCCAGCGTTTTGGCCTGTTTTTGCGCCCGCTGTTCCGGAGAAACACGCGTATCGTCCCGAGGCACCGTCATTCCGGCGCCTTGCGCCAGTTCTTCCACTGCTTCGACAAAAGAAAGGCCGGAATGTTCCATCAGGAAAGTAATGGCTGAGCCATTCCGGCCACAACCGAAACAGTGGTAAAACTGTTTGACCGGGCTGACCGTAAAACTGGGCGTTTTTTCTGTGTGGAACGGACACAGGCCCAGAAAATTCGCGCCCGCCTTTTTCAGTTGAACGCGATTGCCCACTACCTCGACAATGTCGATGCGGTTCAACAGATCCTGAATGAATGACTGGGGTATCACGAATTAAAAAAACCTTTTTCATTCGCGAAACTTTTTCGCGTGTTGACAGACGGCTCAGGCTTTCATCAAAGCCTTTTTGACCAGCGCGGAAACGGCGGACATATCGGCACGACCGGCAAGCCGCGCTTTCAATACACCCATTACCTTGCCCATATCCTGCGGACCGGCCGCTTCCCTGACGGCATCAGCCACTGCCTTTTCAACCTCTTCCATCGGCAAGGCAGCCGGCATGTAAGCCAGCAAAACCTCTACTTCGGCCTTTTCGTTGTCCGCCAGATCCGGACGCCCGCCAGCCTCGAACTGCGCAATCGAATCCTTGCGCTGCTTGATCATTTTCTCGACAATTGCCAGAATCTGCTGGTCATTCAACTCGATCCGCTCATCGACTTCTTTCTGTTTCATGGCAGCCGTCAGCATGCGGATCGTCCCAAGACGTTTGGCATCCTTGGCGCGCATGGCGCTTTTCATATCGTTGACAATCTGTTCTTTCAAACTCACGTCGATCTCCGATGGACAAAACAATACAACAGCAAAACCCGCCGCGGTTCAACCGGAGCGGGCAACTGTTCAGACTTCCGAAATCCGCCGCAACAGGCGGACAATATCAATACATTTTTTTCGGTAACTGCTGACTACGGATTCGCTTATAGTGACGTTTGACGGCTGCCGCCAGTTTTCTCTTGCGTTCGGCAGTCGGTTTTTCATAAAACTCGCGGGCACGCAATTCTGTCAGAAGACCGGTTTTTTCAATAGTACGTTTGAACCGCCGCATGGCGACTTCGAAAGGTTCGTTTTCTTTAAGGCGAATAGTGGTCATGAATTTATTTCAGGTTTAAGCCAATTTTGAAAAATAAGGATTTTATCAGGTAATTCAGGCTGTGGGAAGCGGTTATCTTTCTTTCACGCACACCGGTTTAGGCAAATACGCAACGCAATCCTGTGAGGAAAAACAAACATTTCGCTAGTTCCCCATCAATGCCCTCACATGCGCAGCCGATCCCGAAGCCAGCCCTTCAAGGCTGTAACCGCCCTCCAGAATAGACACGATCTTGCCATCGCAACATTCATCGGCCACTTTCATCAGTTCTTTTGTCACCCAGTAAAAGTCGTCGTCCGTAAAACTCAGGCCGCCCAGCGGATCTTTTCTGTGCGCATCGAAGCCGGCCGATATAATCAGGATGGAAGGATTGAACTTTTTCAGGGCCGGCAGAATTTCGAAACTCATGCAATTGCGGAATTTGTCGGAACCGGCCCCGCGCGACAAGGGCACGTTGACGACATTGTGATCGATCCCTGTTTCGTAACGCGCGCCGCTCCCCGGGTAAAAAGGCGACTGGTGGCAAGAAGCGTAAAAAATTTCAGGCCGGTGATAAAAAGCGTCCTGTGTTCCATTACCGTGATGAACGTCGAAATCGACAATGGCCACACGGTCGAGCTTGTATTTATCGTAGGCGTAGGCCGCCCCGATCGCGGCATGATTGAACACGCAAAAACCCATCGCCCTGTCCGGTTCGGCATGATGCCCGCACGGACGCGTCGCGCAAAAAACATTGTCCGCCTCGCCTTTCATGACCATATCGACCCCAAGACAGGCGGCGCCCACACAGCTCATCACGCAATCCCAGGTTCCTGGAGACATGATAGTATCCCCCCCATCCAGCGGAACATAACCCACTTTCGGCCGGATCGTTTCAATACGCCGGACATATTCGGGGGTATGCACCAGCAAAAGCTGTTCTTTTGTACCCAGTGGAGCATGACGCCATGGAATCGATTCGAATTCCGGAGTCGTCAGGGCGTCCCTGACAGCGATCAGACGATCCGGACATTCCGGATGTTCCGGTCCGGGAACATGGCCAAGGCAGGCATCGGAAGAGAGAATGACGGTATTGTTCATCGCAGCGTCTCCAGTCGGAAATGGTTTCAGCTATTATAAGGCATCAACCCGGTTTCCCGATAAAAGCATTTTCCGTCAGGAGAAACACGGCAAGCAAAGAGGCCCGTATCGTTTTTACGGTGTTTCAGGCGAACCTGTCGCCTGAAACACCGTAGTCCGTCCAGTTGACGCGAACTTTCCCGTATTAGCCAAAATTGGCCGTGACAAAATCCCAGTTGACGACATTCCAGAATTCATCCGCGTACTTGACGCGTGCATTCCGGTAATCAATGTAATAGGCGTGTTCCCAGACATCGCAGGTCAAAAGCGGCTTGTCCTGACCCGTCAGCGGAGTCCCCGCGTTGGAAGTATTGACAATATCGACAGAACCGTCAGGTTTTTTGACCAGCCATGTCCAGCCGGATCCGAAATTCGAGCTGCACGCGGCGACAAACGCTTTCTGGAAATCGGCGAATGTCCCCCATTTTGCCTGGATGGCATCCCTCAGCGCGCCGGCAGGCTTACCGCCGCCATTCGGTTTCATGCAGTTCCAGTAAAAGGTATGGTTCCATGTCTGGGCGGCATTGTTGAAAATGCCTCCGGACGACTTTTTGATGATATCTTCCAAAGCCATATTTTCGAATTCGGTATTCTTGATGAGCTTGTTCAGATTATCGACATAAGCCTTGTGATGCTTGCCGTAATGATATTCCAGCGTTTCCTGGGAAATGTAAGGTTGCAAGGCATCCATCGGATAGGGCAAGGGAGGCAGTTGATGTTCCATTGGAGTTTCCTTTCTTATTGGCAATAAACGAATAGGGAAAATTTATTATAAGATGAACTGGAAATTGTTGCTGAGAACGCATGAATAGGTATCCCCGTCTGACAGGCAGGGTTCTCCACCCTTTAAGATTGGCTTTCAAGCATAACGCCATGGCTTGCCGGAGGACTGATGCCTGTCAAAACGTTCCATTTTGTCTTTTTGCACTTGCTTTTCTTCGTACCGGGAGGCTCTGCTTCCGGCAAGGCCTGTTCCTGGAAAAGGTCTTGACGATTTCCCTTCCCACTCGCCAGACAGAGAACCGAACGCCCGTAACACGCTGAAAAAAAAGGTATACATCGGTGCGAAACCCTGATTCGGATATCCGACAGGAAGACAGCCGCCATTCACTTCTGTTAAAATGAGCAATTTCGGATTGCGTCTGATTTTATTTAAAGCGGTGCGTCTTAAGGGTTTCTGCGGAATTTTCCGGCCATTGTCCTTCATTGAAAAATCGCAATATCCGATTTTCGGCAGAAAATGACAATACTGCTTTAACAAGGAGTTCACTATGGATATAGGCAATGCCATCAAAACTTGCCGCATACGAAGAGGTCTTTCCCAAACCAAACTGGCCGAACTTTCAGAATGCTCGGTTTCTTACCTCTCGTTAATCGAACACAACCAGCGCGACATCACGGTTTCGACATTGCAAAGAATCTGCCATGCCCTGCATGTCCCAATGGGAATTTTGCTGTTTCTCGGGTCGTCCCAGGATGAATTCGGCAATATCAGCAAGGAACTGGAAGCGGAACTGGCAAAAAACACGCTGGTTCTGTTAAGCGAACCTGTCCAGGACAAAACGGAATAGACAGCCGTTACCGCCCATTTTCCGGCAAGCCAAAAGCCGCTTTCCGCAACGTAAACCGTATCCACCGACTCCAACAGAAAATGCCAGATCGAATCGATCTGGCATTTGCATATTCAGTTTGATAATTCAGTTTACCAGTTGCCGCGCGCTCTTTGTATAACAGCGCCGATAGCACCCAGAATCATGAGTCCAAAGCAAAAAGCAACTCCAGCCATTTCCATAATTTCTCTCCTTGCAAAGTTGGTAAAGTTGGTACTGCGCGTATCAGCTTCATCAGCTCAGGAAAGGAACTTGCTTGCTAGTGGCCAAATCAAGTGACCCTTATCCATGAGTTCCATTAAACCAGACTTCGTTACTCCTGTCAACTATTTTTTGACTTTGAGTAAAAAAATAATAGGATATGAACATAAAAAACATTTATTGGAAAATAAATAATTCCCCACAGACACCAGAAACAGCATTGTCAAAAGCGGCGTTTCCGCTCCGGTTCTCTATCCGTTTGCACGAACCCCTGTTTCTTTTCCTCCACGAAAACGTCAGACTGGCTGCGATGAAAAAGGCGTCTGTTTCCAGATGAGTCCAGACCGGAAGCGCCCGGAAAGAAAAAATCCGGTGTAGAGGGAGCAACTTCACAACACCACACTTGCCGGGAAACAGAATCGCACGGCCAGATCCAGCCGTTTGCCAAACAGGTGACCGCTCCCTTTTTCCCCGCGGCCTTATCCGGCAAAAAACCCGCAAGCGGAATACGGGCCTTTTCAGACTTTCAGTCCGGCAAAGGCCGGTTTCCTCCGGAACATACGCGGTTTTGACGTACCTGTTCAAAAAAACAGACAGCGGCACAGGCGGCCACATTCAGGGATTCCATCGCGCCTTGATGGGGAACGACAACCCTGTCGCTGGCCTTGTCAAGCAGACTTTCTCTTATCCCTTTTCCTTCATGCCCCAGCAACCAGGCGACCGGCAAGCGCAAATCGCAATCATATATCGTTGTTTCCGTATAAGGCGTCGTTGCTATAACCGGAATTTCCGAAGCCTCCATCACATCCTCAAGAACCACGTTTTCAACTATTTCCAAAAGAAAATGCGCGCCCATACCCGCTCTCAGAACACGCGGAGACCAGGCTGAAGCCGTACCGGCGCTGCAGAAAACGCGCGCTATGCCGGCAGCGGCGGCACTGCGGAGTATCGAACCCAGATTCCCCGGATCCTGAATTCTGTCAAGCAACACAGCTGTTTGCCTCAGTACCGGGCATGTTTGCACAGCCGGTTTTGAAATAACGAAAACGATATCGACGCCATTTTCAACCTGGCTTATCGGACGATACAGGCTGTCGGTCAGCAACAGGCATTTCGCGCCTCCGCTCTTGCATTCCTGAACGATAGCGGACACTTCGGGATGATGTTGCGATGTCTGGCTTGCCACACACAGTACCGGTATCCCGACATGCCCGAGATAGGCCTGGCAAAGATGGATACCATCCAGTATGGCATATTCCCCTTTTCGGCTTGCGGCGGAATTGGACGCCAGTTGTCTCAATTTCCGGTATTGGGGGTTATCGCGGGAAGTCAGCAATTTCATAGAAAAGCTCGTTCATACAGTCGGCACATCCAGTGAATGATCAGAACGACAGGCCAAATGGCCGCCGTCAAAAACGGAAAGCCACCCGGACGGCGTTTGTGAAAAAACCGAAGACCGGACACCGGCAGCGAGCGGTTCGACAATCCGGACCATAACAAGGGAGCCTTTCAGAGACTGCCGAAACATACCCTTGTTTTCGCGGACATAAACCATGCAAGCGGAAACGTTCCGGATCCTGCAGACAACGGCAGGTTAGCAAATTTATTAAAGTCCCCTGAAAAAACAAACTGAAAAACCGTACTGAAAGAGAGGATGGAGGCAGGAGACGGAATCGAACCGACGTCTACGGCTTTGCAGGCCGCTGCATAACCACTTTGCTATCCTGCCATCGAAAAACCGGATGCAAAACCGAAAAAACGCCGAACCGGCAACAAGCGAAACGTGGAGCGGGAGAAGAGTCTCGAACTCTCGACCTCAACCTTGGCAAGGTTGCGCTCTACCAACTGAGCTACTCCCGCAACGTACTCATCCAACTACAAGCTGACAAACCAACCGCTTTCATCAGCTACTTCCGGTTCCCGTTTTTCAGAATGCGCTGAAAACGTGGAGCGGGAGAAGAGTCTCGAACTCTCGACCTCAACCTTGGCAAGGTTGCGCTCTACCAACTGAGCTACTCCCGCGTTAGAGATGTGCATTCTAGCACTTGACCCGATTCTGTCAAGGCCTCGTTCCCGATTTACTTCATCAGGGGCCAGGCTTTACGTAAATAATACAACATCGAGACAACAGTCAGGATCGCTGCAATGATCAACAGATACGTTCCGATAAACCGGGTGTCGATAAAATAGAACAGCTTGTTATAAAACAAAAGCATCGGAATGGCAATCATCTGCGCAATCGTCTTGACTTTGCCCAGTGAACTGACCGCCACCGATTTCGATTCGCCGATTTTCGCCATCCACTCCCGTAGCGCGGAAATGGCGATTTCGCGTCCGATGATGATAAACCCCAAAATCGCGCTGACACGCCCCAGCTGGACAAGGACAAGCAAGGAACCCGCCACGATCAGCTTGTCGGCTACCGGATCGAGAAAGGCGCCGAATGCCGACGTCTGATTCCATTTCCGCGCCAGATAACCGTCGATCCAGTCGGTTATGGCGGCCACAATAAAAATCAGGGCCGCCGTCAGGCTTTGCGCATAAAGCGATATCCAGTTTTCCGGCAGATAAAAAATTCCCACCAGCAAAGGCACGAGCGCAACCCGCAGCCAGGTCAGGAAAATGGGCAAATTGAACGGCATAACTTGATTCTTGCAGGTTCCACTAATAGTCTGTATTTTCATATCGTATAGAACATTAAAAAATACAAGGCGTTATTCTAATGCAACTGATCGTATATCTGTTGAGCCAGACGATGGGAAATGCCTTCGACTGTCGCCAGATCGTCTACGGATGCATCGGCAATACCCCGGACGCTTCCGAATCGCGCCAGAAGCCGTTGTCTTCTTTTGGCGCCGACGCCTTCTATTTCCTCAAGACGCGACGCCTGTCTTTTCTTGTCCCGTTTCGCGCGCATGCCGGTAATGGCAAAACGGTGCGCTTCGTCGCGGATCTGGGCAATCAGCATTAAAACACCCGAATCTTTCCCGAGTTCCTGAGGCAAGCGCCCATCGGCATAGACCAGTGTTTCAAGGCCGACTTTTCTGCCTTCTCCCTTGGCGACACCGACAATCAGTCCCAGATCGTGCCCCAGTTCCGCAAAAACCTGTGACGCCATGGAAACCTGTCCCTTTCCGCCATCCACCAGAACGATATGGGGCATCAGGTCTTCATGTCCGACCAGTTTCCCGTAACGCCGGGTCAGCACCTGCTTCATGGCGGCATAATCGTCCCCGGGCGTAATGCCTGCGATATTGTAACGCCGATACTCGCTGTTTTGCATTGCGCAATGATGAAAAACGACGCAGGAAGCCTGAACCGCCTCTCCCTGCGTGTGACTGATATCGAAGGCTTCGATACGCAAACTGTCGGGATCGTCGATATCCAGTTTCATCAGATCGATCAGCGCTTTCACACGGGACAATTGGGTGCCGGATTTCGACAGCACCCTCTCCAGCGCGATTTCGGCATTCTTTTGCGCCATTTCCAGCCACAGCCGCCGCTGGCCCTGAGGCTGGAAAACCAGATGTATCCGGTGACCGGCCTGTTCCGACAGCGCCATCATCAGGGCCGGTTCGTCGAAATCCAGATTCAGCACGAGGGTTCGCGGAATCTGCCGGTCTATGTAATGCTGCGCCAGAAACGCCTTCAAAATCCGCGTCTCGCGCTTTTCCCCCTCATTTTCCACCGCACTGCCCATATTTCCCGGAAAAACGGCATGATCGCCCAGATGACGCCCTCCACGAACCATCGCCAGATTGATGCAGGCGCATCCTTGCCTTACCACGACAGCGATAATATCGACATCCTCGGCCTCATTATCCGTTTCCATGCTTTGCTGATGCAGTACCTGCGAAAGGGCGGCAATCTGATTGCGGACCAGAGCGGCTTCCTCGAATTCCAGCCGCCTTGCATAGCCTTCCATTTTTTCCTGCAATTCGCCCAGAATAGCCGTCTGTTCGCCACGCAGGAAACGGACAGCATGTTCAACGTCGCGCCGGTACGCGTTTTCACCGATCAGACCGGCACAGGGGCCGCTGCACCGGCCGATCTGGTAAAGCAGACAGGGCCGGGTCCGGTTCCTGAAAACACTATCCTCGCACGTTCTCAGGCGAAAAACCTTTTGCAGTATCTGGATGGTTTCCCGCACCGCCGACGCGTTCGGGAAAGGCCCGAAATACTCGTTTTTCCTGTCGACCGTTCCCCGATAATAGACGATTCTGGGAACGCGCTGGCCGGTTACCTTCAAATAGGGATAGGACTTGTCGTCCCGGAAAATGATATTGTAGTGCGGATGAAGTGTCTTGATCAGATTGCTTTCCAGAATCAGGGCTTCCACCTCGCTGCGCGTGACAGTCGTCTGCAATCGCGCTATCCGCCCGACCATCATGGCAATACGCGGAGAAGGCGAGGTTTTCTGGAAATACGTGCTGACGCGTTTGACCAGATCGCGCGCTTTTCCGACATACAAGAGCTTGTCGTTTTTGTCGAAAAACCGGTAAACGCCGGGCAAGTGCGGCAATTGCCTGACGGCCTCGAGCACTTCTGCCCTGACCGAAGACGGAACGGCCCGGCTGTTTTTTCCGGCGTCGCGCCCTGAAATGTTCTGGTTTTCTTCGGTCATACCTTTCTTAATCGCTGGCGATCTCTTCGACAATGGCACGCGCGCGCTGATAGCGTTTTTCCGCCTGAAGGGTATCCCAGTCAGGCGCCGGCATTTTCGGCACCAGACTCCTGATTCTGGCTGTACATTCGCGCATCGCTTCTTCAGAAAGCGGCGGCAATCCCGACAACAGTTCATCGGCCTTTGCGGGAGAATTGCATACCAGAACCATATCGCAACCGGCGCCCAGCGCCGCCCTGGCACGGGCGACAATGTCACCGGCCACACTCGCGCCTTCCATGCTGAGGTCGTCACTGAAAACGACCCCGTCGAATTCCAGTTCGTTTTTCAGGATCGTCAGCCATTTTTTCGAAAATCCTGCCGGCGCTGCATCGACTTTCGGATAAATCACGTGGGCTGGCATGACACTGGCCAGACTCATGCCCAGTTCCCTGTAGGGTACGGCATCGTCGGACAAGATGGTTTCCAGCGAACGGTCATCAACCGGAATTTCCGTGTGGGAATCGCCTTTCGCATACCCGTGGCCCGGATAGTGTTTTCCACAGTTGGCCATCCCTGCCAGCGACAAGCCGTAATTCAGGCTTTTCGCCAGAAAAGTGACCACATTCGGATCGCGATGGAACGAACGGTCTCCGATCACTTTCGATACACCGTGATCCAGATCCAGAACCGGCGTGAATGAAAAATCGATCCCGCACGCCCGCAATTCGGAAGCCAGCACATAACCGACAGCCATGGCCGCACGGGAAGCGGCGACCTGACTGCCTTCCCACATGTCCCCCAATGCACGCATCGGCGGCAAACGGGTGAAACCGTCAAAGCGGAAGCGCTGCACGCGCCCCCCTTCGTGATCCACAGCAATCAGGATATCCGGCCGTTCCCTGCGGATCGCATTCGTCAACGCCATCAGTTGTTCCCGGTTCTGGTAATTGCGCGCAAACAGAATAATGCCTCCTGTCAGGGGATGACGTATCCTCCTGATGTCTTCTTCCAGAAGCCGCAAACCGATCACATCCAGCATGACGGGACCATAACTGTTCCTTTTGCCGCTCAACAATATACTTTTTCCCGATATCATGTTCTGTCCTGTCAGTTGATGTTTTCCGTGATTTCCGTCTGTTCGATCACGACAAAAGCCATGGCGTATTCCGCCTCATCCGTCACCGATACCTGTGCTTTCAGACCGAGTCTTTCCATATGTGCCTTCAGTTTGCCGCTGCAAACGGCTTCAGGCTTGCCGCCTGGCGCATTCAGGAGCTGCATGGCGCGCCAGGTCATCGGCATGCGCATCCCCAGCCCCAGCGCCTTGGAAAACGCTTCCTTGGCGGCAAAACGCGTGGCCAGATACCGGAGCCCGCGCAATTCCACCTTGGCCCTGCGGTGAAGATAACGCTTCATTTCCTGCGGCCCCAGTATTTTTTCCGCAAAACGGTCGCCGCGCCTTTCCAGCGCCGCTTTCAGGCGTGTAATCAGAATCATGTCGGTCCCGATTCCGTAAATCATCGCTCACCTCTTTCCCGCACTCCGTTTCCGGCAGGCCGTCTTGCCTCCACAATCAGCGCTTTCATATCGGCAATCGCCTTTTTCCATCCGGTAAAAACCGCCCGTGAAACAATGGAATGGCCGATATTCAGCTCGGCAATCCCCTCGATTTCCGCAATGGGCACGACATTTTCATAATGCAGGCCATGTCCGGCATTCACTTTCAGGCCATGACCGATCCCTTCTTTCACCCCTTGGCGCACGCGTTCCAGTTCATGTTCCCGCGAAGCTTCGTCGAAAGCGTTGGCATAGCGCCCGGTATGCAATTCGATAACCGGCGCGCCCGCTTCATGGGAAGCGATGATCTGTTCTTCATCGGGATCGATAAAAAGGCTGACCCGGATGCCCGCCTGGGTCAGGCGTTCCACGGCGGACTGGACGATATCGAAATAGCGGACAATGTCCAGACCGCCCTCGGTCGTCAGTTCCTCGCGCCGCTCCGGCACCAGACAGACATCCTGAGGCCGGATATCGCAGGCGAAATCAATCATTTCGGAAGTCATGGCCGATTCCAGATTCATCCGGGTCGCCAGCAACGGCCGGATGGCGCGCACATCGGCATCCCGGATATGCCGGCGGTCTTCACGCAGGTGCAGCGTAATGGCGTCCGCTCCCGCTTCTTCCGCCATCAGGGCGGCCACGACCGGATCCGGATAGGACGTTCCCCGCGCATTCCGCAAAGTAGCGATATGGTCGATGTTGACGCCCAGTTCGATGCCCGGGCCATTCGGTTCAATGAAGCTCATAGTTCACAAAAAGAAATGGAAAACACAGGGACTAGTTTACCCTTTTGTTACAGCTGGCGCAGATCTATTAATATCTTCCGTGTCTGAAGCGGCACACCGTCCAGATGATGCGCCAGAAGAAAACGCATCAGATGCTTGCTCTGCAACTGGGTCTGCGGATCGGCATAGTCTTCCCTGACCATATCCAGCAGGGTTTTGCCGGAAACACGGGGAGCCGTATCGCCCAGCGTTGCCGGACGCGGGCCGCTTTCAGGATCGACGACGTAAATCCCGTCCGGTTCCACCGGAGACCGGTCTTGTATATTGACGGAAAAATCGGACGCCACACCGGTTTCTTTCAACAGGGCCAGTTCGAAAATACGCAAAACCGTCTGCGCCGACTCGGCAGTCGCCAGACGTGCCAATGCCCTGACATAGTGCTCGAAAAGCCCCTGATGCGGATCTTCCCGCGCCAGCAGCTTGAGCAAGAGTTCGTTCAGATAAAACCCGTACAAGAGCGCCGAATTTTCCAGGGGAATCATGCCGCCCACCCATTCGGCCGACGTGAGCGTTCTCAGTTCAGACTTGCCCGACCAGCCGATGGAAAGCGGCTGGAAAGTCTGCAAAACGCCTCTTAAGCGGGAAGTCGGCCTCTTCGCGCCTTTGGCCACCAGCGCAACCCGGCCATAATCGCGGGTAAAAACTTCCACAACCAGACTGCTTTCCCGGTAAACATAACTGTGAAGAACAAAACCGGGCTGTTCGGCCACACGGGTTTCAGGGCTGTTTTTCAAGACCGGGAAACGCCCCGTCCCCCGTACAAAGTCGCCATTTACCGGCCCGCCACTTTCATCCTTTTCATCCGGAAGCATCGATACGCTTTCCATTTCACTGCGGTTCACTCGTATCCGTAGGCCCTGAGTCCCGCCTCATTGTCGGCCCAGCCGGACTTGACCTTGACCCAGATTTCCAGATAGACGGGCACGCCGAACATTTTTTCCATATCCAGTCGCGCCTCGGTGGAAATCTCTTTCAGTTTTTCTCCTTTGTGACCGATAATCATGGCCTTGTGCGCTTCCCGTTCCACGAGCACAGCCGCAAATACCCGGCAGATTTTTTCCTTGCGTTCGAACTGCTCGATCACAACCGTGCTGGTATACGGCAACTCGTCGCCGGTATAACGGAATATCTTTTCGCGGATGATCTCTGCCGCCATGAAGCGTTCGCTGCGATCGGTTACATCGTCCGGCGAGAAAAACGGCGGATTTTCAGGCAGCAAATGACGGATTTCCTCTTCCAGCCGGTTCAGCTGGAAACGCTGGCGCGCCGAAACAGGCACAATGGCGGCAAAATCCCGCAAGGCAGCCAGTTTTTCGGCAAACGGGATCAGTTCCGCTTTTTCTTTCACCTTGTCCGTTTTGTTGACGACCAGAATGGTCGGAACATTTTCGGGAATCAGATCCAGCACCTGCTGATCCGCCTGTCCGTAAACACCGGCATCCACCACAAAAAGAATCACATCCGCCGTCGAAAGCGTATCGCGGACTGTTCGGTTCAGATTCTTGTTCAGGGCGTTGTTGTAGCGCGTCTGGAAACCGGGCGTGTCGATATAAATGAATTGGGCATCGTCATCCGTCTGGATTCCCATAATCCGGTGGCGGGTTGTTTGCGCCTTTCGGGACGTGATACTGACCTTGGCGCCGATCAGCTCGTTCATCAGGGTGGATTTGCCGACATTCGGGCGTCCCACAATAGCGATATAGCCGCAACGGAAATGGTTGTCTTTCTGATCTGTCATGATATCAACCTCGCTTTCTGGAAGAAGGGACCGCTTTATCGGCAGGCTCTTCCCGCTGTAATGTGGAAATGCCGACCAGTTTCATCTGCGTTTCTTTCTGTTTCTCTTTTCCGGACGGAACCGCTTTCCGGTTTTTCATGACATCCGCTATTTCAGCCAGTGCCTTCCTGGCCGCTTCCTGTTCGCCAGCCCTCCGGCTGCTTCCGGTTCCATAGACGTGAATATCGAATTTCCCGATAACACACTCGACCTCGAATTCCTGATTATGCGCCGCACCCCGCGTGGCGACGACATGATATTCGGGCAAGGCCATCTTGTGCCCCTGCAAATATTCCTGCAACTGCGTCTTCGCGTCTTTTCCGTACGTTTCCGGATCGAGTTCTTTCATCATATCGGCAAACAGTCTGGTAATAACCCGTTTGACCGTTTCGAAACCGGCATCCAAAAACACCGCGCCAAACAGCGCTTCCATGGCGTCCGCCAGAATGGAAGGCCGTTTGAATCCCCCGGCTTTCAGCTCGCCTTCGCCCAGCCGCAAAAAACGGGACAACTCCAGCTTGCATGCAATTTCATACAAGGCCTGCTGCCTGACCAGACTGGAACGCAACCTGGACAGGCTTCCCTCGTTCAGGGCGGCATACCGTTCATACAGATTGATCGCCGTCACGCAATTCAGAAGGGAGTCGCCCAGAAACTCGAGTCTTTCATTGTGATGGCTGCTGTAACTCCGGTGCGTCATGGCCGTTTCGAGCAACGCCGCGTCATGAAAGGTATAACCGATTCTGTCCTGCAGCATTTTCAGATTTATCATCGCAAATCCCGACACGTTATTATTGTGCAAAATCAGGGTTCATGGCGTCGTCGCCTTTTATCGTATGCCGCCGATTCGCGTCATGTCTCCAAGATTCATCCAGACGAAAAAAGCCTTGCCGACAATATACTCGTCCGGCACAAACCCCCAGTACCGGCTGTCGAGACTGTTGTCCCGGTTGTCCCCCATCATGAAATAGTAACCTTCCGGCACCGTACAGGCGAACCCTTCCACATTATAGGTGCACATGTGCCGGTTCGGAAAACGGTCGGGGTGCCGCACATAAGTCGGCGCACGATTGTCGTTCAGGATGTGATGACGGACGTCGGTACCTGCCAGACCTTCCACAAATTCCCTTGAATAGGTCAGGCTTTCGGTATCGAGATAATCCCCCAGCGGCTGATACGCCGATTCCACCCCGTTGATAATCAGTTTCTTGTTCCGGTATTCCACCCGGTCGCCTCCGACGCCGACAACCCGTTTGATATAATCCAGCGAGGTGTCTTTCGGAAATTTGAAAACGACGACATCCCCTTTTTGCGGATCGCCGAGATCAACGATCTTCTTGTTTATGACCGGCAACCGGATGCCGTAACTGTACTTGCTGACTAAAATCATGTCGCCGATCTGAAGGGTTGGCACCATCGAACTCGATGGAATTCGGAACGGTTCCCACAAAAACGAGCGAATAATGAACACGGCGGCAATAACCGGAAAAAAACTGCCGGAATATTCCACCCAGGTCGGCTTTTTCAGCAGTTTTTCCTTCAGCGTCTGGCGACCCGACTCATCGACCTGGATACCCTGCGCTTTCAGTCTGGCGTTGCGTTCGTCGAAAGCGGCCAGCGCCACTTCCGCGGCCGCTTTCCGTTTTGGAGCAAGCGAGAACCTGTCGTAAAACCAGATAACCCCCGAAACAACCATCAATATGAAAAGGATCAGGGCGAAATTACCCAGCAAAGCCTGCACATTCATTTTTCATCCACTTGTAAAATTGCCAGGAACGCTTCCTGCGGAACTTCCACGGAACCAACCTGTTTCATCCGCTTTTTGCCCGCCTTCTGCTTTTCCAGCAGCTTGCGCTTGCGGGTGATATCACCGCCATAGCACTTCGCCAGCACATTCTTGCGCAAGGCTTTCACATTCTCGCGCGAAATGATCGTCGAACCGATTGCCGCCTGAATCGCGACATCGAACATTTGCCGCGGAATCAGTTGCCGCATTTTCGCCGCCACGGCACGGCCACGGAACTGGCTGTTGGCCCGGTGCACGATAATGGCGAGCGCATCGACTTTTTCGCCGTTGATCAGCATATCGACTTTCACCACGTCGGACGCCCGGTATTCCTTGAACTCATACTCCATCGACGCATAGCCGCGCGAAATGGATTTCATCCGGTCGAAAAAGTCGAGCACGATTTCCGCCATCGGCAATTCGTAAGTCAGCCGTACCTGCTTGCCGTGATAATGCATATCCACCTGGATGCCGCGCTTCTGGTTGCACAGCGTCATGACAGGGCCGACATATTCCTGGGGCATATACAGGTTCACCGTCACGATCGGTTCCCGGATTTCCTCGATCCTGCCGGGATCGGGCATCTTGGAAGGATTGTCCACCTTCAGCACTTCGCCGTTTTTCAGCACAACTTCATACACAACGGTCGGCGCCGTCGTGATCAGATCCATGTCGAATTCGCGCTCCAGCCGTTCCTGCACGATTTCCATATGCAAAAGGCCCAAAAAACCGCAGCGGAAACCGAAACCCAGCGCCTGCGACACTTCCGGCTCATATTGCAGGGCAGCATCGTTCAGTTTCAGTTTTTCCAGCGAATCGCGCAAGGCGTCATACTGGTTGGCTTCCACCGGGAACAGGCCCGCAAACACCTGCGGCTGCACTTCCTTGAACCCCGGAAGCGGCTCGCCGGCAGGACGCGAGGCAAGCGTCATGGTATCCCCGACTTTCGCCGCTTTCAGCTCCTTGATGCCGGCAATCACAAAACCGACCTGTCCGGCCGACAAGGCCTCTTTCGATTGCGAACGGGGCGAAAAGACCCCGACGTTTTCCACCAGATATTCCGATCCGGTCGCCATCAGCCGGATTTTTTCCCTGGGTTTCAGGGTACCGTTCTTGATACGCACCAGCATGACGACCCCGACATAATTGTCGAACCAGGAATCGATAATCAGGGCTTGCAACGGCGCTTCCGGATCGCCCTCCGGCGGAGGCACTCTGGCAATAATCGCTTCAAGAATATCCTCGACGCCCTGTCCGGTCTTGGCCGAACACAAAACGGCCTCCGTCGCCTCGATACCGATAACATCCTCGATTTCAGCCCGCGCATTGTCCGGATCGGCCGACGGCAGATCGATCTTGTTCAAAACCGGCAATACTTCCACATTCAGATCAAGCGCGGTATAACAGTTCGCGACAGTCTGGGCCTCTACCCCCTGCGAAGCGTCCACAACCAGAAGCGCGCCCTCGCAGGCGGACAGGGAACGGCTGACCTCATAACTGAAATCGACGTGTCCCGGCGTATCGATCAGGTTCAGGTTATACGTCTGGCCGTCTCTGGCCTTGTAATGCAGTGCGGCCGTCTGGGCCTTGATCGTGATGCCCCGTTCCCTTTCCAGATCCATGGAATCGAGCACCTGCGCTTCCATTTCACGATCCGACAACCCCCCGCACAGCTGGATGATGCGGTCGGCCAATGTCGATTTGCCGTGGTCGATATGAGCGATAATGGAAAAATTACGGATGTTTTTCATTAGCTTGCAGAAAAAGAGACGAGTCAGACGGAAAACAAAACACTATAAACCAGAAATACCTGCAAAAAGAGACATTTTACTAAATTTCTGGAAAAACTCGCTTTATCCCGCTATCGGATGGCTCCTGTTTTCCATGAAACGTTGCGATCAGGCAGGATCAGTTCACCAGTTCTTTCCCGAATTGCGGCAGCCACCGGCGGGCTCCCGCAAACAGAACAAGCGCACAACATGCCGATCCTGTCAACGCCAGAAAAGCGGCACTATATCCGGCATGATAGGCAAAAAGGCCGCCGACTGTACTACTCAAGGCAGCCCCGATTCCCTGCAGAGTCATGACAACACCCAATCCCATATTGACATGGCCGGTTCCACGCATGATTTTCGCTACTATTCCAGGCGTTGCCACACCGATTAGCCCCGCGCCGACCCCATCCAGTATCTGGACAGGGACAATACACCAGGGATCATGCCAGAAACCGGCAATCAGTCCTCTTGCTGGCAAGGCGATCAGCGCCAGAAGAATCACCTGTCCATACCCGCGTTTTTCAGCAATCCTGGCTGCCCACAAGGCCATTGGAACCATTGTCAGCTGGGCAATAATAACTGTTGCTGCCGTATAAACGGCAGGCTCCACATGGTGTACGGCAACAGCCGATTGTCCAAGTAATGGCAAGAGCGCGGCATTTCCCAGATGAAAAAAAAACAGTATCAGTCCTGTTGCCATAATGGAACGGTTCATCAGCAACTGGCCGACCGGGGCCGGTACAGCTCCCTTTTTCTCTTCCAGCCCACGTGCGACATCATAGTTGATCAGCGCCGGATCAATCAGAAAAACAAAAAGAACAGACAACAGCCCCATTGCCAGCATCACGCCCAAAACGCCTGAAAGGCCATAAAAATAACCGATGATGCCGCCCAAAGCGGCGGTGGAAAAATTCCCGAAATGATTCCATGCCTCGTTTTTTCCGAGACGGTGAGCCAGCCCCTTCTGGCCGACCAGTCCCAGCGTGATACTGGTCAACAGCGGCATGATGGCAGCCGCCATGATTCCCTGAACAATTTGCATCCCGGCAACAAAAGGAAAGAAACGGCAGTGGAAAACCGCCGTAGCGGACAGAACGATCATTATCGTTGCAACAGCCAGCATCAATCGCTTTTTTCTTGTTCCGTCAGCCAACGCGCCAAGAGGTGTTGTTAGCACCATGCCCGCAAGACCGCCCGCTGTCATGACATAGCCGATTTCATCCGGCGTCCAGTTTTTTCCCTGCAGGTAAACGCCCAGGAACGGGCCCAGACCATCCCTGACATCCGCCAGCGAAAAGCTCAGCAAGGACAATGCTGTCAGTGAAATATTTCTTTTTCGAACCATTTGAAAAAAGCCGGTACGGATACAACAGAGGTAGCCCGTAATGTATTCATCTTCGGCCAGAACGGACCGAAACGCCTTTTCTGTGACGGATAGCCCCTGCCAATTTTCCTTTTATGTTATTGCCCCGTCGCACATGGGCAGTTTGTCCGATCTCGTCCTTTTCCTGATCAGGACGTTTTGCCTTTCCCGTTTTTTCCAACGAAGCAAACCTGTTTTTCATGGAAACCGGAGCGGACTTCCAGGCCGGAACCAGTTGATCCGGTCCGTTCCCGATCAGATCGGAACGCCCGTGCCGCCTGAGCCATTCTCTCAGCAATTGCCAGTTTTCCGGATCGTGGTAACGCAGGAAAGCCTTGTGCAAGCGACGCACTTGTCCCTTTTTCGCCGTTTCCACTTTTTCGGAATCCCGCGAAACCGGCATCAGCGGATTTTTTCCCGTATGGTACATCGTCGAGGCAATCGCCATCGGCGTCGGCATGAAAGTTTGCACCTGATCCGGACGGAAACGGTTTTTCTTCAGCCACAAGGCCAGATTCAGCATATCTTCATCTGTCGCGCCGGGATGGGCGGCAATGAAATACGGCACCAGATACTGTTCCTTGCCCGCCTCTTTCGAATAGCGGTCAAACAGTCTCCTGAACGCATCGTATGTCCCGATGCCCGGTTTCATCATCTTGGAGAGCACATTCGGTTCCGTGTGTTCCGGGGCGATTTTCAGCAAGCCGCCGACATGATGCGTCACCAGTTCACGGATATATTCCGGGGACTCGACGGCCAGATCGTAACGCACGCCCGAACCGATCAGAATCTTCTTGATGCCCGGCAGCGCTCTCGCCTTTCGGTAAAGCGAAATCAGCTTGCCGTGGTCGGTATCGAGATTTTTGCAAATTTCCGGATAAACGCAGGAAAGCCGGCGGCAGACCTGCTGCGCTTTTTCGTTTTTGCAGCCGAGCCGGTACATGTTGGCCGAGGGGCCGCCCAGATCGGAAATGACTCCCGTGAATCCCTCGACGCGATCGCGGATTTCCTCGATTTCCCGCAAAATCGACGGTTCGGACCGGCTCTGGATGATACGGCCTTCGTGTTCGGTAATCGAACAGAAGGTGCACCCTCCGAAACACCCACGCATGATATTGACGGAAAACCGGATCATCTCCCATGCCGGAATCCGTTCTCCCTGATAGGAAGGATGGGGCGCTCTCGCATAGGGCAAGCCGTAAACCCCGTCCATCTCTTCCATCGTCAGCGGCAAGGGCGGCGGGTTCACCCAGACGTCCCGTTCGCCATGCGCCTGCACCAGAGCGCGCGCATTGCCCGGATTCGATTCCAGATGCATGACGCGCGAGGCATGGGCATACATCACCGGGTCGTTTTGCACCTGTTCAAACGACGGCAGGCGGACAACCGACTGGCTGTTCATTTTCAGACGCAAGCCGATCCGGTTTTCCCGGATCGCCTCTGCCGTTCTCTCTTGCCGCTCAGCTTTGGCCTGGCAGGGTTCGGGTTCCGGAAAATAGGGATTGGCATGTTTCTTTACCGGCCCCGGCGTATCCAGTCCTGAAGAGTCCACGTCGATCCAGTCCCCATCCGGTTTCCAGCCGCCGGGAACCATGAAAGCCGTCCCGCGCAGATCGCGGATCGACCCGATTTTCTCACCGGCAGCCAGCCTGTGGGACAACTCGACAATAGCCCGTTCGGCATTGCCGTACACCAGCATGTCAGCCTTGGAGTCGGGCAATACCGACCGCCTGACCTTGTCCGACCAGTAATCGTAATGCGCCAGACGGCGCAGGCTCGCTTCAATCGAGCCGATCACGACAGGGATTCCCGGATAGGCTTCCCTGGCACGCTGTGCGTAAACCAGCAAGGCGCGGTCAGGCCGTTTTCCCGCAACGCCTCCCGGAGTATACGCATCATCCGAACGGATTTTCCGCTCGGCCGTGTAGCGGTTGACCATGGAATCCATATTTCCCGACGTCACCCCGAAATACAATTTCGGACGTCCCAGCGACCGGAAAGCGGCCGCCGATTTCCAGTCCGGCTGGGCAATAATGCCGACCCGGAAACCCTGTGCTTCCAGAACCCGGCCAATGACCGCCGCGCCGAAACTCGGGTGATCGACGTACGCATCTCCCGAAACAATGATGATATCGCATGCGTCCCATCCCAGCGCCTCCATTTCCTGCCGCGACATCGGCAGAAAGGGAGCGGCGCCGGCACGTTTCACCTTGCGGGGCACATAGGAAAAAATGTTTTTCGGAACAACCGTCATATCGGAAACGGAGAAAACAGTGAAACACTCATCCAGTATACGGAGGAAGCGCACAAAGACAAAACTTTGCGAAAATCCTTGTCGCGTAAAGGAAAAGAAAGACCGGAAATCTACCGGGGCTGCGGATAACTCACTTCCAAAATAACCAGTTCCTCAATCCCGGCAGGCGTGTGCAGGGTTACGGTATCGCCTTCATGCGCCTTGATGAGCGTTCGTGCCATTGGCGAAATCCAGCTGATTTTTCCCTGAAGCGGATCGAATTCATCAATGCCGACAATCGTTACGGTATTTTCTTCCCCGTTTTGCCGTTCATAGGTCACGGTCGCGCCGAAAAAAATCTGGTCGTTGCCATAATGGACGCTGGGATCGAATTCTTCCGCCGCCTCGATCCGCTTGATCAGGAAACGGATACGCCGGTCGATTTCACGAAGCCGGCGTTTGCCGTAAATATAATCGCCATTTTCCGAACGGTCGCCATTGGACGCCGCCCATGAAACCGTCTGGACAACCTGAGGCCGTTCCGTATCGATCAGTTCCAGCAATTCGTCTTTCAGTTTCTTCAGGCCGGCCGGCGTGATGTAATTCTTGAATCCGGCCGGCAGTGCCGGAATAGCCGGTTCCAGTTCGTCGTCGTTATCTGTTTCTTTTACAAAAGCCTTGTTCATCGCATACTCGCTTGATCCGATAAGAATCCCTGTTCCCGTGCTGTCCCCTCCGTTAGGGCAAAACAGAAGAAAGACAAGTTGAACATGTCCAGCATACCGTAACTGACGGCCGTTGAACGAGAAAGCCTGATGCCGCTTGCGCGGCATCAGGCTTTTGCAGCGAAAATCCCTTATTCAGCCGTCGCCAGGGAAAGATTCAGCTGGTTTCTGACCATATCGTCCGGTACAGGAGCCGAATGTTTGCGTTCATATTCCACCTGATTCAGATAATCGGCCGAAACATCACCGGTAATATACTGGCCGTCGAAACAGGAAGCCTCGAAATTTCTCAGGGCGGGATTGACATCGGTGACCGACTGTTTCAAGGCCGCCAGATCCTGATAGACCAGTGCATCGGCCGTCATTTCCCGGCGGACCTCTTCATCGGTACGGCCATAGGCGATCAATTCTTCACGGGTCGGCATATCAATACCGTATACGTTCGGGAACTTCACCGGCGGCGCAGCGGATGCGAAAACGACTTTCGAGGCGCCGGCTTCACGTACCATCTGGACAATTTCCCGGCAGGTCGTGCCGCGCACGATGGAATCGTCAACTAACAGAACGCTCTTGCCCTTGAATTCGGAACCGATCGTATTCAGTTTCTGGCGAACGGAACGCTTGCGCACGGCCTGTCCCGGCATGATGAAGGTACGGCCGATATAACGGTTCTTGATCAGCCCTTCACGATATTCGATACCCAGCTTCAGGGCGAGCTGGATGGTTGCCGGACGGGAGGAATCCGGAATCGGCATCACGACATCAATGTCGCCAGTCGGAATTTCATGTTTGATCTTGTCGGCCAGATGCTCGCCCATTTTCAGGCGGGTGGCATAAACCGAAGCGCCATCGATCAGGGAATCGGGCCGTGCCAGATAGACATATTCGAAAATGCAGGGATTCAGACTCGGGTTTTCGGCGCACTGCTGATTGTACAGATTGCCGTCAACATCGATGAAAATCGCTTCGCCCGGCATCACGTCCCGCAAAAAGCGGAAACCCAGCCCTTCGAGCGCCACCGATTCGCTGGCGACCATGTATTCCGTACCCGTGTCCGTTTCGGCAAAACCGATGCAAAGAGGGCGGATACCGTAAGGATCGCGGAACGCCAGAATGCCGTAACCGGCAATGTGGGCAACCGCCGCATACGCGCCGCGCACCCGCTTGTGCAGGACGGAAACGGCCCGGAAAAGCGCCGCCGGATCCAGCGAATAACCGCTTGTCGCTTCCTGTATCTCGTGCGCCAGTACATTTAACAGCACTTCCGAATCCGAATTCGTATTGATGTGCCGGCGGTCGTTCCTGAACATTTCGCCTTTCAACTGTTCGCAATTGGTCAGGTTGCCGTTATGCGCAAAGGTGATGCCGAAAGGCGCATTCACATAAAAGGGCTGCGCTTCTTCCTCATTCTTGGCCGAGCCTGCTGTCGGATAACGGACATGACCGATGCCGCAGCTCCCCGGAAGAGCCCGCATATTGCGGGTGCGGAAAACGTCCCTGACCAGACCGTTTGCCTTGAACATGGCGAATTTGCCGTTACTGCACGTTGCAATACCCGCGGCATCCTGCCCGCGATGCTGCAACAGCTGCAAGGCGTCGTAAATCAGCTGGTTGACAGGGGTTTGGGAAACAATACCAACGATGCCACACATGGTGGACTCCTCAATCAAAAATTAAGAAAAACGAAAACCGCATAGGATACATCGAATCAATAATGAATGTATTCCACAAAATAGCCAGGCAAATACGGCATGACCGACTTTGCCGCCGCTTCCGCCACCGGCGAAAACATCGCGTTTTTCCAGAAAGGCTGCTGGGGCACTCTCGTCATGCCGCATATCAGCACCAGCGCCAGCGCGATCAATGCTCCCTTTGCCAGCCCGAAAAGCGCGCCCAGCAACCGGTCCACAAAAGTCAGGCCGCTGGCGTGAAGCACGAGACTCGCCAGTTTCGCCAGCAGCATCATGACGATTCGCGTTCCGATAAACAGCGCGACAAACGCCACGATCACTCTTAACACGTCGCCCGAAATCGCTTGCGGCAACCAGGGCACCACGACTTCTCCATAATGGAGCGCCACATAAAAGGCGACAATCCAGCTTGCCAGTGAAATCACTTCCCTGACCAGACCGCGCGTCAGACTGACCAGCATCGAACCGATCAGCAAAAACAGCAGAACGTAATCGAAAGCAGTCAAAACGCGTTTCCTGCCGTAACATTATTTCGACACCGGCGTACAGGACAATCCCATCGCCCTGAGTCTGGAACAGGCATTGTCCACCTCGCCCTTGCTCGAAAACGGCCCGATCCTCACCCGGATCCTTTCCTCGCCGTTTTTCGATTTCACTTTCTGCGTATGGGAAGGGATTCCCGCTTTGGAAAGACGGGCCTGCAACTCGTTCACCTTCTGTTGCGATGTCAGCGCAGCGACCTGAATAAGCGGTTTTTCCGGTTTGGCCCGGCTGCTGCTCTTTTCAGCAATCATTTGGCCGATCGGATCGGCGTCAGCACCCGCTTTCGCCTTTTCCTGTTTCGCCTTTTCCGCCTTCAATTGTTTTTCTTTTTCGGCTCTGGCCTGTTTTTCCGCCGCTTTTTGCCGGTCTTTTTCGTGATTTTGCGCGTCAACGGACTGTTCCTGCGGCGCCGGAGCGGCACTGTCTTTTACAGAAGCATCCGCCGCCGGCGTTACCGGGTTCGAAGACTGGCCTGCATTCCGTTCAGGTTGTGGCGCCGGTGCCATACCCGATATGGCGGATTTTTCATCCGGCTGCACCGCCCGGGAAGCGGCAGGAGGAGAGACAGCCTGATCGCTGGCTGCCTGCATGGATTTGTCTTTCGAGGGGATATCGATCAGGAGGTTGGGGGAAACCTGTTTGGGCCTGGACTCGAAAATCATCGGCAATACGATAATCGCCGCCAGGACCAGCGTCACCGAACCGACAAGCCGCCTTCGCGCCTTTTTCTTTTCCGGAAGATGCGGATCGGCGGCACCGCTCTTTTCGGAAGTCTTTTTTCTGTCAATACTGTCCGCGACGAACCGGCCCGCATCCCCGGACGACGTCTCGGCATCGGACTTCGGCTTGCCCCAGCGAAAAATGGAAAAACGGCTCATGCAATCAATGACGGTTGGTGTGAGGAGGCGGGTCACTTTCTTCCGTGACCCCCGTTACGACCCAGAACGATCCGAATGCCACTATTCTATCATTTTTCCGTGCATTATTCTTCGCGCTTGCCAAAGCATCCGCGGCATGATGATAAACCGAAATGCACTGATTGGTTTTTCCGCGGGTCACCCCTGCCGCGATCAATTTCTGTTTCAGCGCTTCCGCACTTGCTGCACGCGGCAACGGCAAATCGGTCAGATACCAACGATCAACGCAATCTTTCATCAGCTCGATCACGCCATCGATATCCTTGTCGGCCATGGCGCCGAATACGGCATAAGTCGTGCCGAACGCTCCCATCTCCTTCAGGTTTTTGGCCAGAACGGCAGCGGCATGGGGATTGTGAGCCACATCCAGAATAATGGACGGTTCATTTTGCAGGATCTGGAAACGGCCCGGCAATTCAGTGCGGGCCAGCCCACGCTCGAGCGCATCGCGTCCGACCGGCAAACGGGCCTGCAGGGCTTCGACCACGGCCAGAACCGTCGCGGCGTTATGAATCTGGTTATCGCCGTACAATGAGGGATGAACCAGTCCCGACACGGTACTCCTGCCGATATAATCCCATCGATCGGCATTCATGCTGAAAGAATAATCCTTTCCCAGCACTTTCAGTTCTGCCCCGATTGCCCGTGCGTGATGGATCAGCGAATCCGGCGGATCGATATCCCCATAGAAAGCGATACGGCCGCCACGGTATATGCCCGCCTTTTCAAAACCGATTTCTTCGCGGGTGTGTCCGAGATACTCCACATGGTCGATAGCGACATTCGTTACTACGGAAACATCCGCGTCGATCAGGTTGACCGCGTCAAGCCTTCCTCCCAGGCCGACTTCCAGAACAATCACATCCAGTTTGGCATCCGAAAAGAGTTTTAACGCGACAAGCGTCGTGAACTCGAAAAACGTCAGGGCGATATCGCCGCGCGCTGCCTCGATTTCCTCGAAACAGGCCACCAGCGTTTCATCATCGACCATTTTCCCGTCGATTTTCATCCGTTCGTTGAACCGGTGAATGTGAGGAGAAGTGTAAAGGCCGGTCCGGTAACCCGCTTCTTTCCAGATGGCTTGCAACATGGCGCAGGTCGATCCCTTGCCGTTCGTTCCGCCTACGGTCACCACCGGACAATCGAAACGGAGACCCAGACGCTCTTTCACCACGCGTATCCTGTCCAGTCCCATCTCGATATTTTTGGGATGAAGACTTTCCACAAGACGCGTCCATTCCGCCAGGGAACGATGCAGCAATCCTGTCTTTTGCATGGCCACTTGTCCAGACATCTTCATGAAAAACCGAATAAAGAATATGGTAAAAAACCGGAGCGCCTCATCCTTGCCAAACAGGCGTTTTCGCTACAAGAAAAACCGGACCTTTCAGGAAACCGACTCGACCGGCCTGTTTTGCAGCATGGCCAGCAGATGAGACAGTTCTTCCCTCATCTCGCGGCGATCCACAATCCGGTCGACCGCGCCCTTTTTCATCAGGAATTCCGAACGCTGGAAACCCTCCGGCAATTTTTCACGGACCGTATTTTCAATGACGCGTGGCCCTGCAAAACCGACCAGAGCCTTCGGTTCGGCCAGCACGACATCGCCCATAAAAGCAAACGATGCGGAAACACCCCCCATCGTCGGATCGGTCAGAACCGAGATATAAGGCAGGCCTTCCCTTGCCAGACGGGTCAGGATCATATTGGTTTTCGCCATTTGCATCAGGGAAAGCAGCCCTTCCTGCATACGGGCGCCGCCGCTGGCAGTAATACAGACAAACGGAACATGTCTCGCGATCGCTTCCTTCACGCCCCGGACAAACCGCTCTCCGACAACCGACCCCATGGAACCGCCCATGAACTCGAACTCGAAACAGGCGACGACAACAGGCAAAGACTTGATCGAACCGCCCACGACAATCAGGGCATCCGTCTCGCCTGTCGCCTTTTCGGCCGCCTTGAGACGATCCGGATACTTTTTGCTGTCCTTGAATTTCAACGAATCGTATGGCAAGGCCGTATGACCGACATCGTAGCGTCCTTCGGCATCGAGCAAGGCATCCAGCCGGTCCCGCGCGCGGATGCGCATATGATGGCCGCATTTCGGGCAGACATGCGCATTCGATTCCAGATCGGTGCGGTACAGCACCGCCTCGCAGGATGGACACTTCACCCAGAGACCTTCCGGCACTACCCGGCGAGGGTTTGTCTGATGCTGGATTCTCGGGGGAAGCAACTTGTCAAGCCAACTCATAAAATCTCCTGATCAGACAGGCTACCGTTTTGAAACGATAGCCTGTCTGCGTCTTTTTCTCGCATTAAACAGTCATTACGGCCTATTATGCCGACACAGGACGACTTTATAACCCTTATAGCGTCATTCGTCCAGTGCTTTGCGAATATCCGTCAAAAACGTTTTCACGGCTTCCGCGGCATTTGCCGGTTCCGCCTTTTCCAGTTCCTGTATTATCCGGCTGCCGATCACGACTGCATCTGCCGAAGCCCCAAGCGCTCTGGCGGTCGCCGCATCCCGGATCCCGAAGCCGACACCAACCGGAATGGTAACGTATTTTCGGATTTTTTCAATGCGGGAGGTGACTTCGCCGATATCCATATTTCCCGAACCGGTGACCCCTTTTATGGAAACATAGTAAATATAACCCCCTGCGATTTTGCCGATTTTTTCGATACGTTCATCCGTCGAGGTCGGCGCCAGCAGGAAAATCATATCCATGCCCCGCTCTTTCAGCGCACTGGCAAATGCCTCGCCTTCTTCAGGCGGATAATCGACGACCAGAACGCCGTCGACGCCTTTTCTGGCTGCCGCATCAATAAAGACATCCGTTCCCATGCGTTCAATCGGGTTGGCGTACCCCATCAGGACAACCGGTGTGATTTCATCATGAATCCGGAACGTTTCGACAGTATCCAGCACTTTTTGAAGGTGCATCCCTTTTTCCAGCGCCACTTCCGACGCATGCTGAATAACCGGCCCGTCGGCCATCGGATCGGAAAACGGAACACCCAGTTCGATGATATCCGCCCCGCCCTCCACCAGGGCATGCATCAGTGAAACGGTCAGTTCCGGATCGGGAAACCCGGCGGTAATGAAAGGAACCAATCCTTTCCGGTTCTGTTTTCTCAGACAATCCAGTGTTTGTTGTATGCGTGACATAATAAATCCTGTTCTTCAAATTCGGTTAAGGTCGTATTCCGTTTGAAAACGGACTTACCATTTGATGCCGGCGCGGAGCGCGACAGTATGCATGTCCTTGTCGCCCCGTCCGGAAAGATTGACCAGAATTATTTTGTCCTTCGGCAAAGCCGGCGCTGTTTTCACCGCATACGCCAGAGCGTGACTCGATTCCAGCGCCGGAATGATGCCTTCGATCCGGCAACAATCATGAAAGGCGGCCAGCGCTTCCTCGTCCGTAATACCCACATACCCGGCACGTCCCGAATCCTTCAGCCAGGCATGTTCGGGGCCTACTCCCGGGTAATCGAGACCAGCCGACACCGAATGGGTATCGATCACCTGACCGTCCTCATCCTGCAAAAGATATGTGCGGTTGCCATGCAACACCCCGGGACTGCCGCCATTTAGCGAAGCGGCGTGACGCCCGGTTTCGATTCCTTCGCCAGCCGCCTCGGCCCCGACCAGTTTCACCTCTTTGTGATCGATATACGGGTAGAAAATGCCCATGGCGTTCGAGCCGCCGCCGACACAGGCGACGACCACATCCGGCTGCCGCCCGGTCAGCTCCGGCATTTGCACCAGGCATTCCTCGCCGATCACCGACTGGAAATCGCGGACCATCATGGGATAGGGATGCGGCCCGGCCACAGTACCGATAATGTAAAAAGTCGTCTCGACATTGGCGACCCAGTCGCGCATGGCCTCATTCAATGCATCTTTCAGGGTTTTGGAACCGGATTCGACCGGCACGACCGATGCGCCCAGCAGTTTCATCCGGTAAACGTTCTGTGCCTGGCGTTCGACGTCCTCGCTCCCCATATAAACCACGCATTCCAGCCCGAAACGGGCGCAGATCGTTGCCGTGGCGACGCCATGCTGGCCCGCGCCGGTTTCGGCAATGATGCGTTTCTTGCCCATCCGTTTGGCCAGCAGCGCCTGACCGATCACATTATTGATCTTGTGGGCTCCCGTGTGATTCAGATCTTCGCGCTTCAGATAAATCTGCGCCCCGCCCAGCATGTCCGACCAGCGCGACGCGTGATAAACGGGAGAAGGCCGTCCGACATAGTGTTTCAGTTCATAACGGAATTCGGCCAGAAAATCCGGGTCGTTTTTGAAACGGGCATACGCCTGATTCAGTTCGTCCAGCGCATGGATCAGGGTTTCGGAAACGAAAATGCCGCCATAGACGCCGAAATGGCCGCGTTCATCCGGCAAACGATAGCCGGACGCTTCAAACAGCGCGTCAGATGCGCTGCAACCGTCTTTTTCTTTCATGGATAATCTCTCTTGAAACGCGATGGCACAGCCATCTGCATAAAACGAACCGGTACCGGCAATCCCGCCTAAACGGTTTCGTCCGCCTTGCGGACGGCATTTATGAAAGCATGGATTTTTCCGGCATCCTTGATGCCGCGCGCCGCCTCCACGCCACTACTGACGTCAACGGCAAACGGGCGCAATTCAGAGACTGCACCAGCGACATTTTGCGCGCTCAAGCCACCACTCAAAACGACCCGAGGCCCGATTCCTTTTGACACGAGAGACCAATTGAAAACCTTTCCCGCCCCGCCATACGCTTCCGTCCAGGCATCCAGCAGCAACCCCCTGAAAAACGGACTGGCATTGCGATAAATTTGTTCGTATTGTATCAAATCATCGCTTCTTGTATCCGGTTTCACCCGAAAAACCCGGATAAAAGGCAGACTGGCCAAAGCAGCCGCTTCGTGGCACGCTTCGGGCGTCTCATCCCCGTGAAACTGCAAAAGCGACAAGGGCACTTTTCGTACCGTTTCCGCAATCTCACCGGCACTTGCGTTGACGAAAAGACCGACTGTCGAAACAAAGGCGGGAACGGCAGACGTCAGAACCGCCGCTTTTTCCGCCGTCACGAAACGGGGACTTTCCGGGTAAAAAACAAAGCCCAATGCATCCGCGCCGGCTTCGATAACGGTACGCACGTCTTCCTCGCGCGTCAGTCCGCAAATTTTGATACGGGTACGATTCATGATCCGTCAGAAAAAAAAACTTATTTTATCCGGAGAACCCGACCGGCAGTCAGGGAAAGACATCTTCCCGTTGCGGCAGTCCCCACTTTTCCTCATAAAACACACGCGACAGATAAAGACCGTCCGGCATGAATGTCGGCGCTGCCTGCGACCGGTCACGGCTCTCCAGCAATTCCTTCATCCATTTCGGTGGACGGTTTCCCTTTCCGACGACAATTAACGAACCGACGATGTTGCGGATCATATGGTGCAGGAAGGCATTCGCCTCGAAAGTGAAAACGATCAGGTTTCCCTGTTTTTCGATCCCGATCCCGTTCATCGTCTTGACCGGCGTAATGGACTGGCATTCCGCTGCCCTGAATGCGGAAAAGTCGTGTTCGCCCAGCAAAAACCCCGCTCCTTCCCGCATCCATTCCAGATCCAGCGGACGGAAAACCCATCCTGCCCGGTTCTTCCACAACGGGGAACGCACGGGACTGTTGTAAACCAGATAACGGTACCGGCGGGCAATGGCGCTGGAACGGGCATGAAACCCGTCCTTTCCTCCGGGCACTTCGCAGGCCCAGCGAACGGCAATCGAGGAAGGCAAATAGGAATTGATGCCGCGCACCCACGAGACCGGCAAACGCTCAAGACCGGTATCCAGATGCACGACCTGTTCGGTCGCGTGCACCCCGGCGTCCGTTCTTCCCGCACAGGTCGTTGCCATATCCATGCGGGTGAACTGGCGAATAGCCGCCTCGAGCTGATCCTGCACCGTCATGCCGTCCGGCTGGGTCTGCCATCCCCGCCAGCCGGTACCGTCATATTCAATACCCAATGCAATCCGTTTCATTTCATTCATGATGCCCCGCTAACCGTGCCGATGCGCCCAATAGCCCGTCCAATCCGGGCCATGCCGCTGGCGAAGGCGACGCTGCTGCAAAAAAACGCCGCAACGACTTCAGTCCGGCTGCCCTTCCGGTGCGTTGTTTCATTTTTGAGGCACAGGCGGTTTCTCCGGAATATCAAAGTCTGTAAAGGCGCGCAGCATGGGCCATGCCTTTTGTATCAGCCCTGGTGCCGGGTTGTCCTCTATTATCACGAAGAATGCGCCTTCCTTGCCCTTTTTCAGGGGGACATGGAGCATCACACCCTCTTCATTGCTGTAAATCACGCAACGCCCGAAACGCATCGCGTCTTCCCCGGTTTTCACATCGGCCATGACTTCCGCAAATGGCCTGTCCCGCTCAAAGCCGGGACAGGCCATCAGCGCAAGGCTTTCATCCTGTGGCGCATAAAAAATGCAGTCACTGAACATACCGGAAGCCTTTGTTTCTCTTTTCCAGCCTTCAGGGGGCGGTACGGTCAGATAGCGCTGACTGAAGGCCCTTTCCCTGCTTTCGCCGGCACAGGCCGCATCCTGCAGGAAACCGCAGAACAGCACACAGCCAAGCAACAATACCGCCATGACTTTTTGCCGCATTATTTTCCTCTCTCTCAAGAAACTGAAGAATCAACAGGTCTTTTCAAAAACAGAACTGTTTTCACTGTCCATCGCCAAACGTACTTTTCCCGGGAACAGGGATAACCAATAAACCTTGCCATATCGGGATTGTTGTGTATGCCCTCATTTTAAAAGCAGGCTTTTCCCTTCTCCCGTATTTTGAAAACCTGGGCAATCTTTCAGGTTCAACTTCGGCGAATTGGTTGACCGCTCCTGATCAAAGGATCGGAACCCCATCCATTTTCCCGGTTTCCTTTAAAAAAACCGCTGGACGCTTTGTGCTGCCAGCGGTTTTTCCTTGCGTGAATCATCCGTTTCAAAACCGGATTTTCAAGAAAAGGAGCGATTATTCAAGAATGATGCGCAACATGCGGCGCAGCGGTTCGGCCGCTCCCCAGAGCAACTGGTCGCCTACCGTGAAAGCTGACAGATAATCGCCGCCCATGCCCAGTTTGCGCAGCCGTCCGACCGGCACGGTCAGGCTGCCCGATACCGCGGCGGGCGTCAGATCGCGGACAGAATCCTCCCGTGTGTTCGGCACTACTTTCGCCCAGGGATTGTGGCTTTCCAGCATATCCCCGATTTCGTCCAGCGGCACGTCTTTCTTCAGCTTGATCGTCAATGCCTGCGAATGACAGCGCATCGCCCCAATCCGGACACAAAGGCCATCGACAACGATCCGGCTGCCGCCGTCCTTGCCCAGAATCCTGTTCGTTTCGGCGCCGCCTTTCCATTCCTCGCGTGACATGCCATTGCCCAGATCGGTATCGATCCAGGGAATCAGGTTTCCTGCCAGCGGAACGCCGAACTGCTTCGTTTCGTCCGGCCCCATCCCGCGCTGGCGCGACAGTACCTGACGGTCGATGTCGAGAATGGCGGAAGCCGGATCCTCCAGATTCATCCGGACTTCGGCATGAATGGAACCGAACTGGGCCAGCAACTCGCGCATGTGCTGCGCGCCGCCGCCCGACGCCGCCTGATACGTCATTGACGTCATCCACTCGACGAGATCGTGCTCGAAGAGTCCGCCCAGTCCCATCAGCATGCAGGAAACGGTACAGTTTCCGCCGATAAAGTTCTTGACCCCTTTTGCCAATCCCGCATCGATCACCTTGCGGTTGACTGGATCCAGAACGATCAGCGCGTCGTCATTCATGCGCAATTTGGAGGCCGCGTCAATCCAGTAGCCATCCCAGCCGGCAGAACGCAATTTTGGAAAGACTTCGGCCGTATAGTCTCCACCCTGACAGGAAATCAGGATATCGCATTTTTTCAGTTCGCCGACATCGAAAGCGTCTTTTAACACGGTTTCGTTTTTCGCCATCGACGGAGCCTTGCCCCCGACATTCGACGTCGTGAAGAAAACGGGCTCGATCAGCTCGAAATCGTTTTCTTCCCGCATGCGCTGCATCAGAACGGAACCGACCATTCCGCGCCAGCCAATCAATCCTACCAGCTTCATTTTGTTACCCGATCCAGTCGTTCAAAAGCGTTTTACAGGGCTGCGACAACCGCGTCACCCATTTCCCGGGTACCGACGCGTTTCGTTCCTTCTTCATAGATATCGCCGGTACGCAGTCCGTCAGCAAGCACTTTCTTGACCGCCTTTTCGATACGGTCGGCCTGTTCGCCCCTGTTTAAGGAATAGCGGAGCATCATCGCAGCGGACAGGATCTGCGCCAGCGGATTGGCAATTCCTTTTCCGGCAATATCGGGAGCGGAACCGTGGGATGGTTCGTACAGTCCCTTGTTGTTTTCATCCAGCGAGGCAGACGGCAGCATGCCGATGGAACCCGTCAGCATGGCGGCCGCGTCAGACAGAATGTCGCCAAAAATGTTTCCGGTCAAAATGACATCCAGTTCCTTCGGGGCACGAACCAGCTGCATGGCGGCATTGTCCACATACATATGATCCAGTTTGACATCCGGATAATCCTTCGATACATCAATTACGATTTCGCGCCAGAGCTGGGACGTTTCCAGCACGTTGGCCTTGTCAACGGACGTCAGGCGCTTGCCGCGTTTCTGTGCCGTCTGGAAACCGATATGGGCGATACGGCGGATTTCAGGCTCGGCATAACGCATGGTATCGAATCCTTCACGAGCCCCCTTGAACGGACCATCAGGCGCTTCCCGGTGACCGCGGGGCTGCCCGAAATAAATATCGCCCGTCAGTTCCCGGACAATCAGGAGATCGAGGCCGGAAACGACTTCGGGTTTCAGCGTGGAAGCGCCAGCCAGTTCAGGATAGAGAATGGCAGGACGGAGATTGGCAAACAGTTTCAGGTTCTTTCTGAGGCCTAAAATAGCCTGTTCCGGGCGCAATGAACGTTCCAGCGTATCGTATTTGAAATCGCCGACCGCGCCGAAAAGCACCGCATCGGCTTCTTTCGCCAGCTTCAGGGTCCCTTCCGGCAAGGGATGGCCGTGTGCGGCATAACCGGCGCCGCCGACATCGGCCCATTCCATTTCGAAATTTTCATCCAGCGCATTCAGAACCCGAACGGCCTCATCCATGATTTCCGGGCCGATACCGTCGCCCGGCAGAATTGCAATCTTCACGTCTTTCCTCTCTTGTCCAACGCATTCCGTTTTCGCAAAAGGATGCGTCATGTTTTCGTTTTTATAAAACCGTCGTCAAATCGTATTGGCCAGCCAGGGCTGCCCGGCGATGTGGCGTTTTTCGTATTCCCTGATTTTATCCGCTTTCTGCAATGTCAGACCGATATCGTCCAGTCCGTTCATCAGGCAGTACTGGCGGAACGGGTCGATGGCGAACGTATAAACGAGACTGGCATCTTCACTTCTGACCACCATTTTTTCCAGATCGACAGTCAGCTGATAACCCGGCTGTGCCTCGACCGCCGCAAACAGCTGATCGACCTGCTCTTCCGTCAGGGTAATCGGCAAAAAGCCGTTCTTGAAACAGTTGTTAAAGAAAATATCGGCAAAACTCGGCGCGATAACCGCCTTGAACCCGTATTGCTGCAGTGCCCAGGGAGCGTGCTCGCGGGAAGAACCGCAACCGAAATTCTTGCGGGCCAGAAGAATCGAGGCGCCCTGATAACGCGGCTGGTTCAGCACGAAATCCGGATTCAGGGGACGCTTCGAATTGTCCATACCCGGTTCGCCATGGTCGAGATATCGCCATTCATCAAACAGGTTCGGCCCGAATCCTGTCCGCTTGATCGATTTCAGAAACTGTTTCGGAATAATCGCATCCGTGTCCACATTGACGCGATCCAGCGGAACGACCAGTCCGGTATGTACGGTAAATTTTTCCATGATTCCCATCAATTCTTTCGTCTTTCAAAAGACGACAAAAAGCCCGGCTCCCCATTCAATCCATCAACGGGAAGCCCGGCACCACAATAATCCCTTTCCGGCGCAGAAAGCTTACTTGGCGGCGTTTTCCACAGCCTCGCCTGCCCCCTGCACATCTTTTCCGACACCCTGAACAGTGTTGCAACCCGCCAGGAAAGCGACGGCTGCCAAAACAGCGATCAATACTCTCATCTTTTTCTCCTTGTCTGTCAACGGTTTTCGCGCACATCAACGAAGTGCCCGGCAATGCCAGCTGCTGCTGCCATTGCAGGAGATACTAAATGAGTTCTTCCCCCCTGTCCTTGTCGTCCTTCAAAGTTCCGGTTGGATGTCGAGGCGCACCGTTCTCCCGGAGAAAGCCGGTCGTCATTCATCGCCAGACACATGGAACAGCCCGGTTCACGCCATTCAAAACCCGCCTCGATGAAAATCCTGTCCAGTCCTTCCTTTTCCGCCTGTTCCTTGACGAGACCGGAACCCGGCACGACCATGGCGAGCCTGACACTGGCGGCCCGTTTCTTGCCCTTGACGACAGCGGCCGCTGCCCTCAGATCCTCGATACGCGAATTGGTGCACGAACCGATGAACACCTTGTCAATGGCAATGGATGTAATCGGCATATTCGGTTCCAGCCCCATGTATTCCAGAGCGCGGACAATGGCGTTGCGCCGCACCGGATCGGTTTCATCAGCCGGATCGGGGACTTTTCCATCAACCGACGTCACCATTTCCGGTGACGTTCCCCATGTCACCTGCGGCAGGATTTCCGCGGCGTCCAGCCTGACCACTGCGTCGAATGCGGCACCCGGATCGGAATGCAATGTCTTCCAGTACGCAACCGCCTTTTCCCACTGCTCGCCTTTCGGCGAAAACGGACGGCCTTTCACATATTCAATGGTGGTATCGTCAACGGCAACCATACCGGCACGGGCGCCCGCCTCGATCGCCATATTGCACAGCGTCATGCGCCCTTCCATCGACAGGGAACGGATGGCCGAACCGGCAAACTCGATGGCATATCCGGTGCCGCCCGCCGTACCGATCTTGCCGATAACGGCCAGTACGATATCTTTTGCCGTCACCCCCTGCCCCAGTTCCCCCTCGACTTCCACCCGCATCGATTTCGATTTTTTCGCAAGCAGGGTCTGGGTCGCCAGAACGTGTTCCACTTCGGACGTACCGATACCGTGCGCCAGACACCCGAAAGCGCCGTGCGTTGAAGTATGCGAATCGCCGCAGACAACGGTCATACCCGGCAACGTCGCGCCCTGTTCCGGCCCGATGACATGGACAATCCCCTGTCGCTTGTCGGCCATATTGAAATAGGTAAGGCCGAAGGTTTTGGCATTGTTGTCCAGCGTTTCAACCTGCAAACGCGAAACCGGATCGGCAATCGGGCCATTCCGGTTCTGCGTGGACACATTGTGATCGGCAACCAGCAAATTGGCGGAATCTCTCCAGGGCTTGCGATTTGCCATCCTCAGCCCTTCAAAGGCTTGCGGACTTGTCACTTCATGCAGGAGATGGCGATCGATATACAGAATCGTCGTGCCGTCTTTTTCCGTATCCACTACATGGGATTCCCAGAGTTTGTCGTAGAGAGTCTTTGCCATGATGCCATATCGCGTTTTCTGTTAACCAATTTTTTATTATGCCACATTCATCGGCAAACCTGACAGACGGAAGAGCCAATCCTGTCTTTCCTGTCTTATTTCCGTGCCTGCCACCGGAAAGACTGCCAGGCAGCCAGGAGGGCAATCAGCGCAAACATCGAGGCGACCCAGTAAACGGTTTCCGGCGTGAACCTGTCCCATACCCAGGACAGCAGAAAGCCGCCCAGCGTTCCGCCGATGCCGTAAGACGCACTGATGAACAGCGCCTGTCCCCGTGCCTGCAAGGGACCGGCAAACCATTTCTGGACAGCAAGAATGGAAGTCACATGATGCGCGCCGAAAGTGGCCGCATGCAAGAGCTGGGCAAACAGCAGAACGGCAAATGATCCGGCTCCGATTCCGATCAGGGCGAACCGCACAACGGCGATCAACAGGCTTGCCAGCATAATGGCCCTGATGCCGAAACGCCGGACAATCGGGGCCTGATAAATGAAAAAAACGATTTCGGCAATGGCGCCGATGGCCCACATGAGGCCGATGGTAATACTGCTGTAACCCAGAACGGAGAGATAAAGCGAATAGAACGCATACAATGCAGAGTGTGCCGCCAGCATGAAACCGCCGGAAACCATGAAAGCCACCACTTCGCGCCGGCGCAAGACACCCCACACGGAAACCTTTTTCCGTATGATGGAAGGCTGCGGAGTCTGGTACAGGCGCAAACTGACCAGCAGGAGAACGCCTAAAATGACTGCGCCTACCCAGGGCATCAGGCCGATTCCTGTCCAGTCCAGCACAAACCCCGAAGCGGCCGTCATGGCGACATACCCGACAGACCCCCACAGACGCAACTGTCCGTAACGGGACATGTTGCCCTGCATTTCAGACAGGATCAGGGCATCCGACAGAGGCCCCTGCGCACTGGTGAACAGATTGACGGCAATCATGAAAAAGGCGAAATACCCGAAGCCGCCGCCGAAGAAAAACCCGGTGAAGGCGATCAGCGCGGAACCGGCTGTGAACTGGAGTACACGCGCCCGCTGGCCTGTCCAGTCCGCCATCCATCCCCAGAGATTCGGCCCCACAATGCGCATGGCCTGCATCAGCGACATCAGGATGCCGATCTCGAACGCATCAATACCCCGGAAAGCCAGATAAAGGGTGACATACGTCGAAAAGACGCCGGCAAAACTGTAATAGCTGAAATAAAACGCGCCGAATCCGAACGCCTGTTCAGGCCATGAAGACTTGCCGGACACGGGTTAGGGCCTGCCGTTTTTACCTGTCCGGTCCGGATTGCGGCAAATCGCCCGCAACGGGAGAAACCGGCAAAACGACATCGGCGCATTGCGCCCTGTGCTGCAAAACGGCATCCATCAAAACCAGCGCCAGCATCGCCTCGGCGACCGGAACGGCACGAATGCCGACACAGGGATCGTGACGGCCGGTCGTTTCCACCGTGACAGGCTGGCCTTTGCTGTCGATCGAACGACGCGGCAGGCGGATGGACGGGGTCGGCTTGACGGCAATGGCAACCCGGATATCCTGTCCGGTCGAGATACCGCCTAAAACGCCGCCGGCATGATTGCTCAGAAAACCGTCCGGTGTGATTTCGTCCCCGTGTTCGGAACCTTTCTGCGCAACCGAGGCGAAACCGTCCCCGATTTCAATGCCCCTGACGGCATTGATGCCCATCATGGCCGCGGCAATTTCCGCATCGAGTTTTTCAAACAGCGGATTGCCCAGACCGGCCGGCACACCGCTCGCGACAAGCTCGACTTTCGCGCCGATGGAGTCGCCCGCCTTGCGCAGGGCATCCAGTTTTTCTTCGAGCCCGGCAAGCAGGTTTGCATCGTCAGTCGCGGCGAAAAAAGGATTGCCGGAAGTGAATTTCCATGCCCCGAAAGGAATCACCGTATCGCCAAGCTGCGAAAGGCAGCCCCTGATTTCGGTACCGTACCGGTTGCGCAGCCATTTTTTCGCGATGGCTGCCGCCCCGACCGTCGCCGCGGTCAGCCGTGCGGAAGAACGGCCGCCTCCTCTGGGATCACGGATACCGTATTTCATGAAATAGGTATAGTCCCCATGTCCCGGCCGGAAAACGTCGGCGATATTGCTGTAATCCTTGCTGCGCTGATCCCGGTTTTCAATCATCAGGGCAATCGGCGTCCCGGTCGTTCTTCCCTGATAGACGCCGGAAAGGATGCGTACGGTATCCGGTTCCCTTCTTTGCGTTACGAAGCGCGAAGACCCGGGACGGCGGCGATCCAGTTCGGGCTGGATATCCGCTTCGGACAGTTCCATTCCGGGAGGGCAGCCATCCACAATGCACCCCAGCGCCACGCCGTGCGACTCGCCGAAAGTCGTTACCGAAAAAAGTTTCCCGAAAGTATTGCCGCCCATAGCCTTGTCCGTTTTGACTTTGAATAATTGATTTTAACATTGCCGGTCTCAAAAACACGTTCCTGACGACCGGCGATCCGGTATTCCGCCAATCGCTTACAGCAGGAAAGCGCGGTAAACGGCTCTCACGCACAAATCCATCAGCGGGCCGGGCAGAATGCCAAGCAGCAGTATCAGCATGCCGTTGATGCCGAGAGCGGCCGCCATGTCCCACGGCGCCCGGATTTTCCTGCCATCGGCAGGTTCATCGAAATACATGAGCTTGATAACCCGCAGGTAGTAAAACGCACCGACCACGGCAAAGAAAATGCCGACGACAGCCAGCCAGAACATATCGACATTGATAACGGCCTGAAAAACCGCCAGTTTGCCATAAAACCCGACCAGCGGCGGAACACCGGCAAACGAAAACATGCAGAGCAGCATAATCAGCGCGTACCAGGGATTCCGGCGGTTCAGTCCGCGGAAATCGGAAAGGGTATCTGCCTCGACGCCATCTTTCGACATCATCAGAATCACGCCGAAAGCGCCGAGCGTCGCCAGCACGTAAACGATGGTGTAATACATGGCCGAACTGTAGGCAAAGGCCATTTCCGCTCCTGTCATGCCTTCTTTCACGCCAGCCAGCATGCCCAGCAGCATATACCCCATCTGCGCAATGGTCGAATAGGCCAGCATGCGTTTGATGTTTTTCTGCATGATCGCGGTCACGTTGCCCAGCGCCATCGACAGCACGGCAATCACGACCAGCATCTGCTGCCAGTCGAAAGCCATCGGCAACAGGGCTTCCACCAGAATGCGCAGGCAAATCGCGAAACCGGCCAGTTTCGGCGCGCCGGCAACCAGAAGCGTCACCGCCGTCGGCGCGCCTTCGAAAACATCGGGCACCCACATATGAAAGGGCACCGCACCCAGCTTGAAAGCGATCCCGGCCACCACGAACACCAGGCCGAATACCATGATTGTCCGGTTAATGCCGCTGTAAGCCGATATTTTCGCGATTTCCATGAAGTCCAGCGCTCCCGTCGCCCCGTATAGCATGGAAATGCCGTAAAGCAACAGTCCCGACCCGAGCGCGCCCAGAATGAAGAACTTTGTCGCCGCCTCGACCGCCTTGCCATCGTCGCGTTTTATGGCCACCAGTGCATAAAGCGGAAAAGACATCAATTCGATGCCGAGATACATCGTCAGAAAATCGGCGGCGGAAATGACAACCATCTGGCCCAGCATCGAAAACAGCGCCAGAACGTAAAATTCGCCACCCAGATGATGGGAGGTCAGGTTCCGTTCATTGATATAGCGGCGCGAATAGACCAGCGTGAACAGCATGGCGAAATAGGTGCACAGCTTCAGCAGATTCGATACGGCGTCCGAGACGAACGCACCGCCGAAGGTATAGACAATGGTTTTTTCCTGCAAAAAGATGAAACTGACTACGGCACAGGCGCCGATCGCCAGCACCGACAAGCCGAACGTGACATCCCGCCTGTTTTGCGGCAAAAACAGATCGATCAGCAAAATCAGCGGCACCGAAGCGATCAGGATCACTTCGGGCAAAGCGGGAATCAGGTTCATCGAATTCATATCGTCTCGACCCGCTCCTTACAGTTTCGACTGGGCCACATGCGCCAGCAGATCGGAGACGGACACCTGCATGACATCGGTCACCCATGCCGGATAAATCCCGATGGCCAGAACGAAAGCGCCCAATACCGCCAGAATGAAAAACTCGCGCGCCCCGATATCCTTTAAGGAAGCGACTTCCTCGCTTTCGATGGGACCGTAAAGCACCCTCTTGATCATCCAGAGGGTATAGGAAGCGCCGAGAATCAGGGCCAGCGCCCCGACTGCGGCGACCCAGACATTGACGCTGACCGCCCCTAAAATGACCATGACTTCGCCGACAAAGCCGGACGTTCCGGGCAAACCGCAATTGGCAAAGGCAAAGAGGACAAAGAACGCGGCAAAACGCGGCATGACATGCACGACCCCGCCATAGTCGCCGATATGGCGCGTGTGCATCCGGTCATAAAGTACGCCGACGCAAAGGAACATGGCGGCCGACACGAAACCGTGCGAAATCATCTGGACCAGCGCGCCATCGACGGTAATGTTCTCGAAGAGGAAAAAACCGAGCGTGACAAAGCCCATATGGGCGATGGAAGAATAGGCGATCAGTTTCTTCATGTCCTTTTGCACCAGCGCCACCAGCCCGATATACGTGACGGCGACCAGCGACAGGACAATCATGAGCCAGGCCAGATACCGGCTGGCGTCCGGCAAAATCGGCAGGGAAAACCGGATGAAGCCGTACGCGCCGAGTTTCAGCATGATGGCGGCCAGTATGACCGAACCGCCTGTCGGCGCCTCCACGTGAGCGTCCGGCAGCCAGGTATGCACCGGCCACATCGGCACCTTGACGGCAAAAGCCGTCAGGAAAGCGATGAACAGCCATATCTGGACATAGAGCGGCAACGGCGCCTTGTACCAGACGAAAATGTTGAAACTGTTGGTCTGGAGATAAAGGTACAGAATGGCGATCAGCATCGGCAGCGAACCGAAAAAGGTATAGAGGAAGAACTTGAAGGCGGCATACACACGCCGCTCGCCCCCCCAGATACCGATAATGACGAACATCGGGATCAGCGTGGCCTCGAAGAAAACGTAAAAGAGAAGCCCGTCGAACGTCGAGAAGACGCCGATCATCAGGCCCGAGAGGATCAGGAACGCGCCCATGTACTGGGCTACCTGCGTCTGTATGACCTTCCAGCCCGCCAGTACCACGATCAGCGTGATCAGGGCCGTCAACAGAACGAACCACATCGAAATGCCGTCCACACCCAGCGCGTACTCGACACGGAAGAGCCTGATCCACGAATGCCTTTCAACAAACTGCAGGCCGTGCGCACTCCGGTCGAAATGAAACGCCAGAGGCAGCGTCACGACAAAACTGGCCGCCGCACCCAGAAGAGCCAGATAGCGTACGAATGTGGCCCGTTCATCCTTTCCGGTCAAGAGGATCAGCAGGCCGAAAAACACCGGGCACCAGATCGCCAGGGAAAGGATGGGAAAAGTTGAATACGACAGATTAGGCATAATTATCCGATCAAACCTTTTATCTCAAACTGATGGGCACGAACCAGAACAGCAGGCACAGCAAACCGATGATCATGACGAACACATAATGGTACAGATATCCCGACTGGAAATGCCGGATCACGCCGGAGAGCCATCCCATCAGTCTCGCCCCCCCGTTGACAAACAGCCCGTCCACCAGAAAAACATCGCCCGCTTTCCACAGAAGACGCCCCAGACGTTTCGATCCGTTTACGAAGAAACGGGAAATAATCCAGTCGTCGATCAGGGTCACATCTATCCGCTTCCATAGCACCCTGCCCAGCCACAGCGCGCTATTTACGAAAACCGTCCGGTACAGGCTGTCCAGATAATACTGCTCGACCAAAAGCCGGTGGAGGAAACGCATTCTCCGGCGCAACCGGATCGGCACAATCGGGTTGACCATATAGAAATACCAGGCCGTGGCGATCCCGGCGACAGCCAGCCAGAACGTGGGCGTCAGGATCTCGCGCAAGGTCATCGACAGGGCGTTTTCGAAATGCATCGACAGGCGGGACATGGCGGGATGCCGTTCGCTGTCGATGAAAATCGCGCCGTCGAAGAAAGTGCCGAATACCATCGTATCAATGGCGAAATAGCCGATAATCACGGAAGGAATCGCCAGAAGCAGCAACGGCAAACGGATAATCCAGGGCGACTCATGCGGTTTCTCCCCGGGCAGAAGACCGATCAGATTGCCCTGGGGCACTTTTTCTTTTTCGGCCGTTTTCAGATTGACGAGTTGCTGCCGCTGGAAACGCTCGCGCCCGTGAAAAACGTAGAAAAACAGCCGGAAGGTGTAAAACCCGGTCACAAAGAGACCGATCACGACTGCCACAAGCGCCACAATCGAACCGGGAACCGAGGAAGCGCGGATTGCGCCGATAATCGATTCCTTGGAATAAAAGCCGGAAAAGAAAGGAACGCCGACCAGCGCCAGCGAGCCGACCAGTGCCGTGGCGTATGTCCAGGGCATGTATTTGCGCAAGCCGCCCATATTCCGGATATCCTGATCGTGATGCATGCCCAGTATGACCGAACCGATGGCGAGAAACAGAAGCGCCTTGAAAAAGGCGTGCGTCATCAGATGGAACACGGCAACCGAATAGGCGGACGCGCCCAGCGCGACCACCATATACCCCAGCTGCGACAGGGTTGAATAGGCGACGATGCGTTTGATATCGGTCTGTACCATAGCCACCAGTCCCAGAAAAAGCGCCGAAATCGCGCCGACGATCACCATCACCGACAGGGCCGTTTCCGACAGCTCGAAAAGCGGCGAGAGCCGGGCAACCATGAATATCCCGGCCGTCACCATCGTTGCCGCATGGATCAGGGCGGAAATCGGGGTCGGGCCTTCCATCGAATCGGGAAGCCAGACATGGAACGGGAACTGGGCCGACTTGCCCATCGCGCCAACAAACAGGAAAAGGCAGATCGCCGTAATAACCATCCAGCCTGTTCCCGGCACCGTCATTAACGCCAGCTGTTCGCGCACCGCGAAAACGTCCTGATAGTTCAGCGAACCGGCAAAAGCGAAAACCAGACCGATTCCGATCATGAAGCCGAAGTCTCCCACCCGGTTGACGAGAAAGGCTTTCAGGCCGGCCGAAACCGCTGTCGGTTTCTCCAGCCAGAAGCCGATCAGGAGATAGGACATCACGCCGACCGCCTCCCAGCCGAAAAAGAGCTGGATGAAATTGTCGCTCATCACCAGCGAGAGCATCGCAAAAGTAAAGAGAGAGATATACGAGAAAAAACGGCTCACATTGTCGTCGTTCTCCATATAGCCCATCGAATAGAGGTGGACAAGCAGCGAAATGAAGGTCACAAGCGTCATCATCATGGCCGACAGCGAATCGATCATGAAACCGATTTCAAAACGCACGCCCCCGACCGTCATCCAGGTATAAAGGGCCCTGTCGAAACTCGCGCCTTGCATGACGCTTGACAAAATGAGCAGCGAACAGACGAAAGAAACAGAAACGCCAGCCACTGTCACCGCTTTGGACGTTCTCCGCCGGATCAGATGGCCGCCGAAAAGAGACCCCATCAGCCCGGCAACCAATGCGCCCGCCAGCGGCGCGAGAAGCGCCGCCAGAAGCAGAGAGACATTCAGTTGATCGGGCATTTCTGTTCTTTCCTTCAGTTCTTTCCGGGTGAGATGGTGTTCAACAATCCTTTATCCTTTCAGCCTGTCCATATCGTCGGCCCCGACCGAATGGATTTTCCTGAAAAGGATAACCAGTATGCCAAGGCCGATCGCTGTTTCGGACGCCGCAATCGTCAGGATGAAAAAGACGAATATCTGCCCGGCGGCGTCGCCCAGATAATGGGAAAAGGCGATGAAATTCAGATTGATCGCCAAAAGCATCAGTTCGATCGCCATAAGGAGCACGATCAGATTGCGGCGGTTCAGGAAAATCCCCATGACGGCAATCGAAAACAGGATCGCTCCCAAAATCAGGTAATGAACAAGAGATACGCTCATTCCTTATCCTTTCCCCCTGAACCGGTTTCATCTTCAGCGCTTTCTGTTCCTGCCCTGACTCTCTCAACGCCTTCCGCTTTCATTTCGACGACCCTAAGCCTGTCTTCCGGACGCACCCGAATGGCCACGCTGGCCGAAGTATATCTGGCGTCGCTTCTGCGCCGTATCGTCAGCGTCACCGCGGCAATCAGTGCCACCAGCAGAATAATAGCCGCGATTTCAACGCTGAAAAGATAGTCGGTAAACAACGCTTTCCCGATTTCAGACGTCAGGCCGATCCGTGAGGCGTCATCCGGCGCATGCAGATCCAGCGCGAAAAATCCCCTGAAAATCACGGCAGACATTTCCAGCACGATCAGCCCCCCGACAAACAGGGCAAGCGCCAGATTTTTCCGGGCGATTCTTTTCAGTTCGCCCAGCTCGATATCCATCATCATCACGACAAACAGAAAGAGCACCATGACCGCTCCCACGTAAACGAGCAGCAGGATCAGGGCCAGAAATTCCGCCTTGAGGAGAATCCAGAGCGCCGCTCCCGTGAAAAAGGACAAAACCAGATACAGCACGGCATGCACCGGATTTCGGGACGTCACCACGCGCAGGGCCGCCAGCGTCAGGATGGCGGCAAAAGCATAAAACAGGACGGTTTCGAATTCCATAACTTTCAATTAACGGGACAGCAGTCAGCGATAGGGCGCATCCGCCTCTTTCGCTTCCCGGATTTCCCTTTCATAGGTTTTGCCGACGGAAAGCAAGACTTCCTTGCCGAACACGAGATCGCCCTTTTCGTCGGCACTATATTCGAACATCGGTATTTCGACAATGGCGTCAACCGGACAGGCTTCTTCGCACAAACCGCAGAAAATGCATTTGCTCTGGTCGATCTCGTAACGGGTGGTGCGGCGCGAACCGTCTTCACGTTCACCGGTTTCAATCAGAATCGCCTTCGCGGGGCAGACCGCCTCGCACAGTTTACAGCCAATACACCTTTCCTCGCCGTTTTCATCGCGCATCAGGGCATGCATGCCCCGGAAACGCGGAGACAGCGGCGTTTTCTCCTCCGGATAACGGACGGTCGCCTTCCGGCGGAACATGACTTTCATCGTCAGCGCCAGGCCCTGTATCAGTTCAGTCAGGGCAAACGTTCTGAAAAAATGTCTGATCGCGCTCATCGTTCCCTCAATGCCATATATTCAGGGGCGTCTGCATCCAGCAGGCGATGAAAACCAGATAAACCAGCGTGACCGGTATGAATACTTTCCAGCCAAGACGCATCGTGTGGTCGTAGCGGTAACGCGGAAAGGTCGCCCGTACCCAGATAAACAGCAGAACGATAAAAAACGTTTTCGCGCCCAGCCATATCCATCCCGGCACCCAGGCCAGAAACGGCCAACTAACCGGCGCCAGCCATCCGCCCAGAAACATGATCGAAGCCAGTGCGGAAAACAGGATGATATTGGCGTATTCCGCCATGAAAAACATCGCGAACGCCATCCCGGAATATTCCACCATGTGGCCTGCCACAATTTCCGATTCGCCTTCGACCGCGTCGAACGGATGACGGGCCGTTTCGGCAATCGAGCAGACGATATAAATGACGAACAGCGGGAAAAGCGGAATCCAGTTCCAGGACAGGAAAGTCAGACCGTGCGAGGCAAAAAAGCCCTGGCTCTGACTTAAGACGATAGCGGACAGGTTCAGGCTGCCGGATACCAGAAGTACCGTCACCAGCACGAACCCCAGCGGGATCCCGAATGAGATCATCTGTGCCGCCGCCCGGACGGCGCCAAGCAGCGCATACCGTGAATTGGACGCCCAGCCCGCGATAATCACCCCGTAAACGCCGATCGACGTGATCGCCATGATGAACAGCAGACCCGCGTTCACATCGGCCAGCACCATATCCGCCCCGAATGGAACGACCGCCCAGGCCGCCAGCGCCGGGGCAATCGTCAGGACGGGCGCCAGCCAGAAAAGGAACTTGTCGGCCTTTTCCGGAACGATGATTTCTTTCAGAAGCAGTTTGAAGGCATCGGCAATCGGCTGGATCAGGCCGAGTGGCCCGACGCGGTTCGGCCCCAGCCGTGCATGCATCCAGCCGATCACTTTCCGTTCCCACAAGGTCAGGAAAGCGACCAGTCCCAGAATCGGCGCCAGAATGATGCCGATCCGGACCATGATCCAGACGACAGGCCACATCGAGCCGAAAAACAGCTGCCCGTACTGATGAACGAAAGCCAGAATGCCGTCCATCATAGGCGTTCCACCCTGATCCAGCCGTTAACGGGCCCCAGCATGGCGGTCGCTGCATGGCCTGTTGCCAGCCGGACGACCCCTTCCGGCAAGGTATCGTCACGGAACGCGGGCAAAACGGTTTCGCCTTTTTCCTGCATGACCCGCACTTCCTCGCCTGCCCTAAGGCCCAGTTTGTCGAAAAGTCCTGCCGGCAAATGCACAACCGGTTTTCTCGCGGCCTGCGTCTGCTGCAAGGCGGCAGCGCGCCTGACGATAATGTCCGGAAAATACAGCGGCATATCGGCCACACGAACGTATCCGCCGGAGGCAGCCTGTTCGAACCGCGGCGCTTTGCCGCTCACATTGTTCAGGCTGCGGGCGATATCCTGTCCACGCAGCACTTCATCCCGGATGGCTTCCGATGAATCGTATTCGAATCCCGAAAGATCGAGGAAATTGCCCAGCACCCGCAACACTTTCCAGGCCGGTCTTGTTTCCCCCAACGGCGCAACAGCGCCTTCAAAGGACTGCACCCGTCCTTCAAAACTGACATAGGTCCCTGACGTCTCGGAAAACGGCGCGACCGGCAACAGGACATCGGCGTAATCCAGACTCTGTCTGAAGGGCGACAGGGCCACCACCATTTCCGCCTGTTTCAAGGCGGCCAGCATTGCCGGCTGGTTGGCCGATTCCAGTTCGGGTTCCGTATTGAGCAGCAGGAACGCTTTCGTCGAATCCGAAACGATATCGGCAAGCGAAATGCCGAAGCCCGGCTGCGGAAAGGCGTTTGCCAGACAAGCCCCGGTTGCATTCGCGCCTTCCGTCAAGCAGCCCAGTGATGCGCCACAGGCGCGGGCAATCCATTCGGCCGCCCTGTGCAGGAGCGAGGCTTTTTCGTGCTGCAAGGCGAGACTGCCCAGAAATACCGCTTTCCGCTCTCCGCCCAGCATGGAACGGGCAATCGCTTTTGCCGTTTCCGTGACGACGCTTTTTTCAAAACCTTCCGGAACCGGCACACCCTTCATGTGGGCAACGGCGCACACGATTTCTCCAAGCATCGACAACCATGCGGAAGGCGAACCGGCCAGCCGGTTTGCAACCGGCATCAGCCAGTCGTCGTCCAGGGCATGCAGCATGCTGATCTCCGCCCCTGCCGCCGCGGCTTTCCGTAACCGTGCCGCCAAAAGAGGAACATCCTGCCGCAAAAACGATCCGACCACCAGCAGGCGATCCAGTTTTCCGATCTCTTCCACTTTCATGCCCAGCCAGGGCAAAACGCTTCCGTCGAGCGAAAAGTCCGACTGCCGCAGACGGAATTCGATTTTTTCCGATCCCATCTTGCGCATCAGCTTCTGCAACAGGACAAATTCCTCCAGCGTGGCCTGCGGCGAAGCCAGCGCAGCCAGCGACATGGGCCCATGATCCCGGCGTATGCTTTTCAAGCCATGGGCCACATAATTCAGCGCTGTTTCCCAGTCCGTTTCAATCCAGCGGTTGTCCTGCTTGACCATGGGCACGGTCAGCCGCTCCGGACTGTTCAGGGCTTCATAGGAAAAACGGTCGCGGTCGGACAGCCAGCATTCGTTGACCGCGTCATTTTCGAACGGCAAGACCCGCATGACCCTGCCTCGCAACGTCTGAACCTTGAGATTCGACCCCAGACCGTCGTGAGGGCTGACGGCCCGGCGGTTTGCCAGTTCCCAGCCCCGCGCCTTGTAGCGGAACGGTTTTGAGGTCAGCGCCCCGACCGGGCATACGTCGATCATATTGCCGGACAATTCGGAATTGACCCAGCTCTTGGGGAAAGTCGTGACTTCGGAACGGTCGCCGCGGTTGAGCATGCCGAACTCCATCAGGCCCCCGATTTCCTCGCCGAAACGGATACAGCGGGTGCACTGGATACAGCGGCTCATTTCCCTCGTCGAAATCAGCGGCCCGACATTCTTCACCAGAACAATCCGTTTTTCTTCCTGATAGCGTGCGGCATCAGCGCCGTACCGGAACGAATAATCCTGCAACAGGCATTCGCCCCCCTGATCGCAAACGGGACAATCGAGCGGATGATTGATCAGCAGGAATTCCATAACCGCTTTCCGGGCTTCGATCACTTTTTCGCTTTGGGTATGGACAACCATCCCTTCCGTCACCGGCGTGGCGCAGGCCGGCGCCAGTTTCGGCATGTTTTCGACTTCGACCAGGCACATCCGGCAACTGGCCGTAATCGACAGTTTCTTGTGATAGCAGAAATGCGGAACCGGTTTGCCCGAATCGAGCGCAACCTGCAAAAGCGGGCTGCCCGGCTCCGCTTTTATTTTTTCGCCATCGATCTCTATTTCAACCATATCGCCTAAACCTGTCCACCGGATGCGACAGGGCATCGTTTATGTTCAATGTGATATTCGAATTCCTGCCGGAAATGCCGGAGAAACGATCTGACCGGCATGGCTGCCGCATCGCCCAGCGCGCAAATCGTTCTCCCCTGTATATTGGCCGCGACCGTATCGAGCAGATCCAGATCGGCCGGTTTCCCCTGTCCCTTCTCGATCCGTTCGATCAGCTTCACCAGCCAGCCGGTTCCCTCCCGGCATGGCGTACATTGCCCGCAGGATTCGTTCCAGTAAAAGCGGGACAGATTCAGGAGCGACTTCACCATGCAGCGCGTCTCGTCCAGCACGATCACTCCCCCTGTTCCCAGCATCGAACCGGCTTTCGCGATCGAATCATAATCCATGTTCAGTGCCAGCATCGTTTCCGCCGGCAAGACCGGCGAAGACGAGCCTCCCGGAATGACCGCCCTGATTTTGTTGCCTCCCTTTACGCCTCCTGCCAGTTCCAGCAATTCGGGAAACGGAATGCCCAAAGGCACCTCGTAATTGCCGGGACAGACGACATCACCCGACACGGAAAACACCTTGGTTCCGGAACAGCCGTCCCGGCCCAGCCCTGCATACGCTTTTCCGCCCATCGCCATGATAAAAGGAACATAAGCCAGCGTTTCCACATTATTGATCGTGGTCGGCCGCCCATACAGGCCATTGGCAGCGGGAAACGGCGGCTTGAATCGCGGTTGCCCGCGTTTTCCCTCCATCGATTCCAGCAGAGCCGTTTCCTCACCGCAGATATAAGCGCCATAACCGTGGACGGCATGCAATTCGAAATCGAAACCCGAATCCATAATGTTTTTTCCTATCAGGCCGGCTTCCCTTGCCTGCCTGATCGCTTCCCCGAAGCGTTCATAAACCGTCCAGATTTCACCATGGATATAGATATAACCCGCTGTAATGCCCATCGCATACGCCGCAATCAGCATGCCCTCGATCACGGCGTGCGGATTGTAACGGAGAATATCCCTGTCCTTGAACGTTCCCGGTTCGCTCTCGTCGGCATTGCAGATCAGGTAAGTCTGCCCCGCATGATCTTTCGGCATGAACCCCCATTTGACCGCGGTCGGGAACCCTGCCCCGCCCCGTCCCCGCAAACCGGCCGTCCTGACTTCGGCAACGATCTGTCCAGCCGGCATATGGCCGCCGAGGATACGCCCGATCTGTTCGTATCCCCCGCGCGCCCTGTAATCCGCCAGTGTCCAGTTTTCGCCCGTCAGCCCCTTGAACAGCACCGGTTCAGTATGACGGCCATGCAGGCAGGTCATTATTTGAGCTCCTCCAAAAGCCTGTCGATTCTATCCTTCGTCATGCGCATATACATCTTCTTGTTGTTCACCAGAATGACCGGCCCGTCTCCGCAGGCGCCCATGCATTCGCTCTCCACCAGCGTGAACAGGCCGTCCGGCGTCGTCTCGCCAAATCCGATATGCAGCTTTTCCTTCAGGTACTGCGCCGTCACATCGCTTCCGGTCATTTCGCAAGGCAGATTACAACATACGGCAATCTTGTATTTGCCGACCGGACGGGTATTGAACATACTGTAGAAACTCGCGACTTCTTCAATAGCCACAGCCGGGACGCCAAGATAATCGGCGATTTCCCGCATCACTTCCGGAGAAAGCCAGCCCTTTTCATCCTGTGCAATCGTCAGTGCGGCAATCGCGGCCGACCGTTTTTTTGTGGCCGGAAACTTCGCCAGTTCCTTTTCGATTTTCCGGTACGATTCTTCACTCAACAACATGTTTCACCCGTTTCCGCTCCCTAGCGGTCCACTTCACCAAATACAATATCGATACTGCCGATCACCGCAACAGCGTCCGGTATCAGGTGTCCCCTGACCAATTGTTCCAGTCCCTGCAAATGCACGAAAGAAGGCGCGCGTATTTTCATCCGGAACGGTTTGTTGGCGCCATCCGAAACCAGATAAATACCGAATTCTCCCTTGGGCGCTTCCACCGCTGAATAAATTTCACCCACCGGCAAATGAAACCCTTCCGTAAACAGCTTGAAATGATGGATCAGTTCTTCCATCCCCGCTTTCATCTTTTCGCGCGGCGGAGGCGACACCCGATAATCATCCGACTTGACCGGACCGGGATTTTTCCGGAGCCAGTCCACACACTGCCTGATAATCCGGTTCGACTGGCGCAATTCCTCGACACGCACGAGATAGCGGTCATAGCAATCGCCTTCCTTTCCGACCGGTATCGCAAAATCCAGGCGATCGTACACTTCATATGGCTGTTTTTTCCGAAGATCCCACTCAACCCCTGAACCGCGCAACATGGGGCCGGTAAAACCGGACGCCAGCGCCTCTTCCGGAGAAATGACGCCAACCCCGACCAGCCGCTGTTTCCAGATGCGATTGCCGGTCAGCAGGGTTTCATATTCATCGACGCACGTCGGAAAGCGGTCGGTAAAGTTCTCGATGAAATCCAGCAGGGAACCCTGACGATTGGCATTCAGGGTCTTAACCCGCTTGTCGCTCTGGAAACGCGTTTTTTTGAATTGCGGCATCGCATCCGGCAAATCGCGACTGACGCCGCCCGGCCGGTAATAGGCGGCATGCATCCGGGCCCCGCTCGCCGCCTCATAACAGTCCATCAGATCTTCACGTTCGCGGAAAGCGTACAGGAAAACGGCCATGGCCCCCATATCCAGCGCCTGAGCCCCCAGCCACAGCAGGTGGCTCATGATTCGGGTGATTTCGTCGAACATGACCCGGATATACTGCGCCCGGACCGGGACTTCCAGTCCCAGCATTTTCTCGATCGCCATGACATAGGCATGTTCGCTGCACATCATCGACACATAATCGAGCCTGTCCATATAGGGCAATGCCTGAAGGTAAGTCCGCTGTTCGGCCAGTTTTTCCGTCGCGCGATGCAACATGCCGATATGGGGATCGGCCCGGACAATCGTTTCCCCGTCCAGTTCCAGAATCAGGCGTAGCACGCCATGCGCCGAAGGGTGCTGCGGGCCGAAATTGACAGTGTAATTGCGGATCTCGGCCATTACTTTCCGCCCTCCCTGCCGTCGCGGATCACGCGCGGCGTGATTTCGCGCGGTTCAATCGTAACAGGCTGATACACCACCCGTTTCTGCTTCTCGTCATACCGCATTTCCACATATCCCTGAACCGGAAAATCCTTCCGGAACGGATAGCCGACAAAACCGTAATCGGTCAGGATGCGGCGCAAATCGGGATGCCCCTTGAAAAGAATGCCGTACAGATCGAAGGCCTCACGCTCGAACCAGTTGGCCGCTGGCCATATCGCCATGATCGAAGGCACTTCAGGCATAGCGTCGTCATCCGCAAAAACCCGGACTCTCAGCCTGCAATTGAATGCCAGCGACAGCAAATGCACCACCACTGCAAAACGCTTGCCTTTCAGCCCCTTTTCCTCGTTGCCGTATCCGGCATAATCCACGCCGCACAAATCGATCAGTTCTTCAAACCGGAATCGGGAATCGTCGCGCAATTGTCCCATAACGTCGGGATAAACAGCCTTATTGACCACGATTGTCACTTCACCGAAAGATTCAATCAGATCCTTTAGCTTCGCGCCGAAAACCGCGCGCAACCTGTCTGCCAGTTCAACCGGATTTCTCTGCATGCCTTTCTCCGTTTTACTGACGTGCGATGGTGGAAGTACGCCGGATTTTTCCCCTCAGCTGCATCAGCGCATACAAAAGAGCTTCGGCAGTCGGCGGGCATCCGGGCACATAAATATCGACCGGAACAATCCTGTCGCATCCCCTGACCACGGAATAGGAATCATGATAATACCCCCCGCCATTGGCGCAGGAACCCATTGACACAACCCATCGCGGTTCAGCCATCTGGTCGTATACCTTGCGCAGGGCCGGGGCCATCTTGTTACAGAGCGTGCCGGCCACGATCATGAGATCAGACTGGCGGGGAGAAGCGCGGAAAAAGGTACCGAACCGGTCCATATCGTAACGGGAGGCGCTGCTGTGCATCATCTCGATAGCGCAACAGGCCAGCCCGAACGAGACCGGCCATACCGACCCGGTACGCAGCCAGTTGATGGCCGTATCCAGCGTCGTTGTGACAAACCCCTTGTTCAGCAAACCGTCAATCGCCACAGATTACTCCCAATTGAGCGCTCCCTTTTTCCATATGTACCAGAAACCGGCCACCAGTTCCGCCAGAAAAATCATGATAGCGACAAAAGCCTGCCAGCCCAGCTCGCGCATCGAAGCCGCCCAGGGAAACAGAAACGCCGTTTCCAGATCGAAAAGGATGAACAGAATCGCAATCAGGTAAAACCGCACGTCGAACTTCATGCGGGCATTTTCAAACGGCGCGAATCCGCATTCATAAGGCGACAGTTTTTCGGAATCGGGCCGGTGAGGGGCGAGAAACCTGCCAAGAAACAGTGAAAAAATACCGAAAAACAGGGCAACCAGAAGAAAAAGCAGAACGGGGAAGTAGTTTTCGAGATTCACGTTCAACGCTTGAATACAGGAAATGTTGAAAGACGGGACAGGCCCACCCATATGGCGCGCATTTCCAAAGACCGGTTCAGCGCTGATTTTTCACTTACAAACAGCAAACCGGAACGATGACTTAAGAAACGTTTGGCAGACATACTAAAACTATATGATACACCAAAACGTGATTTTCCCCAAAAAGAACGTCTCGACTTGCCCGAACAGGTTCATCAATTAGTGTCACTCAATCAAGCCTGACCCGCTTCCTGCCGTTTTTTCATGCGTTCATTATAAAAGCGAAGCCCCGGGAACAAAAATTCACGGTATCGCGTCAACCGGGAACATTCGAAAGGGAATCCGGCCCTTTTTCACCCTATCGCCTTACCGTGTCCAGTAACACATCCTACTGTGGCATTTTTGCGCGTAAAAATTTCAGGTATTCCTGTTTATCCCGCTCCGGCAAACAGCTAAACAGTAAAATAACTTCGGCAAGCCTGTCGTCATCCGCGTAAAAATAAGCCAAAGGAATATTCAAGACCTGCGCAAGCTTTACAGCTGTCGCCTCATCGGGTTCATGGATTCCCTTTTCATAGCGATTGACGCGTGTGCTGGCGACGAATTCATCCATGCCAGCTTCGATTCCGAGCCGTCTCTGAGAAATTCCGGCTTTTTCTCGCGCTTCTTTCAAACGCAAAGAAAAAACCGAACGATATGTTTTGGAAGAATTAGACATCGCAGCTCTTTCAATAGCTACGATGATCTTAATTTTTGCTTGCCCAAGATACTACGTTTATCGTAACATTTTAGGTTTTGATCAAGAAATATCCTGATCGTTCTCAACAATACAAGCCTTTATTTACCGAGTTGGCTGTCAGATACCATGCGTAATCGCTTTCCAGAGAAATTCTTGCCTTGCGGAAAATTATTGGCATGTGTTGTTTTTTCAGGTATTTCTCTAATCGCTTTCGCTGACACTTATACGGATGCGGAAATCGCTTACCGAAACGGGCAATATTCCAAAGCTTTCCATTTTTTCCAACTCGCGGCAAAAGAAGGCAACAAAGACGCTCTGTACAATCTCGGCCACATGCATTTGCAAGGCAAAGGAACACAGCAAAACCTGACGGAAGCCCGAAATTGTTTTTTACAGGCGGCGCAAAAAGCAGACCCGGGCGCCCAGTACCAGCTGGGCAATTTGTACTATTATGGATACGGCATCCCAAAAGACTGCCAAACGGCATACAAGTGGTATATGAAAGCGGCCGGACAACACTATACGCCTGCACTGTACGCGCTGGGCACGCTTCATGAGGAAGGCTGTGGCGTTTCAAAAAATCCTTACAAGGCAACAATGCGGTTCCGGCAAGCGGCCGAACGAGGAGACGCACGCGCGCAGTATCAGATCGGATACCGCTATTTCACCGGATATGGAAGCCGGCGGGACCGTGACAAGGCTTATGAATGGCTTGCCAGGGCAGCTGAACAAAATAACCAGACTGCACTGGACTTTCTGGAAAAATATTTCCGTACAAGACAAAACGGCAAGGAAACCTACCCGGTCAATGATAGCTGACTGTTGCGAAAGCGGCTGCTGAACCATCCATCCAAATTACAGGCTCATGAAACAGCGCCCGAACATGCATCCCAATCTGTTCTTGCGGAAAACAGAGTACATATAAGCACATCGCGCCAAACAAAGAAACGGTGTGAACACCTGGTTTACGAATTATAATTTTATCGCGCCGCTTTGAACGTGATTCCGGTGCAGCGGCAAGCCCCTACAGTTTCGTTGATGTGGTTTTCTGGCAGATCGCCATGCAGGCAACCGTAAACGCATACAAGGATTTACGACTTCTACCAAAACCGTTTTTTTCTTCGGGGTTGGCGTTATCAATTTGTTTGCAAGTCAGAGGAACGTTGATTTTTGCCATTGTGCCGCCTGTTGGGTAATGCGAAAGCGGGTATATTCAACCTCCATCCAAATACATACCTGAAACAGCCGGATTGTATAGAACGTCACCATGCCGCATAAAACAAAAAACCCGCATAAAGGTTTTACACGGGTTTATAGACTGTATAAGACTGCTTTGAACTAGCTGTTGGTGCGACGGCGAGCATTGAACTACCTATAAAATCATATGCTTACAAATTATCATTTCCAACTTATACCCAAATCTATACCCATTATTGTTCGCTACCCCAAAAAATCACCTCTTGGTTTTCAAGTTTCTTCCAGTTCTCCTCAAAAATGAGGAGAATGCCGAAACTGACGCTCTTCTCTTTGAACCGGCTTACTTTCGAACCAATTGAACATATCCTTACAGCCTCTTTCCTTTGCTTCAAACAGGAGAAATCGTCTGTCCTAAATTGGGCTGAGTGATGAAGGCACATCAATATAAAAACCTTAACGAATATTAGGTGCTCGCAAGAGAAGTACGCCATTTTCAGGCATGTGTATTTTAATACAGGTGGATTTCCCTCAATTTTTTCTGCTATGGCGCAAGCGTATTGTTTCATACGCCTGTTGTTCAAGTGCTCTATTCCACTGCCTTAGCGTTTTCTGCATGGCTTTATATTCTGTTTCGCATGCTTCAATGTTATGGCCCTTGCGTTTCAATTGGGCGATCAGTTTCCCAAGGGGCGAAACAAAGTAAGGATGGGCCAGCATACTTCCTGTCAGACAGATTTCTCCGCCACTGGTGAAATATTCCTGGTGCAGCATTTCCATTGGGTAGTTGTATTGCAGTGATGATTTTGGTTTCATTTTGATATCCTTTGATTATGAAACCACCTTTTGTGCGGGCGGTCGGGCGCACTCTCGGCGCAAATGAAGCCGCGTATAGCTTTCCCCTTGGGGGTATTGTATGGCTATGCTCTACCCCGACCATAAACAGGTAGAACCGGCACGATGAAACGTACAGGCATAAAAAAACCGCAGACTAACGGGGCGTAAAAACCGCATTTGCTTAAGAGAGGCTTGCAGTTTGTGTTATCCCTCTGAAATTGTCAATATACTGGTTTATCTGCTTCAAACTGAAAAACCATGAAATACCTTATTGCTATTGATCCAGGAACTGACGATACCGCTTTCGGTGTGGTTGTTCCTGATCTTCCGGGCTGTTTTTCCGCTGGCGACACGGTGGAAGAAGCGATCGACAATGCACACGAAGCCGCCAAATTGTGGCTGGAAACAGTTATTGACGACGGCGGAACAGTTCCCTCCGCTTCTCCCTTTTCTGCTTTACAGATAAAAGACGATTACAAAGGCTGGATATGGGCTGTGATCAACGTTGATCTTTCTGATTATCCAACAAAACAGAGCGCCTATTGAAAGAACGTTCACACGATGACAAAAGGCTTATTCTGCTGACGAAGTACTAGACCCGGCATTATCTTGCCGGGTCTCAGAAGATGCGAAAACCTAACCAAGAATCATCGTCCTGCCATTCTTCGGCAAAATACCTGCGAGAACCACGCACCATCTGGCACTTCACTCTCAAGGACATGCGTTAAGCCGACAATAACCCACCTGCCGTTAGCAATGGTAGAAACGCTTTTTATCTCTACTTCTTTGCCGGTGGCAAGCGACGGATTAAACAGCGTGGTTACGGAAATATCCTGAGATGAAACGGCTGGATATCCCACCATGCCGGTTTGTGGTGAAATGAGAATGACTGGCGCGTTCCTTTCCCTATTCTTCGGAAAAATAACAAGTTCACCATATTCGATGACGTATGAAATTCCCGCCGCTTCAGCGCATTTCTGTATCTGGTCATAGGCTGTTCCGGTAAGATGCTGGTCAGTCAGTTTGACGTTGACGCCATCATTGACAAACGCAAGACCGATATCCTTGGCAATCCCGGCAAGGATAGATGCTACATCCACCGCTCCTTTGTACGATCTGGAAGGATAAGACTTCATGGCATCAAAATAGGACGCCAGACAATGCACATTCAGTGAGACATCGGGGAAAGCCGCATAATCAGCATAACTGCGAACGATATTGCCATGATATACGGTTGACATAATGCCGCCCTCATCTCCGGCTTCAAGAACGACAGAATTGTTTCGGACTTCATGGGCGCCGTACCCTGTTGCAACAAGCTGATTCATGAGAGATTGTTTCAGACCGTATATCCTGATCTGGCATTCGGCTTGTATTGCGGCGTTGTAATATTCGGTTCGCGTCGCTACGCGCAAACCGGATATTTTGATAGCTGGCCCTGGCTTCTCGCCCGTCTCACCCTCACCCATACGGAAAGTCACATCAATTTTTCTTTTGACGAATCCAGTAATCACCTGATCCCCCTGTTCGCCTGATTGCTGATTGAATAGTTCGGGAAACTGTTTTTCAGTTCCTTGACAATGGCCTTGGGATCTGCAGAACCAGTACGGATGGTAATAGGGCCAAGATGCGGACTGTAATTATTGATAGTCGTCGTGTTCTGTGCAGTCAGAGCGGTTGGCGAAATACCACTTATCGGGTTATAGAGTTCCTTCCCGAATTCGCGGGCAACTTGCCGGGCATAATCAATCCTTACATTATTACGCGCTTTTTTCGGGTTTGGCCGTTCATATTCATCACTGTGGGTTACTGCAGAACCATCTACTGTAGTTTGCTGCCTTATCAAATCAGCCGCCCTTTTCTCGGTGGTTCGAAGTTCGTGGATTTTGAAGGCAACTTGTTCAACAAAAGCACTTCCGATGATGCTGCGCCCGAAATATTTTTCGAATTCCTTTTGTCGCGGGTCTTCCCATTGAGCTATACCGTAAGCGCCTCCCAATCCTCTTCGGGCTGGATCAAGCGTATCATTTTCACCAAGCAGACTTCCAATAATGCCAAATACCTGATTATCGGTAAAACCTTCCTCTTTCAGCCGGTAATACAAGTATTCTTTTCTAGCCTTGACGTTTTTAGGATCGTCCAAATCCTTGCGGCCGATGTTGTCCCTGAAAAGCGCGTTTTCGTTTCCTTCGGTTAAATCCCAACGTTTCAGTTCATAGCCTGCCCCGCTTGTGAGAGCTTTCCATTCTTTCAAAAAGCCGACTACCGATGAAATAGTCAATCCTACCGCCACAAACGCTTCGCCGACCCGTTTGATATCGGCAATCTGCTCATCATATTTCCCGCTTTTGACCGCATTGACGAATGTTTTGAATTGCTCAGTGGCATCTGTGATGAACTGAACGATATCGCCCTGATTTTCATTTACCCATTGTGCCATTTGCTTACAGATGGCTATGATTTCACGGAAGGCAGGATTCAGGGCAAATACAATGCGCTCTCCCGTTTTGCGAAACTCATCTTCAAGGTCGTTAAATTCCTGCCGGAGTTTCTCGGCCGCTGCGGCGTCCTTATTGGTCATGCCGGAGAGTTTTGCCGCATTTTTGAGATACCCGTCAAGCGCGGACGCTCCATCCTTTATCAGGTTGAAAACGTTTTCATCCAGTCCCATTTGCTGCGCATATACTCTTGCCCGGTTCGGATCAATCCGGTTTATCCGTGCAATCACGTCAGATTGTGCTTTAAGGTAGGTTTCAGCATCTTTCAGGGCAGTGACCGGAACCCCATAGGACAACGACCACTTGATGGCTTCCGAAATTCCCATACCGCTGTTATAGCGTGCAATATCGTCCGCATTGCGCTTTATCTGGCCCAATATTCCTTCTTCTGATCCACCAGCCCTTTTATTGGCGTCCTGATAGGCACGCAAACGGGTGGCGGCAATACCGAGATTTTTTGAAAGACGGTCAAGTTCGGCGCTGGATTGAATCGTATCTTCAACAAAATTCTTGATACTTTTCCCGGCGGTAAAAACCGACATGAAGCCCAGGAACTCATTGCGCATTTTCCGGAGAGCATTGTCGAACTGCCTTCCCATATCGGAAAATTCACGCGACGTTTTCTCTGTGGCTTTGCCGATCTGCTTTAGCCCTCTATCGACTTCTTCCAGACCTTTTTTCAGGCTGGACGCTTCCAGGTCTAGCGTAACAACAAGTGAATCAACAACTGTTTGCATGGTTATTCCTCTCAGTTCAGTTCCTGCAAAATGGCCCGGTAAACCGATTTCATGTCCTGTTTTGCCTTTCCATCGGCCAAAACGTTGTCCTCGTTGACAAAATGCCCAGACATGGCGATTTTCAGAACAGGTTCCACGACATTGCCGAACGGTGAAAACATCTCGTTCAACAGTTCATCTGCCGCTTGTAGTCTGGCTTTCAGTTTCCTGTCCGATTCTTGCATTTGAAAAAGCGCGTTCATATCGCCTCCTGTGAACCGTTTCATGGTTTCGGTTAAAAGCGTGAATTGTTCGGTTTTTATTTGCCAGAAATGACCCGCCCACAAAAAAGCGCATTGAAGTACTTGTGACAGTTTTTCTTCGATGTTGCCGATACCGTTGGCTTTGCAATACTTTTCGACTTCTCGGTTTATTTCCTGATAGGAATCCTTTTCATTCATCATGCTGGCAATAAGCAGGCATGAAAAAAAGCCGTCTGAAGTATTGTTCAGTTTTTCAACAACAGTTTTCAGCGCGGTTGCGTTCGTAACTTCTTTCATTCTGTTTTTCCTTTTCCTGATGGTGACCAAACCAGTATTTCCTTGTACTTTTGATATTCGGCCCTTTTATTTTTGATGTAGGTAGATGGTATTTCTATAGAGGTGTACGCCTAGCGGGGCAATTGTTTTCAAAAAAGGCTCTGACTGATACGCCTGACGGGGCAATGAAGCTTGTTTTTTGAAGATGTGCCCCGCCTAGCGGGTCAATCGTGAAAAAAAGTCACCTCATTGCCCCGCTAGGCGGGGCAGGGAAATTAATTTTTAAGGGGTTCATATTTCCTCCAGTTTTTCGTGACAGGTGACATCGTTGGCTGAATATCCAGTTTGTCGCTGCATTGGTCGATAGCTAGCCATCCTAACCCGTAAAGACTGCATTTATTTCTGCCTCCCTGCCGTGTCAGAACAATAAAACCTTTTTCAAGTAGCCCTTTTAGCGCATTGCCAAGTGTTTCTTTAGAGCGCCATCCTCGCTTTTGCATGAGTGCCCATGCTGCGCTCTGGTCTCCATTGTTTCCAAGTCTCCACTGGCTCATGATGTCAAAAAGAAGTTTTGCTTCGTAAGGGGTAAGGCTGGCAAGTTGCTCACTTTGCAAGGGAAGCAATGTAAAAGGAAGAAAACTTCCGCCTCCTCTTGCTTGCCTTGCTTCTTTAAGCGCTCGTTTTCCTCTTTTGCTCATGGCTTCCAGAAATGACGAGAGTAAGTCCGTATTGGTTCAACGCCTTTTCCGGGTAGATACCAGTCCGATTCGACGAAAAACGGCTCAGAAGTCCATTTTGAACCTTTGTGAAGAGCTTATTCATCTTCGCCTCCTTTTCGGTTCATCAAAACATACTTTGCCATTCTGTGGAGTTGTCCATCTGCTGTCGGATAGTTATCCCAATGGGTCAGGATGTTATAGCCCCGTTTACGAAGTTCCTTGATACGACCGGCAGGGTGCATGATGCCAAGTTCACGTCTGGCCTGTTCCGTTGTCAGACTTGGATTGTTTTTAAACCAGTACAGTATTTTGAAACGTTGCGAAAAGGCGCTGTTATCAGTATGATTGAACTGTCTTTTTTGTTTGGCCGCCTGCTGTGCGGCCTTTTTTTTGCCATTGTCTTTTTTGTTCATGACGTTCCCCTTCAGTTAAGCAGGCTTGCCACTTTTTCGGCAGCCCATTTGCATTTTTGGGCGCAAGGGGTGTTTCCGCGAACTCCGGATTGAGTGATTTTCTTGCTGGCGACCAGTTCAGCCATAGATGTGGCGATCAACTCTTCCACACTCATCTGATCACGAAGGTTGACCTTTTTACTGAGCCCCCTTGTTTTGCAGATGTGAGCCTTTGACCCACCCATTATTGGCGTCTGGATAGCATGGGTACATCGACCGTAACCTATGCCTGTCACTCCATGATCTTTCAGAGTGTCGGTGAATTGGCGGCGTGCCGCTTTCCCCTGTAATCGCTTCTCAAGCCATAGTTGCTGCTCAGGAGTGGCTTTGTCCGCGATTTCGTCTGCCATGCTGATATCGTTTGTCTTGAAGCGCATGTAGGCTTCATTCACGTGCATATGCAGGTCGTGGCTGAGGTATTTGGCATAAGCCAAAGCGATTTGCCAATGGGCATAAGTACCGCCACTTTTGCCGCGTGTGGTTTTGTAAATACGGGATTTCCCCGTATTTAAATTGTGTGCGACAAATTCGATAAATTGATGGCCAGCGAACCGAGCCCATTCCAATGGTGATTTATTTTGATTTTCACCTGAGGCTTTGAATATATCGGTCAGGCTAATAAGGCCGTCATCGTTTCGGCGTAACGGTGTATTACCGATAAAAGTAAGTGCATTGTTTTTCATCGATGCACCTCCTTATTGAATTTCCGGACGGCTAGCTTTTACCCGTTCCGTTATAAATTCTTCAACGTCGGTTTGAAGCCAACCAACAGACCGGGCACCTAGCCGGATGGGTTTTTTGAACTTTCCTTGTTTGATGAGCTGGTATAGAGATGTTTTGGACAAGCCAGTTAAAGCTTTGACTTGTGTGAGCCGTAATATCTGGAAGGATGTCATTATTACTTTCCTGTATTGATCCCGCTGTAACGTCGCGGTACAGGGACATTTTCCAAGGTTCGCAAGAGATTGAGAAAATGGGGAAAATAAAAAAATTCCGCTATATTTTTCCCCATTATCCAATTTGGATCATTACCAACAATTAGGCTTTTCTCCATCAATTTGCATGGCTTTAATTGCCTCCTCAATGTTCGCTTTATAATTTAACCCCAGTACTTCAAACATTCCCTTAACAAAGCTGTAGAATTTGCCTGTTGGCTTATTGTCACATGGGTTCCTACTGAGGCGCGGCGCATTTCCGGTGACACATTGAAAATCTCTTCCCATTTCTGCAACCAATTCGTAATATGGATTCTTTTTTCGCCCCTTTGAGAGGTGTATGTCCTGTATTGTTCGGTTTGCTGCACACGTTAAGTCTATTGTTGCCGCTGCATATATTCCTAATCCAGCTCTAAAATCAAATTTTTCATTCAGTGCTCTACGTTCCGCCGCCGGAAGATTATTTAAGATTTTTGATACCTCTTTTAAGTGCCTTTGAAGTTTTTGTAATGATGCTTTGCCCTTAGCTGAAAAGGCTGGTGTATTTTGGTTGATTATTATGTAATAACGGGCATATTTTTCTGGCAAAACAAATACATACGGAATAGAACTGCCATCTGTTTTAAATGCTTCCGGGAAACAGTCTTTGATTACCTTCTCAACTTTTTTAACGATTTCGTTATGCCGCTCAATGTTTGCTTCAGATAGGCTCATATCTATTTCTCCTTCATGGGCGTTTCTTATACGCCTTCTCCTTTTCTCACCCGTTATGTTTCCTGTTTCTTGGGTAAGATATTCTCAAAAACCAAACGATTGAGACTGGCGTTGAGTAGTGTTTAGCATGATCACATGATCATGCCGCGTTTCCTCTCATCGGGATTATTTTTGCCATTGTTTTCAGATTATCGAGATAATCCGCCCACCGTTGCATCATCTTGCGCCGGTCTGCAAAGTGTCTTGCATCGTTATAGGCTGCTTCGATGGCGTCGCTTTTCTTGTGCCCCAACTGCACCTCTACCAGTCTTGGATTGAACCCAAGCTCATTTAAACCCGTACTGACCACACCACGCAAACCGTGTCCCGTCATGGCAAAACCCATGCGTTCAATGGCCTGCCCTATTGCCGCTTCACTCATTTTCAGTCTGTTTTCATACACACTCGGAAAAACCAGATTGTCAGGATTGCCGCCTGTTAGCGGATTAATATTGTTCAGCAATTTAATGGCCTGTTCGGGCAACGGTATTTCATGAATGGTTTTGTCTGTTTTCTCCGGCTTGCGTTTCCATATGGCTACGTTCAAATCGAAATCTGACCATGTAGCGCGCCTGATGCTGGCCTGTCTCATGCCGGTGTAGAGCAACATCCAGATGGCTGATTTCGTCAGGATATGGCCACCATATGCTTCCAGCGCATGGATGAAGTTTGGCAAGTCAGAAAACCCAATTCGCGCCATATGTTCGGTTTCATGTTTCGGCAGGAACTTGATAATGGAACGGCAAGGATTGTTCATGGCAAAACTGCTATTTTCCATGTTAGCCAAGTCGTAAACCTCAGCTGTCCACTGGCACAATTTCTTTGCCATATAGGTCATTGTTTTGCCTTCCTTGTTCGTCTTTTCAGCAATGCTCTTGAAAATATCGAACAGTTCTTTGCCTTCAATGTCCCTGATATTCTTTTCACCAATGACGGGGAACAGATGGATTTCAAACTGGCGAAGCATCTTGTTGCGGTAATAGTCGGTTGTTCTACCCTGTTTGCTGGTGTGAAGGCGTAATGCAATCTTCTGGAAGGTATTTTGACCATGAAAGGCTTTGGCAGCTTCCTGTTCCAACTGCTGGCGCTCCTGTTCCTTTTTCGCTTCGCGTGGATCTATGCCCGCGGTTATCTGCTTTCTGGCTTCTTCACGTTTTGTTCTGGCTTGCTGTAACGATACATCGGGATATTTGCCAAAGGATAACAGTCCAGCTTTTCCGTTCAACCGAAACTTCATTCGCCAGAGTTTGGAACCCCTTGGGGACACTTCCACGTACAGACCACCTCCATCAAAGAGTGAGTAGCTTTTTTCTTTGGGTTTGGCGTTATCGATCCGTTTTGGGTTCAGAGGAATGATGAGTTTTGCCATTATGCAGCCTTTTTGGGTATATGCGGAAATGGGTATATCCAATCTATACCCAAATATATACCCAAAAGAGCCGGATTGCATAGAACGTCGCAATACCACAAAAAACAAAAAACCCGCGTAAACACCTGGTTTTACACGGGTTTTTATACTGTATAAGACTGCTTTGAACTAGCTGTTGGTGCCGACGGCGAGACTTGAACTCGCACGACTTTCGCCACTACCCCCTCAAGATAGCGTGTCTACCAATTCCACCACGTCGGCGCAGGAGCTAGATTATCTCAGCAACTTCCTTTTTCTTCAAGTTTTTGTGAGGAAAAAGGAACGCGCATGCTTTATTTTGACGTATTTTCGCCTGGGTTCGCAGGAACAGTCTGTTGGGCGCCGGGAATGGCAGCCGCTCCGGAAGCTTCCTTCGAAACCGCCGGTTCAGCAGGCGCTTCCTGTACCGGAGCAGGAGTCGTCACCGATTGCAGTTTTTCGATAACCCCGCTTTGCGCAGGAGCGCGGTAATGTCCCAAATAAGCCATCGCCAGTGTCGAAACAAAAAACACGACTGCCGCTATGGCTGTCGATTTGGACAGGAAATTTGAAGAACCGGAGGCGCCGAAAATACTGCCCGAAGATCCGCCGCCAGCACCGAAAGCGGCCCCCATATCGGCACCCTTGCCATGCTGCATCAAAACCAGCACGATAATGGCCAGCGCGGATAAGACTTGTACAATAATGGTAATGTTATACAGCATGTTTTTCCTGCATTTCCTCTGGTTTGACTAAATGTTCCTTACCGGGACGCCTGCCGGGCAATCGCCAGAAAATCCTCGGCTTTCAGCGAAGCGCCGCCAATCAATCCGCCATCAATATCGGGCCTCTGCAAAAAATCTCCCGCATTCGAAGGCTTCATACTGCCGCCATACAATATTCTCACGCACTCTCCGGCATCCGGATTCTTTCCGACCATCCATTCGCGCAACAAGGCATGGACGTCTTCAACCATGGTGGGAGTCGGCGTTTTTCCGGTGCCGATTGCCCAGACCGGTTCATAAGCGACGACGATATCGCAAACTTCCCTTTCTTCGAGCACGGAAAGCACCGCCCCGATCTGTCTGCCAACCACTTCTGCCGTTTTTCCGTCTTCTTTTTCCCTCAGGGACTCCCCCACACACACAATAGGCGTCAAACCGCCAGCCAGCGCACGCTGAACCTTGTTGGCAACCAGCTCATCTGACTCGTTGCAGTACTCCCGCCGCTCGGAATGGCCGACGATAACGTATTTGCAATCGAAATCGAGCAACATGCGGGTCGAAACCTGCCCGGTATATGCCCCGACGGCGTGGGCCGATACATCTTGCGCTCCAAGGGCGATACCGGTTCCCTCCAGCGCTTCATGACTTTGCGCCAGATAAGGAAAAGGCACACAGATCGCCAGATCGCAGTCAATGCCCGCAAGACCTGTCCTGATACCGTTTAGCAATTCGGCATTCATGGCGAGGCTGCCATTCATTTTCCAGTTTCCGACAATCAGTTTACGCGCCATGTTGCTCCCTGAATTCAAGCAATCAATTATTTTAGCGTGATAAAATAGCCCCGGTCAATCAAAGTTCTTCAAATCGGACTATCCTGTTCAGTGCAACACAATACTTCTGAACTGGCTGCTTCCATCCTCTTCATCGTCGGGATCGTCAAAATCGTTGACATGCCCGCGTTCGATTTCTTTTTCGGTTGCGGCTCTGACATCCGTTACCGTTAACTCAAAACGCAGGGCAATTCCCGCCAATGGATGATTGCCGTCCAGAACGACTTTGTCGTCAGCAATGTCTGTCACGACATAGATAGCGGGCTCCTCTCCGGCATCGGCACTTTCGGGCATGCCTTCAAACTGCATCCCGACTTCCAGCGGAGCCGGAAAACGATCCCGGTTTTCCACTCTCACCAGGAGAGGATCGTATTCGCCAAACGCTTCTTCCGGTTCGACCTGAATCATCGTTTTGTAACCGGCTTCCTTTCCATCCAGTGCTTTTTCAAGGGCGGGAAGCGTATCGTCATACCCGCCATGAAGGTAAATGATCGGTTCCTGACCATCTTCCAGCAGATTGTTCTGTGCATCGGACAACTTGTAGTGAACGGTAACGACCGTATTCTTGGCAATTTTCATTTTTTCTCCGGATGGCCTTTGTTTCAATATGGATCGCAAAAATTATACCCGCTTCAGACGACATTAAAAATCGGATATCGGATTTATCTATATTATTGATAAGCGGGATTTATATCGTTTTTCATAACGGTCTCCCCGCCCTCTTCGCCAGACTATTTGTATATTTTTTGATTTTTTTAAATCCGCTTCCCATAAAATTTGACAGAAAGAAACAAAAAAGAAAAATCCTGGACGCTCGTCGGCGCCTTATTCCGCACACCTCCTCAAAATACGCGCAAACATTTGTTTTGGAACAAAAAATCCTCTCGAAAGGCAGAAAAAACCGTATGAGGTTTTCAGCTACATGGCTCCCGATTCCCCCATTGTTCGTTTAAATGGACATAAAGCGTTTGAAGAAAGCGTCAAACCTGTTGCGAGATTGCAAAACAGATGCAAAAACACCGGAAGGAGAGGCTACAATGACAAAAAAGTGGCTATAATCAGCTTCATTAGGAGGTTGTCAATGTAACAGGTACGTCAGGTATCGGCATTAGGCAGTCTTCTATTTAAAGTAGTATACAAATTACCGGTAATTAACCTAATTATTTAATTAAGGATTACAAATGAAAAAGTCTTTATTGCTCGTTGGCCTGATGGCTCTTGCTCTGACCGCATGTAAAGTTGGTGAAAAACCTGCTGACAAAAAAGCAGCTGAAGCTGCTCCAGCTGCCGCTCCTGCCGCTCCCGCTAAAGACGCTGCTGCTCCTGCTGCTGCCGCTCCAGCTGCTGCTGAAGCCAAAGACGCTGCTAAAGATGCAGCCAAGGACGCTAAGGATGCCGCTAAAGATGCAGGCGCCGCTGCTAAAGACGCTGCCGCTGCTGCCAAAGACGCTGCCAAGAAATAATTCCTGCTTCGTCTGAGAAAAAGCCGATCGGAAGATCGGCTTTTTTTATTAACGAACCTCAGGCAAATGACACCACTGTCAGCGGCCCGTCACTTCCACCCATTCGAATCCGTCATTCTGTCCTGCTACAATCACCTCGATTTTCTTCGTATCGACCGAGGCATCAATCGCCTGTTTTGCCAGTTCAGGAAAATTGTTGTTCTGGCTTAAATGGGCGCCGATGACTTTTTTCAGACGCGATTGATCGATCTGTGCAAGGAACTCTCCTGCGCAATGATTGGATAAATGCCCGTAAATACTGCCGATACGTTTTTTAAGATAAAAAGGATAGGACGAATTTTTCAGCATAAGATCGTCATAATTGCATTCCACCATCAAGGCGTCACATCCGGAAAGCGCATTCAGTATATGCGGCGTTGTTTGTCCGGTATCGGTCAGCATGCCGAACTTGACTGCCCCATCGGTCATATGAAACTGCAAGGGTTCTTTTGCGTCATGGGAAACGGTAAAGGCCGATATCTGAAGATCGCCCACGTTAAAACAGTCGCCATCGCGACAGAAAGAGAGATCGATTTCCGAAAAATCTTTTCCAAGCGCCTGGAAAGTACCATAACTCATCCAGACCGGAATCCGGTGACGGCGCGCAAACGCCAGAACGCCGCCGGCATGGTCGCTGTGTTCATGCGTTACGATCAGGGCAGACAAATCCGAGGGGGAACAACCGACACGTTCCAGACGGCGCACCGTTTCGCGCGTACCGAAACCGCAATCCACCATCACGAACGTGGTCGTCAGTCCATCTTTTGCGGAAACGAGCAGCGAGTTACCCTTGCTGCCGCTTCCCAGACTCGTCAATTTCAAGGCTGGCCGTTATCGTCAAACAATGTCGTTATCTTAACTGTTCGTAAAGCAAATTCATGATCTTTCTGCCCGTAGACGTTTTCTCGGGCTGCCCCTTGTCATCCAGCACGACGATTTCACTCTTGGCATCCGCTTCATGAATCAAAATCTGGTAACGCTGGGCGTATTTTTCTTTCTCGGAGAAAGAGAACAGATTCGAGAAGAATCCTTTTTCTTTTTCAGGTGTATTCTTCGCGTCGCTATCCTGATCGACATACCGGACGAAATACAGGCCCTTCGAACGATCCCTGTCTTCAACGGTAAACCCGACCCGATCCAGTGCCAGACCGACCCGCCGCCATGTCCGGTCGAACGTCTCGTCAACAACGACTTTGGAACTGTCGGATCCCTTGACCAGTGTCGCCCTGGAAGGCAACACAACCGTTTTCTGTTCGGCAAGCGCTCTGGCTCTGGCCTTTTCCTTCTGGTTCATGTCGCTTAACTGAACCATCAGGCGCGACAGAAATTCGGCTTCCAGCTCAGGATCGGAAGGACGCGCCGTCCACATGGTCGTATCCTTGTTAACCCCGACAATCTCTTCCTGTGCTCCCCTGTGGCTGATGTAAATATCGGTCGTTCCATCGGCATTGCGCTCAAGACGCGTCCGGAACTTGTCGCGTTCTCCGGTCGAATAAAGCGCATCAAACACCTTGCCGATCGTCTTGCGGATGAAATCCTGCGGCAACTTGGCCCGGTTTTCAGCCCAGTCCGTTTCCATAATACCGGTATCGGGTGAATCGATGTTGATCAGGAAACCGTTATCCTGCCAGAAATCCCGGATTTGCGGCCAAAGCGTTTCTGGCGAACGGTTGACGACCAGCCAGCGCTGGCTTCCATGCTTTTCGATCCGGATATCGGTCGCTTCATTAGGCGCCACTACCCCGCCCGACGACCCCACTGCCGTAGTCGGTCTCGCTTCCTGCCTTTGCTGGTTATAATCCGAAGCCGTTACCGTTCCGGTTTCAGGAATGGTATAACGGTTGTCTCGCTGCAGCTGGGTCAAATCGGGAGGAATCTCGAGTCTTTGTCCCGGAGTCTGGGAAGTTTCACTCTTGTAATCAATCCGGTCTGCTTCGAGCAGACTGTTGACTGTACTGCACGAAGACAACCCGATCACTGCCAGCGACCCGATCAGAACGGAACCGACCTTTTTATTAAAAACCATACGTTTCAGCTTCCAAGCCTTCCTATATTTTCAATGGAACCTCATCCCACCCGGGACACGGTTGATTGCACCGCATACGTTTCAGGCCAATACGCCGGACTCTTCAAGCGCTTTCCTGACCCCGGCGCGATATTCCTCGGCAAGAGGAACCAGCGGCAACCGTATGCCCGGAGGAATCATACCCATTTCTGCCATCGCCCATTTGACCGGAACGGGATTCGGTTCGACAAACAGCTGCTGACTCAGCGGCAAAAGCAGACTGTTCAGCTTGCAGGCGGTTTCGACATCCCCCTTTATCGCAGCGGCGCACATCAGATGCATGTTTTTCGGAGCGACATTGGCGACAACGGAAATATTGCCTTTCGCGCCGCAGAGCATCAGCGCAAGCGCCGTGGAATCGTCACCGGAATAGACAGAAAAGTCGTCTGGAACCTGGCGCAACAAATCAATGCCGCGCGCGATATTGCCGGTCGCGTCCTTGACGCCGATAATGTTCGGGACTTCAGCCAGCCTTTTTATCGTCTGGTTCGACATGTCCGCCACCGTTCTGCCGGGGACGTTATACAGAATCATCGGGAGATCGACCGCTTCGGCAATACTGCGGAAATGCTGGTACATACCTTCCTGGGTCGGCTTGTTATAATAGGGAACAACCTGAAGGGAAGCGTCCGCACCCGCCATCTGGGCATACCGGGTCAGCACGATTGCCTCAGCCGTTGCATTGCCCCCTGCGCCCGCAATGATCGGGACACGTTTGCCGGAATGCTCGACAGCGACCCGTATCAGCTCGGCATGTTCATCGACATTGACGGTAGGCGATTCACCCGTTGTTCCCACGATAACGAAAGCATCCGTTCCCTCTGCAATATGCCAGTCCATCAGCCGGCGCATGCAATCGAGATCGACGCTACCGTCGGCATTCATTGGAGTGACTAGTGCGACTATACTGCCCTGAATTTTCATAATGATATGAATTTCAAATAAAAAAATTGATTGTAGCGGATACCGGAATCAATGGCACCACAATTTAAGAAACGACAGCAATAATACTACCTCAACTCGGACAATATATCAGCACAGGCCGGCCAAAATACGCCAATCGCCCCATAAATTTGTTTCAGATTGTTAAAGCGGCCTCCTTCATCAGAAAACAGTCCACGGCCTCCGCGCATTCGCGCCCTTCATGAAGGGCCCAGACGACAAGCGACTGGCCACGCCGGGCGTCCCCCGCCGCAAACACTTTTTCTGCCGACGTCCTGAACCGGTTTTTCCCTTCCGTTTCCGCCAGAACATTTCCAGCCCTGTCCTTTTTGACGCCGAATGCCTCCAGAACAGACGCCGCCGGGCCGGAGAACCCCATTGCGAGAACAATCATATCCGCCGGAATCTCGAATTCGCTTCCCGGAATTTCCACATATCTTCCGCCGTCCTGTTCGACACGGCAGACAATGAGTTTTTCAACCCTTCCGCGTTTGCCCTCGATCCGTTTTGTCATAATCCCAAAGTCACGCTCGCAGCCTTCCTCCTGCGACGAAGAAGTCCGGAACTTTCTGGGCCAGTCAGGCCAGGTCATCGCCTTGTCCACCTGATCGGGCAAGCGGGCGTTGCGGTCAAATTGCAAAATGCTGGCGGCGCCCTGCCGGTTGGCGACCCCGACGCAATCGGAACCGGTATCGCCCCCACCGATAATGACAATCCGCTTGCCTTCCGCGCTGAACCGGTTCCGGGATTTGTCGCCCGCATCTTTCCGGTTCTGCGCGCACAAATATTCCATGGCAAAATACACGCCTTGCAAATCCGAACCCGGTACATCCAGTTCCCGCGGCTGTTCCGCTCCGCATGCCAGAATCACGGCATCGAATTCGCGTTTCAGCGTTTCGGGATCGACCGTTTCTTTTGCCATATTCTGAATGGATGAAGGCACCGTTTTCCCGACCAGAACCCCGGTACGAAAAACCACCCCTTCCGACACCATCTGTTCCAGCCTCCGGTCAATCACCCTTTTTTCCAGCTTGAAATCGGGAATACCGTAACGCAACAGTCCCCCTATCCGGTCGTTCTTTTCGAAAACGGTCACATCGTGCCCGATACGCGCCAGTTGCTGCGCTGCCGCCAGTCCGGCAGGCCCCGAACCCACCACCGCGACCTTTTTCCCGGTCTTGCTTACGGGCGGCTGTGGAATGATCCAGCCGTTTTCCCACCCCTTTTCCGCAATGAATCGTTCAATCGAACGAATACCGACCGGCTCCCTGATCAGACCGAGTGAACAGGCCGGTTCGCACAAGGCTGGACAGACACGGCCGGTAAATTCGGGGAAGTTATTTGTCGCCTGCAGTTTTTCCAGAGCTTCTTCATCACTGCCGTGATAAACCTGATCGTTAAAATCCGGGATCAGATTGCCGACCGGGCAAGCGTTATTGCAAAACGGAATGCCACAATCCATACAACGCGCGCTCTGTTGCCGTGCCTGTTCATCGGCCAGTGTCATGGTGAATTCCCGGTAATTCTTGATCCTTTCCTGCGGTTCCAGATGCGTTTCCTCAATACGTTCGAATTCCATGAACCCTGTTATTTTTCCCATATCTTCACCTCTACCCGCTTGTTTTACCCCATATCCGTGCTAGGCAATCGCCAAAGCCGCGTTCTCTCTCACCTTTTTCTGTCCTTCATACAGATCCTGCAAGGCCCGACGGTATTCCAGCGGAAAAACCTTGACGAAATGCTGTCTGCAATTCGACCACCCTTCCAGCAATCTGCGCGCTGTCAGGCTGCCGGTACAGGTGAAATGATTTTCGATCAGACGCTTCAAAATGACTTCATCGGTTTGTGGTTCTTCATGGCGCGTCATCCGGTGCCATACCGCTTTTTCCACCGTCGCTTCCTGTTCGAAACACGAAAGCACCGGCTCCAGCGTTACCATAGACAAGTTGCACTTGCGTTCGAACGATCTGTCAGGATCGTAAACGTAAGCGACACCGCCGGACATGCCGGCCGCAAAATTGCGTCCGGTCTCCCCGAGAATAGCCACCGTACCGCCTGTCATATACTCGCAGCCGTGATCGCCGCATCCTTCCACAACCGCGACCGCGCCCGAGTTGCGTACGGCAAACCTTTCACCCGCAATACCATAGAAATAGGCCTCGCCTGAGACAGCGCCGTACAGAACAGTATTGCCGGCAATCATGTTCTTTTCAGGCTGCCCGCGAAACTGGGCATGAGGCCGTACGATAATGCGTCCTCCGGAGAGACTCTTGCCGACGTAATCGTTGGCCTCCCCGACCAGATCCAGCGTGATGCCATGCGCCAGGAAAGAACCGACCGACTGGCCCGCTGTTCCCTGCAACTGGATATGGATGGTGTCGTCCGGCAACCCGTCATGTCCGTAGCGACGCGCGACTTCCCCGGAAAGCATCGCACCGACGCTGCGATTGGCGTTTTTGATCGGATAGATGAACGAAATTTTTTCCTTCTTTTCCAAGGCGATGGCAGACTGGAGAATCAATCGGTGATCGATGGATTTTTCCAGACCGTGATCCTGTTCTTCCTGATGCCGTTTGTGAACGCTTGCATCGACTGCCGGATCGTGGAAAAGGCGGCTGAAATCCAGCCCCGCTTCTTTCCAGCCCGTAATCGCCTCCGATTTTTCCAGAAGATCGACCCGGCCGATCAATTCGTCATATTTCCGGATACCGAGCTGCGCCATGATCTGCCGCATCTCCTCAGCAACGAAAAACAGATAGTTGACAATGTATTCCGGTTTGCCGCTGAATTTTTTTCTGAGTTCCGGATCCTGAGTCGCCACACCCACCGGGCAGGTATTCAGATGGCACTTGCGCATCATGATGCACCCTTGCGTAACCAGTGGAGCAGTCGCGAAACCGACTTCGTCCGCTCCCAGAATCGCGGCAATGACGACATCGCGTCCGGTTTTCATCTGGCCGTCCGCCTGAATGCGAACCCGGCCGCGCAAATTGTTCAGCACCAGCGTTTGCTGCGCTTCCGCCAGACCGATTTCCCAGGGCGAGCCGGTATGTTTGATCGACGACAGCGGCGACGCCCCGGTACCGCCGTCATGACCGGCAATCACGATATGGTCTGCCTTGGCTTTGGCGACACCGGCCGCAATCGTGCCGACGCCGACTTCCGATACCAGCTTGACCGAAATGGTGGCACGCGGGTTGACGTTTTTCAGGTCATGAATCAGCTGGGCCAGATCCTCGATGGAATAGATATCGTGATGAGGCGGAGGTGAAATCAGCCCGACTCCCGGCACCGAAAAACGCATGCTGGCAATGTATTCGGACACTTTGCCGCCCGGCAATTGTCCGCCTTCACCCGGCTTGGCGCCCTGCGCCATCTTGATCTGGATTTCATCAGCCGAATTCAGATATTCGGCTGTGACGCCAAAGCGGCCGGAAGCGACCTGCTTGATTTTCGAACGCAAGGAATCGCCTTCCTGCAATTCGATATCGGAAACAATCCGGTCTTTGCCCAGAATGGATGACAGGGTTTCGCCTTTCTTGATCGGAATGCCGGCCAGTTCGTTTTCATAGCGCCGCGGGTCTTCGCCGCCTTCCCCGGTATTCGATTTGCCGCCGATCCGGTTCATCGCAATGGCCAGCGAGGCATGCGCTTCCGCACTGATGGAACCCAGCGACATGGCGCCTGTCGCGAACCGTTTGACAATCTCTTTTGCCGGTTCAACCTCATCAATGGCAATGGCTCTGGCCGGATCGAACCGGAATTCAAACAGTCCGCGCAAGGTCATCTGGCGACGCGACTGGTCGTTAACGATCTGCGCATATTCCTTGTAGGTCGCGTAATTGTTCGCCCGTGTGGAATGTTGCAACTTGGCGATGGCGTCCGGCGTGAACATGTGTTCTTCGCCCTGTTTGCGGAAAGCGTATTCACCGCCCACATCCAGAAAACGGACCGGCTGCCGGCGGCTCTGGAAGGCCTGCTGATGCAAGCGCAAGGATTCTTCCGCAATTTCGAAAATCCCCATTCCTCCAACGCTGGAAACGGTACCCTTGAAATACTTGTCCACCAGTGCCGACGAAAGGCCGATCGCTTCGAAAATCTGCGCGCCGCAATAGGAACGATAGGTCGAAATGCCCATTTTCGACATGATTTTCATGAGGCCCTTGTCGATCGCCTTGATGAAATTGGCCTGCGCTTTTTCCGCTGTCAGATCGGCAGACAATTGCGGCGCCAGATCGGAGAGGGTTTCAAGAACCAGGTACGGATGCACGGCTTCGGCTCCATAGCCGGCAAGCAGCGCGAAATGATGCGTTTCCTTTGCCGACCCGGTTTCCACCACCAGACCGGTCGAGGCGCGCAATCCCTTGGCAACCAGATCCTGATGAATGGCCGATGTAGCCAGAAGCGCCGGAATGGCCAGGCTGTCGGGCCCGATCATCCGGTCTGAAACGATCAGGATGTTATGCCCCGACTTGACCGCATCGACCGCTTCGGCACACAAAGAGGCCAGATGCGCTTCAATACCGATTTTTCCCCAGGACAAGGGATAGCAAATGTTCAGTTCATACGAACGGAATTTTCCGCTGGTATAGGCGTCGATATTGCGAATGCTGGCCATTTCCGCAAAACCCAGAACCGGCTGCGATGCTTCCAGCCGCATTTGCGGATTGACATTATTCGTATCCAGCACATTCGGTTTCGGCCCGATGTAAGACAGCAGGGACATGATGATTTCTTCGCGGATCGGATCGACCGGCGGATTGGTCACCTGCGCGAAAGATTGCCTGAAATAGTTATAGAGCGGCTTCGGACGATGGGACAAAACGGCCAGAGGCGCATCGTTCCCCATCGAACCGATGGCTTCTTCTCCGTTCAGCGCCATCGGCGGCAAGACGATTTTCAGATCTTCCTGCGTATAGCCGAAGGCTTCCTGCCTCAGCCTTAACGGAACGTCGGAATGAACCGTATCGTGCGCGTGTTCTTTCAGATCGTGCAGCCTGATGCAGACCGAATTCGTCCATGCACGATACGGCCTGGCATTGGCATAAATATCCTTGATTTCCTTGTCGTCAATGATACGGCCGGCATCGAGATCGATCAGGAACATTTTGCCCGGTTGCAAACGCCACTTTTTGATGATGTGGGTTTCGGGGATTGGAAGTACGCCCGTTTCGGAAGCCATGACAACCAGATCGTCGTCGGTGACGACATATCGTGCCGGCCGAAGACCGTTTCTGTCCAGAACGCCTCCGATCTGGCGGCCATCCGTAAAGGCAATCGCCGCAGGACCATCCCAGGGTTCCATCATGGCGGCGTGATACTCATAGAAAGCGCGACGGTTGTCGTCCATCAGCTGATGGTTTTCCCAGGCTTCCGGAATCATCATCATCATCGCATGCGCCAGCGAATAACCCGACATGACCAGCAGTTCCAGCGCATTGTCGAAGCAGGCCGTATCCGACTGTCCGTCATACATCAGCGGATAAAGCTTTTTCAAATCTTCCCCCAAAACCGCCGAATTCATCATCTCTTCACGGGCGCGGAACCAGTTGAAATTGCCCTTGACCGTATTGATTTCACCGTTATGCGCGATCAGGCGGTAAGGGTGAGCGAGCGGCCACTCCGGAAACGTATTTGTCGAAAAACGCTGATGAACCATCGCCAGCGCAGACACGCAGCGTTCGTCTTGCAAGTCGAGATAGTAACCCTGTACCTGATCGGCCAGAAGCAGTCCCTTGTACACGATCGTCCTCGCCGACATGGAGGGAACGAAAAATTCCTTGCAATGTTTCAGATCCAGCGCCTGAATGGCGTGTCCTGCCGTCTTCCTGATGACAAACAGTTTCCGTTCCAGCGCATCGGTCACCATAATATCCGGCCCGCGCCCGATAAAAATCTGGCGGATAACGGGTTCTTTTTCCCGCGCCTTGGAAGACATGGGCATGTCACGGTTGACCGGAACATCCCGCCATCCCAGAACCACCTGTTTTTCAGCCCGGACGGCCCGTTCTATTTCCTTTTCGCAAGCCAGTCTGGACGCATGTTCCTTTGGCAAGAAGATCATCCCCACACCGTATTCGCCTGGAGGCGGCAGTGTTACACCCTGCTTCGCCATCTCTTCCCGGTAAAAGCGGTCGGGTATCTGGATCAGGATACCGGCGCCGTCGCCCATCATCTTGTCGGCGCCGACCGCGCCCCGATGGTCGAGATTTTTCAGAATGAGTAATCCCTGCTCGACAATGGAATGACTTTTGATACCCCTGATATGGGCGACAAACCCGACACCACAGGCATCGTGCTCGAAAGAAGGACGATATAACCCTTGCGCACACATACAAACTCCTACTCGTTCTTGGATTGACGCAAACAGGGTAAACCGTTTTTTTGGCCAACACAACAAAAATAAAAGGGGTCGTAGTCAATTATTTATTACAAAAAAATAAATTTTACATAAAAAGGGACATAGTAATAATCCTTAAAAAACAATGAAGTCTTTCCTGATTTTCCTGAAAAATGAATGGTTTATTTCTCTTTCTTAGGCGGCCGCCCTTTTTTTCCCATCCTGAACTGGCGATGAGTTGACGCTTCAAGCTGTTTTAAAAAGGCTTTCGATCCCAATGGCCAGCCTTTTAGCAACATTTTTTCCATTTCCGCATTTTCCCGGGTATCGGAATGCCCGAAAAATCCTTTATAGGCCATTTCCCGGGCAAAAGGCGTGTTGCCAAGATTCCAGTAAACCGCATGATCGCGAATGAGAGGACTGGGCTGGATACCTGCATGATGCCGATAACTGGACCACAGGTAATCATCCGGACGATTTGCCAGACCGCATGCCACCGGTTGCATTTCGATAAACCAGCTGCACCTCATTATCCATTCCCCCTCCTCGACCAGGGAAGTCCGGAATCGCCCTTCCCACAGCGTTCCGCTTCGACCATACTTTTTGTTGAAACAGGGCACATAATGGCGTCCGATCCATTGCATCATACGTGCCATTCCCGTCTCGTCTGCCGGCGTCACGAGCAAATGGACACGGCTTTCCAGCAAAGAATAAGCGTGAATATCGACCCGGTACTGGCGCGACGCCTCTTTCAGCCAGTCCATAAACAAAGCGTAATCTTCGTCATCGACGAATATCTTTTGGCGATTGTTACCTTGCTGGTAAATATGATGAGGCCGATTCGGAACGATCAGCCGTGAACTTCTGGCCACCAGACGCACTCCACAAAAATTATTGCCTGCCTGTTTACTTTGTCCCTTATTTTAATAAAAACGTTTTAAAAAGAAAAATACTTTGTCCCCATTCCAACACGAACAGGGCGATTTTACTGATTTTCTTATGCCATCTTGACAACTTGATTGATCTCAAAATTTCATTTTCAGGAAACGATAAGCTCTTAAAAACCGTCTGGGTTCTTTCAGTCAACGCACAAGGCACACAAGAGTGGCCTTTACCGAATAGGGAGAAAAAAATGGCAAGCAATCTTTCGAATTTCAATCCTTTCAACGAAATCAGCCGTTTCGAACCATTAAGAAATCTGGATGATTTTTTCAATAACTACCGGATGGCCTCGCCATGGAGCAGTTGGGAATCGGAACCGCGCATTAAAATCGACGTCTCTGAAAACGACGACGCTTATCTCGTCAAAGCCGACGCTCCGGGCGTCCCGAAAGAGGATATCAAGGTAACTGTCGAAGGCAATTTCGTTACCATCGAATTCGAAGTCAAAAAAGAAGAGAATAAAGAAGAAGAAGGCAAAACCGTCCGCAGCGAAAGATATTACGGCGTACAAAGCAGAAGTTTTGCACTGGCACAGGATGTTGACGAAACAAAAGCGGAAGCCACTTACAAAGATGGCGTTCTTGAGCTGAAACTTCCGAAAAAACCCGGTTCCGCAAGAACCCAGCTGACGATCAACTAAATCCTTGCATCGTGCAGAACGGCGGCATGTCCAGGCCATGCCGTCATCTGCCAACTGCCACTCTGTGTCTGATCCGTTTTCCAAAGTGAACGCTCACTTCATGAAGCTGGTCAAGCTGCTGTCAATTAAGCGGTTCCTGTCATCATTTCGTCATTTTTTTTTGTTATGATTCAAAACATAGACGAACAGATAATCAGGATATACCGTGCCCGAAAGCGCATTCATGGCAAGAAAACCCGTCCAGAATCTGCCAACCGGTTCACTCGAGCCCAATCTTTATTTAAACCGTGACCTTTCCCTGCTCGAATTCAACCGGCGCGTCCTTGCGCAGGCGGAAGACGAAAGCCTGCCTCTCCTTGAACGCTTGCGTTATCTTTGCATCGGCAGCAGCAATCTGGATGAATTTTTCGAAGTCAGAATATCCAGCCTTCATGCGCGCCAGACCCAGGAAAAGACGGCGGTATCCGGCGCCAACAGCCTGCTCCACCAAATCAGTGTCCGGTGCCATGCACTGGTGGAACATCAGTATGCCCTGTTGAACCGGAAAATCCTGCCCCAGCTTGCCAAGAATGGCATCCATCTTTTGAGCCATAACGACAGGAACGAAGCGCAACGGGCATGGGTCAAATCCTATTTCGAGAGCCAGATCCGTCCGCTTTTAACGCCCATTGTGCTGGATCCCGCCCACCCTTTTCCGCAGGTCGCCAATAAAAGCCTCAACTTCATTATTTCACTGGCCGGAAAAGATGCCTTCGGACGCGGCAGCGCCATCGCCATCGTCAAGGCCCCCAGAGTCCTACCGAGAGTCATCAAGCTGCCTGATGAACTGTCTGACGACGGCATTACCTTGTGCCTGCTCTCCTCGGTCATTCATGCCCACATTTCCGATCTCTTCCCTGAACGCGAAGTGATCGCCTACTCACAATTTCGCGTTACGCGCGACAGCGATTTGTGGGTCGATGAAGAAGAGGTTAAAAATTTGCGGCAAGCCCTGAAAATCAGCCTTCAGAATCGCCATTTCGGCGCAGCCGTCAGACTGGAAGTCGCCAAAAACTGTCCGGACGATCTGGCGACATTCCTGTTAAACGAATTCGGTCTGGATGAAGATTATCTTTACCGGGTAAACGGCCCGGTCAACATGGTGCGCCTGTCGGAAATTTTCAATTTTGTCAAAACGCCTTCGCTTTATTTCCCGCCCTATCAGGCTTCCGTTCATCCCGATGCGGGGAACGACACCGATCTTTTCAGCAAGCTGAAGAAAAAGGATATTCTCCTGCACCATCCTTTCCAGACGTTCAAGTCGGTCATCGATTTCATCCGTAATGCCGCTGACGATCCGGACGTTGTGGTCATCAAACAGACGATTTACCGGGTCGGCATGACGTCCGAACTGATGGAAGCGCTGATCGCGGCGGCCAACCGGGGAAAAGAAGTCATCGTCATCGTGGAGCTGAAAGCCCGCTTTGATGAAGAACAGAACATCGACTGGGCACAGCAGCTCGAGCAGGCGGGAGCACAGGTCGTCTATGGCGTCATGGGTCTGAAAACCCATGCGAAGCTGGCTTTGGTGATCCGCCGTGAACAGGGCGCCTTCCGTTACTATTGCCACCTTGGAACCGGGAATTATCACCCTGCAACCACCAAGCTCTATACGGATTTCGGACTGTTGACCGCCCATCCGCAGATCACCAGTGAAGTCAACGAGGTCTTCCTGCATCTGACCAGTTTGACAAAACCGAAAAAACTGGATTACCTCTGGCTGGCGCCGTTCACCCTCCACAGGCATCTGATCAGGGCCATACTGAATGAAATCCGCATTGCCCGCCAGGGGAAACCCGCCAGAATTGTCGCCAAGATGAACTCGTTAATCGACGAATCCGTCATACGCGCGCTTTACCTTGCTTCTTCCTCAGGAGTCAAAATCGATCTGATTGTCCGGGGCGCCTGTTCCCTGAGGCCGGGAGTCCCTGGCCTGTCGGAAAACATCCGTGTCCGCTCCATTATCGGCCGTTTTCTGGAACATGAACGGATCTATTACTTCAGAAACGATCTGAAACACGACCTTTATCTTTCCAGCGCCGACTGGATGGCCCGCAACTTGTTCAGGCGAATCGAAGTAGCCTATCCCGTACTCGACCCGGCACTGAAAAAGCGGGTTATTGCCGAAGGCCTCAAGTATTATCTTCGCGACAACACCAATTCCTGGGAACTTCAGCCGAACGGCACTTACCGGCGTCGCAAACTGCGCAAAAAACAGGTTCCTTTCGGAGCCCAGCAGTATCTGGCCGGCCTCTACGACGCCAGTGCCCCCAAAGAACTGGTCGGCCCGGAACCGTTGCAACTGGAAAACGGGCCCTTGAAAAATCTGCGTGATCCGGTACCTAGCGACGAACCTTCCGGGACAATCGGCCCTGAAGAATCGCCACTGACTGAAACAATTCCTGGCGAAACCGGTACAGCCATGCAAACGGCCGGGACAACCGGCGATTCTCCGCGGGAAACACTCACCTGAACGTTCGGGCTTTTCCTCTGCCATTTCCCGCCCTTGCCGCTCCATTACCGGCAGTCCCCGGTTTTCTCAAGACACCCATCCGCCGCGCCCGCTTTGCGTATCTTTTAAGTCATCCTTTTTAAGGCGGCCCAATATGTTGCCGGCAAATCTGTATACAATACGGTAACCGGTCTGAATCGTACTTCTTCCAGAATAATAGTGGATTCCGACTGCCTGAAAAACCAGACTGAAAGCACTGTTTCCTTAAACGATCTCATGAATCTGCCGGCAAAAGAAGACTTCGGGAAAATACGCGCCAAATACGCCGGCAAACTGAACTGGCAGGATGTAATTGCCGGCTTGTCCATTGCGGGTCTCTTGCTGCCTCAGGCGCTCGCCTATTCCGGGATTGGCAACTTGCCCGCACAAGCCGGTATCATCGGGCTTTTTGCCGGACTGCTCTGTTACGGCCTGCTGGGTTCGAGCCGTTTTGCGCTTGTTTCACCCACGTCGTCTTCTGCCGTCGTTCTGGCAGCGGCGACCATGACCATGGCGCAAGACAATGCCCGGCTCCGCCTGGTACTGGCCTCGGGCCTTGTTATCATGACAGGGATCCTTTTCATTCTGGCCGCCATAACGCGAATGGGAAACGTGACGGACTTTATCGCAAAACCGGTATTGCGGGGTTTCACGTTCGGACTGGCCATCGTCATCATCATCAAGCAAGCCACTGCCGTACTAAACCTCAATATAGAAAAAGACAATCTTTTCGCCTTCATTTTCGACGTGTTCAGGCAATTCGAATTCTGGAATGTCCGCTGCCTTGTGACGACTGTACTGGCCCTTCTCTTTCTGGGACTGGTCGAATGGCTGCGACGGATTCAAAACGGAAAATTCAGAAACATCCCCAGCGGAACGCTTGTCATTCTTCTCGGCATCCTTGCCAGCAAGTGGTTTGATTTGCCCGCGTATGGCGTTCCCAATGTCGGAACCATCAATCTGAATCTGAACAACCCGATGATTCCGGCCCTTTCCTATCCGGAATGGATGCAGTTATTTGAAATCGGCATTGCGCTCGTATTCATCCTGTACGCTGAATCGTACGGTTCCATCCGCAGTTTCGCGATGAAGCATCATGACGCCATCGCGCCCAACCGCGATCTGTTCGCGCTGGGCATATCCAACCTCGTTTCCGGCATTTTTCAGGGAATGCCGGTCGGCGCAGGCTATTCCGCAACGGCAGCCAATGAAGCTTACGGCGCGAAAACGCGTCTTGCCGGCATCTATGCCATGCTCATTACCCTGATCATTATTCTGACCGTCCTGCCATATATCGAATGGATTCCCATTCCGGTTCTGGCCGCCATCGTTATTTCCACCATGGCCACAACGCTGACCCTGTCCAGCTTCAGACTGTACTTCAACTGGAAAATCGACCGTCTCCTGATCGTCGCTTCCGTTCTGGCCGTCCTGTTGCTGGGCGTGTTGCAGGGACTGATGATTGCGATTGCCATCAGCCTGCTGATGATGTTGCGGCAAAACTCGAAATCGACCGTTTCCGTTCTGGGCCGTCTGGGCCAGAGCCACGATTTTGTCAGTCTTTCGGTTTTCCCGGAAGCGAAACCGGTTTCGGGCATCCTGATTTTAAGACCCGATCAGAGCATGTTTTTCGCCAATGCCGACCGTATCCTTTTGCAGGCGCGTGAAATCGTCTCGTCCAGCGAATTGCCGGTTCATACCGTTATTTTAAGTCTGGAACAGACGACCGATCTGGACGCGACCAGCGTCGAAGCCTTGCGCGATTTTTTTGCGGAAATGAGAAAAGAAGGCAAGAAGCTGATTCTGGCGCGCCTGAAAAACCCGGTTCACGAAGTCCTGCAATTTACGCTCGGCAAACAATTTCCGGAAGTCTCGCTCTCCCGCCTGAGTGTCGAACGCGCTGTCCGGCTGGCCCACATCAAGGAAAACCCGAACAAAAGCGTTTACAGTCTCTACAAGTGAACCGCCACATCCTTCAGACTGTGCGGACAGTCAGGGCAATCCCTACCTCTTCCCACCAGTCGCACTCCCGTTCAAGCCAGTACAGCAAGGTGGGATACAGATTCAGCCATTCCTTCGGCATCGTCATCTCGATCCGGTTTTTGACCCGGACTTTTATTTTTTCCGGCTTGAAATTGACTTTGGAATGCTGAAACATGACCGCCAGCCGCAGGGCCAGCACAGCCTTGATGGCATCGGGAACCGTCATAATGCCGTTCAGTTTCCTGAGATTGCCTTTTTGCCCGAGAACAAACCGGCTCATCTGGCGCTGTTCCCGTGCCGTGAACCCGGCCATGTCGGCGTTTTCGATCAGATAAGCTCCGTGTTTGTGATAATTGGTCGGCGAGATGAAAATACCGATCTCGTGCAGCAAGGCGCTCCAGTACAACAGTTTCAGGAACTTGTCCGCTTCCGGATTCATCTGCTTGTAAATAGCCAGGGCATAATTGGCTACCCGGATAGCCCGTTGTTCATCGACCTGGTAGCGCTTCAGCATTTCCCGGATCGCTTCTTCCCGGCGGTCTTTCTCGGTCGCCATCAGGTAAATGTCCCACATGATGCCCATACGGAGGCCGGCTTCGATCGGTTTCAAAACACCGATGCCGAAATCTTTCAGCAACACGACCAAAATCGTCAGGCCGCCCAGAATCGACGAAGCGCGTTCCGCCTTGATGCCATCGAGTTTCAGCTGATTGAGGTGCCCTGCCCCGATCATTTTTTCCCTCAGCCGTTCCAGGTTTTCAAGCGTGAAACGGCCGTCGCCAATCCGGTTGACAGCAAGGATTTCGGCTATGGCGCGAATGGTGCCGGAAGAACCGTAAACCTCGGTCCAGCCGCAGGAACGGTAGTAATCCACCGCATCTTCAAACTGGCTTCGTGCCGACAGGATCGCCGCTTCAAAAGAAGCGCCATCGATAATGCCGTCATGAAAAAAAGCCAGACTCTGGCGAACGGTACCGACGCTAAACGACTCGACCCGTTCTATTTCCTGCCCTTTTCCGCAAATCAGTTCTGTCGATCCGCCCCCGATATCGATAACGAGGCGTCTTTCTTCAGGACGCGCCAGCACATTGGCCACTCCCAGATAAATCAGCCTTCCCTCTTCTTCTCCCGAGATGACTTCAATAGGATAACCCAGCACCTTTTCCGCATTCTGCAAAAAAACCGGCGCATTGGAAGCGATCCGGAGCGTATTGGTGGCAACGGCCCGGACATCCGAGAGAGGGTAGGCATCCAAAATGGCGCGCAGCTTTTTAAGCGCTTCCAGACCGCGCGCCATGGCTTCTTCGGACAAAACATTGTTTTTGTCGAGTCCAGCCGCCAGCCGGTTCGGCTCGCGCGCACTCTTGACCACGCAAATCACCCCATTGACGTACTCTCCGATATGCAGACGAAAACTGTTGGAACCGAGATCTATTGCAGCGAACATGCCGACACGCCTTTTCTAAAACCGCCTGTAAAAGCCCATGATGATCCTGTGGGCCATTCCCCATTATTTCAGGACAATATTACCGTTTCTTTAAAAAATACGGAAATCCAATCGTCGCAGGGACAGTTGCGGGCACGGCATTACCCCAGCGTGGTATCGAGCACCATCATCAGCGCAAAACCCGCCATCAGGCCCACTGTGGCCGGTGTCTGGTGACCGTTCCGGTGCGTTTCCGGAATCACTTCATGCGACACGACAAAAAGCATGGCGCCAGCCGCAAAACCAAGACCGACAGGGTACGACAGGGCAAGCCCGCTTGAAAGGCCAACCCCCAGGAGCGATCCGAACGGTTCGAAAATCCCTGTCGCGGCGGCAATCAGCACCGCTCTCAGACGGCTGACGCCCGCGCTGCGCAAGGCAAGCGCAACAGCCAGTCCTTCGGGAATATCCTGCAGCACGATCGCGATCGTCAGCGGCAGGCCGATTGCCATATCGGCTTGCGAAAAACCGACGCCGATCGCCATGCCTTCAGGCAAATTATGCAGGGAAATGGCAAAGACAAAGAGCCATACCTTGTTGAACCGGTCGTTTCCCGGCCCGAATGAACCGATCGTTTCATGTTCATGAGGGGTGAATTTGTCCAGACTCAGCATCAGAATGACGCCCAGCGCCATACCGAGGACGACAATACCGGCTCCATATGCCTTGTTGCCAGTCATGGACATTCCGGCGTCCAGTCCCGGCAATATCAGCGAAAAAGCGCTGGCCGCCATCATCATGCCTGCCGCAAAACCCAGCATGGTATCTTCGACATAAGCCGGCAAACGTTTTAAGACGAGCGCCGGGACGGCGCCCAGTGCCGTCCCGGCAAAACCGGCCAGCCCGCCGGCAACGGCATATTGCATGGCCAGACTGACGCCGCCGGAGGCAAGCTGAAAAAGACTTTGCAAAAAAAGCGCCAGAATCGTCACTGACGACAGCAAAAGAAAGCCGGCATAAAACCAGTGCCGCCTCGAATAATGAAGGCAGGCGTTCCACCACCCCGGTGCGGTTTTGTTTTCCGGGCGTTTTGTTTTTTCAAATGTCATGTTTTACTTTTGTAAAGCCTGTTTGCCAAGTTGACGCCGTTTCACTTAAAGGCTAAATCAGACTTTCTGTCTGCTTTTCAAGATCACGCAAAAAAAGGCAGAAAACCGTTTCACTCGGTACAGAAACAACTGTTATCCTCGCAAACAGCTTTCCCGGCCATGAAAAAGCCGTTCCACCACCTTCATGAAGTATAGCCCACTTACCGAAATGCAACGGGTACGCCTTTCGGGTTTGCTCGTTCCCTCTTTCGCGGATTTATTCATGAAACCTATAAATTGCCCACAAAAAAAGTATTTTTGTTATAAGAAGAGGACAGGTATAGTGAAAATGAAAAATCCGTTCGCCAGCTGGCGATGAATTGCCGATAATTTCATTGTTTCCGATTTTTCAATAACCGTACCGGGCTAACATGCTTTCGATCATCTGGTTTCCTGCCGTCATCAGCATCAGTGCAGGATATTTATTCATGAGCGTCGCGCCGCTCAGTACCCAGTTCATGGCTCTTTTCGGCATCGGTTATGCCGGGCTTTCCCTGTTTTTAAGCGGACTGCTCTGGGCCCACAGTCTCGTGCAACTGCCCGCGGGCCTGATCCTCGACAAAATCGGCGTTTACCGGGGTTTTCTGATCGCCATATTTATTGCCATGGCCGCCAGTTTGCTGCCTTTTCTCGCCCCGGAAAATCTGGCTCTGGCAACGGGATTGCGCTTCATGGCGGGGCTCAGTTCCGGCCTACTTTTTCTGGCGGGCGTCAAAGTCACGGGCATGCTGGCACCCCCGGAAAAAGTCGCACAGGCACAGGGAATACAAGGAGCCTCATTCTGTCTCGGCACCATGCTTCCTTTCGTGACGCTACCCTATCTGGGCGGTGCAGCCTGGCGGTTTTCCTATCTGATTCCGGCCGCACTCGCTCTGGGAGCCGCCTTGCTGTCCCTGTTGTTGCCGGCACGCGTCAGAAAAAGCGGCGCAAACAGCGCCAGTACTCTCGGCAATCTGCTGGCCGCCCTTAAAACCGTCTCGACATCCGTTCCGATCTGGGCACTGGGCATGTTCCACGGCCTCTCTTACGGGACACTGAACAATCTCGGCCAGTGGCTGCCCTCCATTCTGGCCGACATGGATGGAAAAAGTACTGCCGTGGCGTGGAGCCTGGCCACCGGATGCGTTTTGTTGGTCGGAACCCTGGGCCGCGCTTACGGAAGCGTTTTTCTCCGGTGGTTTTCCCGCAGCTGGATAACCAATACGGCAGTTCTGGCTATCGGCATCCTTTATATCCTTCTGGGACTGGCCGGAAACGTTTACATTGGACTGGCTGTCGGCATGCTGCTGGCCGTTCTGGGCGGATCCAATTACGGTTCGATCTTCAGCCTGACCGGCAGTGTCATGTCGCCGGTCTATCTGGCGACTGCCGCCGGCTTCATGAACATGATCGCCAACATCGCCAACGTCATGCTGACGCTGGTACTGGGAACCGTCCGGGAATATACCGGCAGCTTCAGCATGGCGCTGTGCGCCACCGGCCTTTTCGCCCTGCTGGTCTGGTTTGCGGGAAGAAGGATCATCAACGGGCTTTCGCAGAACTGAGCTATCGGCGGGAAACCTTGCAAGCCTCCGTTCTGAATTCCCTTGCCAAACGCGTTCCTCGCCCAAAACCGTACCGGTAAACCCCAGTCCAGCTTAAGACAGGCATTGCAAAGGCACTTGCCGAATTCGGGAAGACTTGCCGAAACCGGATGCGTTCAAAAGACCGTCAGGATAGCGTCATGCTGAAAATGGCCGTTTTTATGGGAAGCGGCCCAAATCCGGCGGGTATCCCGTTTGCCATCATGCCGGAAGCGACTCCGGCCATAAGATAAGCGCCGTCAAAAACGGCCGCACTCCCGTCCGGCATACTGATCAGCGCGCCGCTCCGGTCAGCACACCCCTTTTTCAGACAGAGAGACATCCGGGTTCTAAGACAAGCCAAGGCACCTCAGTCCGGGAAAACGCCAGCCACATACACTGTGTAAATGAGCTGGCATCATGGCCGGACCGATTCCCTCCATTTTTGAAGATCACAGCCGAAAGGTTGATCGGCGCTATTCCCGCTATTTGACACACCGGGAAACGCCCAAAAAAGTATTCTTTCCAGTCTCATCCCCGCTCTGGCACCGGCTCTTTCCGGATTCAGCCGTTTCCAGCGGGATTTCCGAAACAAAAATACCGGTTCGGAAAACCGTAACCGGCATTTTTGCAATAAACCGTTCCCTTAAAACGGAATATCGTCATCCATATCAGACAGGCTGGGCGGGCGACTGCCCTGCTGGCGTTGCTGTCCGGCATTTTGCGCGGGACGGGAAGGCGGCTGATACGCGCCCCGATCGTCAGACGGATCCCCGGCGCCCTGACGGCTGCCCAACATCTGCATGGTGTCGGCAATGATTTCGGTCGCGTAACGGTCAATGCCTTCCTTGTCCGTGTATTTCCGCGTTCTGAGGCGCCCTTCGATATAGACCTGCGATCCCTTTTTCAGATACTGGCCGGCAATCTCGGCGAGCTTGCCGAAAAACGAAACACGATGCCATTCCGTCGCTTCCTTCTGTTCCCCTGTCGCCTTGTCTTTCCAGCGGTCGGTCGTGGCAACCGCAATGCCCGTAACCTGTTCACCGCTGGGCAAATAACGGTTTTCCGGATCGCGACCGAGATTGCCGACGATGATAACCTTGTTAATCGATGCCATGACTTTCTCCTGATGGAATTGAAGGATGAGGTTAGAAATACACTCCCGTAAATGAAACCGTATTATATGACACTGTCGCTGCAATCGTGCAGCCCGAAGCAGGCTGAACCGTCATTCTTTTGTATGGATCAAACGCTGCAAGCCCGGTTGTCAGTGCTTTCTGTGAAAGATTGACAAATACGTTATGATACGGGATTGGCCTGTATGCATTCACAGTTCATTTTTCATTCGGGAGCGGTTCTTCCATGTCAGAGAATCAAGAAAAAATCGTCATTCGCGGAGCACGCACGCACAATCTGAAAGATATCCAGATCGACCTGCCGCGCAACAAGCTGATCGTCATCACCGGCCTTTCCGGTTCCGGGAAGTCGTCGCTCGCTTTCGACACGCTTTATGCCGAGGGACAACGGCGCTATGTCGAATCCCTGTCCGCCTATGCCCGCCAGTTTTTGCAACTGATGGAAAAACCGGATGTCGATTTGATCGAAGGCCTTTCGCCCGCTATCGCCATTGACCAGAAAGCGACTTCGCACAATCCCCGCTCGACGATCGGAACCGTTACCGAGATATACGATTATCTGCGCCTGCTTTTCGCACGGGTTGGAACGCCTCACTGCCCCGAACACCCTGAAAATCCGCTGACCGCCCAGTCCGTATCCCAGATGGTCGACACGGTTCTTGCACTGCCGGAGGGAACACGGCTGATGATTCTTGCTCCTGTCGTTTCCAACCGCAAGGGAGAACATGCCGACCTGTTCGAACAGATGCAGGCGCAAGGCTTCATCCGTTTCCGCGTCCAGAGCGGCACAAAACCGGCGACTGTCGTCGATGTCGACGAACTGCCCTCCCTGAAGAAAAACGAAAAACACACGATCGACGTCGTTGTCGATCGTGTGCGCGTCAATGCCGATATCAAACAGAGACTGGCTGAAAGTTTCGAAACAGCCCTGCGCATTGCGCAGGGACGCGCCCTGACAGTCAACATGGACACAGGCGAGGAACAGGTTTTTTCCAACCAGTTCGCCTGTCCCGTCTGCGGCTATTCCCTTCATGAACTCGAGCCAAGACTCTTTTCCTTCAACAATCCGGTAGGAGCCTGTCCGGAATGCGACGGACTGGGCCATATCGAATTCTTCGATCCCAAACGGGTCGTCCTTTTTCCCGGCCTGTCACTGGCGGCGGGTGCGGTAAAAGGCTGGGACAGGAGAAATCCTTTCTATTTCCAGATGCTTCAGAATCTGGCGGACTTCTATCATTTCGACGTCAACACGCCTTATGAAGAATTGCCTGAAAATATCCGGCATATCGTCCTTTATGGATCAGGAAAGGAAAAAATACCCTTCACTTATATGAACAGCCACGGACGCCCCTGGGTGCGTGAACACGCTTTCGAGGGCATATTGAACAATCTGGAACGCCGTTACCGCGAAACCGATTCCATGGCTGTCCGCGAGGATCTGGCCAAACTGATCAACGAACGGGCCTGCCCTTCATGCCAGGGTGCCAGGCTGCGCACCGAAGCGCGTTTCGTCAAGGTCGGCGAAGGTCAGGAAGAGCGCGCCATTCATGAAATCACCCACCTGCCCCTGAACGAGGCGCTGGCGTATTTTGAAACCCTTTCCCTTGCCGGAGCGAAAAAGGAAATCGCGACCCGGATCATTAACGAAATCGTTTCCCGTCTTCATTTCCTGAACAATGTCGGTCTCGACTACCTGTCTCTGGATCGGAGCGCCGAAACGCTCTCCGGTGGCGAATCCCAGCGCATTCGTCTGGCTTCACAGATCGGCAGCGGCCTGACCGGTGTAATGTACGTTCTGGACGAACCCTCCATCGGCCTCCACCAGCGCGACAACGACCGGCTGATCGCTACCTTAAAACATCTCCGCGATATCGGCAACACGGTTATCGTCGTCGAGCATGATGAAGACGCCATCAGGACAGCAGACTTCATCGTCGATATGGGGCCGGGCGCCGGTGTACACGGCGGCCATGTCGTCGTCAGCGGTTCCCCCGCTGAAATCCTGCAATCGAAGGAATCGCTGACCGCACAATACCTGAACGGATCGCGTTCGATTGCCATCCCCGAAAAACGGGTCAGACGGGACAAGGCCAGACAACTTGTCATCAAGGGCGCCTCCGGAAACAATCTGAAAAACGTGACGCTCAATCTGCCCGTCGGGCTTCTCACATGCGTAACGGGTGTGTCGGGTTCAGGCAAATCGACCCTGATCAACGATACCCTTTACGCGGCCGTTTCCCACCATCTGTACGGTTCCCAGACGGAACCGGCTCCCTACTCATCCATCGAAGGACTGGAGCATTTCGACAAGGTTATATCCGTCAATCAGGCACCCATCGGACGCACGCCCCGCTCGAACCCGGCCACTTATACAGGACTGTTCACCCCGATCCGCGAACTGTTTTCCGGTGTTCCGCAGGCGCGCGAAAGAGGGTATACCGCGGGACGATTTTCCTTCAATGTCAAAGGCGGGCGCTGCGAATCCTGTCAGGGCGACGGGGTCATCAAGGTGGAAATGCATTTCCTTCCGGACATGTACGTTCCCTGCGACGTCTGCCACGGCAAACGGTACAACCGCGAAACACTGGAAATCGCCTACAAGGATAAAAACATTTCCGACGTGCTGAACATGACGGTGGAAGAAGCGTTCGAATTCTTCAAACCCGTACCGGCTGTTGCCAGACGGCTACAAACCCTGCTGGATGTGGGCCTCGGCTATATCCGGCTTGGCCAGAGCGCCACCACGCTTTCCGGCGGAGAAGCCCAGCGCATCAAGCTTTCGCTGGAACTGTCCAAACGGGATACGGGACGGACTTTGTATATCCTGGATGAACCGACAACAGGCTTGCATTTCCAGGATATCGACATGCTTTTGAAAGTCATCCACCGTCTGCGCGATCAGGGTAATACCGTCGTTGTCATAGAACATAACCTGGACGTCATCAAAACGGCGGACTGGATTGTCGATCTGGGGCCTGAAGGGGGAGCCGGAGGCGGCCAGATCATGGCGACGGGAACCCCGGAAGACATTGCGAAAAAATCCAACAGTGTGACGGGGAAATATCTTGGCCCCGTCCTGCAAGCGCCGAAAAAATAGGAAATCGCCCTTTCCCCCTCACCAATGCGCCCGACTGGCCATGCCGGACAACCGTTGGCCTAAAGCAAAAGATACGATGAAAAGCCTCTTTCCGGATAGCTGAGGTTTTTCAGGGCGTCGCCATTATCGGCGTGTTGCGCGGAACAGTTTTCCGGGCAACACGCCGATAGTTCGACGAAAAAACCCGACAAGAGCAGCTTGCAAAACTTCACCGCCATACCAAACGGTTCCGTTAAGAAACCGGCCTCTCCCTGAAAAACAGATGGAACCGCTTTTCTGGAAAAGGCAGCCTATCGCTTATTTTCCCACCCGAAAGCCCGGGAACCGGCCCGATTCCCTGTTTCCGGACTTCGACACGAGCTGACGGACACGGGTATTCCCTGTGACAGAATTTGCCTGAAAAGAAAGCGACAAAAACCGGCTCTTTTGCAAAGCCTGCCCCATGCACGCGGAAAAGCGGAAGCGGCAAATCCCCGGGATTTCGGTTATTTCATCAGAAGCTCGTCAACAGCAGCGATACCTTCGGAGGTGCCGCGCAAAACCAGAACATCGTCTTCCCGAAGCACCAGATCGTCCGTCACCACAATCCGTTCCTTGCCCCGCCTGACCATGGTTATTTCGACATGACTCGACGGCAAATCCAGTTCGCCCACCGTCTTCCCTGCCGCGGCAGCGCCTTCAGGCAGGCGCAGGGAATGCAAGCGCCAGTACGAATCGCTATCGGTTGGAACCGCATCGGTTTCTCCATGAAAATATTCTCTCAGTTTGGCATAACGGGAAGCCCGCGCAGCCTGAACGCGTTTGATGATTTTCTGAATCGGCACACCGTAGGACATGAAAGCGTGCGAAGTCAGCACCAGACTGCTTTCAATGACTTCCGGGACAACTTCATCAGCGCCCGCGGCTTTCAGGCGGTCAAAGTCCGAATCGTCATAACTGCGTACAATAACCGGCAGATTCGGCGCCAGTTCCTTGGCATAGTACAGCACCCTCAAGGCCGTATTGATATTGGCAAACGTGACGATGAGGGAAGAAGCCCGGTGAATACCGGCGGCAACCAGACTTTCCCGCCGGCTTGCGTCGGCGTACGAGACATTGGCGCCCGCCGCTTCCGCTTTCCGGACGCGTTCCAGATCCATATCCAGCGCCCGGTACGGTATCTGCTCTTCCTCAAGCAGGGTAGCGATATTCTGCCCTGTCCGGCCGAAACCTGCCAGAATGACATGCCGTTGCAAGGACATGGAACTGCTGGCGATTTTGGTCAGCTCCAGCGACTGCTGAATCCATTCGTTGGCAGAGAAGCGCATGACGATCTTATCGGCATTCAGGATAATAAACGGTGCAGCCAGCATTGACAGCACCATCGAGGCCATCGTCACTTGCAAAAGCCAGGGTTCCACCATGTCCAGCCCGGCAATCTGATTGACCAGCACGAAACTGAATTCACCGGCCTGCGCCAGGGCCAGCCCTGTCTTGATGCTAACGCCTTTGGAGGCGCCGAACAACCTCGTGAGCCAGGCGGCCAGGGCGAACTTGTACAGGAAAGCGCTCACGATAATCAGCAATACCAGCCACCAGTACTGCAAGACCAGATTCATGTCGAGCATCATGCCGATCGTGATGAAAAACAGGCCCAAAAGCACATCGCGGAACGATTTGATATCGACGTCCACTTCATTCTTGTAACGGGTTTCGGAAATGAGCATTCCGGCAATAAACGCCCCCAGTTCCATGGACAACCCGGCCTGTTCCGTTATCCAGGCAGCGCCCAGCGTCATCAAAAGCAGATTCAGCATGAACAGTTCCTGGGAACGTCTCGCCGCGACAATCCCGAGCCACTTGCTCATCAGTTTTTTGCCGAAAAAGAGCAGAAGCACCAGAACCAGCGCCGTCTTTCCCAAAGCCATGCCGATAATGAGCCATATATCGCCCGTTTCTTTGGCGAGCGTCGGCACGATAATCAGCAGCAGCACAACTGCCAGATCCTGAAAAAGCAGCACACCGATAACCCGGCGTCCGTAATCGGTTTCCAGCTCCATCCGTTCCGCCAGCATTTTCGACACAATAGCCGTCGAGGACATTGCCCAGGCGCCTCCCATCGCCAGCGCGGCCTGCCAGGTCGTGGTACCCAGCTGCGGCAGAACGAAAACGATGGAAAGGGTAATAATGATGGAACCGATAATGGAAATCGTCACCTGCGCCAGACCGAGTCCGAAAACGATTTTCCGCATGGCGAGCAACTGGGGCAGCGAGAATTCAAGGCCAACCGTAAACATCAGGAAGACCACCCCGAATTCAGCCAGTCCCTCCAGCGATTGCGTATCGCTGACCAGTCCGGTCGAATGCGGGCCGATCACGACACCGACCGCCAGATATCCCAATATCGAAGGCAACTGAAGATAGCGGAAAATAACCACGCCGATAACGGCGGAACCCAGCATCAACAGGACGAATTCGAGGGAAGATTGCATGAAATGGCGTTATCTGTTTCCGGTTAATCATACCGGCTGCAAAAACCGGCAGCTTCAACGCTGCCGGACATCCGGTTCACTGCCGTTTTTTCGCATCAATCGTGACAGTTTGACAAATGCTATTGTATCCAAATTCATCCGCATCCAAGGTTTTCCTTTTGTGACGAAGTGTTACAGCTGTTTCAGGGACAACCCTGTAAAATAATGAAATTCACAATCCGGCAACGCTTATCCTGAAACACGCTGCCCTGTCCTTTTAACGGCCTGCAGGATTCATGCCCGGATAATTCGTTTATACTTTCATTATGAACAAGGAAGTCATAAAAAACAAAACGCCAATCGACAGCGGCCGCTTGCTGAAACTGGCGGACGATACGCTCAAAACCGAAGCGCTTGCGCTGGAGACTCTCCGGAAACGGTTTCTGGAAGAAGATGCGGAACATTTCCTCGAATCCGTTTCCCTGCTTTTAAACTGCAAGGGCCGTGTCGTTGTGTCCGGCATGGGCAAATCGGGGCATATCGGCCGGAAAATCGCTGCGACCCTCGCATCGACCGGCACACCGGCCATGTTCGTTCACCCCGCCGAAGCGGCACACGGCGATTTGGGCATGATCACGCATGACGATGTTTTTATCGCCATCTCCTATTCCGGCGAAGCGGGAGAACTGATGGCGATCGCCCCCATTATCAAGCGTATGGGAACCCGCCTGATTGCCATGACGGGACGTCCCCGGTCGAGTCTGGCACAGCTGGCGGATGTGCACCTGAACGTTTTTGTCGAAAAAGAAGCCTGCCCCCTGAATCTGGCGCCGACAGCCAGCACCACGACGACGCTCGCCCTGGGCGACGCCATTGCCGTTGCCGTTCTGGACGCCAGAGGTTTTCGGGAAGACGATTTCGCGCGTTCGCATCCGGGCGGCACATTGGGCCGGCGTCTTTTGACGCTGGTTTCCGATATCATGCGCAAGGGAGACGACGTTCCTGTAGTAAAAGCCGACACCCTGCTCTACGATGCCCTGTTCGAGATCACCAAAAAAGGAATTGCCATGACCTCGGTCGTCGATAACGAAGGGCGCGCCATCGGCGTTTTCACAGATGGCGACCTGCGCAGGCTTATTGAAAAACAGCAGAACTTTTCCCAAATCGTTATAAAGGACGTCATGTCGAAAAACCCGCGTACGATAGCGCCCGGCAAACTGGCGGCCGAAGCGGTCAGCATGATGGAAAAATTCCGCATCAACCAGCTTCTGGTAACCGATCCGAACGGCAAACTTGTCGGAGCCTTGCACATTCACGACCTGACAGAAGCGAAGGTGATCTGATGAATCCCGAACTGAAGAACAGGCTGTCCCGCATCAAACTGATGATATTCGACGTTGACGGGGTTCTAACAGATGGAAAAATGCATTATGGAGCGGACGGCGAACTGTTCAAAAGTTTCAATGTCCTGGACGGTCACGGCATCAAACTCCTGAAAAACGCGGACGTTTCAACCGCCATCATCAGCGCCCGCAATTCTCCCATCGTCAACAGGCGGGCCACCGATCTGGAAATCGGCCATGTTATTCAGGGGGCCGGCAAAAAACAGCAGGCGTTCGCGCAACTGCTTGAAAAAACCGGTCATACTCCCGACCAATGCGGCTTTATTGGCGACGATATCATCGATTTGCCCGTCCTTACCTGTGTCGGCGTCTCATTTAGCGTTCCAAACGGTCATGTCGAAGTCCTTTCCCGTGTCGATTATGTGACCCGCCATACCGGAGGAAACGGCGCTGTCCGGGAAGTCTGCGATATGATCTTGCATGCCAAGGGCTGTTACACCTCTGTTCTGGAGACTTTCCTGGCATGATTTACGGACCGAAATCGGCGCTTCGCGTACGACTCACCATTGTTTTTGTGGTAGTCCTGATCCTGACGCTGGGAAGCATGTGGCTCAATATGGTCATCCGGAAAACGGCCACGGATGCCGCTGCGCTTGCCCAGCGAACGGAGCCCGACTTCATCGTTGAAAATTTCCGGTACTTCAAGATGAAGCCTGACGGACAAGCCCAGTACGAAGCGATCGGAACCAAAATGACGCATTTCCCTATCGAGGATTCCTATCTCATCGACAATCCGGTTATCTTCTCGCTGAACAATGATTCGCAATTACAGACGATCAAATCGAAGGAAGCCTATGTCGAGGACTTCAACAGCAAAATCCACATGAGAAACGATGTCGTCATGAATCGGGAACCGTCCGCAACAAAAGGACCGTTCAAGCTGACATCCGAATACGTTCTTGTTTATCCCGACGATGAAATCATGACGAGCGACAGGGAAGTGATCGTCCACGACAACCATTCTGTCATGACCGGAGTGGGCATGCAGGCCAACAATGCGACAAGCGAACTGCAAATTTTCAACCGGGCCAGAATCACTTATCAACCACCTGGCAAGTCAAACCCCTAACCGTCCGACAAGCGAAATGAAAAAAACTTCCTTCAAACTTCTGGCCCTCCTTTTCTGTATCGGCCTGGCCTCAAATGCGGCGGCAGAAAGAGCGGACGCCAACAAGCCGACCAACATCGAGGCAGACCAGATGACCTCTGACGATGTGAAGCAAATCACGACTTTCACCGGAAACGTTGTCGTCACAAAAGGAACCTTGCTGATCAAGGCGGGCAAAGCCGTTATTGTGGAAGATCCCGAAGGCTATCAGTTCATTACCCTCTATGCCGCACCGGGCAAACTGGCCTCCCTGAGACAAAAGCAGGACGCTGGCCCGGACATCTGGATCGAAGGCTACGGTGAAAAAATCGAATACGACAATAAAAAGGAAGTAGCGAAATTCTTTACCCGTGCCCGGGTGAAACGGTTGCAAGGCACGAAAATCACCGACGATATAACGGGAGAATTCATTTCCTATGACGGGAAAACGGAATATTACAGTGTCTACAACACTAATGAAGGCGTGTCCAAACCCGGTGCGGGACGTGTCAAGGCCGTTATTCAACCCCGCGAAAAGAAGACTACGAAATGAGCGCAAGCAAACTGATTGTCCGTCATTTACAGAAAACCTACGGTAAAAGAACCGTCGTCTCCAACGTTTCCCTCAACGTCTCAAGCGGTGAGGTCGTCGGTCTGCTCGGCCCTAACGGCGCGGGGAAAACCACCTCGTTTTACATGATTGTCGGGCTTGTCCCGGCCGACGACGGCACCATTGAGCTGGACGGTATCGATCTGACCCGGTTGCCGATACACAAACGGGCGTCCATGGGACTCTCCTATCTTCCTCAGGAAGCGTCCGTCTTTCGCAAACTGAATGTCGAAGACAACATCCGGGCCGTACTGGAATTGCAAAAAAAGGACGGCAAACCTTTGTCGAAAAACGAAATCGAGCTGAAACTGGACGGTTTGCTTGCCGAACTGCAAATTGAAAAATTGCGTACCAATTCAGCGCTCTCGCTTTCCGGCGGGGAACGCCGACGCGTTGAAATTGCCCGCGCCCTTGCAAGCGATCCCCATTTTATCTTGCTTGATGAACCTTTCGCCGGCATTGATCCGATTGCCGTGATTGAAATCCAGCGGATTGTGCGTTTTCTGAAAGAAAGGGGCATCGGCGTCCTGATCACCGATCACAATGTCCGGGAGACACTGGGTATTTGCGACCACGCATACATTATCAATCAGGGTACCGTTCTGGCCAGCGGCCATCCTGAAGAGATCATTCAGAACGAATCGGTCAGACGCGTTTACCTGGGCGAACATTTCAGAATGTAAAAACCGGGAAGGACATGAAACAGAAACTGCAAGCCCGTCTTGCCCAGCATCTCACGCTTACGCCGCAACTTCAACAGTCGATCCGCCTTTTGCAACTGTCCAGCCTCGAACTCAATGAAGAAATCGGGCGGGCACTGGAAGAAAACCCTCTTCTGGAAAGACTGGACGATCCGCTGGCCAATACCACCCGTTTCCAGGCGGACGGGTCCATTATCCGGCAACCGGTCTCGTCCGGAGAAACGCCATATGACGAGAGCGCTCATGGTTCGTCCGGTGAACCTTCCGACCTGACAGCTCCATTTGAAAACACGTCCGGCTCCGCTGAACACGATCATCTGATATGGGATTCCGCAAAAGCGTCAGACCGGCATCCCGACGATGAACGTTTCCAGCCGCAACTGGAAGCGCCTCCCGAATCGCTAAAGGAACACCTGCGATCACAGATGAGACTGGCGGTGCGCAACCAGCGCCAACGCGCGCTTGCCGAACTGATTATCGACGCGCTGGATTCCAACGGATATCTGCAGGAAACACTGGAAGAAATGATCGAGTGGCTTCCGGCAGAACTCGGCATCGCGCATAAGGAGCTTGAAGAAACGCTTGTCTGCATTCAGGGTTTCGATCCGCCCGGAGTCGGCGCACGCAACAGCGCCGAATGTCTGGCCATACAGATCCGGCTGATGCAGAACATCCCGTATATCGTGCGCAAGCAGGCTCTGAATATTGTCGAAAACCATCTGAAACTGTTTGCGCAACGCGATTTCATCCGCCTGAAAAAAGCGCTGGAATGCGACGACGAAGACCTTCGGGAGGCCACGGAAGTCATACGGCGCTGCAATCCTCATCCGGGAGCGGCCTACGCCAACGACGCCGCAGACGTGGTGATCCCGGAAATTGTTGTCGTCAAAAAAGACGGCGCCTGGCATGCCGAACTCAACACTGACGCCATGCCCAAAATCCGCATTAACCGGATGTATGGCGATGTTTTAAAAAGCGCCTCGAACAAGACTAGCCTGAACACCCGTTTTCAGGAAGCCAAATGGTTGATCCGCAACATAAACCAGCGCTTTGAAACCATTTTGAAAGTATCGGAAGCCATTATCGAGCGCCAACAGAATTTCTTTTCTTTTGGCGCCACTTCAATGCGCCCTCTTGTTTTGCGTGAAATAGCTGATACACTAGGATTACACGAGAGTACCATATCGCGTGTAACCACCCAGAAATTCATGCTGACACCGCTTGGAATTTTTGAGTTGAAATATTTTTTCGGAAGCCACATCGCCACAGAAGGAGGTGGAGAAGCGTCTTCAACAGCAATCCGTGAAAAAATAAAACAGCTGATTGCGACAGAAGACAGGAAGAAACCTTATTCCGACAACAAAATCGCGCAGATATTGGCAAGGGAAGGTCTGGTTATTGCGAGAAGAACCATTGCGAAATACCGGGATATCCTGAAAATACCGCCAGCCAGTCTGCGAAAAAGTCTGTAGTGCCGTCAAGTGTTTCAAGCACTTGACATGTTTAGGTGACATCATCAAGGAGAAATGTATGAACCTTACTATCAGTGGACATCATCTCGAAATTACGCCTGCAATCCGCAGCCACGTCGAAAGCAAACTTGACCGAATGAAACGGAATTTTGATGGCGTCATCGATATTTCAGTTTTACTGGCCGTTGACAATGTTTCCGACAAGGAAAAAAGCCAACGCGCCGAAATCAAACTGAATCTTTCGGGGAAAACCTTGCATGCGGAAAGTGCCGCCCAGGATTTATACGCAGCAATCGATCTGCTGATGGACAAGCTTGACCGGCAACTGGTCAAGGCGAAAACCAAATCCAAGGAACATTCCCGCGACTCCGTCAAGAACATGCCCTTGAACGATTCCGCATCCTGAAAAAAACAAATGCTTGTCAAAAAGGCGCTTCCCGCGCCTTTTTTATTGCCCGGCCAATGGTTTTCGGCCGGATGCTTTCTCTCCGGTTCTCCACTCATGCTTCTCCTTGCGGTTTTTTAAACCCTGTTTTTCCAAGACATGCTGTAATAAGCGGAAATCCCCTTTGCAACCCTTTCCGAGGAGCACGAAATGGATGATTTGATCAATAAAGAACACGACGCCAGTATCGACAAGGAATACGACTATAACCTGCTTTTGCATGTAGATAGCGAAGATGCCGGCCCCCTGGACATGGCACTGGGCAACGCCCACCATTTTATCGAGGCGCTTCCTGGCGTTACCCTGCGGGTCGTCATCGTCGTCACCGGCCCGGCGGTCAGGCTGTTGACAGAACGCGATTCCGATCAGGCGCGCAAGGCGGAAAATCTTCTTGAAAAAGGCATCAGTATCCAGGCCTGCCGCCATGCCATGCAGATATACAAGGTGAACGAGAACGAAATGTGGCCCAATATCGAATTCGTCAGAAGTGGCGTTGTTGCGCTGGTCCAGCTTCAGGATGAAGGCATGGCTTACGTAAAACCCTGATCCTTTGCCAATAAACACGCCATTGTTCCCGCGAGAGGGAAACCTGTCTTCTGACATTAACCGGATAAACCCTCTGACTCCTCCCGGGTTTTATCCCCGGGAATATTTAACAGGCCCTGATGAACGGCAACTTCCGGTGCCTCCCTTTCCGGTTGGCTGACACTGGAGTGGCAAGGACCGTTTCGCCACTCCCTTTTCAGTCCCGCTTGTATTTTCTCGCCCCCTTGCCTTCTCCTAATCTGAAACAGACTTATCCTTGATACCGGATAACACGGAATCCGTCACAACACTCATACTCGTTGCCACTGGCGACCTCAAAGGAGAGAAAATGACGAAAAACAGTGCAGCAAGCATGAATCCGTTCGAACACAAATCGGCACTGCCTGACATCGAAAAACAGATTCTGGACTGGAAACGGCTTTATCCCAAAGCCTATGACAAAATGCATGTCGATCCTTACACCAAGACACGCATCATTCTGATGAACGGCATCGAAGTGGAAGCGGCTCTTTTCGGTCACAACTTCCATCGCAATTGCCAGGACAACGACCTCCGGCGCGATCTTGCTCTGATCAGGCGAGTCGAACAGCAGCAGCAAAAACAGATCAACTGGATGAGTCCGGGAGATGAGACGCAACTTGAAATGACCATCGGCTACGAACATCTGGCCGTCGATCTGACGGCCTGGCTGGCTGCCCACGAACCGGATCCCTACGTCAAACAATGCATGGATTTCGCGCTGCTGGAAGATTTCGACCATCTCTACCGTTATTCCAATCTTCTGAAAATGGACCTGGATATCCCGGCGCACAAACTCGTTCAGGATTTTGTCGAAATCACCCCCGGCAGACCGACCATCGCCCATCACCGTCATCCTTTCGACTCAGTCAGAAAACCCGGCGATTTCAGCAAGGCCCACATCCAGACAAAACTCGGCGCCCTCATCCTGACCGCCGGCGAACAGCAAACCATGAATTTCTACATGAATCTTGGCAACACTTATCAAGAAGAACATGGACGCCGGCTTTTCCAGGAAATCGCCATGGTTGAGGAACAACACGTTACCCACTATGGCGCGCTTCTCGATCCGACTTGCAGCTGGCTGGAAAACATGCTGTTAAGGGAATATCAGGAATGTTATCTTTACTGGTCTTTCTACACGAGCGAAGTCGATTCCTGGACCAAGAAAATGTGGGAGCTGCATTTCGAGCAGGAAGTCGCCCACTTGCACCATGCGGCAGAATTGCTGAAAAAATACGAAGGCAAGGAATGGCAGGAAGTCATTCCGGACGGCACCTTCCCGGACCTTCTGCATTTCACTCCCATGAAAGAGTACATACGCGATATTCTGAAGAATCAGGTGACCTTGACGGCAGAGAAAGAAAACTTTACGGATATCAGGGATATCCCTGAAAATTACGAGTTTTACACTTATCAGGAGCTGGTCAACCACGATCTCAGACAAGTCGCCAGCCATACCGTCATCGAGGAATTCCAGAAAGAAAACGGAGAGGATTACCGTTCCGAAGACAAGCCCAATCCTGTCAGGGAATTGCGCGACCGGACGAAAGACAACACCAGTCTGGGCAGAACAGCGTGAGAATCTCCCGATAATCGGAGCGACCGCTTATCCGATGGCACCGAAAAAACCGGGTCTTGAACAGAAAGTAAAAAGAAGGCCCGGTTTTCACACCTTGCTTTCTCGTGCGGAAAACACTTTATGGAGCGCGGATATCGCCACGACAGAAAACACGGGAATCCACGAATTCCCTGTCATGAACATAAAAACTGCCCAGTCAAAAACAGAACAGCCGTTTAAGCCATTTATTCTGAACTGGCTAACCTTTGACTGTCACGGTCTTTCCCGACAAAGGAATGCGGAAAGTTTTCAAAAAACAGTGCAATTTTCCCCTTACGTGCAGTAAAGAATTGGGAAAACCATGCTGATTCAGTAACGTAATGCTTTGGCACAATACCCGTAACAGATACGATTTGTGGCTTGGCACCCGGCGCTATCTCAACATACCGCCAAATGATGTTCTCTCGGTCTTGAAATACTCACATTGTCCCTCAAAGGCACAATAACAGATTTATGCTCCAGAAGCACCCGATCAAAGGGAAGAGTGTCTTAAATGCGGGAGAGGAGGTGATCAGGTTTGATTTAAAAAAGAAAAAACGGCTAGTGATTTACACTAACCGCCCTGAATTCTTTGGTCGGGGCGAGAAGATTCGAACTTCCGACCCCTTGCACCCCATGCAAGTGCGCTACCAGGCTGCGCTACGCCCCGACGAGACTTGGCATTATAACAGCGTCTCCTGCAATTTGACATGCCTTCCATTCATTTTCTAGAAAGAATGGGCTGAATCTTTCTTCTTTTCCCACTTCGGACAACACCGGACTCGTCGTCAGGCAACTCATTGGGCTTTCATGAATTCAAGCGGTTTCGACGCCTTGAAATAGCCCGACACTTCGCCCGAATAGACTTCGCCATTTTGTACCGTCAGTTTTTTCACAGGGGTGTTTTTGCTGAAATCGAGCTTGTCGAAGGCGACCCAGAACGTATTGGGGCGTGTTGCCGAATCGAAGTAATAAACCCGGTTCTTCTGATCGGAAACCGTCCGCCAGATCGTGGAAGCGATGTTGGGCTTGCCGGGCGTGGTAATACCCAGCGGAATGCTGACGGCCCGATTGATGCTCATGACTTCGGCAACGGCCTGATAATCGTATTTTTGTCCCGGCACACCGCGGATATAATTGGGAGCCAGCTTTCTGGGAACCGCATTCAGAAAGAAAGCAGCCCGGGCAAACCTGTCTGCGGAACGGTTGGTGCCCGGCAAAAATGCCGTCCCGCCAACGTCTTCCCAATAGGCATTGATCGCCAGCTGTTCGCTGTAAACCGGCGAATTGGTCATGACCTTGTAATCCCGGCTATGATAAATGACCAGTTCGCCATTGATATATTCGAAAATAGCCGAATCGCCACTCGCATCCGAAATGGACAGATGCACCTTCGATTCTTTTCCACCCGGAATCGGCTTTGAGGGAACCAGACGCAGAGGATTTTGTCGCTGTGCGCGAACCGCTTCATCCACAGAAGCATAATTATCCAGAAAATACTGGAGCCACAGGCTCAACGACAACACTTCCTCGCCTTTTTGCGGTTTGCCATAATCCGATTCGGCCAGAAAGAGCAAATTGGCGACAAACCCTTTTTCATTCATTCCATCGGTACTGCCCGCTTCGTAACCTGAAACAATCACGCTGCCATAACGCGACTCCCAGTCAAGCGAGTTCGGCCCCGCCAGCCCGTTCCGGCGCATTCCCCGCGGAAAAATCCACAAATTGGACATCATATCTTCATTCCAGTCCATGTTGCGGCCGGTTGCCACCATGTTCTGATCACCGACATACAGTACCCGGGTACATGCAAGGGCATCATTTGTCGGAAGAACGAAGGCCGCCATCGCGGCGACCCATGCCGAAACGCACAGCATACGCTTTCCCTGTTTCATGGTCTGATCCTTTATCCCTGTTTGAGTCACACGTCTATACTTACGAATTGGCGAATCGGCAAGCGGAATTTGCCGGGCACCGTTTATGACATCCTGAAGAAAAACCGGATTCTGTCATTTAGCGGAATCAAAAGAACAGTTAAAAGGATAGAAAAGAAAACCGTTCCAGCCGGCCTGTTACAATGTCTTACGGATTGGGGATTGCATCCATCCCGTTTTTGGGGAATCATGAGGTTCTGCCGGGAAACCCGTTTGCCCCGGATTTTCTGCAGTAATGAATTCCACCGCCGTCCTCTTCGGGGAATGACCGGTTCGGCCAAATGCATAAAAACCGGACTTCGCTTGCCTGTTCCCTGACGGCCTGTTAATTATCGAAAGAAAACCATGAAACGCCTGCTTTTCATCCTTTTTGCCACGCTCTTTTCCCTGCCGGCCTTCGCGTCTCCTGCGCAGGACGCCACTATTGAGAAATTGCTGATCCTGACCGATGCGCAAAAGCTGAGTGAATCGGCTGTTTCCGATTCCGACGAGCTCATCGAAACAACCCTGAAGCCGGTTTTGCAACTCGACAACATGTCGGCGGAAAAAAAGAAAGTCATCGAAGCTTTTCTGGACAAATACAAGAATATCGTCAAGGAAGAATTCAGCTGGGAAAAAATGGTACCGGACTATATCCGCATCTACCGCGAAACGTTCACGGAAGAAGAACTCCAGAGCCTGATCGCTTTTTATGAGTCCCCGGCAGGACAAATGTTCATCCGGAAAACGCCCGAAATCATGGATAAAATGTCCGACCTGCTGCGCATGAAAATGGTTTTCATCCTGAGCCGCATGAATACGGCATTAAATGAAACCCTAAAAGCTCTGCCTGAGGACAAACCGCTTCCGGCGACAAAACCGTAAAAAAGTCTGTTTACCGAAATGCCGGCCGGATTTTCCCATATCGCCATTCCGGTTGCCCCCGGTTTTGGACTGTTCAAAAAACCCGTTTCATCCCGACTGATGGCGGCAGACATTGCCGCTTCCGTCCTGCCCGATGTGGATGGTATTTTTTTCTGGGCCGGCATTGCGTACGCCTCGATCCCCGGTCACCGCAAATTGATCCATTCCCTGCTGTGCGTCTTGCGATGCGCGTTACCCGGCAGGCGTTTCACCGTTCTCTGTAAACGAACGCGTTAAACGCCTTTCTTTTTATGGGGACTGCCGTACTTTCCCACATTTTGCCGGACAGCCTGACCAATAGCGGGCCTGGCATAACACTTTGGCAGCTTTTTCACCTGAAAGATATTCTTTCCTCACAAGGCCCATAGACGGCACCCGTCACCCCTCAACGCCTGCGTTCGTCGCAGAGCGCCAAAGTCTTCCTGCGGGAGCTGCGATGGGTGTGGCTGCCCACTGGCGTTGTTCCTGCCCGCCACATTAACCCGGCTGCCGTTCAAAACAAAACGCACTTAAACCGGTTCTGCCGTTCAAGTGCGCCAATCCGGCTTGCCTAAGAATCAGAGTGTCGGGCTTTTTACCCTGATCGGTCGCATGATTTTTGCGGTACAGAAAAGTTTCCAGCCTGCGTCAGTACGATCCAGTTCGCCATCGACAAAAGCCGCTTTCGATTTCTTTTTCTTCCCGGCCGCATCGGTTTCGGAAAATTCAAAACACAGTACCGATCCATCCTGATTCGAAATGGCCGATTCCAGTTTCATGGATTCCGGATTATCCAGACGGCTTCGCAACAAAAGCGCTGCTGTCAGTCCCCTTTGCGAAAGCTTCTCATCCAGTCTTTCCTGCAGAACCTCTTCATAAGGTTTTTCAACTTCACCCATTTGCAGATAATAGCCGAGCCCGAACAGGGCAACGATCACCACCATCACGCAGAGCAGGATAAGCCGGATTCTTTTCCCTCTTTTTGGCCCCAGCGAATCACAACGGGGACACTTCAGAATGGTTTCCTCAATCTCTTCGCCGCAAACCTTGCACTTCACAATTGCCATAAATACACAACCTGTTATCCATTTCAATCGAAGCGCTTAGTATAACAACTAATTTTCAGGAACCGGCGTTTATTTATCTGTTTTACGCGCAACCATACCTGTCAGCGCAGACATGCCAGTATGACGGGCTCCTTCGCTGATAAAGGCTTCATAGCTTTCCAGCTCAAGAATATCCATCGTGCCAAAATAATCGCGAAGCATGTCTTCAGTATAAAGATGCTCCACATGAGGCGGGCCACCGGTTTTGAATTCCAGCTGCTTTGGCGTATATCCCTGCAGAATCAGGATACCGCCGGGTTTCAGGGTACGAATGCAATTGGCAAACAGACGGGCCCTCATGGCGGGCGTGGCAAACTGCGCGAAAATGACGATCACGGCATCGTACTGGCCAGTCTTCCAGTTCCAGTCGTCTATGCCACTGACAAAATAATGAACCGTAACGCCTTTTTCATCCGCCAGCTTTTCCGCTTTCTCAACAGCCTTTACAGAAAGATCGAAGGCATCGACGTCCATTCCCTGCTGCGCGCACCAGACGCTGTTTCTGCCTTCTCCATCGGCAACCAGCAGGACTTTCTGGCCTCTCTTCAGATAATCCCGTTTCGACACCAGATAATCGTTCGGCGCCGTACCGAAAACATATTCGGGCTTGTCATACAATTCGTTCCAGACCCTGGCAGGTTTGCCGGGATCTTTTTCCGTTTTATTCATGGCAACGCTCTTCACATTTTTCCGCAATCCACAAAAACAAAGCCATATGCCGCCAATTCCCTTTTCCAATCGCCCGGCAACCGGCTTTTTCATTTTAAACGCCAAACGATGGCAACGATACAAAAACAGAACGCCGTGTTAAACGGCGCCCTGTTTTTTATGACATCACAGAAAATCAATGCAGGTCTTTTCGGGGAGAATGCTTGTCCGATTGCCGGATTTCATTAGGCTGGCTCCGGCGACGGTCAGGCGTTCCACGCGGTCTGGAACGACGCTCGGCAACCCGCCTTTCCCGGAATTCATTCAATTCCTGGCTGGCCTGTTCATAAGGTGTTTTCGGTTTATCCATTTTCTTTCCCGTTCGGCAAAATATTGAAGGCAGTCCCGGTACATTGCGGCCTTGTCAAATCCTTCCACAATTTCCCGTTTTCAACAGAATACCCCCATCAATTGCCTGACTTTTTGAATTTGCTCAAAGGTAAGGCATCCATTTTTCCCAAAATCAAAATTTCTATAACTTGATGGGTTCGACCTCCCAGATATCCCTGGCATACTCCGAAATGGCCCGGTCGGCGGAAAAATATCCCACTCCCGCGACATTGGCGATAGCCTTCACATCCCAGCGTACAACCTGACGGTACAAGGTATCCACCTGCCTTTGCGTCGCCACGTAACTTTCATAATCGGCCAGCACCAGATAACGGTCGCCGTAATTGATCAGCGAATCGTAAATGGCGCGGAAACGGCCCGGTTCATCCGGTGAAAAAAAGCCGTCCCTGATCTGATCCAGCGCCTGTTTGAGTTCCGGAATCCGTTCATAGTACTCCCGCGGCTGGTAATTGCCGTTCTTGATTTCCGCAACCTGCTCCGCTGTATTGCCGAAAATGAAAATATTGTCGGAACCGACCCGTTCCATGATTTCGATGTTGGCGCCGTCCAGTGTACCGATCGTCAGGGCGCCGTTCGCAGCCAGTTTCATATTGCCGGTACCGGAAGCTTCCGTTCCTGCCATGGAAATCTGCTGCGACAGATCGGCTGCCGGAATGATCATTTCCGCCAGGCTGACCCCGTAATTGGGAATGAATACCACTTTCAGCTTGTCACCGATATCCCTGTCGTTATTGACCTTCACGGCCACATCGTTGATCAGCTTGATGATGTCTTTGGCCATCTGATAGGCAGACGCCGCCTTGCCGGCAAAAATGACCGAACGCGGCACCCAGTTCACTTCAGGATTGGCCTTGATCTGGTTGTAACGGGTAATGACATGCAATACGTTCAGCAACTGCCGCTTGTACTCGTGAATCCGTTTGATCTGGACATCGAAAAGCGAATCGGGATTCAGCGAAACGCTCAGGTTGTTCCGTACCCAGCGGCCCAGCCTCAGCTTGTTATGCCGCTTGATCGCCCGGAAACTGCCCAGAAACGCCGGATTGTTGGCATAGGGCTTCAGTTTCGCTATTTCCTCGAAGTTGAGCCGCCAGTCGCGCCCGATACGGTCGTCGATCAGCTCGGACAATAGCGGATTGGCCTGCGACAGCCAGCGACGCGGGGTAATACCATTGGTGACATTGGTAAACCGTTCCGGATATATGCGGGCAAAATCCGCAAAAATCGACTCTTTCATCAATTCGGAATGCAGCGCCGACACCCCATTGATCTTGTGGCTGGCGACAACGGCCAGATACGCCATCCGCACACGGCGCTCGCCCGCTTCGTCGATCAGCGAAATACGTCTCATCAGATCGTTGTCGTTGCCATATTTTTGCGCGACCATCGTCAGGAATTCATTGTTGATGTCAAAAATGATCATCAAATGCCGCGGCAGGACACGGCCCAGCAAATCCACGGGCCAGGTTTCCAGCGCCTCGCTCATCAGCGTATGGTTGGTATAGGAAAAAATCCTTTGCGCGAGCGCCCAGGCCTGTGCCCAGGGAACGCCTTGTACATCCACCAGAATACGGATCAGTTCCGGCACGGCCAGAACGGGATGCGTATCGTTTAGGTGAATCGAAATCTTGTCGGCCAGATCGTCGAAACTTGCATTGTTGAGCTGGTGCCGGCGAATCAGATCCTGCAAGCTGGCGGAGACAAAAAAATATTCCTGCATCAGACGCAATTCGCGTCCCAGCGGGGTCGAGTCGTCCGGATACAGCACGCGGGTGACGTTTTCCGACATGTTCTTCGATTCCACCGCACCGGCGTAATTCCCCTTGTTGAAAGCGGACAGATTGATTTCGGCAGTGGCCTTGGCCGACCACAGGCGCAGTGTCGTCGCACAGTCCGTTCCATATCCCGGAATAATCGTATCGTAGGCCATCGCCAGAACACTGTGCGTATCCACCCAGCGGGCTCTTCCCCCGGACTGGTCGATGTGGCCGCCATAGCGGACATGGTATTGCAATTCGGGACGCGGGAATTCCCAGGGATTTCCGCGGGTCAACAGCCAGTAGTCAGGCGTTTCCACCTGATAACCGTCAACGATTTCCTGTTTGAACATCCCGTACTCATAACGGATGCCATAACCGATATTGGCGATGTTCAATGTCGCCATCGAATCCAGAAAACAGGCGGCAAGACGTCCCAGACCGCCATTACCCAATGCGGCATCCGGTTCGTAATTGATGATTTCTTCCATATCGACTGCCAGATCGCGCAAGGCTTCCCGCATGTCTTCGGTGATATCAAGCGATTCCAGGGCGTTCTGGAAAGTGCGTCCGATCAAAAATTCCATGGAAAGATAATAGACAACCTTGGAACCCTGTTCGTAATACGCGGTATTCGATTTCAGCCAGCGTTCGACAAGGCGGTTACGCACAGCCAGTTCTGCCGCCAGCAACCAGTCGCCCCGCGTTGCTGTCAAGGGAATCTTGCCGGAACGATAACGCAGATTGTTGGAAATGGAACGTTTCAGGGCTTCCACATCGCTGGCGAGAAAACCTTCGTGTTTCGGTTTATCCAAGCTCATTTCTGTTCTCCATAGAAAGGGGGACGGAATCTTTTCGGCCTGTTTCGGCCAATTGCGGAAAATTCAAGCAAAATCAGCATCATAAGCCAAAAAAATGGCGCGACCGGATAATCGTCGGTTATCCTCAATATAACCGTTCACGACGCTGTTTGGCAAGCGATTGAAAACCCGGATTTCGGAAGACGATGCCAACACGAACATTCTTTTTTCCGCCCGGATCCTTTACGGACCTACCTTTACCTGCCGGTACAGGGCGGCATAACGTTTTGCGGAATGTTCCCACCCGAAAGACAGATTCATGCCTTTTTTCCTGACTTTTCTCCAGTCGGCCTGTTTTTCATAAAGCGCGAACGCCCTCAGCAAGGCCGATTCGTAAGCAGGATAATCGAAATGCCCGAAACAGAAACCCGTTGCCCGGTTTTCCCCCAGATTTTCCAGTGAACTGTCGATTACCGTATCGGCCAGCCCGCCGACCCGGTGAACCAGCGGCAAGGCCCCATACAAGGAACCATACATCTGGACCAAACCGCACGGTTCGTAACGGGAAGGCACCAGAATCACATCGCTGCCGGCAAAAATACGATGCGCCCTGTCCTCGTCATACCCGATACGGACGGCCACCTGATCCGGAAAATGGCGGGCGAAATTCATGAAAGCCTCTTCAAGCCAGCGTTCCCCGTTCCCCATGATAACCGCCTGGCCGCCCCGCTCGACGATGACGTTCAATCCTTCGACGACCAGATGCAAGCCTTTTTGTGCGGCAAAACGGCTGACCACGCAGAATACGGGTTTATCTGTCTGGGCGACAAGGCCCATCTCCTTTTGCAAGGCGAGACGGCACTTCTTTTTGCCGGTCATTGAACGTACGTGGTAATTCGCGTCGATACGCTTGTCCGTTCTGGGATCCCAGACACGGGAATCGACCCCGTTCAGGATACCGACCAGATCGGAGGAACGCTGCTGCACGACGCCTCCCAGTCCGCAGGACTGTTCGCCGTCCCGAATCTCCTGCGCATACGTCGGACTGACGGTTGTAACCTTGTCCGCGTAGTAAAAACCGGATTTCAGAAACGAAACCTGCCCGTAAAACTCGATTCCGTCCGCATTGAGCATGGAAAAGGGCAAATCCAGCTCGCTAAACACATAAGCAGGGAAATTGCCCTGATACGCCATATTGTGTACGGTAAACACCGTGCCGGTCGTTCTTTGCCCGGTATTCCATTCCATCGCCTTGATGTAAGCGAAAGCCAGGCCGGCATGCCAGTCATGACCATGAACGATATCCGGTTTCCAGAAATAGTCGAACCCTTCGACAAGACGCGCCGCACACCAGCCCAAAAGCGCGAACCGGAGATGATTGTCGTGATACGGCTGACCGTTACGGTCGTTATAGGGATTGCCCGGCCGGTCGTAAAGATCGGGAGCATCAATGTAGTAAACCGGCACACCGGTTCCGGGCATTTTGCCATACATCAGCCTGACCTGCCGGGCGCCGAATTTGGATGGCAGTTCCGCAACAAGATGTGGGTCCAGTATTCCGTTTTTAAATTCCGGAAATCCGGGCACCAGCATGCGGACTTCGCAACCGTCCTTTTCCAGTTCGGGCGGCAACGCGGCTGTGACGTCGGCAAGCCCGCCGGTTTTCAGCAAGGGAAAGATTTCGGAACAGACATGCAACACGCGTAAGGGAAGCGGATTCTGACTCACTTATTCAACCTTGGGTATATGTTCAAAATTGTACAGTCTCGCAAACATTTCCTGTGTCACCAGAACGACTCCATTCGGACTGCGGTAAAAACGCTGGGCATCCAGCTCGGGATCTTCGCCGATAATCGTGCCTTCCGGAATACGGCACCCCCGGTCGATCACGACCTTTTTAAGCCGCGACCCCTGTCCGATTTCGCAATCCGGCAATACGACGACCTGATCAAGATTGCAGAACGCCTGAACCCGGACTTTCGAGAACAGGATGGTATTGGATATCTTGGAGCCGCAAATAATGCATCCGCCCGACACCATCGTATTGGAGATCACCCCATCCATTCCATGTGGATCGGGTACGAATTTCGCAGGCGGTTCCTGTTCCTGATACGTCCAGATCGGCCAGTCCTCGTCATAAATGTTCAGGTGGGGCATATTGGACGTCAAATCCAGATTGGCCGACCAGAACGAATCGACCGTTCCGACGTCCCGCCAGTAAGGGGGCACGAACTGGGCCGGAGGAACGCATGACATGCTGAAATAATGCGCCATCGCATTTCCCTGGCTAACCACTTTGGGAATGATATCCTTGCCGAAATCGTGAGAAGACGCCGTATCGCCGCAATCTTCATCCAGCAGCCTGTACAGATAATCCGCGTTGAAAACATATATCCCCATACTGGCCAGCGCCTTGTCGGGATTGCCCGGAATGCCCGGCGGATCGGCCGGTTTTTCCAGAAAACGGGTGATCTTGCGATGGTCGTCCACATCCATCACCCCGAAACCGGTTGCGTCCATGCGCGGCACCTCGATACAGGCAACCGTACAGAGAGACTTGCGTTCGACATGATCCAAAAGCACCATGGAATAATCCATCTTGTAGATATGGTCGCCCGCAAGGATCAGAATGTATTCGGGTTCGTAAGAGCGCAGAATGCCCTTGTTCTGGGCAACGGCATCGGCCGTACCCCGATACCAGAGACCTTCCTCCATTTGTTGTCCGGCCGGCATCAGGTCGATGAATTCGTTTTGCTCGCCGCGCAGGAAACTCCAGCCACGCTGCAAGTGCCTGATCAGGGAATGCGGCCGGTACTGGGTAATGACGCCGACACGGCGTATGCCGGAATTGATGCAGTTGGAAAGCGCGAAATCGATAATCCTGAATTTGCCGCCGAAGTAAACGGCCGGCTTGGCACGGTTATCGGTCAACTGATGAAGCCGGGTACCGCGCCCCCCGGCCAGAACAAGTGCAATGGTCCGCTTTGGCAGCTGGCTAGCCACCAGCATTTTATCCTCGACAAATTTCATTGTGCTCCCCCAGAGCTGATTATTTTTATATGAGTCCCGCCATTCCTCTTTCCTTAATTTAACATACATTCATGACTGTATGTTAAATATGCGCGCATCGCGCCTGCAAAAGCCTTCGCTTTCTCTCCTTCGGCACCAACTGTTTCCCTTGAACAACACATCAATCGTGGCAATCCCCCGGAAAATCTTTCAGTCGTCAGGTCACGACAGTCGGTTCGTCCAATCCCGTATAGGCCTTTATATCGGCTATTTTTCCTGCAATCCCGACCAGTTCTCCGAGAGCCGTTTGCATGTCCATATCGAGACGTTCTTTTTCATACCGGTCGAAATAGACCCGGAGAGTCGCGCCGACCGTTCCCGTGCCTGACAGACGAAACACGATCCTCGAACCGTCCGTAAAAAAGATCCGGATTCCCTGCCGTTCCGAAACGGAACCGTCAACCGGGTCGGCATAGGAAAATTCGTCTGCTTTTTCAACGACATACGAGCCGAATACCTTTCCTTTAAGCGATCCCAGAAGACTCCGCAAACGATTCATCAGACCGTCAGCCCCCTTGCTGTCGATATTGACGTAATCGTGACGCGAATAGTAATTGCGTCCGTATCGCTTCCAGTGATCGTGCACTGTCTTGCCAACCGATTTGCCGGTAACCGCCAGCAAATTGAGCCAGAAAAGAATGGCCCATATGCCATCCTTTTCCCGTATGTGGTTTGAACTCGTCCCGTAACTTTCCTCGCCGCACAGCGTGATCTTGTTATCGTCCAGCAAATCGCCGAAAAACTTCCAGCCGGTCGGCGTCTCGTAACAAGGAACCTTCAGGGCGGCTGCCACCCTGTCCACCGCCGTCGAAGTCGGCATCGAACGTGCCACCCCGACAATACCCTTTGAATAACCGGGAATCAGGGTGGCATTGGCTGCCAGAATGGCCAGACTGTCGGATGGCGTCACGGCAATGTGTCGCCCTACAATCATGTTACGGTCACCGTCGCCATCGGTAGCGGCCCCCATGTCGGCTGCGTCCGGCCCGTTCATGTAATCCATCAGTTCCCGCGCATTGACCGGGTTCGGATCAGGATGATGGCCGCCGAAATCTTCCAGCGGAATCGCGTTGACCACCGTGCCTTCCGGCGCGCCGAGCATCTTTTCCATGATCGTGGTGGCATAGGGCCCGCATACGGCATGCATCGCGTCGAACCTCAGCGTAAAGCCGTTTGCAAACATGGTGTGGATAGCCTGGAAATCGAACAGCGACTGCATCAGTTCGGCATAATCGGCGACGGAATCGATGACTTCAATCGTCATTTTTTCCATCTGGACCGATCCGATTTCGCTTAAATCCACATCCGGCGCATCGGAAATCCGGTATTCCCGTATCACCTGCGATTGCGCATAAATGGCATTCGTCACCTTTTCAGGCGCCGGGCCGCCGTTGCCGATATTGTATTTGATGCCAAAGTCGCCGTCCGGGCCACCGGGGTTGTGACTGGCTGAAAGGATGATGCCGCCAAAAGTCTGGTATTTCCGGATAATGCAACTGACTGCCGGCGTGGACAAAATGCCGTACTGCCCGACCAACACCTTGCCGAAACCGTTGGCGGCAGCCATTTTGAGAATAATCTGTATGGCAACGGAATTGAAATAACGGCCGTCTCCGCCCAATACCAGCGTTTTTCCCTGATACCCTTCTACGGAATCGAAAATGGACTGGACAAAATTCTCCAGATAGCGGGGTTGCCGGAAAACGTCAACGGTTTTCCGCAATCCGGAAGTACCGGGATTCTGGCCTTCGAAAGGGGTCGTACTAATTGTCTGAATTGACATGTTTGCTCCCGTATATGGTTAGACGATACGCCATCAGATATCTCAGTACAGCCTGCTTTCACGAAACAGGCTCTACTGTCATGTTATCAAGATTGTTATGGAACTGCCAGCATAATGGTATGGCCGGGCAACAGCACCTGGAATTCCAGATTCGCATCGGCTGTGAACGTTCCGCTACTGTCGGACAACACCTTCCACCGGCCCGGCGGCAAACGGAAAATAATCGATTGCACCGACGCATTCAGCAATATAAGGCATGAACGGGGAGAGTCACTTGCGCGAATCAGGATACCCATGCTGAAAAGCCGCTTGTTGCTCCATGAACTGCCCAGCTTGTCCCCTCCCGTCGGCGACAGCCAGCGAACACCGGTTCCGGTACTCGCAAAGTCCGTGTGATCCGGAGAAAACCACTTGTTCTGTCTCAATGCCGGATAGGTTTTGCGCAGCTCGATCAGGCGTCTTACAAATTCCAGCAGTCCCATATCGGTTTCTTCCCAGTTCAGCCAGGTGAGTTCGTTATCCTGACAGTAGGGATTGTTATTGCCGTTTTGCGTCTGGCCGAACTCGTCGCCTGCCACCAGCATCGGCGTGCCCTGCGAAAAAAAGAGCGTCGCCAGAAGCGCGCGTCGCAACCGGTTCCGCCGCGAAATGACTTCCTGCAAAGTGGCCTTGCCCTCCTCGCCGCAGTTCCAGCTGAGATTGTGATCGGTACCATCCCGGTTGTTTTCCCCGTTGGCTTCATTATGTTTGTGGTTATAACTGACAAGGTCTCTAAGCGTAAAACCGTCGTGGGAAGTCACATAATTGACACTGGCAGCCGGCAGCCTTTCCCGGACACCGAACAAATCGTCCGATCCGGCGAAACGCTGCGCAAATTCACCCAGAGACGGCCCCTGGTGCAGCCAGAACGACCGCACGGTATCGCGGTATTTGTCGTTCCATTCGAGCCATCCGAAAGGAAAATTGCCGAGCTGGTAGCCGTCCGGCCCCAGATCCCAGGGTTCGGCAATCAGCTTGACCCGTGAAATCACGGGATCCTCTGCAATCGCCCGGAAAAATGCCGAATTGATGGAATAGTCGGTCTTGTCCCGCGCCAGGGAAGGAGTCAGATCGAAACGGAAACCGTCGACATGCATTTCCTCCACCCAGTACCGCAACGAATCCATCACCATCTGCAACACGCGCGGATGTCCCAGATTCAGACTGTTTCCGCAACCCGACCAGTTTTCGTAGCGCGCCGGATTGTCCGGACGGAGATGGTAATACATGGCATTGTCGATTCCCTTGAAACTGAGCATCGGCCCGTCTTCATTCCCTTCGGCGGTATGGTTGTAAACCACATCCAGTATCACTTCAATGCCCCGGCTGTGAAGCGCTTTCACCATATCCCTGAATTCGGAAACCGGCGTCGTTCCCGGACGTCCCGACCAGTAACGATTTTCTGGCGCGAAAAAACCGATCGTATTGTATCCCCAGTAATTGGCCTTTCCGGCCCGTACGAGCCGGGCTTCATCCGCCATGGCGAAGACCGGCAGGATTTCCACAGATGTGACGCCCAGTTTTTCCAGATAATCCAGAATGACCGGCTCGGCCATGGCGGCATAGGTTCCGCGAAGGTTCTCCGGTACGCCCGGATGCCGTTTTGTAAAGCCTTTCAGGTGCAATTCGTAAAGAACCGTCTGCGCCATCGGGATGCGGGGCGGTTCGTCTCCCCCCCAGTCATAAGGCTCGTGCACCACTTTACCTTTCAATGCAATCGCCCCGGTATCGGCATCGGAAGCATCCAGAAACTCGTCCTGGCCCTTGTAACGCCCGACCACCTGCCGCGCATAAGGATCGAGCAGGACTTTCCTGTCATTGAAACGCTGGCCGTTGCGGGGCGAATGCACCCCTGACACCCGGTAAGCGTAAACAAGTCCCGGTTTGCCGCCCCGGAGATAACCGCACCAGACACCGTCTTTTTGGACGGGCAATGGAAGACGTGCCCGTTCTTCCTCTCCCGTATCGTCAAAAAGACACAGAACTACCGACTCGGCGGAAGGCGCAACGAGTGAAAAATTGATTCCGTTGCCATCCCAATGGGCACCCAACGGATAAAGCTTGCCCGGCATCAACCGGAAGTCGCTGTCCATTTCCATCAGCTTTCCTTTCTGATCAGCATACAGGTCGCCAGCGGCGGCGCCGTCACTTCCAACGACCAGGGCATCCCGTTGGCAGGAACCGGCTGCGCCAGCAATTCATGATTGTGAATGCCGCTTCCGCCATAAATCACGGCATCGGTATTGATGATTTCACGATACCAGCCCGGCTGCGGTACCCCGATACGGTAACCGTACCGGGGTACCGGCGTGAAATTGCTTATCACGACAACGAACCGCCTTTCTTCATCCCAACGCAGAAACGAAAAAACCGATTCATCGACATCGTTGTGGATAATCCATTCGAAACCGGCCGGGTCGAAATCCAGCCGGTACAAGGGCGGAAAATCGCGGTAGACCGTGTTCAGATCGCGAATGACACGCTGCACACCGGCGTGCAGGGGATACTGCAACAGATTCCAGTCGAGACTGCCGTTTGCGTTCCACTCCCGGTACTGGGCGAACTCGCCGCCCATAAAGAGCAGTTTCTTTCCCGGAAATCCCCACATGAATCCGAAATACGCTCTTAAATTGGCGAATCGCTGCCATTCGTCTCCCGGCATCTTCCCGATCAGGGATCCCTTGCAATGGACGACCTCGTCATGGGAGAGGGGCAAAATGAAATTTTCGGAATAGGCGTACATCAGACCGAAGCGCATCTTGTCGTGATGGTATTTCCGGAAAAGGGGATCTTCATGCATGTAAGAAAGCGTATCGTGCATCCATCCGAGATTCCACTTGTAATGAAAACCGAGGCCGCCATCCCCGACCGGACGGGACACCGCCGGAAAACTCGTCGATTCCTCCGCCATCGTCACCGCTTCCGGCCGGTCGATCCCGACTGTCTCGTTCAATTTCCGCAGAAAGGCAATCGCCTCGAGATTTTCACGACCGCCATATTTGTTCGGGATCCATTGCCCGGGTGCGCGACTGTAATCGCGGTACAGCATGGAAGCGACGGCATCGACCCGCAATCCATCCACCCCGTAACGCTCTATCCAGTAAAGCGCATTACCCACCAGATAATTCTGCACTTCCGTCCGGCCATAATTGTAAATGACGCTGCCCCAGTCCTGATGGATGCCTTCCCGCGGGTCTTCATGCTCGTACAACGCCGTTCCGTCAAAGCGGGCAAGCCCGTGGGCATCGGCCGGAAAATGGGCCGGCACCCAGTCCAGTATGACGCCAATACCGTAGGCATGCGCCGTTTCGACGAAGTCACGGAAATCTTCCGGCGTTCCGAACCGGGCAGTCGGCGCGTAAATCCCGGTGGACTGGTATCCCCACGAATCGTCCAGAGGATGTTCATTAATGGGCATCAGCTCGATATGGGTAAACGCGAGACTTTTGACATATGGAACCAGTTGTTCCGCCAGCTCCCGATAAGACAGCCAGCGGCGACCGTCTTCCGGTGTCCTCCACGATCCCAGATGAACCTCGTATATGCTGACAGGCGCATCCAGCGCATTCGCCGCCTTGCGTACTTCGTCCGATGGCGCGACAGGAGGCAGCCAGTGCACGATGGACGCCGTATCCGGCCGCAACTGTGAACGAAAAGCATACGGATCGGCCTTCAGCCGGACATTCCCGTCAATATCCCTGATTTCATATTTGTACAGATCGCCCGGCATGACATGTGGGACAAACATTTCCCAGACGCCGCATTCATGCCGGAAACGCATCATGTGCCGGCGGCCGTCCCAGCCGTTGAAATCGCCGACCACCGAAACCCGCTGCGCGTTGGGCGCCCAGACAGCAAAACTGACGCCGGACACGCCGTCCATAACGGCCGGATGCGCGCCCAGTTTCTCATAAGGCCGGTGATGCGTGCCTTCGGAAAGCAGCCAGACATCGATATCGCCGAGAACGGGAGGAAAACGGTAGGCGTCTTCCAGTTCCTGTTCATGCGTTCCCCAGTCGATTTTCAGCCGGTACCGGAACAACTCCTTGCGTCCGGGTATCTCCGCAAACAGCAAGGCCGTATCGCCCAGCCTTTGCATCGGGACCAGTATATTTCCTGTTTTTCCATCGACGACCGCCGCGGAAACCGCCCCCGGCAACAGCGCTCTCACAACAAGTTTGCCCCTTTCCCGGTGCATGCCCAATACGGAAAAAGGATCGTGGTAATCGCCACGAATGACGAGTTCCAGCACTTCAGCAGGCGTTAGCGCATTTTGCATCGTATTTCCTCCAAAGTCCGAACGTCAACGATTGTTCCGGGATGATTCAATCTTACCTCATCCTTACTCGTGAAATACGGAACCGGATCAGAAAAAACGGTATTCCGCCTGCCAGGCTGTTTTATTTTTGCATGAGATACCTACATTTCCGGATAGTTGGGGCCACCGCCCCCTTCAGGCGCAATCCAGACGATATTTTGCGTCGGGTCCTTGATGTCACATGTCTTGCAATGCAGGCAATTGGCGGCGTTGATCTGAAGACGTGTTTTTCCTTCGGAACCGGTAACATATTCGTAAACCGCCGCTGGACAGTAACGGGCTTCAGGCCCGGCATAAACCGGCAAATTGACGGCAACCGGCACATCCGGGTTTTTCAGCGTCAAATGGGACGGCTGGTTTTCCTCATGCATCGTTCCCGACAGATACAGCGATGAAGCGATATCGAACGTCAGTTTTCCGTCCGGTTTGGGATACTCGACCGGTTTGCATTCCGACGCGGGCAACAGATATTCGTGATCCGCTTTCCGGCGATGAAGTGTCCAGGGCGCTTTCCCGCGGAAAACAACCTGATCGATACCGAACATCAGGCTTCCCCAATACAGATTGCGGCCCATCCACGGCTTGAAATTGCGCACTTTAAGCAGCTCGTCATACAGCCAGGATGTTCTGAAAGCGTCAGGATACGCCTTCAGAACATCCTGTTTTCTGCCTTCTGCCAGTGCGGCAAACGCCGCCTCGGCCGCCAGCATTCCCGACTTGATGGCGGCATGAATCCCCTTGATGCGGCCTCCGTTCATAAAGCCCGCGTCGCATCCCAGTAACGTCCCTCCCGGAAAAACCACTTCCGGCAAGGCCTGAATGCCGCCGGCGGCAATCGCACGGGCGCCGTAAGCGATCCGCTCTCCCCCTTCCAGAAAACGCCTGATTGCCGGGTGCGTCTTGTAACGCTGGAATTCCCCGAACGGCGACAAATAAGGGTTTTTGTAAGCCAGTCCGACTGTCAGGCCGATGGCGACTTCACCCTTTTCCATGTGATACATAAAGGAACCGCCATAGGTTCCCGCGTCCAGTGGCCACCCTGCCGTGTGCACCACCAGCCCGGGCTGATGAACCGCCGGGTTCACCTTCCATATTTCCTTGATGCCGATGGCATAGCTCTGCGGATCGCATCCCCGGTCAAGTCCGAATTTCGCGATAACTTCCTTGCCCAGTTGCCCTCTCGCGCCTTCAGCGAAAAAAGTGTACCGGGCGTACAGTTCCATACCGGGCTGGAAACCGGGAGTCGGCCTGCCGTCCCTGCCGATTCCCATGTTGCCGGTAGCCACCCCCCTGACGGCGCCCTGTTCGTCATACAGGACCTCGACGGCCGCAAAGCCCGGAAAAACGTCCACCCCGAGTTCTTCGGCCTGCTGCGCCAGCCAACGGACGAGATTGGCCAGCGAAACGACATAGTTGCCTTCATTTCGCATCGCGCCGGGCAACATCCATCCCGGCGTTTTCAAGGCTTTCTTTTCACTCAGAAACAGAAAACGGTCTTCGGAAACAGCCACGGAAACAGGCGCTCCCCGGTCTTTCCAGTCCGGAAACAGTTCCGTCAGCGCGACAGGATCCATGACGGCGCCGGACAGGATATGCGCGCCGGGTTCCGAACCTTTTTCCAGCACGCAAACCGAGATATCCGCTCCCTTTTCCTGCGCCAGCTGTTTTATCCGGATGGCGGCCGACAGACCGGCCGGCCCGGCGCCGACAATCACGACATCGTATTCCATCGCCTCGCGCGGGCCGGATATACCCGTACCCGGCAATTCTTGTTGGGTCATTTTTTCGGTAACAAATTCAGTTAATGCAAACGAACGGTAATGGAGCTTACCGCAAAATCATGACATGATATCGGGCAAACCGTTAATTTCAAAGTGATAAAGGAGAAAATCAAAAATGACGAGTGACCCATTATCCAATAAAAAACTGGTTTTCGTTTCGCGTATCCCTATCCGCTGGGGCGATATGGACGCCATGGGCCACGTAAACAACGCCGTTTTTTTCCGCTACATGGAACAGGCCCGCATCGAATGGTATTCCCATATCGGCCGCGGCAAAAAGGCGGGCGCCGAAACCGTCGTCGTCCACTGTTACTGCACATACTACGCCCCGCTGGCCTACCCCGGAGAAATCGAGGTCAGGACATACGCGGGTTCGCCCGGACGTTCGAGCTTCGACATCGTGCAGGAAATCCGGCGCAGCGACGACCCCGAAACCGTCTGCGCCATCGGCGGCTGCAAAGTCGTCTGGGTCGATCAGGCAACAGGCAAATCGACGCCGCTTCCCGACATGATGCGCGAATTGATGGTGGTTTGACCGAATACGGCCCATCCACTGCATAGCCGCGTCCAGTCCCGGGGCCGTGACGGCGCGCCCGTTTTTCATGTCAGGAAACGGGTGGCCCTGCCCGAAAACCGGTAACAATTTGATACGCTTTGAACCGGCAAGTTTGTTTACACTTGCCTGTCGGCCGTCATGTTTCTGTTTACCGTCACAATCCGTTTCATCGAAGGCCGTTATAATGTGCCTCCCCTGTCAGGCATTCATCAGGCAGCCTCATGCAAGGATGAAAGACCGGATCGGCGATTTCACGGCCTTGCCTGTCGCCATTCCGGTCACGCCCGAAAACCGCTTTCTGCCGGAAATGACTTATGATGGAACAAGAAAACGAAACGTTGCAGCCCGGCGTTTTTCCGCTGGGCGCGAAAGGATTGATCGCCTTTCTGGCCTTTCTGAGCGCTTTCGTGCCGCTTTCCATTGACCTGTACCTGCCCGCCATGCCTCGCATGGTCGATTTCTTTTCGACCACGCCCGAACTGACGAATTTCACGCTCAGCCTCTTCATGCTGTTTTTCGCCATTTCCATGCTGCTCTGGGGGCCGTTTACCGACAAATACGGCCGCAAACCGGTTCTCTATCTCGGTCTGGTTTTATACATTGCCGGCAGTCTGGTCTGCGTGTTTGCCACGAACATCTACCTGCTGATCGCCGGACGCGTCATTCAGGCCATCGGCAGCGGCGCCATCCAGGCCGTTTCCATGGCGATCGTGAAAGACAATTTCAGGGGATTGGTCATGGAAAAGGTGCTGGTCTGGATCCAGACACTGACCATCTTGTGCCCGATGCTGGCCCCAGTCGTCGGCGCCTTCCTGCTGAAATTCGTCTCATGGCGCGGGCTGTTTGTCGTCCTGACGATTTCCGGACTGTTCGCTTTCCTGCTCTCCCTCTTTCTGAAAGAAACACTGGAAAACCCCACTACCGGTTCCGCCCTGCAATCGCTGGGCCGTATCGGCTTCGTCCTCGGCAATAAAGGCTATCTCGTTTTGCTGGTCGTCTTCTCACTGATGGTCATGCCGGTCATGTCCTTCCTGTCCACCTCATCTTTCATCTACATGGACATGTTCCGCCTGAGCGCCGAGGAATACAGCTACTTTTTCGCGTTCAACGGCTGCTTCGCCATGCTGGCCCCCATCCTTTACATGCGGTTCCTGCGCCACTTGCCGCGCCTGTTTTTCCTGACGGTCTGCTTCATTTGCGTGGCCATCTCCGGCAGCCTGATTCTCGTTTTCGGCGCCATGAACCCGTTCGCTTTCGCCCTGCTTTATGTGCCGGTCACCTTTTTCGGAAGCGCCTGTCGTCCGGCCGGCACCATGCTGATCATGAATCAGATGGACAGCGATAACGGCACCGTCGGTTCCCTGTGGGGATGCGTGGCACTGCTGTTCGGCAGCCTTTCGATGATGCTCTGTTCGCTGGACTGGCCCAACCTGACCATGGCGGTTGGCAGCATCAGTCTGGGCGCCGGGACACTGTGCGTGATTATCTGGCTCTTTGCCGTTTCGCGGAAAATGTTCCGGATCCCTTCCTGAGACGCCCCTGTTAGCCGCCCCGAATCAGCAGCGGCAATCAGGGAAACTGCAAAACCGGAGCAATCTACGCGATTTACCTGCACAGGCTGCCCGGTGGAGACCCTGCCCTTCGGGAAAATACAGAAAATCCGGACAGTCCTGCCAAAACAGAAAAGCGGAAACAGGAAGACCTGTTTCCGCTTTCATATCCGGGAAAACCCCTCCCCCTCCGCATACAAAAATGCAAAAGAAAAAAGAAAAACCGTCTGGCTGGCCCTGTCCGTGCCAAAGCGGACAAAGCCCTTCCTGTCAGATCACGGTGATGTTGGATGCCTGTTTGCCTTTCGGGCCAGTCGTGATGTCGAAAGACACCCGCTGATTTTCTTTCAGGGATTTGAAGCCTTCAGAATTGATGGCTGAAAAATGCGCGAAAACATCTTCGCCGCCTTCGTCGGGAGTGATAAATCCGAAACCTTTAGAATCGTTGAACCATTTTACAGTACCAGTTGCCATTACATATTTCCTATTTCAGTTAAAACAGGCTTGCGCCTTCTTCCATCGTTTGAAGCAAAAACAGAAACGGCAGTCTCGATACCGCACTACTACCCGTACCTCAAAAACGACAGAACCCATCATAAACCATAATTTGCAAGGTTACACGATTTTTTGGGCCGACCATTGACCGCCGACAATTTTTTCCAGCCAGAAAGCGCCAATGATGGTTTTCACATCGGTTACTTTTCCCGTTCTGACCCATTCCAGCAACGCCGCAACCGGCAATCTGAATGTCTGGATAAATTCTTCCTCATCCGGGTGGGCATCTCCCGCCTCCGGATTTCTCGCCAGATAAATGAACAGCTGTTCATCGGAATAGCCGATCGCATTGTGGATCGTCGTCACGAATCGCCAGTCCGACGCCCTGTATCCCGTCTCTTCTTCCAGCTCCCTTTTCGCGCAAGCGAGCTTGTCTTCTCCCTTGTCGATCTTGCCGGCCGGAAACTCGATAAAAATCCGGTTCAGGGGATAGCGGAACTGTCGCTCCACCAGAACAGTCCCGTCGTCGAAAAGCGGCAGGACCACTACGGCTCCCGGATGACGGATGTACTCCCGGGTAGCGACGCCGCCATCCGGCAAACGGATACGGTCTTTCTGCACATTGAAAAAACTTCCTTTATAGACGGTTTCGCCGTCCAGATAGTTTTCGATCAGTTCCTCATCGGAAAATCCGGAGTGACCGTCATTCGATTGACTTTTCATGATGAAATAAAAACGAAACAGCAATTGGCCAAAACACAGGCATGGTAATCCACAATCCGCATTCCGGGAAACGGTTCTGTTTTTCCGCCGAAAACGATGTCGGGAAAAAGCGTCCGAAGCTCCTGAAGTACCGGATACTATGCCGCATTTTATCCTTGTCTCATTGATCGGTTCAAAACCGGCCTGTAAAAAATGAAACCCTTTTGCGCAAAGCCCCCTCCATCATATAGACTGTATTTTTCAATACTCTTTACTCTTCTCTATGCCCCAAGCTCCACTGGCGGAACGCCTGCGTCCCCAAACCATCGACGAAGTAGTCGGTCAGGAACATCTCCTCGGGCCGGGAAAACCTTTGCGCCTCGCATTTGAATCCGGAGAACCCCATTCCATGATTCTGTGGGGCCCCCCCGGCGTCGGCAAAACCACGCTTGCCAGACTGATGGCCGATGGATTCAACGCCGAATTCATTGCCCTGTCTGCCGTTTTATCCGGCGTCAAGGACATTCGCGAAGCCGTCGAACGCGCCCGGCTGATCCGTTCGGGTTCAGGACGCCGGACGATTCTCTTCGTCGATGAAGTCCACCGGTTCAACAAAAGCCAGCAGGACGCCTTCCTGCCACATGTCGAAAGCGGCCTGTTCACATTTATCGGCGCCACGACAGAAAACCCGTCCTTTGAAGTCAATAACGCGCTCTTGTCGCGTGCGGCTGTTTATGTGCTGAAGCCGCTTGACAACGGCAATCTGGACACGCTGGTCAACCGGGCACTGGAACGGGAGCTGGATGGCCTGACTGTCTCGGCCGAAGCCCGAACCCTGTTGCTCATGAGTGCCGACGGCGACGCGCGCAGATTGCTGAATAACCTCGAAATCGTCGCCCAGGCAGCCAGGGCCAAAAATGAAGAGGAAATCGGCGTCGCCCTTCTAAAGGAAACACTGGGTGACGCCATGCGCCGCTTCGACAACAAGGGCGACCATTTTTATGATCAGATTTCAGCATTGCACAAATCCGTTCGGGGTTCCAGTCCGGATGCGGCCCTTTACTGGTTGACGCGCATGCTCGACGGCGGCGCCGATCCGCGTTATCTTGCCAGGCGCATCGTACGCATGGCCTGGGAAGATATCGGGCTTGCCGATCCCAGAGCCGTCCAGATCGCCAATGATGCCGCCAGCACCTACGAAAGGCTCGGCAGCCCGGAAGGCGAACTGGCGCTGGCGCAGGCCGTCATTTACCTTGCCGTAGCCGCAAAAAGCAATGCCGGGTATGTCGCTTACAATCAGGCCCGCGCTTTTGTGAAACAGGACAAAAGCCGCGAAGTGCCCGTCCATCTCCGCAATGCCCCGACCCGCCTGATGAAAGAACTGGGATACGGACACGAATACCGCTACGCCCACGACGAACCCAATGCCTACGCAGCAGGAGAAACCTACTTTCCGGACGGGATGTCGCCCCGGCAATGGTACAAACCGACGCCTTACGGACTGGAGAAGAAAATTGGCGAAAAGCTGGACTGGCTGGCAGAACTGGATAAAAAAGCCAGGAATAACAAAACGTAAATCCACGGTCTTTCGTATGAAAAAGGCATTTCCCTTTTGGGAAATGCCTTCAACTGCGACAAAGACCACCCGTTTACCGGTTCTTAGTCGAACTGATGTCCGAACGAGAGCATAAGGCCACGGGATCTGGCATCGTCCGATTTCTGGTAACCGGCCTGCAAGCCGAAACTGGTGTCGCCTCTCTGTACTTCCAGTCCCAGCATCCCTCGCCAGGACAGATTGTCCATCATGTCGGCGGATGCGCTGTCAACCGCATTGACGCCGGGTACATTGACTCTGGTTTTCACGTCCCTGTCTCCGGAAGCCGGAATGACCGACACATCGAACTTCGGTTTGACCGTCCAGCCGGTGGCCGACTGGTAGTTACCTCCAAACGTGACCCCGATCGGGAACTGCCAGAGGTTTTGCGTTTCGCTGTCATTATGGAAGACTGTTCCCAGATCGTTACGCGTGTTGAACGAATCGGTCTTCAGATTCATGTAACGCGCCCCGATGTGCGGCGTGACATCCATCATTCCCGTTGCCATGCGGTATTCCGCTTTCACTCCGGCCGTCCAGACCTTCGTATCGACATTGGCTTTCAGGTTTCCTCCGAGTGCGGCAGAAACGTCCTGTTTCAGGTCGTTGTCGCCTTTCAGATAACCGATATCCACCACGATATTGGCATTGGCGTTATTCCAGCCGCCATAGATGTTGGCGCCATAAGTATCGTAATCATTCTTCGTGTGATTGAAATCGCCCCTGGATTTGCTATCGCCTTTACCGTAACTCAGGGCAGCGCCGAGGCGGTACTTTTCACTGCCGATGGCTATCCCGGTGTAATCGGTTCCGACGATGATCCCGCCGAAATCGTTATCGTAATTGGAACTGAAATTGCCGGCTTTCAGGCCGCTTCTGTCGGTATTCCGGTACAGGACACTGGCCCACAGGTCCGCCCCTTCCTTGTGCAGCAAGGGAGCGCCCGGCTGGCTGATGTTGCTTGTCAGCGACAAATGTCCAGGGCGCCGGTAATGGCGTCCACTGCCTGGAGGGTAACGGCCTGTGTACCGGCTGCAACCGCGATCTGGGCGGCACCGTTAATCTGGCGGGCGGCATCGCCAGGAGCGACATAACGGCTGTCTGTCGCTCTTGACAGGAAGGCGATTCCGGGATTGGTGCTTTCCGTATTGTTTTGTCCGTTTTGCCAGACACTGTTCATGATGTTTACCGGCATAAGACCCGGGAAAACTTCCTCGGCACGATTGACGCCTGTCGCTTTTACGGTAACGGTTCCCCCCGTATTTTCCATTTCCAGCGACTTGATCATCGCATCGGTAGACGTGAGGTTGACGCCTGACCAGCCACCTTCCGCAATATTGGCCGTACCTGTACCGCCACCGGTAAATCCATCCAGCACGGTAGCTGTCCCGTTCACCTTCAGATAAGTACTTCATGTCAATATACGGATGTCCAACCATTCAGAATGAATGGAGGCTTTTGATGCAAAAAAACAAAGAGAAAACCATTGCACAGGCAATGGGGAAAGCGATTGCACAAAAACGGATGGAAAAAGGTCTGACTCAGGAAAATGTTGCCGAAAAGTTGAATATCGGGTACGAAGCCGTCTCGAGAATCGAACGGGGAACCGTCATTCCCAACATTGTCAGGCTTGTGGAACTGGCCGACATTTTCGAGTGCGGCATAGATGAACTGTTGATCGCCTTGAGCCGGCGACCGATCAATCATGCCAACGCGCTTTTGAAACGGCTTGAGCAACTGGCCGAACCGGACAGGGAACTGTTACTGAACGTCATGACTACGCTTGCCGACAGACTGGCAAAAGGCGATAAACAGTGATGGCCCGAACGAACCGGGTTATTTCCGTTTCTGTTGTCAAAATACAAAACGGATGGGATCGGAAATGGGTGTTTACTGTCCGGATGCCCGGCCAAATTGTCGCTTTATTACAACAGAATACCTCGTAAAAACGCCGGCCTGATGAATGTTTTTCCCGGTATGGCGGCGCGGCAAACGAAAGGCATCGGAAAGGCATTCCCTCCCGCCTCTCTTTTAAAAGGCACAACCACGCTTCCCTCATTTCCTCGGCCAGTTGCGAGTCTGGCGCAAAAAGGAGGCAGGCGCACCAATTCCCGATAACCAGGCACAGACTACGGCAAATTTTATTAATGAAAAAATATTTCCTGTAACGGTCCATTTCCCACAGCCGAATCCGTCCTAACGCAAGAAAAAGCGATTCCCCTGAAGTGCCGGTTTTGAACGTGTATTCTCCCGAAACGCGCCAAAAGGAAATCCGCAAAAACCCTTCATCCGTTTTCTCAACACTCATAAAAACCCGTTTCCATCCGGAAACGGGATATACAATAGTGTTTAAAAACGTTTAAACCCTGACACCATTTTCATTACCCTGTCCGCTGGATATATTTTGGGAAAACATCCTCTCTTGCGAACCAACATCCTGGTCTGCTCAATCATTTTTATTGGTTTTTTCCTCACTGCGGTCTTGAGCTATCGCTCGAATATCGGTGTTTTCGAAAAGGATATCGAACAGGTCTCGACCCTGGCCACGGAAGGGATTTACGCACAAATCGAATCGATATTTTCCCGCCCGGTCAGCGTATCGCTGACTATGGCGAACGACCATTTGCTGAAAACGTTTCTTTCCAGTGAAAAACGTTCCCTGAACAATCCGGAATATGTGGCGAAAATGCGCCAGTATCTGGACGCGTATCGCAGGAAATACCGTTACGATTCCGTGTTTCTCGTCTCAGCAAACACGAAACGCTACTACCATTTCAGCGGACTGAACCGGACACTGGAAAAAAACAATCCGGAAAACACCTGGTATTACTCGTTCATTCAGGACAACGACGAGTATTCCCTGAATATCGACAACGATGAAGCGACTGACGACAGCATTACCGTTTTCGTCAACTGCAAAATCCGCAACGCTCACGGTTCCGTTATGGGGGTTGTCGGTGTCGGTTTCAAAGTCGATTCCCTGCAAAAACTGTTGCATGCCTATGACGAGCAATTCAATGTGGAAGCGTCATTGATCAATGACAGGGGAATCGTGGAGGTCTCGTCGGTAACAAACGGCCATGAAAACGCCGATTTTTTTACCGGAAATCCCCTGTCCGGTTTCAGGGAACGCATCCTCGGAAGCAGCGACGATCCGGAGACTTTCTGGTATTCCCTGGATGGCCGGGATGGATATGTCATCACACAATACATACCCACGCTGAAATGGCATCTGGTCGTCGAAAACGACGTATCGGAAATCCGGAACACATTCCGCCGCCAGCTGGTGATGAATCTGTTCATTATCGTCTGCGTTATCGTTCTCGTGCTTTTTACCATCACGCGGCTGATCAAAAAATACCATGCCCAGATTGTCGAACTGACCGTTTCGCAGGAAACCGAATACCAGCAACTGTTACACAAGGCGACGGAAAAACTGTATGAAAACATTGACGAAATGGATATTACCCGTAACCGTGCGGGAAGCGAAACGACACGGCGTTATTTCGAAAAACTCGGGATGGATGGAAATGTGTCTTATGATGAAGCCCTGAAAACGATTGCACGGCGCCAGATCAAGGAAGAATTCATACCCGGCTATCTCGAAATGTTCAAATCGGAAAACATTCTCGAAAAATACAGAAACGGTATCAACAATCTGAGCTACGATTTCCTGTATTCCGAGGACGGTAAAAATTATCACTGGATGCGGATCAATGCCCAGATTTTCTTCTGGAAATCGGATCAATCCGTTCGCATGGTGGTATACCGGAAAAACATTGATGCCGAAAAAAGGCGCGAACAGGGTCTTCTGGAGGAAACACAAAAAGATCCGATGACATCCCTGTTCAACAAACGGGCAACAGAACAGCTGATTACCGAATGTCTGGAAAACCCGCTTTCCATGAACAGCAAACACGCCTTCCTCATTCTGGATATCGACCATTTCAAAAACATTAACGACAACTATGGACACGCCATCGGTGATGAGGTCATCACCGAATTCGCTTCGGAACTCAAATCGCAGTTCCGTAACGACGATATCGTTGGCCGGATCGGCGGCGATGAATTTGTCGTTTTGCTCAGGGATTACGACCGTCTGGAAACCATACGGGAAAAACTGGACCGCCTTTGCACCAAATTCGCCCGAAAGAATTACGGGAAAAAGAGCTTCCATATTTCCACCAGCATCGGCGCTGCCCTTTATCCGGAACAGGGAGCATCGTACCCCGAACTTTACGAAAAAGCCGATCAGGCGCTTTATTATTCCAAAACGCATGGCAGGGGCGGCTTTACGATCTTCGGAAAGGAAGCCTCAGTCGTCGATGCATCGCGCGTCGATCCGCGGGATCTGGAAACACTTTTGCACAACGCAACGGACGGCATCGCAAAATTTGCCTGTACCGATGACTTCCATCTCCTTTATTACAACCGCAAATGGGCTGAATTGACCGGCATTCCCGATTCCCTGTTATCGTCCCGCAGCTTCAGGGGATTGTCCCTGGTTCATCCCGAAGACCGGGAAAAAACCAGAGCGGTCATATCCGTCGCCATGGAAAGCAAAACGCCGTTCACGCTTTACTTCCGGCTGAAACATCATGACGGACACGCCATTCCCGTCAGATTCAACGGCTGGTTTGTCAGTGAACTTTACGAAAACCGCAATCCGGTTTTTTACGGGATTTATACAGACCTGTCCCATGTCGCCGCCACATCCTTGTGAAATGAAGCGCACACAGGTCTTTCGTGTATGCGCCGCAAGCCGGTTCATGGGACAACCATACAGCATCGCTTAACCCTCCGGCTTCACATGGCGGTTTTTCGTGGATGAAACGGTCGATCACAAGAAATGGGCATAAAAAAAGGACCCGGATCCTTTTTCTCCCGGGTCCCCTTTTTGAGGTGAATCTGGTTTAAATAACACCTTGTGCCAGCATTGCATCCGCAACCTTGACAAAACCGGCGATGTTTGCGCCGCTGATGTAGCTGACCGATCCGTCAGCACGAGTACCGTATTTGACACATGCATTGTGAATGTTTTTCATAATTTCGTTCAAATGCCGATCCACTTCTTCACGCGACCATGACAGGCGCAATGCGTTTTGCGACATTTCCAGACCCGACGTCGCGACACCGCCCGCATTGCTTGCCTTGCCGGGAGCGTACAGAACGCGCGCTTCTTCAAACAGTTTGGCCGCTTCGATCGTCGAAGGCATGTTGGCGCCTTCCGCCACGCAGATCACACCGTTCTTGATCAACGTTCTGGCATCGTTTTCATCCAGTTCGTTTTGCGTTGCACAGGGCAATGCGACATCGACCGGAACACTCCACGGTCTTGCATCCGGAATGAACCGGGCGCCGACTTCGGCAGCGTATTCGCTGCAACGGCCATACCTGACATTTTTGATTTCCATCAGTTTCGCCAGTTTTTCCGGGGTGAAGCCCGCTTCATCGACGACCGTACCACCGGAATCGGAAACGGTAACGACCTTGGCCCCAAGCTGCATGGCCTTTTCAACCGCATACTGGGCTACATTGCCGGAACCCGAAACGGAGACGCGCATGCCTTTAAGATCCTTGCCCGCACGTTTGAGCATTTCCTCGACAAAATAAACCGTACCGTAACCGGTCGCTTCGGGACGGATCAGGGAACCGCCGAAAGACAGGCCCTTGCCGGTAAAGACGCAATCGGTACGATTTGCCAGTTTCTTATACATACCGACCATATAACCGACTTCACGGCCACCGACTCCGATATCGCCTGCCGGAACGTCCGTATCGGCGCCGATATGTCTGTACAGTTCGGATACGAAAGCCTGGCAAAAACGCATGATTTCATTGTCGCTCTTGCCTTTGGGATCAAAGTCGGAACCGCCCTTGCCCGCGCCCATCGGCAAAGTCGTCAGCGCATTCTTGAACGTCTGTTCAAAAGCGAGAAACTTCAGGATGGACAGATTGACGGACGGATGGAAACGCAAACCGCCCTTGTAAGGCCCGATCATCGAGCTGTGCTGAATGCGATAGCCGCGATTGACCTGCACTTCACCCTTATCGTCAACCCAAGACACGCGGAACTGAACGATGCGTTCTGGTTCTACCAGACGATGCAACAGGTTCTGATCTGCATATTTCGGATTTTTTTCAATGAAGGGCCACAGACTTTCCATAACTTCCGTGACGGCCTGATGGAACTCAGGCTGATGAGGATCGCGCTGTCGGACGCCCTCCAAAAACTCTTCAAGACTTTGTTTCATTGAAACATCCAATCAAAAAATAAATATGGAACAATGCCCTGGCAAAATACCGCCGTTTCTCTCCCTGCCGGAAAAGGCGCAAACGTTTTCTGCCCGGGCTTTTTCCCGTCATGAGTGTTTAATTGCCCATTACGGGGGATTCATTATTGCAAGATAATTCACGCAAGTAAATGTACGATGACGCATAATCCCGCATACCGGACGGTTTGGTTTCATTTTTTCCTGCGCCTGGCAACAATTCGCAAAAGGAATGTTCCTGCGCAAAACCGGCGCACCGCAAAACCGGTCAGAATTCCGTGTTCGTCCCCCCGGACGGATGGCAACAGGATTTAATTTTTCCAAAGAACCGGCAAATTGCTACAATGCTTCTTTTGTCATTACAGTTCATACCATGATCGACATTCAGCTCCTTCGCAAGGATATCGACGCTGTCGCAGCAAAGCTTGAAACCCGCAAATTCGAACTTGACGTGGCAACTTTCAACGCGCTTGAAGCGCAACGCCGCCAGCTTCAGACACAGACTGAAGAAATGCAGGCCCGGCGCAATGCGCTTTCCAAACAGATCGGCATCCTGAAAAGCAAAAAAGAAGACGCTTCCGCCGTCATGGCCGAAGTCGGCGGACTCGGCGACAAACTGAAAGCCAATGAAGCGGCCTTGTCTGAAGTACAGGCGAAGCTTTCCGGATTCATGCTGTCCATTCCCAATTTGCCGCACGAATCGGTTCCGGTCGGCCCCGACGAATCGGCCAATGTCGAAATACGGCGCATCGGGACGCCGCGCGAATTCGATTTCGAGGTAAAGGATCATGTCGATATCGGCGTTCCGCTCGGACTGGATTTCGAAACGGCCGGCAAGCTGGCGGGCGCGCGTTTCTGTGTCATGCGCGGCAACATGGCCCGCCTGCACCGCGCACTGGCCCAGTTCATGCTCGACGTCCAGACCATGGAACACGGTTACACGGAATGCTACACCCCTTACATGGTCAATGCCGACAGCCTTTACGGAACCGGGCAGCTTCCCAAATTCGCGGACGACCTGTTTGCCGCCAAAAAAGGAGGACAGGAAGGGGAAAACGAAAACCTTTACCTTATCCCGACAGCCGAGGTGACCCTGACCAATACGGTACGCGGGGAAATCCTGTCGTCTGGCCAGTTGCCGATCAAACTGACGGCCCATACTCCCTGTTTCCGTTCTGAAGCCGGCAGTTACGGGCGCGACACACGCGGCATGATCCGCCAGCACCAGTTCGACAAGGTGGAAATGGTCCAGATCGTCCATCCTGAAAAATCCTACGAGGCACTGGAGGAAATGGTCAAGAATGCAGGACGCGTTCTCGAAAAACTGGGATTGCCGTACCGCGTCGTATCCCTTTCAACCGGTGACATGGGTTTTTCCGCCGCCAAAACCTACGATCTGGAAGTCTGGCTTCCCGCACAGAACACCTACCGGGAAATCTCGTCCGTTTCCAACTGCGAAGCCTTTCAGGCCCGTCGCATGCAGGCCCGTTTCAGAAACGAAAAAGGCCGTCCCGAACTGGTTCACACCTTAAACGGTTCAGGCCTTGCCGTCGGCAGAACACTCGTTGCCATCCTCGAAAATTTCCAGCAGGCCGACGGCAGCGTGACTATTCCCACTGCGTTGCAGCCTTACATGAGCGGTCTGACCCGGCTTGTTCCGAAAACCGCCGACACCGGGAAAAAGTCGTGATTTTTGATGGAAAGCCGGAAAGACCCATCAGGTTTTCCGGCTTTTTTTCATTCAAACGTTCTGCCCGCTTTTTTCCACACAGTCTGTCACGCGGTCTTTTTGCCTTTTTATTTTCATCCTTTTCCCGTAACGAAAAAGGCTTTCAAGCGACGGAAATTATCCAAAATGGCGAAAAACACCATGCGTTCCGGACCATTTCAGTCTTCCCAAACATCCGGATTCTGCTTTAAAACGGTATCCTGTTTGCCCTTGCTTTGCAGGGAATGGCCCGAAAACCCTCCTTTGTTGTCCGTTTTTTCGTAAGTCAGAGACAAGAGCAGAACCGAACGCGCAGGAAGCTCCCAAATTCCCTATACAGGAATTGTCGGAATCCGCATTTCGTGCCCGGATGGCTTGCAAAAGCACAGGATGACTGACGTATTTCAAGCCGATTGCATACCCATCGTTTTCAATGTCATGGTTTTCGCTCGCACCAATGGAACAAGTCAGGGACAGGTTCAGCCCGTTCAGACTGGGACTGTCGTATCGCGTTGTTTCACTGATGCGGATGGCACGTTGGCCGCCTAGATCATGGAACCGATCCCATTCTGGAAAAAAGGATCCAGAAACTGGATGTATTCGTTGGAAATTTCACTCATCCGTCCAAAACGGATGCTTCTCCAATCTCCGGCCAGCCCGACATTGGATGCACCCTCCCAGTCCACTTTGGTGGCCTCTGTTCCATTACGACTTTCCAGCTGGAAAGTCGTTTTAAGGCCGCCTCCGAGATCTTCATTGCCTGTAAAACCAAGCCGGTTATTGGTGTTTTCTCCCATTTTCAGGTCACTGCCCGTTTGCTTGATATAGCCGGTATCGACAATACCGTTATCCTGACGTCAGTTTGTGCATGGGCCATACCGGAAACCACCCCCAGCATAGCCAAGGCTGTAACCTCTCTTTTCATAGCCTGCTCCTTACATCAAGGTCTGGCTGGCTGTCAAAAGCCATTCATTCGAAGATAAAACTCCGGACCCGCGGAAATATTTATCCAGACAATACCCTCTGACACAGCCACGCAAACCGCATGCGGAAAAAACGGCACAATTCGCTAACCGAATTGTGCCGCTTATCAATACACTGAACCGGATCGACAGAGAGACTGGATCAACCTTTCAGAAGATATCAATATCCAACTGCCAGACCGTCGCCCCGTGGATCGGTGGCGCTATACATCAGATTGGTTTGCGGATCGATGAGAATGGCGCCCGCATGCCCCATGCTGTCGGTGAAATCGTCCAGTTTCGCCACCGGATGTCCCCGTTTTTTGAGTTCATCCAGCACCGCTTGCGGAATACGGCCTTCCATCTTGAGATCGTTGGAAGAGGCACCCCACGTTCTGCCGTGCAACCAGCGCGGCGCGGCAACGGCATCCTGCGGGAACATGCCGAAATCGACGATCCGGGTGGCAATGGCCGCCTGTGTCTGGGGTTGCCCTTCCCCGCCCATGGTTCCGTAAACGAGATACGGTTTTTTATCTTTCAAAAGCATCGCGGCATTCAAGGTATGGAATGTCCGTTTTCCCGGTTCCAGACGATTGATGTGATTTGGGTCGAGCGAGAAGAAACTGCCGCGGTTCTGCAACAGCACGCCCGTTCCCGGCGGAACGATGCCGGAACCGAAATCGTGGTAAATACTCTGGATCAATGAAACGGCATTCCCGTCTTTATCGACCACACCGATCCAGACGGTATCGCCTTTCGGATCGAGCGGCTTCAGACTGCTGGCCGCCCTGTCCATCCTGATGCGTGCAGCCTGATCCTTGCCGTGCTGTTTCGAGAGGAGGAAATCCAGCGGTATCTTCGAGAAATCCGGATCGGTCAGATACTTGTCACGATCGGCAAAAGCTTCTTTCGTCGCTTCCACCATGACATGATAGTAATCGGCCGTGCCTTCGCCAAGTTTTTTGACGTCGATATTGTTCAGGATGTTGAGAATTTCCAGCGATGCCATGCCTTGCGTGTTGGGTGGCAGGTTGTAAGCCGTAAAGCCCCGGTAATCGACCGTCAGCGGCTTGACCCAATCCGCCTTGTGATCGGCAAAATCCTTTAACGTGAGTACACCGCCATGTTTTTCCAGATCGGCAACGATCTTTTTGGCAATGGAACCACGATAAAACACTTCCGCCCCATCTCTGGCGATCAGCTGGTAAGTATTTGCCAGCTCCGGCAATTTCATGACTTCGCCCACTTTATAGGCCGAACCGTCCGGTTTCAGATACGTCTGCCTGAAACCGTCGAAACGTTGCATATTGCGGAATTCGGAATCCTTTGGATCGATATTGATTTCCTGCCAGCGGTGCAGGGACGCCGTTACCGGAAAACCGTCCCGTGCATAGAGAATGGCGCTGTTAAACAGCTCCTTCCACGCAAGGCCGGGATTGCTCATATTGGCATGCGCGTATTTGTAGGCGGCGTCCCATCCCGATACCGTACCGGGAACCGTATTGGCTGCCAGATAACCTCTGGAAGGAATCTTGTCATACCCTTTGCTTTTGTAAAATTCGATAGTCGCTTTCTCTCCCGACCTGCCGCTGGCGTTCAACGCCCTTACTTCTTTTGTTTTGGCATTGTAGATCAGCCAGAAATTGTCTCCGCCCAGCGTCGTCATCTGCGGATACACCACATTCATGGTAGAAGCGACGGCAATAGCCGCATCGACCGCATTTCCTCCGTTTTGCAGAACTTCCAGTCCCGCAACCGACGCCAGATAGTTGGGGGAAGTCACTGCCCCGTATTTGGTAATGGGATTGATGCATCGGGAAGGCGTGTCACAATATTTTCCGGGAGATTTTTCCGCCAGAACGGAACCTGCAGTCATTAACATAGATAAAGCCACCGCTGAGAAAGTTAAAGTTGAAATACATTTTCGCATAACCAGACCTTTCATCGTAAGACTTAAAAGGAAAAATTGCCTGCCATGAAGTCCGTGGCGGCAAAACCGATACCGGCAATACAGGTGCCAGCAATACTTCCAGTGCGAATTTGCTTTGGCGCAGTGCCGGATTCAACTCTATCCCAAATTCCTGATTACAAACCTGTTTTTTCTTTTTTTGGCTGAAAATGATACATTTTCGATTTTCCGCTTCTGGGGAAAACGGAAGTGCGTTATAGTTATTTGTTAAGGAAACACTCATACCCCTTCCCGCCTGGCACGATTCTCTAACGTATGTTTTTTGCCCTCCTCTTTCAGGCAGAACCGGAAAAAAGCGAAACGGCGCTTGCCTGTAGAAAACCGTTCCCTCTTGCCACCACGCCGCACAACGATTCGTCGGGAAGAAAAATCAAGGAATGCCGTTTCCGGGAAAAGGCGGCAAAACAGCAAGCCCCCGATTACCCGGCCAGACTTGTCAACCATCCTGATTTCCGGCCTTTCAGACATAGTTCGTCAAGAAATCCGTGTTTCCCGACTGTCCCTGTTTCATACGGAAATTCAAAATAGGTTATAGTTATCACCCTCGGGTGTGATCTTTTTAATATTCATGTCCAGCCCCCAGGGGCAAAACCCTTTTTAAAAACAGGATTACCCTTTGTAAAAAACATTCATGTTGAAATCCATTTGTATTTATTGCGGTTCTTCCACAGGAACATCGAAAGTTCACGCCGAAACCATGCAATTGCTGGCGCGCGAAATGATCAATGAAAACATTGCACTGGTTTATGGTGGCGGAAAAGTTGGCCTGATGGGTGTTCTGGCCGACGAAATGATCCGCCTTGGTGGAGAAGTCACGGGCATTATCCCGAAAGACCTGATGGAAAAAGAAGTGGCGCACGAAGAATTGACGCGCCTTTATATCGTCAAGGACATGCACGAACGCAAAGCCATGATGTCCGATCTGGCAGACGGCTTTATCGCGGCACCGGGCGGCATCGGCACCATGGAAGAATTATTCGAAACATCCGCCTGGTCGCAACTGGGCCTGCATGACAAACCCATCGGCATTTTGAATGTGGACGGGTTTTACGACAGCCTGATTTCGCTGATCAATCATCTGGCAAAAGAAGGATTCGCCCAGGAAAGCTATGCCGATTCGCTGATTGTCGAAAGCGATCCCAAAGAATTGCTGAGACGCCTCCGTATCGCCGCGACTCCTGCCGAAAAACCGGTCAAGGCACCCGGCCGTTTTCTGATTTAACCGAGTGTTTCCATCGCCTGTTCAAGATCCGCAATCAGATCTTCCGGATCTTCCAGCCCGATATAAAAGCGGATCAGCTGGTTTTGCCTCAGGTTCCAGTCCCGACGGTCGGGGCGGATCCGGTAAGGAACGGCAAGGCTGTGCGTTCCACCCCAGCTGAATCCCATCCTGAACAGTTTCAGGGCTTCGAGAAACCGGTCGGTCTGTTCTTCAGTATAAAGTTCATTAAACAGGACGGAAAAGAGCCCGCTCGCTCCCGTAAAATCCCGTTTGAAAATGGCATGTCCCGGGCAATCCGGAAACGCGGGATGCAAAACACGGTGGATTTCCGCACGATTCTTCAGCCAGTGCGCGACCGTCATGGCCGATTCCCCGCTTTTTTCAAAACGCACTTTCAGGGAAGACAGACTGCGCAACACCAGATAGGCATCGTCAGCTCCAACGCCCATGCCCAGACGCATATGCGCCATACATATACGCCGGAACAACTCGCCATCTCTCGTAATAACGGCCCCCATCAGCAGATCGGAAGCGCCTCCCTGATACTTCGTGACAGCCTGAACCACGACATCGGCCCCATGTCCAAAAGCGTCGAAAGCCAGGCCGGCCGACCAGGTATTGTCAAGAACGACAAGCGCGCCCTTTTCGTGCGCCGCCTTGCAAATGGCGGGAATATCGGGCACTTCCATCGTAACCGACCCCGGTGTTTCGGCCCAGACAAGCCGTGTATTGTCGCGAAGCAGCCCGGCAATCCGGCCGCCGATCATCGGATCGTAATATCGCACATGAATACCGAAATCCCTGGACAGCCAGTTTCCCAGTTCCCGGTTGGGATTGTAAATATTCTCCGGAATCAGCACATCGTCTCCGCTCTTTAAGAAAGCGAAATCGACAATCGTAATGGCAGCCAGCCCGCTGGGAGCCAGAACGGCGTGTCTTCCTCCCTCGATTTCCGCCAGTTGCGCTTCCAGCGTAAACGTCGTCGGCGTCCCGTGCAGCCCGTAGGTGTAGGAATCGCGGCCGATCCATTCACGCGAGCGCAACGCGTCCACGCTGTCGAACAATACGGTTGACGCGCGATACGTCGGCTCCGGAAAAGCGTCGAAGCCTTCAGGCGCAACGTAATCGCTATGATTGATACGAGTCTGTTTCGATACCGGTCTTTTCATGCCGTTTCTCCCGTTTTTTCCCGCTTTCCATGTTGAATTTTTCCGGACGCAGGAACCATCTCTCCCCATAAATCGTGTGCATCGGCGTCATGAATCAATACATCGACGAATTCACCGGGCGCCAGTTTGCGGCGCATTCCTTTGGGTTTTCGGACATAAACAACCCCGTCTATTTCCGGCGCATCGGCCGAGGAACGGCCGAGGGCCCCTCCTCTTATGGTTTCATCGACCAGTACACGCAAGGTCTTTCCGATCTTTTCCTGCAAGCGTTCGTATGAAATCGCTTCCTGCAATTGCATCAGGCGCGCCCTTCTTTCCTCACGGATTTCTTCCGGTACCGCTCCCGGCAAATCGTTGGCTTTTGCGCCCTCGACCGGCGAATAAGGAAAACACCCCAGCCGGTCGATCCGCGCTTCCTTCAGAAAATCCAGCAAATAGGTGAATTCCGCTTCTGTTTCACCCGGAAATCCCGCAATAAAGGTCGAACGGATCGTCATATCGGGACACATCTTTCGCCATGTCTGAATACGCTCCAGATGTTTCTCACCGCTGGCCGGCCGCCTCATGCGCTTCAGTACATCCGGATGGGCATGCTGGAATGGCACATCCAGATAAGGCAAGACACCCCCCTCATTCATGAGGGGAAGCAAGTCATCAATGTGCGGATAGGGATAAATGTAATGCAGCCTCACCCAGGCCCCATACTTTCGGGCCAGGCGCCCCAACTGTTCCGTCAGTTGCGTCACATGGGTTCTGACCGGGCGGCCATTCCAGAAGCCCGTCCTGAATTGGATATCGAGACCATATGCCCCGGTATCCTGCGAAATGACCAGCAATTCCTTAACGCCGGACTGAAACAGCATTTCCGCCTCGTCAAGCACTTTGCCTACAGAGTAAGATATCAGACTTCCCCGCAAATCCGGAATGATGCAGAAAGTGCAATGATGGCTGCACCCTTCGGAAATCTTCAGATAAGCGTAATGCCGTGGCGTCAGCTTGATGCCCTGCGGCGGCACCAGATCGACAAAGGGTTCGTGCGGACGCGGCAAATGCCGGTGAACGGCGTCCATCACCTGCTGTACGGAATCGGGCCCTGTCACTTCAAGCACTTTCGGCAAGACGCTTTTGATGAAACCGGCTCCCGCCCCATCTTTTTTGGCACCCAGACAGCCGGTCACAATCACTTTTCCGTTTTCTTCAAGCGCCTCGGCAATCGCTTCCAGGGATTCCGCTTCGGCCGCATCGATAAAACCGCAAGTATTGACAATGACCAGACCGGCATCCTTATAGGTTTCTGCCGTTTCATAACCTTCAGCCCGCAATCGGGTCAGAATCCTTTCCGAATCCACGAGCGCTTTCGGACAGCCAAGCGATACAAATCCGACCGTTTTCCGCTTATCCATCATAACTTACTGTTCCTGCTGTTTTATCCCAACCCATACTTTACCCACTCCCAAGGTATCCTACCAAAACCGACGCATCCGTCCGCTAACAGACAGAAACCGATATTCTGCCCCATAAGTTTTTCCAACGCTTGCCCGACCATCACTTATTGCAAAAGAACAACTGATCCTCCCGGGAAGCGATCCAGATACCGGTTGCCATTCTTCCGGTCACCTTGTCCCGACGATAGGAATAAAACCGTCCGGAATCGGTCACGGTGCAAAAATTCCCGCCATATACGCGGGAAACCCCGGCTTTTTTCAGTGTGTCTCTTGCAAGTCCATAAATGTCGGCCAGATATTTTCCTTTTGCGTTCCTTCTTTCCCGGAAAGCCGCAGAGCATTCCCTGTCTTTATGCAGAAAAACTTTCCTGACATCTTCCCCGACTTCAAAGGCCGCCGGCCCGATAGCCGGCCCCAGCCACGCCATTATGCCGGAACCGCCTTTTTCCCCGAGCATGCCAACCGCCTTCTCCAGCACCCCGGCAGACAGTCCGCGCCATCCGGCGTGTACGGCCGCAACGGCCGTTCCGTCAGCAGTACACAACAGCACAGGCAGACAGTCTGCCGTCATGACGACGCATACCGTATCCTTTTGAAAGGTAAACGACGCATCCGCATCGGGTATGCCGCCTACCTTCCCGGCATCGACAATATTGCTGCCATGAACCTGATTAAGCCAGACAGGTTCCGAAGGCAGCCATGTTTTCAGCAAGGCCCTGTTTCTCCTGACCGTTACGGGGTCGTCACCGACATGCAGGCCCAGATTGAGTCCTCCTGTACCATCGGCGTTCCCATGATAAGGCGCCATGCTGAATCCGCCGGCACGTACCGTGGAAAAGGCTTTTACGCAATCCGGAGCCGGCCATTCAGGAATAATCGGATTCATACCATCGTTCACTTTCGGTTATCGACGAGCCCGCCAGCAGCATCCTCATGTCGGATGGCAACGGAGCCATCCATTCGTTCCACTCATTCTTTGCAGGATGAAGCAATCCCAGTCTGAAAGCATGCAGAGCCTGCCTTGGAAAAACGGCCGAGAGGCGGGATTTTCCATAAAGCGGATCGCCAACCAGCGGAAAACCGGAAAACTGCATATGTACCCGGATCTGATGGGTGCGTCCCGTTTCGAGCCGGCATTTGACAAGGCTGACTTTGCTCCCGTTACACACTCCGGTTTCCAGCAACCGGTAATGCGTTACCGCAGGCTTCCCCGAAGCCGTTTGCAAGACAGCCATCTTGATGCGATCTTTCGGATGCCGCCCGATCGGCTGATCGACTGTTCCCGCCACGGGCGTTTCTCCCCAAACCAGCGCCAGATATTCCCGCCTGACAGTCCTCGCCTGCAATTGCCGGACGAGATGGGTTTGCGCTTCCAGCGTTTTGGCAACCACCATCAAACCACTGGTGTCCTTGTCGAGTCTGTGCACAATCCCCGCTCTCGGAATTGCGGCGCTTTTTGGCAAATGATGCAAAAGTCCGTTTAAAAGCGTTCCCGACCAGTTTCCGGCAGCCGGATGAACGACCAGACCGGCCGGTTTATTGACAACGAGTATATCCCTGTCTTCAAACAGGACAGGAAAACCGACCGGTTCAGGGACAAACGCCAAGTCCTCTTCGGCAAGCTGGGGCAACACCACGATTTCCTCGTCCCCCACTACAGTTTGCTTTCCCTGCGCCGCTTTTCCGTCAACCGTGACATATCCCTGTTCTATCCATCGCTGGATACGACTGCGAGAATAGTCGGGAAGATGCCGCGCCACGATCTTGTCCAACCGCTCTCCGCCTTCTTTCAGGGATAAAACAAACCTGACCGGTTCCGGTTCTGTTAATATCTCCTCTTCATCCGTGTCAAAACGGCCTGTTTGGGAAGTGGTCGGCTTTTCTTTTTCAGTCACATCAGGTCCTATCGGCTATAATTCTGAAATTAAACGTTTTTCTGCTCAATCCGCAGTCTGCAAAAATCATGCGAAAGAATTTGTTAAAACTTCTTGCCCTTCTTCTGGCCGTTTCCCTTGCCGCTTGCGGCTTGTTGCCTGAAAAAATAGATGAAACGGTATCCTGGCCAGCAGGCAAATTGTATCGCGAAGCGAAAGACGAGATGCGATCGGGCAATTATGAAAAAGCGATCGAATACTACGAAAAACTCGAATCGCGATACCCGTTCGGAGTATACGCACAGCAGGCCCAGATCGACATCGCCTATGCCTATTACCGCGACAACGAGCCCGCGCAGGCGCTGGCAGCCGTGGAACGCTTCATCAAACTGCATCCCAATCATCCTAACATTGATTACATGTATTATCTGCGCGGACTGATCAATTTCAACGACCGTGTAGGACTCCTGAATTTCGCTTTCCGCCAGGATCTTTCCGAGCGCGATCCCAAAGCGGCCCAGGACGCTTTCGATTCTTTCAAGCTGCTGGTCACGCGCTACCCGGACAGTGTTTATTCAAAGGACGCCATCTATCGCATGAAATATCTCGTCACGATGCTGGCAAAATATGAAATTCACGTCGCGAAATACTATTACCGTCGCGGCGCCTATCTGGCTGCAGCCAACCGCGCCCAGCGCGCCATCAACAATTATCCCGAATCCGCCGTTGTCGAGGAAGCGCTGTACATTCTGGCCGAGTCTTACAAGAAACTGGGCCTTTATGACCTGAGCAATGACGCAGACCGGATTTTCAAACAGAATTTTCCCGACAGCAAGATTCCTTACGGCGGCAACGTCAAGGAAAATCCATGGTGGCAATTCTGGTAAAAATACATGATTCGCGGATAAACTTCTTGACGTTTTGAAAAATCACTTTAAATGACCCAAGCTGCACAATCTTTTTCGGGAAGCTCGCTTTTTACCGTTACAGCGCCATCCGGCGCCGGGAAATCGTCTCTTCTTGCCGCCCTGATCCGGAAAGATCCTTCCTTGCGTCTCTCCATATCGCACACGACAAGACCACCCCGGCCGGGTGAACAGAACGGGCGCGAGTACCACTTTACGAACATCGCCGATTTCCGCAAACGCCTTGAAGAAGGCGAATTTCTCGAACACGCTATCGTCCACGGAAATTATTATGGAACGTCAAAACTGTCCGTCTTGGGCCAGTTGGATGCCGGTCACGATACCTTGCTGGAAATAGACTGGCAGGGAGCGAGGCAGATCCGGAAACTGTTTCCGGAAACCATCAGCGTTTTCATACTGCCTCCCTCGATTTCAGTCCTGGAAGAAAGGCTTGTCAAACGGGGACAGGACTCCGGAGACATCATAAAACAACGGATTCTAGCTGCCGATGAAGAGATCCGGCATGCATCCGAATTCGATTATGTTATTATCAACTATGACTTTGATCTGGCGTTGGCCAAGCTGGCGGCCATTGTTGAAACAGCCCGCTGCCGGATAACACGGCAGGCAATCAAAAACAGGGATTTGTTTGCACAATTCGGCATCCGGTGTTTCACCGGCTTGTAAAATGACGCACGGATTTGATTTGGCAGGAATATAAAAATGGCTCGTATTACTATTGAAGATTGCTTGAAAGAAATTCCAAACCGGTTTGAACTGACGCTTTGCGCCACCTACCGTGCACGTCAGCTGTTACAGGGGCATACCCCGAAAGTGGAAGCGAAGGATAAAATGACGGTTATGGCATTGCGCGAAATCGCGGCAGGAAAAGTCGGACGGGAAATGCTGAAAAAGGTGCCGGGCTAAACGCGGGTCCTGGAACAAGCCTCATGAGGGTGCGTTTTGCCTGGCGGTTGTCCCATTCATTGTATAGCTGATAAACAGAGCGAACATGATGACGCCAGAAACCGCTTTATCGACCGGTCAGGCCGGCATGGTCAATCCGGACCATGCGGCTCTTCCTGTCAACCAGTTTGACAGCGCAGCGACCGTTGTACCCGTTTTTTCCCTGCCCAAAGTCGTCACTTTTTCCCACCTGGCCCAAACACTGGAAACGTACCTCCCGCCTGCCGACATGAAGCGGATACTGGAGGCCTTTCGTTTCGCCGACGAAAAGCATCTCGGGCAAATCCGCAAATCCGGCGAACCCTATATTTCGCACCCTCTGGCTGTCGCCGAAATCTGTGCAGGCTGGAAACTGGACGCCCAGGCTATCATGGCTGCCCTGCTGCACGATGTCGTGGAAGATCAGGGAGTCGCGCTTGACGAGCTGATCGAACGATTCGGCGCCCCGGTTGCCGCCATGGTTGACGGTTTGTCCAAGCTGGAAAAACTCCAGTTCAAGACGCATGTCGATGCACAAGGTGAAAATTTCCGGAAAATGCTGCTGGCGATGGCGCGTGATGTCCGGGTCATTCTGATCAAACTGGCAGACCGTCTGCACAACATGCGGACACTGGATGTCATGAACCGCCCGAAACGTTACCGGATCGCGCTGGAAACGATGGAAGTGTACGTTCCGATTGCCCATCGCCTCGGCATCAACAACCTCTATCGTGAAATGCAGGATCTCGCCTTTCACAACATGTATCCTTTCCGCTATGACACCCTTGCCAAGGCGATCAAGGCGTCCCGCGGGAACCGTCGTGCCCTCCTCGGGAAAGTTCACGACGCAGTCAGCAATGCTCTTGAGAAAAACGGCATCCGTGCGGAAATTTACGGTCGCGAAAAAACCCTGTACGGCATTTACCGCAAAATGCGCAACCAAAACCTGTCCTTTTCGCAGGTTCTCGACATTTACGGTTTCCGTATCGTGGTTGATACCCTGCCGCAATGTTATATGACGCTGGGCGTTCTGCACGCGCTCTACAAACCCATTCCGGGCAAGGTGCAGGATTATATCGCGATACCGAAACTGAACAACTATCAATCGCTGCACACCAGCCTGATCGGCCCTTATGGCGCTCCCGTCGAATTCCAGATCAGGACGCATGAAATGCATCATGTCGCCGAAACGGGCGTAGCGGCCCACTGGCTTTACAAAACGGAAAACGAAACGCTGACCGACTTGCAAAAGCACAGCCTCGGCTGGCTCCAGTCCCTGCTCGATATCCAGCAACAAACCGGCAATTCCGCCGAGTTCTTCGAGCATGTCAAGGTCGATCTCTTTCCGGACTCCGTTTACGTTTTCACGCCCAAGTCCAAAATCATCGCCCTGCCCCGTGCGGCAACGGCACTGGATTTCGCCTACAACATTCACTCCGACATCGGCGACCACACTTCTTCGGTAAAGATCAACAACAGCGTCGTGCCGCTCAGAACCGAATTGCAGAATGGGGATATTGTCGAAATCATCACGTCTCCGACCGCCCATCCCACGCCTGCCTGGCTCGAGTTCGTCCGGACGGGCAAAGCGCGTTCGCGTATCAGAAGTTATCTGCGTTCCGTCAATCAGGCCGATTCCATCAAGCTCGGCAAACGGCTTTTGCAACAATCCCTGAAATCCCTCCATCTGGACGAAACTGCCGTTCCGCAGCCTGTCATTGACAAGCTGCTTTATGAAACCGGCTCCAAAACGCTGGACGATATTTATACCGATATCGGCGTCGGAAAACGGCTGTCCGTACTGGTTGCCCGGAGAATCGCCGGCCTGATCGATGAAATGGGCCGAAAACAGGGGACGGCGATCAAGGAAGAGGAACCCCAGAAAATCGAACCGGTCATCATTTATGGCAGCGAGGGTATCAATGTTCAGCTGGCAAGCTGCTGCCTGCCGATTCCGGGCGATACCATCATCGGCGAACTCAACATGACGCGGGGACTGGTCGTACACAGTGCCGAATGCCAGCAGGCAAAAAAACTCATCGCGAAAGAACCCGAAAAATGGATCAATGTCGATTGGGGTGAAGGACTGAATCGCAGTTTCGATTGTTACCTGCGTCTGCTGGTCGTTGAAGAAAAAGGCATTCTGGCCAGGGTAACGGCTGAAATCAGCGGTTCGGACGCCAACATCACCGCCGTCGAAATGGAAACGCAAGGTGAATTCAATTTGCTGAAATTCACGGTACAGGTAGACGACAGGATTCACCTTGCCCGTCTGATACGCCGGGTTCGCCATGTTCCCGGCGTCAGGAAAGTCGGCAGAGACCGCATCTGAAAAAGCGGCCTCCGCAAGCTCAACTCAGGGTGACTTTCGCGAATTTGCGTTTTCCGACCTGTACGACAAACGTTCCGGCTCCGAGTTTCAGCCCCCTGTCGCTGACGGTTGAACTGTCCACCCGGACTCCGCCCTGATCGACCAGCCGCAGGGCTTCGGAGGTGGACGCGCACAATCCGGCCTGTTTCAGCACCTGCCCGATTCCAAGAGGAGCGCCGTTTAATGAGACGGAAGGAATATCGTCCGGTATTCCGCCACGCGAACGGGCCATAAAATCTTCCAGCGCGGCATCGGCATCGGCTTTCGAGTGGAAGCGGGTCACGATTTCCTGGCAGAATGCCACCTTGACATCGCGGGGATTGCGCCCGTTTCTGACTTCTTCTTTCAGACGTTCGATTTCATCTATCGATCTGAACGACAGCAGATCGTAATAGCGCCACATCATTTCGTCGGAAATACTCATCAGTTTGCCGAACATGACATTTCCCGGTTCGGTAATGCCGACATAATTGCCTTTGGACTTCGACATTTTTTCCACACCGTCCAGCCCTTCCAGAAGCGGCATCGTCAGGATGCACTGGGGTTCCTGACCGTACTGGCGCTGAAGTTCGCGGCCGACCAGAAGATTGAATTTCTGGTCGGTTCCGCCCAGTTCCATATCGGATTTCAACGCCACCGAATCGTATCCTTGCATCAGCGGATAAAGCAGCTCATGCACCGATATCGGATTTCCGTTTCTGAAACGTTTGGCGAAATCGTCGCGTTCCATGATCCGTGCCAGTGTATATTGCGATGCCAGCTGGATCATCCCTCTTGCGCCCAGCTCGTCGCTCCATTCGGAGTTATAGCGGATCTCGGTTCTCTCGGGATCAAGCACCAGACTGGCCTGTGAAAAATAGGTCATGGCATTTTCCTTGACCTGCTCGCGCGTTAAAGGGGGGCGGGTGACATTTCTTCCGCTCGGATCGCCGATCATCGAGGTGAAATCGCCGATCAGGAAAATAACGACATGCCCGAGATCCTGAAGCTGGCGCATCTTGTTCAGCACGACGGTATGGCCCAGATGCAGATCGGGCGCTGTGGGATCCAGCCCGAGTTTGATTCTCAAAGGCTTTCCCGTTTTTTCCGAACGGGCGAGTTTCCGGGCGAATTCCGATTCGATGAGCAGTTCGTCACAGCCTCTTAGCGTGATCGCCAGCGCCTCCCTGACCGAAGACGACAAAGGCCATTCTTCGACAGGCGCAGACCGGGAATTTTTTTCGTTCATTTGATTTATTTACGGCAGTTTGTATTGATATAATATGTTTTTCGAGCAATTTTGCCACAGGCCAATAACAAGAAAAGCATCCTGCGCAAAAAAGTCAATTTTAACTGATTGCAGCAATAAGAGGAATTGAATGCGATTCATCGACCGGGCGAAGCGGATACTATTGGGAACTTCACACAAAACGCAAGTTGTTTCGCTCGTTTCCCTCTGCTTTGCTTTTATCGCATTCGGCGCTGCGGCAGTCGCTCCCGGCACCCCTCCGGACACCAGCGACATTGCATTCCGGATCATCGAGGAAGAAGTCCAGCTTTCTTCCCTGGACAAACAGCTTGAAAAACTGAAAAAAGACCGGCAGTTCTATATCCGCGAGGACAAAGTCCGTTCAGGCGATACGCTGGGCACACTGTTATCGCGGCTCGGCGTCAATGACCGGGAAGCCGCCGATTTCATCAAGACGCACGAAAAATCCAGAATATTCCTGCAACTGAAAACAGGACAGGTGGTTCAGGCGAAAACCGATAACCGTGGCCGGCTTTACACGCTTTCCACACTGCTTCCCAATCCTGACGATATCCAGACGAACACCGTCGTTACCCGTACCGATTCAGGCTTTACCGTTTCAAACGATACCGTCCAGATGGAAAAGATCGTCGAAATGCGTTCGGGAACCATACAATCGTCCCTTTTTGCCGCGACCGACGCCGCCGGAGTACCCGATCCGGTTACCCGCAAGTTCATCGAAATGTTTTCCACGGATATTGATTTCAACTCCGATCTGCGACGGGGCGACCGTTTCAATATCGTTTACGAAACTTACTGGCAAAACGGCAAATTCCTGAAAACCGGGCACATTCTGGCCGCGGAATTTGTGAACAAGGGCACCCCTTATCAGTCGATATGGTTCGAACGCGCGCCCAATAAAGGGGGATACTATGATTTCAACGGAAAATCGCAAAAAAAAGCGTTTCTGAAATCCCCCCTGGAATTCACGCGTGTCTCTTCAGGTTTCTCGATGCGGATTCATCCGGTAACCGGAAAAATCAGGCAACATAAAGGAATCGACTTTGCCGCACCGACAGGCACTCCTATCCGGGCGGCCGCCGATGGAACGATCAGCTTTTCCGGATGGCAAAACGGCTATGGCAATTTTATTGTCCTCAAACACTGGGGGGCGTATTCAACCGCTTACGGACACATGAGCCGGATCGCCGCTGGCATGACCCGGGGCAAAAAAGTCAGCCAGGGCGACGTGATCGGTTATGTCGGCACAACCGGCATCAGTACCGGCCCGCACTTGCATTACGAATTCCGCGTCAATAACGTACAGCAAAATCCGGCCCAGATCGATATGCCCAATGCCCATCCACTGACCTCCCGTGAAATGGTCCGGTTCAGAACCCATCTGGCCGACATGCAACACCGGTTTGCCCTGATGGACTCGACCTCCGCAAATCAACGGCTCGCTTATCACCGGCAGGATAAATAATCCGTCGGCAAACCACTATGGCTCTTTTCATAGGTCTGATGTCCGGTACCAGTCTTGACGGGGTGGACGGAGTCCTCGCTTCCCTTCCCGATTCTTGCGATAACGGAAAACCGGCTATCCTGTCTGCAGCGCATGTCCCGTTTGACCTGTCCTTCCGCAAGCAACTGATGGAACTGCAAACACCGGGAAGCAATGAAATTGAGCGGGAAGCGCTGGCTGCCAACAGACTGGCTTCTCTTTATGCTGAAAATGTTCGCCAACTTCTTCTGAAAAACGGAACATCGTCCCTGGAAGTCCGCGCAATCGGGGTTCACGGCCAGACGATCCGGCACCGGCCCGATCTGGGGTTTACGCGGCAAACCAACAATCCTGCCCTGCTCGCCGAGCTGACCGGTATCGACGTTATTGCCGATTTCCGAAGCCGCGACATCGCGGCTGGCGGACAAGGCGCGCCTTTGGTACCGGCTTTTCACCAGGCCGTTTTTGGCGACAGGGCGGCTCATCGTGTGGTCGTCAACATCGGCGGCATTGCCAACATCAGCATATTGCATCCGGATGGCTCCGTTTCCGGCTTTGATACCGGACCGGGCAACGTGCTTCTTGACGCCTGGATACAATCGCAGCGGAACCAGCCTTTCGATATCGATGGCAACTGGGGAAGAAACGGTACCTGTTCACGGGAACTTTTGAAAACGATGCAGGGCGAACCGTTTTTCAGCCGGCTTCCTCCGAAGAGTACCGGACGGGATCTTTTTCATCTGGACTGGCTGCGCGAGAAACTTCTCCAGTCTCCGGCGTCCGGATCGCTGGATCCCGCAGATGTTCAGGCTACGTTAACCATGCTGACGGCAAGTTCTGTCGCACAGGCCATCCGCGACCACGCCTGCGGTACAGAACAGATTTACGTATGCGGAGGCGGCGCCAGAAACCGGTTTTTGATGATTTTGCTTGAACAGGCGCTTCAAGACAGAAATATCCGGGCGAAGCTGGCAAGCAGCGAGGCATTGGGGATCGATCCCATGCACGTGGAATCGCTGGCATTTGCCTGGCTGGCACATCGGTTCATCGCGAAAAAACCGGGCAATCTGCCGCCCGTAACCGGGGCGAAAAGTTTTCGCATACTTGGCGCCCTTTATCCTGCCTGAAAAACTCCTGTTTCCGGCCATTCCCGCATACAAATCCGGGATCAGCCATCAAGACGCCGATCTTCCGGAACGTTAGTCAGAACGGTCCTGAAATTGTAATCGGTCATTGTAGCGTTATAAAATGCATAACTGTTTTTTCCCTTCTCCTTGGCATAGTACAAGGCCTTGTCCGCATTGTGGAACAGTTCTTCATATGTTTTTCCATCCCTGGGATAAACCGAAACGCCGACACTGCATGAAACATTGTATTGATCGGCCAGTTCCCTGTAGGTGTTTTTAAAGAGATCGCAAATGTCCCGCGCTTTTTCAGCAATGGCCTTTTCCGAACTTGCTTCACGAAGATAAACAACAAACTCGTCACCACCGATACGGCCGATAATGTCCGATGAACGCACCTTCCGTTTGATTTCGCTGGCAATGTATCGCAAGATTTCATCGCCGAACATATGGCCGAGATTGTCATTGATCGCCTTGAAATTATCGACGTCTATAAAAAAGAAAGCGCCGGGCTCCGTATTTCTGTCATTTAACAGAGTAACCAGCCGCTCCTTTAACCGCTTGCGATTGTCCAGCTCCGTCAGCGAATCCATATTGGCCTGCTTCCGCAAAAGCGTCGCTTCCGTCTTACGTTGATGGATATTGATCAGCTTTCCAAGGTAACCGACACACTCCACATTGGTTTCGGTGTTCCACAAGGCATGAACATTCATTTCGAACCACTGGTATCCATCACCCGGAACTTTCATGCGCAATTCGATTCGCGAGCTGGGAAACTTCGGCGTCAGTTCCGTCAGCCGCTTCAGGAAAACACTTCTGTCATCCGGATGGATAAGCTCCGCGGTCTGGAGCGCTTCCCGCGCCCGTGGAATACGGATGTCGCGATGGAAAAGCGTATAAAACTTTTCGGAAAATTCGAGAATATCGGTTTTGGTGTCATAGTTGAAAATAATGTCGCCGGACAACTCCGAAAGAATCCGGTATTTTTCCCGTTCAAGTTCAAGAAGCCTCAAGGTCCTGGAAGACAAGCCGCTGTCCTCGTTTCTGGCAGGCACGGTATCCGGCGCCAGGAAATTTTCCCGGCTCTCAACCCCATCCTTGTCAAATGAACAGAAAGCCAGGGATTCTTCCGCCACCGTCAGATCTTTTTCGAGAAGCGGCGCAACCTTGACAAAAACATTCAACAATTTTGGGTTGAAAACACCGCATTCTCCGCCAAGAATCATGCTGACGGATTTTTCATGCGAATAGGCGTTTTTGTAAACGCGTTTGCTTGTCAGGGCATCATAAACATCGGCCAGCGAAACGACCTGTGCCCAGATAGGGATGTCTTCCCCCTTTAGCCTGTCCGGATAACCGTTACCGTCCCAACGCTCATGGTGATGACGGCAGATTTCGTAACAGTAACGGAAATATTCCTCGTCCTGCGCGTAATGAATACTCTGGAGAAATTCGCCTCCACGAATGCAGTGCGCCTGCATAATCTCGAACTCTTCCGGCGTCAGCTTGCCGGGTTTGTTCAGAATATAATCCGGAATGGCGATCTTGCCGATATCGTGCATCATCGATGCACTCGCTATTTTTTCAATGTGATAGGGAGACAGCTCATACTCCGGATATTCCCCGGCAATCGCCTCAAGAAGCATCTGGGTAATGTGACGGATGCGTTTGATATGCTGTCCCGATTCGCAATTTCTGAATTCGACGGCGGTGCTCAGCGTTTCAATCAGGAAATTATTGACCTGATTGATCTTTTGCGCCTGTTTCTGCAAGGTTCCTATCTGCTGGCTGACCAGTTTTTCCAGACTGGATTTATGCATGAACAGTTCAATGATGTTGGCGACGCGCCTTTTCACTACTTCCGGATTGAAGGGTTTGTTGATAATATCCGTTACCCCAAGATGGTATCCCCGCAAGGCCGCCCTGTCGGAATTTTCCGACGTAATCAGTATGACGGGAATGCGGTCGATCCACCTTTTTTCCGACATAACCTGCAGGACTTCGAACCCGTCCATGACCGGCATGATGATATCCAGAAGAACCATGAAGATTTTTTCATGCTCTTTTTCCAGAATATCCAGAGCCTGTTGCCCGTTCTCGGCTTCTTCAATATCGTAAAGGTCATTGAACAATTCGGCCAGAATGGCCCTGTTCAGCTCGATATCATCAACGATCAGAATAGTTTTTTTGTCCATTTGGCAGTCAGCCCGGCTAACCCAGCCGGTTTACACAATCGACGATTTTTTCGTATTCACCGGAAATTTTCGAGAAAACACTTTCCAGCTCGCCATCACTGAATTCACCGGATCGCAAAAGACTGACGATCTCGGCATTCAGTTCCGACAAATTCTGGAAGCCCAGATTTGCCGCGATTCCTTTCAGCGTGTGTGCCGACCGCTCGATTTCCGGGTATTTCTTTTCAGACACAGCCGACTTCAAAGTGCTGAAAGTGGCGTCACCCGGAAATTTCCTGACGAATTTTTCCAGGAGTTTTTCATTATTGGAAAACCGGTTCAGCGTGATTTCATAGTCGACACCGGCAGTTGTCATGGCTTCTTCAAGATTCATTTTCGGATTTTTCCAACTGTTCACAGATCATTTGGTACAACAACTTCATATCCACAGGTTTGCCAAGGTGCGCGTTCATTCCTGCGGCCCTTGCCTTTGCGACATCGTCGGCAAAAACGTTGGCCGTCATGGCGACAACAGGCACTCTCTTCGCATCCGGATGAGACAAGGCGCGAATCGCTCTGGTCGCTTCGTAACCGTCCAGATAAGGCATCTGTATATCCATTAAAACAAGATCATAAGTTCCCGGAGAAGAACTTGCAAACTTGTTCACCGCCTCATTTCCGTTCCGGGCAATATCGACGGATATCCCCACAGTCTTCAACAATTCTTCCACAATTTCCTGATTCAGGCCGTTATCTTCGGCGACAAGAACATGTTTTCCCGACAGACCGCTATTATTTCCAAAAGGCAAGAGACTGGCGACCGGATTTTTCGGTACATCACATGAAAAACCTCTTCTGCCCGTTTCTCGGGTTACAGAGACCAGGGTCTGATACATGTTCGACTGGAGCATGGGCTTGGATATGAAAGCGTTTGCCCCGGCCAGACGCGCTTCCTTTTCAATGTCTGACCAGTCGTAGGCGGAAATAATGATAATCAGCGCTTCGGAACCGACTTCCTGCCTTATCCTGCGCGTGGTTTCTATCCCGTCCATTTCAGGCATCTTCCAGTCAACAAAAACGACATCGTAACCGTCATGCCGTCTGTGTGTGCCCACCACTTTTTGTACGGCCTCCTGTCCCGAGAGCACCCATTCGGCCTTCATGCCCATTCTGTCCAGAATAATCGTGGTATGTTCACAGGTATCGGCATCGTCGTCCACGACCAGTATCTTGAGTTCTTCCAGCACTCCCGAACGTTTCTCTTTTCCGTCTCCTGCATTATCGAAACCGATTTCGACCGTAAAAACCGTTCCTTTTCCCGGCACGCTTTCGACATTTATGGTCCCGTTCATCAATGTCACCAGATTCTTCGTGATGGGCATGCCAAGCCCGGTTCCTTCAACCAGTTTGCCCGACCCGTCATTTTCCTGCTCAAATGGCATGAAAAGCCTGTTGAGAAATTCGGGACTCATCCCCCGACCGCTATCGGAAATGGTAAAACGCAACCATATCTGATCGGTATGCCGTTTGGCAATCTCCTCGACCTGCAAACGGACCCTGCCATTTTCCGGTGTGAACTTCACCGCATTGGACAATATATTGATCAGAATCTGGTTGAGACGCAGAATATCCCCCCGCAGGGTCTCATGCCGGACATTGGTCACGATTTCAAAATGCTGTTTCTTCGTTATTGCCTGCGAATAAATGATCGACCCGATGTTTTGCATCAGCTCGCCCAGTTCGAAAGGGTCTTTCGTAACCGTCATTTTTCCGCTTTCGATTTTCGACACATCCAGCACATCGTTAATCAGCATCAACAAGTGGCGGGAAGACAAAGCGATTTTCGAGAGACAGTTTTCCAGCTTTGCCCGGTCGTTCATGACTGTTGCCGCAATCGTTGTCATACCGATAATGGCATTCATCGGCGTTCTGATTTCGTGGCTCATGCGTGAAAGGAACGAACTTTTCGCTTCATTTGCTTTCTCCGCGTTGAAAAGAGCGTCCTTTAGCACCTGCTGCGCCTGTTTTATATCGGAAAGATCGGTAATCGAAAAAATGCACCGCAACTGGCTGTTGTCTTTTTCCCTGACAGGGTAAATACTGATCGAAATCCATCGCTTGCTGCCGGTTTCCGGATTGGTGAACTGGACCTCATGAAAAACAGGGTGTTTCAAAACATCGACGCCGTTAAACCACTTGCCTATCTCGGCAGCACGATCCGGACTGCACCGGTCAACAAACAACAGGGGATACCTTTTCAGGACACTTCGCTGAATGCCAAGCACGCCAAAGGCATTGGGAGAAACATATTCCATTTCTCCCGTGTAAAAGTTATACAAAAGAAAAACGTGGCCTGCATTATCCGAAATAATCTGCAAAACATCGTCATGAAAGCGCCGTTCCTGAATACGCCGGTAAGCCATACGCTGGACAAGAAAAACCAGAATGACCATCAGCACCGACAGAACCACTGAAACCGTAACATTGAAGGCCACCATAAACATGGAATCTTCAGCGACCTTCGTTCTTTTCTGGCCTGTCAGGTCGATCGCTTTCAGTATTTTGTCGTCCACTTTTTCATAATAGACGGCAAAGTCGCCATAAATAAGCGCGCCCAGTCCCTCTTTTTTCTTCAAGGCCAGCTGCAATACCTTGTCCTGTTCTTCATACAGCTTTTTCAGGGCTGCATCAATTCCGGCAATATCCTTTCTTGCCCCAAGATAGTGGGCATATACATATTCCAGACTTTTCCCGATCGTGCTCTTTGAAGAATCGATAACCTTATCGACCAGTCTGCGGTTGCTTTTCGTATTATCGTCCGTGAGCCGGCCGACATACACTTCCATTTCCGTCAGCTCTTTCCGGATTTCCTGAAGATGGGAAACGACAAGATAGGAACGCCTGTTTAACACTTCAAGATTGGCATTCATCTTCAGCGCACTGTAAATCGATACCGACGAATAGATGAGCGCGAATAACAGGGCGATGGCTACGGCAAACAAGCCATACCGGGATCGAAAAAGCGATGTAAATCGACTTTTCATTAAATGAGTCATTAAGTTTATCGGCGAACCGCTTGTGACATCGAACGCGACTCCCACACAGACGCATCCGTTTCAGGAATAAACCCGTCGCACAAACACGCCCCTCTGCAGGGCAGGCTCTTCCCGACCGTATCCTGCCCTGATCTGCTGCAAAACAGTTGAATCCTGTTTACTTCATTGACCAGTCTTGCTTTCAGTCCGATCAGGCTTTCTATTATACTTTCTTTCAGGAAATAATCCCATTGAAAGAATACGCCGCAACAGAGCCATTTTTCCCCAGGCTCCTATAAAATAAACGCTTCCCCGTTACCGGACATGTCTCTTCAAGGAAAGACCGATGATTTCTCTTTTGCAACGCGTCAGACAGGCCAGTGTTTCCATTGCAGGAAAAGAAACGGGCCGTATCGGAAAAGGACTGCTTGTATTCCTGTGTGCAGAACGGAACGATACCGAAAAGGAAGCCGATCTGTTACTGGAACGGATTTTGAATTACCGTATTTTTCCGGATGCCAGCGGCAAAATGAACCTGTCTGTCACCGCTATTGACGGAGAACTTCTCATCGTTCCGCAATTCACGCTGGCTGCCGATACCCGATCCGGAACGCGTCCTTCTTTTACGCCCGCCGCGCCTCCCGATGTCGGCAGGAAACTGTTCAGCTACTTCGTAAACAAGGCGGCAATGAAACACCCCGGCGTCCAGACCGGGCAGTTCGGGGCCGATATGCAGGTATCGCTGGTTAACGATGGGCCAGTCACTTTCTGGCTGGATACCTCTCCCAAAAAACATCAACCTCATCAGAAATAACGGCAGACGTGTTAAATCCCCGCATATCTGGCAAAATAAGCGTGTTATTTCCCTTACTCTTTCAGGAGCCATCATGAAAATCTGGAGCGATTCTTTTAAGGATGGGGCCAAAATCCCGACGCCATTTGCTTTTTGTAAAATTGACGCCGCAACGCATGCCGCCATGTCGGACAACAGAAATCCGCACCTTGCCTGGAGCGACCTGCCGGGAAACACCCGTTCCCTGGTGTTGATCTGCCACGATTACGATGTCCCCTCCAAAGGCGATGACGTCAATCAGGAAGGCAAAACCGTTCCGGCCGACCTGCCTCGTGTGGATTTTTATCACTGGGTCCTGATCGACTTGCCCCCGACCGTCACGTCCATTTCCGAGGGAGAATATTCAAGCGGAATCACGGCTAAAGGCAAAAACGGCCCGGAAGCATTGCATGGTTCCAGACAGGGCATCAACGATTACACGGCATGGTTTGCCGGCGACAGGGAAATGGAAGGCGACTACTATGGATACGACGGCCCCTGCCCTCCCTGGAACGATTCCATCCCGCATCATTACGTTTTCACACTTTACGCGCTGGACATTGAAAAACTGCCCCTGTCCGGCCGTTTTTCGGGACAGGATGTGCTCTCTGCCATGAAAGACCATATCCTGGCCCAGGCCAGCATAACCGGCGTTTACTCGCTTAATCCGGAAATTGAAAAAACTCTCTGATCCGAACGTGAATCAGCCGACCGACATACTGATTATCCGGCATGGGCAAACGGCCTGGAACAAACTCAAGCGTTTGCAGGGCCACAGCGATATCCCTCTTAACGAGGAAGGCCGTTTGCAAGCTGTCACGCTGGCTGAAATACTGCGGCACGAACCGCTCGATGCTATTTTTTCAAGCGACTTGCAACGGGCTTATCAGACAGCTTATGAAATTGCCAAAAGCCACAATTTGCCTGTCCACACCGATAAGTCTCTCCGGGAACGCTGTTATGGCATTTGCGAGGGAATGCTGGCCGAAGAAATAAAAAAAGCGTACCCAAAATCTTACGAAGCATGGTACGCCGCCGATCCGGATCATTTTTTTCCCGATGGCGAAAGAAAAACCGAAAGCCCCCGGCAATTCCATTATCGCGCACTGGAGGCTATCCGGAATGTGGCAAGCCGCCATTGCGGAGAAAGAGTGGCGATCATCACGCATTTCGGCGTGCTTGAAACGGCCTACCGCGCCGCACAGAATATTCCACTGGGTACACGCTGCAAAATGCCTGTTTTGAATACCAGCATCAACCGGTTCAGATGGCGCGACGGAAGGCTTGAATTGCTGGCATGGGGAGAAGCGTCCCACCTGGAAGAAGCGCGAAAACCCCCGGTCGATTATTACAAGCATTTCTGAACGGACGGCTTGCCTGCTTTTTAGACAGCCTGTCTGCTAGAATAGCGTTTTTCGTTCGATTTATCATGCGTGTCGGCCCCTACCTCCTTCCCAACAATCTCGTTCTCGCGCCCATGGCAGGCATTACGGATCGGCCATTTCGCCAGCTGTGCAAAAAGCTGGGCGCCGGTTATGCCGTATCTGAAATGGCAGCGGCCAACCCTTTGCTGCGAGACACTTTAAAAAGCCGGAAACGGATCATACATGATGGCGAGAGCGGACCGCATGCCATTCAGATCGTCGGTTCCGTCCCGGCTATCATGGCAGACAGTGCCCGCTACCACGTCGATCAGGGAGCGGACATCATCGACATCAACATGGGATGCCCTGCCAAAAAAGTATGCAACAACTGGTGCGGCTCCGCCTTGCTGCAAAATGAATCGCTGGTCGGACAGATCCTCGATGCCGTCGTCCACGCAGTACCGGTTCCGGTAACCCTGAAATTCCGTACCGGTTGGGATCGTTCCCATATCAACGCCCCGGCAATCGCGAAAATTGCCGAATCGGCCGGGATTGCCATGTTGACCCTGCACGGGCGCACCCGCGCCGACGGTTACCGTGGAGAAGCGGAGTACGCTACCATTGCCGAAGTGAAATCGCTCGTTTCCATCCCGGTCGTTGCCAATGGCGACATCGATTCGCCGCAAAAAGCGAAAACAGTTCTCGACAAGACCGGAGCCGACGCCCTCATGATAGGACGTGCCGCCCGGGGCAGGCCCTGGATATTCCGGGAAATCGGCCATTTTCTTCAGTACGGTACCCCTCTTCTTCCGCCTTCCCTTCAGGAAATATGGCAAATTCTGCGTGAACATCTGGAAGATCATTACGCTTTTTATGGCGAAACGCTCGGTGTTCGCAACGCCAGAAAACATATCGGCTGGTATGCCGGCAATCTGCCCGACGGCGAAAAACTGCGGCAAAAAACCAACATGGCGGATACCTGTGAAAAGCAAATAAATGAAGTCGATCGCTTCTTTATGTCTCTACTTGAGCGCGACGAACGGTTACAATATCAACATTCTAGAATTCGGATTGGATCGACTGGCCGGCCGGGGGCGGCTGCCATTGGAAACGCAACATGAGTAAAGAGCACATTCAGGATGTTATCCTGCATAGTCTGCAAGAATACTTCAAGGATCTTGACGGCCAGAAACCGACTGACGTTTATAACATGATTATGCATACGGTCGAGAAGCCTGTCCTGATGGCGGTCATGGCTCATGCCGGCAACAACCAGTCGCATGCCGCCGAAATGCTGGGCATCAACCGGAATACCCTGCGAAAAAAACTCCTCGAACACAAACTCCTGTAACCGGTCTTTTCATTCAACTTTTTCTTTACCGATTTTTTTATCATGACTCAATTTGCCCTGATATCCGTCTCCGACAAAACAGGCATTGTCGAATTCGCCAAAGAACTGGCAGCTATGAATATTGCCATCCTTTCCACCGGCGGAACAGCGGAACTGCTTCAGAAAAATGGCGTCTCCGTCACCGAAGTCGCCGATTACACGGGATTTCCGGAAATGCTGGACGGCCGGGTCAAGACCCTGCACCCGAAAATTCACGGCGGCATTCTGGCAAGACGCGATACCCCCTCCCATCTGGAAGCGATCAGGCAACATGGCATCGATACCATTGACATGGTTGTCGTCAATCTCTATCCATTCCAGCAAACCGTTGCCAGGGAAAACTGCACACTGGACGACGCTATTGAAAATATCGATATCGGCGGTCCTGCCATGCTTCGTTCCGCAGCAAAAAATTATAAAGACGTTGCCGTCGTCTGCGATCCGGCCGATTACGAGAGCCTTATCGCCGAAATGAAAAAGCGCAACGGGACACTTTCTGTCGAGACCCGATTCGAGCTTTCCAAAAAAACGTTTGCCCATACCGCCCAATACGATGGCGCCATCGCCAATTACATGTCGAGCCTGAAAGCGGACAAAAAGCATCAGAACCGCCGTACCTATCCGGAAATCCTCAACCTGCAATTCGAAAAAGTGCAGGACATGCGTTACGGTGAAAATCCGCATCAGTCCGCCGCTTTCTACCGCGAAAGAAACATCGAGCCGGGCACGCTGGCAAGCTACAGGCAACTTCAGGGCAAGGAACTCTCCTATAACAACATCAGCGATGCGGACGCTGCCTGGGAGTGCGTCAAAAATTTCGACGAACCGGCCTGCGTGATCATCAAGCATGCCAATCCTTGCGGCGTCGCGACCGGCAAGAACTTGCTTGACGCCTATCAGAAAGCACTGCAAACCGATCCTGAAGCGGCTTTCGGCGGTATTATCGCGTTCAACCGGGAACTGGATGGCGCCACTTCTGACGAAGTCTCCAAACTGTTTGTGGAAGTCCTGATCGCGCCCTCCTTCACCGAAGAAGCCAAAAGCATTTTCAACCGCAAGAAAAACCTGCGTCTTTTGCAGATCGCCCTGGGCAAAAATGTCAACGCTTTCGACCTCAAACGGGTCGGGGGTGGCCTGCTTTTACAGTCTCCGGACATTGTCGATGTCATTGCAAGCGATCTGAAAGTCGTTACCAAACAGCAACCGACCCCCCAGCAAATGCAGGACATGCTGTTTGCTTCCAAAGTGGTCAAGTTCGTCAAATCGAACGCTATTGTTTTCTGCGGAAACGGAATGGCGCTCGGTATCGGAGCGGGCCAGATGAGCCGCGTTGACGCGGCACGGACAGCGACCATGAAAGCCGCCAATGCCGGGCTGTCCCTCCAGGGATCGGTGGTCGCCTCCGATGCGTTCATACCGTTCAGGGATGGCCTCGATATCGTCGCCAATGCCGGCGCAACCGCCGTCATCCAGCCGGGCGGTTCCGTGCGCGATCCGGAAGTGATCGCCGCAGCCGACGAACACGGCATTGCGATGGTTTTCACGTCCATCCGTCACTTCCGTCACTGACAGGAAAGAGGATATTCATGGCCATCCTTCCGGACATGTCACGCTGAAGGCTTTGCCATGAAAATTCTCGGCATCGACCCCGGCCTGCGAACCACCGGTTTCGGCATTATCCACAAAAAAGGAAACGCCTTACACTACATTGCATCCGGCACCGTCAAAACGCCGGCCGAAGCCGGTTTGCCGCTGAGACTGAAAACCATCTTCGACGGAGTCAATGAAATCATTACGCAGTACCGGCCGGATTGCGCGGCGATCGAGAAGGTTTTCGTGAACGTCAACCCGCAATCGACGCTGCTTCTGGGGCAGGCGCGCGGAGCGGCCATCAGTGCGCTGGTTGCCTCCGAACTGGCCGTTTACGAATTCACGGCCCTTCAAATCAAACAGGCCGTCGTCGGACATGGCAAAGCGCAAAAAAAACAGGTTCAGGAAATGGTGCAACGGCTGTTGTCGCTCCCTGGCATACCGGGAAGCGATGCAGCTGATGCCCTGGGCGTCGCCATCTGCCACGCTCATGGATTCGATGCCATCAAGGCACTGGAAAAAGCGGCTGTATTGAGCAATGAGAACACCTTTCGCATCCGGCGTGGCAGACTTATCCGGTAAAACAATTTCCTTTCACTTGTCTGGGTTACTTTATGATCGGTCGCATTCACGGCACACTACTGCAAAAAAATCCCCCCCAACTGCTGGTCGATTGCCAGGGAGTCGGCTATGAAATCGACGTGCCGATGAGCACTTTCTACAATCTTCCGGCAGTCGGCGAAAACGTCACGCTTTTCACCCATCTGGCCATTCGGGAGGATGCGCATGTTTTATACGGCTTCGGCTCTCTGGACGAGCGAACCCTGTTCAGACAGCTGGTACGGATTACGGGAATCGGGGCACGAATCGCGCTGGCCCTTCTGTCCGGCCTGTCAGTCGCTGAAATGGCTCAGGCTGTCGCCTTGCAGGACGCCACACGGCTGACCCGGATCCCCGGCATCGGCAAAAAAACAGCCGAGCGGCTCTTGCTGGAACTGAAAGGAAAATTCGATTCCGCCTCATTGACGGCTGCGCCAAGCGCGGTATCGAACGATTCCATGACCGACATACAAAATGCGCTTTTGGCGCTGGGTTATTCCGAGAAAGAAACGCTTACGGCAATCAAACAGATACCAGCCGACTGCAATGTATCGGACGGCATTAAAATGGCGCTCAAGACCCTGTCCAAGGCGTGATCTTCGAAAACGGGAACGGATTTTACATGAGCATTCAAACTGACGATTTCAGCGAAAAAAGAATCATCGACGCCAGCCCGGCTTCACCGAATGAGGAAGCGGTCGAAAGAGCGCTGCGGCCAAAGTATCTGAGCGAATATGTCGGCCAGCACAAAACGCGCGAACAACTGGAAATCTTCATCGCGGCGGCCAGAAAACGGCAGGAAGCGCTCGATCATACCCTGCTGTTCGGGCCGCCGGGACTCGGCAAAACGACGCTTGCCCACATTATTGCCCGCGAAATGGGAGTCAACCTCCGCCAGACTTCCGGCCCCGTGCTGGAACGTCCCGGCGATCTGGCCGCCATTCTGACCAATCTGGAAGCCAATGACGTTCTCTTCATCGACGAAATCCACCGTATGTCGCCGGTTGTCGAGGAAATCCTTTATCCTGCGCTGGAAGACTACCAGATCGACATCCTGATCGGCGAGGGGCCGGCTGCACGTTCTGTCAAGCTGGATCTGCAACCTTTTACCCTGATCGGAGCGACGACCCGTGCAGGCATGCTGACCAATCCGTTAAGAGACCGTTTCGGCGTGGTGGCACGGCTGGAATTCTACGATATCGACGATCTGACCCGCATCGTCACCCGTAGCGCCATGCTCCTGAAAGCGCCGATTGTCGAGGATGGAGCGCGGGAAATTGCCCGGCGTGCCCGGGGAACGCCGCGTATCGCCAATCGCCTGCTCCGGCGGGTGCGCGATTATGCCGAAGTCAAGGGAACGGGAGAAATCACCCGTGAAATGGCCGATGCAGCCCTGAAAATGCTGGATGTCGATCCGGTCGGTTTCGATCTGATGGACCGCAAGCTTCTGGAAGCCGTTCTGTTCAAATTCAGCGGCGGCCCTGTAGGCATCGCCAATCTGGCGGCTGCCATCGGTGAAGAAGTCGATACAATCGAAGATGTGCTGGAACCTTACCTGATCCAGCAGGGCTATCTGCAAAGAACCCCTAGAGGCCGCATTGCCACAACCGCGACTTACCGTCATTTCGGCGTTGTTGCGCCGTCTTCCGACCCCACCGGCAATTTATGGGACGACCGTGAAAAATGAGCCAGAAGAAATCCGGACCGATCGACGTTGCCGTCGGTATTCTGATGAAAGACAATGGCGATGTCCTGCTGGCCCAAAGACCAGCAGGCAAGGCTTATGAAGGTTACTGGGAATTTCCGGGCGGAAAAGTCGAAGCAGGTGAAACGGTCGAAGAAGCGCTGAAGCGGGAATTCATGGAAGAACTGGGCATTACCGTTCTGGCCGCCGAGCCGTGGTGCTGTGTCGAACACGTTTATCCCCATGCGCATGTACGCTTGCACTTTTACGTCAGCCATCAATGGAAAGGACTCCCTCAAAGCCGCGAAGGCCAATCCTTCAGCTGGCAGGGAACTGTCCGGGTCGAACCGCTCTTGCCCGCTACCGTTCCTCTCATCCAGTGGCTTGACGCACTGCGCTATTCCCACTCGACAACAGAAACAAACCCGGCATGATCGTCTCAGTGATAAAATTATTCATTTGACTTACAGGAAAACAGGAATGATTCTTGAACTAGTCGATATTTTGATACTGCCCGGCAAACAGGCTGAATTCGATAAGGCCATTCTGCGCGGTATCACTGAACATATTGTCCCGTCCAAAGGGTTCATCGGTTACCAGATCAACAAATGCATAGAATCGCCGGAAAGATACGTTCTGATGAATTACTGGAAGACACTGGAAAACCACACGGTTGATTTCCGGGAATCGCCCGCTTTTCTCCAGTGGCGAGGTGTTGTCGGGCCATTCTTCGCCCGTCCGCCTATTGTGGAACACTTTACGATTTTAGAGACAAAAAACTCTCCGGAACAGGGGTTTCAGTTGCCCTGAAAGAGCAAATCGGGGATAATGCACAGGCGTCGCCGGGGTGGCGAAATTGGTAGACGCAGCAGACTCAAAATCTGCCGGTGGAAACACCGTGCCGGTTCGATTCCGGCTCCCGGCACCACTTCAGAATTTCACACCATCCTGCAAGAGCCAAAAAGCCTTGCAGGATTTTGTTTTCATGATTTGTCCTGGTCTTCACCTGTCTCTTCAGGTACATTGTCACTCCCGTTTCTTGCAGGTAAAAAGGTCGGTAAAGTTTTACCCTACAGCCAGCCCGGAGATTTTGCCCACATGGGAAAACCGGCCAATACCCGACTCGGGAGCATCAGGGCCGGTGACAAAATCCGGCAAAAATCTGACGGCAACAGGCTTTGGGCCTGCATCAGGAGAAAGATAAAAAACATGTTCCGGCAAATGGCCTGTCGCTTTGGGAACGGGTAAAAATTCCGGATCCCCGCCAGATACGCGCACATCAATCCGGCCGGTGCCTGCAGAACGTGCTGGCAAGCGCTTGCGACCGGAAATACTCCCGACGCATCAAGAAGTCTGAAAAACAAACCGCCCTGCCTGTAATGGAAGAGCACCTTCCTAACTCCAAGTGGGTGGCAAAGCGATGGTTCGGGAAACAATATGCTGCCGCTCCATGTCACGACGAAAAAATTCAGGGGTATTGGGGTATTCTGCGCCAGCACATCGGAAAGAAGCTTTTTGGAGTCTTGAAACCCGTAGTACTATCGGGGAAGCATTTGCCTGCGCAAGAACGTAATTGCACAGATACCGCTCACCGTCTGTCGTGGATTGCAAATGGAATTTGCCTTTCCTTCCCGAAACCTGACTGTGCCCACCACCACACTGCCGACCGTATGGCATCACCTTGAAACCTGTTCCACACCGGCACAGAAGCGCAATAGCCCACCTGTAACAAGTGGTGGCCCATTGAAGCTTTTTGAGCCGTGCTTTCCCCAAGGTATGGCTTTAACACCCTGTCCGTATTTCTTTACGCAGTAAAGAAATACGCCTTGCCAACAGGGAAAAACCAACGTCAAGGACATTGCCCGGACGATTCCCGCAAAACGCAACGAGCCCGGAAGAAACATAAAAATGCGCAACCCGCACAACACCGTTCCCTTGAACAGAACGACCTGCATTGCTCCCCGGCCGTTCTCTACTTATAAATGGCCTTGTCTCGTTACATTATGGCATAGCCTCCATCCACGGCAATGGGCTGGCCGACAAGAAGCGAAGCAACAGGAGGTGCAGCCACAGCACGTTATCTGCCCCTTCTTCCGCGCGACCTGTCTTGCCTGTTGGCTGAGTCCGGACAACGGAGCCACTGGCAGGAACACACGACAGGAACCGTTCTTTATTAAGAACACACGATCTTATTCTTTTCTTGCCTGATTCGGCCATTGAGAACGGACACTCAAGCTTTCATCCAACACCCTGGACAAATAACCTGGCACCCTCTGCCGCCGGTAAAGACATTCAGACACAGGTTGGATAAAAACACCTCTGACGGCAGGCTGCACAACAAGGGCCTTCCCGGCTGGCGCCGCCTAATTTCCGGTTAGTCATTCCCCTTCCATCGTTGCCGGACAAACCCTGCCCAACCCGTCTGGCAGATACTCGATCTCATGCAGGGCTTTTCTATCGCCCTCTGTTTACCGCTGTGGTTCGTTTCCTGCCTCTTTCATGGCAACGTCCACACCATTTTACCTTCTCCCTTATAGCGAACAGGAAAAACCTCAAAAAAGAAAACAGCCGGAAAACACCGGTCTTCGGGACAACACCCCCAACTCAGGCACAGGCAGCAGAAACCGGAACCGGTATTGCCGAAAGCCAAAAACCGGCCCCCTGACAAGCCCTTTGGCCACACCCTGCAACGCACCCCCCCGTCTTCCCTTTTATCCTTCCCCAACGGTGGCGATTCCATTCGGACATGCCGCTTTTTCACAGAACAGCCTGTCCAAAACCATTGTCTGTTCAGCACACGCAAAAAAGAACCGGATTTTTGAAAAAACATTCGCCAATCCCCGTTTACGGGCACATCCGAGCGATAAAGAATGAAAAAACCGGGATATCATCCCGGTTTTCCTGTACGACTGCCTGAAAGAACACAATCAGGCACTGTCCTTTGCTAGCAACAGCATTTGAACTGTTCCTTGGCCCTTTGCCTCCAGATCTGGAGCAAGGGATCGGTGTAGCCCGATGGCTGGGACAAACCTTTAAAAACCAGATCGCATGCTGCCCTGAACCCCGGAGAATGGCAGAAATCGTCCGTCATTTTCCGGTAAGTGGGATCGTCCGCATTCTGCTGATCCACCACCACGGCCATTCTCTTCAAGGTATCCATTACCTGCGGAACCGTCGTCACTCCATGACGCAGCCAGCTGGCGATATGCTGGCTGGAAATCCGCAGGGTGGCCCGATCTTCCATCAGGGCAATATCGCGGATATCGGGAACTTTCGAACAACCGATTCCCTGATTGACCCAGCGCACAACATAACCGAGAATGCCCTGGGCGTTGTTGTCGAGTTCCTGCTGGATCTCTTCCGCTGTCCAGTCTGGCCGAGCGGTAACCGGAATGGTCAGAAGATCGTCCAGAACGTCCACAAAAGGCTGCTTTTCCATTTCCTCCTGTGTCTTTTCGACATTGACCTGATGATAGTGCAGGGAGTGCAGAACCGCAGCCATCGGGGATGGAACCCAGGCCGTGTTGGCCCCCGCCCTCAAATGGTCGCCTTTTTGGGCAATCATGTCAGCCATCAGATCCGGAGCGGCCCACATGCCCTTGCCGATCTGTGCCACCCCCCGCATGCCGCACTCCAGACCGACCTGAACGTTATTGATTTCATAAGCGCTGATCCAGGGCGTTTTTTTCATATCGCCTTTGCGGATCATGGGACCGGCCTCCATGGAAGTATGGATTTCGTCGCCCGTCCGATCCAGAAAACCGGTATTGATGAATGCCAGACGATGAGGCACTTCGGCAATACAGGCTTTCAGATTGGCGCTTGTACGGCGTTCCTCATCCATGATGCCGAGCTTGACGGTATATTGCGGCAAACCCAGCAAGGCTTCGACCTTGTTAAACAATTCATTCGTGAAAGCCGCTTCTTTTGGACCATGCAGTTTCGGTTTGACGATATAAATCGAACCACGGCGGGAACTGATCTTGCTCTCCAGATCGCGTTTCGCAATCAGTGTCGTGATCACCGCATCCATGATACCTTCGAAAATGTCGTTTTCGTCGCCGTCCAGAATCGCCGGATTCTGCATCAACAGACCGACATTGCGGACAAACATCAGGCTACGCCCCGGCAAAGCGAACTTTTCATCGGAAGAAACGGACTGATACTCGCGATCCTTGTTCATCCGGCGCACGAAAGTCGTTCCGTTTTTGGTGACGTTTTCTTCCAGATCGCCTTTCAGCACACCCAGAAGATTCCGGTAAACGAGAACCTTGTCATCGGCATCGACAGCAGCCACGGCATCTTCGCAATCCAGAATGGTCGTCGTCGCCGCTTCCATAATAATGTCGCGGATCCCGGCGGGGTCGCTTGCGCAAATCGGATCATTCTTGTCGAAAAGCAGATCGAAATGAAGCTGATGCTGCTTGAACAAGAGCGATGCGGGATTATCGGGGTTCCCGTTATACCCCACCAGCCATTCAGGCTGCTTTAACGTCGTTTCTTTTCCATCTTTCAATACGACGGCCAGCCGCCCGTTCTTCAGATAATATCTGACGGCGTCCTGATGTGACCCTTCGGCCAGCGGAATGAATTCATCCAGCCTGCTCCGGCAATAGGCGATGACTTTCTGGCCCCGTACCGCATTGTACGGTCCGCTTTTGCCAGCGCCATTTTCTTCACTGATGGCATCCGAACCATACAACGCGTCGTAAAGGCTGGCCCATCGCGCGTTGACGGCATTCAGGACATACCGCGCATTGGTGAGCGGAACCACCAGCTGCGGCCCTCCCTGTACGCAAACCTCGTCGTCGATATTTTCGGGATCGATTCTGACTTTTTCCGGCACCGGCGTCAGATAACCGATACTGTTCAAAAACTGCTTGTATGCTTTCATATCCCGGATAGGGCCGGGGTTCAGGCGATGCCAGCTGTCCAGTTCTTCCTGAAGGCGTTCACGTTCTGCCAGCAAAGCGCGGTTCTTAGGAGTCATCTCATCGACGATAGCGTCAAAGCCGCGCCAAAAACTGTCGCTGTCCAATCCTGTACCGGGTAACGCTTCCTCTTCAATGAAACGATACAGATTTTCAGCGACCTGAAGACGGTAACATTTTTTACGTTCTGTCATATAACGTTTCTCTTATGTCCTAATCTGTGCGTGTTGACAACTTTTTTACGCCACCCTTTACCATGCAGGTTGGCAGATAAACAATGGCGCGAATGTTTTTCATTCTTGCAAGCGCAATGGCAGGAGCGGACTCTTACCGCTACCTGTCCGGGCAAACACATCATGCGTTGTCAGATACAGTTGCTCAATTTGCCCATTTAACGCGTGTTCCTGTATGAACACGACTTGTGCGCAGAGAGAAGGGTCGCTTCTTTTTCACGGGTATATATGTTAGCAATAAAGTTCAACAATGACACACTATTTTTTATGTAACCGTCCCCTTAATTCACGCAAAAGGACTTTTTGGGGCGTCCATGCATCAAAACCGCGTCACTTGTGTCCTTATCCGTTCGTATTCAGCCCGGGTATTCAGGAATATGCCATAACCATCTCCCCGGCATTCGCAGGAAAAACCGGACAGCCTCCGTACACAGACGGCAACTGTCCAGGAAATTCGCCCTGTCATGCCTGCAAAAAACGTTCTTTCCGGCAAGTCGATCCGGTAAAATCCGGAAAAACAGTCAACCTTCGCCTTTTACCTTCCGGAACAGCCTGAACAGTAAAAAACAGACAGGATGCCGGACATGACCTTCCGCTCAGGCAAGTTCCGGCAAAATGTCCGCCTCATTTCCGATAAAAACAACAAGGGCAACAAAATCCGAAACGGAACAAGCAGATCCGGCAACTTACCCGTTACATGCATCCGTTTGCCTGCCGGACAGTACCTTTCAGACGCTATCGCTCCAGACAGATGATTTTTCCCGCCGGGACAGGACAGATCCAATGATCGGCGCCTATCCTGAAAGATGGACAAAACAGGGCAACAACCTGAAGAAAAACGGTATCGTCCATAAGGACTCTGGTGTTTTCCATGTCGCCTCCTGAACCATTCTCATCCGCACCGAAAGAAAGTGCTTGGGACACCATTCCTGCCCTGTGGCCAGCACTTCACTCTGCAAGCGAAATCCTGTCCCTGAGCTTGTCCGATATCTTCATTAACTGCCCCAATGGTCAGGAAACAACAAGAACCGTAATAAAAACAGGAGAATGGCTACCGGGCCGTTTTTCTGCCCCAGCAGGGCCATAGCGGCCATTGACGATCATGATCATGAAAAACAGCAGCGGCGTTGAAAACGCCAGAATGAGCATCGCCGCCCCTATCTGAAGAAGAAAAAAGACCGTTCGCCCGGCATCCGTCTCCAGAAATACTTTCCCTTTGCCGCTTTTGCAAACGGGCTCTTTCACAAGAATGCCCGCCGGAAAAACAACAGGCGATACTGTTCCGGATCGCCCAAACCTTTTCCGGAAAAAGGACAACGCAATAGCCAGGCCACAAATCCGCAAAAACAGTTCACGATGGCTTTGTTTTTTTCCGCAAAACCGTCAATGGTTCCTCCCGCACAATTGCCCGGTTCACCCGGGGATATCGGATTCAGGAACGCCACAGTGACAGCGGGCCGGGCCATTTCTGAAAGAAACCGGATTTACCCGCCGTTGCCGGATAGCGAAAAGATACGGGAACAGAAAAATCAATTCCATTCGCGAAACAAACGATTCGCCGTTCAGCATGATGCAATCGAAGCATCGGAAAAAACCGCCTGACACGACATAACAGCTGTCGCAAAAAGCCGGGAACCCGTTTTTCCCGCATTGTTGCAGAAAAATGCACGGTAACGATTTGAAACATCGGGAAAGGAACGTGCCGGATAGCGAAACGCTACCACAGTCAATTCTGCTCTTCTTGCCGGACATGCTCAGACGAAAGCGGCACACGGCTATTCCAGGTATAGGCAGACCATGCCGTAGCCCCGCACTGATCGCATGACGGCCCCGACGCTCCCCCGTTCGCCCTCCATCCGTCAGGATTGGCCCTGCCCCCGCAAAAAGGGCACGGCAGCAATTCCGCTTCCTCGACCCGGCCTTTCCAGACGGCGCGGAACACGTCGTAAGAATCGAAAAAGGTCAAATCCACACACTTGCCGATCCGGATACCGAAAATGATCAGAAAATAAAGGGGAGACACAAGAAGCAGCAGAAAACGCCTTAATACGGCAGACTTGAAATGGATAAGAGGTGGCATAATGCGCTCACTTCTGCCTGTGGCAGATAAAACGGACACGATTCCGTTCCTGTTTCGCCAGCACTGCAGTCAAAACCTGTTCTGTAAAATTCGACAAACCATATCAAACATCAATTAATCCAGTTTGCCTTTATGCTTGAGCCATTTTACGGCAATAAAGCCGATAATGGCTGCGACCAGCAGGGAATCCAGCGCCCATTCATGAAAGCCGTCTGCCGAAAAATTGCTATCGAACAATTTATACGACATGACGGCGCCACCCAGCAACAGGGTAACCAGAAAGACATGCAATTTACGCAATTTTTTCATCGATTGTGCCAACAAAAAACCAATTAACCGTTATAAAAGTGACCGAAAACCAAATACTGTAACCATACAGTAGTGTAACAGCTAAACCGGAATCGTTCGACCGCAGGCGAATATATCGAAAGGACAACCCTTCGGGCACATCCTGCCGCGTTCCCGCAATTGTTCAAAGACAACAGAACAGACAGATTTTCATCCGGTTTTGCTTTCCATTCAATGACGTTTCACCTGTGTTACCCCTCCCACTTCCCGGATCATCTGCATGGCCTTGTTCAGGCTTTCCGTCGACACGATTTCCACAGTGAAAGACATTCGGGCCTGCCCTTTGTTGCTTTGGGTATGCACACCGATCACATTGATCTTTTCCCGCATGAAGACATCGGAGATATCCCGCAACAGACCCTGCCGGTCTCCTGCCAGAACGTCTATATCCACCGGATAAACCGTATCGGGTTCCAGTATCCCCCAGGTTGTCTGAATGACCCGCTCCGGGGCTTTTCTTTCCATTTCCAGGAAATTCTTGCAGTCTTTCCGGTGAATGGAAACGCCTTTTCCGCGCGTGACGAACCCGACTATCGGATCGGGAGGAGCCGGTTTGCAGCATTTTGCCATCTGTGTCAACAACCCTTCCGTTCCGACAACGAGAATGCCTGATTTTGCTCCGCTTGCGACACTGGACGACCGGCTCTTTCGAATGATATCGTCATCGCTTCCGGTTTCTTTCACGCTCTCCTGACCGTGAAGCACCATTTCGACATTGCGCAAATTGAGCTTTTCCTTGCCGGCGGCAAAAAACAGCTCTTCCACCTTTGAAAATTCCAGCTTGCGGGCAAGCTCTTCCAGATTGACCGCCGTTTTCCCTTCGCGCTGGAGCAGTTTTTCAATAATGGCCCTGCCACTGGCAACGGTTTCCTGATACTCGATACCGTTAAACCAGGCCCTGATTTTGGCATGTGTTCTGGGATTGACGGCATAACCGGGACTTAACCAGTCACGCGACGGACCGAAATTTCCTGACGCCCCCTTCGCGGTGATAATTTCAACCGTCTGCCCGCTTTTCAAAGGCGTATTCAGCGGAACCATGACGCCATCCACACGGGCGCCACGGCAACGATGGCCGACATCACTGTGAACCTGATAGGCGAAATCAATAGGAGTGGCGCCTTTGGGCAAATCGATAACACGCGCCTGTGGAGTCAGGGCGTAAATCCGGTCATCCAGCGTAGTGGACTTGATTTTTTCCGCCCATTCCTTGTGGGAACCTTCTTCCGTTACGGCATCGTCCACATCCGTTTTCCAGGACAGCAACTGCCGGAGAAACGAAATCTTTTCATCATACTGTTGAGCGACGAAAGACGAACCGCCCGTTTCCTTGTAGCGCCAGTGCGCGGCCACACCGAATTCAGCCAGACGATGCATTTCCTGTGTCCTGATCTGGACTTCGAAAGGCTGGCCGTTTTCCGACACGACAACGGTATGCAGCGACTGATAACCGTTCGGCTTTGGCCGTGAAATGTAATCGTCGAATTCTTTCAGAATCGGCGTCCAGAGCCGGTGAATAATGTCCAGCACGGTAAAGCAGGTTTTGATGTCGGAAACGATCACGCGAAAAGCGCGCAAATCGTACATGCGCGAAAAATCCAGCGATTTTCCCCGCATCTTGTTATAAATACTGTAAATATGCTTGGGACGACCGGTCACGTCCGCCTTGATGCCGGCGGCATCCAGTTCCTTTTTCAGGCGATCCATCGTCTTGCGGATAAATTCTTCGCGCTCAGTCCGTTTTTCTTCCAGATTTTTCGCAATAGTACGGTAGGCCTCCGGATCAATGAAGCGGAAAGCGAGATCTTCCAGTTCCCACTTCACCTGCCAGATGCCCAACCGGTTGGCCAAAGGCGCGTAAATTTCAAGCGTTTCTTTCGCGTAGTGACGGCTGGCGTCGTTGTCTTCCTTTTTTCGGGCCAGATAACGCAAAGCCGCCATCCTTGCCGCCAGCCGGATCATGACGACGCGCATATCGGCCGCCATCGCCAACAACATCTTGCGCAAGGTTTCCGCCTGCGCCTTTCTTATCTGGGCGGCATTTTTTCCATGTCCGATTTCTTCAAGACCGCCAGTCAAATCCCGCAATTTAAAGAGTTTCCGGACGCTGTCCACCAGATTCGACACTTCCGTACCGAAACGGGATTCGATCTGATCGGCCACTTCGGGATGATATTTCGGCAATACGGCCAGCAGGCCTGCAATACGTGTCTGGGCATCGCTGTTTAATTCTGCCAGTATCAAACCAATACTCTTGGAAAATTCAGCAGCAGACTGCCCGCTGTCCAGACTAATGTCCGCGTAGGATTCCCGCGCAAACGCATAGGCATCCATAACGAGTTTCGCGTCTTCTTTGACAAGCCCCGCTGTCAGATTCTCAACCGCTTCGTTAATCAGTACTGAAGAAACCATAATCCATCCATCGTCATTCCACACGTCACATCGCCGTGCAACTGTTCATGCCAGATAAAACGCCATTGTAAAAAGAAAGAGCACTATCAGCCACAACAACAAGGTTCGCCATATCAATCCCAGCGTACTTTGTAAAAACCGGATGGCCGGTTCTTCCCCGGGCGGCAAATCCTGTCCGGCACCAGACACATTCACAGACAGGACACCATGCGAAACATTCTTTTCGTTAGCAACCATTCCAAGCCTGACTCCCATCGCGCCCCCGGCAGATGCCAGCAGAACGCCGACATTCCTGTTTTTCCAGTACCCGGAGAAATTTTTCCATCCATAAATGGCGTTTTCAAAATTTCCCACCATGGCAAACGAAACAGCCGCCAGCCTGACCGGCAACCAGTTTATCCAGTAAAACATTTTTTCGGCAAACATGCCAAAATCGTCACCCTTTTCCTTTTTCTCCTGCCAGTACGTTTGCAAACAGGCGGAGACCCGATAAAAAACGGCGCCGGCTGGACCGAAAGGCAAAACAAACCAGAAAATAACGCCAAACACATCTTTCAAAACCGTTACCAGCGATTTTTCGATAACAAGGTGCGTTATCTCCCCATCCTCCGCTTCCTCCATCCGGCAACCGCACCATTCCGAAAGCAAGTTTCGCGCCTGACTGTTTTCTCCATTTAACAATGCCATTTGAATGGCAGTAAAATAATGATTGTAATGACGAAATCCCATGCACAAATACAGGATCAGGATATTCCACAACAAACCGAAAAACGGATGAATCGAAAGACATATCCAGTAAATTGCGAGCACCGGAAATACAAAGAACGCGACGACTGTTGCCCAGCCCATCCTGGCATGATGGATCAGGCCCGTATCGCACCAGTTTCTGACATGAGTGGCAACTGCGCGCATCGATCTGAAAAAAAGATTGCCGTTTCGCATCGGCCTGAAATGGTCGATCAGCAGCGCGCAAAGAATGGAGAAAAAAATCATGAAAATTCCGGATGAGCCGTCTTATCGATACAATAACCCAGCCGGATAGCATAATCAAACACCGGAAAGCCGGGCGGAAAACGGATCCTTCAACCTGGTTCCCCAATCTGCCAAACACCGTTTCCCTCTTGCCGGAACCGTCCATCGCCGCCCAAAAACCCGTTTCGTGGCAACTACGCTTTCAGGAAATGGTATAAATTCCGCAACATTCCCGCCGTAGCGCCCCAGACAAAACGGTTCTCATACGGTACCGTATAAAAAGTCCTTTTGCCTGCTCCATTGGGAAATTCCGCCGACCTGAGCTGATAATTGGTTCCGTTCATGAAAAAAGGAAAAGGCACTTCAAACACCTCCGCGACTTCATCCGGATTAGTGTGCGTATCGAAAGGCGGCGTGACAATGGAAACCACGGGTGTCACCCGGTATCCGCTTCCTGTCCGGTATTCCGGCAGCGTTCCCAGAATATCGACATGACTGCGATCAATTCCGACTTCTTCTTCCATTTCACGCAAGGCTGTTTCAATGCGGGTACTGTCGGTCAGATCGACGCGGCCGCCGGGAAAACTGATCTGCCCTGGATGATCGTGCATATGCATGGCCCGCTGCGTCAGCATGAGCGACAAACCATCCTGCCGATCGACAAGCGGCACCAGTACGGCCGCCGGTATCCAGCGATCACGATGAACGAAAGCCGGTTCCGCATTGATTTCCGGCGTCCAGACCGGAGGATTGGAAAACCGGTTCCGTATCCATTCCGGATTCAGGCGTTCATCCGGAACAGCTTCTCCGGCGCCTATCGAATCGACAGGCAATTTTTCCGGATCAAAACCCAATTTGGCCATATTTGCTCCTGACAATACAAAAAGGGGGCATCCCTGATGCCCCCTTCGTCATTGAATCAACGCTCAATTATTCGGCGCTCTTGGCGCTCCGGCTGGGCAATTTTTCCTTGATACGTGCAGACTTGCCTGAACGCTCACGCAAGTAATACAGCTTCGCGCGCCGGACATCACCACGACGCTTGACTTCAATGGAAGCGATCAGTGGAGAATAAAGCTGGAAAGTCCGTTCCACCCCTTCACCCGAAGAAATCTTGCGAACGATGAAATTGGAATTCAGGCCACGATTGCGACGGGAAATGACCACGCCTTCATAAGCCTGCGCACGTTTGCGATTGCCTTCAACAACCATCACATTGACGACAACGGTATCGCCCGGTGCGAATTCAGGAATGTTTTTTCCCAAACGTTCGATTTCTTCTTTTTCTAACTGCTCAATCAGATTCATTTCAACTCCTCATGTCATCGTGCCGGCGTACTGGACGAATCCTTTTTTGTCTTTATGACGGGTACCCGGTATAGGATGACGGTTAATAAACGCGAGCGAAAGCTCACTCTCCTACTATACACCAACTGCTACTGCTTAAAAACCTTTTGTCCTCTTCAGACAGTTTCCCTTCCCTTTCCGCTTTCTCCAGCAGATCGGGACGTTTTTTCCGCGTCATCAGCAATGCCTGACGACGGCGCCATCTGGCAATTTCGGCATGATTGCCTGCCATCAGCACATCGGGAACGGCAACTCCCCTGTACTGCGGCGGGCGCGTGAAATGCGGGCAATCCAGAATGCCGGAAACAAAACTGTCTTCCACTGCCGACAATTCATCATTTAACACCCCCGGCAACTGCCGGACAATGGCATCCATCAAAGCCATCGCAGGTATTTCACCGCCGGAGAGGACGAAATCGCCCATACTGATTTCCTCATCCACATGCCGGTCAATCAGCCTCTGGTCAATCGCTTCATACCGCCCGCAAAGGAGAATCAGCCCGGCCGATTCCCCCAGCTCCATGACCTTTTTATGATCCAAAGGCTTGCCCTGGGGCGAAAGATAAATGACCCTGGCATTATCGACACCCGCCCCTTGCAACCTTTCCTTTGCCGCAACAATCGCTTCTTCCAGTGGCTGCGCCATCATGACCATGCCGGGACCACCGCCATAAGGCCGGTCATCAACCGTTCTGTGCCGGTCATGCGTGAAATCGCGCGGATTCCACAAAGTCAGGGAACACCTGTTTTCTTCAAAAGCCCGCCGGGTTATTCCCGATCCGGTCAGGGCGGCAAACATTTCGGGAAAAAGCGTGACCACATCGAACTGCATCACCGATCTTTCCTGAAAAAAGAAATCATAAGAAACGACCTGTGTTTAATAATCCAGTTCCCAGTCAACCGTCATTTTTCTGTTTTCGATATCGATTTTACCGACATGCCGCTCCACAAACGGAATCAAAAGTTCCCGCTTTTTGTCTTCCGGCATACCGGTTTCTATCTGCAAAACGGGATGGGCGCCATTATCCATCAGCCCTTTGACGGTTCCCAGACAGTCGCCCTGCCGGTTGAAAACGGCAAGCCCGATCAGATCAACCCAGTAATACTCGCCCTCATCCGGAGCGGGGAAATGGCGTCGTGATATACGGACAACCGCGCCCCGCAAAGCTTCGGCTGCATCGCGATCCGACACCCCGGCCAGACACGCCACAACATCAGCGCCCTGCCATCTTGCCTGCAAGACTTTCACTTCGCGCGACCCGGATGAATCCAGCCACCACTCCTTGACGGCCAAAAGAGCCTCGGCCCCGGCAGAATATGGCTTTATCCTTACCCAGCCACGAATGCCATAGGCACCACCGACATGGCCGACTTCAACCAGATCGGCGGGAATCTGCGGGTTGCCGGCGGGTTCCAATTCCGTCCAAAAGGAAACGTGATTATTTGGCTGCGGCAACCAGACGCGCTACGGTTGGAGACAGCTTGGCGCCAACGCTCTGCCAGTAAGCCAGGCGATCGGTTGCGATACGGATACCCTGTTCGTTTTCCGCCGCGAACGGATTGTAAGTACCGAGCCGTTCAATAAAACGGCCATCACGGCGATTGCGCGAATCGGCTGCAACGATTTGATAAAAAGGACGCTTTTTGGCGCCGCCACGAGCTAAACGAATAACGACCATAAGTCTTCCAAAAAAAAGTTCGAACGGAAAAATCCTGAGATTATATCCGAATTCGCTTCAAAGCAATAGTTTATTTGCGACAGCACTACTCGATTCCGCCGGAAAAGGGAAAAGACGCTTCTTCTGTCCCGCCTGCCAAAGGAATATTTTTCCAGTTGTCTCTGACGAGAACCAGCTTCTGGTACAGACCGCCGAAATAGGTAGTGTGTGTTGCAATGGAACAGCGATATTCTTCCGGCAGATAATGGGTCAGTTCATGACGCCACATATCGGTTGCAAACGGTTCGAAAAGGAAAAAGACGAGGCGTTGCCAAAACCGAAGAGGATGCCACCATGCCGGCTTGTGAAATTCAACCAGTATGATTTTCCCGCCGGGCTTGACCACCCTTACCGCTTCCGACAGGGCCTGGCGCCGCTTGTCTTCGGGCAATTCATGAGGCAGAAAAAACATCAGCGCCTGATCGTAAGCAGCGTCGGGACAGTCGAGCCGGGTGGCGTCGCACTGTATCAGTCTGACCCTGCCGTCAGGTTGTTTCAGTTTTTTGCGCACATTTTCAAGCTGGACATTCAAAACGTCGATAACATCCAGCCGCGAATCGCCGTTCAATCCGTTTTGCAAACGTGGCGTCAGCTTTCCGTAAGCACACGAAATCTGCAATGTGGTGCCAGACAATCCGTCGGGAAACTCGTCAAGCACCGCATTGACCAGCCGGTCGTAATTGCCCAGCAAAATGAAATTGATGAGAAAACCGTGATCCCAGAAACGCACAGCCAGTGGATGTTCATAGGCCCACCAGTAAATCTTGTGCAAGTAAGCAGGGATTTCGACGGGAACGCCGGGTTCCCTGAACGCGGCAATGCCGCTTGGCGTTGGTTCTGATGTTTTCATTCCCTTGTCTGCCCGCTTTCTCCGGACATGCCTGGCTATATGGATAATAAGCAATATTCCGATTTTATCCTATTTCCGCCAAAGCTTGAAAAACCGTACTTACCTGTGTGAAACGCCGGGCCAGTTCCTTCCCTCGGGAGAAAAGGCGGCCGTTTTCGGTTTTTTTCGGAATCGGCAAATTCATGTTTCGCGACAAAATCGTTCGTCCGTTTTCTTCTAAACTGCCTCTTTTGGGAAAGAATGCCTGCCTTTCCCGCCAAACCGGACTGGCACAGCCGATATCAGGCTATTATTACAGGAGTCGTATCTGCCTTGTATGGCATGAATTGACCGGATTTGCTTCCGGTTGCCCAAACAGAACCCGTACGGGAGAAAACAGATGAGTGAAGCGAACAACATGTCCAGCCAGCGTTTTTTCGCGGTCATTAATGCCGGTTCATCAAGCCTCAAATACTCGCTTTTCGCGGAAACGGAAGACGGCCGTCTCGAACGCCGCACCGATGGCGGAATAGAAGGCATCGGCAGCAGCAAGCCTTACTTCATTGCCTATGACGACGACAAATACAAGATGGACGAGCATCGCTGGGAAACGAATGCATCGCTGGAAACCCTGCTGGAATTCCTGATCGAATGGATCGAAAAATTTCTGGCGCCCAACCGCCTGAGCGCCGTCGGCCACCGCATGCTTCACGGAGGAACCCTGTATGATGAACCGATTATCGTTACACCGTCCATACTTGACAATCTGCGCACGCTCATTCCGCTGGCCCCGCTTCACCAGCCGCGCATTCTCAAGGTAATCGACACACTGGCCGAGCGCTACCCCGGCCTTTGCCAGATCGTCTGTTTCGACACGTCCTTTCACAAAACGAACCCCTACATCTCCAGACTGTACGGTCTTCCGCAATCGCTGACCGACAAGGGATTGCTTCACTACGGATTCCACGGTCTTTCCTTTGAATACGTCAGTATGGAATTGAAGCACATCGACATGCATGCCGCCATGGGCAGAACCATTATCGCCCACCTTGGCAGCGGCGCCAGCATGTGCGCCATGGTCGGCGGGAAAAGCGTGGCCAGCACTATGGGCTTCTCGGCTCTTGACGGGCTGGTCATGGGAACACGGTGCGGTCAGCTCGATCCCGGCGTTATTCTTTATCTTTTGCAATACGAAAACATGGATGCCCGGGAACTGGAGACTCTGCTTTACCAGCAATCCGGGCTTCTCGGCGTATCGGGCATCAGCAACGATGTCCGGGACTTGATGGCGAGCGACGCGCCTTCGGCAAAGACGGCGATCGACCTGTTTGTCTATCGGGTCGTTCGCGAAACGGGTTCGCTTGCCGCGGCCTGCGGCGGTCTTGATGCATTCGTTTTCACGGCAGGTATCGGTGAACGTTCGCCAGAAATCCGGGCAGCCATTTGCGAGCAACTCGACTGGCTCGGTCTTGAACTGGACGAACGCGCCAATCAGCTGGGCGAACTGAAAATCAGCCGGGACACCAGTCCTGTCTCGATCTGGATTCTGCCGACTTACGAAGAACTGATGATTGCCCGGCACGGCGCCCGTCTGTCAGCCCAATGCGAAATGCAGAAAAAATGAACGGTAAAACAGGCACGTTTAACTAGCCTGCCGCCAGTTCTTCAAGTGGCCAGCGCGGTCTGACTGTAAAACCATAATCCGGATGGGCCGCATCCGGATTATGCTTCAGCCGCATGGCGCCGGCAAACGCGATCATCGCGCCGTTATCCGTACAGAATTCCAGCTCGGGATAAAACACGCTGAAACGCTTTTTGACCGCCATATTGTCCAGCGTCTCTCTCAACTGGCGATTCGCCCCGACTCCTCCGGCTACCACCAGTTGCCTCAATTTTGTCTGGCGAAGCGCCGCAGCGCATTTCGTGGCCAGCACGTCGACCAGGGCGTCCACAAAAGCGCGGGCGATATCGGCCTTCGCCTGTTCGTCTGATGCGCCCCCTTCTCTCTTTAGCGTCGTCAGAACAGCCGTTTTCAATCCTGAAAAACTGAAATTCAAGTCTCCCGAATGCAGCATCGGCCGTGGCAACTGAAAAATTCCGGGCCGTCCTTTCTCAGCCAGTTTCGAGATTTCCGGGCCGCCCGGATAAGCAAGACCAAGCAGTTTGGCCGATTTGTCGAACGCTTCGCCTGCGGCATCGTCCAGCGTTTCACCCAGCAATTCATAACACCCGACACCGGCAACCTTCATCAGCTGGGTATGTCCGCCGGAAACCAGCAAGGCGACAAAAGGAAAAACAGGAGGATTTTTCGCCAGCAGCGGCGAAAGAAGATGGCCTTCAAGATGGTGGACGCCGATGAGCGGTTTTCCCAATGCCAGCCCGAGACCGGACGCGACCGAACTGCCTACCAAGAGTGCGCCTGCCAGTCCCGGCCCCTGTGTATAGGCGATGGCGTCGATGTCGGCCGGAACAAGCGACGCCTTTTCAAACGCCTGTTCAAGAAGCGGGACAATACGACGGATATGGTCGCGTGACGCCAGTTCCGGAACGACGCCGCCATACTCGGCATGCAAGGCGACTTGTGAATAAAGCGCATGCGAAAGAAGGCCTTTTTCCGTATCGTATATCGCGATTCCCGTTTCATCGCAGGACGATTCAATGCCCAATACAATCATGAGATAAGAAATGTTCAAAAATGAGGACGATATTCTATCAAGTTCTTGACACTTTCATCTATCGATCTCTATAATGCAGGTCTTTCGGGTCGTTAGCTCAGTTGGTAGAGCAGCGGACTTTTAATCCGTTGGTCGGGCGTTCGAGCCGCCCACGGCCTACCAGAATCATGAAAATCCACTGATTTTTCAGTGGATTTTTTTTGCCTTCATTGTGCCAGCGCACAAGACGTTTTCTTTTTCCCCTTCCTCTGATACGCGGCAAAATGCTATCTTGCAGGCGTATGACGGTATTTTCCCAAACACCCGGTGCAGTCTTTTCAAACAGCACAGGCTGAAGCCGACCCGCTTCCTGTCTGTACAAAAGACTGCCGCGGCCCATCCGAAGCAGGTTGAAATAGCGCCTGATGGGATAAACTGGCCCACTATCCCCCGTTTCCGCCGGATACGGCGCCATTCGTGCGCATGCGGCCGATTCCTCGAAAAAATCCGTCGAAAGCTTTGGCGCCCGCGGCAAACTGGCCGGAAAAGCGGACGATCCCGTTTCCTTGCTGAACGAAGCCTTCCGTTACGAAGGCACTACTCTGATCGCCTGTCCTGTCGATTGTTCAGTCAATCTTCCGTTATCCGCACCCCTTGAAACCGCCAAATCAGCCTGATCCCTCAAGGAGGCGGGCTTCCTGTATCGGGTCACCAGGTATTTTCGCAAGGGAAACGCTATTGCATCAGGGACGGAGATATTTTTTCTCAAAGGCCATTATCTCGAACTCCGTTGCAGAAACCGGTGGTGAATAATAATACCCCTGTGCCAGCGAACAACCCGCTCCAAGAAGAAACTCCGTCTGCTCCCGGTTTTCAACGCCTTCGGCAATCACGTCGATATTCAGCGCTTTCGCCAGCGATATGGTATGTGCCACTACCGTTTTCCCCCGCGAAGTCACAATGACTTCATTAAAAAAACCGCGATCGAGCTTGATCGTTTCGACCGGAAGGCTTTTCAGCATATTCAGCGACGAATACCCTGCGCCGAAGTCATCCAGTGAAAAACGGAACCCCTCTTTCTGAAGATTTTGGACAGTTCTTACAAGCAAATCGGCATTTTCAAAGAAAATGCTTTCCGTCAGCTCCAGTTCCAGCCATTTCGGAGACAAGTTGTATTTGCCGATCAGGCTGGCCAGTTTGGCCGACAGCCCCTCGTCGTGAATATGCATGCGCGAAACATTGACGGAGATTGGTACCGGCTCACGCCCCTGATCAATCCATTTGCGCAGGCAAACACATGCCTGTTCCCAAACAAACTCGTCCAGTTGAATGATGAATCCGTTTCTCTCGAACAATGGAATGAATTGATCCGGCGGAATCGTGCCTTCAGACGGGTGCTGCCAACGCACCAGCCCTTCGGCTCCCACAATGCGTGAAGTGGCGATATCAACTTTCGGCTGGAAATAAAGCACAAATTCCCTGTTCTCCAGTGCGGCATCCATTTCGTTTTCGATTTTCTTTTCCGAGAGAATCTGATCCCTTAACGTTTCATCGTAAAAAGCGTAAAAAGGATAAAAACTCCCCTTGACCGTTTTCAGCGCCAGATTCGCCCAGTCACACAGGACATTGATCGGCGTCCGGACATTATCGACCCGGCAGATGCCAAAGGAGGGAATGACCTTGCTGGCCAGAGGATACTCGGCCAGTGCCGCAGCGATTTCCTGCACGAATTCAATAACCTGTTCCCTGCTGCAATCGACACAGGCACAAAATATATCGCCGCTGATCCTGCCATAAACCGCCCGTTCTTTCAGTTTTTCCGACAACATGGCTGCAATTGTTTTCAAAAGGCAGTCCCCTTCTTCAAGGCCGTAAAGATCGTTAATGACCTTGAAACGGTCGATATCGAGCCGGACAATATAAAATTGCTGCCCGGGCGCCGACTCCATCATCTGCGATGCCCGGTCGTAAAACGTCTGCATATTGTAAATGCCGGTCAGCACATCGAATTCAGCACGGTACTTCAGCGCCTTAACGGAACGGGTTTCATTATCGATATCGTTGATTGTGCCGATGTAACGTCTTGGCTTGCCTTCCCGATCATACAGGCACGAAAGCGTGATGCGATGCCATGCGTAATGGCCGTCCCGTTTTTTAAAACGCGCCACCATTTCCACATGACTGCGCTCATGAATGGCGGCTTTAAGTTCATCCAGCATGGACAAGTCGTCTGCGTGAATGACTCCATCGTCTCGCCAGATGTGCAACAGATCCCGTTCATCGTAACGTCCGGCAAACCGGAGAGGTATTTCGGGAGAAAGATAACGTGAACCCGTTTCCATGATCCATTCGAAAACCAGCGTATCTGTCTGTTCAATAATGGTTTTGTAACGCTCGTCGGCAGTACGCTGTTTTTCAAGAAACTCTTTTTGCAATGCAACTTCCTCTGCCCGTTTCTTGTCGTCGATATCCATAATGAAAACGAGATACATCTCGTCGCCGCTTTCATCGGCCGGAAGAGGGAAAACGGTCAATGAGGCCCAGTGATACGTACCGTCAAGCCACAATTTTCTGAATTCGGCGATACGGTATTCCTGCCCGTCCCGGAAACTTTTCCGCACAAGGTCAAGATCGAAAAACGCCAGAAAACGCGGCGCGTCTTCAGGATGAATCATGTTTTCGGAGACTTCCACAATACAGTCACTCAACCTGCCAGCACTCGCGGGCGTCTTGTACTTGTTGTCGACGTGATAAACGATCCGGTAGGAATCCGTTGTCACATTGACCTCGTAAAGTTCATTATATATCTGACGAAGCGCCTGATCGTATTGTTCCGCAATCCGTCGCTGCTTTTCCAGCTTTTTCTTTTCAGAAATATCGCGTATGAAACACAACCCCTTCTGCGGCCTCTTTTCATAGCTTCCGAAAAGAGGGACAATGATGGCCGAAACAAAATGCCATTGTTTGTCGCTTCCGAGACGCCGGTATTCCCCATGTATTTCGGTTTCTCCCCTTGCGAAGCGTTCCGACAGGTTTTTGTCCATGATCTGCGCGGTGAAATAGAGTCTGTCTTCAGGATGAATGCATCTTTCGGCAAAATCCTCCAGTTTTTCATTCTCGCCAGGAGGCACCAACACATCACTGTTCTGATAAATCAGCCGGGTGAGGTTGCGCTCCAGATCGGTTTCGTAAATTTCGCTATAAGTATTTCTGATGGCCATGTTGAACCGTTGGGATTCAATATGGCGCTCTTCTTCAATCCGCTTTTGCACAGTAACGTCTCTGGCCAGAATAAAGGCGGAGACGGTATTGTCTTCACAGAGAAAAAACACTCTGCTGGAAATCCAGATATATTCGCCATTCGAAAGAATCCGGTACAGGCAGAAATTGGTTTTTTCTTCATTACCGTAAGCCTCGCAAAGGGCCTGCATATTGCGACAGGCATTCACCTTTTCCCGATCGTCCGGATGGACCAGCTCAAGAAAATGGCTGAAATCACGCGGGTACTGTCCATGCGTAAAAGAATCCGTTTTCCCGGCCTGAAAAAACGTTCTTGAATACGTTTCCGTTTCAAGACTGATTTCGGTAAATATATCGACAGTCTGGCGGAATACGGCGTTATATCGCCTCTCGAGTCCACGCACCGTCTGTTCCATTGTCTTCAAACGGGTCACGTCTCTCAGGAAAAGGACGGCCTTCCCGTTTTTGTCCTGTACCGGACGAACGGTAGCGACCACCCACCGGTATTCCCCCTCTATCGTCTGTCTTTTCCGGTATTCCAGTTCTGGCACATCGAAAAGAGCTGTTTTCTTTCGTAAATTCTCCAGACTGTAAAACTCCCGAACCGCCTGCATATCATCGGGATGCACCCTGTCAGCTGCCCGCTTGCGCACAAATTCGGTGAAACTCATGGATCCTGACGGAATGGGAATCTGATCCTTGTTATAGTACAAGGGAGAAATCCGGTCACTTTCCAGATCGATATGGTAGATTTCCGCATAATTGCTTTGAAGAGCGGCAATGAAACTGTTTTCATCCTGTTTTCTCCGCCATTCTTCCTGCTTCTTTTCAGTAATGTCCCGGATGTGGAAGAGAATGTGAAGCGAACCGTCATTCAGCTGGTAAGGAAAAGCCGTCCGCTCTTTCCAGACAGGAGTTTCATCCGTGTTATTCAACAGTTCATATTCCATGGCGATGCTGGGCATGCCTTTTGAAAAAGCCTCCAGCATATTTTGCAGGCTGAACTTTTTCAGAAGCGGCTCCCGGAATTCTTCCTTGACGTACGATCTGGAGACGAACTCGAAAAAGGAGGGATAATCGCACGATTCCGGCAAATCGTAACTGCGCCTGTTTTCGGCAAATGCCAGTATTTCGCACTGTCCTGTTTGAGTATCAATGTCGGCAATGTGGTCGCAAGTATTGCAGAGCGCGGCGATGTAGGTCGCCCGTTTCTGTTGCTGTTTACGCTCCTCGACAGTTGGCAGATGTTCGGAAAACAGGGCGATATACACCCATTCCCGGTTTTCCCAGAGAGCCCGGGAAACGGAAACATTCATGGACTTGCCAAATGGCGTATCGTGCAATACCGAACTGAAACAGCCTTTCTCGCGAACGATGGCTTCCGGACAGGTTTCACAGGGGGTCTCCCGGTTTTTCAAGGCGACATAACATCTCATCCCCGCCCTGATCTGAGGATACTCCTTTGCCGCTCCCTCATTGAGGTACAGAAGATTCCTGTTCTCATCAATGACATAAATGTAGGCACCATTCAGGCCATCCAGAATGCTTCTTGTCGTGTTGTAACTGTGGCGCAGAAGGCTGACAGACTGATGCTGCCGGATACTTTCTCCGATCAGTTTGGACATCAGGATCAGGGCGTCAATTTCCTGCCGGGTCCATATCCGCTTCCGGCTGCGTTCTTCAAAACCGATGTACCCCACCGTTTGCCCGTCCTGAACAATATCGCACTGAAGATAGGAAAAAACCGGTGCCCCCTTGAGAAAGGATTTTTCCGCTTCCCGCAACTGGCTCATGTCGCTGCAATAATAAATACCGTTGGCATCGCAAGACTTCGGCATGTTCAGTGCTTCAACATCGCAATCCCTGTACCGTTCCCCGCTGCGCCATTCCGGTCGCAAGGCCCATTCATGGGTCATGCTGATTTTCTTCAGATCAAGCGACTTCTCGAAGATGGAAATGCGGCCCACCTGCAAGGCGTTCCCGATAAACTCCATTACCTTGTCTATCCCTTTGCGCAGATCGGGCACGCTAAAAAGGATATCGATAATATCGACCAGTATCCTGTCGCGCGCCGAATTGACCTTGAGGGGAGAAACGACATTGTACGGTCTGGAAACCTCCTGCAATAATTCCTGTCCATAAAAAACGAAACGGTTTTTTCCGCTGGCCTTGGCGCGGTACAGCGCAATATCTGCCTGCCTGTAAATTTCGTTATAGGTTTTATTCTCCCCGGTGATCGCGATCCCGATACTGATTGTAACGACACGTCCGTCATTCTCGCCAGAGAAAAGGTTCTGGACTGCCAGACAGAGCCCCCGCGCTTTTTCGTCAACAAATGCCGCGTCCTTGACATCCCGCATGAAAACGTGAAATTCATCCCCGCCGACTCTTCCGATGATATCGTGTTCACGGAAAGTCCGACGCAACTGCTGCACAATTTGCAAGATGACTTCATCACCGGCAAGATGCCCCCAGGTATCGTTGACGTTCTTGAAAGAATCGATGTCGATCATCAGCAAGACACCCATGTTATCCGGAGTCGCCGCCGCCATTGCCGAACGGATCATCTCTTCCGCTGCGATTTTGTTCAGCAAGCCTGTCATGGGGTCCAGACGCGATTTGTCCAGCAGACGCAAGCGTTCTTTCTTCTGGCTGTCGATATCCCGTATGAGACCGACTGCCTTGACCGGTTTGCCATTCTCGTCTTCCAGCCTTGTACAGAAAAAAGAAAACCATCTGTACTCACCGTTTTTCGTGTTGATCCTTGCGTCGGCCGGTTCTTCCGACGAAGGCCGCATTTCGCAAAACTGTTCACGGAACGTTTCCGTCAGGTTATCGATCCAATCATTATCGAGCAAACGTTTCCGGAAAAACCGCATGGCAGGATCGGAACCGAAAACCGACCGGTATTTGTCCGCAAAAACAATCGTGTCCGAAAGATAGTCATATTCGAAAGTGATATCTTCCGAAAGGCTGGAAATGATGTCCTGTTTCCTTTTTTCGAAATCGACAGTCCGTCTCAATTTGTGGATAGCGGAATCATCCGAAAAAACGAGATGATAAACAGGCCAAGTTTTTTCACAGGCGCATCCTTCAATGCGAATTCCGGTCACCCGGAAAACAGGGGCGTCTGTGGCCGTTTTTTCAAACGCCACCTCTTTACACGTAAACCAGGGCAAATTCAGGGAAAAGGCTTCCCGAAGCGCTTTTCCCGCCTCCGGCTTCAACAAATCCGACAGGCTGTGCCCGGTCTGCCCTTTTTCGGCCGCTATGCCGGCAAGCGCGCAAAACGACTCATTGGCATTAAGCAATGTCATTTCCCGATCTGAAACGACGGTTGCAATACCGTCTGCCGAATTCGACACGAATCGTTTTTCAAATAACCGATCCATTTGCAAGCCTTAAAGATAAGCACGGTTTCACTGACGTTTTTACGACCGGGCACTCCAATTATTTTCCGGTTTCAAACGTATTTAAGCATAATTGGCATCCAATATTTCCATTAATCAACATCCGGAAAGCATTTTTTAACCGGATAGCGTCATCCGGAAGTGCATTTGACATGGAATTCCGGTATATCTGCCAGGCCTGCCACGAAAGCCCGGCAAGATTTCCTGATTTTTTCCGGCATTCTCTTCTTTCAAAGCAAACCTGGCATCCATTAAAATGAAAATGGATATCATCGCACCGGACAAATCCGGTTGACAGCCGGTTCGCACTGGCCCAACGGCATTCAACGGCACACTCAAAAAGGAAAATCATGAAAATTCTTGTTACTGGCGGTTGTGGAAACATGGGACCGCACATTATCCGCAAACTGGCCTCACTTGGACACGACATACGCGTGCTCGACCGCGACCGGGAAGGACTGGGGCAATTTGGAAAAACCGGCATGGAAACATGCTGCGGCGATCTGGCCGACAAGGCGTTCGTCCAATCAGCCGTCAAAGGCGTCGATGCCATCATTCATCTCGCCTGGAGTTTTTCGGATAATCTTCCTGATCTCCTCGATATCGACGTCAAGGGATACCAGTATCTGCTGGATGCTGCCGTTGAATACGGTGTAAAGCATGTCGCCAATACCACGACAGCCGTTTCTTACGGAAAGCCCCTTTCAAACCCGGTTCGTGAAGATCAGGCACATCTGGTCGAGATGTCGAGAAACCCTGTCTATGCGCTTGCCAAACTGACAACCGAAGAACTCGGCAAAATTTACGCCGTCCAGCACGGTCTCCAGGTCAATAACCTCATGGTATGGTATGCCTACGGAGACGTTATCGGCGGCCGGAACATCCGCGCCATGATTCGCGACGCCATTGAAAAAGGGCGCATCGAAGTTCCCGCAAAAAGCGGCGGCAGTTTCCTGCAGCTCGACGATTTCGTCTCTCTGGTTCTTGCCCTGTTTTCAAGCGACATCAAAGGCGAGCTTTTCAATGCGGCCAGCATCTATCTGACCTGGGAAGACGTCGCCAGACTGATCACCGATCTGGTCAATCCCGGCGCACAAGTTGTCGCCATCGATGCTGCCCAATGGAAAGGCAGTGCATTTTTGACCGATGACTGGCCGCTTTCCATGGAAAAAGCCCGGAAAATGCTGAATTTTCAAACCAGGCTGTCCCGTGAAGAAGCGATTGCCAATCTCTCCGCTGCATTGGGCGTCTCTGCCGAAAAGGTCAAGTCACAGCTTGGAAACGCCTGAATTTTTCCGGGACGATGTTACTCTGATCATTCCGGCACAAGACATGCTAATATAGAAACTTTAGCTGTCGGCGGGCACTCTTTATCCAGGGATCAGCGACATCCGGACAGCTGTACATGCAATCACCGTTCACAAGGAGTGGCAATGGAATTCGAGCTTTCCGTTACGCAGGTAAACGATTTGCTTGCCGGCGTGAGTAAAGAAACTCCGTTGGCGAAACGCCTTTCCGCACATGGACTGACCAACGGCAGAATCCTGATTCCGGATCATATTTTCGATGCCGAAACGCTGGAACACCTGTGGCGACTGGCCGAAAAAGACAATGACAAATCGCTGATGTTCCAGATGATCGCCTTGCGAAATATCCGGACAGGGCCAGGTCACTCCCTTGTGGTTCCCAAGCTGGACATGCTCGTGCCCGCACTGGTCGAGTATTTCGCAACAGACGCTATCGACGGATGGATATACCGCCGCAACAAGGATGGTATCCTGCTTCCCTGGCTGATCGACAGCATTGAATATGTCCAGAGGCAACAGGGACTGATACCCGGACTGCCTTTTGTCAGCATTCAGCTGCTGGCCAACACCATTGCCGCCACCAGTCCTGTCGACGACAATGCGCCCGACCAGTGGCGCAGCGGAATGACAAATTCCATTCTCTTTTACCAGAGGGAAATGGGAGGATTGACCATTCCGGAACTTCTTGCCCGAAAAGGGTATTACAAGGAGTGTCCCGAGTTCAAGGAAGAATATGAAAAACAGGCGGCACGTTTCCAGAACTTCCAGCCATTCTACGGGAAACAGTTTTTGGCAAAAAACTCGGGATTCCTTATCAAGGAAGGCGACAGTACCCTTTTCAAAAATCTCGAATTTTTCCGTATCACCCCCGGCACATCCGTCAAATGCGTCAATGACGAAGAGATACTGGAACGCCGGATTGAAACGCACTCCGACAGAAAAACACGGGTTGACAATACTTTCAGCCAGATCCCGCTCCACTGCTATCTGTACATGTTCCACCTGGAACTGCACCAGAACTGCTGGGTTCATGTCCAGAATCTGGAAGAGTACCAGTACAAACCCGAATTGCGGACCAAACTGATTTTACCTCCGGAACATCGCAAACTGATCGACATCCTGACGGCGCATACCGACGTACTGATGGACGACATTATCGAAGGCAAATCGGGAGGAACGACGATCCTGTGCATGGGCGCTGCCGGTCTTGGCAAAACGCTGACAGCGGAAGTCTATTCGGAAGTCGTCGGCAAACCGTTATACCGTGTTCATTCGGGACAACTGGGAACGTCGGCAGAAAGTGTGGAAGCGGCGCTATCGGACATTTTGCGTCGTGCCGCCCGCTGGGATTCCATTTTGTTGCTCGACGAAGCCGACGTTTATATCCGCAAACGCGATAACGATCTCCAGCACAATGCGATTGTCGCCGAATTTCTGCGGACACTGGAATATTTCGACGGCCTGCTGTTCATGACGACAAACCGGGTGGACGATGTGGACGATGCCATTCTGTCCCGCTGCATTGCCATCATCCGGTACGATACGCCTTCCCGCGAAGACGCTGTCAAACTCTGGAAATCGCTCTCGGAACAATTCGAGGTCGAGCTCTCAGACGATCTGATTGATCAGCTCGTGCGGGATTTTCCCCATTCCAGCGGACGGGACATCAAGGAATTGCTCAAACTGACCAGCCGTCTTTGCATGAGTTGCGATACCCCGGTCTCGCTTGAAGCTTTTCACCAATGCGCCGTTTTTCGCGGGAAAAACCAAAAGTAGTCAGGAAGCGGATAATCCGCTTCCTGACCGGACATTGTCATACCGGTTTTTGAGGCCATCCCTTCAACCCTCATGAGTAAACCTGTTCGGAAGAAATCAGATTCAACCATTTCATTTTGATTAACCATGCAATACGCTCCTGTCACTTACATTGATCCCGTTTTCCGTCCACCCAGTGAAGCCAATTCGCTGATCCTGCAAGTTACCAACGGATGCAGCTGGAACAAATGCACGTATTGCGATATGTACACCCAGCCGCAGAAACGATTTTCGGTAAAACCGGAAGAAGACGTCAAAAAAGAAATCGAATGGTTCAGCCGGCATTATGACGGGATTCAACGGGTGTTCCTGGCAGATGGTGATGTGGTTGCCCTTTCCACCAGAAGACTGCTCAACATCCTGAACACCATTCGGGAATATTTGCCTGAAGTCACCCGTGTCGCTTCTTACTGTTCGCCCAGAAACGTTGCCAACAAATCGGACGAAGAGTTGAAAACCCTTTTTGACGCCGGGCTGAAACAGGTTTATGTCGGCGCCGAATCCGGTGACGACTTCGTGCTTGAAAGCATCAACAAGGGGGAAACCCACCAATCGACAGTCGAGGCACTGAACCGTCTTGGGGATGCAGGCATCAAGCGTTCCGTGATGATCATCAATGGCGTGGGCGGCACAAAGTTCAGCGAACAGCACGCCCTGAATTCGGCATTGCTGGCCAACGAAACCCAACCGGAATTTCTCGCTACGCTCGTTTTGAATCTGCCGAATGGAGAAGCCCGCTTCCAGCAAGGATACAACGGACAATTCATCAAAATGACCCAACACGAAAGGTTCCGGGAAATAAGGCAATTTGTTGGAGCGCTCGAACTGAAATCGACCATTTTCCGAAGCGACCACGCTTCCAATCAGCTCGTGTTGAAAGGCACCTTGGGAAAGGACAAGCAACGCTTGCTCGACCTGATCGATCTGGCCATCGAACGCCCGGAAAAGGCGCATCTTCGACCAGAGTGGATCAGACCTTTTTAATCCTGAAACAGACCCGGCAAGACCTGTCCTTTCACCTTTGCTGTTTTTCACGCCTGATTGGCGTTTCCTCATCAAACCGAACCGGAAGAAACTCCTTCATGCACGCGATTTCTTCCGGCACAATCCGTTGTGCCGGAGCTGCCTGCCCTCACCTTCCGCATTCTTTGGCAAAAAAGGGATATCGACACTTTCCGCTTCCAGGATACCTGCCGAGAGAATCTTCGTTTTGGCGGAAAGAAACAAGGCGCCGACAATTTTTTCAAGTCCTTTTGCAAACAACAGGCCATCATCCGCTTCAAAACCCGCAATAATCTCATCGGTATGGTGCTCAAGCCGCGGACGCGGCAAAAGATACGTTAACGGATAACCCCAAACAAGCAGACTCAACAACTGGCTGTAAATATTCTTGAAAGCCTCAAGACGACCGAATTCGATTATCATGTCCAGGCAAATAGCCACCACAATATCGGAATGCCCCATTTCCTTTGCATCCCTAACCTTTTTCCCTGTTTTGTCCTTGGCCTCGTTTTCTATCAGCGGATAAATGGCAGCCGCCACTGACCCGCACGTCAGGGCCAGCACATGCAAGGCATAAAGATAAGTCATCACATTCTTCCTGACCGACGAATCCTTCCACTGAATCCGCTGTTTGCCAGCTGCCAGTGAAAGAACACGGGTTCCTTTTCCATTGACAGACTCGGCAATCCCCAACTTGTTCAGCAAACCGATCGCCCGCCTGATGGTAATAAGCGGAACAGAAAGGTCTGCCGCAAGCGCTTTGGGCGATGGAAGAAAGGAATCGACGGGATAAAGACCACAGTAAATGCGGAAAATCAGTTCGCGGGCGATGGAATTGACGACAATTGGCCTGCCCCAGCGATAAGAGACGCTCAACGGTCCGGCAAGCGGTTTCACCGCATAAAAGGAATCGAACTCCAGATAGGTCTGCCGGATCATTTTCCAGAGCCAATCCACGTCTCCCTGTTCCCAGACGTCCAGCATTTGCCGCAATTTCAGCTGCAGTTTTTCATAAGAGGCTTTCCAGTCTTCCCTTGCCGCCGACAAACGGGCGAGATGGGCGGGATAAGAAAACAAAAGCGTATCGACATAGAGACTGTTCAAAAGCGGATTTTTCAACTGTCTGACCACATGGAACAGAAACTGGACTGTCGGCTCATCCCAGGCCTGACTGGAACGTTCCAGTATCCGGATCAGCTCCTTTTTTTCTTTTTCACCGCAATGGCGGTAACTGTGATAAAAAATACTGGGAAGCAAAAGGTACAGACTCTGGTAGAGATCCTGCAGTGTCTCTTCCGGCACCTTGAGAGAAGCGGGGAATTCATGAGGGAAATGACCGTCAATTACAACTGATCGCTTTCCCTGTGTCCTGTGAACGTATCCTTTTTCTTCCAGCAAACGAATCGCTTCGCGAGCGGTCATGGTTGACACCCCGAACATGTCGCTCAACCGGTAAATGGAAGGAAGATTTTCCCCTGCCGGATAAAAACCGAAATGTATCCTGGCAAGCAGATATCCATAAATCAGCACATGCCTGTCCTTTTCTCCCACTCCCTGTCGCCTCCTGTTCCATCAATCGTTTCTAAAGGTTTTCAGTATGCCATGATTTTCAGGCCAATCCCTGTCTCACGCTGTCCAAGTGCCGAAGTTTATATCCCTTCATTACCGCATGTCTCAAGCCTGATTTCTATCAGACACCATTCTTCTTTCCGGTAAACAGACAGTGGAAAAATAATTTGCAATACTGTGATACGATGATAAAGGTAAGAGTTCGCGCGATATCCCGTCACTAACTTGCGTGCAGTCCGGAAAGAAAATCGACAGATCGGTGAAATGGCAACAATGGAGCAAAACACAGGGGAATTGTCCGGCACGCAGTCCGTCGCCGATTATGAATACAACACACTGATGCGCCTTCTTGGCGTCAGCGTGAGCAAACATCTGCTCGACGAGCACTACACCCTGATCTGGGCAAACGATTTCTATTACCAGCTCATCGGCTGGCCAAAAGAAGAATACGTTGCCCGCTTCCATAACAGGCCTGACCTTTACTATGCAGACCATCCGGAAGAATGGAACGAACTTGTCCATGCGGTTACCCGGGCGATCCGTACCCATCAGAATGGTTACACCCTTGTCACTCGCATGCCGCGCAAGGACGGCAGCCACGTCTGGGTCAATATTTCCAATGTATTCGGTGAGGAATACATAAATGGCTACCCGGTGTCATACACCGTCATGACCGATGTCGACGATCTGGTCCGGATGCAAAAGGAGCAATCGATTACTTACGATAATCTTCCCGGCTTTGTCGCCAAATTCCAGGTGAACGAAAACGGCTTCCTGTTTCTCGAAGGCAACGAACGTTTCCGCAAATTCTTCGGCTACAAGCAAAACCGCGCCGATTACGGCCTTTCCAATCTCGATACCGGGAAAAACCGGCAAGCTTATGCGCAACACTTTCCGCTTATGCGGAAAGGAAAACGCGTCCACTTCACCCTGCAGGCCAAGGACAAGACCGGCGGCAATGTGTGGTTGCAGGTCAATGCCGATTGTATCGACCGGGTGCATGGAAATCCGGTCTATCTGGTCATATATATCGATATTACTGACATTACCGAACAGCGGGAACTGCAAAAGCAGCTCGAGGAACGCTCCGAAATGCTGCACAACGCGCTTCAGGCAGCAGAGCAGGCAAACAAGGCAAAGTCAGATTTTCTGTCCCAGATGAGCCACGATATCCGCACCCCCATGAATGCCATTATCGGCATGACGGCCATCGCCGGCTCCCATCTCGATGACAAAGACCGTGTTCGGGATTGCCTGCAAAAAATCACGGTTTCTTCCAGGCTGCTGCTTGGCCTGATCAATGAAGTTCTCGATATGTCCCGTATAGAAAGCGGCAGGATCAGCATCACAGAAGAGGAATTCAGCCTGAATGAAATGCTGCAAAACATCGTCACAATCATACAGCCGTCCATTATGGCGAAACGGCATGCCTTCGACATTCAAGCCCGCGAGTTACAGCACGAAAACGTCACAGGCGATCCGCAACATATCCAGCAAGTCTTTCTGAATATTCTTTCAAATGCCGTCAAGTACACGCCGGATGGCGGCAAGATACTTCTCAGCATACGTGAGAAACCGTCCCAAACAGCTGGCTACGGCTGCTATGAATTCGTATTCCGGGACAATGGATACGGAATGAAGTCTGAATTCCTCAGGAAGATATTCAAGCCTTTCGAACGCGCAGAGGACGCTGCCGTCCGTGCAGTACAGGGCACCGGACTCGGAATGGCCATCAGCAAAAACATCGTGCAAATGATGGATGGCGATATTCAGGTAGAAAGTACCTATGGAAACGGATCCACTTTCACGGTCACGCTTTCCCTGAAACTGCAGGATGAAGAAAAAAACGCTTTCCGCCTGCCCGGGCTGAGTGTGCTGGTGGTGGATGACGACCGCATTGCCTGCGAAACGACGTGCGAGCGGCTGGAAGAAATAGGGCTGAAGGGGCATTGGGTTCTTTCAGGCAAAGAAGCCATACGGAAAGCCGTCGCTGCCCACGAAGAAAAAAACGACTTCTCCACTATTATTATCGACCTGAAAATGCCGGATATGGACGGTATCGAAACCACCCGGCGCATCCGTGAAAAAATCGGACCGGACATTCCGATTATTCTTATCTCCGCCTATGACTGGACGGAATTCGAAACGGAGGCGCGTGCAGCGGGAGTCAACGGTTTTATCGTCAAACCCATGCTAAAGTCCAGTCTCGTCTATGCCATCAAAAAATATACCCTTAAAGAACCGGTTCATTCCACCTTCGTTGAATCTGCAAGGCAAAGACGGTCTTTTCCGGGAAAACGGGTACTGCTTGTGGAAGACAACGATCTCAATCGGGAAATTGCGGAAGAGATCCTGGGCCAGACAGGCGCTTCCGTCGAAACAGCTGTAAACGGGCAGGAAGCACTGGAAAAATTTTGCACAAGGCCTGAATTCTATTACGATCTGATTTTCATGGATCTCCAGATGCCGGTCATGGACGGACTTGAAACAACCCGTCAAATCAGGAGTCTCTCCCGCAAGGATGCCAAAACGGTTCCTATCCTGGCCATGACAGCCAATGCCTTCACGGAAGACGTGGCAGCCACAAAAGCCGCCGGCATGAATGCGCATCTTGCCAAACCGCTGGATATCGGGCTGCTGGATCAGGTCATGAACCGATATCTGGGCGAGAAAATCTTGCCGACCTCCTGAAAATTCATCGCATACTGGCGTATTGCCGGATTATTTGCTTTAATGTCCCGTTTTACACCAACCCCTATCCGGACAGCCAGGCATGAATGTTGATACCCCTCTGCTCATTACTTTTGTCGTTTACATTCTCGCAACGACCCTTATCGGATTTATCGCTTACCGGGCAACACGCAACCTTTCCGATTACATTTTGGGCGGACGCCGTCTTGGCAGTTTTGTCACAGCCATGTCTGCCGGAGCTTCCGACATGAGTGGCTGGCTACTTATGGGCTTGCCGGGCGCTGTTTTTCTCTCAGGCTTATCGGAAAGCTGGATTGCAATCGGACTGGTTATTGGGGCATGGTTCAACTGGCTGCTGGTAGCCGGCCGCCTCCGTATCCATACCGAATATTGCGGCAATGCCCAGACACTGCCGGATTATCTGACCAACCGTTTCGAAGACACCAGCAAACTCCTGAGGATCCTTTCCGCTCTCGTCATCCTGATCTTTTTCACGATTTACTGTTCCTCAGGTATGGTAGCCGGAGCCCGTCTTTTTGAAAGCACTTTCGGTCTCTCCTATGAGACCGCCCTCTGGATAGGCGCATTCGCGACAATCACGTACGTTTTCATCGGCGGTTTTCTGGCAGTCAGCTGGACCGATACCGTTCAGGCAACCCTGATGATTTTTGCTCTTTTGATAACGCCGGTTTTCGCCATTCTGGCAATCGGCGATTTTCCGACAGCCCTGTCCATAATCCAGGCGAAAACACCCGATAAACTGGACATGCTCAAAGAAATGGACTTTATTGCCATTATTTCCCTGCTGGGATGGGGACTGGGTTATTTCGGACAACCGCACATCCTCGTCCGTTTTATGGCAGCCGATTCCGTCAAAACCATTCCCAAGGCGCGCCGCATCAGTATGACATGGATGATTCTCTGCCTTGTGGGCGCCGTCGCTACCGGATTTTTCGGTATCGCCTACTTCTCGGACAATCCCGCTTTAGCTGCCGGTGTCGCGCAAAATAATGAAGCGATCTTCATGGAACTGACCAAAATCCTTTTCAACCCCTGGATCGCCGGCATTATTCTCTCGGCAATCATGGCTGCCGTCATGAGCACGTTAAGCTGTCAGTTGCTGGTCTGTTCCAGCGCCCTGACCGAAGATTTTTACCGGGCTTTCCTGCGCCCGAACGCTTCCCAGACCGAACTGGTCTGGACAGGCCGCATCATGGTCATGCTGGTTTCCCTCATCGCGCTTGTCATTGCTTTCAACCCCAACAACAAGGTACTGAGTCTGGTTTCCTATGCCTGGGCCGGCTTCGGGGCGGCATTCGGCCCCGTCATTCTGATTTCGCTCATATGGAAACGGATGACAAGAAACGGCGCCTTTGCCGGCATCTTTGTCGGCGCGGCAACCATTATTTTATGGAAAACATGCCTGGATCATCTGGGCATTTACGAAATTATCCCCGGATTCCTTTTCGGCATCATCGCCATTGTCGTCACCAGCCTTCTCGGCAAACCGCCCTCCAAAACGATGAAAGTGCAGTTCGAAAAAGCGGATAAAGCCTATCGTGAAGAAATTTAAGCGGACATTTCGGTTAGATACGGAAAACGCTACACAATTTCAGGCCACGCCAGCTTCTGAAAAGCACACTTTTCGGCAACAGAAAAAGGCATAAAAAACTGACGGGATCAAAACGTCAATTTATCTAAAAACCATACCTGACAAACAAGCAGACGCATCACCGGGAAACAAAATAGACAAAACGCCGCTGAAGGTAACTTACAGCGGCGTTTGAAACTGGTTGCGGTGGTCTGCACCGTACGGTATAGACAAGAAGTACTTATCTATAGCTTTCCCAAGAATCGTAAACCATGGTTTAAGACATAAAAATCTACAGGTAAACGAAAGTTAAATGCAATGACTAGTGTACAGTTATATCTATCGAGCATAATATTGGCAATAGGGCTAATACCACTTCAAGAGATGAAGTATGGCACAACATTCTGTATAGGCATTTCTTCCAGTCAGCCTCCCATTAGTTGAAAAAAATGAATTGGGAGATAAATTTTCTCAGTTTTAGATTAACTTATTTTACAATTACCGCATGCAATACAAATTGCAAAAACATCTATAGTAGGGACTATCATTTTTCACTCTACCGATCTCATTAATGAATTGTCAATTGAACTAACTGCCGCCATTCAAAAAAGAAATCCTTATTTTCGTCTTTTTCAAGCCGTAACAATCTTTATAAAGGGAGCGATATCAATCGACAGACAACTCTTTTTGAAAGGCAATTCATATCTAGGAAAAGATGAAATAGAACACTATTTATCAGACTACGCTACTTGTGCTACTTATGCGAAAAAAATCGAAATAATTCTGTTCCTGACAAAGTTAGCTTACCCAAGCATTATCGAAACCTGTAAAAGCTTAAGTTTCGTGAATGAGCAATTACAAAAATCAATTCGAGAAAAAATTCGGCTATATTCGATTGAATACAAAATGCAAGAATCCGCTTAGCCTCAACTAGTAAATATCGAAATTATAAAGGTCGTGGAATGGGCCAATAAAAATAATTTCGAAAAGTACATTAGCGAAAGTCGAATCGAACGCACGCTAGCAGCATATACGTATGTAGTGGGTCTAGCCGATTCGACAAGCGATGGAATACAACTATTTGGCGTTATGCAAGCTCTTGAGGCTTTTTACATAGATGGGCATGGTGACATGAGAAGACAACTTTCTGAAAAAGTTAAGCTATGGCTTGGTCGTTGGGAAAACAACACGAACATCGTTGGCCGTCTCTACGATGTACGCTTAACTTTTGTGCATGGGACAGCAAAATTAATATCATGGAACCGAGATAAATTAGCCTGATATTCTGAAGAATCACATATGATGAAATTTCTGAATGCAGGAGTACTAGCCGTTCGTCTATTAATAGCTTCTCTGCAAAAATACGTAAATGAAGACACATGTGATATAAACTGACACTACTCTTTTAGAATGAACGAAAAAGACCAGCATTGAAGCACTGATTGGGCTTGAGTGTGTATGCTTAAGAAATTGGTACTCTTTCCTAATGCTGAATAACGATGAAATTGGAACTCATAGCCTGATTACAATGAACGAAGCTCAGTACATTAATGCCTATGTGCCTAATTGGCAGAAACCCACACTTGACCTTAAGGGTGTTGAGTCATTAGGATACGTGACCCCAGTTACGCCATTTGAATATCTTCGCTATGCCGAAGCTGACTTAAATATCGGAGATGTTCACGGCCTTGTAAACGGCCTATCAAACGCCAAACGAGCAATAGACTGTCAGGTCGCGAATATTCTTCATGGGTTTGGCCTCTCTATTCCAAAGCAGTTTCCAAGCAGGCTTGAAAAAATATCAGCCCTTGGCTTGGTTGCTCCTCGGATCATTAAAAAAATTATTCGCCTCCGTAATCTCATGGAGCACGAATTTCATAGCCCAAATTTATCAGAGGTTGAAGATGCCGTGGACATTGTAACACTCTTCCTTGGGGCAACCCGCCATGTCTTTGCAAACGGCATTACTACTAGCTTCTGGGTTGCTGACGAGGTTTCTGTCAACCCCACTGGCATTAAACGAACAAAAACAAAAACGATTATTGACAATGAATTCCCCGCATATACATTCTCTAGGGGAATATTTTGCGCATTTGATCTTGAAATCCGCCAGTTATCTTTATTATTGGTACATGAAAACAATGAGATGGGAAACATCACTTTCTCAAAATCTGACAAACGCACCATCCCACTTCTCGCATTCATGAGCACCCTTGATGCAGCAGGTGGAAAAGCATATTCCCCAGATGGGGCACATGAGTTTATTTCTATTGTTCATGCACCATGAATACGCACTTAACCTCTATGTGAATGCAGGCACTTACTCCGAATTCCAGTGTGTGATACAGCTAATGACCAGTGACATTTTGCGTGTGATTTAGCAATTGAGGGAGTTTGTCTTGGGCTACCCGATTGTGCTGCGCATCAGATATTATTCACGCCCTATGATTTATATCTTAAATTATATTATTCCGCATTCAAAGTGCATCAATATTCAGCACCATCGAAGAACTAGTTCCTTCTTGAAACTAGACGATTAGTTCTCATTAATTAACGCCAAGTTTATTTAGAGAAGTTGCAGGTAATGCTAGTTTTTTGATTTTAAAATCAGACTAGAAATAGCACAAAAAACGCCGCTAACTCATTGAATTAACGGCATTTTTATAAAAATGGTTGCGGGGGCAGGATTTGAACCTACGACCTTCGGGTTATGAGCCCGACGAGCTGCCAGACTGCTCCACCCCGCGTCTGGAAAGGTAGAATTATAACCCGGTTTTCTTTTTTATTCAAGTGCGTCTCATAAAGAGCCATTCTTTTCCGGAAAACCTCACAAGGGCCTTGTACTTTCCGCCGCCAACGCACCTTTTGAAGCGTTGGAAAAGAAGGTAACATTGTGTTGATTGCGCGAATTGTTATCAATGGTTTTATTCAATGATATCCTGTTGTCGTTTCCTTATATTCCGTTCCGAGCCGTTTTAAATTTACATGAAATTCTGTTCTCACTGCGCTCATCCCCTGATTGTCGATATCCCGCCGCTGGACAATATGCCGCGCCATATCTGCCCGAACTGCAACACGATCCATTATGAAAATCCGAAAATCGTGGTTTGCAGCATACCGACCTGGGAGACGAAAAAGGAAACGTCCATTTTGCTGTGTCGCCGGGCGATAACGCCCCGGCACGGTTTCTGGACTCTCCCGGGGGGGTTTATGGAAAACGATGAGACGACGGAACAGGCAGCCAGACGGGAAACAAAGGAAGAAGCGGGGGCAGACGTAAAAATCTCGACCCTGTTCTCCCTAATGAATTTGCCGGCCTATCATCAGGTTCACCTGTTCTATCTGGCCCATCTGGAAAACACGAACTTTGCGCCGGGTGAGGAAAGCCTTGAGACCCGACTCTTTACCGAAAATGAAATTCCCTGGAATCAACTGGCCTTTTCAACGATAAAATACGCACTCAAGTTCTATTTTGAAGACAAAAAGAAAATTCAGAAGGGAGGCGATTTCGGTTTTCACACACTCGACCTGACCCAATAGGCCGACCCGATCCGATTTCAGCCGTTCACTGCAAAATTTGGAGATTTCACTTTATGGCAACGTATCCCGTTTTTCTCAGCCACGGCTGGGTCGAACAAGATGGCATTGAAAGAATCACGAGCCTGATGGAAACATACCGTCTGAAAACGGAAGGGTTCGGATATGAATACTACAGCGTATCGAAAGACGATCCGGCCCAGTCTGTGCCCTCCAACAAGGCACTGGCAATCGCGATTGAAAAGCAGATGAAACCCTGTTCGTGTCTCATCATTCTGGCGGGCGTTTATGAAGAATTCAAACGCTGGATCAATCTGGAACTGGACGCGGCGAAAAAGCTGGGCATACCAGTCATTCTGGTAGATGCCGTCGATCCGAAATATACCTCCCACAAGGAAAAACGCGCCGCGGCGGAAATCGTGAAATGGGATGCCATGCAACTGGGAGATGCCATCGTCAGACATGCCAGACTCAAAAAATAATTGGCAAAGTTTTTTATCCAGCCCCGTATGCCATCTCTGAAATGGCAGCAACCCGTTCAATGATCCCCTGGCTAGAACAAAACGATCCTTTTCCTGCGGTCGAAACGGCCTTGACGGAAGAAAGCGGTTTTCCGGGACTGTTGGCGGCAAGCGCCGATCTGTCTCCGGACCGCCTTGTCAACGCTTATCGACAGGGCATATTCCCCTGGTTTTCCGAAAACCAGCCTGTCTTGTGGTGGAGCACTGATCCCCGTATGGTGTTGCCGACGGAACATTTTGTCATTTCCCACAGTCTGAAGAAAAAACTTCGACAAATTCACAAAAGCATCCACACCGGCGGCCCCTGGAAACTGAAATTCGATGCCGACTTCGGGCAAGTCATAAAAGCGTGCGCCGCACCCAGAAACCATATAGCGGGCACATGGATAACCGACGAAATCATCGACAACTATCAGAAACTCCATGAAATGGGCATCGCCCATTCGTCGGAGCTATGGTATGAAAACAGACTGGTAGGCGGAGCCTACGGCATTTGCCTGGGAAAAATATTTTTTGGCGAATCCATGTTCGCCAGGGTAAGGGACGCCTCGAAAATCGCCCTTTCCCATCTTGTTTTTTTCCTGAAAATGAACGGCGTGAAAATGATCGACTGCCAGCAGGAAACAGCCCATCTCGCTTCACTGGGCGCCCGTCCGATCAGCCGCGCCGATTTCACTGTTCACCTTAAAAGCGTCATCGATTTGCCGCCGGTCACGTCGTGGAAATCAGACAATCTCTGTCCCTTGTGCTCCTTTCACACAATTTCCCGATGAAAATAAATCCGCGAATTACGATACAATATAGGCCATCCTGAATGTTCGTTCCGGAAAAACCGCCGTGAAAGGCCTTTTCTTCCGGAACCGGTCTGGCGCCGTCGCAACAAAATTGAATCTCATGATCCCTAATTTCATGTACGCCCTGATCCGGCCATGCCTTTTTTCCCTGGATCCGGAAAACGCCCACCACTTCACTCTCTCATCCATGAGAATGGCTTCCGCTATGGGAATGACCGCTCTGGCGCCCGCCGTCAGTCCGTCGCCCCGCAAAGTCATGGGACTGACTTTTCCCAATCCGGTCGGACTGGCCGCCGGTCTGGATAAAAACGGATCCTGCATTGACGGTCTGGCCTCTCTCGGATTCGGTTTTCTCGAACTTGGCACCGTCACTCCGAAACCCCAGTCCGGCAATCCCAAACCCAGAATGTTCCGGCTCCCGGAAGCGGAAGGATTGATCAACCGGATGGGATTCAACAACGACGGTGTCGATATACTCGTGGAGAACGTAAAAGCCTCACGCTTTTATCGGGAAAAAAAAGGCATTTTGGGTTTAAACATCGGAAAAAATGCAAGCACGCCTATTGAAAACGCCGTTGACGACTATCTGATCTGTCTCGAAAAGGTTTATCCTGTCGCAGATTACATTGCCATCAACATTTCCTCGCCCAATACGAAAAATCTGCGACAATTGCAGGGTGAATCCGAACTGGACAATCTGCTGACGCAACTGAAAACGGCGCAGGACAGACTGTCGCAACAGTATTCCCGATATGTTCCTCTGGCATTGAAAATCGCGCCGGACATTGACGATAACCAGATCAGAAATATCGCGGATGCATTGCTTCGTCACAAGATCGATGGCGTCATTGCAACGAACACAACCATTACACGCGATACCGTCAAACATCTCAAACACGGTCAGGAAGCGGGAGGACTTTCCGGTGCTCCCGTCAAGGATCTTTCCACTCACGTTATCCGCTGCTTGAAAACGGAATTGGGAAATGCCATTCCCATCATCGGGGTAGGCGGTATTTTGTCCGGCGAAGACGCCCGGGAAAAAACAGAAGCGGGCGCGTCACTGGTCCAGATACTGACCGGCATGATTTATTCAGGCCCCGGACTGGTACGCGAATGCGTACAGGCCTTGCGCAGGGACTGAGGTTTTTTCTACTGTCGCTATCTACAAGAGGAACCGGAATCATGCAGAAAATACCTTTAGGCACCAGTGGCATGTTCGTCTCGAAGGTTTGTCTGGGCACCATGACCTTCGGCGACCAAAACAATGAAAGCGAAGCTTTTCGCCTGCTCGATTACGCGGTCGAACGCGGTATCAATTTCATCGACACAGCCGAAATTTATCCCGTCATGCCGCAAGCGGTCACTCACGGACTGAGCGAAACCATCATCGGGAACTGGCTGAAAAAAAGGGGAAATCGTGACAGCATCGTTCTCGCGACAAAAATAGCCGGTCCCTCGCGGCTCATCCCATGGATACGCAACGGCAAAAGCGATCTCGACGAACACAATATCCGCCTCGCGGTCGAAAACAGCCTGAAACGTCTCAAAACCGAATACATCGACCTTTACCAGTTACACTGGCCCAGCCGGAACGTGCCGTTCTTCGGCAAGGTTATCTTCAATCCCAAAGACGAGCGGCCCAGTGTGCCGATTGAAGAAACGCTGGGGGCGTTGGGCAAACTGATTGAAGAAGGCAAAATCCGCCATATCGGCATTTCCAACGAATCGGCATGGGGCCTGATGGAGTTCATCAAGATCGCCGAAATGAAAGGTTTGCCGAAAATCGTTTCCATCCAGAACGCCTACAATCTGACTGACCGGCATTTTGAAATTGGCATGGATGAAATCTGCTTCCGGGAAAACGTCGGACTGATCGCCTATAGCCCTCTCGCTTTCGGCCAACTGACAGGAAAGTACATCGACAACCCGAAAATTCGCGGACGGCTGACTCTCTTTTCAGCAGACTGGAACGCACACTACCGCCGTCCGGCCGTACTCGAAGCGACCCGCCAGTATATGCAATTGGCCAGGGAATACAACATGACGCCAGCCCAACTGGCTCTGGCATGGTGTTATTCCCGCTGGTTTATCGACGCCACCATTATCGGGGCAACGAAGCTGGACCATCTTAAGGAAAACATCGATGCCATTTCCATTTCGCTAAACGATGAAATCGTTGATCGAATCAATGCAATCCATGCCCTGATCACCAATCCGGCCCTGTAAACAGCCCACCTTAAAACGCGCCATTCCTCACCCCTGAAGCAAACCTTCTGCAATCATGGCTTTATGAACGGCCGGACGTTCTGAAACCCGCTTACCATATTCAGCCAGGGCTTTCCATTGATCGATCTCCAGATCAGCCGCCCCGAGCCAGGTGGAAACAGTAAACAGATACGCATCGGCAACGGTAAACCGTTCCCCCATCAAATAAGGCTTTTTCCCCAACTGGCGTTCGACATAATCGAATTGCCTGAGCAAGGTCTTTTTCGCCTCTTCGCGGCAGGCGCCATAAGACGGATTGAATATCGGTACAAAACTTTTCTGCAATTCCGTCGCAATAAAGTTGAGCCACTCCATAAGACGATATCGTTCCATCGTCTTCGGCAAGGGAACAAGCTGTTTTTCCGGAACCAGATCACCCAGATACTGGATAATAACGGCGCCTTCCGTCAGAATGGAACCATCCTCAAGTTCCAGCGCGGGAACCGATCCTTTTGTATTGACGAGATAAAAATCATGGCCCGAAGCGGTTTCCTTTTCCTGCAAATCCACTTTTTCCAGTTCAAACGGCAAGCCGGATTCAAGCAACACAATGTGAGGTGAAAGCGAACAGGCTCCGGGAGTGTAATACAATTTCATTGTTTCAGCCTTTCATAAAATAGAGACACAGGTTGTGACAGGAACATAAAACTGCCTTATCCGTCAGCAATAAATAATACCCCTGCACAGATACGACGTGTCAGTTCATTGTCACTCTTCCAGCATATATTGCTGAATCCAGTTGAAATGAATTGCCAACTTGCCAACATTGGAAAAAAATAGCTCTGGCGCAGATCATGACACGACAACAACCTATAGGGAGGAATCTCATGAAACGTATTTTTGTTTTACTGGCTGCCCTGATGGCCGGAACACTACTGCTATCGGGTTGCCAAAGCACAACCGCCGGAGGCGCGACCAATTCGTCACGAAGTCAATTATTGTTGATCTCGTCTGACGAGGTCAATCAGGGTGCGGCAACCGCTTACAAAAAAGAATTGGGCCGGGCGCGTTCGGCAAAAGCGCTGAATACGAACACTGCCTACACAAAACGGGTCAAAAACATTTCAAATAAATTGATTGCCCAGGTCGGCGTTTTCCGTCCCGATGCCTTGAAATGGAAATGGGAAGTCAATGTCATAAACAGCAAGGAAGTGAACGCTTACTGCATGCCGGGCGGAAAAATCGCCGTTTACAGCGGGATTATCAGTTCACTTAATCTTACCGACGATGAACTGGCCGCCGTCATTGGACATGAAATGGCGCATGCGCTTCGCGAACACAGTCGCGAACAAATTTCCCAGCAGATTGCAACCGATCAGGCTTTGTCTATTGCCGGTGCACTGGCCGGACTGAGTTCCACCCAGCAATCGCTCGCGGGAACAGCCAGCCAACTGGTGTTGACACTGCCATTTTCAAGAACCATGGAAGCGGAAGCCGACGTCATGGGAATGGAATTGATGGCACGAGCCGGCTACAACCCCGAAGCGGCTGTCAACGTATGGAAAAAGATGGCAAACCTGGGAGACAGCTCGACACCGGAACTGCTTTCAACCCATCCCAGCGATTCTTCCAGAATCGACAGACTGCACTCGGAACTCCCCAAAGTCATGCCGCTCTATCAGACCGCCGCCAAACGTCAAGGCAAGTCCGCGGCAAAAAAGAAAAGATAACGTCGTTTTAACAAAAAACGCGCTTTGAAAGCGCGTTTTTTGATGATCCCGCTACCTAGAAAAATGACTTCTTCTTGCCCCAGGAATCGCGCAAGGTCACCGCACGATTGAAGACGGGCTGGCCCGGTTGCGAATCCTTGATGTCGGCGACAAAATAGCCGTGCCGTTCAAACTGGTAAATGTCTCCGGGCTGTGCGGCGGCCAGTCCCGGTTCCAGATAAGCCCTGACGACTTCTTTTGAATGCGGATTCAAGGCCAGCCTGAAATCCTTGTTGTTCGCGTCCGGCGCCGGATCGGCAAACAGCCGGTCGTAAAGGCGGACTTCCGCTTCAACTGCGTGTTCCCGGCTGACCCAGTGGATATTTCCCTTGACCTTGTAAGCTGTACTGCCTTCCGTGCCGCTCTTGCTGTCCGGAAAATAATTGCAGTGTACGGCCGTCACATTTCCCGCTTCGTCCACGTCGTAACCGGTACATTCGACCACATATCCATAGCGGAGGCGAACACGGTTACCGGGAAACAGGCGGAAATACCCTTTCACCGGATCGATCATGAAATCTTCCCGCTCTATCCACAATTCCTTTGTAATCGGGAAACGCCGCAAACCGCGTTCCGGATAATGCGGATGAACCGGAGAAGTGCATTCTTCCTGAAGATGTTCCGGAAAATTGTCGATAACAAGTTTTACCGGATGCAAGACAGCTGTCGCTCTCGGCGCCTTGGGATCGAGATCGTCTCTCAGGCTGCCCTCCAGCGTGCCCACGTCAATCCAGCCATCCGCTTTCGCCACACCGATCCGTTCGCAAAAAAGCTGGATCGATTCCGGCGTATAACCCCGACGACGGATACCCACAATCGTCGGCATGCGCGGATCGTCCCAGCCATCGACGATTTTCTCTTCCACCAGCTGCAACAGTTTCCGTTTGCTGGTAATGGTATAAGTCAGATTCAACCGGGCGAATTCGTACTGGTGAGGCAACGGTTTCTGAAGAAAACCGCCGATAACCCGACCGTCCGGCAACGTAATCGTTTCGGACAGCCGCTCGAGAATCCAGTCATAAAAAGGCCGATGATCCTGAAATTCCAGTGTACAAATCGAGTGGGTGATATTTTCCAGCGCATCCGAAATCGGATGCGTGTAATCGTACATCGGATAAATATTCCACTTGTCGCCCGTTCTGTGATGATGTGCATGACGGATACGGTAAATGACCGGATCGCGCATGTTCATATTGGGCGAAGCCATATCGATTTTCGCCCGCAATACGTATGAGCCATCAGGAAACTCGCCGGCTTTCATCCTGCGGAAAAGATCAAGCGACTCAGCCGCCGGTCGGTCACGGTACGGCGAATTTTTGCCCGGTTCGGAAAAACTGCCGCGGTTTCTGGCGATTTCTTCCGGAGTCTGGCTGTCCACATAGGCATGCCCGGCTTCAATCAGGTATTCGGCCATCAGATACAGGGTATCGAAATAATCGCTGGCATAATGCAGATAATCCGTACCGCCCTGTTCCCATGAAAAACCGAGCCACTGGACGCTATCTTTGATAGTGTCCACGAATTCCTGATCTTCCTTGGTCGGATTGGTGTCGTCGAAACGCAAATGGCATCTTCCGTCGTAATCCCTTGCCAGACCGAAATTGAGACAGATCGACTTGGCGTGCCCGATATGGAGATAACCGTTGGGTTCCGGAGGAAAACGCGTAATGACTTTCGGCATTCCGGGACGCTGATACGTTCCCTTTTCGTTATCGGATTCGATAATGGCGCGCAGAAAATTGGACGATGAGGCAGAATGGCTGTTTTTGTTATCGACGTTCATGACTTGTATATAAAAAACGGATAAGCTACATTTTACCGCGACAACGCATAATGTGTAGTGCTGCCGGCACATCTATTTGACATGCCTGCCCTCTTTGCGAAATACCGATGTCGTATTGTTCCACTCAATCGTTTTTACCAGACCTCACATGATCAGAATTGTCATTGCGGACGACCATACCTTAATGCGCGAAGGACTGAAACGCATTCTTGAAGGCAACGAGGAAATCACTGTCGCCGGCGAAGCCGTTGACGGTTTCAGCGTTCTGGCGCAAGTCCGGAAAGGCGGGTTCGATGTGTTGTTGCTGGATCTTTCCATGCCCGGCCGCAGCGGTATCGACCTTATCCGGCAGATCCGGACAGAAGCGCCCAAGCTGCCCGTTCTGGTATTGACGATGTATGAGGAAGAACAGTACGCCGTCCGTTCGATCCGTGCCGGTGCCCAAGGTTATCTGACCAAGGAAAGCGCCGGCAGCCAGCTCGTTACGGCGATCAAAAGAGTCGCTTCCGGAAGACCTTACATCAGTATGGAAGTGGCTGAACGACTGGCGCTGGACATTATGACCCCGGAAAAGGAATTGCCTCACAAACAGCTTTCCAATCGTGAATTCGAAATCTTCAACATGATGGCCAGCGGCAAATCCATTACAGACATTGCCACCCAGCTTCATTTAAGCGTCAAAACAGTCAGTACGCACAAATCCCGGATCCTTGCCAAAATGGACATGCATTCTCTGGCGGAAATCGTCCAGTACGCCATTGCTCACAACTTGCTCGCTCCTTTTGAACGATAATGCCGGTTTCCGGCCAGGATCAGCCGGTTTTTTTCTTGCTGCCGATCTTGCTTTCTTTTCCCGAAAGCAGGTTGCCGATGTTCTGCCTGTGACGACTGATCAAGAAAGCGCTCATGACGACAATAGCGGCAAAATACAGGTTGAATCCATAAAACAGCCCGTAATAGATGGGAGCGAGCACAGCCGAAATCAGGGCAGACAGCGAGGAATATCGTGTCAGAATTGCAACACCCACCCACGTTACCAGTACAAGCGCTCCCAGTAAGGGGCTGATGCCCAACAACACACCCAATGCCGTAGCCACGCCTTTTCCCCCTTTAAAACGTGCAAAAACAGGAAAAAGATGTCCCAGAAAAACCGCGATACAAACACAGGCCGTTCCCGTTTCCCCTACCTGGAATTGCGGCCCCAGATATGAAGCCAGCCAGACGGCAAGCCAGCCTTTGGCGGCATCGCCCAGCAACGTCAGCAAGGCAGCCAGTTTGTTGCCGCTGCGCAAAACATTGGTGGCTCCCGGGTTTCCGGAACCGTACGTTCTGGGATCGGCCAGTCCGAAAAGCCTGCTGAAAACCAGCGCGAAGGGGATGGATCCCAGAAGATAGGCGGCAATGACAAATAAAACCGTATACATATTTTCAAATCGCTGTTTTCTTGTTCTGTCACAAACAAGAGTCGCAATGACCTCAAAAATAACAGAAGCGTTTGTTAAGATAACGAAACAGGAAATGTTGCTTATGTCCGCATTGTAGTGGTGAAAGGAAAAATATGCAGCAGGAAATTCGACTTGCAACGTTCAACGTGCGCAATCTGGTATTGCCGGAAATCGCCTATTACGATGATTTGCCGCCCTACACGCAGGAAGAATACGAGGCGAAAACAGCATGGATTGCCGAAAAAATCGACCAGTCCGATGCCGACGTTATCGGTTTTCAGGAAATTTTTTCCAAACAAGCCTTAAACGACGTTGTTGCGAAAACCCGCCACTACCGGGAAGCGCACCTGATCTGTTTCGACCGGAACCATCTGCCGGCTGCCTTAAAACCCCAGGTCGCCCTCTTGTCCCGTTTTCCACTGGCAGGCTCACCTCAAACCCATCAACTTTTTCCCCGGCAGTTCCAGATCACATTACCGATCACCGATACCCTTATCAACCGGTTTTCCCGACCTGTACTTGAAGCGCCTGTCTTTCTCCCCAATGGACAGATTCTCAACATTTATGTCGTTCATCTGAAATCGAAACGTCCCGATTTCGTCAGTTTCGTCAATAAGTCGGATCCTTACCAATACGGTCTGGCTGCGCTGCGTTCACTGATGAGAAGAGCAGCCGACGCGCTCGGCGTTCGGGCGCTCGTAGCGGAGTTCCGCCAGAACAATGCCCTGCCCATTGCCATCCTCGGCGATTTCAACGATTTTTCCCTGGCCGTATCCACCCGTATTGTGACTGGCGAAGAACACGAAAGTGAGCAACCACTCTCACCTTTTTACCGACTTTACGATTGTTTTGAAATACAGAGCGATCCGGATCATCACATGAATAATTTGTCGCAGTTTCTTGAAGAAAACGGGACACCCCGAATCGATCATATATTCGTTTCGGAAGAATTCACCGAAGAATCGGGATTTCTGACAGGGAAAATCAAGAAAATGGTCTATTTGCAAAATGACGGCGATCCTGACAATCCCGAACTGTCCGACCACAGTCTGGCGCTTGTCACTATCGAATTGAAATAACCCGCTCTTCAAAACAGGGAAGGACACATACACCTATCCGTTTTCTCTCTTGTCCGCGACATCGCTGCCGCGGGGATGATGGATGGCATGCAATTGCTTGAGTCGCTGTTGCGCCACATGCGTATAAATCTGGGTTGTCGAGATATCCGCATGTCCCAGCAGTAACTGCACAACCCGCAAATCGGCTCCATGATTCAACAGATGCGTTGCAAAAGCATGCCGCAAGGTATGCGGTGAAAGAGGTTCATGAATGCCGGACTGCAAAGCGTATTTCCTGATCAGCGTCCAGAACATCTGCCGCGTCATGGACGTTCCCCTCGCTGTAACAAACAGATAATCGGACACCTTTCCGGCAAGAATGAACGGACGGCTTTCCCGCATGTAGCGTTCGATCCAGATGCGCGCCTCTTCGCCAAACGGCACAAGCCGTGTCTTGCTGCCCTTCCCCAGAATGCGCAAGACGCCTTCATTCATGCCCACTTCCACCAGCTTCAAGGTAACCAGTTCCGATACCCGCAGTCCGCTTGCATACATCAGTTCGATCATGGTTCTGTCACGCAAACCTAGTGGATTTTCCACCCTGGGTGCGATCAGGAGCGATTCGACCTGTGTCTCGGACAAAGTTCCGGGAAACCGTGCCGGTTGTTTTGCGGCATGCATTTTCTGGCATGGATTCACTGCCAGCCGTCCAAGGCGGAACTGCAAGCGGTAAAAACGTTTGAGTACCGTCAGACGCCGATTGGCCGATGTTGCTTTCGATTCGGAATGACGCGCCAGAAAATAGCTGTTCAGAATATCCGGTGTGACTTCCAGCAGACGGGTGCCGGGCCCGTTTTTTTCAAGCCACTGTGCAAACAGTTGCATATCGCGACGGTATGCATCAAGCGTATTCTGAGACAAACCGTCCTCCAGCCAGACCGTCTCGCAAAACTCATCAATCGCCAAACGGTTTTCAGATGAAAGCGTATATCTGTCCTGTTTCTTCATCCGTATAAAAAACCTTCATGTTTCAGCAGCCAGCGTTTCATCCGGAGTCGCGCACTGGAGGGATCGCCTTCACCGACAGGGCCCCGCGGCCCTGTAATGGCAATAACGCGATGGCTTGGAATATAAAGCGACAATGGATTTTCCTCACATGCCCGGCAGATCACTCCGGGGGAAAGATGCAACAGGTTACCCAGTTCGCCATAAGTACGGATTTCTCCACACGGAATCGACATTAATTCGCGCCAGACCCTGCGATGGATTTCTCTTCCCGGCATCGTTACCGGCAAATCCAGACAGGCACCGGGATGATCCAGATACCCCCGAATCTGTCTGACCGCTTCGGCTGACAAGGCGTCCGTCGCCTTCTTTTCCACGAACAGGTCGGGGAAAATACGAATAGCTGTAATTGTCTCATGCTCAACGGCAATCCCTACAGAACCGAAAGAGGTTCTGACAATCGCGCTGCATCTATCGGGAATCAAAGCGCTCATATGCATTTTTTCTGAAAAGACCTTGAGAGAAAAATTATATTTCTTTCTCATTTCCAAAGAGACATTCCCGACAAATAATTTTAATCACTCTGATGAGTAGCCCAGTCAGTGTGGTTATCCCTCATTTCCGATATCGTATTTGTTTTAAGGGGGCCTCTTCGATTCTGTGGTTATCCGGCGCCTCTTCACCGTGCCAAACGCCTTGCCTGACACGAGGGCGATATGCGACACCTGCGACTGCATCCGCTGCGTATAACAGCGCTTCTTCAGCTTTTCATAAAAGCCGGCATCGCTTCAGAAAAACCGTTCCGGCAGTTTAGCCTTGTCAAAAAGGGAACAAACGGCGAAACCGGATAGCGCGGGACTTTCGGCAAATTTGTCCGGGGATAAGGTAAATGACCATCATCCCAACATACAGGCAATTCTCGGACGACAGTTACCCCTTTTCCTGTATGGCGTTTTTCAATTCAACGGCCCGATAAGAAATACACCGGCGTACATCAATTGTATACCGTACCGCAATGGCTCCGATCAGGCAATCCTGAAGACAAGGCCGCTACTTATGCAATGCGCTTTTTCCCTGATCTCAACAAATGCGAGGGAATCGGACAGTCCTTCACCTGAAAAAACGCGTTTTTCTGCCCGTTTGCAAAAAGATTTTTTATCCTGTCTGTCAATACAGTTTTTTTGGCCAAAGCGACCTCCAGCGCAGGTACTGAATCTGTCAAAACGCGACAGGCAAACGAGCCGCTTTCTTCCTCCACTCCGCTGCACACGGCGAAATCCACATTTCGACAAGCGTGCCTGCCCCCAAACCGGTTTCACTATCCAGCCATCGCTACATTCCGAAGACAATTCGTGTCACCATAAAACACACCATGTATTCGGCAACTACTCGTCCGGACGAGACGTCCCTCCCTGCCTTGTCGCGAAATGCGTTCTCCATAAACCCGTTTGCAAACTACTGCTCCAACCGCCATCCGGTTTGGCCAGTACTAACAAGGCAATGCCTTCCCCCGAAAACCACACGGGTTGCCTTCCCACGCATTTTTGAAACAAAATCAGTCAATTGCCCGGCAAATTTCATGAAAAACAACAAAAAACATTGCCCAAAACGGAATGATTATAGATACTATAGACGAATCGCCCTGCCATCAAACAATAGAACTGAAGAGTGATTTGAACCGTTTGAACGATGCATCAAAAGACTTTTTATTTGAAAAACGAGTCCGACACCTGTGCCCTCGGCAAATCGCTGGCGGCCGTACTGAAAGCAGGGCTCAAAATCTATTTACATGGTGATCTGGGCGCCGGGAAAACAACGTTGATCCGTGCCATGCTAAAAGAGGCGGGCCACAAGGGAAAGGTGAAAAGTCCCACTTACACACTGGTCGAACCTTACTCGATTGACCTGAACAACCGGCCTGTCGATTTGCTGCACTTCGATTTATATCGGCTGGGGTGCCCCGAAGAATTTCTTGAAGCGGGTTTTCGGGAACACTTCAATGAAAAAACGATTTGCTTTATCGAATGGGCTGAAAAAGCCGACCCGGAATTACCGCCTCCGGATCTCGTTATCTCTCTGGAAGTCACCGGAGACGGCCGTACCGCCTGTCTGAAGGCGTCGTCCGACAAAGGTTCACACTGTCTGGAAAATTTGCGCTTTTTGCCTCACTCATGAGTCGAAGATGAAACATTCATTTTACAAGCACTGGCAAACGATCCTTCTGGTTATGGCATCGTTTATCTTTTTGGTGACAGCCATGCAACCGGTCTTCGGCGGCAACATTGTCGCCGTCCGCACCTGGCCGGCAGACGACTATACGCGCATCACTCTGGAACACGAAGGCAATATCCAGGCCAAACACTTCATGCTGAACAATCCGGACAGGCTGGTCGTCGATGTGGCAGGAACTGAATTAAGTTCCACCCTGAAAGAACTGATCTCCAAAATCCAGCCAGACGATCCTTACATTCAAAATGTGCGTGTCGGGCAACTGGATCCGAAAACCGTCCGTCTTGTCTTTGATCTGAAAGTTGCCGTCAACCCACAGGTTTTTTCGCTGGCGCCGATCGATAAATACAAGCATCGTCTCGTCCTTGATCTTTATCCGAAAGAACCGCTCGATCCGATTGCCGCCCTGATCCTGAAAGGGGAATGGAAAAAAGAAGCTGAACCGGTACAGCTTGCCGCCAGTAATCCGAAAAAATCCATCATAGAAGCTCCCGGCCGGAAAACGTCATTTTCGCCCTCTCCCGCCGGAAAAGATACTCAAATGCCGTTGAAACAGATGGTCACAATCGTCATCGATCCGGGGCATGGCGGTGAAGACTCGGGAGCGATCGGAGCAAGAGGCAGCAAGGAAAAGGACGTCGTTCTCGCTATTGGCAAACGTCTGAAATCCAAAATTGAACAGCAACCCAATATGCGTGTTGTCATGACCCGCAATGCCGATTTTTTCGTTCCATTGGGCGTTCGCGTACAGAAAGCCAGAGCTGTTCAGGCGGATCTGTTTATTTCCATTCATGCCGATGCATTTATCCGGCCGACTGCGCGCGGCTCTTCCGTATTTGTCCTGTCGGAAAAAGGAGCATCTTCGACTGCGGCCAGATGGCTTGCCAAACGGGAAAACGCGGCAGACCTCATTGGAGGAGTCAATATCAAAAAACATGACCGGCAACTGGCCAGTGTCCTGCTGGATCTTTCCACAACAGCCCAGATCAAACACAGCATGAAACTGGGAAGCGCGGTTCTGGATGAGATGGGAGGCATCAACCGACTGCACAAGGATTCCGTCGAACAAGCGGCCTTTGCCGTACTGAAAGCGCCGGACATTCCCAGCATTCTGGTCGAAACCGCCTTCATTTCCAATCCTGAAGAAGAAGCGAAACTGAACAACGACACCCATCAGGAAGACATTGCTGACGCCATTTTGAACGGCATCAAGAAATATTTTGCCAAGAATCCCCCGCGCGCCCGAAACCGTATGATTTAAGGGATCCATCAATTTTGTTGCTTAAACTGCGGCCCGGATCGGGCAAATGAGGTAGAATACTGCCTGCGTCATTTTTCGGCTTTAAACGCTCGTGCAAATTCCGCAAATGACGTGCTTCTTTTCAAGGCGCTCGTAGCTCAATGGATAGAGTACTGCCCTCCGAAGGCAGGGGTTGTGGGTTCGATCCCCGCCGAGCGCGCCATCATGCTGTTCCCTGCGTTAGTCATGCGCTGAACGATGAGCAGCACCGGCTCAAGAAATCCGCTTCTTCAAGTCGCCGGCTGCGCACATCTTCCGCCCAAAACGCCATTTATTTTCCGTTACCGTCTTATCATTAAAAAAACAACACGACCGGCATCGCCTTTGTACCAGAGCCCGCCAGGCTGAACATAGCCGGTTTCATCCCTCCAAGGCGATAAAATTCCTTCCAGAATACTGTAAGCCCCTTTATTCAGAACACGCAAATCCCTGGAGATTCTGACCCCGCCAAAGGTATGAGACAAGGAAACAGCGGAGGAAACCAACACTACAAAAATGACGCCCGGTTTCCGATAACCGCAGAAAAAGGCTCGCGCCAGTCGCGACATTTTTGGGGCCAAGCGTAAGAATACAACACGGTTTCAAAACCGGATAACCGCCTGCAAGAAACCGCAACCTTGCCTGAGCTGCCCCTTTAGACGATAAAAAAATGGCTGGAATCCTCCAGCCATTTTTCAGTTAAACCAGACAGACCGAATTTCTAGTGAGCGACCTGTACTGCTTCAGCTTTGACTTTCTTCTTGGGCCGTCCCATTCTTGGAATAACGAAGGTAGCCAGAGCGAAAGCGATAAAGGAAGTGATACCGGTAATCATAAAAGCCGTATTCCAGCCGAAATTTGTGGCAACCGCCGCGCCAAGACCACCGCCAAAGATCGAAGCGATCGCTTTGGCAGCCCAGAAAAAGCCGTAGTTTCTTGCGGAATAAGCTGTACCGAAAATGTCGCTGTTGGTCGAAGGGAACAAAGCGTAGCTACCCCCCCAGGTAAAGAAGGCCAATGCAAGCATCGCGATGAAAGCCACTTCGGAAACCTTCGCAACATACGGGAAACACCACAGAACGATAGCGTTGATACCGAATACAACCGACATGGTTTTGTAACGGCCAATCTTGTCGGAAACAAACCCCCAGAACGGACGGCAACCGCCATTGAACAGATTCTGGATGGAAACGCCAATAGTCAGGACACCGGCAGCAAGACCCAGGCTGCGGCCGTAAGGAACGCTGTTGGCAACCAGCAGCAGGCCACCGAAGTTGACCGAAAAGAAAGCTGTCCAGAGAATCCAGAATTGTGGGGTCTTGAGCATTTCATTCGAGTTGAAGTCTTTTTCGGTTGGAACGATAACTTTTTTGATCCCTTTCTGTTCTCCAGGGAATCTGATGAAAAAGGCGATAGCAATAATCAGGATACCCATGATCAGACCGGTATACATGAATGCCGGGCCAACGCCGTCAACTCTCAGAACAGAGCTGATCAATGGCAGGAAAGGCAACACACCCAGGCCATAACCGGCAGCCGTAAAACCGGAAGCCAAACCTCTCTTGTCCGGGAACCATCTGTTAGCCGTATTCATGGCAATACCGTAAACGATACCGACACCGGCACCGGCAAGAGTATAAAGGGCATACAGAGCGGGGATACTGCTTACCTGTCCCATCAGAGACCAGCCAACCAGCACCATGGCACCGCCGAACATCAACGGAATCTTGGGACCGAATTTATCGACAAAATATCCACCACCCGGCTGTGAACCAGCTTGAATAACCTGAGAAAGAGTAAATGCTGTCTGAACGGCAGCAAGTGAAACGCCCAGAGCATCTTTCACCGGGTTAGCATACAGTGTCCAGGAATACTGGACACCCGAGATCATACACATTAGCAAAACTGCCAATACCAAATAGAACCAGCGAATATTCCCTGCTGCTTGCGGGGTTGCCGGTTGTGCTGTTTGCGGATTATTCATCTTACCAATCCCTAATCAAGTTAATACAAAATTGAGATTCGGGAAAATGCCAGCGCCACCAGACGACAAGGCCATCAATGCGCCCGATAACCATTCCATGGCACCTTCCCGGGACTCATATCATGAGTTCCACATATGAAAATTAATATCATATTTAGCAGAACCACATATGCAATCTTATTTCACATTATTCCCGTCAGCAAATAAATTTATTTCATATTTACCCCAAAGAGATATGAAATAAATTCATATTGGAAATGAAGGCATATGATGTATAATCTCACATTTTTTGCTAATCATATGAAATTTGAGTTCATATGATTAGCAAAAAATCGTATTTAATCAATACACAAGTTCGGATTCAATCAAGCTCGTGGCTGATCGTTAGGACAAATCCGGCATAGCCTGGAAACGTAGTAGCCCTCTGGCCTTAAAAGACAAAGCAATACCGTCCATCGGCCGGCTTTCTTCCTTCCAGGCCAGCGACAGAACAAGGCGCGGCCCGAAAGAACGTCAGTGCACGGCTGTGCAATATGCTTGGTTTGTATAAAAATAGGATTTTCGCCTAACCTTTTTGGAGGTCGTTTTAAAAACAGGGTTTTTCAGATTCCTGTTTTTAAAACTTTCCCGTCAACAAGGAGATTTCGTGCGCGAAATCCCCCAGGAAGAGAATCAATGGTCATTCAACGATTGTCTGGGGTTCGTTGCCGATACGCTGGCGTATTTCACCAATCCGGTAAACCGTTTCACCCGATATCTCCAGTGCTGAAACGGCTTTATCGGCATTTTCTTTCGAAACGATCACCACCATACCGATTCCACAGTTGAACACCCGGTGCATTTCTTCATCGGCAACATTGCCGTGTTTTTGCAGCCAGTTAAAGAGCGGAGGCATACTCCAGGCTTCTTTTTTCAAAACAGCCGTCAGATGATTTTGCAAAACACGCGGAACGTTTTCCACCAGGCCACCGCCCGTAATGTGAGCCATTCCCTTGACTTCGATAGAAGACATCAGCGACAGCAGCGGTTTGACATAAATTCTTGTGGGCGCCATCAAGGCATCTGCCAACGAACGGCCATCGAAATCGGCGCTCAGGTCAGGCTTGGCGACTTCAACAATTTTGCGAACGAGAGAATACCCGTTTGAATGAATCCCCGAGGAAGCCAGCCCGATAACCACATCGCCGGGTACGATTTTTGTCCCGTCGATAATGGCGGATTTCTCGACAGCTCCGACAGCAAAACCGGCCAGATCATATTCTCCGTCCGGATACATGCCGGGCATTTCAGCCGTTTCCCCTCCGATCAGCGCGCATCCGGCCTGTTCGCATCCGGCAGCAACCCCCTTGATAACATCAGTAGCCGTGTTGACATCGAGTTTGCCACAGGCAAAATAATCGAGAAAAAACAACGGCTCCGCGCCCTGAACCAGAATATCGTTCACACTCATTGCCACAAGGTCTATCCCGACCGTATCATGTCGGTTAAGCAAAAAGGCCAGCTTGAGTTTGGTGCCGACCCCATCGGTACCGGAAACAAGTACCGGCTCGCGATATTTGTTGCCGATTTCGAAAAGAGCGCCAAAACCGCCAATGCCACCTAACACCCCTTCGCGCATGGTACGTCTGGCAAACGGTTTGATGGCAGCTACCAGCGCATCGCCTGCATCGATATCGACACCGGCATCGCGATAGGAAAGAGATTGATTAGTGGATGAGCTCATAATGTAAATGCACCGCTGGGCGTAAAATAACAATAATTCCGTATTCTAACAAACTGATCACACAAGTACGACCGAATGGCATTATTTACACCACAACAAAGACAAACGGCACTGTGGACCGGCATCGGTATTTTTCTGATTGTCATTCTTCTCTTGCTCGGGCCGATCCTGACGCCGTTTATCGCCGGAGCCATTCTGGCCTATGCCTTAAACCCCATCGTTGACTGGCTTCGTTCGAAACGTATTGGAACGCTTCGTCTACCCCGCCTCATTGCCGTCATCATCGTCATGTTGCTGCTCATCGCCATTGTGACGGCATTCGCACTGATCATGATTCCCATGCTGATCAGGGAATGGCCCATGCTTTACGAACAAATTCCGGCTTTTATCGCCAAGGTCAATAACTACCTGAGTCCGATTTTGAATGAACTGGGCATCCAGATCCCGGCAGACAATGCCGGCATCAAAAAAATTCTGACTGAACAATTCGTTCCCAAAGGCGATGGCGTCTGGAAATCGCTTATCGCCTCTGCCAAATTCGGAGGAACGGCCGTTCTCACCTGGGCATGGAATCTGATCCTTATCCCGGTCGTTCTGTTTTATCTGTTGAAAGACTGGCATATCATGATGCGCAAGCTGAGGGACATGATCCCCAGACGCTGGGTAACCAGGGCCGTCAGTTTCTCCAGGGAAGTGAACAGTATGCTGGCGCAGTATCTGCGTGGACAATTACTGGTTATGGTCATTCTGTCGAGTTATTATTCCATTACGCTTGCGCTTGCCGGCTACAACGTCGCTCTGCCCGTTGGCATCATGACCGGTATGCTGGCCTTCATCCCTTATATCGGGATCTGTTTCGGTCTGGCTCTGGCGATTACAGCGACACTGCTGCAATTTACCGGCATGGAAGCGTGGATTACCCTCGGAATCATCTATGGTTTCGGTTATTCCTTCGATGGCTTGCTGATGACTCCCAAACTGGTCGGCGACCGTATTCAGCTTCACCCTTTAATTGTTATTTTCGCCTTGCTTGCATTCGGCCAGCTTTTCGGTTTTGTCGGTATTTTGCTCGCTTTGCCTTCTTCGGCTATTCTCTCGGTTGCCTACAAACATTTGCGAAATTACTATTTTGACAGTAATTTTTACAAAAGCTGAATTCCGTCATGCAACAACTGCTGCTAAATCTTGACACTGCAAGCCCCCCTGCTCTTGAAACTTTCGTGCCCGGGCAAAATGAAGAGGCACTGCATCTTCTTCATCTTATTGCGGCGAGACAGTCCCGTGACCGGTTCGTCTATTTGTGGGGCGATGCCGCAGTGGGAAAAACGCATCTTCTGCTCGCGATGGCCCGGTTTGCTCCTTCACGATACCTGAGTGCCCGGTCTCCTCTTGCGGCCTTTGATTACGACTCCGGCATTTCGCTGTATCTGATAGACGATTGCGACAAATTATCTCCGGAAAAACAGATTGCCGCTTTTGATCTTTTCAATCAGGTCCGGGAAAACGGCAGAGCATGCATGATTACAGCGGGTTCCAGCACGCCGCTTGCCCTGACGCTAAGGGACGATCTGAAAAGCCGGCTTTGCTGGGGACTTGTCTATCAGATAAAGGGGCTGACTGATGAAGAAAAAATAGCTGCCCTGACAGAACAGGCCAAAAGCAGGGGATTCACTCTTTCCCCAGGTGTGCTACCCTATCTTATTACGCACTATCAACGAGACATGCATTCGCTTTCCATGATTCTGGACGCTCTGGACCGTTATTCGCTTCAGACAAAACGCACGATCACCCTGCCGCTCCTTTACGATCTGCTGCACAAAAAGCAGGAGCCGACGCTATGACTGACACACTGGCACTATTCGATCTGGACAATACGCTTCTCCCTATCGACTCGGACTACGAGTGGGGACAATTTCTGGTACGTATCGGCGCAGTTGACAAGGAATTCTATGAAAGGCGCAATGCGGAGTTTTTCATCCAGTATCAGGCAGGCACTCTCGACCCGGCCGAATTCCTCGCATTCGTTCTGGGCACCTTGTCCCGCTTCCCCCGCTCGCAACTGAACCGCTGGCGGCAGCAATACATGGATGAAGTCATTTACCCCGCCATTACGCCTTCCGCACGCCGTCTGGTGGAAAAACACCAAAAAAATCACGATCTGGTTGCCATTGTTACGGCAACAAACCGTTTCATTACGGAACCGATTGCAAAAGCGTTCGGTGTCGATCACCTGATTGCCGCATTGCCCGAAGAAACACCGGAAGGCGAACTCACCGGGAAACTGGTAGGAATTCCCACATCCGGTGCAGGTAAAATCATCCATACCGAGAACTGGCTCAAACAGATGAATCTGTCCTTCGACAGTTTCAGACACGTCTATTTTTACAGCGACTCCGACCGTGACATTCCGCTTCTCTCGCAGGTAAACCATCCGGTTGCCGTCAATCCCAACAGTCGTCTGAAAGCATATGCCGAAATGAAAGGCTGGCCTTTATTGCAATTATTCGATGATTAACAAACTGATCCGCAAGATTTTTGGCATGGGTTCGGATACCCGTGCCGCCGATAAACCTGTTACCTTGAATTCCGCACAGCACGGCATCGATCCGCGTCTGGTATCCAACAGTGCCATACGGGTTGTCCGTATATTGCACAATGCCGGCTATAAGGCATTTATTGTCGGCGGCGCGGTACGGGATTTGCTGCTGGGACTCAAGCCGAAAGATTTCGATGTGGCAACAGACGCCACACCGGAACAGGTGAAACGCCTTTTCAGACGGGCCTTCGTCATCGGCCGACGCTTCCAGATCGTTCATGTTCTCCTCGGCCAGGAGCTGATCGAAGTCACGACCTTCAGAGGATCATCTACCAAACCTGCCTTGAAAGACGATGCCGGCAGGTTGTTGCGCGATAACAGTTTCGGCACCCAGGAAGAAGACGCCGCCCGCAGGGACTTTACCATTAATGCCATGTATTACAATCCGGCCAATCAGCTACTGCTGGATTACCACGGCGGCATGAACGATCTGCGCAACCGGACCCTGAAAATTATCGGAGATCCCGAACAGCGTTATCGCGAAGACCCTGTACGCATGCTCCGGATTGTCCGGTTCGCCGCAAAACTGGGTTTTTCGATAGATCCGGCAACACGCGCACCCATTGCTTCACTGGCCCCTCTCATCAACAATGTTCCATCTGCCCGACTTTTCGACGAAATGTTGAAACTGCTGATGAGCGGTCACGCCATGTCTTGCCTGAAAGAATTGCGTACCCGGGGTTTGCACAAAGGTTTGCTCCCCCTTCTGGACGTTGCCCTGGAACAGCCTCAGGCAGCTCATTTTATAGAACTTGCCCTGGACAAAACCGATCAGCGCATCCGGGAAAACCGGCGTATTTCTCCGGGTTTCCTGTTTGCCACACTCCTGTGGACACAGGTTGAGGAAAAATGGGAGCATTACCGTGCGCAGGGAGAACACCCCATTCCCGCTCTTGTGGCGGCCGCAGGAGACATACTGGAGACCCAGACCGAGAAACTCGCCATTCAGCGGCGGATTGCAAGTGACATGAAGGACATATGGCTCATGCAACCCAGACTGGAACGGCGTACAGGGAAATCCGCGTACCGCCTGCTTGAAAATGAACGCTTCCGTGCCGCCTACGATTTTCTGCTGATCCGGTGTGAAGCTGGCGAACTCGATCCCGAAGTCGGCCAATGGTGGACGGCATTTATTGATGCATCCGGCGATGAACGGCAGCAAATGATCGCTGAACAAGTGAAACGGCTATCGGCCAGTTCATCCGGTAAAAAACGTGCAAAACGCTCACGCCGCCGCAAGACCGGAACAAATCCGGCGACGGTCCCCTTGCCAACAACTGAAGACATCCAGCCATAGTATGAGCGGGAACATCGTTTACATTGGTATCGGTTCCAATCTGGGAAACGCCCTGCAAAACGTTACCGAAGCGATAAACAGCCTGAACCGTTTACCCGATACTTCCGTGGACAAGTCCTCTTCCTTTTACCGGACAGCTCCTGTTAACGCGACAGGCGACGATTATATCAATGCCGTCGCCAGACTCGTCACCGGTCTGGCACCCGATCCCTTACTGGACGCCCTCTGGGACATCGAAAACCGTTTCGGCAGAAAACGGCCCTACAAAAACGCTCCCCGAACGCTGGATCTGGATATTCTTCTCTACAACCGGGAACGTATTCTGACCGACCGCCTGACGATCCCACACGCTCGCCTGTGCGAGCGGGCCTTCGTTTTGGTCCCGTTAGCCGAAATTGATCCCGACATCGTTATTCCGGAAAAAGAACCGCTTTCCACCCTTCTTCATCGCGTCAGCAATCAGAAAATCGAACGTATTTAATTGACAGCCTGTTTTAAGGAGTTCCAGTCATGTTTCACATCCCTGTCTTTATCCAGACCGCCGGCCTGCTTATTTTATCGAATGTTTTCATGACATTTGCGTGGTACGGTCATTTGCGGCATCTTTCGTCAAGATCATGGCTCATCGCCGCGCTGATCAGCTGGGGAATCGCTCTTTTCGAGTATCTTTTGCAAGTTCCCGCCAATCGTATCGGTTTTTCACAATTCAGTCTGGCACAGCTCAAAATCTTGCAGGAAGCCATCACCCTGAGCGTATTTGTCCCCTTTGCCGTTTATTACATGGGCCAACCTTTCAAAATGGATTATGTCTGGGCAGCCTTGTGCCTGCTTGGCGCGGTTTACTTCATTTTTCGCTCATAATTGATCTGAAATCGTGACAGCCCGCCATGCATCGGGATATGGTTACGTCCTGATGTTCTCTCCATTTTCCAGTTCAATAAAGGATTGTTATGGCAACCTATCTTCAGGAACGCAAATCGGTTACCAGCCACACTCTGGCCGCTCTCTATAACAAGCATGAAAAAATCACCATGCTGACCTGTTATGACGCCAGTTTCGCTTCCCTTATGGATCAGTGCGGAGTCGAAATCCTGCTCATCGGTGATTCACTCGGCATGGTTTGCCAGGGAAAAGATTCCACGTTGCCCGTCTCCATCGAAGAAGTCGCCTATCATACCGAATGCGTCGCCAGAGGCAACAAAACCGCCATGATCGTATCGGATATGCCTTTCGGAACCTACGCAACGCCTGAATCCGCTTACGACAATGCCGCCGAACTGATTAAGGCGGGCGCCCATATGGTCAAGATCGAAGGTGGTCGCTGGCTTGAAGACACCGTCCGTTTTTTGACAGAGCGAGCCATACCGGTTTGCAGTCATTTGGGACTGACTCCCCAATCCGTCCACCAGTTCGGTGGCTATCGTGTCCAGGGTAAAACCTCGGAAGATGCCAAACGTATCCTTGAAGACGCAAAAATCCTGCAAAACGCGGGAGCGTCTCTCTATGTGCTGGAAGCTGTCCCTGCCATACTGGGAAAAGAAATCACCGAAGCCCTGAACGTCCCGACTATCGGTATCGGTGCAGGCCCTGACTGTTCCGGCCAAGTCCTTGTCATGCATGACATGCTCAATGTCTATCCCGGCAGAAAGGCGCGTTTTGTCCGCAATTTCATGGAAGGACAGTCCAGTATCGAAGATGCGATCAAAGCGTATGTGCGCGCGGTCAAGGATGGATCCTTCCCGGCGCCTGAACATTGCTTCTGACGACAACCGTCATTGCCCCGCCAGTATGACCTACCGTCAGGTGTGCAATGCTGGTCCGCTGCGTGTTTTAAACAGAACCGATTGAAAACAAACCGGTTTTCGGCGGACTTTTGCTGTTCAGTTCAAAAAGAATCCGATACATAGCCAGAATACCTTGCCATTTCTTTTCGCGGGGAAGAATGACAGACAAATCTGTGCGAGCAACGGGCGGAAAGACTCATGTCCCCAATCCACGAAAGCTTTGTCCGTTCCGGGTTCAAAATCGAAATTGGTCTGAAACGATCGTTACCATTTGAATAATGACTGCTCTGTGCCAGTCATCTGCAACGGGCTGTCGTGAAACCGGCCTATGCCCATCCCCAGAGCCGATTATGTCATCGTTGGAACGGACTGAAAGCAGCCGAATTCAGAACAAGTTAACTTCCGGCAAATTCTGCCAACAGCATTTTGGCATAAAGTGTGGACAAAAGCACCGTGAGCCTTTACAAGCGGACAGAAAAAGGGGCACGCCTGACTTCATCATCAGAACTTGTTGCCTGCCACTTTTTGTTTTACTGAATCGTTGGAATCGATTTCATAACGCGCAAGACTCTGGGCCTTTTTGATGGGCAACTCCTCCATCGAACTGATCGTCATGCCCAGATCCCGAATCAGACCATCGTGAACACCATAAACCCAGCCATGTACCGTCAATTGCTGGCCCCGGTTCCACGCATCCTGCACGATAGTGGTCTGACACACATTTGCCACCGATTCAATGACATTCAGTTCGCACAGACGATCGTATTTCACTCTCGCCGGCAGCGTATCTCCCAGATAACGCTCGTGCTTGTGATGAACGTCCTGAACATGGCGCAACCAGTTATCCGCCAATCCCACTCTCTGTCTCATCATGGCGACATGAACACCCGAACAATCGTAATGGCCAGTTACCATGATATGACGCACCCGGACGACATCAACAGCAAATTGCATCACGGAAAGGCAGCTCAGATCGGTATAAGACACGACATTGGCGACATTCCGGTGAACAAAGATATCGCCTGGCAACAGATTGGTGATTTGTGTTGAAGGAACCCGGCTGTCCGAACAACCGATCCAGAAGTACTTTGGCAACTGCTGCGTTACCAGACGCGAGAAATAATTCGGATCATCCTGAACCATTTGTTCCGCCCAGGCTTTATTGCGCTCGAAAAGCTGTTTGAGTTCAATGTCCGTGGGATCGTATTCATTTAATTTGTCTGGCATAAATCCGCTCTCTAAAAGGTAACCAATCTCCGTTGGCTGTCGTTATTACAGTAAAGCTTTCCTGAAATCCTTAATCCATTTCTTCGCTGGCAACCCGGTTTTATCCCTGATTTCTGCCGCCCGCGCTTTCAATTCGTCGTCCTTCAGTTCAGGCCGCTTCCGGAAAGCGAGCGCAATCACGTTTCCTTCCTCAGTCGGCGTCAGGCACACCACTTTTTCAAACGATTTGCACAGGGCGGCCATGTTCTTTCCAAAGCTGGAATGGTCGCCAAACAGATTGACCGTCATGATACCGTCGAAAACAAGACATTTTTTACAAGCCGCATAAAACTCGGGGGTGTCCAGTACCGGGCCACGCGCAGTCGCATCGTATAAATCGACATGCAAGATATCGAACGTGTTGAAATTGTTTACGTCATTGACAAAATCCAGCGCATCCATTTCAAGAATACGCAACCGGTCATCCGGCTCCGGCAACGCAAACATTGACTTGCAAACCGCAATGACGTCCGGATTCAATTCGACAGCAGTCGTTATACAGGCAGGAAACTGGTAATAACAGAATTTGGTAAGCGAACCGGCGCCCAGCCCAAGCTGGCAAATAGCGCGAGGCTCTTTTTTGAAAAACAGCCAGGACATCATTTTCCGGCTGTATTCAAGTTCAAGCCAGTTCGGCTTTTTAAGCCGCATGGCGCCTTGTATCCATTCTGTTCCGAAATGGAGATAACGCACCCCTCCCTGTTCGGAAAGCGTCACAGGCGCATACCTGATTTTGCGCGTATGCGTTTTTCTGGAACCATCCGAAGCAGGTCGAAGAGACTCTTCCCGCTCAATAGACTTTCGTTTTAAAAGCATGGCTTGGCCGGGAAAAACCGGACAATATTCAAAATGTTTCGATTATCCTGTTTCAGCCATGAAAAAGCCAGTGTTTTTTATTCTTCTTCAGCAAGGTAGTACCGCCGAATTCATCGATTAAAACACCTTCTCCTTTATCGACAGCAATTCAATAACTCATCAGCTCATCTTTCAGCGTCTAACCAAAGCAAGGTCGAAGAGAAAAAAGAAAATACCCCTCAAGACGAATCTTGAGGGGTATTCGGAACATTCGAAAAACCAGCCAAAAGACTGGCTTTCAAAGTCGGACTAATTATTTCTTGCCAACTTTACTTACAATGTTCAGGCTCTTGATACGGCCGGATTCAACACCAGCGTCCGGATCGATCATGGCATTGATCAGGCATGGTTTCTTGGAAGCAACAGCTTCTTCCAGAGCGGCTTTCAGCTCTTCCGGAGTATTGACCAGATAGCCCTTGCCACCGAAGGCTTCCATCATCTGATCGTAACGGCCACGAATCAGACGGGTACAGGAAACCAGACCATTGCCCGGATCTTCTTCATTACCCTTATAGATACCACCGTTGTTCATGACGATGATGGTAACTGGCAGGTTGTAACGGCAGATGGTTTCAATTTCCATACCGGAGAAGCCGAATGCGGAGTCGCCTTCAACAGCGATAACCGGATCGCCAGTTACGCTTGCTGCGCCGACGCAGTAGCCCATACCGATACCCATAACGCCCCAGGTACCGGAGTCCAGACGGCGGCGTGGTTCCAGCATGTCCACGATCATACGGGTGTTATCCAGTGCGTTTGCACCTTCGTTAACCAGATTGACGCTTGGATTGGCCAGCATGAATTCTTTCAGAACGCCCAGCGAGTTGGAATAGTTCATACCGGTCGGAGCGACAGGAGCAGCCATCTTGGTTGCCAGTTTGCCCTTGTTGGTATCCACTTTTTCTTTCAGAGCGCCTACCCATTCTGCATTGGCTTTCGGAGCGCCTTTCAGAGCTTCGTTCAGCAGAGCCAGGCTGGACTTGATGTCGCCGACGATCGGGCCAGCGATGGGCTGGTTGGAATCCATTTCGTTAGCCTGGATATCGATCTGAACGAATTTCTTCAGTTCGTTACCCCAGGTCTTGCCTTTACCGTGCTGCATCAGCCAGTTCAGACGTGCGCCAATCAGGATACAGACGTCGCACTGTGCCAGAGCAAATGCACGGGTAGCGGCAGCAGACTGTGGATGATTGTCAGGCATCAGACCTTTAGCCATGCCCATTGGCAGGAAAGGAATACCGGTTTGTTCCACAAACTGTTTGACTTCTGCGTCAGCCTTGGCCATTGAAGCGCCTTTACCCAGCATGACAACAGGGCGTTTTGCGTTCTTGATAATGTCAGCAGCGCGTGCGATAGCATCGGCGGCAGGAATCTGTGCCGGTACCGGATCGATTGGCTTGAAGAGCAGTTTTTGCGCTTCTTCTACTGGCAGGGTCTGACCGAACAGTCTGGCTGGCAGGTCAACATAAACGCCGCCCGGACGACCGGATACAGCGGTACGGATTGCACGTGCAATACCGATTGGAATATCTTTGATGCTGTTGATACGGAAAGAAGCTTTGCAATGCGGACGAGCGATATTCATCTGATCCATTTCTTCGTAATCGCCTTGCATCAGATCGACGATTTCGCGTTCACTGGATCCGCTCAACAGGAGCATTGGGAAGCAGTTGGTGGTAGCATGAGCCAATGCCGTCAAACCGTTCAGGAAACCAGGGGCGGAAACGGTCAAGCATACGCCAGGTTTGTCGCCCTGAATGTAGCCGGCAATAGAGGCAGCATAGCCAGCGTGCTGTTCGTGGCGGAAGCTATAGAACTTCTGACCATCCTGTTCCCACAGACGGGCCAGGTTGGTGATAGGAATGCCGACCACACCATACATGGTATCGATGCCATTCAACTTCAGTGTGTCCTTTAACACATGAAAGCCATCAGTCAACTCTACATTGTCGTCGTTACTCATGAGTAATACCTTTCTTTGGTTGGTTTTGATAAACGTTGTTCAACGTCAATTCCGAGTATGCCGCATTACGCCTGAAAAGACCGTTGACCTAGGTCAATTTGCCCTTATTGACCGCGGTCAATTCGCTATCATTGACCTAGGTCAATTTACAATTATTGACCCAGATCAATTTGTTTCCTGTCCTCAAAAAAAACATCTCCCCGAACCGAAACACAAACCGTCCGGATTCATCATTTTCCCCGAAAAAAACCGCTGTCCTCAATCCGGAACAATGGCCGCTATTCACGCAGGATTTCCCCTGAAAACCCCTTCTCTTTTGCAAAAAAACAACCGCCTGGATGGTTATAGAAAACCATCCATGTGAAATACGGGCAAAACAAGGTTTTTTCCGTCTTTCAGAAACGTTTTTTTCGCATTCAAGCCTTGAATGTCGCCAAAGAAAATCCGGCGTTTGCGCGCCAGACAAAAGTCAAAAGGGTCAGACACAAAGTTTTGCAACCCGCGAAGCGCAGGAGCTGGCTAACCGGGTGCAAAAGAAGACAACATTACGGAAAAATCACCTTGGAAATACCGGAAACCGTCGTGCGCTTTTCTTCCCGTTTTCAAAATCCTCCGATTGGCAAAACACGGCATTTCTTGGCAGGCCCTGTTTCCGTTTAAAAGACAGGACAAGACCGTTCGTTCTGTCTGGAAAATGCCGAACATTTCTTTATTGTATTTTCCCTACATAAAAGGAATGTCTGCCCAATAAAACAGGATTCCTCACTGAAGCGCTATTTCAGCCTCCGGAATCGGGAAGCTGAGTAGACGACTTTCAATAAAAGCCATTACTTCCAGATAAGCTGTAATTTTTGCATCCGGTTTTGGGTTTTCGATCTTTCGGCATTTAATGGAACAATGTGTTTCGTCGTCAGTTATAAGCGGTGGAAATGGCACCAAGGTTTTTTGGGGAAAAGCCAATCGCAGCAAATTACATTCAAACTTGCGTCCCGAATTGTCATGTCTGGCCACACTGCCTCGCATCGCTTTGCGCCAGAAAGTTTTCCGTTAGTGTTTTCGCGGGGATTTTTAGAGGCTGGAATTGTTTAGATCGTTGCTGGTCCCGCCGACAGGGATCGAACCTGTATCCCACGCTTAGGAGGCATGTGCACTATCCATTGTGCTACGGCGAGACTTCCCGATATTTTTTCAGGCGACGCCATTGTACCGCATGAGGCGAATCTGTACGAGGGGCAAACCTCTATATTGCCCTGCTTGCCGGTACAATGATGTTTTCCTGTTTTCAAACTGTGGCGATTTAATTCACTATGGCAATTATCACGCTTTCCAACGCACAACTTGCTTTTGGCCATTTTCCCATGCTTGACCACGCTGAATTTTCACTGGAGGCAGGCGAAAAAGTCGGATTGATTGGTCGCAATGGAACGGGCAAATCCTCTTTATTACAAATCCTCGCCGGCAAAATGCGGCTGGACGACGGACGTCTGACAGTCCAGCAAAAACTGAAAATTGCCTACGTCGAACAAGAACCCGTTTTTCCTGCCGGCCAGACCGTCTATGAAACCGTCGCTTCCGGCTTAAACACGATACAGGCCCTGCTTGACGAATACGAGGCTTTGACATCCGCGCTCGAAAAACACAACGACGCCGGCACCCTTGAACAGCTTCATGAGCTTCAGGTGCAACTGGATGCAACCGATGCGTGGAATCTGAACAATCGCGTCGAGACCATTCTCGACCGTCTCTCGCTTGACGGCGCCGACCGGATCGGAACGCTTTCAGGCGGTCTCCACAAAAGAGTCGCCCTGGCCCATGGACTAGTCGGAATCCCGGACGTACTGATGCTGGATGAACCGACAAATCACCTGGATTTCGAATCCATACTCTGGCTGGAAAGCCTGTTGAAAGAGTTTCACGGCAGCCTGGTTTTCATTACCCACGACCGCCGGTTCCTTGATCACATCGCCACCCGCATTGTTGAACTGGATCGTGGCAAGCTGCTTTCTTTCCCTGGCAACTTCAGCGCTTATAAAACCGCCAAAAACGAACTGTTGGCAAATGAAGCCGTCGAAAATGCCAAATTCGACAAATTTCTGGCACAGGAAGAAGTCTGGATACGCAAGGGAATCGAAGCGCGGCGAACCCGCAATGAAGGCAGGGTACGAAGGCTGGAAGCCTTGCGAGCCACCCGCGCGTCCAGAAGAGAACGTCAGGGACAGGTTCGCATGGATGTGTCGTCCGGTGAACGCTCGGGAAAGCTGGTCGCCGAATTGACAGGCATTTCCAAATCTTTCGGCGAAAAAACCATCGTCAAATCGTTTTCAGAAACCATTCTGCGTGGCGACAAAATCGGCCTGATCGGACCCAATGGCGTTGGAAAAACCACATTGCTGAAACTCATTTTGGGTGAACTTTCTCCCGACGCAGGCACTATCCGGCTGGGAACGAAATTGCAGGTTGCCTATTTCGACCAGATGCGCGCCCAACTGGATGACGAGGCCAGCCTCATTGATACTATTTCGCCAGGTAGTGAATGGGTCGAGATCGGCGGCCAGAAAAAACACGTCATGAGTTATCTCTCTGACTTCCTGTTCACGCCCGAACGGGCGCGTTCTCCCGTCAAATCCTTATCGGGCGGCGAGCGAAACCGTCTTCTTCTTGCCCGTCTTTTTGCCCGCCCCGCCAATGTCCTGGTTCTGGACGAACCTACAAATGATCTGGACATTGACACTCTGGAACTGCTTGAAGAGCTCTTGCAGGAATACGATGGCACCGTTTTTCTGGTCAGCCATGACCGCGCTTTCCTCGACAATGTCGTCACACAGGTCATCGCTGCCGAAGGAAACGGTATATGGCGTGAATACGTAGGCGGTTACAGTGACTGGGAACGCATGCGTCCTGCTCCTTCCGAAAAACACACCGCCAAAAAACCGGAGAGGGAAACTGCCGTCTCGCCAGCAAAAAAAGAAAGCGCCAATGCGACCAGACGCAAAAAACTGAGTTACAAGGATCAACGGGAACTGGATGGACTTCCTTCCAGAATCGCTGTATTGGAAAACGAACAGGCGCAAATCGCTTCACGGCTGAACGACCCCCAACTTTACCAGGGCGATCCTTCCGAAGGCATTCGCCTCAACCAGCGTTTTGCCGAAATCGAAGAAGAACTGATGAACTGTATTGCCCGCTGGGACGAACTGGAATCGAAAACGAAAGAATAAAAAAACGGAGTTTAAGACGCTATGCGACGGAAATTTTTCAGACGGAACCCCATCGCAAACAGCGCGCCGAAATAGACGACGCCGCAAACCGACATGACAAGCGCCAGTGCTCCTGCTCTTAAAAAAGGATGCGCCTGCAAGGCAATCCAGTCAAAGTAACCCGCTACCCAGACGGAAACACCGGCCAGAAGGATCAATGCGATGCCGACTTTGAAAAAGAAAATTCTCCAGCCGCTTTGAGGCCGGTAAATACCCCGGCGACGCAACATAAAAAACAGAATGGCGGCATTAAAGCAAGCGCCGATCCCGATAGAGAGCGCTAGTCCGGCATGCGCATACAGCGGAACAAATATCAGATTCATCAGCTGGGTGACCACCAGAACGCCGACAGCGATTTTGACGGGTGTTTTGATATCCTGTTTTGCATAGAAACCCGGAGCGAGAATGCGGACAACGATAAGCCCGATCAACCCGATACCATATGCTATCAGGGCATTCGACGTCATGAAAACATCTTGCGAGCTGAATTTGCCATAATGAAACAGGGTAGCCGTGAAAGGAACCGGCAGGGTCATCAACATGACGGATGCCGGCAGGGCGAGCAGGAAAGTCAAACGCAGCCCCCAATCCAGAAGCGATGAATATTCTTTTTCATCATTGTTCGCGTGCGCTTTCGACAAGCTGGGCAACAGAATCGTCCCCAACGCCACCCCCAGCAAGGCATTGGGAAATTCCATCAGACGATCGGCATAGGAAATCCAGGAAACGCTGCCATGCACCAGACGGGAAGCGATATTGGTATTGATCATCAAACTGATCTGGGCCACTGAAACGGCGAACGTGGCCGGAACCATCTGCCGGATGACACGCCTCACTCCGGGATTTTGGAAAACGCCGATTATATTGAGAAAGACACGCGGCATCATGCCGATCCTGACCAATGCGGGAATCTGGATCGCCAGTTGCAAAAGACCGCCGGCAAACACGGCAAATGCAAGCGCCAGAACAGGCTGCTCAAGATGCGGGGCGACAAAAAGCGAAGCAATGATAAAGGAGACATTCAGCAAAACCGGCGTGAACGCCGGGATCCGGAATTCACGCCAGGTGTTGAGAATGCCGCCTGCCAATGCGACCAGCGACATGAAAAGGATGTAGGGGAACATAATCCGCGTCATCAGCACGGACAGTTCGAATACTTCCGCATTACCGTCCAGCCCGGTCGCCACCAGATAAACGACACCCGGCGCCGCAAAAATTCCTGCAACGCAGATCAGAACCAGCGTCCACATCAGGGCCGTGGCAACCTTGTCGATCAGTTCTTTGGCCGGATCAGCCCCTTTCTTGTTGACGTACTCTGCCAGAATAGGAACGAACGCTTGCGAAAAAGCGCCTTCGGCAAACAGTCTTCTCAACAGATTGGGTATGCGGAATGCGACAAAAAACGCATCGGTAAAACCGGATGCGCCAAAAGCCCGGGCAATCAACAGCTCGCGCACTAGGCCTGTAATGCGCGACAGCATGGTCATGCCGGAAATCGTAACGAGTGTTTTAAGCAAATTCATGTTGCGGCATTATAGCGCCCATCCTTGCGTGTTACAGGGACTGTCATTTATTTTCGAGGACGGCCTGTCCGGCAAAAAACGTCAAAGCGCTTTGACGAATCCGGCAAGCCATTATATAATTTGACGTTTTCCCGGTTTTACCCTGATCTTTCAGGTTTTATCAACTTACATTTTATTGATGGAGTTTCCATGTACGCGGTCATAAAAACCGGCGGCAAGCAATATAAAGTTGTCGCAGGTAAAAAATATAAAGTAGAACAGATACCGGCTGACATTGGATCCGAAATCACTCTCGATCAAGTTCTGGCAGTTGGCGAAGGCGAATCCATTCGCTTCGGTACCCCACTGGTCGATGGTGCTCAGGTTCAGGCAACGGTAGTAGCGCAGGGTCGTCACAAAAAAGTCAAGATTTTCAAGATGCGCAGACGTAAACATTATCAGAAACGTCAGGGTCATCGTCAAAATTATACCGAACTGCAAATCGTTGCGATCAACGCTTAAGCACCGGCTGATGCGATTCATCTCGAATCGGTCATAAAGCAATTCATTCTGGAGTATTAAAATGGCACACAAAAAAGGCGGCGGTACCACCCGTAACGGTCGCGAATCCGAATCGAAACGACTGGGCGTTAAAGTTTATGGCGGACAAACGATCAACGCTGGCGGTATCATCATGCGTCAGCGTGGCACTACGATCCATCCCGGCGAAAATGTCGGCATGGGAAAAGATCACACTTTGTTCGCACTGATAGACGGTACCGTCAAATTCGTCGTCAGGGGCGAAGCGAAAAAACATTTTGCAACGGTTGTTCCGGCAGCTGCCGCATAACCCTTTGCAGACGGGCTTGTTAAGCGAGCCTTTTCAAATCAGGAGAGGGCTCTGCCGTTGGCAGAGCCTTTTCGTATTGACGGGATTGTTTGATGAAATTTATTGACGAAGCAAAAATCGAAGTGATCGCCGGAAACGGAGGCAATGGGGTTGCTTCGTTCAATCGCGAAAAATTCAAGCCTTTTGGCGGGCCAGACGGTGGCGACGGCGGCAAGGGCGGCAGCATATGGGCCATTGCCGACAACAATGTCAACACGCTGATCGATTTCCATTATACAAAAATGTACCGCGCCAAAAACGGCGAAAACGGCCGGGGGTCGGATTGCTATGGCAAGGGAGCGGAAGATATCGTGTTGCGGATGCCGGTCGGCACCATTATCACCGATCGCAATACAGGCGCTGTTATCGCCGATCTTGTCGAAAACGGGCAAAGACAGTTGCTCGCGAAAGGCGGCGAAGGCGGCTGGGGAAACATCCATTTCAAAAGTTCGACAAACCGCGCCCCGCGACAGAAAACAGACGGCAAACCGGGTGAGCGTCTCGAACTCCAGCTTGAATTGAAAGTATTGGCCGATGTGGGACTGCTCGGGATGCCGAATGCCGGCAAATCCACCCTGATCTCGGCTGTCTCGAACGCCCGTCCCAAAATTGCCGATTACCCGTTTACGACTTTACAGCCCAATCTGGGCGTTGTCCGCATCGGACATGAAAAGAGTTTTGTGATCGCCGACATCCCCGGACTGATTGAAGGCGCCGCTGAAGGAGCCGGTCTTGGTCATCAGTTCTTGCGTCATTTGCAACGTACGCGCCTTTTGCTGCACCTGATCGACCTTGCCCCTTTCGATGAAACAGCCGATCCGGTTTCCGGAGCCAGGGCGCTGATTGCCGAACTGGAAAAATACGATCCGGAACTGGCCAAAAAACCGCGCTGGCTTGTTGTGAACAAACTCGACCTGATTTCCGGAGAGGAGCGAAATGAAAAAGTGCGCGATCTGGTTTTGCGTTTGGGTTGGAAAGGCCCTGTTTTCGAAATTTCGGCCTATACTAAAGCTGGCTGTGCAGAATTGATGGAAGCCATTTATCGTTATTTCGAACAACTACAGCGCCAGGAAGAACAGGCTGGCAAAACCGGCATAGTTGAAGAAGCCCGCAATATCGATTCCATCGATTCAAACGATCCCCGTTTTAAATCCCTTGAATAAGGTTTGTTCTCTGGCATTCATGAATTCGGTCATACAAAACGCAAAACGGCTCATTGTCAAAGTCGGCTCTTCCCTGGTTACCAACGATGGACACGGCCTCGACCATATGGCCATTGCAAAGTGGTCTGAACAGATTGCCCGGCTTCGCCTGCATGGAAAGGAAGTCGTCCTGGTCAGTTCCGGCGCCATTGCCGAAGGCATGTTGCAACTGGGATTCAAAAAACGCCCTGTCGATATTCATGAACTGCAAGCCTGTGCCGCAGTCGGACAGATGGGACTCGTGCAAATTTACCAGACCAGTTTCGAAACGCATGGCCTGCACACGGCGCAGGTACTGCTGACACATGCCGATCTGGCCGACCGTGAACGTTATCTGAACGCCCGTTCCACCCTTTTCACGCTCTTGCGTTTCGGCGTCATTCCGATCATCAATGAAAACGATACCGTCGTTACCGACGAAATCAAATTCGGCGACAACGATACGCTCGGCGCGCTCGTAGCCAATCTGATCGAGGCGGATGCCCTGATCATTCTGACCGATCAGAAAGGACTGTTTACTGCCGATCCCCGCAAAGACCCGAAAGCCATCCTGGTTAAAGAAGCTCACGCGGGAGACCCTGTTCTGGAAGATATGGCTGGCGGTGCGGGAACAGGAATCGGACGCGGAGGCATGTTGACCAAAGTACTGGCGGCGAAACGCGCCGCCAGTTCCGGCGCTCATACCGTCATCGCATGGGGTCGGGAAGATAATGTTCTCCTGCGTCTTGCGGACGGCGAAATGATCGGAACGCAATTGTCTGCCCCCGACAGTCATTTGCAGGCCCGGAAACAATGGATGGCGGATCACCTGCAAACGGCCGGGAACGCAATTCTCGATGCCGGGGCTGTCCAGAAAGTTTCGAAAGAAGGCAAATCCTTACTGCCGATTGGCGTCATCCGCATTACCGGTGAATTCGGGAGAGGCGAAATCATTTCCTGTCTGGATGAATCCGGAAAGGAAATCGCGCGGGGACTGACGAATTATTCCAGCGTGGAAGCCAATCTCATTTCAAGACACAAGTCCTCGGATTTCATCAATATTCTGGGCTATGACGGTACACCCGAACTGATTCACCGGGATAACATGATCGTGCTCTGAATGTCAGAAAGAACTTCCGGTGTACCTTCTTTTTTCAACCGAACGGTTGTAACGAATCCGGAAAATCATATCTTCTTTGGAACCTGCAATTGACGTCAGGTCACAGAAATATTCCTGCGCCAACAGGGCACGGGGGCGGTTTGCGGCATGAAAGTTGATTTTCCGCCAGGCTTCGCTTTTCGACATGGCCCATTTACTGTCCTTGTGTCCGTATGCATACCTTCGGTATTCCATGGTATCGCAATGAATACCCTCATAACTGACATTTATCGCACCAGCCCTGCTTTTGGTCACCAGGGTATAACGTATTTCATCCTCGCCGACAGACAAAGAGGTGGAGTCGATGAAAAAATCCTGCGTTTCCGTTGGGCCACCTCCAAACGGCAAAAGATTCTCTTCCCTGGGAAATTCGGGCAATACGAGCGGCATAACCTTGACTTCTTTGGGGGGTTCATCCTCATCGTCGCTACCGTATTCTCCGAAAATGATCTCAGCCGACGCATGAAAACCGATGGCCAATAACATCGCCAAAGCCAGAAGCCTGGCCTTTTTGCGAAGGTAATCAAGAAATGTTTTTTGCATTCGAATTGGCACCCGATTCAGTATCTTCCCGCTTTCTGGGCGGACCCGAAGTCCTTTCCCGGCCAGTTCCCCTGGAAAGATTACCGGCATAAAGCTTGAAATACTGCTGATTGTCCGGCTTTGGAGTAGGATTCAGGAAACGCGACAATTCCTGAAGCGCTTTCAGATAGACATCCCGTTTGAATTCGATAACGACATCAAGCGGCACCCAATACTGGTGCCAGCGCCACGCATCGAACTCAGGTGTATTGGTCAGCTTCAGGTTGATATCGGTATCGCGCCCCAACATACGCAGAAGAAACCATATTTGCTTCTGTCCACGGTAATGTCCTCTTATCTCGCGCCGGATAAAATGGGGAGGAACTTCATAGCGCAACCAGTTTCGCGTCCGCCCAACGACCTTGACATGTTCCTGACGCAAGCCCGTCTCTTCCTGCAACTCACGATACATGGCCTGCTCTGGCGTTTCGCCATATTTTATGCCGCCTTGCGGGAATTGCCAGGACTGCTCGCGCACCCGCTTGCCCCACCAGACTTCATTATTGGTATTTAACAGAATAATGCCGACGTTGGGGCGGTAACCTTCACGGTCCAACATTTTTCACCTCAATGTCTTTGCAAAATGCCATTCTCACAGTCTCGTACGATTTTACAGGGCAAAAATTTACGCTAGTTACAACAAACAAACCTCTATTTCCATCGATTAGACAAACTGTGAACGCATCCGCCAGCTAATCCTTTAGAATCATATAGATTATAACCCTGTTATGTTAATAAAAGAATTCACTGTCATGCGTGCATCACAATTTTTTATTTCAACGCTGAAAGAAGCGCCAGCCGACGCTGAAATCATCAGCCACAAACTCATGGTCAGGGCCGGGATGATCCGGCGTCTGGGTTCCGGCATTTATGCCTATATGCCAATGGGGCTTCGCGTTATTCATAAAATCGAGAACATCATTCGCGAGGAAATGAACAGGGCTGGCGCTGTTGAACTGTTGATGCCACTCGTACAGCCAGCCGAACTGTGGCAGGAAACCGGCCGGTGGCAAAAATACGGTCCGGAGCTTTTGCGCGTCAAGGACAGACATGATCGCGATTTCATTATTCAGCCGACATCGGAAGAAGTGATCACCGATATCGCAAGGAATGTTATCAAGTCTTACCGGCAGTTACCGATCAACTTTTACCATATCCAGACAAAATTCCGCGACGAAAGACGGCCCCGCTTCGGTTTGATGCGAGGCCGCGAATTCACCATGAAAGACGCTTATTCGTTCGATCGTGATGTGGCGGGATTGAAAAAGTCCTATCAGGTCATGTTCGATGCCTATATCAAAATCTTTACCCGTTTCGGATTGAAATTCCGGCCGGTTGCCGCCGACAATGGCGCTATCGGGGGCTCGGGGTCGCATGAGTTTCATGTCATTGCCGACACCGGCGAAGATGCGCTCGTTTACTCGCGTGACTCCGATTATGCCGCCAATATGGAAGCGGCTGTCGCACTGCCTCCGACTGCACAACGCGCCGCTCCGTCGAAAACCCTGCAGAAAGTGCCGACACCGGGTCAAAAAGCCTGTGAAGATGTCACGACTTTCCTGAATCAGCCGCTTTCCCAGTCGCTTAAAGTGATTGCGGCCATCCGGACGGACATTCCGGAAGAAGAAGCCGGTCATTTCGCCATTATTCTGATGCGGGGCGATCATGAGCTCAACGAAATCAAAACGCAAAAAAATATCGGGGAATTCCGTTTTGCAAGCGAAAGCGAAATCGTGCATTACCTGGGTTGCCCATCCGGTTACCTGGGCCCTGTCGGGTTGTCGGAGCGTACCGATATTGCGCTTTATGCCGATCATGCCGTCACGGTTATGAGCGACTTCATTTGCGGCGCCAATGAAAAGGACATGCATTATACCGGCGTCAACTGGGAAAGGGATGTTCCGCTCCCCTCCACTGTTGCCGACTTCCGCAACGTCGTCGAGGGCGATCCGTCGCCAGACGGGAAAGGCACTCTGGCAATCCAGCGTGGTATTGAAGTCGGACATGTTTTCCAGCTTGGTACCCGTTATTCAGAGGATATGCATGCCACTTATCTGGACGAAAACGGCAAGCCGCAGCTGATGCAAATGGGCTGCTACGGTATCGGCGTCACCCGGATTATGGGCGCTGCCATCGAACAAAACAATGATGAACGGGGTATTATTTGGCCGGTGTCGATCGCGCCATTTGAAGTCGTGCTTTGCCCTTTGGGATATGATCGTAGCGAAATGGTCAGGAATACGGCCGACAAACTTTATGGCACATTGAAAAACGCGGGTCTCGATGTCCTTATGGACGACCGTGGAGAACGACCGGGCGTCATGTTCTCGGATTGGGAACTGATCGGTATCCCTCATCGTATTGTTATCGGAGAACGCGGTCTGAAAGAAGGCAAACTGGAATATCAGGGAAGGCGCGACAAAGAAGCGACTGCCGTTGCCATCGACGATATGGCCAACTTTATCAAAGACAAACTGGCCAGTGAATAATACCAGAAATCGCTTTATGCACAGAACAAAAAAACATTTCATTTTTGTTCTGACCTTCTTTTTTCGTCCTTAATACGCGGTCAGTAGCCTGAAAAACGCCAGATCTTTTCTGGCGTTTTTTATGGAAACCGTCTATTCCGCTCCATCCCGGGCTAGCGCTGTGAAAAATCCGTTCTTTCGTATGGCAATATCTTACCCGACCGATCGCGCCAGTAGCGAAAAACGACGGTTTCCCGGAAACGGCTTTACTTCATTTGAGCTGCGCGGAAACCAATTTGGTCATTTCAAACATGGATACCTGTTTTTTACCCCCAAAAACAGGCTGCAGTTTCCCATCGGCATTGATCATGCGCCGATTGTCTTTATCCTGCAGATTGTTCTGTTTTATGTAATCCCATATTTTTTTTGTCACTTCAGTGCGCGGCACAGGCGTTGCACCGATAACGGCAGCCAGCACAGCGCTTGGTGTAACCGGCTTCATAAATGCAGCATTGGGGGTGCGTTTTGCCGGCTCGGCCTTCGCAGGCGTTTTTTTAGCCGGCTCAGCCTTTTTTACAGCGGGTGTTTTTGTCGATTTTGTTGCAGGTTTTTTTGTTGCCATAACGATGCCTCATATACAAAGTACGAAAGGGAATTTATGTCACTTACTGCAAGATCAAATATAGGTGTGAAATCTTGCAAAACGCAAGTATTTTTTCCCTTCATTGCCCAAAGTGTGGCTAATGTGCTTCTCAATTAGGCAACCACAGGCTGAAAGCCAAACAAATCATTCATCTAAACGCCAATCTGTTGATTTTGAAAGGCGTTTTTTCCGATTTTTATCGCATGCCCGGCATCATGCCCTTCAAGCCACGCATCAGCTTCATCATGCCGCCGTTTTTCATTTTCTTCATCATCGACTGCATTTGTTCAAACTGGGAAAGCAACCGGTTGACTTCCTGAACCTGAACGCCAGCGCCTGCCGCAATTCGACGTTTTCTCGAAGCCTTGATCAATTCCGGTTTTGCCCGTTCCTGAGGAGTCATGGAATTAATGATCCCGGCCATACGGCCCACCTGTTTATTGGCCTGATCGAAATTGGTACTCTGCGCAGCCTGCCGGAACTGCGCAGGCATTTTATCCATCATACTGGAAAGACCGCCCATGTTTTTCATTTGTTCCAGTTGCGCCTGAAAATCGTTCAAATCGAAGCGCCCTCCGACTTTCAGTTTTTTTTCAAGCTCCTGAGCGGCTTTCAGATCGACATTTTTCCGGGCTTCTTCTACCAGAGCAAGAATATCGCCCATTCCCAGTATCCGGTTCGCCATCCGGACGGGGTCAAACTCTTCAAGGCCATCCAGCTTTTCGGAAACGCCAACGAATTTGACCGGCTTTCCGGTAATATGACGGACCGACAGGGCAGCCCCCCCGCGTGCGTCGCCGTCAAGCTTGGTCAGGACAATGCCTGTCAAGGGCAAGGCTTCGTTGAAACTTCGGGCAACGTTGATGGCATCCTGCCCCAACATCGCATCCACGACAAAGAGCGTTTCAATCGGGGAAAGCGCCTGATGCAATCCCGATATCTCCTGCATCATTTGCTCGTCAATACCCAACCGTCCAGCCGTATCGACAATCAAAACATCGTAAAAATGCCGCCTGGCATGATCCAAGGCGGCTCTGGCAATGGCAACTGGCTGTTCGGAAATGTCCGGTTGAAAGAAATCCGCTCCGCTTTGGCCTGAAACCGTCTCAAGCTGTTTAATCGCCGCAGGCCGGTAAACGTCGGTTGAAACCGTTAATACTTTCTTTTTCTTTTCCTGTCGCAAATATCTGGCCAGTTTCCCTACCGTCGTGGTTTTTCCGACCCCCTGCAAACCAGCCATCAGAATAACCGCAGGAGGTTGAGTGGCAAAATTCAGCCGGGACGATTTCTCTCCCAGATCCGCTCCCATTATATTGGCCAGTTCCTGCTGAACCACACCAACGAGCGCCTGACCCGGTGACAGGGAATCCATCACTTCTTTTCCCAAAGCTTTTTCGCGGACTTTTCCGATAAAGTTCTTGACAACAGGTAAAGCGACATCGGCTTCCAGCAATGCCAGCCGGACTTCGCGAAGCATTTCTGCCGTATTGGCCTCTGTTAAACGGGCCTCTCCGCGAATCGTTTTGACGACCTTAGCCAAACGTTGAGTCAGATTATCGAGCATAAGTTTTCAGTAAAAAACAGTTTTGATGAAATTGTTGACCGGCCTTTATTGTAATCGTATTTTTCACCGGGCTGCATAGCCGTCTTCAGGCTTGCGAAGACGGAAGAACAGGCAGCAAAAATGATGCCATCCTCACTTTGCAAAAGAATTTGCCCTTCATTTCCCAAAGATTTGAAATCAATAACGGGGAATATCCGTTCCTTTAGGCTATTTATAGTTGCGAACCGTACTTTGTATATTCTACAATGGCCTTTAACTTTGAATTAGTGCAACCTTTTTTCCTGCAGAGAAAGCGAGACCCAAATATGACATCAGATATTGCAATTGCTCAAAGTGCGAAAATGCTTCGCATCAGCCAAGTTGCGCAACGCTATGACATTGAGGAAGAATACCTGGAACCTTACGGCCATTACAAAGCCAAGATTTCTCTGGATTTTCTGGATACTCTGAAGGATAAACCCGATGGCAAGCTGATTATGGTAACCGCCATCAACCCGACTCCCGCAGGAGAAGGAAAAACCACGACCACTATCGGCCTGGGCGACGCTTTGAACCGGATCGGCAAAAAAGCGATCATCTGCCTGCGTGAGCCGTCCATGGGACCTGTTTTCGGCATGAAAGGCGGCGCAGCAGGCGGCGGCTACTCGCAAGTCATCCCGATGGAAGACATTAATCTGCATTTCACCGGCGATATCAGTGCTGTCGCGCTGGCCAACAATCTGCTGTCGGCCCTGATCGACAATCATATCCATCACGGAAATGAACTTGGCATCGACGCTCGTCGTGTCATCTGGAAACGGGTGGTGGACATGAATGACCGCTCCCTGCGCAACATTACAGTCGGTCTGGGTGGGCCGGCAAACGGTTTTCCCCGTGCTGACGGATTCAACATCGCTGTTGCATCGGAAGTCATGGCCATTTTCTGTCTGGCTACCAGCCTGCAGGATCTGAAAGAACGGCTCGGCAAAATCGTTGTTGCCTATACCCGCGACCTCAAACCGGTTCTCGCCAGCGACCTGAAAGCTCACGGTGCGATGGCCGCCTTGCTCAAAGACGCCATCAAACCGAACATGGTTCAGACACTTGAAAACAATCTCGCCCTGATCCACGGCGGCCCGTTTGCCAACATCGCTACCGGCAGCAATTCCGTCATCGCGACGAAATCAGCCTTGAAACTGGCCGATTATGTCGTGACCGAAAGCGGATTCGGCGCCGATTTGGGGGCGGAAAAATTTGTCGATATCGTTTGCCGGAAATCCGGATTGCGCCCTGACTGCGCCGTCATTGTCGTAACCATTCGTGCGCTCAAGTACCACGGTGGCGTCAATTTGCCGGATCTGGGCAAGGAAAATCTGGCTGCCCTCGAAAAAGGTATTGCACATCTTGAACGCCACGTAAACAATATCCGCAATCACTACGGTCTGCCATGCGTTATCTGTATCAATCATTTTACCCTTGACACGGATGCGGAAATACAATTGCTGAAAGAAAAAATGGCAAGCCGTGGCGCACCGATCGTTGTTTCCAAACATTGGAGTGAAGGCGGCAAGGGCGCTGAAGAGCTGGCCCAAACTGTTGTCAATGTTATCGAAACGACGCCAAGCAATTTCAAATTCGTCTATGATGAAAAGGAATCGCTCTGGAACAAAATGGCGACCTTGGCAACCAAACTGTATGGTGCAAGGGATATTGTTGCCGACAGCAAGGTCAAGGCCCAGATCAGAAAACTGGAAGAAGACGGCTACGGCAATTATCCGATTTGCGTTGCCAAAACCCAGTATTCCTTTGCAACCGACCCGGCATTACGCGGCGCGCCGTCCGGTCATTCCGTCAACATTCGCGAAGTCCAGCTTGCGGCGGGCGCCGAATTCATTGTGATGCTGTGTGGCGACGTTATGACTATGCCAGGTTTGCCGAAAGTGCCTTCTTCCAATATGATTGACATTGACGCAGATGGTCGTATTGTCGGATTATTCTGATCTAGCGCGGATTTTCTGCTCCTGCGGCAGGAAATCCGTCATGAAGAATGAGCAATTCTGCATTACGAGTGCAGATTTCATTCATTGCATAAGTTTCATAATTAAGAAGGCGGGTTTAAAGCGCGGGCTTTAAACCTTGACAACACCGCCCTGTAATGCGTTATCTATCAGATAACGTAGAGTACCTTTTTTACCGGCAAGGTTCTGGAATGACGGGCATGGGTTTTTCTCATATGTACGAGAACTTTCATACATAAAAAACGAAAATTAGTGAACAAGCCGACAGCAAAAACGAAATGCCGTGCATTCATTGTACGAATAAACGATAGAAAATCCGAAGGCTGTCAGGCGTAGACGATATTTAAAAGGGAAAGAACATGAAAATTGCGATCATAGGAGCCGGAGCGATAGGAGGCTACGTTGGGGTGAAGCTGGCGTTGTCCGGAGAAGACGTGACCTTCATCGTGCGGGGTGCGAACCTGGAAGCCATCAGAAAAGACGGCATGAAGCTGATCATGGAAGACGGGACAGAACACGTTGCCAGGGACGTCAAAGCCACCAACAACTATGATGAAGTAGGACCAC
>NZ_KI392030.1:595911-682183 GCF_000158475.2 Oxalobacter paraformigenes | reverse complement strand
GGTTCTTCTTTCGAAGTCCTTACTTTCTCTTGCGAACGTTTGTTTCTTTTTTACCTCTCAACAAACGTCCACACTTATCATCTGTTCTTTTTTAAAGATCGCTTCGTCTTACCACCCCTCCACTCTCCGATAAAGCGTTTTGTTTATCATCAGCAGAGAAACGAAATTATGTACCTCTTTTTATCACCTGTCAAGCCTTTTTTTGATTTATTTTACAAAACCTCCAAAAAACCTGACCTCTCCTCTCCTCTAACAGCTACCTACAAACCACCGTAAAGCAGAGAAACAAAATTATCTACCCCTATCACTCAACATGTCAAGACACATCACACTCCATAACCATTAACGTCTCTTTTTAGCAAATAACTCATCCATAAAAAGTTTTCATGCAAAAACCTGTACATCAGACGCTATGAGAAAGAGCGGAAAAAACCTGGAAGTATTCGGGAAATGTTTTGGAAACGCACCGGGGATCATTTATCCTGATTTTTGCTCCCATCCTGTTAGGACTGCAAAGACAGGCCAATGAAAAACACATCGCCATACGGTGATCGTCATAGGTATCAATTTCGGCATCGAAAATCCGCTTGCCGGGAGTGATTTTCAGCCAGTCTTCGCCTGCTTCAACCCCGGCACCCAGTTTTTTCAGTTCTGTTGCCATGGCTACTATCCGGTCTGTTTCCTTGACGCGCCAACTGCCTATATTACGCAACACGCTTGGGCCATCCGCATAAACGGCAAGCATGGCTACTGTCATGGCAGCATCGGGAATCAGATTGAAATCCTCATCAATGTGTTTCAGGGAACCACCGGACGAAACCTCAATGAAATTGTCGCCATACACCACCTTGGCACCCATTCTTTCCAATACATCGACGAAACGGACATCTCCCTGAATACTGTTGCGACCTATACCTTCCACTCTGACCGGGCCGCCTGCAATCGCCGCTGCCGCGAGAAAATAGGATGCGGATGAGGCATCTCCTTCAACATGCACCGTTCCCGGACTTTTGTAAGTTTGCCCTTTTTTCAGGGTAAAGGATTCCCAGCCATCACGTTCAACCTCAACCCCGAATACACGCATCAGATTGAGGGTAATTTCAATATAGGGTTTTGAAATCAGCTCACCGACCACATGGATAGTGACATCATGTGTACGCGCCATCAAGGGCGAAGCCATCAGCAAAGCGGTCAGAAACTGGCTCGATACATTTCCGCGCACCTTAAGGTCATGGGAGTGGATATGGCCGTCACGAATCCGGATCGGAGGATAACCCCGATTTTCAACATATTCGATATTAGCGCCGGATTCATTCAGCGCATCGACCAGATCGCCAATAGGCCGCTCATGCATCCTTTTGATACCGTGCAACAGGAAATTCCCTCCGAGAACGGCGAGCGCAGCTGTCAAAGGACGTATCGCCGTCCCGGCATTTCCCAGAAACAGATCCGCTTCTTTGACCGGCAAATTCCCTCGTGTTCCGGTAACGACACACGCATCACCTGTTTCGGTCTGCAACCACGAAATGCCAAGATCCTGTAATGCCTGCAGCATGACTGTTGTATCGTCAGAAGCGAGAAGATCTTTTATCACTGTTTTTCCATCCGCCAGTGCAGACAGCAACAATGTCCGGTTCGATATACTTTTGGAACCGGGAAGACGTACTGTTCCGGAAACGTTCTTGACCGGCGATAGATCGATATATTTAGGATAATGAGGCATCGGGCAACTACTTTTTCAGTTCGGAATTTTCAATCGTATTGAGCCAGTTCATTCTGGCCTGCTGCGCATTGGCATAAATTTTTTCAAGTCCGTGTCCATCCGCTTTTTCAACCAGATCGCGAATATGTTCCAGTTCTTGCAGATAAGCATCCAGTTCCGTCAACAAATGGGCACGGTTAGCCAGCGTGATATCACGCCACATTTCAGGTGAAGAACTGGCTATTCTTGTAAAATCCCGAAACCCGCTGGCGGCATACTGAAAGAACATATCCGATTTTGAATGCTTGGCCACATAATCGACGAGCCCATAAGCCAGCAAATGCGGCATATGACTGACGGTGGCAAAAACATTGTCGTGATCCTCGGGCGTCAGATAATGAATGACCGAACCGCATTGTTCCCACAAGCCCGCTATCTTTTCAATAGCATCTTTACGGTTTTCAGGAAGTATTGTAATCACCGTTTTTTTCCCGGCAAACAAGTTGTCAACCGCCGCTTCAGGGCCATTCATTTCACGTCCGGCAATGGGATGAGCCGGAATAAAGCAAGCGATTTTTTCATTCAAGACCTGCCGTGCCATGGTGACGACATTGGTTTTGGTGCTGCCGGTATCGGTCACGACAATGTCAGAAGACAAATACGGTCTTACCATTTTCAGTACACTGGCGGTTTGCGCAACCGGGACGGCCAGGACCAGCAAATCGGCATCCTGAAAAGTTTCCCCTAATGGCGATCCTGCATCATCGACAATACCGAGAGCATGCGCACGGCTCAGGATTTCTTTATTCCTTTCCAGTCCGACAATTTTTCCCGAATAGCCTGCTTTTCGCAAAGCCAGCGCAAGCGATCCCCCAATCAGACCGATGCCGCAAATCACAATTTTTTTAAATGGAACCACGAATTCAAGCCATTATTTCTTTCAACGCTTTAACGAAAGCCCGGTTTTCTTCAGGCAACCCGATTGAAACACGCAGCCACTTCGGCAATCCATAGGCATTGACAGGACGCACAATAATGCCCTTTTTCAACAGTTCCAGATTGACCCGGGTACCGGCCCCATCGTCATTCCCGACCCTTACCAGAACGAAATTCCCATGCGATGGAACATATTCCAGTCCCATTTCCTCAAACGCCCCAGTCAGATAACGGTAACCGTCGGCATTGATTCGTGCGCTTTTTTCCAGAAAAGTTTTGTCATTCAAGGCGGCGACTGCTGCTGCCTGAGCCAGTGCGTTCACATTGAAAGGCTGCCTTACCCGATTGAGAAGATCGGTCAGTTCAGGCTGCGCAAGACCGAATCCGACACGCAGTCCTGCCAGACCATATGCTTTCGAAAAAGTACGCGACACCAATAGATTCGGATATTTTTTCACCCATGCCGTGGAATCATACTGGATCGACGAATCCAGATATTCGTTATAAGCCTCATCAATTACAACGACAACATTCGAGGGCACTTTGTCAAGAAACGTTTCGATATCGACAGGCTGCAAAAAAGTACCGGTTGGATTGTTGGGATTGGCAATAAAAATCAGACGGGTATCGTCTCTGACAGCCTTTAGCATAGCCATTAAATCGTGACCGAAATTTACTGACGGCACCTGGATACCCTTTGCTCCTATTGCTTTCGCAACGAGGGCATATACCAAAAAAGAATACTCCGAAAACAGGATGGACTGTCCCGCCTGAACAAATGTCCGTGCCGCCAGATCGAGAATATCGTTGCTGCCATTCCCCAAAGTAATCCAGCTCTGCGGGACATCGTACCGTTCAGAGAGGACTTTCTTCAGTTCGAAACCATTCGCATCCGGATAACGTCCGGTTTCATCAAGCACGTGTTGAACAGCCTGTTTGGCTGAAGGCGGCATCCCGCAGGGATTTTCATTGGAAGCGAGCTTGACGATTTTCTGCGGATCCAGCCCGAATTCGCGCGCAACTTCCGAAATCGGCTTGCCTGCCTGATAGGGTGCAATAGCGCGGATATACTCTGGTGCGAACTGATTAGACATGATAATTTCCGTATAACGAACTAAATAGGATAGGAACCAAGCACTTTGAAATAGACGACCCGATCCTTCAACTCGGCCAATGCCCGTCTGACTTTTTCTTCCCGGACATGGCCATCGATATCTACAAAGAAGTAATATTCCCAGTTTCCGGTTTTTGCCGGTCTGGATTCCAGACGGGTCATTGATACATCATACTTTTCAAGCGGCTCCAGCATTTTATACACTGCGCCCGCTTTATTCTGGACGGACAAAAGAAGCGATGTCTGATCTTTTCCGGACGGTTCCGTTTCCTTTCGGCCGATAACGGCAAAACGTGTCCGGTTTTGCGGTTCATCCTGAATATGAGCGTTTACAACCTGAAGGCCGTAACGTTTAGAGGCCATCTCACCGGCAATAGCCGCAACTTCGACATCTTCACTGGCAATACGCGCTGCTTCCGCATTGGAAGAAACAGCATGCCTCAAAATATTGGGGTAATGCTGATTGAGCCAGCCTTGACACTGCGCGAGAGCCTGTGAATGCGCGCAAATCGTATGAACGCCATCCATTTTTCCGCTCAACGTCATCAGATTATGCTGTATGGGAATGGACACTTCGCTACCAATGGTCAATGGAGTCTGCATCAACAAATCCAGCGTCCGGTTAATGGCGCCTTCGGTCGAATTTTCGATCGGAACCACACCGAAATCAGCTGTTCCGGCTTCCGCTGCACGAAAAACCTCGTCAATGGAACCGCAAGGTAACGCATTCACTGCCATTCCGAAATAACGGTAAACAGCCTGCTCCGAAAAAGTACCGGCCGGCCCAAGATAAGCGACGATTATTTTCTTTTCCAGCGCACGGCATGCCGACATGATTTCCTTGAAAATAGTTTGCAGCTCGGTGTTTCCCAAAGGGCCAGGATTGCGTTCTGCAATCCGTCTCAACACCTGTGCTTCCCTGTCGGGCCGGAAAATCGGTGCATCCACTTTATTCTTGACATGCCCCACTTCCTGAGCCACTTGCGCTCTACGGTTCAACAAATCCAGTATACGGGCATCGATTTCATCGATCTGATCCCGTAGAGGTTTCAATAATTTTTCCATGAATTAAAAAACAGATGCTGTGCTACCTGAATGAAAATTGCTCGAAATGAATTTTGCGAGGAATCATTGTAAGGCATAACTGTTCAATAACCCAGTATCGGGCAATACATAAGCGTTAATGTTTTTGCTCAAAAGCCCGCATAAATGCAACAAGCGCCTCAACACCTTCAATCGGCATGGCATTGTACAAAGACGCACGCATTCCTCCCGTCAGACGATGACCTTTCAACTGCAAAAGACCGTTTTTCGCAGCCTCGGCAACAAACTCGTCATTTAAAGATTCATCTTCAAGAAAAAAAGGCACATTCATTCGGGAACGACTTTCTATCGATACTTCATTACGGTAAAAACCGCTGTGATCAATAAAGTCATAGAGCATGGACGATTTTTCAATACTTTCCTGTTCCATACGCAAAACTCCTCCCCTTTTTTTCATCCATCTGAAAACGAGACCACAGATATAAATGGCATAGGTAGGAGGCGTATTGAACATGGAATTGTTCTCTGCCACGTTTTGCCAATCGAAAACGGAAGGACAAAACGGCACGGCATATCCGATCAGATCTTCACGGACAACAAGAATGGTTACTCCGGCTGGCCCAAGATTTTTCTGCGCACCTGCGAATATGACGCCATATTTAGAAAAGTCGACAGGACGCGACAGTATCTCCGAGGACATATCTGCAACAAGGGGAACCGTTCCCGTATCGGGCGTAAAATGAAACTGGTTACCATTGATCGTCTCATTGGTGCACACGTGGATATACGCCGCATTGTCTGTTGTCTGCCACCTTTTCTGTGCCGGAACCGAAAGAAAACGGTCTTCCCTTGAGGAAGCCGCAATATTGACCTTTCCGTATTTCCCTGCTTCATCCAGTGATTTGCCAGACCATACCCCGGTATGGACAAAGTCCAGTGTGGAATTCGAACCGGGACGGTTAACCAGATTCATCGGAACGATTGCATTCATGGCCGTTGCGCCACCCTGCATGAAAAGAATACGATAAGAGACCGGAATTTCCAGAAGCTCGCGAAGGTCATCCTGCGCCCTTCTGATAATCGTATCGAACTCTCGCCCGCGATGGCTCAGTTCCATCACCGACATCCGACAGCCATGCCAGTCCGTCATTTCAGCGGCAGCCTGCGCCAACACCGTCTCCGGCAACATCGCAGGCCCTGCTGAAAAGTTATACGGACGCATCACTGTTTTTCTTCTTCCGAACCTTCCGGCACATCTTCAATATCCGATTCCAGAATACGCTGGAGCCCGCTTAGTGTCGTTCCTTCTTCTATCGAAATCAGGGTTACACCCTGTGTAGCCCGACCCATTTCACGAATTTCGGAAACACGTGTACGAATAAGGACCCCGCCTGTAGTAATCAGCATGATTTCGTCATTTTCGCTGACCAGTGTCGCTGCGACCACCTTGCCATTGCGTTCACTTGTCTGAATGGCGATCATTCCCTTGGTGCCTCTTCCATGACGGGTATATTCGGCTATCGGAGTACGCTTGCCAAATCCGTTTTCCGTTGCCGTCAGAACAGACTGGTTTTCGTCCCCGGCAACCAGCAGCGCAATCACTTTCTGTTCATCTTCCAGATTCATGCCTTTGACGCCACGAGCCGTTCTTCCCATCGGACGGACATCGTTTTCATCGAAACGGACGGCCTTGCCGGCATCCGAAAAGAGCATGACGTCATGATTTCCATCCGTCAACGCCGCGCCGATAAGGTAATCGCCTTCATCCAGACCAACGGCGATGATACCCGCCTTGCGCGGATTGCTGAAGTCGGTCAAAGGCGTCTTCTTGACCGTCCCCTGACTGGTCGCCATGAAAATGTAATGATTTTCCGGAAAATTCCGGTTTTCACCCGACAGCGGAAGAATGACGGTAATCTTTTCCTCCCCCTGTAAAGGGAACATGTTCACAATCGGTTTGCCGCGGGAATTACGCGAACCCTGAGGTACTTCCCACACTTTCAGCCAATACATACGGCCCCTGTCTGAAAAGCAGAGAATATAGTCATGTGTATTGGCGATAAACAGCTGATCGACCCAATCGTCTTCTTTGGTGGAGGTCGCCTGACGGCCACGGCCGCCACGCTTCTGGGCACGGTATTCAGACAAAGGCTGAGACTTGATATAGCCGCTGTGAGACAGCGTTACCACCATGTCCTGCGGCGTAATCAGATCTTCCGTTTCAAGATCGCTGGCATTCAATTCAATTTCGGAACGACGTGTGTCTTTCGCTTTCTCGGCATATTCGCCAATAACTGCCGTCAGTTCAGTGTCGATGATCTCCAGCACCCTTTCAGGTCTGGCCAGAATATCCAGCAACTCGGCGATCTGTCTCATAACATCGCCGTATTCGTTCAGAATTCGGTCCTGCTCAAGTCCGGTCAGACGCTGCAGACGCATCTGCAGGATTTCGGTCGCCTGTTCCTCAGACAATTTATAAAGCCCATCGGACTGTATGCCATATATTTTCGGCAGTCCTTCCGGCCTGAAATCGTCAACGCTGTTGGTATGTTCATTGCCTGTTCGTTCAAGCATGGAGCGTACGAGAGAGGAATCCCAGGAACGGGCCATCAATTCCTGTCGTGCAATCGGCGGCGTCGGCGCCGCGCGGATAATCGCGATAAAGTCATCGATATTGGCAAGGGCAACCGCCAGTCCTTCCAGAACATGGCCCCGCTCACGCGCCTTTCTCAACTCGAAAATTGTCCTGCGCGTCACCACTTCACGGCGATGAGCCAGAAAACACTCCAGCATCTGCTTGAGATTCAAAAGTTTCGGCTGGCCATCGACCAGCGCCACCATATTCATGCCGAAAGTATCCTGCAGTTGCGTCTGCTTGAACAGATTGTTCAGGACGACTTCCGCCACTTCATTGCGTTTCAGTTCGATCACCACCCGCATCCCGGATTTGTCGGATTCGTCGCGGATATCGGAAATACCGTCAAGTTTTTTCTCACGCACGCTTTCGGCAATCCGTTCAAGCAACGTTTTCTTGTTTACCTGATAGGGCAACTCATCAATAATAATTGCCTGCCGCCCGTCGCGACCGTGCTCTTCGAAATGGGTCCTGGCGCGCATGACAACCCGCCCCCGCCCTGTCCGGTAACCTTCACGAACTCCGGTTACTCCATAAATCAGGCCGCCTGTCGGAAAGTCGGGCGCGGGAATAATATCGATCAGTTCATCTATGGTGCAATCCGGATGGTGAAGCAGATGCAGGGAACCTCTTATGACTTCAGCCAGATTGTGGGGAGGAATGTTGGTCGCCATCCCGACGGCAATTCCCGAAGACCCGTTGATAAGCAAATTGGGAATTCTGGTCGGCAATACCGATGGTTCCTTTTCCTTGCCGTCATAGTTGGGAACGAAATCGATCGTTTCCTTATCGATATCGGCCAGCATCTCATCGGCGATTTTGTCAAGACGGCACTCCGTGTAACGCATGGCAGCGGCATTGTCTCCATCTATCGAGCCGAAATTGCCTTGTCCATCGACCAGCGTATAACGCAATGAAAAATCCTGCGCCATACGTACCAGCGTGTCGTAAATGGACTGATCGCCATGAGGATGGTATTTCCCCATCACTTCACCGACGACACGGGCGCATTTGACGTAAGGACGGTTCCAGGTATTGTTCATCTCGTGCATGCCGAACAGAACACGCCGATGCACCGGTTTCAGACCATCCCGGACATCCGGAAGCGCCCTGCCCACGATAACGCTCATTGCGTAATCGAGGTAGCTTTTACGCATTTCATCTTCCAATGAAATGGAAATGGTTTCTTTTGCGAATTGATCCATGAGATTGTTTCTGACAGACAGAATGAATAGGATTTGGATCCTGAAATTTCAGGACATGAAAACAGGATTTTACCACGCGGACAAGACAATCATTTTCAAATCTCGAATTTGTCATTAAGTAATTCTTTTCATTCGGATTTTATTTCCATACTCCAAGGTTCGACTTGATTTTTTCCGGTAGTCGATATATAAAATTGATTGTTGTGATCGTTAATGCTCTTACAGAGAAAAACTGTCATATCCGGTTGCGAAAAAGCGACAAATCGATAACAAAAGTTGATCTAACAAACAAAATGGAAAATTGTTTGAACTTCTTGGGTTATCTAGCAATCTCCAATATGTCAGAATAGCTGTAACGCATTATTAGAAGTAAATCGAATCTATAATGTGATTGTCATGTTATTGTTATTTCGAAGTTAGAAAAAATGCATGCGCAGCCTGCTGCGGATATCTCAACTAAGAGGGTAAATATGAATAAATTGCTTAAAGTTATTTTTGCTGCATCCGCAGTTGTTGCAGCCTCTGCTTCTGCACAGACGATGACCGAATATATGGCAAAAAAACCATACAGCGGTTATCTCCAGACCCAGCGCGACGTTATCGTTCGTAGCGGCACCGGCCTTTGCTGGCATACCGGCTACTGGACTCCGGCTGATGCAGTTCCCGGTTGCGACGGCCCGCTGACCCAGCCAGCCGCAGCAGCTCCCGTTGCTGTAGCACCTGTTCCAACCGCTGAAAAAGTAACTTATGCAGCTGATGCATTCTTTGATTTCGACAAATCCATTGTCAAACCGGAAGGTAAAGCGAAACTGGATGAACTGGTCAATGCCCTGAGCGGTCTGGATACTGAAGTTATCGTGGCTGTCGGCCACACCGACTGGATCGGTACCGATGCTTACAACCAGAAACTGTCCGAACGTCGCGCCAACGCGGTCAAGGCTTATCTGGTTTCCAAAGGCGTTCCTGCGGAAAAAATCTTTACCGAAGGTAAAGGCAAGAAACAACCTATCGCTGACAACAAGACGCGTCAAGGTCGTGCGAAAAACCGTCGTGTTGAAGTCGAAGTGGTTGCAAACCGCGGCGCAAGATCCTGATCGGTTTTTGCCGGATACAAAGACCCCGCCAATGCGGGGTTTTTTGTTTTCTGACGCTATAATCGAGGCTTGCCGATTATTTTCCTGCGCCCATGAATCGCGATCCGTCCGAATTAAACAAGTTCAATGCCGTTTCAGACAGCTGGTGGGACCTTCACGGACACTTTCGTCCATTGCATGACCTGAATCCGGTTCGCTTGCAATGGATCGCCGCACAAGTTCCACTGGACGGCAAAAACGTGCTGGATATCGGTTGCGGGGGAGGCATTCTGAGCGAATCGCTTGCCCAGGCAAACGCCAGCGTGACAGGAATCGATCTGGCCGAAAACGCGCTTGAGACCGCAAGAGAACATGGTAAAAAATCTGGCCTCGCAATCCGTTATCTCGCCGTTTCGGCAGAAGAATTCGCAAAACAGGAACCGGAACAATACGATGTAATAACATGCATGGAACTGCTCGAACATGTTCCCGACCCCGGATCGATCGTCAATGCCTGTTCAAAACTGGTCAAACCGGGTGGTCATGTTTTTTTCGCCACACTGAACCGAAATCTCAAATCCCTGTGTTACGCCATTATCGGGGCGGAATACATTATGCGCCTGCTTCCCAAAGGAACGCATCGTTTCGAGAAATTCATTACTCCCGCCGAGCTGTCCCGTTTTGTCCGTGCCGCCGACATGACCGTCACAGCCATTACGGGCGTAAGCTGCGATCTGGGCGCAAGAAAATTCAGCCTGAACAATAACACGCAGGTCAATTACATGCTTTCCTGCGTCAAGCCCCGCTAAACCATCCCAAGCAAAACCATGAATCAATCTTTTCCTCTTAAAAAGCCCAAGTTCGTTTTATTCGATCTGGACGGTACTTTGGCGGATTCCGCGCCCGATCTGGCTGCTGCCATTAATTCCGTCAGGCTCGAACGCGGCCTTCCACCTGTTCCTTATGAACAGCTCAGGCCGGTTGCTTCGGCAGGAGCGCCCGGGCTCGTCAATGCCGCATTTCATCTGACGCCACAAAACGATCAATATCCCGGCATACGCGAACGCTTTCTTTCTTTTTACTCAAATCACATTGCCGTTAAAACCACCTTGTTCAAGGGCATTCCGGAATTGCTGGAACAACTACGCAAGCTTGGAATCGGCTGGGGAATCGTCACCAACAAGGCAAGCGTACTGACCCGTCCGCTTATTGAAAAAATCGGACTGGGCGATGCAGATTGCGTGATATCGGGCGATACTGCATCGCGTCCCAAACCTTATCCCGACCCGCTTTTTGAAGCGGCAAAACAGTTGAACATCCGTCCTGAAGAAAGCTGGTTTGTCGGCGATGATTTGAGAGACATTCAGGCAGGCAAGGCTGCAGGAACGGGGACTATTGCCGCAAAATGGGGATACTGTACCGATCCATTCAGCTGGAAAGCGGATTACATTGCGGAAACCCCGGAACAAATCCTGAACCTGATTTATTCCGTGTACGCCATTTGAATATGGCCGTTCCTGTAAAAAAGGCCAGCGTCAAGCTGGCCTTTTTTACAGCAGTGCGAAATTACAAACCGGCCACTTCGCGCAATGCGGCTGCCTTGTCCGTTTTTTCCCAGGTAAATTCGGGTTCGTCACGGCCAAAATGGCCATACGCCGCAGTCTTGCTGTAACGTGGATGCAGAAGATCCAGCATCTGGACGATTCCCTTGGGCCGCAAGTCAAAATGATCGTTGACCAGTGCAGCGATTTTTTCGTCAGCAATAACACCGGTACCTTCCGTATTGACAGTAATATTGATCGGCTTGGCCACGCCAATCGCATAGCTGACCTGAATCTGGCACTTGTTTGCCAGTCCTGCGGCGACAATGTTTTTGGCGACATAACGCGCCGCATACGCAGCCGAACGATCGACTTTGCTGGGATCCTTTCCGGAAAAAGCGCCGCCACCATGCGGGCAAGCCCCACCATAAGTATCGACAATGATTTTACGTCCGGTCAGACCGCAATCGCCCTGAGGGCCACCAATGACGAACCGGCCTGTCGGATTGACCAGATAGCGGGTATCCTTCAGCCATTCGACAGGCATCACCGGTTTGATGATTTCTTCGATAACGGCTTCTTCAATCTGTTTGTGTTCGATTTCCGGCGCATGTTGAGTCGATAATACGATCGTTTCGGCACTGACCGGTTTCCCATCGACATAACGCAAGGTTACCTGCGACTTGGCATCCGGACGCAGCCATGGAATCCGGCCATCCTTTCGAAGCTGGGACTGGCGTTCGACCAGTCTGTGGGCATAATAAATAGCGGCCGGCATCAGTTCAGGCGTTTCATCACACGCGTATCCGAACATCAGTCCCTGATCGCCCGCTCCCTGATCCAGATCGATTCCCTTGCCCTCATCAACTCCCTGAGCGATATCGGGAGACTGTTTGTCGTATCCGACCAGAACAGCACAGCCACGGTGGTCGATTCCATAATCGTTGTTGTCGTAACCGATCCGTTTGATCGTATCGCGCGCCACCGAAATGTAATCAATATTGGCGGTAGTCGTGATTTCACCGGCCAGAACGACCAAACCGGTATTACACAATGTTTCTGCGGCAACCCGTGCATTGGGATCCTGCGTCAGAATAGCATCCAGAATCGCATCTGAAATCTGGTCTGCCACCTTGTCGGGATGTCCTTCAGAAACCGATTCCGACGTAAAAAGATAATCTTGTGCCATAAAAATAAGCTCCTAAAAAGGCCAATTGCTGTCGCAGCCAATTCAGCAGCCTGCGACGCTTTAGCGAAATTTATAGACCGCTTCGCAAGTTGTCCGTTAACTCAGCGGCAGCATTATTCTACGCCGAATTTTCCAGTTATCAAGAATCATTCCTGATGAATGAAATCCCGATAACCGGATCAACATCGTCATTCCTTTGAAATAACCGGCAAATCCCTGTTTTCCGGCAAAAAAGTCATGGGTATCTTTTCCTTTCCTGCAGAAATAACGAAATTTTTCCGACATTGGGCTATCATTGAATATTTCGATTTTTGACAAATTCCCTATAAAATTGTTTATTTTGAAAGTGCCCGCACAAGAATGTCCAGACGATTTGTTACCTCAAAGACCTCATACAATAAGCGGGAAATGAACGTATGAGGTTTTTTCTTTTCATTCTGTGGTCGTTACACTGGCTTCCCCTGCCTGTTCTCGGACGCCTTGGTAAATGGATGGGAACCCTTTCCTACTATCTGATGGGAAGCCGTCGCCACATTGCACTGACCAATCTCCGGCTCTGTTTTCCCGACATGCCGGAAAAAGAACGACGGAAAATCGCCAAGGAACATTTTCAGGGATACGGGCGCAGCATTCTGGAGAGGGGAATCCTGTGGTGGTCGTCCATTGAAAGAATCAGGAAACTTATTCATGTCGAACCTGCTGTTCCTTATGATGAAACGCGAGCCGGTCCCGTTATTTTCCTGTGCCCCCATTTTGTATGCCTTGAGATGCCGGGTGCCATCATCACTATGGATTCGCCGGGCTGTTCCATTTATACCGAACAGAAAAACAAGACTTTCGATGAGATGCTGCGGAAGGGAAGGATGCGCTTTCATGAAACCGTCCTGCTGTTTTCAAGAAGCCAGGGCATAAAACCGATTATTCGGGCCTTGCATAAAAATATCCCGTTCCTTATGTTGCCCGACATGGATTTCGGTTCCAAAGATGCCGAATTCGTCCCTTTTTTCGGGCAACCCGCTGCCACACTGGTTGCACCATCCCGTCTTGCAGCAGCAACCCGTGCAAAAGTCATTCCCGTTGTCGCAACGTTTCTGCCGGACTATAAAGGCTGGAAAGTCAAATTTTATCCGCCCTGGGAAAACTTTCCCGACAAGGATCCCTGGACATCGGCCAAACGCATGAACGAGTTTATCGAGCAGCGTATTCTGGAAGCGCCCTCCGAATATTTATGGACACACCGGCGATTCAAAACGCGTCCGGAAGGATTCCCTAAAGTTTATGCGGATAACAAGGAATGATCTTTGCCAACAGCACATGCATTAAATGGTCGATTTCCCCCGTTTCAGCTGACACTTTTCCTGTGATCGCCTATCATTTGTTTTTGGGACCGATCGTCGATTTCGGCTTATGAAACTGAAGTTTACAAAAATGCATGGTGCAGGAAACGATTTTATCGTTTTCGATGCTTGCACCCAAAAAGTTGACTTGACGGCAGAGCAATTCCGTTTCATTGCCGACAGGCGTTTCGGTATAGGTGCCGACCAGATCCTGATAGTGGAAAAACCTCAAAATCCCGCTACCGATTTCCGCTACAGAATTTTCAATGCCGACGGTGGCGAAGTGGAACAATGCGGCAATGGCGCGCGCGCCTTTGCCAGATTCGTCACCGTTTTCAACATGACAGATCGCAATCCGGTCAGAGTCGAAACCAAAGCGGGCATCATTGAATTGCGAGTGGAAAAAAACGGCAACGTAACAGTCAACATGGGCAAACCCGAATTCAGCCCTGACCGGATTCCGTTCGACGCCAGCGGTCTGAAAGGCAAGCCGGCAGGAGACGACATGATCTGGCCTTTGGCGCTTGAACTGCCCAAGGGCTTGCAAACGATAGAGGTTTCCCTTGTATCCATGGGAAACCCTCATGCTGTCCAGATCGTTGAAAACGTGGACAAGGCTCCTGTCGGTGAAACGGGCCCGCTCATTGAAAATCACGCGCGCTTTCCAAACCGCACCAATGCCGGATTTATGGAAATCGAAAACAGGCATTCCATCAAACTTCGCGTTTTTGAAAGGGGTGCAGGAGAAACACTGGCCTGCGGAACCGGCGCCTGTGCGGCAGTTGTCGCGGGGATACGTCGAAAACTTCTCGACTCTCCCGTTACCGTCAAGGCACGCGGCGGAACACTGGAAATTACATGGAATGGCAATGGACATGAGGTGACGATGACAGGCCCGGCTGTTATCGTTTTTAACGGTGAAATTGACTTGTGAGGCTATTGTGAAAATCGATCCAGAAATCTTCCGTGTTTTGGCCAATACCGACGTTCGTCTGAAAGACTGTCCGACTCTTATCAAGCCGTTTTACCGGTCCAAAAAAGAATATCGGCAAATGCTGGAGCGGGACACCGAAGAACTGAGCGACCAGCAAAGTGTCCTGAACGCTTCCGGAAAATATGCCTTGCTTCTGATTTTCCAGGCCATGGATGCAGCCGGCAAAGACGGCGCGATCAAACATGTCATGTCAGGGGTAAACCCGCAAGGTTGCCACGTACACAGTTTCAAACAGCCCAGTGAAAAAGAACTGAAACACGACTTCTTGTGGCGCGCCGTTTGCGAACTGCCGGAACGCGGAGAAATCGGCATTTTCAACCGCTCTTACTATGAAGATGTCCTGGTTGTACGGGTTCATCCGGAGATTCTCGACAAACAGAACTTGCCGGACATGAAAGCCGGCACGGACTTGTGGGAAGAACGTTACCGATCCATACGCGATCTCGAAGCGCATCTTCATCGCAACGGGACCCGTATCATCAAATTTTTTCTGCATGTCTCCAAAGAAGAACAGCGCAAACGTCTGCTGGAACGGATCGATACGCCGGACAAGAACTGGAAACTCAGTCTTGCCGACTTCGAGGAAAGAAAATTCTGGAATCAGTACATGGACGCTTTCGAAAAGTGCATTCTGGCGACCACTACAGATGACTGTCCCTGGTATTTCATCCCGGCTGACGATAAAAACAATGCCCGACTGATTATCAGTTCCATCATCCTCAAGACGTTGAAAGAACTGAAACTTTCCTATCCTCACGCCACAAAAAAACACTACCATCAGTTGGAAATGCTTCGAAAGAAACTGGAAGAATAAGTTTGAAAAACTTCCCCTGGCCAGTACAGGGACATGGAAAAAAGAATGTTTTTATTTAATAAAAGCCCGGAAAAAGGAAGAGGCTTTTTCCGGGCTTTTGAAAAAACCTTGACCCCGGAATCTCCTGCTGCCTCCTCTCTTCGGCACCCCTTCAGCATCTCTTTCTGCCGAAAATTTTTAAAAGATAATTGACAATCATTTTCAATAAAAAATAGGCCGTTTAAGTGGCATGGCACGACCTCAAAAAATTGTAAAATTTTTCAATAACCTGTTGATTTTATTTAATTAACAAGAAATCCCGCTTTCGTCCAGTTCCACCCGTTCAGGTTTTCCGCGACGGATTTTATTGCAAAAACGACATCATACTCCACCCCAAAAACGGGAACGCGCTCTGCAGGAATTTTAAAGTCGTGTTTTAATGTCAAACAATGCAGTGAACGCATAACGTAATACAGTTCATCAAACATTTTTTAACCATTACGGCCATTCCCGGGATGTTTGCGAATAGCCGGTACTATTTGAATTATCATCAAGGAGAGAAACATGTCATCACTGATCAATACCCAAATCAAACCCTTCAAGGCACAGGCCTATCACAACGGGCAATTTGTCACCGTCACGGACAACGATCTGAAAGGTAAGTGGTCTGTTGTATTTTTCTATCCGGCAGACTTCTCTTTCGTCTGCCCGACCGAACTGGGTGATCTGGCGGACCACTATGAAGAATTCAAGAAAATGGGTGTGGAAATCTATTCCGTTTCGACCGATACCCATTTTGTTCATAAAGGCTGGCACGACGCTTCGGATACCATCAAGAAAATCCAGTTCCCCATGATCGGCGACCCGAGCGGCAAAATCAGCCGCGATTTCGAAGTCCTGATCGAAGAAGACGGCGTTGCCTTGCGCGGCACCTTCGTTATCAATCCGGAAGGTCAAATCAAGCTGTACGAAATTCACGATCTGGGTATTGGCCGTTCGGCTACAGAGCTGATCCGCAAAGTTCAGGCGGCACAATACGTTGCCAGCCATAAAGGCCAGGTCTGTCCCGCTTCCTGGCAACCGGGCAGCGAAACGCTGGCTCCTTCCCTGGATCTGGTCGGCAAGATCTGATTTTTATTTTGCGTGAGTCCGGAAAGTTCCAGGCAAAAGGCATTCCGGAACTTTTCGGACTGACAGACCGTTTTCCTTGCATCAGGCGATACGCCCTTCTCAACCGGACAGAGAAACATGCTCGACAATCAAGTTAAAGAACAACTCAGGAACTATCTCGCTAAACTGGTTAATCCGATTGAGATAGTTGCCTCAATAAACGACACCGAAAAATCCAGAGAAATGACGGCTTTGTTGCGGGATATCGCCGAGCTGTCTTCCAAAATCACGATCATTGAACGAGCTGGCGAGGATAAAAGATCGCCCTCTTTCTCGGTCAATCGGCCAGAGGGAAACGTTCATATCCGCTTTGCAGGCCTTCCCATGGGCCACGAGTTTACTTCCCTTGTCCTGGCTCTGCTGCAGACAGGCGGCTATCCTCCCAAAGTCGAGCCCGACGTCATTGAACAGATCAAGCATCTGACGGGGAATTATGAGTTCGAAACCTATATTTCACTCAGTTGCCAGAATTGTCCTGAAGTTGTTCAGGCCCTGAACCTGATGGCCGTCGTCAATCCGGGCATTTCCCATGTCATGATCGACGGAGCCATTTTTCAGGACGAAGTCAACGAACGACATATCATGGCGGTTCCGACCATTTACCTGAATGGCAAGGAATTCGGTCAGGGTCGCATGAGCCTCAAGGAAATACTGGCAAAACTCGATACAGGCAGCGCCAAACGTGAGGCGGAAAAAATTTCCGCCAAAGCGCCCTTTGACGTTCTGGTTATCGGTGGCGGATCGGCCGCGGCGACATCGGCCATTTATGCTGCCCGCAAGGGAATCCGCACTGGCCTGATCACTGAAAATTTCGGCGGCCAGATTCTGAACACAACCGATATCGAAAACATCATCGCCATCCGGAAAATCGAAGGAACGCATCTGGCAGCGGTTTATGAAGATAACGTGAGAAATCACGATATCGACGTCATGATGCCCCATCGCGCCACCGGCCTCATTCCGGGAGAACTGATTGAAGTGCCGCTCGAAAACGGCGCTTCCGTCAAAAGCAAAACCGTTATTCTCGCCACCGGCGCCAGCTGGAGAAAAATGGAAGTGCCCGGTGAAGAAAAATACATCGGTCGCGGTATTGCGTTCTGCCCGCATTGTGACGGCCCCTTGTACAAAAACCGAAAAATTGCCGTTGTCGGCGGCGGCAATTCGGCTGTCGAAGCAGCCATCGATTTGGCCGGTATTGCCGAACACGTAACGGTACTGGTTCGCGGCACGAAACTGACTGCCGATACCGTATTGCAGGAAAAACTTTTCTCGCTGAAAAACGTCACCTTAATCACACAGGCTCAAACAGTCGAGGTAACGGGAGACGGCCAGAAAGTCAACGGACTGGTTTACAAGGATCTGGCTACGGCCACAAACCGCACGCTTCCTGTCGCAGGCATCTTCGTCCAGATCGGTCAGGTGCCGACAACAGACTGGCTGAAAGGAACTCCTGTCAAACTGAATGAAAAAAATGAAATCGAGGTAGATGTTTATAATAAAACTTCTGTTCCCGGCGTTTTTGCGGCCGGCGATGTGACTTCATCGCCTTACAAGCAAATCGTCATTGCCATGGGCGATGGGGCCAAGGCATCGCTGAGCGCATTCGATTACCTGATTCGCCATTAATTGAAAACTCTACGACAAAGGCCGTTATTGAATAACGGCCTTTTTTATTGATATCTTTATAAATTAAGATAAGCTTGAATCATTCATTCTTTTAAAAACAAACGAAAAATATGCAAACCGAAGAAAAAATCCGGAAAGCTGCCGAATTGATCCGACAGGCTGACGGTCTGCTGATTGGCGCGGGTGCCGGTATGGGTGTTGACTCGGGTCTGCCGGATTTCCGCGGGAATGAAGGATTGTGGCGCGCTTATCCAAAATTGGGAAAACATCGTATTTCATTTGTCGAAATTGCCAATCCGAACGCTTTTACCGACAACGCCCGTCTGGCCTGGGGCTTCTATGGACACCGTCTGCAACGCTATCGCGAAACGCAGCCTCACGAAGGTTTCGCCATCCTGCGAAAAATAGCAGAAAAACCGGCTCACGGCGCTTTTGTTTTCACCAGCAATGTGGACGGCCAGTTCCAGAAAGCCGGTTTTGATGAAACACGTATTGCCGAATGCCACGGATCCATTCACCACTTGCAATGCACCCTTCCCTGCTCCGCGGCTATCTGGCCCGGCAACGGAGTGAATGTTGAAATTGATGAAGAAAACTGCCAACTCCTTTCCGGCTTTCCCGTCTGTCCGGAGTGCAAGGGCTTGTCTCGGCCCAATATTTTGATGTTCAACGACTGGGGGTGGATATCCAACAGAACCGAACTGCAAATGGAACGTCTGAACAAATGGTACCGCAAAGTGAGCAATCTGGTGGTGATTGAAATCGGAGCCGGAGTGCACGTTCCGACAGTACGGCGGGCCAGCGAATCTTTCAACGTTCCGATAATCCGGATCAATCCGGACTATCCGGAAGTTCCGAAATCAAGCGATATTGGACTCGCACTTGGCGCGCTTGACGCTCTGCGGCTTATCGATGCCCGGATTGGACAAAGCGCATAAAAATACCCTTCCTATCCCAAAACTTAAATGACTTCAACAAAAACGACGGCGGAAGACCTCTGGAACGATGTCATTCGTGTGCGAGAAAAAACGCCACTGGTTCATAACATCACGAACCTGGTTGTCATGAGCTATAACGCCAATGTCCTTTTGGCGCTGGGCGCTGCCCCTGTCATGGCGCATGCCCGTGAGGAAGTGGCGGAAATGACCGCTATCGCCAGCGCACTGGTTATCAACATCGGGACCCTGCAATCTGAATGGGTGGACGCCATGAAGCTGGCCGCACATTCTGCCCATTCCCATCAGATTCCTGTCGTACTGGATCCGGTCGGCGCCGGTGCAACTTCCTACCGGAACAGGATCGTCGAAGAACTGCTGACCGATGCCAGGCCGGACATTATCAGAGGTAACGCTTCAGAAATCATGAGCATTGCCGGAGCCTCCGAAGCGACAAAAGGAGTAGAAAGTACCCGGTCATCGGATAATGCCGTGAATGCCGCCCGGAAACTGGCGATCGGTATCAATGGAACGGTTTGCGTTTCAGGCGAAACCGATTATGTTTTCGACGAAGCCGGCAGAAAAGCCAGCCTCAAAAACGGGCATGTCTGGATGACCAGAATCACAGGGACGGGTTGCTCGGCAAGCGCCATGATCGGCGCTTTTTCCGCTGTCCAGCCCGATCACTGGCGCGCGACTGCTGCTGCCATGGCTTATATGGGAATAGCGGGAGAAATGGCTGCCGAATTGGTCATTTCCAAGGGGCTGGGCATTGGATCGATGCAAATTGCTCTACTCGACAGACTGCAACTAATGACAAAAGACGACTTTCTGACTCGCCTGAAAATGTCGGTCGATTCCTGACAGTTCGCAAAAACATCCCCAATCGACAAGAAGTTTCAACAAAAAAACGCTGAATATTTCAGGTTTCACGCAACCGAAGCCATGCGTGCCAGCGCTTTTCGCCGTTTCAATTCGGCCCGTTCGGCACGCTGAATTTCAGCTTCCTTCCTGCTCAGCAGGCAACCGCACCATTTTTGGCGATAAAGGCCCAGTTCCTTGGACAGATTGATTCCCTCGTACCAGTAAGGCCGGAAATCCCGATACAAAAACGATACTCCCGTTTCCCTGGCCACTTGTTCCGCGACCTGACAGATGGCTTCGTGATGCTGATAGCGGGAATACAAAAGGCTTGTCGTAAAGAAATCGAATCCCCGCCTTTTGGCTTCAAGCGCTACCGGAAGCAAACGCTGCCGGTAACAGGAAACGCAACGTTCCCCTTCTTGGGTAACTCCATTCAGTTCCCGGATCCATTGCGCCGGTTTTAGCGCGTCGCCGGCAAAAACGAGCGGATAATCCAGCTTTTCGGCAGCAAGCTGTGCGGAATCCCGGCGCAGCCCATACTCCTCTTCAGGATGAATGTTGGGATTGAAAAAGAAAGCGGTCACATTAAATCCTTCTTTTCGCAAATGGACAACCGGCATCAGCGAACAGGGACCGCAGCATATATGCAGAAAAACCCGATTTTCTTTCGTTTCCATATACTCTGTCATACCCGGAATTTGCTTATTCAACACGAACACGATAACTCAAAGTAGCCTGACCGCCAGCCGGTACGGCAACCCGCCAGACAGCTGTCGTTCCGTCTTTCGTATGCGGATAATTTTCCTGCAAAATCTGCCAGCTTCCCGGAATCGGTTCCCTGACTTGAACAGTAACCCCCGTGCTCTTTGCGTTTTTCAGCACGATCGTATAAGCGCTTTCATATTTTCTGACTGATTGATTCTCTGACGGCACTGTTTTAAACAGGGTTTGCTTTCTCGACCCCGTCACATCGAAAGATTCGCCCATTCTCAGAGTGACGTCATCATTGGCCGGAGTGTGAGACATCCTGCTTTCGCCAAGAAACTGCTGATTGCCGCGACCGTCTGTCTGGTAAAAACGAACGATCCCGCCGGGCAAAGGCATACCCAGCCGGTTGTTTTTGGCATTCCTGAATTCAACCGTCATAGTGACCGGCAAACTGTCGCTGACATTCGGCATACGACTCCGGTAATAATAGTTTCCGCCATCCAGTATCCATTCTTTTTTTACCTTTACATCACTTGCACTTAGCAGAGCATACTGTCTTGATTGATTATTGGACAAGGTCACTTTATGGGGAAGTGTGTACAAGTGATAATCCGAAAAGGACTCCTGCGCAATTTCGTTACCGGCCGGTACAGCATCGAATTTTGCAGACCGTGCGGCCGCTGCCATCAGCATCGGCCGGGCATTGGTCACATTGGGACTACCTGCCATCAACTGGACGTTCGCATTCCTGAATTCGGTACCACTGTTATTGCTGATGGCGGCCCAGCCTGAAAGATCCATTCTGTTCTCTCCGGCATTCAACAGGGCCACATAATTGGCGTTCCAGCCGATGCCACTCGTCAGATAATCCAGCTCAAGCTGCCGGCTCCCGCTCACTTTGCTTGCCAGCTCAGCCGTCAAGGTAGGGCTGGCCTGCAATCCCTCGGGGATACGCTCGTAAACGAGCCGTCCGGGTACATTGGTTTCGATCCGGTCTCCCATTTTAAGGACGATACCGTTTCGGGCAGACAAAACCTGAGCCGATTCCTGCGTTTCCGCGCCTGTCGCCGGATCGGTTTTGATCACCCTGACCGTTTTGCCGACATAACTTTCCAGCAGCGTTTGTGGAGACAAGAGGTTATTGTCGAAATAAATCTGGGCCACACTGATCTTTCCGGAGACGGTATCCCTTAGCATAACTGTTTCCGGCTGAATCCGCTCACTGATATCGACGAACTGGACTTTTAAGGCTCCGTCTTGCAAAGGCACCTGTCTGACGTCCCTTACCAGAGCCAGATCGCGCTCATAAATCGTCAGAGAAAGCTGTTTCTGATCGTTTTTGCCGGTCTGCAAAGTCGGTATGGCAAAAACGACTGGCGTCACGAAAACAAGCGAAAACAGAAAAGAACGTTTAAACGTATTCATCTCTAACGGCTCTCCGTAAAAGTTGTCTGAAATAGCTGACTTTAGGCAAAACAGGAAAATCAATTCAACGATCAGCCAGCCCTGTTTTCACAGTTTGCTTCACTGACTGTCAATGTACAGCTTTTTTACGTTTGAATACAAAATGCCCGAAAGATTCCGGAAAGCTTCCTTTTGTCCTTATAAAAAAACAGGACAAAGAGAATTGTCCTGTTTTTTGCAAACCAAACGCCTCAGATAACCGCCAAAGCCTGATCCAGATCGGCAATCAGGTCTTCCGAGTGTTCCAGTCCGACAGACAAGCGGATCATGTCCTCGCTGACCCCGGCTTTTTTCAGTTCCTCCGAACTTAACTGGCGGTGGGTAGTCGATGCCGAATGTGTGGCCAGAGAACGGGCATCGCCAATATTGACCAGCCGGGTAAACAGCTTGAAAGCGTCCAGCACTTTGGCGCCTGCCTCGCGTGCGCTCATGCTTCCCGACGGCTTGACACCAAAAGACAGCAAGCTCGGCGCTTTGCCATTCATGTATTTCTGAAGCAACGCATGATCGCGATGATCGGGCAATGCCGCGCAGTTTACCCAGGATACTTTCGGATGATCGTTCAGGAATCTGGCGATCGCCAGCGCATTTTCACAGGTTCTGTCCATACGCAGCGGCAACGTTTCGACACCCTGCAGAATCAGGAAAGCGTTCATCGGCGAGAGTGCTCCCCCCATATTCCGCAACGGCACTACCCTGGCCCTTGCGATATAGGCAGCATCGCCGAATACATCCGTATAAACGACGCCATGATAGGAAACATCCGGCTCGCTCAAACGCCTGAATTTTTCCCGGTTTTCTTTCCATGGAAATTTGCCGCTATCGACAATAGCGCCCGCAAGACTGTTTCCGTGGCCGTTCATCGATTTCGTCAGCGCATGCACGACAATATCGGCGCCCCATTCAAAAGGACGGCACAAATAGGGCGTCGGCACCGTATTGTCCACGATCAGCGGAATACCGTGAGCATGAGCGATATTGGCCAGTTTTTCAATATCGGTCACATTGCCGAGCGGATTGCCGACGGATTCGCAGAAAATGGCCTTTGTCCTGCTGTCGATCCGCGCCGAGAAATCATCCGGCAACAAAGGATCAGCAAAGCGGACTTCAATGCCATACTGGGGAAAAGTGTGGGCAAAAAGATTATAGCTGCCGCCATACAGCGTACTCGACGCGACGATATTGTCACCGACTTCTGTAATGGTCTGGATAGCGTAAGAAACAGCCGTCATGCCGGACGCCAGCGCCAGTGCGCCGACACCGCCTTCAAGTGCGGCAACACGTTTTTCCAGTACGTCGTTCGTGGGATTCATGATACGGGTATAAATATTTCCCGGCACTTTCAGATCGAACAGATCGGCGCCGTGCTGTGCGTTGTCGAAAGCGTAAGCTACGGTCTGGTAAATAGGGACGGCAACCGATTTGGTTACGGGATCCGGAGAATAACCGGCATGAATCGCAAGAGTTTCAAATTTCATGATCAATAATCGCGGGATGAATAATAAGGATGTTTCACATTGTACAGATTGATACGAATCCGTACAAAAAGCAAACTAAACAAGCCGATAAGGATGGGTATAAACGGTATGGCTTCCTTGCCGGACAAAACCGACCAATGTCAGATTGATGGCATCGGCCATACGCACCGCCAGTGCCGTTGGCGCCGATATGGCTGCCAGCATGCCGATTCCGGCCGCTCCGCATTTCTGGACCATCTCGTAACTGGCCCGGCTCGTTACCAGAACCGCTCCGCACGAACGATCCGTTGCTTGCCGGTAAAGCGTCCCAACCAGCTTGTCCAGCGCATTATGACGCCCCACGTCTTCCCGGATTATCTCGACATTTCCGTTCCCGTCCAGCCAGGCGGCGGCATGCGTCGCTCCGGTCCGTTTTTTAAGGCGCTGGATTTTATCCATTTTTTCGAATGCCTTGTGAAGCATATCCATACTGAAAGAAGGATTTCCGGCAACACGGGGCGGCATTTTGACCGCCTGGGATAGCGAATCCGTACCGCACAGGCCACAACCGGTGCGCCCCGCCAGATTGCGTCTTCTTTCTTTCAAATACTGAAACCGCTCGCTGGCAATATCCAGTTCGATCCGGAGTCCGTTTTCAGCCTCGACCACATCACATGCATAAATTTCTTTTACGGAGGTCACAATTCCTTCGGTCAGTGAAAAACCCCATGCAAAATCTTCCAGATCGGCCGGCGTCGCCAGCATCACCGCGTGGGAAATGCCGTTATAGACCAGTGCGACAGGAACTTCTTCCGCGACCGTATCCTTCAGGCGCTGGATTCGACCTTTTTCCCAGCGATCAACAGTCAGTTCCGACGATTCCAGACAGTTATCCATGCATTTCCTCACGGCAAAAGCGCGACTACAACAGCCGATTCATCAACCGAAGCCTGAATCTGTCCGCCTGTTTCGATTTCTTCTCCGGCAGATGCAAAACCGACCAGTTGCAACCCGGGGAACAGTTCAATGGTAATTTCGTCTTCCTTTTCCCCTTTCGAGATACGGCTAACCGTACCCTGAAACTGATTGGCCGTGGAAAGACCGGAAGACCTCGCTTCCCCTGAAACCCGGACAGCCGTAGCCTTGCACATGGCCACCACGGCCAGTCCCGGTTTCAGAGCCAGAAGTTCGGCACTCGTACGCGTGATTCTGGCAACCAGAACCGCCATGCTTTCATGGACTTCCAGACAGACACGGACGATCTGTCCGCTCATTTTCAGCCCCTTGACGCGACAGGGCAGATAATTCCGCATGCTCGTTCTGATCGACAAATGCGAAAAACGCGCATCAATGGCATCGATTTTTTCTTCCCTGAACTCATCCAGCACTTCCTGCCGCTTCTTTTCCAGCGCCCCTGCGATCCGGAGCAGTTGCAATCCCTCATCCGTCAGTTTGGCTCCGCCGCCTCCGATACCTCCGACAATCTTTTCGACCAGCGAGACTCCCGTCAGATTGGTCAGGGTATCGATTGCCTGCCAGGCAGCCTTGTAACTGATACCGGCCTCCCGGGCAGCCTGCGAAATGGAACCGGTCTCGCCGATTTTCCGCAAAACCTCAATACGCTTGTCGGCCGTACCATAGGCAAATGCATTGGCAAGAGAAACTGGATCGCTCATTTTTTCCGTCAACCGTTCAAAAAACAAAAGTTTGAACAATTTTAAAATTGTTCTGCTAAAATTCGCTATTCCAATAATGAATAGCGAGACGCATCATGTTCAATTTTTTCCATTTACCCAAACTGCTGTTCGGCTTTTTTTTGCTGGGCGCCATGGCAATCGCGGCAGCTGAAACCGTTCACGTTGCCGTTGCCGCCAATTTTGTCGAACCGCTCAAGACGATTTCAGAACAATTCGAGAAAGCCACGGGCCATAAAGTCATGATCACCAGCGGATCGACCGGCAAAATCTATGCCCAGATCAAAAACGGCGCGCCTTACGACCTGTTTCTTGCAGCCGATGCCAAAACCCCGGCAAAACTGGAACAGGAAAACGCTATTGTACCGAAAAGCCGCTTTACCTATGCTATCGGCAAACTGGCATTGTGGTCTTCAAGGCCCGGTTACGTCGATAATAAAGGCGATATCCTGAAAAAACAGCCGTTCAGTCACCTTGCCATCGCTTCCCCAAAACTGGCTCCCTACGGTCTTGCGGCCATGCAAACTCTTGAAAAGCTCGGCCTTGAAAAAAAACTGCAGCCCAAAATGGTACAGGGAGAAAACATCGGCCAGACTTACCAGTTCGTCGCTTCCGGCAACGCTGAACTCGGTTTTGTCGCCCTGTCCCAGATTTACAAAGACGGCAAGGTGAAAAGCGGTTCCGCCTGGATTGTCGATACCAATGACTATCACCCTATTCGTCAGGACGCCGTCATGCTTCCCAAAGCCAGGGACAACGCTGCCGCAGTGGCATTGATGACATATCTCAAATCCGACGCATCCCGCCAGGTTCTTCAATCTTACGGCTACGCCTTGTAAGGGGCACCGATCATGACGGAAACCGATCTGTCCGCCATCTGGCTAACCCTCAAACTGGCGACATTGACGACTGCCATCCTGCTGATCATCGGGACGCCGCTTGCGTGGAACCTGTCCCATACCCGAGGATGGTGGCGCAGCCCGGTCAATGCACTGGTCGCCTTGCCTTTCGTACTGCCGCCGACCGTGCTCGGTTTTTATCTGCTGATCATGATGGGGCCGAACGGCCCGATCGGGCGCTTCTTTGCATGGCTTGGATTGCCGTCATTGCCATTCAGTTTTTCCGGCTTGCTCCTTGCATCCGTTATTTATTCGCTGCCGTTTGTCGTCCAGCCCTTGCAGAATTCATTTAAGGCAATCGGAAGAGAGCCCCTGGAAGCGGCGGCCACATTACGCGCTTCACCACTGGACACCTTTTTCACGGTCATCTTGCCGATGGCAAAATCCGGATACCTCACCGCCATTGTCATGGGATTTGCCCATACCGTAGGCGAATTCGGCGTTGTCCTGATGATCGGCGGCAATATTCCCGAAAAAACGCGCGTACTGTCCGTAGCGATTTACGATCATGTCGAGGCACTTGAATATACACAGGCATACTGGTTGTCCGGAGGCATGCTGGTTTTCGCATTTCTTGTCCTGCTGGCGCTTTACTTGGTGAACCCGAACAAACGTCCATCATGAACAGCCTTTTTTTCAAAGGGAAAGTCCGTTATCCCGATTATGAACTGAACTTCGATCTGTCGCTTCCCGGATCAGGAATTACAGCCCTTTTCGGCGCGTCTGGCGCGGGAAAATCCACACTGCTGCGTGCCGTTGCAGGACTCGTCAAACCGGAAAACGGCATGATCCGGATAAAAGACAAAACCTGGCAAGACGACAGTTGCCAGCTGTTCATTCCGACTCACAAACGTTCTCTCGGCTTCGTTTTTCAGGATGCCCGTCTGTTTTCCCATTTGAGCGTAACCGACAATCTGCAATACGGCATGAAACGCATCGATACGGAAAACAGAAAAATTTCTCTGGAAAAAGCCGTGGAATTGCTTGGCATCGGTCATTTGCTCGACAGAATGCCGGAAACGCTTTCCGGCGGTGAAAAACAGCGTGTCAGTATCGCCCGTGCGCTGGCGACCAGTCCCCAAATCATGCTGATGGATGAACCGCTGGCTGCGCTCGATATGAAACGGAAATCGGAAATCATTCCCTACCTTCAGCGCCTGAATGAAGAACTCGACATTCCGGTTCTTTATGTCAGTCATGTTCTTGAGGAAGTCAGTTCACTGGCAGATCACCTCGTGTTACTGGATAAAGGACAGATTGTCGCCGCCGGCAAAACAAACGAGATGCTGACCCGTCTCGATTTGCCGCTGGCCTATTATGACACTGCTTCTGCCGTAATCGAGGGAAACATCGTTGAAGAAGACCTGCAGTTTTATTTAAGTACGCTGTCTTTTCCGGGCGGTCAGATCTATCTGCCAATGGGCAGTTTCCGGATAGGACAAAAAGTGCGTTTGCGCATTCAGGCGCGGGATGTGAGCCTGACGACAGAAAAACCGGAGAATACCAGCATCCTGAACATTCTCGACACAACTGTCGTCAACTTTTCAGACAACACCCAGGGCCAGGTCATGGTTGAGCTCGATGCAAAAGGTACTCGCTTATTGTCGAGAATCACAAGCAAATCCGCCAGTATCCTCAAACTGGATACCGGCAAACCCATCTTCGCCCAGGTAAAAGGAATTGCCGTAATCGACTGATTTACCCGGTAAAACTGAAAGCGTTTTCTCCCCGGAACACAAAAATAGCTGTGTCCGGCTGAAAAATGAATATCTCGTTATAATGAATGCAAATAATTCTTGTTACGCTTTTTCGTTACTTCGCAAAAGTGGCAAGAGCACGAAAAAATGATTTGAAAACGAATACACAACTGTTTCCTGATGGAGATTTTTATGAACGATAAAACGAAAATTCCGCAATACGAATTGCTGATCAACGGCCAGTGGGTTCCCCCCGAAAGCGGAAAGTATTCCACTATTCTGAATCCGGCAACCGAAGAAGTTATCGCCCATGTCGCAGCCGGCAGTGAAAAGGATGTCGATATCGCAGCCCGGGCTGCCCGTGCCGCATTAAAAGTCTGGAATGGAATCAGTGCGGCCGAACGGGGAAGAATTCTGAACCGTCTGGCGGATCTGCTTGAAAAACATCAGGAAGAACTGATCGCGCTGGAAAGCCTGAATGCCGGCAAACCGATTTCCAGCGTAAGGCGGCAGGATATGCCAGCTGCCATCGACACCTTGCGTTATTATGCAGGATGGACAGACAAGATCATCGGTCAGGTCATTCCCGCCAGAACCGACGCCCTGACCTATACCGTTCGCGAACCGGTCGGTGTCGTCGGTGCCATTGTGCCCTGGAACTTCCCGATCATGATCGGCATATGGAAAATCGCACCGGCCCTCGCCTGCGGGTGCACACTGATCGTCAAACCGGCTGAACTGACGCCCATGACCGCTATCCGTATCGGTGAACTGGCGCTCGAAGCCGGGGTGCCGCCTGGCGTACTGAACATTGTAACCGGCAAGGGCAGTGTTGTCGGGGATGCGATGGTCGCCCATCCCCAGGTCGATAAAATCACTTTTACCGGATCGCCAAAAGTCGGCAGGGGCATTATGCAGGGAGCCGCTGTCAACTTCAAGAAACTGACACTGGAACTTGGCGGCAAATCGGCCAACATCATTTTCGACGATGCCGATCTGGACAGCGCCATTCGTGGATCGGCGTCAGGCATTTTTTTCAATGCGGGACAGGTTTGCTCAGCCGGATCGCGTATTCTGGTTCATAAAAAAATCCATGACGAAGTGGTTGACCGGCTGATTGAACGTGCCCAAAAAATCAGGATTGGCGATACGGCATCTCCTGACACCATCATGGGGCCGCTGGTTTCCAAAAACCAGTTGAATACGGTCATGGACTACATTGATGTCGGCAGGAAAGAAGGCGCTTGCGTTGCCTATGGCGGCAATCGTGTCGGCGACAGGGGTTTTTACGTTGCGCCGACCATTTTTACCGACGTCAAACATGAAATGCGCATTTCCCAGGAAGAAATTTTCGGGCCGGTTGCCAGTGTGATCCCATTCGAGGATGAAGAAGATGCCATCCGGATCGCCAACGGCACCGCTTTCAGTCTGGCGGCCGGAGTCTGGAGCGCGGACGTCACACGCATTCACAAGGTTGCGCAGGAATTGAAAGCCGGCACGGTCTGGGTCAATACCTACGGCTATACCGATGTCCGTCTCCCGTGGGGCGGCACGGGTGAATCCGGTTTCGGGCGCGAACACGGCGAAGCCGCGCTGGAAAACTTTACCGAACCGAAAACCATCTGGCTGTCGCTGCTGAAACGCTAAAACCGCAAGCGTACCCCCCAAAAAAACCTCTCCCTTTTAAGGGAGAGGTTTTTTGCTGTCTGCCATAACCGCGTATCAGGCCGCTACCGCTTCGTCCACTGCTTTGGCCAGTTTCTGTTTCATCTGTTCATATTCATGAGCCAGATGTTGTTCCGCCCATTTCTGGTCGTCGATTTTATGAACGCGAACAGCGCTGTATTTATATTCCGGCGTCTTGGAATAAGGATCCAGATGCTCGACCGTCAATTCGTTACAGGCCCCGATCCACCATTGATACGTCATGTAAACGGCACCCCGATTCGTCCGTTCGCTGACTTGCGCGCGACTGATCACTTTTCCGCGACGGGATTCCACCCAGACCAGCTGTTGATCCCGGATGCCCAGTTCTTCAGCATCTTTCATATTCATCTGGACATAACCGGGTTCATCCGCCAGCGTCTGCAAGGCCGAACAATTGCCTGTCATGGAACGGCAGGAATAATGACCGACTTCACGAACGGTGGACAGAATCAGCGGGAATTCGCTGTCGATCTGATCCAGAGGCGGTTTCCAGTCCGCCGCGATCAACCTGGCTTTGCCGTTCGGGGTGTTGAATTTGTTCCCCTTGTACATCCATTGCGCGCCGGGATCGTCTTCCGTCAGACAAGGCCAGGGAACATAACCCAGCCCGGCCATCTTTTCGTAAGTGGCACCATAATACAGCGGACACAACTGGCGCATTTCATCCCAGATTTCCTGCGTATTGTTGTACTTCATCGGGTATCCCATGGCGGTCGCCATCAGACTGTGGATTTCCCAGTCGGGCTTGACATCGCCCTTCGGTTCGACAGCCTTGTAGAAACGCTGGAAACCACGGTCGGCTGCCGAATAGACTCCTTCATGTTCGCCCCAGGACGTTGCGGGGAAAATAACGTCCGCCTGCATGGCCGTCTTGGTCATGAAAATGTCCTGAACGATGACCAGATCGAGCTTTTCATACGCCTCGCGAACCGCCGACAGATCCGGTTCCGTCTGCAAGGGATCTTCTCCGAAAATATAAACCGCCTTCAGCTTTCCTTCCTGGACATTGTGTCCGACTTCGGTAATGGGAATCCCTTTTTTGGCCGGAAGCGATTCGACACCCCAGGCTTTCTCGAACTTGGCACGAATTTCCGGATCCTCGACAGACTGGTAACCCGGAAATTGTCCCGGTATTGCTCCCATGTCACAAGAACCCTGAACGTTGTTCTGCCCGCGAACCGGGCCGACACCAACGTTCGGCCGTCCCAAATTTCCGGTAATGACGGCAATATTCGACAACCCCATGCAGGTTTCGACACCTTGCCCCCATTGGGTCACACCCATTCCCCAAAGAATTGTCGCCGACGGGGAAGCGGCATACATGCGGACAGCTTCCCGAACCAATTGAGGATCCAGACCGGTGATTTCCGCCGTATTTTCCGGCGTGTATTGTGAAACGGTTTCCCACATCTTGTCGAAACCTTCGGAATAATTCTCGACATACTCCTTGTTGTAAAGGTTTTCCTCGATCAGAACATGCAGCATGGCGTTGACTAGCGCCATATTGGAACCGTTTTTCATTTGCAGATGAATATCGGCAATACGCGCGGATTCGATCACCCTCGGATCGCAAACAATGATTTTGGCGCCCTTTTGTTTGGCCTTCAGAATGCGACGCGCCACAATCGGATGGGAATCGGCCGCGTTATAGCCGAAAATCAGAAGACATTTCGTGTCTTCGATTTCAACAATTGAATTACTCATGGCACCGCTGCCTACCGTCTGTTCCAGCGCGGTCACCGACGGGCCATGACAGACACGGGCACAACAGTCGATATTGTTTGTGCCTACTGCTGCGCGCGCGAATTTCTGGGCAACATAATTGGCTTCATTGCCGGGGCCACGAGCGCAACCGCTGACGAAAATCGAATCCGGGCCGTACTTTGCCTTGATCTCCATGAGTTTCGAGCTGGCGAAACGGATCGCTTCGTCCCATGAAACGGGCGTGAAACTTTCGCCACGCTTGTAACGGACCATAGGCTGCGTCAACCGGGGAGTCAGCAAGCGGGTATCATTCAGGAATTCCCAGCCATAATAGCCTTTCAGACACAACTCGCCCTGATTGGTAACACCGTTGGCGCCTTCGGCCTTGACGATTTTATTGTTTTCCACCGTAAAGCTGATTTTGCAGCCCGAAGCGCAATAAGGACAAACGACTAGTGCTTTTTTCATAATTCCTCCCAAAACCCGAATCCGACAGCCGGATTGTTTCGCGTCAACAGAATGCATCCGGCGGCAGGCTGAACGCGGATTTTTCACGTTTTTCGTTAATTTTTTCTTCCAGCGTCCCGGTATCGACAATATGCAGCGCCTTTGTCGGACAAACCGAAACGCATTGCGGTCCTCCAGGGACATCAATGCAAAAATCGCATTTCTGTGCGACCCGAACTGTTTTCCGTACCGTCAAAGGCCCCAGTTCGACCTGTTTGACCGGCTTGCTCACGATCTGCATGGCGCCGAACGGACACGCCAGCACGCAAGTCTGGCACCCGATACAGCGTTCACGGATCAACTGGACAGTATTGTCGCGATAGACAAGCGCGTTCGTAGGACATACATTAACACAAGGCGCATTTTCGCACTGGCGACACTGAACGGGTGCAGTGAGTTTCAAACCTTTGACCAACCGCAGTCTCGGCCTGAAATTTTCAGGGGTAAGGTCATTTTCCGCACCGGTCGGGTGCGCCAAAACGCACGCCACTTCACAAGTACGGCATCCAATACATTTATCTGGTTCTGCAATTACAAACCGGTTCATTCTTCTGTCTCCTGCCTGTCCAGTCCATTCTGGAAAGATTCATAAATTAAGGGCGAACCCGTTTCCTGCCTGCTCCGCCAAAGAAAAAAAGAACATCCATGGGAACAATATATAGGAAATTCCGGATTTCTGCCGCCCGCTTGCATTTTGCCAGTTTGCAATTATATTCCATGCCCCTTCATTTCTGTGCGGAACCTTTCATATTTTGATGTTAATATCTATATCCTAACCGAAGTGTTCCCGCAAAAACGCCAGCGGTAAGGTGAGCGGGGCATGAGCAACCCCATATATCTGGCAGACTGACACAACCATGACAACGGAAAATAGTAAAGAAACAGCGAAAAAAACCTGTCCCATCACAGATATTCTTGAAAGCCTGCGCAAGCAACTCCACACGGAAGGCCAGTTACCGGCAAAAATCCGGCCTGCTGTCGCCCGTGTCGCACGCATTGTCACTGAAATAACGCTCGGCAGAGGCAGTGTCGCCAATCTGGAAGAGCTGTCGAAAGCGATTTCCGAACTTGGCGCGATTGCGCCATCCATAGCGAATCCTGTTGCCGCTTCCTTAAAGAAAGATCGTGAAGAATGGGAAAACCATATTGCCGGCAACCTCTGTTCCGCCGGCACCTGTTTTCTTCCCCGTTCCGCGCCATGCCAGGTAGCCTGCCCTGCACATATCGACATTCCCAGCATGATGGCGCGTGTCGGACATGGCGATTATTCGGAATCACTTTCCATTCTGGCGGCCGATACCCCTCTTCCGGATTCCTGTGGCCTTATCTGTCCTGCCCCTTGCGAAGACGAATGCGTGCAAAACGCCGTCAGCGGTGCCGCCGTTTTCATCCGTCCGATGAAACACGTCGCAGCCCGTTGTGCCGACATCAAACCCGATCTGGAAAAAGCCGAGCCAACCGGCAAAAAAATCGCCATTGTCGGTTGCGGCCCCGCCGGCCTTACCGCCGCTTATTATCTGGCGCAAAAAGGCCATGAAGTCGAAATATTCGATGAACGCGAACATGCCGGCGGCATCATGCGTTATGGCATTCCGAATTACCGCCTGCCCGAATATAAACTGAACGCTGAAATCGATGTGGTCAAACAACTGGGCGTCAAAATCCATCTCGGTTACACGGTACGGCAGGCAAGAGAATTTCTGGACAAGGGATACGATGCAACACTGCTGGCAATCGGTTTGCAGAATTCCAAGCGCCTTGGCGTTCCGGGCGACGATCAGGATTTCGTGATCGGTGGCATGGATTTCCTGTCGGCCGTCCGCTCCGGAAAAAATCCGCGAGTCGGGCCTCACGTGATCGTTATCGGTGGCGGCAATGCCGCTATCGACGTCGCCATGACGGCTTTCCGCCAGGGAGCGACCAAAGTCCAGATGTGGTACCGTCGCAACCGCAAACAGATGCCGGCCAATCCGCATGAAGTTGAACTGGCCCTGGCTGAAGGCGTCGAACTGGTCGAATTCTGGGCCCCTACCCGCATTCATCCGGACAAACAGATTGAATTTGAACGTTCCCGTTACGCTCCGGACGCCAAAACGACGCCGCCGGTTACTGTCCGGGCCGACCATATTTTTGCCGGTATCGGCCAGGAAGCTGATCTCAGCTGGCTGGAAGGCACGAAAATCGAAACGGAATGGGGCAATATCGTTTGCGATCCTGTCACGCTGCAAACAGGCGAGCCCGGCATTTTCGCCGGCGGCGACATTGCGCACGGCGCCAGTACGGTTGTTGCCGCAATCGGTTCCGGAAAACGGGCAGCAGAATCCATCCACTCATGGTTGATGGGCGTACCGGCCGATTATGAATCGCTGGAACCGAAACGCCGCGATGAAGTGCCTTTCCTGTCTTCCACACCGGAACACCGTACCTCGCCCAAGCGCGCGCATATCGAGGAAAACGATCCTTCAACCCGCAAATTTTCCCACGATTTCATGCAAAAAGACTGGGATGAGAAAGTGGCTGCGGTGGAAGCGGAACGCTGTTTGCGCTGCGATATCTGCATCGGTTGCGGGCTTTGCGAACTGGCGTGTATCGAAGTCGGGGCCGAGGCGCTGAAGATGGTCGAAACCAAAGGCGGCCGCATGGTTTTCAAGGATTTCACGACTCCTGCTGAAAAATGTATCGGTTGCGGCGCCTGTACGTCGGTCTGCCCGACCGGCGCGATCATTGTGGAAGACCGGGACGGTTATCGGGTAACCGAAATTACCGGAACCGTGGTGCGCAAACAGGCACTGGAAATCTGCTCCTGTTGCGGCGAAACATTCTCCGCTTCGGCAAAACAGTTGCAGCAAACGCGTGACGAACTGGGCAAAATGACCCGCGAGGGCATCCTGTGTCCGGCATGCGCCAGAGCGCGTTCAGCCGAATCCATGAAAGAAATGCAGTGGATGGCGCAACTTTTCTGACGATCTGAAAACGCCGTATCTTTTCAGGTGGCCTGGCGGTTCAATATCCAGTCAACCACCTGATTTTCCTTGTTCAGATCAAGCCACTGAACGGACGGGGGCAAGACTGGCGGCCGTTCCCCGTCTGATGCAACCGCTTCGATATGGCTATTTTCGGGATACATGGGGTCTTTCCCCAGCGACGGCCTGAAAACCTCGATCCGTGGAATAGCGGCATTCCGGAATCCTTCAACCAGTATCAGATCAGCCGGCATCATGCGCGATATGAGTTCCTCAAGCGTCGGTTCCCTCTCGTTTCTCAATTCATGAGCCAGCATGAAACGGTAAGGTGATGCCAACATCACTTCCGCCGCTCCTGCCCTCCGGATCCGGGCGCTGTCTTTCCCGGGCGGTTCCAGTTCGACATCGTGGTGACTGCTTTTAATCACATTCACCCGCAGTCCCATCAGATACAGCAGCGGCAGTACTTTTTCCAGCAAAGTGGTCTTTCCGCTGCCAGACCAGCCGGACAATCCTATCAGGGGATAACGTGGCCTGTAGTTTTCCATATGACAATCATTTATCGACAATCCGCTTTTAAAAAGTGAAATAAAAAATTTATCGGGCAATATCCAGATACTGCCAGTCCGACTGAAGAATGGGATGTTTCTTGAAACCCATTACCCAAGGCCGGACGAGCCAGTTCCGGGTACGCGACACATGAACCGACCAGGCCGTATCCGCTTCCATCTGGCGATTCATTTGTACATAAAGCCGGTTCCGTTCCTCGCCGGGAGGCAGTTTAACCGCCTGTCTGTACAGTTTGTCAAATGCCTTGGAACGGTAACAGGCATGATTGCCCTGCCCTGCGTTTGGACCATACAGCAATTGCATGAAATTTTCCCCTTCCGGATAATCGGCATGCCAGGCTCCGCCCCACATCATCAACCGGCAACCTGCCGCATCTTTCAGATTGTCGGCGAAATTGCCCACATCGAATTCGACCCTGATGCCGATCCGGTCCAGCCCCCGTTTCCAGATTTCGGAAACGACTCGCGAACTGGCGTTGGCCTCGGTTCTTATCCTCAAAACGAGAGGGCTGCCGTCCGGCATCGTCCGGTATCCGTCGGATTGCCGCCTGTAGCCGAAATGATCCAGAAGGCGTGAGGCCAGCTCCGGTTCATAGGCTATGCTGCTCCTGTAGGCAGGTTCGTGCCCGGCAACGCCCGGTGGAATCATCATTTGCGCCTTGCTTGCCTGCCCGTTTCGCAGCAACTCGATTTCCGCCTGCGTGTTGTACGACATGGCTATCGCTCTTCGCAAGGCGATTTTCTCGTTGCTGTAACCACCGGTCACCGGGTCTTTCAGGTTGAAAATGGTGTAAGTGATCTCCGGCTCAACCATGGTGTACTGCCGGATTCCCTGAGCAATGTATTCCTCTTTCAGCTTCCCGTTTTCCAGCGCGACGGGCGCAGCCAGTTGCGGCAGCTTGTCAAAATCGATTTTGCCCTCCTGAAAGGAAAGCCAGCGCGATTGCTCTTCCTCGATAATCGCAATTTCCACCCGGCCTATTTGGGGCATCTTCTTGCCTTTCATGTCGCGCACCAGTTGCTCGTCCCACGCCTCGCCATCCGCTTGGAAATCCCAGACGAATCCCCGGTAATACGGGTTGGCTTCGAGAACGATTTTGCTGCGTGGAACGTATTCCTTCAGCATGTACGGCCCCGTGCCGACAGGATGGAAAGTACTTTTGTTGCCGTAAGCGTCGATAGCTTCCCTGGATACCGCCGCCAGCGCCCCATAGGCCAGAATGTAAAGAAAATTCGAATCCGGCGCATTCAGCCTGATCCGCAGGGTATATCTGTCGATCGCCTGCAAGCCGGAAACCGTGGCGTCATAGTCGAACTGGCCCGTTTTTTTCGCCTTTTCAACCAGATCATCAAGGCCGGTAATTTTTCCCCTTACGAAACTGGCTGAGGGAGAACGGTTTGCCGGATCGACCAGACGCTTGATGGAATAAACGTAATCGGCTGCCGTCAGCTCCCTTTTTTCATGGCCGAAAACGGAATCAGGCGCGAAAAAGATGTTTTTCTTCAGATGAAAGGTATAAGTTCTTCCATCAGAACTGATTTCCGGCATGGATTCCGCGGTATTCGGAATCAGTCTGGCTGGACGCGCCAGATAATCGTATGTCAACAGCGTTTCGAATATCGCGTCTGCTACCCAGCCCGAATAGTAATTTTGTGTCCTCACCATGTCGAATCCGTCATCTGCTGCTTCGAAGACGCTGTGAATCACTTTATGCGGATCGGCGGCAAGCGAAACGCCGCATATGGGCAGGCACACTGACAAAACGAGCGCGCCCGTGAGTTTTCCAAAAATCCGCAACGACATGCGTTCCTTTTTCCGCTTTTGCATGGGTCTGGTTCTATTTTCAATGGTCGCAAGCCGCTTCACTCATGCGGCTTTTTAGACAAGGGCAACGAAACTGTCTGCGTATTTATTTTAAGCATTATAATTTTATGTTTACGCAATTTTTCAAAAAAATTCGATGAAGGTCTTTCGCGGATTCTTGTATGATCCTCCACATGGCCCATGTGCACTGACAATCGGCAATTTCGATGGCGTCCACAAGGGACACATGGTATTGCTTGCCAAACTGCGGGAAGCGGCAGACCGTCTTCATTTGCCGGCCGCCGTGCTGACATTCAATCCGCACCCAAGGCAGTATTTCGCCCTGAAAACCGGAACTTTATCAAGCGCTCCCGCCACCATTACCCCGTTGCGTGAAAAAGTCCAGGCACTGGCGCAATGTTGCGTCGATCAGGTTACGATTGCCCGGTTCAACAATACGGTTTCCAGCCTGTCTCCGGAAGAATTCATAGAAGAAATCCTTGTAAAGGCCTTGAACGTCAGATGGCTCATCATCGGCGAAAAATTCCGTTTCGGAAAAGGACGGACCGGCACGACTGATGAGCTGAAAGAAGCGGGCAAAAGATTCGGTTTTCATGTTGAAGTGTTGCCTGCCGTAATGGATGAAAACGGACGCATTTCCTCGTCCTGTATCCGGCAGGCGCTGGAACAGAGCGATTTTGAAAAAGTATCCGGCCTTCTGGGAAAACCCTATGCCATTTCCGGACATATCGTGCACGGCGATAAAATCGGACGCGATCTGGGTTTTCCGACAGCCAATCTGCCGATACGGCATTACAATCCGATCCTGTCGGGTGTTTTCATCACCCGGGTTCACGGTCTGGAGGAAAAACCGTTGCCGTCGGTCTCCATGATCGGAACACGTCCTACTATCGAAAGCGACCGTCATATCATGCTGGAAACGCACATACTCGATTTCGGCCGCACTTGTTACGGCTCCCTTGTTCAGGTCGAATTTTTGAAGAAATTGCGGGATAATCAAAAATTTCCCGATCTGAACGCATTGAAAAAGGCTATCCAAAACGACGTCGATACAGCCAGATCGTTTTTCGCGAAACAGAAAACATCCGCGTAAAAGTTAACTGAAATGCGAACGGAAACGGTAAAATCTGTCGTTTAATCCGTTGCAAACCTGAGTGTGATAAAAAATGTCTAACAAACCATCCGACCAGTCCGGTAAAAAACAGCAGGACAAAAACAAACCGGGCAAGGAATATCCGGTCAATATGCCCGATACCTCTTTTCCGATGCGCGGCAATCTTGCCAAACGGGAACCCGAATGGATCAAAGAGTGGCAGGACAAAAAGATTTATCAACGGATTCGCAAGGCGGCAAAAGGCCGCCCGCAATTCATTCTGCATGACGGCCCCCCTTATGCCAATGGCGATATTCACATTGGACACGCCGTCAATAAAATTCTGAAAGATATCGTTATCAAGTCGCGCGGTCTTGCCGGTTTCGATGCGCCGTATGTCCCCGGCTGGGATTGCCACGGCATGCCGATTGAAATCCAGATCGAAAAAATGTATGGAAAAAATTTGTCGGCAACCGAAGTCCAGGCAAAAGCCCGCGCCTACGCAAAAGAACAGGTCGAACGGCAGAAAAAGGATTTCATTCGTCTGGGCGTTCTGGGCGACTGGGACAACCCGTATCTGACGATGAATCATCAAAACGAAGCCAACGAGATCCGCGCGCTGGCCCGTCTGATTGAAAAAGGCTATGTGTTCCGTGGCTTAAAACCGGTCAACTGGTGTTTCGATTGTGGCTCGGCACTGGCTGAAGCGGAAGTGGAATATCAGGACCGGCGCGATCCGGAGATCGACGTCGGGTTCCCGTTTGCCGAACCCGAAAAAATCGCCGCCGCTTTTGGACTGGACAGCCTGCCACTCTCACAGGGCTATGCCGTCATCTGGACAACAACTCCCTGGACGATTCCGGGCAATCAGGCTTTGAACGTCCACCCCGAATTTGAATATGCGCTGGTTGAAACGGAAAAGGGCCTGTTGATCATTGCCGAAGAACGGGCAAAACTGCCCTCTTCCGAGACAGATCGTACTTTGCTCCAGAAACGGTACGGTCTTGAAACCTGGAAAATTCTGGCAACGACCCAGGGTGCAAAACTCGAAGGCATCCGGTTCAGGCATCCTCTTTACGACGCTCATGAGGGTTACCGCCGCTTCTCGCCGGTTTACTCGGAAGAATACGTTACGCTGGACACCGGCACCGGTATTGTCCATTCAGCTCCGGCCTATGGCGTTGATGACTTCCTGTCGTGCAAGTCCCACGGGATGAAAGACGACGAAATCCTGAATCCGGTCATGGGCAACGGCCACTATGTATCCTCCTTGCCTCTGTTCGGCGGCATGATGATCTGGGACGCTTCCAAACTGATCTGCAATACCCTGCGGGAAGCCGGAACGCTCCTGAATCTCGATATGATGACCCACAGTTACATGCATTGCTGGCGTCATAAAACCCCGATTGTCTACAGAGCCACCTCGCAATGGTTTGCGGGCATGGATGTCAAGCCGAACGATACGGATATGACGCTCCGCGAAACCGCCTTGAAAGGTGTGGAACAGACGACGTTCTATCCGGACTGGGGCAAAGCCCGATTGCAGGGCATGATTGCCAACCGTCCTGACTGGACCCTGTCTCGCCAGCGGCAATGGGGCGTTCCAATGGCCTTTTTCGTTCACCGCGAAACGGGAGAACTGCATCCGAAAACGCTTGAGTTGCTGGAAGAAATCGCAAAGCGCGTGGAAAAAGAGGGCATCGAAGCCTGGCAGACGCTTGACCCGAAAGAATTGTTGGGCGACGAGGCTGGCCAGTATGAAAAAAACCGCGATACGCTGGATGTCTGGTTCGATTCCGGCGCAACACATCTGACCGTTTTGCGCGGTTCGCATGCCAGAGAGTTGCGTTTCCCCGCCGACTTGTATCTGGAAGGGTCTGATCAGCACAGAGGCTGGTTTCATTCGTCGCTTCTGACGTCTTCCATGCTGGATGGTTGTCCGCCATATAAAATGCTGCTGACCCACGGTTTTGTCGTGGATGGCGAAGGCAGGAAAATGTCGAAATCAATGGGCAATGTCATCGCTCCCCAGAAAGTGTTCGATACGCTGGGAGCGGACATTTTGCGCCTTTGGGTAGCCTCGACCGATTATTCGGGAGAACTTTCCATCTCGGATGAAATTTTAAAACGCGTCACCGAATCATACCGTCGTATCCGCAATACCCTGCGCTTTCTCCTGTCGAACACGGCCGATTTCGATGCCACCCGGGATGCTGTGGCGATAGACGAGCTATTGGAAGTGGATCGCTACGCCCTTGCGTCCATGAAGTCGCTTCAGACGGAAATCATGGCGCACTACGACAAATTCGAATTCCATCCTGTTGTGGCAAAACTGCAAACTTATTGCTCGGAAGAATTGGGAAGTCTTTACCTCGATATATTGAAAGACCGGCTTTACACTTCAGGAGAAGTCTCCCGCGCCCGCCGGTCTGCCCAGACAGCCCTGTGGCATATCACGCATGCCCTGCTTCGCCTGATGGCGCCAATTCTGTCGTTCACTTCGGAAGAAGCCTGGAAAGCTTTTGCTTCTCCCGAGGAATTTGAAGCCAGTGGAGAAACGCTTTTCACGCTGACTGCTTATTCTTTACCGGAGATCAAGGACGAAAACGCCCTGCTCGATAAATTTGGCAAGCTGAAAGAAATTCGTGCTGATGTGATGAAACGGCTGGAAGAAGTCCGGATATCGGGACAAATCGGCTCGTCCTTGCAAGCCGAAATCGAAATTCGCGCATCGGGCGCAAAGTTCGATCTGTTAAAGAGTCTGGACGACGATTTGAAATTCCTGATGATCACATCGCGTGCCGACGTTATCCGGGTTCCGGATGTTGCATCGGAATCCATTACCGTCAAACCTTCACAATATCAGAAATGTGAACGCTGCTGGCATTATCGCAGCGATGTCGGTTCGGATCCGAAACATCCGCAAATATGCGCACGCTGTGCCGCCAATCTGTTCGGCAAAGGGGAAAAACGCGAGTTCGTATAATCGGGTTTTATTTTCAGCCGCCGGCAGCCTTCCGTGAATCCGGCGGTATTCATAGATATTGATATGGCAACCAGAAACCTTTACTACAAAAACAAGACCGGCATATTGCCGTGGCTGGGCCTTGCCATTCTGATCGTCCTTTTCGATCAACTCAGCAAAATCTGGATTACCCACACCCTGAGCTACGGGCAAGCCATAAAACTGACTTCATTTTTCAATCTGCTTCTTGTCTACAATGAAGGCGCCGCTTTCAGTTTTCTGGCATCTCAAGCGGGCTGGCAGCGTTATTTTTTCACGGTCATCAGTGTTGTTGCCGTTATATTTATCGTTTATCTGTTGAAGCGGCATTCCCATCAGAAGCTCTTCTGTCTGTCTCTGGCGTTGATTTTGGGAGGAGCGATCGGAAACCTGATCGACCGATCGCTTTACGGTCACGTTATCGATTTTCTGGATGTTCACGCTTTCGGATGGCACTGGCCTACCTTCAATATCGCGGATTGCGGCATTACAATCGGCGCCGTTCTGTTTATCATAGACGAACTGAAACGTGTCAGGAAAAACTGAGCTTGTTTCAGACTGTATCTACCACTCTGGAGAAAACATGGATTTGTCCGGCAAGAAAATTTTACTGGGTTTGACCGGGGGCATCGCCTGTTACAAATCGGCTGAATTCGCACGTGCCATGATCCGCGAAGGCGCTTCGGTTCAGGTCGTCATGACGGACAGCGCGCAAAAATTCATCACGCCGGTCACCATGCAGGCACTGACAGGACACACCGTCTTTACGGATTCATGGGACGACCGTCTGGAAAACAACATGCCTCATATCGACCTGACCCGTCAGGCTGACCTTGTCGTCATCGCTCCCTGTTCTGCCAACTTCATGAGCAAACTGGCCAATGGACTGTGCGACGATCTGTTATCGACTTTGTGCCTGGCAAGACCGTCGCATATTCCGTTTCTGGTTGCCCCCGCCATGAACGCGGAAATGTGGAAAAAACCGGCAACGCAGCGAAATGTCGGCCAGCTCAAAGCGGATGGAGTCCAGGTCATAGGCCCCGCATCCGGTTATCAGGCTTGCGGTGAAACAGGCGAGGGCCGCATGCTGGAACCGGCCCAGATGCTGGAAGAAGTCATCGCGGCATTGCAGCCCAACTATCTGGAAAACCGGCGCGTACTGATTACAGCCGGCCCGACGTTCGAGCCGATTGACCCCGTGCGCGGTATTACCAACCGTTCTTCCGGCAAGATGGGCTATGCTATCGCCCGTGCCGCGCGTGAAGCCGGTGCATCCGTCACCCTTATTTCAGGCCCAACGGCTTTGGAAACGCCATACGGCGTCCAGCGTATTGATGTGATGACCGCCATCCAGATGCGCGACGCCGTCATGTCCCATATCAGCAAGCAGGACATCTTCATTTCGGTCGCCGCGGTTGCTGACTGGCGAGTCGCCAATGCCAGCGAACAGAAAATCAAGAAAAACGGGAATGGCAAAACCCCGGTCCTTGAATTTGCCGAGAATCCGGATATTCTTGCGTCCATCGCCGCCTTGCCCGATCCCCCTTATTGCGTCGGTTTCGCCGCCGAATCCGAAAAACTGAAACAGCATGCCGAAGAAAAGCGCCAGAAAAAAGGCATCCCTCTTCTGGTCGGCAACATCGGACACGAAACTTTCGGCAAAGATGACAATACCCTTGTCCTGTTCGATGAAACCGGCAGTCTCGAATTGCCGCATGGCAGCAAGCAGAACCTGGCCCGCCAGCTGATTGAACAAATCGCAAAACGTCTTTAAGAAGCTCTCATGAAAACGATTGATATCAAAATACTGGATCCAAGAATGAAGGAATATCTTCCTTCATATGCGACAGGCGGCAGTGCAGGGCTGGACTTGCGGGCTTGTATTACAGAACCGGTAACGTTTGCTCCCGGTACCACGCAACTGGTTCCCACCGGTCTGGCAATACACATTGCCGATCCGGGTTATGCCGCCCTCATTCTTCCGCGCAGCGGCCTCGGTCACAAACACGGCATTGTTCTCGGCAACCTCGTGGGCCTGATTGATTCGGACTATCAGGGACAATTGATGGTATCGACATGGAACCGGGGAATCGAACCGTTTACTCTAAATCCGCTGGAAAGACTGGCACAACTGGTTATCGTTCCCGTTCTTCAGGTTGGATTCCGTGTTGTCGATGAATTCGGGGAGAGTTCCCGTGGAACGGGCGGTTTCGGCAGTACGGGAAAAATCTGACAGGAAAAAGGTATTGAAAGCATGATCAAACGTTTGCAATCGCTAAAACGCTCTATCCGGAATTACCGGATACTGCCCAGGCTTGTCTGCCTCTGTTGCGCCGCACTCGTCTCGGCCTGCGCGACCGATACAGCCTGGGTGGATAATGAAGAAGCCGTTATCGAAACGGCTGGCCCTGCAAAACTCAAGCAAATTGTTGCCATGCAGGACAGGCTCGACAAGGTAGGCGGAAAACTGCTGATTGACAATGCAGACCTTTGCCGCAAACAGTTCCGGAATCTGCTGGGTTTCAGCGTCGCCAACAAGTATACCTATTCGACGGACATGGCTTCTCTTGCCGCCCAGACTTACGGTCTGGACGACAGGCTTCAGATCATGAATGTCATCCCGGGCAGCGGTGCCCAGCGTGCAGGACTGCAACGCGGCGATATTCTGCTTCGCATCGAAAACCGGCCGGTACCGCAAGGAATCCATGCCGAGCGCGACACCGTCGCAATGCTCTCCCCGATGATTTCGAAAAACAAATCCCTGAACCTGACCGTTCTGCGCAACAACGCCCGAAAAAACGTAAGCGTTCCCCTGACTCCGGCCTGTGGCTTCCGTATTGAGCTGGGACAGACCGGAAATGTCAATACCTATTCCGACGGCAGCCGTATTCTGGTGACTCAGGGCATGATGCTTTTTGCCAAATCGGATGAAAATCTGGCGTATGTTATTTCCAAGGAAATGGCGCACAATGTTCTCGGCCACGCAAAAACCCTCCAAAACACCCGCGCTGCCACAACGCTGATCGATAACCTGCTTCATACCCCCCCGCGATCGATCGCCGGCACGACAGGACTGAAACCGATGCCGAAAAAATTCGACATCGATGCCGATACCCTGAGCCTGGCTATGGCTTTAAGAGGCGGTTATGAAATCGACGATGCGACCCGTTTCTGGAAACGGCTGGCCTATCGCTTTCCCGCCACCAACGCCAGAAATTACACCGCCCTGCATCCCGCCACATCGGCACGTCTTGAAGCCATGCCGCAATCGATTACGCGCATCAAGGCGATCGACAAGCGGAGAAAAGCGCTGGCAAAACCAAAATAAACCAACCTGCCGCCGTCTGGCAATCGGAACCGGAAACCAGGTAAACCGCTCCGGGACAATTTCTCTTTGACCGGCAAATGGAAACGTTAAACCGAAAAAAGGAGCAAGAACATTAGCTCTCCACTTATCTTCACGCTGCTTGCCGTGTTCTGTATCGGCGCTACCAGCGTAACGCTGGCTGCCGCATTGTCGTTTTCCGTTCTGGCACGAATGATCGAGTTGATGATCAGCCTGTCGGTCGGCATGATGCTCTCGACTTCCCTGCTGCATGCGCTCCCGGAAGCATTTGAAATGCAGGCAAAACCGGAACACCTTTTTCTGACGCTCCTGATCGGATTATTGGCTTTTTTCCTGCTTGAGAAATTTTCCATCCTGCGGCATTCCCATCATCACGAAGGGGACGGCCATCATCATGAAAAAGGCTTTGACAGGCATGAAGCCGGTTCCGCCGGATGGATGATTCTGATCGGACATGGATTTCACTCCATTACCGACGGCATTCTTATTTCGGCTGCCTTTCTGACCAATCCATATCTGGGTCTGATTACCAGTCTGGCCATTCTGGCCCATGAAATTCCCCAGCAGGTCGGTGATTTCATTGTCATGTTAAATGCCGGCTTTTCCCGCAAACGCGCTTTCTTTTACAGTCTGAGCAATACGGTCACATCCATGAGCGGCGCACTGATCGGGTACTATACGCTGGGACGCGCGCAGGAACTGATCCCATATGTCCTGACCCTGGCATCAGCCGGTTTCATATACATTGCCTTAAGCGATCTGATGCCGCAAATGCAGCGCCGAAGCACAATTCGCGAGACCATCCCGCAAATCGTTCTGGTTGCAGCAGGCATTGCGATCATTTTCGCCATTACCCACAGTCTGCACCATTCACACTGATCCTGCCTACACGGTTTTTTCTGAACCGCTAACGTTCCGTCAGCAGCAGCTTGATCGCAAGCCCGACAAATACCGTACCGGCAAGGCGGTTGATCCAGCGCTGAACGCTGGCCGAACGGTTCAGCCACTCTCCCAGCGAACCGGCTGCCAGTGCAATGGCGCCAAACACCAGAATGGCGGAAAGGATGAAAACAAAGCCCAGTTCCAGCATCTGCAAGGCTAGCGAACCCCTTGCGGGACTGGCGAATTGCGGGAGGAAGGCCAGAAAAAAAATGCTGACCTTGGGATTGGTGATATTCATGAAAATCCCGCGTCTGTATAACTGGCCGTTTTTCAGGACAGGATTGCCCGTTCCTTCAATCGTCATGGCGCCACTTCGGAAAGCACCCCACGCAAGATAGAGCAGATAAGCCGCACCGGCCACTTTCAGCAAAGTGAATGCCAGCGCAGACGTTTTGAAAATGACGGCAACCCCCAGCGCAACGGCTGACGTATGAAAAAGCAGCCCGGTACACAGACCCATCACCACGAGAAGCCCTGCCTTTCTTCCCTGCAAGGCCGATTGCGTCAACACGAATATATTGTCGGGTCCCGGCGCAATGGCCAGAATCAGGCAAGCGACAAAATAAGTGCCCAGGATATCCAGTGGAATCATTTTAAAAACGGAAATGGGATATTAAAGAAAAAAGAATACCTGAATGCAACGACCATTAAAATCGGTTTCCTGTTTTCCGGATGTTTTTCTGTACAAAAACGTAAAAAGATTTTCATGCCAGCACATGGGTCGTTGACGTCAAGTTATTGATACGTCTATAATTTCGTTCTTTCCGTGCGTTCAGGAAAATAACAGAAGGCTGTGTCCGCCTTTTAATTCAGGCGGAACCACCCATTTGAACGAATAAACATTACAGGAAATTACCATGAAAACCTTTTCCGCAAAGGACAGTGAAGTCCAGCGTGACTGGTTTGTGATTGACGCAACCGACAAGGTTCTCGGACGTGTCGCCAGCGAAGTGGCACGCCGTCTCCGTGGCAAGCACAAACCGGAATTTACCCCTCATGTCGATACCGGCGATTACATTATCGTTGTCAATGCCAGCAAGCTGCGTGTTACCGGCAACAAGATGACCGACAAGAAATATTATCGTCACAGCGGTTTCCCGGGCGGCATTTATGAAACGTCTTTTGAAAAAATGCAGCAGCGGTTTCCCGGCCGCGCACTTGAAAAAGCCGTCAAGGGTATGCTCCCGAAGGGACCTTTGGGTTATGCCATGATCAAAAAGCTGAAAGTGTATGCGGATGAAACTCATCCACACAGCGCCCAACAGCCCAAGCCACTTGAAATCTAAGGAGCAGACATGATCGGTAACTACAATTACGGAACCGGCCGTCGCAAAAGCGCTGTGGCTCGCGTTTTTCTTAAAGCGGGTTCAGGAAAAATCACTGTCAACGGCAAGCCGGCCAACGAATATTTCTCCCGCGAAACTGGCCTGATGGTCATTCGCCAGCCTCTCGAACTGACCGACAATGTCGAACGTTTCGATATCATGGTCAATGTATCCGGCGGCGGTGAATCCGGTCAGGCAGGCGCGGTTCGTCACGGCATTACCCGTGCGCTGATCGATTACGACATCGGACTGAAACCGGCCTTGTCCAAAGCCGGCTTCGTCACCCGCGACGCCCGTGAAGTCGAACGGAAAAAAGTCGGCCTTCGCAAGGCACGCCGCGCAAAACAGTTCTCCAAACGTTAATTCGTGCCACACGGTATCCTTGTGGTGCCGTTTGTCTTTTTCAGAGTCGTCTGGCTTTTGTCAGGCGACTTTTTTCTATCGTTTATACAGGCAAAACCATCGCAATCCCGCTAAAATAAAAAGCTTAATTACATTTTTCTTCATGAGGCAAGAATGATCAAAGTCGGCATTGTGGGCGGCACGGGTTACACCGGCGTCGAACTGTTACGCATCCTTTCCACCCATCCTGAGGTAAAGCTGACCGCCATCACGGCGCGTAGCGACGCGGGCCTGCCTGTCGCGGACATGTTTCCCTCCCTGCGGGGAATCGTCGATCTGGCTTTTACTTCTCCGGAAGAAACAGATCTGACCGGCTGCGATGTCGTCTTTTTCGCCACCCCTCATGGCGTCGCTATGTCGCATGCCCGTAAATTGCTGGCGGCTGGTGTCAGAATCATTGATCTCGCGGCCGATTTCAGGCTGAAAGACACAGCGGAATTCGAGAAATGGTACGGCATGCCTCATGCGTGTCCAGACATATTGCAAGAGGCAGTTTATGGGCTGGTCGAAGTCAACCGCGAAGCAATCAGAAAAGCCCGGGTGATCGGGCTTCCGGGATGTTATCCCACTTCTGTCCAGCTGGGGCTTGCCCCATTGCTGGGCCACGGAAAACCGCTGGTTAACGAATCCATGCTGATCGCCGATTGCAAATCGGGCGTTTCAGGAGCGGGCCGAAGAGCGTCGGTGGGTTCGCTGTTTGCCGAATCGTCCGACAATTTCCACGCTTATGGCGTCAAAGGCCACCGCCATCTTCCCGAGATCGTTCAGGGCCTGAAAGCCATAACCGGCAATACCCGCGAAATCGGTCTGACGTTCGTTCCGCATCTGACTCCCATGATTCGCGGCATCCATTCGACACTGTATGCAACCCTGAGACCGGAAGCGTCCGGAATCGATTTCCAGTCGCTTTACGAGGACTATTACCGCAACGATCCGTTCGTCGACGTGCTCCCGGCCGGTTCCCATCCGGAAACGAGGTCTGTGCGTGCCTCCAATTATCTGCGCATTGCCGTTCACCGGCCCGGAAACGGCAACACGCTGGTCATTCTGGTTGTCGAAGACAATCTGGTCAAAGGCGCCGCCGGTCAGGGCGTCCAGTGCTTGAATCTGATGTGTGGACTGGATGAAACAACAGGCCTGAAACAGGTCCCGGTATTGCCATGACGCATGACAAACAGAAATTCCGGTTCATGTTTATAATGAACCTATCTTTTAAATTCCGGAGTAAACAATGAGTGACAACCCAGAAATGCCAGCCCCGATCAACTTTACCGACAATGCCGTCAAAAAAGTCGCCGAACTGATCGCTGAAGAAGGCAATCCCAATTTGAAGTTGCGTGTATTCGTGCAGGGAGGCGGATGCGCAGGTTTCCAGTATGGTTTCACCTTCGACGAAAACATCAATGAAGACGATACCACCATGATGAAAGACGGGATACAGTTACTGATCGATCCCATGAGCTATCAGTATCTGGTCGGAGCCGAAATCGATTACAAGGAAGATATCAACGGCGCCCAGTTCGTCATCAAAAATCCGAATGTTACGACAACCTGCGGTTGTGGTTCTTCATTCGCTCCCTGATTTTGTTTCCCTGGAAAAAGGACGCATTTCTGCGTCCTTTTTTTATCTGTCTTTCCGCAAGAACCGTCAGGCCGCATCTCCCGCACAGCTGGCAGACTTTTTGGACTTCTGCTATACTTGACTAAAATAATCAACTAATAGGCATTCAGACAAAATCCCATGCGACTGACGACAAAAGGACGTTTCGCTGTCATGGCTATGATTGATCTGGCCCGACATCAAAAGAACGGTCCGGTTTCCCTTGCCGGCATCAGTGAACGACAGGATATCTCCGTCGCCTATCTGGAACAACTGTTTTCCAAACTACGTCGCGGAAATCTGGTCAAATCGGTACGCGGCCCCGGAGGCGGTTACCTGTTGTCCGGAAATGCAGGCGATATTACCATAGCCGACATCGTTTTTGCCGTCGATGAACCGCTGGATGTAACACGATGCGGTGGAAACGGCAATTGTGCAAAAGGAAGCGTCAAGTGCGTCACTCATAATTTATGGGCAAGCCTGAATGAAAGAATTATCGATTATCTGGAGTCCGTACTTTTGTCGGATCTTTCTGAAATGGATTCGGCCCTTTTATCAAACGGACAAAACTCCAAAAAACTTGCCTTTTCTGCAAAACCGGCGAAATAAAAGGATACAAACAGCATGAACAATCCGGCACAAGTTACCCAATGCAGCATATTGAAAGAATCCAGTCGCGACGCCTCTTATCCCGTTTATATGGATTATTCGGCGACAACACCGGTCGATCCGCGCGTTGCGGAAAAAATGATTCCCTATTTGTGCGAGAAATTCGGCAATCCGGCTTCCAACAGTCACCTGTACGGATGGGAAGCGGAAAAAGCCGTTGAAGAGGCCCGTTCCCATGTCGCCGCGCTGATCAATGCAGACGCCCGTGAAATCGTCTGGACGTCGGGCGCGACCGAAGCGAACAATCTGGCTTTAAAAGGCGCCGCACGGTTTTACAAGACAAAAGGCAAACACATCATCACGGTCAAAACGGAACACAAATCCGTGCTGGATACTTTCAGGGAACTGGAACGCGACGGTTTTGAAGCGACTTATCTCGATCCACAGGAAAACGGTCTGATCACAGTCAGACAGCTTGAAAAAGCGATCCGTCCGGATACGATTCTGGTCTCCGTCATGATGGTCAACAACGAAATCGGCGTTATCCAGCCAATAGACGAAATCGCCGAACTGTGCCGTGGCAAAGGCATCATTTTTCATTGCGACGCCGCACAGGCAGCCGGAAAAATGGATATCGACCTGCAAAAAACGAAGGTCGATCTGATGACCCTGACGGCTCACAAGATATGCGGGCCCAAAGGTGTCGGAGCGCTTTTCGTCCGCCGCCGTCCGCGTGTCCGGCTGGAAGCACAGATGCACGGTGGCGGTCATGAGCGCGGCATGAGATCAGGCACGCTGCCGACTCATCAGATCGTGGGCATGGGTGAAGCTTACCGGATCGCCCGGGAAGAAATGAAAGAAGAAATAGCCCGGATGAAAGTGTTGAGCAAACGGCTTGCAGACGGGTTGAGCCAGATTGAAGCGGTTGTTTTCAATGGCGATATGGAACATCGCATCCCGCACAACCTGAACGTCAGCTTCAATTACGTCGAGGGAGAATCGCTGATGATGGCAATGAAAGGACTGGCCGTTTCTTCCGGTTCCGCCTGTACTTCCGCCAGTCTGGAACCGTCTTATGTACTCCGTGCGCTGGGACGCAGCGATGAACTGGCCCACAGTTCGATCCGGTTTACCATCGGGCGCTTTACAACGGAAGAAGAAGTGGATTTTGCCATCGACCTCGTAAAAACCCAGGTCGCCAAACTGCGCGAGCTGTCGCCGCTATGGGAAATGTACAAGGACGGCATTGACCTCAATACGATTCAATGGGCAGCGCACTGAGACGATCACGGGAGAACGGAAAATGACTTATTCAAACAAGGTACTGGATCACTACGAAAACCCGCGCAATGTCGGCAGCTTCGACAAGGATGACGATTCCGTCGGAACCGGTATGGTCGGCGCGCCCGCCTGTGGCGACGTCATGCGCTTGCAAATCAAGGTCAACGCAGACGGCCTGATCGAAGACGCCCGTTTCAAGACTTACGGTTGCGGCTCGGCGATCGCATCCAGCTCGCTCGTTACCGAATGGGTGAAAGGCAAGACACTGGACGAAGCGCTGAAAATCAAGAATTCTGAAATAGCGGACGAACTGGCGCTTCCTCCCGTCAAAATACACTGTTCCATTCTGGCGGAAGATGCCATCAAGGCAGCGGTTGACGATTACCAGAAACGGCAGGAAAAAAAGAATCAGGCAGAATAAGGACAGAACAGGAGAAAAAATGGCTATTACCCTGACTGAAAAGGCGGCAAATCACATTAGCCGTTTTCTGGAACGGCGCGGCAAAGGCATTGGCTTGCGTTTCGGCGTCCAGACAACCGGCTGTTCAGGCATGTCCTACAAGCTGGAATACGTCGATGAACCTGATGCAGACGATATTGTTTATGAATCCAACGGCGTCAAAATTTTCGTCGATCCCAAGAGTCTGCCGTATCTTGACGGGACGGAACTCGACTTTGCCCGCGAAGGTCTGAATGAGGGATTCAAATTCAACAATCCGAACGTCAAGGATACCTGTGGCTGTGGCAACAGCTTCAAGGTCTGATTTTCGCAACAGTGTGATACATGCCCAATCATTTCGAGTTTTTCAATCTGCCCGTACAGTTCGCTATTGATGGGAACTTGCTCGATAACGCCTACCGGGAAATACAGAATCTGGTCCATCCGGATCGTTTTGTCACGGCAACAGAAGCCGAGAAACGGACAGCCATGCAATGGGCGACCATGGCAAACGACGCCTATCAGATTCTCAAAAATCCCCTCAGGCGCAGTGCGTATCTTTGCGAGCTGAACGGATACGATGTACAGAAAGAAACGCATGTTTCGATGGAACCTGCCTTCCTGATGCAACAAATGGAATGGCGCGAGTCGCTTGAAAACGCAAAGGCGACAAAAAACGGGGCCCTGCTGGAAAAACTCGATCAGAAACAACAAAATCTGCGCCGTGAGCAATTGCAAATGATTGAAAATCTTCTGAACCGTCGCCAGTTCCAGACGGCCATTCCGGAAATACGGAAAATGATGTTTCTGGAAAAATTCGGTGAAGAAATCCGTCAGGCTTTTGACGAACTCGACTCGACAAACTGAATATGGCACTCCTTCAAATCGCAGAACCGGGCATGTCCGTCGCTCCCCACCAGTTCCGTCTGGCTGTCGGCATTGATCTCGGCACGACCCATTCGCTGGTGGCCACCGTTCGCAACAGCATTCCCGAAGTACTGGAAGATGAACAACGCCGGGCATTGTTGCCCTCAGTTGTCCGGTATTTTCCGGATGGACGCACTGAAGTCGGCTATTTGGCCCGGAAAGCGCAGAACAAAGACCCCAAAAACACCATCGCTTCAGCCAAGCGCCTGATGGGACGGTGCTTGAAGGATGTGACCAACCGGGAAAGCATGCCCTACCAGTTTCTGGACAACCCCGGTATGGTCAGGATCGAAACAGTTGCCGGCACCAAAAGTCCTGTCGAAGTATCGGCAGAAATACTGGGCGCCCTGAAACAGCGCGTCGAAGAAGCATTCGATGAACCGCTCGCTGGCGCCGTCATTACCGTTCCCGCCTATTTCGATGATGCCCAGCGGCAAGCCACGAAAGATGCCGCAAAACTGGCGGGAATTCACGTATTGCGACTTCTTAGCGAACCGACGGCAGCGGCTATCGCTTACGGACTTGACAATGCGCCGGAAGGCGTCTATGCCGCCTACGATCTGGGTGGAGGTACATTCGATATTTCTATTTTGAAACTGAACAAGGGAGTATTCGAGGTTCTGGCTACCGGCGGCGATTCCGAACTGGGCGGAGACGATTTCGATCATCGCATTTTCTGCTGGATTATCGAAGAAGCCCGTTTAAAACCGCTTTCAGCCGAAGACACCCAGCTCCTGATGACAAAAGCCCGGGAAGCAAAGGAACGTCTCTCCGTTCGCGCCCGTGTCACGATCAACGCTCTGCTCTCGTCAGGCGAAAAAATCAATCTGGAACTGACAGCCAGAGCATTTGAGCAAATGACGCACCATCTTGTCTGCAAAACCATGCAACAAGTCAAAAAAACGATGCGCGACGCTGGCCTCGCTGTCGGCGATATTACCGGTGTTATCCTGATCGGGGGAGCCACACGGATGCCTCACGTTCGACGACAGATCCAGAAACTGTTTGGAAAAAAACCGCATGCCACCCTGGATCCCGAAAAAGTCGTCGCCCTCGGCGCCGCCACACAAGCCAATTTGCTGGCAGGCAATCGTGCACCGGGAGACGACTGGCTGTTACTTGATGTTATTCCCCTTTCACTCGGCATCGAAACCATGGGAGGACTGGTTGAGAAAATCATTCCGCGCAACTCGACCATTCCCTGTACTTACGCCCAGGAATTCACCACTTTCAAGGATGGACAGACTGCACTTGCCGTGCACGTTTTGCAGGGGGAACGCGAGCTGGTCAGCGATTGCCGTTCGCTGGCCCGTTTCGAATTGCGCGGCATTCCTCCCATGGCAGCTGGCATTCCCCGGATCCGCATTACTTTTCAGGTCGATGCGGACGGTTTGCTGTCGGTTTCGGCCAGGGAAATTCATTCCGGGACCGAAGCGTCAGTTGCCGTCAAACCTTCTTATGGTCTGACCGACACGGAAATCGCGAAAATGCTGGAAGAATCAGGCAAAAGTGCCGAAACCGATATGCAGCAACGCGCCCTGAGAGAAGAACAGGTTGAGGCGGAAAGGACCATACGCGCGACGGAAGCGGCACTCGGGACGGATGGCGACCTCCTGAATGAAACCGAACGGACTGCCATCGAAGCGCTGGTGGACGTAACGCGCAAACTGCTGAAAGACGATTCAGCCTCCGCCATTCATGCCGCTATAGAAGCACTGTCCAAAGGCACGGAAACCTTTGCCGCCCGGAGAATGAATCGCAGCATCAAAAAAGCGTTAGCCGGCAAATCTGTCAAAGATGTTATCTGATACTTGGAACTTATATGCCAAAAATTACTGTACTGCCTCACACCGTTCTCTGCCCTGATGGAGCCAGTTTTGAAGCGCCGTCAGGTCAATCGATTTGCGATGCGCTGCTGGACAACCACATCGGGATAGAACATGCCTGCGGAAAGTGCGGTGCCTGCAGCACCTGTCACGTCATCGTCAGAAAAGGCTTCGATTCGCTCCCGGAAATGAGCGAAAAAGAAGAAGACATGCTTGATCGGGCATGGGGACTTGAAGCGGATTCCCGGCTGTCATGCCAGGCCAGAATCGGCAGCGACGATCTGACAGTCGAAATACCGAAATACTCCATCAACCTTGTCAGCGAAAACCGCTGACATCCCAACCGGCATACCCATCATGAAATGGTCCGATACTCAAAGAATCGCGGAAGAACTGTTCGACCGCTATCCCGATACCGACCCTCTAAGCATCCGGTTCACGGATTTGCACGACTGGATTTGCAAGCTTGACGGTTTCGACGACGATCCGAACCGCTCGAACGAGAAAATTCTTGAAGCCATCCTGATGGCCTGGATCAGGGAAGCGGAAGATTGAACAAGCTGTTGAAAGCGCCCGGTCAACGCCGGTTCTGTTTCATGATTTTCTGTTGCTCGCGCTGCCAGTCGCGCTCTTTTTCGGTTTCCCGCTTGTCGTACTGTTTCTTTCCCTTGGCCAAGCCGATTTCGCACTTGATGCGGCCTTTTGAAAAGTGCAGATTGAGCGGCACCAGTGTATAACCGGCCCGTTCCACTTTTCCGATGAGCTTGCCGATTTCGGAAGCGTGCATCAACAGTTTCCGGTCTCTGACAGGATCCGGCCGGATATGCGTCGAAGCGGTAGGCAATGGGCTGATGTGTGCGCCAAACAGGAAAATCTCCCCTGACTTGACAATGACATACGCCTCTTTAAGCTGCACTCTTCCCGCACGGATGGACTTGACTTCCCATCCTTCCAAGGCCATCCCCGCTTCAAACCGCTCTTCGATAAAATAATCGTGAAAAGCTTTTTTATTGTCGGCAATAGTCATAACCTGACAGACATCCTTGTATAAAATAGCGATTTTATCAAAACCCATAACACCCGATGACGATCGTCCACAAATCCGTAGTGCTCAGCTACAGTGCGGAACAGATGTATGCGCTGGTAGAAAACATTGAAGCTTATCCTTCATTTCTCCCGTGGTGCGACAGTGTCGATGTTCAAAGAGACAATGTCAACCATACGGCCGTTGCAACGATCTCCATCAATTTCTGCGGCATCCGGCAAAGTTTCAGCACCTGCAATGTCAATGTGGCGCCGGTTTCCATTCAGATGCGACTTGTCCGCGGCCCTTTCCGCAAACTGGATGGCCGCTGGATTTTTACCGCACTAAACGACCGGCAATGCCGTGTTGAATTGCATCTGGCTTATGAATTTTCACATTTCTTTCTGGAAAAACTGATCGGTCCGGTTTTCGATATTGTGACCAGCAGTCTCGTCGATTCCTTCTGTGAACGGGCGAAAAAAGTATATGGATAATACCGGATTCTCTTCAAAACGGCTGATCCCCGTCCAAATCTGTTATGCAGAGCCTGAAAATCAGGTACTTCTGGATATTGAAGTTCCTGAAAACACCCGGCTTGTCGATGCCATCCTCCAAAGCGGTATAACGGAAAAACTCCCGCATGCTCCCAAGGAAGGCGAAGTCGGTATTTTTGGAAAGAAAAGACCACTCGACACCCCCTTGAAAGCACACGACCGGATTGAAATTTATCGGCCCCTGAAAATAGAGCCACAGGAAGCCCGGCGTCTTCGTGTCCGGCAGCCTACCGGAAACTGAGACCTCAATTCAGCAAAGGCTTCAGATAAGGCCAGACGTTATCCAACAATACAGGCTGTGCCTGAACGGTCGGGTGGATTCGATCGGCCTGAAACAGTTCGGCCTTGTCTGCCACGTTTTTCAGAAAAAAAGGAACCAGCGTCACCTTGTCCTTTTTGGAAACGGTTCGATAAACATTGGAAAAATCACGCGTATAGCTCGATCCGTAATTGGGCGGTATCTCCATTCCCAGCAAAAGAACGTTTCCTTTTTCTTTCTTTATGCTGTCAATCATATCGGACAGATTGGCCTGGATCGTCTTCACCGGAAATCCCCGCAACCCATCATTACCGCCCAATTCAATAATCACGACAGAAGGAACATACCGCTTCAGCAATGCGGGCAAGCGCGCTTTTCCGCCCGCTGTCGTCTCACCGCTGAGACTCGCATTGACGACCTTGACGTCCGGATAACTTTTTTTCAAACGTTCATCAAGCAACCGGACCCATCCCGTATTTCTTTCCAGACCGTATTCCGCAGATAAACTGTCTCCCAATACCAACACCGTTTTTGGAGCCGAATAAACACGATTCCCGATAAAAAGACATAATAAAAGCGGTACGACAAAAACATGCCGCAAACGAAAACCGGACCGCCGTCCTTTGAAAACACTTGTCACTCTCATGTCAAACACTCCTTTCTCCCATCCGGCTATTGAAGTTCTCCATCTTGGCAAAACCGTTTCCGATACGACCGGGAAACTGACCATACTGCACGATATCCATTTCAGCATTCGCCAAAATGAAACCGTCGCCATTATCGGGGCCTCCGGCTCGGGAAAAACGACACTTCTGAGCCTGCTCGCCGGGCTGGATACGCCCACGGAAGGCACCGTAAAACTGGGCGGCATCGACATCTTTTCACTGAACGAAGATGAAAGAGCACGACTGCGTAAAGAAAAACTGGGGTTCGTCTTCCAGTCCTTCCAGTTACTGCCTCATTTGACGGCGATAGAAAATGTCATGCTGCCACTTGAACTGCAGGAAGCATCCGATGCCTTTGGCCGTGCAAGAGTTCTTTTGACTCGCGTCGGAATGGCCACCCGTCTCAATCATTATCCAAAATATCTTTCGGGAGGAGAACAGCAACGTGTTGCATTGGCGCGCGCCTTTATTACCGAACCGCCCCTTCTGTTTGCCGATGAACCCACAGGGAACCTGGACATCCAAACCGGAAACGGTGTCATTGATCTGATGTTCGATTTGCACCGCGAACACCGGCTGACACTGGTTCTGGTCACCCACGATCCTGAAATAGCCGCCCGATGCCATCGCATCATTGAACTTCGGGGCGGAAAACTGGCAAACGAACGAACACTCAACAATTAACGCCAGTATTCCGGGGTATCGTCCTGTATTGTTTGTGTCGTTTTTTCCGGCTGTTTTACAGGTTCGATTACCCTGTTTCTCCCGGAATCATGTGCCAGACTGGTCAAACGCCGTTTCGACCTTGCTTTTTCAGCCAGTTCCCGTTTCTTTTCCGCGGGCAACTTCTGATATTCCTGCCATTTCTCTGTTTTTTTGTCCTGATTGAGCTTTTTAAACCCCAAAAAGTTCTGTCGCGCCATGCGACGCTGCTCGGGCGTCAGATTCAGCCAGTCACGGATGTGATTCTGGAGCCGCTGTTTTTCTTCAGGAGACATGGCTTCCATCTTCTTTGCCACTTCCAGCCACTTCCTTTTTTGCGGTGTGCTGAATTTGCCCCATTCCTTTTCAAGAGGAGCCAGCGATTCTTTTTGGGATGCAGTCAGGTTGCCCCAGGAATTCCCGGAAGAGATCGTTTCCCTGGCGTCTTCCATTCCCAAAAACACGTTCAGATTATCCAGCGGCAAGACCGTATAAACCGCCCCGAAAGCGATCAGAACCATAACGACAACGACCGCTATCCATAAAGAGACCGATTTTTTTTTCGGATAGTTCGACCGGTTCATCCACTAGACTCCGGTTCCTGACCTGTCAATAACGTAAGCCTTGAAACCACTGTCGGCATAAGCGGACGGGGGCAATTCATCAGAAAGCACGGCAATGTCGATATCGGCAATTTCCCTGATTTGACGCTGCTGTTCATGATGGAAGATGCCGGCCATCCCGACAACCAGCACCAAAATGGGAAAACCCAGTCCCAATTTGCCCATCCAGGAAGTATTGTCGGAAAAATAACCGGATGTCCCGGCAAAGACCTGTTGAAAAACTTTCCGGTAAAGGGGCGCCGTTTTCTTTTTCCTGCTGACTGCCACCAAACGCGCCCGTTCAAGCCGTTGAGTGATATGCTCCGGCATGTCTTCCAGCTTTTCGTTCAAGGCATGACGCACCTTGTAAGCGAAATTTTCTTCCTTCATATTCATAACTCGATCCCTCTTGCCTTTAAAGCCTTTGCAAGCGCATGCGTCGCACGCGAACAATGCGTCTTGACACTCCCGACAGAACAATTCATTGCTTCCGCCGTCTCGGCAACATCCATATCATTCCAGTAACGCATGAGAAACGCTTCCCGTTGACGGATTGGCAATTTTTCGATTTCTTCTTCAATAATTGACAGGATTTCCGTTCTTTCCAGTTTGTCCGCAGACGATTCCACTACTTCGTTAGTTTCATCCCCTTGATAGACTTCAAGAATATCGAAATCATCACCCTCCTGGCTGACCGACATACTTGAAAAAAGACTGACCCAGGTATTTCTGACTTTTTCGCGACGGAAAAAATCGCTGATGGTATTCTGTAAAATTCGCTGGAACAGCATCGGCAACTCCGATGCCGGCTTGTCTCCGTATTTTTCTGCCAGCTTGATCATCGCATCCTGAACGATATCAAGTGCCGACTCGTCCTTGCGAACCGCATAGACAGCCTGTTTAAATGCCCTTTTTTCGACACTTGCAAGAAAGTCAGATAATTCTTTGTCGGTTGCCATGCGAATTGGCAGAAAACCCAGCCATACAGAAATTAAGGAAACACAGCGTGACTGTGTCAAACAGGTGCAAATGCTAGCAAAGAAAGACCTGCTTGTGCAGATAGTAGTGTAAAATTACGCACTTTATACAATTGCTGAAGTATTGTACATTTGTAATTGAGTAGCGCTTGATCAAAATGTTGCAGGCGATTAATTGCTACCCGCCTATTCTACCCCGTGGCGGAAGGTTTTCTCACATGGTGCTCATAATGCCGCCTGTCGTGAAGACATGCTTTGCTATTTTGAAAGCTGTTTGCTCTGACCCGTGCCATAAGCGCGAGAAATTGATGCTTATTTTTAAATTTTCGAAATAAAATAAGAAAATTGTTCTGTCATGCAATTTCAATTTCGTCAGGAAAGAGCATCCGATCAATTTCCAGTGGACCTTGAAAGGAAAGAAGTATGAGTTTAGAAATGACAGGCTCCGACATACTCGTCCGGAGTCTGGCGGAAGAAGGAGTAGAGCACGTTTTCGGTTATCCCGGCGGTTCCGTTCTCTATATTTACGACGCCATTTATAAACAGGATAAATTCAAGCATATTCTCGTCCGTCACGAGCAGGCTGCCGTTCACGCTGCCGATGCGTATGCAAGAAGTTCAGGAAAAGTCGGCGTCGCGCTGGTCACTTCGGGACCGGGTGTAACCAATGCTATTACCGGTCTTGCGACCGCTTACATGGATTCCATTCCGGTTGTTCTGATCAGCGGTCAGGTCGCCACCCATGCCATCGGTTCCGACGCCTTTCAGGAATGTGACGCCGTCGGGATTACCCGGCCGTGCGTCAAGCACAACTTTCTGGTCAAGGATGTCAAAGACCTTGCCGTAACGATCAAAAAAGCTTTCTATATCGCCTCGACCGGCCGTCCTGGCCCCGTTCTGATCGACATTCCGAAGGATGTCAGCATGCAATCCTGCATTTTCGATTATCCGAAAGAAATCGAAATGCGCTCTTACAAGCCGATCGACAAGGGACATACCGGACAGATCCGCAAGGCAGTCCAGATGATGTTGCAGGCAGAGCGTCCGCTCGTTTATGCGGGTGGCGGAGCCATTCTTTCCGATTCATCTGCGGAGCTGAACCAGCTTGTCGATCGTCTCGGAATGCCATGCGTCAATACCCTTCAGGGACTGGGTTCCTATCGCGCATCCAGCGAAAGATACATCGGCATGCCCGGTATGCATGGCATGTATGAAGCCAACCTGGCCATGCAGCATTGTGACGTCCTGATCGCTGTCGGCGCACGTTTCGACGATCGCGTCATCGGCAATCCGGATCATTTTTCGAAAGCGGATCGCAAAATCATTCATATCGACATCGATCCTTCGTCGATATCCAAACGGGTCAAGGTCGATATCCCTATCGTCGGCAATGTCAAGGATGTCCTGCAGGAAATGCTGGCCCAACTTGATGCAGCGCCATCCGGAAGCCTTAATCCGCAAGCGCTTGCGCCCTGGTGGAAACAAATCAATGAGTGGCGTAAAAAAGACTGCCTGAAATACGAGCAGTCCGATCAGGTTATCAAACCCCAGTTCGTTATCGAGAAATTGTGGGAAGTCACCAAAGGCGACGCCTATATCGCTTCCGATGTAGGACAGCACCAGATGTGGGCAGCACAATACTATCCGTTCGACAAACCCCGCCGCTGGCTCAACTCCGGCGGTCTGGGCACTATGGGTGTCGGTTTGCCTTATGCAATGGGCATCCAGATGGCACATCCGGGTGCAACAGTAGCCTGTATTACCGGCGAAGGGTCTATCCAGATGAACATTCAGGAGCTGGCGACCTGCAAACAATACAATCTGACGCCCAAAATCATCATGCTGAACAACGGTGTCCTCGGTATGGTTCGCCAGTGGCAGCGTCTTGATTACGAATCGCGTTATTCCGAAACCTATGTCGCATCTCTTCCGGACTTCAACAAGCTTGCGGAAGCTTACGGTCACGTCGGATTCAAGGTTGAAAAACCATCGGATGTTGAAGGCGCCTTGCGGGAAGCCTTCTCGTTGCAGGACAAACTGGTGTTTTTGAATATCCTGACAGATTCCACCGAAAACGTCTGGCCCATGGTCAAGGCCGGCAAAGGACTGACCGAAATGCTGATGAGCCTGGAGGACAAATAACATGCGACACATTATTTCTGTTCTTTTGGAAAACGAGGCAGGTGCCTTAGCCCGCGTCGTCGGCCTGTTCGCCGCACGCGGCTACAACATCGAAACGCTGAATGTCGCACCGACCGAAGATCCTACCCTGTCGCGCATGACCGTCGTTACCATCGGTTCGGAAGCGGTGATCGAGCAGATTACCAAACATCTGAACCGTCTCATTGAAGTTGTCAAGGTAGTCGATCTGACCGACGGTTATTTTGTCGAACGCGAAATGATGCTGATCAAGATCCGTGCCGTCGGCAAGGAACGTGAGGAAATCAAGCGGACGACAGATATTTTCCGCGGCAGGATCATTGATGTCAGCGATCGGGCCTACACTGTTGAATTAACCGGCGATAAAGCCAAACTGGATGCTTTCATCGAATCAATTGACCGGACTGCCATTTTGGAAACTGTCCGTTCCGGCGGTTCCGGAATCGGACGTGGCGAACGCATCCTGAAAGTTTGACCGGTCGTATTTTTATTATTTGGATTAGGAATCATAATGAATGTTTTTTACGATAAAGACTGTGATCTGTCTTTAATTAAAGGAAAAAAAGTAGCCATCATCGGCTACGGCTCCCAGGGTCATGCGCATGCACTGAATCTCCACGATTCCGGTGTGGATGTAACGGTGGGTCTCCGTAAAGGCGGCAGTTCCTGGGGAAAAGCCGAAAATGCCGGCCTGAAGGTAAAAGAAGTGAAAGATGCCGTCAGGGATGCCGACGTCATCATGATGCTGTTGCCTGATGAAAACATTCCCGAAGTCTATAACGAAAGTGTTGCGCCCGTTGCCAAACAGGGCGCTGTTCTGGCATTCGCGCATGGCTTTAACGTCCACTACGGACAAGTTGTGCCTCGCGCGGATTTCGACGTTATCATGATCGCTCCGAAAGCGCCAGGCCATACCGTCCGCAGCACCTATGTTCAGGGTGGCGGCGTTCCACAACTGATTGCTGTCTATCAGGACAAATCCGGCCAGGCGCGCGATATCGCCCTTTCCTATGCGATGGCCAACGGCGGTGGCCGTGCCGGTATCATCCAGACCACTTTCCGTGAAGAAACCGAAACGGATCTGTTCGGTGAACAGGCTGTTTTATGCGGTGGCGCGGTTGAACTGATCAAGGCCGGGTTCGAGACGCTGGTTGAAGCCGGTTACGCTCCTGAAATGGCTTACTTTGAATGCTGCCACGAACTGAAACTGATCGTCGATCTGATTCAGGAAGGCGGCATTGCCAATATGAATTATTCCATTTCCAACAATGCCGAATACGGCGAATATGTTACCGGCCCGAAAGTCGTTACCGAACAGAGCAAGAATGCCATGCGTCAGGCCCTGAAAGACATTCAGACAGGTGAATACGCCAAGAGCTTCATTCTGGAAAACAAGGCCGGTGCGCCGACCCTGCTGTCCCGCCGTCGCCTGACGGCCGAACATCCAATCGAACAGGTTGGCAACCGCCTGCGTTCGATGATGCCCTGGCTTGCCAAAAACAAACTGGTCGACCAGAGCAAAAACTGATTTTCTTTTATGAAAATCCCTGAAAAAGAGCGCTTATCGCGCTCTTTTTTGCTTCCCGAACAAAAGGCGCATTAAAATGGAGACTTGTACTGGATAAACTTTTAATAATAACTTCGAAACCGATGCGCAAATCTGTATGACGTCCCCATCAAAACGTTCCCCTTCCGTTCAGGCAACGCCTGAAACTGCCCGCCAGACGCCGATGATGCAGCAGTATCTTCGCATCAAGGCGCAGCATCCCGACATGCTGCTTTTGTACCGGATGGGCGATTTCTATGAACTGTTTTTCGATGATGCCGTTACTGCCTCCCGCATCCTTGGCATTACTCTGACCCAGAGAGCGTCGACAGGAAGAAATGTGGCCATGGCGGGTATTCCGTTTCACGCACTGGATCAATATCTCGCCAAACTTATCGCAACTGGTGAATCCGTTGCCATTTGCGAACAGATCGGTGATCCCTCGACCAGTAAGGGCCCGGTAGAACGCAAAGTGGTACGCATCGTCACCCCCGGAACGCTGACAGATTCGAATTTGCTGCCCGAAAAGGTTGACCGTCCTCTTCTGGCTATTGACTGCCGGAAAAACCGGAAACAATTGACCCTGGGCATGACCTGGCTATCCCTGTCCAGCGGCTCTCTGAAACTGCTTGAAGTCGCTGTCGACGAAAAAAATCTGTTAAGCCGGCTCCAGCAGGAAATTGAAAGAATCGGTGCGGCGGAAATATTGATTCCCGACGGTTTCGACAAAAGCTGGCTGGCCGGTTTTGCAGCCCGTGTTGTGACTGTTCCGGAATGGCATTTCGATCGGGAAAACGGTGAAAAGGAACTGCTTGAACAACTTCACGTCATTTCACTTGACGGTTTCGGAGCAAGTGGTCTGAACCCGGCTCTGGGAGCGGTTGGGGCCATACTGAAGTATGCGCATTCGACCCAATCGCAAAATCTCCAGCACATCAAGACGCTGGCTGTCGAATCGGAAGACGATTACATTACGATGGATGCGATGACACGCCGCAACCTGGAGCTGACCGAACCCATCCGTTCCGACAGTGCCCACCACCAGTCTCCCACCCTGCTTTCCGAACTGGATCATTGCAAAACGGCCATGGGTTCGCGTCTTCTCCGTCATTGGCTGCATCATGCCTGCCGGGATCAGACTGTGGCCCGCGCGCGCCATGCAACGATAACGGCATTGCTTGACGCCTGTGTTATGGAAGGTTTGCGCAATACGCTTGCCAGCGTTCCCGACATTGAACGGATCGTATCCCGAATAGCGCTTTATTCCGCGCGTCCCCGCGACCTTGCCGCTCTGCGTTCGGGACTACGGCAATTGCCCGGCCTTCGCTCCTATCTGGATCAGTGTGTTATGGAAGACGGAACATCCCTCTTAGGCGAGATTCACCGGAATCTCGCCATTCCGCCTTCCTGTCTCGATTTACTCGAGCACGCCATTGCTGAAGAACCTTCCGGTATGGTTCGCGACGGCGGCGTCATTGCCCAAGGTTTCAGTCCGGAACTGGATGAATTGAGATCGCTGGCTGAAAATGCCGGGCAATTTCTGGTCGAGCTTGAAACACGCGAAAGAACCCGTACCGGGATTAGCAATTTGCGTGTCGAATACAACCGGGTTCACGGCTTCTATATCGAAGTGACACAGGGACAAATTTCGAAAGTTCCGGATGATTACCGGCGCAGGCAAACCCTTAAGAATACGGAACGCTACATTACACCCGAACTCAAAGCATTTGAAGACAAAGTTCTTTCCGCCCGCGAACGGGCCCTCGCACTTGAAAAAACGCTTTACGAACAATTGCTGCGGGATCTGACCGATTATATCGTCCCTTTACAGCGGATTGCGCAAAATACAGCCCGGCTGGATGTTCTGTCGGCACTGGCTTTCCACGCAGAAAAACAGGGCTGGACAAAACCCGAACTGGCAGAAGAACCGGTGATTCATATCGTACAGGGTCGTCATGCCGTTATCGAAAACAGAATAGAACGCTTTATTGCCAACAACTGCGACTTGTCCGGCAAGAAAAAATTCCTGCTAATTACCGGCCCAAACATGGGCGGCAAATCCACATACATGAGACAGACTGCGCTGATTGTATTACTGGCGTATCTGGGAAGTTTTGTGCCTGCCGACCAGGCTGTAATCGGCCCGATAGACCGTATTTTCACCCGTATAGGCGCTGCCGACGATCTGGCTGGAGGAAGATCCACCTTTATGGTTGAAATGACTGAAGCGGCAGCCATATTAAATGGCGCGACCGAACAATCACTGGTGCTGATGGATGAAATCGGAAGGGGCACGTCCACCTTCGACGGACTGGCGCTGGCCTGGGCCATTGCCTCTCATCTGATCGAAAGCAACCAAAGTTTTACGCTCTTTGCGACCCACTATTTTGAATTGACGCAATTGCCGGAAACGTATCCGACAGCGGCAAATGTCCATCTTTCTGCTGTCGAACACAAAGACAGCATTGTCTTTCTTCATTCCGTGGAGCCGGGGCCGGCATCACAAAGTTATGGCCTTCAGGTCGCGAAACTGGCCGGTGTGCCGAATCCTGTCATACGAATCGCCAGAAAACATCTGGCCGAGCTGGAATCTCATTTCATCCCCGACCGGAATCAGCTCAACCTGTTTTCATATGCGCCACCGGAACCGGAAAACGACATGCGAAACACCCCCGATTCCCCTTATTTGCCGCTTGTCCGGTCAATTGATGAGCTGGATCCCGATTCCCTCTCTCCGAGGGATGCACTCGATGCCTTGTATCGGCTGAAAAAACAATTAAAATCCCTGCAAGAATAAGCGTTTGAATTTGCCGGTTTTCAGGTGCCCTTTTCCGGGTTCACTCTTCATCGATACCGATGCCATGAAAAAATGGATTATCAGTTCAGTATTGTTCCTTGCCCTGTCCGCTTCCGCCAGTGCCGCACTTCAAGGCGTACCGACGGGTTCTTTTTATTTTCTGGCAATGGCACAGCCTGCAGAAAACAACGACACCCGGCTAAAAAAAGCGTTCGCAAAAATCGCGCATGCCAAGCCTGCTTTTGTCGTCCTTAATGGCATTAAAGCGAAGACTGAATCATGCGGAGACGAACTGCTTTTTGAAAGGCAAAACCTTTTCAATACAAGCGAGAAACCCGTTATCCTTTCCCTTTCCGAAGGAGACTGGGTTAACTGCCGAAACAGCAAAGGTGATTCTCTCGCTATCGAAAGACTGATCAGGCTGAAAGAAATCTTTTTTGAAAACGCGCACTCGCTTGGCATGCAAACGCTTGAATTGACCCGACAATCGCTAAGCAACCGTTTCTCAAACTATCCCGAAAACGCTTACTGGCAAAAAAATGCGATTCTTTTCGCCACTTTGCACATGCCAGCCGAAAACAACCACTACATTACGGCGGCCGGAAGAAACGCTGAATTCGAAGACAGAACCATTGCCAACAAAAACTGGCTGGACCGCCTTTTCAGACTGGCCTCACGCCATCGCTATAAAGGAATTGTTCTGTTTAGCGACGGCAATCCTTTTTTTTACAGTGCCCCAAACGGACTCAACCCGACACCGCGAGACGGCTTTTACGAAATCCGGCAAAAGCTGAATGCACTTGTCACCCGCTATCCGGGACGGGTGCTTTTCATTCATGGACAGGGCGCTTCCGCTCCGGCAGAAATTATCTGGAAAGGACGTCTTGGAACACTTGGCCTGCGCCCGGACTGGACGCGTATTGATGTCAATCCGGCTACTCAAACACTTTTCAAGGCAAAACCCGCTTTCAGGAAAACATCAGGCGGCCACCCAAAAACTAGACCGGAGACGAAGTAAACTCATCAACCAGCTTGAGTATCTCGCTCCCCCACATGGCAAGCCGTTTGTTTCCGATACCGGAGATCTGCAGCAGCTCTTCTTCTGTAAGAGGCTTGGCAAGTGCGATTTCGCGTAAAGTGGCGTCCTGAAAAATTACGTAAGCGGGCATGTTCTGCTGCCGTGCAATTTCCATACGCCACCATTTAAGCCGCTCAAACAATTTTTGCTCCCGCTGAGGCAAAACAGGTTGTGAAGCCGCCTGAAGCAATCTCGTCTTACGCCTTCTGTCCGGCTTGAGATAAGGCCGCAATAACACGGTCAACTCGCCTTTCAGGACAGGCCTGGCCTTTTCCGTCAGTTTCAACGCATTGTATTCTTCGTTATCCACAAAAACATATTGTGCCGCAATCGCCTGTCTCAAGACAGAACGCCATTCCGCTTCACTCTGTTCTGCACCGATACCGAAGGTAGAAAGACGATTGTGGTTCCATTGCAAGACCCGCTCCGAACTGATGCCTCTCAAAACGTTGATGACATGGACAGCACCAAAGCGCTGTCCCACCCGATAGACCGTAGAAAGCAGTTTTTGCATATCCTTCGTCCCGTCTTTGGCAACCGGCGGCGACAGGCAGGTATCGCAGTTTCCGCATGGAGAAGACGATTCGCCGAAATATTCCAGCAAACGGACGCGTCTGCATGTCAGCGATTCGCAAAAGCCAAGCAGCGCGTCCAGCTTGCCGATCTGGATTTTCCGGTGTTCAAAATCCGCATCGGATTCATCAATCATGCGTCGCTGCTGCACAACGTCCTGCAAACCATACGCCATCCATGCCGTTGCCGGATTTCCGTCACGGCCTGCGCGCCCCGTTTCCTGATAATACCCTTCCATGCTCTTTGGCAAATCCAGATGTGCGACAAACCGGACATCCGGTTTGTCTATTCCCATTCCGAAGGCAATGGTCGCCACCATGACAATGCCATCTTCCCTTAAAAACCGCGCCTGATTTTCAGTCCGTACAGCATGCCCGAGACCGGCATGATAAGGCAGAGCCGATATTCCCTGTTCCGTCAAAAAAGAAACCGTTTCTTCCACTTTTCTACGTGACAGACAGTACACGATACCGGCATCGCCACGATGGCCGGATAAAATGAAATCCAGAAGCTGCCGGCGGGGATTTTCCTTTTCGACAATACAGTAACGGATATTGGGGCGGTCAAACGAAGAGATGAACTGCCGGGAATCGTCAAGTTTAAGACGGCTGACGATTTCATCCCGGGTATGCCTGTCAGCCGTTGCCGTCAGGGCTATACGTGGCACATCGGGAAAATGTTCATGCAGAATCGACAGCTGGATATACTCCGGGCGGAAATCATGGCCCCACTGGGAAACGCAATGCGCCTCATCAATAGCAAACAGGGCGATCTTTGCCTTTTGCAACCAGTTCAGGCATCGCGAAGTCACCAGCCTTTCCGGTGCGATATAAACCAGATCGAGTTCATTTTCAAGAACCGCCCGTTCCACTCTAAAAGCCTCTTCATAAGACTGGGTGGAATTCAGATAAGCGGCGCGAACCCCGGCTGTCTCCAGCGCATCGACCTGATCCTGCATCAATGCAATCAGTGGGGAAACGACAATACCCACGCCGTCACGGATTAAGGCCGGTATCTGATAACAGAGCGATTTGCCGCCTCCGGTCGGCATGAGTATAAGGGCATCATGACCTGAAGCGACATGTTCGATAATCTCTTCCTGCTGTCCCCGGAAAACAGGATAGCCGAAAACCGTCTGCAATATCTCAAGTGCCCGGGATTGAATTGCCGGATTCGGTTTTTTACTGTTCATGTCGGATTATAGAAAACGCAACGCTACGTTTTATTCTACTCCGCCCATACAACCCAGCCATAGTGAGCGCTGACCAGCACAAAGATTCCGAAAGCGATCCGGTACCAGGCAAACGGGATAAAATTATGCGAACTGATATAGCGCAGAAGCCAGCGCACGCATAAAAAGGCAGAGACAAAGGCGGAGATAGTACCGATGGTAAAGAGAGGGACATCTGCTGCCGAGAGAAGGGCCCTTTCCTTGAAAACAGAATAAACCGCTGCGCCGAACAGGGTCGGCATAGCCAGAAAAAACGAAAATTCGGTGGCCGCTTTCCGCGAAAGACCGAAAAGCATGCCTCCGATAATAGTTGCCCCGGATCGGCTTGTTCCCGGAATAAGGGCAAAAGCCTGTGCACAGCCGACCTTGAATGCGTCCATCAGGGTCATGTCGTCCACGGACTCGACCCGTGCAACCGGATTTTTTTCATTTCGTCGCTCCACAAAAATGATCAGCAAACCACCGGCGATAAAAGCGGCGGCAACCGGTACCGGATAAAAAAGGAAATCCTGGATCTTGCGGCTGAACAGAACACCGAGAATCGCCGCAGGCAGAAAAGCCACGATCAGATTGACGACAAATTTCCGGTCTTTGGCGTTCGTAAACATTCCCCTGATTACGCTGGCTATTTTTTGACGATATACCCAGACAACCGACAGCATGGCCCCCGCCTGGATGGCAATCGAAAAAACCTTGACGTTGTCCCCGGTAAAATCCAGCAGACTGCCTGCCAGAATAAGATGTCCGGTTGAAGAAATAGGCAGAAATTCCGTACAACCCTCAACAATACCCATGATGAGGGCTTTCAACGCTAAAATAAAATCCATGAAAACGAATCAAAGAGTGAAATGTTCAAAGCAAAACCGCCCTGTAAGCCGGCCGATTATGCATCCGCCTGAAAGGCAGGATCAACTGCCCGCAATCATACTCGAAAAATTCTCTAGCGATAAATAATATTTATTTCTGAAAGCCGCACAAAACATGCTTTGCAAAAACTTGTTTTCGCCCCCTGCTTTTTACCCCTTTTACTTTTTATTGTCGTATCCGTTTTACCAACACAACGGTATCAACAGGTAAAACATCCGTTTTTTAAAATGGACTCAACAACAGATTTCACTTTATTTCATTTGTAACAAGTTGTTCAATCCTGTGCATCGCTAATCAAAAAACACTAAATTCATATCATGCTTTCCGCAAGGTTAATCGCTATACTTGCGAACACAAATCAAACGGTGGAACAGTCTGGATGGTTTTTTATTCATCGGCGACTTGAACAAAAAGTTAAAAGCGGCAAGAACAGGTTATAAACATGCTCGAGAAAATAAAAACGCTTAAAAATCCAAAAGTATGGATCCCTGTATCGGCTATTATCGTTTTGCTTGTCGCCTCCCTTTCCGTCTGGTTCGCTACCCGCGATGACGACATCATCTATATGACGGAAAAAGTCAGAACCGGCAACATCAGTCAGGTTGTTGAAGCGACTGGCGAAGTCGCAGCCGTCAATCTGGTCAGCGTCGGTGCGCAGGTATCCGGCCAGATCAAAAAACTGTATGTCGTTTTGGGTCAGGAAGTCAAACAGGGCGAGATGATTGCCGAAATTGACTCGCAGACCCAGGAAAACACCCTGAATACAGACAGGGCAAAACTGGACAATTACAAGGCCCAGCTTGAAGCGCGGAAAATCATTCTGAATATTTCCCGAAAACAGTACGAACGCGAGCTCGTCCTGATCAAAACGAATTCGACATCACAACAGAATCTTGAAAACGCCCGCGACGCCTATGCCACCGCACGCGCCAACGTCAACGAAATGGAATCCCTGATCCGGCAGACGCAGATCGCCATCAACACCGATGAAACCAATTTGGGATATACCAAAATCAGGGCACCGCTGAACGGTACCATTGTGTCCGTCCCGGTAGAAGAAGGCCAGACCGTCAACGCCAACCAGACCACTCCGACGATCGTTCAGATCGCCAATCTGAACGATATGGAAATCGACATTGAAATCTCCGAAGGCGATATTACCAAGGTAAAACCGGGGATGGATGTGGACTACACCATTCTTTCGGAACCGAACACGGTTTTCCATGCCAAACTGGATTCGATTGATCCGGGACTGACCACACTGACAGACGGCAGCTATGACAAAAGCGGTTCATCCGGTTCTTCAGGCAGTTCATCCAGCACAGCGGCTGTTTATTATTACGGTCGCGCTTATGTGGACAATCCGGACGGGAAACTCCGCATCGGGATGATGACCCAGAATACCATCCATGTCTCTTCCGCCGAAAACGTCCTGATCGTACCGAGTATTACTGTTACCTCACGTCAGGGAAAACACGCCGTCCGCGTACTGACCGACAAAAACAAGGTGGAAAGACGCAATGTCGAAGTCGGCATTTCCGATGGAGTTTTCACGGAAATCAGGTCGGGACTCTCTGAAGGTGAACTGGTCATTTCATCCGAAGTCAGCAAGGGAGAACAGGTCGGAGAAACGTCCAGAATGCGCAGACCGAGGATTTAAGCCATGAATATCATCGAATTGCGTGGAATCAACAAAGTTTATGGAACCGGCGACAATCAGGTCCGCGTTCTGAAAGACGTGAATCTGGATATCGAAGCAGGCGACTTTGTCGCCATTATCGGCCAGTCCGGTTCCGGGAAATCCACCCTGATGAATATTCTCGGCTGTCTGGACACCGCAAGTTCAGGCAATTACAAAATTGCCGGCGAAAACGTAGCGGGCATGACACCCGATCAGCTCGCTACCTTGCGCAGCCAGTATCTCGGCTTCATCTTTCAGCGCTACAACCTGCTTTCGACCCTGAACGCCGAAGAAAATGTCGAACTGCCTGCCATTTATTCGGGATTGAAACATCAGGAACGCCAGACAAGAGCGGAAGCGCTGCTCTCCAATCTCGACCTTGGCAACCGCATAGACCATTTGCCGTCCGAACTGTCAGGCGGTCAACAACAGCGTGTCAGTATCGCGCGTGCCTTAATGAATGGCGGCGACATCATTCTCGCCGATGAACCAACCGGCGCACTTGACTCCAAAAGCGGCGAGAATGTCATGGCCATTCTCAAGACACTCAACGATCAGGGGCATACCATTATTCTGGTGACGCATGACAAAAACGTCGCCAACTACGCCAACCGCATCATCGAAATCAAGGATGGCGTCATTATTTCGGACGAACGGAAAAAACCGAACAAAAACAGCGCACAGGACTATCATCCGAAAGACGACAACCGCAATTCGTTTGCGTATCTCAAGGACCAGTTCACCGAAGCGTTCAAAATGTCCATCCAGGCAATCAAGGCTCACAAAATGCGCTCTGTCCTGACCATGCTCGGTATTATCATCGGTATCGCATCGGTTGTTTCCGTCGTCGCTCTCGGAAAAGGTTCCCAGGAAAAAATCCTTGCCGACATCAATTCGATGGGAACCAATACGATCGTCATCATGCCGGGTCACGGTTTCGGTGACCGGAATTCCAGCAAATACAAAACCCTGACGGTACACGATTCGGATTTGCTGGCCCGGCAAAGTTACGTGGACAGCGCCACGCCGGCAGTCAGTTCGTCAGGAACCCTGACATGGCAAAACATATCGGTTACCGCGCAATTGCAAGGCGTAGGCGAACAATACTTCGATGTAAAAGGACTTAAATCTGAAGAAGGCCGTTTCTTCAACCGTGAAGACGTCAAAAAGGGAAGCGCTGTTGTCGTTATCGACCAGAATACCAAAAACAAGCTGTTTCCGAACGGGGGCGACATTGTCGGCAGCACCATCATCTTCAACCGGCAGCCATTGAAAATCATCGGCATCTCGGAAAAACAGAACGCCAACTTCGGGCCGTCCGATACCTTGACCATGTGGTCTCCATACACTGCTGTCATGAACCGCATCACGGGCGACCGGAACATTTCTTCCATCACCGTTAAGGTAAAAGACGATGTCAGCATGACTGCAGCGGAAAAGAATATTATCCGTTTTCTCACCGTCAAGCACGGCAAGGAAGACTTTTTCACCGTCAATACAGACAGCATCCGCCAGACAATTGAAAGCACGACAGGAACCATGCGCCTGCTGATTTCCTGTATCGCCCTGATTTCGCTGGTGGTAGGGGGAATCGGCGTCATGAATATCATGCTTGTTTCAGTGACTGAACGGACACGCGAAATCGGCATACGGATGGCCGTCGGCGCCCGAAGAAGCAGCGTCTTGCAACAATTCCTGATTGAGGCTGTCCTGATCTGCATTATCGGCGGTTTCATCGGTGTTCTGTTCGCTTTTGGAATCGGACTTTTTTTCAGCCTGTTCGTCAAGACCTTTACCCTGTCGTATTCGGCCGCATCCATTTTTCTTGCTCTGGCCTGTTCAACCCTGATAGGCGTCATTTTCGGTTACATACCGGCCCGTAACGCCTCTCGCCTCAATCCGGTGGATGCCTTATGCGATTGATTTCCTGCGCTCTCTTGTGCCTGGCCATTGCGGGCTGCGCCACACAGACTGCTGTCATTCCCGATACCGGACTGATCGCGCCGCAAACCATCGCAGCCGATTATCGTGTCGATTACGAATGGTGGAAGGCTTATGGCAATCCGAATCTGAATCGTACCGTCGAACTGGCGCTGGCCAATAACACGGATCTGAAAAGAAGCGCCATCACAGTCAACAGAGCGCTTTACGAAGCCAACCTGCTCGGCGAAAATCTGGTACCCGAATTTTCCGGTTCCGGCGGCGCGTCCACAACGACCAATACCAAGGCCGGGGAAACTGTTCACAACTATGCGACACAACTCGGTGTCAGTTACGAACTGGATTTGTGGCGCAAGCTGAGCAGTGCCGCGTCAGCACAGGAATGGGAATACAAGGCGACACAGCAGGATCTGGAAACCGTGAGACTGGCTCTGATCAATAACGTTGTTGACAGCTATTTTCACCTGGTTTATCTCAACCAGGCTATCCGGATTACCGAACAGAACATCGATTTTTATACCCGGCTCCTGCAAATCATCAACAATAAATACCTTGCCGGCAAAGTGGATGCGCTCGAACCGCTAACAGCAGAAAAGTCATTGCTGTCTTCACAAAACAGCCTGATGAATCTGGAGACGAACCGCAAAACGATCGAGCAAACCCTGCGCAATCTGCTGAACCTGAAACCCGAAGACAAGCTGGACATTATATTTGAGGATATCCTTTCGGTTCCGCTGACAAACGTGGATTTGAATGTGCCTGTCGCGGCTCTTGGCCTCCGTCCGGATGTAAAGGCCGCAGAATACCGGATCCAGTCGGCGTTTCTTGATTGGGAATCAGTCAAGGCCAGTGTCTATCCAAGCATTTCCATAGGAAGCACCCTGAGTCTCTCCTCGGACAAGTCCAGTACCCTGTTTAATGTACCCTTCCTTGCCGGCGCCGTACAGATCAATCTGCCGTTCCTCCAATGGAACAAGATAAGGTGGAACATCAGGATATCCGAAGCAGACTTCGAAAATGCAAAACTGAACCTGACCTCTGCTGTCAACACGGCTTTGAACGAAGTGGACACTTACTACTACTCTTACCGGAAATCGCTTTCATTGCTTGAAAATATTAACCGCAAATATGACACCGATGCCAAAATCAGTCTCTATAACCAGATGCGTTATGAAGCTGGCGCTGACGAGCTGAAAGACTGGCTGGATGCGAGATGTACGGAAAACCAGACGCTTCTCTCCCTGCTGGAAGCCAAATACAACACCATCAATTATGAAAATGCCATTTACAAGGCACTGGGCGCAAAACTGGACGGCACTTCTTCTGGAAAAAATCTTCCTGACTAACGGTACCGGAAAGCCACATCCGCTATTGCGCGAGAATAAAAAAGAAAGGAAGTTTGTTCCAATCGATACAAACAGCCGCGCCTGTCAGACAGCATTTGCTAAAATGTTTCGTGTTCATAAACCGTTTTAAAAGTCAGGTCCTCCATGCGTAACGCGCGTGCAAACATGATTGAAAACCAGATCCGTGCTGGCGGCGTTCATCTTCAGAGTGTTTTCGATACTCTCGATGCCGTCAGACGTGAGGATTTCGTACCGGTTTCCTGCCGCCATTACGCTTATGCCGAGATGGAAATACCCTTGCCATACGGGCAGAACATGTTGACGCCGTTGACCGAAGCGCTTGTTTTGCAGGGAATCGCCTTAACCGGAACCGACACCGTACTGGAAATTGGAGCTGGATCGGGTTATATGGCTGCTCTTATGGCTCATAATGCCCGGCACGTTACAACGGTCGAACTTGAACCCGCACTCAAAGAATTGGCGGAAAGCAATCTGGCCCGTTACGGTATCCGAAATGCCCGGGTTTTATGCGAAAACGGTTTTTCCATTGCACGGTACGCTCCTGACCGGCTCTTCGATGTTATTGTTTTTTCCGGTGCCGTTTCAGCCATTCCCGAAATTTTCAAGGACCGGCTGGCCATTCATGGAAGGATGGCCGTTTTTTACAAACGGGACTCGTTCGTTCAGGCTCTTTTATTACAAAAAAACTCAGCAGTTGATCTGAATATCAAGATATTATTTGAAACATCCGTAAAACCTCTGAAAGAGCAGCTTTATCGTTCTCACTTTTGTTTTTGAACAGGCTTGTAATCTTTGTCCGATTTAATCTGGAGTAAGCATGCACTATCGCTCTGTCATAGCCATTATTGCCGGTTATTTTTTTACAGCCCATGTATTTGCCGCTGATCTCATGCAAACCTACATGGAAGCGCTTGCAAACGATCCCCAGTATGCCAGCGCGAGAGCGGCATTGATGGCTGGACAAGAAAAAAGTACCCAGGGGCTGTCCAGATTGTTGCCCAATCTGAACGCTTCCGGCAGTTACGGCCGCAATGACCTTGAAAATCTGGACTATACGGAGAACAAATACACTATTGCGTTAACCCAGCCGATATTCAATTGGGCGAACTTCCAGAATTATGCCAACAGCAAGCTGGAAGTTTCCATCAGCGAAGCGCAATTCGCACAGGCACAACAGGATCTGATGATGCGGGTAGCCCAAGCTTACTTCGATGTTCTGACTGCGCAGGATGTACTGACTTTCGCCCAATCCCAGAAAGCGGCTGTCGCCCAGCAGCTTGAACTGGCCAGGCGCAGTTTTGAAGTCGGAACCGTGACCATTACCGATACGCACGAAGCTGAAGCCCGTTACAATCTGGCTGAATCGGATGAAATCGCCGCACTTAACGATCTGGAAGTCAGACGCACGGCGCTGGAGCAGATCATCGGGCATCCCCCTGGCCTCCTCGATCCCCTGAAAAAAGGAGTCCAGCTGAGTGCACCGGAACCGAATATCATGACAAGCTGGGTCAGTTCTGCCGAAAACCAGAATTATCAGGTCGTTCAGTATCGGCTTTCACGGGAAATGGCCAGACGGAATATTGAAATCAACAAGGCCGGGCATTATCCGACTGTCGATCTGGTCGCGTCCTACAACCATACCGACCACGACCAGTACCTGATCGACACCAATAATGGAGTGCAAAGTTTCAATACCTCGAAAATGGTCGGCGTGCAGTGGAACATTCCGATTTTTTCGGGTTTTGGCGTAACCAGCCGAGTCAGGGAATCGGTCGCGCTGGAAGACAAGGCCCGCAGCGATCTGGAAGCGTCAAGGAGAAGCGCCGCGCAACTGGCCCGCCAGTCTTATCTCGGCGTCAACAGCGGACTGTCACAGGTCAAAGCGCTTGAAGCGGCTGAACGTGCCAGCCTTTCTTCGCTTGAATCCAACAAACTGGGTTATGAAGTAGGTGTCCGGATCAATATCGACGTATTGAATGCGGAACAACAGGTGTTCATGACACGGCGCGATCTGACCCAGGCACGCAACAACACCATTATCAATGGATTGAGACTGAAACAGGCTGCCGGAACACTGAATGAAGATGACCTGAAACGGGTCAATATGCTTTTGCAGAAATAAGTATCTTGTCACCTCTTTCAGGATTTCGTATAATTTCAAATTCCTTGGAATGTTCGGTACGTTAAAATATTTCAGGCAATGGTGGACGTAGCTCAGTTGGTAGAGTCCAGGATTGTGATTCCTGTTGTCGTGGGTTCGAGCCCCATCGTCCACCCCAGAACATAAAAAAGCCCGGATGAATTATCCGGGCTTTTTCTGTAACCCGAATTCATGCTCCCGACCAGAACATCAGGTCTTCTTTCGTCAATGCCGGATGGGTGATTTCCTCCAAACGGCCTGACTGGATGAAGCAAATAGGTTAATCCAGATCGCCGGCGGGTTCATCTTCCACCGGAATTTTGGGTGAGTTGATCAATACTCCCGCAATGGCAGCACGTCCTGTTCGCCACCCGAGAGTTGCGAAGGGGACACATCCCGCAAATGGCCGATATGGGCATGGCATTGCGCTTCCAGCACAAACACCGATCAGCACGGTGAGAAGCGCCCATGCCAGAATAGCGGTAACGATGACGATCACACCCAGCCCAAGTCAGGCGAAAATCGACTTCATCACTCGACAACCTCACCCATCTCCTTTTCCGGGGATCTGTCAGGCACAGTTCCGCATCAGCCAGATATCCCGACACTGACCGTAACTACACCAAAAGAAAACAGCGCGGTGGTGCATCACCTCATTGCGGGTGAACGAGTAATTTTTCGTTTTGAGAATTTCAGAATGCGCGCATGCAATCTGAACATAAGCGTAATTCTTTGGAATTTCTGCACAGGCCAGCGCTATTTCGCCCAAAAACATGCGGTTCCACTGTTCCAATCCCTCCTGAAAGAAGTAACGGCTATCTTTACGCCAAACGCTTTGGAAACTTCTTTGAAGCAAGGCCGATTTTGGCAAAAGCATCATACTGGCAGCTGATTGAAAAACGGCGCTTGCATCCAAGAACGTGCCTCCGTAACGCCTTATTGGCCGATAAGCTTCCCCAAAAACCGGGTATCACCATAAAACCGGCTTCAGCCGAAACCGACACGAATAATTCTTTCCATAGCCATCAGGATTCGACACATTCCTTTTTCAATAAGGGTGAAAAGCTTATCTATTTCCGAATATTTTCGTCTTTTATATGGATTTGTAAAAAGGGCCCAGTTTCCGTGGTACCAACCTGTTTTGCAACGTAACGTACTCAGGCAGGCCTTTTTGGTAAGGAGGGTAATTTTCGCCCTGCATCAAGGGATACAAATATCTTTTACACTCTTCCGTAACACCGTACCCATCTTCACGGATAAAACTCCTGGGCATGAACTTTTCAACATTGGCCACGTCTTTCAGATCGGCCACTCCGATTTTGTAACGATAAGGCTCATCAGAGAGCCGCTCTATTGTCGGCATAACAGCATTTCTGCCTTCAAGAGCCAGTTCGACTGCAGCCGCCCCCAATTCATATGCCTGTTCCACATCAATGGCAGAGGCAATATGACGTGCCGAACGTTGCAAGTAGTTGGCAACAGCCCAATGAAAAGGATAAGCGAATTTTTCATGAATCATATTGGCAACGACAGGAGCCGCACCGCCAAGATGGGCGTGGCCGAAGGCGTCTCTGGCACCCTGATCGGCCAGAAATTTTCCGTCCGGATAACGGCATCCTTCCGACACAACGACCGTACAATACCCGAACCGGGTCACGTTCTCTTCAACTTTCGCCAGAAAACGTTTTTCATCAAAGGCGACTTCAGGAAACAGGACCACAACGGGGATACCGTAATCTTCCGCAAGACCCCCTGCCGCGGCAATCCATCCTGCATGGCGTCCCATGACTTCCAGAACAAACACACGCGTGGATGTCCTGCACATCGACCTGACATCAAAGGATGCCTCAATCGTCGAAACGGCAATGTATTTCGCAACCGAACCAAATCCCGGGCAACAGTCCGTCAGCGGGAGATCATTATCGATGGTTTTCGGAACATGAATCGCTTGAATGGGATATCCCATCAATGACGAGAACCGGGAAATCTTGTAACAGGTGTCTGCTGAATCGCCTCCGCCATTGTAAAAAAAATAACCGATATCATGCGCCCTGAATATTTCCAGAAGACGCTCGAATTCACGCCGATCCTTCTCCGGATCGGCCAGCTTGTACCGGCATGAGCCGAAAGCGCCGCCCGGGGTATACCGCAAAGCGGCGATATCTTCCCGGGTTTCCCGGTTCGTATCGACCAGTTCCTCGGTAAGCGCACCAACGATACCGTTTCTGCCGGCAAACACATTGCCGATCCGGTCAGAATGCTTCCTGGCCGTTTCAATCACACCGCAGGCTGACGCATTAATCACGGCCGTCACTCCACCGGATTGCGCATAAAAAGCATTTTTTACGTTCATGACAGACCTTTCCCTCAATTAAAGCGAAATATAATCTTTCTCATTCTGGCATAAAAGAAGATAAATGATGAACAATCCGACCTGTTGTCATCAGAATACCCCGATATTTCAGCTTTATGGATCAGAATGGAAATGAACCCTGAAAAATGATTTAAAATTTTTCTTTTTCCTGCAATGACCTTCCTTGAGCGGGGAAGTACTTTCCAACTTTCAATCCTAATGAATTCGGGCAGACGACACTTAAAAAAAATCACGATACCGACCAAAAATGGCGTCAGCGCCAGCCAGGTTTCATTGCCGGATGGCCCCTGGAAAACATATGAGGATTTCCTGTCAGAACGTTTTCCGGTTTTTACAAAAGAGGAATGGAGTGAACGGATGGCTGAAGGGGAAGTACTGGATTCCACAGGTAAGCCTGTTTTACCGTGCAATTCCTATCGCGGAAATCAAAAACTCTACTACTATCGTTACCTTCCCAACGAATGGAAAAACCCTTTCCAGGAAACGGTACTGTACCAGGATGAATGGCTTGTCGTTGCCGACAAACCCCATTTTCTCCCTGTTACGCCTTCCGGCAAATACGTCAGGGAAACTCTTTTAGTCCGTCTCAAACAGAAACTGGGAATCGATAGTTTAACGCCTGTCCACAGGATTGACCGCGAAACAGCCGGACTGGTACTTTTTTCAACGAAACCGGAAGGCCGCAATTTGTACCAGCGTCTTTTCAGAGAAAACCTCGTCTCCAAACATTACGAAGCGATCGCTCCCTATCGTGATGATCTTTCGTTTCCCTTAAGATACAAAAGCAGACTCGTGCAAGGCGACTCCTTCATGCGCATGCAAACTGTTTCAGGCAAACCTAATGCCGAAACAGAAATCAGGCTGTTACAGCAACTGGGGGAATGGGGACATTACCGTCTCAAGCCGGTCACCGGTCGAAAACATCAACTTCGTGTCCAGATGTGTTCCCTCGGCATTCCTATCCTGAACGACCGGATCTATCCGGACCATTTTCCCGAAGCAGTAACGCAAGAAATGCAAACAGAAGAATACAGACATCCTTTGCAACTGGTTGCCAAATCCATCAGTTTTATCGATCCCGTTACAGGCGAAACCCGATTTTTCGAAAGCCGGCATTCGCTCGATCCTAAAAGTGTCCCGGTGAAGACCGACTGAACCCATACCCTTTTACCGATGAAAAAAAAAGCTCTTTCCCAAATTGAAAATCTTCCAGACGTTACCCTTACAGAATTCAAAGGCGTTTTATTCCTTCATTTGGGCACAGACTGGATACAAGGTGCCATGCGTCTGGGCAAACCTAATGAAATCGTACTGGATTATGTCCAGCAAATGATGATCTGGATGCTTTTCAACGATAAACCTTCCCACATTGTGCAACTAGGCCTGGGGAGCGCCGCATTGACCAAATTCAGCTATCACCATTTTGCAGACGCCAAAGTAACTGCCATTGAACTGAATCCGGAAGTAATCAATGTGTGCAGAAGTACTTTTCATCTACCGGAAGACGACGACCGCCTGTCAGTTCTTCAAGCTGACGCCATGGAATATATCGACTCGAAAAAACATAAAAATGAAATCGATGTTTTACAAGTCGATCTCTACGATGAAAAAGCGGCGGCACCCGTTTTCGATTCAAAGGAATTTTATCAAAGCTGTGCTGACGCCCTGAAACCGGATGGGATGATGACAGTCAACATTTTCGGTGCCGCCTCAAATAGTTCAAGAAGCATAGCCAAGATGGAGGGATGCTTTGATGGGGTGATATGGCTTCCTGAAGTTGATGGAGGAAACGTTGTTGTTCTTGCTTTCAAGAGATCACCTGTGGTTGATTTCGAAGAGCTGTATCGCCGGGCAAAAATCATCCAGAGACAGACCAGGTTAAAATCGGGATTGTGGATAGAGTATTTGAAGGGTTGGATGAGAGGGGAGTGAAGATGGCGTGAAGGCGCGTTGGTTATGGGAAAGCGTGCCGTCCCCTCAAAGATCAGGAACGCCTGAGAAAGCCATAAAAGAAAAAGCCCCTGACCAGGGGTCAGGGGCTTTCGGGATATTTGCCTGACGATAACCTACTTTCACACTGGTTTCAGCACTATCATCGGCGCAATGTCGTTTCACGGTCCTGTTCGGGATGGGAAGGGGTGGTTCCAACTTGCTATGGTCATCAGGCATAACTTGTCGGTTGTTCGTTAACAACGAGCAACCCAATCTGGAATCGAGCAAAAAGTTTTGTGCAGATCATGTCTTCTGGCAACAACTCTTCTTAACCTGTCAAGGTTATAGAGACAAGCCTCACGAGCAATTAGTACTGGTTAGCTTAACGCATTACTGCGCTTCCACACCCAGCCTATCAACGTCCTGGTCTCGAACGACTCTTCAGGGAGCTTTAAGCTCCGGGAAGTCTTATCTTGAGGCAAGTTTCCCGCTTAGATGCTTTCAGCGGTTATCTTTCCCGAACTTAGCTACCCGGCAATGCCACTGGCGTGACAACCGGTACACCAGAGGTTCGTCCACTCCGGTCCTCTCGTACTAGGAGCAGCCCCTCTCAAACTTCCAACGCCCACGGCAGATAGGGACCAAACTGTCTCACGACGTTTTAAACCCAGCTCACGTACCACTTTAAATGGCGAACAGCCATACCCTTGGGACCGACTACAGCCCCAGGATGTGATGAGCCGACATCGAGGTGCCAAACTCCCCCGTCGATATGAACTCTTGGGAGGAATCAGCCTGTTATCCCCAGAGTACCTTTTATCCGTTGAGCGATGGCCCTTCCATACAGAACCACCGGATCACTATGTCCTACTTTCGTACCTGCTCGACTTGTCGGTCTCGCAGTTAAGCACGCTTATGCCATTGCACTATTAGCACGATGTCCGACCGTGCCTAGCGTACCTTCGAACTCCTCCGTTACGCTTTTGGAGGAGACCGCCCCAGTCAAACTGCCTACCATACACTGTCCCCAACCCGGATAACGGGCCAAGGTTAGAACCTCAAACAAACCAGGGTGGTATTTCAAGGTCGGCTCCACGCAAACTAGCGTTCACGCTTCAAAGCCTCCCACCTATCCTACACAGATTGGTTCAAAGTCCAATGTAAAGCTACAGTAAAGGTTCATGGGGTCTTTCCGTCTAGCCGCGGGTAGATTGCATCATCACAACCATTTCAACTTCGCTGAGTCTCGGGAGGAGACAGTGTGGCCATCGTTACGCCATTCGTGCAGGTCGGAACTTACCCGACAAGGAATTTCGCTACCTTAGGACCGTTATAGTTACGGCCGCCGTTTACTGGGACTTCAATCAAGAGCTCTCACCCCATCATTTAATCTTCCAGCACCGGGCAGGCGTCACACCCTATACGTCCACTTTCGTGTTTGCAGAGTGCTGTGTTTTTATTAAACAGTCGCAGCCACCATTTTATTGCAACCCCTTCACCCTCCTGGCGCAGGCCAGTCAAGTTACAAGGGCGTACCTTATCCCGAAGTTACGGTACCAATTTGCCGAGTTCCTTCTCCCGAGTTCTCTCAAGCGCCTTAGAATACTCATCTCGCCCACCTGTGTCGGTTTGCGGTACGGTCTCGTTAGACTGAAGCTTAGAGGCTTTTCTTGGAACCACTTCCAATCGCTTCGCGGCTCTAGGCCACTCGTCTCGATCCCTTGGATTACGCTGCCGGATTTGCCTGGCAGCCTCCTTCGAATCAAGAACCGGGACTTCCAACACCCGGACGACTTTCCGCGATCCGTCCCCCCATCGCATCTAACGACGGTGCAGGAATATTAACCTGCTTCCCATCAGCTACGCATCTCTGCCTCGCCTTAGGGGCCGACTCACCCTGCTCCGATGAACGTTGAACAGGAAACCTTGGGCTTACGGCGTGGGGGCTTTTCACCCCCATTATCGCTACTCATGTCAGCATTCGCACTTCTGATACCTCCAGCATGCTTCTCAACACACCTTCTCAGGCTTACAGAACGCTCTCCTACCATATCCCCTAGAGGATATCCGCAGCTTCGGTGACTGGCTTAGCCCCGTTACATCTTCCGCGCAGGACGACTCGATCAGTGAGCTATTACGCTTTCTTTAAAGGATGGCTGCTTCTAAGCCAACCTCCTGACTGTTTTAGCCTTCCCACTTCGTTTTCCACTTAGCCAATCTTTGGGACCTTAGCTGGCGGTCTGGGTTGTTTCCCTCTTGACGTCGGACGTTAGCACCCGGCGTCTGTCTCCCAAGCTCGCACTCACTAGTATTCGGAGTTTGCAATGGTTTGGTAAGTCGCGATGACCCCCTAGCCATAACAGTGCTCTACCCCTAGTGGTGATACTTGAGGCACTACCTAAATAGCTTTCGGAGAGAACCAGCTATCTCCAAGTTTGTTTAGCCTTTCACCCCTACCCACAGCTCATCCCCTAACTTTTCAACGTTAGTGGGTTCGGACCTCCAGTGCGTGTTACCGCACCTTCATCCTGGCCATGAGTAGATCACTTGGTTTCGGGTCTACACCCAGCGACTGTCGCCCTGTTCGGACTCGATTTCTCTTCGGCTCCCCTATTCGGTTAACCTCGCCACTGAATGTAAGTCGCTGACCCATTATACAAAAGGTACGCAGTCACCCATGCAAGCACGGGCTCCTACTGTTTGTATGCACACGGTTTCAGGTTCTATTTCACTCCCCTCCCGGGGTTCTTTTCGCCTTTCCCTCACGGTACTGGTTCACTATCGGTCGATTACGAGTATTTAGCCTTGGAGGATGGTCCCCCCATCTTCAGACAGGATTTCTCGTGTCCCGCCCTACTTGTCGCAAGCCCAGTCCTGTAAGATGGATTTCGTGTACGGGACTATCACCCTGTTTCGTCATCCTTTCCAGAATGTTCCACTATCTCATCTCACTATCTCTTGCAGGCTCTTCCCATTTCGCTCGCCACTACTTTGGGAATCTCGGTTGATTTCTTTTCCTGTAGTTACTTAGATGTTTCAGTTCACTACGTTCGCTTCAATAACCTATGGATTCAGTTATTGATGACCCTAAGGTCGGGTTTCCCCATTCGGAAATCTGCGGATCAATGTTTGTTTGCCAACTCCCCGCAGCTTATCGCAAGCTTCTACGTCCTTCATCGCCTGTAATCGCCAAGGCATCCACCCTGTGCACTTAGTCGCTTGTCTCTATAACTTTGACTTCTCTTGCGAGAATCCGGTTATACAGTTGAGTTTACGTTGCCGTATCCAAAGCAATCGCTTTTATTTCTTGAGATCACTTCTTATACTTCTGATTACAATCACTACCCATCCAATAATCTTCGGCTTCTTTTTCAGATTATTGGTTTTACTTCTTGCTTTTTTCCAGATTGTTAAAGAACTTTTGTTACTTCGGCCTCTAAAAGACCAAATCAAAACGCTCTCTTCAAGCGCTTGGATTTGGCTTTTTTGGTGGAGGTTGACGGGATCGAACCGACGACCCCCTGCTTGCAAAGCAGGTGCTCTCCCAGCTGAGCTAAACCCCCATTTCACATGGTGGGTCTGGTTGGTCTCGAACCAACGACCCCCGCGTTATCAACACGGTGCTCTAACCAACTGAGCTACAGACCCTTTTGGATCAGTATCCCAGCTTTCCGCCTATACCGTCCTAATGTCCTTTATAAACAACAGATGATAAGTGTGAACGCTTGTCTTGAGGATTCTCTAGAAAGGAGGTGATCCAGCCGCACCTTCCGATACGGCTACCTTGTTACGACTTCACCCCAGTCACGAATCCTACCGTGGTAAGCGCCCTCCTTGCGGTTAAGCTACCTACTTCTGGTAAAACCCGCTCCCATGGTGTGACGGGCGGTGTGTACAAGACCCGGGAACGTATTCACCGCGACATGCTGATCCGCGATTACTAGCGATTCCAACTTCATGGAGTCGAGTTGCAGACTCCAATCCGGACTACGATGCACTTTCTGGGATTAGCTCCCCCTCGCGGGTTGGCAACCCTCTGTATGCACCATTGTATGACGTGTGAAGCCCTACCCATAAGGGCCATGAGGACTTGACGTCATCCCCACCTTCCTCCGGTTTGTCACCGGCAGTTTCATTAGAGTGCCCTTTCGTAGCAACTAATGACAAGGGTTGCGCTCGTTGCGGGACTTAACCCAACATCTCACGACACGAGCTGACGACAGCCATGCAGCACCTGTGTTCAGGTTCTCTTTCGAGCACCCCCGAATCTCTTCAGGGTTCCTGACATGTCAAGGGTAGGTAAGGTTTTTCGCGTTGCATCGAATTAATCCACATCATCCACCGCTTGTGCGGGTCCCCGTCAATTCCTTTGAGTTTTAATCTTGCGACCGTACTCCCCAGGCGGTCGACTTCACGCGTTAGCTGCGTTACTAAGTCAATTAAGACCCAACAACTAGTCGACATCGTTTAGGGCGTGGACTACCAGGGTATCTAATCCTGTTTGCTCCCCACGCTTTCGTGCATGAGCGTCAGTGTTATCCCAGGGGGCTGCCTTCGCCATCGGTATTCCTCCACATATCTACGCATTTCACTGCTACACGTGGAATTCTACCCCCCTCTGACACACTCTAGCCGTGCAGTCACAAATGCAATTCCCAGGTTAAGCCCGGGCATTTCACATCTGTCTTACACAACCGCCTGCGCACGCTTTACGCCCAGTAATTCCGATTAACGCTCGCACCCTACGTATTACCGCGGCTGCTGGCACGTAGTTAGCCGGTGCTTATTCTTCAGGTACCGTCATGAAACCAGGGTATTAGCCCAGTCCTTTTCTTCCCTGACAAAAGAGCTTTACAACCCGAAGGCCTTCTTCACTCACGCGGCATTGCTGGATCAGGGTTCCCCCCATTGTCCAAAATTCCCCACTGCTGCCTCCCGTAGGAGTCTGGGCCGTGTCTCAGTCCCAGTGTGGCTGATCGTCCTCTCAGACCAGCTACTGATCATCGCCTTGGTAGGCCTTTACCCCACCAACTAGCTAATCAGCTATCGGCCGCTCCACGAGCGTGAGGCCCGAAGGTCCCCCACTTTCATCCGTAGATCGTATGCGGTATTAGCCAATCTTTCGACTGGTTGTCCCCCACTCCTGGGTACGTTCCGATATATTACTCACCCGTTCGCCACTCGCCATCAGGGTTGCCCCCATGCTGCCGTTCGACTTGCATGTGTAAAGCATGCCGCCAGCGTTCAATCTGAGCCAGGATCAAACTCTTCAGTTCAATCTCTGTTTCGATTGCAATACATTTCTGTATCAATCTGTCCTCAAAATACTGACAAGGTTCTTCTTTCGAAGTCCTTACTTTCTCTTGCGAACGTTTGTTTCTTTTTTACCTCTCAACAAACGTCCACACTTATCATCTGTTCTTTTTTAAAGATCGCTTCGTCTTACCACCCCTCCACTCTCCGATAAAGCGTTTTGTTTATCATCAGCAGAGAAACGAAATTATGTACCTCTTTTTATCACCTGTCAAGCCTTTTTTTGATTTATTTTACAAAACCTCCAAAAAACCTGACCTCTCCTCTCCTCTAACAGCTACCTACAAACCACCGTAAAGCAGAGAAACAAAATTATCTACCCCTATCACTCAACATGTCAAGA
>NZ_KI392030.1:514754-595811 GCF_000158475.2 Oxalobacter paraformigenes | reverse complement strand
CTGACAAGGTTCTTCTTTCGAAGTCCTTACTTTCTCTTGCGAACGTTTGTTTCTTTTTTACCTCTCAACAAACGTCCACACTTATCATCTGTTCTTTTTTAAAGATCGCTTCGTCTTACCACCCCTCCACTCTCCGATAAAGCGTTTTGTTTATCATCAGCAGAGAAACGAAATTATGTACCTCTTTTTATCACCTGTCAAGCCTTTTTTTGATTTATTTTACAAAACCTCCAAAAAACCTGACCTCTCCTCTCCTCTAACAGCTACCTACAAACCACCGTAAAGCAGAGAAACAAAATTATCTACCCCTATCACTCAACATGTCAAGACCCCTCCCCTCACATCCTATCCCCTCCCGTTGCTTTCTCGCACGCCCCCCCTATTTCCCCTACCCTTTAAACTTTCCACATCCCCTACACTACCATGTTCTCTATCCCGTCGGAGGCTACTACACTCCTGCTTCAGCATCCCCGGTGAATAGGCCTCTTTTCCACGTTAAACGGGTATTGGGATTTCCAGCGTAACTGCCCGTATCGGTATATCGTTACAGAAAATATGCAGACATTGACATCAAATGGAAAATTGATAAAGTGTTCGCCAGGCCTTTATTCATCGTGAAAGTCCTCTATTTTTCCAGACATTTTCAGAAAGTATCTTCATGAGTTTGAAATGCGGCATCGTCGGTTTGCCAAACGTCGGCAAATCTACTCTTTTCAATGCACTAACCAAAGCGGGCATCCCCGCCGAGAATTATCCATTCTGTACTATTGAACCCAACGTCGGGATCGTCGAAGTTCCCGATCCCAGACTGAACGAACTGGCCGCTATTGTAAAACCGGAAAGAATCCTGCCGGCCGTTGTCGAGTTCGTGGATATTGCCGGTCTTGTTGCGGGTGCCTCTAAAGGAGAAGGACTGGGCAACCAGTTTCTGGCACACATTCGGGAAACGGATGCTATCGTACAGGTCGTTCGCTGTTTTCAGAACGATAACGTCGTCCATGTGGCCGGCAAGGTTGATCCGTTAAGCGACATAGCCGTTATTCAGACTGAACTGGCACTGGCGGACCTGAATACAGTAGAAAAAGTCATTCAGCGTGAAATCAAAAAGGCCGGCTCGGGCAATAAGGAATCGGCCCGTCTGTGCGATTTGCTGGAAAAAGTAGCCGCCCATTTGAACAAGGCCGAACCTGTCCGCTCTATGGGGCTGGATAAAGAGCAAATGGAACTGCTCCGTCCCCTTTGCCTGATAACAGCCAAACCGACGATGTACGTCGCCAATGTGTCCGATGACGGGTTTACCAACAATCCTCTTCTTGATCAGCTGAAACACTACGCCGTCTCGCAAAACGCCCCTATTGTAACGATCTGTGCCGCTATTGAATCCGAAATCGTTGAATTGCCTGAAGAAGATCGTGCAGAGTTTCTTTCGGATATGGGCATGGAAGAACCCGGACTTAACCGTCTTATTCGCGCGGCTTTCAAGCTCTTAGGATTGCAGACTTATTTTACCGCAGGGGTCAAGGAAGTCCGCGCCTGGACAATTCATGCCGGCGATACGGCACCCAAGGCGGCCGGTGTTATTCATACCGATTTCGAACGCGGTTTTATTCGCGCCCAAACCATATCGTTCGAAGATTACATTGCATACAAGGGAGAAACAGGTGCCAAGGAAGCCGGCAAAATGCGTGCCGAGGGAAAAGACTACATCGTAAAAGACGGAGACGTGCTGAATTTCCTCTTCAATGTATAAAACAATCAGAAATCACAGCTATGTGAAAAACGGCTGTCTAAGACAGCCGTTTTTTTATGCCTTGCTTTCGCTCAGACGAATAAACTTTTCCATTAACTGAAGCGATGTTTCGACAAAATCGGGGTGATTGACGATGCAGTCCATCGGGCATACCTGCTTGCATTGGGGTTCCTCATAATGACCAACACATTCAGTGCATTTATTGACATCTATTTCGCATACTTTCCTTCCCAAAGTAATAGCTTCATTGGGACATTCCGGAACGCATATATCGCAGCAAATACAGTCTTTCGTAATTAATAACGCCATCTGTTCCTCAAACGACCTCCAGCCACATTCCGATCGGCCGGTTTATTCTTTTTTTTCCCTGATTTCAGTGACTTTTTTTCTGAGCCATTTTTCGACTGAAGGAAAAACGAATTTTGAAACGTCACCGCCAAGGAAAGCGATTTCGCGAACGATTGAACCCGAAATAAACTGGTACTGGTCTGAAGGCGTCATGAAAAGCGTTTCAGCTTCCGGCATCAGATAACGGTTCATTCCTGCCATTTGAAATTCATACTCGAAATCGGAAACGGCCCGCAAACCGCGAATAATAACGCTGGCATTGTGTTCCCTGACAAAATCTTTCAGCAATCCCGTAAAACTTTCCACTCTGACATTCGGGTAATGCTCCAGCACCTCTTTTGCAATGGCCATCCGCTCTTCCATAGAAAAAAAAGGCTTTTTCGTCCGGCTATCCGCTACACCGACAATCAGCTCATCAAACAGGCCTGAGGCACGACGAACCAGATCTTCATGCCCCCGCGTCAACGGATCAAATGTTCCAGGATAAACAGCAATAACCATTTTTTACTCTTTCAGAATTGCAACACCCGTATATTACCTCAAGATATGCATCATGCCTTCATTTCAAGCAGATGATAACAGACCTGTCCGGCCTTGCCGGCGCGGATGATTTGTAAATTCAACACATCGCCAGGCACCCACAAGCGCAGTGTTTCAGGAGTCACTTTCTTATCTGCTTCAATGTAAATCAGCCCGCTTTTTGTTAATAAATTGATACATTGGGGTAAAACAAGCGACAGAAAATCTTTCTGAAAGGGAGGATCAAGAAATATCAGATCAAACCGCTTGCCCGCACGAGCGAACTCCCCTGCGATCTTAACGGCATCTGCAGGAAGAACCGTGATCTGCCCGGCGCCCAGTTTTTCCTTGACAAGCTGTAAGCGGGAACAGGCTTTTTTGTCTTCCTCAACCATTGTCACTTTGGAAATGCCTCTGCTGGCAGCCTCAAAACCGAGAGCCCCTGTTCCCGCAAACAGATCCAGACAACTCATTTGTCCGAAAGCGCTTCCGCGCAAATGCGTTAACCAGTTAAACAATGTCTCCCGAACGCGGTCAGGAGTCGGGCGCAAACCGGCTACATCAGGAACGGCAAGTGGAGTCCGTTTCCACAAACCGCCTGTAATACGGATTTTATGGCTTGCTGACCCGGCAGAAGAAAGTTTTCGTTCGTTTTTATCGCGGATCATCGTAACAAAACTCCAGAATCATTTTAACCAGGCAGATGTGTCAATTCCCAACAATGACTGTAACCATTTTCTCTGTCGAGAGTTTCCGGTTCATGGCCGCTTTTACATCCTCCGCCGTTACCCGTTTGACATTTGCTGTCCATGTATCGAGATAATTGAGCGGCAACCGATAGTAACCGATCAGGGAAATCAATTCCAGAACCTTGCGATTGTTATCCATTTGCATGGCAAAGCTGTTTACCAGATGGTCTTTCGCCGACTGCAGTTCTGCCGCTGTCGGTCCTTCTTTCAAAAACGTATCCAGCGTTGAATGGGTCACTTTCAAGGCGTCATCGGCCTGTTTTTTTTCCGTTTGCAAACCGACGATAAAAGGCCCTTCCTGCAACATAGGCTGAAACTTGCTGTACACACTGTAGGACAATCCTCTTTTTTCCCGGATTTCCTGCATGAGGCGGGAAGAAAAACCGCCACCTCCCAAAATGTAATTGCCGACAGTCAAAGCGAAAAAATCGGTGTCACCCCGTCTGACGGCAGGCATACCGAGCAAAACGTGCGCCTGTGTCGCGGGATGGGAAACAGCTTCAGTTTTCCCGAAAGTTGTTTTAACGATAGGAAGCGCCGGCAATTCCTGATGTGATATGGGCAAATCCCGGCTGATTTCCGCCGCGATTTCTCTGGCGCGTTCTTTGTCAATATCACCGACAATACTGATAACGGCACGATTGGCAACATAATGCGTTTTATGAAAACTGACCAGATCATCACGCGTAATTGAAACAACCGATTCCGGTGAGGGGCTTTTTCCATATGGATGATCGTGGTAAATATCCTGTTTGAAAGTTTTCACGGCAATCGCTTCAGGACGCGTCATTTCCTCCTTGATAGAGGCGACAAGCCGCATCTTGTCACGTTCGAGCAGTTCCTCTGGAAAAGATGGCGTCGCCAGAAGCCGCGACATCAATTCTATGGCTTTTTTGGATTCAGCCTGATCCGACAATACCCGCAATGTATAACCTGCCCGATCCATGGTGATTTTACTGCTGCGCAAAGCGCCTGTATCAGCAAAGGTATCGAGTATTTTCGATTCGCTGACGCCATCGCCGTATATCGGTAAAATCCCCTTGTCCAGCGATCCGTTTGTCAAGACGGCGAGACCGTTTTTTCCTTCAGGATCACGCCGTGATCCGGCATCAAATTCAACACTGATATCCAGGACAGGAATGGCATGCGTTTCGACAAACAGCACTTTTGAACCGTTTTCCGTCATCCATTGCTGAATCGGCAAAGCTGCCAGAGCAGGACTGCCCATGCACAAACTGAAGAACACGCCGAGAAAAAGGAAACAGCTGGACTTTCTTACTCCGACTCTCTGAAGAATTCTTCTTTTTATCCCAAGCGATAACATATTCATCATCCATTCCACGCGAAAATTCATTCAACCGCTTTATCCGGCAAAGCGACCGGAACCAGAGTAGCGACCGTCAAGGAATCGTCCGAAAAATATTTCCGGGCTACCTGTTGAACCTGTTCGGGCGTAACCGCTTTCAGTTTTTCAATAATCCGGTCAATCTGTTTTTGTCCAATGCCGTTCATCTCGAAAACCCCGATTTCCATCGCCTGTCCGAACATGGAGTCTCTCTTGTAAATCTGGGAAGAAATCAGTTGCATTTTCACCCTTTCCAATTCCTGCGGCGAAATACCGTTTTTCGCAATCTCTGAAATTTCCCGCTTCAAACGTTTTTCCAACTCCTCGACAGAAATGCCGCGCGTCGGTGTTCCTTCCAGCACGAAAAGAGCTGGGCCGCGTGAAAGAGCGGAATAATCCGCTCCGACCGATACTGCCATCTGTTCCTGGCGTACCAGCGAAGCAGAAAGACGTGCATTGTCATAACCATCCAGCACAGTTGCCAGCACATCGAGGGCGTAAACATCCTCATCCTTTTCCACATCCCTCAATGCCGGAACCTTGTATGCCAAAACGACCAGCGGATTTTCTGCAGGCGCTGAAACCGCTACACGCTTTACACCCCGCTGCACGGGTTCCACCTGAGGCTTGGCAGAAGCGATTTTCTTCGGTCTGATTTTCCCAAAATATTTCTCGGCCATTTTCCTGACATTGCGGGCGTCTACATCCCCCACAACAACCATTGTCGCGTTATTCGGCGCATACCATTTTTCATACCAGTTTCTGGCATCGTCAACCGTCATATTCTGCAAATCGTTCATCCAGCCTATGACCGGCCAGTGATATGGATGAGCGACGAATGCTGCGGCGCGCAAAGCCTCATCGACTCGCCCTTCCGGCTGATCATCTGTTCGCCAGCGCCGCTCTTCCATTACGACCCTGATTTCTTTCTGGAAGTCCTTTTCCTTGAATTGCAGATTGCTCATGCGATCGGCTTCCATTTCCATCACTTTTTCAAGACTGTCTCGTGGAATCTGCTGAAAATAAGCCGTGTAATCCGTGTTGGTAAAAGCATTGTCTTTGCCACCCAGTTTGGCTACTGTTTTACTCAGGCTGCCTTCCGGGTATTTCGGTGTTCCCTTGAACATCATGTGTTCAAGAACATGCGCGACGCCAGTCGTTCCATTCGTTTCATCCATTGATCCCGCGCGATACCAGACCATATGCACCGCAACCGGTGCACGATGATCTTCCTTGACGACGACTTTCATTCCATTTTCAAGATAGAACTCTTTCGCCGGTTCGGCATGCAGTCCGTTTTGTACCCAGAACAGGACAAACATCAGACCAAAGAGGATTTTTCGAATTTTCATATTTCCAGCTCTGCTAAAATGATAACTTCAATAGGCTTTTGAATTTGCTCCCGACTTCAGCTTACTATGGATTCCCATGTTTAGTTTTTTCAAAAAGAAAACCGGTACCCTAAAGACAGAAGAAGAAATCAGCAAACCGGTTTTGCCGGACGAATCCGCTGATATAGCCGACTCTCCGGAACTTTCCGAACAGGTTGCTGCCAATATAGAGACTTCCCCTACACTTGCCAAGCCGGAAGAGGAAAAAAAACAGTCGTGGCTGAGTCGCCTCAAAGCAGGACTGGCCAAAACATCGGCCAATCTGAACATATTCGGTGGAACCACGATTGATGAAGAACTGTTTGAAGAACTTGAAACGGCATTGATCGTTTCAGATGTCGGGCTTCCGGCTACCGAATATCTTCTCGATTCGCTTAGAAAAAAAGTAAAAGAAGAACGATTGACGCACCCGGCGGAAATTAAAACCGAACTGGCAAAACTTTTGACCGATTTGTTGATTCCGCTGCAAAAAAGCCTTGAAATTGGTCGCCATACCCCATTAATCGTCATGATGGCAGGCGTAAACGGCGCCGGAAAAACAACCACTATCGGCAAACTGGCAAAGCACCTGCAAAACAACGATCAAACCGTTTTGCTGGCGGCTGGCGACACTTTTCGTGCCGCGGCAAGGGAACAGCTTGCCGTCTGGGGCGACCGTAACAAAATTACCGTTATCGCGCAGGAATCCGGCGATCCGGCCGCTGTCGCTTTCGATGCCGTTCAATCCGCCAAGGCGAAAGGCATCAATGTTGTCATGGTCGATACAGCCGGCCGTTTGCCTACCCAGTTACATCTGATGGAAGAACTCAGGAAAGTGAAACGGGTCATCGGCAAAGGCATGGAAGAAGCACCTCACGAAATAATACTGGTCATAGATGGCAACACTGGCCAGAATGCTCTGGCGCAAGTCAAGGCATTCGATGAAGCATTGGGTCTCACAGGACTCATTGTTACCAAACTTGATGGAACACCCAAGGGGGGCATTCTGGCAGCGATTGCAAAAAACCATCCGGTACCTGTTTATTTTATCGGTGTGGGAGAAAAGATCGACGATTTGCAGCCGTTTGTCGCTGAAGAATTTTCCAATGCATTGCTGAGCTAGAAATGAATGCCATGATTCAGTTTCAAAACGTGTCCAAGTGTTATCCCGACAATATTGTCGCTGTACAGGACATCAATTTGACTATTGAACAAGGCGAATTCGTTTTTCTAGCCGGCCCTTCCGGAGCCGGAAAATCGACTTTGCTGAAAATGATTGCCGCCATCGAACGGCCGGATACAGGAACATTGCAGGTCAACGGACAGGAAATCGGACAGATCAAATCTGCCGGGATTCCTTTTTTGAGGCGTAATCTCGGACTGATCCTCCAGCAGCAAAGCCTGTTGCGCGACAGGACTATCCTGGAAAACGTTATGTTGCCTCTGTTCGTAACGGGAACGCCAAAATCTGAAGCAGAATCCCGTGCGCTGGCCGCACTGGAAAAAGTCGGTTTGCCGGATCGTGCCTTTTCGCTACCTCCTTCCCTGTCAGAAGGTGAACAGCAACGGGTTGCTGTGGCACGCGCCATTGTCAACAGACCTCAAATCATTCTTGCCGATGAACCGACCGCCAATCTTGACCGTGCCAATGCAAGCAGAGTGCTTGAAGCGCTCACTTTTTTCCAGTCAGCTGGCGTAACATGTATTATCGCTACCCACGACGAACAGCTTTTCACAAAAGCCGACCGTATCGTTTTTCTTGATCGCGGCAGGCTAAGGCATACTGCTTCCTCTGCGAAGGGTAAACAAGCATGAATATCTGGTTCAGACACCACATCACGGCAATCCGTCATGCCCTTGCCCAGTTTCTCCGCTCTCCCGGACACTTTTTTTTCAATATTCTTGTCTTGTCCATGACACTGGCACTGCCATTTGGAGGCCTTACCCTTCTCGATAATGTCCAGTCTGTCACCGAGCAGTTGTCCGTTTCTCCGGAAATCAGCCTCTTCATAAAACAGGATACCAGTCGTGAAAATGCCGTGGCGCTGGAAACATCAATCGACAAAATATTGCATGATGCCGGTCAGAAAGCCGAAATCGTTTTCATCTCCCGGGAAACTGCGCTTGATTCGCTTCAGAAAAAAACGGGACTGAATGACATCGTGGATTCGCTCGGGCGAAATCCGCTGCCCGACTCCTATGTTGTCCGTCTTTCCGAGAATACATCCAATACGGTGCTTTCGGCGCAAATGGAAGCGGTTGCCGCCCAGTTACAAAAACTTCCTGTCGTGGACAAGGTCCAGATCGATTCCGCCTGGACAAAACGGCTGGCCGCACTTCTTGGTGTCCTGAGAATGGGACTCCTTTTCCTGGCCGTCGTTTTAAGTGTCGTGGTCATCGTCGTTACTTTCAACACTATCCGTTTGCAAGTTCTGATGCACCTGGATGAAATCACCCTTGCCTGGCATGTTGGAGCGAGCAGGGCTTACATTCGCCGTCCTTTTTATTACATGGGAATATTCCTGGGGCTTTTTTCAGGCTGTTTTGCCCTCCTGTTGATTGATTTGAGCCTTTATCCATTCAATTCAGCCATCCATGAATTGACCCGACTTTACGGTTCGGATTTTCAGTTGACACCCCTGGATCCTCTTCTATCGGTTATTTTGCTACTTGCAAGCGCAACTCTGGGTTGGTTGGGCGCGCTTCTGTCGGTAAACAGACAACTGAGAAAAATTTATTGACTGTTCCATAAAAGCCGCTCCCTCTTCACGCACGCGCGAATCCAGTGATATTAAACAAATATCTATTTTTTATTTGTCCTAGTATAAAAGCCTTCCACTGAATTCTGCTTTTTGCTGTAAACCGAACATTATTAGCACTCTCTTCAGAAGAGTGCTAAAATAATACCTATTAATAAATTCCACATTAAGTGAATACCAAGGAGAAAGAATGAACGCAAAGTCCGCACAAACATCGTTTATGCCGGTCAGCAGTCATGCTTTGGCTCCAGCTTTTACCGGTTCGCTTGGCAATATCGAAGCATATATCGCTGAAGTCAACCGCTTGCCGATACTGACACTGGAACAGGAAACTGATCTTGCCTTGCGTTACCGCGAACGCAACGATCTTTCCGCAGCACAGGAACTTGTCTTGTCCCATTTGCGTCTGGTTGTATCCATTGCGCGCAATTATCTTGGGTACGGTCTTCCTCATGCCGACCTGATACAGGAAGGCAATATCGGTCTGATGAAGGCAGTAAAACGCTTTGATCCGGGCATGGGCGTGCGCCTGGTATCATATGCCATCCACTGGATCAAGGCTGAAATCCATGAATACATTCTCAGAAACTGGAGAATGGTAAAAATAGCGACGACCAAAGCACAACGCAAGCTGTTTTTCAATTTGCGCAGCCATAAAAACGGACTGGACTCCATGACAAGAGCACAAATCCGTTCTCTTGCAGAAAAGCTGAATGTCAAGGACGAAGAAGTCGCCGAAATGGAAACGCGACTGAACGGTCACGATATTGCGCTGGAAACACAGCACGACGACGATGACGATAATTTCGCACCGATCGCTTATTTGTCTTCTGAACAAACGGAACCGGCTTCTATTCTGGAAGCCAGACAAAACGACCGTATGCAGTCAGAAGGATTAGCCGAAGCGCTCGCAAAACTCGACCCGCGTTCCCGTCGTATTGTCGAAGCGCGATGGTTGAACAGCGACGACGGCAACAGCGCAACACTGCATGCTCTCGCAGCGGAATTCGGTGTTTCGGCCGAAAGAATCCGCCAAATCGAAGCGGCCGCTCTGAAAAAAATGAAAAATACGTTGACCGCTTACAGTTAAAAGGTGCTTCACGCACCTTTTAACTTTCCCTTCACCTGAAAATGCTGACGATTTTTTCTTCGCCCATCCACTGCGCTTCCTTGAACGCATGCGCGTAGATTACTTCGAACCGGAGCACCAGAGCACCATTATGTGTGCGTCGGGCATTCAGATTTTCCAGCAATTTTTCATGCTGGCGCTTGCCAGATAAACCCTTTGGACGGTCAGCAAGAGGATTACCCCCCAGGGCACGCACATCGGCCAGCAATTTTTCGGCACTTGTATAGGTGACATCAATCCATTCCCGTTCAAGAACAGGCGCGGAAAAACCGGCGGCAACCAGCCGATTTCCGATATCGTGCATACTGTTGAACGGAAGCACATGCGAATAGCGATCGATCCCGGCAAAAGATTTCCGTAAATCCTCAAGGGTCTGTGAACCGAAACAGGAAAAAATCAGCAAGCCATCCGGACCCAACGCCCGTTCCCATTCGCCGAAAACCCCTGTAATGTCTTCATGCCAGTGCAAAGCCAGATTGGACCAGATCATATCGAAAGTGGAACGTCCAAAAGGAAGCAAACCGAAATCTCCGCAAACATTATCCACTTTGCCATTCGTCTGTTTGCCAGCGTAAACCAGCATTTCCAGGGAAGCGTCTATTCCCACAACCTGCGCTACAGGAAAACGGTCGGAAAGAAATACCAGATCGCAGCCATCGCCGCATCCCCCGTCCAGTATCCGGATCGGGTTGATCTTCATGACAGCCAGCCGTTCCCGCATTCGATTGGCTACCTCGCGCGTCAAAAAACGGGAATTTTCCGCTTTGGCATGATTTTCAAACAAAGACCGGACTCTCCGCAATTCAATAGGCATACAATTCTCTTGTTTGGAAAACAATGAAATTGCCAGTGTAACGAAATGACGCTGAATTGCATTGACGTAAAAACAGATTCGACAAACAGAACAAAACCAAGTATGAATTTCAATCTTTCCCACTGTTTTGCCGTTTTAACCGGTCTCCTTGGAAAAACCGCTCATCCCTGCGCATTATGTTATTCGCCCGGTTCAAATGGAATTTGTGATCGGTGTCGCCAACACTATTTGCACGATCAATCGCTACGCTGTCATTGTTGTGGGAACAGCTTGCCTCATTCTGCGCCTGATCCAAACTTTCTCCTTTGTGGAGAGTGTCTCGAGCATACTCCCTCCTTTGACGAGACCGTTGTCGCCGTCAATTACGAGCCTCCGCTTGATCAACTGGTGCACTTGCTTAAATTCCAATACCGGCTGGCATTGGCTCCTTTAATGGGAAAACTGATCTATCAGGCTACTGTAAAATCCGGCAGATCCTCCGGTTTGCGCCCTGACTTCATTATTGCGGTACCCCTCGGTAAAACCCGTCTCATTGAACGCGGTTTTAACCAATCCCATGAAATTGCGAAAAAACTTGCCAAACTGATGAAAATCCCGCTTCTGTCTGATCTGGTCTATCGAAACCGGGAAACAGAAAAACAATCGACCGTTTCGTTTCAGGAAAGAAAAAAGAACGTCCATAACGCTTTCGACCTTGCTGAAACTGGCCGCTTTTCCATAAAGGAAAAACATATCGGAATCGTTGATGATGTCATGACGACCGGACACACACTTGAAGAAATTGCCCGTTTGCTGAAAAAATCGGGAGCGAAGCGGGTCACCAATTTCGTTTTCGCACGAACGCTCCCGAAAACATTACAGGAGAATTGAAGTGTTCCATGTTGTACTGGTTGAACCGGAAATACCGCCGAATACCGGCAACATCATCCGTCTGTGCGCCAATACAGGCGCACAACTGCACCTGATCGAACCACTGGGTTTTCCTCTGGACGATGCAAAAATGCGCCGGGCCGGCCTCGACTATCACGAGTTCGCGAAGATAAAAGTCTATTCCAGCTGGTCTGACTTCCTTCAGAAAATGTCGCCAGACCCTTCCCGTATGTTTGCCCTGACCACGCATGGGAGCCCCTGTTTTTCAAAAACATCTTTCCACGCAGGAGACCTGTTTGTTTTCGGGTCGGAAACCAAGGGCTTGTCGTTAGAAATACATCGTTTTTTTCCGGAAGGCCACCAGATCCGGCTTCCGATGCGGCCTCATAACCGAAGCCTGAATCTGTCCAACAGCGTTGCCATCGTCGTCTATGAAGCTTGGCGGCAGAACGGATTTGCCGGTGGCATATAAATTAAAAGCCCGGTTTTGGCGAGCAACCAAAACCGGGCCTTGAAAAAAAGCCACTTAACGGAACAAACCTTTCACCTTATCCATCCAGGCTTTTGCCTGAGGAGTGTGTCTGGCGCCGCCGTCAACGATCAGTTTGTCGAATTCGCGCATCAATTCTTTTTCCCGGTCAGTCAAATTGACAGGCGTTTCGATTTTCACGTGGCAAAACAGATCGCCGGGCTGTGCAGACCGAACGCCCTTGATTCCTTTTCCTCTCAGCCGGAATGTCTTGCCGGTTTGCGTGCCCGCAGGAACGTTGAAAGCGACACGATTGTTCAACGTCGGCACTTCGATTTCCCCGCCCAGTGCGGCAATGCCGAAAGAGATGGGAATTTCACAATGCAAATCGTCGCCTTCCCGTCTGAAAACCGGATTCGGCAAAATGCGAATCTCGACATACAAATCGCCAGGGGGCCCCCCGTTCTGACCTGGTTCACCGTTTCCGGCAGAGCGTATCCGCATGCCATCGTCGATACCGGCTGGTATCTTGACTTCAAGCGTTTTGTTACGCCTGATTTTTCCTGCCCCATGACATGTCGGACACGGTTCCTTGATCATCTTGCCAGTGCCGTGACAGGTCGGACAGGGTTGCTGAAGACTGAAAAATCCCTGCTGCATTCTGACCTGCCCCTGACCGTTACAGGTTGTACAAGTCATTGGCGAAGTTCCCGGTTTCGCCCCTGAACCATGGCAGGTTTCACAATTATCCCACGAGGGAACCCGAATGGTTTTGGTACTGCCTTTAGCCGCTTCTTCAAGCGTGATATCCAGATTGTAACGAAGATCTGCTCCCCGATACATCTGTGGGCCAGCGCTTCTCTGCCCTCTTCCGCCACCCCCAAAAATGTCGCCAAAAATATCACCGAAAGCATCAGCGAAATCGGCGCCGCCGGGAGCGCCACCCGGGTGCCCTCCCATATTCATGTTGGGATCAACACCGGCATGACCGAACCTGTCATACGCTTCGCGCTTGTGTTCGTCCGACAGAACTTCGTACGCTTCCTTGACTTCCTTGAACTTGTCTTCAGCTGTTTTGCTATCGGGATTGCGATCAGGATGATACTTCATCGCCAGCTTGCGATAAGCCTTCTTGATTTCATCATCCGAGGCGTTTTTGGCAACCCCTAAAACATCGTAAAAATCTCGCTTTGCCATCTTGTCCACGTTATAAAAAGCGATTCAGCATAATCAGAATGTGCTAAATACCATTATCGTTACCCAAAAGGATCAGGCTGGCATCCGTTGAACATGTCTGAAACGGTCAAACAGAACGCCGAGCAGAAGATCCGTCTGGAACCGATCATTTCTGCCCGGCGAACAAAGACCCGAAAACCAATCAGTCTTTGTCTTTGACTTCCTTGAAGTCTGCATCGACGACATCGTCACCCAGTTCCGGTTCCGGATCCGCACCAGCGCCAGCACCGGCCGCTCCTGCTCCGGACGCACCGGCAGCGGCTCCTGCCTGCGCCTGCTGATCGGCATAAATTGCCTCGCCCAGTTTCTGCGCCACAGTCGTCAAGGCGCCCATCTTCGAATCGATTGCGGCCTTGTCGTCACCTTTCAGGACTTCTTCAAGATCCTTGATGGCATTTTCAATCGTTTCCTTGGTTGCCGAATCCACTTTGTCGCCGTGCTCTTCAAGCGATTTGCGCGTTGTATGAACCAGTGCATCGCCCTGATTGCGCGCTTCGGTCAGTTCGCGGATCTTGTGATCTTCCGCCGCATTCAATTCCGCGTCTTTGATCATACGCTGAATTTCGTCTTCCGAAAGACCTGAATTGGCCTTGATGGTAATCGTGTTTTCCTTGCCGGTTGCCTTGTCTTTGGCGCTGACATGCAAAATACCATTGGCATCGATGTCGAAGGTCACTTCGATTTGCGGCATACCGCGCGGTGCTGCCGGAATACCTTCCAGATTGAACTCGCCAAGAGCCTTGTTGCCGGCAGCCATTTCGCGTTCACCCTGATAAACCTTGATGGTAACCGCAGGCTGATTGTCTTCAGCTGTCGAGAATATCTGGCTGAACTTGGTTGGAATCGTCGTGTTCTTCTGGATCATTTTGGTCATGACCCCACCCAGTGTTTCAATACCCAGCGACAAGGGAGTCACATCCAGAAGCAACAGATCCTTGCGATCGCCAGAAAGAACCGAACCCTGCAATGCAGCACCCACCGCTACAGCCTCATCAGGATTGATATCCTTGCGGGGTTCCTTGCCGAAAAACGCCTTCACTTTTTCCTGAACAGCTGGCATACGGGTCATACCGCCAACCAGAATGACATCGTCGATATCCGAAACGCTCAAGCCCGCATCCTTCAGCGCGATACGACAAGGCTCAATCGTCTTGTCAATCAGACCTTCAGCAAGCGATTCCAGTTTTGCACGAGTCAGTTTCATATTCAGATGAACCGGAGCGCCGTTGGCCATTGCAATATACGGTTCATTGATTTCAGTCTGTTGTGAAGAAGAGAGTTCGATTTTGGCTCTTTCCGCCGACGCCTTGATCCGTTGCAATGCAATAGGATCTTTTTTCAGATCGATACCATTGATCTTTTTAAATTCGTCAATAATGAAATCGATAATGCGCTGATCGAAATCTTCACCGCCCAGGAAAGTATCGCCATTGGTGGACAACACTTCGAATTGCTTGTCGCCATCCAGATCGGCAATTTCAATAATCGAAATATCGAAAGTACCGCCACCCAGATCGTAAACGGCAATTTTCTTGTCTCCCTTGCCGGCCTTGTCCAGACCGAAAGCCAGTGCAGCTGCCGTCGGTTCGTTAATGATCCGTTTGACATCCAATCCGGCAATACGGCCCGCATCCTTGGTTGCCTGACGCTGTGCATCGTTAAAATAGGCTGGAACGGTAATAACGGCCTCGGTGACTTCTTCGCCAAGATAATCTTCGGCCGTTTTCTTCATCTTGCGCAATACTTCGGCGGAAACCTGCGGCGGCGCCAGTTTTTTGTCGTTAAGAACGGAAACCCATGCATCGCCATTGTCAGCCTTGATAATGGAAAAAGGCATAATAGGGATATCCCGCTGAACCTCAGGATCGTCGAATTTCCGGCCGATCAGGCGCTTGATGGCATAAAGCGTATTTTTCGGATTGGTGACGGCCTGGCGCTTGGCCGGAGCGCCCACCAGAATTTCGCCATCATCGAGATAAGCGATGATGGACGGAGTTGTACGGGCACCTTCCGAATTTTCAACCACTCTGGGCTGTCCGCCTTCGATAACGGCAACACAGGAATTCGTCGTTCCCAGGTCAATACCGATGATTTTTGACATATTGTTATCCTTTCAATACCTTAATTTTTTTGGAATCGGAAATGAAACATCCAAGCGACTGTCCGTTTCAATACTTTTGTTTGATCATTCCAATCCGTTACTGTTCCTCAGATAGGGATATTTTTTGAAATTTCAAGACTTCTTTGGAGCGGCCACGATAACCACAGCAGGTCTTAACAAACGGTCTGCAAGGGTATAGCCTTTTTGCAAAACGGAGACGACCGTATTGGGTTCCTGATCCGCCTCGACCATGGAAATAGCCTGATGTTTCATGGGATCGAGTTTTTCTCCCGGTTCGGGAACGATCTCGAAAATCCTGTTCTGTTCAAAAACCTGATTCAACTGCCGAAGTGTCGCATCAACCCCTTCCTTGATGGAATCCACTGACGGAACATCGGTTTTCATGGCCATTTCAAGACTGTCCTTGACAGCGACCATTGACTGGGCAAAATTTTCGATGGCAAATTTATGAGCCTTTGCAATGTCTTCCTGAGCACGTCTCCGGATATTTTCACCTTCAGCCTTGGCACGCAAAAAAGCATCCTGCATTTCAGCAGCCTGTTTTTCAGCCTTCGCCAGTTTCGTTTCCAGCGAATCTTCTCTCCCTTCTTGAGTCTCGACAGGTTCATCAGACATCTTTTGTTCATCTGGCGTCGTTTCCAGATTTTCGTTTTCCGGGTTCTGGTTTTGCACAGTTTCCTCCACGTGGATAATTCTCGATCAATACAGGATGGGGATGATCCATATAATTTCAAGCCTCGGAAATAAAATATTTCCCTTTACTGAGAATCATCAAGGAACAGCGAAAAGCTTTACCGCTTCAGCATTTCGCGGGCATGATTCAATGTCGCTTCCGTTATTTCAACCCCACCCAGCATTCGTGCAATTTCAACGACCCGTTCCCTGTCATCAAGTGCTTTAATACGGGAAACCGGATGGCTGATATGATCGACACGGGTTTTACTGACGTGAAAATGCTGCGTCGCCTGACTGGCGACCTGCGGCAAATGAGTGACACACAAAACCTGATGTTCTTTCCCAAGCCGTTTCAGCAATTGGCCGACAACTTCCGCCACTGCCCCGCCTACACCGGAATCGACTTCGTCGAATATCAAAGTCGGCGTAGCAGTCGCTCGCGATGCAATGACAGAAATGGCAAGAGAAATACGGGCAAGTTCGCCTCCCGATGCGACTTTCGCCAAAGGCCGCAAATTTGTCCCTGCATGCCCTGCAACCAGAAACTCCACCTGATCCGTACCATAAGCACGCGCGTCCCCGGCATTGATCTCGACGGCAAAACGCCCTCCGGACATATGCAGGTCTTCCATAACAGCGGTAACAGCGTCGCCCAGTTCTTTTCCAGCCTGCCGGCGTTTTGAAGAAATACTTTTTGCCAGACTGAAATACTCATCCCTTGCGTGAATTTCCTGTTTCCGCAATTCCGCAAGACTGGACGATTTTTCATATCGCAACAACAGATTTTTCCTGTTTTCCAGTTCTTCAGGCAGTGATTCCGGCTGAATCTTGAATTGACGCGCTGCCGAATGAAGCGCTTCAAGACGTTTCTCAACCGTTTGAAGCAGCGCCGGATCGAGATCGGTACGCGACAGGTAATCCCTGAGCCCGTAAGCCGCTTCCTGAAGCTGGATTCGTGCCGATTCGAGCAACTCGACAATCGGCGCCAGTTTGTCGTCGATATCGGCCAGTCTGGACAACTTTTGCACCAGAACGCCCAGTCTGGACAACACAGGAGAATCGGATTCGGACAGCTCGTTCAGTGTTTCGCCCGCCCCTTCGATCAGACTGGCAGCATGTGAAAGCCGGTCATAATCGTTATTGACCAATTCCCACTCTCCTGCTTTCGGCCCCAGTCTTTCGAGTTCGCCGACCTGCCATTCGAGACGTTCTTTTTCCGCCTGCCTCTTTTCCGAATCCGTTTCGGCTTCATGAATTTTCACAAGCAGTGACTGCCAAACCTTGTAAAGTGCGGCGAGTTTCTCCACATCTTGCTCCAGGCCGGCATGCCTGTCCAGCAGATTGCGCTGTTCATCCGCCTTCAGTAACGACTGATGCGCGTTTTGTCCATGAATATCGATCAGCAATGCAGCCAGCTCACGCATCTGCGAAGTCGTCACGGAAACGCCATTGACAAATCCTCTCGACCGTCCCGAACAGTCTATCGTTCTGCGCATGAGCACGCTGTCTTCCTCGCATTCGATGTCATTGGTTCGCAGCCATTCGACAATGGCATCGCTAACGGAAAATTCGGCGCATATATCTGCCTTGCCGGCACCTTCGCGGATCATACCCGAATCACCGCGCCCGCCCAGTGTCAAATGCAGGGCATCAATCAGAATGGATTTGCCAGCTCCGGTTTCACCTGTCAATGCCGAGAATCCGGACGCGAAATCCAGCTCAAGCGAATCGACAATGACAAAATCGTGTACCGTCAGAGTACGAAGCATGGCAATCTCGTGAAGAAATTCAGATCAGGTTCAAAAGCATACATCGATTATCAGAACGCTTTCCCGAAAAAACTCAATCGACTTTTTCGCGCCGTGAAATCTCGTTCCAGTGCAATTTGTTACGGAGCGTATCGTAGTAACTCCATCCCATCGGATGAAGGAAAGTGATCGTATCGGCCGAACGCTTGATAAAAATCCTGTCTGAAATTCTCAGGCTTGCAAAAGATTGCGAATCGAAATTGATACTGGGCTGGTTCGCTTCAACCACCTCAACAACAATTTCACTGGTATCGGGAATTACAATCGGTCTGTTGGACAAGGTATGAGGCGCAATCGAAACAAGAACGATCCCACCCAGATTCGGATGCAGCATGGGACCGCCCGCAGACAGGGAATAAGCGGTCGATCCCGTAGGTGTTGAAATAATCAGCCCATCGGAACGTTGCTGATACATGAAGTGGCCATCCACATGCACCCGCAAATCGATCATCCCCGATCCGCCGCCACGCGAAATAACGATATCGTTGAACGCGATCGAATGATGAATCGTTTCCCCGGATCGGATAATAGACCCCTCAATGAGGAAACGCTGTTCGGAAACATATTTGCCCTTCAGCATCTTGTCCAGAACCAGAAGCATCCGGTTCAGTGGAATATCCGCCATAAAGCCGAGATGGCCATGATTGATCCCGATCAGTGGAACACTGTAAGGCGCCAATTGCCGTGCAATGCCCAACATAGTTCCGTCACCGCCAATGACAATGGCGGCTTCAGCCTGCGCACCGATCTCTTCCAGATTCATCGAGGTAATACCCGGAAGCGAGATATTGGACGCTGTTTCGGATTCATATACTACAGTGTGGCCAGCTTCAACCAGAAAGCTGGCGACCTTTTCCATCGACTGGATAATACTGCTGATATACACCCTGGAGACGAGTGCGAAAATTTTCTTTTTAGTCTGCATTTTTATCTGAGGATGAGCTGCTAACGTTTTCAGATTACACCAAAAAATCCGATCTGAAACACAAAATTATTGTCAAACCAACAGTCCGGGCCATGAAACTGTCATTTTCATCCCGTATCAGCATACAGGAAGGCTGAAAGTAGAGGCTTTCCCACCTGATTTTACACTGTAATAAAAGCGGAATTGAAAATGCTGCGCCATTATTTACAAACAAAACGGAATGGAAAATATGTTCTATCCTATATAGTTCAATTTAAATCCGGTTATATTCCTTTCAAAGGGCGGACAAGACCAATATTGCTTTAAAATATCCGGATTAATTCGAAGAATTGCCAATCTGAAAAATGCCACTGGAACCGCGTGCCCAAACTCTTTTGAAAACCCTGGTTGAACGGTACATTGCCGAAGGTCAACCTGTCGGTTCGCGTGTTTTATCCAAACTGTCGAAGCTGGACTTGTCGCCTGCCACGATCCGCAATATTATGGCCGATTTGGAGGAAATGGGCTTTGTCGCCAGCCCCCATACTTCTGCCGGGAGAATACCGACACCGCGGGGATTCAGGGTCTTCGTCGATACCCTGCTGACCGTCCAGCCCGTCAGTGAAAATTCCATCGAATCCAGTCTGCAGTTAAGCACGCAAGTGGGACAACCTCAGAAAATTATCTCCAATGCGGCGCAAATGCTGTCTTCGCTAACCCAGTTCGCCGGCGTCGTGCTCGCTCCCCAACATGAATCCGCCTTTTCTCAAATCGAGTTTCTGCGTTTGTCCGAAAAGCGTATTCTGCTGGTTATCGTCACGCCGAATGGCGATGTCCAGAATCGCCTGTTACTGACTGAAGCGGATTATACGCCGGCCCAGTTAAACGAAGCCGCCAATTACATCAATCGTCACTACAGTGGGTTGAGCTTTAATGAAATCCGCCTTCGCCTGCAAAACGAATTGAGAGAAATACACAGCGATCTGACCAAACTGATGCAAACCGCTATCGAAGCGGGTGACGAAACCATCACAGGCAGTACTGAAGACGTTGTCATCGCCGGCGAGAACAATCTCTTAAATGTCCATGACTTTACTTACGATCTCAATTCACTGCGAAAATTATTCGCCATGTTCGAGCAAAAAACGGAATTGATGCAGTTACTGGACATTTCAAGCAAAGCAAGCGGAATACAGATCTATATCGGCGGCGATTCCCAACTCGTTCCCATGGACGACATGAGCGTTGTCACCGCTCCCTATCAAGTCAATGGGAAAATTGTCGGTACGCTGGGCGTTATCGGACCGACCCGCATGGCTTACCAGAAAATTATCCCTATTGTCGACATTACTGCCCGCCTGCTTTCAAACGCGTTAAGCCATGCGCGTTCCATCAGCGATAACGATTGATTTCATCGCGCGTCTTGATAGCGGCACGCCGGGAAATAGCTGGAAAATTCTCGTTTTCATCGATTCCCGCATAAAGGATCGCACGGGAAGAATTGATCATCATACCGCGTCCATCGGCTGTCTTGCCGGCAGTAACGGTCGCTTCGACATTTCCTCCCTGCGCACCGATTCCGGGGATCAGTAACGGCATATGTCCGATAATGGCCCTGACCTCGGCTATCTCATGTGGAAAGGTTGCACCGACGACCATGGCGCATTGACCGTGAGTATTCCATTTTTCCGCTACCAGATGGGCAACATGCTGATACAAGGGAATGGTTTTTCCGGATTCGTTGACCTTCAGAAACTGGAGATCGGAACCGCCTGGATTGGACGTACGGGCGAGAATAATGGCGCCACGGTCCCGGTATTCGAGATAAGGCTGCACAGAATCGAAGCCCATGTAAGGACTCAGGGTTACCGCGTCGGCGTTATACCGTTCGAAAGCTTCCCGCGCATACTGTTGCGCTGTTGCACCGATATCGCCCCGTTTCGCATCCAGAATCAATGGTATAGCGGGATACTGCTCGCGGATGTAGGAACAAATCGCCTCCAGCTGATCTTCGGCACGGGCGGCGTGAAAATAAGCGATTTGCGGTTTGAAGGCACAGACCAGATCCGCTGTGGCATCGACAACACTCTTGCAAAAGGTGTAAATTGCATCGGACTTGCCACGGAGACAGGCTGGAAAACGATGGATATCCGGATCGAGCCCGACGCATAAAAGCGAATTGCTTTTTTCCCAGGCGCCCGATAATTTTTCAATAAATGTCACAGTCAAATCTCCGTCAATAAAATGTCCATAATGTAACCTTTCATATTATCGCCCAGCTATGTCCCGCTTATCCAGAAAAGAATGGTTTCTCCTCGTATTTCTTACTGTCTGCTGGGGACTGAACTGGCCGATCATGAAATTCGGCGTAACCGGTTTTCCTCCCGTTACTTTCCGGGCACTGGGCATGATTGGAGCGCTTCCGGTTCTGTACCTTTTCGCACGGATGAAACACGAATCGCTGTCTATTCCTTCCGGGCAACTTTTGCCACTGATAAGACTTGCTGTGCCTAACGTGCTGATCTGGAACATGATGATCATACTTGGCGTCAGAATGCTTTCATCCGGCCGTGCAGCCATTCTCGGTTACACCATGCCCGTCTGGGCCGTACTGGCAGGATATCTTATATATCACGAAAAATTGAATCGTGTGGCATGCATGGGAATTATCTGTGCAGCGACAGGCGCACTGTTACTCTTGTCCGGTGAGTTTTCCGCCCTCTCGGGAAAACCGCTCGGCAGCATACTGGTACTGATCGGTGCAGCAAGCTGGGGATACGGAACAGTTGAAATGAAAAGAACCGTCATTCCCATGCCTTCCATTGCGATGACATTCTGGCTTATCGCCCTTAGCGCTTTGGCGCTGACGGTTTATTCGTTTATTTTCGAATCGGCCAACTGGTACGTTCCCGCCGATCCGCTGGAATGGGCGGCATTTGCATACAATGGCATTCTGGTATTCGGATTCGCCAATATCATCTGGATCCAAATGGCGCGCAAATTGCCGCCGGTCGCATCCAGCCTGTCCGTTATGATGATTCCGGTTGTTGGCGTCTTTTCCGGAGCCTGGTTGCTGGGAGAAATACCCAGATGGCAGGACTACGTTGCCATGATCCTCATTCTGATGTCCATGAGCACTGTACTGCTGAAGCCCTCATTGAACAAAGAAACTTGATTTCGCCGAAAAAGCAATCGGATAAACTATGCTATATCAATAAAAACAGCTATTCCCAAACCACATCATGAAAAACATTGCAAAAACTTTCCTGATGATTGTAGCCATACTTTCGCTCAGTGCATGTAGCTATAATCAGTTCCAGTCCAAAGACGAAGCGGTCAATGCGGCCTGGGCCGAAGTGCTCAACCAGTATCAGCGACGCGCCGATCTTATTCCAAACCTGGTCAATACCGTCAAAGGTTATACACAACATGAAAATGACACGCTGCTGTCCGTTACGCGGGCCCGTGCAGCGGCAACCAGTTTCCAGATCACGCCTGAAGTATTGAACAACCCGGAAGCTTTCAGGAAATTCCAGCAATTGCAAGGCGAACTGAGTTCAGCCTTGTCCAGACTGATGGCCATTTCGGAAAATTATCCCAATCTGAAAGCGGATACCAGTTTCAGGGATCTGCAAGCCCAGCTGGAAGGCACGGAAAACCGGATAGCCGTCGCGCGCCAGCGATATATCCAGGCTGTCGCCGATTACAATGTGCTGGTTCGTCGTTTTCCTTCGAATCTGACTGCTAAAATGTTCGGTTACACCGTTAAACCGTCCTTTACTGTAGACAACGAAAAAGCCGTTTCGACAGCGCCAGCGGTCAATTTCGGAAAATAAGAGAACGACATGGGCACTTCAACCCGTTTTGAGTGGCGTCATTTCCTTGTGGCATGCCTGTTTCTGTTCCTGTTAATGGAGGGACATGCCCAGAACATCAAACCGGTTCCCGAACTGAACGCCCATGTCTCAGATGAAATCAATCTGCTTTCTCCCTCCCAGCGCCAGTCGCTGGAAAACTATCTGGCGGATTATGAAAACAGGACCGGCAATCAGATCGCCGTACTGTTGACAGACAATACCGCTCCGGAAACGATCGAACAGTACAGTATCCGGGTTGCCGATGAATGGAAACTGGGACGTCAGGGAGTCGATGACGGTGTACTGCTTATCGTCGCGAAGAACAATCCGCCCGGCTTAAGACGTCTCCGTATCGAAGCCGGAAGAGGTGTTCAGGGCGTTTTGACGGATATGCGCTCCAAACAAATTCTGCAAGACGTCATTGCCCCGTATTTCAGGCAGAACAATTTCTACAAGGGCCTGACTGCCGGCATAACAGCCATTACGTCGACGCTGGACAAGGAAACTTTTCCGGAAAACACACAGGAAAAACAGGAAGAAAAAGCGGCCTCATGGTCGCCTTTTCTGATTCTCATTCTTTTCTTCGTTATTGTCCTTATCCGCTCCCGTTCCGCACGCCGCTTCGGGAAACACGGGCACTGGGGAGCATCGGGCATCATCCTGGGAGGCGGTTTGCACGACCGTTTCCGCGACCATGACGACTTCGGATCCGGAGGGTTTTCCGGAGGCGGCTTTTCCGGAGGAGGCGGCGGATTCGATGGCGGCGGCGCTTCAGGAGACTGGTAAATGAACACGTTTCAAAGATTGTTCCATCACCTGGCAACCCCTTCTTTCGTTGCGCGGCGCGCCTTTTCATCGGCAACGCTCACAGAAATCGAAAACATCATCGCTACGGGAGAAAAAATGCACCGTGCCGAAATCAGGGTCATCATCGAAACCGCACTGTCTTTTTCCGAAATCATTAAAAAGAAACTGTCCCGAACCCGGGCTCTTGAATTATTCGGCCTCTACAAAATCTGGAATACTGAAGAAAACACGGGCATGCTCATTTATATCAATCTTGCCGACCGTAAAGTGGAAATTGTCACGGACAGAGGAATCAATGAAAAAGTACCTCCTGTGAAATGGCAAACCATCTGCACAAGCATGACGCAACAATTCCGGGAAAAGCATTTTCACGACGGCATCGCCACCGCGTTAAAAGAGATAAACGGAATATTGCAGACGCACTTTCCGTGTAAAAACAAAAGAACCAACACCTTGCCCGATTCTCCGCTTATTCTCTGAACCGGCGTGTGGCAAAACCATGGCATTTCTTCACAGGGTAACGCATCCAAAACCGAAACTCTACCGTCCACGCCTGTCGATCACATCCTTTAACATATCGGAATAAAGACAATACCGGGCTTTTCCGCTACGCTTTGCCGAAAGAAGCGCGATATCGCTTTGCTTGATCAACTGATCTATCGGCAAACTTTGGTCTAAAGTATAGGCAATACCGATACTGGCGGATAACTCGCCCATGGCATCTGTTCCATCGAAAACCTTTTGCAAACGTCGCAGAATCCATGCCGCTTTTTCTTCCAGTCCTGTTTCACTACATTTACCAAGAACGGCAATCAGAAATTCATCTCCGCCGATACGGCAAATCATGTCTTCCGGACAACAGGTTTTCAGATTATCACTTACAATTTTCAATGCATCGTCGCCAACCTGATGACCGAACCTGTCATTGATCAGCTTGAAATTGTCCATATCGACATATAGCAAACTGATTTGGGGTTTCCAGCGGTTTTCCTCAATTTTTTCATAGAAAAAACGCCGGTTATACAGCCCCGTCAGCGCATCCGTATTGGCGCTCAGCAGAATACGCTGTTCAAAAGACCGTTCCTTGGTTACGTCCCGGCAAACGAACAGTTTTCCGATAAAACTGTCGAAAACATCGACAATAGGCTCTTCGCTGATTTCGACAATCCGCTCGATCCCGCTATTGGCCAGTCTGATCTCCAGTTTTCCGGAGTCGTTCGTTTTCGGATTTTTAATAATGGCCTTTCTCCACTCGTTGAAGTCCTTTCCGATAATCTCCTCTGGTTCTATCTGAAAATATTCCTCGAATCTCCTGTTGATATCGGTTACGACTCCCTTGTGGTCATATACCATAATGGCAAACGGCATACTGCGGAGAATAATCTTCAGTTCGACCATCATATTGCCCAGATCGGTCACGTCATGCGCAATACCGACTGTTCCCATCAGTTCGCCATCCTCATCGAACAGGGGCGACTTGTACGTTTTGAACTGACGCATACCTAACCTGCTTTTGACTTTTTCATCGAAAACGCAGGTTTCCCGCGATTGCAAAACAACTTCTTCCGATTCCAGACAGATGTATTCGCCGACAGCGTAATCTTCCGGTTCTATATCCCAGATATAATAATGTCCGCGCCCCTGAATATCTTTTTTCGTTTTGCCTACCGCATTGCAAAAAGCGTTGTTTACCTTGAGATGAGCTCCCCGGGTATCCTTGTACCAAACCAGATCGGGAATACTGTCAATCGTCGTATTCAGATAACATTGTGTCAAAAAATGCTCTTTCCGCAGCTTGATCTGCGAAAGAACCTGTTTCAAGCGGAATTCCACCAGATTCGGCGATAAAGGCTTGCTCCAGACATCGCTACAGGCATTAAGTTCATCAGTTGACAACCCTGCGGTTTCCGGAATTTCGCCACAAAATATTAAAACGGCACTCTTTTTGCAGTATGTCCTGATACGGCAGAGATCATACGGCAGCTTTGTATCGAGAACAATCAGATCGCCTTTTCGGGCTTCTCCCGCATCGAATTCGGCAAACACAGCCGGATCGTATTCAAAATTTTCCGGCGGTTCGATTTGCTGCAGTTGCTGCAACCAGCTATCATCGCGACTGAAAATCCTAATGGCAAGTTTGCAGTAATACATACTCCCCCCGTAATACAGCGACAAAGCTGTTCATCAACACTCAATCCGATGCGACATGCCACCAACAAATCATCAGAAAATTCCGACAGGGAAATCCGGTAATGGATTAAAGGAGTGGGCCAAATTCCTTATGCCACCGGTTTTCGCGATTTCCTTTCACAGGATAACATTTCCCAAAAACAACTATTCAAAATAAAATCCGAAAACCGTCACCAGCAGGCCAGATAAGCTATAAGCACAACAAAAAGGCAGCTTTCGCTGCCTTTTTTCAAAAAATGAACCACTTATTTCGCTTTTTCTGTCCCGTTTTTAACGGCATTGCAATCGTTCTCGATCACAATTACAGTGGGAGGCTTGATTGCGTCCGAAGCGGCCGGCGCCACGACTGGAACCGGTTTTTCCACAGGAGCGACATACCCGGCCGTTATCGGCAACAGGGGAACAACCAGTAATGCCACGATATTGATAATCTTGATCAATGGATTGACCGCAGGACCGGCCGTATCCTTGTAAGGATCCCCGACTGTATCGCCCGTCACCGCAGCCTTGTGCGCGTCCGATCCTTTCCCGCCGAAGTGGCCGTCTTCGATGTATTTCTTGGCATTGTCCCATGCCCCGCCACCGGTCGTCATGGAAACCGCAACGAACAACCCGGTCACAATCGTCCCCATCAGAACACCTCCCAAGGCTGCAGGGCCAAGCAACAGACCGACAAGAATGGGCACAATGACAGGCAGCAAAGAGGGCAGAATCATTTCCTTGATCGCTGCGGACGTCAGCATATCGACAGCCTTGTCGTACTGGGGCTTTGCCGTACCGTCCATGATGCCGACAATTTCCCGGAACTGGCGGCGAACCTCCAAAACAACAGCGCCGGCAGCCCGACCGACTGCTTCCATGGCCATGGCGCTAAACAGATAAGGAATAAGCCCCCCGATAATCAGACCGATGATGACGCGGGGATTCGACAAATCAAACGCTGTCGTCAGTCCGATCGAATCGAGAGCGTGGGTGTAATCCGCAAACAGCACGAGCGCCGCCAGACCGGCTGAACCAATGGCATACCCCTTCGTCACCGCTTTCGTCGTATTGCCGACAGCATCAAGCGGATCGGTCACAGCGCGAACAGAATCGGGCATTCCCGCCATTTCAGCGATACCGCCTGCATTATCTGTAATGGGGCCATACGCATCCAGAGCGACAACGATACCGGCCATTGAAAGCATGGAAGTCGCTGCGATAGCCACTCCATACAACCCCCCGCAGAACTGGTAAGTGATGTAAATGGCGGCGCAAACAGCCAGCACCGGATAAGCCGTCGATTTCATCGAAATGCCCAGACCCGCAATGATATTGGTACCGTGTCCCGTTGTCGATGCTTCGGCGATATGTTTGACCGGTTTGAAATCGGTGCCTGTATAGTACTCGGTGATATAAACCATCAATCCCGTCAGAACGATACCGACGACCGAAGCGCCTATCATCTGGTAACGCATGCTTTCAGGCATAATCCACCAGGTTACGCCGATGAAACCGATCAGCGAAAGAATGGCCGACCACCATAGCCCTTTATACAACGCCGACATCACTTTCTTGTTCGGGTCCGCCTTGACCATCTGGCAGCCGATAATGGAACCGATAATGGAAACCCCACCGAGTAACAGTGGGTAAACAATGGCTTCTGTCATGGCCTGAGTCACGAGCAAGGCCCCCAGCAGCATGGTGGCAATCAGGGTCACAACATACGTTTCGAACAGATCGGCTGCCATACCGGCACAATCCCCGACATTGTCGCCGACATTATCCGCAATAACCGCAGGATTGCGTGGATCATCTTCCGGAATACCGGCTTCCACCTTGCCGACCAGATCGGCGCCAACATCCGCGCCTTTCGTAAAAATCCCGCCGCCAAGACGGGCAAAAATGGAAATAAGGGAAGCGCCGAAAGCAAGCCCGACCAAAGGTTTTATCAAGTCGTGCTGGGAAAGTTCATTGGCCGAAGGCAAATAAGTCAGGACAATATAAAAGACCGAAACACCCAGGAGTCCCAGCCCGGCGACCAGCATGCCGGTAATGGCGCCGCCTCTGAAAGCGACATTCAATGCACTCTGCATGCCATTTACTGCGGCCTGTGCCGTACGGACATTGGCCCTGACCGACACGTTCATCCCGATAAAACCGCAGGCGCCGGAAAGGACGGCACCAACCAGGAAACCGATAGCAGTCGCATAACCCAGCCCCGGCATGAAGGCGATGATGATAAACAAAATAAACCCGACAATACCGATTGTCCGGTACTGTCGTGCCAGATAGGCCGCAGCGCCTTGCTGAATCGCATGGGCAATTTCCTGCATGCGTTCATTTCCGGCATCTTTCGACAAAATCCAGCTTCGTGTTACCAGACCGTATATAACAGCAAGCACTCCACATGCAACAGCAAACCACAAACCTGCAGTCATAGCGACTCCTTTTGTTAGAGAGGGTATTTACTTCAATTCAATAAAGAGTGTCGATTGCCGGCACACCAATTTCAACTTTTCAGTGCCCCTACAATTCCTGCCCGGATTTCTTCAATCGAGCCCACTCCGGAAAGTTTCCGATACTGTGGGGCGCCCGGTTCACCGGAGGCAGCCCATTTACCGTAATAATCCACGAGCACTTCCGTCTGATCGTGGTATACGGCCAGTCTTTTCTTGACGGTTTCTTCCTTGTCGTCATCGCGAGTGATCAGATCTTCACCGGTCAAATCGTCTTTTCCTGCCACCTTGGGAGGATAAAATTCAACATGGTAAGTCCGTCCCGAACCCGGATGCACCCGCCTGCCGCTCATGCGCGCCACAATAATTTCATCGGGCACATCGATTTCAACGACATAATCGATTGCAATACCGGCTTCCTTCATCGCTTCAGCCTGACCGATCGTACGCGGAAAACCGTCGAAAAGGTATCCCTTTTCACAATCCGGCTGTTTCAGGCGATCCCTGACCAGATTGATAATCAATTCGTCCGAAACCAGTCCACCGGACTCCATCACCTTTTTGGCTTCGAGACCAAGCGGCGTACCGGCAGCGACAGCTGCACGCAACATGTCGCCGGTTGAAATCTGTGGAATACCGTACTGTTCACGAATGAAAGCTGCCTGAGTGCCTTTGCCGGCCCCCGGCGCTCCTAACAAAATGAGACGCATTACCAAATTCCTAAAGAGTGTAAAAAAACGACGACACGATCGGTTTGCCCATCCGCACAGAGCGTTATCACTGGTCAATATATATCATGCCGCCTTTAAAATCCCTAGATTCTACCTTGGAATTCAAACAATTTCGACAGTTCTCAATTCTGTGTGTTGCAATTAAAAAAATGGCGCACGCGTTCCAGATCCGCTGCCGTATCCACACCTGCTTCAGGAATTTCTTCCGTTATGTGAACAGCAATGGAATAACCGTGCCAGAGAACTCTTAACTGTTCCAAAGACTCGACCTGTTCTATTGGAGACACTTCCAGTGAAGAATACGTTTTCAGGAAATCGTTGCGAAAAGCATACAGACCGACGTGACGCAACGCCATAAAGGACTCGGGAAACGCTTTTTCGTCCCTGGCATACCCGTCCCGATACCACGGTACAGGAGCGCGGGAGAAATAAAGCGCTCGGCCGAGACGATCCAGAACAACTTTGACATAGTTGGGATTGAAAATGTCTTCGGGCCGTTCCATCCGGTGCGCAGCCGTTGCCATGGGGACTTCCTCCGACACCAGCGAAGCCGTAGCCGCAATCAGTTCCGGATCGATTAAAGGCTCATCTCCCTGCACATTCACCACCGTATCGAATGGCGCCCAATCCATTTTTTCAGCAACCTCGGCAATACGATCTGTTCCGGAAGGATGATCCTTTCTCGTCATCAGCGCCGGTATTCCAAAAACCGCACAGGCATCGACAATGGACTGATCATCTGTTGCGACAACAACGTCGCGTGCGCCGGATCGCCTTGCACGCTCGGCCACACGCACGATCATGGGTTTGCCCTGAATATCCGCAAGCGGTTTTTCAGGCAACCTTGTCGAAGCGAGTCGTGCCGGTATAACCACATAAAAAGACATAATTAAATTGACTGTACTTAAAAGATGACTAACGCGCTTCTTCGGGCACGGTTTCCAGTGAACGTGCCTGATCCACCCACATAATGGGAATTCCGTCCCTGATCGGATAAGCCAGCCTGTCGGCACCGCAAATCAGTTCCTGCCTTTCCCTGTCGTATTTCAACGGCCCCTTGCACAAGGGACACACCAGTATTTCAAGCAATTTTGCATTCACGACATTTCTCCACGATCCGCAGTTCCAGCGCATTATTATCGATTTCGACTGTGGCGGGAACCACCCAGAGCCGCTTATCCTTCATAAATTCTTCAATTTGGACGCATTTGACCGCATCTTTTTCCGTAATGAGGATAACATCGGCATCCACATTTCTGAAAGGATTGGATGAATAATCGAAATGATCCGGCAGCGATATTTCGGAAAACGACAAGCCGGTTGCCCGCAAACTCGCAAAAAAACGTGTGGGATTGCCGATCCCTGCCGCTGCAGCAATTTTTCCCTGCATATATTTCAGTTTCAGGCGGCAGCTCCGATTGGCCAGTTGTTCCGCCACATCATTTTTCAACCGCATCAAATGCAGGTCCGGCACAAAAATGGGATTGCCCGGCGAAGGATAGTTCCTTCCGTTGACAACCGTAAAATCGGCTTTCCTTGACAACGGCTCTCTCAAGGGACCAGCCGGCAGCATCCACCGGTTGCCTCCGCCACGGCCGTCAAAGAGCATGATCTCCACATCGCGATGAAGGGCATAGTGCTGCATTCCGTCATCTGATACAACAACATCGACTTCAGGATGATTCCGTAGAAGAAACTCCCCCGCCTTGACCCTTTTTCTGCAAACAACCAGAGGACACTGTGTTTTCAGAGCAATCAGCAAGGGTTCATCACCGACTTTCGACGATTCCGACAAAGACGATACTTCAACCGGTTCATTATTGGAAACGCCATAGCCTCTGGAAATAACGCCGGGATGAAAACCGGCTTTCTTCAGAATTTCCACCAGCCAGATCACCAATGGTGTCTTTCCCGTTCCTCCGACAAAGATATTTCCGACAACAATAACCGGTACCGGCAATTGCGCTGATTTCAGCCACCCTCTCCAGTAAGCATACCGCCGTATTGTCACAACCAGACGAAACAAAAGGGATAACGGCCACAGAAACCTGGCGGCAATACCCCGTTTCATCCAGATGTTCATCCAGATATTCGAATAGTTGATAATCGACTTGCTCAACGAATTCCCTTTTGCTGGCAGCGGATGCCTGAAAGACCGGTGATTATTCGGGCTTGACCGTCGCAAACGTCAATCTGTCCAGACCGGCCAGTCTGGCCGCCTCAAGCACATTGATGATATTCTGGTGACGTGCATCCCCGTCCGCTGAAACAACGACAACAGGCTCCTTTTCATTCGCTGTTTCCACAACCCGCTTCCGCAATTCCGACGCGAGTTGTTCCGGATTTTCATAACGGACAGTTTCATTGTTTATCGCAATATTGCCCGTTGCATCCACCGTAACCGTCAATTCCTGCACACGTTCCGGAACATTTTCGGCAATCGCCGTCGGCAAAGTAATCTGCAATTCGGAATATTTGCTGTAAGTCGTGGTGACCATCAAAAAGATCAGAATGACCAGCAACACATCGATAAAAGGGATCAGATTGATTTCAGGCGTTTCATGGTTTTTTCCTTTCCGAAAATTCATGACCCTTCCTTTCAATCAGGATCGGCGGGAATTACAGATGGCGTCAACCAGCCGGGCCGACTGGCGCTCCATCTCGATCAAGAAACTGGTGACCAATGCCCTGAAATGACGGTAAAAAATCAGCGTCGGCATCGCGATCAGCAACCCGAAGCCGGTGTTATACAAGGCGACGGAAATGCCGTGAGCCAGCTGAGCCGGATTCGTTCCAGTCGCACTTTGCGAACCGAAAATCTCGATCATGCCGACTACCGTTCCGAAAAGCCCCATCAATGGTGCCAGAGTGGCAATCGTTCCGATGGTTGTCAAAAAACGTTCCATCTGCAATGCGACGCTGCGTCCCGTTTCCTCCATTGCCTCCCGCATGTTGTCCCGAGAGACATCGGAATGCTGAAGACCTGTGGCCAGCACGGCCCCCAAAGGAGAATTTCCTTCCAGCCACGCGATTGTCTTATTATCAATCCGGCCTTCCCGATAATCCCGAATAGTCTGTTCAAGAAGCCCGGCAGGCAAAATACGGCTGCGTCTCAAATACCAGAGACGTTCGATAATCAATGCCAGCGCAATAACCGAGGCTATCAGCAACAACCAGATGGGCCATCCGGCCGCTTGAATAATATAAAACACAAAAGCCTCCAAACGAATACGTTTTCATGCCTTGCCCAAAAGAGTAAAAACCAACCGTTCTGCGGTTTTTACCTTTCCATTCATCCTTCAAGCCGTGATTTCAGACTGGCAATAGCATTTTTCACCTGTTCGGGAGCCGTACCGCCGACATGGTTTCGAGCGCTTACGGACCCTTCCAGAGTCAGGATTTCCAGCACATCCACATCGATAAGGCCAGAAAAGGCCTTCATCTGTTCCAGCGTCAGTTCACTCAGGTCGCATCCTTTTTCAACGCAAAAGCGCACCGCTTTGGCAACGACTTCATGCGCATCCCGGAACGGCAAGCCCTTTTTAACCAGATAATCAGCCAGATCCGTTGCCGTTGCATATCCCTGAAGGGCAGCCTGCCGCATCATTTCAGGCTTCACAGTAACAGCGCCGACCATGTCGGCAAAAATGCGCAAGGTATCGGTTACCGTATCGACAGTATCAAACAAGGGTTCCTTGTCTTCCTGATTGTCCTTGTTGTATGCCAGCGGCTGTCCTTTCATCAGGGTGAGCAAGCCGACCAGATGGCCGTTGACACGACCGGTCTTTCCTCTGGCCAGCTCGGGAACATCCGGATTTTTCTTCTGAGGCATAATCGACGATCCGGTACAGAAACGGTCGGCAATATCGATAAAACCGACTCTCGGACTCATCCAGATAATCAGCTCTTCCGACATTCTGGAAATATGCGTCATGATCAAAGCGGAACAGGCACAAAATTCAATGGCAAAATCCCGGTCGGAAACGGCATCCAGCGAATTGCGGCAAACGTCTTCAAACCCGAGCGTCTTTGCGACCCGTTCGCGATCGATAGGAAAAGTCGTTCCCGCCAACGCGGCAGCTCCCAAAGGCAAACGATTCACGCGTTTGCGGCAGTCTCTCAATCGTTCGATATCGCGGTAAAACATTTCCGCATAAGCAAGCAGATGGTGCCCGAACGTTACCGGCTGGGCCACCTGCATATGTGTGAAGCCCGGAAGAATCGTACTGTGGTGGCGCTCCGCAAGATCGATCAGCGCATTACACAAACGGCGCAACAGGTGAGCGATATCGTCAATGGCCGAGCGCAAATACAAACGGATATCCGTTGCCACCTGATCATTTCTTGAGCGCCCGGTATGCAAGCGTTTTCCGGCATCGCCAATCAGATCGGTCAGTCGGCGCTCGATATTCATGTGGACATCTTCCAGAGCGATTTGCCAGTTGAATTTGCCGGTTCTGATTTCGTCCAGGACTTGCGCCAGTCCACGCTGGATATCGGCATAATCCTGTTCACTCAGAACCTTTTGGGCGCACAACATTTCTGCATGGGCAAGCGAGCCCTGGATATCGAATTCGGCCAGTCTTTTATCAAATGTGACCGATGCGGTATAACGCTGCACCAATTCATCGACCGGTTCCGAGAAACGGCCGGACCAGACGTCGTTTTTAGTAGAAGATTGTTCACTCATAATAAAATCCAGTTGAATAGGCAGGATTATAGAACAAGCTGCACAAAACCACGAACGAACATACCCAATTAAGCCTCAAATAAAAAATCCCCGCTCTCTCGGCAGGGATTTTCGTTAAAAATATCAGCGTGCTTATCAGGAAATATCTCTCACTGCACCCCGATCGGCAGAAGTCGCCATGGCGGCATACATCTGCAGCGCTTTGGAAACCTTGCGCTCCCGATGAACCGGTTTCCAGGCATTGACACCTTTCGCTTCCATCCTGTCACGACGTTGTTTCAACTCCTCATTGGTCACTTTCAAATGAATGCGTCGGGCTGGAATATCGATTTCGATTTCGTCACCTTCCTCGATCAGTCCGATAGCGCCGCCGGATGCCGCCTCGGGAGAAGCGTGACCGATTACCAGTCCGGACGAGCCGCCTGAAAAACGGCCGTCGGTAAACAGCGCGCAGGAAGTCCCCAACCCTTTCGATTTGATATAAGACGTCGGATAAAGCATTTCCTGCATGCCCGGGCCACCCTTTGGCCCTTCATAACGAACGATGATAACGTCTCCCGGATGAATCCGGTCACCCAGAATCGCCTCGACAGTGTCTTCCTGACTTTCAAAAATCCTGGCTTTGCCGGTAAATTGCATAATGCTGGCATCAACGCCAGCTGTTTTCACGATACAGCCATTTTCCGCAATATTGCCGTAAAGCACGGCAAGACCGCCATCCTGCGTATAGGCATGCGCCTTGTCACGGATACAGCCGGAAACACGATCCAGATCGAGCTCGGCATAACGCGCACTCTGGGAAAACGCTTCCTGTGTCCTGACACCGCCCGGAGCCGCTTGGTACAGAACCCGGACATTTTCATCCTGCGTTGTCATGACATCGTACTGGCTGATCGCATCGCCCAGCGTCTTGCTGTAAACCGTCGGCGTATCCGGATTGATCAGTCCGGCACGATTCAACTCAGCCATAATTCCCAGAATACCGCCTGCCCGATGAACATCTTCCACATAGTAATCATGCGTAGCAGGAGAAACCTTGCAAAGGCATGGCACATGACGTGATACCCGATCGATATCCGCCATGACAAACGGCACCTCCCCTTCGTTGGCGGCTGCCAGCAAATGCAACACGGTATTGGTCGAGCCACCCATAGCCACATCCAGCGCCATGGCATTTTCCAGCGCCGTCTTGGTGACGATGCTTCTCGGCAAAACCGTTATATCGTTCTGTTCGTAATAACGTTTCGTGATGTCCACAATCAAGCGGCCCGCTTTCAGAAACAGTTCCTTGCGGTCTGCATGGGTTGCCAACAGCGTCCCGTTTCCCGGAAGCGCCATACCGAGCGCTTCCATCAGACAGTTCATCGAATTGGCCGTAAACATGCCTGAACACGAGCCGCAGGTAGGACAGGCCGATCTTTCATAATCCATCACGAGTTCATCGCTATTGTTGGGGTTGCCTGCCTGGATCATGGCATCGATCAAATCTACCTTGACCACTTTCTGGCCTTGCGTAACCCCTATGAGTTTTCCCGCTTCCATCGGGCCGCCCGAAACAAAAATAGTCGGGATGTTCAGTCTGAGAGAAGCCATCAGCATTCCGGGGGTAATTTTGTCGCAGTTGGAAATGCAAACCATGGCGTCGGCGCAATGCGCATTTACCATATATTCGACAGAATCGGCAATCAGTTCCCGTGAAGGCAGGGAATAAAGCATGCCGCCGTGTCCCATCGCGATACCGTCATCGACCGCAATCGTGTTGAATTCCTTGGCAATTCCGCCAGATGCCTCGATTTCGTGCGCAACCAGCTGACCGAGGTCTTTAAGATGTACATGACCCGGCACAAACTGCGTGAACGAATTGACGACAGCGATAATCGGCTTGTCAAAATCACCGTCTTTTACACCGGTTGCGCGCCACAAAGCACGGGCACCGGCCATATTCCGGCCATGCGTTGAAGTCCGGGAACGATATTGAGGCATTTGTAAATCTCCCATCTGTTTTTGCAATAACGGAATATTTTGACATGAAAACCAAAAGGACACATCTTTCTTGATATGGCTTTAGGGATTAATGTGCCGAACTTGCGCTTATTTGTAAATAAGCATGCCAAAGCGACTAACATGTGACAAAATTCATCCCTTACAGAAAAGAACGAATCGGCAGGCTTGCCGGTTCCTTAAATCATGTTAGTTCACCCTTTACCGAATCCAGTCGCATTTTCCATAGGCCCCCTTGCCGTACACTGGTATGGTCTCATGTACCTGCTGGCTTTTGTTCTTTTCCTCGTTCTGGGAAGAATACGGCTCAGGCAGCCTCATATCATGCACGAAGGCTGGACGAAAAAAAACCTGGATGACATGCTATTTTATGGCGTACTGGGCGTCATTATCGGTGGCCGACTCGGCGAGGTTCTTTTCTACAATCCCTCCTATTTTTTCTCCCATCCATCGCAGATATTTGCCGTCTGGCATGGCGGCATGTCCTATCATGGAGGAGCAATAGGGGTGGGTATTGCTGCGTACCTCTGGTGCCGGAAATACCACAAAAACATCCTCTCCACCCTTGACCTCATCGCGCCACTTGTCCCGCTCGGTTATGCAGCTGGCCGCATAGGCAACTTCATCAATGCCGAGCTGCCGGGAAGAATTGCCGATCCCTCTCTGCCCTGGGCCATGATCTGGCCGAATATCGACATGCTTCCGCGTCATCCGTCACCGATCTATCAGGCGCTTATCGACGGTTTACTGATATTTGTTCTTCTGTGGATATATGCCAGAAAGGAACGTCCACACGGCGCGGTCATTGCCATGTATCTCTTTTTATATGGATTAGCCCGCTTTTTTACGGAATATTTCCGCGTCCCCGATTATGAAGTTTCCTTTTTCGGCATAACGATCTCTGCGGGACAAATGTTGTCCTTGCCCATGATCATCGCAGGTTTGCTGTGCCTCTATCTGAGTTATCGTTTTGCCAGAAAAAGCCGGTGGATTAGTTGAAACAAGGGAGTACTCTAGCTCTCTTCATCCCGATTCATCACCTGCCTGATGATGTCAGCGGAAAAACCTCTGTATTGCAAAAAATGGATTTGTCTGGCTTTTTCCTGCATATCTGACGGCTTGCGTCCGAATTTTTTTTGCCACACACGTCTGGCTCTTTCAAATTCGTCAATTTGCATTTCCGCTTGGGCATGACGTAATGCTGACTCGTCGACACCATACGCCTCCAACTCCCGCAGAATGCGTACGCTTCCATAACGCGCAGACTGCCGCCTGACATAGGTGTCGACGAACCGCTCTTCCGAAAGAAACCCCTGTTCCTGCAACCACTGCAGTAACGTATCGAGATCATCGTCGCTGCCTGCATGGGGAGCCAGTTTCCGCGCCAGTTCTTTCGGACTGTATTCCCGAATGGAAAGATAGCGTAACGCACGCGTCTTCAAAGTCGTTTTTTGCTTCATATACCCAAAGGCTCAATCAGACGTTTGCCATAAAAACGCGTGCATTCCGTTATTTAACATTTTCTGTTTCTTCGGTTTCTTCAGGCACAGGAGGCAGTTCCCGAACGCCATAAGCAGCACGCACCTTGTTCTCGATTTCACGGGCCAGTTTGGGATGAGCACGCAAATAATTGCGTGCATTGTCTTTGCCTTGCCCTATCCGCTCCCCATTGTAGCTATACCAGGAACCGGCTTTTTCAACGATCTTTGCATCCGCGCCCAAATCCAGGATTTCGCCTTCGCGGGATGTTCCTTCTCCGTAAAGAATATCGAAATAGGCTTCCTTAAACGGAGGCGCCGTCTTGTTTTTGACGACCTTGACCCGTGTTTCACTGCCGATAACTTCGTCACTTGACTTGATGGAACCGGTACGGCGAATATCCAGCCGAACCGAAGAATAGAATTTCAGCGCATTCCCCCCTGTCGTGGTTTCCGGATTGCCGAACATGACGCCGATTTTCATTCGTATCTGATTGATGAAAATGACCGATGTATTGGTTTTATTGATGCTGCCCGTCAGTTTGCGCAATGCCTGCGACATCAGTCTGGCCTGCAAGCCCGGCAGGGAATCGCCCATATCGCCCTCGATTTCCGCCTTGGGCGTCAATGCAGCTACTGAATCGATAACAATAAGATCGACTGCGCCGGAACGAACGAGTGCATCTGTAATTTCAAGAGCCTGCTCTCCGGTATCGGGTTGCGAAATCAGCAAATCCTGAAGATGAACCCCCAGTTTCTGCGCATAGCCAACATCCAGCGCATGTTCTGCATCGATAAAGGCGCAGGTACCACCCAGCTTCTGCATCTCGGCAATTACCTGCAGCGTCAGGGTCGTTTTGCCTGAAGATTCAGGACCGTAAATCTCAATGACGCGCCCCCTCGGCAATCCGCCCACACCCAATGCGATGTCCAGTCCAAGAGAACCTGTCGATACAACGGGAATTTCTTCAACCACAACCCCTGGAGCCATTCGCATAACAGAACCTTTGCCGAATTGCTTTTCAATCTGCGCAAGAGCGATAGCCAATGCCTTGTTTTTTTCCGGATTGGATGCAGTTTTATTATCGTCCATAGTATTCTTTCACTTTAAAAAGCCTACAGAAAATTCAAAATTGTTTTGCTGTATATATTAACAGTAATTTTACCAAAAAAATGCATTGTTTACCGATAATAATCAAAATTTAGTATAGTCCCGTCTTCTTTTAATCGGCAGGGTTTTCCACTATAATAAGGTAATCATCATATTTCTGGCGGTTGTTTGATTTCACGAATGCTGGCAACTGTTTTTCCTTAGCGTTAGCTCTTTACAACTACCTATGCCACTTCCACCTCCCACAACTCCGCGTGTTTTGAAACACACCCGAACTGTTCAGGTTCAGTTTTTTTACCGAAACGACGAGTTATGGGATATTGATGCCCGGTTTACCGATGTCAAAACTCATGAATTACTGCTGACATCGATTGTCATTCCCGCCAAACGCCCCTTGCACGATCTCCTGTTAAGATTGACTATCAATGCCCAGGGCACTATTGTTGATGCGCACGTGGCATTTGACGAAGTCCCGTTCGAAGGATACTGTGAAAATATTCATTCGCGCTACAAGCAGTTGATCGGTTTAAATGTGTTACACCATTTCCGTCATGAAATGAAAGACCGGTTTACCGGCATCAACGGCTGTACTCACATGAACGAACTGGCTGAGGCCGTCCCTTCCGTTGCCATGCAGGTTTTCGTTTTCGGCGAAGAAGAAGCCCGCGTTAAAGCGGCATTTCAAAAAGCCAGTGACAAACCGTTTCACCTGGACCAATGTCATTGCATGGATACTACGGGCCCTGCCGTTGAAAAGTTCTATCCTGTCTGGTCCATCAAACCGGAACAAAAACAAGAGACTGATTGAAGGCGACACCAACAGTTGCATACCAATCCGGAATTGTTTTCCCGGCTATGGAAAAGCATGCGAACAAATCCGTGAATTACACAGCAGGCCATCAAAAATCTCTTTAAAATTCACCGTTCACTGTATTGAAGATTTCCTTTACAGTATCGAAGCATCAGTTATGTCTGTTTATCCCTTGTGAAAATACAAAAAAAACCTTCTCCATCCGTCCTGTTTGCCACAGGTAACGCTTCCTCAACGGTACTGACAGTTACCGAATTGAATAATACGGTAGCTGAAATACTCGAATGCAGTTTTCCCTTAGTGTGGATAGCGGGTGAAATTTCCAATTTTACCAGGGCCGCTTCAGGACACTGGTACTTCACTCTCAAAGACAAAATGGCACAGGTAAGAGCCATCATGTTCAAGGGACGCACTCAATCAGTGGACTTTTTTCCCAAAGAAGGCGACAAGGTGGAAGTACGTGCAACCGTGTCGCTTTACACGGCACGTGGCGATTTCCAGTTGAACGTCGAAGCGATCCGGCATGCCGGAAGCGGCAATTTATACGAAGCGTTTCTCCATCTGAAATCGAAACTTGAAGAAGAAGGCCTCTTTTCAGGCGAACGAAAACGGCCCATCCCTGCTTTTGCCAGGACAATAGGCATCGTGACAAGCCCGCAAGCCGCTGCATTACGCGATGTATTGACCACATTGGGCAGAAGAGCTCCCCATATCCGACTGGTTTTGTACCCCGTACCCGTCCAGGGCGACGGTGCGGCAGAAAAGATTGCGCGGATGCTGACAGTTGCCTCTGACCGTGCCGAGTGTGACGTTCTGCTGATCTGCCGCGGTGGAGGCAGTATTGAAGATTTGTGGAGTTTTAATGAAGAGATTGTTGCTCGCGCCATTGCGGCCTGCGCAATACCCACTGTCTCCGGTATTGGCCATGAAACGGATTTTACCATTGCAGATTTTGTCTCCGATCTTCGTGCCCCGACTCCGACAGCTGCTGCTGAAGTGGCAACACGGACACATCGTGACTGGATGGACGCCATCGGAATACACGCCGGTAAATTACAGTACATAATAAAACGGCTTTTGCACAATGCCATGCAAACGGCTGACAATCTGGCAAAAAGACTGATCAGTCCGGCAACTCACACCGAACGCGAACGCATCAAACTCAACGCACTTACGGCCAGACTGAAGCACGTCAGCAGCAATCTGCTTGTCGCTTCCCGTTATGAACTCTCCCATTTGAACACTTGCCTCAAATCGCGATTGCCTGATACTGTGCAACTACGTACTGATCTGGCAAATCAGTCAAAACAATTATCACAAGGAATGAGCTCTCTGCTGGCACATCGGCGTCAGTCAACGTTTTTACTGGATTCGCAACTCGAATTGCTCAGTCCGGAACGGACGCTGGAACGTGGCTATGCCATTATGACGGACACACGCGGGCAGATCATCCGTTCTCCCGAACAGTTACCTGTCAGAAAACCGGTTTCCGTACAGCTTGCGAAGGGAAGCGCGAAAATCAGCATCGAATCGGTTCAGCCCGATCTCAAATGACAACTCAGACTTCTTCTATTTCAAACAGCATGCGATACTGTCGCATGGCATACCGATCCGTCATTCCGGCAATGTAATCGGCTATTTTCCGGGCTCTGTCCTGTTCATGATGACTAGCCGACCTGTGTTCCGGAGCCAGCAATTGCGGTTCAGCCATAAATATGGAAAAAAGACGCTGGACAATACGACGCGCTTTGCTACTCATCCGGTTAACCCGGTAATGACGATACAGGTTTTCGAAAAGAAATTTTTTCAGCGAGCTGGACTGCTCGGCCATTTTATCGGAAAAAGCGATCAACGGTATAGCCAGGCGGACATCATCAGCTGACTTGGGATTGACTTCCTGAATTCGTTTTAGTGAAGTTTCTGTCAAATCGACAATCAGCGCCCCGATCATTCTACGGACAGTTTCGTGAATAGCCCGCCGTTCAGTAATACCGGGCATTGCCGACTGAACATCTTTCCAATACTGCGCAAACAGGTCCACGTCTTTCAATTGTCCAATCGTAATCAGACCGGAACGCAAACCGTCATCCACGTCATGATTGTTATAAGCGATTTCATCTGCGACGTTGGCCAACTGTGCTTCCAGCGACGGTTGACGGTTTTCAAGAAACCGCTGACCAATATCGCCCAGCTTTTTGGCATCCTCAACGGAACAATGTTTCAGAATACCTTCCCGGGTTTCATAAGTCAGATTCAGACCATCAAACGATCCGTATCGCTCTTCCAGCAGATCGACTACCCGCAAACTCTGCAGATTATGCTCGAAACCTCCATAATCCTGCATACAGACGTTCAATGCCTCCTGCCCCGCATGACCGAACGGCGTGTGCCCCAGATCGTGCGCCAGCGAAATCGCTTCAGTCAAATCTTCATTCAATGACAGATTGCGCGCAACCGAACGGGCAATTTGCGCCACCTCGATACTATGTGTCAAACGGGTACGGAAAAGATCGCCTTCATGATTGATGAAAACCTGGGTCTTGTATTCCAGACGTCTGAAAGCGCCTGAATGAACAATCCTGTCCCGATCGCGCTGATATTCTGTACGTGCAACATCCAACGGTTCGGAATAACGACGACCGCGCGAAACGGAAGGATCGGAAGCATAAACAGCCAACCCTGGAGAACTCACCGTATTCCTCCTCATTTCCTTCCCTATACGAAAACTTCAATCAATTTGAAGCGACACATTCTTTTAAAGTGGCCAGCAACATGTCTTCGGGCACTTTTGCAACTACTGCCTTACCGAGTGCTTTCAGCAAAACAAACTGGATTTCTCCTCCGATATTCTTTTTGTCAACCTGCATCAGCTCAATCCAGCGTTCTGCGCCCAATGCAGGCGCGACAACCGGCAACCCTGCTTTTTTCACCAGCATCCGGATCCGGTTTCCAAAACTTTCATCAAGCCATCCCATACGCGCCGACAAATCGGCAGCCATTACCATGCCGCAACCGACAGCTTCACCGTGCAGCCACTGGCCATATCCCAACCCCGCCTCAATAGCATGTCCGAAAGTATGGCCGAAATTGAGAATCGCTCTCAAGCCGGTACTTTCGCGCTCATCCTGACGCACGATATCGGCCTTGATTTCGCACGAACGGCGTATCGCATAAACCAGCGCTTCGTCCTCCCGATTTAGCAGTTTTTCGATATTCTTTTCGAGCCACTCAAAAAATCCGGCATCAATGATGGCACCATATTTGATCACCTCGGCCAGACCGGCAATCAATTCCTTGTCAGGCAGGGTATTTAACGTTGACGTATCGGCAATTACCGCCTCAGGCTGATAAAAAGCGCCGATCATGTTCTTGCCGAGCGGATGATTGATTCCCGTTTTTCCGCCGACGGAAGAATCCACTTCCGCCAGTAGTGTCGTAGGGACTTGAACGAAAGGTACGCCTCTCATGAAACTGGCTGCCGCATACCCCGTCATATCGCCGATCACTCCACCGCCCAGAGCGACCAATGTCGTTTTGCGGTCGCATTTGTGCTCCATCAGGAAATCGAAAACCTTCATAAGACTTTCCCAGTTTTTTTCCTGTTCGCCATCCGGCAATACCAGCGATATGACCTGTTTTCCCGCTTCATTCAAAGAACGCGTCAGGCTCTCCAGATAAAGCGGTGCAACGACCGTATTGGTAATGATGGCGATTCGGTTGCCCTGCACAGTTCGCGCAAGCAACTTGACGTCTTTAAGCAGTCCCGTTCCGATTTCAATAGGATAACTGCGTTCTCCGAGATCAACTTTAAGATGGGTATTTTTGGAATTCATCGTTGGATTGTCTTTCCTGATGCGGTTTGGGGAACGCCTTTTCTGTTTTTCCCCGACCTTTCTTTTCTGGAAACCGGCCAGTTGAGTCAAAATCGACTGAACCATGGCATGCACATTCGGACGTCCGGTATCGACAATAATATCAGCCACTTCCCTGTAGAACGGTTCACGCTGTTTTGCCAGTTCCTCAAGTTTCTTTCTCCGGTTTTCCGTCTGCAGCAAAGGACGGCTTTTATCATGCATCGTTCTTTGCAGAATATTGTTCACGCTGGCACGCAAATAAATGACCGTACCCCGGGATTTGAGATGCTTCCGGTTATCGGGATGGACAACGGCCCCTCCTCCTGTTGCCAACACCACACCGGTCTGGCCGGTCAGATCCTTGATAGTTTCAACTTCACGACGTCTGAAACTTTCTTCGCCTTCGATTTCAAAAATCCATGAAATCGTCGCTCCTGTCCGTGCCTCGATTTCATGATCCGAATCCACGAATCTCAACCCCAGCCGCTTCGCCAGCAGACGGCCAACGGTTGTTTTGCCCGATCCCATCAGGCCGACCAGAAAAATATTTTCTTGCATAAAAAATAAATGACGTTGCTGTATTGCCGAATATATCAGATATGAACGTTTCCCATTCCTTTCAGGCCGCAATTCTTCCCCGAAAGGCGCGGTTTTCGCTATGAAACAGTTGTTTACACATTTAAGTGCTAAGATGAACAGTTTAAAGGATAATGCGCGTATTGCCTTTTTTTGCCGAATAGCATGTTTAACAAAAACCGGAATCCCGATGCTCCAAACGCAGCAAAACCCGCCAGAAAGCTGCTTACCCGTATTGCCCTCAGTTGTGCGGCACTCGGCGTCAGTGTAGCTCTAATCGGAGCTCTTATCGTCATACTGGCGATGACTCTGATATACCCGAAATTGCCTCCAATGGATCAGCTGACGGATTATCATCCCAAAATGCCGCTCCGGATTTACACGGCAGATCGTGTCCTGATGGGAGAATTCGGCGAAGAACGGCGCAATCTCGTCCGGATCAGCCAAATCCCGGATATCATGAAAAAAGCCGTTCTTGCTATTGAAGACGACCGGTTTTACCAGCACAGCGGCGTCGATTATATCGGCATCCTTCGCGCCGCCTTGCACAATCTTGTGAGCCGCAGCAGACAGGGCGCCTCGACCATTACCCAACAGGTGGCAAGAAATTTCTTCCTGACCAGCGAACAAACCTTCAAACGAAAACTCTATGAAGTCCTGCTGGCCTGGAAAATAGAAAAAACGCTGACCAAAGACCAGATATTCGAAATTTACCTGAACCAGATTTATCTGGGACAACGGGCTTTCGGTTTCGCTTCGGCTGCACAAGTGTACTTCGGCAAACCTTTGCAGGACATTACGCTGGCGGAAGCAGCCATGCTGGCCGGATTGCCGAAAGCGCCGTCCGCCAACAATCCGATCACCAATCCGACCCGCGCCAAACAGCGGCAACAATACATCCTGCTCCGGATGAAGCAGCTCGGCTATATCACCGATCAGGAATATGAAACGGCAAAAAATGAAGAAATCAAGGTAAAAAGCAGCCGGAACGAGTTCAACGTCCACGCACAGTATGTCGCTGAAATGGTTCGTATGATGGTTTACGACCAGTACAAGGACGAAACATATACCCGCGGTCTGAATGTTTATACCACAATCACCCAGAAAGATCAGGAAGCGGCCTATCAGGCTGTGCGACGTGGCGTGATGGACTATGACAGACGCCACGGTTATCGAGGTCCGGAAGGACACATGGTCATTCCGGCATCAAAAGAAGCCTTTGCCGACGCGATCGAAGACGAACTGGCCCGTTATCCCGACAGCGATGGCATTTCAAGCGCTGTCGTTCTGGAAGCGTCCCCAAGACTCGTCCGCGCCGTTTTATCGTCAGGTAACGAGATCTCCATTTCCGGTAGCGGCCTGAGCTTTGCCGCATCCGCTCTCGCTTCCAGTGCAAGCGGTAACAAACAGATCAAACGCGGTTCGATTATCCGTATCGCACAAGATGCTTCCGGGAACTGGAACATTGTTCAAATGCCGCAAATCGAGGCAGCCTTCGTTTCCCTCAATCCGAACGATGGCGCAATCAAGTCTCTGATAGGCGGTTTCGATTTCACGCAAAAAAAGTTCAATCATGTCACACAGGCCTGGCGCCAGCCCGGATCCTCTTTCAAACCCTTTATTTATTCCGCCTCGCTGGAAAAGAATTTTGCGCCTGCCAGCATCATCAATGATTCTCCCATGTCATTTTCCGGACAGCCTGGCGGCCAAAACTGGAATCCGAAAAATTTCGATTCGCGCTATGAAGGCCCGATGACCATGCGTCGCGGACTGATGAAGTCTAAAAACATGATCTCGATCCAGATTCTGAATCAGATCGGGGCACCGTATGGCCAAGAATACATCACACGGTTTGGCTTCGACGCCGACAAGAATCCGCCGTATCTCACGCTGGCCCTGGGTGCGGGTTCTGTCACGCCATTGCAAATGGCAGTTGCCTATTCGGTTTTTGCCAATGGCGGCTATAAAATCAAACCGTACATCATTTCATACATTGCCGATTCCGATGGAAAAATCCTTTCTCAGGCACGTCCGGAAAGAGCCGGTGATGAAAATACCCGCGTTATCGACGCGCGTAATGCGTTCATTATGGACAGTTTGTTGAAAGACGTCGTCCGAGGAGGAACAGCCGCAAGAGCGAATATCCTGAACCGTCCCGATCTGGCTGGCAAAACAGGAACAACCAATGATTCCTATGACGCCTGGTTCGCCGGTTATCAACCCAGCCTGGTTGCAGTAGCATGGCTCGGTTTCGACCAGCCCCGCAATATGGGTGGACGGGAAACCGGCAGCGGACTGGCATTGCCAGTCTGGATCAGTTACATGCAAAAAGCGCTTTCAGGCACGCCTGTCGAACTTCGATCACCACCGGCTGGCGTCATTTTTGAAAACGGCGATTATTATTACGCCGAAGTACCGCCCGGCAAAATCGCGACCAATGTCGGTGTAGGGCAAAAAGAGTATGAAAAAATGTACGAATCAGAAAACAGCCACCTCAAAGACGAAATTTTTGCTGACTGATCATTGAAAAATTTTCGCCCGTCGAATGTCAGCTGTGGATTGAAGGTCATATCGACATTCGATCAGTTCCTTGTGACATGTTACACTGCGCAATCAATAGTACAGTCTTTCAATAACCGGGGAATGCAAATGCGACTTTTCCGACTGGCGAAATGGAGTTTCTCCTTGTTGTCCGCCATTTTCTTTTGTATGAATCTGTGTGCCTGTGGCCAGAAGGGACCGCTGATACTGCCTCCCTCGGATACGACGCCGAGGCCGGTAACACCACAGACTTTCCCTGAACCTGAAACCGATGAACCCGAGTCGGAAAGAGCGCCTCTGGGCATTCTTCCCGGCAGCTTGCCGACATTACCTTGAATACGATGAAAACAGCAGCCCAACATTTCATTTATCAAAACGATGTATTGACTGTCGATGGCGTACCGCTTGACAAACTGGCCGCCCAATTCGGAACACCGCTTTACGTTTATTCCAAAACAGCGCTGATTGAGCATTTCCATCAATATGCCGATACTTGCAAACGGCATGAAACAGATGATATTCACTCTCTGGTTTGCTATTCGGTCAAATCCAATTCCAACCTGGCGATCCTGAATATTCTGGGCCGGGAAGGCGCCGGTTTCGATATCGTATCGGGTGGCGAACTTTTGCGTGTTATCGCTGCCGGCTGTGACCCTAGGAAAGTGATCTTCTCCGGCGTCGGCAAGACAACAGAAGAAATAAGCCTTGCCTTGAAACACGATATTCTCTGCTTTAATGTCGAATCTTTTGCCGAATTGCAGCGAATCAATCGCATCGCGTCGGAAATGGGCAAAAAAGCCAGAATTTCTTTCCGCGTCAATCCTGATGTCGATCCAAAGACTCATCCTTATATCTCGACCGGGCTGAAAGAAAACAAATTCGGCATTCCATTTGAGGAAGCCCTGTCCTGCTATGAGCAAGCTTCAAAAATGACCCATATCGATGTTACCGGAATCGACTGCCACATTGGCTCCCAATTGCTGGACGACTCCCCTCTTCTTGAAGCGCTGGATAAACTGATCGGCCTTTACGACCAACTGGCACAAAGAAACATCGAACTGCAACATATCGATATCGGCGGTGGTATTGGGATTACGTATGACAATGAAGAACCGGTTGCCGTTCCAGAGTACCTTTCCAGGCTCTTTCGGAAAATAGGGGAATGGAAAAATGCCAACTATCCCGGCAAACCGCTTGCCATAATGTTCGAACCGGGACGTTCCATCTCCGGCAATGCCGGCTTGCTGCTCACGCAAGTCCAATATCTGAAAACCAATTCGGACAAACATTTCGCTATCGTCGACGCGGCTATGAACGATCTGATGAGGCCGTCCCTTTACGAAGCATGGCATACAGTTTTACCGGTCGTGAAAAGAAACGGTTCCGCTTTGACTTACGACGTCGTAGGACCTGTCTGCGAATCGGGAGACTGGCTGGCACGCCAGAGAAAACTTTCCATCGAAGCGGACGATTACCTCGCGGTCATGAGTGCCGGCGCATACGGTATGGCCATGGCTTCCAACTATAATACCCGGGGCCGTGCAGCGGAAGTTCTTGTCGATAATGGACAGGTACATCTGATTCGGCAAAGAGAACGCGCGGAAGAACTTTACGCTCTCGAAACCATCGTATCTTAATATACCGGGAACCGTTAATCTATCGGTATGGTGCACGAATTCCCTTTATCCGGAGACCACATGTCCAAACTCTGGCAGGCGCGCTTTTTCAGAACGGCAAATCATTTACGGGACTTGCCCCGGTTAAACGTGCCTGAAATCGCTTTTGTCGGCAGATCCAATGCAGGCAAATCGTCGGCCATCAATACTTTGTGCAATCAGAAAAATCTTGCCTATGCGTCGAGAACGCCGGGCCGTACCCAGCATATCAATTTCTTTTCGATAGGAGGAGCCCATGTGGCCCAGCACAGGCACGATCCTGTCGATGAAAACAAAGTTGAACTTTTTCTGGTGGATTTGCCTGGATACGGATACGCACAAATATCGGGTACCGCCAAAGAACATTGGCAGAAACTCCTGAGCGATTATCTGATAACTCGCCCGCAATTAAGTGGTCTGATCCTCGTCATGGATTCAAGACATCCTTTTCAGCCGCTGGATGTCAGTTTGCTGGAATGGTTTGCCGTGACCGGAAAGCCAATCCACTGTCTGCTGACCAAAGCGGACAAACTGAACCGCCGCGAATCCAGCGAAGCCCTTAAACAAGTGGATACCATTCTCAGGAGTTACATTGATGAAAATGGACATCCTTTTCCTTTTTCTGCCCAACTCTTTTCTTCAACAAAACGAACAGGTCTGAAAGAAGCGACTGCTTTTATTCTGAATCTGGCCGGCCAACCGGAAAATACCGACCCTGTCTAAGCAGCACGCCGCAATCTGCCACTTAAAACATGATAACCGTTTCAAATGACCAGACAGATTTCATACGGGCATGAAGTTCTCCGCAAGATCATTCACTTGAGCTCGCTCTGGATGGTTGTTTCTATCGGCCTTTTCCCTGCTTGCTTCAACATCGCTTTATTCGCTTTACTGCTATTTTCGATTATTTTCATCGAATACGGCAATCACAGGCAGTGGCGTTTCTTTACCCTGACTTACGGCAGCCTTTTTAACAGGATATTGCGCGAAAAGGAAACACAGGCACGATTTCGGTTAAGCGGTGCTCCCTACGTTATTGCAGCGGCATTGATGGTTACGGTTCTCTTTCCCAAAGTTATTGCAATGACCGCTCTTTCCATCATGCTTATTGGCGATACGTGTGCTGCCCTGGTGGGCCGCAAGCTGGGCAGACATAAAATCAACATGGGGACAAAAAGCATTGAAGGCAGCCTGGCCTTCTGGCTGTTTTCTGCCAGTGTTCTTCTCTTTTTTTATCTGAACTTTTCGCAATCACCCCTTTTTCTGATCTTTGGGCTGATAGGGGTAACTGTGGCGACCTTTGCCGAGATATTTGAAAACCGGATCCATCTGGACGACAATTTTTCCATTCCCCTGGTAGTCGGCATTTTTCTGTCTTTTTCCTCCTGGCTCTAGCACTCCTTAACAAGTTCCCTGCCTGATCCATTCCAGGTAAGGCTCGAGACCATCCAGAACGGGTACAGAAACAATTTCAGGCAATTCATAAGGATGAAGCGATAAAATCAGTTCTTCTACGTCCTTATACTTTTCGCGAACTGTTTTGATCGTCAAATTCAGCTCGTCAGCTTCTTCGATCCTGCCATCCCATCGGTAAACCGAATGTACTGCAGAACCCCAGCTGACACAGGCAGCCAGCTTTTTCTCGACAATGGTTTTTCCGATTGTGCTGGCCGTACCCGCGTCCGGGACTGTACAAAAAATAAAAATCTGTTCTTTCATTCCCTCTTCTCCGACACGTAAATATACTTCACATTGTAGCCGGAGAAACCTCTGCCGTTCCGTAACAAAAAAGGCCGGATTTCTCCGGCCTTCATAATGGGATACGTGCCCGCTTTACTTGGCATTCGCTTCCGTTTTCTCTTCTTCCGGTCTGTCCATCAGTTCAACATAAGCCATAGGAGCGTTGTCGCCTGCCCGGAAGCCCATCTTCAGAATGCGAAGATAACCACCGTTACGATTGGCAAATCGCGGTCCCAGTTCATTGAACAGTTTCACCACAATTTCCCGATCGCGCAGCCTGTTAAAGGCCAGCCGCTTGTTTGCCACGGTATCGGTTTTGCCCAAGGTGATAATCGGTTCGACAACACGACGCAATTCCTTGGCTTTCGGCAGAGTCGTCTTGATCGCTTCATGACGCAACAGAGAGACTGTCATATTGCGAAGCATTGCAAGACGATGAGACGATGTACGGTTCAGTTTTCTCAAACCATGACGATGACGCATGATAGTTTCCTTATAAATCTTGTCAATCCGGCTCTTCTATCAGTCAAAACTGCGGGCCGGTAATGTCGTTAAAAAATTATTTTTCGAATCCTGCAGGCGGCCAGTTGTCCAGACGCATTCCCAGGGTCAACCCGCGGGAAGCCAGTACTTCCTTGATTTCATTCAAAGACTTGCGGCCCAGATTCGGCGTTTTCAGCAACTCGTTTTCACTACGCTGGATAAGATCGCCAATGTAGTTGATGTTTTCTGCTTTCAGACAATTTGCCGAACGGACTGTCAACTCCAGATCATCAACCGGACGCAGCAAAATAGGATCGACTGCCGGGACCTGCGTCAATGCTTCAGAAGTCGTTTCCGTTCCTTCGAGCGCAGCGAATACGCTTAACTGATCGACCAGAATACGGGCAGACTGGCGAATGGCTTCTTCAGCCGTAATGACGCCATTGGTTTCGATATTGATAATCAGCTTGTCCAGATCGGTACGTTGTTCCACGCGGGCGGATTCAACTGCGTAAGACACACGGCGGACAGGCGAAAAAGAGGCATCCAGAATAATGCGCCCGATAGTCTTGTTCGCATCTTCGGAAAGTCTTCTCACATTCCCCGGCACGTATCCTCGACCTTTTTCAACCTTGATCTGCATATCAAGTTTGCCGTTATCCGCCAGGTTGGCAATGACATGATCAGGGTTGATAATTTCCACGTCATGCGGCAATTCAATATCGGCGGCGGTGACGATACCTGGCCCCGATTTTTTCAGGGTCAGCGTAATGACATCGCGATTGTGTAACTTGAAGACGACCCCTTTCAGGTTCAGGAGAAGATCGACAACATCTTCCTGAACGCCGTCCAGAGTCGAATACTCGTGAACGACACCGGCAATGGTCACTTCTGTGGGCGCATAACCGGTCATGGAAGACAGAAGCACACGTCTTAACGCATTACCGAGCGTGTGTCCATAACCGCGCTCGAACGGTTCCATCTCAACAATGGAACGACCGCCGCCTAGCGATTCGACGTTGATAATGCGCGGTTTGAGAAAATTGTTTTGCATAGTATGTCCTTTTCAATACCCTTGGCTCGTTACACCAATAAGGCTGATGGCACTGGTAATGCGGAATTAACGTGAATACAATTCGATGATCAGCGATTCATTGACATCGTTTGCAAATTCGCTGCGATCCGGAACGCGTTTGAAAACGCCTTCCATTTTTTTTGAATCTACCGAAACCCAGTCGGCAAGACCGATCTGTTCGGCCAGAGACAGAGATTCGACAATACGGTTCTGTTTTTTGGCTTTTTCGCGGATCGTAATAACATCTTCCGGTTTGACCAGATAAGACGGGATATTAACGACCTTGCCATTGACCATCAGCGCCTGATGGCTGACAAGTTGGCGGCTTTCAGCACGGGTAGAACCGAATCCCATACGATAAACGACATTGTCGAGACGGCTTTCCAAGAGTTGCATCAGGTTATCACCCGTATTGCCCTTTCTGCGTTCCGCCTCAGCGAAATAACGGCGGAACTGTTTTTCCAGAATGCCGTACATGCGCTTGACTTTTTGTTTTTCACGTAACTGATTACCGTAATCAGAAGTACGCGCACCCGATTTCATGCCGTGCTGGCCGGGTTTGACATCCAGTTTGCATTTTGAATCAAGAGAACGTCTCGCGCTCTTGAGAAATAAGTCGGTGCCTTCACGACGGGAAAGCTTAGCTTTTGGTCCGATATAACGTGCCACAATATTTCCTTTTATCCGTTAATTGACGCCTCAAATCAGGCGCAAGTCATACCACATGCGGTATAACAGTGGTCTTCATTTTCTGCAAATCAAATACGACGACGTTTTGGGGGACGACAGCCATTATGTGGAATCGGCGTAATGTCCTGGATCTGCGTAATGCGAATGCCCAAACCGTTCAGAGCGCGGACAGCGGATTCGCGACCCGGTCCCGGCCCCTTGATTTTGACTTCCAGATTCTTGATGCCATATTCGATCGCCACTTTTCCGGCAGCTTCTGCGGCTACCTGTGCGGCAAATGGAGTGGATTTGCGCGAGCCTTTGAAACCTGCGCCCCCCGATGTTGCCCAAGTCAACGCATTGCCCTGGCGGTCAGTAATGGTAATGATGGTATTGTTAAAAGAAGCATGCACATGTGCAACACCTTCTGCAATGTTTCTCTTCACCTTCTTGCGCACGCGAGCTGCTGCACTATTCGATGCTTTTGCCATAAAATTTCCTCGATCCGTCTACTATTCAAACAACCTGTGTTTGCATTATTTCTTCAATGATTGAGCGGCCTTACGTGGACCTTTTCTGGTTCGCGCATTTGTACGTGTACGTTGGCCCCTGACAGGCAAGCCCCTGCGATGACGCAAACCACGATAACAACCCAAATCCATCAATCGCTTGATGCTCATGGAAACTTCGCGACGCAAATCGCCTTCGATAACGAACTTATCGATTTCTTCGCGGAGTTTTTCAAGTTCGCTGTCATCCAGATCCTTGACTTTCTTGGTAGGGGCGACTCCGGTTGCTGCGCAGATATCCTCTGCACGCGGTCGTCCAATACCGTAGATAGCCGTCAGGCCAATGACAATGTGTTGATGGTTGGGAATATTTACCCCTGCAATACGTGCCATTCGTTCTGTCCTAAATTGACGTTAATTAACCTTGTCTTTGTTTGTGGCGTGCTTCGGTACAAATAACTCGTACCACGCCCTTTCTTTTAATGATTTTGCAGTTGCGGCAGATCCGCTTGACTGATGCCTGAACCTTCATTTTTACCCTCTTTTTAACAAAATATTGAATTCAGCTATTTTGTTCTGAAAACAATACGAGCCCGACTTAAATCATAAGGAGTCAACTCGACCGTTACCTTGTCACCGGGAAGAATACGAATGTAATTCATACGCATCTTTCCCGATATGTGCCCAAGAACCATATGTCCATTTTCCAGCTTCACGCGAAAAGTCGCATTAGGCAAGTTATCGACAATCTCGCCCTGCATCTGGATAACGTCATCTTTAGCCATAAAATAAATGTCTTTTATGTGATATTAACGCGGTAAACTGTTGCTCTTGAAATTTGCCTTCTTTAGCAGAGAATCATATTGCTGCGACATAATGTAATTCTGGATCTGAGCCATGAAATCCATCGTCACCACAACGATAATCAGCAGGGAAGTACCGCCAAAGTAAAATGGAACTTGCCAACGCGCCACCAGAAATTCTGGCAGTAAACAGATTAATGTAACATAAATCGCACCAGCAAGTGTCAATCTCATTAAAATTTTATCGATATATTTTGCCGTTTGTTCACCAGGACGGATACCGGGAATAAAAGCGCCGCTTTTTTTCAGGTTATCCGCCGTTTCACGGCTATTGAATACCAGCGCCGTATAGAAAAAACAGAAAAATATAATCGCTGCAGCATACAGAATCGCATGAACCGGTTCACCGGGAGCCAGAGAAGCGGATAAATCTTTCAGAAAACGAATGAAAACATTATCCGACTCGGCACCGGTAGCGAACCACCCGGCAATGGTAGCGGGAAACAAAATGATTGATGAAGCAAAAATCGGAGGAATAACGCCTGCCATATTCACTTTCAACGGCAAAAAACTGCTTTGTCCGCCATAGATCTTGTTACCCACCTGACGCTTGGCATAATTGACAAGTATCCTGCGCTGTCCGCTCTCGATAAAAACCACCAGGAAAGTAACGATAGCAACAATGACACAGATAATCAGCGCAGTCAGCGTATTCATCGAACCGGTACGTACCAGCTCTACAAGGCCTCCAATCGCATTCGGCAATCCTGCGGCAATACCTGCAAAAATGATCATGGAAATGCCGTTACCCAAACCTCTTTCCGTTATCTGTTCACCCAGCCACATCAGGAACATGGTTCCGGTAACCAGTGTGACAACCGCAGTGAACCGGAAAGCGAGACCCGGATCGATAACCAGACCGGGTTGCGATTCAAGCGCAACAGCAATCCCAAGCCCCTGGAAAGCGGCAAGCACAAGCGTTCCATAACGCGTATATTGCGTCATCTTTCTTCTGCCTGCTTCTCCTTCCTTTTTCAAGGCATCAATTTGCGGGGAAACAATTCCCAGCATCTGCATGATAATGGAGGCCGAGATATAGGGCATGATACCCAAGGCGAAAACCGTAAACCGTGAAAGCGCGCCACCCGAGAACATGTTGAACATGCCGAGAATACCTCCCTGGTTTTGCCTGAACAGCAATGCCAGCTGTTCAGAATCAATACCAGGGACAGGAATGTGAGCACCAATACGGAATACAACCAATGCCCCAAGCAAAAACAACAGACGTCGCCAAGGGAAACCTGCCGTAGCGTTTTTTGCTGAACTAGATGTCGTTGCCAACTGGATACCTCTGTATATGTGTTACTTTAAGCGACTTTTCCGCCTTTGCTTTCAATAGCAGCTCTGGCGCCTTTGGTAACAACAAGGCCATTCAGATTGACGCTACGATTGATTTCCCCGGAAAGAATAACGCGAACATTCTTAACCAGTCCCGAAACGATACCAGCCTGCTTCAATACCAGCAGATCAATGTCCTCCACACCCAGTTTATCAAGATCGGACAAACGGACTTCGGCACGGGTCAAGGCTGCCGGAGATTTAAAGCCGCGTTTGGGCAAGCGGCGCTGCAAAGGCATCTGGCCGCCTTCAAAACCGATTTTGTGAAAACCGCCCGCTCTTGATTTCTGGCCTTTGTGACCACGGCCAGCTGTTTTGCCCAAACCGCTACCGATACCGCGTCCAACTCTACGTTTTGCCTGTTTTGCGCCAAAAGCAGGTTGCAAATTATTCAAGTTCATAATTTATCCTGTTAGCAGTCTCAATCAAGCAACTACTTGAACGAGATACGATACTTTTTTAATCATTCCGCGAATTGCAGGGGTATCCTGCAAAGTGGAGACGGAATTCAATCGACGAAGCCCAAGCCCACGAACCGTATCGCGGTGCGATTTCCGGGTTCCGATCAGACTTCTGACCAATTTCACTGTAATTTGATTAGACATTACCGGTCACCTTACCCAACAATTTCTTCCACTGATTTGCCGCGTTTTGCAGCGACATCAGCGGGAGTGTTCATCGAAGCCAGCGCATTCAACGTCGCTCTGACCATATTGTATGGATTGCTCGAACCAAAGGACTTGGCCACTACGTTGGTAACTCCCATTACGTCGAAAATGGCGCGCATTGCACCGCCTGCGATAACGCCGGTACCTTGCTTTGCCGGGTTCAGCATCACTTTGGAAGCGCCATGCTTGCCGATGATCGTATGCTGCAAAGTACCGTCTTTCAACGTCACCTTGATCATGTTACGACGCGCTTCTTCCATCGCTTTCTGAACCGCAATAGGAACCTCTTTCGACTTCCCCTTACCCATGCCGATACGGCCATCGCCGTCACCGACAACCGTCAAGGCAGCGAAACCCATAATGCGACCGCCCTTGACGACTTTGGTTACCCGGTTGATTGCGATCATTTTTTCGCGCAATCCATCATCCGGCCGATCACCTTGTGTCTTTTGTTGCATTTTTGCCATGGTTATATCCTTAGAACTTCAGACCTGCTTCACGAGCAGCTTCAGCCAATGCTTTGACACGGCCGTGATAACGAAAACCGGAACGATCAAAGGCAACCTCTGTAATTCCAGCCTGCAATGCCTTTTCGGCTACCCTCTTACCGACAAGTGAAGCAGCCGCTACATTGCCGCCGCTTTTGCCCGCCAGTTCCTGGCGAATATCGGCTTCCAGCGTAGAAGAAGAAGCCAGAATCCGCGCATCCGGTCCAATAACATTCGCATAAATATGCAAATTGGTACGATGCACCGACAAGCGAGTTGCTTTCAAAACAGCAATTTTGGCTCGAGTCTGACGTCCGCGGCGCAAACGTGATTGTTTCTTGTTCATCAATCGCCCCTATTACTTCTTCTTAGTTTCTTTGATCTTAACGACTTCGTCCACATAACGAACACCCTTGCCTTTATAAGGTTCAGGTCTACGATATGCGCGCACATCAGCCGCTACCTGCCCAACCAAGTGTTTGTCCATGCCTTTGATCACGATTTCCGTCTGCGAAGGCGTTTCACACTTGACGCCAGCCGGCATGACATGAACGACCGGATGGGAAAAACCAAGAGACATATTCAATTTATCGCCCTGTGCCTGTGCACGAAAGCCGACGCCAACCAGGTTCAACCGTTTTTCAAAGCCTTTGCTGACGCCCTGAACCATATTGTTGAGCAAGGCGCGGGTAGTTCCCCACATGGCAACCGCCTCACGGCTGTCGTTGGCCGCTTCCACTTTCAACGTTTTATCTTCCTGTTTGACGACAACCAGATCGCTCAACGTTCTGCTCATGGAACCCAGGGGCCCCTTTACAGTGATTTGATTGTCTGCAATTGCCGCAGTCGTGCCTTCAGGAATAACAATCGGCATTTTTCCAACTCTAGACATGCTTCACTCCTTAGGCCACATAGCAAAGAACTTCGCCACCGACGCCCGTAGCTCTCGCCTTACGATCCGTCATGACACCCTTTGGCGTAGAAACGATAGCCACACCCAATCCGTTCATCACGCTGGGCAACTCGTCACGCCCTTTGTAAATGCGAAGACCGGGCCGCGAAACACGTTCCAGTCGCTCGATAACAGGACGGCCAACATAATATTTCAGTGCGATATTCAGTTGCGATTTACCTTTTTCTTCCTTGACATCGAAGGAATCGATATAGCCTTCGTCTTTCAAGACCGTAGCGATTGCCACTTTGACTTTGGAAGAGGGCATAGCAACAGAACTCTTCTTAACTTGCTGCGCATTTCGGATGCGAGTCAGCATATCTGCGATAGGATCGCTCATACTCATAACAATTCCTCCTGCTACCAGCTAGCTTTGGTGATTCCCGGAATTTCACCATTCATGGCAAATTCCCTCAGTTTGGTACGACCCAAACCGAATTTACGGTACGTGCCGCGCGGCCTGCCGGTCAAGGCGCAACGATTGCGCTGACGGGTCGGATTGGCGTTGCGAGGCAACGATTGCAACTTCAGACGAGCCTCAAAACGCTCTTCTTCGGATTTGCTCTGGTCGTCGATAATAGCTTTCAACTCGGCGCGTTTGCCTGCATATTTCTTAACAAGCACAGCGCGTTTCAATTCACGATTTATTAATGCCAGTTTTGCCATGGCTATCTCAATTTCTAAACGGAAATTTAAATGCGGAAAGAAGTGCTTTGGACTCCTCATCGGTCTTAGCGGTTGTCGTGATACTGATGTTCAGTCCACGCAAAGCGTCAATCTTGTCATACTCAACTTCAGGGAATATGATCTGCTCTCTAATACCCAGATTATAGTTACCCCTGCCGTCAAAAGAACGACCATTGATGCCTCGAAAATCGCGCACACGCGGCAAAGCAATCGTAACCAGCCGGTCGAGAAACTCATACATTCTTGCGCCACGCAAAGTCACCATACAACCAATCGGATACCCTTCGCGGATCTTGAAACCCGCAATAGATTTGCGCGCTTTCGTCACCACCGGCTTTTGACCGGCGATTTTTGCCAGGTCGCTAGTGGCATGATCAATCACTTTTTTGTCCGCAACCGCTTCCGACAACCCCATATTCAAGGTAATTTTGGTAATGCGCGGAACTTCCATCGCAGATTTGTAGGAAAATTTTGCCATCAAATCGGGAACAATTTTTTCCTTATATAATTCCTGTAGACGCGCCATAATTATTTAGCCCCAACAACTTCACCATTCGATTTAAAGACACGGACTTTTTTGCCATCCACTTCTTTAAAGCCCACGCGATCAGCCTTACCGGTTTTTGCATTGAACAATGCAACATTGGAAACATGAATAGGCATCAGCTTGTCGACGATACCGCCTGTAGCGCCTGTCATGGGATTCGGCTTGGTTGTTTTCTTGGCGACGTTCACACCCCCAACAACAACGCGATCCTCCATACATTGCTGAACAGTACCGCGCTTGCCCTTGTCTTTGCCAACCAGAACAATCACTTCATCGCCTTTACGTATTTTATTCATAAAGCCCCCCCTTACAATACTTCCGGCGCAAGTGAAACGATTTTCATAAATCTTTCCGTACGCAACTCACGAGTTACCGGCCCAAAAATACGGGTGCCGATCGGCTCCAGTTTATTATTGAGCAACACTGCCGCGCCTTCATCGAATTTGATCAGCGAACCATCCTGGCGGCGGACACCCTTTGCGGTGCGCACGACGACAGCATTGTAAATTTCACCTTTTTTAACCCTTCCACGCGGAGCAGCACTTTTGACCGTTACTTTAATGATGTCACCGATCTGTGCATAACGACGCTTGGAACCACCAAGCACCTTGATGCAAAGAACCTCTCTGGCACCGGTATTATCGGCCACTTTTAAACGACTTTCAGTCTGAATCATAATTTTCTTTCCCAACTTAATTCGCCATTCACTTCGGCGATCAGTCTTGGTCCCGCCAGACGCAAATCTGCGCCTGATTAGGTGTACATGATATAAAAGAACTTCGCATCAGCCCCATCAGTAGCGGAATGATGCGAAGTCACGCATTATTGCATTATCGCGAAGCAAATGCAATCTTTTTATACAATTTGGGCGACCTGGATAACTTTGGTGAGAACCCAAGACTTGTTTTTAGAAATTGGACGACCTTCCTGAATTTCAACGGTATCGCCAATTTTTGCCTGATTGGCTTCGTCATGCGCCAGATATTTTTTGGAACGACGAACAATTTTTCCGTATAACGGATGTTTCACCCGACGTTCGATCAAAACGGAAACCGTTTTGTCCATCTTGTCCGACACAACCTTGCCAATCAGAGTGCGTTTTAACGCGGACTTTTCCTGATCGTTCATTATGCTTTACCCTTAGAATTCATGACAGTCTTTACCCGAGCGATATCTCTTCTCACTTTTTTCAGCTGCGAAGTATTGGTCAATTGCTGGGTCGCCAGTTGCATGCGCAGACCAAATTGAGCTTTCAGAAGATCGTTCAGCTCAGTCTTCAATTCAGCCTGATCCTTGGAACGCAGTTCGGATGCTTTCATATTTACTCCTATTATTGGCCAAGCTGACGGACAACGAATACCGTCGGCAATGGCAATTTGGCAGCAGCCAGACGGAACGCTTCACGAGCCAGCGCCTCATCCACTCCGTCCATTTCATAAAGAACCTTGCCCGGCCTGATTTCGGCAACATAGTACTCCGGGTTGCCTTTACCACTCCCCATACGGACTTCAGCCGGTTTTTCCGAAATAGGCTTGTCCGGGAAAACGCGAATCCAGATTCGGCCGCCTCTCCTGATATGACGCGTCATGGCGCGACGAGCCGCTTCGATTTGGCGAGCTGTAATACGGCCTCTTCCAACCGCTTTCAGACCGAAGTCGCCAAACGATACCTTGGTACCTCTTTCATGCGAAATACCGGTATTGCGACCTTTCTGCTCTTTTCTATATTTTCTACGAGATGGTTGCAACATAATTATTCTCCTGCTGTTTCAACCGGCGAGTTTTCAGTCGCTGTTGCAGCATTTTCAGGTTTTCTGGCACGAACCCGTTTTGCTCCGGTGGAAGGCGTCTCGGATGCTCCAGCACTCTCAGATTTTCTGACACGCTGTCTGCCCGGACGGCCATCTTCACGACGTGCGCCACGACGTTTCTTGTCTTCCTCATTAGGCGTTTCAATCTTCGGAGCTTCACCATTTTCCAGACGATCGCCCTTGTAGACCCACACTTTAACGCCGATGATGCCATAGGTTGTCTGCGCTTCGGAAAAACCGTAATCGATATCGGCACGCAGGGTATGCAGAGGAACACGACCTTCACGATACCATTCGGTACGGGCAATTTCGATGCCGTTCAGACGACCCGAAGACATGATCTTGATACCGACAGCGCCAAGACGCATGGCGTTCTGCATGGCACGTCTCATCGCGCGACGGAACATAATGCGTTTTTCAAGCTGCTGGGTAATGGAATCGGCAATCAGCTGCGCATGAATTTCCGGCTTGCGAACTTCTTCAATATTCACGTGCACCGGCACGCCCATGATTCTGGACAGGTCCGACTTCAGTACCTCGATATCCTCGCCTTTTTTGCCGATAACGACACCCGGCCGCGAGCTGTAAATGGTAAAACGTGCATTTTTGGCCGGACGTTCGATAACGACCTGACCCACAGAAGCGTTTTTCAGTTTTTTCTTCAGATAAGCACGCGCCTTCAGATCTTCATTCAGCATACCGGCAAAATTGGTATTGCCGGCATACCAGCGAGAAGACCAGTTACGTGCAACTGCCAGACGGAAACCGGTTGGATGTATCTTTTGTCCCATCGTGACCCCCTTAATTACCGACAGTCACGTAAATGTGACATGTTTGTTTAGAAATACGGTCACCCCGTCCTTTTGCACGAGCCGAGTAACGTTTCATAAAAGTTCCCCTTTCGACATAAATCGAGGAAACTTTCAGTTCATCAATGTCTGCGCCATCATTGTGTTCGGCATTGGCAATCGCCGATTCCAGCACCTGCTTGATAATGACAGCACCTTTTTTCGGTGTAAACGACAGAATATCGAGCGCCTGATCAACTTTTTTACCACGAATCAAATCGGCAATCAGACGACCTTTTTGCGCTGATAAATGCACACCACGAAGAGAAGCTTTTGTTTCCATCATTGGTCCTATTTCTTAGCTTTTTTATCGGCGGCATGACCCTTGAACGTTCTGGTCAATGCAAACTCGCCCAACTTGTGACCAACCATATTTTCGGAAATATAAACGGGGACATGCTGTTTGCCGTTATGAACGGCAATCGTCAACCCGATAAAATCCGGCATAATTGTTGACCGACGAGACCAAGTCTTAATTGGCCGTTTATCCTTGGATGCCTGCGCCGCTTCTACCTTGGCAATCAAGTGAGCATCGCAGAAAGGCCCTTTTTTCAACGAACGTGTCATATGCTACCCCTTATTTCTTGTTGCGGCGCGAAACGATCATTGAAGTCGTACGCTTGTTACTACGCGTTTTCAGACCCTTGGTCTTCTGACCCCAAGGCGTTACTGGATGACGCCCGCCGGATGTTCTGCCTTCACCGCCACCATGCGGATGGTCGACCGGATTCATGACAACACCACGTACGGTTGGACGTACGCCACGCCAGCGCATTGCACCCGCTTTACCCAATTTACGCAGATTCTGTTCTGCATTGCCCACTTCACCGACCGTTGCCCGGCATTCAATATGTACGCGACGAACTTCTCCGGAACGCAAACGAATCTGAGCGTAAGATCCTTCCCGCGCCATCAGAACGACCGCAGCACCGGCCGTACGAGCCATTTGCGCCCCCTTGCCAGGTAACATTTCGATGCAGTGCAAGGTCGTACCGACAGGAATATTGCGCAGAGGCAAACAGTTACCTGCCCTGATCGGCGCTTCGGAACCGTTCATGACCTGGTCTCCGACAGACAATCCTTTCGGCGCAATAATGTAACGGCGCTCACCATCCGCATAACAAACCAGCGCGATATTGGCGGTACGGTTCGGATCGTATTCAATTCGCTCTACCTTGGCGGCAATACCATCCTTGTTACGTACAAAGTCAATCACACGGTAGTGCTGCTTGTGCCCGCCACCAAGGTGACGGGTCGTGATACGGCCGTTATTGTTACGGCCCGCACTCTTGGATTTCTTTTCAACCAGACCGGCAAACGGACGACCTTTGTAAAGATCCGGATTGACCAGTTTGACCATTCCCCGGCGAGCAGGAGAAGTCGGTTTGACTTTAACGAGAGCCATTATTTAGCCTCCTCAGTAAAATGAATTTCCTGACCAGGCTTCAGGCAAACGTATGCCAGTTTCTGATGCTTCTTGCGCCCCATGCCATTACGGGAGCGTTTCTGCTTGCCCAAACGATTCAATACCTGTACAGATTCAACCTCAACTTTGAACAGATTTTCAACCGCTGCCTTGATTTCCGGTTTGGTGGCATCTTTCAGCACACGGAAAATGACTTGTTCGTTTTTTTCTGCCACAAAAGTCGCTTTTTCCGAAATAACCGGAGCCAGCAGTACTTTCATCAGGCGTTCTTCACTAATTTTCATGACTGCACTCATGCCAGCATCTCCTCAATCTTGCCAAGAGCTGCCTTGGTAATCAGCACATCTTTGAAATGCACCAGAGAAACAGGGTCTGCCTGATGTGGCTCAACCACTAACACATTCGGCAAATTGCGCGATGCCAGATACAGGTTTTCATCGAATACGTCGGTAATAACGAGCACTGAATTGAAACCGAACCCTTTCAGTTTCTGAGCGAGCATCTTGGTTTTCGGCGCATCAATTGCCAGTCCTTCAATAACCGTCAACCTGTCTTCGCGCGCCAGCTGAGACAGAATGGAACACACGCCTGCGCGGTACATTTTCTTGTTGACTTTATGCGAAAAGTTTTCATCCGGCGTATTCGGGAACGCACGGCCGCCTCCGCGCCACAACGGAGAGGAGGACATACCTGCACGCGCACGCCCCGTCCCCTTCTGGCGCCACGGTTTCTTGGTCGTGTGCGCTACCGTTTCACGGCTTTTCTGCTGGCGATCACCCGTTCTCGCATTCGCCTGAAAAGCGACAACGATCTGGTGAATCAACGCTTCATTGTATTCACGGCCAAATATGGTATCTGGCGCCTCGACCTTACCAACGGCCTGATCACTTCCGTTTAGGAGCTTCAATTCCATCTGTTATGCCCCCTTGCTAACTTTGGTTTTTACAGCAGGACAAACGACAACCTGCGCATTCTTGGCGCCAGGAACAGCACCTTTGACCAGCAACAGATTACGTTCGGCATCAATACGGGCAATTTCCAGATTCTGAACGGTCCTGGTTTCATCACCCATATGCCCCGTCATCTTCTTGCCCGGAAATACACGACCCGGATCCTGGTTCATACCGATAGAACCAGGCACATTGTGCGAGAGAGAATTACCGTGCGTAGCACGACCGGATCCGAAATTGTGGCGCTTGATGGTACCGGCATAACCTTTACCGATCGAAACACCCTGAACATCAATTTTCTGACCGACTTCAAACAGGGTAACAGGAACAACATCACCCGCTTTCATTTCGGCAGCTTTGGTTGCGTCCACTCTGAATTCGCGCAATACTGTACCTGCTTCGACACCTGCTTTCGCATAGTGACCGGCAGCAGCTTTATTGACGCGGGAAGGACGGCGTTTGCCGAATGCAACCTGAACAGCGGCATAACCGTCTGTCTCGGTCGTCTTGACTTGCGTAACGCGGTTGTCCGATACATCTACCACGGTAACGGGAATGGAATCCCCCTCATCCGTAAATATACGCATCATCCCAACCTTACGCCCGATAAGGCCTAGGCTCATTTTTATCTCCATTCCTGCCTACGATTGGGCAGGGCTGTTTATCATCTTCTAAAAACAAGAGCAAAAACAATCTCTTGACATGTTTAAGCGGCGCATTATATCCCGCATGCGCCGTTTGCACAACCGCTTGTTATCACCAAAGGCAATTATTGCAGTTTAATTTCAACATCTACACCCGCAGGCAAATCCAGCTTCATCAATGCATCCACCGTTTTGTCAGTCGGATCGATAATATCCATCAAACGCTGATGCGTCCTGATTTCGAACTGATCGCGGGAAGTTTTGTTGACATGCGGCGAACGCAGAATATCGAAACGCTGGATTCGGGTAGGCAAAGGCACAGGTCCCTTTACGACAGCGCCTGTCCGTTTCGCGGTATCAATAATTTCCTGTGCGGATTGGTCAATCAGTTTGTAGTCGAACGCTTTGAGGCGAATGCGAATTTTTTGGTTTTGCATAATATCTTTCCAAAGAACGAGCTGCGAATGGGACATCCATTCGCAGCATTTGATTTATCTTGCTACTTTACCGAAATTACTCGATGATTTTAGAGACGACGCCGGCGCCGACGGTTCTGCCGCCTTCACGGATCGCAAATCTCAAGCCTTCTTCCATGGCGATCGGGCTGATCAGCTTCACGTTGATGCTGACATTGTCTCCCGGCATGACCATTTCTTTGTCTTTCGGCAGTTCGATGGCTCCGGTGACGTCTGTCGTACGGAAGTAGAATTGCGGACGGTAGTTGTTAAAGAACGGGGTGTGACGCCCTCCTTCTTCTTTGGAGAGTACGTAGACTTCTCCCGAGAATTGGGTGTGCGGTTTGATGGTACCCGGTTTGGCCAGCACTTGCCCACGTTCGACTTCTTCACGCTTGGTACCACGCAGCAAAACGCCGATGTTGTCGCCCGCCTGTCCCTGGTCGAGCAGCTTTCTGAACATTTCAACGCCGGTGCAGGTGGTTTTGGCTGTTTCCTTAATGCCGACGATTTCGATTTCTTCGCCAACTTTGATGATGCCTCTTTCCACTCTTCCGGTGACGACGGTGCCGCGCCCGGAGATGGAGAAGACGTCTTCTACCGGCATCAGGAAGGTTCCGTCAACAGCACGTTCCGGGGTCGGAATGTAGCTGTCCAGAGCGTCTGCCAGGGCCATGATGGCGGCTTCACCCAGTTCACCCGCATCGCCTTCGAGCGCCAGTTTGGCCGATCCCTTGATGATGGGAATGTCGTCTCCCGGGAATTCGTAGCGGGACAGCAGTTCACGCACTTCCATTTCGACGAGTTCCAGGAGTTCGGCGTCGTCTACCATGTCGCATTTGTTCAAAAAGACGATGATGTAGGGCACGCCTACCTGACGGGCCAGCAGGATGTGTTCGCGGGTCTGAGGCATCGGACCGTCTGCCGCCGAGACAACCAGGATGGCTCCGTCCATCTGGGCGGCTCCGGTGATCATGTTTTTGATGTAGTCGGCGTGGCCCGGGCAGTCTACGTGGGCGTAGTGCCGGTTGGCGGTTTCGTATTCAACGTGCGCGGTGTTGATGGTGATCCCACGCGCTTTTTCTTCCGGCGCCGCGTCAATCTGGTCGTAGCCTTTGGCTTCCCCACCAAATTTCTTGGACAATACGGTCGCTATCGCCGCCGTCAGGGTGGTCTTGCCATGGTCCACGTGACCAATTGTTCCTACGTTTACGTGCGGCTTCGTCCGCTCATACTTGCTCTTTGCCATTTCAATTTTCCTTCAAAAAGAACGATTTATTAAATGTTTAGCTCAATTGGCAATTAAATCACTTTGCACGCGAGCTGACAATTGCTTCGATAATATTTTTTGGTGCTTCTGCGTAATGCTTGAATTCCATGGTATAAGTCGCACGTCCCTGCGTTGCCGAACGCAAGGCGGTTGCATAACCGAACATTTCGGACAGAGGCACTTCAGCCTTGATGACTTTACCGCCACCGCCAGCCATATCGTCCATACCTTGAACCATACCACGTCGTGAAGACAAATCGCCCATAACGGTACCGGCATAGTCCTCCGGCGTTTCCACTTCAACCGCCATCATCGGTTCCAGAATAACCGGATCCGCTTTTCGGCAACCGTCCTTGAACGCCATGGAACCAGCCATGCGGAATGCGTTTTCATTCGAATCGACATCATGGTAAGAACCAAAGAACAGGGTGACCTTGACGTCAACAACCGGATAACCGGCCATGACGCCGGAGTTCAGGGAATCGCGAATACCCTTTTCAACAGCAGGAATGAATTCACGTGGAACAACACCGCCTTTAATAGCGTCCACAAATTCAAAGCCTTTACCCGGTTCCTGTGGCTCGATTTTCAGAACAACGTGACCGTACTGACCGCGACCTCCCGACTGTTTGACGAATTTGCCTTCGATTTCATCGCAGGTCTTGCGAACAGTTTCACGGTAGGCAACCTGAGGTTTACCGATTGTGGCCTCAACACCAAATTCCCGGCGCATGCGATCAACGATAATATCCAGATGCAACTCACCCATACCGGCAATAATGGTCTGACCTGATTCTTCATCGGTATAAACACGGAAAGAGGGATCTTCCTGTGCCAGCCGGTTCAGCGCCAAGGCCATTTTTTCCTGATCCTGTTTCGTCTTGGGTTCAACCGCCTCGGAAATAACCGGTTCCGGGAATTCCATTTTTTCCAACGTAATCGGAGCACTCGGATCACACAGCGTTTCCCCGGTCGTGGCCTCTTTCAAGCCAACAGCCGCCGCAATATCGCCAGCCATCACTTCCTTGATTTCTTCACGCTGGTTAGCATGCATCTGCAACAGGCGACCGATTCTCTCCTTCTTGTTCTTGATTGGATTTAAAACCGTGTCTCCGGATTTGACAACTCCCGAATAAACGCGGAAGAAAATCAGCTGGCCAACAAATGGATCGGTCATGATCTTGAAAGCCAGCGCAGAGAATTTTTCCTCATCAGCCGCTTTACGGGTAATGACATTGTCATTTTCATCGGTACCTTCAACAGCAGGAATATCCACAGGCGAAGGCAAGTACTCGATCACCGCATCCAGCATAGCTTGCACGCCCTTGTTCTTGAAGGCGGAACCGCACATCATCGGCACAATTTCACCGGCAATCGTTCTCTGGCGAAGCGCCTTCTTGATATCTTCTTCGGACAAATCGCCATCGTTCAGATATTTGTCCATCAGCTCTTCACTGGATTCCGCAGCCACTTCAACCAGTTTTTCACGCCATTCCCGAGCCTGATCCATCAATTCGGCAGGAACGTCACGGTATTCAAACTTGGTCCCCTGGGATGCCTCATCCCAGTAAATTCCCTTCATTTTGATTAGATCGACAACTCCTTCAAAATTGTCTTCGGCGCCGATAGGAATCTGAAGCGGAATCGGGTTGGCTTTCAGACGGGAACGCATCTGATCGTGCACCTTGAAAAAGTTTGCGCCAGTACGATCCATCTTGTTAACGAAAGCCAGACGAGGCACCTTGTATTTGTTGGCCTGACGCCAGACCGTTTCCGACTGTGGCTGGACACCACCGACAGCACAATAAACCATGCAGGCACCATCCAGAACACGCATTGAACGTTCAACCTCGATAGTAAAGTCAACGTGCCCCGGAGTATCAATAATATTGATGCGATGATTCGGGAAATTGTTGGCCATTCCGTTCCAGAAACAGGTCGTTGCCGCAGAAGTAATGGTAATCCCACGTTCCTGCTCCTGCTCCATCCAGTCCATGGTAGCGGCGCCATCATGAACTTCACCCAACTTGTGATTAACGCCAGTGTAAAAAAGAATACGTTCCGTCGTCGTCGTTTTGCCTGCATCAATATGAGCAGAAATACCAATGTTACGATAACGTTCGATCGGTGTCTTGCGAGCCATAATCAATCCTAAAACTTTTTAATAAACAAAACCGAGCGACATTACTTCAGTAAATGCGCCCGGCTTGCCAGATATTTTCCACGAGCGACCGCCTAGAAAAACACTGCCTGACAGTCACCCACTCATTCTTTTGCTAGAAACGGAAATGCGAGAAAGCCTTGTTGGCTTCCGCCATCCGATGAACTTCATCGCGTTTTCTCATGGCGCCACCGCGACCTTCAGCCGCTTCCATCAATTCCCCAGCCAAGCGCTGCGGCATGGATTTTTCACTGCGCTTTGCAGCCGCTTCACGCAACCAGCGCATGGATAATGCCATACGACGAACAGGACGCACCTCAACAGGCACCTGATAATTGGCGCCCCCAACACGACGGGATTTTACTTCCACCAATGGTTTGCAGTTGTTAACCGCCTGCATAAAAATTTCCAGAGGATCCTTTCCAGCTTTGCTTTCGATAATTTCAAAAGCGCCGTAAATAATGTTTTCAGCAACGGATTTTTTTCCGGAAAGCATCAACACATTGACGAACTTTGCGACATCTACATTGCCGAACTTCGGATCCGGCAAAATCTCGCGCTTGGGCACTTCACGACGACGAGGCATTTCTTTTCCTTTCTTTCTTCAGCTGAGTGTGAACACTCACGGCGGCCCTCATGACACGCCACTTACTCGGCCACCCGGCCGACCAAAATTATTTGCTTGCAGCTTTCGCGCGTTTTGCACCGTATTTGGAACGAGCCTGTTTCCGATCCTTGACGCCCTGGGTGTCAAGAGAACCGCGAACCATATGATAACGAACACCAGGCAAATCCTTGACACGACCACCACGCAGCAAAACAACACTGTGTTCCTGCAGATTGTGACCTTCACCCCCAATATAGGAAATGACTTCAAAACCATTCGTCAGTCTTACCTTGGCTACTTTTCTCAAAGCGGAGTTAGGTTTTTTTGGTGTCGTGGTATAGACACGGGTACATACGCCACGCTTTTGCGGACAATTTTCCAACGCAGGCGACTTGCTTTTCGTTTTGACAGTCACGCGAGGTTGGCGAATCAGTTGATTGATGGTTGGCATCGATTTAATCCAACTAAATAAAATTACAGACAATCCCGGCCATCCAGAACAACCGGGGACTCTATGGAAAAACTATCACCACAGGATGAGTACCGGAACAACAATCGCATTTCCATCATTATTCCAACAGGCACTAAAGACCGTGGATTCTAAACCGTCTCCTTGGCAAAGTCAATTACTTCAAGGACATACAAATACAAGCCGCATCAAAAACAACAAAGACTTTTTGTAAACGACCCAAAAAAGCGGCATTCCGGTATTTCCCCGGAATGCCGCTTTTATTTTTCAGGACTTACTCCTGTTCAGGATTTTCAATGACAACATCGGAAACGCTTTGTTCCTGTTGCATCTGTTCAGAACGCTGTAGTGCAGCACGTTCTTCCTGTTCCCAGACAGACTTCTGTTTACGGGCACGATGCATTGCCAATCCGGTACCTGCCGGAATCAGACGACCAACAATCACGTTTTCTTTCAAGCCTCTCAGACTGTCTTTTTTGCCCATAATGGCCGCTTCGGTCAATACACGCGTCGTTTCCTGGAAAGAAGCCGCGGAAATGAACGAATCTGTTGACAACGACGCTTTCGTAATACCCAGCAGTACGTTTTCATAGGTGGCGGGTCTCTTGCCTTCAGCGATGACACGATCGTTTTCATCCAGCAGTTCGGAACGTTCGACCTGTTCACCCGGGATGTAGCAGGTATCGCCTGCATCCACCACGTTTACCCGGCGCAACATCTGACGGACAATGACTTCAATGTGCTTGTCGTTGATCTTCACACCCTGCAGGCGGTAAACATCCTGAACTTCATCGACGATATAACGGGCCAGCGCTTCGATTCCCAGAAGGCGAAGAATATCCTGGGGATCGGCCGGACCGTCAACGATCATTTCGCCTTTATTGACCACCTGACCGTCATGGACCAGCACCTGTTTGTCCTTCCCAATCAGGAATTCATGACGGTTACCGTCCATATCGGTAATTTCAAGACGCTGTTTGCCCTTGGTTTCCTTGCCGAAGGCCACGGTACCCGTGACTTCCGCCAGCATGCCGGCATCTTTTGGAGACCGCGCTTCGAACAATTCCGCCACACGCGGCAAACCGCCGGTAATATCACGGGTCTTCTGCGATTCTGTCGGAATACGGGCAAGCACTTCACCGACCGATACTTTCTGGCCATCCTGAACCATCAGAAGCGCACCGACCTGGAAACTGATCGTTACAGCATGTTCCGTACCGGCGATCTTGACTTCTTCTCCATTTTCATTCAGCAGCTTGACCTGGGGACGAGCTGATTTGGTAGCGGTACCGCGACGTTTCGGATCGATAACGACGAGTGTGGACAAACCGGTCACTTCATCGACCTGTCGTGCCACGGTAACGCCTTCTTCAACATTTTCGAAACGGATCGTACCGGCATATTCTGTAATGATCGGACGGGTCATTGGATCCCATGTCGCCAGAACCTTGCCGGCTTTGACAGGTAAACTGTCATTTACAAGCAATGTCGCGCCATATGGCACCTTGTGCCGTTCGCGTTCGCGACCGACATCATCGGTAATCGTGATTTCACCTGAACGGGAAATGACAATCTGGTCTCCCTTGTCGTTGGTAACATAACGCATCGTCGACGTAAAGTGGATGGTACCGTTGGAACGGGCTTCCACACTTGAGGCAACAGCGGAACGCGACGCAGCGCCACCGATATGGAAAGTCCGCATGGTCAACTGGGTTCCCGGTTCACCGATGGACTGGGCAGCGATCACACCCACGGCTTCGCCGGCATTGACCAGCGAACCACGGCCAAGATCGCGGCCATAACATTTCGCACACATGCCATAACGGGTTTCGCAGGTCAGCGGAGTACGGACTTTGACCTCATCGATACCCAGCCGCTCGATCTCTTCGATCTTGTCTTCATCAAGAAGCGTACCTGCTTCATACAGCACTTCACGTGACTCGGGATTGATAATGTCATTTGCACTGACGCGCCCCAGAATGCGGTCACCAAGTGCTTCAACCACTTCGCCCCCCTCGATCAGTGCTTTCATGACAACGCCTTCATGCGTGCCGCAATCGTCTTCGATAACAACCAGATCCTGGGTGACATCCACCAGACGGCGGGTCAGATAACCCGAATTCGCCGTTTTCAGTGCCGTATCGGCCAATCCCTTACGTGCCCCATGCGTCGAGATAAAGTACTGAAGAACATTCAGGCCCTCACGGAAATTGGCAGTAATCGGCGTTTCGATAATCGAACCGTCCGGTTTTGCCATCAGGCCACGCATGCCTGCCAGCTGACGAATCTGCGCTGCGGAACCCCGTGCTCCCGAGTCTGCCATCATGTAAATGGAATTGAACGATTCCTGGGTTCCGGCTGATCCATCGCGTTTGACAACTTCTTCAACCTTCAGCTGATCCATCATCGCCTTGCCGACGCTGTCGCCAGTCTTGCCCCAGATATCGACCACCTTGTTGTAACGTTCACCGGATGTCACCAGACCGGAGGCATACTGCTGTTCGATCTGTTTGACTTCCTGTTCGGCAGCGGAAATCAACTCGACTTTCTGCTTCGGCACCAGCATGTCGTTGATACAAATAGATATGCCCGCCTTGGTTGCCAGCCGGAAACCGGCTTGCATCAGATGATCCGCAAACACAACCGTTGCACGCAATCCGCATTTTCTGAAGGAAGTATTGATAAGACGGGAAATCTCCTTTTTCTTCAATGGCGTATTCAGGACGGAAAAAGGCAACCCCTCAGGCAGAATTTCAGACAAGAGTGTGCGCCCGACCGTTGTCTCATAGCGAACAAGCTTTTTAACCGTTTCGCCACTGATCGGATCCTTGACGTAATCCGGCAAACGGACGGTAATACGGGTCGCCAGTTCAACTTCCTTATTGTCATAAGCACGCTGCACTTCGGCAATATCAGCAAACAGCATCCCTTCGCCCTTGCCGTTGATTTTTTCACGGGTTGCGTAATACAGGCCCAGCACCATATCCTGGGAAGGCACAATGGACGGTTCACCGTTGGATGGGAACAGGACATTGTTGGAAGCAAGCATCAGCGTCCGGGCTTCCAGTTGCGCTTCAATCGACAACGGGACGTGAACTGCCATCTGGTCACCGTCGAAGTCAGCATTGAACGCTGCGCAAACCAGCGGGTGCAGCTGAATGGCCTTGCCTTCAATCAGAACCGGTTCGAATGCCTGGATGCCCAATCTGTGCAAGGTAGGTGCACGATTCAGCATGACAGGATGCTCCCGAATGACTTCTTCCAGAATATCCCAGACAACGGGTTCCTGAAGTTCGACCAGACGTTTGGCTGCCTTGATGGTCGTGGCCAACCCCATCAGTTCCAGTTTGTTGAAAATGAAAGGCTTGAACAGTTCCAGAGCCATCAGTTTCGGCAAACCGCACTGGTGCAACTTCAGCTGCGGGCCGACAGTAATGACGGAGCGGCCGGAATAATCGACCCGCTTACCCAACAGATTCTGGCGGAAGCGACCACCTTTGCCCTTGATCATTTCGGCCAGTGATTTCAGGGGCCGTTTGTTGGCCCCGGTCATTGCCTTGCCGCGACGGCCGTTATCCAGCAGGGAATCGACCGCTTCCTGAAGCATTCGTTTTTCGTTACGGGTAATGATTTCCGGCGCGCGCAATTCCAAAAGCCGTTTCAGACGGTTGTTTCTGTTGATGACGCGACGATACAGATCATTCAGATCGGAAGTGGCAAACCGCCCTCCGTCCAATGGAACCAGTGGACGAAGTTCAGGCGGGAGTACCGGCAGAACTTCCATAATCATCCACTCCGGTTTGATGCCGGAACGCTGGAAAGCTTCCAGGACTTTCAGTCTCTTGGCATATTTCTTGATTTTGGCCTCGGACTTGGAATCCTTGAGCTCGTTGCGCAGCACTTCCGCTTCTCGGTCGATATCGATCGAACGCAACAGTTCTCGAATACCTTCCGCTCCCATGGAGGCAGAAAACTCATCACCGAATTCCTCGTATTTCGCCGCATAATCGTCTTCCGACATGATCTGGCACTTCTTCAATGGCGTCATGCCCGGATCGGTAACAACATACGCTTCGAAATACAAAACGCGCTCGATATCGCGCAATGTCATATCCAGCACCATACCCAGACGGGACGGCAAGGATTTCAAAAACCATATGTGCGCTGCCGGCGATGCAAGTTCGATATGCCCCATCCGTTCGCGGCGGACTTTGGCAAGCGTGACTTCCACGCCGCATTTTTCACAGATAACACCCCGATGCTTCAAACGCTTGTATTTGCCACACAAGCATTCGTAGTCCTTGATCGGTCCAAAAATTTTCGCGCAGAACAGGCCGTCGCGTTCCGGCTTGAAAGTGCGGTAATTGATCGTTTCCGGTTTTTTGACTTCTCCGTAAGACCATGATCTGATTTTATCAGGTGATGCCAGACCAATTTTGATGGCATCGAATTGTTCATCTTGCTGAACTTGCTTGAATAGATCGAGCAGTGCTTTCATATTTCACTCCAATTGGGTGAGAAACTACGGCCAAAAATTCTTTACCGGACGAGGTGGCCACGCGCCCCGTCCGGATTCAAACGCTTTGTGCCTAGTTACGTTCCAGATCGATATCGATACCCAGAGAACGTATTTCCTTCACGAGCACGTTAAAGGATTCCGGCATGCCGGCATCAATGACGTGATCGCCCTTGACCAGATTTTCGTAAACCTTGGTCCGTCCGGCGACGTCGTCGGATTTTACGGTCAGCATTTCCTGCAATACATAAGAAGCGCCGTACGCTTCGAGAGCCCAGACTTCCATTTCGCCGAAACGCTGGCCACCGAATTGTGCCTTGCCGCCCAGAGGCTGCTGCGTCACCAGCGAATACGGGCCTGTCGAACGCGCATGCATCTTGTCGTCAACCAGATGGTGCAACTTCAACATATGCTTGTATCCGACCGTTACCGGCCGTTCGAACGGTTCGCCGGTACGACCGTCATACAGGGTCACCTGATTTTTCATTTCGGTCATACCCAGTTTCCGGGCAATATCGTCCGGATACGCCAAATCGAGCATACGACGGATCTCATCTTCTTCTGCGCCATCGAAAACAGGAGTAGCGAAAGGCACACCATCTTTCAGGTTTTCCGCCAACGTCAACACTTCAGTTTCTGACAGGTCGTCCAGATCTTCCGGTTTTCCACTGCTCAGATAAATCTGTTTGAGGAATGCCCGAATTTCTTCCACCTTCTGTTTGGCCTGCAACATTTCACCGATACGCAAACCCAAGCCTTTTGAAGCCCATCCCAGATGGGTTTCCAGAATCTGGCCGATATTCATACGTGACGGCACACCCAGCGGGTTCAGAACGATATCGGCCGGCGTACCATCCGCCATGTACGGCATGTCCTCAATCGGCACAATTTTGGAGACAACCCCTTTGTTACCGTGACGTCCGGCCATCTTGTCACCGGGCTGCAAACGACGTTTGACAGCAAGATAAACCTTAACCATTTTCTGGACACCGGGCTGCAATTCATCACCCTGCGTCAGCTTCTTGCGTTTTTCTTCAAAGGCCAGATCGAACTGATGACGTTTTTCCTCGATCGAGTCCTTGATCGCTTCCAGTGACATTGCCGTGTCTTCATCCGCCGGACGGATATCGAACCAGTGATATCTTTCCAGATCGGCCAGATATTCCTGCGTGATTTCAGCACCGCGCGCCAGCTTTTTGGGGCCTCCGTTGACCTTCTTGCCAATCAGGAGTTTACTCAAACGCTGGAATGCATCGCCTTCCACAATACGCATCTGGTCATTCAAATCGATACGGTAACGTTTCAATTCATCGTCGATAATTTGTTGCGCACGTTTGTCGCGAACCAGACCTTCACGCGTGAACACCTGAACGTCGATAACCGTACCGACCATACCTGAGGGCACACGCAAAGAAGTGTCCTTCACATCGGAAGCTTTTTCCCCGAAAATGGCACGCAACAGCTTTTCTTCCGGAGTCAGCTGCGTTTCGCCGCGCGGCGTCACTTTACCGACCAGAACATCACCTGCCTCGACTTCCGCACCGATATAAACGATACCGGATTCATCCAGACGGGCCAGCTGGTTTTCGGCCAAATTGGAAATATCGCGTGTGATTTCTTCAGGGCCCAGCTTCGTATCGCGGGCGACAACCGACAATTCCTCAATGTGAATGGAGGTATAACGGTCATCCTCGACCACTTTTTCGGAGATCAGGATGGAATCTTCATAATTCAACCCATTCCATGGCGTAAAGGCTACCAATAGATTCTGTCCCAATGCCAGCTCGCCCAGATCCGTTGAAGCGCCGTCCGCAATGACATCGCCCTTCGCGATCCGGTCGCCTACCTTGACGATAGGCCTCTGGTTGATATTCGTATTCTGATTGGAACGCGTATATTTGATCAGATTGTAAATGTCGACACCGACTTCACCTGCTTTCGCTTCCTCGTCGTTCACGCGAACCACGACACGTCCGGCATCGATATAATCAACAACGCCGCCTCTTAAAGCCTGCACTGTGGTCCCGGAGTCAACCGCAACGGTACGTTCAATACCGGTACCGACCAATGCTTTCTGCGGCCTCAGGCACGGAACAGCCTGACGCTGCATGTTGGCGCCCATCAATGCCCGGTTCGCATCGTCGTGCTCCAGAAACGGAATCAGGGATGCCGCAACCGAAACGATCTGGCCCGGTGCAACGTCCATATACTGAACCCGTTCCGGCGATACCAGAATGGTTTCGCCGGCTTCACGCGCAGAAACCAGCTCGTCTATCAATGCCCCGTTTTCATCAATCTTGCTGTTTGCCTGAGCGATGATATAACGGCCTTCCTCGATAGCGGACAGATACTCGATCTGATCCGTTACATGGCTGTCGATAACCTTCCGATAAGGCGTTTCCAGAAAACCGTACTCGTTCAGACGCGCATACAATGCCAGGGAATTGATCAGACCGATATTCGGACCTTCAGGCGTTTCAATCGGGCAGACACGGCCATAATGAGTCGGATGCACGTCACGGACTTCAAAACCGGCGCGTTCACGCGTCAACCCGCCTGGGCCCAATGCTGACACACGGCGTTTGTGCGTAATTTCCGACAGCGGATTGGTCTGGTCCATAAATTGCGAAAGCTGCGACGAACCGAAAAACTCACGGATCGCAGCTGAAATCGGCTTGGAATTGATCAGATCATGCGGCATCAGATTATCGGCCTCAGCCTGCCCAAGCCGTTCTTTTACAGCACGTTCCACTCTGACCAGCCCGGCACGGAACTGATTCTCGGCCAATTCGCCCACACAACGCACACGACGGTTCCCAAGATGGTCGATATCGTCGATTTCGCCACGGCCGTTCCGGAGCTCGACCAGAATTTTGATCACCGAAAGGATGTCGTCATTCGAAAGCGTCATCGGACCGGTCAGTTCATCGCGACCGACACGGCTGTTGAATTTCATCCGCCCGACGGCAGACAGATCATAACGTTCTTCATTGTAGAAAAGACCGTTGAACAAGGCTTCTACCGATTCTTCAGTCGGCGGTTCGCCCGGACGCATCATACGGTAAATGGCAATTCTTGCAGCCATCTGATCAACTGTTTCATCAATACGCAGTGTCTGCGAAATGTAAGCGCCCTGATCCAGATCGTTGGTATAAAGCGTCTGGATCTCTTCAATTCCCGCTTCACGCAAACGAGCCATGACGTCTTCCGTAATTTCGTCATTGGCGCGTGCGACAACCTCACCGGTATCCGGATCGACAATGTTTTTGGCTAATGCCCTGCCATACAAAAAATCTTCCGGAACGGAAATGCGCTTGATACCTGCCGCTTCGATATCGCGGATATTTCTTGCATTGATCCGCTTGTCCTTTTCGACCAGCACTTTCCCTTCCCTGTCGAGAATGTCGAAACGCGCGATCTCGCCACGCATGCGCGATGGAACGAATTCCATTTCAGCACCTTCCGCACGCAACAGGAAATCGTCGAAAACAAAGAAATTCTCCAGAATTTCTTCAGACGACATGCCAATTGCTTTCAGCAGAATAGTGACCGGCATTTTGCGGCGGCGGTCGATACGGAAAAAGAGAATGTCTTTGGGATCGAATTCAAAATCAAGCCAGGATCCACGGTAAGGAATAATCCTTGCCGAGAAAAGAAGCTTGCCGGACGAATGCGTCTTCCCCTTGTCGTGTTCGAAAAAGACACCGGGAGAACGATGCAGCTGCGAAACGATTACCCGCTCTGTGCCGTTGATCACGAAAGAACCCGTCGTCGTCATCAGGGGCAACTCGCCCATATAGACTTCCTGTTCTTTCATTTCTTTTACAACCGGTTTCGTCGGCGATTCCTTGTCGAGAATAACCAGCCTGACCTTGGCGCGCAAAGGCGACGCCAGCGTCAGTCCGCGCTGCTGGCATTCCTTGACATCAAAAGGAGGATCGCCCAAAGTATAGGAAATAAATTCAAGCCTTGCGAAACCATTGTGCGATACGATCGGAAAAATCGATGTAAACGCAGACTGCAAGCCTTCATTTTTACGTTTTAAAGGCGGCACATCAGCTTGCAGAAACTTTTCATAGGATTCAAGCTGTGTCGCCAGCAAAAAAGGAACTTGGTGAACATTATCGCGCTTTGCAAACGATTTGCGGATGCGCTTCTTCTCAGTAAATGAGTAGTGCATGGACACTCCATGAGTGGCTGAAGGATGGAAAATTCAGTTTTATGCTCTGGCCGATACCACGGAAAACATAAAACTCAAGCCTCCACTTCAATGTATTTAAGCGACAAACAACCTACTTCAGGAAACACAATTGAGTCAAAGCCGAATCGCCCCTGAAGCGATTCAGCAATGACTCGGATACCGCTAAAGCATTCGACAAGAGCGAAATTATTTGATTTCGACTTTGGCGCCTGCGTCTTCCAGTTTCTTCTTGGCTTCTTCAGCATCAGCCTTGCTGACACCTTCCTTGACCGGCTTCGGTGCGGAATCAACCATGTCCTTGGCTTCTTTCAGGCCCAGACCGGTAATTTCACGAACCGCCTTGATAACAGCAACCTTGTTGGCGCCAAATTCAGCCAGAACGACAGTAAATTCAGTTTGTTCTTCAGCAGCGGCGCCACCGGCAGCAGCACCGCCAGCAGGACCGGCGACAGCCATAGCGGCAGCGGAAACACCAAATTTTTCTTCGAATGCCTTGACCAGGTCATTCAGCTCCATAACGGACATCGCGCCAACGGCTTCCAGGATGTCTTCTTTACTCATTGCCATTTAAAACTCCTAATTCTTTATTAAATACGATAATTGGTACTAACGACCGGCGAATTGCCGTCTACACAAACAAACAGATCCGTTTGCTCAGGCAGCTTCCGCCTCTTTCTTCGTCGCCAGCGCAGCCAGTCCACGGGCAAAGCCCGAAACAGGTGCCAACATAACGCCCATAAGCTGAGAGAGCAGCACTTCACGACTCGGAATGCTTGCCAGCGCAACAACACCGGCTTTATCGAGCGTCTTGCCTGCATAACTGCCGCCTCTGATAACAAGCGCATCGTTACGTTTTGCAAAGTCCTGTACGACTTTGGCAGCGGCAACGGCATCCTTCGATATGGAATACACCAAAGGACCTGTCATTTCAGAAGCGAGGTCGGCAAATGCTGTTCCTTCAACAGCGCGACGTGCCAGCGTGTTTTTCAACACGCGCATGTACACACCGTTTTCACGTGCAGCAGCACGCAATTGCGTCATGTCACCAACCTGGATACCACGATATTCGGCCAAAACAATCGTCTGCGCTTCAGCGATCTGAGCACTGACTTCTGCTACTACAGCCTTCTTGTCATTCAGATTGAGACCCACGGTCAACCTCCAAAAATGATATCCGTCCAAATTGCAAACTGTCGGATATCGGTTCGAACACGGTGTCCAAAGTTAGGAGTTCACTACTGGCAATCAGCTTTGAAACTGCAAAACTAGTTGGGTTCACCATCTACGCTGGGTAGCGATTTTTAACAATTGACAAACCAGACATCAATTGCCCAGCGGTCTTTGATTGTCCACGCCGACAACCTCGCCGGCATGGCCCAAAGTCATGCCCTGCAAAAACAGGGTCTATTATTATACACTTAAGCGGCAATCGATGCTTGATCGACGCGAACCCCGGCACCCATTGTCGAGGAAATCGAGACTTTGCGGATATAAGTGCCTTTACTGCTAACCGGCTTGGCCTTGTTCAAGGCCTCCATTAATGCAACCAGATTCGATTTCAGCTCAGCATCGGAAAACGATTTGCGCCCGATAGTTGCATGAATGATACCCGCACGATCCGTTCTGTACTGAACCTGGCCAGCCTTGGCATTTCTGACAGCGGTAGCAACGTCAGGGGTAACCGTACCCACCTTCGGATTCGGCATCAAACCGCGCGGCCCAAGAATCTGGCCCAACGCACCGACAATGCGCATCGTGTCCGGAGAAGCGATAACCACATCAAAAGGTATATCGCCACCCTTGATTTGTGCCGCCAGTTCCTCCATTCCGACAATATCGGCACCGGCAGCTTTTGCCTGTTCCGCCTTTTCGCCCGATGCAAACACAGCCACACGAACTGTCTTGCCTGTACCGGCCGGCAACACAACCGAGCCACGAACAACCTGATCGGACTTTTTGGGATCAACGCCCAACTGAACCGCAACGTCAATGGATTCGTTGAATTTTGCAGTAGCAAATTCCTTCAACAGTGCCAATGCCGCATCAAGCGAATAGACTTTGCTGCGATCGACTTTTTCCTGAAAAGCGCGCACTCTTTTAGAAGCTTTAGCCATTTATACGCCCTCCACAGTAATACCCATTGACCTGGCCGAACCGGCAATCGTCTTGACAGCGGCTTCCATATCGGCAGCGGTCAAATCCGGTTTTTTCATCGTGGCGATTTCTTCAGCCTGAGCTCTGGTAATCGAACCGACTTTTTCGGTATTGGGTTTTTGAGAACCTTTTTCAATGCCGGCAGCTTTCTTGATCAGGAAAGTAGCCGGAGGCGTTTTCATCGCAAACGTAAACGACTTGTCTGCGTAAGCGGTAATAACGACAGGAATAGGCATACCCGGCTCAAAACTTTGGGTCTGAGCGTTAAAGGCCTTGCAGAATTCCATGATATTCAGACCACGCTGACCAAGAGCCGGTCCGATAGGAGGAGAAGGATTGGCTTTACCAGCTGGAACTTGCAACTTGATAAAACCGGCGATTTTCTTTGCCATTTTTTTACTTTCAAGGTTAGTGAGTCATAACGCCCGCCCACCTGGAACAGGCTCCTCTGCCGGATCCGAAATCAGCGCTCCGGCCTGCGCACAAATCAAACTTTCTCAACCTGACCGAACTCAAGCTCGACAGGAGTCGAACGACCGAAAATGGTAACCGAAACCCTCAATCGGGACTTTTCGTAATTCACTTCCTCGACATTGCCATTGAAATCGGCAAATGGGCCTTCCTTGATACGCACCAGCTCGCCGACTTCATAAGATATTTTCGGACGAGGCTTGTCAACCCCTTCCTGCATCTGTTGCAACAGTTTGTCCATTTCCCGAGCCGGAACAGGCGTCGGTTTGTTGGACTTGCCACCGACAAAACCGGTCACCTTGCCGGTATCCTTTACCAGATGCCAGGTATCGTCCGTCATTTCCATTTCAATCAGGACATAACCCGGAAAAAACCGGCGCTCCGTAACGGATTTCTGACCGCTTTTGACCTCAACGACCTCTTCTGTGGGAACCAGTATCTGCCCAAACTTGTCGGCCATACCCATCCGGTCTATTCTTTCCAGAAGGGAACGACGCACGCTCTTTTCCATTCCGGAATAGACATGAACGACATACCAGCGCATCTTTTCGGACGCACCGGCTTTTTTTTCTTTGCTAGCCTGCTCCTGGCTCTTTTCGCTCATTATCTTTTCCAGCCAAGTATGATGTTGTACAAAACAAACTCCAGAACTTTGTCAGCCCCCCAAAGAAATGCAGCCATTAAAAGGACAAAGCCAAAAACAATACCTGTAAGCCGGATGGCATCGTTACGGGCAGGCCATACCACTTTCTTTGTTTCACGCACCGATTCTCTGGCAAATACCACAAAATCGCGCCCCGAAGAAGAAAACCAGGCAAAACAGGCACCGACCACAAGTCCCGCGACCAATACGCCAATACGCGTCAAAGAGGACTGACCAGCAAGGAAATAAAAACCAAAAATACCTGCCAAAATTGAGGCAACAGCACAGGCAACCTTTACTTTATCGCCCAGGCCTCCCCCGGCTTGCACAGGTTGGTTAGACATAAACTTTACTTTCAGTGATGGATTCGGGTGGCAGGGGAAGAGGGCCTCGAACCCCCGACCTTCGGTTTTGGAGACCGACGCTCTGCCAATTGAGCTATTCCCCTACTTCTACAGCCAGATACTAAATCTGCTCAACCAGTTACCCTCTCCTTGCAAAGAGAGGGCAACAAAATAGACAAACTTACTCGATGATTTTAGAGACGACGCCGGCGCCGACGGTTCTGCCGCCTTCACGGATCGCAAATCTCAAGCCTTCTTCCATGGCGATCGGGCTGATCAGCTTCACGTTGATGCTGACATTGTCTCCCGGCATGACCATTTCTTTGTCTTTCGGCAGTTCGATGGCTCCGGTGACGTCTGTCGTACGGAAGTAGAATTGCGGACGGTAGTTGTTAAAGAACGGGGTGTGACGCCCTCCTTCTTCTTTGGAGAGTACGTAGACTTCTCCCGAGAATTGGGTGT
>NZ_KI392030.1:461133-514654 GCF_000158475.2 Oxalobacter paraformigenes | reverse complement strand
GTGATCATGTTTTTGATGTAGTCGGCGTGGCCCGGGCAGTCTACGTGGGCGTAGTGCCGGTTGGCGGTTTCGTATTCAACGTGCGCGGTGTTGATGGTGATCCCACGCGCTTTTTCTTCCGGCGCCGCGTCAATCTGGTCGTAGCCTTTGGCTTCCCCACCAAATTTCTTGGACAATACGGTCGCTATCGCCGCCGTCAGGGTGGTCTTGCCATGGTCCACGTGACCAATTGTTCCTACGTTTACGTGCGGCTTCGTCCGCTCATACTTGCTCTTTGCCATTTTCAACTCCTAACCAATGAAGAGAATACCAAGACCACGCCATTTATGCGCTGCACACCCACTTTTCGAAAATCACAATCTCTGGTGCCCTTGACGTGGATTGAACACGTGGCCTCTCCCTTACCAAGGGAGTGCTCTACCACTGAGCTACAAGGGCAACTAAAACTTAAGCAAACCGAAGATGGAGCGGGCGAAGGGAATCGAACCCTCGTCTTAAGCTTGGAAGGCTTCGGCTCTACCATTGAGCTACACCCGCACTCGCTTGACCTTCATTTTGCATAACCTTGGTGGAGAGGGCTGGATTCGAACCAGCGTACTCGTAAGAGGGCAGATTTACAGTCTGCTGCCATTAACCACTCGGCCACCTCTCCGCAGAAACTTCAAATTATGTCAGAAACATCCAGACAAGTCAATGGAAAAATTCCTGACAAACAACATGCATGCCATTGAATTAACCGGTGATTATACGCCAGAAATTCCTGAAAAGTCATTTAACAGAAGCAGTTACCTCAAACAAACGCATCAATAGGCAAAAAAACGACAACTCTTCAATACGCTTTACGGCCACCCTTCCGGCTACACCCTGTCTCCGATTCCTCGTTTATTCTGCATGGAACCGGACTTCAACGATGGCGTCGATAAGGGTGTCTGTTTCCCCGGTACCTTGGTTTATGCCAATAATGCGAGGTATGCCGCACTACTACTGCCTTCGTTGCGTGAGGATAAACAACGACCGGCGCCGAATGCACAACAGCGGTTACCGGAATGGCCGGGTTTGCATAAACCACGACAGGCGGCGGAGCCGCTACCACAGGAACGCCGACATTGACTGACCAATACGTATTTCCGGCGTTAGCCGCCATAGTCACCAGAAACAAGCCTGCCGCCATGAAAACTGGTCCCAACCGTAAAAACCACTTTGTATTCCCCATTTGAATCACCTCTTTCGACAATCGACGATTTTATGAGAAACATTAAAACTGAATGTGTGCGTGCGGCCTAGATTGAAACTGTAAGAGTTGTAACATTTTATTTCGCCAATTCCGGTAACAAGGGGCAAATCGCAAAAAAACAGGAAAGGCTACCGTTAAATGACCGGAACAGGGATAATAGCAGGTTGTACGTTCGGCTTTTTCCTACCAAACTGAAAACTATGGCGCAAGAACAAAAACCCAAAAAAACCGGCTGGATGACCACCTTTTTAAGAGGACTGGCGATCTTTTTTCTCCTCATGGCCGTCTATTACTTTACCAAAGCCTGGCTTTTCTGAAGATGCCGGCGCATGTCAGCCATTCTCATAAGCCCAGCTTAACAACCGGTTCAATACTTGCCGTCCCGCCTTGGCATTGGGATGATTGATCATGCAAACGATCAGATACCGGCGGCCGCTTTTTGCAAGCACATAGCCCGCTATCGCCCTGACATCGTTTATCGCACCTGTCTTGATGTGGGCTTTTCCGGCAATCGGATCGTCTCTTAACCGTTTCGACATAGTACCGTCACGACCGGCAATCGGGAGCGACGAAACCAGTTCGGGCATCACCGGCGACATGAATGCAGCATTGAGAATTTCAGCCATCGTCAAGGGACTTATTCTTTCTTCACGCGAAAGTCCCGAACCGTTTTCCACAACCAGTCCATTTGCGCTGATTCCTTTTTGGGTCAGCCAGTTCCCGATCACTGCAATACCTTGTTCGATTGTGGCGCCTGTTCCATAAAATTTCTCCCCCAGCGTCAGCAATAACTGGCGTGCCATAACGTTGTTACTGTATTTGTTCACCGCGGAAACAACCAGACCGAGCTCTTGAGACGTCCACTCGGCTTTCAGAACGGCATCAGCCGGAAGCAATCCTTCTTCAACTTGCCCCTTAAACACTCCTCCCGACTCACGCCACAATTTCACAAAAACACTTTCGAAATAACGTCTGTCACTCATCTGGTAAGGATGTATTGCCCAGGTTCTTATCCCGCACGCCAAAGGATATTCCCCTTCAAAATAAGCGATTTTGTCATCAAAATGGACAGTTATTCCATTTTTCCAGTCACCACAAGCCGAACTGGCCGCAACAGGCGGAACAATCGTGATTCCCTCCATGCGTGGCTCCAGTACTACTTCAACTTCATCCTTGTCTCCATGTGGCGCAAAATACACATCAATTCTTTTTTCATTCAGAAGCAGTCCGTCCGGCCCCGCGTTATAAGGTTTTAAAGGCGCGTCGTCAAAAACGGAGGCATCGAAATTTATTCTCCCGAATACACTTCTGTCGAGCACGACCTTTCCGCGAATTTCCCGGATACCGGAATCCTGAATTTTCCGGATGAAAAGCCAGAGATCTTTTTGTGAAAACGAAGGATCGCCGCTTCCCCTGATAATCAAATCGCCATACAGAATGCCATGCCTGACCTCCCCGGTAATGTAAGCACCGGTCTGCCAAGTGAAGGAAGGGCCAAGTAATTCAAGCGCAGCGTAAGTGGTTAGCACTTTCATGGTTGACGCCGGATGAAAAACCGTTCCAGCATTATGCAAAACTTTTGGCTCCGACAAGCCAATCGGCTGTATCACGATCCCGACGGCTTCTTCCGGAATACCTGCCCGCTGAAATTCGCTCGCTATCTCTACAGGCAGTTCCTGGGCACAAACAGCCATTCCGAAAGAAAAAATGCCTAAAATTCCCCAAAAAAATGCCCTTATTTTTTTCAGATTTTGTTCACTTTTCTTTGTCATGAAAATCTCAAACCATGAATTCCAACAATGTTTTCCCCCGACCGTCCCGCCATTCATTTCCCGTTCAACCCATATGCTACGAAGTCCGGAATATTCTCTCATTTTCCAGCAAAAGACGAGCTTACTTGATATAGGTATATAAAACAGAGCGATCTACAGTTGTTTTTTTTGGCAGAAACGTTTATATTGAGAATCATTATCATTCATGAATAATTTTATTTCTCATTCTTATCGGTAAGTTTCGTTTAAATGTCCCAACCACCTTCAACATTTTTGAAAACGGCTGCCATCAGCAATCTGGCACAATTGAGAAAAGGCGATTCGGCCACAGTCATCGGTCTGGCAGATGATGAGGGATCAGCCGCCACTTTCATGAAAAACCGGTTGCAAGAGCTCGGATTCACACCGGGAGAACGCATTCATGTTCATGCCGAAGCCTTTCCTTGCAAAGACCCGATGGCAATCAGAGTAGGAAATTCCATTTTCGCTCTTCGTCGCCGAGAGGCAGCCAGAATATACATCGCTCAAAACGATAATGAATCCGACTGATCGCGAAATCGGCCTCCTAAAAAAATCCGCATCATTTCGTTCAATTGCTCTGGTTGGAAATCCAAACAGTGGCAAAACCGCTCTTTTCAACCGTCTGACAGGATCGCATCAAAAAGTCGCCAACTACGCAGGCGTCACCGTCGAACGCAAAGAAGGCGATATGAAAACGGACAATGGCCAGCGATTCCACATCATTGACTTGCCCGGCATATACAGCCTGACTCCACTGACGCAGGATGAAGAAATCACCCGGAAAGCACTGTTGGAAAAAACGGACGATACACCGATCGACCTGATCGTTTATGTCGCCGATGCCACCAACCTGAAAAGAAGCCTGAAACTGATTCTTGACGTCATTGCATTAGGTTATCCGACGATTCTGGCGTTGAACATGATCGATCTTGCCCGAAAAAGAGGGCAAATCATCGATCTGGAATTATTGCAAGACGAACTCGGCATACCTGTTGTCGAAACCGTTGCCGTTGAACCAGGAGGGATCGAAGCGCTTATCGACCTTTTAGAAAAAGGTGACGTCTTTGTTAACCTAACCCCAGCGCCAGGAACGAAAAAACCTCTGCTTGAAAATCGTTCGTCCTCTTTCGAATCCCGAAGAATTCTGGAAGCCGTCATAAAAAGAAATGCCGACACTTACCCCCTGAATCAAAAAATCGATTCCATCGTTTTGCATCCCGTTTTTGGTTTTCCGATTCTGATCGCCATTTTGTTTTTCATGTTCCAGGCCGTTTTCAGTTGGGCGGAAATGCCGATGGAATGGATCGAAACGGGCATCGATACAGTCGGTTCCCTGTTCACTTTGTGGCTACCGGAAGGCGTTTTGCGCAGCCTGATTGTCGACGGGATTATTGCCGGTGTAGGCAGCATTATTGTCTTTCTTCCGCAAATTCTGATTCTGTTCTTTTTCATTCTCATCCTGGAAGAGTCCGGATATCTGCCGCGCGCCGCTTTTATGCTGGATAAACTGATGAGCAAAATCGGCCTGTCCGGTCACGCTTTCATACCGCTTCTTTCCAGTTTTGCCTGCGCTGTTCCCGGAATTATGGCAACGCGAACCATAAAAAACCGCAAGGACAAAATCATCACTATTCTGATTGCGCCGTTGATGACCTGTTCGGCACGCCTGCCCGTTTATTCACTGATTATTGCCGCATTCATACCCGACAAGACAGTAGGCATTTTCAACTTCCAAGGACTGGTACTGTTCGGGTTGTACATCAGCGGCATCCTTGCCGCTGTTCTAATCGCCTGGATACTTAGCCGTCTGCTGGGAAAAAACGATTACCAGCCTCTTCTGATGGAATTGCCGTCTTATCATTTGCCCCGAATCCGCAACATCGCTATCGGTTTGTGGGAGAGAGCCCGCATTTTTCTTGTACGTGTCAGTACCGTCATATTCGCCACATCCGTTCTGCTATGGGTACTTTCCACTTATCCCACACCTCCTGAAGGAGCTGCCGGTGCCGCCATTGAATACAGTTTCGCAGGACAGCTGGGACACTGGCTGGAATACATCGTCCGGCCTATCGGTTTCAACTGGCAAATAGCAGTTTCCCTGATTCCTGGCATGGCCGCAAGAGAAATCGCCGTCAGTGCATTAGGTACCGTTTATGCCCTTTCAGCAAGCGGCGACGACCTTTCTGTTGCGCTGACTTCGCTCATCTCGTCAAGCTGGAGTCTGCCGACAGCCCTATCTCTTCTGGCCTGGTTTGTTTTCGCGCCACAGTGTTTCGCCACCCTGGGCGTCATCCGGCGTGAAACCAATTCCTGGTGGACAATGTCATTTGCAGCAGCGTATCTTTTTGGACTCGCCTATCTGGCTTCCTTGGCCACTTATCACATCAGCCGTTTTTTATTGGGATGTTGAGATGCAGGAACTCATCGTTCTTTTTATTGTCACACTCTCCTGCTGTATTCTGTACAAATACAGCTTCCCCTGCCTTTGGAAATACCGGATACGTCTCGGCTTGTCCCGATTGAGCGCCTATCTGCATGCCGACACGCTGGCCGGAAAAATCCATCCGGGAGACAAACCGAAAGGATCGGTCTACAGTTGCCACGGCTGCCGCAACTGTCACACACTGCAAAAAACAAGTACCCGACCCATCAGAATTTTCCGAAAAAAAGAATCGGGCGATTAATTTTTTCCTTTCAGAGGTTTTCTGTCCCGATCTGCAGGATTTGTGTTTTCGCACAAAGTAAAAAAAATTCTTTCCTTTATCTTGAAATCTTCAAAGGCCGCCCCTATACTTAGCACTCGTTACAAGAGAGTGCTAATAAACTCACTTGAATTCCGGATTTCGGGAGACAAAGGTTTAAGGTGGCCTGATACAGGTTCAGGCTTTTATCTCACAAACACAATAAATTGATTTATAAGGAATTGTTATGAAACTTCGTCCTTTGCAAGACCGCATTATCGTCAAACGTGTCGATCAGGAAAAAACTACCGCATCCGGTATCGTCATTCCTGACGCAGCAGCGGAAAAACCGGACCAAGGCGAAGTCATCGCCGTTGGCAATGGCAAGGTTCTGGAAGATGGCAAAGTTTTGCCGCTTGACGTAAAAGTCGGCGACATGGTTCTTTTCGGAAAATATTCCGGACAGACCGTCAAAGTCGACGGTGAAGAGCTGCTCGTCATGCACGAATCCGATGTAATGGCGATCATCCAGCAATGATTGCATACACAGTCTTTAAGGACTTGGTAAAGCGTACAAATTTATATTAGGAGAATTTCATGTCATCTAAAGAAGTCGTATTCGGCGATAGCGGCCGCAATAAAATGGTTGAAGGCGTCAACATTCTGGCCGACGCCGTCAAAGTAACACTCGGCCCCAAAGGTAGAAATGTCGTTCTAGAACGTACCTGGGGCGCACCGACCATTACCAAAGACGGCGTTTCTGTCGCCAAGGAAATTGAGCTGAAAGACAAGCTCATGAATATGGGCGCACAAATGGTCAAGGAAGTCGCTTCCAAAACCAGTGACAACGCCGGTGACGGCACCACGACTGCCACTGTCCTGGCGCAAGCTATCGTTCGCGAAGGGATGAAATATGTGGCTGCGGGCATGAACCCGATGGATCTGAAACGCGGTATCGACAAAGCGGTGGAAGCTACCATTGAAGAACTGAAAAAAATCGCGAAACCCTGTACCACCAGCAAGGAAATCGCACAGGTCGGTTCCATTTCCGCCAACAGCGATCACTCCATTGGCGAACGTATTGCCGAAGCTATGGAAAAAGTCGGCAAGGAAGGCGTCATCACGATTGAAGACGGCAAGTCTTTGAACGATGAACTGGATATTGTTGAAGGTATGCAGTTCGACCGTGGTTATCTCTCCCCCTACTTCATCAATAACGCCGACAAACAGGTTGTTGCACTCGACAATCCCTACATTCTGTTGTGTGAAAAGAAAATCTCCAATATCCGCGATCTGCTGCCGGTACTGGAACAGGTTGCCAAAGCGAGCCGTCCGCTTCTGATCATTGCCGAAGATGTGGAAGGCGAAGCGCTGGCTACGCTCGTTGTCAACAATATCCGGGGCATTCTGAAAACCTGTGCTGTCAAGGCTCCGGGCTTTGGCGACCGCCGAAAAGCCATGCTGGAAGACATCGCTATCCTGACAGGCGGCCAGGTCATTGCCGAAGAAGTCGGCCTGACGCTGGAAAACGCTTCCTTAGAACAGCTGGGTCAAGCCAAACGTGTCGAAGTCAACAAGGAAAACACGACCATCATCGACGGTGCTGGCAAAGCTGACGCCATCGAAGCGCGTGTCAAACAGGTTCGGGTCCAGATGGAAGAAGCCACTTCCGACTACGACAAGGAAAAACTGCAGGAACGTATCGCGAAACTGGCAGGCGGTGTAGCCGTTATCAAGGTCGGCGCTGCTACCGAAGTGGAAATGAAAGAAAAGAAAGCACGTGTTGAAGATGCACTGCATGCAACCCGTGCCGCTGTTGAAGAAGGCATCGTTCCCGGCGGTGGCGTTGCTCTGTTGCGTGCCCGCGCCAACGTCAACGTCAAGGGCGATAATGCGGATCAGGAAGCCGGAGTGCATATCGTCATGCGCGCTCTGGAAGAACCTCTGCGCATGATCGTTCACAATGCCGGTGAAGAAGCTTCCGTCGTGGTCAACAAGGTTATCGAAGGTTCGGGAAACTTCGGTTATAACGCAGCCAATGACACCTATGGCGACATGGTCGAAATGGGTGTTGTCGATCCTGCAAAAGTAACCCGTTCCGCCTTGCAAAACGCTGCATCAATCTCCGCACTGATGCTGACGACCGATTGCATGGTCTTTGACATTCCGGAAGAAAAACCGGCTCCTGACATGGGTGGAATGGGCGGTATGGGTGGAATGGGAGGCATGGGCGGAATGATGTAATTCCCTCTTTCCAGAAACCCTTGTTCCATTCAAAAGCCTGCAAGTATCACGCTTGCAGGCTTTTTACATCGTAAACGGCAAAGGCTGCAACGCAAACTCTTCATCCACCTGTGAAATACTTTCGAGCAGAACGTCCAGCGTTTCACCCAGCCGCCTCAAATCTTCAGGCTCCATTTGAGACAGGGCTTCCGGCAACAAACCTCTCGTCAGTTCTGGTGCTTTCAATAACAAAGCCTCCCCCTGTTGCGTCAGGGACAGATTTACAATTCGCTGGTCCGTCGGCCAACGTGTTTTACAGACCATATTTTTTTTCTCCAGTACATCCAGCAAATTACTGGCCGTCGTTTGGTGGATAGCCAGCAACCGGGCAATTTCTCCTACCCGCAATCCCGGCTTTCTATCAATTTCTTTCATAATCCACAATTGCGCGCCTGAAACTCCCAGTATTTTTTCGACTTTTTGGGAATATTTCTGTGCCGAACGAACGATGACTCTGAACTTCTGAAGAATGTCCAGATACTGCGTCCCACCTGCAACAGCGATTGAAGACAACCTGTCTTTCATCGGATTGTTCTCCCGAAGAGTAATAAGAACTTGAAATATATTTGCTCGAATATAATAATGCTAAGAACCTGCGAAATAGAACAAATCATGTTATTTCCTCATTTCGACCCGCCTCATCTGACCAAACGTGTCATCGTACAAAAAACGGCACGATACTGGAGACGTACCTGTGCGTGGATTCTGGCTCCTATTCTGATTGGTCTGGCCGGTGTCGGCATGGCGGAAGCCAGCGATTATGCCTTTGAACTCAATACCTGGATTGTTACGCATGTTCCCTGGGCTTCGATTATCTACATGCCGGTTGGCTTCGCCCTTATCGTCTATATCGCCAGACGCTTTTTTCCGGGTACCCAGGGCAGCGGAATCCCCCAAACCATCGCCGTCATAGATGACCCGGACCACAAGAAAAAAAGCGACCTGCTTTCCCTGAAAATCCTGTTTGGAAAAATCGCCATGCTTTTGGGTGGATTGACGCTCGGTGCCTCAATCGGGCGAGAAGGGCCAACCGTTCAGGTCGGCGCTTCCATCATGCATGCCTTCTATGGCTACGGAACACTCAAGACAGCGGAACAGAGACGAATGCTGGCACTGTCGGGCGGGGCTGCCGGGATCGCTGCCGCTTTCAATACACCGATGGCCGGCATCATGTTCGCCATGGAAGAATTGACCAAAAAATATATCTTCAATGCACACAGCCCTACTCTGCTGACCGTCATCCTGTCCGGACTTATTTCCATAGCCCTTGTCGGAAATTATACTTATTTCGGCTATACCAACGAATCCCTCGCTTTGCTGACAAACATTCCCGCCATTCTCGTTTGCGGAATTGCCGGTGGCGTTATCGGTGGACTGTTCAGCCTGATCGTCCAGAAAATTTCAGTCACACCACCGCAAAGAATCAAAAAAGTCATTCAGGAACATCCTCTTGCTTTCGCCGCAGCCTGCGGTCTGATTGTTGCCATTTTAGGATTGCTGACTGACGGAACAGTTTATGGCACTGGCTATCAACCGACCCGGCTGACCTTGGAGAGCGACACCACTTTTCTGGTCTGGTATTACGGCGCTGCCAAATTCATCGCCACTCTCGTTTCAACCTTAAGCGGCATTCCCGGCGGCCTGTTTGCGCCGACTTTGTCGGTCGGCGCCGGCATCGGCGACAACGTATATGCCCTTTTCCCCGGCCTTGCGCCCCACGGCGCCATCATTATTCTTGTCATGGCCGCCTATCTTTCCGGCGTAACCCGATCACCGTTGACTTCTTTCATTATTACGATGGAGATGACAGGAAGCCACCAGATGCTGCTGTCTCTGATGGCCGTTTCCCTCCTGGCCAGCCTGGTTTCGAAATATGTCAGCCCGGAACCGCTTTACCACGCCCTGGCCAAGAAGTTCGAATATGTTCCTGAAGCAAAAGAAGTACCGGCCAAGGCATCCTGAAACGCCCAGAAATAATAAAAAGCCGTGAAACTCACGGCTTTTTCATGTCCATCCTCCTGCCCTATTTTTGTCGGCATTTAATGCAGCGTCCATAAATCGCCAGAGTATGATCGACAATGTCAAAACCCTTTTCGGCCGCAATGTCATGTTGCCTTTTTTCGATTTCGTCATCGTGAAATTCCTCAACCCTTCCACAATCGACACAAACAATATGGTCGTGGTGGGTACCTTCATTCAGTTCGAAAACCGCCTTGCCGGTTTCGAAATAATTCCGTGATAATATCCCGGCCTGTTCGAACTGCGTCAATACGCGATAAACTGTCGCCAGTCCGATTTCCAGATTGTCGGACAAAAGCAGCCGGTAAACGTCTTCGGCACTTAAATGACGCTCGGCATTCTTTTGAAAAATGTTGAGAATTTTCAATCGGGGAAGTGTGGCTTTAAGACCCGTTGCTTTCAAGTCGGCAGGATTATTACTCATCATTTTGAGAAGTTTATAAATTCAAAATTGGTTCTGTACTATTCTAGTATCTGCTTTATCATATAGTGTTTGTTAAATCTGCTCAATAAATTGCTCTTGGGATTCAACTTCGTGATGCATAAAAAAATGGCCAGCTTGTGGCGATATCTTCGCGCACCGGTACTGCTAACATCGGCAACTGTTCTGGTAATCGGTTGCGCCTCCAAAAATCCTTTGATTGACGAAAGTGATCCTATCGAAAACACCAAGCCTGTCTCTGTCGAGACAGAAAAAAAGCCGGTTGCGAACATCCCCGGCCAACGAAGCCCCTCAGAAAATGAAATATCAGAATCAGTTGTCAGTAAACAACCTGAAAAGGTAACAACTGAAGCTGAAAATGAACTGAATACAAAACCGACAGGCATGAAAAAATGGCTGAGCATGCTGACGCCCTACAAAGTCAATGTCCAGCAGGGAAATTTCATTTCCGCCGAAATGCTGGCCAAAGTGCAGCCAGGCATGACCAAGGAACAGGTCCGTTTTGTGTTGGGAACCCCTCTTTTAACCGATATGTTTCACGCCAATCGCTGGGATTACCTGTTCCGCCTTCAAAAACCCAACGGAGCCATAACGACTAACAGGTTAGTGATTTTCTTTACCGACAATCTCGTTGAACGCATGACAAGCGACCATTTGCCGGATGAAGCGGCCTATCTGTCCCATATCACCTCCGACGATGAACCCTCAGAAAACGACAAAAAGGAAGCCAGGATCGAAAAAAACGGACAGGAAGTAAAAACATCTTCGGAAACGACAGGGTCAAACAGCAATATAGCGCCTGTCAATGTACCGGAATCATCTCCTGTTTCCAAGCCGGTCAGCGCTCCTGAACCCGTCAGCGCTCCTGAACCCGTCAGCGCTCCTGAACCGGTCAGCGCCCCCGAACCGGTCAGCGCCCCCGAACCGGTCAGCGCTCCTGAACCCGTCAGCGCTCCTGAACCCGTCAGCGCCCCCGAACCGGTCAGCGCTCCTGAACCGGTCAGCGCTCCCGAACCGGTCAGCGCTCCCGAACCGGTCAGCGCCCCCGAACCGGTCAGCGCTCCCGAACCCATCAGCGCTCCTGAACCCGTCAGCGCTCCCGAACCCGTCAGCGTTCCTGAACCCGTCAGCGCTTCTGTGACGAATACGGTTTCCGGGCGGCCAAACCGGATAAAACGCCCTGTTAGCAGAAGTTCGACTCAGGAGTCGAGACAAAACGATACGGAAGAAACCGGTAATGACTCCTCGGAAAATATCGGAACTTTCGAACCTATCAGCACGCCGAGCCGGATAGGCAGGATGCTGCCGCCATCGCCGAATGACCAATTGATCGGAAATATCCAATGAATAAAATGAAAATCGCCATTGCAGGGGCAAATGGCCGCATGGGCCACATGTTGATCGAAGCCGTTCTGAAAGCGGAAGATGCCATACTGACCGGTGCGCTCGACGCATCGAATTCTCCTGGCCTCGGCAATGATGCCGGCATGTTTCTGGGCGAGAAAACAGGCGTGCCGATCGTATCCGACATGAATAAAGCATTCAGGGACGCCGAATATGTTATCGATTTCACCCGCCCTGCCGGTACACTCGAACATCTCGCTTATTGTGCTGCCCATCAAATCAAAATGATCATTGGCACAACCGGTTTCGATGAAAACGGGAAAAAAGCCATCGCAGCAGCCTCGACATCAATTCCTGTCGTATTCGCCCCGAACATGAGCGTAGGTGTGAACGTCACCATGAAATTACTGGAAATCGCGGCAAAGAATTTTGCCGAAGGATACGACATTGAAGTGATAGAAGCGCATCACAGGCATAAAGTGGATGCCCCTTCGGGAACCGCACTGAAAATGGGCGAAGTGATTGCCAAAGCTATCGGTCGCGACCTCGGGGAATGCGCCATTTATGCCCGGGAAGGCATTACTGGAGAACGCGATCCATCAACAATCGGTTTTTCGACAATAAGGGGCGGCGATATCGTAGGCGATCACACGGTTCTTTTTGCCGGAACCGGCGAACGTATCGAAATAACCCACAAATCGGCCAGCCGCGCCACTTATGCACAAGGCAGCCTGCGTGCAGCCCGTTTTCTCACTGACAAAACGAGCGGCCTCTTCGATATGCAAGACGTTCTCCACTTGAAATAAACAGAAAAAATGCTGCCGGGCAGAAACAGTTTTGTCCTGCCCGGCAACCTCAAATGCGCAGCACATCCGATCCTCGTATTATCATAATGGTTTCCATCCGGAACCGAACAACCCTTATTTACTGTAGTTCATCATGCAAGACAAATATAGCCATGCAGAAGTAGAAAAAACTGCACAGGATCAATGGGAATCCATAAAAGCCTATAAAACCGTTGAAAACGATCCGCGCTTTCCGAAAGGAAAATTTTACGCCTGCTCCATGTTGCCATACCCTTCCGGAAGGCTGCATATGGGACATGTGCGCAACTATACAATCAACGACGTTATGTATCGTTATTTGCGCATGAACGGTTATAACGTGCTGATGCCAATGGGATGGGACGCCTTCGGCATGCCGGCCGAAAATGCCGCGATGGCACACGGCATACCGCCAGCCGAATGGACATACTCCAACATCGCCCACATGAAAAGCCAGATGGCATCCATGGGACTGGCTATCGACTGGACCCGTGAAATGACGGCCTGCAAACCGGAATATTACAAGTGGAACCAGTGGATGTTCCTCAAAATGCTGGAAAAAGGCATTATTTATCAGAAAACCGGAACAGTGAACTGGGATCCGGTCGATCAGACAGTACTGGCAAATGAACAAGTCATTGATGGACGTGGATGGCGTTCCGGCGCACTGATCGAAAAACGTGAAATACCGATGTATTACGCACGCATCACCGATTACGCGGAAGAGTTGCTGGATTACGTCACCCATAAATTGCCGGGATGGCCTGAACGGGTGCGCACCATGCAGATCAACTGGATTGGCAAATCGGAAGGCGTCCGTTTTGCTTTCTTGCACGACATTCAGGACACAGACGGCAAACTGATCGGCGACGGCAAACTCTGGGTTTTCACAACGCGCGCTGACACCATCAAAGGCGTGACTTTCTGTACCGTCGCTCCCGAACACGATCTCGCCCGTTTTGCAGCAAAAAGCAATCCGGAACTGGCCGAATTTATCGAGGAATGCAAAAGAGGCAGCGTTATCGAAGCCGACATGGCAACGATGGAAAAGAAAGGTATGCCGACAGGCCTTTTCGTCCGCCATCCCCTGACCAATCAGCTGGTTGAAGTCTGGGTCGGCAACTACGTCCTGATGAGCTATGGCGATGGCGCCGTCATGGCGGTTCCGGCCCACGATGAACGGGATTTCGAATTCGCCCACAAATACGGTCTGCCGATCAGACAGGTCATTGATGTCGAAGGCAAAACCTTCATGGAAGAAGTCTGGCACGACTGGTATGCAGACAAGGAACACGGGAAATGCATCAATTCGGGCCGTTTTGACGGACTGAATCATCAGGAAGCGGTCGATGCCATTGCTGCCGTGCTGGCGGAAAAGGGGCTCGGCGAGAAGAAAGTGACCTACCGCTTGCGTGATTGGGGCATTTCCCGCCAACGTTACTGGGGTACGCCTATCCCCATCGTTCACTGTCCGGATTGCGGAGCCGTGCCCGTTCCCGAAGAGGATCTTCCTGTTTTGCTGCCTGAAGACTGTATTCCTGACGGATCGGGCAATCCTCTTGCAAAAGACGAAAAATTCATCAATACAACCTGTCCACATTGCGGGAAACCGGCAAGACGTGAAACGGATACCATGGATACCTTCGTCGATTCCTGCTGGTATTTCATGCGTTACTGCTCCCCGGGTTCGGACAAATCCATGGTTGACGAAAGAAACGATTACTGGATGCCGATGGACCAGTACATCGGCGGCATCGAACATGCCGTCATGCATTTGCTATACGCCCGTTTCTGGACCAAAGTCATGCGCGATCTCGGACTGGTGAAATTCGATGAACCTTTTGTCAGGTTGCTGACGCAGGGTATGGTTCTTAATGAAACCTACTATCGCGAAGACGCTGCCGGTAAAAAAACCTGGTTCAACCCGGAAGAAATCGAACTGCAACTGGATGAAAAAGGACGGCCGGTTTCTGCAAGACTCATATCCGATGGCCAGCCTGTCAGTATTGGGGGCATTGAAAAAATGTCCAAATCGAAAAACAACGGCATTGATCCCCAAACCCAAATCGACCAGTATGGCGCCGACACCGCCCGACTGTTCACCATGTTTGCCTCTCCTCCGGAACAGACTCTCGAATGGTCTGGATCGGGCGTGGAAGGAGCCAGCCGTTTCCTGCGGCGTGTCTGGGCATTCGCTTACCGCAACAGGGATATCGTCGTGACAGCCAATCCATCTCTTCCGGCAAGACTTCCGGATTCGTTGAAAGAATTGAGACGCGATATCCATCAGGTTCTGCAACAGGCCAACCAGGACTATGCCCGTATTCAATACAACACTGTCGTTTCGGCATGCATGAAGATGCTGAATACGCTTGAAGCGGCAAAACCCGACAGCTCGCCTGAATTTGCAAGCGTCTTGCGGGAAACCCTGTCCATCTTCCTGAAAGTACTTTATCCGGTCGTTCCGCATATTACGTATGTCATCTGGAAAGAACTGGGATACGCAGACAAGGAAGGCGATCTTCTTGATACGGATTGGCCACAAGTCGACCCGGCAGCACTGGAACAAGATGAAATTGGAATGGTTGTACAGGTGAACGGCAAATTGCGCGGCAATATCCGGGTGCCCAAGTCGGCAGATAAATCCCTCATTGAAAAGATCGCACTGGAAAATGAAAGCGTTGCAAAATTTGTTACAGGAATTCCGAAACGGATCATTGTCGTGCCGAACAAGCTGGTCAATATCGTTGTCTGATACCGTATCGAAAACTGTTAATGGAAATTAAAATGAAATCGAATCGTTTATATCACTGGGCGGCTGTTTTTATAATAGCTGCCTTACTGGCTTCATGTGGTTTCCATTTACGCGGCAACTATGATTTTACATTTTCTACACTGTACATTGATTTTCCCCAAAACTCGCATACTGCCCGTCTTCTCAAACGATTGATCAGGGGTATGGATCTGACAAAAATCGTCAACAATCCCAAGGAGGCCGAGGTCATTCTGTCTGCCATCTCCGAATCTACCCAGAAAGAGGTCCTTTCCTATAACTCCCAAGGTCGTGCCCGTGAATATTCCCTCTATTACAATCTTGAATTCACGGCCAGAACAGCACAGGGAAAAATCTTGATAGAACCGACAAAAATTTCCCTTCGCAGGACGATGACATACGACGATTCGCAAGCGCTTTCCAAGGAAAACGAAGAAATCATGCTTTACAAAGATATGCAATCTGACATGGCACAGCAAATACTGCGGCGGCTGGCTTTCATAAAATTGACGGAAGAAGACAAACATGCCGCTTCAGCTCCAGCAGCCGAGACAGAACCGGCCATCCCATCCACTCCATAAGACATCTGAATCCGCGCCCCGATTGTATGTTTCTCAAATATGAAACACTGGAATCTCACCTGAACAAAGAGCTTGCCTCTTTATACGTCCTGACGGGTGACGAGCATCTTCTGTTGCTGGAAGCGGCAGACATGATCCGCAAGGCAGCCCGTGACAGGCACTTCGGCGAGCGGGAAATCCTCACTGTCGAACGGGGTTTCAAATGGGGCCAGCTTCATGCTGCCAACAATGCCATGTCCCTTTTCGGAGGCCGAAAACTCATTGAACTGCGCATACCGGGAGGCAAACCCGGAAAAGAAGGCAGCCAGACTTTGCAGGAATACGCAGCCGAACTGAATCCGGACAATGTCACGCTGATCACGCTTCCCAAACTGGATTGGGCATCGCAGAAAACGGCCTGGGTCAGCGCGTTGCAAAAGAACGGCATTTACATTGAAATTCCCTCCATCGAATTGTCCAGGCTGGGTAACTGGATATCGGAACGGCTGAAAAAACAGAACCAGACGGCCAACAAACAAGGCATCGATTTTCTGGTGGAACGCGTCGAAGGCAACCTGCTGGCTGCCCATCAGGAAATTCAGAAACTCGGCTTGCTTTATCCCGAAGGCGAACTCGGTTTCGAACAAATCTGCAACTCCGTCCTGAACGTGGCCCGCTACGACATATTCAAACTTAACGAAGCCATGCTGGGAGGAAACCGCGCCCGTTTTATCCGGATGATGGAGGGACTGAAAGGAGAAGGCGAACCGCTTCCGCTCATTCTCTGGACATTTACCGAAGAAATCCGGACTCTTCTGAAATGCAAGACCGCTCTTGAAAGCGGGCAGACTTTCCCGGCCACGGCAAAAACTCTTCGTTTAAGAGGACAGCGGGAAAAACTCATCCAGATGGCGGTGAACAGGCTTGAAAAAAAAGATTTGCAAATCGCCCTGCAACAAACAGCCCAAATCGATAAAATCATCAAGGGGCTGCGATCCGATTCGTGGATGGATGACGCCTGGGACGCCCTGATGCAGCTTGGCCTGTTCATTGCCCGTACTTGAACGAATATCAATGGAATGGTAACGTTAATTTTTTCCCGCTAACGACTGAGACATGCCGATGGAAATCAAAAGCTACATGGCCCGGATCGGGCAACAGGCGCGCGAAGCTTCCGCCCGGATGGCAAAAGCCGATACCGCTACCAAAAACAGGGCGCTCATGTTCATCGCCGAAGCCATCCGCCGCGACGTCGCCTTGTTGCGTACGGCAAACCGGAAAGATCTCGACATAGCCCAAGACAACGGCCTGGAACCGTCCCTTCTGGACCGCTTGACACTGTCGGACAAGGCCATTGAGACGATGGCAACCGGTCTCGAACAAATCGCTTCTCTCTCCGATCCGATCGGCGAGATTACGAACCTCAGATTACGTCCGTCCGGCATTCAGGTCGGCCAGATGCGTGTCCCGCTTGGTGTTATCGGGATTATTTACGAAGCACGCCCCAACGTAACGGTCGATGCGGCTGGATTGTGTATCAAAAGCGGCAATGCCACCATATTGCGTGGCGGTTCGGAAGCGATCAACTGCAATCAGGTCCTGGCCAGTCTCGTAAAAGAAGGGCTGAAAAAAGCGGGGCTTCCCGAACAGGCGGTACAAGTCGTCGAGACAACAGACCGTGCCGCGGTAGGTGAGCTCATCACCATGTCCGAATATGTCGATGTCATTGTTCCTCGTGGCGGCAAGGGACTGATTGAAAGATTGATGCGCGAATCGACAATCCCGATGATCAAACATCTGGACGGCATATGCCACGTTTACATAGATGATTGCGCCGATCTGGAGAAAGCAGTTGAAATCGCCTTCAATGCAAAATGCCAGCGTTACGGCACCTGCAACACCATGGAAACCCTTCTGGTTTCCAAAAACGTCGCCCTGGAAGCCCTTTCCCTGCTGGCCAGACGTTACCATGACGAAGAAGTCGAACTAAGATGCGATGAAAAAGCGTATCAGATCCTTTTCGAATATCCCTATCTGGCCCGGGCGACCGAAGCAGACTGGGAAACGGAGTACCTTGCGCCGATTCTGGCTGTCCGCGTTGTCAACAATCTGGACGAAGCCATCACTCATATCAATCGCTATTCCTCCAAACATACCGATGCCATCATCACCGAAAATTACAGCCATGCTCTTCGTTTTCTTCGGGAAGTGGATTCATCTTCCGTCATGGTCAATGCGTCAACCCGTTTCGCCGATGGTTTCGAATATGGCCTGGGAGCGGAAATCGGCATTTCAAACGACAAGCTCCATGCAAGGGGTCCTGTGGGACTTGAGGGACTGACTTCTCTGAAATACGTCGTCCTGGGACACGGTGAAATCCGGAAATAAACCAATCAATCACGGTCAAAAATAACTTCCTATGTCAGCAAACCATTCCTATTTTTGCCCATGTCCGCGAGGCATGGAAACCGTTTTGGCCGATGAATTGAGAGAAATCGCAGAAAACAGCCAAACCCTGAAGGTGCATCAATCCGTTCCGGGGGGCGTCCATTGTTCCGGCAAACTGCAGGACGGATGGCTGCTCAACCTTCATTCGCGTATCGCTTCACGGGTATTGCTCAGAATCGCCCAATCCAGCTATCGTCATGAAGAAGACATCTACCGTCTGGCGGTAAAACAGGCTTGGGAAAAATGGTTTGGCGTCGAAAATACCTTGCGTATTGACCTAACGACCATCAAATCGCCCCTGAAAAGCCTGAACTTCACAACGCTTCGTATCAAGGACGGCGTGGTTGACCGTTTCCGCAGCGAAACCGGTTCCCGTCCTTCCATCAACACGCATGCGCCGGATATCCGTATCGCCGGTTTTCTGGATGCCCACAACGTCACGCTATACCTCGACACTTCCGGAGAAGCGCTGTTCAAACGGGGCTGGCGTCATGAAACAGGTGATGCCCCCTTGCGCGAAAATCTGGCGGCTGGCCTGTTGAGAACAAGCGGCTGGAAACCGGGGATGCCACTTCTCGATCCCATGTGCGGATCGGGGACCATCCTGATCGAGGCTGCGCAGATGGTGCAGGGAATTCCGCCCGGTTTCAAACGGACTTTTTCGTTTGAAAAATTCCGCCATTTCGATCAGGCCGAGTGGCAAGCCCTGAAAGACGCCGTCCATATCACTCCGCCACCCGCAGAACCGCTGATTTTCGGCAGCGATATCTCGGGGGACATGCTGAACATGACTCGCCACAATCTTGAAAAAGCCGGCGTAACTTTCAGTATACCGCTTCACCAGATCGAGGCACAGGAAATCAAACCGCCCGTCGATCGGCCCGGCATCATTCTGACCAATCCGCCTTATGGAGAACGGATCGGCGTGCGCGGCAATCGTCACCTCCAGACCGACGAGCTGGCTTCACAATTTTATCAGGCACTGGGCGCCACCCTGAAACGGCGCTTTCCGGAATGGTCTGTTTTCGTGTTCACAGCCGACCTTGCCGTTCCGAAACTGCTTCGCCTGAAAGAATCGCGCAAAACGCCTTTTTATAACGGGCCAATCGAATGCCGGCTTTTCCGGTTCGATATGGTTGCGGGTTCGAACCGCACACGCCAGCCCCGCACCTTCCAGAATCGCCAACAATAATTCCGGCAGGAGAAACGTGAAATTGATTAGAACGTTGCTGATCGATAATTACGATTCTTTCACTTATAATCTCTACCATCTGATCGCAGCCGTTAACGGCTGCGCTCCCGTGGTCATCAAAAACGACGATCCCCGCTGGCAACCGGACATGAGCCGGTATTTCGACAATATTGTTATTTCTCCGGGTCCGGGACGGCCGGACCGGACAGCAGACTTCGGCATCTGCGGCGATATTATCCGGCAAACCGACCTTCCTGTTCTCGGCATTTGTCTGGGCCATCAGGGAATTTGTCATTTCCATGGCGGGAAAATTGGCCCGGCAACGGAAGCGCAACACGGCAGACTGTCATTCATTACCCATAATGGCACAGACCTGTTCGAACACGTTCCGTCTCCTTTTGCCGTCGTCCGGTATCATTCGCTTGCCGCTTACGATATACCGGACTCACTGCTTGTCACTGCAAAAACTGCAGACGGAACAATTATGGGCATCCGCCACCGGACGTTACCCCAATGGGGCGTGCAATTCCATCCGGAATCCATCTGTACCGAATACGGGCGACAAATACTGGAAAATTTCAAAAAGCTGACGCGCCACTGGCAAAACCGGCACAAAAGAATTGCCCGGGAACTTCCGCTCTCTTTTACGCAAGCAAAACCGTTTTCCGGGAAAACAGCCTTTCCCGAACATACCGTTCTCCTCCACAGACAAATGTCGTGTTCTCTCAACAGCGAGCAACTGTTCGATCTATTCTTCCGGAAAAATGAATATGCTATCTGGCTCGACAGCAGCCGGCAGGATTACGGCTCCGGACGCTTTTCCTATCTTTGCAAGGCAGATGGACCGCTCGGGCGGGTCGCCACTGCCGATGTAAGTACCCACTCTATCCGAATCGAAACGAATGACCGGATCCATGTCGTCCATTCGAATTTTTTCGACTGGCTGGAAAACGATCTGGAAAAATACCAAATTCATTCACTGGAAACCCCCTTTGAATTTTCCCTGGGATGGGTTGGTTATATCGGATACGAGATGAAAGCGGATTGTGAATCCCCTCATATTCACCATTCATCATATCCGGATGCCATTCTTCTGTTCTGCGACCGCAGTATCGTCATCGATCATCAGGAAAAACAGGTTTATTTGCTGGCGCTGGCCGGAAAAAATTCAACGGGAGAAGCCGAAAAATGGCTTGAAGAGACGGAAAACCGGATTCAATCTCATGAAAATGACGTTACAGGTTTTCCGGAAAATCTGCCCGATCACCTGGAACTGAAAACCGCTTTCAGCCTCCGGCATGACAAACAGAAATACATCGAACTCATCAGGAAAAGCCAAAACTGTATCAAACAGGGTGAGACCTACGAAGTATGCCTGACCAATACAGCCACAAGCCATACGGATGCCGATCCATGGATCGCATACCGTATGCTGCGTCGTGCAAATCCGGCTCCTTACGCGGCCTACCTCCAGCTGAAAGATATCTGTGTGTTGAGTTGCTCCCCGGAATGCTTCCTGAAAATATCGCGACAGCGTGTCGCTGAATCGAAACCGATAAAAGGCACTCGCAGCCGCTCGGATAATCCAGCAAAAGACAGGGAACTCTATGAAGAGCTGGCCAACAGCGAAAAGGAAAATGCCGAAAATCTGATGATAGTCGATCTGGTCCGTCACGACCTCGGCAGAACCGCCGAACTGAACACGGTCAACGTACCGAAACTGTTTGCCATTGAATCGTACCAGACCGTTCACCAGATGGTCAGCACCATCACCTCCAGGATCAGAGCCGACGCTTCTCCGCTCCGATGTATTCGGGACGCCTTTCCGGGCGGTTCGATGACGGGAGCGCCCAAATTGCGCACCATGCAAATACTTGACGAACTCGAAGAAGGCGCACGCGGCATTTATTCGGGCGTTTTGGGCTATTTTTCCCTGTGCGGAGCAGTCGATCTGAGCATCGTGATCCGCACCCTTGTGATGTCGCACGGAACAGTTACTTTCGGTGTCGGCGGCGCGATCACATCACTTTCCGACCCGGAAGAAGAATTCGACGAAATCCGCACCAAAGCCAAGGCCTTTCTCGATTTGTTCAATACGAATTTTCCCGACAATTCCTCCCGACCTTAACACCGTGCAAAAAACAGAGTCCGTTTTTCAATACCTTACCGGAAAAACGCTTGTTCCTACCGACATGGCGGAAACGAATCTTCTGGTTGCAGATTCATGGCTCGTAAAACAAGGCCGTGTTCGCGCTTTAAAACTTCACCGGAAGCGCTTTCTGTCGAGCTGTAGCCAACTGGCCGGATTCCAGGAAAAGGAAATCGCGCCGTTTTGGGAAGCGGTCCTTGAACGGATTCCTCAAACGGGATGCTGGTTTCCGCGCATTGAAATGGCCGGTTCTCTCAGGCAGCCGGCATTCCAGCTTCGCCTCCGGAAAGCGCCGCCTATCCACGAGACTATCCGTCTGTCCGATTGCAAGATAGCCGATTTTCGAAAGACACCCAGGCATAAGGGGCCGGATCTGACAAAAATGCTGGAAATACGCAAAAAGATAAGAGAAACGGGCGCCGACGAAGGAATACTGACGACTCCAAAGGGCTTTCTGCTTGAAGGCCTGACCACTACCCTCATATGGTGGGAGGGTAAAACACTTTGTACCGTTTCCCCTTCGCACCGCGTTTTGCCGGGCGTCACAGCCCAACTGATTCAGTCACTGGCAGAAAAAGAGCACATCCGGGTGGCCTGCCGACTGCGAAAGCCGCAAGACCTGAACGGCTGTGAAGTATGGGCTGTCAATGCACTTCACGGCATCCGGCAAGCGATCAACTGGAAACACGCGCCATTTAAAACCTCTTTCCATACCGACATCGGACACTGGCGAAAAGCACTCGACTGTTTTCTGGAAAAAATCTGAAGCCGTCAAAACAGCAGTTCGCCTTGTCAGTTGCCTGATCCCGCGACAGTCATCTGTTCGACAAGGATCGACCCCGATTCTTTGGCTCCGCGAACCAGCGTATCGTTACCGACAGCCACTATATTTCCGAACATGTCTTTCAGATTGCCTGCAATCGTGATTTCCTGTACAGGATACTGGATAATGCCGTTCTCCACCCAGAAACCTGACGCACCGCGTGAATAATCACCGGTCACATAATTGATCCCTTGTCCCATCAGTTCGGTCACCACAAGCCCCTTCCCCATCTTCTGTAACATGGCCGCAAAATCGTCGTTTTCGTCTGTCACGTTCGAATGCAACACCAGATTATGGGAGCCACCCGCATTGCCAGTCGTTTTCATGCCCAGCTTGCGGGCCGAATAAGATGAAAGAAAATAGCCACGAACTATTCCATCCTGAACAATCTCGCGTCGGCTTGTCCTGACGCCTTCATCATCGAAAGGAGCGGATCCCATCGCTCCCCTGAGATGCGGATCCTCGAGCAGACCGATATGTTTGGGAAAAACCTGCTTATCCAGAGAACCGAGCAGGAAACTGGACTTCCGGTAAAGCGCGCCACCTGAAACGGCATAAACAAATGAATTCAATAAACCGATAGCAACTGGGGCCTCAAAAAGAACCGGACATTTCCGGGTTCCAATCTGGCGCGCGTCAAGCCGCGCAAGTGCCCGTCTTGCCGCGTATGTCCCAACCTCTTCGGGCGTTTTAAGCTCAAGCGGATTTCTGGAAGCGGTATACCAGTAATCCCGTTGCATGTTCCCGCCCTTCCCGGCGATCGGCGCCACAGAAAGAGAATGACTGGAATAGGGATATCCCCCCCTGAACCCGTCACTGTTTGCCGAGATAAAATGCGAATGCTGGACATTGACACTCGAACCTTCGCTGTTGGAAATCCGCTTATCTGTTTCAAAAGCCGCCGCTTCACAACATTTTGCCAGTTCCACCGCTTCTTCAGTATTGATTGGCCAGCGGTAATAAAGTGCCAGATCCTCCGGATGCCGTTCAAGCATGTCTGCGTCAGGCAAGCCGGCTGCATCATCTTCCGAAGTGAAAGACGCGATGTTATAGGCGGCATCCACAGTCTGTTTGAGGGACTGTTCGGAAAAATCCGATGTAGTTGCATTGCCCCTTTTCTTCCCGATAAAAACCGTGACGCCGATTCCCTTATCCTGATTTCTCTCAATAGTCTCAATGTCACCTTTGCGCACACTAACGGAAAGGCCGTTTCCTTCGCTGATGCCGACAGCGGCACCGGAAGCGCCTTTCTGCCGTGCATATCGCAAAACATCTTCTGCAATTTGTTGAAACTGATCCTGCGTATAAATGAAATCGGAGTCATCCATGAGATTATCTTTTTGAAGGTATTGTCAAGGCTGTTATGATAGCAGCCAATCATAAACGATTTAATGACCTTACACAGAAGTCTGATTATGCCAAATCCAAACCGGGGTGCCTGCGGTTTCCAGTCGGGTGAATTCGAAGAAGAATATGAACGTCCTTCCAAATCCCAGCGAAAACGGGAAATGATTGCCTTGCAGAAAGTCGGTGAACAATTAGTCAATGAATCCCCCGACAGAATCAAACGCGTATCTATGCCCGAAAACCTTAGAGAGGCCATTTTTGAATGCCAGCGTATCAAAAACCATGAAGGAAGAAGACGGCAGTTGCAATTCATCGGCAAAATCATGCGTTCGCTCGATGAAAAAACACTGTCGATCATCAACCAGACTATCGAAAGCTGGGAAGGACTGTCAAAAGCGGATACCGTTTTAATGCATGCGCTGGAAAACCAGCGTGAAAAACTGTTGGCACAGGAAACGGCACTTACCGAATTCCTGCACAAGTATCCGCAAACCAATGTTCAACAGTTGCGAACCCTCATCCGGAACGCGAAAAAAGAAAGAGCTGAAAACAAGCCGCCAAAAGCATACCGTGAAATTTACAGGCTGCTGAAACAAATCATGAGCCAACCGCTCCCCTCTGAAGAAAAAAACCAGGAAAGTGAGGAAACTGATGAAGAAGAACGCTAGCGATATTTCCATCGGACTTGTCTCCGTTTCCGATCGCGCTTATGAAGGATCGTATCCCGATCTGGGGATTCCGGCACTAAAGGACTGGCTTGCGTCAGCCCTCACCTCGCCATACTGGGTCGAAACCCGGCTGATACCGGACGACCGGGAACAAATCCAAAAAACACTGCACGAACTAGTCGATGAAGACCGTTGTTCCCTAATTCTGACAACGGGCGGAACGGGCCCGGCACGACGCGACCAGACCCCGGACGCCACGCTGGCAGTCGGTACCCGGGAAATGCCCGGCATTGCGGAAAGGATGCGTCAGATCAGTCTGCATTTCGTTCCCACTGCCATACTGTCCCGCCAGGTTGCGGTTATTTGCGAACGTCCCGATCATGCGGCACTGATACTGAACCTGCCCGGACGACCAGCCGCAATCCGGCAAACACTGGAAGGTGTGCGCGATAAAAACGGAACTATCATCGAACCCGGCATTTTTACTGCGATACCCTATTGTATCGACCTGATCGGGGGCCCGTATATTGAAACGAACGAAGCGGTCTGCAAGGCATGGCGACCGCAAAAAGAAACATCCTGAACATATTTTCCCTATCTGTTTCATCAACCGACGAGAAAAAACAATGAATAAATCCTATCTGCAGTATAGTCAGGCCGATACCGGAGCCGATCCGAAAACCACCGTCATCTGGATGCATGGTCTGGGAGACCACGGTTCCAGTTTCGTTCCGCTGGTTCGTGAATTCGATCTTACCGGCTGTCCTCCCATCCGGTTTATTTTTCCGCACGCGCCTGAGCGTCCGATCACCGTCAACGGCGGTTATCCGATGCGGGCATGGTTCGATATCTACGATGGTTTCGACTCCACAGACATGGAAGATTCCGAAGGCGTTCTGGAATCGCAGAAACTCATCACCGGACTGATTGAACAGGAAAAAAAACGGGGCGTCACACCGGATCGAATCCTGTTGGCCGGCTTCTCGCAAGGCTGTGCGATGGCTCTTTATACCGGCTTGTGTTACCCGGAAAAACTGGCCGGCATTATCGGCCTTTCCGGTTACATGCCGCTTATTTATTCTTTTCCCGACGATCGCAATCCGGTCAATCAAAACACGCCGATATTCCTCGCACACGGGACACAGGACGACGTTGTTCCGTTTTCCCGAGGAGAAGATACCATGAGACTATTGCGTTCCCTCGGTTACCACGTTGACTGGAACGCTTACCACATGCCCCATACCATGTCGCTTCCTGAAGTGAACGATTTGAGCGCCTGGCTGCGTCAGTTGCTCGGCTGAATTTTGCGAAAACGCAATTCCTCTGGATCAAAACAGGGGATTGCGTCCTGACAGTGGCAAACGCACACAGTTTTCCAGATCGAGTTCAAATGTTTCCCCATCGTTGATGAGATTCATTTGCCTATCCTGAACAAGGCATTGCCACTGCATGGAACGCTCTGCCCGTTTTGCCAGTGCCTCCGTCAAGGAAACAGGCAAAACCACCAGTTCCAGATTTCGCACCTTTTCCAGATCGTCCCGGTTTTTCTTCCACCACTGTTCCGCACTTCGCCCATAGGCAAACACGGCGATTTTATCCGCCTTCCGTCCACCCGAGACAATTCGTTTAACCGTCGGCATTCCCACCTCGATCCATAATTCGGGATGCCCCGAAAAACTTCTGATCCAGAGATCCGGTTCATCCGTCTCGGACAAGCCCTTTGAAAAAACCAGACGCTCGTCCGCGTATTGCATGAATGCCAGCAGTCGCACCATCATCCGTTCATCGGTTTCGGAAGGATGCCGCGCCACCGTCAGGGAATAAGACCCGTAATGCTGCCTGTCCAGATCGGACACCTGAAGAGCAATTTTGAATATGGAAGCGGAAAGAGCCATAAATGCAAACAAATAAAAGCGTGAAGATTCTCGACTTATATCAGATCGAACGGAATGGAAAAAGTGTCTATTACCTGTATTGAATGAAAACCGGGGCAAAATACACATGAAACATCTGAAAACCATTTATTTCAGCAACTCCTGGGAACATCTTCTGGCGGCCGGAATACTCATCCTTATCGTATTTCTGATCCTGCTGTTCGCCAAACAGTTCCTGACTGCACGCCTTTCAAAAAAGGCCCGGCAAACCCCTACTTACTGGGACAATATTCTTGCCGAAACCGTTGCCTCCACCAGCACGATTTCGCTTATCGTTTTTTCCCTGCTCTGCGGTGTCTATCTCCTCGATCTTCCCGACGAAGTCAATACAGTCAATGCACACCTGGCCGCCGTTGTCTTCCTGTTCCAGTGCGGCCTGTGGTTCAGCAAAGCTGCATCCAGCTGGCTTGCCTACAAGACCACTCCGGACATGGCCAATGGAACCAAACACGGCGTGATGAACATGCATATCATCGGCTTTGTGACCCGAGTCGTTATATGGTCGATCGCCCTGCTCCTCATCCTCGATAACCTGGGCATTAACATCACCGCATTGATCGCCAGCCTCGGTATTGGCGGCGTCGCTGTCGCGCTGGCCGTACAAAACATCCTGGGCGACCTGTTTGCCTCACTGTCGATTGCCATCGACAAACCGTTCGAAGTCGGCGATTCGATTATGATCGACGACCTGAACGGTACTGTCAAATACGTCGGATTGAAAACCACGCGGCTTACCAGTATCTCCGGAGAAGAACTCATCATTTCCAATGCCGATCTGCTGAAAAGCCGGATTCACAACTTCAAGAAAATGCAGGAAAGACGCATGGTTTTTTCCATCGGCGTAACTTTCAATACTCCGCCGGAAAAACTGCGCAAAATCAACCAGATCGTTCAGGAAATTTTCAACGGCATCTCTGCAACCCGGCTGGACCGCGTCCATTTCAACAATATCGGACAATCCAGCCTGGATTTCGAGATTGTGTATTACGTCACGAACTCCGATTACATAATTGCCATGAATGCCCAGCAGGAAGTCAACTTGTCCCTGATCGAACGCTTTGCCAAGGAAAAAATAGAATTTGCCTTTCCTACACAGACTCTGTATGTAACGGAAAACGCGACTGACTCAGCCAATGCCTAAACTGTATTTGTCTTTCGGAACGGCAGCAAGCAAGGTCTGTGTGTAAGGATGACGCGGATTACCATATATCTCGTCTGAACCGACCATTTCGACAACCTGGCCATGCTGCATGACCATCACCTCGTCCGCCATGTATTTTACTACCGACAAATCGTGGGAAATGAAAAGATAGGAAAGACCGAATTCATCCTGCAAATCCTGCAACAAATTGAGAATCTGGGCCTGTACCGACACATCAAGCGCCGAAACCGATTCATCGCACACCAGTACCTCGGGCCGCATAGTCAAACAACGCGCGATGGCAATACGCTGGCGCTGGCCCCCTGAAAATTCGTGAGGATAACGGAAAAACGCTGCCTCGGGCAAACCGACTTTCCTCAGCCATTCAAACGCCATATCCCGCCGTTCGGCGGCAGACGATCCGATACGGTGAATGGAAAGCGGCTCAGTCAGAATCTGTCCCACCGTAAACCGGGGATTTAAAGAAGCGTAGGGATTCTGGAAAACAATCTGGATCCGGCGTTTGCAAGGATAAAATTCCTTTTCCGTCATGGAGAGAATATCACGACCATTAAAAAGGACTTCTCCTCCGCTTGCCTTGTGCAATCGCATCAGCGTCAGCCCCAGAGTCGTTTTCCCCGAGCCCGATTCGCCGACAATACCGAGCGTTTTCTTTCTTGGAAGTACAAATGAAACATCTTTGACTGCCGGGAAAACCCGCTTTCTGAACAAGCCGGTCCTGATTTCGAAGTTTTTGCTCAAGTGGCGTACCTCCAGAACCGGCTCATCGCCAGCGTCATAGCCCCTGATCCGTTCGGACTCCTTACTGACCGGCTTTCCTCCGGCTTGCATAACATCCTCGATAACCGGCAGATGAAACGGTCTTTCATTCATCGGAGGACGGCACAGCAACAAGGCCTTGGTATAAGGATGAGACGGATGGGCAAAGATATCCTGTACTGGCGCCTTTTCACAGATTTCTCCATGTCTCATGACAATGACGTCATCGGCAATTTCCGAGACCAGTTGAAGATCGTGCGTAATAAACAGGACAGACATACGATGCCGGCGCTGCAATGCCTGAATCAGTTCGATGATCTGGCGCTGAATAGTCACGTCCAGAGCCGTTGTCGGTTCGTCAGCAATCAGCAAACGGGGCTCCCCGGCAATCGCCATGGCAATCATCACCCGTTGCTGCTGGCCGCCAGACAATTGATGGGGATAAGCGTCCACCTTCAGCGACGGATCGGGAATACCGACTTCGTCCAGCAATGCAATGGATCGCTCCCGCGCCTCCGTCGAACTCATTCCCTTGTGAAAACGCAGCACTTCACCGATCTGATAACCTACCGTAAAAACCGGATTCAGGGAAGACATGGGTTCCTGAAACACCATGGATAATTTCGAACCGCATAATGCCCTTCTTTCTTTCTCTGTCATTTCAAACAGGCTTTTTCCCTCAAACCGGATAACGGATTCCGGGTCAATAAGCGCACTCCCTTGCGGCAACAATCCCATCAACGCCAGCGCACTGACAGATTTGCCGCTTCCCGACTCGCCGACCAGTGCAACTGTTTTGTTGACAGGGATGTGGAAAGAAACGCCCTTGACCGCTTCGAAAAAAGACTGTTTTCCAGTCCGGAATGAAACGCGCAGATTTTCCACCTGCAACAGAATTTCGGACTCGATTGCGTTCATGAACCCTCCTGCCCCAATTTCGGATCGAGGGCATCGCGCAAACCGTCGGTAAACAGCGACAATGCCGTCACAAGAACAGCCATAGCGACCGTCACGGCCACCAGCTGCCACCATTTTCCGAGAATCAGCTCGTTTTGCGCTTCATTCAACATACTGCCCCATGAAACCACCCCAACTGGCACACCGAATCCGAGAAAACTCAGGATCACTTCAGACTTGATAAAACCGACCGTCAAAATCGACATCTGCACCAGCGAAATATGGCTTACATTCGGAAATATGTGAATGAACATGCTTCTCCAGTTCGTGGCCCCGATTGTACTGGCAGCCAGAACATATTCCCTTTCCTTGTGTTTGATATATTCCGCCCGGACAAGACGAAACACTCCTGTCCATCCCGTCAGACCGAGAATCAGAATGATAGTGAGCACCCCCTTTTTTTGCAGCACTGCCGCAACAGCCAGAATGAGCAAAAGATAAGGAATAGACGTGAATACGTTATAAAACCAGTTCAGAAAATCGTCTATCCACCCTCCGAAATAACCGGCGAACGCGCCCAGTAAAGTACCCAGCGCTGTCGCAACCAGCGCGGCAACCAGACCAACAAGAATCGACGTTTCCGATCCCTTGATTGTCTTTTTGATAATGTCGTGTCCCCATTTGTCGGCACCGAACGGCAGGGTTTTCTGGCGTCCTGTTCCACCGGTAACCTTGACACTTTCCGGCGCCGGCTGGCTGCGTATGGCATCCAGTTCGCTTTTTATGGGATCTTCTATTCCATAATAATCTATGGCGGAATAGCCCGTCTCCATTTCTTTCCTGAGATCGCGCAGAATGTCCTTAAGCGGATCGACGGGATTTTCCGGCGGAACTCCGTCCGCCGGAAAATTTTGTACAGCCACCTCCGCGTCAGCCGTATAACCGGTCTGTTCGCCAACAAAACCGGGCGGTGCGTAGTGAACACCCACTTCTTTCGACCAGTCTGAAGCGACCAGTCCGGCAGCGGATAATATCAGAAGGCCAAGAAAAAAAAGGACTATCGCCAGTGAAAACATGGCAAGCCGGTCCGCTTTCAAACGCTTCCATGTCAACTTCCACAATCCTTCAGACGCCGCCCAACGGTTTTCCATGTCGTTCACCGCAAACGAACCCGCGGATCGATTTTCTGATACAGCAGATCCGCCAGCAGATTGAAAAACATCGTCGCGATCGCGACATAAACGGTAATGGCCTTGATAACCGGGAAATCGCTACGTTCCACAGCCAGGATGATTTCCCGTCCGATTCCAGGTATCGAGAAAAAGCGTTCAACCAAAAAAGCGCCGATCAATAAAGACGGCAAATTGGACATGACATAGGTAATAATCGGAATAGCGGCATTGCGCAAAACGTGAACCCACAAAATTCTCTTTTCCGCCAGTCCCTTCGCACGGGCTGTCCGGACGTAATCCTGTCCCATTTCGTCGAGCATGAATGTCCTGTAGAGCCTCAGGTTGGGCGCAATGCTGACGACAAGCAGAATCAGAATGGGCAGCGACGCGTATTTGAACAAGTTCTGAATCCAGTTGTCCCCCCACCCCTGAACCGGGAACCATCCCAGTTTATAGGCAAGCCAGTACTGAAAGACAATAATATAAACAAGAATGCTGATCGACATGCCGATTGTACAGACAATCATAATCATCCGGTCTGTCAGCGATCCCCGCACATAGGCGACAGCCAGCCCCAACGCAATGGCCAAGCCTGTTTCAAGAATTGTCAGTGGAATCAGCAAGGTTAACGAAGGGCCGAGGCGGGAAAGAATAATGCCGGAAACAGCTTCGCCCGTGCTCCAGCTGTTCCCGAAATCAAAACAGACTGTCTGCTTCAGAAATATCCAGAGCTGCACATATACAGGCTCATCAATACCCAGCTGTCTCCGGATGTTGGCAATCTGTTCAGGATTCGAAATTTTTCCAGCCAGTATGTACGCCGGGTCACCGCCTACCCAGTTGAAAAGAAAAAAAACCAGCAGCAAAACTCCCAATAATGTGGGAATCATTTGCCAGAGACGGCGAATAAAATAAGACCACATATTTCTGGACGATTCCTGTATAGGGCATCAGTACCGTTTCATTTACAGGCCGGACAAAACGGCACAAAACCGGCGTACCTTCCACTATTTCCTGATTTCAAGACCACTGATATCTTCATAAAAAGCGGCACTGTCGGGAGACCGTCCCAGGAAATACCTTACCATTCGGTCGGCTGGCAATTCGCTGCCACGCTCCAGCACCGTCTTCCGGTAAAACTGGCCCACTTGCGGATTCATCAGCTTGCCATCGAAACGCGTCAGCATATCCAGAGCAAGCACTTTGGACCAAAGATAGCCGTAATAGCCAGCTGCATAACCGCTGACGACATGACCGAACTGCCCCGGAAACTGCGTACCCGGATCATATCCCTGCGTCGTTTTTCCTTCCATGTTCACCCATGTATCCATGACATTGCCCGGCTTGTCGCTGTATATCGCCATATCGTACTGCGCATACAGAGCCTGCCGCGCATAGAAGATTCCCTGACCGAACTTGCGGGATTCGTTCAGGCGTTTCAACATATCCTTATCGACTCTGGGGCAACTGTTGCCGCAATAGACGGGCAAAGTGGACAGGGCCTCGTAATCATGTGCCCATTCTTCGAACATCTGCGAAGGCGCTTCGACGAAATCCCGCTCTACACTGGTCCCGGACTGATCGACAAAACGTGTTTTGGACATGACGCCGTGCAAAACATGCCCGAATTCATGCAACATGGTTTCCAGTTCATCGAGATCAAGGCCATACCGGTTGAAATTCGCGACCAGAACCGAAATGGGCAAACGATCTTCCAGTGTGCTGGATCCGCGTACCGGAAAAGCGGCTGCATGACCGTATTTGCCTTCACGGGGATAAATATCGATGTAAATGCCGCCAATCTGCTGATCTGTCGTCTTGTCGAACACATCGTAATAAAGCACGTCAGGATGCCAGACAGGCACATCCGCCTTTTTGAATTCGATCCCGTATAACTGGCTGGCTGTTCCCATTACCCAGTCCATCGAAGCCTGTGTCGGGAAATACTGGCGCAGTACATTCTGGTCAATATCGTAACGCACCTGTTTGACCTTTTGCAGCCAGTAATTGGTATCCCAACGCCTGATTTCCGCTTCCGACAAAGGAATTTTACGAACAGCCGCCTTGAAAGCCCGCAACTCGTCAAGTTCTCTTTTTTCCGCGGGCACGACAATTTTCTGAACGTCTTCCAGAAATTTGTCCACAACAACCGGTTTTTTTGCCATCCTCCTGCGCAACGCAAAATCGGCATAACTGCGATATCCTGACAACACGGCCATCTCGTGACGGAGATTCACCGCTTCCTGTAAAAGCTGAAGATTGGCGGGCGTTCCGCGGTTGATAAAAGCAAAACGGTATTTTTCCCTAGCCTTGTCATTTTCCGCATATTGCATGAACGGAATGTATTCCGGGTAAGAAAAACCCAGCAGATAATTCCCTTTTCCGTCTTTTTGCAGCCTGTCAAGATACTCTTTCGGCAACCCCTGCAATTCATAGGGCGAAAAAACCAGCCTTGTTTTGTTTTCCCGGATATTCCGGCTGTATTCCTGGTCGATTTCCGCCAGTCTGGCAAGAATCTGTTTCACTCGCTTGCGTTTATCGGGCACCAGTGACACGCCAGCGTCCTCGTAGGCGCTTACGGTATCCTGTCTCAGTTTCCGCTCTTCATCATCATTGACACGCACAACACGCATATTCCGGTAAAGTTTTCCATTCTGGAACATATCGGTAATAAAACGCTGGACATCCATGGAACAGGCATCTGCGTTTTTGCGTACATCCGCATCTGGCGAGACCTGGCTCAAAAGCGCCATTGGCCCCTGCAGATTCTCCACCCCGATCTGGAGACGGTTCCAGCCTTTCAGAAAAGCGTCCGCTCCTTCCAGCGTCTCAACTGGAACGTTTTCCAATTCAGTCACTTTCTGATTCAGCTCGGCCAGTCCTGCACGGCATTGCGCTTCAATTTCGCCGGATGGAGGCAGCGGCAAAACGGGACGTTCGGCAGCGGCAAATGCGGAAACGGAAAAAGCCAGTACCACTGACGCTGCGCATATAAAGGACTTCAGGACGGGTGCGTGTTTCTTCATATATTCAAAGACTCTTTTTCGTTGGTTCGAAACAGGAATAATAGACCGCTATGACGGCAAACTCATCTTTTCTCATCGTCGATATCGATATAAACCCACTCATTATGCATGACAGGATGCTTCTTGTAACCGATTACATAAGGTTGCAAAAGCATATTGCGATAACGGGCGTAAGCAATCCTGACCGGCGCATAAACTTCCAGTACACGGGCCATCTTGTGGTACAAAATATCCCTCCGGCTACCCTCCGGCAACGAAACGGACTGTTCATACAAGCGGTCATAAAGCGGTATCCGCGCGCAACCGTTATTGCTTTGTCCAGTATGGGGCCCGTAAAACAGCTGCATAAAATTGCTGCCATCCGGGTAATCAGCGATCCAGTTGCTTGTCCGCATCATCAGACGGCATTGCTTTTCAGCTTTGAGCAAATCGGGAAAAAGCCGTTTGTCACTTTTCATCCGGATACCCAGCGTATCGAACGTCTTTTTCCACATTTCCAGCTGTTGCTGTCCTGTCGAATCGGCTCGTGCCGAAAAGACGATCGCCAATGGTTTCCCGTCCGGTAACTGTCTCCAGCCATCGGCCCCTCTTTTGTAACCGAACCGGTCAAGCAAGGCATTGGCTGTCTCTGGTTCATACCGTATGCTGCTTTCATAAGCAGCATCATATCCCGCAATACCCGGCGGAACAGGAAATTCCAGCGGAATCGCTTCTCCATTCCAGATCACGTCTATTTCTTCCTGAATATTATGAGCCATAGCAATCGCCCGCCGCAAAGCGATTTTTTCTTTCGACAGGCCACCGACGACCGGATCCTGCATATTGAAATAATACTGGGTCAGTTCAGGCTCGACGATTCGTGACAGACGAATTCCCTTTTCCGCCAGTTCGGGTCTTAAAAGGCCATTAACCAAGGCACGTGGAGCAAGAGGACCCTCAAGGCTGAACAGGTCGATTTCACGGTTCTGAAAAGCAAGCCAGCGCGACTGATCCTCCGGAATGACATGGATTTCCACCCGCCCGATCCGGGGCATTCTTTTTCCCTTCATTTCCGCAACAATTCGCCTGTCCTCGGGATCGTCGCCTTCCTTGAAATCCCAGATAAACCCCCGGTAGCCGGGATTGGCCTTCAGAACCATTTTCGAGCCGCGTTGCCATTCTGCCAGTAAATAGGGTCCTGTTCCAACAGGATGCGCCATGATTTGCCCGTTACTGTCCCCATATTTTTCGACCACTTCCTGTGCTACGGCACTCGTTGGATAATGCGCAAGTATATGAGCCAGATTGTGATCGGGTCTGTTCAGATGAATTTTGAAAGTGTAACGGTTCACCCATTCCAGACCGCGAACCGGTTTCCTGTAATCAAACCGCCCCGTCCTAGCGGCCTGTTTGGCCAGCTCATCCAAACCGGCGACTTTGCCTTCAATCAACCATCCCCATGTCGACCTTACCCGGGGATCGACCAATCTTTTGAGTGAATAAATGTAATCCGATGCCGTCAGTTCCCGTTTCCTGTTCCCGAAGGCAGGATCATCCGCAAAATAAATACCTTTTTTCAACGTAATCGTATAAGTCTTTCCGTTATTGCTGATAACGGGCAACGCTTCAGCTGTTGACGGCACGAGTCTGGCTGGCCGTGCAAGATAATCGTAGGCGTACAGGGTTTCATAAACTGATCTGATAACCTGCGAAGAATACAGATCGTGGGCCACAGCGGGGTCGAAACCGGTTTCAGCCGCGGTGAACACATAACGCAAAACCTTGTCCGGATCCGCCGCGTGGGCAACCGAACTTCCCAGCACCATCAAAACGACCAGGAGCGAATGAAAAATTTTGGCAAGAAAATGCATTCGACAACTAAACCTGCGAAGCGGAAATCACTCGTATTTCCCCGGATTCGTTCAAAAACGTTTTCTTAAATAGGGAAAAAGATTATTCTGTCATTAATCTCCGTCGCACGCCATTTTTACTTTGTATAAAAGAAGGGTATAGTAAAAACACGTTGCGGCTTCGAATAAAACTTTTGTAAATTTTTGCAACAAAACGGAATTACCCTGCATTTTCATTTTATATTTTTCGCCGTCATCAATTTGCTAGGAAATTTTATGATCAAAAAGGCTCTGGTTTTAAGCGCCATATCGCTTTCCCTTATCTCCACTACCGTATTCGCAGAGAATCTGGCTGTCGTCAATGGAAAACCGATCCCGGCATCCCATTCTGATGCTCTCGTTAAAGAACTGGTCAGTTACGGCGAAAAAGATACGCCCCAGTTAAGACAAGATATCAAAAACAAGCTTGTTCTGCGGGAAGTCCTGGTTCAGGAAGCAGAAAAACAGAATGTTGCCTCATCGGACGAAGTAAAAAAACAGCTGGAATTCGCCAAGCGCAGTATTATGATCGATGCGCTTCGCACGAATTACCTTAAAAAGAATCCGGTCTCCGATAAAGAAATCAAGGCTGAGTATGATCGTGTCGCTTCCCTCCAGAACGGACAACAATATCATGTCAAACACATTCTGGTAAAAAATGAAGCCGATGCACAAAACATCATCAATCAATTAAATAAAGGGGCGAACTTCGAAAAAATCGCCAAGGAAAAATCGATCGATCAGGGCTCGGCAGCCCGTGGCGGTGATTTGAGCTGGGCGTCCCCCTCCAATTACATCAAGCCTTTCTCCGACGCTATGATTGCGCTTAAAAAAGGCCAGATTACCAAAACGCCTGTGAAAACCCAGTTCGGTTACCACATCATCAAACTGGTTGATGTCCGGAAAGCCACTTTGCCATCGTTGAATCAGGTCAAACCCAAGATCAAAACCTCACTGGAAGAACGAAAATGGCAAGAATATGAAATGAATCTGATGAAACAGGCCAAAATCGAATAAAAACCCGTTCTTTTCAAGAAACCAGCCTTTTCCCGGGCTGGTTTTTTTATGGATGCTTGCCTCTACCGCAGGCGATCAAAGCAATGGATGAAAACGCTCAGGCAATTGCAGAATGGCGTTTTTGTTAGTATAAGAAAAGCATTTTTCCGCCGCTTCCCGATAAGGCAACCAAATGGAATTCAGATGTTCGCGGGGAGCAAGGACGACCGGAAATTTTTCCGGTACCAGCAATCCGAAAACATGTTCCGTATTTTCGGTTACACCAGGTGCGAATCGATGCCGCCAGACGGAAAAAATTTCGAAAACGTTTTCAGTCTTCCAGTCTTCCAGGCAATTGAAGGAAACTTCATGTTGTTCCGGATTTGGAACCGTCTCGACAATCCTTATGCCTGTTTCTTCAAAAACTTCCCGTACCGCTGTTTTTTCCAGCGGCTCGGACAGCGAATCCCGAGAACCTGTTACCGATTGCCAGAAACCGGGACGGTCGGCACGCTCGATCAGCAAAACATCGAGTTCTTTCGTATAAATCACGACAAGAACCGATTGGGGAATTTTATAGGTCACGTTCAAAACGAAACAAGGGAGCGCGTCGCTCCCTTTCCTTTTTTCAAGCCGGTTGAGCCGTTTCTATTTTCCGCAGACGAATGTGCAGTTCCTGCAACTGTTTTTCACTGACAGTCGATGGGGCGTGGGTCAGGAGACATTGGGCCCGTTGTGTTTTCGGAAAAGCGATCACATCACGAATGGAATCCGAGCCCGTCATCAGCGTAACTAGCCTGTCCAGTCCAAAAGCGAGACCGCCATGCGGAGGTGCGCCATATTGCAATGCATCCAGCAGGAAACCGAATTTTTCCCTGGCTTCCCCATCGCCGATTTTCAACGCCCTGAATACCTTGCTCTGGACTTCTTCCTTGTGAATACGGATAGAACCGCCACCCAGTTCCCATCCATTCAGCACCATGTCATAGGCTTTCGCCCGGCAGCGTCCCGGATCACTTTCGAGATAATCTTCATGTCCGTCTTTGGGCGATGTGAACGGATGATGGCAGGCAACCCAGCGATTGTCTCCCTCATCGTATTCAAACATGGGGAAATCGATCACCCATAACGGTTTCCAGGATTCCTCGAACAATCCGTGGGCATGCCCGAAATCGGAATAGCCGATCTTGTTTCTCAACGCTCCCAGCGCGTCATTGACAATCCGGGCCTTGTCAGCGCCAAAGAATATCAGATCGCCATTCTTCGCTCCGGTACGTTCCAGGATTTGCCTGATCGCCTCGTCAGTCAGATTCTTGACGATAGGCGACTGCAAACCGGCTGCGCCCTTGCTGATATCGTTAACGCGAATGTAAGCCAGCCCTTTTGCGCCGTAAATTCCGACAAACTGGGTATAAGCGTCAATTTCGGAACGTGGCATGCCGGAACCTTCAGCTGAGCCCCCGGGAACAAGAAGAGCGGCGACACGACCGCCCGGCATATTGGCGGCATTGCTGAATACCTTGAACGGAACGTTTTTCATGACATCCGTCAGTTCGGTAAATTCCAGCTTGACGCGCAAATCAGGCTTGTCGGAACCATACCTGGCCATAGCCATTTCATGCGTCATGACCGGAAACGGTTTCGGCAATTCCGTATTCATGGTGTTGGCGAAAATCTCACGAATCATGTTTTCGAACAGATCGCGAACTTCCTGTTCTTCAACAAAAGACATTTCGCAGTCGATCTGCGTGAATTCAGGTTGCCGATCCGCCCGCAAATCTTCATCACGGAAACACTTTGTAATCTGGTAATAACGGTCGAAACCGGCAACCATCAGCAATTGCTTGAAAAGCTGTGGAGACTGCGGCAATGCGAAAAACTCCCCCGGATTCACACGCGACGGCACGAGATAGTCGCGTGCCCCCTCCGGCGTCGATTTGGTCAGCATTGGCGTTTCGATATCGATAAAACCGTTCGCATCCAGATATTTGCGCACTTCCATGGCTACCTTGTAACGCAACCGCAAATTATTTTGCATCTGCGGACGCCGCAAATCCAGCACCCTGTGGGTCAAGCGGGTTGTCTCGGAAAGGTGTTCGTCGTCCAGCTGGAACGGAGGAGTCACGGAAGGATTCAACACCTCGAGCGTTTCACAGAACACTTCGATATGGCCTGAGGTCAGATTCTCATTGACCGTACCTTCTGGCCTGGCACGTACTGTACCCGTTACCCGAAGGCAGTATTCGTTACGAATCGATTCGGCAATTTTGAACACATCAGGCCTGTCCGGATCGCAGACGATCTGTACCAGCCCTTCACGATCCCTCATATCGATAAATATGATCCCGCCGTGATCCCGACGCCGGTGTACCCAGCCACACAAGGTTACAGTCTGACCGAGCAACGCCTCGGTAGTAAGGCCACAATAATTCGTTCGCATGGACATAAATATCTACTTTTTCTCAATAAGGTTTTGTAACTTGCCGAACGTTTCCGTTCTTGCAACGACAGCATCCGGATCCGATGAGTGGATATCCCAAAGCAGGCCAAACTGTTCCGGCCTTTTCAAATCAGCCACAGGTACCGCTTTCCGGATTGCTCATCGGGCAACAACTGCATGCCGACGAACCCGCACCCGAATGCCCGTCATGGCCATTTTTGAAATCGGTTTCATACCACCCCGACCCTTTCAATTGAAAAGCCGCTGCAGTCAATTGTTTTTTGAAGTGTTCTTTACCGCAAGAAGGACAAACCGTCAGGGGCTTGTCAGACAATTTCTGCAGGACATCCTTGGAAAAACCGCATTCTTCACAACGATAAGCATAAATTGGCATTTTTAACTCCGAAAACTCCCGTAAACGCTGAATTATAGTTCTTTTCAAAAAGAAATACACCGACCCTTTCAGTTCATACCGTCTTTCCCGGCCTTCTGAACAGTAGAGAACCGGCCACCATACCGATCAGACTCATCACCAGTCCCATCAACTGTGGTGGAAACACGCCATCCGGATAAACGATTTCGAGGAAAATCCAGCTCGCCAATCCCATAATCATCGATGTCAATGCGCCCCGATTATTGGCATATTTCCAGAAAAAGCCGCAAATCAGGGGAACGAATGCTGCAACGAGTGTCACTTTATAGGCATCTTCCACCATTTCGAAAATGCTTGAATCGGTATTCATGGCAAAGATAGTGACAATTCCTGCAAAAACAAGGACGACAATACGCATCATGAACAATGATTGCCTGTCGGAAAGATTCGGGAGAATTTCCTTCATCACGTTTTCAGAAAACGTCACGGATGGCGCCAGCAAAGTGGCGCTCGCACAGCTCTTGATGGCGGAAAGAAGCGCCCCGAAAAACATGACCTGCGCAAAAACCGGCATATAAGTCATAATCATAACCGGCAAAATCATCTGGGAATCCCCGTTTATAAAACGTTCAACCAGTGCCGGGTCAATCAGTATTGCCGAATAGCACAGGAACATCGGGATCAGGGCAAACAAAAGATAAAAAATGCCTCCCACAATCGAGGCATTTCTGGCGACATTTTCATCTTTGGAAGAAGCGACCCGCTGAAAAACATCCTGCTGGGGAATGGAGCCGAACATCAGCGTCACCCAGGCACCGAAAAACCACAAAATGTCCCTCAATTCGGGTTTTGGATAAATCCGCAATTTTCCCGCCTCGGCGGCATGCCGGATCACGACATCGGCGCCTCCCACCATACCGGATACTTCCCAGCCGATATAGACAATACCAATGACAATGATAATCATCTGCAGGAAATCGGTAATCGCGACAGACCACATTCCTCCCATCAGGGTATATACCAATACACTGACCGAACCGATAATCATGCCCATATTCATGGAAATGACGCCACCGGATATGACATTGAAGACCAGTCCCAGCGCCTTGATCTGGGCCGCTACCCAGCCGAGATAGGAAACGACGATACAGAGGGAAACAATGATTTCGACAGCTCTGCCATAACGGTTGCGATAATAATCGCTGATCGTCATGAGATTCATTCTGTAGAGCCGCTTGGCAAAAAGCAGGCCGACCAGAACCAGACACATGGCCGAACCGAACGGATCGGCAATCACACCGGTAAACCCTTCTTTGACGAAGGTGGCCGGAATCCCCAGAACGGCTTCAGAACCGAACCATGTGGCGAAAACGGTTGCCGTTACCACCGACATCGGCAAAGACCGGCCGGCAATGGCAAAATCCTTTGAATTCCTGACATAACGCGCCGCATACATTCCTATACCGACGGAAATGATCCAGTACAGAACAACGAACCAGACAAGTGTATTCATGAAAGCACATGTAAAGAACGACGCGTTGAAAACGGTGCAGATTATACTGGCAGTTGCCGATGGCTATACCAAAAATTTTGTATTAATTTCCCTTGTCTGGGAAAGTAAAAAGGAGAGCTGTTGTTTTATTTAAACAGATTGAAAAATCAGAAAAAATAGCGCCAGTTTAAAAGAATTCTGACCAATAAAATACCGATCAGAACACCGCCTCCAAAATACACCAAACGGTTTAGCCGACGGTTGATTCTGGCCTGTTCAACAACAAGCCGATCCAGCAATTCCGATTTTTTGTCAGGCCTTGCAACATTTTCCAGCGCTCCCTGAACCAGGCGCGGCAGTTGGGGGATAATCCGGCTGTAATTGACTGATTCGGCTTTGAACCGGTCCAGCAATCCCCGGAAACCGATTTGTCTGTCCATCCATTCCTCAAGAAAAGGCTTTGCAGTTTTCCACAAATCGAGGTCTGGATCGAGTTGCCGCCCCAACCCTTCAATGTTCAGCATGGTCTTTTGCAACAGCACCAGTTGCGGCTGAATTTCGATATTGAACCGTCGCGAAGTCTGAAACAGGCGCATCAGGACCATACCGAACGAAAAATCCCGGAGAGGACGATCGAACATGGGTTCGCAACATGTCCGGACAGCAGCTTCGAGTTCCACCACACTGGTGTCGGGAGGCGCCCACCCCGATTCGATATTGGCCTCGGCCACCATCCGGTAATCGCGGCGAAAGAAAGCGACAAAGTTTTTTGAAAGATATTCCTTGTCAAAATCGTCCAGCATGCCGACAATGCCGAGGTCCAGCGCAATATATCTTCCGAAGGTGGCCGGTTCCACGGAAATAAGGATATTTCCCGGATGCATATCGGCATGAAAAAAAGCGTCACGGAATACCTGCGTCAGGAAAATTTCCACTCCGTTACTGGCCAGTTTCTTCAGATCCAGGCCAGCCTCAAGCAGTCTGTCCGTCCGGGAAATGGGAATGCCGACCATTTTTTCCATGACGATAACGTTGGTGGAACAATAATCCCAGAAAATCTCCGGGACCATCAGTTTGTCCGAATCGGCAAAATTCCTGCGTAACTGGCTATAATTGGCCGCTTCGCGCATTAAGTCGAGCTCGTCGTGAAGAGACTTGTCGAACTCATGAACAACCGCTGTCAGACGGAGACGTTTTCCGTCTCGCCAGAACCGTTCTCCCAAAGCGGCAAAAACGTACATCAGTTCGATATCGCGGCCAATCCGCTTTTGCATCTCCGGCCGCAAAACCTTGACGGCAACCTCACGCCCATTATGAAGCCTGGCAAAATGAACCTGGGCTACTGAAGCGGAGGCAACCGGAATCCTGTCGAAAGAAGCGAACAATTCTTCAGGAGGCGCACCGAGATACTTCGTTATCTGTTCGACCGCAAGATTCGAGTCAAAGGGCGGCACACGATCCTGCAATTTCGACAGTTCGTCAGCAATATCGGCCGGCAGCAAATCGCGACGCGTCGAGAGCATCTGGCCGAACTTGATAAAAATCGGCCCCAATTCTTCCAGCGCTTTTCTCAGCCTGGCGCCGGGAAGGACCGACAAATTTCTCCAGAAAAACAGACATCGGTAAAACACGACAATGCGTCCGCTGGGAAAGTACGAAACGGCCAGTTCGTCCAGACCGTACCGGAAAAGGATATAAAAAATAACGATCAGCCTCCAGACCTTTCGCATTAACCATTCTCTCCCATCAGCGTTGCCCAATCACTTCTTCTCTTTTCGAAATACAATATGCCATTTTCCAGGGCCTGACTACAGAAAAACGGCAAAAACAAACCCGACTGTAACAAACACACAAAAATAAAACCGTCCGCTGCAGCAGGCGGACGGTTTTATCAAAACCTGTTTTTTCGACAACATCAGGACAATTGCTGAATGCCGGCCAGAACCCACCCGTCCTTTTTCGAAATCGGTCTGGTCAGATTCCACACTTCCTCAAACGGTTCGGCCGGAGCACTCTCGGCTTCGCGAATTTTGCCGCTGAACTTGACACTGGCCATGTACTCGTCATTCAGCGTTTCGATCCCGAGAAGTTCCGCATCCAGCGACACGACATCCGTTACATTCGGAGAATCCCCACGTTCCTGCAATTGCAGCCGGATCTCGGCAAACATTTCAGGCGTGGTGAACTCGTGAATATCGTTGATATCTCCCTTGTCCCAGGCAGCTTGCATCCGGATGAAATAGGATTTCGCCGCCCTAAGGAAAGCCGGAACATCAAAGTCGGCAGGAATGCCCCAGGTATCGCTCACGGCTCCAGCGCCACTCTGGTTGCCCTGAAACTGATGTGGAAGCCCCGAACCGATTTCCGGCGTTGACGAATGCTGGTAACCCGTATTCCGGTAATTGCTGGCATAAGCGGTCGGATCCTGTTCCATTTGCCGCCTTTTTGAAAAGCGCCGCAAGAGAAAACGAACCACATACACGATAATGACAAGCATCAGAATCGTACTGATCATGCCAGCCATGTCTCCGCCAATACCGAAATGGCTTAACAGGGCGCCCAGCCCCAGACCAAGCAGCGCACCGCCCAGAATACCTCCCCAGCGGCTTGCCGGTCTGGCCGCATTTGCAGCTTGTGACTGATTGGCGGCTCGCTGGGCCTGTTGCGCCTGCTGATTGGGCTGCGCCATGTTTCTTTGCATCGGTGCAATACGTCCGATATTAGACGACTGACGCCCGAACGAACCGCCGCCCAGCCTTCTTGCCTGTACGTCCGTCATAACCATTGACGCCAAACCTGCTACCAAAACAAATGCAAGCAAAAACTTTTTCATAAATCTCCTGTTTTATAACTTCATACCGGTATGAAGAGCGACCACACCTGCAGTCAGATTGAAAAATCTGGCGCATACAAACCCGGCCTCTTCCATCATTTTCTGCAAAGTTGCCTGATCAGGATGAACCCGTATGGACTCCGCCAGATAACGATAACTGTCCGCGCTTTTCGCCACATGTTTTCCCAACCATGGCAAAACGGAAAACGAATACATATCATACAGATTCTGCAACGGTTTCCAAACTTTCGAAAATTCGAGAACCAGCAGCTTTCCTCCAGACTTCAGGACCCTGTTCATTTCAGACAAGGCTTTTTCCTTGTGAGTCATGTTCCGTAGACCGAACGATACGATAACACGATCGAAATAATCGTCCGGAAAAGGCAAATCTTCCGCATCGCATACCATGACGGGAACAACAATTCCCTTGTTCAACAACCTGTCACGTCCCTGTTGCAGCATGGTTTCATTGATATCGGTTAACCAGACTTCCCCTTCCGCACCGACCTGTTTCGAAAAAGAACGCGTCAGATCGCCCGTTCCACCAGCCACATCCAAAACCCGGAAACCTTTCCTGACGCCAGCTTGTGAAACGGCAAACGCTTTCCACAACCTGTGCAAACCGCCAGACATCAGATCGTTCATCAGATCGTAACGGGTAGCGACACGATCGAAAACCTCGGCCACCTTTTCTGTTTTTTCGTGTTCGCCGATTTTCTGGAAACCGAAATGAGTAAGTTTTGACATAGTAATCAAGGCTTTCGCGAAAGTCCGTATTGCCTTTCCAATATGACTGACAAGGTTTTTTTCAGTTCCGAAATCCTGTCTTTCCGGATTAGCCTGTCTTTTTCGTCGGGCTTGCGCTTTGCCGCAGACCAGACGGAATCGGGAAAATTCCTGTCATTGGCATAACGCGGAATGATATGCCAGTGTAAATGCGGAACCATGTTGCCCAGTGAAGCCAGATTGATCTTGTCCGGTTGCATGACCTTGCGGATCGTTTCTTCCACCAGCCACACGACTTGCATCAATTCTGCGCGGTCTGTTGGAGAAAGATCGGTCATTTCACTGACGTGATCACTCCAGACAACCCGGCAAAAACCGGGATAATCGGCATCCTCCACCAGCAGGACACGCCAGTTGTCATGAATATACAGAACCACTTCATCAGTGTGCCTGGAACACAGTACACATTCTTTCATTTTCCACTCATCCGAAAACTACCCCAAAAAGCGCGCCAGCTCACGCCATGAACTGTCGGGAATATGCAAAAGCAACCAGGTCATCAGCACATAACGCGCCAGCTTGCCGATAGCCATATAAGCGACACACGGCCAGAACGGCAATTTCAGCCAACCCGCCAACGTGCAAAGCGGATCGCCGATTCCTGGCATCCATCCCAACAGCATTGTTTTGGCGCCATATTTTTCAAGCCAGCCGAACCATCGGGTTTCCCTTTCCTTGGCAAACGCTTTTTTGGCCCCGAAGCCGATCCAGTAGTTCAGTATACCTCCCAGTGTATTGCCAGCTGCCGCTACCGCCATAACCTGCCAGAAAAGCGACTTGTCCGCAGCCACGACAGCGAAAACAGCCGGCTCGGATCCCAGAGGAAGCAAGGTTGCCGAGATAAAACTGATAAGGAATACGGAAGTCAGCCCCACTTCGGGAATCGCAAGATAACTCAGTAACCAGTGAACAGCCGACTCGATCATTTTAAAGGCAATATAACTTTTCTTCAGGCACTTAAAGCATCCGGCCGTCAGGGAAAAACGGGATAAAACAGGGAAGTGTCACGTAAAAAAGGCAAAGCATACCAGACGGGGATTATAATGTTGCGAAAAATTACAGGCGTTGTCCAGCATCATTATGACTGATTACTTGAAAAAAACTCTTACTGCGCGCGTATACGATGTCGCTATCGAATCGCCGCTTGAAACAGCACCGAACCTTTCCCGGCGAACGGGAAACCGCATTCTTCTGAAACGGGAAGACATGCAAAGCGTATTCAGCTTCAAACTCCGCGGAGCCTATAACAAAATGGCCTATCTTTCCGCCGATCAGTTGGATAAAGGGGTAATATGCGCTTCTGCCGGCAATCATGCACAGGGCGTTGCGCTGGCAGCGAAACGTCTGGGCTGCAAAGCTGTCATCGCCATGCCCACGACAACGCCTCCCGTCAAGATCGAGGCCGTCAGGGCACACGGCGGGGAAAACGTGGAAGTGGTTTTGTCCGGCGATTCCTTTTCGGACACTTGCGAACATGCCCGGATGCTTGAACAAAAACATCACCTGACCTTTATTCATCCTTTTGATGATCCTGACGTCATTGCTGGTCAAGGCACAATCGGCATGGAAATACTCCGCCAGCATTCCAAACCCATTCATGCCATTTTCGTTCCGGTCGGTGGCGGGGGACTCATTGCCGGCATTGCAGCGTATGTCAAGCAGATCCGCCCTGAAATCCGGATCGTTGGGGTCGAAACCGTTGATTCCTGCGCCATGAAACAAAGTCTTGAAGCAGGCAAACGGATCAACTTGTCCGATGTCGGTCTTTTTTCGGACGGCACGGCTGTCAAGCTGGTCGGAGAAGAAACGTTCCGCCTGTCCAAAAAGTACGTTGACGAGATCGTCCTTGTCGATACCGACGACGTCTGCGCTGCCATCAAAGATGTTTTTCTCGATACCCGCAGCATTCTGGAACCGGCAGGCGCTCTCGCTGTAGCAGGCATAAAAACTTATATCGAACAACATGAAGAAGCTGGCGAGCCTCTGGAAAACCTGACAATGGTCGCCGTCACTTCCGGCGCCAACATGAATTTCGATCGTTTGCGTTTCGTGGCCGAACGCGCGGATGTCGGTGAGAACCGTGAAGCCGTTCTGGCCGTCACCATCCCGGAAGAACGTGGCAGTTTCCGCCGTTTCTGCGAACTGATCGGCCCCAGACATGTCACCGAATTCAACTATCGCATCAGTGACGACAAGGCCGCACATGTTTTCGTCGGCATTGAAGTCAAGAACCGCAAGGAAACCAGGGATATTATCGGCAGCTTCGAAAATCATGGTTACCGCACCATTGATCTGAGCGACGATGAACTTGGCAAATTGCATATCCGTTACATGGTCGGCGGCAAAAGTCCGTTTGCAAAAAACGAATTGTTGTACCGTTTCGAGTTTCCCGAACGGCCCGGCGCACTGATGCGTTTCCTGTCATCAATGGCGCCCGACTGGAATATCAGTCTTTTCCATTATCGCAACCACGGCGCCGATTATGGACGGGTGCTGGTCGGATTGCAGGTTCCGCAGCAAGATATGCAGGCTTTCGACCGCTTCCTTTCAACAATCGGTTATCCTCACTGGAACGAAAGCGGTAATCCGGTTTACAAGCTGTTTCTTTAACTCCAGTGACTTTTGGGACAATCCGTTATGACATCATCTGACGACATGAAAGAATCTCCTCTGGGTAGATCGACAGATTATCCTACCCGGTATGATCCCTCCCTGTTGTATCCGATCGAGCGAAAACCCATGAGAGAAAAGCTGGGCATTACCGGCTCGCTGCCTTTTTTCGGTCTCGACTTCTGGAATGCCTATGAACTTTCCTGGCTCAACCTGCGAGGAAAACCTCAGGTAGCCATCATGAATTTCACTGTTTCCGCCGATTCGCCCAACATCGTCGAGTCGAAATCGTTAAAGCTTTACCTCAACTCCTTTACGCAGACGCGGATGGATGAAACCGGCGACCTAATCAATATTCTGCGCAACGATTTGAGTGACGCATTTGGATCGCCGGTTCAGGTTTCCCTGAAACAGCCGGGCGATTTTCCAGCTATCAAATTACAGGAACTGGAAGGGTTGTTACTGGATCGTCTCGATATCGCTGCCGACGAGTACACTCCCGATCCTTCTTTTTTAAAAAGCAATCAGGAAGAATATCCTGTTGAGGAAACACTCGTTTCCCATTTACTGAAAACGAATTGCCCCGTAACCGGCCAGCCAGACTGGGCCAGTCTGCAAATACATTATGCCGGCCCCCAAATCGATCAGGCCGGTTTGCTCAAATACATTATCAGCCTGCGATCGTCACAGGAATTTCATGAACAATGCGTCGAACGGATTTTTCTCGATATACTGAAAATGTGCAAACCACAAAGCCTCACGGTATACGCCCGTTATACAAGACGTGGCGGCATCGACATCAATCCATGGCGCAGCAACTTTTCATCCGGCAATCGCCCCCAATTGATGCGCACGGCCCGTCAGTAAAAGTACACCGCAATCGGCCGGCATGGCCGGCCGATTGCGAAGCGTTTTATAATGCACCCATTTCAACACCTGACAAACAAAAATGTCCACCACTCTTTCCCACATCCTGTTACCCGAAAATATCGTTTTGGATCTTGAAGTATCAAGCAAAAAGCGCGTATTCGAACAGGCTGGTCTTATTTTCGAAAACAATTGCGGCATTTCGCGCTCACTTGTTACGGACAATCTTTTTGCGCGTGAAAGTCTGGGATCGACCGGACTCGGTTATGGAGTGGCGGTTCCCCATGGGCGGATCGAAGGCTTGAAAACACCTCATGCGGCATTTGTCCGGCTGGCGACGCCGGTTCCCTTCGAATCGCCGGACAAAAAACCGGTGAATCTTCTTTTTTTCCTGCTGATGCCGCAAAACGTGACTCAACAGCATCTTGAAATCCTCTCGGAAATTGCCGCCATGTTTTCCGATAGCCAGTGCCGCAATGCATTGACAAATGAAACCGACAAGGAGCGCATTTACAACATCGTCACCTGCTGGAAACCTGGCCAGCCACTTCCCTCCTGACTACTTCCTTATCAGCTGAAACCATGTCGAACACCAAAACACTCACCATACAACGTTTATATGCCAGCAACAGAGAGGTCCTGAAACTAACGTGGTTCGCCGGTCTGGATGGTGGACATCGACAGGTATCGAGCGGAAGCGGCTCAGCGGCCGATCAGGTAGGACATTTGAACCTGATCCATCCCATGCGTATTCAGGTGTTCGGTCGCCAGGAAATCGACTATTACGCAAGGCTGTCTCCCGAATCGCGCGCCTACCTCGTACACGAGATCGCCGACTGCAATCCGCCGGCATTGATTATTGCCAGAGGACTGGATGCTCCACCTGACATTCATGCCATTTGCAACGAGAATAACATTCCCTTGTTCACCACTCCGCTAACCGCAGCGGAAGTCATTGATTATTTGCGCGTTTATCTGTCCAAGCAGCTTGCCGTCCGGATTATCATGCATGGCGTTTTCATGGATGTTCTGGGCGTCGGTGTATTGATTACCGGCGATTCGGGTCTCGGTAAAAGCGAACTTGGATTGGAACTGATCACGCGCAATCATGGTCTGGTTGCCGACGATGCCGTCGAATTTTCCAGAATTGCGCCGAACGTGATAGAGGGACGCGCTCCCAAACTTCTGCAAAATCTGCTGGAAGTCAGGGGATTGGGACTGCTGGACATTCGTGCCATTTTCGGGGAAACAGCCGTACGGAGAAAAATGCAGCTCAAATTGATTGTGCATCTGACCCGAAGCCGTACGGGAGAAGAAATCATTGAGCGACTGCCCATTCATTCTCCGACACAGGAAATACTGGGATTACCCATCCGGAAAACCGTCATTCCTGTCGCTGCCGGCAGAAACATAGCCGTTCTGCTGGAAGCGGCTGTCAGAAATACTATCATGCAATTGCGCGGTTTCAATACCATGGAAGAATTCATGGAACGGCAACGCAAAGCCATGACAAATGACGAATAACATGCGTTTGTTCAACCCTGTTAAAACAGAGAGTGACAAAGTCATACAACCGTCACGAGTGCTGTGGTAATCTACTGTAAACCCGTGTTTCATTGACACATACTTATTCGTGCAAATCATACTCATCACTGGTATTTCCGGATCAGGCAAATCAATCGCTTTGAATGCGCTTGAAGATGCAGGGTATTTTTGTGTCGATAATCTGCCTCCCGTTTTGCTTCCCAGCCTTGTGGCCACCCGCCTGGAAGAAAATTCGGACAAACTCGCTGTAGCTGTCGATTCAAGGAGTGCCGGTTCTCTTGACGACTTGCCCAGAAGCATTCAGTCTCTTAAAGACACCGGCCATGAAGTTCACGTTCTTTTCCTGACCGCGGATACGCACTCGCTGATAACCCGCTTTTCCGAAACGCGACGCAGTCACCCCTTGTCCCATCGGCACCACAAAAACGTTTCACCCGATGAAAACCGTACCCTGATTGAAGCGATCCGGGAAGAACGGGAATTGATGGCTGACATACAGATGATCGGTCGGGTCATCGATACCTCCAATTCCAGCGCAAATGAACTGCGTAACCGTGTCAAGGAACTGGTTGAAATCGATCAGTCTCCACTAACCTTGCATTTCGAATCTTTCGGCTTCAAATTCGGTGTGCCCCTGGATGCCGATATCCTTTTCGATGTGCGCTGTCTGCCCAATCCGTATTACGACGTAAAATTGCGTCCCTTAACGGGAAAAGACGAAGCCGTCAGGGAATTCATGCAAGCCCAGCCGGAAGTTGCAGAATTGTTCGGGGATATTTGCCGGTTTATTGAAAAATGGCTGCCCTCTTTCCGCAAAGACAACCGAAGCTACCTGACCGTTGCACTGGGATGTACCGGCGGCCAGCATCGTTCTGTTTATCTGGTCGAAAAGCTGGCTGAACATTTTCGCGAAACAGAACAGGTTGTTACGCGACACCGCGAATTGAAATCCTGATTTGACTCAACCATCCAGTTTCAGGCTTTTCTGGCGGAAAGAGTCATTCAGCAATTTACGAACAGGCGCGGGCAATGGAGCTTCATTCACGGACATGATGTCATACCAGACGTAAGCATCTGGGGCAATCGCCCTATTCCGTCGAGACAAGGTAACGACACAGGGCGTGACCTGAAGGCGGAAATGCGAGAACACATGAACGAATGGTTCGAGAAAGGTCACGGAAACAGCTTCGCCGAATGAAGAAACGTGTGTTTTCAAACTTGCCATTTCATCCTTGTGCTTCCTCAAATTCACGTCCGTTTCCCATTCGGGGAGTGAATACAGGCCGCCCCATATTCCGGATTCGGGTCTTTTTTCAAGCAGTATCTGTCCCCGGGATTCCAAAACCAGCATGATGATTTTTTTCAACGGGCTTGCTTTTTTGATCTTCCGAACCGGCAATTCGCTTATCCTGTTTTCCGACAAGGCCACACAACAATGTGAAAAAGGACACTTCACGCAATCAGGCTTGCTCCGGACACAAATAGTCGCGCCAAGATCCATCAGACCCTGAGTATAGGCTTCAATATCGGTCTCGGGGAGCAATTCGTAAGCCAGCTCCCAAAACCTGTTTTTGCCTGCCTTTTCAGTAATCGAATCCCTTATCCCGAAAACACGTGAAAAAACTCTCACGACATTGCCATCAAGTATGGCCGCTTTCGCACCTGCTGAAAAAGCGGCAATCGCAGCGGCTGTCGATTTTCCGATTCCCGGCAATTTCTCGAGACTTTCCGGATCGGAAGGAAAAATTCCCCCGTATTCATTCACGACGATACGGGCACATTTATGCAGATTCCGTGCTCTGGAATAATATCCAAGCCCGCTCCAGTATTTCATGACTTCATCATTAGACGCCGCGGCGAGGCTATAGACATCCGGGAAAAATTCCAGAAAACGCAGATAATAGGGAATCACCGTTGAAACCTGTGTCTGCTGCAACATGATTTCCGAAAGCCATATCCGGTAAGCATCCCGTGTGTTTTGCCAGGGAAGGGAATGGCGTCCATATTTTTTTTGCCATGCCACCAGTATGGACGCAAAAGAGGCATCAGGACGAGGCAATATATTGTTGGATAGTAATTTCATTTTACATCACCTTACCCGGAAAAATCGCTCTGCTCCTTTGCAAGAGCAATTCCCTGGAATCCGGCTTGCTTACATTTTTTCAACAATCAGGACAATCCATTAGTATAGAATGTCCCGGAACAGTTATTCGCGATCTCAAAAATCTGCCGGCAGAACTCTTGAACTGCCTTCGGGAACAAAAATGAAAAACCACTTTTTCCGATCATCCAAAATCGGCATTGTCGCCATTTTTCTTTCCTCCATTACGCTTGCAGGCTGTTCAAACTTTCAGGCTATGGAGAAATTGAATTTCTTTTCAAAAGACACCCCCAGAAGCTGCGCTGAAAAAGTAGGCGTAAAAGGCCGCTTTTCAATCCGTTACAAGGTGGAGGGCCGTGATGAATCCTTGCACGGTGGCTTCGACTGGAAACAGTCACCGGATTATACCGTCATTACCCTTCTCTCGCCGCTTGGTCAGTCCATGGCCAGAATCGACGTTACTCCCCGGTTGACTACGTTTATCGCTCCGGGCAACGCGCCCCGAAGCGCGGCCAACTCGGAAGAACTGATCAAATCCGAACTGGGATGGACCCTGCCTGTGACAGGGCTGAAAGACTGGCTTCAGGGATGTGCTGTTGATATGCAGGGACAAGCTTTCATCGCCACACCGGAATCCAGACAGGTCATTACGAAAGATGGCTGGCAAATAAACTACGCGACCTGGATTGACGGCCCTTCCATGCCCCTTCCCAAACGTATCGATATGATAAAAGGCAGCCCGGATTCCCAAAACGTCGACATCAACCTCAAACTGGTTATAGATGAATGGCATTTTTAAGGAACGTAATGATCCCGGAATGCCTGCGCAATTGCCCGGCGCCAGCCAAACTGAATCTCTTTCTCCATGTCATCGGACGACGGCAGGACGGCTATCATCTTCTTGAAACCGTTTTTCAACTGATCGATTTCTGCGACTATCTGCATTTCACTTGCCGAAACGATCACCTGATCAAACGCGTCACTTCAAGCGAACAGATCCCCGAAGAAGACGATCTGGCAATCCGTGCCGCCAAACTCCTCCAAAAAGAGATTTTCCGGCAAAAAGGAATCCCGGTTCGGGGAGTGGATATTGAAATTGAAAAGAACATCCCGCTGGGGGGAGGTCTAGGAGGCGGTTCTTCCGATGCCGCCACGACCTTAATGGCGCTGAATCACCTCTGGAACGGTGGATTTGAAACGAAAGACCTGATTTCAATGGGCGTACAGCTCGGTGCCGACGTTCCTTTCTTTCTTGTCGGACAAAACGCTTTTGGAACAGGAATCGGAGATAAACTGACGCCAGTGAACACACCCGATGGCTGGTTTGTTGTCATTAAACCACCTGTAGCCGTTCCCACCGCGCTCATATTTCGTTCAAATGAATTGACAAGAAATACAGAACCCATCAAAATGGCAAACTTTCCCGACTTTTGCAAAAAAATAAATCATTTTGGAAGAAATGATTTGCAGGTTGTTGCAATGAAACTTTTTCCGGAAATCAGGAAAGCCGTAAACGAATTGAGTCAATTTGGAAACGCTCGAATGACCGGATCGGGAGCATGCGTATTCTGCCGTTTTGCAAGCGAAACGGAAGCGAGGAAAGTAGCAACTCGACTTTCCAGCAGATGGAATACACAAGTTGTTAAAGGATTGCAAAATCATCCGCTCAAATATCTGCTTGATAACATGGGTGAATGATAGGGTTTTTTTCGAGGCTCGGTTATAATACCGGCACGAAATCAGCAGGGGAATCGCCAAGCTGGTTAAGGCACAGGATTTTGATTCCTGCATGCGAAGGTTCGAATCCTTCTTCCCCTGCCATCCACTTCGCAGCGCCCGCCGCCAGGCGTGCTTACAATGAAATATTGTCGGCAAGTGACACAACGGGATTCGTTAGACGTTATGTGACTTTTAACCCAGTAACGAGATCGTCGCAGGAAATTCATGTCCGACAGCAATTTAATGATTTTCACTGGCAATGCCAACCCGGCATTGGCCGCCAAGGTAGCCAGCAAACTCGGCATCCCTCTCGGCAAGGCTTTCGTTTCCAAATTCTCCGACGGGGAAACCACTGTCGAAA
>NZ_KI392030.1:438627-461033 GCF_000158475.2 Oxalobacter paraformigenes | reverse complement strand
TTACCGCCTGTATTCCCATTTCGGGTACGCACGGCAGGATCGCAGGCCACGTTCCACCCGCGTCGCCATCTCCGCCCGCGTAATCGCCAATATCCTTGAAGGCATCGGTGTCGACCGGGTGCTCATTATGGACGTTCACGCCGACCAGATTCAGGGCTTCTTCGATATCCCGGTCGACAATATCTACGCTTCTCCCATTCTTTTGAAAGACCTTCAGAAGAAAAACTACAAGGATCTCCTTGTCGTCTCTCCCGATATCGGCGGCGTCGTCCGCGCCAGAGCTCTGGCAAAACGCCTTGAATGCGAGCTGTCAATCATTGACAAGCGTCGTCCGCGGCCGAACGAATCCGAAGTCATGAACATTATCGGCAATGTCGAGGGCAGGAATTGCGTGATCATGGACGACATGGTCGATACGGCCGGAACCCTGACGCAGGCGGCTGAAGCCCTGAAGGAAAGAGGCGCCAAGATGGTGGTTGCCTACTGTACGCATCCGGTTTTGTCCGGCCCTGCCGTCAAGAGGATCACTGCGTCGTCTCTGGATGAACTGGTAGTGACCGACACCATCCCCTTGTCGGATACGGCAAGACAATGCACGAAGATTCGTCAGTTGTCCTGTGCCGAACTGCTGGCGGAAACACTCAAACGAATCAGTACCGGTAATTCCGTCATGTCTTTGTTTAGCGAATCAGACATCATCACAGCCTGACGGAGACATGAATCATATTTAACCCAAGCCTCTGGTCGCGGAGGCTTTTTTCAACAAGAGGTTTGAACCTCGTTTTTATTGGAGTCTTTAAATGAAAGTTATTGCATACACAAGAGCAGAGATAGGGACCGGAGCGAGCCGCCGCCTGCGTGCTGCTGGTATGGCGCCAGGAATCGTTTACGGCGGCACAAGCGAACCTGTCAACATCAAGCTGGATCACAATGCGCTTTTCTACGCTCTCAAAAGAGAAGCTTTCCATTCGTCCATTCTGGACCTTGAAATCGATGGAAAAGCCGAAAAAGTGCTGTTGCGCGATTTTCAGGTGCATGCGTACAAACCGCTGGTTTTGCACGTGGACTTCCAGCGTGTCGATGCCAACCAGAAAATTACGGTCAAGGTGCCCCTGCACTTTATTAACGAAGACGCTTCCCCGGCAGCCAAAAGCGGTGTCGTCCATCATGCGGCAACCGAGCTGGAAATCTCCTGTCTTCCAGGCAATCTGCCCGCTTTCATTGAAGTCGATCTGGCCAACCTGGATGTCGGCCAGACGATCCACCTTTCCGATCTGAAACTGCCTGAAGGCGTTTCTGCCACCTCGCATGACGAATCCCAGCCAATCGTCAGTGCTACTGTAGCCAACGTAGCCGAATCCGCAGAAGAAACAAGCGATGACGCAGCGCCTGCAGCCGATGCAGAAAACAAAGAGTAATTCAAACAGCGTAAAGAACCTGCCGATACTGGCGGGTTCTTTTTTTATAAATTATAATAGTGCGCTTGTAGCTGTTTTCGGTTATAATTTCGCACTGAATTTTCAACAGGGGAATCGCCAAGCTGGTTAAGGCACTGGATTCTGATTCCAGCATGCGAAGGTTCGAATCCTTCTTCCCCTGCCATCCACTTCGCAGCGCCCGCCGCCAGGCGTGCTTACAATGAAATATTGTCGGCAAGTGACACAACGGGATTCGTTAGACGTTATGTGACTTTTAACCCAGTAACGAGATCGTCGCAGGAAATTCATGTCCGACAGCAATTTAATGATTTTCACTGGCAATGCCAACCCGGCATTGGCCGCCAAGGTAGCCAGCAAACTCGGCATCCCTCTCGGCAAGGCTTTCGTTTCCAAATTCTCCGACGGGGAAACCACTGTCGAAATCAACGAAAATGTCCGCGGCAAGGATGTCTTTGTCATTCAGTCCACTTGCGCTCCCACCAACGACAATCTGATGGAAATCATCCTGATGGTTGACGCTTTGAAACGCGCTTCCGCCGAACGCATTACCGCCTGTATTCCCTATTTCGGGTACGCACGGCAGGATCGCAGGCCACGTTCCACCCGCGTCGCCATCTCCGCCCGCGTAATCGCCAATATCCTTGAAGGCATCGGTGTCGACCGGGTGCTCATTATGGACGTTCACGCCGACCAGATTCAGGGCTTCTTCGATATCCCGGTCGACAATATCTACGCTTCTCCCATTCTTTTGAAAGACCTTCAGAAGAAAAACTACAAGGATCTCCTTGTCGTCTCTCCCGATATCGGCGGCGTCGTCCGCGCCAGAGCTCTGGCGGAACACCTGCATTGCGATTTGTCGATCATCGACAAGCGTCGTCCGCGGCCGAACGAATCCGAAGTCATGAACATTATCGGCAATGTCGAGGGCAGGAATTGCGTGATCATGGACGACATGGTCGATACGGCCGGAACCCTGACGCAGGCGGCCGAAGCCCTGAAGGAAAGAGGCGCCAAGATGGTGGTTGCCTACTGTACGCATCCGGTTTTGTCCGGCCCTGCCGTCAAGAGGATCACTGCGTCGTCTCTGGATGAACTGGTAGTGACCGACACCATCCCCTTGTCGGATACGGCAAGACAATGCACGAAGATTCGTCAGTTGTCCTGTGCCGAACTGCTGGCGGAAACACTCAAACGAATCAATACCGGTGATTCTGTCATGTCTTTGTTAAATGAAATGTATCACTGACGGACATGTGAATTTATCAATAAAAAACCGCCGGAAAAGGCGGTTTTTTATTGGCCGAACGTTCAGCGTACAGTATGCAATTCCTTCATGGCTTTATCAAACTCCCCCCTACACAACATCGGAACGACCTGCAAGGCACGCCCGATCGCATCGTCTATCGAATCCTGATCCTCGCGACGGGGACGTTGAAGCACATAATCAATAACAGGCGCTTTGGTATTCTGGGATCGGGGATGGCCTATGCCGATGCGCAAGCGCCAGAAATCTTGCGTCCCCAGAGCCGCTGCAATGTCTTTCAAACCATTGTGTCCTCCAGTTGAACCGGACCGCTTCAGTTTTGCGTTTCCCGGAAGAATATCCAGTTCATCATGGACAACCAGTATCTCATCGGACGCGATTTTGAAAAAACGGGCAATGGCTCCTACGGCCAATCCGGAACGATTCATGAATGTTTGCGGTTTCATCAGCCAGACATCGGCTCCGTTTATTTTCGTTTTCGCTACCAGTGCAGAAAACTTCGATTCTTTCTGCCAACGGACACCAGAACTGCCGTTTTCAAGGTTATCTACAAACCAGAAGCCGGCATTATGACGCGTCTGTTCATATTCAGCCCCCGGGTTTCCCAGCCCGACAATCAATCGAATACTCATGATTTAAAAACCGCCAAAGATATTTTGCAGAGCAATTATTGTCCGGTAAAAGTCAGCTTTTACGCTGCTGCACCAGAATCCAGGGCTTGACGACAACGGCCCACAACAAGGCATCCGAAGCAGACCATATCCGGGCCTGTGAATCCGTTACCTTCCCGATTTCTTTTTTTTCCAGCATGTCGGAAACAGCCTTCACGTCGTCGGCAGCCATTAACTGGGCAACCCTGATCATATCGACGCTGTCGTCTACTGAAATGATCCTTCCTCCTGCAAAAAAGCGCTCAAGCTCTTTCCAGGGGATCTGCGCTGTTTCCAGATTGATCTTGGCATACAGCAATTTTTCCTGTTCTGGGTTCATAAAAAATCCGTAAACAATCAATTAATAATGGGGAGGTTTTTCGTCAAGCGGATTATCATTCTCAAGCTCGACAATGCGGCCCGCCATTTCTTTCAAAACCGTTTCCAGACTGTCGATTTTCAGTTGTTGTTGATAAACTGTTTTGTTCAGTGCATCAATCATATCTTCCTGCCCCGCTACCCGCATTTCAAGATCGGCAAGACGTTCTTCCATGTTCAATTTCCTGAAGATTGTAGAATAAAAAATCCGGCAATAACCCTATCATGCCACCTTCGTTTTCTGCAGCAAAGCTTTCAGGTTCGCCAGCCTCGCTTTCGGCGTCAGCGTTTCCGATTCCTTCTGGACTGCCACCCCTTCGTTCAACTTCATCTCTCCAATAAACCGCGACGGTTCGCACTGGACGACTTCCCGTCCTCTCTTCCTTTTTTTGCACCATGAGACATGCAAGGTTCTTTGTGCCCGGGTAATCCCGACATACATCAGTCTGCGCTCTTCCTGAATCCGCGTGGCAAGCTGATCGGCCGGCATATCTGCATCGCCAAGATGAGGCAATATCCCTTCTTCGACACCGACCAGAAAAACATGCGGAAATTCCAGCCCTTTTGCCGCGTGCAAGGTCGAAAGATGCACGGCATCGGGTTCTTCATCCCGGCCTTCAAGCATTGTCATCAGAGCAACCATCTGCGTCAGTTCAAGCAAATTCTTTTCAGGACCGTCACCCAATTTGCCGCCCTTGCTTTTTTCTTTCAACCAGTTGGTGAATTCCAATACATTCTGCCACTTGTTTTTAGCCGTTCTTTCATCAAAATTATCGTAAAGATAGGCTTCATAAGCAATTTCACGCATCAGTTCGTCAAGCAATTCCGCCGCGTTTTCCCCTTTTGCCGAAGTTCCGGGACGGCTGGCTCTTTCCTCAATACTGTTGATAAAGTCACAAAACTCCCTCAGGGGCCGTAACTGGCGTGGCGACAATTTGGCTTCCAGCCCTCCTTTATAAACCGCTTCGAACAGGGAACACTGCCATTGTCCGGCAAAAGCACCGAGCGCCTCGAGAGTGGATTGCCCCACACCTCGACGGGGAGTCGTCACGGCACGAATAAAAGCCGGATCGTCATCAAGATTCGCGACAAGCCTCAGATAGCTGATAATATCGCGAATCTCGGCACGCGCGAAAAAGCTCTGGCCACCAGAAACGGTATAAGGAATATTTTCGCGTCTCAAAGCCGTTTCAAAAATACGGGCCTGATAATTGCCACGATAGAGAATGGCATAATCCGCGAATCTGGCACGCCGTTCAAACCGGTGAGCTGACAATAACATGACAATCTGTTCAGCCTCCTGTTCTTCATCAGACATGGCCGCCGTTACAACCGGTTCACCGAGCCCGTGATCCGACCAGAGTTTTTTTTCAAACAGTTTGGGATTATTGCCGATCACAGAATTGGCCGCCTGAAGGATGCGCATGGAAGAACGGTAATTCTGTTCCAGCCGGATCACTTTCAAATCGCTGAAGTCCTGCTGCAGGGTTTTCAGATTTTCGATCGTCGCACCGCGCCACGCATAAATAGCCTGATCGTCATCGCCCACAGCGGTAAACATCGGTTTTTTCCCGATTCCCGACACAAGAAGTTTTACCAGCTCATACTGGCAGGTATTGGTATCCTGATATTCATCCACCAGCAAATAACGCAATTTCCGTTGCCATTTTTCCCGTACCTTGTCATTGGTACGAAACAACTCGACCGGCAAGCGGATCAGATCGTCAAAATCCACAGCCTGATACGCGGAAAGTGTCGCGACATAATTCCGGTAAAGACGTGCTGCTTGCGCTTGTTCATCATCAACCGCGTTTTTCAACGCGGCCTCCGGATCGACCATGCCGTTTTTCCACAAGGAGATGATACCCTGTACACGCCGGATAACCTGTTTGTCCGTCGTAACAGCCAGATCCTGAACGAGTGAAAAGCAATCATCACTATCAAGAATGGAGAAACGATCCTTGAGATTCAGTTCCTTCGCTTCCTGCCTGAGGATTTTCACGCCCAAAGAGTGAAAAGTCGAAATAGTCAACTGCGAAGCATCTGCTGGCTCCGACAACAGCCTGGAAATACGTTCCTGCATTTCTGCTGCCGCCTTGTTGGTAAAGGTCAAGGCTGCTATATGCCGGGCCTCATACTGACCACTGCCGATTAGATGAGCGATTTTCTGCGTAATGACCCGCGTTTTACCGGAGCCGGCCCCTGCCAGAACCAAACAGGGACCCTCCATATAGTAAACCGCTTCATGCTGCTGTGCATTCAGTTTTGCAAAAACATCATTCGACATACCAGGCACTTCTCGAGACAATTGGGGGCAGCCATTATAACAGCGCGAAGCAAAACCCATACGCTCAAGTTCGGGGTAAACTACCGGCTTATACAACAGGACACTCTTGTAATCGGCAAAGCCATCCCCATCTTGGCTCAAGATAAAGACCGCTTCTTTGCAAATCCGACTTAATGTTAGGAAACCATATGGAACAATTTCACGGCACCACCATTGTATCGGTCCGGCGGGGCGACAAAGTCGCGCTGGGTGGAGATGGACAGGTCACACTCGGCAATATCGTCATCAAAGGCACCGCAAGGAAAGTCCGCAAGCTCTACAACGGACGCGTACTGGCAGGGTTTGCCGGAGGCACAGCCGACGCCTTCACACTCATCGAGCGATTCGAAGCGAAACTGGAAAAACATCAGGGAAACCTTCTCCGCTCATCCGTCGAACTCGCCAAGGACTGGCGTACCGACCGTATACTGCGTCGTCTTGAAGCGATGCTTCTGGTTGCTGACCGGGAATCCACGCTCGTCATTACGGGAAACGGCGATGTTCTGGAACCGGAAGAAGGTGTTGGCGCGATCGGCTCAGGCGGCGCATATGCCCAGTCCGCCGCACTGGCTCTGCAACGTAATACGGAACTGCCGCCTGCCGAAATCGTCAGCAAATCCTTGGCAATCGCTGGCGATCTTTGTATTTACACCAATCAGGCTCATATCATCGAAACCCTCGATTGAGCGGACTGGACATTCATTATCCCTATTTTTTATTTTTCATCCGAAAAACAAACCATGAATTTAACACCCCAAGAGATTGTCGTAGAACTGGACAAACACGTCGTCGGTCAATCCAAAGCGAAACGTGCCGTTGCCGTCGCCTTGCGCAATCGCTGGCGCCGCCAGCAGGTTTCCGAGCCTTTGCGGCACGAAATCACTCCCAAGAATATCCTGATGATCGGCCCGACAGGCGTTGGGAAAACCGAAATCGCGCGACGTCTTGCCAGGTTGGCTGACGCGCCGTTCATCAAGATCGAAGCGACCAAATTCACGGAAGTCGGTTATGTCGGCCGCGATGTCGATACCATTATTCGCGATCTCGTGGATATCGGCATCAAGCAGACCCGTGAAGTGGAAATGAAAAAAGTCCGCTCCCGTGCAGTCGATGCGGCAGAAGACCGTGTTCTCAATATCCTTATTCCGCCACCCCGCGATTTCGGATTCGGTTCGAATGAGCAGCCAACATCTTCCGGCGACAATACCCGTCAGGTTTTCCGGAAAAAGCTGCGGGAAGGTTCGCTTGACGACAAGGAAATCGAAATTGAAGTGGCGGACTCGGCCCCCCATATGGAAATCATGGCGCCTCCCGGCATGGAGGAAATGACCGAACAGATCAAGTCCATGTTTTCCGGTCTGGGTGGGGGCAGAAAGAAAAACAGAAAAGTCAAAATCAGGGACGCCATCAAACTGATTATCGAAGAAGAAGCGGCAAAACTGATCAACGAAGACGAACTGCGCCAGAAAGCCATTGCCAATGTCGAGCAGAATGGTATTGTCTTTCTGGACGAAATCGACAAAATCGCTTCCCGCTCGGAAATCAGCGGGGCAGACGTATCGCGTGCCGGTGTGCAACGCGATTTGTTGCCGCTGGTCGAAGGCACGACGGTGAACACAAAATACGGCATGATCAAAACCGATCACATCCTTTTCATCGCATCGGGCGCTTTCCAGCTCGCCAAACCTTCCGACCTGATTCCGGAACTGCAGGGACGCTTCCCGATTCGTGTCGAACTGGAATCGTTATCGATCGAAGACTTCGAACAGATTCTGACCAGTACCGAAGCCAGCCTGATTTCACAATACAAAGCGCTTTTGGCAACGGAAGGCATGCAGCTTGAATTCAATGAGGAAGCAATCAGGAGACTGGCTGAAATTTCCTATACCGTCAATGAACGGACAGAAAACATCGGGGCACGCCGGCTGTACACGGTCATGGAAAGGCTGCTGGAAGAAATTTCTTTTACTGCCGTCAATTACCATGGAGTGCAAACCATCGACAAGAACTACGTCAATGAACGGCTGGAAGCCCTGTCCGCCAACGAAGACCTGTCGCGTTATGTGCTTTGATGTGGAAAAGGCCGTGTCGCTACGGCAGACACAGCCTTTTTCTTTACCTGACCCAGACGACTATATCTTCCAGCGGTTGCCTTGTTTTTGCCGGCGGTTCATCCAGACGATAACCGAAAGCCACCATAACGCCCAGTCCGTATCGACCATTGTCCAGCAAGCCATTTTCAGCCAGTATTTTTTCAATGGCAGACATGTTTCCGCCTTCAATAGCGCAGGAATCGATTCCCAGAAACGCCGCAGCTGTCATCATATTGCCCAAAGCGATATATGACTGTTTGACCGCCCAGTCAAACAACGTCCGTGGCGTCTCCAGAATACCGTTCTGCTTCTGGAATTCCCGGAAACGTTCCCGTTTTTTTTCCATCATTTCCGGCGAAAGATGCTGAACGTCACGCATCATGTGGGTAATATGGGATGAATCGTAGCGCATGCCGTCCTTGAGACACACAATGGCGACATAATGGCTGGCTGTCGGTAACTGACCCTGAGCCCCCCAGGTCACCATTTTCAGTTCTTCCCTTAATTGAGGATTTTGAACGACCAGGAAACGCCAGGGTTCAAAACCGAAAGAGCTGGGAGACAAACGGCCAGCTTCCAGAATGATCTCGAAATCCTGATCGGAAATTTTTTTCGTTTCATCAAATCTTTTTGTGGCATGCCGAAACTGGAAAGCGGCAAGAACGTCTTTTCGTGTAACCATAACACCTCCATTCATTTGAAGCGACAGTTTCATCGCTTCATTCACATTGTGGTTCTCCTGACGGGCGAAAAAATGCCCTTGATGGCTCGACAACTATAAAAAAGGCGCTCTTTCAAAAGAGCGCCCTCAAATACCCAATCCGGTTTTTTGCGACCTTATTTGGCATTCCAAAGCGCTTCGGTCGTATCCAGCATACGGCAGCTGAAACCCCATTCATTGTCATACCAGGACAAAATCTTGACCAGCGAACCGCCGACAACGCGAGTCTGGGTAGCGTCGAAAATACTGGAAGCCGGATTATGATTGAAGTCCGTGGAAACCAGCGGTTCGACATTATATTCAAGAATGCCTTTTAACTTGCCTTCGGAAGCTTTCTTCATGACCTGATTGACTTCTTCGACCGTAGTCGCACGCGAAGCATTGAACGTCAGATCGACGACAGACACGTTGATGGTCGGAACGCGAATGGCGAAACCGTCCAGTTTGCCATTCAGTTCGGGAAGAACCAGCCCGACAGCAGCGGCTGCACCTGTCCGGGTCGGGATAATATTCAGAGCGGCAGCACGGGCACGCCTTGGATCGCGATGATAAACGTCTGTTAGCACCTGATCGTTGGTATAGGAGTGGACAGTTGTCATCAGACCGTCAACGATCCCCAACCCTTCATTTAATGCCAATGCAACGGGTGCCAGGCAATTCGTCGTACAGGACGCGTTTGAAATAACCGTATCGCTGGCTTTCAGGATATTCTGGTTGACACCGAAAACGACCGTCGCGTCAACATCCTTTCCACCGGGAGCGGATATAATGACTTTCTTGGCGCCCGCACGGATGTGAGCGGACGCTGCCGCCTTGGATGTAAATATTCCCGTGCATTCCAGCACAACATCGACATTCAGTTCTTTCCAGGGCAGATTTTGGGGATCGCGATCGCCGGTCACCCGAATTCTGTCACCATTGACGATAAGATCACTGCCCTCAAAAGACACTTCCGCCGGAAATTTGCCATGTGCGGTATCGTATTTGGTCAGGAGGGCAATCGTTTCGATTTCACCGGGATTGTTGATAGCGACAATTTCGATATCGTGATGCTTGCCGTACTCGTAATGAGCCCGAAGAACATTTCTTCCGATACGACCGTAACCATTGATTGCCACGCGGATAGCCATAAATTAACTCCTGAATATATTATTAAGCCAATTGTTGGAGACGCGGACTTTCCGTAAAATCCGCGCCGAATTCAAATCATTTGCCCAGTACCGCTTCGACTTTCGAGACGACATTCTCCACCGTAAAGCCGAAATGCTTGAAGAGCACACCTGCCGGAGCTGACTCTCCGAAAGTCGTCATGCCGACAACGTCACCGTCGAGACCCACATATTTGCGCCAATAATCTGAAGCACCCGCCTCGATAGCCACCCTCGGCAATCCTTTCGGCAACACACTGTTCCGGTAAAGCGGATCCTGCTTGTCGAATACATCGGCAGATGGCATGGAAACCACTCTGGCCGGTATGCTCTTTCTGGCCAATTCTTCAGCCGACTTCATGGCCAGATCGACTTCGGAACCGGTTGCAATCAGAACGACCCGTGCATCCGGCGCATCTTTCAGGACATACGCGCCCTTGTTGATATTGTCGATCTGCTCCTGCGTCCTCTCAAAATAGGGAAGATTCTGGCGGGACAGGATCAGGACACTGGGGATTTTACGTTTTTTCACGGCGTTGCCCCAGGCTACTGCCGTTTCGACTGTATCGCAGGGACGCCAGTTCTCAAGACCCGGAATCAATCTCAGGCTGGCGATCTGTTCGATCGGCTGATGAGTCGGCCCGTCTTCGCCGACGCCAATGGAATCATGAGTAAACACATAAATAGTGCCGATCTGCATCAGGGACGACATTCTTATCGCATTACGGCAATAATCGGAAAACGTCAGGAACGTTCCCCCAAACGGGATAAACCCGCCATGCAGCACGATACCGTTCATGATGGCGGACATGCCGAATTCACGAACCCCATAATTGATGTAATTGCCGGGCTGTCCCTCGCGAACGGCGACGCTTTCCTTCCAGTTCGTCAGATTCGAGCCCGTCAAATCGGCCGATCCGCCGAGAAACTCCGGCAAAGCCGGGGCGAATGCCTCAATGGCATTCTGGCTTGCCTTGCGGGTGGCGATATTTTCCTTTTTGGCAGTACAATCAGCGATGTAGTTGCGGACAATCTCTTCGAAATTGGCGGGCACCTCTCCGGAAATACGCCGCATCAGCTCACGCGCTTCTTCAGGATATTTTTCGCTGTATTTTTCAAACAGGCTGTTCCATGCCGATTCCAGCTCGTTGCCTTTCTTGCGTGCATCCCAGGCCGTATAAACGTCTTCAGGAATCTCGAACGGAGGATATTCCCACCCGATAGCCTTGCGGGTAGCGGCAATTTCATCTTCACCCAGTGGCGAGCCATGCGCCTTGTTCAATCCGGCCTTGTTCGGAGAACCTTTGCCGATAACCGTCTTGCAGCAGATCAATGTTGGCTTGTCGGATTTTTGCGCGGCAATGATAGCGGCATCGACAGCCGCGACATCGTGGCCGTCCACATTACGAATGACATTCCATCCATACGCTTCGAAGCGTTCAGGGGTATTGTCCGTAAACCAGCCTTTGACGTTCCCGTCAATCGAAATACTGTTATCGTCGTACAAGGCAATCAGCTTGCCCAGTTTCCAGGTACCGGCCAATGAACAGGATTCATGCGACACCCCTTCCATCAGGCAACCGTCGCCGAGAAAAACATAGGTATAGTGATCGACAATATCAAAACCGGGCTTGTTGAATTCTTCCGCCAGAAGTTTTTCAGCAAGCGCCATTCCGACAGCATTGGAAATGCCTTGTCCCAGCGGCCCTGTGGTCGTATCCACACCCGGGGTGACATGGACTTCCGGATGTCCGGGTGTTTTGGAATGAAACTGGCGGAATTGCCGGATATCTTCCATCGTAAGGTCGTAACCTGTCAGATGCAAAAGCGCATACTGGAGCATCGAGCCATGACCGTTTGACAGAATGAAACGGTCGCGATTGAACCAGTGCGGATTGGCCGGATTGTGCCGGTAATGCCCTGACCACAACGCCACTGCGATATCGGCCATGCCCATCGGCATGCCCGGATGACCGGAATTCGCTTTTTGAACTGCATCCATCGCCAGCGCACGAATTGCGTTGGCCATTTTTGTAACAGGTAATGTAGTGTTCATGGCTGCCCAATTAATGAAAGTGTAAAAGGCACAATCAATCGATTATTATGCCAACCGAGCTTTTCCTTGTATTCTATCAGAGAGTGTTCTCCAGATTAAAATCTATCCACCGGCTTCGATTTGATATGACCCGTCTTTTTTGCGATTTTCCCCTTGCTGTCGGCGCGTGCCTTGATCTCCCGAAAGACACGGCAAGACACATTATGGTCGTGCGTCTGTCCAGAGGGGAAGCTATCACGCTGTTCAATGGCCAGGGCGGCGAATACCGTGCCCGGATTCTTGAAACCGGGCGAAATCGGGTAAGAGCAGAAATCGTTTCGTTTTCTCCACATGAAGTGGAGCTTCCTTACGAAATCAGCCTGGTTCAGGGGATTCCCGAAGCGGGAAAAATGGACTGGATCATTGAAAAGGCCGCCGAGCTTGGCGTCCATCGGATCGTGCCTCTTGCCACCCAACGTTCGGTTGTCCGAGTGAACGCCGACCGCATCGAAAAACGGCTGGCCCGCTGGCAATCCATTGTCGTTTCCGCTTCCGAACAATGCGGCAGAAACCGCCTGCTCGCTATCGGGCAGCCGGTCAATTTCGACGCTTACCTGCAAAACTCTCCCGAACCGTCCAAAATCATGTTCAGTCCCCGCGCAAGCCATTCGCTTGCATCGTGGGCAACGGGACAAAAACCCCATGCCATAAGTTTGCTGATCGGCCCGGAAGGCGGTTTTTCTGCTGAAGAAGAGGAACTGGCGCGTCAAAAAGGTGTCACTTTCCTGTCTATGGGCCCCAGAATTCTGCGTACTGAAACAGCCGGTCTTGCGGCTGTTTCGGCAATCAATGCCATCTGGGAACAATCACCGCTTTAAGCACATCCCGAAAGAAAAATATGCCTGAATTGACCGAAAAGGAAAAAATGCTCGCCGGGCGCCTTTATTTCTCAAACGATCCCGTTCTTAAGCGGGATCGTGAAATCGCCCTTATAAAAACACAGGCTTATCACGGTACATCGCCTGAACTGTTTGAAGCGAGACTGGGAATCCTCCAGGACCTTCTGGGTTCCTGCCCCACAGATGCCGAAATCGTTTCTCCCTTTCACTGCGATTATGGATACAACCTTCACATCGGCCATCATTTTTATGCCAATACGAACTGCGTTTTTCTGGATTGCGCTGAAATCCGCATTGGCAACCATGTCTTCCTCGGTCCCAATGTCCAGATTTATACTGCCCTCCATCCGCTGGATCCGGAATTGCGCAAACAGGGACTCGAAAACGCTCTTCCTGTCGTCATAGAAGATGACGTCTGGATCGGAGGCGGAGCCATCATCAATGCGGGCATCACAATAGGGCACGGCACAACAATAGGATCTGGCAGCGTTGTCACGCGCGACATCCCGCCCAATGTCGTGGCTGTCGGCAATCCGTGCACAGTACTGCGTCAACTGAAACCGGATTGACCGAAAGCCCTTTCTGCAATCAGTTAAGAGAAACGGAATGTTCCCGTGTGGCGTGGAACTTCAGTTTCGGCCACCTTTCTTCCGTCAATCGCAGATTGACGCCGGAAGTGGCCAGATAAGTCAGATTGCCTGCCGCATCGTAAGCGACATTATGCGCCAGCGATTTTTCAAAGTCGGACAGTATCCTTTTGTCTTCGGCTGTAATCCAGCGCGCACTGCTGATACTGGTCCCTTCAAAAACCGCGTCCACACCATATTCATTCATCAACCGGCTGGCCACCACTTCGAACTGAAGCACTCCCACAGCGCCCAGAATCAGATCGCTGCCCAGTACCGGCTTGAAAACCTGAACGGCGCCTTCTTCACCCAACTGTTGCAAACCCTTGTGCAACTGTTTGACCTTCAAGGGATTGCGAATGCGGACGCTTCGGAAAATTTCCGGAGCAAAATAGGGAATTCCGGTAAATTGCAGGGCTTCCCCTTCGGAAAAACTGTCTCCTATCTGCATATTGCCGTGATTGGGTAACCCGATAATATCGCCCGCATAGGCTTCTTCCACCTGTTCTCGCGATGACGCCATGAACGTCACCACACTGGAAACCTTGATTTCGCGGTTCAGTCTCAAATGCTTCAGACGCATTCCCCGCTCGAACCGTCCCGAACAGACCCGCAGAAAAGCGATCCTGTCACGATGGGCCGGATCCATATTAGCCTGAATCTTGAAAACGAAGCCCGAAAAAGCCGGTTCAGTCGGCTGTACCTCACGGACAGTCGCATTTCGCCCCAACGGCGGCTGCGCCCAGTCCAGCAAAGCGTTCAGCACTTCTCGGACACCGAAATTATTGATGGCGGATCCGAAAAAGACCGGAGTCAGCGTTCCAGCCAGAAATTCTTCCAGCACAAACGGATTGGACGCGCCCTTGACCAGCTCGACTTCCATTTTCAGCTGTTCCATCTCCAGGGGAAACATCTCCGTCAGACGGGGATTGTCGATTCCCTTGATAACTTCGAAAGCCTGATCCGCTTTTTCGTTTCCCGGGGCAAAGAGCATGACTTCGTCATTTAGCAAATGATAAACCCCACGGAAATTCTTGCCCATTCCGATTGGCCAGGTAATCGGCGTGCAACGGATTTTCAAAACCGTTTCCACCTCATCCAGCAATTCCAGCGAATCCCGCGTTTCACGGTCAAGCTTGTTCATAAAGGTAAGAATCGGAGTATTTCTCATCCGGCACACTTCCAGCAACTTGATTGTCTGCGCTTCGACACCTCGCGCGGCATCAATGACCATCAACGCCGTATCGACAGCCGTCAGTACACGGTACGTGTCCTCAGAAAAATCCTGATGGCCGGGTGTATCCAGCAAATTGATGATGTGATCGCGATATTCGAACTGCATAACCGAACTGGCCACTGAAATCCCGCGCTGTTTTTCGATATCCATCCAGTCTGATGTCGCATGTCGGGCGCTCTTGCGCGCCTTGACCGTGCCAGCCAGTTGGATGGCTCCAGAAAACAGCAACAACTTTTCCGTCAGGGTCGTTTTGCCGGCGTCAGGGTGGGAAATAATCCCGAATGTACGGCGTCGGGCGACTTCGAGAGCGATTTTCTTCGATAAATTGTCTTTGGATTCCAGCGTCGCCTCCTTGGCAACAGCAGGGTTTTCCGAACCGGAATGAACAGTCATGGTTACGTATGGAAAATTGGATCAGCTAACAGGAAAATCGGGCGTTTCTTCAGAGGCATGCAGATTCAGTCAGACGAAACGCTCGATAAAATGTATAATTATAAATTGCTTCATACCTTTTCTGTTCGGGAAAAGCCAAAACTCTTCACCGGAAAACGGGGGCGACTTGGATTCGACAGGGGTTGCAAAGCAGAACAGGGCATATCGAGGACTGGAACCCTCGTAAATCCATCCAGAAAAAAAGTAAACGCTAACGATAAAAGTTACGCATTAGCCGCTTAATCCCGGCTATCCCTACACTGTTTCTTTCCTGGGGCAGGCCGCAAGGCAGTAGGGTCATTTACAGGAAATCGCCTCAGGCCGGGTTACTTGGCAAGGGGTTAAACTCAAGGTAACTCGTCTTGCCGAAGCGTGCGCGTCCGCGTCGGCTGGATCAAATCAAATGACAACGCTAAATATGTAGAACTGTCTGTAGAGGACTTCTGGACGCGGGTTCGAAACCCGCCGCCTCCACCATCACATCGTTTAAAGCGGTCTAATGCTGTATTAAAAATCAATATAAAACAATGAATTAAGCCTATTTTCAGTATAAAGCGGTATAACCGCGTATTGCCAGGTCTAACACTTTTCGGTAGATTTTTGGGTAGATGTTTCATCTACCTATTTTTTCATCTACCCAAAAATGGCAAAACAGATTATTCAACTGCCCCACAAACAGATCGATAACGCCAAACCGAAGGAAAAGAAATATGCACTCTTTGACGGTGGCGGGCTGTATATCGAGATTGCACCGACGGGTTCGAAACTCTGGCGGATGAAAGCCAGACTGAATGATAGGGCTATGCAACTGTCACTCGGTAAATACCCGGATGTGTCGCTGGCACAGACCAGAAAGAAACGGGATGAGGCGCGCAAACTGATTGCCGAAGGGATAGACCCGCGAGAAGAAAAGAGAGCGCACATAGAGGCAGAGAAGGCCAAAACGGAACATACCTTTGAGAAGATAGCGCGTGACTGGCACGCCAGCAGATTACCGGAATGGCAACCGCAGCCGGTATGACGATGGACCCGCCTCCATTTGTGGACACCGTAAACCGGTTCCAGGGTCAGGAGCGCGACCTGATCCTTTCCAGTTATGTGGTGGCCGACCGGGATTTTGTTGCGTCTGAAGATGCGTTCATCCTAAGCCCGAGACGATTCAATGTGACGCTGACCCGGGCGAGAAGCAAATTTGTGATGATTATTAGCGACGCGCTTCTCCAGTATCTGCCATCCGATCCGGACGTGGCCCGTGACGCCGCTCGCCTGCAGCTCTTCGCCGAGCAGTATTGCAGTTCGGTATGCGACACGATCGACTTGCCGCTCTTTGAACACGGTGCTCTGTCGACCATGAGATGCAAATTGAGGGGGCGATACGAGAATGGAATTTGATGCAATCAACGCCGATCCATTTGTGGCTGTAGGGAGGGAGTACTGAAAGATGCCTTCCGTCCTTGCATGGATTGACCATGACTCGAAAGCGAAGGAACGCACGCTTCGCATCCTTTCCCTTTTCCAGGAAAAGGAAAGTCGTGACGAGCTTGGGCTCGGCTCCGTGCGGGACAGCTTTGCCGATCAGTTGTTTCCAGGAACAAGCACGATCCAGACACGCCTTCGCTACATGCTTTTCGTGCCATGGATTTACCATTCGCTGGAAGAGAAGCGACTACCAGCAGAGAGTTTTTCGATCCAGGCTGACAAGCTGGAAAGAGGCCTGGTTCAGCCGTTGATGGATTCCGATGATCAGGCTGGCGTCTTTGGTAAGACCGCAGGAAAGAGGCTCAAACGGTTGCCCAGCTCCGTCTACTGGGCCGGTCTCGGTGTCTGGGGAATACGCATTACGCCATTCTCGCAGGACGAATATCACAGGCGCATCGACGAGACTTACCGTCGCCGGAATGCCCTGAAGGCTCTTGAGAAAGACGCAAAGGTACGGGGAGACGACATCGACGTTGAGCAGCGGATGGCCACTCTCAGTTGGCATCCTCGATTGCCAGCACCTCCGGAAGATTTTCCGGGGGCGGTGAACTTCGCTTTATCCAGGGAAGAAGCCGAATTTATTCGGGATCGCATCCAGGTCGCTTGCCCCAACAGTCTCCTCTCGTTCTTGGCACTGCACTGCGAACCCGCCGACACCCAAGCTCCATGGGAGCATCCGGACTACGGCCGCTTTTCCGAACAGCATAAAGAACTCCTGACCCATGCACGGCTATTCTCGGAGGTGATGCATGGAGCGGCGCTCTCGTACAACGTTCAGCTCGCCAGGCTTCGAAACCATGAAGACCTTGTCGCCGAGCATCAGGCAAGTTTCGATGAATGGACCGCAAATCTTCCCCTAGAGGAAATTCGCTCCTGGTCGGTGAGCCGCCTCTGGGAGTTGACCATGGATCATGGCCACACCATCACCCCGCAAACGAGATTCTTCGTTCAGCAGTGGATCGACCATACCCGGAGGTCCCCCAATGACCTCCTTTCTAACGCAGATGCGCTCACCCTGATCAAAAGAAGGGAAATGAAACTCAAGGGCACGCGTTCCCGATTCAGGAACCAGAGGGCGCTCGAGCAGTGGGGCGGGTACTCCGGCGTCGGAAGACTTGTCTATCGCTGGCCGAATGTGAAGGTGCTTTTGAACGACCTGTACCAGGGGATGAGCCGGGAGGAGAAATGCTGAACCCAAACTCCCGGAGCCTTTATACCTCTGCATTGACCCCACCGCCGGGGATGATTTTCGACGAGGCCATTGCAACCACCTTTTCGATGGACCCAGCCCTACTGCTTGAGGCACCTGTCTACCTGGCGTTAATGGCGGCGGATGGTCAGACCGATCCTGACCCGTTGTCTGTGCTTGAAGCCATCCGCAGGTACTCGAAACGAATCACCGTCTATGTGCAACGAGGACGGATTCAAGTGCCCCAGATTGCCAAGCCCAATCCATTGTTTGGGTTTCTGGAGGAAATGGTCGTCGAGGTAACGGCTCCTGGCGGAGGCGTCTTCCATCCAAAAGTCTGGGCAATCCGTTTTGTCAGCCCCGATCAAAGCAGCTCGATGTATCGTCTGGTTGTCCTGACGAGAAACATGACCACCGATCAGTCCTGGGACCTGTCACTTCAGCTCGAAGGGACGATTGCAGGCCGGAAGTCCAAATCAAATAAACCGCTGGCTCATTTCTTCAAGACGCTTCCTGATCTGGCCACCGGAACAACAGAGCCTGGCAGGAGCGAACAAGCGCTCAGATTCGCGGACGAGCTGCATCGAGTCCAGTGGGAACTCCCCGACGGCTTTGACGAGCTGACCTTCTACCTTCCGGGAACGAAAGCGTATGACTGGGAGCCTCCCATGGCAAATCGGATGGCCGTCATTTCGCCGTTCTGTTCTGATGAGGCCCTGCGGGCATTGACGAAAAAAACCAAGGCCGCTGATGCCCTTATCTCACGCCCTGAGTCATTGTCAGCCCTGCAGAAGGAGACTCTCGAGCTCTTCACGCAATGTCTCCATCTGGACGACGCGGCGGAAACCGAGGATGGCGAGGAAGACGATGCCATCGAACAGCCGCTTGCGACCGGCCTCCATGCAAAGGTCTATCTGTTTGAGACCAGGTACTATTCAGGCTATACCCATGTGATCATGGGGTCTGCGAATGCAACCAACGCGGCGCTGAATGCTTCGAAGAATGTCGAGATTCTGGTCGGGCTAGTTGGCCGGAAGAGTAAAGTCGGCGGCATCGACGAGCTTCTTGGCGCTGACGGATTAGGTGAATATCTTGTCGACTTTGACACGAGCGAGGAAGCAGAGATTGATGTGCTCCGGCAGGCGGCTGAGGAATCCGTTGAGAGGGCTCGCTCCCGGATAGCTGAAACAGCTCTGTCCATCGAATGCAGTCCGGGATCGAAGGACGGTCTGTGGGCATTGGTGTTGACGGGAGAAATCCCATCCCTTGATGGGATCGTCAGTGCTATTGCATGGCCGATAACCGTTACTCGGGACTTCGCGGTGGATATTCTTAACGGCGATGCTCACGGTGGGATCGGCCTCGGAGAGTTCTCCGCCTCTTCTGTAACGGGGCTCATCGCGTTTGAGCTTAAGACCAATTATCCGGATGTTTCGGCCCGGTTCGTTCTGAATGTTCCCGTTACAGGCGTTCCTGAAGAACGTAACTCTGCGATCCTGCAAACCGTGATCAGTAATCAGGAGGGATTCCTACGTTATCTCCTGCTGTTGCTGGGGGATGATAAGGTATCCGGACTTGATCCAGGTAGTGGCTCCGGGTTTGCCAAATGGTTGGCCCGGTTGGCCGATGGTGAAGATATCCCTCTACTGGAAGAGCTGACCCGCACGTACAGCCGACACCCGGAGAGACTATCGGAAATCTCGGTGCTGGTTCGCGATCTGTCTCAGGGAAGCCAGAATGCGATTATCCCCGAGGACTTTTTAAACCTCTGGACGGTTTTTGAATCTGCCATCGGGAGGCGTGATGCATAGCAACCGCTTTTTATCTGCTCCCGCCTTGGCCGGTCTGAAAGATTTCCAGAGGAAGACCGTGGAGTACGTCTTCAAGCGGCTCTATGGCAATGAGCCAACTTCCCGTTTTCTGATCGCCGATGAAGTTGGACTCGGGAAAACGCTAGTCGCCCGGGGAATCATTGCCAAGACCTTGGAGCACCTTCAAGACGAGGTGGATCGGGTCGATGTGATCTACATCTGCTCCAATGCCGCCATCGCGACCCAGAATGTCAATCGGCTCAATGTCAGCGACAAGGATGGTTTTTCTATCGCTACGCGACTGACGTACCTGCCCAGGCAAGTACGCTCGCTGCGAAAGAACAAGGTAAATTTCATCAGCCTGACGCCCGGTACAGCCTTCGACCATGCCCGCAGTCGAGGCGGGCATGCCGACGAACGGGCGATTCTCTATCGAATGCTGTACGACTTGCCTCTGGCGCAAAATGAACGGCGCAGACGGCTGTGCGTAGGCCTCCTTAACATTCTTCAGGCGACAGCAGGGAAGGATAACTGGCGAGCCAAGGCCAAAAACCTACCAGCGGAGGATCTGGATACAGACCTTTCCAAGGCCTTCCGCCGGGCAGTTCTTGAGGATGCTGAGTTGTATGCGGCCTTGAAGGAAGGCTGTGAACGCTTTGCCCGATACCGGGACTACAGCAGAATTCCTTGGGAAGACTCCGAGCTTCGTTACGACCTGATCGGAAAGCTCAGAAGCAAGCTGGCTTCGGTGTGCCTTTCCGCGCTTGAGCCCGATTTGGTCATCCTTGATGAATTTCAACGATTCAAGCACCTGCTGGACGGCGATGACGAAGCCTCCATGCTGGCGACCGCGCTCTTTGAACATCCCGACGTTCGCGTTCTCCTGCTGTCCGCAACACCCTACAAAATGTTCACCCTCGACCAGGAGAATGACGAGGACGACCACTATCCGGATTTCATCAGGACACTGAACTTCCTCTTCAATGATTCCGGCAAGGTCGACAAGGTCAAAAGTCTTTTGTCAGAGCATCGAACAACGCTCCACGCCTGCGCAAAGGGCTCCGTATGTCATCCGGGGAAAAGGGCCGAACTTGAACGAGCGCTCCTGAACGTCATGTGCCGAACGGAGCGGGTCGCGACGACTCGTGATCACAACTCAATGCTGACCGAGATCGAGCGGACGGCTCCCCTCACGCCAGCGGATCTTCAGCACGCCGCGACCGTTGACGCAGTGGCAATCTGCGTTAAAGCCGGGGAACCAATTGAATACTGGAAGTCTGCGCCTTACTTGATCAACTTTTTGAAACATTATGAGCTGAGGCATAAGCTGGATGCACAGTTAAATGCCCCTTCAGATGCTCTTCGCGGAACTCTTTCATCGGCAAATGGGCAGTTGCTGACGAAGGACAAACTGGAGGGCTATCAGGCTCTCGATCCTGCCAACCCAAGGATGCGCGTGCTCTTCGAAGACACTATTGATAAGGGCATGTGGCAGCTTTTATGGATGCCGCCGTCCATGCCGTATATCAAGCCTGGTGACGCATACCGGGACAAGGATGGTTTGACCAAAGCCCTTGTGTTTTCCTCTTGGAGCGCCGTTCCGGACGCGGTTGCGTCAATTTGCTCCTACGAAGCCGAACGAAAGATGATCGCCGGAACCTCGGTTTCCCACAGCGAACTCTATGACAAGATCAAGCCATTGCTGCGGTTTGCGGTAGCCTCAAACGATAACCGCCTTACTGGTATGCCGGTTATTGCCTGGTTGCTTCCGTCCCCAACCCTTGCCACCAAGATTGATCCGCTCGAGATTGCACTTCGCCATGGAAGCGGGCCAGTGGACGCCCAGGAACTGAGGAACGAGGTTAAGGCTACCTGCCGTAGTTTGGTCGAAACCCTGCCTCGTGCCGGGGAAGGGACGCGAGCTGACGAGCGATGGTATTGGGCAGCTCCCATTTTACTCGATTCTCATAACGGGTTGCTGGACTGGTGTAAGAGCCATTCGGGATGGAGATCCGCTACACCGGACCATGAATCTGGCACTCGCTTCAAAGATCACATCGACTTGCTGGTCAGCATGGCGGAGGGTAACATTCCTCTCGGCCCTCAGCCGGATGATCTAGTCGATGTGCTTTGCGATCTGGCTCTTGCCGGTCCTGGCGTGTGTGCCTTGCGAGCACTTCGCCGTATCAGTGCCGAACTCGACGTGTCCGACCCGAACCTTCTGTCAGCCGCAGCTAGAATCGCATCCGGCTTCAGATCTCTTTTTAATATGCCGGAAACGATTGCCATGCTGCGAGGCTCCGGCGAGGACACTTATTGGCGGTTAACGCTTCAGTACGGTATTGACGGCAATCTCCAATCGGTGCTCGACGAATACGTGCATGTCCTTCGAGAGTCTTTGGGGCTCCAAGAGCACTCACCGGAAGAACAGGTGGCTGGCATAGCCGAGTGCATCCAGTCAGTGTTGTCACTGCGGACCGCGCAGATTCGAATCGACGAAATCAAGATGTCGGGCGACGGCTTTGCTCTTGATGATTTCAACACCCGCTGTCGTTTCGCGCTCCGGTTCGGGGATATTCGAGACGACAACAACCAGGCTCTCGTTCGCGCCGACTCGGTGCGGGATGCCTTCAACTCGCCGTTTCGTCCCTTCGTTCTGGCGTCGACCTCAATTGGCCA
>NZ_KI392030.1:143627-433627 GCF_000158475.2 Oxalobacter paraformigenes | reverse complement strand
GCCTTCCATGAAGGTTATCTCAACGCAGGCAACCATCTTTCGGACATTTATTTTGAAGGAAAATACGTCGATAAAAATGTCGAACTCGGCCACCAGTGGTTGTGGAAAGTAGCCGATCGCGGCGATGAACGATCAATGGCCATTCTGGGGCATTATCTGATTACTGGCAGTCATGGCAAACAAGACCTTGAAACCGGACTCAAACTGATGCAACAGGCAATCGCCAGCCAGTTTCTTCCTGCCTATTTATGGCTTGGTACCCTTTATAAAAAAGGGAATGGTGTAGAACAGGATATCAAAAAAGCCTTCGATCTGTTCAGGGAAGGAATCCAGGCCGGGTGCAAGGATTGCGAAAAAGCCATATCGATGCTTCTGGCCGAACAAAACGCATCAAATTCAGGCACGCCCAAATCGTTTCATTAAAAAACGCGCTCGTTCCTCGAAAATTTTTCGAGTGTAATCTCATTTATTCCCTGATCCCCGGATTCATGAATAGTGTTATCGTATGCATGAATTCTGTCGTGCTTTTCACAAGGAATAAAAATGCTGCGCCAATGTTCAATTATTCTTATCTGTCTCGCCATTGCCGAATTGATCGTTCACGTTTTCCATATCAACTTTCCTTCTTCTCTTCTGGGAATGCTGATATTGACCTTTTCGCTTAAAACCGGTCTGGTCAAGCTGGAATGGGTAAAAGGTTTTTCCGATTTTCTGCTTGCTCATCTTGGCCTGTTTTTTGTCCCCCCCGGGGTCGCCTTGATGTTGTATCTGGGCGTCATAAAGGCACAGCTGATCCCGATCGCGCTGGCCACTCTCTTTAGCACCTTGCTTGTTCTTTTTGTCACAGGCTGGACCTATCAACTGATCCGCAAGATATTATGAGCGAATTTCTGCATAGCGAACTGTTTGCCGTCACGCTGACGATAGGCCTTTTCTGGGGCGCCCAGCTGATTCAGAAACGGCTTCAGTCGGTTATCCTGAATCCGATTCTCGTTGCTATCGTACTGATCATTCTCGTTCTGAAAGCGGGCGATATTTCTTATGAAACCTATTATGAAGGCGGAAAATATATCGAATTCCTGCTCAAACCGGCCATTGTCGCTCTGGGTGTTCCCCTTTATTTGCAAATCGAACAAATCCGGAAACAGGCCGTTCCCATTCTGGTCTGCCAACTGGCCGGCTGTATTGTCGGTGCCGTCTCTGCTTTCCTGATTGCTCATTATTGCGGATCGACACTGGAAGTCGCCATTTCCCTTTCGCCAAAATCGGCGACAACGCCTATTGCCATGGAAGTTTCCAAACTGATGGGAGGCATCCCATCCCTGACAGCTATCATTGTCATTCTAACGGGCATACTGGGCGCCATTTTCGGACTCAAATTCCTCAGGCTGGCCGGAGTCAAAAGCCCGATTGCCCAGGGACTCGCGCTTGGTGCGGCAGCCCATGCAGTCGGGACATCGCATGCCATGGAAAAAAACGTGAAACTCGGCGTTTATTCCAGTCTCGGACTTATTGTCAACGGTACTCTGACCGGCTTACTGACGCCGTACATTCTGCACGCTCTTGGCGTCTGACAGAAGATGCATCGAAAAACGCGTGAGTGCTTTAACACAAGATCTGCAAAACGGTTAAGCGGTGACAAAACGAATACGCCTGTTTTTTTCCCGCTTTTCCAGTTTATGCTGTTTCTCAAGATAATTAAGATGGGCAATGGCTTCTCCCATGGCAAACAGGCACTGATGGGCATCTGTAATATCCTTCTCGAACAAAATCGGCAATATTTCGCAAGCCGTACGCGGCACGGAACAGGCCGACAGTACCGCTTCACATCTTTTCCGGTGATGTTCTTCCAGAAAACCGACCCGTGAATGAATTCCGATAAAAGGACGTCCATGCGATGGCAAAACAAGCGTGTCTTCCGGCAATTTCCGGTACTCCCGGATTGAATCGAGAAAATCTTTCAACGGATTTCCTTCGGGACTGGACGCCATAACCGGAATATTGGTTGAAATACTGGGAAGCAGCATATCGCCTGAAATAAGCACATTCAATTTCCTGCAATAAAAAGAGGCATGCTCTACTGCATGCCCGTATCCGACGATCACTTCCCACACATGTTCGCCGATATGGATGAATTCCCCATTCCGCAAACGATGAAATGTCGCGGGAATGAGAGGACATCCATTGGCATACGCATTGCCACGCTCCCTGAGCGCCTCGAGCCGTGGATTATCCAGCCCATGCGATTCAAACAATCGGATCGTGGCATCGACAGAATAATTTCCCGACTGATTCCGGTAAGCCAAAGCAGACAAGTATTCCCCTTGCGTGATCCACAAGGGAGCCCCCGTTTTTTCTTCCAGCCACCCGGACAAACCGATATGGTCGGGATGATAGTGAGTCACCACTTGCCTTGCCAGATGGTATTTTTCCAGATGTTTTTCCCAGCATGCCTTGCCGCCGTCCCAGCTTACTCCGGTATCCACGGCACACCAGCCATCTGTGTCTTTGAGAAGCCAGACATTGACATGATTCAGTATGAAAGGCAACGGCATGCGCAACCATAAAATTTCTGGCGTGATTTTTGCCGCTGTTTCTATGGGAACTGTCTTGCCGAATGGATATCGGATTTCCGTCATGACATGGATATGGATGTATCTGGAAAAACAGAATTGTAGCGTCGATTCCCGAAAGCAGCCTTATTGTGAGCCCTTGTATTTACCGGAAAAGTGACAATGAGCAGACAGGTTAACTGGCAAAATACCTTTCATTCCGTTGCATTCAAAAAATCGAAAAGCAACAGGCTGAAATTCGTCATTCCGCTTTTGGCTTTTTTACGCTGCTTTTTCCGGGACTGTTTTCAGTACGAAACCATTTTTACCATAACAGCAGCCTGAAAATTATCGGCCAGATCAGAACGGCCAGAACTTCCACAATTGCCATCGGTATCCATGCCACTGTCTGCTCGCTGACCATGAACACAGAATGTCGCTTATCTGTCCGGGCTGTCCTTCTCCATCGCCACAACCGTCAAGCTGTCGACGATCACTCTTGCGCTGTACTGGAAAAAGCTGACAATGACAGAAGCCTTGCTTGGCATCACTGGTAGTACGATCACTTCCTTGTTCGCGGTTCTGGCAAATCCGTCGATTATGGGCACCAATGCGGTCTTTCCTTTGAGCACCCCGGGAATTGTCACTATTCCACTGGATTTTCTGATCATTTACATCGCGTCTCTGCTGACAGCCGACAAAGAAGCGGAAAAGAAATATGTGGAACTGTCGGTTTGTTCCCATAGCGGACTGGGTGCGGAATAAGTTGTGAAGGAATATAAAATAAATGACGACAAATGTCCGGAATTCAACGCGGCGGCAGTTCCGGCTGCTCCTGTAGTCCTGAACCGGGAAGCGACACTCGACAAAGTCGGAACCTTGCTGAAAGAAGCGGTGGAAAATGGCGCAAAACTGGTCGTTTTCCCCGAATCTTTCATCCCTCTTTTCCTATCTGGTGTCTTGCGCAGGCACCTATAGATCAGCATCTGTCTTTCATCAGATTTTACGAAAATGCACTGGATGTGGAGAGTAAGGCTTTTGAAAGATGGCAAAACCTTGCGAAAAAATACCATGCATTTCTCTCGATCGGCATAACGGAAAAATCCGGTTACAGCATGGGTGCGATGTGGAATACGAACTCACTCTTCGACAAAGGGTACGCTCCTTGGCAAACATCGCAAAATCATGCCTACCTGGGCTGAAAAACTGGTTCACAATTTTGGTGACAGTTTTTCCCTGCGCGTCCATGACATGACACGGGCATCGGAAAACCGGGGGTGCTGATTTGCGGTGAAAACCCCAATACACTGGCCCGATACAGCATGGTTGCATAGAGAGAACAAGTCTACATTTCAACCTATCCGCCCTGTTGGCCAACGATGCGCAAATCCGGCATTTCCGGCGGATACAATATGAAGGACGTAATCCATGCCAGAGCTGCCTCGCACGCATTCGAAGGAAAGGTTTTCAACATCGCGTCCTCCGGTATTCCGGACAACGACGCTATCGGCCAGGTAGCAGGAAATGATGAAACGTTAAGAGACTTTCTGAAAAACGCCTGTCCCGCTGTCACCATGATAGTGGGCCTGAATACGCTTCCGAACCGCTTGTTGGAACGGAAGAGAGTTTATGCCGATATCGGCAGGGAAATTGTCCTGAAAGGCGTTCACGACATTGTCGTCTCCTACCAGAGACTGGATATTTTCCGGCTTCATGTTAAGCGCGCCAGCCTGAAACCCGCTCATTTTTCCGGCGAACAAAGTCTCCCCACTGCAGAAAAAAGCATAAGTGAAGAAACCGTTACCATCCAGCCAGCAGGATAACCGGGGCAAGGGATAAACCCGCTCTTACTTTGAAAATACCGAAAAGCGAATTTAACATTCATCTGCTCAATTCGCTTTGGTTTCCAGGTAAAACAGGCAAAAACCGCCGAGGTGCCGTTTCCGTATTTTCAACGCCAGACAACTCACACCGAATCTGAAGAACGGTTGGATGACGGCACTGCCTTTTCACTCAAACCCAGTTTCCTGAGCCAGCGGACTATATCGCGCATTCTTCCATTCAGGGCATAATCCAGAGAAGCCACTCTTTCTTCTGCACTCTCCTTGCGGAGACTGTCCGGATCAAGGCTTGGCAAATGCAAATAACCATCCACTTCACCGTGATCCTTGTGGATTTTCATGCCGGCTTTCTCAGCTATGCACAACATCGGTTTGTTGGAAGCCAGACAATGAATATAAAGTGTATCGACATGATTGTTGCGGCAATGGAGGGTTGCCCGATCGAACAGTTTTGTGCCAACATTTTTACGTCTCATCGGTGCAGAAACGGAAACGCCGAATTCGGCAATCCGATCGGAACGACTTCCGTCCAGTGCCGGCAAGGCAACCGGATCCAGAAAGGCAAGGTGTCCTACACCGACAAGGTTGTAAGTACTTTCATATACGCCAAAAACAGTATCGCGGGAAAAATCGATCCCGTTAACGTACCGGGTAATGGCTTCGTCCGGCAAAACGGCACCAAAACGCAATCTCCTGTCAGACGCACTCAACCCCAGAAAATGATTAAGCATGAAAGGACGATCCTGTTCGGAAAGCTCCTTGATAAAAATAACAGGATTGTCTTTCATACACCCTTCTCCGTTCGCAACCGTTTGGGGACAAGTTTTCCAGACGGATCAAGAAGGCGGAAGCTAAGATGCTGCTTCTTTTTTTCCGACTTCGATTTTCTTGATATGTCCAAAACGCATGGCATTGACGGCATCGGCAGCGGCGTCAGCACGCGCATTATGCAAGGCACGCGGAATTTCTTCCGACGCATCCTCCATGGATTGAATAATGGCGGCCGCATCAATACTTCTCGCGGCATTCAGAACCATCATCCAGTAATCCCTCTGGGGAAACGGCACCTCCTCAAAACTGACTGTATCGGACTTGCGGCCGCGCAGATCGCATTCGGTGGCATTGATAACGTCAACAAACCGCTCCGGACGGCGGAAAGCATCGCACCGTTCGAGTACCATAACGGCCGTTTTTGCGCGCAACTCCGTACTCCGCCTGATATTGCCGTGTTCTCTCGCCGTCATGACGGCAATGTCCCGATACATGTTTGACACATGCAAACGGCGGCAGACGTTATCGACCAGCGCGGCTCCACGCTCTTCATGCGCACGGTGATGCGGCCACAAATTGGGCGGTGTCGTTCCTTTTCCAAGATCGTGCAACAGTACGGAAAAACGAACCGTTAAAGGATAATTTTTCTTCGCCGAATAATCGAGCGCCAGCAAAGTATGCTTTCCTGTATAAATCTCCGGATGATACTTTTCCGGTTGCGGAACATCCCATAACGCTTCGATTTCCGGAAAAAGACGCGCCAGTGCGCCACATTCATGCATGATGGCAATCATGCGCGAAGGTTTTTCTTCCATCAGCCCCTGAGACAATTCCTTCCAGACTCTTTCGGGTACAAGAGCGTCCACCTCCCCGGAAGCAACCATTTTCTTCATCAGCGCCATCGTTTCAGGCGCTACCGTAAAGTCCGTAAACCGGGCGGCAAAACGCGCCAGCCGAAGGATTCTGACCGGATCCTCACTGAATGCCTCCGATACATGACGGAAAATCTTGGCTTCGATATCTCTTTTTCCCCCAAACGGATCAATCAGCTCACCCTCTTCGGACATGGCCATTGCATTGATCGTCAAATCCCGACGGAGCAGGTCTTCTTTTAATGTTACCTCGGGAGAAGCGTGAAAAACAAATCCCTTGTAACCAGGCGCCACTTTCCGCTCTGTTCTTGCCAGCGCGTATTCCTGTTTTGTTTCGGGATGGAGAAAAACCGGAAAATCCTTGCCGACCGGTTTGAATCCCAAAGACAGCATTTCCTCGACAGCCGATCCGACCACGACATAGTCCCTGTCGTGTACAGGCCTTCCCATAACAGTGTCTCGTACAGCCCCACCAACGGTATATATTTTCATAAGCAGACTATTTGCCAGAGTAAATCCCGGTCAGGTAATTTCCTTTTCCGGGAAAACAATCCCATGCAATCTTCCAGTAATTGCAGCTTTTTATCTTCATTCCTGACTGATTAGATTATAAATGGTTTTGGGATTTTTCACGGAATGACATGACCAAGCCTCTTTTTCAGGGATTGGGGTTGCGCTTCAAAAAGAGCGGCATAATAAGTCGCATTGGACATGACGTTTTTGACATAATCGCGCGTTTCAGTAAACGGGATCGTTTCCGCAAATATGGCGCCGTCAACCGTTCTCGACAAGGTCGATCTCCATGTTTTCGGTCTTCCAGGTCCCGCATTATAGGCGGCTGTCGCCATCACCTGCGAGCCTTCAAGATCGTTCAGCACCATATTCAGATAGTTGGTACCCAGCAGAACATTGGTTTCCAGACTGTTGATTTTGCCGTGTCGATATCCCGTCAGGCCGATTTTTTTCGCCACGTATCTTGCGGTAGCCGGCATAAGCTGCATTAATCCCGATGCCCCAACAGCAGACCGTGCATTCATGACAAAACGGGATTCCTGCCTGACAAGGCCATAAGTCCAGGCCATGTCCAGACCAAGCTGTTCTGTTGCCACTTTAACGTTTTCCCTGAATGGCGTGGGAAAACGCTGCGTGAAATCGATTACGTTTTTGGTCCTGTCCGATGTATTGATCATTCTGTCCAGCAAATTCACTTTTCTCGCATATTCGGCAGCAGCCAGCAACTGGCGTTCATCCATCTTCCGAAGTTGCCAGTTCCATTCACGGATCCCCTCAAAACGCCAGTCCATCTTGAAGAATTTCTGGGCCAGCTGAAAACCGGAATTATCGGACATAGCCGCTATTTCCGATTCCGAAAAAAGCTTCCGTTCAGGCCGCGCATTGATTTTTCTACCCAGTTCTTCAAGGGCAAGCTGTCCATAAAAATGACACTGATCGGCAATAGAGGCAAACAGTTTGTGCGCCCTTTCCCGCTGTCCCTGAGCCAGAAGCGCACGACCTTTCCAGTAAATCCAAACCGGTTCTTTCTGCAGTGAGGGCGGCATCTGATTGATCCATTCATAAACCAGACGCCAATCTTCTTTTCGCAAGGCTGTTCTGACTTTCCATTCATGCGCATACATGGAAATATCCGCAGCAGATGCCTTTTTCCAGTATTCCAGTGCATCCGGAGACAAGGCAATGGAAGCAGGAAGAGCCATCATAGACCAGCCGAGTGCCTGTTCCTTTGCAGTAAGCGAAGGAAGCGCCTCATTGAAATATTGCAAAGCCATTTCCCGATCTTTTTTAGCGGTTCTTCCCAAAGCCAACAGGTAGATTTCGTGCGAATTCCTGTCCGCGCCAGGCCCCGCGCTCAAAACAGCAGCAGGCAATTCCAGAGCCTTCGATATGTCGGTCTTGGATACACCGGACAAGCCAGCGATACGTATTGCCAAGGCCGTCAGATTATTTTCCGCCGAAAGGCGGCTCTGATACCAGATATCGTCATCACCCAGCTGTTTTTTCTCCACCAGATCGGATATCAATGCATAACAAGCTTCCCCGTATTTCTTGGGCTTCGTCAAAAGAAGACGGGCTTCCCTAGCGACATTTACCCCCTTGGCTGCACGCGACATCAAGGCATAACATTTGACCTGTGTGTCGTCGTCCAGTTCAAACAGGGGATAGTGTTTATCAAAACTGTCCCAATTCCCGTTTTGGCCCAGAATCAGCAACCAGTCGTTTCTCAGTCTGTCTGCTATAGCACTCCCCTTATATCGGGACAAATAGGCATCAACTTCCGCTTCACTCGCATGAGGCAAATCCGATTTGAGAAGATAATAATCCACATACGATGGAACAGGATAATCGCGCAGGCTGTCGGCAAGACGCGCTGCCCGTGAAGCGTCCTGTTTCCGTGCAGCCTCTCTAAGCTGCCTGAACGTTTCGTCCTGCACGGATGTAGTTGCCAAATCCACAGAGGCTTCTGCACATGGAACCATGGCCAATGCTATTATCAGTAATAACACATTCCTGAATTTTGCAATCATAGAAACCTCTCACTTATTCAGTATTTACATTGTTTATGAGTTTAACACCAGACCCGGATGCCAAGCATGGTGAACCGTCAACACCTGCCGAAACCAAAAAAAACCTGCGGCAAACACTTCTTGAAACCAGAAAAAAAATAAGGCCCCTGGAACGTTCCCGTTTTGATCGGGAAATAGGAAATCAGGTCTCACTTTATTTGGCATCCCGTCATTTCACGACAATCGGTGTTTATCTGCCTATCCGTAACGAACCAGATCTGTCAACGTTATATGCCGAATTATCCGGCCGCATGCAATTGTCGCTCCCGGTTACGCTTGCCAAAGACCAACCGTTACAGTTCGTCCGATGGAAACCGGGCGATACCCTGATCAAGGGGGCATATAATGTTTCCATTCCTGAAAAACAGGAACCTGTCTCCATGCCCGAAATTCTGCTGATTCCCTGCGTCGGCTTTACATCCAGCCGTTTCCGGCTGGGATATGGTGGCGGCTTTTTCGACAGGACACTGGAAAAATATCCGGACACCCATACTGTTGGAATCGCTTATTCCCGCCTTTTGACCACATTCGAAACGGAAGAAAACGATATTCCCCTTCATTGCATTATTACCGAAACCGGAATTGTGCTTTAATTCAGGTTTTCTTCTATTGTCTGCACAAGTATCATGCGCATTCTGATTGTTCGGGTTTCTTCACTGGGCGATGTCGTTCACAATCTGCCGGTTCTGGCCGATATTCACCGCCACTATCCGGAAGCGGTTATCGACTGGGTCGTTGAAGAACCCTATGTCGGACTCGTACAGCAAAACAGACACGTCAATGAAGTTATCCCGTTTGCCCTGAGACGCTGGCGAAAAAACATTTTTACCCCATCGACAAGAAAGGAATTCCGGGAATTCCTTAACCAGCTGAAAAAACACTCATACGACTATATATTCGACACCCAGGGGCTGATCAAAACCGGGATAATTATGGGACTGGCACAAACCGGCGAAAACGGGAAAAAAGTCGGCCTCGCCCATAAAACGGACGGTTCGGGATATGAACCCTTGTCACGTCTTTTTCACACTCAAAGCATTTCTGTAGAAAAACACATCCATGTGGTTAGGCGGGGAAGGGAAGTCGTGGCCAAGGCTCTCGGCTATGCCATCGACACGCCTCCGGACTTTGGCCTTGTAACGCCCACGGCTTCTCCGGAATGGCTGACTACCCGACCTTACTGCGTTTTTTTTCACGGGACATCGCGTGAATCCAAGAAATGGCCCCAAAAAAACTGGGTGAAAATTGCGCCTCTCCTTACTGAACGCGGCCTTCGCATATTACTCCCATGGGGATCGTCGCGCGAAAAAGAAGAAGCCAAGCAGCTTTCCGCGGCGATTCCCGATTCTTCAGTATTGCCACAATTGACCATAGCAGATACTGTCACACTGACCGGAAAAGCCAGCTTTGTTGTCGGAGTCGATACCGGACTTTCTCATCTGGCCGCCGCTTTCGACAAGCCAACTGTCCAGATTTACTGCAACATCCCACGCTGGCGCACCTGTGCAGACTGGTCGCCTAATATCATCAGTCTGGGAGGCGAAAACGAGGTACCATCACTGGATGAGGTAAAACAGGCCGTCCAGAAACTGCTTGCGTCCCGGAATTGGAAATTGCCGTAACCGGAAAACCCCGGGACGGCAATCTGTATTTTCCTCAATCCCTATTGAGCATATCGTTCATCCACCGCTTCAGTCGCGTTCTGGTCTGTGTTTCTGGGAGCTGACAAGGTAGAAAGCCTCTGCAATTCCTGATCGCTGATATAGTCGAACACCTTTACGACCCGCTGTACTCCGCTTACCCCGCTCGCGACTCGCGCAGCCCGATCGCCTTCCTGTTCCGTGACGCGCCCCATCAAATAGACCGTACCCCGTTCCGTTACGGTTTTCAACGATTGGGAAAACAATTGCTTGTCATCAATAAAACTGGCCGCGACCTTGCCGGTTATCAGAGTATCGTTCGATCGGGACGTAAAGCTGGCAGGAGCTGCAATAGCCAGTTCATTAACGACCGATTCGACGTTTTCGATTTGTGCAATTGCATTGCCGACAGCCTGCTTCATCGCTTCGCTTTGCACTTCTCCGGTCAGCAGGACTTTACGGTTGAAACTGGTGACATTGACATGGCCTTTATCACCTACCATATTCGATGCCGTGTTTTCTCCTTTCAGCAAGATAACCTTGTCTTCCGTCTGCGCACCCAAAGTACGTCGATCTGTCGCTGCCATGGAACCACTGACAGCGCCACTTGCCATCATGACGGGAACACAGGCGGGCAGCGAGCACAACATTGCTCCTCCGAGAACAATCGTGGCAATGCGATATTTCCATGCTTTTCCTGCAGGGTTTTCTTTATTCATTTATGTCTTCTCCAAATAATGCCGCATCAATTCCATCGCACAAACAATGAATGACCAACAAATGAACTTCCTGAATACGCGCCGTTCTTTCATGCGGAACACAAATATGAACATCCGAATCGGACAGCATTGCTCCAATGTTTCCGCCCCCTTTGCCTGTCAGCGCAACGATATTCATTTCTCTTTCATGAGCGGCCTCGATAGCGGCGATAACATTTGAAGAATTGCCAGAAGTCGAAATCGCCAGCAACAGATCGCCCGGTTGGCCGAAAGCCTGAATCTGCTTGGCAAAAATGTCCTGATAACTGTAATCGTTTCCGACTGCCGTCAAAATAGAGGTGTCTGTCGTCAAGGCCATGGCAGGCAAGGGCAATCTTTCCTGTTCAAACCGTCCAACCAGTTCCGCTGCAAAATGCTGACAATCGGCAGCCGACCCACCGTTACCACAGGCAAGTATTTTATTACCCTGCGTCAAAACAGAAAACATCAAATCGGCAGCAGCGGCAATCGGTCCGGCCAGAACTTTGGCGGCTTTTTGCTTCAATTCGGCACTTTCTGTGAAGTGCCCCAGAATTCTTTGATTTCTCATCCGTGCTTTTCAATTAAAAATTATTCAACTTCGATAACATTTTTCAGCCATTGGCACTGATCGCCATCGAATGCAAGTACATCAAAACGGCACGCGGGAATACGATGGCTTCCGTGCAAATAAAACCTGGCAGCCCGGATCAGTTTTTGCTGTTTGGCGCGAGAAACACTGGCTGCGGCACTTCCAAAGGCAGGATACTTTCTTTTTCTTACCTCGACAAAAACCAGCACATCGTTATCCTGCATAATCAGATCAATTTCACCGAAACGACACCGGAAATTTCTTTCAACGACTTTCAGGCCTCGCTCTTCCAGAAAGAATAGCGCTTTTTCTTCAGCTTTATAACCAATAATCTGTTTTTCAGAAAGAATTCTAGAAGATGAAACCACGGGATTCGCTTTCAGTAACAATTCGATACAAACCTGCCAGAAACCATTCACTTGTATTTAAGAGCATGCTCCCTCACAATCACACCTAATAAACCATTGGCGAAAACGCGCGGAAGGAGTCATCGGTGCCAATACAGCAGCTCATGCAATCACTGTCACATCAGCATGTTCCCGAATCGACATTATATGTGATCGGTACGCCAATCGGTAACATGGCCGACATCAGCCTGAGAGCCCTGCATATTCTGGCAACGGCCGATGCCATCGCTTGTGAGGATACCCGGGTCACCAAAAATTTACTGAATGCCTACGGTCTGAACAAAGACCTCATCAGTGCCCATCAGCATAATGAACGTGAAGTAGCTGAAAAGCTGATAGGCCGCCTGAAAAACAGGGAAAGAATCGCACTGGTTTCGGATGCAGGCACACCTGCCGTCTCGGATCCTGGCGCAAAAATCGTCGATGCCGTCCGCAAGGAAAATCTGAATGTCGTCCCGGTTCCCGGCCCATCCGCTGCCATTACAGCGCTTTCCGCAAGCGGCTTTACCGATGAACATTTTCTGTTTATCGGTTTTTTACCAGTCAAGCCGCTCCAGCGTCACGCCTTCCTTGAAAAGCTGAAAGAGACTCCGGCAACACTCATCATTTATGAAGCGCCACATCGCGTGCAGGAAACGCTCAAGTCTCTGATCGATGTTTTTGAACCTTCCAGACAGATTGTCATCGCTCGTGAACTGACAAAGCTTTTTGAAGAAACATATCGCTGCCGCTTATCGGATACGGCCAAATGGATGGCAGAAGACGCCAACAGACGGAAAGGTGAATTTGTTCTGCTGATAGAAGGCGCACAAACTCAAATGGACAAAACCGATACAGAAGCAAAACGCATTTTGTCCATACTGCTGGATCAACTGCCACCCAGTTCAGCCGCCGCCCTTGCCGCAAAAATTACGGGAACCAAAAAAAACAAGCTGTATGAACTCGCTCTGGAACTTAAAAATTCTGCCGCCGACTAAAAAACCTGTTGACAAAAACTACAGAAAAAACGGTTTTTCAAATATCTTCATAATTCCTGAACGCCATTCCCGATCCCTCAAAAACCCGCAGGCAAATATCGATATCTTTTTCACTCAGATTTTTCAGCCAATCCCGGCGAAATGGTGAAAACGCCTGCTCAATCAGATCGGCTATTTGCAAACCCATGTCGGTTAAAGTCAGGATTTTTGCGCGTCTGTCATTTTCATCTGCGACCCACTTCAGCAATCCGGTTTCCATCAACTGATCCATCCTCCTCACCCGTCAGGAAAACGCCAGATCCAGAAATTCCACTACCTCGCCCAATCGCACATGATTACCCATCCGGCTTACCATGAAGACAGACAGTGCCACAAGCCTGTGAAAGGCACACCCCGGAACACGCCTGACTGTGCCGGTTTTACAAACTGTCGCAGGTTAAACCAACGTCATCAGCTTCATTCTCTTGCAATCGTCATCATCCATTTCCGGAAACAATTTGCCTTCCAATTATTGGAATCAAAAGTATTGCCGCGCTTGTCAAATCATGTCAAGCCTCTGATTTCGTTTCCGGATTCAACCATACAGCGGCTTTTCAGAATTGCTTCATCAAATAGCGGATTTAGGCATGACGATCGTATATACTTTACTTCATTCCGCGACATCAGAAGAAAAGGAGACGAAGATGCAGTCAAGCGAAATCGAACTCGTTTATTTCAGCGCAACGGGAACAACGAGAAAAATCATCCAGACGATAGGTAAAACGCTTCCAATCCCAAAAAACGACCGTAATCTTTTACTCAATCCGATCCGCAACGACATTTCCATGGCAGCCGATCATCTGACTGTTGTCGCCATGCCGGTTTATAACGGAAGACTCCCCGATTATTGTACGCAAAGCCTGATGCACCTGAAAGGAAACGGTACACCAGCCATAGCTGTCGTCGTTTACGGCAATCGTGAATACGACGACGCCCTGCTGGAACTGAAAACCCTGCTCGAGAAAAATGGCTTCATCGTTTTAGGGGCAGCCGCTTTTATTGCACGTCACTCGATTTTTCCGCAGGTAGCGACAGATCGTCCGGATGAAAACGACCTGGCGCTTGTCAAAGATTTCACAAATCGCTGCATCGAAAAACTCACATCCTCTTCTACAGTCAGCGACTTCAAGCCTTTTGAAGTCAAAGGCAATTTCCCTTACAAGGAAGCCCGATCCGTTCCCATGAAGCCCTCTTCAGGGGAAGATTGCAACGTCTGCGGCACATGCGCCCAGATCTGCCCTGTCCATGCCATTACGGTTTCCGATACAAAAACCCAAACCGACGAAAATCTGTGCATCTCTTGCGGGGCGTGCATTACGGCCTGCCCGAGCGAATCGCGGCAATACAGGGGCGAGGATTACGAAAAATTCAAAGGCAAATTTATAGAACGTTTCAGCCGGCGCAAGGAACCGGAGTGGTTTCTCTGAACTTTAAAGAAAAAAGAGCCGGGAAATCCGGCTCAATTCATATCTCGACACGGGCGCCCAGCTCGATTACCCGGTTGGCCGGAATCTGATAATAGTCTGCTGCACTGCGTGCATTCCGGGAAATCCAGATAAACAAATGCTCACGCCATTTGACCATTCCCGATTTAGGCGATGGAACCAGCGTTTGTCTCGACACAAAAAACGATGTGGACATCATGTCAAAGCTGTAGCCGTGTTCCTGGCAAAGCTCAAGTACTTTCGGGATATCGGGCTCATTCTTGAACCCGTAATACACATCAATTTGGTAACACTGATGCCCCAGTTCATGAATCTGCACCCGTTCCCATCTGGGAACCCAGGGCACTTCCTGGGTATGGATCGTCAGGAAAAACACCCTTTCATGCAATACCTTGTTATGCGACAGATTATGCAATAAGGCCTGAGGAACCCCATCGTTTTCGCCCCGCAGGAAGACAGCAGTTCCCTTGACCCTCTGAGGGGGAGCAAAAAACAGGGATTGCAGGAAAGAATCGAGCGGAATGGCATGCTTTCTCTGGCTTGCACCCACAAGCTTCCGACCACGCCGCCACGTCAACATAAGAATAAAGAGGATACATCCCAAGGCAAGCGGGAACCACCCTCCACTCGTAATCTTCAGAACATTCGACGAAAAAAGGAAAATGTCTATCACAAAAAAACAGGCCGCTATAGCTAAAGCAGCAAAGAAATTCTGTTTCCAGTGATAATACATGACGAAAAACAGGAGCACCGTTGTAATCGTCATGGTACCGGTCACAGCGATACCATAAGCTCCGGCCAGATTATCCGACGATCCGAAACCGATAATGGCCAGCAGCACGGCTATCATTTGCAGCCAGTTCACAGTAGGGATATAAACCTGTCCGATTTCTGAAGCGGATGTATGCACGATTTTCATGCGTGGCAAAAGGCCCAGACCGATTGCCTGACGGGTAATGGAAAAAGCGCCGGAAATGGTTGCCTGTGACGCAACGATAACGGCAATTGTTGAAATGAACACAAGCGGATAAATACTCCACGACCCAAGCTGCTGAAAAAAAGGATTGGAAATAGCGGCCGGATTCGAAAGCAACAAACCGCCCTGTCCGAGATAGTTCAGAGACAGGGCAGGAAAAATCAGCATGAACCAGGCACGTCTGATCGGGCCTGAGCCAAAATGTCCCATATCGGCATAAAGAGCTTCCGCGCCAGTGAAAGCCAACACGATAGCCCCCAGCGCGACAAATGCGATCGTGGCATTATCGTGAACGAAATGCCACGCATTCAGGGGATTGAGCGCCACGAGAATTTGGGGCGCCGCGACGATATTTATGATCCCCATAACGGCCAGTGCCAGAAACCAGACAATCATCAGTGGCCCTACCCATCTGCCGATTCCGGCTGTACCGGTTGATTGAATGGCGTAAAGTGCAACCAGTATGCCGATGGCAATAGGAACGATATAAGGTTTGAAAAATGGCGTGGCCACTTCCAGACCCTCTGTTGCCGACAAAACTGAAATTGCCGGCGTAATGACACTGTCTCCGTAAAACAGGGCGGCTCCGAAAACCCCCATCATCAGCAAGGGAAGATGCCATTTCGATTTTTCGGGAAGAGAATTGTGGGCCAGCGCTACCAGCGCCAGTATCCCGCCTTCCCCACGGTTATCCGCCTTCAACATCATGTAAACATATTTGAGGCCGACCACAATGATCAAACCCCAGATAATCAGGGAGATGACGCCAATGATATTCTCCGGAATCAGTGCAAGCCCGTGCTCTTCGATGAATACGGCTTTCATCGTATACAAAGGACTGGTCCCGATATCGCCGTAAACAATGCCGATTGCAGCAATCGTCATTGCAGCCATGCCATGTTTTTCCGGTTTTATCGCCAATTCAATACCCAATTCATTATCGTAACGTTCGCACGATAGGATAAACTTGAGCGAAAAGCAAATAAATACGCCTCATTTTTATCCAACTAGGCATAATTGCTTCAATCTGTTTGAGGACGTTTTCGTTTCAGCTGTTTGCGCAAGTTTTTGGCGCATGATATTTTTGATTTTGTCCAAACAGAAGAGATACATTCACTTTCCCGGTTTTTTTCGACATTAAGACAGATCACGATGGCTCAATACGTTTTTACGATGAACCGTGTCGGCAAGGTCGTTCCGCCGAAACGTCAAATACTGAAAGACATTTCCCTTTCCTTTTTCCCAGGCGCAAAAATCGGTGTACTCGGTCTGAACGGCTCGGGCAAATCAACCCTTTTGAAAATTATGGCCGGAATCGATCATGACATTCAGGGTGAAGCGATTCCGATGCCCGATATCAAGATAGGGTACATGCCACAGGAACCCGAGCTGGATCCGGAACAAACAGTACGTGAGGCGGTTGAATCCGGATTGGGCGAAATCCTTGAGGCGCAAACAAAACTTGACGCTGTCTATGCAGCCTATGCAGAACCCGATGCAGACTTCGATGCTCTTGCAACAGAACAGGCCCGGCTGGAAGCCATTATTGCTGCCGCAGACGGTAGCAAAACGGAACAGCAAATGGAAATGGCAGCCGACGCTTTACGTCTGCCTCCCTGGGATGCCAAAATCAAAATACTGTCCGGGGGAGAAAAAAGACGCGTCGCGCTCTGCCGCCTCCTGTTATCCAAACCGGACATGCTGTTGCTGGACGAACCGACCAATCATCTTGATGCCGAGTCTGTTGAATGGCTGGAGCAGTTTCTTCATCGCTTTCCCGGTACAGTCGTGGCCATTACCCATGACCGCTATTTTCTCGACAATGCCGCGGAATGGATTCTTGAACTGGATCGGGGGCAGGGCATTCCATGGAAAGGCAATTACAGTTCATGGCTTGATCAGAAAAATATCAGGCTGAAACAGGAAGAGCAAAAAGAATCCGCACGTCAGAAAACGATTGCCAAGGAATTGGAATGGGTCAGGCAAAATCCGAAGGGAAGGCAAGCCAAAAGCAAGGCAAGACTTGCCCGTTTCAACGAATTATCCGAATACGATTACCAGAAACGGAACGAAACACAGGAAATCTTCATTCCAGTTGCTGAAAGGCTTGGAAACGATGTTATTGAATTCCGTAATGTCAGCAAAAGTTTTGGCGACCGGCTCCTGATCGACAATCTCAGTTTCATCATACCTGCCGGAGCCATCGTCGGTGTGATCGGCCCGAACGGCGCCGGGAAATCCACCTTGTTCCGGATGATTGTCGGGCAGCAACAACCCGATCAGGGTGAAATCCGGATTGGAAAAACCGTCAGGCTGTCCCTGGTCGATCAGTCGAGAGAAACGCTCGACAATAACAAAACAGTGTTTGAAGACATCAGCAACGGTACCGATCTGATATCAGTCGGTCGCTTTGAAATGAATGCCCGCGCCTATCTGGGGCGTTTCAATTTCAGGGGAAGTGACCAGCAAAAAAAAGTCGGCCAGCTCTCCGGTGGCGAAAGAGGCCGCCTTCATCTGGCAAAGACCTTGACGATGGGCGGGAATGTCCTGCTTCTGGATGAACCATCCAATGACCTTGATGTCGAAACACTGCGTGCGCTGGAAGACGCGCTGCTGGAATTTGCCGGCAGTGTCATTGTCATTTCACATGATCGCTGGTTCCTTGACCGGATTGCCACGCATATTCTGGCATTTGAAGGCGATTCGCAAGTCATGTTTTTCGAGGGCAATTACCAGGAATATGAAGCTGACAAGCGTAAACGTTTGGGTGAAGAAGGCGCGAAACCAAAACGATTGCGTTACAAACCGGTCACACGTTAAATTTAAACAACCGCAACTTGTAAAAACTTTCTTCTATCGGTATCGGTAGATTACAATACGAGATTAACTATAACTACGAATCGTACTGTGTCCAATATTGTTGAAATTCGCGATCTGGTTTTCGGATATGGAGAACGCGAAATCCTCTCCGGCATCAACATGACCTTTCCGCGCGGAAAAGTCGTCGCCATTATGGGAGGTTCCGGTTCCGGAAAAACCACCATACTGCGACTTATCGGCGGACAGTTGATTCCGAAAAACGGCGAAGTAATTGTTGATGGCGAACCCGTTCAGGCATTGGAAACCGTTTCGTTATATAAACTCAGGCGAAAAATGGGCATGCTGTTCCAGTACGGTGCGTTGTTTACCGACTTGTCCGTATTCGAAAACGTTGCTTTTCCACTGCGTGAACAAACCGATTTGCCGGAAGAACTGATTCATGATCTCGTACTGATGAAACTGAATGCGGTCGGCTTGCGCAACGCGGCAGATCTGATGCCCAGTGAAATTTCCGGCGGCATGGCCCGTCGCGTCGCACTGGCGAGAGCCATTGCGCTGGATCCCCAGTTGATCCTTTATGATGAACCCTTCGCCGGGCTGGATCCTATTTCCATGGGAGTAACCGCCAACCTGATCCGGAAACTCAACGATACCCTTCATTCGACCTCTGTACTGGTTTCGCATGACGTCACGGAATCTTTTTCCATTGCCGACTATGTCTATTTCATTTCGTCCGGAAAAATCGTTGCTCATGGCACTCCAGCCGAAATGATGGAATCGACCGATCCTTATGTGCACCAGTTCGTTCATGCAGAAGCGGACGGTCCCGTTCCGTTCCACTATCCCGGCCCGTCGATGGCCGCCGATCTCGGGCTGGAGAAGGCATCATGAGCAACTTTATCAGCAATCTGGGATATAAAACGCGCAAGTCAATCAATGATATCGGTTATGCCACCCGTATTTTCCTGTCTTTGATACGCGCGCTTCCACAAGTCCTGAAACGTCCCCGCCTGATAACGGATCAGATTTTTTTCATCGGAAACAAATCACTGATCATTATCTGCGTATCCGGGCTGTTTGTCGGTTTCGTACTGGGCCTTCAGGGCTATTACATTCTCGTCCGGTACGGCTCGGAGCAGGCTCTGGGTGTTCTTGTCACCCTGGCATTAACCCGTGAACTGGGACCCGTCGTGACCGCCCTGCTTTATGCCGGCAGGGCCGGCACGTCCCTGACCGCTGAAATCGGACTGATGAAAGCGGGAGAACAACTGGCAGCCATGGATATGATGGCAGTCAATCCGGTAAAACGCATCCTGGCGCCGCGGTTCTGGGCCGGGATTGTTTCCATGCCGATTCTGGCGACTCTTTTCAGTGCGGCAGGCGTAATCGGTGGTTACATCGTCGGGGTTATCCTGATTGGAGTGGATGATGGTGCATTCTGGTCGCAAATGCAGGAAGGCGTCGATATCTGGAACGATATCGGCAATGGCGTGATCAAAAGTCTTGTTTTCGGGTTCGCTGTCACCTTCATGGCATTGTTTCAAGGTTACGAATCCAGACCGACCCCGGAAGGAGTCTCAAGTGCGACAACGAGGACGGTCGTTTATTCATCCTTGCTGGTTTTGTGGCTGGATTTCATCATGACAGCCTTAATGTTTAATTAATTTCTAATTCACCTTTTAGATAAAACAAAATCAACCTTATAATGAGTTTTATCGAAAGAGCGGATGCATTGACAGAGGTATAACTCATGCAGCGTAAATCATTGGATATCTGGGTCGGCCTTTTTGTATTGCTCGGCGCCGTTGCACTGATGTTTCTGGCTCTCAAAGCGGGAAACATGAGTTCGTTTTCTTTTGAAAAAACGTACACGGTTTCGTCGCGCTTCGACAACATCGGCGGATTGAAACCGCGCGCACCGGTTAAAAGCGCCGGTGTCGTTGTCGGAAGAGTCGGTGATATTTCTTTCGATGATCAGGACTTTCGCGCCCTTGTCACGCTCCAGTTGCAGGAACGCTACAAATTTCCCAAAGACAGCAGCGCAAAAATCCTGACGTCCGGTTTATTGGGCGAACAATATGTGGGTATCGAACCGGGCGGCGATGAAGCCAGTCTTGCCTCCGGTGACCAGATCAAAATGACGCAGTCCGCCATTGTTCTGGAAAATCTGATCAGTCAATTTATTTACAGCAAAGCTGCAGAATAAAGGTAATCTTATGAGCCGTTTGAAACGTCTAGCAAAACCCGCCGCCGCCATAACGGTAGCCGCTTTATTGACAACCGGTTGCGCGACAAACAACCCCAACGATCCGTTTGAAAACTACAACCGGGTCATGTTTACCGTCAACGAGGCATTCGACCATACTGTTTTCAAACCTGCAGCGACCATTTACAACTACGTATTGCCTGACATTGTCCAGACGGGCGTTACCAATTTCTTCGGAAATATTGCCGACGTTTGGACTGCTTTCAATAACTTTTTGCAAGGCGAGGGCGAAAAAGGGCTTTCCGATGTCACCCGTGTCACAGTCAATACGATTTTCGGTCTGGGCGGACTGATTGATGTCGCCTCCAACCTCAAACTGACGAAACACCATGCCGATTTCGGACAAACACTGGGTGTGTGGGGCATGGAATCAGGTCCTTATGTCGTGCTTCCAATTCTGGGGCCTTCCACCTTGCGGGATACCATTGCATTGCCTGCTGAATGGTACGGTGACCCATGGACCTATGTCGACAATATCCGTCTGCGAAATGCCGGCATTGTCGTGAGAGCAGTGAACTATCGCGCGGCCTTGCTGGATGCCTCTTCGCTCGTTGACGATGCTTCTTTGGACAAATACGTATTCCTGCGCGACGCCTTCCTGCAACGGCGCTATCAACAGGTTCATGGAAAGGACAATGACGACGGCGAATGGGTCGAAGTTTCCGCGTCCGAACCTTTTATCAAGCCTGAAACTGTTGTCCCCAGAAAGACGCCGGATATGGAAAACAAACCGGAAGAAAACGTTCCCGCTCTTGAAAAAGAAGAGACCGGAACAGCGGTACCTGCAAAAACATCTGTTGTACCTGTCAATTAACCATTATTTGTCATGACGCTGAAAAAAATGAAAATTTTCAAAAACTGGATAGTCTTTTTGATGGCTTTCTGCATGTTGGGTTTGTCAGTTGCTGCCAATGCAATGGAAGCTCCCGATACATTGGTCAAACGGATCAGCAAGGAAGTCATGGATGCGGCCAAAGCCAACAAGCAAATCAAAAAAGGCGATCAGAAGCAGATTTACGTTCTTGTTGAAAACAAAATTTTTCCTCATGTCGATTTTCAACGCATGACTTCTCTGGCAGCCGGCCGTTACTGGCGTCAGGCAACTCCGGCGCAAAAAGAACAGTTGACCAAGGAATTTCGTGATTTGCTGGTTTATACCTATTCCAACGCCATTTCGAAAGTGGACAACCAGCGCCTTGAATTCAAACCCCTGCGTATGAGCCCGAACGCGACAGACGTGGTGGTTTATTCCAGAATTATCCAGCCTCGCGGTGGCGAACCGATTGAACTCAGTTATCGCATGGAAAAAACCGACAACGGCTGGAAAATTTACGATGTCAATGTATTGGGTGCCTGGCTGGTTGAAACGTACAAAGGCACTTTCGCCAGCGAAATCAGCCGTTCCGGCATCGACGGGCTGATCCGCGTGCTTGCCGAGAAAAACAAACAGCTTGCGTCCGGCAAACCCGCCAACCCGGCAAAATAAATGAAACTGAAAGTGGTCCATTCATGTCTTTCGCCATCACCTCGCTGAACTTTGCCAACGCAAAAAACGTCCTTCAGGAAGGATTGAAGGCGATTGCGCGCGGAGAACATGAATGCGACCTTCAAAATCTGGCCCAGATTGATTCCGCCAGTGTGGCTGTTTTGCTTGCCTGGCAGCGAGCGGCTCAACACAACCATTCTTCCCTTCGATTTGTCAACACTCCGGAAAGCCTTGTCAATCTCGCTTCGTTATATGGGGTAAATAATCTTTTGACCTTTTCGTAAACCCGTTTTTCGTTCCCCATCTGTTTGATGAACCGTCCCAAGTCATCTGTTTTGTCCTTTAAAATCCAGGTAAACTGAACGAGTCCCCCCTTCTTTTACGATATGAGCGCCATCGATATCTGTCAAATCAATAAAAGTTATCGATCTCTTCATGCTTTGAAAGAAGTGTCTTTTACCATAGATGAAGGCGAGTTTTTCGGATTGCTTGGTCCGAACGGAGCAGGAAAAACAACGCTGATATCCATCATGGCAGGACTTGTTCGCGCCGATTCCGGGAGTATTCGTATATTGGGACATGATGTTGTAACCGATTACCGGAATGCCAGAAAAAAACTCGGCGTCGTTCCGCAGGAACTGGTTTTCGATCCTTTTTTTACAGTTCGCGAAACCTTAAGGCTCCAGTCAGGCTATTTCGGGCTGAAAAAGAATGATGACTGGATTGATGAAGTCATGGCCAATCTCGATTTGACCGACAAGGCCGATGTCAATATGCGTGCGCTGTCCGGTGGCATGAAACGACGCGTCCTTGTCGCACAGGCACTGGTGCACAAGCCGCCAGTTATCGTGCTGGACGAGCCGACTGCCGGCGTGGATGTCGAACTCCGACAAACTCTGTGGCAATTCATCGGCCGTTTAAACCGCGAGGGACACACGATTGTATTGACGACACACTACCTGGAAGAAGCCCAAACCTGGTGCAACCGGATAGCCATGCTGAAAAACGGCAGCGTAGTCGCACTCGACACGACAGAAGCGCTGCTCCACAGGGTATCCGAATCGCAATTGATTCTCCGGCTCGACAATCAGGACTTGCCCGACTCGCTCAAGCCACTGATTTCGCAATGCGATATATCGCCCGCTTACCGGACATGGACGCTGCACATCCAGCATTTTACCGATATCGAAAAAATACTGACCGAATTGCGAAAACATCATATCGCCATAAACGACTTGCAATTCAGGCAACCCGATCTGGAAGACGTTTTTTTACAAATCATGGATACCCGACAAAACTGACGTGTCTGCCATTACTTTTCAAACCCTCTTTTTCAAAGAAGTGCTGCGATTCCTGAAAGTCGCGACACAAACCATTACGGCTCCGATCGTAACCGCACTGCTTTATCTGCTGATATTCGGACATGCTCTGGAAGATTATGTCCAGGTATATCCCGGAGTAGGCTATACGACATTTCTTGTTCCAGGACTGGTCATGATGAGTCTTTTGCAGAATTCGTTCGCCAATTCCTCCTCTTCGCTCATTCAGTCGAAAATAAACGGGAGCCTTGTTTTTATACTGCTTGCGCCCATTTCCCACTGGCAACTGTATCTGGCTTACATGCTGGCGGCAGTCGTCCGGGGATTGACCGTCGGCATCGGCGTCTTCATCATGACGGTCTGGTTCACCCAACCTGCGTTTCATTCACCGGTCTGGATTCTGTCTTTTGCCTTTCTGGGTTCGGCCATTTTAGGGACTATGGGCATCATTGCCGGAATCTGGGCCGACAAATACGACCAGTTAGCCAGTTTTCAGAACTTTCTTATCATGCCAGCCACTTTTTTGTCAGGCGTTTTCTATTCCCTTCATTCGCTGCCTGTTTTTTGGCAGCGGATTTCCGAATTCAACCCGTTTTTCTATCTGGTAGATGGATTCCGGTACGGTTTTTTCGGACATTCGGATATCAACCCATGGACAAGTTTCACGATAGTGAGTATCTTTTTTTTCCTTTTGGCGCTTTTAGCCGTGCATTTATTGCAAAAAGGATATAAATTGCGCTTTTGATATTGGCACAGATTTATTCCGGGTAAAACGGATATCACGGCTGTTTTCGAGTATAAACATCGCTATTCAAGATTTTCCAAATGGACAAGTTAATCATTAACGGTGGTAACCGCCTTCATGGCGAAATTCCGATTTCCGGCGCGAAAAACGCGGCCTTACCCATTTTGTGCGCGAGCTTGCTGACAGCTGACGATATCGAGCTGACCAATGTACCCCACCTGAAAGACGTCCAGACCATGCTGACATTGTTGCAGCAAATGGGCGTAACCGTCAAAAAAGACGGCAATAAAATAGTTATGAACGGCAATACCGTTCACAATTTCAATGCACCCTACGAGCTGGTGAAAACAATGAGGGCTGCAATTCTGGTCCTGTGTCCGCTCGTTGCCCGTTTCGGGGAAGCCAAAGTATCGCTCCCGGGAGGTTGCGCTATCGGTTCACGTCCGGTTGAACAACATATCAAGGGACTGCGGGCGCTGGGCGCCGAAGTGGAAATCAAGGCTGGCTATATTTATGCAAAAGCGAAAAAACTCAAGGGTACGCGTATCGTTACGGACATGATTACCGTCACAGGAACGGAAAATCTGCTGATGGCCGCTACGCTGGCGGAAGGCGAAACCGTCATCAAAAATGCCGCACGCGAACCGGAAGTCACCGATCTGGCCCATTTGCTTGTCAAAATGGGCGCCAAAATCGAAGGAATCGGAACAGACAGGCTTGTCATTCACGGCGTAGAACGGTTACATGGCGCCAGACACGACGTTATTCCCGACCGGATCGAAACCGGAACGTTTCTCTGCGCCGTTGCAGCAACAGGCGGTGATGTCACATTGACCAAAACGCGCGATAATATACTCGAGTCGGCTTTAAACAAAATTCGTGAAATGGGCGCAGACATTTCGGCAGGTGCCGACTGGATCCGCATTAAAATGGAAAAACGTCCCAGGGGAGTCAATTTCAGAACGACGGAATATCCCGGTTTTCCAACCGACATGCAGGCCCAGTTCATGGCGGTGAACTGTCTTGCCGATGAAGCAACCCATGTCATTGAAACTATTTTTGAAAACCGCTTCATGCATGTACAGGAACTGAACCGGTTGGGAGCACGCATCAAAACCGAAGGCAACACGGCTTTTATCTCGGGAGTGGGCAAACTGGTCGGTGCGCCGGTTATGGCAACGGATTTGCGCGCTTCAGCCTCACTGGTCATTGCCGGTCTGGCTGCACAGGGTGAAACACAAGTCAACCGGATTTATCACCTTGACCGCGGTTATGACCGGATGGAAGTGAAATTGACCGCCGTGGGCGCCGATATCAAAAGAGTAAAACAATGAATCAGACAGAAGAAAAACCATCACAGGAATTGATCCTCGCCCTTTCAAAAGGGCGGATTTTCGAAGAAACGATGCCGCTCCTGAAGGCTGCGGGCATCACGGTGCTGGAAGACCCGGAAACGTCCCGCAAACTGATTCTGCCGACCAACAAGCCTCAAGTCCGCGTGATCATTGTCCGCGCAACAGACGTCCCGACTTATGTGCAGTATGGAGCGGCCGATTTCGGTGTAGCCGGCAAAGACGTGCTTCAGGAAAACGGCAGTACCGGCCTGTACCAGCCTATCGATCTGCAAATTGCAAGATGTCGCTTGTCGGTTGCCGTCAGAAAAGATTTCGATTACGAAAAGGCCATCCGTCAGGGAGCACGCCTGAGAGTTGCCAGTAAATACGTACAGGCTGCCAGAGAACACTTTGCCAAAAAAGGAATTCATGTCGATATCATCAAGCTCTACGGTTCAATGGAACTGGCGCCGCTTGTCGGACTTTCCGATGTAATCGTCGATCTGGTCAGTACCGGCAACACCCTAAAAGCGAACAATCTGGTAGAGGTCGAGCAGATTCAGGAAATCACGTCCCGCCTGATCGTCAATCAGGCCTCGCTCAAACTGAAGCGCCAGATGCTGCAACCTATACTGGATGCATTCAGACTGGCTTCGACCGATCCGGAACCCGATACACAAACTGCACAAGGGTAAAATCATGACCGTTCAAATCCGCAAGCTGTCAACAACTCAACCTGATTTTCAAAAGCAGCTGACGAATGTACTGGCTTTTGAAGAAAAAGAAGACGAATCCATCAACACGGTTGTCGCCAATGTTCTGGCTGATGTCAAAAATAATGGCGACAAGGCTGTTCTCGAATATACCCGGCGTTTCGACCGGCTCTCCGTCAGCACCGGCGCAGAGCTGGAAATCCCGGAAGCGGAATGCGAAGCGGCTCTGGCTTCACTGGCTCCCGAACGCCGGTTAGCATTGCAGGCAGCGGCAAACCGCGTCCGGAAATACCATGAACGCCAGAAACTTTCCTGCGGCAGCGATGGCTTCACCTTTACAGATGAAGACGGTACTTCCCTTGGGCAAAAAGTGACGCCTTTAGACAGTGTCGGCATCTATGTTCCCGGTGGGAAAGCAGCTTATCCGTCTTCTGTCCTGATGAATGCGATCCCTGCCAATGTTGCCGGTGTATCCGAAATCGTGATGGTCGTACCGACTCCGGACGGTGCGAGAAACGAACTGGTGCTGGCCGCCGCAGCCTTGTCGGGCGTGACACGGGTCTTTACGGTCGGCGGCGCACAGGCTGTCGGCGCGCTTGCCTACGGAACCGAAACCATTCCGTCTGTCGATAAAATTGTGGGGCCCGGTAACGCTTACGTCGCTGCCGCAAAACGCCGCGTTTTCGGTACCGTCGGAATCGACATGATTGCGGGGCCATCGGAAATTCTCGTCATTTGCGACGGAACGACCGATCCTGACTGGGTCGCTATGGATCTCTTCTCGCAGGCAGAACATGATGAAATGGCCCAATCCATCCTGATTTCACCCGATGCCGCTTACCTCGATCGTGTCGATGCCAGCATCCGGAAACTGTTGCCCACCATGAGCCGCAGGGAAATTATCACCAAATCGCTTTCGTCAAGAGGAGCGATGATTCACGTGCAAAACATGGAAGAAGCGTGCGAAATAGCCAACCGGATCGCACCGGAGCATCTGGAAATTTCAGCGGAAAACCCGCAACATTGGGCAAACCTTATCCGTCATGCAGGCTCGATCTTTCTGGGACGTTTCACTTCCGAAGCGCTCGGCGATTATTGTGCCGGGCCCAACCACGTATTGCCGACATCGAGAACGGCCCGTTTTTCATCGCCGCTTGGCGTTTACGATTTCCAGAAACGCTCCAGTCTTATTTGCGTCAGTGAAAAAGGAGCGCAAACCCTGGGTGAAATCGCTGTCGAGCTGGCAACGGGTGAAGGTCTGGAAGCTCACGCCCGCAGCGCCGGCCTGAGGCTGCAAAAGTAAGGTCGCGCTAATTTTATGAAAAACACGCTATAACATGTCTTTAATCGATCAAGTTATACGGCCGGATATCCGGGCCATGTCGGCTTATGCTGTCGCCCATTCAGACGGTTTCCTGAAACTGGATGCCATGGAAAACCCGTATCCGTTGCCGGAAAAATTGAAAGCAGCGCTTGCCAAACGTTTGTCGGAAGTTGCGCTGAACCGCTATCCGGTTCCTTCATACACCGGCCTGAAAACCAGAATTCGCCAAAAAATGGGCGTCCCTGATGGCTACGATGTCATACTCGGAAACGGTTCTGACGAACTGATTTCCCTTATTGCACTGGCTTGTGCAAAAAAAGACGAGCCGGCAAAAATCGTTACCCCAGTGCCAGGTTTTGTCATGTACGCGCTTTCCGCACAGTTCGCGGGTATGGAATTTATCGGTATTCCGTTAAAGCCTGATTTCAGGCTCGATATTGAAGCCATGCTTTCGGCAATAGAAAAGCATCGTCCCACCGTCGTTTATCTTTCACAACCGCACAATCCGACAGGTACCCTGTTTGATGAAAAAGAGGTGACAAGTATAATCGGCGCCATGAGTGGCAAGGGTATCGTTATCAGCGATGAGGCATACCAGCCTTTTGCAGAAGCGAGTTTTATGTCGAAACTGCCGGAGTATCCGAACCTCGTCGTCATGAGGACGGTTTCAAAACTCGGTCTGGCCGGCATCCGGCTCGGTTATATGTCGGCCATCCCGGAATTGCTTGCTGAATTCGACAAGGTCCGGCCGCCCTACAACGTCAATGTTCTGACAGAAGCGACGGCCGAATTCGCCATGGATCATATTGACGTTTTCAACCATCAGGCCGCCATTATCCGTTCCGAACGTGAAAAACTGGCTGTAGCGCTCGACAAACTGCCGGGAATCGAGGTCTTTCCGTCCAGGGCCAATTTTCTGCTGATCCGTGTGCCAAAAGCGGGCGAAGTTTTTGAAAAATTGCTTGCCCGTAAAGTTTTGATCAAAAATATGGGTAAAATGCATACACTTCTTCAGAATTGCTTGCGAATTACCGTCAGTTCCCCGGAAGAAAACAAAATATTCTTAGACCAGTTTAGTGCCTGTATACAATAATTATTTCAGAATACACTATGTCAGCGCCCAGAACAGCAGAAGTCATCCGCAATACCAACGAGACGAAAATCCGTGTGGAAATCAATCTGGATGGCAACGGCCGGCAAAACCTTGCCACCGGTGTTCCTTTTCTCGACCATATGCTGGATCAAATTGCCCGTCACGGCCTGATTGATTTGAACGTGCAGGCACAGGGCGACTTGCATATCGACGATCACCATACCGTCGAAGACATCGGTATCGCGATCGGGCAGGCGCTGTTTCAGGCCGTTGGAGACAAGAAAGGCATCCGTCGCTACGGGCACGCCTACGTGCCGCTTGATGAGTCCTTGTCCAGAGTCGTCATTGATTTTTCAGGTCGTCCTCATCTGGAATTTCATGTACCGTTTGTCAGGGCGAATACCGGCCGTTTCGATCTGGATCTGGTACGCGAGTTTTTTCAGGGACTCGTCAATCATGCCAAAATCTCGATGCATATAGACAATTTGCGTGGAGAAAATGCGCATCATCAGTGTGAAACCGTTTTCAAGGCTTTTGGACGCGCCTTGCGCATGGCTGCTGAACTGGATCCAAGAGCGACGAATATCATTCCTTCCACCAAAGGTACACTATAAGCGGATGCCGGTGTCGTCTGTTGTCCACATTCTGATCTGACAATCCATATGAAAAAAATAGTTGTTGTTGACTACGGAATGGGAAATCTGCGTTCGGTAGCGCAGGCCCTCCGAGCTGTTGCACCGGAAGCGGACGTGCTTGTCTCCGGCAATGTAGCCGATATCGGAAAAGCGGAACGCATCGTTTTGCCCGGTCAGGGGGCCATGCCTGACTGTATGGCTTCTCTGGAAGAATCCGGTCTGAAAGAGGCGTTGCTTGAAGCGGCCCGCCATAAACCAGTCTTCGGCGTTTGCGTTGGCGAACAAATGCTCTTCGACTGGAGCGAAGAAGGGGAAACGAAAGGTCTTGGCCTCTTTCCCGGCAAAGTCGTACGGTTTCAACTCGACAACCGGCTTCAAAAAGACGGTTCACGTTACAAAGTTCCCCAGATGGGATGGAATCAGGTCAGCCAGTCCCGTTCCCACCCTTTATGGAAAGGAATCGACGATAACAGCTTTTTTTACTTTGTACACAGCTTCTATGCTGTTCCTGATCATTCCGAACACATCGTCGGCAATACTGAATACGGCATTCGCTTTTGCAGTGCCATTGCTCATGAAAATATTTTTGCAACCCAGTTCCACCCTGAAAAAAGTGCAACGGTCGGTCTTCAGCTTTACAGAAATTTCATCCACTGGAATCCCTGATATCTGATCGCTCTCTGCTTGTTCAATCCTATTTTCAAATTTCGTTTTTACCATGTTGCTTATTCCTGCTATTGATTTGAAAGATGGTTCCTGTGTACGTCTCAGACAAGGCGATATGGACCAGGCTACTGTATTTTCAGAAGACCCTGCCGAAATGGCATTACACTGGCTTGAACAGGGCGCCCGACGGCTTCATCTGGTCGATTTGAACGGTGCATTTGCCGGAAAACCGGTCAATGAAGCCGCCGTTAAAGATATCATCCAGGTAGTACAGGATTTTGCAGCGGATAACGACCTGGACGAAATTCCAGTGCAGCTGGGAGGAGGAATCCGCGATCTCGACACCATCGAACGTTACCTGGATCACGGCCTGTCCTACGTTATTGTCGGAACGGCAGCCGTCAAAAATCCGGGTTTTCTTCAGGATGCCTGTGGTGCCTTTCCTGGCCAGATTATCGTCGGCCTCGACGCAAAAGCGGGAAAAGTGGCGACAGATGGCTGGAGCAAGCTGTCCCGTCATGATGTCATTGAACTCGGGAAAAAATATGAAGGTTATGGCGTTGAATCGATCATTTACACCGACATCGGTCGCGACGGCATGATGGGCGGAGTCAACATTGAAGCAACAGTCAAACTGGCCCGCGCCGTAAAAGTGCCGATTATTGCATCCGGCGGCGTCCACGACCTGAAAGACGTCGAAGCGCTCTGTGCCGTGCGAAATGAAGGTATTGAAGGCGTCATTTGCGGCCGATCCATTTATGAGGGCACCTTGAACCTGGAAGAGGCTCAAATCCGTGCCGACGAACTGTCGGAACTATAAGACGCTGTCAAACCAATGGGAAAAACAGCTTATGTTGACCAAACGAATCATTCCATGTCTTGACGTAACGGCAGGCCGGGTCGTCAAAGGCATCAATTTTGTCGAATTGAAAGACGCAGGCGATCCGGTCGAAATCGCCCGTCGCTATAACGATCAGGGCGCGGACGAATTGACCTTTCTGGATATCACCGCTTCCAGCGACCAGCGTGATCTTATCCTCCATATTATCGAGGATGTTTCTTCGCAGGTTTTCATTCCCCTGACAGTAGGAGGCGGTGTTCGTACCGTTGAAGACGTCAGACGGCTGCTGAATGCAGGGGCCGATAAGGTCAGCATCAATACATCTGCCGTCACCAACCCGCAGCTGGTGGCCGACGCTTCATCCCGTTACGGTTCACAATGCATCGTCGTGGCCATTGATGCAAAACAGGTAGCGCCGGGTAAATGGGAAATATTTACCCACGGCGGCCGTAATCCCACAGGACTGGAAGCCGTCTCCTGGGCAAAAAAGATGGAACAGCTCGGCGCCGGAGAGATTTTACTGACCAGCATGGATAAAGACGGAACCAAAAGCGGTTTTGATCTTGAACTGACTCGTGCCATATCCGATGCCGTCAATATTCCTGTTATTGCTTCCGGAGGGGTAGGTAACTTGCAGCATCTTGCAGATGGCATCCGGAAAGGACATGCCGACGCCGTTCTGGCCGCCAGTATTTTCCACTATGGTGAATACACGATACAGGAAGCCAAAAAATTCATGTTTGATCACAACATTCCGGTACGCTTATGAAAGCCCAGAATTGGTTGAACGTTATCCGATGGAATGAACAGGGACTCATTCCGGTTATTACCCAGGAAGCTTCCACTCATGAAGTCCTGATGCTGGCCTGGATAAACCGCATGGCACTTGAGGAAACGCTTCGTTGCGGTGAAGCAGTGTACTGGAGTCGCTCAAGAAAAAAGCTTTGGCACAAGGGCGAAGAATCAGGTCATGTACAAAAAATCGTCGATATCAGGCTGGATTGCGACAATGATGCATTGCTGTTTCTGGTAGAGCAAACCGGAATGGCTTGCCATACTGGAAGGCATGCCTGTTTTTATCAGCAACTTCAAACTACTGCAGAAAACAGGGACTGGATCGCTGTCGATCCTGTTTTGAAAGATCCCAAGGAAATTTACAAATGAATGATATCCTGACACGAGTCGCTTCCGTCATTGAATCCCGGAAGATCGCAAATGGCGGTGATCCACAGAAATCCTATGTCAGCAGCCTGTTTGCCAAAGGCGATGACGCCATTATGAAAAAGGTAGGTGAAGAAGCGACTGAAACGGTCATGGCGGCCAAGGATGCACGCAACAACATGCCGAAGTCGAAAATCGTCTATGAATGTGCCGATCTCTGGTTTCACTCCATGATTCTTCTGGCACAATTCGGTTTGACGCCGGATGACGTTCTAAACGAACTGGCGCGGCGGGAAGGTATTTCCGGAATCGAGGAAAAAGCGTCCCGCAAAAAGACGCGTTGATGTTTGCATAGCCAAAACTGGAGAGAAACGACAATGGATGATTGTATTTTCTGCAAAATCGTAAAAAAAGAACTGCCTTCCACCCTCGTTTTTGAAAACGAGCGAATCATGGTCTTCAAGGACATTCATCCCGCAGCGCCTGTTCATCTGCTAATCATTCCCAAAAAACATATTCCCACTCTGTCGCACTGCACTGATCATGACGCTTCCCTTTTGGGCGAAATGATGGCGCTGGTACCCCGGCTGGCACGTGAACAGGGAATGGAAGTAACCGGCGCTGAAACAGGGACACCACAAGGCGGTTTCAGAGTGGTTATCAACACCGGGCCGGATGGCAAACAGGACGTCTATCACCTGCATATCCATCTGATGGGTGGCCCACGGCCCTGGAAAACGCCAAACTGAACCATACATATTGAAAAAGGCATCCTATCAATGCCTTTTTCTCTTTTACTGGCTCTGTCCATCCAGCCGTTTCTTTGATGGCCGCTTGCCGACGACAATTTCCAGCGGAATCTCTTTGGCATCGCGTAAAACCGTAACGCGCGCCTTGCTTTCCGGCTGCAACTGTGCAATCAGATTGAACATCTCCGCCATATTGGAGATCGGTTTCTCGTCAACGGACACCAAAATATCCCCCGGGCGAATACCTGCCTTGTCTGCCGGACCGTTTTTAAGAACCGCGGCAATAATCACGCCTTCTTTCTTGCTGAGCGAGAGGTTATCTGCCAGTTCAGGCGTGATATCTCGCGGTTCGACACCGATCCATCCCCTGACGACCTGTCCTTTTGTAATGATGGAATCCATCACGGTTTTGACAGTCGAAACCGGAATGGCAAAACCGATGCCCAATGATCCTCCACTTCGCGAATAAATGGCCGAATTGATGCCCAGAAGGTTGCCGCTGGTGTCAATCAGCGCGCCTCCCGAATTACCGGGATTGATTGCCGCATCGGTCTGGATAAAATTCTCGTAGATGTTGATTCCGAGCTGGCTTCGTCCAAGCGCAGAAATAATTCCCATGGTAACGGTCTGTCCCACCCCGAAAGGATTGCCTATCGCCAAAACAACATCGCCGACCTTCGCATCATCGACATTCCCGAATGTAACTGCCGGCAAATCCGGCAAATCGATTTTAATAACAGCCAGATCCGTTTCCGGATCGGTTCCCACCAGCCTGGCGGCCGCTTTTCTGCCGTCTTCAAAAGCCACTTCGATCTGGTCGGCTGTTTCCACGACATGGTTGTTCGTTAATACATACCCGTCATGCGTCGCTACCACCCCCGATCCCAGACTCATCTGTTTTTCGGTATCGTTGAACCGTTCGCCAAAAAAGCGTTTCAGAAACGGATCGTCCAGTAGCGGACTCTGCGGCTGCCTGACCTCCTTGCTTGTATAAATATTCACTACAGCCGGCATGGCACGTGAAACGGCGTCCCGATAGGATGCCTGTGCCGGAACGATATCGGACACACTCCCTCGAACCGATGAATCCGGAGTAAACGGTTTTCTGTTCAGCTCCAGCCACTCAGGCTTCAAAGTTATCACAATGAACCAGATCGCCAGACAAACTGTTATAGTTTGAGCAAACAACAGCCAAAGACGTCGCATGATATGAACAATAAAATGGGTCAAAAAACAGTAGACAGAAACGAAGTCATTAAATTTCTGGCAGACGTATTAAAAATTTCCCTTATTCGTGATTATTGTCCAAATGGACTGCAAGTGGAAGGCAAATCCCGAATTTCATCCGTTGTCAGTGGCGTAACCGCCAGTCTTGCCCTGATTGAGGCGGCAATTGAATTAAATGCCGATACCCTTCTGGTTCATCATGGCTATTTCTGGCGCAACGAAAATGAATGCATTACCGGTCCCAAACAAAAACGGATCAAAAAGCTTTTGACTCATGACATAAACCTTCTGGCTTATCATCTTCCGCTCGACTGTCATCCCGAACTGGGTAATAACGTCCAGCTGGCAAAACTCCTTAACTTTGGCACAACGGGCCGATTCGGCGAAAACGAGCTGGGATGGCTGGGAAAAGCGGCCGATCCTGAAATAGTGACTGTCGCCAACCTTGCCAAACTAATTGAAACAAAACTGGGCCGCAAACCTCTGGTTATCGGCAATCCTGCAAAAAAACTGGGAAACATCGGCTGGTGCAGCGGTGCAGCGCAGGATCTGTTGCCCGCTGCCGCACAGGCCGGCGCAACAGCCTATCTATCCGGCGAAATTTCGGAAAGGACCGTACATGAAGCCCTCGAATACGATATAGCTTATCTGGCATGCGGTCATCATGCTACGGAACGATTCGGCATACAGGCACTCGGCAATTTACTTGAAGAACAGTTCGGCATCGCTCATACCTATGTCGAAATCGACAATCCGGTCTGATACCCCTGGCACACAAGGCTGATTCTCAGAAAACCGGCACCCTCTTTAAAAGCGAATTACACTACTTTATAATACGCAGCTACATGTATTGTTGCCAACCTGGTCAATTTTTCCGGTTACAGGGTTGTTTTTGCTTTATTTTCCAGGAACCGGCTCTCTTCTTTTTTGATACGCCGGCAGACAATGCAATCCACCGCATTCATAATTTGATTATTCTCTTCTGCAAAAGGAACAATATCATGATGGTTCTCTATTCAGGAACGACTTGTCCTTTCTCACAGCGCTGCCGTTTTGTGCTTTTTGAAAAAGGCATGGACTTCGAAATCAGAGATATCGACCTCTTCAACAAGCCGGAAGAAATATCTGCAATGAATCCGTATGGACAGGTTCCCATTCTGGTAGAGCGGGAACTCATTCTCTACGAATCCAACATCATCAACGAATACATCGATGAACGTTTTCCTCATCCCCAGCTGATGCCGGCAGATCCCCTGATGCGTGCCAGAGCCCGTCTAATGTTGTTCAATTGCGAAAAAGAACTTTTCATTCACGTCAATACGCTTGAAAACGACAAATCTGAAAATGCCGTTGTCAATCATGAAAAGGCCCGTACTCAAATCCGTGAATATCTGACCGCCCTGTCTCCGCTTTTCCAGAAGAGCAAATATGTTTTGGGAGATGAATTTTCCATGCTGGATGTCGCTCTGGCTCCTTTGCTTTGGCGTCTGGATTATTACGGCATTGAACTTTCCAAAACGGCAGCCCCGCTGATGAAATATGCGGAACGGGTTTTTTCCCGTCCAGCCTATATCGAAGCACTGACTCCGCCTGAAAAAGTCATGCGTCGTTAACCGGATATTAACGGGATTGATTATGGCAGAAATTTCAACGAAACCTTACCTGTTGAGAGCCATTCATGAATGGTGCACCGATAGCGGCTATACACCTTATATCGCAGTCAAGGTGGGTGTCTCGGCAAAAGTACCCTTGCAGTTCGTTCGCGACGGACAAATTGTACTGGACATCAGCTACGAAGCGACAAGTGCCTTGACGATGGATAACACGGCTATACAGTTCAAGGCCAGATTTGGAGGTATTCCCCAGGACATCTATATTCCTGTAGAAAACGTCGCTGCCATTTATGCAAGTGAAAACGGTCAGGGTATGGGCTTCGAACCGACAGAACCTGAATCCGGAACAGAAGCGACTTCCAAAGAAGAACCAGTAAAAAAACCTACCTTAACCCGAATAAAATAAGCTAAAATACTTGCTTTTCCAGTGCCGGCTTAGCTCATCCGGTAGAGCACATGATTTGTAATCATGGGGTGGCGGGTTCAAGTCCTGCAGCCGGCACCATTTTCCGGTACTACGACAATACGCGTTTCTGAACTGTGTAAGGTCGACTCAATAACTTAAAACAGTAATTCTTTCTATTTCCGATAATTATTGATTTTAAAAAGCCACTTTAGAAACTAACAATGCCGTTTTTATCGCTCATTACGGTAAAAAAATCGTTGACAGCAAATGATTTTTTTACCGTAATGGTATGCGTTTTGACAATCCGGTGATATACTTCGGCGATTTCAGCTTCTGGAATTTTGTATCGCCTGGCGATCGGGTATGCCAGAAGTTCAGATACTCGTATTACCTGGATTATCATTACTGCTGAATCGTAAATGACCGAGGGCGGCAACCTTATCCGGTGCCTGCTTTTAAATAAACTTCGTCCTGAATAATCGGGTTATACAGGGTAAATTTTTTATCTGAACGGGGTGTCATGAATATAGATGTTTTACAAAAACGTATTCGTCTGCCTAAATTAAGAGAAAAGGTGACTAGTGCCGAAGCGGCAGCCGAACATGTCAAAGACGGCATGACCGTAGGTATGAGCGGTTTTACACTGGCAGGATGCGTTAAGAGCGTGCCACACGCCATAGCTAAAAAAGCGGCCACCCGACCGTTGAAAATCTCGCTGCTAACCGGTGCTTCTCTTGGTAACGATGTCGATAGCGCGCTGACCAATGCCGGTGTTCTGGCACGACGGTCGCCATTTCAGACAGACCGTACATTACGTAACGCCATTAACCGCGGCGAAATCATGTATGTCGACAATCATCTGTCAGAAACGGGTGAGCAGTTGCGCCGTCAACAGGTTAAACCAGTCGATGTCGCCATTATTGAAGCTGTCTCCATTACCGAGTCCGGGGAAGTCATTCCAACGGCATCGGTTGGCAACAATGAAATTTTTGCGGCACAGGCGAACAAGGTTATCATTGAGGTCAACCTGGCTTATTCGCTGGAAATGGAAGGCGCCCACGACATATACTGTGCCAGCCATTTTCCGAACGCCAGTCCAATCGGCGTCATGTCACCCAGAGACCGCATAGGCAGCATCGGCATCCCTGTTCCCCCCGAAAAAATCGTTGCCATCGTTATCACTGACGAAATGGACACACCATCCCAGAATCTTCCTCCGGACGCTGAGACGGCCCAGATCGCCGGACACCTTATTGATTTTTTCAAAAATGAAATCCGTCACGGACGTCTGACAGAGAGTCTGCGCCCGCTGCAATCCGGTATCGGCACGATTGCCAATGCGGTTATGTCCGGTCTTCAGACGGGACCGTTCAGCCATTTGACAATGTATTCCGAAGTATTGCAGGATTCGACTTTCGAACTGATTGATGCCGGTATGATGGATTTCGCTTCAGCTACCGCTATCACTCTTTCCGATCAGAAAAGCCGGGAAGTGTTTGGCAATTTCGGGCGGTACAAAGACCATGTGGTGATTCGCCCACAGCGAATTTCAAATCACCCGGAAGTCATTCAGCGGCTGGGTATTATAACTATCAATACAGCACTTGAAGCCGATATCTACGGACACGTCAATTCGACCCATGTGATGGGAACCCATATGATGAACGGAATTGGGGGTTCGGGCGATTTCACACATAACGCCCATACTGCTGTTTTCGTTACCAAATCCGTTGCCAAAAATGGCGTGATTTCCAGTATCGTGCCAATGGTGCCGCATGTCGATCATACAGAACACGACGTCGATATTCTGGTAACTGAAGTCGGCCTGGCTGATTTGAGAGGCCTGGCTCCCCGTGAACGCGCCCAGACTATCATCAACAACTGCGTCGAGGGTGAATACAAAGACATGCTGAAAGAATATGTCCGGGAAGCCAACCTGAGAGGTGGCCAAACGCCTCACGTACTGGAAAAGGCTCTTTCATGGCATCAGCGCCTGCATGAAACCGGTTCCATGAAAGAAACGGCCAAAGCCGGATGATACCTGCATAAAAAATGCCCGAATGAATATTTCATGTCGGGCATTTTTTTTCATCGCTGCACAAGCTTCATCCGGAATTTCCCGTACCACGCATATATTTTTTCTCGAACGACTCGACATCAATGGGACGTGAATAAAAATATCCCTGCCCATAATCGCATCTGAATTGCTTTAAAAGTCTGTGCTGTTTTTCGGTTTCAACTCCTTCTGCCAGCGAAGAAACATCATGCATTTCATTGCAGATATTGATGGAATGTTTCAACAAAATCCGCGATTTCTCATTACTCTCGATCTCGTCAACGAGCCGTTTGTCTATCTTGATGAGATCGAAATCAATAAGGGTCAAAATAGCGAAATCAGAATATTGTGAACCGAAATCATCGAGTGACAGACTGAACCCGGCATTCCGGATTGCCTTTGCCAGCGATATCAACGTTTCAGTCGTCATTTCACTGATACTTTCTGTGACTTCAACATCGATCAAATGATGTGGAACGGCATATTTTCTGCAAACTGCGATAAGCTTTTCGACAATATCGTCCTCCATCAAAGTAATACGGGACAAATTGACCGAAACAGGAACCAGTCTGTATCCTCTGTCACGCCAGTCCGACAGCACCTGACAAACTTTTTCCAATGTAAAAAAGTCAATATGTCTGATGATATTTTCCGCTTCGAAGAGAGGAATAAAGCGGGACGGCATCACCAGCTTTCCGGTCGCATCCTGACGACGTATCAGCGCTTCTGCGCCAGAAAGCTCCATAGTCTTGAGATTGACTTTCGGCTGGAGATGAATGAGATAGTCTCCCGCTTTAAGGGACGCAATCAATTTGACCGTTATATCTGCACGATAAGAAAGATTACTCTGTCTTGTCGAGCTGTAATAAGACTGCTTGTTGATATACATGAGTTTATCGGCATAGGAAATCAGTTCGGAAATGTTGAAATCATCGGATTTCCAGGTTGCACCGAATGAAACATTGCAGTCTTTAGCCCCATCGACCAGACGATGAAGCTTTGCTATGCGGCCATCGAATTGGTCTTTCCCGATATTGACTCCAAAAGCGATAAATTCATCTCCGCCGATACGGAAAACATGGTTTTCAAAAACCATGTTGAGGATTTCAGCTGTTTTGGCAATCAGGCGATCGCCATATACATGTCCGTATTTGTCGTTCGCTTCTTTCAAACCGTTAATATCGAGAAAGACAATACCAACCGACTTCGGCGATTCCTCTTCCATTCCCCGCAAAAACCGGATGTACTTGTTGCGGTTTCCAAGTCCCGTCAATGCGTCGGTATAGCTGAGATACTCCAGCTGCTGAAGGATTTTCCTTTTTTTGACATCCGTCTGGATAAAATAGGTAATGGAATTCAACAAAGAAAAATCGCTTGTATAAGCGCGTGGATTGTCGATTCCCAGAAAACCGATGATTTTGCCCTCATCCATCAAGGGAGCGGCCATCAGACTTTCTATGTTCTGAGCAGCAAGCACTTCATATTCGGGGTCTCCCGCTTCGCCTAACATATCCAGAGATGAAATCGCAAAATAACCTTTCAACCTGAACTGTCTGAGCCAGTGCTCAATGATTTCCATAGGTACATTCTGGAGATTTTCAAGCTGTGGTTTCACCTCACCGTTGCACCATTCATAAGTGTTGTTGATGATTGCGTTGTTATAATCGCATTCAAAAATGTAAGCCCGATCAGCTTTATGGAAAATTCCGATAGTCTGCAACAGGCGATTGATGGCGACATCAATATCAGGCTCTGTCGAAAGATCACGAATACATTGCAGCAGAATTTCTTCGATCTGAAGTTTGCGTTCGATATTCTTGCTGGCAATTTCCTTATTGGTAATATCGGCGCAGATTTCAAGACGCGCGTGCCGTCCGTTCCATGAAATCAGCTTGTCTTTAAGAAGATAATACCGGTTAACCAGCGGATTCAGATATTCCCACGTGTAAAAAGAATCTTCCTTGAGACGCGCATTTGTGCAAAATGTACAGGGTTCATTCCGGTTCTGCAGCAACTTGTAGCATTTGCCTTGTTTGAAATCCTCGATCCCGAACAGTCTCGATCCCTTTTTGTTTATATAGAGCAATTCATAGGTTTCAACATCCGCTACGTAAATGAGATCCTCGATCTCATCCATGATTTTTTGAACTATCTGTTCGTTAAACATCGAATCCGCCTGTGAACCAAATCAGTTATCTTGCAAAAAAGATCAACCTGCAAATTTCCGGAACCAACTGGCGAAAATCTCAATCCAGTATTGAAAAAATAACGTCAAAGACAACACTATATCTCCTGTTTCTCCCAACAGATATTGTTTTTCTGTCTTTTCCCGTTTTTCACTCCTCGCGACAACCTATTTTATCTTGATATTTTCCTGATATCCACACGGCAACTCTTGTCGGTCTTTTGATTTCTTTTTTTCTAGGATGTGGACTGAAACCATCGTGTTTTCGACAAAAGACCCAAAACGCTGTCCATAAAAAACAGAAAATCCGAACAGGAGGTAACCATCATGTTCTGGCTGCACGTTCTGGCTGCCATTCTTGCTACGCTGCTATTTGTTTACCTTGTCGCCGCTTTACTGTATCCGGAGGACTTATCATGACAAGTCAGTCCCTATTACTGATCACTTCGTTTGTGGCCGTTCTTCTCGTGCTCAGTTGGCCACTGGGAAGAATGATCGATGCCGTTATGAACGGCCGTTTCAAATGGGGCAAGTACATTGAACAACCCGTCTATCGTCTTCTTGGGATCAATCCGGAAACAGAAACCGGCTGGGTTTCCTATTGCATCGGCCTGGTCATTTTCAATGTACTGGGTGTTATAGCAGTATTTCTGATCCAGCGTCTGCAACTGTTTCTGCCTTTCAATCCACAGGACATGGTCAACATTTCCGTTGACTCCTCAGTCAACACCGCCATCAGCTTTGTCACCAATACCAACTGGCAGGGCTATGGCGGCGAAACGACCATGAGTTATTTCACGCAGATGACGGCATTGACTGTACAAAACTTTCTGTCGGCTGCAACCGGTATTGTCGTGGTCATCGCTCTTATCCGTGGTTTTGTCAGACGTTCTGCCAAAACCATCGGGAACGTATGGGTCGATCTGACCAGAACGACTTTGTGGATTCTCATTCCGCTGTCAGCCATCTTCGCTCTTCTTTTGGCAAGCCAGGGCGTCATACAAAATCTCTCGCCTTATACAGAAGTTCAGACAATTGAAACGCAGACCTGGCAGGAACCTGTCAAAGATCTCAACGGTGAAATCGTTCTGGACAAAGAAGGGCAACCGGAACTTGAAGCAAAAAGTTCCACCACCCAGACGTTGGCCATGGGGCCGGTAGCATCCCAACTTTCCATCAAATTGCTGGGAACAAACGGAGGCGGTTTTTTCAATACCAATTCAGCCCACCCCTTTGAAAACCCAACACCACTTGCCAATTTCATGGAAATGCTGTGCATTTTCCTGATCCCCGCCGCGCTGTGTTTCACGTTCGGAAACATGGTGGCTGACAAACGTCAGGGCTTCGCCATTTTTTCAGCCATGTTTGTCATGTTCATCATTTTTGCACTGGGCGTCACTTATTTCGAACAAATGGGTAATCCTCACTTTTCGACTTTGGGAGTCGATCAGTTATCAAGCGTTGCTCAGGCCGGAGGCAATATGGAAGGCAAGGAAGTCCGTTTCGGCATTTCGGCCAGCAGCCTGTTCGCAGCGATAACAACAGGCGCATCCTGCGGTGCTGTCAATGCCATGCTCGACTCGTTCACCCCGCTTGGTGGTGCGGTTCCCCTGATTCTGATGCAACTGGGTGAAGTTGTCTTCGGCGGCGTTGGCACCGGTTTATACAACATGCTGGTTTTCGCCATCATGGCCGTGTTTATCGCCGGCCTCATGATCGGGAGAACGCCGGAATACCTGAGCAAAAAAATCGAGGTATTCGATATGAAGATGGCTTCCATCGCTATCCTGATTACCCCGATCGTTGTTCTTTGCGGTACGGCACTGGCAACCATGACAGAAGCAGGCCGGGCAGGCATCCTGAATCCGGGACCACATGGATTCAGTGAAATTCTCTATGCTTTCACCTCTGCCGCAAACAACAATGGCAGCGCCTTCGCCGGCCTTTCCGTTAATACGCCTTTCTACAACTACACCCTGGCAGTGGTCATGTGGCTTGGCCGATTCGGCGGAATCATCCCGGTACTGGCCATTGCCGGCTCAATGGCCGCCAAAAAACGCATTGCGGTTACCGAAGGCACCTTGCCGACACATGGGCCACTTTTCGTCACCCTGCTCATCATAACGGTTCTCCTGATTGGCCTGTTGAACTACGTCCCTTCACTGGCATTGGGACCCGTTGTCGAACATCTGATGTTGTGGGCGAATTAAGGAACAATCATGGCAAACAAGACTTTACCTTTATTTGATACCGCACTGCTGTGGCCAGCCATAGCGGATGCCTTCCGTAAACTGAATCCGCGCGTCCAGTTGCACAATCCGGTTATGCTTGTCGTTTATGTCGGCAGCATTTTTACGACGCTTCTGACTATTGTCCAGTTCGACGGATTCACGTTGGGCATTACTCTATGGCTGTGGTTTACCGTATTATTCGCCAATTTTGCAGAAGCGCTGGCTGAAGGACGGAGCAAAGCCCAGGCCGAAAGCCTCCGCAGCCTGAAGAAAAAAATCTGGGCAAAACGCATTCTGGGACCATTTTTGCCGGGCACACCCATGAATTCGCTCCAGTATCAGTTAATCGAGGCGGACGCCCTGCGAAAAAGCGATCTTGTCCTTGTTCCTGCCGGGGATTTCATTCCCGCTGACGGTGAAATAATCGAGGGTTCGGCATCAGTTGACGAAAGCGCTATCACCGGTGAATCCGCTCCCGTCATCCGGGAATCCGGCGGTGACTTTTCGGCCGTCACCGGCGGCACGAAAGTCCTGTCCGATTGCCTCGTCGTCCGGATCACTTCCAATCCGGGAGAAACGTTCGTTGACCGCATGATTGCCATGGTCGAAAACGCAAAAAGACAGAAAACACCGAACGAAATTGCCTTGACGATTCTTCTTGTGGCTCTGACCATCGTTTTTCTGAGTGTTGTGGTTACTCTCCTGCCGTTTTCCCGGTTTGCCGTCGATCAAACCGGAATGGGACACGCTGTCGGCCTCGTTGTGCTCGTTGCGCTACTGGTTTGTCTCATACCGACAACGATTGCAGGCCTGCTCTCGGCTATCGGGGTTGCCGGTATGAGCCGCCTGATGCAGGCCAATGTCATTGCGACCTCGGGCAGAGCCGTTGAGGCAGCCGGTGACGTCGATGTACTGCTGCTGGACAAAACGGGAACTATCACCCTCGGCAGCAGACAAGCCAGCCAATTTCTCCCTGTCTCGGGCGTCTCGGAAGAACAACTGGCAACGGCTGCTTATCTGGCTTCTCTGGCAGATGAAACACCGGAAGGACGCAGCATCGTATCGCTGGCAAGAGAGAAATTCCCGTCCCTTGCTCGACTGGATACCGAAAACGATTCCCGTTTTATTCCTTTTTCCGCACAGACGAGAATGAGCGGCGTGGACATTTCAGGAAAAAACATCCGGAAAGGCGCAGCTGACGCCATTCGTGTTTATTCGGAATCAGGCGGTTATGCGTTTCCTTACATGCTGCAATCTCTGGTCGATGAAGTGGCCCTGTCCGGCAGTACCCCGCTTGTCGTCGCAGAAAATGGCAAACCCCTGGGGGTTGTCGAACTGAAAGACATCGTTAAAAACGACATCAAGGAAAGATTCGCTGAACTGCGTAAAATGGGAATCAAAACCGTGATGGTCACCGGAGACAACCGCCTGACGGCAGCCGCCATCGCAGCTGAAGCCGGTGTTGACGATTTTCTGGCCGAATCAACGCCGGAAGCGAAACTGCAACTCATTCGCGACTATCAGAACGACGGCAGACTGGTTGCCATGACCGGTGATGGAACGAATGACGCCCCTGCGCTGGCTCAGGCCGATGTGGCTGTCGCCATGAATACCGGCACTCAGGCTGCCAAGGAAGCGGGCAATATGGTCGATCTGGACAGCAATCCGACAAAACTGATCGAAATTGTCGAAACCGGCAAACAAATGCTGATCACCCGCGGTTCGCTGACTACTTTCAGTATCGCAAATGACATCGCGAAATACTTCGCTATTGTTCCGGCAGCTTTCGTTGCAACCTATCCTCAACTGGAAGCTCTGAATCTGATGGGATTGTCCAGCCCGGCTTCAGCGATATTGAGCGCTGTGATTTTCAATGCCCTGATCATTATTTTTCTGATCCCGCTGGCCCTGAAAGGCGTCAAATACCGTCCTTTGGGAGCCGCTGCGCTCCTTCGCCGCAATCTGCTGATTTACGGACTGGGGGGCATCATGACACCATTTATCGGCATCAAAGTGATCGACATGCTGTTGTCGCTTTTGGGGCTTGTATAAAAACGCGGAGGTAAACCATGCAAAATTTCAACATTTCCTTTTTTAGAAAGATTCTGTATCCCTCGGTCATTCTCATGATTCTTATGACCCTGCTGACCGGACTGGCTTATCCACTCATCATCACAGGTATCTCCCAATCGGCATTTCCTGAAAAAGCGAACGGCAGCCTGATCTGGAAAAACGGCAAATTTATCGGTTCCCGGCTGATCGGCCAGAATTTTTCGAAACCCGGCTATTTCTGGGGACGTCCGTCGGCAACCTCACCACATCCCTATAATGCTGCGGCTTCCAGCGGTTCCAATCTGGGACCGACCAATCCGCAGTTGGTCGACAATGTCAAAGAACGCATCGCCCGACTCAGGAAAGCGGATCCCGGTAACGATCTGCCGATCCCGGTCGATCTGGTGACGTCTTCGGCAAGCGGGCTTGATCCTCACATCAGTCTTGCGGCCGCCAATTACCAGATCAAAAGAGTTGCCCGGGCCAGAAACATGCCGGAAAATCAAATCCGTGAACTGATCGACAAATATACCGAACCCATGCGTTTCCACTTTCTGGGCGAACCGAAAGTCAATGTGCTTGAACTGAATCTTGCCCTCGACAAAATGGAAACCGCTACTGTTTACAAGAAAGGTACCTGAAAAATCTGTCTGAATTTTTAACAACTCTATTCGTCTGCGATTAAATCATGAACGACAAACGCCCCAACCCCGATCTGTTGCTAAAACAGGTCAATGCAGATGAAGACCAGGCAAAAAGAGGACGTCTGAAAATCTTTTTCGGCGCTTCTGCCGGCGTTGGCAAGACATACGCCATGCTTACGGCTGCCCACGAAGCGCTGAAACAGCACACGCCTCTTGTCGTCGGGATCATCGAAACACATGGTCGCAAGGAAACAGCCAGGCTGGTAAAGAACCTTCCTTGCCTGGGGTTGAAAAAAATAGCTTATCGGGGCCGCATTCTGGATGAATTCGATCTCGACGCCGCTCTGGAATTCGGAAAGTCCCATCCGGATGCCCTGATACTGGTCGACGAACTGGCCCACAGCAATGTGCCAGGTTCGCGGCACCCAAAACGCTGGCAGGACGTTGAAGAATTGCTGCGTGCGGGAATCAATGTATGGACAACCATGAATGTCCAGCATCTTGAAAGCCTTAATGATATCGTCAGCCGTATTACCGGAATCCCGGTGAGAGAAACCGTGCCTGACCGTATTTTCGACCAGGCCGAAGAAGTTACTGTTATTGATTTACCGCCGGACGAACTCATTCTCCGTCTGAAACAAGGAAAAATGTATCTTCCGGAACAAACTCTTCTGGCTTCCAAAAACTTTTTCCGTAAAGGCAATCTGCTGGCTCTGCGTGAATTGACCCTCAGACGAACAGCCGATCGCATCGACGGCGAAATACAGGCATACCGTTTGAGAAATGCCAGCACGACTGTCTGGCCTCACCGGGAATCTCTATTGGCCTGCATCACGCCAGACGAAATCGGGGAAAAAGTCATTCGCAGCAGTGCACGTCTTGCCTCCCAGCTTGATGTTCCATGGCACGCCATATATGTCGAATCGCCTTCCATCTTGCATGAAAACGACAATGAAACACGCGAAAAAGCGACGAAACTCCTGAAACTGGCCAGCGATCTGGGTGCCACGGCTGTCACCCAATCCGCTTCCAATGTCGCGTCCGGTCTCATACATTACGCCAGAGATCACAATCTTTCCCGACTCGTACTGGGTAGAGCGCCGCGAAAATGGTACTGGCCATGGAAAAAATCGACTGCCCAGAAAATCGAAATGCGTGCAGACGATCTCGATATCCTGCAGGTTTCGGTACCCCAACAGGCCGTTTTCCGGCTGCCGTCATTGTGCGTTCCCTCGCTTCCGACCAAATCGGAGTGGAGGGGCTATCTGGCAACCTTGATAATATGCGCCATTACGACCTTGTTCGCCATTCCGTTCAGGGAAACGCTTGAACTGACGAATATCGTCATGTTTTTTCTGCTGGCAGTCGCGTGCATTGCTGTGCGTTATGGCCGTGGCGCCGCAGTTCTGGCAGCTTTCGTAAGTGTTTTTCTTTTCGATATCTTTTTCGTGCCACCGCGGTTTTCCATTGCGGTCAGCGACGCCCAGTTCGCCATCACATTCAGCGTCATGCTTGTGGTGGCACTTATCATCGGTCAATTGACGGCAAGCCTGAAAATGCAGAGCAACGCGGCAATCGAACGGGAACGGAGAGTACGCAGCTTGTATGAAATGTCCCGCGATCTGTCGGCTGTTCTGATGATCGAGCAGATAGCCGACATTGCCGCCCGTTTTCTTCATACCGAATTCGATGCGAAACAGGCCCTGTTCGTTGCAGATGAAAACGACCAATTGCAAAAGATGCCCAATGCGACCGCCAACCCGAACATAGCGCTCGTCCAATGGGCCTACGAACATGGTTTGCCTGCCGGACTGGGCACCGATACCTTGCCAACCAGTCCCTGCCTCGTTTTGCCTTTGAAAGCGACCATGCGCCTCAGAGGCATATTGGCCGTTGAACCCGGAGAAAATGCCGTTCTCGGGCCTGAACAGCGCAGGCTGCTCGATATCTGCGCGTCCTTGCTGGCGATTTCAATCGAACGGATTCATTATCTTGAGGTCGCCCAGAAAACGATTGTACAGGTCGAATCCGAACGACTGCGAAACTCGTTGCTATCCGCCATTTCCCATGACCTGAGAACACCGTTGACGGCGCTAGTCGGTCTGGCTGATACGCTTTTAATGACAAAACCTCACGTCAGCGCAGAACAGAAAGAGTTACTGGACGCCATACGCCAATCCGCCCTGCGAATGAATGACCTTGTCAGCAACTTGCTGGACATGGCCAAACTGGAATCCGGAACAGTCCAGTTGAACCGGCAATGGCAACCTCTTGAAGAAGTGATCGGCAGTGCATTGTCCAGTTGCGCTTCCCTGCTCGGCAAACGTCCGATCAGCGTTCACCTCGCCAACGATCTTCCGCTGGCCCACATTGATGCGGTCCTGATCGAAAGAGTACTCGTCAATATTCTTGAAAACGCATCCAAATACACGCCCGAAAACTCTTCCATCGAAATCAGCGGTTACAACAAGGAAAACCGGATTGTTTTAACGATAGACGATCATGGTCCGGGTCTTCCCGCCGGTCAGGAACACACGATTTTCGAGAAGTTTGAAAGAGGCGACAAAGAAAATGCCACGCCTGGAATAGGGTTGGGGCTGGCTATTTCCAAAGCGATCATGAAAGCTCATGATGGTACCATTGTCGGTGAATCCCGAAGTGACGGCGGTGCACGATTTACATTGACGTTTCCCTTTCTGCCGCCCCCGCCATGAAAGATGGTATTCTCGACACTACAGACCAATAAGCTTTTTGAGAACGGTATGGAAAACAGGATCAGGATACTCACGGTTGAAGACGAATCGAATATCCGCCGCTTCGTGAAACTTGCGCTTGAAAATGAAAATTACGAAGTTTTTGAGGCAGACGGGGTCAAACGAGGCCTGATCGAAGCCGCGACCCGTCGGCCTGATCTGGTCGTTCTCGATTTAGGACTGCCCGACGGAGACGGTCTGGAATTTATTACCGATCTGCGAGCATGGTCTTCCATTCCTATCATTGTCTTGTCCGCCAGAAGCAATGAAAACGACAAGATTTCCGCCCTTGACGCCGGCGCTGACGATTATCTTGTCAAACCGTTCGGAGCGGGTGAATTGCTGGCCCGGGTCCGTGCACAACTTCGGCGACAACAGCCGGGAACACCAAACGAGCCTTTTATTCGCTTTTCGGATGTCTGTATCGATCCTGTCCGCAGAGTTGTCGAAAAAAACGGCGCGCCCATTCATCTGACTCCTATCGAATACCGCATTCTGATTTTCATGACGTCGCAGCCCGACAGGGTCATTACCCATCAACAGTTACTGAAAGCCATATGGGGCCCAGGCCATACCGAAGACATGCACTATATCCGCGTACACATGGCCAACCTGAGGAAAAAAATAGAAGAAAACGCATCCATGCCCAGGCATCTGATTACCGAGGCCGGTATCGGCTACCGTTTCGTTCCCGCACCGGCCTGAAGTGAAAACCGCTTTACAGATTCTGAATGAGAATAACAAAAATCAGGACGGGTGCCATGTAACGGCAAAAGTTCTTGAACAACGGTAACCATAACGGTTGCGTTCCATCCGGACGCATCAGTCTGATCGATACGACTGCCCACGCTTTCCACCCTACAAGAATCGCGACCATGATTCCCCCAAAAGGCATGATCAGATTGGAACTGAGGTAATCCAGTATGCCGAACAGATTCTTTCCGAACAAGGTGTAACCTTTCCAGACCCCCAAGGACAGGGACGCTCCTATGCCCAGTACGAACATCAGTACGGACATGACAACAGTCGTTGCCATTCGGGGAAACCGAAATTCATCGATAAAGAAACTGACGACGACTTCCATCAACGAGACAGAGGAGGTCAAGGCAGCGACAAAAAGCAGAAAAAAGAAAAGAATGCCGAAAAACTGGCCTCCACTCATGTGCGAAAAAACCGCCGGCATGGTAATGAAAGTCAGACCGGGCCCGGCTGATGGATCGAAGCCGAAGACAAAAATAGCGGGAAAGACCATCAATCCGGCAAGAAAACAGATAAGCGTCGTCAGGCCAATGACACTTGCCGCTGAATTGGGAATATAGGTCTCGCCTGAAGCATAAGATCCGTAAGTGATCATGCACCCCATTCCCAGCGACATGGAAAAAAAAGCCAGCCCCATCGCCTCGATCACCATTGTCGCTGTCACTTTACTGAAATCCGGACTCAGGAACGTCCTGACGCCTTCCAGTGCGCCTTCCAGGGTTAATCCTCTGGCAATCAGGACCAGGATCAACAGAAACAGCATCATCATCAGATATTTGCTGACCCGTTCTATTCCTTTCTGGACACCGGCCAGAACCACCCCGGCGGTCACCCCCATAAAAAGGGCATGATACCAAAGGGGGGTTACCGGATCGGCAATGAATGAGTCAAACGTTTTCGACAGGATTCCCGGATCAGCGGTCAAAATGGAACCTTCAACCGTTTTGATAAGATACGCGATTGTCCAGCCACCGACCACACTATAGAAAGACAAAATCAGAAAACCGCACAAAACGCCGATATATCCGACAAGCGACCAGCCTTTTCCACCCAGTTTCCGGTAGGCGCCTACCGGACTTTTCCGTGCAATGGCTCCAACAGACATTTCCGCGATCATCAACGACACGCCCAATGTGCAAACGATCATCAGGAAAATCAGCAAGAAGGCGCCGCCCCCGTTTTGAGCCGCGACATAAGGAAATTTCCAGATGGCGCCCAAACCGACAGCCGAACCAGCCGCTGCCACAATGAAACCGAGACGTGAGCCCCACTCTGCACGCGCCATAACAATCAACCCCGACAATAAAAAATGAACGGATTTCCCGTCAACGCCAACAAGAAATTTTCCACAAAACGGGACACACAGCAGGTCTGAAGAAACGGATGATATCCCACTTGGAAAAGCCAATCCGAACGTTGAACGAACAATCGCTTACAAGAAATACCTGCAAATACCTGTCGGCTCAACCCATCCGGCAAATAAATTGCTGCATAAAACTGTATATTTTAATAGAGAACGATTTTATCTTGCTAGCGCAATATAACTATGTCTATACTCGGCAATTACCGATTGTATAAAGAATTCCATCCACCTATACCGTTTCTAAAGGAAAAAGAGCATGACAATCAAAGCAGCAGTTCATGGTTTGGGAAATATAGGACGGCATGTGATCGATTGCCTGACGTGTGCGCCCGATTTCGAATGCCTTGGCGTAATTCGCCGTGAATCCTCGCTGGGAACCCAGATGCTGGAACGAAGGGGTATTCCCGATTTTGCCTCAATCGACAAACTGATAGCGGAAAAAGGAAAACCGGATGTGGTTGTACTGTGCGGCCCTTCCCGTTCGGTACCGGAAGACGCGCGTTTTTATCTGTCGAAAGGCATCCGGACAGTGGACAGTTTCGACGTTCACAGCGAAATTCCCGAACTTGTCAAAATGCTGGACGACGTGGCAAAACAGCACAACAGCGGATGCATTACCGCAGCTGGCTGGGATCCGGGTACCGATTCGGTCATGCGCACGCTTTTCGAAGCCATGGCCCCGGTGGGAACCACCTTCACCAATTTCGGCCGTGGACGTTCCATGGGACACTCTGTCGCTGCCCGAGCCATTCCCGGAGTTGCAGACGCAACTTCCATCACTATACCGATCGGAGGAGGACGTCACTCGCGACTGGTTTATATCCTGCCTGCATCCGGCGCTTCTTTCGAAAAAATCAAAAAAGATCTGGCAGCCGACCCCTATTTCAGCCACGATCCGCTGGAAGTCCGTGAAGTGAAAACACCCGAAGAAATGGCTGCTGTCGCCGATAATTCCCATGGAGTTCTCATGGAAAGGATCGGGGCCTCAGGCCGCACTTCCAATCAGCACCTTGTGTTCGATATGAAAATCGACAATCCGGCACTCACGTCCCAGGTACTGGTTTCCTGTGCCAGAGCCATTACTCGCATGGGCAATGGCTGCTTTACGCTGATTGACGTTCCTCCTGTCATGTTGTTGCCAGGTGACCGGATGCAGCACATCGCTCGACTGGTATAAATCGTGTATATCGTCGGAGCGGGTCAATTGTAGGATTCATCGTGTCCTAACGAACGATCCCGCTCCAGCCGGTGAAACATTTCCGAGAAAGAATCCTCTTCATCCGGATACGTTTCTTCAAGCGGCTCAAATTCGATTTCCGGACTGATCGATTCGACCCGTTCGTGATCATTTAATTTTTTCGAAGACCGACCATTCGATACCATGTTTATCTCCTCGGGATATCGAAACATAAAAGAAAACAGAGATAGTGTGCGTCGTGCGAACGGAAGCGGATTGACGGCCGTCAAGATCAAACTGAATAATTCCATCCATCCGTTTATTCAGAGCCCACCTGATGCCGAATCTGTCTATCGTCATAACGGCAAATTTCTGCCATGATGTAGCATAGGGTCTGAAATCGTTAATCCCGATTAATTCGTCAGCCGATCCGGAAAGTCTTTATGAAGCAACCAGAACCTCATGGAAAAGTTTTCATTCTTTTTCTGTCCGTTGTTACAGTCGCGTTTTTCTGGATTCTGTTGCCTTTTTATGGTGCCGTCTTCTGGGGCTTTATTTTGGCCGTCATGTTCATGCCTTTGAACGACCGGTTTCTGGCAAAAATTCCCGGCAGGAAAAATCTGGCAGCGCTTTTGACGCTGTCTGTCTGTCTTCTGATTGTCATCATTCCCCTTATTGTCGTCATCATCGCACTTACGCAGGAGAGTGCGGCTTTATACCAGAAAATACTGACCCGAAGCATCAGCTTCGACGCATCGTTTCAATTTATCGTGTCGAAGCTGCCTGACTGGGCAATCGATCTACTGAATCATTCAGGCATTACTACCCTGGCTGAATTCCAGCAGAAAATCTCCAGCGGCCTACTCCAGGCAAGCCAGTATATTGCCGGAAAACTATTCGTTATCGGACAGAACATTCTGGACTTCGCGATCAGCTTCGGCCTCATGTTGTATCTGCTTTTCTTCTTGCTGAGAGATGGAAACGAACTGGCGGCACGGATCAGAAAGCTCATTCCACTCGCCAACGAGCAGAAAACGCTTCTTCTGAACAAATTCACCGGCGTCATCCGTGCTACCGTAAAGGGAAATCTGGTTGTCGCCATCGTACAGGGCGCGCTGGGAGGATTGATCTTCTGGTTTCTGGGCATAGAAGCCGCTCTGCTATGGGGCGCAATCATGTCAGTGCTTTCCCTGCTCCCTGCAGGCTCCGGAGTGATATGGGTTCCGGTCGCCATTTATTTTCTGGCGACAGGGGCCGTGTTGAAAGGGGTTATTCTGCTGGCCTTCGGCGTGCTGGTAATCGGCCTGATCGACAATTTCCTGCGTCCACTGTTAGTGGGTAAAGACACCCAGATGCCCGATTATCTTGTTCTTGTTTCCACGATTGGCGGTATGGCGCTTTTCGGCCTGAACGGATTCGTCATTGGCCCGGTCATTGCAGCGCTTTTCATAACGGCATGGGGTCTTTATTCCGCCATTTCGCAATTTTCCTCAACCGATAACAGTTCTCCGACAGAAAAACAGGAAGACTGGCCTTCATGAAAAAGAATGCCTGTCAGGTGGTTCCTTCCCATCTGACTATTCTGTCATCCACGATATCGAACAGTTCCAGAACTCTTCTGACTGTCTGGTCCACCATTTCTTCAATAGTAAGGGGACGACAGTAAAACGCCGGTACAGGCGGATAAATAATACCGCCCATTTCCGTCACAGATTGCATATTTCGCAAATGCGCCAGATTAAAAGGTGTTTCCCGCACCATGAGTACCAGACGACGCCTTTCTTTCAAAATAACATCCGCTGCCCGGGTAAGCAAATTGTCGCAAAATCCGCTGGCAACGGCTGACAGGGTTTTCATGGAGCAGGGTGCAACAACCATACCAGCACACTGAAAAGATCCGCTGGCAATTCTCCCGGTCATTTCGTTCACATCATAAATTTTGTCGGCAAGCAACTGGACATCGGCAACAGAAAGGCCCATTTCGTGCTGAAGGGTAAGGCGGGCAGCATCTGAAATGACCAGATGTGTTTCCACATGATCCATACGGTGCAAGATTTGCATCAAACGAACCCCGTAAATGGCGCCGCTTGCTCCTGTCATACCGACAACCAACCGTTTAGAACCGACACACATAATTCCTCCGATAAAAGGAGAATGCAGCCATTTCTTTCAACACACGTGAGGTGATGGCTACCGAAAATTCCTCAGAATTTACCGCGTAATTTCGCAAAAGCCTCAGCCATGGCATTTCCCGTACCATCTGCACGGTTCCTCTGCCGTTTTTTAACTCGCTGGCTCATGTTATGGACCTGTTTTTCAGATCCATTGTATGCTTCATTTTCTTTGGTCAAAACCATAGAGAGTCCGATACGGCGTCGTTTAACATCAACGTCCAGTACCCTGACCCGGACAAGCTGTCCGGATTTGACGATCTGATGCGGATCAGTAACGAACTTTTCCGATAAAGCCGAAATGTGAACCAGTCCATCCTGATGAACACCAATATCGACAAAGGCACCGAATGCCGCAACATTGGTAACCACGCCTTCCAGCACCATCCCCGATTCCAGATCCGTTATTTCCTCGACGCCATCTCTGAAGTGTGCGCTTACGAATGCTGGACGCGGATCTCTCCCCGGTTTTTCCAGTTCCCTCAAAATATCGACAATAGTCGGAAGACCGAATCGCTCACTGATATATTTTCCGGGCTCTACCTTTCTGAGCAATTCGCGATTTCCAATTACTGCTCTGATGTTCATGCCCAAATCATCCAGAATTCTTTCAACCAGTGGATACGATTCGGGATGGACAGCAGAAGCATCGAGGGGATTTTTGCCTCCGTTTATCCTTAAAAAGCCGGCGGCCTGTTCAAACGTTTTTTCCCCAAATCGCGGAATAGCGCGCAGATCGGCACGACTGGCGAAACGTCCATTCCGGTTTCGATACTGCACAATGTTGCCGGCAATACCTTCCGTCAATCCGGAAACACGGGTCAGCAAAGGCACAGACGCCGTATTGACGTCAACACCGACTGCATTGACACAGTCTTCAACCGTCGCTTCCAGCGACCGTGCCAGTTTGGTCTGGGCGACATCGTGCTGATACTGGCCCACCCCAATGGATTTCGGTTCGATCTTGACCAATTCTGCCAGCGGATCCTGTAACCGTCTTGCAATGGAAACAGCCCCTCTTAACGATACATCCATCCCGGGCAATTCAGATGACGCATATTCCGAAGCGGAATAAACGGACGCTCCGGCTTCCGATACGACAATTGTCTCAATCCGTCTATCCTTGCAAAGACCGGCAAGTTCTCTGGCAAGCCGGTCTGTTTCGCGTGACGCTGTTCCATTTCCGATAGCAATCAGTTCAACCCTGTGTTTCTCGATCAGTCGGGAAAGTATTTTAATCGACCCTTGCCAATCGTTTCGGGGCGGGTGAGGGTAAACCGTTTCAGTATCCAGTACTTTACCCGTTTTATCGACCACCGCTACCTTTACACCAGTCCGAATACCGGGATCCAGTCCCATCGTGACTTTTGGGCCGGCCGGGGCCGCCAGAAGCAGCGACCTGAGATTTTTTGCAAAAACCGCTATCGCTTCCGTTTCCGCCTTTTCACGCAATACATTCATCAGTTCCGTTTCCAGATGAGGCATGATTCTGACACGCCATGCCCATCTGACTGTTTCACTGAGCCATCTGTCCGAAGGCCTGCCCCTGTTTTCAATGCCGAAACAGGATGCAATTTGCAATTCACACGGATTGAGCGGATCTTCCCAGCCGGGACGTTTCTTTTCCGTTTCCAGCCGGATTTTGACGGCAAGAACTTCTTCACGCCTCCCTCTCAGCAAAGCCAGTATCCGATGGGAAGCAATGGTTTTAACCGACTCTTCATAGTCGTAATAATCTGAAAAACGCAAATCCTGTTGTTCTTTTCCTTCAATGACTTTCGACTCGATAACACTGTGTTCATGAAAAAACGTCCGCAAAACGTTCAGCAAACCGGCATCTTCGGAAAATCTCTCCATCAATATCTGCCGTGCGCCTTCCAGTGCCGCCTTGGCATCCGCTACCCCGGGATTGTCTCCTTCGCCGGTTGTAAAGGGGGGGCAAATGTATTTTTCCGCTTCCTTTTTTCCATCCAGGTTGGAATTTTTCAACAGTCTTTCGGCCAAATCGGCCAGTCCGGCTTCTTCCGCCATTTTCGCTTTTGTCCTGCGTTTGGGACGATACGGCAAATAAATGTCTTCAAGACGGGATTTGTCTTCAGCCTGACATATCGCTTCCAGCAAGGCCGGAGTCATTTTGTTTTGTGCATTTATGGAATCAATCACCGTCTGCCGACGCTGTTCCAGTTCCCTTAAATAAGCCAGACGATCCTGCAACTGCCTTAACTGACTGTCATCCAGCCCACCGGTCGCTTCTTTTCGATAGCGTGCAATAAAAGGCACTGTTGCGCCTTCATCCAGCAGCAAAGCCGTTGTCCTGACCTGCCGGACAGAAATGCCCAACTCTTCAGCCAGTCGCTGTTCTATTGATGAGGTCATAACCTATCCTGAAAAATCAAAAAAGAGATGATACTCATTTCTCTCGAACAAACTCTATATTTTCGGCAAATTCATGCATGAACGATTCACTTTTTTCCTGAATCCGGTTTTCTCTCTGACATAACCAGTCGTTCTGATCGTTTTATTCATTGAAATCGATCAGTACCCCAGTCAAAATCCCTCCCTTTTTCCAATTTTATGAACGATAATGTATCCTTTTCATTGGCGGAAAGTACGATTCAACAGTAGTAACGGGTATGATGAATTTCACGCTGAAAGATATTAAAAAGCAATTTGGGCAGAAAGCATACTCACTCGGTTTGATATACGCCCAGAAAAAACGGGTCTTGCAGATAAAGCGTTCCGGCAACCTGATCCGTTCCCAAGTGCGTGAATCCGGCAACCAGACGTACCAGCAAAACACATTTATCAAGTCCACTACCGAAGGTATCCAGTTTCAGGGAACCTGTTCATGTCCTCTTGTGCTGAACTGCCATCATGTAGCAGCTGTTCTGTTAACCATTCTCCAAAAGAACGAAAACCAGCACAAAAACAAACATGGTCAGGCTGCCACGCCCCTGTCGAACTGGATACACAAGCTTTATTCAGCCATTTATCCTGCTTCGCCGGATGCCCTCGGCAATAAGGTTCACGACAATGAACCGTCTTCCGGACTGCTGTACATTCTTTCCCCCGATCAGTCCGACAAACGCCTGTTTGTCAGTATTTGCCGCGCACGTTACAAGTCAAGCGGTGAATTCTCGTCGATTGTTCCCATGACGGAAGTCGATCCCCTTCTTCAGGAAAAGCCGGATTATTTCACTGCTGACGATGAAGAACCGATCCGTCTTTTTATTGCCCTTCGTAGCGGCTCGACATTACCGGGCCCCTGTATAGCCGAACCCAAAGGAAAACTGGGAGCCCGGCTCCTGGAAACATTGCTGGGCCAAAAACGTTTGTACTGGACAAACGCTTTGCCGGATATCGGGAAGGGACTGGTTTTTCCTCTACGCACGGCAGCGCCCAGAGAAGCCAAACTGGCCTGGAATGAAACGGGAACAAGCCTCAGATTACGCTGGGAATTTGCCGCGCCTGCTGTAAAATCACGTCATTCATCCACGACAATAGACTATATTCTTCCGACTGAACCGGCCTGGTACATGGAAAACCTGACATGTGGAGAATTGATCCTTCCAGACAACATGACTTGCTTTTCCATCAGTGAAATACAGGATCTGATTGCCCAGGCTCCGCTTATTCCGGTCAAAGACAAAAAGACGGTGTCAAGACTGCTAATGGAAAAAGGGATCGAAAACATCATTCCCCCACCTGAACCGCTTGAAGAAAATACCATTGAAAACATCGACCCCCAACCGATTCTTTATCTGGGAAGCAAGCCACATTTTTATAATGAAAACGAAACACCCGAATGGTTCGATTTCGCCCAGTTGAAGTTCGACTATGATGGCAAGACCGTTTTTCTTGGATCGGATTTACCGGTTATTCGCTCAAAAAACGATATTGTCATCGAACGTATCGTTCGTAATGTCTTTACCGAAAACGCAATGTGCGATCTGCTTGTGTCGTTCGGTTTTCGCCAGGTAAGCGATAATCTTTCCCCTTTGTACACGCTTCCCGGAGTACTGGAGATGGATTCTCCTACGGAATGGTTACATTTTACCCAGGAAAATCTGGAGGACTTAAAGGAAGCGGGCTGGAAAATCGAGAAGTCTCCAGACTACCGTTATGACTTGCAAAATATCCAGAAATGGTATGCCAGCATCAATGAAACCGATGAAAATCTTGACAAGGACTGGTTCAATCTGGAACTGGGCATTATCGTCGGTAAAAAACATTTTTCCCTTTTTCCTCTTTTACTGCCCCTTGTCCAGAAATATCCGGAAAGTTTCGAATACAAAAATCTCGATTCAAGATCGGATACCGACTCTTTACTGGCAACCTTGCCCAATAAAAACAGAGTGGCCTTGCCGTGGAAGATAATCCGGCCCATTTTGAAAATACTGGGAGAACTTTATTATCTGGAACCTTCAAAAACATCGATACCGCTTCACCGGCTTGATTCGGCACGTCTTGCCGAACTCGACGAAAATCTGCCCCTGCAATGGCTCAATGGCGCCTCGTTACTGGAAATGGGCAAAAAGCTGCTCGCTTTCAATGGCGTCAAAACCGTCAAACCGCCCGTTTCACTCAAGGCGACTTTGCGCGATTATCAAATCGAGGGACTCTCCTGGATGCAGTTTCTTCGGGAATACAGTCTGGCGGGCATTCTCGCCGACGATATGGGACTCGGTAAAACCCTGCAGACCCTCTCGCATATCCTTCTTGAAAAAGAAGCAGGACGCCTGACGAACCCCGCATTAATCGTGGCGCCGACAAGTTTGATGAGCAACTGGCAGGATGAGGCCTCCCGCTTCACGCCGTCTTTAAAAGTGCTTCTCCTTCAGGGCAAAGACCGCGCAAAATATTTTTCCCGGATTGAACAATCCGATATCGTCCTGACTACATATGCCTTGCTGCCTCGTGACGAAGACATACTACTGCAACACGAATTTCACCTGCTCATACTGGATGAGTCTCAATATATCAAAAACATCCGTTCAAAAGCCACGCAAATAGCCTCGACACTCCGTGCACGCCACAAACTCTGTCTGACCGGTACGCCACTTGAAAATCATTTGGGAGAACTGTGGTCCCAGTTTCATTTCCTGCTGCCGGGTTTACTGGGCAATGAAAAAACATTCAACAGTGAATTTCGTCATTCGATAGAAAAAACGGGAGATGAAGCCAGACAGGAATTGCTTTACCGGCGAATCAGGCCTTTTTTGCTTCGCCGGACCAAAGACAAAGTCGCCCGCGAATTGCCTATGAAAACAGAAATGGTACGGTACGTAGAACTGACGAATGCCCAACGCCAGATTTATGAATCCGTCCGGGAATTGATGGACAAAAAAGTACAGGACGAAATTGCGAAATACGGCATCGCCCACTGCCAGATCATTATTCTCGAAGCCCTTTTGAAGTTACGTCAGGTTTGTTGCGATCCACGGCTTTTAAGAGGATCGGCTTATAAGAAAACGCTTAACGCCTCCGCCAAATTGAGCGAACTGATGGAAATGCTGGAAGAATTACTGCTGGAAAAACGGCATATTCTCGTTTTCTCCCAGTTTACCAGCATGCTGAGCCTTATCGAGAAAGAATTGAATAGCCGGCGAATTCCTTATGCCTTGTTGACCGGAGACACGGCCGACCGCGCTTCCGCCATACGCCATTTTCAGGACGGCAAGGTCCCTGTTTTCCTGATCAGCCTTAAAGCCGGTGGAGTGGGATTGAATCTGACGGCTGCCGATACAGTCATTCACTACGATCCATGGTGGAATCCGGCTGTCGAAAATCAGGCAACAGATCGGGCGTGGCGAATCGGGCAGGACAAACCTGTGTTTGTGTACAAACTGATCGCCAAAGGCACTCTTGAGGAACAAATTCAGGAATTGCAGCAACGCAAGGCTGACCTGGCAAACGCCATGCTTTCATCCGGTCAGGCGCAACACGTCCAAATCACTCCGGAAGATCTTCAATCCCTTTTCAGGCCACTTGAAGAACAGGATGCTTCCGAAGAATAGTTTCCGTGAAAAACCTTGCTTGTTCAAGTTCAGCAAGGTTTTTCCGTTCTTTCACTTTATTTTTTCTTCCGTTTGGAAACAGCTACAGCTTCGCCTGAACCACTCTCAAGCAAGCTTCTCAGCATCCATGCATTTTTCTCATGAATCTGCAAACGCTGGGTCATCAGGTCAATTGTTGGCTGATCGTTTGCCTTGTCGGCCAAATCCAGCACTTCCCGCGCCGTACGGGTTACTGTTTGCGAGGCAACGATAACATCGCGAATCATGTCTTCGGCCGATGGAACACCTTCTACTTCTTTAATAGCGGAAAGTGTGGCAAATTCGGCCATGGTTCCTGGAGCAGGAAAACCGAGCGAACGAATACGTTCGGCAATTTCGTCCAACGCATTCCACAATTCGGTATATTGATCCATAAACATCACATGCAATGTCTGGAACATGGGCCCTTTGACATTCCAGTGATAATTATGTGTTTTCAGATACAGGCAAAAACTGTCTGCCAGCATTCGCGACAAACCGTTACTGATGATTTCTCTGTCTTTGTCACTGATTCCGATTTCAATTGCCGGGATGTTCATGGTCACACTCCTTTTCCTAGATGAATTTTACGAAAGTCTGATCCGCGATGCGGACTTTTTGCTGGAAACTGTCGCTATCAAGGTGACAGGGTGACTTTTCCTTCCAAATCTTCCTGCCATTCTGATCTGCAGATATTGTACCCACATTTCAAAAAAGTTTTCGAAGAGGAAAATTTCCTTTCGGGCGATTTTATAAGGTAACTGGCTGAAAATGAACAACTTAGGCAAAAACGCTGTTGTCATCAAAAGAAATTTTTATTCATAATTGCTGAATAAATGGCTCGTTTTCCAAAAATTTTTCATATTTCCTCCTAATTAACTCAGGAATTTTCGTAAATCAGGGTATTTTCATCATATACTTACCCTTACTTGCTGTTTACCGAAATAAAGTCTGGTGATTTCATAATGGCCATATAAATCATGCTGAAAAATTCAGGCGTAGACGATATTTAAAAGGGAAAGAACATGAAAATTGCGATCATAGGAGCCGGAGCGATAGGAGGCTACGTTGGGGTGAAGCTGGCGTTGTCCGGAGAAGACGTGACCTTCATCGTGCGGGGTGCGAACCTGGAAGCCATCAGAAAAGACGGCATGAAGCTGATCATGGAAGACGGGACAGAACACGTTGCCAGGGACGTCAAAGCCACCAACAACTATGATGAAGTAGGACCACAGGACGTGGTCATTCTGGCTTTGAAAGCCCATCAGGTCGATGCGGTCGCCAACGACGTGCCCAAACTGTTCGGTCCGGACACCGTCGTTGTCACCATGCAAAACGGCATTCCGTTCTGGTACTTCCACAAACACGGAGGCCCCCATGAAGGCCAGCGCGTCCAAAGCGTCGATCCGAGTGGACTGATCAGTGCCAACATCCCGGCCGAACGTATTTTGGGTTGCGTGGTTTATCCCGCGTCTGCCCTGATTGCCCCGGGTGTGGTCAAACACATCGAAGGAGACCGTTTCCCGATAGGCGAGCTGGATGGAAGCGTGACCGAACGGGCCCAGAAAGTTTCCGAAGCCTTCATCAAAGCCGGCTTCAAATCACCCATTTTGGAAAACATCCGTGCCGAAATCTGGCTGAAACTGTGGGGCAACCTGAGCTTCAACCCCATCAGTTCCCTGTCGCACTCCACCCTGGTCGACATCTGCCAGTACCCCTTGTCGCGTGAACTGGCCGGAAACATGATGATAGAAGCCCAGCGAATCGCCAACAAACTGGGCATTGAATTCCGGGTACCGCTGGAAAAACGGATACGGGGAGCAGAAAAAGTGGGCAAACACAAAACTTCCATGCTGCAGGATGTGGAAGCGGGAAGAGCGCCCGAAATTGATGCGCTGGTAGGTTCCGTGGTCGAGCTGGGCCGCATCACCAACACGGCCACCCCGTCCATCAACGCGGTCTATGCCCTGGTCAAACTGCTGGCCAAGACGATGGAAGAAGAACACGGCAAAGTCAAAATGGAACCGTGTTGATCGTCAAAAAAGCGACAACTGCCCTGGACTGAACAGGCCGGGGCAGAGAAATCTGTTCCAGGAACAGAAAATGGTGGAAAATAATGGATTAGGACATTATTTGGGTCAGGCACCCCATCTCCTGACAAACTTTTTATTTCCTAGTGAGACAAAAAAAATCATGGCAGCAGCTTCGCATAAAAAAATTACCTCATTTCATCCGCCACAACGCGTCTTGATGGGGCCTGGCCCCTCCAACATCAATCCGCGCGTACTGGCGGCAATGAGCCTTCCCGTCATTGGCTATCTTGATCCGGCTTTCGTCGAGATGATGGACGAACTCAAATCCCTGTTACGGTATGCCTTCCAGACCGACAACCAGTTGACCTATCCGATTTCAGGACCGGGCTCCGTCGGTATGGAAAGCTGTTTCGTCAACATGGTGGCTCCGGGAGACAAAGTCGTCGTTTGTCGTAACGGCGTCTTTGGCGGGCGCATGATCGAAAATGTCGAGCGTTGCAAAGCCACGCCGGTCATCGTGGAAGGGACCTGGGGAGAACCGGTCGATCCGAACGCGCTGGAAGATACCCTGAAGAAAAACCCGGACGCCCGGGTCGTGGCTTTCGTCCATGCCGAAACGTCGACCGGTTGCGTTTCCGACGCCAAAGCCCTGGCTGAAGTAGCTCACCGGTACGACTGCCTGACCATCGTTGACGCGGTCACTTCGCTGGCTGGCTGTCCGCTTTATGTCAAAGAGTGGGAGCTGGATGCCGTTTATTCCGCCAGCCAGAAATGCCTGTCCTGCACGCCGGGTCTGTCTCCGGTCACGTATTCCGACCGGGTCATCGACTATGTGACTGGCCGCAAAGACAAGGTTCAGAGCTGGTTCATGGATTTGAACCTGATTCTGAACTACTGGGGCAATACAGTCAGAACGTACCATCACACGGCGCCGATTAACGGTCTGTTTGCCTTGCATGAAGCCCTGCTGTTGCTGAAAGAAGAAGGGATTGAAAATACCTGGGCGCGTCATCAGAGACACTATCAGGCGTTGAAAGCCGGCTTTGAAGCAATGGGATTGAAGTTCCTGGTGAAAGAAGAAAACCGGTTGCCGCAGATCAGTGCCATTATGGTGCCGGAAGGCATTAATGAAGCGGAGGTACGTTCGAAGCTGCTTTCCGAATTCAACCTGGAAATCGGGGCAGGGTTGGGCCCGTTGGCGGGCAAGGTCTGGCGTTTCGGTTTGATGGGATATACGGCCCAATCGGCCAATGTCATGTTGTGTTTGTCGGCTTTGGGGTCGGTCTTGTCCAAGATGGGCTATCCGGTCAAGGTCGGTGAGGCTGAGGCAGCCGCTCATCAGTCTTATGCCAATCAGCATGCCAGTGCCGCACAGCAGGCCCGATCCCGCTCCTGACCCCACTGCCTCTCTTTCTCTCAACTTGTACAAACGCCCTCTCCTCTTCTTACCTCGGGCGTTTGTATTTCTGACAGGTGAGAAAAACAGGATTAATCGTTGGGCCAGGCCAAAAGAAAAACATCCGACAAAAACGCGACCATCTGTCGCGTTTTTTGTCGGAAAAAGATTCGTATCTCAAAACTGATCCGGTTTGTCGCCCAGCCGGACAGCGTTGTTCAGTTTTTCCAAAGCCAGCAATGCCGCCGCCTGATCCGCTTCTGCATGATCCGCCAGCAAACCGTTAAACAAATCGGCTACAACAGCGGTCAACGGCAATTGTAATCCTGCATCCCGAGCTGCAGCCACAATATTGGCATGATCTTTTGCCTGGCTTTTAATCTGGCCGCCCGGTTTGAAATTACGGTCCAGCATACGTTGCCCATGCACTTCAAGTATCCTGCTTTCGGCAAACCCTCCACGTATCGCATTTCGCATGGCAGCCGGGTCGGCTCCTCCGGCCTGAGCCAGCAACATGGCTTCCGCCACGATAGCGACTGTTCCGCCGACAATGAGCTGATTGCACAATTTGGCAATCTGTCCGCTTCCGACAGGGCCGACCAAAGCAGGACGTCCCATCACTTCAAATACCGGTTTGGCACGCTGAAAATCTTCTGGACTTCCCCCGGCCATAATGGCCAAGGTGCCCGCTTCCGCGCCGACCACGCCCCCGGAAACCGGCGCATCCAGAAAAGAGACTTGCTTTGGCATCAGCAGTTGATGAACGTCTCTGGCTTCCGACTGTTTGGTTGAGCTCATGTCGATTACCAGGGTATCCGGCCGCAGTGATGGCAGCATCAGCTCTATGACGCTCTTGACTACCGGGCCTGCCTCCAGCATGGTAATAACGATATCTGCGGATCTGACCGCCTCCTCCAGGGAATAGGCAATGTTCGCGCCAAGCTGGGCCAATGGAAGGGCTTTTTCGCGAGTCCGGTTCCAGGCCCACAGTGGATAGCCCGCCCTGACCAGTCTGGCAGCCATAGGCAAGCCCATCAGTCCGATACCGATAAAGGCAATTCGGGGCAAAGTCGGGGTATTCAAGATATTCGTTCCGTATTGTCAGAAGTTGTCAGAAACGATAAGCGCCACGCAATACGATGAAATTTTCACCATCGTTCGGTTTGCTGATACCGGCATTGGAATAGTGCTGAACTCTCAGGCCCAAATCGAAATTGTTTCTGAAGACATATCCGACACCGATATGGTCGGCAAATTCAAAGGATGTCCCCATCTTGTTGCCGTTGTTATTGTAGTTTTCAGAGAAAAGACTGGCTCCGATACCGGCTTCGACATAGGCGCCTTTCTTGCTGGCGTTTTCCCAGCGGAATACCGGCGTAATACCGATGACACCGATATTTTGTGTTTCGTGTTCGTCGTTGTAGCGGGTTCCATGCCACCAGCCCAGGTTCAGGTCCCAGTACCCATTCAAATGCCAGCCACCTGCCGTTCTGAACCAGTCTTTGTTCCAGTCCCACTGGAAACCGACGCGGGCAAGCTGAACATGTTCGCCGACACCGACTTCGAAAGAAACGCCATCAACAAAACTGTTTGTATTTTGATCGGCCGCCTGGCTTGGTGCGGAAAGAAAAACCAGAGAAGCCAGTATGGCTCCCAGACAGTAACGAACGCCTCGCATAATTTACCCTTTCTTTAAATGATCGTTATTATTCAAATTTTCTTCGCCAATTTTGAAGCAATCCCGGTATAGGATGCCGGGGTCATTTTCAACAATTCTTCCCTGGCCGCCTGCGGCAAACCCAGCTGGCGAATGAATTCGTGCAAGTCCTCTTTTTCGATGCCTTTGCCGCGTGTCAGCGCTTTCAGTTGTTCATACGGGTTTTCTATACCGTATCGCCGCATAACGGTTTGTACCGGTTCAGCGAGTACTTCCCAGGCGTCTTCAAGATCGTGCGTGATTTTGCCGGCATTGACTTCCAGCTTGTTGAGACCGCGAAGGCAGCTGTCATAGGCCAAAACGCTATAGCCCAAGGCGATCCCTATGTTGCGCAACACGGTTGAATCGGTCAAATCCCGCTGCCACCGTGAGACCGGCAATTTTTCGGACATATGTCTCAACAAGGCATTGGCTATCCCCAGGTTGCCTTCCGAATTCTCGAAATCAATCGGATTGACTTTATGGGGCATGGTACTGGAACCGACCTCTCCCACTTTCGTAATCTGTTTGAAATAGCCGAGAGAAATATAACTCCAGATGTCCCTGTTCAAATCGATCAGAACAGTGTTGGCGCGAGCGATCGCATCAAAAAGCTCGGCAATGTAATCATGCGGCTCAATCTGGATGGTATATTCGTTGTACGTCAACCCAAGATGTTTTTCCACGACGTTTCTGGAAAATTTTTCCCAGTCGAAATCGGGATAAGCGGCAAAGTGGGCATTGTAATTGCCGACGGCGCCATTCATTTTCCCCATGATTTCCACTGCTTCGATTATTTTCGCCGACCGCTGCAATCGCGCGACGATGTTGGCCATTTCCTTGCCCAGTGTGGTCGGACTGGCTGTTTGCCCATGCGTTCTTGCCAGCATGGACAGTGAAGCGTGCTCATGAGCGATATTTCTAAGCTTTTCAATCAAGGCATTTAAGGCCGGCAAAACGACTTCATCCCGGGCAGACTTGATCATCATGCCGTGGGAAGTGTTATTGATATCTTCGGAAGTGCAGGCAAAATGAATGAATTCGGCTGCGGAGTGCAATTCTTCTGTTATTGCGCGATCAACATCCACCTTGCGCGGGTTCAGACGGGAGAGTTCAGGGGGCAATTGAAGACCGATGGATTCTTTTATCCAGTACTCAACCGCCTTGACATCGTGATTGGTAACGGCTTCTATTTCTTTTATTCGCGCAGCATCATCCACTGAAAAATTTTCGACCAGCGAATCGAGGAAATGGCTGGCCGTTTCGGAAAAAGGACGAATCTCTGCGAATCCGGATCGGGACAAGGCTTTGAACCATTCCACTTCAACTTTGACACGATGCCGCATAAATCCTGCTTCGGAAAGAATGGGTCTTAAAGCGCCCGTTTTTCTAAGGTATCTCCCATCAAGAGGAGACAATGCGGAAAGTGCAGAGAGTTCCATTTTGAAAAAGCTCATCAGATAAACAATACGATTGTTTAGTTTAACATTTTCCGCCCCGCAATGACCTGTTCTACCCGTTGTACTGACGTATATCCGACACGCAAATGCTATAATTTCCGGGTTTTTTATACATCGCATCCTATGAAACTGATCGGCATCCCTACCAGTCCCTACGTCCGAAAGACACGAATCGTCTTAATTGAAAAGAAAATCGAATACGAATTCGTCGTTACAGACCTGAATTCGCCTGATAACATCGCAACCCGATATAACCCGCTGGGCAAGGTACCTTGCCTGGTAATGGATGACGGAAAGGTCCTGTACGATTCACGTGTTATTGTGGATTATCTGGATACGACAACGCCTGTCGGCAAACTGCTTCCTGAAGGCAATCGGGCACGTACGGATGTGAAATGTTGGGAAGCGCTCGCCGATGGGATCATGGATGCCGCTATTCTTGTCAGGCTGGAAAGCAAACGTCCGGCCGCACAGCAAAGCCGGGAATGGGTCCGTTTGCAAACGGGAAAGATACACTCGGGATTGAAAGCACTGTCTGAGCAGCTCGGGAACAGGTTCTTCTGTCACGAAAACAGTTTTTCACTGGCAGACATCGCGACGGGATGCGCGCTGGGCTGGCTTGATTTCCGTTTTCCGGAAATCGCCTGGAAAAAAGACTACGACAATCTGGCCCGCTTTTTCGAACGCCTGTCCGAGAGACCGTCTTTCCGGCAAACCGTGCCACAATGAACCCGTATAGTCTTGCTGTGACACCCTGCAATACCGGTTCGTGACCAATCTACTTTTCGACAATGAGTGAATTGTCGATGATTCCGCCTCCGAGACAAACGTTTCCTTTATAGAAAACAGCAGACTGTCCCGGCGTAATGGCCCATTGCGGTTTTTCGAAACTGGCAGTAAGTTCCGAATTTCCGGTTACATTGAGCACACAGGGAACATCTTTTTGCCGATAGCGCGTTTTAACAGACAGTTCCCCATCTTCCGGTGATATGCCGGCAATCCAGCTTGACTGTCCCGCTTCGAGAGAAGGCGATAACAGCCAGGGATGGTCATGTCCCTGCACGACATATAAAGTATTGTTGTGCGTGTCTTTTCTGGCAACATACCATGCATCGCTGGTGCCGTCCGGTCTTCTGAACGACTTCAGCCCTCCGATCCCGATCCCTTTCCGTTGGCCAATGGTATAAAAACTGAGCCCGACGTGCTGGCCGATTTCATCGCCTTCCGGCGTTTTTATCGGGCCGGGTTCGTAAGAAAGATAGCGGTTCAGAAAAGCGCGGAACGGCCGTTCGCCGATAAAGCATATTCCCGTTGAATCTTTCTTTTTCGCATTGGGCAAACCGATTTTTTCGGCAATTTGCCGGACTTCCGTTTTTCTGATTTCTCCCAGCGGAAAAATCGTTTTCGACAACTGTTGCTGGTTCAAACGGTGCAGGAAATAGCTTTGATCCTTGGTATCGTCAACGGCCTTCAACAGTTCGAAAAAACCGTTGTTTTCACGAACCCGTGCATAGTGCCCTGTTGCGATCCGCTCCGCTCCCAGAGAGATAGCATGATCTAAAAACGCCTTGAATTTGATTTCGGCATTGCACAAGACGTCCGGGTTAGGCGTTCGGCCCGCTTCATACTCTTTTAAGAATTCCGAAAAAACCCGTTCCTTGTATTCGGCGGCGAAATTCACCACTTCGATATCGATGCCGATCACATCCGCAACAGTGACCGCGTCCAGCCAGTCCTGACGAGCCGAACAAAACTCGCTGTCGTCGTCATCTTCCCAGTTTTTCATGAAGAGTCCGATCACTTCATAACCCTGCTCTTTCAACAACCAGGCCGATACCGATGAATCAACCCCTCCGGACATGCCAATTACCACTTTTTTCCTGCTCACAATTCCTTATTCCTTTCCACAAAGCATGTGGACAATACTGAAAGAGGGACTCGTTGCCCTTTCAAATAATCTTCAACCGACTTTAAAACCAGTTTGCTGCGATGTCTGTGACGGCTGGCGACAAGCTCTTCGTAAGTCAGCCAGACTGCCCGCAATATATCGGAGTCCAGTGGTTGATCGCGTTTTGAAACAATTTTTCCTGAAAAGGTAAAGCGCAGAAAAGATATTTTCTCGCTCTTTTCAAGGGTATATTGCAGCAAATAGATTCCTACCAGCGAGTCAGGCGCAACGTGATAGGAGGTTTCCTCAAGCGTTTCCCGGACGGCCGCTTCCTGTATGGATTCATCCGCCTCCAGATGCCCTGCTGGCTGGTTCAACTGGATCCCCTGTTCCGTTTCTTCCTCTACCAGCAGAAAACGTCCGCCCTGTTCAATAACGGTGGCAACAGTAATTTCAGGCTTGTACATAAGATATGTTTATGAAATTCATGCTTATTTTAACGCAACAAGGACGCTGATCGCTTAAGACGGCAAAATGCGGCCTATTGTATTGCCCCCTCAACACCACTTGTACAGAACGAGTGGTCAAAAAGCCAATATTTGGATAAAGTTTTGAATGTTTTTGTTTTTTCGTTGAAAAAATTGTGTATTATAAAAAACTTTCCAAAGTGTGGAGGAATTGATAAAAGTCGGCTTTTCTACTATTTTACAATCTGGTAAAACGTGCGTTACGGCGATACCGGAAGCTGTCGAAAACTCCCAGTCACAAAAATGTCGTCAGACCCGGAACATTTGAAAGATGTACGAACAACCAGACCACCGGTATCTTTGGTTTCGATCTTATCGCCGGAAAGGCGCTAATTTCAGAATTCGAATTTTGCGGGCACCGAACCATCAGACGTTTCGGGACTCTTTAACCCATCACATAACGAAATATACGCTAAAAACCTAAAGACGTGTTTCGTAAACAGGAGAAATTGAAAATGCAACGGATTATGTTACGCGGAAAAATCCATCGTGCCACTGTCACACAATGTGATCTGGCCTATGAAGGTTCCTGCGCAATTGATGAAGATCTTATTGAAGCCGCAGGCATGACGGTTTTCGAAAGAATCGAACTTTACAACGTCAATAACGGTGAGCGTTTCGCCACCTATATCATTCCCGGAAAACGGGGAAGCGGAGAAATTTCCTTAAACGGCGCAGCTGCCCGTCGCGCCCATCTTGGAGACTTGCTGATCATTTGTACCTACGGCCTGATGGATGACGAAGAAATCAAGACCTTCAAACCAAAGGTTGTTCTGGTTGATGAAAAAAATAAAATTACCGGGCTGAAGTGAAAAAACAAGCCGCCCGGATCAGGCGGCTTGTGATTTACCGGCCATTCCTTCATTTCATCAACGAAGGGCCGCCCATACGATGATTTCCAAAAACCTGATTGTACTTCAATCAGGTTTTTTATCGGCCGAACTCACGGCGCCATTCACTTTCTCCAACTCCGCTATCGTATTGATGTTTTTCCATTCCCCGCGATAAATTTCGCCGCCGACCTGCCCTCTTGAAATATATTCCCGCAAAATCGTTCCCAACGGCATCTTTTCACCCGGTTTTACAGCATCGAACATGGACATCCGGTAAACGCCTATGCCGGAAAAAGTCCACCTGGGTTCGCCTTCGTTTCTGACTGTAAATGAATGAAGCGCGAAATCGCCTTCAGGATGAAAAGGGGGATTTTTCACCAGATACAACCATGCCACATCTTTCTTATCCACCTCATAGGGTCTTCCCCACACATCTTTATCCTCCAGAACCGTCTCAACCTGTTTGAAATCAAAGTAAGGGCAATAAATATCGGAGGCTACAGCAACAAAAGGATCTTCTCCCAGCAATGGTCTGGCCTGCGCAATACCGCCGGCCGTCTCCAGGGCTGTTTCCTCGCGGGAATAGGATATGGATGCGCCATAAGCGGAACCGTCACCCAGGGCTTCCTCAAGTTTATTTCCCAAATGGGCGTGATTGATCACGATTTCCGTTATTCCTGCACGGACCAGATTCAGAATATGCCAGACGATCAAAGGTCGGCCGTGCACCGTCAACAAAGGCTTGGGACAACTGTCGGTAAGCGGCCGCATGCGATTTCCGCGACCGGCAGCAAATATCATCGCTTTCATTCGTGTATTTTCAGGTTATGTTTCAAGGAATTTCACCTTCAGAAAGAATAGGCCACATCCTGCTTTTTATCCTGCAATTCGTCAAGCAGACGGGCAAGCGGCGCGAGTTCGGCATATCGATGGGCCGTTTTGCTGGCATATTTCATAACCAGAGGCATATCTTTCAGATAAGCGTCTTTTCCGTCCCGATGATATAGGCGCGCAAAAATGCCCAGTACTTTCAGATGACGCTGAACGCCCATGAATTCGAAATCCTTGTAAAAAAGGTCGATATCGGGATTAACCGGCATTCCTGTCTTTTTCGCTTTTTCCCAATAACGAATCACCCAATCCAGAACACGCTCTTCTTCCCATTCTATATAGGCATCCTTCAACAAGGACACCAGATCGTAGGTGATCGGCCCATATAAAGCGTCCTGAAAATCCAGAATGCCAGGATTCGGTCTGGATGTTTCCGCCATGTGCATCAAATTTCGCGAATGATAATCGCGATGAACGTAAACTTGTGGCTGTGACAGATTATTGGCCAGCAAGGTATTGAACGTTTTTTCAAGTTCAGTCTTCCTTTCCGGGGTGAGTGAAAACCGCAGATGTTTCGTCACGTACCACTCCGGAAAAAGATTGAGTTCCCCAAGCAAGGTCACCCGATCATATTCAGGCAGTACATGCGGCTGACTGAACGACTGGAACCGGATCAGTGCATTGATGGCATCCATATAGAGAGAACCCGCATTTTCATCGTCCAACCGGTCAAGATAGGTAAAAGCGCCCAGATCGGACAAAAGCAAAAAACCTTTTTCCGGATTCTTTGCCAGAATTTCGGGAACTGAAACCCCGCTTTTTCCGAATAGCGTCGCAACCTTTACAAACGGCTCGATCTTTTCTTTTTCAGGGGGGGCATCCATGACAATAAATGAATCCTTACCGGAATCGACACGGAAATAACGCCGGAAACTGGCGTCCGATGAGGCAGGTCTTACCGTTTTCGGATCAAGGGAAAATTCCGGCAGGGTTTCAAGCCATTGTATAAGAGAAACAAGGCGGGAATCCAAAGTAATATTTTCAGCTGTTATTGACATGAAAAGCAAAACTATACGTTATCGATGAGAAAGTTCTCATATAATAAGCGATTCCGGATAACATATTGTAGCCTTCTTATTTCGATGCTTTTTTCATGAGCCGTTTTTTTGCATCTTTTCCGCCGTGTGTCTTGTTTTCGTTGCTTGCAACGTTTTCGACGACCCTACTGGCGGCGCCAACGACGCCTGGAAAAGCAAAAAATACCCCCCCTCAACATGTCGAAAACCCGGAAGCCCCGACTATTCTTCAGGCAGAACAGATAACCGGTCGTCCGGCACGTGATCTTTATCTGGACTATGAAGTGGAAATCGAGCGCGACCAGACGCTGATCACCGGCGACCACGGCATTTTTCGACAGGAAGAAAACGAAGCGGAAATTATCGGAAACGTGTTCATCCAGCGCTTCGGCGACCAGTATACGGCAGACCGTGGCAACCTGAATCTCGATACGGGAGAGGGTTCATTAACGCATCCGACTTATAAACTGGCAGCGAACAAGGCTCGGGGTACGGCCAATCGTATCGAGCTGACCGGCAATGACAATACCGACATTTTCAAGGGAACTTACAGTACCTGTGAAGGCAATGATCCCGACTGGTATTTGAAATCCAGCAAACTGCATCTGGACAATGCCCGTAATGTTGGATACGCAACGAGCCCCGTTCTTTATTTCAAGGACGTGCCCATCCTGGCATCCCCGGCCATGACTTTTCCCGTCACGTCTGAAAGAAAATCCGGTGTCTTGCCTCCGACTATGGGAATGACCTCCAAAAATGGACTTGAAGTCATTGTTCCTTATTATTTCAATTTGGCGCCCAATTACGATTTGACAATTTTTCCGAATCTGATGGCACGACGCGGTTTACAGCTGGGCGCCGAAGCCCGCTATCTGGGAAACAATTACTCCGGCACTACCTATGTGGAATATTTGCCGAACGACAGGGAAGCGGATCGCGATCGTTATTTCTTTTCTTCAAGACACCAGCAAGCTTTTAATAACGGATGGTCATATTACTGGAACGTCAAGTCGGCATCCGATGACAATTATCCTGACGATTTTTCCAGTCCTCAAAACCGTTCCGAGCTGGAACGTCTGTTATTACGTGAAGGTGGTATCAACAAGTATTTTGGAATATGGAAAACCACTTTGCGTGCGACCAACTACAAAGTGTTACAGGATGTCGAATCACCTATAATCAGGCCATTTGACCGTCTCCCGCAATTAATGATTTCAGGTGGACAAGAAGACGTCAATGGCATCGACTGGCATTTATACAGCGATCTGACCCGTTTCTGGTTATCCAATTCCGAACTAGACAAAATGCCTTTGCAACAACAGTCACGTGGCAATCGTTTTATTATGAAGCCCGAGATTTCTTATCCGATTTATCGTGGCGGTTACTTCTTCACACCCAAGGCGATTCTGAACGTTGCCAAGTACGACCTGGAAGAGTCTCCTTATGACGTTACTTCCTTGACGCGGGTATTGCCGACGTTCTCTCTGGATGGGGGTTTGATCTTTGAAAGGGATGCGTCCTTTTTTGGCGAAAGCATGATCCAGACACTGGAACCCCGTCTTTTTTATGTCTACACCCCTTACAAAGACCAGAGTGAATATCCTATCTTCGATTCGGGTGAACCCAGCTTTGGTTATGCCCTTCTGTTTACGGAAAACCGGTTTGACGGATACGACCGCATTGCCGATGCCAATAACCTGACTGCTGCGGTCACAACCCGCTTTATTGAAAAAGACGGTGCAGAACGCATGCGTTTTACCATTGGCCAGCGCTACTACTTCAGTGATCAGCGTGTCTACCTTTACAACACCAACCGTGACGAATCCAAGAACCGTTCCGATCTTTTATTGATGGCTAACGGAAAAATTATTCCCACTGTCTCGATCGATACGTCTCTGCAGTACAATCAAAGCACACAGAAGGTATACAGCGCAAACTTCAGCACTCAATGGAAACCGGGCCGTATGAAGCTGTTGAATGCCGAATACCGTTATTTACGCGATACAGTTGACTTTTACGGCAATGAGCTGGACCAGATCAATGTCTCGGGACAATGGCCGATAGCCCAGCGCTGGTATGCTGTCGGACAGATCAGTTATTCATTGCCTGAAAACCGGACTATTGAAAATATTTTCGGTTTCGAATATAACGCAGATTGTTGGATTTTCAGATTGATGGCCCAGCGTTATGCCACTTCATCCATTGAAAGCAACACCGCATTCTATTTCCAGCTTGAATTGAAGGGATTGTCGAAACTGGGAACCAACCCTCTAAACGCTCTGCAAAGAAGCATTCCGGGTTATGAGCCTTTGTCACCCTGATTCCGTTTTTACGCTTCCTTATAAGGACTGCAAATGTTTTTATACCGTCTTTTCAAAAAACAGTCTGTCTTAAACTGGGCTGTTACGCTGCTTTTTGGTTTCGCCTGTTCCACCTGTGTTCTGGCACAGACGGAGAAACCGGTACAGGCGCCGGCACAGGCTCCCAAACCGGTAGTGGTGGACGCCATTGCTGCCGTGGTCAACAATGACGTCATCACTATGGGTGAACTTAATGAACGGATTCAAATGATCGAATCCCAGCTGCAAAAACAAAATGTCAATCTGCCACCCCGTGCGGAACTGCAAAAGCAGGTTCTCGAGCATATGATCGTTGAAAGCGCCCAAATGCAACTGGCCAAGGAAATGGGACTGCGTATCGACGATACCCAACTCGACAGGACGATTGCCAGAATAGCGGAAAGCAAACATATGACTGTTCCACAATTTCAGCAATATATAGAACGGGACGGTACTTCTTTTGAAAGCCATCGTGAAAAAATCCGGTCGGAAATCACCATGCAACGCCTGCGCGATCGGGAAGTGGTGAATAAAATCCAGATCAACGATGCCGAAGTCGACCATTTGCTGGGCGCCGATTCACAAATGCAAATGCCCGAGCAAGTCAGACTGGGACATATTCTCATCCGTATTCCTGAAAACGCCTCTCCGGAACAGATTGCGGAAAAGCGGGAACGGGCAGAAAAAGTTTTGCAGATACTGCAATCGGGAGGCGACTTCCAGCAAAATGCCGCCTCATATTCGGATGCCGATGAAGGCTTGAGCGGGGGGGACATTGGCTGGAGAAGTACCGATCGTTTGCCTAAAATTTTTGCCGATGCGCTGGTCGGCGTAAAACCCGGAAACATTACCGGTATCATCAAAAGCCCTAACGGCTTTCACATCCTGAAAGTTCTCGACAAGCGTTCAATGTCAACCGGCCCGGAACCGGTCGCCGGAGCCGCCGATGGCAACGCCGTTCAGCAAATTCACGCACGCCATATCCTTATCAAGGTCAATCAGCTGGTTTCGGCCGATGAAGCAAAGCGCAAACTACTCGATCTCAAACAACGTATTCAAAACGATTCGGCAAGCTTTGAAGAACTGGCCAAAACCTATTCCAACGATACATCCGCCAGCCGGGGGGGTGATCTGGGCTGGATATACCCTGGCGATACCGTTCCGGAATTCGAAAAAGCGCTGGTTTCCCTCCAGCCGGGAGAAATCAGTGAGCCTGTCGAGACACAGTTCGGTTTCCATCTGATTCAGGTATTGGACAAGAAAACGGACGATGTGTCGCTTGAAAGAAAACGGATCGCAGCCAAGCAGGCGCTTCGTGAACGCAAGATCGCCGAAGCGACGGAAGAGTGGCTCAGGCAATTGCGCGATCGCGCGTATGTCGAATATCGCCTGAACGACAACAAACAGGATATGTAATGTCCAAACCGGTTATTGCCATCACGACAGGAGAGCCGGCTGGCATCGGTCCCGAAATTTCCCTCCGGGGAGCGCATTGTTGTCGTGATATTGTCTTTCCTGTTTTGATTGGCGATTATGCGTGGTTAAAACAACTTGCCGGCAAAATGGACAGCGGCATTAAACTGCAAAAACTCGATTCGGCCCGCTTGCATGAAGCAATAGAAAAAAAAGAAACCGCCTCCATTGGGGTAATCGATTCTCCACTGCAAGCTCCGGTCATCGCAGGCCAGCTTGATCCCCGAAATGGCCAATCGGTGCTGGCTTTTATGGATATCGCCATCGCAGGCGCCATGAACAGACAGTTCGACGCTGTCGTGACCGCCCCCGTGCAAAAAAGCACCCTCAACGATGCAGGGATTGCTTTTACCGGACATACGGAATATTTTGCCGAAAAGACGGAAACAAAGCGTGTGGTCATGATGCTCGCCGGATCGGTCAGGAAACTGGCCGGTGACGGCCACGTCATGTTACGGGTAGCGCTGGCGACAACTCATTTGCCCCTTAAAAACGTTCACAAGGCAATTTCCATTGACTGCCTTCTTGAAACCGTTTCAATCATAAACCGTGACTTAAAAAACCGGTTCGGTATAGTATCGCCCCGAATTTTAGTGACCGGCTTAAATCCCCATGCCGGAGAAAACGGATATCTTGGCGACGAGGAAATCAGAATCATCACTCCGGCCATCCGGCAAATGCAGGAAACAGGTATCCGGGTTTCCGGGCCCTTTCCGGCCGACACGCTTTTCCAGCCCCGTTACCTCGAACATGCCGATTGCGTGCTCGCCATGTACCACGATCAGGGCCTGCCCGTTCTTAAATATGCCACGTTTGGACACGGCGTCAACATAACGCTGGGACTTCCCCTTATCCGAACGTCCGTCGATCACGGAACGGCACTGGATATCGCGTCACGAGGCCTTGGCATGGCCAATCACGGCAGCATGGTAGAAGCCATTCACATCGCTGCTGAAATGGCAGCCGTTTCATCGCAAAATCGCAGGCAAAACGGAAAATGAAGCACCTCCCCCGCAAACGTTTCGGTCAGAATTTTCTCAAAGATCCGTCTGTTCTGGACAAAATCATTGCTGCGATTGCACCGGCTGCCTCGGACATCATGGTTGAAATCGGCCCCGGCATGGGCGCCATGACCGGAAAATTGCTGCCCTCTCTGTCCAGACTGGAGGTTATCGAACTGGATCGGGATCTGGTCGTTTATCTCCGAAATACGTTTCCGCCTGAAAAACTGGTTGTTCATCAGGGAGATGCGCTGGCCTTCGACATGCGTTCGCTTAAAGAACAGAGCGGGGAAAAAATCCGGATTGTCGGCAATCTTCCCTACAATATATCCACCCCCCTGCTTTTCCATCTGCTGGAATTTTCTCTATTTGTCAAAGATCAGCATTTCATGTTGCAAAGAGAAGTGGTCGAACGCATGGTTGCCGAACCCGGCAGCAAGGCTTACGGAAGACTTTCCGTCATGTTGCAGTGGCAATACGACATGGATATGCTCTTTATTGTGCCACCGGAAGCATTCGACCCCCAACCCAAGGTCGATTCTGCTGTTGTACGAATGATTCCGAAAGAAAATCCGGAAAAATGTTCTTTTCCGGCTCTTGAAAAAACCGTAACACAAGCTTTTTCGCAACGAAGAAAAATGCTGCGAAACAATCTTGCCCCGTTTTTCACCGAAGCTGAATTGACTGGCCTGGGGATCGAGCCGACCAAAAGACCGGAAGAATTGTCCGTTGAACAATTTATCAGGCTGGCCAATCATCTGAAATGACATCCCTTTTCTGGCCGGTTTCAGTCCGCTTCTTCCATTATTTTGCGCCGAGCCTCCAGTATGGTTTCAACGGCGACATGCCGGATTTTCATCTCGGCGGAAATGGCATAATACTGTTCCCTTACCCCTTTCATTTCGCCTATCGGAACCGATCTGAACTGGTCTTTCATTTCATCCGCCAAAACAATGGGCGCATGAAACATACCCAATCCGATCCGTCCAAACGTCTTGAGTAAGGCGCTATCGGAAAATTCTCCGGCGATAAACGGACGTATACTGTTTACTTCAAACCATTGATCGAGACGCATCCGGATAGCATTGTTGCGAGTTGGCAACAAAACAGGCGCGCCATTCAGACAATCCGGAAAATTATCCCGATACTTTTCCGCCAGTTCTTCAGTTCCGAACAGCCAGACGGCACGGTCCCCCAACTCATGACTGAAGACACGCAAACTGCTTTTGACATTGGTAGGCCGGTCGGTCAGTACCACATCAAGTTTATGCAACGCCAAATCGGCAAGCAAATTTTCAAAAGTCCCGTCATAACATTCCATGCGTACGAATTGCGGCATTTTCAGGGCCGGTTCCAGCAGACGATAAGCAATCATCTTGGGCAATGAATCTGAAATACCGACAGTCAGGCGCAAGCTTTTTCCGACATCGTCTTCTGCCAGTCTTTCCTGCAATTGTTCTCCCAAAAGGAAAATCTGGTCTGCATAATTCAGCGCGACCCTTCCCGCCTCCGTCAAAACCAGTCTTCGTCCCTGTGGAGCGAACAACGTCTTTCCGACCGATTTTTCAAGAAGCGCCAGTTGCATACTAATGGTTTGTACTGCCACCCCCAGTCGTTCTGCCGCTCTGGTCACTCCCCCTTCTTTTGCCGCGACCCAAAAATAGTAAAGATGACGATAATTTAGATTAGAAGCATTCATTATTCTGTTTTTTTGAAGTAACATTACTATTATCTTCTCTTTTTACTTATTCTTCCATTGTTTAATATGTTTACATAGCAACACATTTGAAGCAGGAGCAAAAAATAGATGGAACCCACTATCATCACCAAAGGAATCAAGGCAGGTGAAGCCATACAGGAATATATAATGGAACGGCTGAACGCGATGCTGGCACGAACACAGGACAGTATCCATTACGTTACGGTTCGTCTGTCCGATACCAATCGCATCAAGAGCGGTTTCAAGAAACGTTGCCTGATTCAACTGGCACTGCCCGGCATGTCGCCTATCGTCGTCACCGAATTTGCCGCCGATGTGAAAGGCGCCTTCGACAGTGCCACCAGACGTGCATCCCGTCTTTTGAACAAGGCTATGTCCAAGACAAAATCGATACCGCACGACACCTTGCCGCTTTATTTCAACAAACCTTTTCTGGCAATTTAGATTCGTTACATGAATAAACGTTACCGATTCGATTCTGCAGCCCTCGCGACCGGACATGTCGGCAAAATACTCGACTATCCAGCAAGACGTGTCCTAAGAAACACTTATTTTCTCTTATCATTGTGTCTGGGTTTTTCCGCCCTGACTGCCGCCGCGGCAATTGCATTGCAACTGCCGCATCCCGGTTTTCTGATTACATTGATCGGTTATTTCGGATTGTTGTTTCTGGTAAGCCGAAATCGCAACAACGGTCTGGGGATCGTGTTCGTGCTGGTCTTGACCGGTTTTATGGGTTACACTCTGGGCCCGATTGTCGGTCACTATTTGCGCTTGCCCCACGGCGGCGAAACAGTGCTTATGGCACTGGGAGGCACCTCCCTGATTTTTATTGTCATGTCCGGTATTGCCCTTTTTTCCCGCCGTGATTTTTCATTTTTGGCAGGCTTTTTGACAACCGGTATACTAGTGGCTTTTTTCGCCGCTGTTATCGCTTTCTTTTTTGAAATACCGGCTTTGTCTCTCGCGGTTTCTGCCGTTTTCGTTTTACTGATGTCTGGACTGATCCTTTATGAGACAAACAGAATTGTCCGTAACGGGGAAACCAATTACGTTATGGCGACAGTGACCCTTTTTGTCGCGTTTTTCAATTTGTTTTCGAGCCTGCTGCACCTGTTGGGTTTTGCGGGCAATTCCGATTAAGGTCGCAATCATGAGCCTGACCATCCTTTCATGTACCAGTGGAGGATGGTCTTTTTTTACCGGCATTATCTCTTTAAATAGAAAGATGTATCCTGTACCCGAGTCCAAACCGGTAAAGTTGTCATGAAATCGCATCTTTCTTACTTCACAACCTCCTTTATCGTTTGCCTTCTCGCCTTGATCGCCGGTTTCATTATCGGCGGTACCGCAGCGGTTGCAACTATTTTTTTTCTGACCGTTCTGGAAGTGGCATTGTCTTTCGACAACGCTGTCGTCAATGCTGGCGTACTGAAGAACTGGAATCATTTGTGGCGCCAGCATTTTCTGATCTGGGGCATTTTCATCGCCGTTTTCGGCATGCGGCTGGTTTTTCCATTGGCCATTGTCAGCGTTGTCGCACACATCAATCCGATCGAAGCCGTCAATGTCGCCTTATACCGGCCGGAAATATACAGCCGTTTAATGGCTGCCGCCCATCATCAGGTAGCCGCTTTCGGCGGCGTTTTTCTGATGATGGTATTTCTCAGTTTTTTCGTAGCGCGGCACAAAACGGAGCATTGGCTCGCTTTCATTGAAAAACCATTGACTCGTCTTGGACAAATGGAAGCGATCCAGGCTGCACTGACCCTGATTACGCTGACAATGTTTTCGTATTTCGTTTCGCAAAGCGAACGCTTCGAGTTTCTTTTGGCAGGGATGTGGGGGCTGATCGTTTATGTTTTGACGAAAGGCATCGCTTCCCTTTTAAGCCCGCACGATGCACACATTGAACAGCACGTTGTCCATCAGGGTGTCGGCGGTTTTCTTTATCTGGAACTGATTGACGCCAGTTTTTCCTTTGATGGCGTGTTGGGCGCTTTTGCAATGACCAACAATCTGTTCATTATCGCCTTGGGCCTTGGAGCCGGAGCCATGTTTGTGCGGAGTTTCACCGTTCTGCTTGTCGAAAAAGGAACGCTGAATCATTACCGCTATCTGGAACACGGAGCCTTCTGGGCAATCGGATCCCTGGCTTTCCTGATGTTGCTGGGTGTGATTTTTGCGATCCCGGAGGCCATTACCGGCCTTTTGGGCGCTATTCTCATCCTGGCTTCGCTTGGCAGCTCCATTCTGGCCAATCGGCAGAAATCATAAAAATTTTGTTCCGAGCCACCAGGCTACGGCAGCAATAAAAGCGGAAGCCGGAATGGTCAGTATCCACGCCCAGACAATATTGCTGGCGACTCCCCACCTTACCGCCGACATTTTCTGCGCGGAACCGACACCGACAATGGCACCGGTAATGGTGTGAGTCGTCGAGACGGGAACCCCAAGCGCCGTGGCAATAAAAAGAGTGAGCGCGCCGCCTGTTTCGGCGCAGAAACCGCCAACCGGTTTCAATTTGGTGATTTTCTGCCCCATGGTTTTTACGATACGCCACCCCCCGAACAAGGTACCGAAACCGATTGCGCCATAACAGGAAACGATAACCCACATTGGCAGATGTCCATCGTCAGCCGCATAACCCGACGCGATCAGCAACATCCAGATAAGACCCATCGTTTTTTGCGCATCGTTTCCTCCGTGGCCCAGACTATACAAAGATGCCGAAACCAGTTGCAGCCGCCTGAACCATCTATCCACATTACGAGGCTGTGATCGTACAAAAATCCAGGAAACGAGCAACATCATGACCGATCCCAGGACAAAACCGAGCAGCGGGGAAATAACGATAAAAGCGATAATTTTCAAAAGACCGGAAGCGATCAGCGAACCGCTGCCCGCTTTCGCAATGGCCGCGCCGATCAATCCCCCGATAAGGGCATGCGAAGATGACGAAGGTATGCCGTAATACCAGGTAATGACATTCCAGCCGATTGCGCCTACCAAAGCGCCGAACACCACATAGTGATCGACAATCGCCGGATCGACTGTTCCTTTCCCGACTGTCGTTGCCACATGCAGATCGAATACGAAAATCGCGATACAGTTCATGAACGCGGTCATGGCGACCGCGGTATGAGGTTTTAACACACCTGTAGAAACGACTGTTGCAATAGCGTTGGCCGCATCATGGAAACCGTTCATGAAATCGAAAATCAACGCCAGGGCAACCAGAAAGACGAGGGCGTAAAGACTGACATGTATAGCTTGCATGAAAATTCAACTTTGTTTGGACATTAATGACTGGAAAAACCGGCAATCTGATTGTTTCAGATACTGATGTCAGGCATTTTCAACAACAATCCCTTCGATGATATTCGCGACGTCTTCACAAATGTCCGTCACATTTTCCAAAATCTCGTAGAGGGCCTTCAACTTGATCAGATTCCGTACATCCGGTTCATCGCGGAACAGCTTCGACAACGCGGCATGCATGACGTGATCCGCGTCGGATTCAAGTCTGTCTATTTCTTCACATATTTCCAGTATTTCACGGGAATGATTCATGTTGTGAAGCAGAGAAACCCCCTCTTTCAGTTTTTCGCAGCATCCCAGACACAATTCGGCAAGACGGATAGCTTCAGGAGTAATGGTCTGTATGTCATAAAGTGAAACAGTCTGCGCCGCATCTTCCATCAAATCCAGGATGTCGTCCATTTTGGTAATCAGACGATGAATGTCTTCCCGGTCTAAAGGCGTGATAAAGGTTTTGTGAAGAATACCGATAGTGTGATAAGTGACCTTGTCTGCCTGTTTCTCAAGCCCCTCAATAGCGTGTAACCGTCTTTCAATATTACTGAAATCTTTCATGAGCTCCAGCAATTCTCTTGCTCCTTTCACGCAGAATTCTGCATGCTGATTGAACAAGTCGAAAAACTTTTCTTCTTTAGGCATCAAACGTCCGAACATAGTCACATCCCATTATATTGAACTGGTCGCCTCAATCGTGTACAGACCATGCACGATCGGTTTTCTGTCAAGGAGATAACGATCATTCACCGTACATTCCTCCTCCACCAGCGTAGTTGTCGAATTTTGTGAATTGCCCGAGAAAAGTCAGTCTGACGCTACCGATCGGGCCATTACGCTGTTTCCCGACGATGATTTCAGCCATTCCCTTGTCAGGCGAATCGGGATTGTAAACTTCATCCCGATAAATGAATAAAATAAGATCGGCGTCCTGTTCAATGGCGCCCGACTCGCGCAAATCGGACATTACCGGCCGCTTGTTCGGGCGCTGTTCGACCGAACGGTTCAACTGCGACAGCGCAATAACGGGGCAATTCAGTTCTTTGGCCAGTGCTTTCAGGCCACGTGAAATTTCGGAAATTTCCGTGGCGCGGTTTTCCCCGGCCGAACTGGGAGCCATCAACTGCAAATAATCGACAATAATAAGCCCCAGTTTGCTGCACTGCCTGGCCAGCCTGCGTGCTCTTGCCCTCAATTCGGTACAACTCAATGCCGGAGTTTCGTCAATGTAGAGCTGTGCCTCATTCATTTTCTGAATGGCAAACGTCAGCCGCGGCCAGTCTTCATCGGCAAGCCGCCCCGTTCTCAAACGGTGCTGATCCAGACGTCCGACAGAACCCAGCATACGCATGGCCAGCTGCGCTCCGCTCATTTCCATTGAAAATACAGCAACCGGAAGACCGCTTTCGATAGCGACATGCTCGCCGATATTGACCGAAAACGCCGTTTTACCCATGGATGGGCGCCCTGCGACAATGACAAGATCTCCCGGCTGCAAACCGGACGTCATTCTGTCCAGATCGATAAAGCCTGTAGGCACGCCTGTTATGTCGTTTTGATTATCCCGATTGTACAACTCGTCAATCCGCTCAACGACCTGCGTCAGCAACGGCTGTATCTCCTGAAACCCTTGCGTTCCGCGTGCGCCTTCTTCAGCAATCGCAAAAATATTGGTTTCCGCTTCATCGAGTATCTGCCTGACTTCTTTTCCCTGAGATTGAAAAGCGCTTGATGAAATTTCATCCGATACCGTAATCAGACGGCGCAAAATGCCCCGGTCCCGGACAATCTGCGCATAATGGCGGATATTGGCGGCAGATGGGGTATTTTGAGCGAGCGCATTCAGATAGGGCAGACCCCCGACTTCTTCCGCTTTCCCTATTGTTTGCAACGATTCATAAACCGTAATGACATCGGCCGGTTTGGACAAGTTAATCAGCTTGGCAATATGCTGGAAAATAAGACGATGATCGAAGCGGTAAAAATCATCCTGATTCAGGAAATCGGCGATGCGATCCCATGCCGAATTATCGAGAAGAAGGCCTCCCAATACCGACTGCTCCGCCTCAATCGAGTGCGGTGGAAGACGCAAGGATTCAATCTGGGGATCAGTCGAAGTATTCATTGCGCGCATTATACTACCTTCTTGATTCTCTTCAGATATCTTTCTCGCCACAGATGACTTCAGGAGGCATTTTTTATCTTGTCGTATCACTAATGGCGCGTGAATACGATTCAGCCCGGCTTGCTTTTTTACATTTACAAAAAGACAAAACAACACGCCGCTATGATTGTGGGAAACAATGCGTATACAAAGAGCATTAACGGATTGATGGATTGATGTTCGAATGTGTTTTTCAACAACGAGAAACTGACCGGATTGGGCGCATTGGCAATCACTGTCAAACCGCCGCCAGTCACAGCACCTGCGACCAGGGCGTATTTGCTTGCGTCAGAGAGATCTTCTACAAGAGAACCCAGATAAGTCAGAGCCGCATTGTCGGTAATGGCGGTCAATAATGTCGCGCCGGTAAAAAGCATGGCACTGTTCAAGCTTGACAAAATCGGTTCAAGCCACCACTTTTGCATGCCGCCCAATACGACCAGACCAGCTAGGAAGAACGCCACCAGGAGCCCTTCCCGCAACATCAACGGACTCTGATAACGGTGGTAAGCTTCTGTAAAACCGAGAAAAAACAGGAACAGCCCCATGAAAACGACTGGATGGTGACTGAAAAGGACAACAAGCACCAGTGTCGTTAAATGAACAAGCATGACAAGAAGAGGAACGCGCCCGATTTCGTAGTCATCTTTCAAATCATCCATCGAAAGCAGGACTTTCCGGAAAACCCAGGAGGCAATCACGGCATTGATGAAAACGGCCAAAGCGGCTTTCCAGCCGAACATGCTCAGCATGAAATCCAGTCCCCACCCCCACTTGCCGGCAACCATCAGTACCGGAGGGGCCGCATAAGAAGTCAGGACGCCACCGATCGATACATTCACCAGCAAAATGGCGATTGTAGAATATTTCATTGTTTCCGGAATCTTTTTCGAGAAATAACGATCTCTCAGGATAATCGCTGCCAGTGTCATGGCAGCCGGTTCTGTAATGAAGGAACCCAGTAAAGGAACGATGGAAAGCGTCAGAAAGTAATACGTAATCGTTCCCGGCAATGGTATCAGCCGTTCCAGCGTATCGATCAAGAGCTGTGCAGCCTGGAGAATGGGTCGGGTACCTGCAATGACCAAAATAACAAAAACAAACAATGGTTCCGTGAAATTGCGGGTATCGAGATATTCCACAGCGCTTTCATAGCCGCCGATAAGCGCCATGAATCCAAGGAGAATAAAAGCCCAGAACCCGAATACCACTTCAACTTCGCCCAGCATCAGCCACAAACCGGCATGACGGCTATCCTGATGGGACAGCCTGACAAAATATTTTGTTGAAAACGTATGGATTAGCGCCAGAAAAAAAAGCGCGGCACCAATATATTCAATCCAGGGTGTGTGACTCATGTTCGGACAGGTTATTTGGTCAAAAAGCGGATCGTGGTTTGTCGCTTATCCCGGATTTCCGCATTTTTGATGGGCAAAAACGACAGACCGTTCTAACGACCGGTGTTCGATCGGTTTGATCGAGCCTAGCAGTTTACCATTATCTTGCTTTGAAGCGATATCAATAGCATCATTATGTATTAGTCTGCCTGAACAACCACCAAGTTCCTTTCTATTTTAGCGACCATGCTTTCCGAATTCGACCTCATCGCCAAATATTTCACAAAACCCGTTACGAACGCATCGCTTGGAATCGGTGACGATTGCGCTCTCTTGCGGCCGACGCCCGGCACCCAAATGGCCATATCCAGCGATATGCTGGTATCGGGAACCCATTTTTTTCCCGATACCGACCCCAGGCAGCTTGGCCACAAATCTCTGGCGGTCAATCTTTCCGACCTGGCTGCCATGGGCGCCGAGCCTGTCGCTTTTACGCTGGCGCTGGCTTTGCCGGAACCGGACGAAGCCTGGCTAAAACCCTTTTCGGAAGGTTTGTTTTCTCTGGCAAATCTTTGCCAATGCGAACTGATCGGCGGCGATACCACAAGAGGGCCTCTGAATATCTGCATTACGATTTTCGGACAAATTCCTCTTGGCCAGGCCTTGCGAAGAGACAAGGCCCAACATGGAGACGATATATGGATTTCAGGAACTATCGGCGACGCCCGGCTCGCTCTGGCACACTGTCGCCATGAAACCGTTTTAAGTGAAAACGAATTCAATATGGTACTGCAGCGTCTGCAAACGCCGATCCCCCGAATTGCGCTAGGCATTGCGCTCAGAAAAATCGCCAACGCTGCACTGGATCTTTCCGACGGCCTGCTAGGCGACCTGAGTCACATACTTGACGCATCCCGGGTAGGCGCTACCCTGAATATCGACGCCCTGCCCATCAGTTCGGTTCTGGAAAAACAGCCGGAAGCGTTCCGTTTGCAATGTGCACTGGGGGGAGGAGACGACTATGAATTGTGTTTTACGGCTCCAATAGCGAAACGCGGTCGTGTTCTGGAAGCATCCGAAAAGACAGGCGTTCCTGTAACCCGCATCGGATTCATTGAAAAAGAACCGGGATTGCGCCTCTGCAATACGCAAGGCGAACTGCAACATTTTTCCCATCGCTCATTCGATCATTTTTTAACGTCAAAAAAATGAAGCTTTCAAACACAGGCAGACCCGACATTCCGTTTTTGCTGTCCCATCCTTTTCATCTGGTTTCGCTGGGATTCGGAAGCGGGCTTTCCCCGGTCATGCCAGGGACGGCCGGGACCCTGTTTGCCTGGATAAGTTACGATTTGCTGACTTTCTTTTCCCCGGCGGTCTTTACGCCTTTGACGTGGGGAATTGTCTGTTTCGCCGGGTTCATGATTGGAATCAAAGCTTGTCAGGTAACGGGCACTGCACTGAACAGCCCGGACGATGGAAGTATGGTATGGGACGAGATAATCGCTTTCTGGCTGATCCTGTTACTGTTAACACCGGCCTCGCTCTTCACCGAGTGTGTAGCCTTTCTCGTTTTCCGGTTTTTTGACATGGTAAAACCGCCACCTATCCGGTTTTTTGATGAACGCATTCACGGTGGTTTTGGTGTTATGCTGGACGATATTATTGCCGCTTTTTTCACCTTGCTGGTTTTCGCTTTATGGAAAACCTGTTTCGTTGCCCCTTAAATTTTTTACGGAATAGCCATGACGAAAAATCCTTTTGAACTTGCCCAATACGCTGGTACCCTGCTTTCGCAGAAAAAACTTAGACTGGTCATTGTTGAATCCTGTACCGGTGGAGGCCTCGCCAAACTGGTAACCGATATTCCCGGCGCTTCGGAATGGTTCGAATGCGGATTGGTTACCTATTCAAACGAATCGAAAACAAAACTGGTGGGTGTTCCGGAAGAGCTGATCACCCAGCAAGGCGCTGTTAGCCAGAAAGTGGCACTTGCCATGGCCAAGGGAGGATTGAACGCTACCCGCGGCGACATTGCCCTTTCCACAACCGGTATCGCAGGCCCGAATGGCGGCTCACTTGAAAAACCGGTCGGGACGGTATGTTTCGGCTTCGCTACCCGGACTGGTGTTTTCAGTACTGACAAGCGCCAGTTCGGCGGCAACCGTTCAGAAGTCAGGGAACAAAGTGTTATACACAGTCTGCGGTGTCTCTGCCATTATCTGGAAACGGGTCATTTCTGAAAAGCGCAAAAGCCAGCAAAAAGCCCGGTATGCAACCGGGCTTTTTTTGTTTCAACCGCAACGCTTATTTCAGCGCGGCTTTCAACGTCTTGCCGATTTCGGCAGGATTACGGGTTACGGTGATACCACATTCTTCCATAACAGCCAGTTTTTCCTGCGCCGTACCTTTGCCGCCAGAAATAATGGCGCCGGCATGGCCCATCCGTTTTCCCGGAGGCGCTGTAACACCCGCGATAAAACCGACAACCGGTTTTTTCATGTTTTCCTTGACCCAAAGGGCAGCGGTTTCTTCATCGTTGCCACCGATTTCACCGACCATAATGACAGCTTCGGTTTCCGGATCGTCGTTAAACATTTTCAGAACATCAATGTGCTTCAAACCATTGATCGGATCACCACCGACCCCGACAACGGTTGATTGCCCCAAACCGAATTCAGCCAGCTGGCTGGCTGCCTCATAAGTCAGGGTACCGGACTTGGAAACGACACCGATGGAACCTTTCTTATGAATATGGCCCGGCATGATGCCGATTTTCAGTTCGTCCGGAGTGATGATGCCCGGGCAGTTCGGCCCAAGAAGAATGGTATTTTTACCCTGCATTTTATAGCGGGTACGCAACATGTCTTCCACCGGAATGCCTTCGGTAATGCAGATGACAAATTCAATACCGGCTTCAACCGCTTCGTCAATAGCCGCCGCAGCAAACGGAGGCGGAACATAGATAACGGAAACATTGGCGCCCGTCTGATCTTTGGCTTCCTTGACCGTGTTAAAAACCGGCAGATTCAAAAAGGTCGTACCGCCCTTTTTAGGAGTGACGCCACCAACATAGCACTCTTTACCGAAAGCATAATTCATGGACATTTCAGTATGGAATGCACCGGTTTTACCGGTCAGGCCCTGAACGATGACCCGGCTGTTCTTATTAATCAGAATAGACATATTAGTTACCCTTTGCTGCGTTAACCGCCTTCAATGCAGCATCAGCCATGCCGCTGGCAGAGATAATCGGTAAACCGGACTTGGCCAGAATTTCCTTGCCCTGATCGACATTGGTGCCTTCGAGACGAACAATCAGAGGCACTTTCAGTTCAACCTGTTTGGCTGCGGCCACAATACCTTCCGCAATAACGTCACATCTCATGATACCGCCAAAGATATTGACCAGAATAGCCTTGACATCCGGATTGGACAGCATGATCTTGAATGCTTCGGTGACTTTCTCGGTCGTAGCGCCACCGCCGACATCCAAAAAGTTTGCCGGAGCGCCGCCATACAGCTTGATAATATCCATAGTAGCCATGGCAAGCCCTGCACCGTTAACCATACAACCGATGTTGCCATCCAGCGAAATATAGGTCAGATCGAATTTCGATGCCTGGATTTCGTCAGGATTTTCTTCGTCCAGATCGCGCATTGCCTGAATTTCAGGCTGACGATACAAGGCATTGGAATCGAAGTTGAATTTCGCATCCAGCGCGATGACCCGATTGTCACCCGTCAACACCAACGGGTTGATTTCTGCCAGCGAAGCATCGGTTTCAACGAATGCCTTGTAGAGTCCCTGCATGAATTTGCAGGTTTCTTTTACGGCCGCTTCCGGCATGCCGATCTTGCGAGCGATGTCTTCACCTTCCGCATCGGTCAAACCGCTTGCCGGATCAATGAACACTTTGTGGATCAGCTCAGGCGTATCGCGTGCAACGTCCTCGATATTCATGCCGCCTTCGGAAGAAGCCATCAGAGCGACACGTTGTGTTGCACGATCAACAACCATCCCGACATAAAATTCTTTCTTGATATCCGCGCCTTCTTCAATCAGAAGACGTTTGACAACACGTCCTTCCGGGCCGGTCTGATGCGTTACCAGAGTCATACCCAGGATTTCCGTTGCGTATTTTCTGACTTCATCGATAGATTTAGCCACCTTGACGCCACCGCCCTTGCCGCGGCCACCTGCATGAATCTGGGCCTTGACAACCCAGAGATTGCCGCCCAGTTTTTCTGCGGCTTCGACAGCCTCGTCGACAGTAAAACAGGGAAATCCGCGAGGAGTGGTCACTCCATATTTACGTAAAATCTGTTTTCCCTGATATTCATGAATGTTCATACTTGTCCTTCAAAAAGAATGGATGGGTGGTGGTTTTTCCACCCATCCTGCTAAATGCCTAATGAATCACTTCATTAAAACAATTGGCCCACCCTTATTTTTTCTTTTTCGCGGGTACTTCGAAAGCGCCACCTGCTTTCAGTTCGGAAATTTTCTCTGCCGAGAATCCGCAAACTTCTTTCAGGATTTCTTCCGTGTGTTCACCCAACATCGGCGCCGGCGTGATCTTGTCTACGATGCCTTCGGACATCTTGACCGGCATACCTACTGTCCAGTAGTCTCCTTCCGGATGGCCTTCGACTTTGACGATCATCTGACGATGACGTGCATGTTCGTCTGTCATCAGTTCTTCTGTCGACAGCACCGGACCACATGGAATGTTCTTTTCGTTGCAGTAGGCGGTGAATTCGGTCTTGGTGTAGTTCTTCGCGAAGTCCGCTACCATTTTCCACAGGGTGTTCTGGTTCTTGCGACGTTCTGCCAGGGTGGCAAAGCGTTCGTCTGTTACCAGCGCTTCGTCTCCAATGGCTCTTGCAAAGATCGGCCAGTTGGCTTCCTGCACGACCAGGTAGACGTAGTCGTTGGTTCCAAAGGGTTTGCACGGAATGCAGTTGCCCAGCTGGCCACCACCCGAGTCGTTACCCGCACGCGGTACGGCGGTCAGTCCCAGGGTCGGACGGCTGTATTCTGCCAGCGCGCCTTTGCCTCCCATCAGACGTCCCTGGTCGCGGAATTTGACGCGGCACAGGTTCATGACGGATTCCTGCATGGCGGCTTCGACTTCCTGACCTACGCCTCCGTTGTGGGTGCGGTGGTACAGCGCAGCGCAGATGCCGATGGCCAGGTGCAGGCCGGTTCCGGTGTCACCAATCTGGGCACCGGTGATGGTCGGCGGGTTTTCCGGGAAACCGGTACAGGACATGGAACCACCCATCGCCTGGGCGATCGGCTCGTAGGCTTTGTAGTCACTGTAGGGACCAGAGGATCCGAAGCCTTTGATGGAGGCGTAGATGATGGCCGGGTTGATTTCGTGGATCTTTTCCCAGGTGTAGCCGAATCTCGCCAAAACGCCAGGCCCAAAGTTTTCCATGATGACGTCGCATTTTTTCAGCAGCGCTTCGAAGATTTCACAGCCCGCTTTGCTTTTCATGTTGGCTATGATCGAACGTTTGTTGCTGTTCAGCATGGTGAAGTACAAGCTGTCTTTGTTCGGATCGTGACGCAGCTGTTTACGTGTGATGTCACCTGTCGGATTCTCGAATTTGATGACGTCCGCTCCCATCCATGCCAACAACTGCGACGATGTCGGGCCGGCCTGTACGTGGGTCATGTCCAGAATTCTTACTCCGGATAATGCTTTGCTACCCATATTTCTCTTCCTCCAATGTTATTGGTCTGTCTTACTTTTTTCTGGCAAATGCCAGCTTTCCTACAACGAGGAAAAAGTTCCCTTTTCCCTACGCATTCTGCACTGTTACCGGCTCGCCAGACGGGCTTTGAGGCGAGCTTTCGTTCCGGGCGACCACTCCTGTGGATCCACCCAGACATTGATAACGGCACACTTTCCTGTTTTCGCAACCGCTTCGCGACCGCGACGCAAGGCTGGTGCGATATCGCCCGGACGGTGAACTTCTTCTCCATACCCGCCCATCATTTCCGCAAATTTACCATATGGCAAGTCACTTAACAAATTGCCAACGTTACCGCGATCGCCATATTTGGCCAATTGGGCATAACGAATCTGGTTCATGGCGGAATTATTGCCGACAACCGCCAGGTAAGGAACCTTGAACCGGTTGGCCGTTTCCATATCGAACGCGGTCATGGAAAAAGCGCCATCCCCATAGTAGCACACGACCTCTTTCCCGGGAGCCGCCAGTTTGGCGCCTATGGCAAAGCCGGTTCCCACCCCCAGACTTCCCAAAGGCCCCGGATCCATCCATTGTCCAGGATTACGCGGGCGAACCGCCTGTGCCGAAATGGTAACGACGTCGCCTCCGTCACCGATGTATACCGTGTTTTCATCAAGAAATTCGTTCAGTTCGTAAGCCAGCCTATAAGGATTGATCAGGCTGTTTTCCGATTTGAACAAAGGCATCAGTTTTTCAAGCGCTTCTTTCTCCGCGTTGCGAAGTTCTTTTATCCATTCGGCGCGTCTGGATTTTCCACCCTGTTCAACCCTGCCGGTAACAGCATCGATAACAGCCCTGAAAATAGTCCCGGCATGACCGAGCAATCCCAGCTCTATATCCCGATTTTTTCCGATTACCGCATAATTCTGGTCGATCTGCACCACTCTGGCTGCCGGGTTCAGCAATTTGCCATACCCCAGCCGGAAGTCGAAAGGCGCCCCAACGACAAGAATGACATCGGCTTCTGCCAATGCCTTGCTGCGGGTTCTGTCAAATGAAAAAGGATCGTCATTTTTAAAGATTCCACGCGCAGCGCCATTGGTATACGCGGGAATGTCGAAAGTTCTGATCAGTTCACGCGCTTCACGATGACTTCGCCCATTCCAGACCTGACTGCCAAACAGGGCAGCAGGTTTTTGTGCATGGACAAGGATATCGGCCAGTTTCTCGATTTCTTCCGGCGCGCACATCACTTTATTTGAACAACGATAATGGCCGGCTGCCGGAATAACGCAATTCTTCTGCTCGACAGTGCGGTCAAGAAGATCGCGCGGGATTTCCAGATACACCGGGCCGGGCACTTCTCCCCATGCTTCGCGACAGGCCATGGAAACCATGTCGGCAATCCGTTCGGTTGAACGGACGCTCGTTGCCCATTTCGTTACTGGCGACATCAGCCGGACATGGTCGAATTCCTGCAGGGATCCTTGCAGATGCTGGATAGTAGCACCCTGACCGCCAATGTGCAGCAAAGGGGTTTCCGACTGAAGCGCTGTAGCCAGGCCGGTGATGGCATTGCAACATCCGGGGCCGGCTGTCGTGACAAGGCATCCTGTCCTGCCTGTCTGACGCGCATAACCGTCTGCAGCATGCGCTGCCACTTGCTCATGACGAAAATCGATTATCCGGATCCCTTCACTGACACAACCATCGTAAATATCGACGATATTGCCACCGGACAAAGTGAAAATGGTATCGATGCCTTCATTTTTGAGTGCCTTTGCAACTAGATGGCCACCTGAAATGGTACCTGTATTCGTATTCCGGAATTTCAGTGAATCGTCTGTTGTCGCACTCATGGATTGTTTTAATGGAAATCCGCTGTCAATTTCAAACCAATCAGCATCGTCGCTTATCTTTTTTTGTTCCGTCAATTTCCGGAAACCGGACACGACGTTTCAAGTCTGCAAAACCACTTTTTACAGGCAGGTGAAGTGACATACCAACTTTTTAAGCTAACGATTATCATAGCTTCTCCGGTTAAAAACCATGCTTGACCACAGTCAATTTTTACATATCCATGCACCAAATCGCAGTCTGTCCGGAATTGACGGATTCTACTGCTTGCCATTTTCTTTTCAATCTTTCATGATGGACACTCGACAGGATGTTTTTATGTGTATATTGCTATCAACCCTGAACGCCAGATATGCTCATGCATCGCTTGGTTTGCGTTATCTTATGGCCAATATGGGTGACCTCCAGAAGCAGACGAAACTGCAAGAATTCGTGATTGGCGGAGATATTGCCGTCATTGCAGAAAAAATCCTTTTACAAAAACCTGCCATACTCGGACTCGGTGTTTACATATGGAATGTCGAAGACACCACAAAACTTGTCGCCCTGCTCAAAACAGTAGCGCCGGATATCCGCATCATATTGGGCGGCCCGGAAGTATCGTATGAAACGGCACATCAACCTCTCACGGAGCTTGCCGACTATGTCATCAAAGGCTGGGGAGAAGTTACCTTGCCTTGGCTCTGCCGGAATATTCTGGAAAACCGGCGTCCGGCAAATAAAATTCATGAAGGTGTCCAGGCGGCGCTGGACAGCCTCATCATGCCCTACTCTTTTTACACTGCAGAGGATATCGCTCATCGCACTCTCTACGTCGAGGCGTCACGAGGATGTCCTTTCCGCTGTGAATTCTGCCTTTCTTCACTGGACAAAACAGCATGGACTTTCGATACTGAAAAGTTCCTGCATGAGATGGAAACCCTTTATCAGCGGGGCGCCAGAAGTTTCAAATTCGTTGATCGCACTTTCAATCTGAACGTCAAAAGAAGTCTGCAAATCCTCCACTTTTTTCTGGAAAAGCTGGAAAACGAATCCGGAAATCCCATTTTCGTCCATTTTGAACTGGTGCCCGATCATTTGCCGGACGCGCTTAAAGACGCCATTTCCCGATTTCCACCCGGAACATTGCAACTGGAAATCGGCGTGCAGACCTTCAATCCGGAAGTTCAGGCAAACATCAGCCGGAAACAGGACAATAAAAAATCGGAAGAAAATCTTCGGTGGCTAAGCCGGCATTCTCATGCGCACCTGCATGCCGATCTGATTGTCGGGTTACCGGGTGAAGACATTGCCAGCTTCGGCAGAGGATTCGATCGCCTGGTCAGGATAGGCCCCGATGAAATCCAGGTCGGCATTTTGAAACGACTGCGGGGAACACCCATCCTGCGGCATACAGACGGTTATGAGCTAACGTTCGACCCGGCGTCTCCCTATAGCGTCTTATCCACGGCGGATATCGGATTTAACGACATGCAACGCTTAAAACGTTTTGCCCGTTATTGGGATCTCATCGCCAATTCCGGGCGATTCGTCAAAACCTTGCCTTATATTTTGCAGGATGAACCATTTGCCAGATTTCTGGCCCTGTCTGACTGGATATACGAAAAAACGAATGCCATGCACGGCATTTCTCTGGAAAGGCTCGCCTCACTGATTACCGAATGGCTGTCCCTGAACGGCGAAGAGGTATCGGTTGCAAGGACAATTGTCGGCGCCGATTTCATCCCGCGCAGGCAAAGAAACAAAATGAAGGCAGCGCAAGACGTTTCATCCATCAAGGCGACACCGATCCGGCAAACCCGGCATATGGCAACCGGCTGATCTGTCGTATCTGACGGCGCTTTCCTATTTGAGCCAGCCTCTGCGACGGAAATACCAGAAGGGCGCCAGTGCGCTCAACAGCATCAGTACCAGCGCAAAAGGATAGCCGAAATCCCAGCTCAGTTCGGGCAGAATACGGAAGTTCATTCCGTAAATACTGGCGATAAGCGTCGGCGGAAGGAAGGCGACACTGGCCACAGAAAATATCTTGATGATCTTGTTCTGGTTGATATTGATGAAACCGACTGTTGCATCCATCAGGAAGTTGATCTTTTCAAACAGGAACGACGTATGCCCGTCCAGCGATTCAATATCGCGAAGAATCTGCCGTGCCTCCTCGAACTGGTCGGAATCGAGCAGGCGTCCCCGCATCAGGAAGCTGACGGCACGACGCGTATCCATCATGGTTCTGCGGATACGCCCGTTAAGGTCTTCTTCCTTGGCTATCGTACTCAAAGTCGCTGCTGCATCCTGGTCGGTAAATTCCTCCTGCAATACCTTGCTGCTGACTTCTTCAAGATTTCTGTAAATGCCTTCTAGCGCATCGGCCGAATACTCGGCATCGGTAGCATACAGATCGAGCAGCACATCTTTGTAATCTGTAATGGAACCGGGACGCGAGCGGGCGCGCATTCTCACCAGCCTGAAAACGGGAAGATCTTCCGCATGCATGGAAAACAGGATATTACGCGCCAAAATGAAAGCGACTGTCACTGTCTGCGAAGGCCCTTCGTCGTCATCGATCCGGAAATCCGTTCTCAGATGAAGATCGCCATTTTCCGCCTCATAATAACGGGCAGAAGCTTCGATGTCCTTGACGTCGTCTTCATCCGGCATGGTCACGTCATATGTACTTTTGACCCATGATCGTTCTTCCTCTGTCGGGTCTGTCATATCCACCCAGACAGGCGCCACATTTTCAAGATCGGATTTTGAATCGATCGGCACTTGGTTCAAACGACCGTTTTGAAGTACGAAAACATTGATCATGGAGATAGTCTTTCAGACGCGTTACAGGGTGACTGCCGGCGGAATCTATGATGGATGGATCACATCATGCTCATATCACTATTTTATGACTAAAACGGAAAGCGATTGTGGCTTTCACAGGCAATAAAACTGCCGCCTAGCTGAAAATAGCGCAAGTGTACTGATAACGAATAGGACAGGCAAGAACTTCCGGCATTCCTGACAAGTCTAACGCGGCACATCCGCCGACCCCATCCGTCTTAGAATCAGCGCCGTCCGGTGCATCAGGTATCCCGAATTCCGGTGAGTATCGAAATAGCGCGGCTTCGGCAACATGGCGGCAAGCCGTGCTGCCTGTTCCGCACTCAGTGAAGAGGCCGATGTACCGTAGTAATGTCGTGCTGCCGCCTCGGCGCCGAAAACGCCCGTGCCGAATTCGACCAGATTCAGATAAAGCTCGAATATCCGTTCTTTTTCCATCCAGAATTCCAGCATGTATGTGATAATGATTTCCTGTCCTTTTCGGAAATAGCTTTTGCTTCCAGACAAAAAGAGATTTTTGGCCAATTGCTGGGTAATGGTCGATCCACCCGCCACTATTTTCCCCTTCCGGCTGTTTTTCTCATACGCTTTAAGGAGCGCGTCCCAGTCCACTCCCTCATGATCCGTGAAATTGGCATCTTCGGACGCAATAACCGCCCGTTTCAAATTACGCGAAATCCGTTTGTAAGGTATCCACTTGTGCCTTAATTTGGCCTTGGGATTTTTTTCCCGCAAAACGGACAGTTGCTGCCGCATGAAACTGGTTGATGAAGGATTGTGATGAACCCACCAGCCTATCTGAAAGAAAAAGTACAACTGGAACGCCAGAAACAGGCCCAGGGGTATCCATACTATCCACCGCCAGTATCTTCGAAACAGGCCGACCAGTTTGTCCATGAAAACTACCGCCCGAAAAATGCAAAAACGGGTTTGGTATCGGGCCGGACACCACGCCACACACAAAACGATTCAGCTGCCTGTTCAACCAGCATGCCGAAACCGTCCCTGACCTTTGCGCCATACCGGTTTGCGAAAGTCATGAATGGAGTAGGATTATCAGCGTATACCAAATCCAGCGCGAGCGTGTTTTCCTGAAAAACGGCAGAAGGAACGGGTGGCATGGCATTTTGCAATCCGGCTGAAGTTGCGTTGATGACAACATCAAAGCGTTCTCTCAAGGCGCCATAAGAAGATACGGCAATCTTTCCATAGGCAGAAAACCGGCCTGCCAGTTCCCGTGCCTTGCTTTCGTCCAGATTGGCGATATGGATAAAATCCGGTTTCCGCTCAAGCAGGGGCAACATGACGCCATACGCCGCGCCACCGGCCCCCAGTAACAGAATACGGGAACCGGACAATGACAGGCCGGCATTTCGCGTTATGTCGGCGACCAGTCCGGCGCCATCAGTGTTGTCACCGTAAATTGCCGCGCCATCGAAACGCAAGGTATTGACGGCTCCCGCCATTTTTGCCCGCAGAGTCAATTGCGAGGACAAGTCGAACGCTTCGAATTTGAAAGGAACCGTCACATTCATTCCATGCCCGCCTTCCCCGGCAAATCTCATGACAGTTGTCTTGAAATCATTTAAAGGAGCGAGCAGGCGCGTATATTCGATATCCTGTCCCGTCTGTTGCGCAAAAAGGGTATGTATTTCCGGGGACTTGCTGTGTCCAACCGGATTTCCGACAACGGCGTAACGATCACTCATTCTTTATAAACCGATTATAGAAATTTCTTCAAATTAGCGAAAAACCCATCTTTTTCAGGCAAAACCGCTTGCTTTATGTCAATGCACAGTCGAACGGATCTGCGATTGTATCCCTTGCTCCCGGGTAAATTTCAGGCGTGTGATAATAATCCAGACATCAGCACCGCCATTTTTGGAACGCATGCTTTTCGGAAACGGCCCGAAAGGCGCAGCCCGACGGATAATGCCCAGAGCCGCCTTGTCCAGCGCCGGATTTCCCGAAGACCTTTCAATACTGGGACCTCCTTCTTTTTCAAAAAGCGTTCCGTCTTGAAAAACAGGAATCCGCACCATCAATTCGCCATACAATCTTGACCCGTTTTTTTGAGGGAAATTGATCAGTCCAAGGTTTTCCACCCGTTTGCGCAACGCTTTGTAATACATGGCATAACCGACATCACGGGTACTGGCCGTGATCACTGGCCGGTTCGCCGCTCCGTATCCATTGGCGGTGTCGCCTCCATTTCGGTTGCCGTTCCGCCTGAAAACGACAGAGCGGCTATCGGGATCATCCGGTAATTGAAACGCGCCTGGCATTTGCCTTTTACTCATTATTTTTTTTTCAGCAGTGCCGCTTGCCTGAGCCCGTTTGGTGAATTTTTCAGAACCGGCTACTGTTTTTTTCTGATTTGGCGCTTCCCCTTTTTCCTTACCCGATCCCGGTGTTCCTGCTGCGTTCCCTCCGGACGATACTGCTTTTATACTGTCCGTTCCTTTTAACAATCCGGCATGTATTGTTTTGCGCGAAGGCGGACTGACCAGGACCACCTCAATTGCAGAGGCGCCTTTTTTCAGGTCGAACGATGTCGGGACTGCAAATCTGGCTGACAGCACAACCGCGTGTATCAGGACAGATACCGCAACCGCTATGCATAATCCACGATTTTGGAAAAGTGATTTCACAAGTTATATAAGCAAATAAACAGGGATCAGGCTGTCAGGCACGACGATGGACCCCTATAAACTATACACTGAATTATTCCGCGATTTCTTCCTCGCTTTCACTTAATTCATCTTCACTGGCGTCAGCGGACACATCCAGAAAACGCGCTTCAACAGACAGATCCACCTCATCCCACCGTAAAAGATCGACCTTGACCTGCGTCCCGCGAGCCAAAGCCCGCATTCCGGGCATTGGAATCGTCAACGGGATATCGACCAGCCGGATCATTTCCTCGCGGATAACAACCGCTTCCGTCTGGCGAATATCGTTTTGAGCCAGCCAGCGGAGACACCAGTACCGCTCCATTTTCGACTGGAATTCGCCGTATGCGCTATAGGCTGCGTCGAAAGCGCTTACGATGGCAAACAGACTGGCGTCTTTGGGCCGAAATGGCGCAGAAAGGGGAGCGGCTACACCATAATTGACGCACGCCAGAATCTGCCACTGATTGACCAGATCGGTATAGCGGCGCAAAGGCGAGGTACTCCATGCATACTGATCGACGCCAAGCCCCTGATGCGGCGCCGCATGTGTCACCATTTTGACCTGCATGCGACTCATCCATCCGCCGTTTCCGGTTCCCTGGCTCCGGTAAATACCCGGGATCCCGTGTTCGCTCAGCAGTTTTCCCCAGGTGCTGTTGGCGAAAATCATGAATTCCGCCACGATTTTGTCCAGAGGCGCCGTTCGTTTCCGGCGCTCAATAGTCACTTTCCCGTCATCGCCGACATAAAAATTGAAATCGACCCGATTGGTCTGCTCCGGTCGCAAGCCGAAAGCCTCCCGCTTTTCCATGCGTTTTTTCTCGAACACACGCGCACAACGCCATAAAATCCCGATATCTTCCTTATGCGGATAATCTCCTTCATTTCTGGCAAGACTGTCTTCCGTTATTAAACGATCGAGATCGTTATGGCGAAGATTTTCTGAAACCCGGATCATTTCAGCCCTTGTTTCCGTTTCCCTGACAGACCAGTCTGCCGGATCGACTGTGGCGTAGAGGCTGATTGCCGGCCGGTTTTCACCGGCGCTCAGCGTAAAACGGTTGACCAGTTCATCCGGCAGCATGGTAATCTTGTCGCCGGGCATATAAACCGTAGACAAGCGTTTTCTGGCAATCTCGTCCAGAGCGTCTCCCGGTTTTATCCCCAAGGCGGGCGCAGCGATATGCACGCCTATTCGGATCTGCCCATCCGGCAAATGCGTCACTGAAAACGCATCGTCGATTTCTGTTGTTGTGATATCGTCAATCGAAAAAGCCCTGACATCGGCGACAGGCAATTCAAAACGGGTATCGGGTATATCGATTTCGGGGAAGGAAATTCCCCGCGGAAAATGCTCGAACAGAAAACGCGACAGATGCAGTTCTTTTACGCCCGCGATCCCCCCCATGTTCAACAAAAGGCGTTCCGGTGAAACATGCATCTCATTGCACGCCATATCCAGCGCTTTGTACTCGATACTGTTTTTATCGGGTTTGCATATCAGTTGAAGGGCGTTTCCCTTTATTGAATCCGGCAAAATCCCCTGTTTCACTTGTTCAACGTACTGTTGCTGGATAATCGCTTGCTGTTTCTTCTTTTCGATGCTGGCTAATGCGGCTTTAAGCGATTTTTCCGGCGCAGCCTTGTACCGGCCTTTTCCCTTTTTATAAAAATACATGGGCGCCGAATGCAGCCTGAGCAACAAACCGGCCGCCTCGTCCGGTTTTGGATCGTGACCGAAATATTCCCTGCCCAGTTCAGCATAATCGAATTCGTTCTCTCCAGCGACTTCCCACAGAAAATCAGGATCGATTTCCGAAGCAATCTGACCGGCTTCGGCCAATAGCTGCGCCGGCTCATGCGAACCGAACTGGAACAGCACATCGCGTGCGCGCACTTTTGTCCGCTTCCCGCCTGGCAATTCGATCTGATATGCCTCACCCACCTGATTCAGAATACTGCCCGTTTTGAATTCTCCGGACTCTTCAAAGAATAAATTCATTTACCACTCTATCGCTAACTGATTGCACGAATACAGAACTTTACAGCTTTTCCGGACAGGATCAGGAAAACAGCCCTTACTCCATCCTATTTTTCACTCCGCAAAACAAAAGCACTTCGTCCAGATACTGGCTAAACACCGACAGTCCATGATCGCTTCCATCAATAATGATCTGATTGGCGCCTCTGTAATGCGATTGCATTAATTGCCAATCCAGCAATTCGTCCCCTTTTGCCGCCAAAAGCAGGTATCTTGCCGGATCAGTAAGACGAGTAATCCGAAGGGCTTTCAATTCTTTTTCGTATTTTTTCCGGAAATCAAGCCACTCCCGTACTTTCAAATCACTTTTGTCGGGCATATCGTCCAATATCTTTATTTTCCAGGGATCAATGACGGGATTTAACAGAACGGCCCTGCAATGGCATTGCTCCGCCAGCCAGCCCGCATAATATCCCCCAAGGGACGAACCGATAAGAGCGACTGAATCCGGAGGATGTTTTTCGATTTCATTAATTGCCATTTCTACGGATTTAGCCGGAGATAAGGGTAATTGAGGACAAATGTAGCGACAATCACTGCCGAGAGCGTCAAGTTCACGAGCAATCAGTTGCGCCTTGAAAGAAAGGGGAGAAGATTGAAATCCGTGTAAATATAAAATCATATCGGTTGTTTTCCTGCAAGCCGGTCGAGTATTTTCTGGTGAATTCCGCCAAATCCTCCATTACTCATGACAAGAATATGGTCTCCGGCTCTCGCGGATGAAACAATCTCCGTAACAAGCGAATCGATATCCTCAAAAGCACGCGCCTTTTCGCCCAATGGCCCCAAGGCTTCCTGCAAATCCCATCCCAAAGCATTTTTACCGGAGTGGGCGCCGTAACCGAAAACCAGATCCGCTTCCGCCAGGCTATGGGGCAATTTCTGTTTCATCGTGCCCAGTTTCATCGTATTGGAACGCGGTTCCAGTACTGCCAGTATGCGGGTATGGTTTCTTGCGCCAATTTTTCTTCTCAATCCGGCAATAGTGGCGGCAATCGCTGTCGGGTGATGGGCAAAATCGTCATAAACGGAAATTCCCCTGACCTCTCCCAGGCATTCCATACGTCTTTTGACGTTTTTGAAACGGGAAAGTGAAGCGATCGCCTGTTCAGGAACAACCCCTACATGTCGTGCAGCGGCAATTGCGGCCAGCGCATTCAAACGGTTGTGTTCACCCGTCAATTCCCATTTGACGGTTCCCTGCGCGACGCCGTCAAGAAATACCACGAAACCGTCGTCTCCGGCTTCCGCAAGCGTCCATCCATTATTCCCGCTCCCGCCGAACCATTCCTTTTCACTCCAGCATCCTCTGTCAATGACTCTTTTCAAGGCAGTATCACGGACATTTACAATAAGCCGGCCATTTCCCGCTATCGTTCGTACAAGATGATGAAACTGCGTTTCGATGGCCGAAATATCGGAAAAGATATCGGCATGATCGAATTCCAGATTGTTCAATATAGCCGTTTTGGGACGATAATGAACAAATTTGCTTCTTTTATCGAAAAAAGCCGTGTCATATTCATCAGCTTCGATGACAAAAAAGGAAGAATCCGCGTTCCCCCGCAAACGGGCTGAAATGCCGAAATTCAAGGGTACGCCACCGATGAGAAAACCCGGCGAATAACCCGCATCTTCCAGTATCCAGGCCAGCATGGACGTTGTGGTGGTTTTTCCATGAGTTCCGGCCACTGCCAGAACCCACTTGTCGTTCAGTATATATTCCCCTATCCATTGCGGGCCTGAAACATAAGGAAGCCCCCGATTTAAAATGGCCTCCATCAACGGGTTGCCTCGTGAAACGACATTTCCAACGACAAACAGATCCGGATTCAGTTCAATCTGTTTCTCATCGTATCCCTGTATCAACTCAATACCCTGCTCCTGCAATTGCGTGCTCATGGGCGGATAGACATTCGCATCGCAACCGGTTACTGTATGCCCTGCCGCCTTTGCCAAAACGGCAACCCCTCCCATGAAGGTACCGCAAATACCCAGGATGTGAATATGCATAATAGTTGACTAAATAATTGAATTGAAAATTTTACCCGCCATCCCGCCATTTACGCCTGTATCCGGAATAAAACGAATATGACTTCTTACCGTTTTCACGACATTGCCAATCTGCGACAGGAAATCGCCATTGCCGCTGCACGCATGATAGCAGAGGAAGGAACCAGTTATGACGTCGCCAAACGAAAAGCGGCCAGACTGGTTCTGGGCAATACACGTGTTACCGGCGAAATTTTACCGGACAACCCGACAATCGAGAATGAAGTCAGGTTATATAACGAACTCTTTCTTGCAGATACTCAGCCCGCCAGACTGCGCCACTTGCGGATGCTTTCCTTGCAATTGATGAAAAAGCTCGAAAAGTTCAATCCTTACATTACCGGAGCGGTCATGAAGGGAACCGGTGGCGAGCATAGCGAGATTCATTTACAGCTTTTTACGGAAAACGTCAAAGAAGTGGAAATTTTTCTTTTAAATCAGGATATCAATTTCAATGTCTCCGAATCGCCACATTTCCGCGGAAAGAGTCACGCGATAGAAACCATTCATTTTCTTTGGTGCGACGAAATGGTTCATGTTACGGTTTATGATCTTGATGATATACGCAGGCCGAACAAGTTTTTCGGAGCGCACAATGAAAGAGCCAATTTGAACGAATTGCAGGAACTTATCGATGAAAGCGGCAAGATCATCGGAAACAAATTTTAGAAATTCCCGGTTTTTTCCTTGCCTCTTTTTGTTATTTGACGGCAAATTGCTCACAATCCAATCCAAAAAGATTATTTTTTAAAGGTCATGGCAAAAAATATTCTTCTTCTTAACGGCCCCAATCTGAACCTTCTCGGTTCACGGGAACCACACATCTATGGAAAAACGACTCTGGACAACGTCGTTTCTTCCATACGCGCCGTTGTCGAAGCCGCCGGAGGAAAATTTGCCAGCTTTCAAAGCAATCATGAAGGCGATCTTATAGATCGGATACATCAGGCAAAACAGGACAAGGTCGACCTTATTGTCATCAATCCGGGAGGGCTGACGCACACCAGTGTTTCATTAAGAGATGCCCTTTCGGGTGTAAATATTCCATTTTATGAGGTTCATATCTCAAATATCCATCAACGTGAGCCTTTCCGCCATCATTCTTATCTGTCTCCCATTGCAGAAGGTGTAATATGCGGTTTTGGAACCGACGGTTACCGAATGGCTGTCGAATTCGCTCTCAAACATTAATTTCCAACCATTTAACTGTATTTTTGCGGGATTTCTATGGATTTACGTAAATTGAAAACTCTGATCGACCTTGTTGCCGACTCAGATATCGCCGAACTGGAAGTAACCGAAGGAGAAAGCAAGGTACGCATTGCAAAAACGTCTTCCATTCAGGGGCAGACTGTCGTCATGCAGCCGCAGCAGATCATGCCGCAGCAATACGTTCAGCCTTCCGTTGCCATGCCTCAGGTCAATGTAGCAACGCAAGCGATCGCTGCCGAAGCGGCCGCCGCGCCTGCCGAACCGGAAGGAAATGTGGTCAAATCGCCGATGGTGGGAACATTTTACAGCGCGCCTGCCCCTGGCAATCCCCCCTATGTTGAAGTCGGTTCTCCCGTCAAACAGGGCGATACGCTGTGCATTATCGAAGCGATGAAACTTCTGAACGAAATCGAGGCAGATACTTCAGGCGTCGTCAAACAGATTCTTGTTGAAAACGGCGAACCTGTCGAATTCGGACAACCTCTGTTTGTAATAGGATAAATCCGGCTAATATTGGCCAAAACAGCCTCATTTGCCGTTTATTTTCAGTTTACTGAACAATCTGCCACACTATGTTTGAAAAAATTCTAATTGCCAACCGCGGCGAAATCGCATTGCGTATCCAGCGTGCATGCCGAGAAATGGGTATCAAAACCGTCGTTGTCCACTCCGAAGCGGATCGTGAAGCCAAATATGTCAAGCTCGCGGATGAATCGGTCTGCATCGGCCCCGCTTCCTCGGCATTAAGCTATCTGAACATGCCGGCAATTATCAGCGCGGCGGAAGTCACCGATGCCGAAGCGATTCATCCTGGCTACGGTTTTCTTTCGGAAAATGCCGACTTTGCTGAAAGAGTCGAGAAATCCGGTTTTGTCTTCATCGGACCGCGGTCGGAATCAATCAGAATCATGGGCGACAAGGTCACTGCAAAACAGGCCATGATAAAAGCGGGGATACCGTGTGTTCCCGGTTCGGATGGCGCCCTTTCCGACGATCCGCAGGAAATCATTTCCACTGCCCGCAAAATCGGTTTTCCCGTTATCATCAAAGCCGCCGGAGGCGGAGGCGGACGTGGCATGCGTGTAGTTCATACTGAAGCGTCATTGCTGAACGCTGTCTCAATGACAAAAGCGGAAGCGCAATCCGCTTTCGGAAATCCTGAAGTTTATATGGAAAAATTTCTGGAAAATCCGCGTCATATCGAGATACAGGTTCTGGCAGACGATTTCAAAAACGCCATATGGCTGGGCGAACGCGACTGTTCGATGCAAAGACGCCATCAGAAGGTTATCGAAGAAGCGCCTGCCCCGGATATCCCGCGAAGACTGGTCGATCGCATTGGCGACAGATGCGCCGAAGCCTGTCGGAAAATCGGCTATCGTGGCGCTGGCACTTTCGAGTTTCTTTATGAAAACGGCGAATTCTATTTTATAGAAATGAATACACGCATCCAGGTCGAACATCCGGTAACCGAACTGATCACCGGCCTGGATCTGGTTCAGGAACAGATACGGATCGCTGCCGGTGAAAAACTCCGTTTCCGCCAGCGCGATATCCGGCTGATCGGACATGCTATTGAGTGCCGTATCAATGCGGAAGATTCGTTCACTTTTGTTCCCTCTCCCGGAAAGATCACGTCATGGCACGCGCCGGGCGGGCCGGGAATGCGTATCGATTCGCATGTTTATGCCGGCTACAAGGTTCCGCCTTATTACGATTCCATGATCGGCAAAATCATTGCCTACGGCTCAACACGCGAGCAGGCGATTCACCGGATGCAGGTCGCTCTGACCGAAATGGTGGTCGAAGGCATCCGGACCAATCTGGATCTTCATCGCGAACTGATGCACGATCCCAGTTTTATCAAAGGCGGCACAAACATCCATTATCTGGAGCAAAAACTGGCCGAAATGTTTCCTGAAAACGAAAAATGACGACAGGGAAAACGGCAGGAGAAACTGTGAACTGGATTGAAATCGTACTGGATGTCGCTTTCGAAGACACCAATGCCTTCTCGGATGCCTTGCTGGAAGCGGGTGCGCTTTCTGTCACGGTGGAAGACGCCGATGAAGGAACGCCTCGGGAAAAACCGATTTTCGATGAGCCGGGCGCAGACTCAAACGAGTATGCATGGGAAAGAAGCCGTATCATCGCCTTGCTTTCTCCGGATACCGTTATTGCAGAATTACTGAAAAACGCCGCAAATGAATGCAATTTAAGCGAAATTCCCTCGTATTCATTACGTGACGTTCCGCAAGAAGATTGGGTACGGGTTACACAGTCCCAATTCGACCCCATCCACATCGGCGAAAAAATCTGGATCGTTCCGAGCTGGCATGAAGTTCCCGACAAGTCCGGAATTGTGCTTGAACTGGACCCGGGACTGGCATTCGGAACGGGCAGCCATCCCACGACAAGCCTGTGTCTCGAATGGCTGGAAAAAAATGTGAAAAAAGATCTCAGCATTCTGGATTACGGGTGCGGATCCGGCATTTTGTCGATCGCCGCAAAAAAACTGGGCGCCAAAACCGTTACGGGTGTCGATATCGATCCCCAATCGGTTGCGACTTCCCGGGAAAATGCTGCCAGGAACCACTGCCAGATGTCCTGTTATTTGCCGGAAGAATTTTCCACTTCCGAACAGAGTATTCGATATGATATAGTCGTTGCCAACATACTGGCAGGTCCGTTAAAAACTCTCGTCTCTACTTTGTGCGGGCGTATTGCTCCGGGCGGTTTTATGGTATTGTCCGGTATTCTCGAAGGACAAGCCGATGACGTTATCGCCGCGTATGCTCCTTGTATTAAACTGTCGGTCTGGAAAAATCTCGACGGATGGGTCGCTTTGTCCGGGCAACTTGATTCATAATCCATTATAAGCATGGCACTGGCTACGCGTTGTCCACATTGCAAAACGGTATTTCAGGTTAGCGAAGCACAACTGAAGCTGCGTTCGGGAGCCGTCCGTTGCGGTGTATGCCAGAATCCTTTTAACGGTATCGACAATCTTATCGGCAAGGTTTCTTCTCAAACCGATGAGCCATCAAATAACCCTGAAACGACGAATCTCCCGGCTTCTTCAGATTCCGGCCCGATGGTAACGGGACAAAACCCCGTTAACCTGACAGATCAAAACGGCGCACGTCCTGCCAGCCTGCGGCAAGCCGATAGCCCCACAACAGCCGATGAGGAAGATTCTCCCGATGAAGCATTCATTCCGCCGAATGATGCGCTGAAAGAGGCTTTCGACAGGCAACTCCAGTCTCTCAGTCTGGACCTGAACGATTTTCCCGGCGTCAGCAACACTACGGGAACTTTTTCGTCTTCCATTTCCGCCATGCCTGGCACTGTCGAAAACAGTGGGGCAGAAGACGAAGGCGTTACTTCCCTCTCCGAAACGAGGGATATTTCCCCGGAAGTGGCGCCGGTTGATCGTGTCAAAAAAGGAGGGCCGGCAGAATCAGCCCCAAACGTTGACCCTTCTCTGTCTTTACCTCTTCCTCACGTCGGTGCCGATACATTGCCAGCCGCCAGCGCAATCCGTCACACGCCCGAAGAGTTGAGCAGGCTCCTTCACCAAAGAAGAAAAAAAGCGGCTATTTCCCGGACGTTATGGGCTTTTGGCATCATTTTACTTGCCGTTGTTCTGTGTGGGCAGCTTGTTTACCGCTATTCCGTGCAAATTGTCGCCTGGTGGCCTCCGGCAGGAGATCTTGTTGAAGCGACATGCGAAATTCTGTCATGCCCCGGCCCGAACCCCGTCGAATCACGACCCTGGAAGGTTGAATACGGCAACTTGACGGCAAGAGAAGGAACCAACGATCAGTTCACCCAACATATCACTGTTATCAATAAGAGCTCTTCTCCCCAATTATGGCCTTCACTGGCGGTAGAGATAACGGATGTGGACAATAATTTGCTCTCGCGGAAAATGATGGAGCCTCAGGAATACCTTCCGGAAGAATCCGGTGCCGCAAAAGGATTGCAACCTCACGAAAAAACGGATTTTGAACTTGCCCTTGAGTTCCGGCACGACTCGGCCATCAACAGCCGGGTCATTGTTATCAATCACTAATTACTTTAACCATTGAATATGACTTCTTTAATTTGCGGATCGCTGGCATACGATACCCTTATGTCGTTTCCCGAACGGTTTTCAGAATCCATCCTGGCCGATCAGTTACACAATATCAATGTCTGTTTTCTCGTTCCCCATATGAAGCGGGAATATGGAGGATGCGCCGGTAACATTGCTTACAACCTGAAACTTCTGGGCGGCAATCCCCTGATTATGGCCACAATCGGAATGGATGGCACTCCTTATCTGGAAAGGCTGGCCGAACTGGATATTTCCCGGCGCCATATCCGTACTATCAAGAAGACCTATACTGCACAGGCTTTTATTACAACGGACAAAAACAATAACCAGATTACGGCTTTCCATCCCGGGGCAATGGCTTTATCGTATGAGAACCGTATCGAGGACACCACCGGGGAAAATATTCAGCTTGCCATTATCGCTCCGGATGGCCGCGACGGGATGATCCAGAATGCCGACGATTGCGCAAAACTCGGGATACCGTTCATTTTCGATCCGGGCCAGCAATTGCCCATGTTCAGCCAGGAAGAACTGAGACATTTCATTGATCTTGCGACGTATGTCGCCGTCAATGAATACGAAGCCGAAATGCTGGCACAGCTTAGCGGGTGGACAACATCCGAAATCGCTTCCCGCGTCAAGGCATTTATTGTAACGTGCGCCGAACGCGGTGCCATTATTTATCAGAACGACGAAAAACTGGATATTCCCTGTGTCAAGGCGGCAAAAGAAGCTGATCCGACAGGCTGTGGCGACGCTTTCCGCGCCGGACTGATTTACGGACTGACGAATAACATGGATATGATGACTGCCGGCCGCCTGGGCAGCCTGATGGGTGCGATCAAGATCGAATATTCCGGCCCGCAAAACCATAAATTGGGTTCAAAAGAAATTGCCGACCGCTTTGAAAAAGAATTCGGCTATCGCTACCGGAAATAGAAACAACTTCAGGCGCGCTTGATATCAAGCGCGCCTGCCATAAAATCTTCCAAAACAGAAAACGTCTTTTCTTCAGGCTGCAGCAGACATTGCCTTCAGGGCAGCTGCAAGACGGCTTTTGTGACGAGCAGCCTTGTTTTTGTGGATTCGCTTTTTATCCGCAATCCGGTCGATAGTGGAAACCGTCTTCACAAACACGGAAGCGGCAACTTCCTTGTCGCCCGCCGCAATCGCTTTTTGTGCAGACTTGATTGCGGTACGCAACGCAGAACGCTGGCTGGAATTGTGTGCATTCAGTTTTACTGCCTGACGAGCGCGCTTACGCGCCTGTGCTGTATTAGCCATAGAATTTCCTAAAAACCTGTTAATTGTTTGTTTACGAGTTAATTCGTAATACAAAATTTGCTTAGCCTTTTATTTTATAGGATACAAAACCTTGTGACAATGCCTGTGTTGCACTTATGCCGTTTAAACCGGGAAAAAACCGGAGGAAAAATAACGGTCACCTCTGTCGGCGATTAGAAAAACGATCGTTGCCTCTTTCACGCTTTCCGACAAATTCAGCGCCACCTCGCAAGCGCACGCCGAGGATAGTCCGCAAAAAATGCCTTCATCGGACGCCAGTTTCCGGGCACGGTATTCAGCACAGGCCTGACTCACCGTTTCAATCCCGTCAATTTTCTTTTTTTCGTATATTCCGGGCCGCTGGTTGTCCTGCCACTTCATCATGCCGGAAATATAGGAGTTATTGCTTTCCGGTTCTACGCCAAGCACCCTGATTTTCCTGTTGCGCTCTTTCAGGTATCGGGAAACCCCCACAACAGTGCCGGACGTACCTATCGCACTGACAAAATGAGTCACTTTACCCTTGGTTGCCGTCCAGATTTCAGGACCTGTCGTCTTGTAATGGGCCAGTGGATTGGCAGGATTGCTGAACTGATCCAGCATGAAACCCTTGCCTTCAACAGCCATTTGCAAGGCAAGCGCCCGTGCATAGCGGATTCCGCCGCTCCGTGGCGTTAAAATAACTTCCGCACCGTACACTGCCATACTTTGCCGTTTAAAGACGTCTGTATTTTCAGGCATGATCAGTATGCTGCGGTATCCTCTGGTTGCCGCCTGCATTGCCAGGGCAATACCGGTGTTGCCGCTACTGGCTTCAATCAAGGTATCGCCCGGACGAATTTCCCCCCTTTCTTCAGCATCCTGGATCATCGCCTTGACGACCCGGTCCTTGACGGAAGCGGACGGATTGGCGCACTCCCACTTCCCAAGAATGAGATTATTCCGGTTTCTGGCCGATTCGGAGAGCGACCGCTGCAGTTTGACAAGAGGAGTAGCGCCAGTTGTATCGTCTATTGTACGGTAAGGCATAAAAACTCAAGTGGTTTTTCTGTCCAGAAAAGCGCGTGCAATGGTTCCAATATCCACATATTCAAGTTCCGCTCCGACCGGAACGCCTCGGGCCAGGCGGCTCACACGCAAGCCACGCGCTTTCAGCATCTCGCTGATATAGTGCGCTGTCGCCTCCCCCTCATTGTTGAAACTGGTTGCCAGAACGACCTCCTGCACGACACCGTCCGTGGCACGCCGGATCAACTTATCGAAACAGATTTCTTTCGGCCCGATTCCATCCAGAGGAGAAAGACTGCCCATCAATACGAAGTAGTAACCCTTGAACGTCAGCGTCTGCTCTATCATTATCTGATCCGCCGGGGTTTCCGTCACACACAGCAGTGAAGCGTCCCGCTCATTGTCCCGGCACATCTCGCAAATTTCTTCTTCGGAAAAGGTATTGCAACGTGCGCAATGCCGGATATTTGCAATCGCGTCGGACAGCGCGAGGCTCAATTTTGCAGCCCCGTCCCGGTCATGCTGAAGCATGTGGTACGCGATTCGTTGCGCAGATTTTGGCCCTATACCCGGCAAATGCCGCAAAGCCTGTATCAAGTTCTGGAGAGAGGAAAGCGGTTTCACTTTAGGTTTACTGTCAGAAAGGCATTTTAAAACCGGGAGGCATGGGCAAACCGGCTGAAATACTTGCCATTTTCTCCTGGGTGGTCGCTTCCGCTTTGCGAACAGCATCATTGAAAGCAGCCGTGATGAGGTCTTCCAGCATTTCCTTGTCGTCACTCATCAGTGCCGGATCAATGGACACACGCGACACATAAAATTTGCAGCTCATCAACACGGAAACCATACCTGCGCCCGATTGTCCTTCAACAATAGTCCTGCCCAGTTCTTCCTGCACTTTTTCCATGTTCTGCTGCATTGCCTGGGCCTGTTTCATCAAGCCTGCGAGTTGATTTTTCATATTCATTTCCCTTTAGAGTGGTTTAATGGAACCTTCGACAATATGCCCACCGAATTCTTGCGCAAGATTACGTAGGTAAGGATCAGCTGTCAGGGCTTCTTCTGCCTGCCTTTGTCTTTCGGCCCGCGCCTCTATGGCATTTTGGTTTGCGGTCTCTTCCACTTTTCCGATTTCAGTCGTTATCTTGACAGCGCATCCGAAATAGTCGCTCAGGACGCCGCCCAGTTTGCTCACATTATTAGGCGTACACAAGGTAGCGACAGGCGATTTCAAATGAAAAACGCAAGAGGATTCCGTTTTTTCCCAACGTATCAGTTCCGTCTGCTGCGCCAGTTGCTGAGTCAGGCCTCGCAGGGGTAATTCTGCGGCCAGTTTTGGCCAATTACAGTCCCATCCGGCCAATGACGGTTTTTCCTTAACCGAAGACGATACAACCGTCCGGTTTTCTGCGGTTTTTATGGCCTGTTCCTCAAAAGCGGGAAATTTGGCCACAGCATCTTTTGCAGCAGGGGAGGATACGGCCGCTACCGTATCCTCCGCTACCTCATCTATCCAGGGAGGAATATCGCTTGCATTATTCGCACTTTTGACGGCAGGCGCATCCATTTTGGGCGGCATCTTTCCTGCGAAGGCTTGTGGCTCGTGATTGAAACGCAGAGCGGTTTTTCCGTTTTCGCCAAGAGAAGCTGCCTGCAGCTTGTTTAATGAATCCCGTTTTCGCTGTACCGGCGCGAAAGCCAGCATACGCAGCAATGTCATCGTAAAGCCGGCATACTCATCAGGCGCCAGTCCAAGCTCATTGCGTCCATGAATGGCGATCTGATAATAAAGCTGCAGCTCTTCGGCACTGAATATGCCCGCAAGACGGGAAATATCCTGATAAGCAGGCACCTCTTCCGACAAATAACCCGGCACACTCTGAACCACGGCTATCCTGTGGAGCAACAAACCCAAATCCTGTAAAGCCGCACTGTATGAAAGGCTGCGAAAAGCCATTTCATCGGCTACTTTCAACAATTCTTTTCCATCCGTCGCCGCAAGACAGTCAAGCAAACGAACGAGATACGTACTGTCCAGCGAACCCAGCATGTCCTGAACCGCCTCGCCTGTCACCTTGCCAGCAGTATAGGCGATAGCCTGATCCGTCAGGGACAGGGCGTCGCGCATGGAGCCTTGCGCGCCCTGCGCCAGCAGTTGCAGCGCCGTTTTTTCGTACGGCACGCCTTCCCGATCCAGAACCCGTGCCAGATGATCCACGATATGAACCACCGGCATCTGTTTAAGGTTGAATTGCAGGCAACGGGACAATACCGTCACCGGAATTTTTTGTGGATCGGTTGTCGCCAGAATGAACTTGACATATTCCGGCGGCTCCTCAAGCGTTTTCAACATGGCATTGAAAGCCTGCGACGTCAACATGTGCACTTCGTCGATCATGTAAACCTTGAAGCGCGCGGCAGTCGGAGCATAAACAGCCTGTTCCAGAAGTTGGAGCATGTCGGCAATCCCACGATTGGAAGCCGCATCCATTTCAATGTAATCAACAAAACGGTCTGAATCGATCGCCTTGCAGGCTTCGCATTCACCACATGGCGCAGAGGTTATGCCTTTTTCGCAATTCAGTGATTTGGCCAGAATCCTCGATAGCGTCGTTTTGCCAATTCCTCGCGTACCGGTAAACAAATAGGCATGGTGCAAACGCCCGCTTTCAAGGGCATGCGTCAACGCACGGACGACGTGATCCTGGCCAACGATACTTTCAAAATTCTTCGGGCGGTATTTTCGGGCGAGAACTAAATAAGACATTCAGGAATTGTACCTTATTGCTTTCTGTTTCGTGAAAAGTTAGTAAATATCACGCGAAACGATCTTGTCAAATGTCTAACGACGATCCGGTCCCGTGATTTGGCGACATATTGGCCCGTCAAGCAGAACAATCAAGCCATGTAACACATATAACGGCAGATAAAAGAGTACGCAAGGAGAAAAGAAAGCAGAAAAGGCGAGCCTTGACTGCGGCACTCGTGGAGATTGGCTGTGGCTGCTTCGTTCCCGACCTGACCAGATTCACCATTCCACAATGCGCAGGGGCCCGCCAACCGGAATTGTACAGCAAAGAATGGCTTGCGCAAAAAGAAACGGCCATTTTACCAATCCAGTTCTTTCCAGATGCTGTCCACCTTCCCTTTTACTTCTGCCGACATCGAAATTTTCTTTCCCCATGTCCGGTCTGTTTCCCCCTGCCATTTATCGGTGGCGTCAATTCCCATTTTACCTCCCAGACCGCTAACAGGCGATGCGAAATCCAGATAATCGATGGGCGTATTATTTACCAGAACCGTGTCCCTTACCGGATCAACACGTGTCGAAATGGCCCAGAGAACTTCCTCCCAGTTACGAATATCGATATCTTCATCGACAACGATAATGAATTTTGTATAAAGAAACTGGCGCAGGTAGCTCCAGACGCCAAACATGACTCTTCGCGCATGGCCGGGATAGGCTTTTCTTATTTTGACAAGCGCAAAACGGTAACTGCATGTTTCGGCAGGCAGATAAAAATCGACAATTTCGGAAAACTGCTTTTGCAACAGGGGAACAAAAACCTCATTCAGCGCCAGCCCCAGCATGGCCGGCTCATCGGGCGGACGCCCCGTATAGGTAGAGAGGTACAGCGGATTTTTGCGCATGGTGATCCGCTCTACTGTCATGACCGGAAACCAGTCCGGTTCATTATAGTATCCGGTATGATCGCCAAAGGGGCCTTCAAGAGCGTGTTCATATCCGGAACCATGATTTCCGTCAGGATAAATATGGCCTTCAAGAACCATTTCGGCATTGGCTGGCACCATCAGATCACTCCCTAATGTCCTGACCAGTTCCGTGCGGCTTCCGCGCAATAATCCGGCAAACTGATATTCGGACAGTTCATCCGGTATGGGCGTCACGGCACTTAGCAAGGTAGCGGGATCCGCTCCGATCACGACAGCGACAGGAAAAGGCTTGCCTTTGTTCACGATTTTATGCTCCCGGAAATCCTGCGCTCCGCCGCGATGGGCCAGCCATCTCATGATAAGCTTGTTCCTGCCGATCACCTGCTGGCGATAAACGCCCAGATTCTGTCTTTTCTTGCCGGGCCCCTTGGTCACAACCAGTCCCCATGTAATCAACGGGCCTGCATCCTCAGGCCAGCACGTCTGAACCGGAAACGCCCCAAGATCGATTTCGTCATTTTCCATCACGATCTCACGACATGGCGCATCTTTGCGTTCTTTCGGTCTCATGTCCAAAACGGATTTCAACATCGAACCCATACCGAACAGTTCAGACAGGCTACCGGGCTGTTCCGGTTCTTTTAAAGAAGCGAGAAACAGTCCGATCCGCCTTAAATCCTGAACCGTCTCGCCACCCATTGCCCTGGCGATACGCCGCGTGTTTCCAAAAAGATTCGTCAATACAGGAATGGTATAACCCGTCGGTTTCCGAAAAAGCAAGGCCGGCCCATTTTGCGTCAGCACACGACTGGAGACTTCTGTCATTTCAAGATGAGGTGAAACGGAAACAACAATTTCCTTTAATTCGTTTTCTGCGGCAAGCTGATTGATGAAATCCCTCAAGTCGCGATATTTCATTTTATTTTCTCTTTATTTCCCCGCAAATTTCCCGGGATCAAATATTTCATAACTTATTGATTTATAAAAACTTTATTACCATTAACCGATTTTTTATTATTACAAAAAGAAATATATATTCATGTTTTTATAATTGACTTGATATAAAACCCCACATAAAATGCGCCCAGTTCCATAATGAAGAAATTTCCAGAAACAAATATATCATTCAATAAATTGATGCTCGTCATTACACAGCGGAAAAATTCCGCTTCAATAGGTGGCGCATCACGAGCTCTTCGGTAGGCAAAAGCCTTTCTGCAGTTTAAACAGTTGCCAAGCTCAACTCCACAAGCATACTGCAGCTCCATGGAGTTCATCCGTTTCACTTCACTTTTGACGTAAACGGACATTTTTCGGAAAACGATGCAAAAAAACGGCAAAAGACGCTTTTCCCGTTTGCGTCGTTGAGTGTATCCGGGAGGTTTTCATGTTTCATTCTTTTTTTAAACTATTTCATTTACCGAATTTGAAAAACAAGACAACACATCTGTTTTCCATCGCTCCCAAACGGTTGCTTATCGCCTCCCATCCCAGAATGTGGATAGTTGGCACTGGTCTGCTGCTGCTTGTTATTGCCTTTTTTTGCATCAGGCCGGAACTTGCCAGAAACGTCGGCGATTCATTACCGATCAGCGAGGCTCATGCAAGCGCGTCTCATACTTTGCCCGAAACCGCCAGCCTGATCAAAACCGACCTCATGCAAACGGAAGAACATTCCAAACTGGATGAGCTCAAGCAAAAGCAACGTGTAGCTTCATGGATATCCAAGCGATATCGTATTGCCGGCAAAGCGTCAAATCTGTTTGTAACAACCGCTTATAAAACCGCTTTCGATATCGGCCTGGACCCTCATCTCATTCTGGCAGTCATGGCCATTGAATCGCGTTTCAATCCATACGCCGAAAGCTCTGTTGGCGCGCAGGGCCTTATGCAGGTTATGGCCAAAGTCCATGCCGATAAATTCGAGGATCATGGCGGCATTCAGTATGCCCTGGATCCTGTCGTCAACATCAAGGTCGGCGCAAAAATCCTCAAGGAATATGTCAAACAGAAGGGTTCTGTTGAATTGGGACTGAAAAGCTATGTTGGGGCGGCGGCCATGAGTCACGATGGAGGGTACGGCGCCAAGGTTCTTACGGAATACCGGAAACTGAAAGCCGTTGCCAGTGGCTCGCGCGTGCCTGTTCTGGTCCAGGCGAAATCCGTCTCCAAACGTTCCATCCGGCAAAAGAAAGTCATCAATACCGCACCGCTGACCGGACAGGAAAAAAAAGAAAGCGCTATAAGTGACAACCCTGCGCTGCTGTAATGAGTGAGAAGGGAGAAATTCAGATGGCGATCGGATCGACTTCGATATGCCAGCGAACATTTGTCCTTTTGTTTCTGAGTTGCGGCACCCATTCTCGCAGCATGTGCTGAAGGTCTGGCCGCGACGCCGATTCAATCAGTAACTGCGCTCGTTCCATGTTGGCTATGCGCATCATGGCCATTGGAACGGCTTCATTAATGACAATTCCGTCCCTGTACGGAACAAGCGCACTGGCTTCTTGCAGAAAAGCCAGTGCCGTTTCGATTTTTCTGGCTTCTGCCGAAAGGAGGGCCTGATAACCGAAAGGGGGAAGCCGTGCGCTTTTTCTCTCAGCCAGCAACACATTCACATACTTTTCATAATTGTGTGACAGTGCCGCCTGATACAAAGGGTGTGCAGGATAACGCGTCTGTATCAATACTTCACTGGCGTTTGCTCCCGTTTTCTGCGAACTGCGCCCTGCACGCCCCGCCACTTGCATAAGTTGCGCGAACAATCTTTCGCCCGCCCGATAGTCATGCGAAAAAAGCGCTGTATCCGGATTCAGAACCCCTACCAGCGTCAGGTTCCGGAAATCGTGCCCCTTGGCAATCATTTGCGTACCGACAACAATATCGATTTCTCCGCGGTGCACACTTTGCAAGGCAGCCAGCAGGCTTCCCTTTTTGCTCGTTGAATCGGCATCAATACGCAAAACGCCAGCCTCGGGAAAGCAGATTTTCAGCCCTTCTTCAATCCGCTGCGTTCCACGGCCCAGCATTTGCAGGTCTGCATTTCCGCAATCCGGACATACGCGGGGAATAGGACGTTCCAGGCCACAATGATGGCAGCGAAGCAGCCGATGCGCTTTATGGTAAACCATGTAGGCGGAACATCGCGTACATGCGCTGACCCATCCACAGGCTTCACAAGTCATAACGGGGGCGTAACCTCTCCTGTTTAAAAAAAGCAGTGATTGCTCGCCTTTTTCAAGCCGCCGCCTGATTGCCGCTACCAGTTCAGGGGAAAGACCGTTATTCATTGCCTGCCTCGTTGTATCGATCAGACTGATGCTCGGAAGAAGTGCGTCCTTTACCGCCCGCTCAGGCAATTCAAGCTTGGTGTAATGCCCCGTCAACACGCGTTGCCAGCTTTCCAGTGAAGGCGTAGCGGATCCCAGCACGACAGGAATTTTCAATTGACTGGCGCGCCAGACTGCCAGATCCCTGGCAGAATAACGCAATCCTTCCTGTTGTTTATAGGAGGGATCGTGCTCTTCATCAACAATGATCAATCCCAGTTTGGGCGCCGGCGCCAGTATGGCCAGACGTGTGCCCAGAATAATACGCGCATTCCCGGTCAGAATCCCCAGCCAGTTTTTCAGCCTGTCGCTTTCCGTCAACCGGCTATGCAGTGTGGCGATACTTGCTTGCGGGAAACGATCCCGGACCGATTTTTCCAGCTGTGGCGTCAGGTTGATTTCCGGCACCATGATCAAAACCTGGACATCCGGCGTTTTTTCCAGCGTTTGCTCTGTCGCCTGCAAATAGATCTCCGTCTTGCCGCTGCCCGTCACGCCATACAGAACGAAAGGCGCAAAGCCGCCTGAATTCATTATTGCCGAAACAGCCTTCTGTTGAGCCTGATGCAGTTCGGGTTTGTCCACTTTTGCGCCCGGGATTTCGCCATCTTTTTTTTCAAGGGCTTTCAGAGCACGTTTGATAGCGAGTTTTTTATGCTGCCGTATTTTTTTGGGGACAGCAGGCAAGGCCACCTCACCCAGTGAACGCTGATAATAACGGGCCGCAAAACGACATAAATCAATCCAGTCTTTCGGGAGCGGCGGCACTTCCTGACAGAGAGAGATAACATCCTTCAGTTTGCTTTCATCTACATCGCTGTGATCTTTTATCCCCACAATCAGGCCCGTTTCCTCACGACGCCCGAATGGCACAACAATCAGCTGACCGACATGCGGTTTGCGCTCATCCGCCAAAGCCGGGGGGTAACGATAATCAAAATAAAAGTCAAGAGGTGTATCGAAAACAACCTGAACGATAAGATACGACATCAACTTAATGTAAACCCTGTGTATAGAGGCTAAGCATCGATTTTGTAAGACCTTTTTCACCTATCCACAAAGTTTGTGGATAACATTGTGGAAAATAAGCTATTGACAAACCTCTGCCCCAGTATTTATGCGGTTTCCAACAAATTGCCTATCTGGAATGCAAAAAAATAATTGTTGAAAATCAATAACTTAAAAACCAATAAAAAATTACAAAAAAAAATAATTTCAAAAATATTTCTTTATTTTTTTGTGCATAACTTTGATATAAAAAAGAAACGGACTTGACATTTCTCGTTCTGTCATTATCCGGATTTTTCCAAAAAAAGGAAAACCACGGGTTTTCGGACGCGAATCAGCGCGTCCGTCCCGTCCGTTACACGCCCATACTTTGCAGGATATTCGACAACTGCATGATCAGTCCGCCAACATGCGGATGTTTCGCTTCAAATCTGGCCGCCAGAAGTCTGGCCTGTTTATCCAGTTCGGCCAGTTCAGTCGCTCCATTTTCGTTTTGCACTGTTTTCATTGCACGGATATTTTTGTCCAGTTCACGGAATTCTTTCTGGAGTGCCGGATCGACTTTTTCCGTTTTCGCAATATGGGTATGGATCTGATCCAGCATATCGTTGATTTCAACCATTTTCATCTCCTTTTCAATAAAAACGCCGCATTAATCGAATTCATTTCCATCCCTGCCGAAAAAGTTGGCTGGACGTATCGTCTTGATTCACGTCATGGACTATCATTATCTTTAATGGCAACCTTTTTTAATCAACCGCAACGGAGGCAACATGTACAGAAAAATTTTGGTTCCTACTGATGGCAGCGTACTGTCCGAAAAAGCGATTGCAGCCGCTATTGAATTTGCAAAAAGCCATGCGGGCTGTGAAATCGTCGGTTTTTCTGTCGCCGAACCGCTCTCCTTCAATCAAATCGAATCCCTGACCAAATCGGGAGAATCCGATTATATGGTACGCGAACAGCTCTCGGCACAGTCCAGAGTGCAGCGCATTGCGGAACTGGCCAAAGCCGCCGGCGTTCCATGCGAAACGGTTGTCACCCAATCGACGAAACCGCATGAAGAAATCGTTCGGGCTGCCAGTGAATACCATTGCGACTGTATTTTTATGGCTTCCAATGGACGAAAAGGTCTGAACAAACTTTTCATCGGCAGCGAAACCCAGAAAGTGCTCGCCACTGCCCAGGTTCCGGTTCTTGTCTATCGTTAAAAAACCTCCTGACCGGACTTTTCATTTTTCTGGCTGTTTCGGAAGAAGCAGCCAGATTTTGAGTTTTTGCTTCATTTTCCCTGCCTGTTTTCCTGCATCTGAACCAAACCCCCAGAAATAATCCGCCCGTACAGCTCCTTTTATCGCACCGCCTGTATCCTGCGCCATCACCAATTTTCGCAAAGGTACCGGACTGTAAGGCTGCGTCGTATCAATAAATACCGGGGCACCTAATGGAATATGGCGCGGATCGACAGCGATGGAACGTTCCGCTGTCAGGGGGATGCCCAGCGCTCCTTTCGGCCCCTCTTCCGGATCGGTTATTTTTTCCTCCCGAAAAAAAACATAGCTTGGATTGGCATCCAGTACCTCTCTCAAGCGTTCCGGATTTTTGCGGATCCACTCCTTGATCTGCTGTGCCGATGCCTGCCCCGGCTTCAACTCCCCCTTGTCAAGCAGATACCGGCCGATAGAACGATAGGGACGACCATTCTGGTTGGCATAGGCCAACCGGATCGTTTCGCCCGATTCCGGCAAATACACCCTTCCCGATCCCTGAATTTCCAGAAAAAACGCATCCAGGACATCATCGACCCAGACAATTTCATTACCGTCCAGTTTTCCGGATTTTTCAATTTCGGCACGCGTGTCGTAAGGAACGACCCGGTGTCCCTCCAGCTTTCCCCTCAGCCGCAACCCCTTCAATTGAGGATAAGCACTCGCCAGATCAATAACCAGCAAATCGTCCGGTTGCCGGTACAAGGCCGTCTGGAATTTTCCTTTCCGGTTCCGGCTGCCAGTTAACAAGGGTTCATAGTAGCCTGTAGCGAGTCCTGTATCCGAGCCGTTTTCGCCGACAATCCGGTAAGGGTCGAAATACGATTCGAAAAAGGTACGGATAGCGGCCTGATCATTTTTATCGATGCCGCGCGCTTTCAGGCAAATGTTCTGCCAGTCTGTCCTTTTCCCGATAGCGCGGCAACTGTTTAGGAAAGCAGGCCAGACAGCCTTCATATTGTCAGTATTCCAGTCCGGCAAATCGGTAAATGAAACCCGTTGCCGTCTTTCGGGCGGCACGACTTCCGGTTCAGGAATCTCCGGGGGCGTCGTTGTACAGGACGCCAGCAAAACTGCCAGACAGACTAAAACAAAATACGGAATAAAACGTTTGCCAAACATAATCGGAACCTGTGCTCTTTAATCGACCGGAACAGCCGCCTGGGCCATAAAAACATTCTGTTCCGTATCATAAGCCATTATGAGCCGTCCAAACCGTCATACAAGCGTTTATCAGGATTTTAGTGAAGTGTTCTCGGCAAAGACAGCACGAATTCGGGGATTTTCACCTGAAACTGTTCTCCTTTTTCCGTCACGCACAAAAATTCTCCCTGCATTGATCCCTGCGGAGTTGACAGTGCCGTACCGCTGGTATATTCGAATTCTTCCCCGGGCTTCAACAAGGGCTGCCGGCCCACAACGCCCAGTCCGCGAATTTCCTCCACATGGTTGTTGGCGTCCGTAATGATCCAGTGACGGGCGATCAGCTGGGCGCCTACTTGCCCTGTATTTTTGATCGTCACGGAGTACGTAAAGACGTAACTGCCCCGGTCAGGTGCAGACTGATCATCTATGTATCTCGTGGTAACCGAGACATCCAATGCTTGAGAACTCATTCAAATCCTCTTCTTTTCAAATAAGCGTTATTATCCAACGATACAAAACTCCTGAATTTGCGGCTCGCCAAAGTTCTTTCCGATGCCGCCGGTATAAAATAACGGTTTCACCTATTTAACCTGTATTCCCATGACTACTTACCGCATCGCTCCCAGCATACTTTCAGCCGATTTTGCGCAATTGGGCAAGGAAGTACGTGATGTCGTCGCTGCCGGCGCGGACATGATCCATTTCGATGTGATGGACAATCACTACGTTCCGAACCTGACCATTGGCCCCATGGTATGCTCCGCCATCCGCCCGCTGGTAAAAGTGCCGATTGATGTCCACCTGATGGTCAAACCGGTCGATCGTCTTGTTCCGGATTTCGCCAAAGCAGGCGCCGACATTATTTCCTTTCATCCTGAAGCATCAGAACATATCGACCGGACCTTGCAATTGATCCACGACAACGGTTGCAAGGCAGGCCTCGTTTTCAACCCGGCCACCCCGCTGGACTATCTGCTTCATGTCATGGACAAACTCGATCTTATTCTGATTATGTCGGTCAATCCCGGGTTCGGCGGCCAGTCTTTCATTCCGCATGCCCTGAAAAAAATCGAAACGGCACGCGCCATGATCGATTCATCCGGCAGGCAGATCATGCTTGAAGTCGACGGCGGGATCAAAGTGGAGAATATCGCCGAGGTTGCCCGCGCAGGTGCGGATACTTTCGTTTCCGGATCGGCCATCTTCAACGAACCTGATTACGCCACCGTGATACGGCAGATGAGAGAACAGTTGAACACGGTCGTGTCCCCCATTTCGGATTGAACGTCATGCAGAAAACTTCCCAGAAATTACCCCTGACCGACATTCATGTGATCATTCTCGACCTGGACGGCACGATGATCGATTCAGTGCCCGATCTTGATGTCGCCTTGAACGGCATGCTGAAAGAACTGGCGCTTCCGCCTGTCGATGTCTCGTCCATACGCCTGTTTGTCGGCCGTGGCACACAAAATCTCGTACGGAGTACCCTGTCGGTTCATCTGGAATCCGATGAAGTCGAAAAAACCATGAATATCGCCATGACGCTGTTTTACAAGTATTACCGCATCGTCAATGGCGAACACAGCACGGTTTTTCCCGGTGTCCGGGAAGGTTTGAAGCTCATGCGTGAAAAAAAGCTCAACATTGCCTGCGTAACGAACAAGCCGTCCATCTTCACAGAGCCTCTGCTTGCCAAAAACAATCTTTATTCTTACTTTAATCTTATTTACTGTTCAGACACCTTTCTCGTCAAAAAACCTGATCCTTTCCCCATGCAGATGGCTTGCAGAAAATTCGGTTACCGGCCGGATCAGGCAGTCGCTATCGGCGATTCCATCAATGACGCGCAGGCAGCCCGTGCGGCCGGGTGTTCCCTATTTATGGTGCCATATGGTTATAATTACGGAAAACCTGTTGAAGAAATGAATCCGGACGCTACGGTGTCCAGTTTGCTGCAAGCAGCCAATCTTGTTTCCTGAAAGTTTTTGCCAAACATGTTTCTCGTCAAAAAACCGGAGTATTCCCGATCCCGACTTATCTCAGGCGGATTGTGGCGACGCTGGCAAATCTTGTCGTATTAAACAAGTTTGCAGCCTTCCGCTTGCCGGATTGGCCTGTTTTTTGAATATTTCGCCTTTGCGAACTGGAGAAACCCATGACTGAACTCGAATTCAAGGCCCTTGCCAATCAGGGCTATAACCGTATTCCGCTGATCGTTGAAGCCATTGCCGACCTGGACACCCCTCTTTCGCTTTATCTGAAACTGACACAGCACAATCATCAAGGCAGAAATTCGTTTCTGCTTGAATCGGTAGTCGGCGGCGAACGTTTCGGCCGTTACTCTTTTATAGGTCTTCCCGCCTCCACTGTTTTACGTTCCCACGGAATGAAAACCGAAGTGGTGAAAGAGGGAAAGATTGTTGAAACAAACGATGGCAATCCCCTTGATTTCATTGCAGAATATCAATCGCGCTTCCAGGTTGCCATCCGGCCTGGACTGCCGCGTTTCTGTGGCGGTCTCGCCGGGTATTTCGGTTACGATACCATCCGTTACATCGAGCCGAAGTTGCAGGATTCGGCACCGGAAGACGATCTGGGATTTCCCGATATCCAGCTTCTGCTAACGGAAGAACTGGCTGTTATAGACAACCTTTCCGGAAAACTCTATCTCATCGTTTATGCGGATCCAAACCGTCCTGAAGCCTATTCCACAGCCAGGCAGCGCCTTCGTGAATTGCGTGCCATGCTGGACATGCCGGCGATTGCGCCGGCCATGAACGGCAGCCGGCGTACCGAAGTTATCCGCGATTTCAAAAAGGAAGATTTTCTTTCGGCTGTTCAGAAAACCAAAGATTACATCGCCAACGGCGACTGCATGCAGGTCGTTTTAAGCCAGCGTTTGAGAAAGCCGTATGCAGATTCGCCTTTGTCGCTTTACCGTTCCTTAAGAGCGCTGAATCCGTCTCCCTATCTTTACTATTATCATTTTGAAGATCTTCATATCATCGGCTCTTCACCGGAAATTCTGGTACGTCAGGAAAATACACCCGAAGGACGCAAAGTGATTGTCCGGCCGCTGGCTGGAACGCGTCCCCGGGGAACCACTCCTGAAAAAGACAGTCAGCTCGCTTCCGAACTGCTCTCCGATACGAAAGAAATCGCGGAACACGTTATGCTGATTGACCTTGCCCGCAACGATATCGGCCGTATCGCCCGAATAGGAAGCGTCAAGGTCACGGAAAAAATGGCGATTGAAAAATATTCCCATGTCCAGCATATCGTCTCCAATGTGGAAGGTCTGCTGAAACCGGGATTGTCCAACCTGGACGTGTTGAAAGCGACATTCCCGGCCGGTACGCTTTCGGGAGCGCCAAAAGTACGCGCGATGGAAATTATCGACGAAATGGAACCGGTCAAACGCGGCATTTACGGCGGTGCCTGCGGCTATCTCTCTTTTGGCGGCGAAATGGATCTGGCTATCGCCATTCGCACCGGCGTTATCTACAAAGACATGTTGTATGTTGGCGCTGGCGCCGGCATCGTGGCAGACTCTTCACCCGAATCCGAGCTGCAGGAAACGGAAAACAAGGCCCGGGCCGTTATCCGCGCGGCAGAACAAGTTCAGGACGGAACGGACAATTCCCTGCAATAAGGCCATCCATACCGAAGGAGCCAGTGTGGTCAAACACAAAAATTCCGTTTTTACTGATAACAGACTGGCGCCTGAATCCCTGGCTTTCCGGTTGGCGGGAGCGGCCGATGCGGTCACCCGCGTAGCTAAAGGCCAATCCCTGCCGGATGCACTCACTGCTGTCTTTTCGGACGTTTCTGCTGATGCCGCTGCACGGGGCGCCATTCAGGACATCGCGTACCACACTCTTCGTCAATTGGGACTGGTCAGCTTCCTGACCCGCAAACTGACGACACGTCCGCCCGAACCCGTCATGCTTCAAAGTCTTCTGCATTGTGCGCTCGCCTTGCTGATACCGGAAAACAACACCTTGCGTTACGAACCCTATACGACAGTCGATCAAGCCGTTGAGGCGGCAGCGGCAATACGCGTACTCAGAAAAGCGAAAGGACTGGTTAACGCCGTCCTGAGACGTTTTCTGCGCGAACAGCCGAATTTTCTGAAAGCGGCGCGACAAGACTCCGAAGCCTCCTGGAATTATCCGGGCTGGTGGATCGAACAGGCACAGCAAGCTTATCCGGTACACTGGAAAACCATTCTCTCAGCCGGAAACGGAGTTCCCCCTTTGACACTGCGCGTGAACGTGAGGAAAACGACGGTTAACGATTATCTGGAACTGGCGGAAGCGGCAGGAATCGGGTGCATGGCAATCGGGCCTTATGCCGTCAAGCTGATCCAGCCGATTCCGGTCAATCGCATACCCGGTTTTATGGAAGGGCTTGTCTCGGTTCAGGATGCCGCCGCACAACTGGCGGCGCCGCTGCTGGGTCTTGAAGACGGGATGAAAGTGCTGGACGCCTGCGCCGCTCCCGGCGGCAAAGCCGGCCACATGCTGGAAATGGCCCATATCGACTTGCTTGCGCTCGATCGCGACCGCCGCCGTTTAAGGATGATCCAGGAAAATCTGGAGCGTCTCGGTTTAAGGGCAGATATAAAAACGGGCGACGCGACCCGGTCAGACTGGTGGGACAAAAGCCTGTTCGATTGCATTCTGGCCGATGTTCCCTGTACCGCTTCTGGTATCATTAGACGACACCCGGATATCCGCTGGTTGAGAAGACAAAGCGATTCGCACGAACTGTCGCTGGTTTCTGCACGGATTCTGAAGAATTTATGGCCCATGCTAAAGCCCGGAGGCAAACTTCTTTTGGCAACCTGCTCCATCTGGCCTGAAGAATCCGAGCGTCAGGCTGAAGCGTTTGCGGCATACTCTGGCGCACTTCGACTCCCAGCACCGGGACAATTGCTGCCGACAGTCAATGGAATGAATGATCACGATGGCCTGTTTTATGCTTTGTTTAAAAAAACATAACAGGCTATCATATAGAAACAATGTACCTACTTTACGATCCGTGATACGCCGATTATTACAATTCTTTTCTTTTCTTGCCTTTGCTGTCCTGGCAATAAATCCGGTATCGTCTGTTGCCGCAGACGATATCCAGATCAATACGGCAAAAATCGAATTTTCCGACAATACTTACCGATTGCTGACCAGCTTCTCGCTGGAGTTCAATCACAGTCTGGAAGAAACCCTGTTGCACGGTATTCCGCTTTATTTCAAAACCGAAGTAGAGATCAGACGTCCCAGAGCTTTCTGGTTCGATGACGTCCCGGTTTCCAAATCCAGAACCACCCGTATTTCCTATAACGTCCTGACAAGACAATACAGTATATCCATCCCCGGCACCTTACAAAGAAATTATGGATCGCTGGAAGATGTCCTGTCTGCCATCCGCTATCCGCCCGGCTGGGCCATAGCAGACATATCCGATCTTGAAGCAGGTGAAAAATATCATGTTTCCGTACGGGTAATGCTGGATGTTTCCCAGTTACCCAAACCGTTTCAGATAAACGCCCTGAACAATCGCGACTGGAGACTGGCTTCCGAATGGAAACGGTTTTCTTATATGCCCTAACAGAAATCAAAAGTGACTCGCGTTTTACGTTATCTCTGGATTGTCGGCGGCGCCATTATGAGCATTTTGCTCTTTTTGCTCGCCTCCGCTTCTGAAAACACGGATTTTTTCGACAAAAATTATTCGTGGCTCGTCGGAGTGAACATTCTTGTCGCTTTTGCACTTCTGATTCTGGTCGTCTGGATGCTGATTCGTCTGGTAAACCGGTACAGGCGGGGCAAGTTCGGTTCAAAACTGATGACCAAGCTGGTCGTTCTGTTCGCGCTGATGGGGATATTGCCCGGTGCGATCATCTATGTGGTTTCCGTCCAGTTTGTCTCGCGCTCCATCGAGTCCTGGTTTGACGTACGCGTTGAATCCGCACTTGACTCCGGGGTCAAACTGGCACAGTCCGTTCTGGAGACGTCAAAAGAAGAACTGACGCTTCAGGCCAGTCATCTGGCAAACGAGCTGGCTGTACTGCCTCTTTCCGAACAAACCATCCTGCTTACGCGTTTCAGGAACGAAAAGGACGGTATTGAAGCCGTTATCGTCAACAACAAGGGACACCTGATCGCGGCATCGGGCACGGCCAATACCTCCCTATTGCCTGATCTTCCGACTGTCGCCATGTTGAGACAGGTTCACATGATGTCGCATTATGCGGCTATCGAAGGCGAAATCGACGATCCGTCAACGGCCGATTTGCAGGAAGCCGATTTGCTTATCCGCGTCATTGTCGCCATTCCTGCCCACAACTTGTCGATTTCCCTGCAAAACGAGCCGTATTACCTGCAATTGCTGCAGAAAATGCCTGAAAATGTGGCAAACAATGCGGAAGCCCTGCGGGCTGCCTACAGTGAATATCAGATTCGTTCCCTTTCAAGATCGGGACTTCGCAAAATCTACATTGTCACTTTGTCGCTCACCTTGCTGCTGGCCATCTTCGGGGCTATTGCCAGCGCCTTCCAGATAGCGTCCAATCTGGCCAGACCCTTGCTTTTGCTGGCCCAGGGAACCAAAGCGGTCTCGGAAGGCAACCTGTCCCCTCGCCCCATTGTGTCCAGTTCCGATGAACTGGGCACACTGACCCAGTCTTTCAACGCCATGACCCATCAGCTTGCGGAAGCGCGGGCACAGGCAGAAAAAAGCCGCGCCGATCTGGAAGCGGCAAAAGTCTATCTCGAGTCGGTTCTGGCGAACATGTCTGCCGGCGTGATCGTTCTTGACCATGAATTCAAACTGGTCGGTTTTAACGATCCCGTTACCCGCATCCTGAGACACGACCTGACACCGCTTATCGGGCGGGAACTGTCGAAAATCGACGGGCTTTCCGTTTTTGGGGACGCTATTACCAAAGCCTTCTCGCAACTCTCGGCACAGGCCGCTGCAAACAACCGTTCCGATGATCTCCACTGGCAGCAGCAGATCGAGATTCCGCATGATCCGGATACCGCCAATGAATCCGCCATCACCTTGCTGGCACGCGGCTCCTCTCATCTGGTAAACCATGAAAACCGGTATATTGTCGTTTTCGATGACATAACAGAAGTCATCTCCGCGCAACGTTCCATCGCCTGGGGCGAGGTGGCAAGAAGGCTGGCGCACGAAATCAAAAATCCGCTGACCCCCATTCAGCTTTCGGCAGAACGGTTGCAGATGAAACTGCACGACAAACTTTCCGAGCAGGACGCCGCCATCCTGAAAAAAAGTACCGATACCATTGTCAATCAGGTCACTTCCATGAAACAGATGGTGAACGATTTCCGGAACTTCGCCAAAACACCGCCGGCGTTCCTTAAACCCCTGGATCTCAATGCGCTGGCTGAAGATATCGTTCATTTGTATGCGGGAGGCGATTCTCACGAGATCATCCACACCCGTCTTGCCGACAACTTGCCCAAGATTATGGGCGATGAGACCCAACTCCGGCAGGTCATCCACAATCTGCTGCAAAACGCGCAGGACGCCGTTGGCGAAATTCAAAACGGAGTGCCCTATACGCCTTGTATCGAATTAATTACGGAAAAAGTTCATTATCAGGACGCTTCGGGCCAAATCTGCATTGCAGTTCGACTTTCTGTCATGGATAATGGACCAGGGTTCGCACAAAAAATACTGTCGCGTATTTTCGAGCCCTACATCACGACTAAAGAACGCGGTACCGGCCTGGGTATGGCGATGGTCAAAAAAATAATTGATGAACACGGCGGACGTATTGACGTACAAAACCGGTCAGATACAAACGGAGCAAAAGTTTCCATTCTTTTCCTGCAACTGGCTTTACCTGAAATGGATGAAGCTCTTAGCTAGAAACGAAGGAAAGTAACAAATATTCAAGATTTTAAGATATGGCAAATATTCTGGTAGTCGACGATGAAATGGGAATACGTGAACTGCTTTCGGAAATTCTCTCCGATGAAGGTCACGTCGTACAAACGGCTGAAAATGCACAACAGGCCCGGGAAGCCAGGGCCGCTGAAACACCCGATCTGGTTTTACTCGATATCTGGATGCCCGACACCGACGGCGTCACTTTATTGAAAGAGTGGCAAAGAGACGGTTATCTGACAATGCCGGTTATCATGATGTCCGGACACGCGACAATCGATACAGCGGTTGAAGCGACCCGTATCGGGGCCATGAATTTTCTTGAAAAACCAATCGCCCTCCAAAAGCTTCTCCAGGCTGTTCAGCAGGGTCTGGCACGCCATCAGGAAAAAAACAGGCCGATTCCCGTCACTATCGCGCAACAGCCGGCACCCGCCAGTGAACTCCGAACGGGCATAACGACAGGCAATGTCCCGGTTCAGGCGCCTGCACCCGTCATAAACAATTCAAGCACGATCAATACCGCTCTTTTATCGTTTGACTTGCCGCTGCGGGAAGCCAGGGACATGTTTGAACGGATCTACTTCGAACACCATCTGGCTCAGGAAGGCGGAAGCATGACCCGTGTCGCGGAAAAAACAGGGCTCGAACGCACTCACCTTTACCGCAAGCTGAAACAGCTGGGTGTCGAACCGGTCAAGGCGCCCAAAAAACACAATTAAACGAAAGGACAACTGATGGAATACGTCAATCTCGGATCAAGCGGATTGAAAGTATCGCGTATTTGTCTGGGCATGATGACTTATGGCTCGCCAAAATGGCGCCCCTGGGTTCTGGACAAATCCGCATCCCGTCCGTTTATCCGTCGTGCCGTTGAAGCCGGCATCAATTTTTTCGATACCGCCAATCTTTATTCCAACGGTCTGTCCGAGATATTGACAGGCAAACTGTTGAAGGAATATGCAAAACGCGAGGAAATCGTTATCGCGACCAAGGTTTATTTTCACGTTTCAGACGACATATCGGCCGATGCGGCCTCAGCCAGTGCGCAGAAAATTCCTCCCAACACCAGCGGATTGTCGAGAAAACACCTGTTTGCTGCCGTGGACGCCTCTCTCAAGCGGCTGGGTACCGATTACATCGACCTTTACCAGATCCACCGCTGGGATCCATCGACACCGATTGAAGAGACCATGGAAGCGCTTAACGATGTGGTCAGATCCGGAAAAGTCCGTTACATCGGTGCCTCCAGCATGTGGGCCTGGCAATTCGCCAAAGCGCAGCAAGTTGCCAAAGAACACAACTGGTCCCGTTTCATCTCCATGCAAAACCACTACAATCTTGCATACCGAGAAGAAGAAAGGGAAATGATCCCTCTCTGCAAGGATCAGGGCATCGGCTTGATTCCCTGGAGCCCCCTGGCTCGCGGATTTCTGGCCGGGAACCGCAAACCGGACGACAGGGACGCATCCAAAAACAATTCAGCCACGTCACGTGCCAAAACGGATGAAATGGCACTCCGCGTCTTTTATTCCGACGCCGATTTCGATGTCGTGAACGCCCTTAATAAAGTAGCCAGCCAGCGCGGCCTTTCCAATGCACAGGTCGCTTACGCCTGGTTGCTTCACAAGGGCGTTACGGCTCCAATCGTCGGCACCTCAAAACTGCCCCAACTGGACGAAGCCGTTTCGGCGACAACGGTCAAACTGTCTGAAGAAGAAATCGCCGAACTTGAAAAGCCGTACCAGCCCCATCCGGTACTTGGACACCGTTGACCAATGCATTACCCAAAAAAAGGAGGCTTTCAAGCCTCCTTTTCGGTTTTCGGAAAAGCGTGAAACGGAATCATTCCTCGGTTTTCGCTTTCCTTGCCGATGTTTTCCGGGCTGCTGTTTTTTTCACCGCTGTTTTTTCCCTGGCGGTATCGGCCGCTTTAGCGGAGCTTTTCGTTTTGCTGGCCGTCGTCGCTTTTTTCTTTGCGGAGGATGCTTTCACCGCCGTTTCTTCGAACTTGAAACTGACCTTTCCCTCTTTTCCCAAAGCGAGATAAGCCTTGAAAGGCCGGTGAGTTCGCTGGGAAACAAAGCCCGTCAGCAGATCGGTCTGTCCGTCATTCAACAACTTTGCCATCTGTTCCGGGACTATTTCCTGCTGAAGAATGATACGACCACTCCGGAAATCGCAACTTTTAGGCTGTGCCACCGTATTTTCACAAATGTAGGACAAACCGGACTCATAAATTTTTCCTGCGCATTTCGGGCAATTTCCAACAGGAATCTTGCCGGAAAAATCCGCAGTTCCAGCCTCCTCTTCCTGTGGCTGGCCAAAATCGAATTCCAGTTTGAAATTATCCTTGTCAGCATCCGGCACAATTTTCAGAATGGCGGCAAAAGGACGTCCCATTTTCGAACGGAATCCCTGCAACGGGCCGATCTGGCCGTTTCCAAGCAATTCTTCGACTTCGGGAATGGAAAACTGTCGGCTTCCCGGTGTTTTGCTGATGGAAAAATCGCACTGCGTACAGGCGAAACGACGGTAATTTTCACGAACTTCGCCGCCGCATTTCGGACACGGCGTTTGCAGGATGGCATAATCGCCCGGGATCGTGTCTTCATCGTACTCTTTGGCCCGTTTGACGATTACCTGTGCCATTCTGGCAATCTGCTGCATGAATTCTTCGCGACTTATCTGCCCTTTTTCCATTTGAGACAGTTTGAATTCCCACTCTCCTGTCAGCTCGGGCAAGGTCAATTCCTTGACACCCAGGCCCTTTAGCAACGTCATAAGCTGAAACGCTTTAGGCGTCGGAATAAGCTCCCGCCCTTCTCTCAAAAGATATTTCTCGCTCAAAAGCCCTTCAATAATAGCAGCACGCGTTGCCGGCGTACCGAGCCCCTTGTCCTTCATCGCTTCGCGCAGTTCATCCTCGACCAGTTTGCCGGCGCCTTCCATAGCCGAAAGCAATGTCGCTTCCGTATAACGTGCGGGCGGTTTTGTTGCCATATCATCGATCAGGACTTTATCGGTCAAGACGGTTTCGCCCGGCGATACCGGAACCAGCAGGCGATCGTTATCGGCATTCTTGCCTGCGGCCGGCATTTCCTTTCCATAAATGGCGAGCCATCCCGGGCTGGTCATAACCCGCCCTTCACTTTTGAAACGATGACCGGCTACTTCGGTAAACCGGGTAGTGACGAGAAACTCGGCAGCCGGAAAAAACACCGCCATGAACCGGCGCGTAACGAGATCGTACAGTTTCTGTTCGGGTTCGGACAGATTTTTCGGCAACTGTGTGGTAGGAATAATGGCGAAGTGATCCGATATTTTCTTATTGTCGAATATTCGCTTGTTAGGTCGAACCCAGCGACTTTCCAGAATCTGTGAAGCGAATGTCTGATAATTTGCGTTTTCCTTCAGACTTTCCAGAGTCTGCATACTGGTTTGCAGATAATCTTCCGGCAAATGGCGGGAATCCGTTCGCGGGTAAGTCAAAACCTTGTGTTTTTCATAAAGCGCCTGAGCGAGTGAAAGCGTATTTTTGGCGGAAAAACCGAAGCGGGCGTTGGCTTCTCGCTGCAAGCTGGTCAAATCGAACAAGGCCGGGGAAAGAGATGTCGTCGGTTTCGATTCTTCGGTAACCTTTCCATCTTTGCCCAGACAGGCAGTAACAATCGACTCGGCAGCAGCGCGGCTCCACAGTCGTTCCGGCCTTTTTTCGGGATCGGCCCCGTCTTTTTTGAAATGGGAATCAAGCCAGCGGCCTTCATAAACGCCTTTCGCGCAGACAAACTCGGCTCTTACCTCCCAATAATCTCTTGAGACAAAACTTTTGATCTTTTCTTCACGCTGGACGACGATTGAAAGCGTCGGTGTCTGAACCCGTCCAACGGTAGTCAGAAAGAATCCCCCTTCTTTCGAGTTGAAAGCCGTCATGGCACGGGTGCCGTTGATGCCGATCAGCCAATCCGCTTCCGAACGGCTGCGTGCCGCTCTGGCCAGCGGAAGCATTTCCTCATCATCCCGCAAACGTTTGAAACCGTCACGGATGGCTGCCGGCGTCATGGATTGCAGCCACAAGCGTTTGATAGGCTGTTTTGCCTTGGTATACTGGGCAATCAGCCTGAAAATCAACTCGCCTTCACGGCCGGCATCGCATGCATTGACAATGGCAGTAATGTCTTTTCTCCGGATTAGCCGGCTCAACATTTTAAGTCTGGGTTCCGTTTTGGCAATTGGTTCCAGCGCAAAACTGGGGGGAATGACGGGCAAATTGGCAAAACTCCATTTACCGCGCTTGACTTCGTACTCTTCCGGCGCCCTGATTTCCAACAGATGTCCGACTGCCGAAGTCAGGACGTATTGATCCGACTCGAAGTAATCACCCTGTTTGGTAAAACCGCCCAGACTTTTCGCGATGTCATTTGCGACAGACGGTTTTTCGGCAATGATGAGCGTTTTGGTCATAAAAACGAAACTCGTAAAGGGAAGTTGAAAGAGAGAAATGCCATTTCAAACAATGAATCATCGGGACACAGAGCGGGAAATGATAATGTGAGAAGGCTGCCCTCTGCAAGCAAACGATTCAATGTCTGAAAATAAAACGGGAATTTTTATCTTTTACCAACATGTGACTTGTCCGTTATACTGACTGAACAAGGCTTTTCTGATGCAGTGGCAATGCAGTCAACGCTTGACCAGTCGGCGATAAAATCCCCCTGCCAGACTCTCCACTTCACCGGCCAGTTCCAGACTGAGCAACTCCACATTCAAAGAGGCGGCATCAATTTCACATCGCTCGCACAAGGTATCGGAATCCACCGGATCAAACCCCATCTGTAAAAGAATGTCTTCCTGCAGTGAGGTATTTTCAGGTTCCATCTTTCGGTCAGATGATTCAGAGACACTATTATAGTGTTTCAATTCTTCCAGAACGTCTTGAGAAGTCTCAACCAGTTTGGCTCCCTGACGTATCAATTCGTGACAGCCACGGGATAAGGGAGAATGAATCGAACCCGGAATAGCGAAGACATCGCGTCCCTGATCGATAGCTGTTTTGGCGGTTATCAATGAACCCGATCTGGCAGCGGCTTCCACAACCAGGATGCCGCCTGACAAACCGCTGATAACGCGATTTCGCCGTGGAAAGTTCGAGGCAAGAGGGCCCGTTCCCAAGGGGAACTCGCTGATAACGCAGCCTTCTTCCGCAATCTGGAGGGCAAGTTCCCGATTTCGGGCAGGATAGACGATATCGGCTCCCGTACCGACAACGGCAATGGTGGAACCCTTGCCTTTCAGGCCACCACGATGGGCCGCCGCGTCGATTCCCAGCGCCAGACCGGAAATAATAGTCAGCCCCGATTCGCTCAGGGAACGGGCGAATTCCTTGGCATCCATGCGACCCTGTGCCGTAGCATTCCGGCTTCCTACGATGGCGATGGATGGCGACGACAACAACTCCACCCTGCCTTTTACGTAAAGCATAAGCGGTGGATCGGGAATTTCAAGAAGCAATCCCGGATAATTGCTGTCGGACAAGGTTAAAATGGCATTACCCGGTTCCTCAAGCCACTTTTGTGTCTTTTCAATCTGTTCCGTAATCGCTTCGGGAACAGGCGCATAAATGGCGTCCGCAATTTGCGGTGACACGATTCGCTGAAGTTCCCGGTAAGACGTCATGAAAATGTTTTGGGGCAAACCGTAAGCCGTCAGCATTTTGTGTGCCGTCCGGATACCGATGCCGGGAGTCAGGACAAGACGAATCCAGGCTGCCAGTTCTTCTTTATCATAAGGGATCGTTTTACTCAATGTCGGCTTTCCATATGAACTGAAATCAAAACTTCTCTCTTGCTGAAAGAAACGCCATGTTCCTACACAAAAAGAAGGGCTATGCTAAACTTTCAACTTCGCTATTATTCCGGCATCCTGTATTTTCATTGCGGGAAATATAAAATATAGCCTTTTCATCCAGATTCTGCCTAGGAAAATTCCCTCTGGCAAGATTCTCCATCCGATTGTTGCATCTGATAAAGAACAAATGGCACGTTTACCCATTTTGCGCTACCCTGACCCGCGCTTGTTGAAACCGTCCCGTCCTGTTACTTCGTTTGATTCCGAGCTGAAAACGCTGGTTGAAAACATGGCTCAAACAATGTATGAAGCCCCTGGCGTCGGGCTGGCCGCACCCCAGGTCAATGCTCACCGCCAGGTCGTGGTTATTGACGTGTCGGAGAAACGCAACGAACTGCACGTGTTCATCAACCCCCAAATCATTAAGGCAAGCGAGGAAAAAACCCTTTTCGAAGAAGGATGTCTTTCGCTTCCCGGCATTTACGATGAAATCGAACGTCCGGCCAGAGTCACGGTTCGGGCACAGGACGTGGATGGCAAGGCATTCGAAATGGAAGCCGAAGGTTTGCTGGCCGTTTGTGTCCAACATGAAATAGATCATCTGAAAGGACGCGTGTTTGTGGATTATCTTTCTCCCATGAAACGAAACCGGATCAAGAAAAAACTGCTCAAGGAAGAAAGGGAACAGAAAAAAAGCGTGACCGGAGCGAATGTGAAGAAACAGGGAAACAAACGATGAAAATTGTTTTTGCCGGAACGCCTGAATTCGCCAGTACCGCATTGAATGCCCTTGTCCGAGCCGGACATCAAATCGGACTTGTCCTGACACAACCTGACCGCCCATCCGGTCGAGGCATGAAATTGCAGGCTTCGGCTGTCAAGAAACTGGCCGTGTCAGAGGGCATTCCCGTCGAACAACCCGTTTCCTTGCGACTGGATGGCCGGCATGGCGAAGAAGCGAAAAAAGTGTATGAACGGATCGCCCGGATCGAACCGGATGTGATGGTCGTGGTTGCCTATGGTCTTATTCTGCCAAAAGTATTCCTCGAACTGCCGAAATACGGTTGCCTGAACATTCATGCATCGCTTCTTCCGAGATGGCGGGGCGCCGCACCGATTCAGCGCGCGATTGAAGCGGGCGATGAAAAAACCGGCGTTTCCATCATGCAGATGGAAGAAGGACTCGACACGGGACCGGTTCTGCTCAAAGAAACTGTTGCCATTGAAAAAGACGATAACGCTTCCCGGCTCCACGACAAACTGGCCGATTTGGGAAGCCGGCTGATTTTGTCCGCTCTGAACCAGCTTGCGGAGAACTCTGCCCGTTTTACGGTACAGGACGAAGATGCCGCGATTTACGCGGCAAAAATCAGGAAGGAAGAAGCGACTGTAAACTTCACTTTTTCCGCCACTGAAATTGTCAACAAGATACGGGCTTTCGATCCTTTTCCGGGATGTATCGCGAAATACCGGAATATTCCAATCAAGATATGGAAGGCGGAAAACGCAGGAAGCTATCCCGGAACAAAAGCCGGGCAGATCGTTTCTGTCAACGAAAGCGGCATTGTTGTCGGTTGCGTCGAAGATTCTGTAAGAATACTCGAATTGCAGAAACCGGGAGGGAAACGTCTGTCTGCTGCCGAATTCATAAAAGGGTTCTCTTTTGAAAACGGCTGTTTTGAATGAACCATCTCCATTATCATTCCCAAAGCCAACGGCCAGCCGGCCGGGTAGTGGCTCCCATCAACCTGATCCTGTATTTCCATGAAATTTGAACATCTGATCGAGATCAACAATTTTGACGATCCGCGCACCGACATACTGGACCGGAAACAACTGTGGCATGGCTTGCTCTTGCGTGCCAAAGAGCCGACCTTGTTCATTCCGCACATGGATTCGTTCGAAATAGTCGAGGAATCCGACCATGCCATTTCACGAATCCTGAATTTCGGAAAATTCAGGGTAAACGACAAGGTCGAATTCGTTCCCATGCAGAAGTTGTCGTTTTACATTCCGGCACAAGGTGAAATTATCGAATCGAAGCTCGAAATTTCGATTGACGAACCCTTTCCGGGACGCTTTTTTGTCCGGTTCATCTATGAGGATTCCGCACCGGATGAGGGCGCCGAAGCCATGTACAACGATTTCCGGCGTTCTGCCTACAAGGAAACCGATATTGATTCGATCCGGCTTATACGCCAGTTTGCGGCACAGGGCCGTTTGAACGGCCCTGCAACAGACACGGATATGCCCTTGTCTTCCTAGATTACAGAACATCAAGGGGCATTTTGCGATCCGGCGGCGGGAAAACAGCATCCAGTTTATCCAGAACGCCCTGCTCAAGCGTGATATCCCAGGCCTTGCGGTTTTCTTCAACGCGCTTGACGCTGGACGATTTGGGAATCGGTACCGTTCCCTGATGCAAAAGCCAGGCCAATGCCAGTTGCGCCGGTGTAATGGATAATTCCTGGGCAACCTGTTTCAGCTCCGGGCTCCTCAAAAGACGAGTCTGGTAAAGCGGAGAATACGCCATGACAGGAATATTGTGGTTCTTTTGCCAGGGAAGCAAATCCCATTCAATACCTCTTGACGCCAGGTTGTACAATACCTGATTGACACAGATGTGGCCGTTATCGTAACGGGATGCTTCCCGCATGTCGTCCAGATCGAAATTGGAAACGCCGTAGGCGCGTATCTTGCCGGCATCAAGCAGTCTTTCCATGGCTTCGAACGTTTCATCCAGCGGATAGCCTCCCCGCCAGTGCAGCAAATACAAATCGAGATAATCCGTTTTCAGCCGCTGAAGGCTCCGTTCAAAAGCGGCAATCGTTCCCTTTCTGCTGGCATTGCCCGGCAACACCTTGCTGACCAGAAACACCTTGTCGCGCCTTCCGGCAATGGCTTCGCCCGTTACTTTTTCAGCACCGCCTGAGGCGTACATTTCCGCCGTATCAATCAGCGTCATACCCAGATCGATTCCTTTTTGCAGCGCGGCGACTTCATCTTTTTTTGCCGATGAAGACTCTCCCATAAACCAGGTCCCCTGCCCCAGTGTCGGCATCGTGATACCATTTCGCAAGGTGATAACATGTGAAGGCATAATGCAATTCCCTGAAATAAACGTTTATCAATCCGGACCCGGCAAGACTTTCCTGTTCCAGTGCCGAAGCCGCTTTCCGTACATGGCATGCATTATTGCACCGCTTCTCCGGTAAGGACAAGAACCCTGAAAACACGGCTTGACAAAAGTGAGTAAAAAAGAGTGCCCAGACAAAGCCATGCCCGCTGAAATGAAAATTTCAGCATCCGGCCAGCCCTCTCCCTTGCCGGAAAGGCCATTTTCTGTCGAATATACCCAAAATGAAGCAAAAAATCGGCTGGCCCGTTTCGGCAATGCCCTGGCGCGTCACCCGATCGGCATTTCCCGTATTCAGTGGACAATGGTTTTCATCTATTTTTCCCTGCTGCTCCTTCCTGCGCTGTTTCCATTGCCGGAATTCAGCCGGTTTTCCCGGCTGGTGTTCTGGGGAATCGGCTGGCCGTTGATCGTATTGAGCATGATGCTGGGCGGGCGGTTCTGGTGCGGTATTTTCTGCCCGGACGGAACACTGACCGAATTTATCAGCGGACATGGGAAAAAAGGCTCCATACCCCGATGGATCCGCTGGCAAGGGTGGCCCTGTACCATGCTGGTCGGCACGACCTTGTATGGACAATCAACCGGCTTTTACGAGAATTATCCCGCAACGCTGGTTTTACTGGGCATCCCTACCTGTATGGCACTGCTGACGGGCTATCTTTATGGGAACAGCAAGCGGATCTGGTGCATGTATTTATGCCCCGGAAACGGTTTCTTCGGTCTGCTTTCAAAAATAGCGCCCATCCACTTTCGGGTGAACCGGGAAAAATGGAAACGCTTTTCCGGGCCGCCGAAACGCATCAACTGCGCGCCACTGATTAATATCCGGCAGATGCAAAGTGCTTCCGCCTGTCACGCCTGCGGCCGGTGCAACGGTTACCGTGATGCGGTGGAACTGGCCGCCAGACCTTTTTCCATCGAGATCGTTTCCGCAAGAGACAAAACGGTTTCCGGTACGGACGCTTTTCTGTTGGTCTGGGGAATCATGGGTATTGTTACCCTTTCCCTGGCATGGGCACAAAGCAGTTTGCATGAGCAATTTATGGAAATGGTCAAGTTTCTGGACTTGCCGCTTCATTTCAAGCCGCCATGGTGGCTCTCAAGCAGCCCCGCCAGCCTGTATCGTCTTGCTTTTATCGTCTTGACAGGAACCATGGTCAGCCTGCTGGTTTACGGCTTCCTCTGTCTGGCAAGCCGGATTTCAGAAAACCGCGTTTCCTGGAAACACCTGTCTTTTTGCCTGATTCCGCTTGCCGGCTGGGGCATTTTTCTGGGGTTGTGCCGCCTCGGTGCCTCGGTGTGGCAGGAATACGGTTTTTCTCTTCCGTGGGTTCCTTTTTTCGAAACCGCTGTACTGGCGCTTGGGACTGTTTTGTCATTCTGGCTGGGTATCAAAGTCATCATGCAACACTTTTCCACGAAAAATGTTATCGCCACGCTGATCTATTGCCTCCCTCTCGTTTTGCTGAATTATCTGTGGTTGGGGTAAAAAGTTCATGAAAAAAGCCTGTCTCTTCGACAGGCTTTTTCGGGCCGGAAAATGTTTATTGTTCAAGCTGCAAGGCATTGTTTTCCGGTACGCTTTCCGGTACTTTTTCGGGAAACTCCAGACGGATTTCATCCCTGTCGTCCGTATCGACGACAACAGCGCCCCCCGCCACCAGCCGACCGAACAGAAGTTCATCCGCGAGCGCCTTCCGGATAAGATCCTGTATCAGTCGCAACATCGGACGCGCGCCCATCAAGGGATCGAATCCTCTTTTCGCCAGCATACGGCGCAAAGCCTCTGTAAAGACGACATCGACTTTCTTTTCATGCAACTGCTCTTCCAGTTGCATCAGGAATTTATCGACAACGCGCAAAATGATTTCTTCATTCAGCGGCCTGAAACTGATAATCGCATCAAGCCGGTTTCGGAATTCAGGCGTAAACATGCGCTTGATATCGACCATTTCATCACCGCTCTCCTTTTGATTGGTAAAGCCCATGGTCGATCTCTGAAGGCTTTCCGCGCCTGCGTTGGTCGTCATGATAATGACGACATTGCGGAAATCGGCCTTCCGTCCGTTATTATCGGTCAAGGTACCATGATCCATCACCTGCAAGAGGATACTGAAAATATCGGGATGGGCTTTTTCAATTTCGTCCAGCAATAAGACCGCATGCGGTTTTTTGGTAATGGCTTCCGTCAACAGGCCACCCTGATCGAAACCGACATACCCCGGCGGCGCGCCGATCATACGACTGACCGCATGGCGCTCCATATATTCAGACATGTCAAAACGGATCAGGTCAATACCGAGAGCGAAAGCAAGCTGTCGGGCCACTTCCGTTTTTCCCACCCCTGTCGGGCCTGAAAAAAGAAAGGCTCCGATCGGTTTGTCCGTCTTGCCAAGACCTGCCCGCGCCATTTTGATACTGGCCGACAGGGCATCAATCGCGGCATCCTGTCCGAACACGACATTTTTAAGGTCTCGTTCGAGATTTTGCAATTTGCTCCGGTCGTCCTGATTGACTGTCTGTGGGGGAATGCGGGCGATCTTTGAAATAATGTCTTCGATTTCAGCTTTTCCAATCGTCTTTTTCTGCTTTGACTTCGGCAACACGCGTTGAGCCGCACCCGCTTCATCAATCACGTCAATTGCCTTGTCGGGCAGGTGGCGATCATTGATAAAACGGGCAGACAATTCCGCTGCCGTAATCAGTGCCGAAACGGAATACTTGACGTTGTGGTGATCCTCGAAACGGGATTTCAATCCGCGCAATATTTGTACCGTCTGCTCGACCGTCGGTTCGTTGATGTCAATTTTCTGGAAACGGCGTGCCAAAGCATGATCTTTTTCGAAAACGTTACGGAATTCGGCAAATGTCGTCGCCCCGATACACTTGAGCTTGCCGCTCGACAAGGCCGGTTTCAAAAGGTTGGACGCATCCAGCGTACCGCCCGAAGCCGATCCCGCACCGATAATGGTATGAATTTCGTCGATAAAGAGGATGGAACCGGCATTGTCGTCCAGCTGTTTCAATACCGCTTTCAGCCGCTGCTCAAAATCGCCACGGTATTTGGTCCCTGCCAGAAGCGCTCCCATATCGAGCGCGTAAACGACCGCATTCTCCAATACTTCGGGCACGTTCTTTTGCGTGATGCGCCAGGCAAGCCCTTCCGCAATGGCCGTTTTGCCAACACCGGCTTCCCCAACGAGCAATGGATTGTTTTTGCGCCGGCGGCACAACACCTGAATGACACGGTCAATTTCCTCGTCCCGGCCGATCAGGGGATCAATTCTGCCGACAGCGGCTTCCCGATTGAGATTCTGGGTATAAAGATCCAGCGGCGAGTCCTTGCCGGCAACCGCATCGTTCTGGATTTCTTCTGCGCCTTCAGTCTGTTTGGGCGTGTCCTGCTGAGTGTTTTTGCGAACGCCGTGGGAAATGAAATTGACCACATCCAGACGCGTTACGCCCTGCTGGTGCAGATAATAAACGGCATGCGAATCCTTTTCGCCAAAAATGGCAACCAGTACATTGGCGCCTGTCACTTCCTTTTTACCGTTCGAGGCGGACTGGACATGCATAATCGCCCGCTGGATGACTCTTTGAAAACCCAGTGTGGGCTGTGTATCCACTTCTCCTGTACCGGGAACAACCGGTGTGTTGTCCCTGATAAAATCACCAAGCATCTTTCTGAGCTCGTTCAGATTGGCATTGCACGCTCTCAATACTTCGGACGCCGAAGGATTGTCCAGCAAAGCCAAAAGCAAATGCTCGACTGTTATGAATTCATACCGTGCCTGACGCGCCTCTACAAAGGCCATATGCAAGCTGACTTCCAATTCCTGCGCAATCATGCTTCCTCCATCGTGCATTGCAAAGGATGCCCTTCCTGACGGGCATGTCTTATTACCTGTTCCACTTTCGTGTTCGCGATATCTTTCGGGAAAATGCCGCATACACCTTTGCCTTCACGGTGCACTTTCAGCATAATCCGGGTAGCCATTTCCGCATTTTTATGAAAATACTCCTGCAACACGAAAATCACGAAATCCATCGGCGTGAAATCGTCATTCAGGAGCAATACCCTGTACATCGGGGGCGGTTTCAAAACAGTTGCTGTTTCCTCGAGAAATACCTCGTTTCCCTGCTGAGTAACCATTGCTTCTACTTTATCTCGACTAAATATTTTTCCTTGTGCGCAAGCGCAAAGTTCAGATTTGATAATACGTGTTTTTGCCTGTTCGTGCAGCTTGTCACCTTTTGCCGGTTGTACGGCTGCCATCAAATTTTTAGCATATATCAAGAATCCATCCTTTTTTGGGAAAATTGCTTGACTTTGCCTACCTTTATGCCAACAATGGACTCGTTGATAAGGGCAAGGTCCCGCTTTTGTCAGCCGTAAGAAAAGAAAAGGACTGGGTCGGAACAAATTCAATTTTTTCCGATGGTTTCGTGAGTATAATGCGTTTTTATAGAAAGACCCTCTTTTATGGCAACTGGTACAGTTAAGTGGTTTAACGATTCTAAAGGCTTCGGTTTCATTACCCCGGAAGACGGAGGTGAGGATTTGTTCGCTCATTTCTCCGCAATTAATATGAGTGGCTTCAAAACCTTGAAAGAAGGTCAAAAGGTTCAATTTGAAGTCACCCAGGGCCCAAAAGGCAAACAGGCTTCCAACATCCAATCCGTGTAATTCCTGCATTGGATCAAGCCCGGAAACCCCACAAGTTGTGGGGTTTTTTATTGCCTGCAACCCATATAATGACACAAAATCGTTTTTCAAGTTGAAAGCCTGAAATTCTTTTACAATGCTTGCATGAGCATGACACTGGAAAAGATACTGCAAAGCCAGGGATTCGGCAGCCGCAAATTCTGCAGAAATCTGGTTCTTGGCCATCGCGTCGAAATAGCGGGTAAAATTTGTACCGATCCGGACAGGAAGCTTGAAACGGACGATCTGGCGTTCCGGGTCGATGGGGAAACATGGGAATACCGCGAGAAACTCTATCTCGTACTGAACAAACCGGCCGGTTACGAATGTTCCCGTCAACCGCAGCACCATCCCAGTGTATTTGCCCTGCTTCCGGAACCGTTTGTCCAGCGGGGACTGCAATGCGTGGGCAGACTTGACCAGGATACTACCGGATTGCTCCTCCTGACCGACGACGGTCACTTTATTCATCAGTACACCTCACCCCGGAAAAAAGTTCCAAAAATCTATACGGTTACAGGTGTATCTCCTTTCGAAGCCACCCAGCTTGAAAAACTGGTCACGGGTGTTCAGTTGAAAGACGAAAAAACGCTCACCAGTGCACTGGCATGTCAGCTGATTGACGAATACCGTTTACGACTGTCCATTACGGAAGGAAAATATCATCAGGTCAAGCGGATGATTGCGGCGGCAGGCAACAGAGTGGAAACACTGCACCGCTCGGCCATAGGCGGTTTTACTCTGGAAGAAACCTTGCTACCCGGTCACTGGCGTTTTTTGAATGAGAACGACCTGAAAAGGCTGAGTGAACCTTTCCCTGCCTAAAAGCACATGCATTCCTTTATTTTTTCCCGGGGATGTACAGGTCGGCAATCGTTCCCAATCCGATTTCGGCCGCAAACATGACGGTTTCCGACAGCGACGGGTGCGGATGTACGGTCAGTGCGATATCTTCCAGAGCGCAGCCCATTTCAAGAGCCAGCGTCGTTTCCGAAAGCAGTTCGCCTGCGCCTGTTCCGGCAATGGCCGCGCCCAGCAAACGTCCGGTTTTCTTATCCCACAGCAGCTTCGTGAGACCGTCAGGGCGTCCCATCGTCAACGCGCGTCCTGAAGCACTCCAGGGAAAAACGGACTTTTCATAAGGAATACCCTGTTTCACCGCCTGTTCTTCCGTCAATCCCATCCAGGCGATTTCCGGATCGGTATAGGCAACTGAAGGAACCGTCATTGCGTCGTATTCCGTTTTCAGTCCGGCAATCACTTCCGCGGCGACCTTACCTTCATAACTGGCCTTGTGAGCCAGCATCGGTTCACCACAGATATCGCCGATAGCGTAAATGTGCGGCACATTCGTCTGTTGTCTCCGGTTGACGGGAATGAATCCGTGCTCATCGACAAAAACGCCGACCCTGTCCGCCCCAATGGAGGCACCGTTGGGACGACGGCCCACGGCAACCAGCACAAGGTCGAACGCCAGCGGTTCCGAAGGCGCGTTGTTTCCATCAAACGTAGCGATCAGCCGTTTGCCGTCTTCTTCCAGTTTCGTCACACGGGTACGGACAAGAACAGCCTCGTATCGTTTTTTTATCCGGTCAAGAAGAGGCAATACGACATCCCGGTCCGCAGAGGGAATGAGGCCATCCGAAAATTCGGCAACCGTCACCTTGGCGCCTAATGCATCATATACGCACGCCATTTCCAGCCCGATGATTCCGCCCCCGATAACCAGCATTTTTTCCGGAATGCTGTCCAGCTGCAAGGCCCCCGTCGAATCGACAAGCGCGGCATGCCCATACGGGAAACCGGGCAATTTCGCAGCGGACGAACCGGCAGCGATAATGGCATTTTTGAACTGTACGCGCCATTGTCCGTTTTTTCCCGTCACGTCCATTTCATGAGTTCCGGCAAACTGCCCGATCCCGTGCAATACTGTTATTTTCCGTGCCCGCGCCAGAGCGGACAAGCCACCAGTCAGTTTATCGACCACGCCCTGTTTCCACCGGTTCAGTTGCACCGGATCGATCTCGGGTTTTCCATAACGGATGCCGTGATGGGCCATTTCCTGCACATCGGAAATCACTTTTGCCGCATGAAGAAGCGCTTTCGACGGTATGCAGCCGACATTAAGACAAACCCCGCCCAAAACGGGATACCGCTCCACCAGCACGACTTTTTGCCCCAGATCGGCTGCACGGAATGCGGCTGTATACCCACCCGGGCCAGCTCCAAGAACAAGGGTATCGCATTCGACGAAAGTCGGGTTTTCTGCCGCTGAAGGAGCGGTATTTTCCCGAGAGCGGTTATCCGACTGACGTGAACGGTCTTCAGGAACAATCTCCTTCGCCGCTTCTTCCGCATCCAGCAAAAGGAGCGCGGAACCTTCAGAAACCTTGTCACCCAGCTTCACCAGCATTTTTCTTACTTTGCCAGCTTGTGGCGAGGGGATTTCCATGCTGGCCTTGTCCGATTCAACCAGCAAAAGCGACTGGTCTTTTCTGATCTCGTCCCCTTCTTTTACCATCAGCTCGATGACTTCCACCTCTTTGAAATCCCCTATGTCCGGCACCCTGATTTCCATCGTCTTCATCTTCCCGCTCCTTATGGCTTTCGTCTTCCAAGGATTATCAGCCTCATCGGTTCTTGTGGTTTTGCGCAATACCTTTCTCTAAAGAAGCGTCTCTTTCATATCGGCAAGCACTTCCGCCAGATAAGTGACGAAACGAACACCTTGCGCGCCATCAATTACACGATGATCGTAAGAGAGCGACAAGGGCAAAATCAGGCGAGGCCGGAATTGCTGTCCGTCCCAGACGGGCTGTGTGGCAATACGCGAAAGCCCGACAATCGCGACTTCAGGCGCATTGATCAACGGGGTGAAATAGGTCCCGCCAATCCCCCCGAGTGAAGTGATGGTAAAGCTGGCTCCCTGCATATCAGACGGGTTCAGTTTTCCTTCTCTGGCCAGCGACGCCAGTTGCGCCATTTCGCGCGCGATCTGCAAGAGTCCTTTTTTGTCCGCATCCCTTACGACCGGAACGACAAGCCCGTGCACGGTATCGGCAGCGAAACCGATATGATAGTAATGTTTCAATATAAGGTTCTCGCCTGTCGCATCCAGCGATGCGTTGAACTCGGGATATTTCTTCAGCGCAGCAACACACGCCTTGATGACGAACGCCAATACGGTCAGCTTGACACCTTCCTCCCGGTATTTTTCATTGGTCGCTTTCCTGAAAGCTTCGATATCGGTAACATCGGCCTGTTCATACTGGGTAACGTGTGGGATCATGACCCAGTTCCGGTGCAGATTCGGACCGCTGATTTTCTTGATTCGTGAGAGGGGTTGTAATTCCGTTTCCCCATACTGGCTGAAATCCAGGGAAGGCCAGGGAGGAAAATTCAGGGTACTGTCGAATCGGCTGGACGAACCGTCGCGATTCAGCATCGCTTTGACATAAGCCTGCACATCTTCCTTCAGAATCCTTTCTTTCGGGCCTGAGCCTGTGACCTGCCTCAAATCGACCCCCAGTTCACGAGCATATCTCCGAACGGAAGGCGATGCATGCGGTAAAGCGGGATTCATCCGTTGCGCGGGAAAAGCGTCACTGGCTTCATAAAAAGGCAGACCCGCTTCTTTTGCAGCCTTCTCCAGTTTTTCCGCAACCGGAAAATGCGCCGTTTCCGGAACGGTTTGATGCTCCGGCCTTTCCCTATCCGCCGATACGCCCGAAAGCGCTTTTTCCGGCTCCTTTTCCGTTTCCAGAAGAAGCAGAACTGATCCCTCCGACACCTTGTCACCCAGCTTCACCAGCATTTTTCTTACTTTGCCAGCTTGCGGCGAGGGGATTTCCATGCTGGCCTTGTCCGATTCAACCAGTACCAGCGACTGATCCTTCGCGATCTCGTCCCCTTCTTTTACCATCAGCTCGATGACTTCCACATCTTTGAAGTCCCCTATATCCGGCACCCTGATTTCTACTGTACTCATGTTTTCTGTCCTTTCCGACCTGTTGTCCGGACGCGATACGTCAAATCGAAGAGTCTGTTTTGATGCGCAGTTCTCTCACATATCGACCGGATTCGGCTTTTCCCTGTCTATCCGGTATTTTTCAATCGCTTCCGAAACCGTTTCAGCAGGAATATCGCCCGTTTTGGCCAGCGCTTCCAGCGCCGCAAGCGTGACGTAATACCGGTCTATTTCGAAAAAATGGCGCAGATTGGCCCGCGTGTCCGAACGGCCGAAACCGTCGGTTCCCAAAACAGTATAAGACCTGCCTTCCGGAATGTAGGCCCGTATCTGTTCCGCAAAGAGCCGGACATAATCCGTCGAAGCGATGATTGGCCCCGCTGTACTTTTCAGGCATTCGGTTGCGTAGGGAACTCGCGGTGTTTCTCCGGGATGCATCATGTTCCAGCGCTCGGCATCATTGCCTTCACGCGCCACCATCGTAAAGGAAGTGACAGACCAGATGTCTGCCGCGACATTCCAGTCATCTTTCAGAAGATCGACAGCGGAAAGCATTTCATGGGTAATCGTTCCCGAACCGAGCAGCTGGACGCGGTGAGGCAAATTCTTTTCACCTTCCTGCAACAGGTACATGCCTTTCAGAATGCCCTCTTCCTGTCCCGGCTTTATGCCCGGCTGCGGATAGGATTCGTTCATGACGGAAATGTAATAGAAAACATCTTCCTGTTCTTCCACCATACGACGGGCGCCGTCCTGAATGATAACCGCCACTTCATGGGCAAAACCGGGATCGTATGGCCGGCACGTCGGAATCGTGGCGGCAAAAACATGATTCTGTCCGTCTTCATGCTGCAATCCTTCTCCATTCAGGGTTGTCCTTCCCGCCGTACCGCCGATCAGGAACCCCCGTGCCATCATGTCGGCGGCCGCCCACATCAGGTCGCCCGTTCTCTGGAAACCGAACATGGAATAATAGGTATAAAAAGGCAGCATGATCCGGTTGCTGACCGAATAAGAGGTCGCCGCAGCGATCCATGAACACATACCGCCCGCTTCCGTGATGCCTTCCTGAAGAATTTGTCCTGTTTTATCTTCCCGGTAATACATGACTTCATCGGAATCGACCGGTTCGTACAGTTGTCCCTTGGGATTGTAAATGCCGATCTGGCGGAACAGCCCTTCCATGCCGAAGGTCCGCGATTCATCCACCATGATGGGAACAATCCGCCTGCCGATCTCCGGAGCCCGCAGCAGAATGCCCAGTGCCCTGACATAGGCTTGCGTCGTTGAAATCGAACGTCCCGGATGCGTCGGTTCCAGCAGAGCGGAAAAAGCGGAAAGAGGCGGAACCGGCAGATATTCATCCGCTTTCTGTCTGCGATGAGGAAGATAACCGCCCAGCGCTTTCCTGCATTCCCGGAGGTAAATCATTTCCGGCGCGTCTTCCGGTGGCCGGTAAAAAGGAATGTCGTCCAGCCGATCATCAGGAATCGGGACACCTGCCCGATCGCGCAAGGTACGAATGGTCTTGTCATCCAGTTTTTTGACCTGATGGGCGATATTCAGCGCTTCGCCGGCTTTGCCCATTCCATACCCCTTGACAGTCTGGCAGAGTATGATGGTCGGTTGTCCTGTATGTTCCTGCGCGGCCTTGAACGCGGCATAGACTTTCTGGGGGTCATGACCGCCACGCGACAGCCGCCACAATTCATCGTCCGACATGTTCTCGACCATTTTCAGCAGTCGCGGATCCTTGCCGAAAAAATGCTTTCGTACATAAGCGCCGTCTCTTGCCTTGTAACTCTGGTATTCGCCATCCACTGTTTCCATCATGACTTTTTTCAGGATATTGTCCTTGTCCCGAGCCAGCAATTCATCCCAGTCGGAACCCCAGATAACCTTGATGACATTCCAGCCGGCTCCCCGGAAATCGGCTTCCAGTTCCTGAATGATTTTGCCGTTTCCGCGCACCGGACCGTCCAGGCGTTGCAGATTGCAATTGACGACCATGATCAGATTGTCCAGCGATTCACGGGACGCCAGACTGATCGCTCCCTTGGCTTCGGGCTCATCCATTTCACCGTCACCGCAGAATACCCATACTTTCCGGCCTGCCGTATCGGCAATACCCCGCGCCTGCAAGTATTTCAGGAAACGGGCCTGATAAATCGCCATAATGGGCCCCAGTCCCATGGATACTGTCGGGAACTGCCAGAAATCGGGCATCAGTTTTGGATGGGGATAGGAAGACAAACCGTTTCCATGCACTTCACGCCTGAAATTTTCAAGCTGTTCCTCGGTAAGCCGCCCTTCGATAAAGGCACGCGCGTAGACGCCCGGTGAAGAATGCCCCTGAAAATAGACGAGGTCGCCATCGAAGGTTTCCGTTGGCGCCCGCCAGAAATGATTGAATCCCGTCCCGAACATGGTGGCAACCGAGGTAAACGAGGCGATATGTCCCCCCAGATTGTCCCCCTCCCTGTTGGCACGCACCACCATTGCCATGGCGTTCCATCGCATCCATGCCCTAAGACGTGCCTCATAAGCCATATTGCCGGGAGAGCGCTGTTCCCGCTCGGGAGGAATGGTATTGATATAGGCGGTATTGCTGGAAAAGGGAAGGTTGACGCCCTTTTGCCGCGCCACATCGGCCAGCCTTTCCATCAGATAATGAGCCCGTTCCGGCCCTTCGTTTTCGATAACGGCATGAAGCGCATCCAGCCATTCCGATGTTTCCCGTTCGTCCCGATCCTGATAATGAATGAAAACGTCATCCTGCTGACTCGCCATAACTCCTCCCAAATATAGGCCGAAAAACTGCATGCAATCCGAAAGACCACGCATCTGAAAAGATAATAAACCAGAAGATGGCCTGGCACCTGTCAAATCGCAGAGAAAAAGTGACCGCTTACATCACTACATGCAGAAAAAGCCGGCTGACTCTTCATAAAATGCGGATTTTCGTGTAATTTATAGGGTTTACTTGTCGTCAAGCGCGAAAAACGGACAAGATATATCATCGTACAATGTTTTTTTAACGGTTTTTTCATTCATCAAATAACATGACTGCCCAAATTATCAACGGAAATGAGCTGGCCAAGGAAATCCGCAAGGACATAGCCGAACGTGCTGCCAAACTGACGGCGGCTGGAGAAACGCCGGGACTGGCCGTGATTCTGGTCGGCGACAGCCCGGCTTCCATGGTTTACGTGCTGAACAAGGAACGTGCCTGCAAGGCAAACGGCATCCGTTCCATTCTCGAAAAATACGATGCCGACTTCAGCGAAGCGGAACTGCTGGAACGGATTCGTGTCCTGAACGAAGATCCGTCTGTCCACGGCATTCTGGTCCAGTTGCCTTTACCCGACCATATCGATCCCCGCAAGGTAATCGAAGCGATTGATCCGGAAAAAGACATGGATTGCTTTAGCGTGGTCAATACCGGTCTGTTGATGACAGGGCAACCGAGAATCAAACCTTGCACCCCGCACGGCGTCATGAAAATGCTGGAATCGATCAATTACCCGGTTCGTGGAGCCCATGCCGTGATTGTCGGAGCATCAAATATTGTCGGCAAACCGATGTCCATGCTGCTCTTGCAAGCCGGTGCAACCATCACGATCTGTAACTCCAAGACCCGCGATCTGGGTTATCACACCCGCCTTGCCGATATCCTGATCGCCGCGACCGGCCAGCGAAACATTATCAAGGCCGACATGGTCAAACCGGGAGCCGTCGTGATCGACGTTGGCGTCGAACGGGACGAAAACGGCAAACTCTGGAGCGATGTGGATTTTCCGAATGTCAAGGAAGTGGCTGGTTACATCACGCCGGTACCGGGTGGAGTCGGCCCCATGACAATCACCATGCTGCTGGCCAATGCCATCGAGGCAGCTGAAAAAAAACTGCAGTGCAAACAGAAACAATAATGCCTGTCCGGCAAAAAAGGTACGCAAAAGCGTACCTTTTTCATTTGAAATGACTTATTCAAAAGGAGTATCCGATGACCAATCCGTTACTGAACTTTGAAGGTCTTCCCCGCTTTGACCAGATCCGTCCGGAACATGTTACACCGGCAATCGACACACTTTTGAACCACTGCAAAACGGTTGTCGAAGAACTGGAAGCGCCCATGGCGGAAATTACCTGGGACAACTTCATTACACCGCTGGACGACTGTACAGAACAACTGAGCCGCGCCTGGGGTATCGTCGGACACCTCAACGCTGTCGTCGATACGCCTGAACTGCGCGCTGTTTATAATGAAAACATTCCCAAAATCACGGAATTCTGGACATCGCTTTCACAAAATCTGGCCTTGTTCGAAAAATACAAGGCCATCAGGAATGGCTCTTCATTCAGCTCTCTGAGTCCGGCACGTCAACGCGTCATTGAAAACACACTGCGCGATTTCCGTCTGGGCGGTGCGGAACTTCCGGATGACAGGAAAAAGCGTTTTGCCGAAATCCAGGAAAAAACGGCGTCACTCTCTACCCGTTTTTCCGAAAACGTCCTTGACGCCACCAATGATTTCGAGCTGCTTGTCCAGGATGAAGCCGAACTGAAAGGATTGCCGGAAGACATACTCCATGCCGCACGCGCTGCCGCCCAGTCCGAAAACAAGACGGGTTACAAATTTACCCTGCATTTCCCGTCCTTTTATCCGTTGATGCAGTACGCCGACAACCGTCACCTCCGGGAAAAAATGTACCGGGCCAATGCAACCCGCGCGTCAGAACTGGGCGCGCGTCCAGAATGGGACAATACGGGCAATATCGGCGAACTCTTGCGTTTGCGACAGGAAGAAGCCGCTCTTTTGGGTTACCGGAACTATGCCGAGGTATCGCTGGTTCCGAAAATGGCACGCACACCGGACGAAGTTATCGCTTTTCTGGAAGATCTGGCAAAAAGAGCGAGACCTTTTGCTGAAAAAGATCTGGCCGAACTGAAACAGTTTGCCAGAGAGGAACTGGGCATCGCCGATCTGGAGGCCTGGGACATGGCCTACGTTTCCGAAAAACTTCGCCAGCAACGTTACGCTTTTTCCGAACAGGAAGTAAAACAGTATTTTCCGGAACCCCGGGTTCTGGAAGGTCTTTTCAGACTGGTCCAGACGCTGTATTCCGTCACCATCCTCCCCGACAAGGCGCCGGTCTGGCACAAAGACGTCAAGTTTTTCCGGATCGAAAAAGACGGCAATCTGGTCGGACAGTTCTACATGGACCTGTATGCCCGTCCGGGCAAACGGGGAGGCGCATGGATGGATGACGCCCGAAGCCGCCGTATTACCGTAAACGGACTTCAGACTCCTGTGGCTTATCTGACATGCAATTTTTCATCGCCGATCGAAAAAAACGGCAAGTGGCAGCCGGCTCTTTTCACACACGACGAAGTCATGACGCTGTTTCACGAATTCGGACATGGCTTGCATCATCTGCTTTCCAGAGTTGATGAACTTGGCGTATCCGGTATAGCAGGCGTGGAATGGGACGCGGTTGAGCTGCCTTCCCAATTCATGGAAAACTTCTGTTGGGAGTGGGATGTTGTCCGGCATATGACTTCCCATATTGACACGGCAAAACCTCTGCCGAAAAAACTGTTCGATAAAATGCTGGCCGCCAGGAATTTCCAGTCCGGCCTGCAAATGCTGCGGCAGATTGAATTCTCTCTGGCAGACATGCATCTGCATTACGATTACGATCCGGATGGACAGTACAGTGTGCAGGATGTGCTGGATGGAATCCGCAAAAAATATGCAGTGGTCATTCCTCCGGAATTCAACCGTTTCCTGCAATCGTTCAGCCATATCTTTGCAGGCGGCTATGCCGCGGGTTATTACAGTTATAAATGGGCGGAAGTTTTGTCGGCCGACGTTTACAGCGCATTTGAGGAATCGCTTGCGGACGGAAACGATCTGATTTCACCGGAGATGGGCGCCAGACTGCTGGAAGAAATCCTGTCAGTTGGCGGTTCCCGGCCGGCCATCGAATCGTTCGTCGCCTTCAGAGGTCGTCAACCTTCGATCGACGCCCTGCTCCGTCATAACGGACTGGCTGCATAAAACCTTTACTAATGAAGGGAAAACGCTTCATAATTGACCCGGTTAGCATTCGGGGCAATTGACGCATATCTTTCCTCTTCAGGCCGGCAGGTTTTATGACAAAAATCGAATTCCGTACTCATATTGCAGACAAAATCAACTATACCTGCCGATGGGTACGGAAAGCTTTTTTGAATGCGCCTGATTCCAGAATTGTGATTCTGTCATCCGACAGAAATCTGCTAAACAGGCTGGATGATGCATTGTGGACTTTCTCGGACTCCGACTTTCTGCCTCACGCCATGCTCGGAGACCGGCTGGCATCACGCTCTCCGGTTCTCCTGACATACGACGATCAATGCGAAATGCCGCACCATCAGATTCTGGTCAATCTCTCGCCGGCCATACCCGCATGTTACGCCCGGTTCGATCGCCTGATCGAGCTGGTTTCGACTGAAACGGCCGATACGGAAGCAGGCCGTCAGCGATATGTCCATTACCGGGAACGCGGTTACGCTCTCCATCATGAAATGGCGAAATAATGAATACCCCCAACGAATTCAATCCCGACAAAAACGGCATGAAACAGGATAACGATTGTCCGGAAGCCGGTTCAAACGACCATGCTGCAGAGGACTATCCTGTTTTGACCGAAATACTGTCGACATTGCCCGATCTGGTCGATGCGACACAGAACGAAACGGCATGGAACGAGCTTGAACAGCGTTTGGCTGAAAGAATATTGCGGCGCGTGGAGGAACGGATTCAGTTTGTGCTCGAGGAAATCATCCAGCAAAACCTGGCCTCAAGCATCCAGAAAATGACGGGAACGCTCGTTAGCGAAATCCGGAAAGACTTGCAAAGCACGCTGGATGTTGTCGTTACCCATGCCGTGACCGACGAACTTCACAGACTGAGACAAAAAGAATTTTTTTCCACAAACAATCATCTTAAAATAACGGAAAAAAACGGGCCGGGATCGTGAACCGGCTTCAGAACAGATAATCGAAGAGGCGAATTGTGAAAGTCATCGTACTGGGATCGGGTATTACGGGAACGGCTGCAGCCTGGTTTTTGCGTCAGGCAGGACACGAAGTCATCGTTATAGAACGCCAGCCCGGCGCTGCACAGGAGACCACATTCGGAAACGGCTCGCAGATTTCCGTTTCCCACTCTGAACCCTGGGCAAACCCTTCTGCGCCCTCCAAAATCCTGAAATGGCTCGGCAAGGACGATGCGCCTTTGCTGTACCGCTTTCGCGCCGAACAGCTTCAGTGGGAATGGGGCATCCGTTTTCTTCTGGAGTGTACCCCCAAACGGACCGCTTACAATACGCGCCAGTGTGTCGCCATGTCCGACTTCAGCAAAAAAACCCTGAGAGCGTTGCGGCAGGAAGCGGGCATTGAATACACTCATCTGAGCCGCGGAATCATGCACTTCTATACCGACAAGGCGGACTATGAATCCTCCAAGGCAGGCGCGACACTGATGACCTCGCTCGGTTGTCCGCGCAATACTATCAGTCCGGATGAAGTTGTCCGTATCGAGCCGGCCCTGTCTCCGGTGCGTGACAAATTGATCGGTGGCGATTTCACTCCCGACGATGAACACGGCGATTCCCGGGAATTCACGATTGCCCTGTCTGAAAAAGCAGCGGCACACGGTGTCGAATTTCGCTTCAATACCACGGCAACGCGGCTTTTGAAAGAAGGAACCGGTTCTGCCGCCAGAATAAGTGCGGTAGAGACCATCACGCCCACCGGCGAATTCGAGGTTATTGAAGGCGACGCTTTCGTCATTTCGCTGGGCAGCTTCTCGGCACCTTTCCTGAAACCGCTCGGCATCAACCTGATGATCTATCCGGCAAAGGGCTATTCCGCCACCTTTCCGGTCAGGGATCCCGACAAGGCGCCTTATGTTTCGCTGATCGATGCAGGTTACAAACTTGTCTTTTCACGGCTCGGAAACAAGCTGCGCGTTGGGGGAACCGCTGAAATGAACAGTTACGGCCGTCAGCTTAATGAAGCCCGCTGCCAGGCGCTGATCCGGCGCACATCGGAACTTTTCCCGGACGCATGCGATTATGACCAGCCTCATTTCTGGACAGGCCTGCGCCCGATGACGCCTTCCAACATACCCTATATCGGAAAATCGAAGTATCGCAATCTTTTCCTGAATACCGGACACGGCACGTTGGGATGGACGATGGGTTGCGGTTCCGGCCGCTCGATAGCGGATATTGTCTCGGGCCGCTTGCCGGAAGTCGATTTCGAATTTTGCGGAATGAAGTAGGACGGCATGCCCAAAAAGAAAATTACGGAAACGGAAAGCTGTCCATGCGGCAACCCGTCATTTGAAAATTGCTGTGAACCATACCTGACTGGCAAAGCGACTGCTGAAGATGCATTGACACTGATGCGTTCCCGTTACAGCGCCTACGTTACCGGCAATGAACGCTATCTGCTTGAAACGTGGAGCGAAGAAAACCGTCCATCCGGCACCATTATCGAAAAAAATACGCCCATCAAATGGATAGGCCTGAAAATCATCCGTCATCAGGAACATGAAGATCGCGCAACGGTGGAATTCATTGCCCGTTACAAACAGAACGGACGAATGCACAAGCTGCATGAAATCAGCCGATTCATCAAAAAAGATTCGCAATGGTATTACTTTGATGGCACTTTTTTTTAATTTTGAAAACCTGTTTTTGTAAAACACATGCATACCCGATCTTCCCGCTGGATTGAACGGAGCCTGAAAAGCGTCTGGCATCCCTGTACCCAAATGCAACATCATGAAACGCTTCCACTGGTTGCGTTAAAGCAAGGCAAGGGCGTCTGGCTGTACGATCAGGATCGCAACCGTTATTTCGACGCCATCAGCTCATGGTGGACCAATCTGTTCGGACATGCCAACCCTTTCATCAGCAAAGCGGTGAAAGATCAGCTGGACAAGCTGGAACATGGCATGCTGGCTGGCTGTACGCATGAGCCTGTCGTCGAACTCTCCGAACGATTATCTGCATTGACCGGGAATGCCCTCGGGCATTGCTTTTATGCGTCAGACGGCGCATCAGCGATTGAAATCGCACTGAAAATGAGTTTTCACTACTGGAAAAACAGCGGACAACCCCAAAAACAGGAATTCGTCTGTCTTGAAAACAGTTATCACGGTGAAACTATTGGCGCGCTTTCTGTCACGGACGTCACGCTCTTCCGGGATTCCTATGCTCCCCTGATCCGTAATTCCCACATTGTCGCGTCACCCGACAACCGCCAAGCCAAGGATGGCCAGACCGGAACGGATATCGCCCGTGAAGCGGCAGACAAACTGGAAACCCTGCTACAGGAAAAAGCCGGCACGATTGCTGCTGTCATTGTCGAACCGCTTGTCCAATGCGCTGCCGGGTTCGTCATGTACTCTCCGGAATACCTGAAACGGATCCGTGAATTGTGCAAGCACTATCACGTTCATCTGATCGCCGACGAGATTGCCGTCGGCTTCGGCAGAACAGGCACTTTCTTCGCTTGTGAACAGGCCGGAATCTGGCCGGACTTCTTGTGCCTTTCCAAAGGTATTACCGGAGGATATCTGCCCCTTTCCGCGGTCATGACAACGGACACCGTATTCAATGCTTTTTACGACCGGGACATCACCCGGGGTTTTCTTCATTCGCATTCCTATACAGGCAACCCGCTGGCCTGTCGCGCCGCCCTGGCCAGCCTCGACCTGTTCCGACTTCACAACGTCATTTCCCAAAATCGGGGCATTTCGAAAAAGCTGGATAAAGCACTCGACCCCTTGAAGACCCATCCCAAAGTCCGGCATTTCAGGAACTGCGGAATGATCTGGGCATTCGACGCTGTCATGCCTGCCGAAAAAGAAGTCGCTTTCCCGCGCCGTTTTTTCGAGACCGCCTTAAAACATGAATTGCTGGTGCGCCCGATCGGCAATACGGTCTATCTGATGCCTCCCTACATTCTGAACGATACGGATATTGCGCTTCTGGCTGACAAAACGAAAGCGGTGTTTGAAGAGGTTATTGAAGAATGAACCCCTTGTCCTATTTCATTACAGGCACGGACACCGAAATCGGGAAAACCACGGTTTCCTGCGCTCTCATCCGTGCACTGGCAAAAAAAGGGCTGCATGTGGCGCCGATGAAACCGGTAGCAGCGGGCGCTTCCGAAATCGGCGGCCAGTGGCATAACGAAGATGTCGATGCGCTTATCGCCGCTTCCAACACGGAATTGCCGCTATCATTGATAGCCCCCTACCTTTTAAAGACGCCGATCGCACCTCACCTGGCGGCATTGCTGGATCAGCGACCGATCGAGCTGCTCCATATCCTGTCCTGCTACAACGAAATCCGCCGTCAGGCCGATGCTGTCATCGTCGAGGGTGTAGGCGGTTTTTGCGTCCCGTTCACCGACAGTACTTCCAGCGCCGATCTCGCTGTACAATTGAATCTTCCCGTCATTCTGGTCGTCGGACTGAAACTTGGCTGCATCAATCATGCATTGCTGACTGCCGAGGCAATTCGTGCACGTGGCCTGAACCTGGCTGGCTGGATCGCAAACCGGATAGAGCCACACATGCCTTTTGCCGATGACAATATCCGCACACTCGAAACCTGGCTGAATACACCGCTACTGGGAACGATGCCTTATCTTGAATCATTCTCGGAAGCGGATGCCTATCTCGATTTGAGCAAACTGCCGGGCTGTCCCTTCTAAAACCGATTGTACTGAAAGAAAATTACATGTCACAACCCATTACTTTTTATCCTTCTGCCACCCCGACAACCGTTTCCCCACCGGAAACCTGGCCGGTGAAAGACATTCTGGCATTGTACGAATTGCCGTTTCACGAACTGATGTTTCGCGCACAGGAAATCCATCGCGCCCATTTTCCGGAGGGCGATGTTGAACTGGCTACCCTGATATCGCTGAAAACAGGAGCCTGCACCGAAGACTGCGGATATTGTTCACAATCCATTCATCACAACACGGATGTCACTCCCAGCAAAATGCTCAGTCTGGACACAGTCGTTGCCGCAGCCCGCAAAGCCAGGGAAAACGGCGCCACCCGTTTTTGCATGGGCGCATCAGGACGTTCTCCCAATGACCGGGATTTTGAAAAATATCTCCAGATCGTCCGTGCCGTGAAATCACTTGGTCTTGAAACCTGTATGACACTGGGCATGCTGAAGGAAGAGCAGGCGGAAAAACTGAAAGAAGCCGGTCTCGATTATTACAATCACAATCTGGATACAGCGCCGAGTCATTACACCCATATTATTTCGACACGAACCTATCAGGACAGGCTGGATACGCTCGGGCGCGTCCGCAAAGCGGGTATCAAGGTCTGTTGCGGCGGCATTATCGGCATGGGCGAATCGCGTCAGCAACGAGCCGAACTGATTTCCCAGCTTGCCAACCTGAATCCCTACCCGGAAGCGGTACCGATCAATCACCTTGTCCCGATCGAAGGCACGCCATTACAGGATGTGAAACCGCTCGATCCGCTGGAATTTGTCAGAACGATCGCCGTCACAAGAATCGTCATGCCGGAAGCGAGAGTCCGTATGTCTGCAGGACGTCACGAACTGGGGGAAGCCATTCAGGCCTTGTGTTTTCTTGCCGGCGCCAATTCCATATTTTATGGCGAAAAACTGCTGACAACGGACAATTCGGAAGCGAACGAGGATCGCGCCCTGCTGGCCAAACTGGGCCTGAAAACCCATGAATCGACTGAAGTGAAAGCAAGAATGCCCGGTTTGGAGGAACACGACCATGCGCATTCTGTATTATAACGAAGGTGAAAATCCTGCCGAATGGCTGCCGAAACTGGCTGCCGCCTTGCCCGAGGCCGATATCCGCTTATGGCGTGAAGGCGACAGCGATCCGGCGGACTATGCACTGGTCTGGCACCCTCCCGAAGCGCTGTTCCGGAACAGAACGGGGCTAAAAGCCATTTTCAACCTTGCTGCAGGAGTCGATTCCCTGTTGTCCTTAAGCCATGTCATTCCGGCCGGGGTTCCTATTTTTCGCCTGGAAGATGCGGGCATGGCCATTCAGATGGCTGAATACGTTACGCACTCCGTACTCCGGTACTTCCGCCGTTTTGACGAATACGACAGGCAGGCAAGAAACGGAATCTGGGAAACGCTGGAACCTTACCAACGTGAAGACTTTACCGTCGGCATCATGGGCATGGGAATCATGGGAACCGCTGTCGCACAAGCGCTCAAGCCATTCGGATTCCCCATCCGGGGCTGGAGCCGTCACAAAAAGATCATGACTGATGTTGACGGCTATTTCGGCAGGGACCAGCTGTCGGCGTTTCTCAAAAACGTCAGGATACTGGTATGCCTTTTACCGCTCACGGCCGAAACGACAGGCATCCTCAATCTGGACCTCTTCCGCCAGCTTCAACGAGGCGCCTATCTGATCAATGCGGGGCGAGGTGCCCATCTGATTGACAACGATCTGCTGGATGCCTTAAAAAGCGGAATGCTCCGGGCAGCCACTCTCGATGTCACCAGCAAGGAACCGCTTCCACACGATCATCCTTTCTGGAACAACGACAACATTACAATTACGCCCCATATCGGGGCATTGACAATCTGTCGTGAAACGGTGGAACAGGTCGCCAGTTACGTCCACGCATTTGAAAGAGGCGAAACGCTGACTTCCGAAGTCAATCGTCAAAAAGGATACTGAAAAACGGTTTTGTCATAAAAAACCGGCTGCATGTTGCATGCAGCCGATCGCCAATGGAACCCCGCCTGTGCCGCTATGTCGGCATCTTGAACCGAAGGTTCAAGGTGGTCACGGTAAGTCGGACTTCGGGTTCATCGAACGAGCGATGCGCACGCCCATCCAACAAAATTCCGCAACCTGTGCTCAGAAATGGTTCAAAGAATATATGACAATCACGAACACCGCAGGGTAGTTTCAGTCTACCTCAATAAGAACTTCTGTCAACCACTTTATTCCGGAAATTTGCACCGTGTCAGAAAAGATCTTCCTGGGGGATCAGCGCTTGATCCAGCACATTGTTCATGGCATCCATTTTCTGCTTGATTTCCGCCATAGTCATTTCGGACAAAGGGCCATTCGGCGATTTCGTTGACAATAATTCCGCCGCGATAGCCAGTGACGCCATTACCGCGATCCTGTCATTTCCCCGTATTTTTCCGGCGTCGCGGATGGCGCACATTTTCCCATCGAGATAGGCAACGGCTTCCCTTAATTTCTTTTCTTCTTCTTCCCTGCATGCCAGCCGATAAGATTGCCCCATAATGGTCACATCAATCTGTATCATTTAACGGCCTCCTCTTCGCTAGCCGCTACTGGCAACGTCTGTATCAGGGAAGATACCCGCTGGCGGGCACTTTCCATCCGCTCTGCCAGTTGCTGGTTTTCCAGTTTCAATTCCGTGTTCTTCAATCTCAAATCGGCATTTTCTCTTCTCAAGGCATGAGTTAAGCTAGCCAATTGACTGATTTTTTCCGACAATAAGTCAAATTCTGAAATCATTTTCAAATGTCGCAGTAGAAATTAAGGTTGTCAAACCGGTAAAAAACGACTGGTTGCACGATAACGTTCTCTTGTGTACCATTTTTACCCCAAATTCTAACTCTGCACGGATATTACTCAGAAATATTTTGTTCAATCCGAATAATATGTCGTTAATCACGAGCGCCGAAGCTGGAATTTTTCATTTCACCCGATAACTCATAACCGTGTCAAACTCATCCATGAACATTCCCGTCATTACCATTGATGGCCCTACCGCTTCGGGAAAAGGCACCGTAGCGCAAATACTTGCCGGGAAACTTCACTTTCACTATCTCGATTCCGGTGCATTGTATCGCCTGACGGCTCTATCCGTAATGCGATCCGGTATAAATCCGGATGATACCGGTCAAATCGCTTCGATTGCATCTAGTTTACCCTGCCATTTCGAAAAACAGCGGATTTTTCTGGAAAAAGAAGAGGTAACCGACGCTATCCGTACTGAAGCCATCGGAAACATGGCCTCAAAAATCGCTGCTTTTCCTGTCGTGCGACGCGCCCTGATCAATTTGCAGACCGGATTCCGGAAAGCGCCCGGTCTGGTTGCGGATGGCCGCGATATGGGTACTGTCGTTTTTCCCGACGCCGAGCTTAAAATTTTTTTGACCGCCAGCGTGGACGTCCGTGCTGAAAGAAGATATAAGCAGTTGTTGGAAAAAGGAATTTCTGATAACATGGATAGTCTGCGAAGAGATTTGATCGAACGAGACCGTCGGGATACAGAACGCAAGGAAGCGCCGCTTGTTCCGGCTGTGGATGCTGTGACCCTCGATTCATCCGTCATGAGTATAGATGAAACCGTTGAACGCATTTTCCGTTTGTTCGTTCAGAAAAGTAATAATTGCAGTTAAGATCGTACCGGTCTTTTTTGGCCCCGTCCAAGGTGCAAGGCCTTTTCGGGTATTCATAAAACCTAACCCGGCTTTATTCTCTCTGAGATAACCGGTTTTTCACAATTAATATATGCCTACTGTTGCATCCACCCAAGATTCCGGAATGGAAAGTTTTGCCGCTTTATTTGAAGAATCGCTTGTACGTCACGATATGCGTTCCGGCGAAGTCATTTCAGCCGAAGTCGTTCGTATCGACCATAATTTCGTCGTCGTCAATGCCGGCCTGAAATCCGAGTCCTTTATTCCTATCGACGAGTTTAAAAACGATGTCGGCGAACTGGAAGTCAATGTCGGAGATTACGTCTCCGTCGCTATCGAATCGCTTGAAAACGGTTATGGCGACACCATCCTGTCACGTGACAAAGCCAAACGTCTGGCCTCCTGGCTGGCGCTTGAAAAAGCCATGGAATCGGGTGAAATCGTTACCGGTACCGTTAACGGAAAAGTCAAGGGCGGTCTGACCGTTCTGACCAACGGCATCCGTGCTTTCCTGCCGGGTTCCCTGGTCGATACCCGTCCTGTCAAGGACACCACGCCTTATGAAGGCAAAACCCTGGAATTCAAGGTCATCAAACTGGACCGCAAACGCAACAACGTTGTGCTGTCCCGTCGCGCTGTCGTTGAAGCGTCCATGGGAGAAGAACGCCAGAAACTGATGGAAACCCTGAAAGAAGGCACCATCGTAAACGGCGTCGTCAAGAACATTACCGACTACGGCGCTTTCATTGACCTGGGCGGTATCGACGGCCTGCTGCATATTACCGATCTCGCATGGCGTCGCGTCCGCCATCCGTCCGAAATGCTGACAGTCGGTCAGGAAATCACCGCCAAGGTCCTGAAATACGATCAGGAAAAAAACCGGGTTTCCCTGGGCGTCAAACAGCTGGGGGACGATCCCTGGACTGGTCTTTCCCGTCGTTATCCGCAAGGCACCCGCCTGTTCGGCAAGGTAACCAACCTGACCGATTACGGTGCTTTCGTCGAAGTCGAACAAGGTATTGAAGGTCTGGTACACGTTTCCGAAATGGACTGGACCAACAAGAACGTCGCACCGAACAAGGTTGTCAAGCTGGGCGATGAAGTCGAAGTCATGGTTCTGGAAATTGATGAAGAACGCCGTCGCATCAGCCTGGGCATGAAACAGTGCAAGCCGAACCCGTGGGAGGAATTTGCCGAAACCCACAAGAAAGGCGACAAAGTCAGCGGCGCTATCAAGTCCATCACCGACTTCGGCGTATTCATTGGCTTGCCGGGCAATATCGACGGTCTGGTTCATCTCTCCGATCTGTCCTGGACAGAACCGGGCGAAACAGCCGTTCACAATTTCAAGAAAGGCGACGAACTGGAAGCGGTCGTTCTGGCAATCGATGTCGAACGCGAACGCGTTTCGCTGGGCGTCAAACAGCTGGAAGGCGATCCCTTCAATAACTATATCGCCATGAATGACAAAGGTACTGTCGTATCCGGCACTGTCAAATCGGTTGAACCGAAAGGCGCTGTCATTCAGCTGAATGACGATGTCGAAGGTTATTTGCGCGCATCGGAAATTTCGCGCGACCGTGTTGAAGATGCCGGCACCCATTTGAAAGTTGGCGACAAGCTCGACGTCATGATCATCAATATTGATCGCAAATCCCGTACTCTTCAACTGTCGATCAAGGCAAAAGACCAGATGGAAACCCAGGAAGCCATGCAAAAAATCCAGAACGATTCCAGTGCTGCTTCCGGCATGACCAGTCTGGGCGCTTTGCTGAAAGCGAAATTCGACAACAAGCAATAATCAAGAGTGCGAGATGACCAAATCCGAATTGATCGTTTCTTTGGCGAACAGCTATCCTCAATTGCTGGCTAAAGACGCCGAATTGACAGTAAAAACCATACTGGACGCCATGGCCGACGCTTTGGCCGACGGTCAGCGTATCGAAATTCGCGGTTTTGGCAGTTTTGCATTGAGCGTTCGTCCTCCACGAATCGGCCGCAATCCCCGTTCCGGGGAAAAAGTGATGGTAGAAGAAAAACGGGTGCCTCACTTCAAACCCGGAAAGGAATTGCGCCAGCGGGTCGACACAGCGGCGAAATCGGACTGATTGTCTTGCGTCCATTAAGCTTCCTGGTGAAAAAGGGCATCTTCGGATGCCCTTTTTCACGTACAATCATCAATTTCCCCCAAACTGACCCGGCTTGCCGTTTCCATTACAAGGACAGGATTATGAAATGGTTGTCTCGTATAATAGCACTGGTTCTTTTCATCTTTTTTTTCGTGCTTGCGCTGAAAAATACACAGGAAACCGCTTTATACTTTTTTTGGGGTTATGAGCTTCGAGGTCCACTAGTCCTGATCGTGTTGTGCTTCTTTATTGCAGGTTGTATTCTGGGTCTGCTGGCAATGATGCCCATGATTTTCCGGAACCGGCGCGATCTGACACGACAAAGAAAAAAAATCGAGGAAATGGAACTGGCCAAAGAAACGTCGAAAAAAACGGGGGCACCTTCGACTCAGGCGGCTTCCGGTACAAACATTGACTAGTTAATTTTAGAAACTTTATGGAATTCGAAATCTGGTGGTTGCTGAGCATTCCCCTGTTTTTCGGGCTTGGCTGGATAGCGGCACGTATCGATATCAAGCAACTGTTATCCGAATCGCGCAGTCTGCCGAAAGGTTATTTCAAAGGCCTGAACTTTCTGCTGAACGAACAGCCCGACAAGGCGATTGACGCTTTTATCGAAATTGTCAAACTGGATCCGGAAACGGCCGATCTGCATTTTGCGCTGGGCAATCTGTTCCGGCGCCGCGGTGAAACAGAACGTGCCATCCGTATGCACCAGAATCTGCTGCTGCGTCCCGATCTGCCGCCTGAACAGCGCATGCAGGCCCAGTATGAACTGGGTCAGGATTTCCTGAAAGCCGGTCTGCTCGACCGCGCAGAAGAAGTTTTTCAGGAATTGACCGAAACGCCTTATTCCATTCAGGCGCGCCGCGCCCTGCTGGAAATCTTCCAGCGTGAAAAAGAATGGGAACAAGCCATTGACGCGGCAAAAGCATTGCAAAATTCGGGAACCGGAAGCCGGAACAAACAGATTGCCCAGTTTTACTGTGAATTGGCGGAAGACGAACTCGTCAATACGCATCCGGAAAAAGCCCTTCCCTTACTGGAAACCGCCATTTCAATCGACCGCATGAGTGTGCGCGCTACTATCCTGACGGGAGATGCCCTGATGGCCCTGGGAAAACCTGAAGAGGCATTGACCGCCTGGAGGCGGGTTGAAAAACAAAGCATGCCGCATACCGTTCTTGCCGCACAACGCCTGATGGAAGGATATCAGGCAGTTGAACGCCCTCAGGAAGGTATCAGTCTTTTGAAGTCTTATCTGGCGGAAACCGCGTCAATTGACCTGCTCGAAGTCCTCTTCAAGGCCGTTTTAAAACACGATGGCGTTGAGGCGGCCAATACACTGGTGCATGACGAACTGAGAAGGACGCCGACACTGCTCGGGCTGGACAAACTGCTCGAAGCGCAGTTGCTTGTCGTCCCGCCGGAAATCCGGCAGGATCTTTCCTTTGTCCGCAATCTGGTACAACGATACGCTTCCAAACTGTCGCGCTATCAGTGCGATCATTGCGGTTTTGAAGCACGCCAGTTTTACTGGCAATGCCCCGGCTGCCATCAGTGGGAAACCTACCCCCCCAAACGGGTGGAAGAAATGAAGCTGTCGGCATAATATCTTCATGGCAGCCTCTCACCGTTTGCGAACCGACCTCATGTGTACATTGACTTATCATGGACAAGATTAATGCTAAAAACCCCCGCATTCTGATTGCAGGGGATATCATGCTCGACCGTTACTGGTTCGGGGAAGTCAACCGGATTTCACCGGAAGCGCCCGTCCCTGTCGTTCTGATAGGCAGGCATGAAGAACGGCTCGGTGGCGCTGCCAATGTCGCCAGAAATGTGGCCGCTCTGGGAAACGCTTGCAGTCTTTTGGGAATTGTCGGAAAAGATGAGGCTGGATTGACTGTGGAAAAAATGCTCAGGCAGTCAGGAATTGCCCCTTATCTTCATTCATCCACCGAGGTCTCCACCACTGTCAAACTCCGGGTAATCGGACGGCAACAGCAGCTTTTGCGTCTGGATTTTGAAAAAAAACCGACTCATGAAGTACTGGAAGACAAATTGCGGCAATACCGTTCTCTTCTGGCAACGCACGATATTGTTGTATTGTCGGATTATGGGAAAGGTGCACTGGATCATGTCGCCAGCCTGATTGCAGAAGCAAAAAAAGCCGGGAAAACCACCCTGATCGACCCGAAAGGCGACGATTTTTCAAAATACAAGGGCGCAACCCTTCTGACGCCGAACAAATCTGAATTGCGTGAAGTTGTCGGAAGCTGGAAAGATGAAGCCGAACTGACGGCCAAGGCGCAAGCATTGCGCAAAACGCTCGATCTGGACTATCTGTTGCTCACGCGTTCTGAAGAAGGGATGTCCTTATACGGTGCCGACGAGGTTCTTCACATCCCGACCGTAGCGCGTGAGGTTTTCGATGTATCAGGCGCAGGAGATACGGTTATTGCCACGCTCGCCGCCATGATCGGTTCGGGAAAGACTGTTGCCGAAGCGGTGCATGTTGCCAACCGCGCCGCGGGCATTGTCGTCGGCAAACTCGGCACAGCCACCGTTACGTCGGAAGAACTGTTTCCTTCTTAAATCAGGAAACGTGCTCCAGCTTGGCAATGCTCAAATCCAGCAATTTCATGCCCTGACGCCCGAAATTGATGTTGGCGCGAACAGCTGTTCCCTGTCCTTCGAGACTGACAATCACCCCTTCGCCGAATTTCTTGTGAAAAACGGTTTCCCCAATCCGCCATTCGCTGTTTCTGCCAAATGACGCGGGAGTCTGTTTTTCAACAGCAAACGACTTGTCGAACTGCGCGACAGGTTCACGCTTCCTTTGCGGGATGCCAGAATACATTGACTGTTTTCGGGGAGTCAGCCATTTCAGATTCCTGTCGGGCAATTCACTGAAAAACCGGGAAGAGAGGTTATAGCGCATCTGGCCATGCAGCATCCGTGTTTGTGCGTAACTGAGATAAAGCCGCTTTTTCGCGCGCGTAATGGCCACATACATCAGACGTCTTTCTTCTTCAAGGCCATCTTCTTCCCGGGCACTGTTTTCGTGAGGGAACAGTCCTTCTTCCAGACCCGTTATGAAAACCGCATCGAATTCAAGCCCTTTGGCAGAATGCACTGTCATGAGCTGCAATGCATCCTGCCCTTCATCTGCCTGATTTTCCCCGGCTTCAAGTGAGGCATGCGTCAAAAACGCGGCTAGCGGTGACATAATCATCGGAAGAGGAATATCCGCCCCAATAACGCTATCGACTGCCAGCAAAGGATTGCCGGCATTGAGGCCATCTGTCATTTTTTCTGTTAAAAGAGCCGGCGCCTCCAGAGAAAACCCTTCTTCTGACAAAAAGAGTGTCGCGGCTGAAACCAGCTGTTCAAGGTTTTCGATCCGGTCCGCACCTTCCTTTTCAGACTGATAATGCAAAAGAAGACCGCTTTTCTCCAGCGTGGTTTGTATCAGTGAAGGCAAATTCATTTCTTTCACTTCGGCCCGGATAGTCTGGATAATGCGCACAAACGAAGCAAGTGCCGTCCCCGCTTTGCCGGAAACATAGGGAATGGCTCCATAAAGCGAAACATCATGTATCCGCGACATTTCCTGTAATTGTTCGACTGTTCTTGCGCCTATGCCACGCGCCGGAAAATTGACCACTCTCAAAAAGGCGGCATTGTTGTCCGGATTGTCGATCAGTTGAAGATAAGCGATGGCGTGTTTGATTTCGGCCCGCTCGAAAAAACGCAGGCCGCCATAAACCCGATAAGGAATACCGGCACTGAAAAGACCGTGCTCAATGACCCGCGACTGGGCATTGGAACGATAAAGGACAGCGATTTCGCTTCTTGACATGCCATCCCCTATCAAATGATTGACTTCATCCAGTATCCACTGGACTTCATTCAGGTCAGACGGGGCTTCGCATACCCTGATCGGTTCGCCCTCTCCTGCATCGGTATGAAGATTCTTGCCCAGGCGGTGCGTATTGTGCGCAATCAGGGTATTGGCCGCTTCCAGTATATTGCCATGCGAACGGTAATTCTGTTCAAGCCTGATCAGATTCTGGACGTTGAAATCATGCTGGAAAGAAAGCATATTGCCGACATTGGCGCCCCGGAAAGCGTAAATGCTCTGATCGTCATCACCCACTGCGAAGATGGCAGTATTGTTTCCTGCCATCAGTTTCAGCCACTTGTATTGCAGATTGTTCGTATCCTGAAATTCATCGACCAGAATATGGCGAAACCGCTCCTGGTAGTGCTCCCGCAAAACCGGGTTCTTTTCCAGAAGCTCGCAACTGCGCAACAGTAATTCTCCGAAATCGACAACACCTTCACGCTGGCACTGTTCTTCGTACAGGCCATACAATTCGACCATTTTTCGCTCATAGTCGTCCTGCGCCTCGATGACAGACGCCCGGAAACCTCTTTCTTTCGCGCCATTGATGAAATACATCAGATTTCGTGGCGGAAATTTCTCATCATCGATATTGTTCGTTTTGAGCAGCCGCTTGATCGTCGAGAGCTGATCCTGCGTATCCAGAATATTGAATGCCTGAGGCAACGCAGCTTCCCGGTAATGTAACCTCAGCAAGCGATTGCAAAGGCCGTGAAAAGTACCGATCCACAAGCCCCGGGTATTGGCCGGAAACAGTGTGGAAAGACGCGACATCATTTCCTTTGCGGCCTTGTTGGTAAAGGTCACGGCCATGATTCCGGAAGTGGAAACCTGCCCGGTTTTCAAAAGCCAGGCAATACGGGTCGTCAAAACCCGGGTTTTTCCCGACCCCGCGCCGGCGAGAATCAGGGCGGACTGGGACGGCAGGGTAACGGCGGCAAGCTGTTCAGGATTGAGATTTTCTAGCATGTTGTCCATTTCGATATTATCCCGTAAATAGTTGTGGAATGCTTGCCGTTTTCAACCAAAACGCCGGCCAGATCATCACCGGTTTCTTCGGAAATGGCAGAATACCGGCGAACCCTTATTCAGATCGTTATTTGGAGGGTATGATACAGTTTCCAAAATTTTTAACACAAGGCAGGCAATCCCGACCGCTCTAACCGCTTTTATCTGAATCATGCTTCCATACGACGAATTGTTCGGTTTGACATCCAGCTCGCTCGCCTTCATGAAATGGCTGGGAATAGCGTGGCTCGTTTACATCGTCTGTCTTTCAATCTGGATCATCCTGCAGAAACGCGCTCCCGTCTCCACCCTGAGCTGGATATTCGCACTGGCCTTTATTCCCTACGGCGGATTCATCATTTATCACTTTTTTGGCCCCCAGAAACTGAAACGCCAGCAATTCAGGCGCTTGCTGTCGAAAACCGCCTTGAAAGAACATTCCGACTTCCTGCAATTGCGCAATCATATTCTGGCAACCAGTACTCATCCTGTGGAACTGATGCAACTGGCCAACATGATTCGCAATACCACCGGTTTTCCGCTGACAACCGCCAAATCGCTGCGTTTGCTTGTGGATGGAGAACAGACATTCACGACCATACTGGAAGCGATTTCCAACGCGACGCATCACGTTCATCTCGAATATTACATTTTCGATCCGGACGAAATCGGTACCGCCTTGCGCAACCTGTTAATCGCCAAGGCTAAAGAAGGCGTCCATGTCCGATTGCTGGTGGACGGCATCGGCTCGTCTGCACTGAAAAAAGCGTTTTTTCTGCCCCTGATCCGTGCAGGCGCCGAATTTGCCTTTTTCCACAAACCGCATATTACGCAGCTCATCAAACCACTCGTCAACCTGCGGAATCACCGGAAGATCGTTATATGCGATGGCCTGGTCGGCTTCACAGGTGGTCTGAACATTACCGATCAGGAAGATGAACGGGTGCATGAATATGCCTATCATGACACTCATCTGGAACTGACAGGCAATGCCGTTCACTGGCTGCAACTGGTTTTTATGGAAGACTGGGTGTATGCCAGCAAAGTGAAAGATATTCCCGATCTGGCAGAATATTTTCCCATTCAATCCTCTGGCCCTTATCCAGTCCAGGTCATTCCGTCGGGCCCGGATAATGAGTGGGAAATCATTCATCGCATTTATCTGACGATGATCCAGAATGCGCGAAGACGCATATGGCTGACGACACCTTATTTCGTCCCGACGGAAGCGACACTGTTCGCTTTGACTTCCGCTGCCTTGCGTGGAGTCGATGTGCGCTTATTGGTACCGAAAATAAGCGATTCCCGACTGGTCACGGCAGCGGCACGTTCCTATTTTGACGAACTCATCCGGGCAGGCGTCAAAATATGGGAATACAGCGGCCGAATGCTGCATTCCAAAACCATCGTGGTAGACCACCATTACAGCCTGATCGGCACGGCCAATTTCGATTCGCGCAGTTTCCGTCTGAATTTTGAAGTTTGCGTTGCCGCATATGGCCCCAGACTGGCCGAAATGCTTTCGAACCAGTTCGATTGCGACCTGCTCTGCGCAGAACGCGTCCCGGAAAACCGGCCCATCCCTTTCCCCCAGAAAATGTTTGAAGCTACCGCGCGTCTTTTTTCACCCTTGCTGTAAAAAAACCCGGCTTCAATAGAAACCGGGTTATCAAAACCATCCGTTGAACAAGTTTATATTTATTTGAATAGCTGTGCGAATCCGCGAGCTGCCGCTTCCGGATCATCCTGAAAATAGACGCCACTGACAACCGCGACCATATCCGCTCCCAGTTCGACAAGCGGTATAGCATTTTCAACGCTCATCCCACCGATGACACACACCGGCATACTTGGTGTTTCCTTTTTCCAGTCTGAAACGATATTTTGCGGAGTCGTCACGGGGTACTTTTTTACACGGGACGGATAGAATCCTCCAAAAGCGACATAGCTTGCCCCGTCACGAGTTGCCTTGCGCGCCAGTTCCAGATCGCCGTAACAGGAAGCGCCGACGATCTTGTCCGGGCCGACTGCAGCCCGAACCTTTTTGACAGGTACGTCCATTCCGCCGACATGAATACCGTCTGTATCCAGTTCCAGACACAGATCAACATAATCGTTGATGATGAACGGTTTTTCGTAACGACGGCATAAATCCCGCAATGCCCTGGCCTGCTCAAGAAGCAATTCCGGACCAGCCGTTTTATGCCGGTACTGAACGATTTGCGCTCCACCTGTCAAGGCCTTTTCGGTTACCTCAACCATTTTGGCCGTATCGTCCCAGTCGGGGGTGACTATATAAAGACCTTTCATCAAATTCCTCTATTCCTGTTTCTATATGTTTTCCAGAATCCGGCCAAGACACCAGAGCCATGATTTCAGCAAGCCTGTCTGCCCGGGATTTTCTGTCCTTTTGCAATGGAAAAAGCCTTTTCCAATGCGGCTTGACACCAGACCTGTCCCTTTTCCAGCGCTTTCTCCATCAAAAGCCCCTGCGCCAGATAAGCGGCGATGGCCGAGGCAAGCGTACATCCCGTTCCGTGAAATTCTCCGGGCAACCTCCGCCATTTCCATTGCTTCATCCCATCTGCGCCAAACCACTGATTAAAGACCGAATCGGCGTCTTCGCCATGTCCGCCTTTGATCAGCACATTGGCAGCGCCCTGTGCCATCAGATACTCCGCCTGTTTCCTTGTATCCTTCGCCAAAGGACACAGACGTTTCGCTTCCGGCAAATTGGGAGTAACCAGTGTCGCCATACCAATCAATGGAGAAAGAGCATACTCCGGTGTGCCATCCGCCAGAGCAAACCCGTGGCCGCTTCCAAGAACGGTATCCAGAACAACCGGCAAGCCGGGCTGTTTCCGTCTCAGCTCTGAAATCACTTCGCCGATAGCAACGGCATTATCCCGATTTCCGACAATTCCCACCTTGACCGCAGAAACCGGAATTTTCCCTGCCAATACCTGAGCCTGACGGGAAATGATGGCAGCATCAACCGGATTGACGGCATAAACCCTGTCATTGTCCTGAACGGTAAGCGCGGTAACAACCGGCAACGCGTGCGCGCCGACAGCGCCAATTGCCTCAATATCGGCAGAAATACCCGCACCGCCACTGGGATCGAGCCCTGAAAAAACCAGCACACAATGTCGGCTCTTTTCTTTCATGTTTCCAGTCATTCCTGACAGTTCCAAATCCTTGCCACTTCAGTGTTCCGGACAGGTGGATTATGCAGCCCACAGAACCGCATAACCCGATATGCCGCTCAGGCGATACGACCAGCCATCGGCGAAGATGGCGAAGCGGCAAATTTTCTGGGAATGCGTCCGGCAAGGAACGCTTCCCGTCCGGCTTCGACTGCCAGCTTCATGGCACGGGCCATACGGATGGGATCTTTAGCGCCGGCAATTGCCGTATTCATCAGAATGCCGTCGCAACCCAGTTCCATGGCAATAGCCGCATCCGATGCGGTACCGACGCCAGCATCGACAATGACCGGAACGCTCGACTGTTCGATGATCAGCGACAGATTCCAGGGATTCAGGATGCCCATCCCGGAACCGATCAGCGATGCCAGAGGCATGATGGCGGCACAGCCGATATCTTCCAGCATTTTGGCCTGAACAGGATCGTCACTGCAGTAAACCATCACATCGAAACCGTCCTTCACCAGTATCTCGGCTGCTTTCAGCGTTTCGGGCATATTCGGGAACAGGGTTTTTTCATTGCCCAGAACCTCAAGCTTGACCAGTTTGTGGCCATTCAGCAATTCCCGCGCCAGTTGAAGGGTATAAACGGCATCTTCGGCGTTATAACAGCCGGCCGTATTCGGCAAAATGGTATATTTCGTCGGCGGAACGACATCCAGAAGACTCGGCGCATTCGGATCCTGTCCGATGTTCACGCGCCGGATGGCTACCGTGATGATTTCGGCGCCACTGGCCTCCGTCGCTTCACGGGTCTGTTCCAGATCGCGATACTTGCCGCTTCCTACCAGCAAACGTGACCGATACGTTTTTCCTGCAATCGTAAGACCCTGTTCCTGCTTGTTCATTGTTTTTCCTTATTTCCGGTTTCAACAATCCGGCAAAGTTCCCCTGAACCTTGCTGCTCTCTGCCCCTGAGATCTGTCAGCCCCCGCCAATCGCACGCACCAGTTCTACCTGATCGGCCGGCTGCAATACATATTCCGGCCACTTCTGACGCGTCACAACTTTCCGGTTGACGGCAACTGCCAAAGCCCGGTTCGGCAGTTGCAACGAGCTGATCAGGTCGTGCAAGGTAAGCCCGTCTTCCACCTGACGGGATTCTCCGTTCAATCTGATCTCGATACTCATGATTATTGTTTGTGATAAATTTCAGAACCTGTCTTGATGAACTCGACAGAGCGTTCTTCCATCCCTTCCTTTAATGCCTGCACTTCGGAAATGCCCTTTTTGGCCGCATAGTCGCGAACTTCCTGCGTAATTTTCATCGAGCAGAACTTCGGTCCGCACATGGAACAGAAGTGCGCGACCTTGGCGGAATCTTTCGGCAGAGTATCGTCATGGAACTGGCGCGCCCTGTCCGGATCCAGCCCGATATTGAACTGGTCTTCCCAGCGGAATTCGAAACGTGCCTTGGACATGGCATTGTCGCGGATCTGCGCGCCCGGATGCCCCTTGGCCAGATCGGCTGCATGCGCGGCCAGCTTGTAAACAATGATGCCTTCTTTTACATCGTCCTTGTTCGGCAAACCAAGATGTTCTTTCGGCGTGACGTAACAAAGCATCGCGGTACCGTACCAGCCAATCATGGCAGCACCCATGGCTGAAGTGATATGGTCATATCCGGGAGCGATATCCGTTACCAACGGCCCAAGCGTATAGAAAGGCGCTTCATGGCACTGTTCCAGCTGGATATCCATGTTTTCCTTGATCATATGCATCGGAACGTGGCCGGGCCCTTCGATCAGAACTTGAACGCCGTGTTTCCAGGCGATTTCAGTCAACTCACCCAACACGGCCAGTTCACCCAGCTGCGCTTCGTCGTTTGCATCGTAAATCGAACCCGGCCGCAAACCGTCGCCCAGCGAGACAGCCACATCGTACTGCGCCAGAATTTCGCAGATTTCTTCAAAATGGGTATACAGGAAACTTTCCGTATGGTGCGCGAGACACCATTTTGCAATGATGGAACCACCACGGGAAACGATCCCTGTCATGCGTTCGGCAGTTGTCGGCACATGCCGAAGCAGAAGACCGGCATGAATCGTGAAATAATCCACACCCTGTTCCGCCTGTTCAATCAGGGTGTCACGGTAAACTTCCCAGGTCAGATTCTCGGCAACGCCATCGACCTTTTCAAGGGCCTGATACATCGGAACGGTACCGATCGGCACCGGTGAATTACGCACAATCCATTCACGGGTTTCATGGATATGCTTGCCCGTTGAAAGATCCATCACATTGTCGCCGCCCCAGCGAATCGCCCAGGTCATTTTCTCGACTTCTTCCGCGATACCGGACGAAAGCGCCGAATTACCGATATTAGCATTGATTTTAACCAGGAAATTACGGCCGATAATCATCGGTTCGACTTCCGGATGGTTGATATTGGCCGGAATGATCGCTCTTCCGCGAGCGATTTCATCACGAACGAATTCCGGTGTGATTTCGGCAGGAATACTGGCGCCAAACGATTGGCCCGGATGCTGGCGCATCATCATTTTTGCCATTTTCTCGCCTGTCGGGCCAGCTGCTTTCAGACTTTCAAGGTATTCCTTGCGGCGCAGATTTTCACGAATAGCCACAAATTCCATTTCCGGAGTGACAATACCCCGTCTGGCATATTCCATCTGCGTGATTTTCGCGCCTTTCTTGGCACGGCGCGGCTTGCGGGTCAGATTGAAACGCAGTTCATCCAGACTCGGGTCATTCAGGCGTTCACGACCATAGGCTGACGTCGGACCATCCAGTTCTTCCGTATCGTCCCTTTCCAGTATCCAGGGAGTGCGAATCGGCGGAAGACCGGAACGGATATCGATTTTGGCATCCGGATCGGTGTAAGGACCGGAAGTATCGTAAACATAAATCGGAGGATTCTTTTCCGAACCGAACATGACTGGCGTATCGGAGAGGGTGATCTCTCTCATCGGAACACGGATATCAGGACGCGAACCCTGAACGTAGATTTTTCGTGAATTCGGAAAAGGTTGAACCGCTGCTTCATCGACTTTGGCAGTAGCGGACAAGAATTTTGGATTGGCGTTCATATCGATTCCTTAAGCATTTACTCCATTAAACCAGCTCAAGGAACCTCAAGATAAGACTGCGGCTATCGCATGCACACTTTTCGCTTCCCTTCGCTGGCATTACCCAGATCAGGTTCAGAGGGTGTATCTCGCCCGGCCCGTCGGCCAGAACCCCTAGCATTCTGATAAATTTTACTACATTCGGGAATTATAACGTCATCTTTCGAGGTCGCTCCCGTCGTCGTCCATTATAATAAACGCTTTATTGAATTTTAGCAAAACTTACACCAGATCATGGAATTAGCCAAGTCTTTCGAACCCGCCGAAATTGAAAAACACTGGCGGGAAGAATGGGAGAAACGCGGATACTTTCGCGCTTCCCTGGATGAAAACAAATCGTCTTTCGCCATTCAGCTTCCCCCCCCCAATGTCACAGGCACCCTGCATATGGGACACGCTTTCAACCAGACGATCATGGACGGGCTGGTCCGATACCATCGCATGCGCGGCTTCAATACCGCCTGGATTCCGGGAACCGATCACGCCGGCATTGCCACCCAGATTGTCGTCGAACGCCAGCTTGATGCCCAGAACATTTCCCGCCATGATCTCGGCCGTGAAAAATTCCTTGAAAAAGTCTGGGAATGGAAGGAAAAGTCAGGATCGACCATTACAGGCCAGATGCGCCGCATGGGAACCTCTCCCGATTGGGATCGCGAATATTTCACGATGGATAAAACCCGCTCGGGCACCGTTGCCGACGTTTTTGTCCGTCTTTACGAAGAAGGACTGATATACAGGGGAAAACGACTGGTCAACTGGGATCCGGTTCTTGGAACGGCCGTTTCCGACCTTGAAGTGGTATCCGAAGAAGAAAACGGATCAATGTGGCATATCCGCTATCCTTTCGCAGATGGCTCCGGTTCGCTTACTGTCGCCACCACGCGTCCTGAAACCATGTTGGGTGACGTCGCGGTTGCTGTCAATCCGGAAGACGAACGCTACACCGGCCTGATCGGAAAAATGATCGAACTTCCTTTGACCGGCCGCCAGATTCCGGTTATCGCCGACGAATACGTCGATCGGGAATTCGGGACCGGTTGCGTCAAAATCACGCCTGCGCACGATTTCAACGACTATGCCGTCGGAGCCCGCCACGGTCTGGAACCGGTCAGCATCTTCACACTTGACGCAAAAATCAACGACAACGCTCCCGAAGCATATCGTGGACTCGACCGTTTCGCCGCGCGCAAGAAAATCGTGGCCGACCTGCAGGAGCAGGGATTGCTCGAATCGATCCAGCCGCACAAACTGATGGTTCCGCGTGGCGACAGAACCGGCGTCGTTATCGAACCGATGCTGACGGATCAATGGTTTGTCGCCATGAGCAAACCGGCGCCGGAAGGCACCTTTTTCCCCGGAAAATCCCTGGCGGAAGTCGCTCTGGAAAAAGTCCGGGATGGTGAAATCCGGTTCATGCCGGAAAACTGGACCAACACCTACAATCAATGGTTGAACAATATTCAGGACTGGTGCATTTCCCGCCAACTCTGGTGGGGCCACCAAATTCCGGCCTGGTACGATGAAGAAGGCAATATCTATGTTGCCCGGACAGAAGAAGAAGCACGCGCCAAGGCAGGAAACAAACCGATCCGTCGCGATCCGGACGTTCTGGACACCTGGTTCTCATCGGCTCTGGTTCCTTTCTCGACTGTCGGCTGGCCGGATGATACCCCGGAATACAGAATGTTTTTGCCGTCCACCGTTCTGGTCACCGGTTTCGACATTATTTTCTTCTGGGTCGCCCGCATGGTGATGATGACACTGCATTTCACGGGCAAGGTTCCTTTCCGGACTGTTTACGTGCACGGTCTCGTCCGGGATGCCAACGGCCAGAAAATGTCGAAATCCAAAGGCAATACCTTAAATCCAATTGACCTGATCGACGGTATCGACGTCGATTCACTGGTCAAGCAGAGAACATTTGGCCTGATGAATCCCAAACAGGCAGATTCCATTGCCAAAGCCACCCGAAAGGAATTCGGGAAAGGCATTCCGGCATTCGGTACCGATGCCTTGCGTTTCACCATGGCAAGCTATGCCTCTCTGGGACGGAATATCAACTTCGATCTGAACCGCTGCGAAGGTTACCGCAACTTCTGCAACAAGTTGTGGAACGCCACCCGCTTCGTCCTGATGAATACCGAAGGGGAAGATTGCGGGTTTGCCAGCAACGGCGAAATGGAATTTTCACTGGCCGATCGCTGGATCCGGTCCCAGTTCCAGCGTGCCGCATCGGAAGTGGAAAAAGGCTTTTCCGAATACCGTTTCGACAATATCGCTTCCGCTATTTATCGCTTCATCTGGGACGAATACTGTGACTGGTACGTCGAAATGGCGAAAGTCCAGATTCAGGAAGGCAACGACGCCCAAAAAAGAGCGACCCGCCATACGCTTCTGGCTGTTCTGGAAGCAGTCCTGCGCCTTGCCCATCCGGTCATCCCCTTCATTACCGAAGAACTCTGGCAAAAAGTCGCTCCGCTTGCAGGGAAAACCGTCACGGAAAACGATACCCTGATGCTTCAGGAATATCCGGTTCCTGATAACGCCAAAACAGACGAAGAAGCCGACAAATGGATGATGCAATGCAAAGCCCTGATCGATGCCTGCCGTAATCTGCGGGGCGAAATGCAGTTGTCGCCCGCAAAACGGGTTCCGCTTTTCATGGAATCGGCGCAACAAAATGAATATCCGCGCCTGAAATCTTTCACGCCTCATTTGAAAGCGCTGGGCAAACTTTCGGAAATCACCCTTCTTGAAACCTTGCCACAATCCCCCGCTCCCGTTTCCATTGTCGGCGACGTCAAACTCATGCTCAAAGTGGAAATCGATGTCGCTGCCGAGCGGGAACGGCTTTCCAGGGAAATCGCCAGACTGGAAGGAGAAATCGCCAGAATAACGGCAAAACTGTCTAACGAGAATTTCGTTTCAAAAGCGCCCGAGAAAGTGGTAGCAACCGAACGCGAGCGGCTGTCAGGCTTTTCATCAACGCTGGAAAAACTGACAGATCAGTTGTCGAAACTGGATTCGCTTTGATGGGATATCCCTTCAAGGGGTAAGCTCGACAGTCAGTCCGGAAAGGGGCAAACCGGAAACAGCCGTTTGCCACACTTCTCCGGGCTGTACCGGAAGTGGCCTTGTCCAAGAGCCGGTAGCGATAATGTCGCCCACCTGCAAGGGCGGGAAATCAGGCGTCTTTTTCAGCAGCCGGTGCAAAGCCAGCAATCCCTGTAGCGGATTGCTGTATGTTTCACTGCCAAAACCGGCCGTTCTGATAACATCGTTGCTGGACAACGATATACTTGCACATTTCGAAACGGCGTAAAGGCTTTTGCGGCTTCCTTCCGAAACGATTTTCGGTTCCCCGACCAGCAAGGCACCATGCATTCCGAAAGCCGCTATGGCATCGACAAGATTGCGCGATGAAGCCTGAAAGGGATAGTCGGTTATCTCCAGCCCATGCGCCATCCATTCGATACAGCTTGCCAATTCCTGAATACCGGCATTTTCCGGAGGCAATCGCCCCAGTCTGAAAACGATTTCCGTTTCGATACAAGGCGCCAGCATATTTCCCAGACTGAAATTTCCCTCACTGTTTTCCATGAAATGAACGGTGGAATCGTACAGCCAGGACCAGTAGGGAAGCGGTGTTTTCTGATGGTTTTCCGGGGATACATCCACCAGATAGTCGAATTTTCGTCCGACGATATTTTCCCCTTCCGCAGTCCGTATTTCCCCGATTTTCCGTGCTATTTCATAAGCGTCCCCAACAGCAAGCGGATACCGCGAGGAAAGGGAAGGCAGATATTCTGCCTTTTGGCGCGCTTGAATCAGTTGATGCGCATAACGATTGGCAAGACCGGTCATCAACATGGCAAGATCTCGGATAAAAGGATTCTTCAGACCAGAATCACTTTACGCAAGCTCACTCACCTGCCATTGCGCATTCTCATTTACGATGCGATTAAAAGTTCAAAACGACCCGCAAGAAACCGGAAAGCCGGCCGTTACAGCACTCTTCCGGCATAATCCCGTGCAAACTGCCAGGCCGTTCGTCCTGAGCGGGAGCCGCGATGCAAGGCCCACTGCAGGGCTTCTTCCCTTGCCTGTGCGATCTGGTCTTCCGAACAGCCGAACGACCTCAACCAGTGCGCGGTAATGAAGAGGTACTCTTCCTGATTGTAAGGATAAAAAGAAAGCCAGAGACCGAAACGGTCGGAAAAGGATATTTTTTCCTCAACCGTTTCACTCGGATGCAAATCGCCATTTTCGTTATGGGAATATCCCTCGTTGTCGGACATTTTCTCCGGGAGAAGATGCCTTCTGTTTGAAGTGGCATAAATAAGAATATTATCCGGCTGCGCCGCTACGCTCCCGTCCAGCGCCACTTTCAAGGCTTTGTAACTGCTGTCCCCTTCGTCAAACGACAGATCGTCGCAATAAAGGATGAAATATTCGGGACGTGAAGCGATCAGATCGGAAATTTCGTCAAGATCGACCAGATCGTTTTTATCAACTTCAATCAGGCGCAATCCCTTGTCGGAAAATTCATTCAGACAAGCCTTGACCAGCGACGACTTGCCTGTCCCTCTCGCGCCCGTCAGCAAAACATTATTCGCCGGTTTGCCTTGCAGAAACTGCCGCGTGTTCTGTTCCAAAAGCGCTTTCTGGCGTTCGACAAAAAACAGATCGGGTAGTGAAATGGGCGAAATATGTGCAATGGGCGACAAGACGCCACGACCGTTTTTCTTCCGCCAGCGAAAAGCGGATGTCGGCGAATTCCAGTCAATGACCGATGCCGCTTGCGCAGGCAACAAATTTTCGAGGCGCGTCATCAGCAATTCGGCACGCGCCAGAAAGTGTTCAAGCGTTGTCATCAGGAACGGTAATCAGCATTGATGGAAACATAGTCATGCGACAAATCGCATGTCCAGACCGTCGAGGAAGCGTTGCCGCGCGCCAGCGTGATCCGGACAAGAATTTCCTTTTTCTTCATGACACGCTGTCCGTCCTCTTCCAGGTAAGCAGGATTTCTTCCCCCGTTTTTGGCAACCCAAACGTCGTCCAGATACAGATTCAGCTTGTCAACGTCAAGGTCTTCAATGCCTGCATAACCGATAGCGGCCAGAATCCGTCCCAGATTCGGATCGGAAGCGAAAAAAGCCGTTTTGACCAATGGCGACTGGGCAACGGAATAGGCAATCTGGCGGCACTCTTCCTCAGACCGGCCTTCTTCCACAACAATAGTAATGAATTTCGAAGCTCCTTCTCCATCCCGGACGATTTTTTGTGAAAGTTCCTGCGCGAGACCGGTCACGGCATCCCGCATTTTCCGGTAATTGACGGATTGGGTATCGGTAATGCCGATATCGACTTTACCCGTAGCGATCAGAATCAACGAATCGTTCGTCGAGGTATCGCCGTCTACGGTAATACAATTGAATGACTTTTCGACAGCTGATCTCAGCATAGCGTCCAGAACATCCCGAGGAATCGCGGCATCGGTTGCCATGAATCCCAGCATGGTCGCCATGTTCGGTTTGATCATGCCCGAGCCCTTGCACATGCCGGTAATCGTGACGGTTTTCCCGTCTATCACAAGAGTACGCGATGCCGCTTTGGGAATCGTGTCTGTTGTCATGATGGCTTCGGCGGCATTCAGCCAGTTGTCTGCTTTCAGATCAGCGACAGCTACAGGAAGGCCAGCCAGAATTTTATCGACCGGCAGCGGTTCGAGAATGACGCCAGTTGAAAAAGGCAAGACCTGTTCCGGATTACATCCAAGCAATTTGGCCAGAGCGGCACTGGTTTCGACAGCGTCACGATATCCCGCCTCACCTGTCCCGGCATTGGCATTTCCGGTATTGACCATCAGGGCGCATATCTTTTTTCCCTCGGCATGCGTTTTTTCCAGATTGGACTTGCATATCTGCACAGGAGCAGCACAGAAACGGTTTTTGGTAAAAACGCCCGCAACTGTTGCCGACGGAGCCAGCCGCATTACCAGCAAATCTTTCCGATCCTCTTTTTTGATGTTTGCCTTGGCATAACCAAGATCAAGTCCCAAAACGGGTTTCAATTCCGAAGCCATCGGAACAGACAGATTGACAGCCATATTTATCTCATCAATACAGATTAGGGTTATTTTTCACCTTTGTCCATTACGCCTTAATCCAGACGTCCGTGGCAATGCTTGTATTTTTTTCCACTGCCGCAGGGACACTGTTCATTCCGTCCCACCTTTGGAACATCATTGACGACAGGCTGCCGTTTGACTTCAGGCTTTACATTTTCATCATCGCCATTTTCCCCGGAAGCCAGTTCGCTCTCCGGTTCGGGACGATGATAATTCATGTCCGTGATTTGCGATTCGGCCTGCTGCGCGGCAGCCATTTCCACTTCCTCGCGCGTCCGGATCCGGACAAGCACCAGAACGCGGGTGACATCGTTTCTGATCATGTCCAGCATCTGGCTGAAAAGCTGAAACGCTTCGCGTTTGTATTCCTGTTTGGGATTTTTCTGGGCATACCCGCGCAGATGGATACCCTGGCGCAGATGATCCAGCGCAGCCAGATGTTCACGCCAGTAGTTATCCATACTCTGCAACACTACGCTGCGTTCATACTCCGAGAAGGCTTCTTTTCCGACCAGATCAATCTTGGCCTGATAAAACTCGTCCACGGTCTTCAGGATATGTTCAAGCAAATCCTCATCGGTCAGCGTATTGGACTCTTCAAGCAGGGGAGCCAGGGGAATATCCAGTTTCCACTGGGTCAACAATTCTTTTTCAAGTCCTTCGATATCCCATTGTTCTTCGACCGATTCTTCCGGAACGTATGTTCTGAAGAGATCCGTAAAGGCGCCGTGACGAAGCGAAGTAATCAGTTCGGTAGGATCCTCCAGCTCCAGCAATTCGTTTCGTTGCTGATAAATGACCTTGCGCTGATCGTTCGCCACATCGTCGTACTCAAGCAATTGCTTGCGCATGTCGAAGTTGCGGCCTTCGACTTTCCGCTGTGCCGATTCGATGGAACGGGTAACGATGCCCGATTCGATCGGTTCGCCTTCCGGCATTTTCAGGCGTTCCATGATCGAGCGCATCTTGTCGCCCGCAAAGATACGCAACAGCGGATCGTCAAGCGACAGATAGAATCTTGAAGAACCCGGATCGCCCTGACGCGCCGAACGGCCTCTTAACTGATTGTCCACACGCCGCGACTCATGCCGTTCCGTACCGATAATATGCAATCCGCCCTGGGCCAGAACAAAATCGTGCAGCGATTGCCACTCGTTGCGCAATTTCTCGATCTGCGCCTGCTTTTGATCTTCCGGCATCGACTCATTCGCTTCGAGGAATTCGATCTGTTTTTCGACATTACCGCCCAGCACGATATCCGTCCCGCGACCCGCCATATTGGTCGCAATCGTAATCATCTTCGGCCGCCCTGCCTGTGCAACGATTTCCGCTTCCCGGGCATGCTGTTTCGCATTCAGGACATTGTGTGGCAATCCCGCTTTGGTGAGAATGCCGGAAAGCAGCTCGGAATTTTCGATTGACGTCGTACCGACCAGTACAGGCTGCCCACGCTCATAGCAATCCTTGATATCGTTTAGCATGGCCGCGTACTTTTCTTCGGCACTCTTGTAAACCTGATCCTGGCGATCCAGACGCTGATTCGGCCTGTTCGGCGGAATCACAACCGTTTCAAGGCCATAGATTTCCTGGAATTCATAGGCTTCCGTATCGGCAGTCCCTGTCATACCCGACAGCTTTTGGTACATACGGAAATAATTCTGGAAAGTGATCGATGCCAGCGTCTGGTTTTCATTCTGGATCTTGACGCCTTCTTTCGCTTCGACAGCCTGATGCAAGCCGTCAGACCAGCGGCGGCCTTCCATCAATCGTCCTGTAAACTCATCAACGATAATGACTTGTCCGTCCTGGACGACATAATGCTGATCCCTGTGGAACAGGACATTGGCACGCAAAGCCGCATACAGGTGATGGACCAGAATGATATTGCTGGCATCGTATAAAGAAGCGCCTTCCGGCAGCAATCCCATGCTGGTCAGAATCTTTTCCGCTTTTTCATAGCCGGAATCGGTCAGATAGACCTGATTGGTTTTTTCATCCTTGGTGAAATCGCCCGGAACTTCGATCTTCCCTTTGCCGTCACGTGTTTCCTCGCCAATCTGCAAAGTCAGCATTTTCGGTACGGCATTCATCTTGTAGTACAGTTCGGTATTGTTTTCCGACTGTCCCGAGATGATCAGAGGCGTTCTGGCTTCGTCAATCAAAATTGAATCGACTTCATCCACGATGGCATAGACCAGACCGCGCTGAACGCGATCGGCCACATCGTAAACCATGTTATCGCGCAGATAGTCGAAACCGAATTCGTTGTTGGTGCCGTAAGTGATATCGGCTGCATAAGCGGCCTGTTTCTCGTCATGTCCCATCGACGTCAGATTGACACCTGTTGTCAAGCCGAGCCACCCGTACAGACGCGACATCCAGTCCGCATCGCGTTGCGCCAGATAATCATTGACGGTCACAACATGCACACCTTTTCCGGTCAGGCCGTTCAGATAGGCCGGCAGTGTGGCTACGAGCGTTTTCCCCTCGCCGGTTCCCATTTCGGCAATCTTTCCATAATGCAGCGCCATACCGCCGATTAACTGGACATCATATGGGCGCATCTTCAAAACACGCTTGCTGGCTTCACGACAAACGGCAAAGGCTTCCGGCAAAATGCTGTCCAGCGATTCACCGTTGGCGAGTCGTTCTTTGAATTCAGGCGTTTTCGCCTTCAGCTCGGCATCCGTCAGTTTTTCCAGAACCGGTTCAAGCGAGTTGATTTTGTTTACGGTCTTGCTGTATTGCTTCAACAACCGCGAATTGCGGCTGCCAAAAAGGCTGGTCAATATGGACATGTCACGTTCTTGAAATTAAGCAGTGTAATCGACTGCATTTACATAGGCTTTGATAATACATCAATGCTCACCCTGTCAAAACGCATTTTAGCACGCCCTTTTTCAGGCAATAGGGCACTTTAGTATCTCTTTACACTTTTAAACAAAGAGATTTCACAACTGAACCTTTATTTTCCCTGCGGTTGTTGTTTTATTACGGCAGTCCCCGCTTTTATTCCGGTTATACTGGAAAAGCTCTTCCGTCAGTTTTATCCGGTTCATCCAAAAACGATCAAATCCGTTTCCTGAAGAAAATGAAAACCAGGGATTCGTTTCCGACAGCTCTCGAGTATTTGGGGACACATGAAAAAGTGGCCAATCTGATGCATGTAGCGCATCAGCTTATGGAAATCCAGAACGATTGCCTACGAATCCTCCCGGCCTGCTTTGCCGGTTGCAACGTCTTGAAACTGGAAAACGGAACGCTTTTCATCAGTCCCCCCAACCAGGCGGCAGCCGCCCGTTTAAGGCAGAAGATTCCTTTATTGCAGAACGGCCTGGGTTTGAAAGGCTGGCCTGTTCATTCCATTCGCCTCAAGATCCGTTTTTCCCAGAATCCGTTTGCAGACAAGCCTGTCCAACGAAAAAAACTGTCTTCAAAAGCGTATGAGTCGTTTATGGAGCTACACGAAAAACTCGAGAAAAACCGCACCAATATCCATCTGAGCGAAGCGTTGCATCACTTGATAACAAAACGTCAGCCGACGAACAGATGAATGTTTCTGGCAAATTCAGGCCGGAACCCACTCCAGGGTCGATTGCTCAAACAGCGAATTGGGCGCTTCTTCCTCGGAATTGAAAGTGACGACATCATAAGCGTCGGGTTGTGCCAGCAAGGCCCTGATCAACTGGTTGTTCAAGGCATGCCCGGATTTGTGAGCCGTATAGGAAGCCAGCAAAGGATGTCCGATATTGTACAAATCTCCGATAGCGTCGAGAATCTTGTGCCGGACGAATTCATCTTCATAACGCAATGCGTGAGCGTTCAATATTCTGTATTCATCCATGACGATGGCGTTTTCGAGTGAGCCTCCTCTTGCCAGTCCCATGCCACGCAAGGTTTCCACATCTTTTACGAAACCGAAAGTACGGGCTCGCGACACATCCCTTACATAGGAAACATTGCTCAGGTCGATTTCCGCACGCTGATGAGTCGAATCGATAGCGGGATGATTGAATTCAATAAAAAAATCCAGTTTGAAACCGTTGTAGGGGTCAAGGCGGGCCCACTTCCGGTTAGCGCCTTCCCCTTCGGCGATTTCCACTCTTTTCTTGACGCGGATATACTTTTTGGGCACATCCAGCTCTTTCAATCCTGCCTGCTGCAGCAAAAAAACAAAAGAAGACGCCGAACCGTCCATAATGGGAATTTCTTCCGCATTGACTTCGACGTGCAAATTGTCAATACCGAGCCCTGCGCACGCCGACATCAGATGTTCGATGGTAGAAATACGAACGCCATCCTTCACGAGCGTTGAAGCCAGCATGGTTTCCCCTATCGCTTCCGCGCTGACAGGAATAGAGACCACCGGACTCAAATCGGTACGGTGAAATACAATACCGGTATCTGCAGCGGCTGGCCGAAGCATGAGCTGGACTTTGTATCCGGAATGCAATCCGATCCCGACTGTACGGGTTGGATGTTGGATCGTACGTTGTTTTAGCATGGTTTAGCCGTCACTTCATCAGACACCAGATTATCGCTTTGCCAATATTTTACCCCGGCAATAAGAATTCTGCTGACATTGCAAAATATTGACCAAAACGTTACTAACTTATCCTTTTTTGAAAGGAATCGGCAGTTTTTTTACATTTGTAACAAATTCACATAAAAGCCATTCTTACGGCCGGCCGGAACCGGCCGTGAAAACAGCTCCGGCCCATCAATCGGCTTGCCGGCGCAGAAACGCAGGAATATCGTAGGTTTCCATGCCGTTCTTTTCAAGCGCCTTGACCGTATCGCTGGCCGACTCGCGTCCATGACGCCAGACCGCCGGTTTTTGCAAGGTTTCAAAAGATGGCGCCTGTCCCTGTTCCGCCACAGCATCTCCGCTGCCCGGCATAATGACTTCATCATGGGTTCCGGTTCTCAACTGCGGCGTCTGGACCAGACGCATGGGCTTTTTGTTCTTTCCCAAACCGGTCGCAACAACCGTCACGCGAATGTCTTCTCCCATGGAATCGTCGTAAGCGATTCCCTGTGCAATAGTCGCGTCCGGTGAAGCGAAAGCGCGTACCGTTGCCATGACTTCCTTGATTTCCTTGCCCTTCAAGCCACGACTTGCCGTTACATTGACCAGAACCCCACGAGCGCCGGACAAATCGATACCATCGAGTAATGGCGAAGCCACAGCCTGTTCGGCGGCAATTCTTGCACGGTCCATTCCGGAAGCGACAGCCGTCCCCATCATGGCTTTGCCCTGTTCGCCCATAATCGTCTTCACGTCATTGAAGTCCACATTGATATGGCCCCGAACATTGATGATTTCCGCAATACCGGCAACCGCATTGTTCAGCACATCATCGGCATGTTGCAGCCATTCGATCATGCTGTCGTCTTCATAAATTTCCTCGAGTTTTTCGTTCAGAATGACAATCAGAGAATCGACGTGGGCGGACAAGGCTTCCAGTCCTTCCTCAGCGATTTCCATGCATTTGTCGCCCTCGTAAGAAAAAGGTTTGGAGACAACTGCCACTGTAAGCGCGCCCAGCGATTTGGCGACTTCCGCAACAATCGGAGCGGCGCCCGTTCCGGTGCCGCCTCCCATTCCGGCTGCGATAAAAACCATATGCGCGCCACGCAAGGCGTCTTCTATGCGTCCGCGGGATTCTTCCGCCAGCTGGCGGCCGACATCTGGCCGCATGCCTGCGCCCAGACCGGAATCGCCAATCTGGATGATGTTATCCGCATCCGAATGGGACAAAGCCTGCGCATCCGTATTGGCCGCAATAAATTCAACACCGGATACACCCTTGTTGATCATATGCTGGACAGCGTTCCCGCCAGCCCCCCCTACGCCCACTACCTTGATGATAGTGCCCAGCGTTGCATTGTCGACCATATCAAATTCCATGATTAAGCTCCTGTCAAAATGCCGTTTCCATTTGGCAATTCTCACGCGGTGTGACAATTTCCAACTGAAAACCGCCTTTAATTAAACGTCCAATTCCTGTCAAAACTAGAAATTCCCCATAAACCATTCTTTCATCCGTTGCAGTATCGCCTTGGTTGATCCCTGCTGCTTCGTGACGACCGTACCTCTCAAATACTGCTTCTTCGCTTCGGCAAGCAAGCCGTGCGCTGTCGAATAACGCGGACTCCGGACAACATCGGCCAATTGTCCGCTGTATTGCGGAATGCCCAGGCGCACCGGCTTTAAGAAAATATCCTCGGCCAGCTCGGCAATACCCGGCATCAGCGCCGTTCCCCCCGTCAATACCACGCCCGACGACAGGACTTCCTCATATTCGGATTCCCTGACGACCTGCAACGCCAACGCGAACAATTCTTCCACTCGCGGTTCGATCACCGCCGCCAGCATCTGGCGGGAAAGCGTCCGCGGCCCCCGGTCTCCCAGCCCTGGCACTTCGATCGTTTCAGCCGGATCGACCAGGACCTGCTTGGCAATACCGTAACGCCTCTTGATTTCTTCCGCTTCCAGCGTCGGGGTACGGAGCGCCATGGCAATATCGTTGGTGATCTGGTCGCCTGCAATAGGAATAACCGCCGTATGCCGGATCGCTCCTTCGGTGAAAACGGCAATATCGGTCGTTCCGCCTCCGATATCAATCAATACAACGCCCAGCTCCTTTTCATCCTCGGTCAGAACAGCGTCCGCAGATGCCAGGGGCTGAAGAATCAGATCAGAAACTTCCAGACCGCAACGGCGAATACATTTGACGATATTCTGAACAGCGGAAACGGCGCCGGTCACAATATGCACCTTCACTTCAAGACGAATACCGCTCATGCCTATCGGCTCGCGGACATCTTCCTGATTGTCAACGACAAATTCCTGCGAAACCGTATGCAAAAACTGCTGATCCGTCGGGATATTCACGGCACGGGCCGTTTCAATGACCCGTGCCACATCGGCCGCCGTCACCTCCTTGTCCTTGATCGCCACCATACCGCGCGAGTTGAAACTGCGGATATGGCTGCCCGCAATGCCTGTATAGACATTTCTTATCTTGCAATCCGCCATCAGCTCCGCTTCCTCAAGCGCGGCCTGAATCGATTCGACGGTTGCCTCGATATTGACGACGACGCCTTTTTTCAACCCCTTCGATTCATGCTGTCCCAAACCAATGACTTCATGCCTGCCGTCAGGCAAAACCTCGGCAACGACAGCGACGACTTTGGACGTACCGATATCCAGACCGACAATCAAATTTTTAAGCTCTTTACTCATAGCGCCACACTATTTTGTTTAAGACTTGATGCAGGAAGTTTTCCCTTCGCTTTCAAAGCCATTCCGTTCGGATAACGCATATCGATATTTTCAATACCGTTCCCTGTCTTCTCCGCCAGTTGTGGATACGCTTCCATCAAACGATTCATCAGATTGTTCATCGTGTTCTGATCCTTTTCACGGCCGAATTCGATCCGCATGCCATTGTCCAGTTTGACAGACCAGGCATACCGTTCGGAAAGCCTGATTTCCTTGGGAAACAGCTGAACTTCCGAAAATCGTCTGTAAAAATCCTCGTAACGGGCCAGCACCTCTTTCTCGCTTCCTGCCGGCCCGGAAAATTTCAGAAGATCGTAATCTTCTTCCGCCTCAGCCATGTTTACTGTAAACAGATCGCCTTTGGTCGAGAGCAACTGCCCTTCCGTTCCCCAAATGCCCAAAGGCTGATACTCTTCCAGCGAAACGATCAGTCTGTCTGGCCATTCTCTTCTCACACTGGCTTCCCTGACCCAGGGCACCGCTTCAAACGCCGTCCTGACTTCATTCAAATCGACTGTAAAAAAATTCCCCTTTATATTCGGCAACGCTATGCTTCTGACCGTCAAGGCATTGACATGTTTTAACGTTTCCCCGTTGGCCGACTGTACCTTGACCGTCTGAAGGGCATACACCGGCTTCTGGATCAGCCAGCTGACAATACCTGCCCCCACCGCCAGAAAAAATATGGCCAGGCAGGTATTCGATATCGCATTCAATGCCCGAACGTTGTGCCACATAGCGCGTTTCACTTCTCTCTGTGTTTCAAATGATCCAGTGTTGCCGACTGCAAAAGCGTCAGACATAAATCTTCATAACTCAAACCGGCCTGACGCGCGGCCATCGGCACAAGCGAATGCCCTGTCATGCCCGGTGACGAATTCAGTTCCAGCAAAAACGGCTCATTATCACTGGCACGCAATATCACATCGACGCGCCCCCATCCCCGACAACCCAATGCCTGATAACTCTTTAAGGCACACTGCCGGATCTTTTCTTCTGTTTCGGCATCCAGTCCGCACGGACACAGATACCGGGTCTTGTCGTTAAAGTACTTGTTGTGGTAATCGTAATTCGCGTCCGGAGCGATAATCCGGATCAGCGGCAAGGTCTGCGGCTTGCCATCCAGCTCGAGAATCGCACACGTCAGTTCCATACCTTTAATAAATTCTTCCGCCAGTACCGAACGGTCGTATTTCGACGCCAGCGCATAAGCATCCGCCAGCTGGTCCGCCTGTTTTACTCTGGTCAGCCCCAGCGTCGACCCCTCATGAGCCGGTTTGACAATCAACGGCAATCCCAAATGAGCCATCACTTTGCCGGAATCGGAATCCGCCTTCAGTTCCACATAGCGGGGAGTGGGCAAACCTTCTGCCAGCCACAACCGTTTGGTCATGATTTTGTCCATTGCGATAGCCGAAGCCAGCACCCCGGAGCCGGTGTAAGGAATCTGCATCTGTTCCAGCATGCCCTGCATGCAACCGTCTTCTCCATATCTGCCATGCAGTGCAATAAAGACGCGATCGAACCTTTCGTCTTGCAATCTGGCCGGATCGTTTATCCCGGTATCGAAAAGATGCGCATCGACCCCCCTGCTTTTCAGGGCCTCACAAACTGCTTTTCCGGAAACGAGAGACACTTCCCGCTCTGCCGACTTTCCGCCATACAGAACGCCTACCTTGCCAAGCGAATCCATTTTTTTCACTTTATGCATAACTCAACGCCTTTTCCAGGAGTTTTCCCGAAACGCTACTGATCGAACCGGCGCCCATCGTAATCACCACATCGCCATCCTCGATAACATTCAAAACCGCAGACGGCATTTCGGCGATATCTTCGACAAATACCGGATCAACCTTGCCGGCCACCCTGATGGTCCGGGCCAGCGTTCTTCCGTCCGCTGCTATAATTGGCTGTTCGCCTGCCGGATAGACTTCACCCAACAGCAATACGTCCGTTGCCGACAACACTTTGACGAAATCCTCAAACAAATCGCGCGTTCTTGTATAACGGTGCGGCTGGAATACCAGAACCAGCCTCCGGTTGGGATATGCCCCTCTTGCCGCGGCAAGCGTCGCCGCCATTTCCGACGGATGATGGCCGTAGTCATCTACCAGTTCCACTTCCGCAATTTTTTCCCCATCTTTCTGCGGCAAGCGGATTTTTCCGAGTCTTGTGAAGCGGCGATTGACTCCGGTAAATTTTTCCATGGCCCTTTGTATGGCGCTGTCCTCAATACCGAGCTCACGGGCTATCGCTATGACGGCACACGCATTCTGGACATTGTGCATACCGGGCTGATTCAGACAGATTTCCAGAGGAGGATGCCCTTTCTGCAAAGCGGTAAATATCATCAAGGTGCCTTCCGCCCTCGCGTCAATCGCCCGAACATCCGCATCCTCATGAAAGCCGTACGTCGTGATCGGTTTTGAAATGAACGGTTTGATTTCGCGTACATTACTGTCGTCGATACACAGCATGACCCGGCCGTAAAACGGCAACCGCTGCGTAAATTCGACGAATGCCTGTTTCAGCCTTGCAAAGTCGTGACCGTACGTATCCATGTGATCGGCATCAATATTGGTAATGACTTCGATAACCGGATTCAGATTCAGAAAGGAAGCATCCGATTCATCGGCTTCCGCCACAATGAAATCGCCCGCTCCGAGTCCGGCATTGGCCCCGGCACTGTTCAGGCGCCCGCCGATAACGAAAGTCGGATCGAATCCCCCTTCAGCCAGAACGCTGGCGACCAGACTGGTTGTCGTCGTTTTCCCGTGCGTTCCCGCAATGGCGATACCCCTTTTCAACCTCATCAGTTCGGCCAGCATGACGGCTCGTGGAACAATCGGAACATTCTTTTTGCGCGCAGCCAGCACCTCCGGGTTGTCATCCCTGATGGCGCTTGAAACCACAATAGCATCGGCTTTTTCGATATTTTCCGGAGCATGCCCAAGCATGACCTGCGCACCCAGAGCGGCCAGATGCCGGGTTGAGGAATTGCTTGTCAGATCCGAACCCGTAATTTCGTAACCAAGATTGAGCAATACTTCCGCAATGCCGCTCATCCCGCTGCCGCCGATTCCGACAAAATGAATTTTCTTGACTTTATGTTTCATACGACAATCTATTTCCTGTTAATCGTTCTGATCAGAACTTCAGCGATTCTTTCATTGGCATCTCTTTTACCGAGCGAATAAGCCTTTTTTGCCATTTCCATACATTTTTTGCGGGTCATATCTTTCAAAAGTCGTGCCAGAAATTCCGGCGTCAGTTCCGATTGAGGCAAATGGATTGCTGCCCCCTCCCTGTCCATAAACAAGGCATTGTCCCTCTGATGCGATGTACTGGAAGCGATAAAAGGCACGAGAATACTGGCCACTCCGGCCGAGGTCAGTTCGGTTACCGTAATCGCTCCCGCCCTGCATATCACCAGATCGACATCAGCGTACCGGGCGGCCATATCGTCGATAAAATCAACCACTTCGGCATGAACCTGCGCTTTTCTGTACAACTGGCGAACTTCCGCCACATGCTGTCTCCCGGTCTGGTGAACGAGCTTGGGTCTGGATTCGAACGGAAGCAATGCCAGCGCGGCGGGCAAACACTCGTTCAAAACCCTTGCGCCAAGGCTTCCCCCCACTACCATTATTTTCAGGACGCCGTCACGTTTCATATAACGGCTTTCCGGCTCAGGCAAATTCCTGATTTCCGGCCGAACGGGATTGCCGGTACAGACAGCCTTTGAAGCCAACTCGCCATAGTCGCCCGGAAAACCGAACAATACGTGCTTCGCGGAAGAGGCCAACGTCTTGTTGGATAAAAGCAGTCTCGCGTCCGCATTGACCAGCACAATCGGTATGCCGAGCATTCTTGCCGCCATACCGCCCGGTACCGTGACATATCCTCCCATCCCCACCACCAGATCGGGCTTGCGCCTGCGCATGATCCCATGACACGCCATGAAACCGGTCAGCAAGTGGACACCGCCTTTGAGCATGTGCATCAGCCCCTTGCCCCTTAAGCCGGCAAAATCAATACTGTCCATCTCGATATCGTGAGACGGTACGATCTTCCCTTCCATGCCATGCTGTGTTCCCAGCCAGGTAACGTCCCATCCCTCGCGCTGCATGGTCGAGGCGATGGCAAGGCCCGGGAAGATGTGCCCTCCCGTTCCGGCTGCCATAACCATGAGTCTTTTACGGGCATTCATGTCCGTCCTCCTCTCATGATCTTTCTGTTTTCATAATCGACGCGCAACAGAATAGCCATAGCCATGCAATTGATGACAATTCCCGACCCTCCATAACTCATCAAAGGCAAGGTCAGCCCTTTTGTCGGCAAGAGGCCAAGATTGACCCCCATATTGATGAACGTCTGCACACCGATCCAGATTCCGATACCCTGAGCCAGCAAACCCGCAAAAATCCGGTCCATGGCAATAGCCTGCCGTCCGATTTCAAACGCCCGTTTCACAATCCAGTAGAAAATGGCCACTACCGCCAGAACGCCGACAAACCCCAGTTCTTCACCTACCACAGCCATCAGGAAGTCCGTATGCGCTTCGGGCAAATAATGCAGTTTCTCAACGCTGCCTCCCAGCCCCACTCCGAAAATCTCCCCGCGACCGAACGCGATCAGCGAATGCGAAAGCTGGTAACCTTTTCCAAGCGCATTGGCCTCATCCCAGGGATTCAAATACGCAAAAATCCGTTCTCTCCGCCATGGCGACATGAGAATCACCATACTGAAAATGCCCACCAGCGTCGCCGCGATACCGCCAAACCAGACACCGTTGAAACCGCCCAGAAAAAGAATGCCCATGGCAATACAGATAATGACGCCTAAAGCCCCAAGATCCGGCTCCAGCAACAAAAGAAGGCCAATCAGGCCGAGCGCCGTTGCCATCGGCAAAAATCCCTTTGTCAGTTTATGCATGAATTCCTGCTTTCTGACGGTGTAATCGGCGGCATACATGACAATGAACAGCTTCATCAGTTCGGAAGGCTGCAAATTGAAAATTCTGAACGAAAGCCAGCGTCGCGCTCCATTGACGCCTTTTCCGATCCCCGGTATCAAAACCAGCATCAGAAGAAAAAGCGTGATCACGAACAGGAGAGGGGCGTATTTCTGCCAGGTATCGATAGGAACCCGGAACATCATGAATCCCGCAACCAGTCCGAGCACGATGAATACAGCCTGCCGGATAAAAAAATGTTCGTTCCGGTAACTGGCGTATTTCGGCGAATCAGGCAAAGCGATGGAAGCGGAATAAACCATGATCAATCCGAGAAACAGCAAGGCTAAAACCGCGAATATCAGATACTGATCGAACCTCATCATTTTGGCGCTCTTGGCAGAAGACGAACGATTGTCCATCGTTCCCTTCATGCTGCCGAAAAAGCGTTTCACCGATTGCAGGATCATGGCGTCACCTCCCCGGCGGTACCGGCCAGCTGGCGGATTTGTGAAACGAAAACCTCCGAACGGTGAGCATAATTGCGGAACATATCCATGCTGGCGCATGCAGGCGACAAGAGCACGATATCGTTTTTTCTCGCAATCTCCGATCCGCGCAAGACAGCCTGCTCAAGCGAATCGCAATAAATCTGTTCAACACCTGCTGACGAAAGAGCGTCATGAATCAGATGGGCATCCTTTCCAATCAGCAACACAGCCTTGACATATCGGGACACAACATGGGATAAAGGCGAGAAATCCTGCTCCTTGCCAAGACCACCGGCAATCAGAATGATTCTTCGTTCTTCCCGAGCTTCACTTTCGCCCAGCCCCTTGACGGCAGCAACCGTTGCACCGACATTGGTTCCCTTGCTGTCGTCGATATAGGCGACATCTTTCACGATAGCGACCAGTTCGACGCGATGCGGTTCTCCAGGATACTCGCGCAAAGCCTGAAGAAGAGGAGCAAAGGGTAAACCGATGGCCCGACACAAAGCCAGAGCGGCAAGCGCATTGCTGGCATTGTGCCGCCCGCGAATCCGCAATGCACCGGCCGGCATCAGATTCTGGATCCTGTATTCCTGCTGCACAGCGTTCTTCCTGTTTTTCCTGAGCGCTTCCTCTTCGCGAGGAGACATAACGGACAACCATTCGATATCCCGATCGAGGTGCAAACCGTAAGAACCGGGTTCAGACGGTTCATCCGTTCCGAAGCTCACAACCGGTGCCTGCGACGTTCGCATCTGCATGACGGTTTCATCCCCGCGATTCAGCACTCGCACGGTTTTTTCTCCGAAAATCCGCTCCTTGGCAGCCCCATACGCTTCCATACTGCCATGCCAGTCAAGATGATCCTGCGTGAGATTCAGAACCGTTGCCGTATCCGCTTCAAGGCTGTATGTCGTAAACAGCTGAAAACTCGACAGTTCGAGAACCCATATTTCCGGCAATTGGTCTTTTCGGATAACGTCGAGCAAGACATCGAGTGCGGCCGGACTGATATTGCCTGCCAGACGAACGGTTTTGCCAGCCCGCCTGCACATGTGTCCGGTCAGGCTGGTGACCGTCGTTTTGCCGTTTGTTCCCGTCACAGCGATAACATTCGGTCTGTATTGCCGTTCTTTTTCAAGCCCCTTCAACGCTTGTGCGAACATTTCGATTTCACTCCAGACGGGAACATCATGTTCTTTGGCAAAAGCCAGGATTTCTTTCAGTTCAACATCAGGACGCAAACCGGGGCTGACTGCGACAAGATCGAAATTTTCAAAGTCCAGCAGAGCAAACGGACCGGCGACGAACTCCGCTTCCGGAATCTCTTGCCGCAATCGGGGCAATCTGTCAGGATTTTCACGCGTATCGGCGACACAAATGTTTGCCTGGCAATACGCGCACCAGCGCGCCATCGCCAACCCGGATTCTCCGAGCCCCAACACGAGTACTTTTTTGCCTGCCAGATTCATATCATCTAATCTTCAAAGTCGACAAACCGATCAAAACCAGAATCATGGTAATAATCCAGAAACGGACAACCACTTGTGTTTCTTTCCAGCCTTTCTGTTCAAAATGATGATGCAGCGGCGCCATCAGGAAAATGCGGCGTCCGACACCATATTTTTTTTTCGTATATTTGAAATACGTTACCTGCATCATGACGGAAACCGTTTCCACTACGAAAATGCCCCCCATGATGAACAGTACGATTTCCTGCCGGACAATCACGGCTATCGTTCCCAGCGCGCCACCCAATGCCAGCGCACCGACGTCTCCCATGAACATCTGCGCCGGGTACGCGTTAAACCACAGAAAAGCCAGACCCGCGCCCGCCATGGCACCGCAGAAAACAAGCAACTCGCCCGTCCCGGGAATGTAAGGAATAAAAAGATAACGGGAATAAACCGAGTGTCCTGTCAGGTAAGCGAAAACGCCCAGTGCCGTTCCCACCATGATCGTCGGCATGATGGTCAGTCCATCCAGTCCGTCCGTCAGATTGACCGCATTGCTTGTGCCCACAATGACGAAATAGGTCAGGGCGATAAACCCCCAAACGCCCAGCGGATAACTGACGGTTTTGAAAAACGGGATAATGAAATCCGCCTTGGGAGGAAGATTCATACTGAATCCGGACTTTACCCATTCAATGAAAAGATGCCAGACTTCAAAATTGGATTGCCCTGACACGGCAAACGCCAGATAGACAGCAGCCATGATTCCGATCAGCGACTGCCAGAAATATTTTTCGCGTGAGGACATCCCGTTCGGATTCTTGTAAACGACTTTGCGATAGTCATCGACCCAGCCGATAATGCCGAATCCCATCGTCACGATCAGAACGACCCAGACAAAGCGATTGGAAAGATCGCACCACAACAGTGTCGAAATGGCAATGGCAATGAGAATCAGAAGGCCGCCCATAGTCGGCGTTCCCGACTTGACCAGATGAGTCTGGGGGCCATCCGTTCGTACAGCCTGGCCGACTTTCAGTCTTGTCAACAGACGGATAACAGCCGGGCCTGCCACCAAACCGATGGACAGCGCCGTTAACGTGGCAAAGACTGCGCGGAAGGAAATGTAGCCGAAAATCCTCAGCAGACCCAAATCCTGTTGAAAAAACTGTGCCAGCCAAAGCAGCATATCAACGACCTTCCCTGTTCATGTCATTCATCAATTGTTCCACGACCCGTTCCATTCTCATGAAACGCGAACCTTTTACCAATATGGCCATATCCGGTTTAACCAACGCTTTCAAAACGCCGTTCATTTCTTCGAGATCCATAAAGTGCCGTGCCTCTTTTCCATAAGCTTCTGAAGCAAAACGCGCCATTTCACCAAAAGTGAAAAAGTGGTTTATCCGGCGTTCTCTTGCATACGCGCCAACTTCTGCATGAAAACGTTCTCCTTCTTCCCCCACTTCTCCCATATCCCCCAGCACAAAAATTCCATCGGACGGCATATCGGCCAGCACATCAATTGCCGCCCGCACCGAATCCGGATTGGCATTGTAGGTATCGTCAATCAGAAGGGCGCCATTAAAAGCTGTTTTCCTTTCCAGCCGCCCGCGAACCGGCACAAATTTTTCCAGGCCTTCGGCAATCTCCAGCTTGCCGATTCCTGCGGCAAGACAACAAGCAGCGGCCGCCATGGCATTTCTGACGTTGTGCCGTCCACTCGTCGATAAAGACATTTCAACCTGTTCTCCGGCAAGAGACATGACAAGCCTGGTTTTTCCTTTTTCAATCCGGTAAGCCGCTGACACATCGGCATCCTTTGAAAAACCGAAAGTCATGGTCTGCCGGCCACCCGCATAACCGGCCCACAAGGAAGAATAGGCATCGTCTGCCGGAAAAACGGCGATTCCATTTTCCGGCAACATGCGGATAACCGTCCCGTTCTCTCGCGCGACAGCTTCAACACTCTGCATGAATTCCTGATGTTCACGCTGCGCATTATTGACCAGTCCGACAGTCGGCTGTGCGATAGAGGCCAGATAAGCCATTTCTCCGATGTGGTTCATCCCCAGTTCGATGACGGCAGCCCTATGCATTTCGTTCAGCCGGAAAACCGTAAGAGGTACCCCAACGTCGTTATTGAAATTGCCCGAAGTCGCCAGACAATTTTCCCCCCAAGCCGTTCTGAAAATGGATGCGATCATTTCCTTTACAGTGGTCTTGCCGTTACTTCCGGTCACCCCGACAACCGGTATGCCGAATCTGCTCCGCCAGTTTTGCGCAATTTGTCCCATCGCCAGACGGGTATCAGGAACGATCACTGCCGGCAGCGGATAATTTTCGGGCACACGTTCGACAAGAACGGCCGCGACCTTTTTATCAGCCAGTTCCGCCAGGAACTGATGCGCATCGAAATTTTCGCCCTTTAATGCAATAAACAAATTGCCGGGCTGTACATGTCGGCTATCAGTCGATATTCCCTCAAAAAGGGTATCGGCAGTTATTCTGCTCCCCCGTACCCATTGCCTGATCTGTGAAAGCGTCGTTTTCATACAGCCACCTTCTTGTTCGTGACTCGCGACGCCAAAGCCAGCGCGACGTGATCGGCGTCGGCAAACGGAAGCTTCACCCCTTTTATTTCCTGATAGGTTTCATGTCCCTTGCCCGCCAGAAAAATCACATCGTTTTGCGAAGCCTGCCGCACAGCCTGCAAAATGGCCATCGCCCTGTCCTCGTATACCTGCGGTTCTTTTTCCATTCCCGAAATGATCTGTTTCATGATTTCTTTCGGGTCTTCACTACGGGGATTGTCGCTGGTAACGATAACAAAATCCGCTGTTTCGGATACCGATCCCATTTGAGGCCGTTTGCCTTGATCCCGGTCTCCTCCACAACCGAAGACACACCACAACTTGCCATTTCTTTCATTGGCGACATGCCTTAATGTCGCCAGCCCTTTTTCCATGGCATCGGGTGTATGCGCGAAATCGATCACCACAAGCGGCGCATTTTTGCCGCCCATCTGCTGCATCCGTCCCGCAGGTGGTAACAGATCGCCCAAAGTCCGGACAGCGTCGTCCCAGTGAATGCCGGCAGCCAGCAAAACGCCCAGCACACCCAGAACATTACTGGCATTGAAACGGCCGATCAGCCGGGTTCTGATGCGGGCCGATCCCGAAAAAGAGTCGATACTGAACTCGATACCGCTTGTCCGATGACGGATATCGCAGGCTTTCAGAACAGGAATAGCGGTATCTGCGTTTTCCAGTGTATAGCCGGTCAACGATATCCTGGTCTTCAGAGCAGTTGCCAATTCCCTGCCCATCGGGTCGTCGAGATTAAGCACAGCGTGTTTCAATCCCGGCCAATCGAACAGTTTGCGCTTGGCCGCTTTATACGAAGCCATATCATGGTGATAATCGAGATGATCGCGGGTAAAATTCGTAAACAGGCCCACATCGATCGGAATACCGTTAAGCCGCCCCTGATCGATCCCTATGGATGAGGCTTCCATTGCAACGCACTGGACGCTTTCTTTGCGCAATTTGGCCAGAATGCGTTGTAACTGAACCTGATCGGGAGTGGTATACCCCGTCTCTTCAGGAACGCCGCCTTGGCCATTAACGAAAACCGTCACTCCCAGCGTACCGATTACGGCCGTCTTTTTCCCCAGTGCCGACAATGACTGGCCAAGCCACTGTGTACACGACGTTTTGCCATTGGTTCCGGTTACGGCGATGACAAACATGGCTTGTGCCGGATAATCGTAATACGCAGCGGCAACAGACGCGGCGCATGCTTTTAACCCCATCACACCCAAATGAGGAACATTCCACTCCGGATTCCAGTCAAACCCTTCTTTTTCGAAAACAACCGCCTTTGCACCGTTCCCGATGGCTTTGGAAATGTAATCGCGGCCATCGGCAGAATCGCCTTCATAAGCGAAGAAAACAGCATTTCCATCCGCCCCGATTTCACGCGAATCCGAGAAAAGCTGCCCGTTCGGGCAGACTGCCCTGAGCCACCTGACAACCGGCAGGAATTCCTGAGACACGCTAGTCATAGGCTCACCTTCGCCATTTTGTCACCAGACAGCAGATCGTCAACCTGCGCATCCGGCGACACATTCATCGCTCTCAAGGTATCGGCCGCTACGGCAGAGAACACGGGAGCGGCAGCAGCCCCCCCATAATGACCAACAGTCGGTTCATCAATCATGACGGCAATAATGACGCGTGGATCGGAAGCAGGAGCAAAACCGACAAACGAACCGACATATTTGCGAACATATCGCCCGTTTTCAATCTTGTAAGCCGTTCCGGTTTTCCCGGCCACCCGATAACCGGCCACCTGCGCCCTGCGCGCTGTCCCTTCGGCGCCGGTCACCATTTCCAGCATCTGCCGCATTTCAAGTGCGGTCTTTTTTGAAATAATCTGACGGCCTTCCGGCAATTCGTCGCGTTTCAAAAAGGACAGCGGGATCATATCGCCGTCACGCGCGAAAATCATGTAGGACTGCGCCATCTGGAAAAGCGACACGGAAATGCCATGTCCATAACTCATCGTCGCCTGCTCGATCGGCCGCCACGATTTGAAAGGGCGTACACGGCCGGCAACAGCGCCGGGAAAACCGAAACGCGGCTGTTGTCCGAAACCGACCGAAGTAAACATTTCCCACATTTCCTGCGGTTTCATTTGCAGGGCGATTTTTGCTGTTCCGATATTCGAGGATTTTTCGATAACCTGAGCGACAGAAATCGTTCCATTCGGATGCGTATCGCCGATGGTTGCCGTGCCGATCGTCATTTTTCCCGTTCCCGTCGGTATCATGGTGCCCGGTTTCACATTTCCTTTTTCCAGCGCCAGCGCCACGGTCAACGGCTTCATGACGGAACCGGGCTCGAAAGTATCCGTCATAACCCGATTCCGGAGCTGCGCTCCGGTCAAACGCCTGCGGTCATTCGGGTTGAAACTGGGCATATTGACCATAGCAAGCACCTCACCGGTACGGGTATCCAGCACAAGAACGCTTCCGGCCTTTGCCTTGTGTTTGGCAATAGCCTCGTTCAGATACTTGTAGGCGATATACTGCAGTTTGCTGTCAATGGACAAGACCAGATCTTTTCCATCCATCGGTTCGCGTATAGCCCGAATGTCTTCCACGATATGTCCCAGACGATCCTTGATAACACGCCGGCTGCCTTTCGTACCGGCCAGAACATCCTGAGAAGCGAGTTCGATGCCTTCCTGTCCCACATCTTCCACATTGGTGAAACCGACTACATGAGCCATGACTTCACCTTCCGGATAAAAGCGCTTGTATTCTTTCCGGGTCTGAATACCGGCAATTCCCAGTTTGACGATTTCATCTGCCACATCGTTATCAACCTGACGCTTCAGATAGACAAAGCTTCTGTCCGAATCGAGCTTGGCATATAGCGCGTTTTGGCTCATGCCCAGCAATGAAGCAAGTTTGCCGATTTTATCCCTGGGCTGTGTCATCACATCCTCCGGAATTGCCCAGATAGCCTTGACCGGCACGCTGGACGCCAGGACGTGACCGTTTCTGTCCAGAATTTTGCCGCGGGTAGCCGGCAATTCCAGTGTTCGCGCATACCTCGATTCGCCTTGTTTTTGCAGGAAATCCGTCGATATGCCCTGCAGCCACAAGGCCCGGGCAATCAAGCCGACAAAAGCCAGAAACAGCATGAACAACACCAGCCGCGAGCGCATGGGCGACAAACTTACCTTGAGCTCTGGAGTAGCGGAAAAAGAAACTCCCTTTGCTGCAGCAACACGCGAATTTTTCAAAAATTTCATATTGCGTATCATGGCGTGCTTATCTTCAAAAACTGGGTGTTGGCCGGAGTAACGCGTGTCATGTTCAATTCGTTTACCGCTTTTTCCTCAATCCGTGCATGTTTGCTCAAGGTCGACTGTTTCAGTTGCAACTGGGCCCATTCAATCTCCAGTTCCCGCGTTTGGGTTTGCGCAAACTCCAGCTCGATAAAAAGTTTTCGCGCACGATACTGGGAGTTGACCAGCAAAAGTGCGGATAATCCCAGTAACACAGCCAGAATGAATGGTAATCTAAGCCGCACTCACGCCTCCTTCCGGCAAGGCAACCCGTGTTGCCACCCGCAAAATAGCCGAGCGTGCCCTGACATTTCTTTTCACTTCAGCAGCAGAAGGTTTTATTTTGCCCAGCAGCTTCATTTCAGGACGAGGCAATTCGCTGGCCCGGATCGGAAGACGCCGGTCAGGCATTTTTACCGTGGCCTTTCCGGCGAAAAATCTTTTGACAATACGATCTTCCAGAGAATGGAAACTGATCACGGACATTCTCCCCTCCAAACCCAGACGTTGCCAGGCTTTTTCCAATCCTATTTCCAGCTCCTCGAGCTCTCGGTTGACGTAAATCCGTATAGCCTGAAATGTGCGGGTGGCCGGATTTTTGCCCTTTTCAAAAGTCTTGACTGCCCTTGCCACGATTTGGGCAAGTTGTTTCGTGCTATCAATGGGCTGGATGGCCCTGCCAGCAACAATCTCCTTTGCAATCTGAAAAGCAAACCGTTCTTCCCCATACTGATAAATAACCTCCGCAATTTTTTTCTCGGTCTCAACAGCCAGCCATTCTCTTGCCGACATTCCTCTCGTAGAATCCATGCGCATGTCCAGCGGGCCGTCCAATCGGAAACTGAACCCCCGTTTTGCATCTTCCACCTGAGGAGAAGAAACCCCCAAATCAAGCAATATCCCGTCAATAGCCTTTATTTTTCTTTCTTCAAGCACCTCTTCAAGAGCGGCAAAAGTGCCATGCACTATCTCGAAACGGGGATCGCCGATCTCTTTTGCCACCCTGACGGCTTCAGGATCCTTGTCGAACGCGACAAGACGGCCTTTTTCACCAAGCCGCTCCAGAATCAGGCGACTATGTCCTCCACGGCCGAATGTCCCGTCCAGATAAACACCATCAGCACGCTTCCCGCTGATATCCAGCGCATCGACAGCTTCATTCAGCAATACCGAATCATGAACAAATCCCGGCACTTCCATTTACCCCGGCATTTTCAAAAGGAGAAATCCTGCAAAGCTTCCGGCATACCCGATGCAATCGCCTGCGCCTCGTTTTCTGCCAGTTTTGCGGCATCCCATATTTCGAAATGACTGCCCATTCCCAACAACATGACGTCTCTGGACAATTCCGCCGCTTTTCGGAGTTCCGGCGGAATCAGTATCCTTCCGGCAGAATCCATTTCCACATCTGAGGCACTCCCCAGAAAAATACGCTGCCATGCCCGCGCCGACATGGGCCATGAAGCGATCTTTTCCCGGTGAGTTTCCCATACCGGTCTCGGGAAAAACAAAAGACAACCGTGAGGATGGCGAGTCAGGGTAATTCGCCCCTCGCACTGAAGGGACAGGGCGTCGCGATGCCGGGATGGAATGACCATCCTTCCTTTTGCATCGAGACTGATTGACGAGGCTCCCTGAAACACGTGAGTATCCTTTTAACAATTGTGTCCTAACAGCAGGCTTTTAGAAATTTACCCCACAAATAACCACAATTTCACACTTTTACCCACTTTATTAGATGCTCTATACCGGGTCAAGATATTTTTTTCTTCCAAATCCAAAAATTCCCAATGAACTCAAAGACTTAGAAGCACTTCCCCGCAAAAGCGGAAATATAATTCACCAAATAAATGAACCACTTAGAACGCATAGTGAAAGCACAACCTTACACAAACACATGTATATGGCCATCCGATACCCTGCATTCAGTTGCAGGAAGACGCCGAAGCTGAACCTTGCTGTGTTGGAAAACTGATACGGAAAAGAGGAGAAAAAAGGAAGAAAAACAAACGCATAGTCCAGGTGGAAAAAAGCAAGCCGATAGGCCGGATTCTGTTACGGTACCTTAGTACTATGACAGCCATTCATCTAGGCGCCGGATTGCTCCGGCGCTCGAGCTTCCTACCCGCACGCTCCGCGGACCGCATCATAGCGTGCCTATTTGGAATTGCACCGGGTGGAGGTTGCCGCGTTTCACCGTAACTTAATACGCTCGTCTCTGTGGCCCTGTTCCTCGTCTTATGCCTCTCGGTTTTCGACGGACGGCCGTTAACCGTCACCCTGTCCTGTGGTGTCCGGACCTTCCTCCCGTTTCCGGAAAAGACCGGAAACCGGCGGCTGCCTGGCTTGCTTCGTGGCGTATTTTACAGGGAACAAACAAAATGAGATAGTTATCCCAACAATTCAGTTATAGTCTCCCCATGTGATGGTTCTCATCACGACGCGGTAAATCATAAAAGCCGTGCCATACCATAACCGTTTATACCATGGGCGATTCATGAAACTGCTCTGAAAAACCGGTTCTGCATCAGAGATAGCGGCTTCAATACGCTTTTTCAGATCCTGCGCAAAATAGGCATCCCGTATGACAACGTTGGCTTCGTGATTCAGAAAAAGACTCAATCCATCACAATTGCTCGATCCAACGGTCGCCCAACTGTCATCAATAACCGCCACCTTTCCATGTAATTGCGTCTTGCGATATTCATACACTTTAATGCCATCCTTGAGCAACTTGGGATAAAAAGACTGCGCCACCGAATCCTGAACCCAGAATTCTCCGCACCCGATCAGTAAAATGACTTCCACCCCTCGGGAAGCCGCGGAAGCCAACGCATTTCTGAACCGTTTTCCGGGGGCAAAATAGGGAGTCGACAGTATGATCCGCCTACGCGCCATTCCCATCGCTTTCAGATAGGCTCTTTGAATGGTACGTCTGTTTCTGAAATTGTCGCGTACGATAAAACCGGCCAGTGCCGTTTTGGCGTTCTTTATTCTGTCCTTCAAATAAAGGGAACGATAACGGCTAAACCGTTCCCAGAGGGAAAGCTTGCCTGTCTGCTCCCACAGGCGGATCGCTTCCTGGTAAATCATCATCGCCAATGCACCTTCTATTTTCACGGCGAAATCCTGTCTGGGCGAAGCCAGCATCTGCTTTCTGTTATAGTCGTACCTCAGGTCATTCAAGATATTGATACCACCCACGAAAGCGATCCGGTGATCGACGACACAGATCTTCCGGTGCAGTCGAACGAATCCTCTTTTGAACCAGCTGTTGAAAATATGGTACTGGATACCCGACTGGCTGAATTCCCTTGATAGCAAACCACATAATTTCGGACCCGTTCCGAGCCAGTCGATAATGACGTGAACATCAACGCCACGCAGGACGGCTCGTTTTAAGGCATCAATGATTCGCCGTCCCACTTCATCAGGGAAAAAAATGTAGGTTTCGAGATAAATCTCGGAAACGGAATGATCGACTGCCGCAATCAATGCAGGGAAAAAATCGTCGCCATTCTGCAATAACTTCAAATGATTGTCGGACGTATAGCGGACGATGCTCATGCCCTTTACTCTGTTCGAAGCGAGGCGACGAGCGGGGCATGATCCGACAGCGCCGTCCAGGGAGAACCCTGCATGACACAGGCGGAATCGACCTGGAAACCCCGGACATAAATCCTGTCAAGCCTGAAAAAAGGGAACAAGGCAGGAAATGTCCTTGCCGGCAGGGGTTTCGGGACTTTTCCGGTCAACCTGGGGAAAAAAGATTTTTTTCTTTCCTCACGTTCAGCCATTTCATCAAACACTTCCTTGACCCGAAGCGTTTTTCGCAACAGATCCGAAAGATTGTTATTCCAGTCGTTGAAGTCGCCGGCAATAATAACGGGCGCATCGTTCGGTGCCGAGCGCTGAACAGTGTCGATCAGGGCATGAGTCTGTCTTACCCGGCTTCCGTTAAAAAGCCCAAGGTGAATGACGTAACAATACACTTTCGTTTCCGGAGTCTGCAAAACGCAATGCAAAATTCCCCTTGACTCCAGCGCATGGTCTGAAACATCGGTGTTGTATTGTGAAACGATGGGATAAGCGCTCAAAAGCGCATTGCCGTGATGGCCATAATCGTAAACAGCATTTTTTCCATAAGCACAATAAAGCGAACTGCCCGCAAGATAAGCATGTTGCCCCTGATCCTGCCACAACAGGGCATGCCGGTTAGCCATCAGATCGTGACGTCCCTGGACTTCCTGCAGAAAAATCACATCGGCGCTCAAAGACCGGATAGATCTTTTCAGCTCCTGTATAACGGGTCGATGATCGATCGACGCGCCTTTGTGAATATTGTAAGTTGCAATACGAAGTTCCATAGCGACCTTATAAATTGCACCTCAATCTGGACCGGTCCGGGTCGATTCCGTCATCGTGAGGATATCCATATCGGCCGTCTCCGTTTCAGGTCAAATGCAAAACCGAATACTATTGAACCACCAAAAACAATATCCATATTGTACTTTGTAAAAAATATTCAAGTGCAAGGCTTTAAATTTCTCCCGGTTTGACTCTTTAGCAATAACATACGTCCTTCAATTTCAAGGATAATACTGCCAGTCAAAAATACGAGATGATTTCATGCGACTTTTGTATTCCATAATATGGTGGCTTATCCTCCCTGTGGCGCTTTTCAGGCTTTACTGGCGCGGTCGAAAGGAACCGGGTTATCGCCGTCATATTCCTGAACGTCTCGGTTTTTTTCCGGATACCGTGCCAGCAAAACAGCGTATCTGGATCCATGCCGTTTCCGTTGGCGAAACCCGCGCCTCCGAACCCCTTATCCGCGCCTTGTTGTCCCGGTTTCCCGAATGCCAGATCCTGCTGACCCATATGACTCCCGCAGGACGCGTAACAGGCCACGACCTTTTCGAAACCGAAAAACGGTTTAACAGGCTAATCCAGGTTTACTTGCCCTATGATACAAACACGATGATGCGCCGGTTCATCCGGCATTACGGGCCCTGCGCCTGCATTCTGCTTGAAACCGAAATCTGGCCGAATCTGATCAGACAATGCGTCAAAAATCAGGTGCCTCTCGCCCTTGTCAACGCCCGCCTGTCTGAACGTTCCCTGAAAAAAGGGCAGAAAATCCGGTCTATCATGAATGAAGCAGCCCGCGGCTTCTCTCTTGTTGCCGCCCAGACGCAAACGGACGCGCAGAGGCTGAAGCAGTTCGGCAGCGAAAATATCGTCGTGACAGGCAGCGTCAAATTCGATATCGATCCACCTGCCTCCGCTTTGGCCAAGGGGGAGAAACTGCGCAAACTTATCGGCAATCGGCCTGTCCTGATGTGCGCCAGCACACGCGACGGTGAAGAAGTACAGATTCTCGACGCTCTGGAAAAACTGGACACTCAGGCATTGATGCTTCTTGTACCGAGACATCCACAACGTTTTGAGGAAGTGGCACAGCTGATTGAAACACGCCGAATTCCCATGATCAGGCGTTCCGTTCTGAATGATTTTTCCGGAAAGCCCATTTCACCGGACACGCGAATCCTGCTCGGCGATTCGATGGGAGAGATGTTCATGTATTATGCCGCCTGCGATATCGCCTTTATAGGAGGCAGTCTCGAAAAACTGGGAGGGCAGAATCTGATCGAGGCCTGCGCTGTCGGCAAGCCTGTTCTGATCGGCCCGCATACCTTCAATTTCGAGGCAATAACCGTTGACGCCATCAGAGAAAAAGCGGCCATCCGTATCACTACCGCAACCGAACTGATGCAACAGGCAAACGACCTGCTCACTGATAAAACCCGTTGTCGCGAAATGGGACACAACGCACAACAGTTCGCAAAAAAACAGCATGGCGCGACAGAACGTACCCTCGCGTTACTGGCCCCGCTTATCGAATCCACCGCATCCTGATAACGTTGCGAAATCTCCAGAAATCAGCTGTTTGCCGGAATGGTGAAAATCAGTGTTGTTCCCGTATCGCCTGTGGCGATTTTAAATTCTCCGTTCAGCATTCCGATACGTTCGCGAATTCCAGCCAATCCGTATGACTTGATTTTCCGGTTTCGTACTTTCGGCATGCCTACCCCATTATCCGACACCTGCAAAACCAGATTTCCGCCGTCGCGTTTCAAGCGGATGTCCACCCTGTCCGCCCTCGCATGCTTGACGATATTGGTCAATGCTTCCTGAAGAACACGAAACAGTACCGTTGCCGGTTTATCATCCAATTCGATAGCCGCGTCATTGGTATGGAAAACACACTCGATCCCGTTTGCACGCGTAAAATCCCTGGCTTGCCACTCCAGTGACGCCACCAGTCCCAGATCGAGAACGGCCGGTCTCAAATTATTGATCAACGTCCTGACACTCTTGACCGTCGTATCGACATGTTCAAGAATTTCGTCAATCCGCTCGGAACGTTTATCGTATGAGTCGAAAATTTCCTGTTTCAAAAGAGACACTTCAATGCGGAACGCCAGCAAATGCTGGCCCAGTTCGTCATGAATTTCACGTGCGATACGCTTTCGTTCGTCTTCGCGGATTTTTTCCTGATGATCAATCAGTTCCCGCAATTCCTCTTCTTTGACTTCCTTGCCCATCTGTTTCCCCAAACGAACGATTCATTAAAATGACTCAGAGTCTGATGAAATGTTCACGGTAATATCGCAATTCCTCAATGGACTCCATAATGTCAGCCAAAGCGGTATGTTTCTGCAACTTTTTGAATCCTTCCATCAGTCCCGGCTTCCAGCGACGGCTCAGTTCCTTCAACGTCGAAACGTCCAGATTGCGGTAATGGAAATAGGCTTCCAGTTTCGGCATCGTCTTAGCCATGAAACGGCGATCCTGGCAAATCGTATTGCCACACATCGGCGATTTCCCTTTGGGCACATACGCTTCAAGAAATTCGATTAACGCATCCTCCGCCATCGCTTCGGTCACGTTGGACGCCTTTACGCGCTCGATCAAACCCGATCTGCCATGCGTTCCCTTGTTCCAGGCATCCATTGCATTCAATATTTCATCCGGCTGATGAATGGCGTAAACCGGACCTTCTGCAAGGATATTCAGATCCGGATCCGTCACGACCAAAGCAACCTCGATAATCCGGTCGGTCTCCGGATCGAGCCCCGTCATTTCGAGATCGACCCAGATCAGATTCAGTTCGTTGGGCCGTTTTTTCATGCTGTTATTTTGAGATGGTTCCGGTTGCGTTTCCTGCGCTTGTGACATAATTCTTTCCTTATTGACATAATCGACCATTTTCTCACAAGGATAAAATGTCAGCATTCGCGTTTACGCAATTATTCGTTTTTTTTCTGCTTTTGACTTTTATTGTCCGTTTCTGGTTGGCTTTCAGACAATGGCACACTATCCGGAACCATTGCGATCATGTCCCTGAACAGTTCGCTCAAAATATCAGCCTTTCCGCACATCGGAAAGCGGCTGCCTATACTATGGCGAAAACCCGTTTCAGTCTGGTCTCGCTGACTGTCGATACCATTGTCTTGCTCGGTTTTACCCTCTTTGGCGGTTTGCAATACCTTGCCGAATTCATTCTTGCTCATACCGGCAACAACATAATTTACGAAATAGCATTGATTGCTGTGGTCAGCATCATTACCGGACTGATTGATTTGCCATTGGATTATTATCGCCAGTTCGTCATCGAAGAAAAGTTCGGGTTCAACAAAATGACTCTCTCGCTTTTTGTGGGAGATATCGCGCGAAACACCGCGATAGGAGTCATTATCGGTCTTCCTGTCCTCTGGATTTTGCTGGCCGTTATGGAAAAAGCCGGAACCTTGTGGTGGCTGTATGCCTGGTTCCTCTGGTGCGCTTTCCAGTTTTTAATGCTTTTCCTCTACCCTTCGTTCATTGCCCCGCTTTTTAACCAATTCTCGCCCCTGGCCGATGAGAATTTGCGGCAACGTATTGAACAGCTTTTACAACGCGTCGGATTTCAGGCAAAAGGTCTTTTTATCATGGACGGTTCAAAAAGGAGTTCCCATGGAAATGCCTATTTCACTGGCTTCGGGGCAGCCAAACGGGTTGTTTTTTTCGATACCCTTGTCGAGCGCCTCACGCCGGAAGAAATCGAAGCGGTACTGGCTCATGAACTGGGTCATTTTCGGCTGAAACATGTCACCAAACGGATAATCTTTACCAGTCTGGCTTCGCTGGCATTTCTGGCATTGCTGGGATATCTGAAAAACGAAAGCTGGTTCTATGCCGGACTGGGCATTAATCCGGATCTGGCATCGAATGCCATCGCCCTTATCCTTTTTGTACTGACGCTTCCGGTTTTTACTTTTTTCCTGTCTCCGCTCATGGCAATGAATTCCCGAAAACATGAATTCGAGGCGGATGCCTTTTCGGCAAAATATACCGATGCACGCGATCTGGCCAGCGCTCTGGTCAAAATGTATCAGGACAACGCCTCGACACTGACCCCGGATCCGCTCCATTCCGCTTTTTATGACTCTCATCCGCCGGCCAGCCTCCGTATCAACCGTCTGCTGGAGCATTCATGACAAAAGAACTGTTGACAGCACAAATTATCGCCGCACACGGACGGCATTATCTGGCCACTAGCGAAGGGAAAATGCTTCATTGCGTCACGCGAGGCAAAAAAAGCGATGTCGCCGTGGGCGATACTGTCCATGTCTTGCCAACCGCAAAGGGACAGGCTGTTATCGAATCCATCAATGAACGCCACTCGCTCCTGTATCGTTCCGATCAATACAAATCGAAACTTCTGGCCGCCAATATCGACCAGTTGTTTATTGTCGTCGCGACTGAACCTTCCTTTTCAGACGATCTCGTATCCCGTGCCCTTGTAGCAGCGGAAGCGGCGAAAATTGAAGCGCATCTTGTCCTGAACAAAACCGACGTTACCGGTCAGCTTGAAAAGGCCCGCTTGCGCACCGCCTTTTATGCATCTCTTGGATATCCGGTTCATCAGGTTTCCGCAACCGCCAAACCCGATGAAACGTTTTCCCTCTTAATGCCGCTCGTCAAAAACCGGACTTCCATTCTGATCGGCCAGTCCGGCATGGGCAAATCATCGCTGATCAACCTGCTGGTCCCCGGCGCCGATATTGCGACCCGGGAAATATCGACCGTTCTGAATTCCGGAAAACACACCACCACATTTACCCGGCTATACCGTATCGACGAAAACACGGCTGTCATCGATTCACCGGGTTTTCAGGAATTCGGCCTGTACCATCTGACAGAAGGGATGCTGGAACGTGCCTTTCGCGAATTCCGTCCCTACCTGGGACATTGCCGATTTTACAATTGCCGCCACTTGACCGAACCCGGCTGCGCCATTCTGGAAGCGGTAAAAACGGGACATATTTCCGGAACGCGTCACCAGTTATACCGGCAACTGGTTCATGAATCGGAACAAAAAATTTACTGAAAGTCACTTACCGAAAAAACCCCTGAAACATAACGAAGGGAAGCGTTTTTTTAAAATTCGCGAAAATCCACTATAATCATGCATTAACCTGTTTCAGCGGCGTGTTTCATCCGCCCCAGTCATCTATGACAATCAAACATTATCTTCAATTTTCCGACTTTTCTCTTTCCGAGTACGAATACCTGATCGAGCGTGCTCGCATCATCAAACAGAAATTCAAAAACTACGAGCCATACCATCCATTGCAGGACCGGACACTCGTCATGGTTTTTGAAAAAAGTTCCACCCGAACCCGCCTTTCTTTTGAAGCCGGCATGCACCAGCTCGGCGGAACCGCCATTTATCTCAATACACGCGACAGCCAGCTGGGCCGCGGTGAACCGATTGAAGACGCGGCACAGGTCATGTCGCGTATGTCCGATATCATCATGGTCCGTACCTTCGGACACGACATTATCGAACGGTTTGCTGCCTGTTCACGCGTTCCGGTCATTAACGGCCTGACCAACGAGCACCATCCCTGCCAGGTGTTTGCCGATGTGTTCACCTTTATTGAACACCGCGGTTCCATCCAGGGCAAAACCGTTACCTGGATCGGTGATGCCAACAATATGCTGTATTCCTGGCTACAGGCTGCCGAAGTATTCGATTTCCATGTCAACGTATCGACTCCGAAGGGTTACGACATCGACTTCAAACTGGTATCGCCCGATCACAGCCACTTCACCCGTTTCGACAATCCGGCCGACGCCTGCGAAGGCGCTCACCTTGTCACAACCGATGTATGGACAAGTATGGGATTCGAAGAAGAAAACGCTGCCCGCAAGAAGGCGTTCGCAAACTGGAACGTGGATTCCGACAAGATGCGCCGCGCAGCATCCGATGCGCTTTTCATGCATTGCCTGCCTGCCCACCGGGGTGAAGAAGTCACTGCCGAAGTGATCGACGGTCCGCAATCCGTCGTCTGGGACGAAGCTGAAAACCGGCTGCATGTCCAGAAAGCCCTGCTTGAATACCTTGTCAAGGGAACCGTCTGAAACTGAACCGTCACTTCCCTGCTATACCGGTATAGCAGGGAACGATCGGCTCCTTAATCTATTGCCGACCGGTTTCCGTTTCGCGGGAAACGGCATAAAATGGTTCTGTTGAAAATCCGGACGTCCAATAATACGTTCCATTCCTTCATCCTTTCCAACTGAAACATACGAAAGACACCTTATGAGCGACGTAAAAAAAGTTGTTCTCGCCTATTCAGGCGGCCTGGACACATCGGTCATTCTGAAATGGCTGCAAGATACCTATCAATGTGAAGTAGTCACCTTTACTGCCGATCTCGGCCAGGGCGAAGAACTGGAGCCTGCCCGCCAGAAAGCGCTGAAATTCGGCATCAAGCCGGAAAACATTTTCATTGACGACCTGCGTGAAGAATTCGTCCGCGATTTTGTATTTCCCATGTTTCGCGCCAACACCATTTATGAAGGTGAATATTTGCTCGGTACCAGTATCGCCCGTCCGCTGATCGCGAAACGGCTGATTGAAATCGCCCGCCAGACTGGCGCCGACGCCATCGCTCACGGCGCAACCGGCAAGGGGAACGATCAGGTCCGTTTCGAACTGGGCGCTTACGCCCTGATGCCGAACATCAAGATCATCGCTCCCTGGCGTGAATGGGACCTGCTTTCCCGTGAAAAACTGCTCAAATATGCGGAAGACGCCGGAATCGAAATCGAAATGAAACACAAACAGGGCGGCGCGCCTTATTCGATGGATGCCAACCTGCTGCATATCAGTTATGAAGGCAGACACCTTGAAGACCCCAACGCTGAACCGGAAGCATCCATGTGGCGCTGGACAGTCAGCCCCGAAGACGCACCCGATCAGGCTGAATATCTGGATATCGAGTTCGAAAAAGGCGACATCGTTGCATTGAACGGCAAACGCATGACCCCGGCTGCCGTGCTGGCCGAATTGAACCGTCTGGGCAGCAAACACGGTATCGGACGTCTGGATCTGGTCGAAAACCGGTATGTCGGCATGAAATCCCGCGGCTGTTATGAAACTCCGGGTGGAACGATCATGCTGAAGGCCCACCGTGCCATCGAATCCCTCACACTGGACCGTGAAGTCGCTCATCTGAAAGACGACCTGATGCCACGTTACGCATCAATGATTTATAACGGTTACTGGTGGGCTCCGGAACGCGTCGCGCTCCAGCAATTGATCGATCACACACAGGAACACGTCAACGGTACTGTCCGTCTGAAGCTGTACAAGGGCAACGTCATCGTGGTTGGCCGCGATTCGAAAACAGATTCGTTGTTTGACAACACTATCGCGACTTTTGAAGATGACGCGGGCGCTTACGATCAAAAAGACGCCGGCGGTTTCATCAAGCTGAACGCGCTTCGCCTCCGCATCGCCGCCAACGCCCGTCAGAAAAAATAAAAATAACGGTTGTATTTATCTGCGGTTTTGCCGAAAAAAATGGCAAAACCGCTTTTTTTTCCGGCAAGAAGAAACCGTTTCCTTTTTCTGTCGTCCAGACAGTTGCATAATCGTTTCTGCCATTCAATAATGTCAGCTGGATTTCAATAAACTGGGACAGGCATGATCGGCATTATCGGCGGAAGCGGTATTTATGATATCGAGGGACTGACTGACATAAAGTGGAAAGCGATTTCCTCACCTTTCGGGACGCCATCAGATGCGCTTCTTTACGGCAAACTTAACGGGCAACAGCTGGTATTTCTTCCCCGTCACGGTCGTGGTCACAAATTATCGCCGGGGGAAATCAATTACCGCGCCAACATCGATGCGCTTAAAAGAGCAGGCGTCACCGATATCCTGTCCGTCAGTGCCGTCGGATCCCTGAAGGAAAGTCTGAAACCGGGCACTTTTGTCATTGTCGACCAATACATCGACCGTACTGTTCAGCGCGAGCGATCTTTTTTCGGAAAAGGTTGCGTCGCCCACGTTTCAATGGCTTACCCAACCTGCCGCCGCCTGTCGCATCTCATCCATGAGGTTTCAAGGCAAGCCGGTATTGAAACCGTACCCGGCGGAACGTATCTGGCAATGGAAGGACCGCAATTCTCGACGCATGCCGAATCCGAAATGTACCGCAGCTGGAACTGCGATGTTATCGGCATGACCAACATTCCGGAAGCGAAACTGGCCCGTGAAGCGGAAATGTGTTACGCCAGCATTGCCATGGTAACGGATTACGACTGCTGGCATCCTGAACACGATCAGGTTACTGTACAGCAAATTATCCGGATTCTGACAGAAAACGCTTCCAAAGCTCAAAAACTGGTAAAAGAAGTCGTCCTGCCTGTTGACAGCGATTCATCGGCTTCTTCGTGCAGTTGCCGGTTTGCGCTTGAAAACGCCATCATTACTTCGCCTGAAAATCGCGATCCCGACAAAATCCGCCAGCTTGACGCTGTTGCCGGACGTGTCCTCAAAAAGGGATGAGCCATGTTCCACACGGAAATGTCTCCCGCGTTACCTAAAAACGTTGAACTGGCAAACCGGATTGTCGAAGCCAGCAGACAGCTTGTTTCAAATGGCATGAACCGCGGTTCATGCGGAAACATCAGCGTCCGATGTGAAACGGAAACCGGCGCCGGAAATGGATTTCTTATTACTCCCAGCGGGATTGATCCGGCAAAAATGATCGCCGCCTCCATTTGTCTGATGAATATGAGTGGAGAAAACACCGGCAATGAAAGACCCAGCAGTGAATGGCGCATGCATCGGGACATTTATGCAGCGCGGCCGGATGTGCACGCTGTCGTTCATACACATTCAACATTCGCCACGACACTGGCATGCCTGCAACTGGAAGTCCCTCCTTTTCATTACATGATTGCCGTTACCGGCGGCAACACGATACCATGCGCGCCATATGCGCTTTTCGGAAGTCAGGAATTATCAGACGTTGCGCTTGATGCGCTGGATAGCCGTTATGCCTGTCTGCTGGCCCATCACGGTATGCTTGCGCTCGGTTACAACCTCGACCATGCCATGTCGGTCGCTGTTGAGGTCGAATCGCTTTGCGAACAGTACTGGAGGATCCTGCAAGCAGGTCATCCCAACGTATTGACAGAAGAACAAATGAAAGACGTACACGAAAAATTCAGGGATTACTTCAAAAAATAACTCAACTTCCATCGGAATCCGCTTATGTCACTTACTTCCTATATTCGCACCATTCCCGATTATCCCCAAAAAGGCGTCCAGTTCCGGGATATCACGACCCTGCTTCACCATCCGGCCGGACTCAAATCCGCGATAGATCAACTGGTCGAACATTACCGGGATAAAAAAATCGACCGGATTGCCGTTATCGAATCCCGCGGTTTTCTGCTGGGCGCACCGCTCGCCTATCTCATGGGTACCGGTTTAGTGCTCATCCGCAAAAAAGGGAAACTTCCGGCAGCGACAATCGGAGAAGACTACGACATGGAATATGGAACAAGCACGATCGAAGTCCACACGGACGCCATTTCACCCGGCGATCAGATCCTCTTGATCGACGATCTGATCGCTACGGGAGGAACCGCGGAAGCGGCCATCAAACTGATCCGCAAATGCGGCGGCGAAGTCGTCGAATGCGCCTTTCTGGTTGATCTCCCCGAACTGGGCGGCAACGAGCGCCTGCAAAAGATCGGATGTCCGGCTTTTGCGCTTTGCGCTTTCGAAGGAGAGTAACGGTTGTGAAAAGGGTTATGGAACGGGTTCAGACCCTGCGCTGGAATGGCAAACAGATTGAACTGATCGATCAAAGGCTGTTGCCTTTCCGAACTGAATATGTTGCGTGCGATTCGGCAAAAAGCGTTGCCGGCGCCATCCGCGATATGGTCGTCAGGGGTGCGCCCGCTATCGGCGTTGCGGCAGCATATGGTATCGCCCTCGAAGCCCGTCGCCTTGCGGGAACAATGCCATCGGTATTTGCGGAACGGCTCAATGAAGGCTTCAACATTCTGGCCGCCAGCAGACCGACCGCCGTCAACCTGTTCTGGGCACTCGACAGGATGAGAAAGCTCTGGTTATCGCATCCGGACAAGTCATTGAAGGAGCTGTCCGGTATCCTGCTTCAGGAAGCCCATGCCATACTGGACGAAGATATCGGCATCAATCGAAAAATGGGTCAATATGGCGCAACCCTTTTACCGGATGGTGCAAAAGTCCTGACCCACTGCAACGCTGGTGCCTTGGCAACTGCCGGACATGGTACCGCTTTGGGCGTTTTCCGCTCGGCAATCGAAGCGGGAAAACGCCTTTCTGTTTTTGCCGATGAAACCCGGCCGTTCCTGCAAGGCGCACGTCTGACGGCGTGGGAACTGCTACAGGAAAACATACCCGTCACTCTGATAACGGACAATATGTCAGGTTATCTGATGAGCCGGGGAGAAATCGACGCCGTTGTGGTCGGAACAGACCGGGTCGCCGCCAACGGGGACGTCGCCAACAAAATCGGGACATATATGGTTGCCGTACTGGCAAAACGCCACAACATCCCTTTTTACGTTGCCTGCCCGCTCTCGACCATCGATCTGTCGCTTGCAACGGGTAGCGACATTCCAATTGAGGAACGCCCTGCCAATGAAGTGAAAGGCTTTCGCGATTGCCACTGGGCCCCCGAAGGCGTTGCCATTCGCAATCCGGCATTCGATGTTACGCCGGCCGAACTGGTTACCGCTCTGGTAACAGAAAAGGGCATTGTCACCAATGACACCTTGATGAAAGGCGGGTTATCCGGTTTCGTCAAGAACGGCCGGCAATAAACACCGGTCAGACAAACACCGGTTCCGGTTCCAGCCGGATGGCAAAACGGTCGAAAACCTCTTTTTCAATAGCTTTCGCCAGAGTGGCGATGTCCGCTCCACTGGCACGGCCATGATTGACCAGTACCAGCGCCTGTGTTTCGCAAACGCCGGCATTTCCCATTCGTCGTCCCTTCCAGCCACACTGGTCAATCAGCCAGCCGGCCGCGATACGATAACGGCCATCCGTTTGTATATAAGCGGGCATTCCGGGATAATTTATCTTCAACTCGGATAATCTTTCCGCTGTTATTGCCGGATTTTTGAAAAAGCTCCCTGCATTCCCCAAAACAGCCGGATCGGGAAGTTTGCGTTGCCGGATTTCCACGATGATTTCACTGATCTCTTCAGGCGTGGGTCCCGTGATTCCGCGCCTTTTCACTTCTCTTTCAACCTCTGCATAAGTTATATTGGGTTTCCAGCTTTTCGGTAATGCAAACGTCACCTCTACAATAGCTACCCTGTTTCTCAGCGCATTCTTGAAAACACTGCTCCGGTAAGCGAACCGGCAATCGGCCTTACCCAATTCGATAAGGATTCCCTTCTCGAAATCGAATGCCTTAAGCGAAAAAAAACAGTCTTTCAACTCAGCACCATAAGCGCCGATATTCTGGACAGGCGCGGCACCTACTGTTCCTGGAATCCATGAAAGGTTCTCAAGCCCCCCCAAACCGCTTTTCAATGTCCATGAAACCAGATCGTGCCATTTTTCTCCTGCGGCCGCACTTACATAAACATACTCTTTATCTTCTCTTTCAATGTGCATGCCTTTCATCGCCATCCGGAGCGCTAATCCATCAAAGTGGCCGGTTAACAGAAGATTGCTGCCCCCTCCAACGATAAGCCGGGGTACTTTCATAAGCGAGGCATGGCGGTAAATCTGCATCAAATCGTCAACGGTTTTCACTTCCATGTAAAGCGATGCGGTTTCATCAATTCCGAAAGTATTGAATGACCGCAAGGAAAAATCACGTTTGATGAAATCGGGAAAATTCATGACCGGGATAAAAGAGTATTGATGCCAGGTGGCATACAGGAATTTTGTTCGCTACAATTCAGACTGCAATCTTAATGACAATTGACAGCCTCTGTCGAGGATTTTAAAGGAAAGGTTACCCATGCCATCTTTTGACGTAGTATCTGAAGCCGATATGGTCGAAGTCCGCAATGCGGTCGATCAGACGAACAAAGAGATCGGCACCCGTTTCGACTTCCGTGGCAGTGACGCCCGCGTCGAACAGAAAGAACACGAACTGACCGTTTTTGCCGATTCCGAATTCCAGCTGGGTCAGGTCAAGGATGTCCTGACCGGGAAAATGGCCAAACGAAAAGTCGATGTCCGTTTTCTGGACGAAGGCAAAATCGAGAAAATCGGTGGCGACAGGGTCAAACAAATCGTGACCGTCAAAAACGGTATCCAGACGGATAGCGCCAAAAAAATCGTCAAACTGGTCAAGGACAACAAACTCAAGGTACAGGCCAGCATTCAGGGCGACGCCGTCCGGGTAACTGGCGCAAAAAAAGACGATTTGCAGGCAACCATGGCCATGCTTCGCAAGGAAGTCCCGGATATCCCGCTCGAATTCAACAACTTCCGGAACTGAAAAAAGCCGCCTTTACAAAAGGCGGCTTTTCTTTTTCATTTCTTTAACGCATCCCGGCGCTGTTTTACGGAATCAGCCAGATTCCGGAGAAGTTTGCTGCTTTCGTCCCAGCCGATGCAGGCATCCGTTACGGACTGCCCATAGACGAGCGGTTTTCCGGGAACGTGATCCTGGCGTCCACCGACCAGATTCGATTCGATCATGACACCGATAATCCTGTCATTCCCGCCTGCGATATTATTACCGACTTCTGCACACACCGGCATCTGATTTTCCGCTTTCTTGGAACTGTTCCCGTGGGAAGCGTCAATCATGATTTTAGGCGCAAGACCTGCCGCTTCGACCGCCTTGCAGGCCGCATCGACGCTGGCTGCATCATAATTGGGCTTGTATCCTCCACGTAAAATGATATGGCAATCGTGATTTCCCTGCGTTTCGAAAATAGCTGTATGCCCTCCTTTCGTGACCGACAGGAAGTGATGCGGATGCGAAGCCGCCTTGATTGCATCAATGGCGATCTTGATATTGCCGTCGGTACCATTCTTGAAACCGACCGGGCACGACAGGCCAGACGACAACTCCCGATGAACCTGGGATTCCGTCGTCCTCGCCCCGATCGCGCCCCAGCTGATCATGTCAGCGACATATTGAGGGCTGATCATGTCGAGATATTCGGTCGCAGCGGGCAAACCCAGATCGTTGACGTCCCTTAAAAGTTCGCGTGCAATATGCAGACCTTCGTTGATACGATAACTGTGATCCATGAAAGGATCGTTGATCAGGCCCTTCCAGCCAATCGTGGTACGCGGCTTTTCGAAATAGACGCGCATGACGACAATCAGATCCTCCGTATAACGCTGCTGTTCCTCCGCAAGCCGATGGGCATATTCCATCGCCGCTTTCGGATCGTGAATGGAGCAGGGTCCGATAATGACGACCAGCCGGTCATCCTGATCGTGCAATACACGATGAATCGACTCTCTGCAGGTTGAAACCGTTTCGGCTGCCTTTTCCAGGCAGGGAAACTCGCGTATTAAATGAGATGGGGGTGTCAGTTCTTTCATCGCGAGAATTCTTAAATCATCGGTGGGTTTCATTTTTTTTCCAGTATTGATAAACGAAAAAACCGCCAAATCTGGCGGTTTTCAGGAATTTCGGTTTGTTCTCTTTACTCGAGCGCTTGCCGCTTCTCCACCGCCAACGGGCTGGAATAGCCAAAGTAAAAAAAATAAAAATAAGCGAAATTCAGCATTTTTACAAAACAAGCACTTAAGTCAAAACGTTTGATTATTGTAAACCAGTTTTTTCAGTCTGACAAAACATTCTTTTTTCCCGTCATGCCGTTCCGCCAACGGTAACATCTTCGATACGAAGTGTCGGCTGTCCAACCCCGACTGGCACGCTCTGGCCTTCCTTTCCGCAAACGCCGACTCCGGAATCGAGCTGCATGTCGTTCCCGATCATGGACACACGCTTTAAAATATCAGGGCCATTACCGATCAATGTGGCGCCTTTTACCGGGTAAGCGAGCTTCCCGTTTTCAATGACGTAAGCTTCACTGGCCGAGAATACGAATTTACCGTTGGTAATGTCTACTTGCCCGCCACCGAAATTCGCGGCATACAATCCCTTTTTGACTGAAGCGATGATTTCCTGCGGATCCTTGTTTCCGGCGAGCATAAAGGTATTGGTCATGCGTGGCATCGGCAAATGGGCGAAAGACTCCCGGCGGGCATTTCCGGTGACTGGCATATTCATCAGACGCGCATTCAAGGTATCCTGCAAATAAGCTTTTAAAACACCATTTTCGATCAATACCGTACGTTGTGTCGGATTGCCCTCGTCATCCATGTTCAGCGAACCCCTTCGGTTGGCAATCGATCCGTCATCGACGACCGTAATGCCACCGGCCGCCACTTTCTCTCCAAGCCGCCCTGAAAAAGCACTAGACCCCTTCCGGTTGAAATCGCCTTCCAGCCCGTGCCCGATCGCCTCATGCAGCAGCACACCAGGCCATCCCGCTCCAAGGACAACTGTCATCGGACCCGCCGGCGCCGGTCTCGCCTCGAGATTGACCAATGCCGAACGCGTCGCTTCGTGAACGTATTTCCGGACGACTTCGTCCGTAAAATAAGCATAACCGTAACGACCGCCGCCTCCACTGGTTCCCATTTCACGACGTCCGTTCTCTTCCGCGATAACCGTAACAGACAAACGGATCAATGGCCTGACGTCAGCAGCAAGCTTTCCATCGCTCCGGACGACCAGAACGACGTCGAATTCGCCAGCCAGCCCGGCCATAACCTGAACGATACGCGGATCGGTCGCCTTGGCCAGTTTTTCCACTCTTTCCAGTAACGCCACCTTTTCAGCCGCGCTGATTGTCTGGAGGGGATCGTCAGGAACGTACAGGAAGTGATTATTGACGGGCACAATGGAAGAGGCCAGTTTGACTTTACCCTCTCCCCGTGCGCCGATCGTCCGGGTCGTTCTGGCGGCGTCCTCCAGAGAAACCGGGGAGATATCCTCCGAATAGGAAAAAGCCGTTTTTTCCCCGGCCACGGCCCGAACGCCAACGCCCTTGTCAATCGAAAAGCTTCCCGTTTTGACAATTCCTTCTTCAAGACTCCAGCTTTCATTTTTCGTAAACTGGAAATACAGATCGGCATAATCGACCTGATGAGTGAAAATCACGCTCATCGCCTTGATCAGAGCGCGCTCGTCCAGACCAAACGGTTCTAAAAGAAGAGATTTTGCCAAATCGAGATTGGCGTTTGCCACATTATTCGAAGACATCGATAAAAATCCTATGAATTCAATTCAGGTTGCGATTGTAGAGCATTGTCCGGGAAGCTGCAGCCGTTGCATTGTTTGAGCAAACAGCCAAACGGTGTTACACAATAATAAACGCAATCCGGCATTCCGGATTGCGTCAGGCCAATATTATTCCTATCGGCAAACAAACACAGGTTCAACAGAAAAAATCAAAGTTTGCGATGTTTCAAGGCGGGCAGTTTTTCCCGGATTAAAGCAAGCCAGTCGAAATCCAGTTCCCCTGTCACGACGCCTTCGCCTTCGGGCAAAACGGCTTTCACTTCCCCCCAGGGATCGATCAGTATTGTGTGTCCCCATGTCCGGCGTCCTGTCACATGTCTTCCCCCCTGAGCGGCCGCCAGCACATAGGCCTGATTTTCAATGGCACGAGCCCGAAGCAGTATTTCCCAATGGACTTTTCCGGTGGTATAGGTAAAAGCCGCTGGCACGACAATCAAGGCACATTCCCCAAAAGCACGGTACAACTCGGGAAATCTCAGGTCATAACAGACCGACAGGCCGACTTTTCCGAAAGGCGCGTCAAAAGTAACGACTTCATCCCCGCCGCTAATGGCAAGCGACTCGTCATACGACTCCCGTTCCGTTGAAAATCCGAACAGGTGAATCTTGTCGTAACGGGCCACATTTTTCCCGTTGGCATCATAAACCAGAGAACTGTTCAACACTTTTTCCGGTTCAGGAGAAACTAGCGAAAGCGTTCCCCCTATCAACCAGATTTTATTCTTTTGTGCGACTTCCGCCATAAAATCCTGAATGAGACCGCTTCCGAAAACCTCGGCATGTTGCAGTCTCTCCGAATCGCTGTGGCCGATACTGGGCCAGTATTCGGGCAAAAGCACCAGATCGGCGCCCTTCCCGGCTGCCTCATCAATCAGCCGCCGCGCAGTCTTTATGTTTTCCTCAATGACGGGTGTAGAAACCATCTGGATGGCAGCAACCTTTGTCATTGTCATTTCTCCCCATAAACAGTCTGTTCAGGCCAACTTTACGACCCGCTTTTGATTTCCTGGATAGACGGGTCATTCCAGGAACCGGTGACGCGATATTCATGCGTAAACTGTTTCATCAAGGGTTCCCGCAAAAACATCTGGGCAAGAAACGTACCGATTCCAATAGCCGGATTGACAAAACCGTAAGCAATTGAAGCGGCTGCAGCGTTGATTTCGGGAATCACGACAACGTGCAGGTTCTGCGATTCTTCCCCAATATTGACGCTACCGTCCATCAACACCGCCGCGTTGACTCCGTTCATTTTCAGGTTTTCCGTCGTCATTATGCCGTTGGCAATCCGGGCATTGGCTGTAATTTCATCAAAGGCGAACCCTTTTGAGAAAACATCGCGAAAATCCAGATTCAGACGGCGTGGCAAAGACTGCAGACTGATCACACTTAACAATTTGGCCGCGCCAGGATCGGCTTTCAAAAATTGCCCGGATTCTACTTTAAGCGACAATTTACCCGATAAAGACGGAATGTCCAAGGCGAAAGGCAACCCGTCCCAACTGATATCACCCTTCATTTCCCCGTGACCGCCCCTGATGAGATCATTGTAGCCGAAACGGGTCAGCAATTTACCGGCATTTTTTATGTTCAGTACGTAATTCAGTTTGGTCTGCTGGCGATTTTCCGCGGACGTAATCCAGCTTCCCGATGATTCAAGCACGGCATCAGGATTGGCGATTTTCAGGCGATTGATTCTCCATTCCCTGCCATCTTTAAACGAAACGTTATTGGCGACAATCTCGGTCTTGCCCAAATGGATACCGAACAGAACCAGATCGTCCGTTACGATGTCCAGTGCAGGAATCCGGTAAATATCTTCCCTGCCCGTCATGTCCGATACTTTTTTCAGAGACGATTGCAAAATATTCAGGGATTTGAGACGCGCCACCAGCTTGCCTTCCTCTGTTTTTCCAGAACCTTCAATCCATTTCAACTGGCCATTCATCTGATCGGAGCGGATTGCGATATCCCAGCGCCCGGATTGACGCGTTCCGTCCAATCGCGCATTGGTCAGCCACAAATCCATTGCCGTCATTTCATCAGCATCAACGGAAAAATGGTCGGGATACAAGTACTGGGCCAGTCCGTCGCTTCCTGACGAAGCTGGCGCACTTTCACCGCCTACGGAATAAAAATCCTTTAAAACATCGCTCCATTCATTGAAATCGATATTGTGCAAACTCAGATCGAGGGAAAGCCCTTCCTTCGGCTCCATGCTCTTATTGATCCCGATATTGCCCCGGACAACCCGCCAGTTTCCCTGTTTCGTTTTTTGGCGCATGTACCTGGCCGACATATTGTCGCCATAAGCGATATCGAGTTCATCACGCAAGATATTTCCGGACGCGGGCCGGTCTTTAAGCACGATTTTCAACGGAACCGTACTGATTGCCTGCTTGCCCAGTGGAGCGGGCAAACCGATTTTCAACCCCTTCAAACCGGAATCGATACGTATTTCACTATCGCTGACATTGACGACATAAGGAGAGCTACCCGCCAGTTTTTCCATCATCTTGCCCATCATTCCGGTCGCATACGTCCGTTGCAGCCCCCGGGCACTCAATACCCCGTCCGCACGTACCAGAAAACGGCCGCCAGCCAGCGTACCACCCGATACCGTCACCGGCTCATTCAAAAAGCTGGCCTTTATTTTTTCCAGCCTGAAACCCTTTTCGGAAAAATGAAGCTGACCCTGCGTTTTCGCAATGACCGGCAAATCTTCCAGCAAAACGATATCGTTGTCGTTGAACCGCAATGTACCGGCAACTGTTGAGCTCTCCAGCCTTTCAATCGGCAATTGCAATTTCAGCGCCAACGCGGCGTTCCCCGATGCCACCGTCTTTTCAGTCAAATGGCCGATCCAGTCAGAAACGGGCGTTACATTGACGAACCCGACCAGATTCTGAAGGGTTCCATCCGCGTCGCCTTTGACCTCCAGAAGGGGGTTGTTTGCCAGAACATCGGGAATCACGACTTCCACGTTTTTCAATTCGACATTATTCGTCAATGCCTTGTCCGCATGAATTGCCAGAAGGGCGCCATTCATTTGAAACTGACCCTGTATCTTTTCGATAACCGGCCAGAGCGGCCGCCTTCCGTCCGGCGAAAGCAGGGTAGGCGCATAATTCAATGCACCATCAACCAGTTTCGCCTGAACCGTAAAAAGACCTTCTGTTTTACCGCTGGCATATGGGAAATCGGCCAGATCGCCTTTTATCTGGATCATCCCTTCACTGACCCTGCCTCCCTTCAAGGCGCCGAAAAGCCATTGATGCAGCGTTTCGGGAGTCTGAAGCGGGATATATTTTTTTACATCAGCGATATCCAGATTTTGGATTTTTGCCGATAAATCCAGAGAACCATATCGGTTTGTCTTATCGTCGAGACTGTTCGTATATCGGCCCGAAACATCCGCACGCATTCCCCTTTGCAAAAACGACAGTTCTTCCACCTCGACCGCAAGAACATTTTCATGGGAACGTTTCCATTGCAACCGTGCCTTCAGTTCGTCGAATTTCTGCGGCAGGGTTTTCGGATAAAGCGGCAAAACCAGTGCAGAATGCCTGGAATCCAGTTCCAGATTACCGCCATATTCATTGACGGAAATCGATCCCGTCAGATTTTCAAACCCCAGATTTGCCGAAATCGCAGACATTAAAGCGGGAGTCTTCTTCAAGCGGGTCTCTTCATTTCCCGGCTTTTCCATGAATGTCAAACCGTCGAAATGGCCTTTGATCAGATACGAACTCTTTTCCGCCGATGTTTTTTTCCAGTCCAGAAAGAAATTGGATACTCTGCCTGAAAAATCATATTTATCGATTTGCCGACGGATATCTTCGTCGAGCGGCAGATAAGGAAGAAACGCTTTCAGCTCCCCGACGTCCAGTCTCTCCGCTTCAACCATCGCCTCATCAGGCGCATTTGCTTCCCCCGGAACATACGTGACAGAAAAACTGGCATCGTCAAGTTTTTTCCGGTTCAGGGTTTCCAGCGACAAATGACTGGCGGAATACGAATAGACCGGTTTCGCTTCCGCTCCCTTGACGAGAGGCGGCCTGCCGGTTTTCTGGATTGAAAGGCGTCCGGACGCCTTCAGCAAATCAAGCTGAGGCAACGTCGCTTCCATCTTTAGCCGGATATCTTCCCCATCAATGTCTGCCGTCAAGCCGGTCAGCTGAAATTCATCCAGCGTCAACCAGGCCTGGACGGCCCCCCGTCCGCTAATCAGGCCGATCGGAAAATCGGCCAGTCTTTTCCATTCTGCCATATCGACACCGGACATATCGACATAGAGCTCGCCCTTCCATCTGGAAATATCGGATATTTTGTCCGCGAACCGTGGATGCAAAAGATTACCCCGGATATCCAGCGAGCCCGTCAATTGTGAATCCGGAACAGCAGTCATCCGAAACTTGTGCCTGCGCCCGCGATTCTTCATGGCAAAATCGACCTGTTCCAGATTCAGTTCGGCACCATTACGAAATTCGTCTTTCCAGTGCAGCACACCGTCACTAAGGACAATCTCGTGCTGCTTTAAAATCCAGTCGGCAATGCTGTTTTCATTCTGTGCCGCAGGATCGACAAGCACACCGGCCACATGAAAACGTCCCTGCTTGTCCCGCATGACGGTGATATCCGGCCTGTCGATCTGTAACGAGGCCAGTCTGACATCCATCAGCGGCAAAGACCACCACGAAACAATCGCCGACACATTCTCCAGTCTGACGACTTCATTACCGTTACTGTCGGCCACCCTCACATTTTCAAGATCGATTTTAGGCTGAAGTCCATACCAGGAAGCGGAAACCCGGGAAAACGTAACCGGCCTGCCGATCGATTCACTGGCCAATGTTTCAAGTTCGGACTTGTAAGCGCTGACATGTGGCAACACAAGATAACGAACCCCCAGAAAAACACTCGCCACAAGCAGGTAAAAGATAAAGAAGCCTGTTAAGGCAGTCCTTAAAAAAGACCGGTAACGGTAAGCGAAATCGCCAAGCACATCTGCAGAACGCGTCCAGAACGTATTCCGTTTTTCCGTGGATTTCCGATTTTCCTGCCGATCTGATTGCATCACATATGAGAAAACAAGTAATAAACGTAAAATACCACAGTGTCGCATCAATTTTTAAACCATGGCCCAGAATAACCCCGGTTAATCTTGCGCAAAACGATATTTACCCGCTGTTACAAAAATGAAACCTTCATTAATTCCGGCAGAACAGGCTTCCCGCTTTTACCTGCACTGGTTAAACGCCGATCGTGAAAAACGTCAGCCGAAAATACAGGCCCTGAGTCAAACGCCGTTGAACCGGCTGGATTTTCCAGCCTTGTTGAAACAGGAAACGGATAGCGGTTACTCGCTGCCAAGAGCCATGCGCAGAATCAGGAATCTGCTTGTCTGTACCATTATCGAACGCGATCTTTCGGGAAAAGCGGACTTGTCCGAAGTGGTGGAAGCCATGACACTGTTTGCCGAATTCGCCATCCGCACCCATCTGGCGTCCATTTATGACGAACTGGCTGATATCCACGGTGTTCCCATGGGAGCGCAATCGGGGAAAAAACAGGAAATGATCGTTTTGGGAATGGGCAAACTGGGAGGCCGTGAGCTGAATGTCTCCTCGGATATCGACCTGATTTTCGTTTATCCCGAAAACGGAGATACCGTATCGTCCCGGCCGGGACAACGGCTTCTGTCCAATCAGGAATTTTTCACCCGGCTTGGCAAACGCTTCATTGGTGCGCTTTCCGAAATTACCGAAGACGGATTTACTTTCCGGGTAGATATGGCCTTGCGTCCCAATGGCGCATCGGGCCCCCTCGTCGCCAGCATTGGCATGGTCGAACAATATCTGATCGTACAGGGCCGTGAATGGGAACGTTACGCCTGGATCAAGGCACGGGCTGTTACGGGGAATCCGGAAGATATTGAAACATTGCAGCGCATCGTCCGCCCTTTCATTTACCGCCGGTATCTCGATTTCAGCGTTATTGATGCCATTCGCAACTTGCACCAGCAAATCCGTGCGGATGTGGTACGCCAGGAAAGGCTCCATCCCGAACGCAGCAACAACGTCAAACTGGGACGGGGAGGGATCAGGGAAATCGAATTTCTGGCCCAAATGTTCCAGTTGATCCGTGGCGGCCGCGATCAGGCCTTACAGGATAGATCGACCCGCAACACCCTTCACATTCTTGCGGAGAAAAGACAGCTTGACGAAGAAACCGTCAATGCCCTGCTCGATTCCTATACTTTTCTCCGTAATCTGGAACATCGCATCCAGTATCTTGACGATGCGCAGGTACATTCCCTTCCATCAAACGAAAACGACCTTTTGTTGATTGCACAGGCGATGGGAATGGACGATTCTCGCCAGTTGCTAGGCACCTTGCAAAAACACCGGGAATTCGTTTCCGCCCAATTCGACGCCATTTTCAGCGACAAATCGACGCCCCAGGATCAGTCAAAACCCGTCATTCCCCAACCGCTACTTTCCAGCCAGACAGAAGAAGAACAAATCCATACCCTGCAAACGAAATTCGAGATGCTTGGCTTTGCAGACACCAAAGCGGCCGCGCAACGGATGCTGGCATTCTGGAAAACAAACCGGATTTTATCCCTGTCCGACAATAACCGGACAAAACTGATTTCCCTCATCAATTCCCTTCTGCCCGAACTCCGGGCCAGCGCTCACGATCCGTTAGTGACGCTCGGCCGGCTTCTGGATTTTTTCGAATCCATTGCCCGCCGCACGGCCTATCTTTCCCTGCTGACCGAATATCCGGCCGCCGCCCACCGGCTCATGAAAATGCTCGATGCCAGTGAATGGGCGGCAAGGTATCTGACCAGGCATCCCATACTGCTGGATGAATTGTTGGATGCCCGAACGCTGCTGGCGCCGCCAGACTGGCATTTTTTTACCTCGGAACTCGACCGGCAACTGGAAAATCAGCGCAGTGACACCGAACGGTTGATGGATACATTGAGAGAAGCCCATCATGCCCAGCTTTTCCGTTTTCTGGCACAAGACCTGGCAGGCGGCCTGACAGTCGAGCGGCTGGCCGATCATCTGTCGAAACTGGCCGATATTATCGTCGAGGCCACTTTACGGGAAGTCTGGCTTGCCATGCCGAAACGCCACAGGGATACCCCCCGCTTTGCAGTCATCGCCTACGGAAAGCTCGGCGGAAAAGAACTGGGCTATGCCTCCGATCTTGACCTCATCTTTCTTTACGAAGACGATCATGCCGATGCCCCCATGTTATATGCCCGTCTGGCCCAGCGTTTCATTACCTGGATGACCAGTCCTACTTCAGCGGGTATCCTTTTCGATATCGACATTGCCTTGAGACCGGACGGAGCCAGCGGATTGATGGTATCCAGCTTCGAGTCGTTCGAACGGTATCAGAACGAATCCGCCTGGGCATGGGAACATCAGGCCCTGACACGCGCCCGCTTTTGTGCGGGAGACGAAACGATCGGCAAACGCTTTGAAGCCTTGCGCAACCGTATTCTCCGCCAGCCCCGCGATCCGGCCTGGCTCAGGGAAAAAATTCTTGAAATGCGGCAGAGAATTCATGACGCCCATCCGAACCGTTCTGCCCTGTTCGATCTGAAGCACGATGCCGGAGGCATGATCGATATCGAATTCATCGTGCAATATCTTGTCCTGGAGTATTCGTTGCAATACCCTGAATTGACAGAAAACTTCGGCAATATCGCCCTATTGAAAATGAGCGAGGGATTGGGTCTGATTCCAAAAGATTCCGGCGAAAAAGTCTCGGCCATTTACCGCAACTTCCGGAAACTCCAGCATCAGATTCGCATGCAGGGAGCGGAACAGGCGAAAGTGACGCCGGAAAGCGTTATCGAACAGAGCGATGAAGTGAAAAAACTGTGGAAACAGGTTTTTGGATAGGAACGGATTGGCAGGAACCGGCCTTCAGCCATGAAAAACTTTTTTCGGCGCTCAGTTGTCCTTGCTGTAAAGAACATCCGCCTCATCCCGCACATGACGCGACAGCAGCTGGGATACTGTACTCTTGATGGAAACCTTATCGAAAAGAATGCCTGCAACCGCATTGGCAATCGGCATTTCCACTCCCATTCTGGCCGCCAGAAGCTTGACGGTTTGTGCGCAGCGAACACCTTCTGCCACGTGTCCCAGCTCGGCGATAACCGTCTCGAGGGATTTTCCCTTGGCAAGCCCAAGTCCGACCCTGCGATTGCGGGACAGGTCGCCAGTACAGGTCAGTATGAGATCGCCCATGCCCGTCAGGCCCATGAATGTTTCCGGCCTGCCCCCCAGGGCGACACCCAAACGGGTGATTTCGGCCAGACCACGCGTAATCAGCGCGGCTCTTGCGTTCATGCCAAGCTCCAGTCCATCTGACATGCCAGTGGCAATTGCAAGAATGTTTTTGACTGCACCCCCGACTTCCACACCGGTTATATCATCGCTTGAATAAATACGCATGTTACCGCCATTGATGGCATCGACTGCCACCTGGCGAAGCGTGGGAGACTTTGAGGCAATCGTCAAAGCGCATGGCAAACCGGCTGCGACTTCCTGCGCAAAAGACGGCCCGGAAAGAACGCCTGTATTCATCCGGTTACCGGTTACCTCGGAAATGACCTGATTAGGCATCAGGCCGGTATTTTCCTCAAAACCTTTGCAAAGCCAGATCAGATTGACGATTCCCTCATCCCGGAGATTTCGGGAAACGTCACGTAGACCGGCCACCGAAGTCGCGATTATCACTATCCCGTCCCGTCCGTTTGCATGCGAAACCGCCGCATCGAAATCCGTTGTCAGTTTCAAGGGTTCCGGCAATGTGAAGCCGGGCAGCCCTACCTTGTTCTGACGGGTCTTTCCGGCTTCAACAATGACACTGCTTTTTCGATCCCACAAGACGACGGTATGTCGCAATGCAAGATTGATGGCCATCGCGGTGCCCCAGGCGCCCGCACCGAGGACAGTAATATTCATCTTTTGTGGTTCAAAAAACGGAAAGAACCCGCTCAATGCGGGACATTGGCCGTATCCGTTTGCGCTTCAGCTTCCTGTTTTTGCGCTTTCTGCTGAATACGATCACGATAATAGGCTTCGAAATTGATCTCGGCCAGATGAGCCGGTGGGAAACCGGCTCTTAAAATCATATCCGCAATATTGGCGCGAAGATAAGGATACACAATGGTAGGACAGGTAATAGCCAATACCTGATCCATGGCTTCTTTGGGAAATCCGCTTATTTCAAAAATACCGGCCTGTTTCCCTTCTACAAGATAAGCGGTTTTATCGCCGATTTTCGCCGTGACGGTTATGGTCACAGTCGATTCAAAAGTGGTTTCCGCCAGGGATTCGAAACCGACATTCAGGGACACTTCCAGTTCCGGCATTTTCTTTTCGAGAAAGATAGCCGGCGAATGAGGCTGTTCCAGCGACATATCTTTAAGATAAACGGTCTGGATCTGAAAAACGGGTTGTGAAACCTCGGATGACATGGTTACTCCGAAAAAATTAATGAAAATATTAGGCAGATTGCAAAAGAGGCAACAGTTTTCCCTCTTTATCCAAAGCGGACAAATCGTCGAACCCCCCTACATGCGTATCCCCGATGAATATTTGGGGCACCGTACGGCGGTTCGTTTTCCCGATCATCTCGGCACGAAGATTTTCGTTGGCATCGATCAGGATTTTTTCAATATCCGTTACGCCACGGGACTTCAGAAGCTGCTCCGCCATTCTGCAATAAGGGCAAACAGCAGTACTGTACATCACCACACGAGCTGTCATATCCATATCCTTTCATTTGGTGACGGGCAGGCCTTCACCCACCCACGACGACATACCACCCTTTAAAATGTTTACCTGACTGAACCCTTCCTTTTTCAGGATAGCGGCAGCCTTGTCCGATTCTTTCCCGGATTCGTCGACGATAATAACAGGTTGTCCCTTGAATTTTTCCAGTTTTGAAACCCGCTGCTCCAAATTGGAGAAAGGAACATGAATGGCATTCAGAATATGGCCGGCCTGATACTGCTTCTGGTCCCGTATATCGATAATGGCGGTTTTTCCCTTATTGATGATTTTTGTCGCCTGGGAATTGGTAATTTTTGCGCCTTTGCGAATGTAGGGCCATGCCAGTGCACCGATACAATAAAGGGCCACGCAGATAAGAAAAATGTTGTCTCTAATAAAATTCACGAGTTTATCCTGCTAGAAGTCAACGATAACAAACCGATACATTATAAAATAGAAAGACACGAGACATTCGGGTTAACTTATTTTCATTTCGATTATGCATAAAATAGTTTTCATGCGGCACGGCCAATCCATCTGGAACTATGAAAACCGCTTTACCGGCTGGACCGATGTCGACCTGACAGAACGTGGCAAAAAAGAAGCCAAAGCGGCCGGGCGCATACTGCGGGAAGCCGGTTTCGAATTCGATCTGGCTTACACTTCCGTACTGAAAAGAGCGATCAGAACCCTATGGATTGTACTCGATGAAATGGACGAAATGTGGGTACCCGTTGTCTGTGACTGGCGGCTGAACGAACGCCATTATGGCGCGCTTCAGGGCCTTAACAAGGCCGAAACAGCCAGAAAATATGGCGAGCACAAGGTTCATATGTTGCGCAGAAGCTACGAAGTAGCGGCAGAACCGCTCCTTCCCAATGATCCGCGAACCTCCTACAACGATCCCGCGTATGCTTCTTTATCAAAAGAACGGATCCCTTTGACGGAAAGTCTCAAAGATACAGTGGCGAGGGTGAAGCCTTTATGGTTTGAATCGATCGCCCCTGAAATTCGCAAGGGAAAACGTATCCTGATCGCTGCACATGGAAACAGTTTGCGCGCCCTGATCAAGGAACTGGACAATATCAGCGACAAGGATATCGCCTTGCTGAACATACCCACCGGACAGCCGCTGGTTTACGAACTGGACGACGAGCTGAAACCGGTTCGCCACTACTACCTCGGCGATCCGGCACAGATAGCCGAAGCCTTGCAGGAAGTAGAAGCGCAGGGTAGCGCAAGCTGACTTTGCGGCATAAATTAACGTTCGGGCAAAACCATACCTATTTTTTGCTCTGCAAAACGCATGAAAAAGGTCATCTTTCTTTTTTTTCTGCTCGTCTTCACTTCTGTGACCGTTCATGCCGCACAGACCGCGCCAAAACCCGGTGCATCCAGACCACAGAAAAAGTCTGCCCAAAAAACTTCCGGGAAAAATAACAGCAAGAAAACGGCTTCAACCCAATCACAGGACAAGACAAAGCAGAAACAGGCAGCCGAGGCAAAACAGAAAAATCTGAACCGCCAGCTGGCTACGCTCAAAAAGGAAATCAACCGGACAGAAAAAGCGAAAGACAAGGTCACCGAAGAACTTGCCCAATCCCAAAAAGCCATTTCCACGACCGAACGTTCCCTTTCCGAGCTCGGAAAACAGAAAACACAAACCGAAAACAGGCTTTCGCAGCTTGCGCTGGAACAGGGTCAACTCCTGGCAACCGTATCCCGGCAACAAAGCCAGCTCGCAAACATCCTGCGGGAGCAATACATAACCGGCAGTGAAGACCGGATGAAACTGCTCTTTTCCGGCGACAATCCCAACAGGATCAGTCGCGAGTTGCAATACATGAACTATTTTTCCGTCTCTTACGCCGAACTGATCAATGCCTTAAAAAAGAATCTGAAAACTGTCGATACAAAACGCCTGCAAACCGCACAATCCAAACAGGAACTGGAAAAAATAGTTGCAAAGACCCATCAGCAAAAAAACGCGCTGGAAAAGGAAAAAGCCCAGCACGCTATCCTGCTGGCCCAGCTTTCCAAAAAACTGAATGCCCAGAAAAAACAGGCTGAACGGCTGGCGCAAGATGAAAAACGGCTTGCAGGACTTGTCGGCCGTCTCGCACGGGCTATTGAAGCGCAACGAAAAGCTGCAGCAAAACAGGAAGCCGAAAGACGTCTTGCGGCAAAAAATGCAAGAAAACAGCCTGGAAAAACAAAAAGAGGCCAAAAATCCCGACCGGCCGAATACGAGACCGGGTTTGTCAAAGAAGCGCCTTACCAGCCGGATACAGCCAGTGCATTCGGAAAGATGCGCGGACGTCTGAAAATGCCTGTTTCCGGTACCGTAACGGCCCATTACGGCATGAAACGTGCGGAAGGCCCGAGCTGGAAAGGCATTTTCATCAAGACGACGGCAGGCGCTCCTGTTCGTTCTGTCGCAAACGGCCGTGTCGTTTTTGCGGATTTTCTTCGCGGCTTCGGCAATCTGATAATTGTCGATCACGGCAATCAATACATGACCATATACGGAAATGCTCAATCGCTAAACAAACGGGTCGGCGATAATGTCTCCGGCGGCGACACGATTGCCAGCGCCGGCAACAGCGGTGAGAATACGGAAACCGGGTTATACTTCGAAATACGGCACAATGGACGTGCCTATAATCCTCTGGACTGGATAAGGTGATACATGGGTAACAAATTTCGGAATATTTTGCTGGTTGGACTGGGCATTGTGGTCGGCGTGGTCGCCTCAGTCCAGTTTTCCGCCATGGCCCAGAAACAGACAGCACCATTGCCGCTTGAGGAATTGCGGCAGCTAGCTGATGTATTCGGATTGATCAAGTCGGATTACGTCGAACCGGTAGAAGACAAAAAACTGTTGACCGAAGCCATTTCGGGCATGGTCTCCTCACTTGATCCCCATTCCGCCTATCTCGACAAAAAAGCCTTTCAGGAATTGAAAGAAGGCACTCAGGGCCGCTTCGGGGGACTGGGAATCGAAGTCGGCATGGAAGACGGCTACGTCAAGGTCATTTCTCCTATTGAAGATACGCCTGCTTATCGCGCCGGTATCAAACCCGGCGATCTGATCACCAAACTGGACAGCACATCAGTCAAGGGACTGTCACTGGATGAAGCGGTCAAAATCATGCGAGGCGATCCCAACACCAAAATCACCCTGACGATTGCCCGCAAAAACATGACGAAACCGATCGTTCTCACCCTCGTCAGAGAAGAAATCCAGGTAAAAAGCGTCAAGTCGAAAATTATCGAACCTGGATATGCATGGTTGCGTGTCGCCCAGTTCCAGGAACCGACTGTGGAAGATCTGGTGACTCATATCAACCGCATTTATGCCAAAAATCCGAACATCAAAGGTATTGTTCTGGATTTGCGAAACGACCCGGGCGGAATCCTTCCCGGCGCTATTGGAGTCGCCTCGATATTTTTGCCGAAAGATTCGCTGATCGTTTCCACAAATGGCCAATTGCCGGAATCGAAAGCGACTTTTTATGCGCGTCCAGAGTACTACGCCGGCAGAACGATTAACGACCCGCTTGCAAAACTTCCCGCTTCCATCAAAACCGTTCCCGTAGTGGTTCTCGTCAACATCGGTTCCGCTTCCGCATCCGAAATCGTGGCGGGTGCTTTGCAGGATCACAAGCGTGCCACCATCATGGGAACTCAGACATTCGGAAAAGGTTCGGTGCAAACCATTCGCCAGATTTCACCGGATACGGCAGTCAAACTGACGACAGCCCGCTATTACACCCCAAGTGGCCGCTCCATACAGGCCAAGGGTATCGTGCCGGATCTGCTGGTGGATGAAACGCCTGAAGGCGATGGCATCAATGGTCTGAGAATCCGTGAAGCCGACCTGACCAAACATTTGACCAATGGAGAAGAAGAAGCGAAACCGGAAGACCGTCTCGATACCGCGGAAGAAATCAGGTTGCTGGAAAATGCCAAGAACTACAAACCTATTGAATACGGCACGAAAAAAGATTTTCAGCTGATGCAGGCCATCAATCATCTGAAAGGGAAACCGGTCAAACTGTCCAAAACCAAAATCGAAGACAGGAAAACGGAAGTGAAAGACGCCAGTACTGATAACAAGAAATCCAGTGATCCGGTCGAAAAAAGCAAATGATGAATGACGAGCAGGAGCAGCGCTATTCCCGTCATATTCTTCTTGGCGAACTCGGATATGAAGGTCAGGAAAAAATCGCCCGGTCGCATGTACTGGTTATTGGCGCAGGCGGTTTGGGCTCTCCGGCCTCGCTTTATCTGGCCTCTGGAGGATGCGGGAAAATCACGCTGGTGGATAACGACCGGGTCGAATTGACCAATCTCCAGCGCCAGATTCTGCATACAACCGACCGGATCGGCATGAACAAGGCGGAATCGGGAAAAACGACGCTTGAACGGATCAATCCGACAATCGATATCGTGACTGTTACCCAACGCATGGATGAAGACTGTCTTCCGGCACTGGTTGAAACGGCCGATGTCGTTCTGGATTGCACCGACAATTTCAAAACGAGACTTTCCATCAACCGTACCTGCATGAGTCAAGGGAAACCGCTTGTTTCCGGCGCGGTTGTCGGCTTCGATGGACAGATTTCGGTATACGACCCACGTCGGGACAATTCGCCCTGCTATGCCTGCCTGTTTCCGGAAGATCAGCATTTTGAAGATATCAGAGCCGCCCAAATCGGTGTTTTTGCACCTCTGGTCGGCATTATCGGTACCATGCAGGCGGCTGAAACGCTTAAACTGGCTTCAGGAATCGGCCAGTCGCTGGCCGGTTCGCTCCTGATTCTGGACGCATTGACTATGGAGTGGACAAAAATCGGCATAGAACGGAATCCTGACTGCCCGGTCTGTTCAAAAAGACCCTGAATTCACCTGAAAAAAGCCCCTGAACGGGGCTTTTCAATTAGTTTATCGCACCGTATTTATCCCGATAAGCCTTGACCGCTTTTCCGTACTGAACCATCTCTTCGGAGGCGCGCGCCTTTTCGAGATAACCGAGAAGGTCGTCCAGGTTGGAAATGGAAATAACCGGCATATCGTAAGTCCGCTGGACTTCCTGAACGGCTGAAAACGCCGATAGCGCATCGTCTTTTCCGGAACGCTCCATGCGGTCCAGGGCAATCAGTACGGCCCCCGGCGTGGCTCCGGACTTCCGGATAATCCCAACCGATCCGTTAACCGACGTGCCGGCGGAAATCACATCGTCAACAATGACAACACGACCTTTCAGAGGAGCCCCGACAATGACCCCGCCTTCCCCATGATCCTTGGCTTCCTTGCGGTTATAGGCAAATGGAACGTTACGTCCTTTCCGGGCCAGCGAGATGGCGACAGCAGCCACAAGAGGGATACCTTTATAAGCCGGTCCGAACAGCATATCGAAACCGGTGCCGGACTGAAGCAGGGTCTCGGCATAATAATCGGCCAATTTTCCGAGCGACTGGCCGTCATTGAACAAACCGGCATTGAAAAAATAGGGAGAAGTCCTGCCCGCCTTCGTCACAAATTCTCCAAAACGCAAAACACCGCAATCGACAGCGAAACGGATGAATTCTTCTCTTAATGCACTCACTTTTTAACCTCGGTTTTTGAAAAAAGAATGGCGCTATTGTAACTTGCCCTGAAGGCAACAGGTAGAGCACACGAATGACTTTTATTTCTAGTATGATTCCGGTTTTACATGCGGGAATATTATGTTTTCCATCACTACAGCCAATCTTAACGGTATCCGATCCGCTGTCAGAAAAGGATTTCTGGAATGGATGCACCAATCCGGTTCGCATTTCGTCTGCGTGCAGGAAATCAAGGCGCAACCTGATGATATTGTACCGGCCATCGCCAGCCCCGACCTCTTCCACGGACACTTCGGTTGCGCAGAAAAAAAAGGATATTCAGGAGTCGGCATTTACAGCAAAACCAAACCGGACAAGGTCATCCGCGGTTTCGGTTGCCCCGAATTCGATGCCGAAGGCCGGTATTTGCAATGTGACTATAAAGACTTCAGTCTGGTGTCGCTGTATGCGCCATCCGGCTCTTCCTCTCCTGAACGCCAGGAAGCGAAATTCCGCTTCATGGATCACTTCTTTCCCTTTCTGGAAAAACTGAAAGAAAGCGAACGGGAATTCATTATTTGCGGCGACTGGAATATCGCCCACAAGGAAATCGATCTGAAAAACTGGAAAAGCAATCAGAAAAACTCGGGATTCCTGCCGGAAGAACGGGCATGGCTGTCCCGCATTCTGGATGAACTGGGCCTGATCGATGTTTACAGATGCCTCCACCCCGACACGACAGACGCATCGTACACGTGGTGGAGCAACCGCGGACAGGCATGGCAAAAAAATGTGGGATGGCGGATCGACTATCAGATCGCCACCCCCGGTATAGCGGGAAAAGCCGTTTCAGCCAGTATCTACAAGGAGACACGGTTCTCTGACCATGCGCCCCTGACCATCTGGTACGATATCCCGATCTGATCAGTTGATGCCCAGATAATTGGCGATAAAGTCCGCGTCCTTGTCACCTCTTCCCGACAGGTTGACCAGAATAGTCCTGTCAGGCCCCAGTTCTTTGGCGATTTTCATCGCATAGGCAACCGCATGGGAACTTTCCAGTGCCGGAATAATGCCTTCAACCCGCGACAATGTCAGGAAAGCGTCGAGACATTCCTTGTCAGTAATGGCTTCGTATTCGACGCGCCCGATGTCCTTGAGATAACAGTGCTGTGGACCGACACCCGGATAATCAAGACCGGAAGCGATGGAGTAAACCGGCAACAGTTCGCCTTTATCGTCCTGCAAGGTATAACATTTGAAGCCGTGGAGCGTTCCCTTCTTGCCCAGACTCAATGTCGCGGCATTATCGGGAGTATCGAGCCCCTTCCCTGCCGGTTCGATACCGACCAGCCTGACGGATTCATCAGGCAAAAACTCGGTAAAAATGCCGATAGCATTCGAACCGCCGCCCACACAGGCGGTCACAACATCCGGCAATTTGTTTTCCCGCGCCAGAAATTGCGCACGCGCTTCTCTTCCGACAATGCTCTGGAAATCGCGTACCATCTTCGGAAATGGATGGGGTCCGACCACCGAACCGATGGCATAGAGGAAATTTTCAGGGTCTTTCAGGTATTCTTCGAAAGCACTGTCGACCGCATCTTTCAGCGTTTTCCCCCCACGTGTAACCGGAATCAGATTGCATCCCAGAATTTTCATCTTGGTAACATTCGGGTGCTCTTTCTTGATATCGATTTCGCCCATGTGAATTTCACAGGGAATACCTACCAGCGCACAAGCTGTCGCCAACGCCACGCCATGCTGCCCTGCGCCCGTTTCGGCGAGCACTTTGGTTTTGCCCATGTGCTTGGCCAGAAGCGCCTGTCCCAGGCAATGATTGATCTTGTGCGCTCCCGTATGATTCAGATCTTCCCGTTTGAGAAAAATACGCGCGCCACCCTGTTTTTCGGACAGTCTTTTTGCATAGAAAATGGGGCTTGGACGGCCGACAAAATCGGCATACAGTTCCTGCAATTCGTCCTGAAACTCTTTTGTTTCACTGACTTCCTCATAGGCTGCGGCAATTTCATCCATTACCGCTTTCAGCTCCGGTGAAACGATCTGTCCGCCATATTCGCCGAAATAGCCGTCCTTGTCAGGCATTTCCAAAAACTTCTGCGCCATACATTCTCCCATTTGCCGCTTATCCCAAAGCACCCGAACCATTGCGCCATGAACAGGGTGTCATTTTATTGTCAATAACTCATGTCCTGCGAACGGACAATAAGCAATCCTTTCAAAGACGAAAATTTTACACTCAACCGGAGATTTTTTTCGATGTTCCTGCATTTATTCTTGTTTTTGCCGCCAGGGCGCAATCTTCGGTAACAACAACATACCTGGCAAGGCAAGGATAAAACACAGGTTGAAGAACATGAACCAGCCCGTCATATCGACAATATAACCGGCTGACGCATTGATGAAGGTCCGCGGAACAGCAGCCAGACTGGTAAATAACGCAAATTGCGTGGCCGTGTAGCGTTCATCCGTTGTTTTCGCGATATAGGCGACGAAAGCCGCCGTGCCCAAGCCAACGCCAAACGCCTCGAAACCGATCACGAACGCCAGCAGCACCGGATCGGCTTTACCCATAGAAAGCCATGAAAACCCCAGAATGGCCAGCGCCTGAACCGCCCCGAAAACCCACAAGGCCCGATTGATTCCCAGACCGATAATCCAGACGCCACCAAGAAGACCGCCGATCAAACTGGCCCAGAAACCGGTCGTTTTGGCGATCACCCCGATCTGGGTCATGGTAAAACCCAGATCGAGATAAAACTTGGTCGCCAGCGCCGTCGCCAGACTGTCGCCCAGTTTGTACAGAAAAATGAATGTCAAAATCAAAAGAGCGCTTTTCCAGCCCGCACGACCGATAAATTCGGTGAAAGGCAAAACGACCGCTTCCCGGATCGTTTTCGGAGGAGCGCCATGAATTACCGGTTCCCGGATCACCAGCGTACAGACCAGTCCCGGGAGCATGAAAGCGGCCGTGATCCAGAATACCGCCTGCCAACTCATCATATCGGCCAGAATCAGGGACAAAGCGCCTGGAACCATGCCCGATACCCGATAAGCGTTGACATGAATGGCGCTTCCCAATCCCTGCTCCTCATCCGGCAACAATTCCCTCCGATAGGCGTCAACGACAATGTCCTGGCTGGAAGAAAGAAACGCGATGAACGTGGTCAGTAAACCGACCAAAACGAGCTGTTCACGGGGATCGAGCATCCCCAGCAAGCCGATTGAAACGAACAAGCCGACCTGGGTCAGCGCCATCCATCCCCGGCGACGGCCCAGCCAGCGAAAAGCATACCTGTCCATCAACGGAGCCCAGAGAAATTTCCAGGTATAGGGGAACATGACCAGAGCGAACAGACCGAGCGCCTGGACATTGAGCCCCGATTTTGTCAGCCATGCCTGCAACAAGGTCAGCAGAATGAATAAGGGCAGACCTGAAGAAAAACCAAGAAAAACACAGATCAGCAAACGCGGATCGAACATGGCTTTCCATTTTTTCGAGAGTGCCATTATGAGCGGATCAGGGTATTTTTCTTCTGCAGTCTGAAAATGGCAAGACTGCCGCGCCAGTTCGGCGCCAGTTTGACCGGCTTGCCATCATGAAGCGCGACGCAATCAATCACTTTCAGGCCTACCTGTTCAGCCAGATTTTCGAAATCCCGTATGGTGGCGCATCGCAGATTGGGCGTGTCGTACCACTCAAACGGCAATTCCGTCGAAACCGGCATATGACCGTTCAGCAAGGCGAAACGATGCGGCCAATAGGCGAAATTGGGAAATGAAACAATCGCTTCGTTTCCCACGCGAACGATCTCGCGCAGCAAGTCTTCCACATTTTTCATCATCTGCAATGCCGACAGGCATAAAACCGAATCGAACGAATCGTTTTTGAAAAAGGGAAGGCCTCTTTCGAGATCGTGCTGAATCACACTGACTCCCCGGCGTGCGCATCCGGGAATTTTCAGGTCGTCGAGTTCGACACCGTAGCCGGTGCAGGCTTTCGTGGTCTGCAGATATTCCAGCAATGCCCCGTCGCCGCATCCGAGATCGAGTACATGGGCGCCATTTTCCACCCAATTTGCAATAAACGCGAGATCGGCCCGCAATTTCTTCAGCTTCGGCACATTCATGAGCGGCCATCCTTTCCGATTTCATGCCAGATGCGCTCGTAATAGGCGCGAACGACTTCATGATAACGCTCGTCATCCAGCAAAAAAGCATCGTGACCGTGGGGAGCATCTATTTCCGCATACGTCACTTGCCGTCCATTGCTGATCAGGGAACGGACGATAGCCCGGCTGCATTCCGGTGAAAAACGCCAGTCCGTCGTAAACGAAACGAGCAGATACTGCGCCCTGGTGCCAGCCAGCGCCTTGTCCAGATCGCCCCCGTACTGTGCCGCCGGATCGAAATAATCCAGTGCCCGTGTAATCAGCAGATACGTGTTTGCGTCAAAATAAGCGGAAAACTTTTCGCCCTGATAGTGCAAATAGGATTCAATCTCGAATTCGACACCATAGCCGAACTTGTACTCGCCGGAACGCAGCTCACGTCCGAATTTTTCCGACATGTCATCGTTCGACAGATACGTGATATGCCCGATCATGCGCGCGACACGCAAACCGTTTTTCGGCACAACGCCATACGCGTAAAAATCGCCGCCGTGAAAATCGGGATCGGACAATATCGCCTGACGCGCTACATCGTTAAACGCGATATTCTGTGCGGACAACCGGGCTGTCGAAGCGATGACGACAGCATGACGGACCCTGTCCGGATACTGCATGCTCCAGGCCAGCGCCTGCATTCCGCCAAGCGAGCCGCCCATAACCGCTGCAAACTTCTCTATGCCCAATACATCCGCCAGCCGCGCCTGTGCGTTCACCCAGTCTTCCACCGTCAGCACCGGAAAATCGGCGCCATAAGGCTTGCCCGTTTCCGGGTTGGTATTCATTGGCCCGGTTGAACCGAAACAGGAACCGAGATTGTTCACGCCAATAACGAAAAAACGATCGGTATCGACTGCTTTGCCCGGACCGACCATATTATCCCACCATCCCGTACTTCTGGGATCGCCCTCATACAGACCGGCCACATGATGGGACGCATTTAACGCATGGCATATCAGCACGGCATTGGAACGATCCGCATTCAATTCGCCATACGTTTCATAAACCAGGGTGTAATTGGCAATACTGGCGCCGCTTTGCAGAACAAGCGGTTCCGTAAAATGCATGGACTGTGGTGAAACGATTCCAACTGATGTCATGAATATTCTGCTTTATGAAGCGGCCGCTTTTGGCAACCGGCACATTCTGGAATTCAAAATAAAAAAGCCCGAAAGCATCAGCAAATCGGGCTTGTCGTTCAAGCTCGCTTTAGCCGCATTTATTCAGGGTAACCTCTGCGCCCGCAAGCTGTTTCGTTCAAATCGGCGCAATGTCGCTAGCATAACGAAGTCGCCAGATATCGTCAAATTGGGACCGGCCGGCATTTTGACAATCATGCCCGAGCTTATCCTTTATGCATCGACAACCGGCGCTTCATCGAGTTGCAGGTCATTTACTGCCTTTTCGATAGCGTCTTCTTCCACCAAGACCAGAATTTTATCCACTTTCGGTTTCAGCACTTTCAGATCGCTGGCCAGGATTTCCTGTTTGACGTTTAAAAGCTGTGCGGGATGCATCGAAAACTCCCGAAGCCCCATACCGAGCAAAAGCCTTGTCAAATGAGGATCGCCCGCTACTTCGCCACAAACCGACACGGGAATTCCCGCTTTGCCGGCTGCCCAGATCGTCATCGAAAGCATGGATAAAATGGCAGGATGCAGCGGATTGTAAAGATGGGCTACTTCCGGATCGACGCGATCAATCGCCAGTGTGTACTGAATGAGATCGTTCGTACCAATTGAAATGAAATCGAGCCTTGAGGTAAACATCGGCAAACCCAGTATGGCCGCCGGCACTTCTACCATGGCACCGATCTTGATAGCTTCATCGAATTTTCTGTTAGCCGCCCTGAGTTGGGATTTCGCCTCCTCAATCAATGCCAGTGTCTGATCGATCTCGAAAGCATGAACCAGCATGGGAATCATCAATTTAACCGGACCGAAAGCCGAAGCCCTCAATATGGCCCTCAACTGCGCAAGGAACAGATCCGGTTCGGCGAGACAATAACGGATGGCCCGTTTCCCCAATGCCGGATTCAGTGTACCGGATTCCGGCGTCCCGATCGGTTTGTCCGCACCGATATCCAGTGTCCGGATAGTAACAGGGCGCCCTTTCATCAGCGTTACCGCTTTTTTGTAGGCTTCAAACTGCTCTTCCTCACTCGGTATTTTGCTGATACTGCCGCTACGTCCCATAAACAGAAACTCGGAGCGGAATAATCCGATGCCAGTCGCGCCGTTTTCAAGCGCCACGGTACAGTCATCCGGAAATTCGATATTGGCAAGCAGCGCAACGGGTGTACCATCAATGGTTACCGTTGGCGTCTTTTTGAGTCTGGACAATTTTTTTCTGGCTTTTGCCTGAGCGGCCTGTCTGGCGCGATATTGTTCCAGAACGAGCGGAGTCGGATTGACGATAACGATTCCGGCATCGGCATCCACGATCAGCCAGTCATCCTGCCTGATCAGCGACAAGGCACCGGCCAATCCGAAAACAGCGGGTGTATCGATACTTCTGGCGACAATGGCCGCATGCGAATTCCTGCCGCCTATTTCCGATACGAAACCGCTGAACGTATCATCGCGAAACTGAAGCATGTCGGCCGGGGAAATATCATAAGCGACCACAATCATATCGACCCGTTCGCTGTCCGGCTCTGCCGCGACAGGATGATGATAATTCGTCGGCGTACCGGTCAGAACCTTCATGATCCGTTCCGCAACCTGCTGGATATCGGCCTTGCGCTCCCTTAAATAGGGATCCTCGATCCGTTCGAATTTGGTGGAAAGTTCTTCAATCTGGGTCAGCAGTGCCCACTCGGCATTGTAACGGCGTGTCCGTATGATATTGAACGGTTCTTTCGATATCGCTGAATCCGCAAGAATCATGGCATGTACATCCAGAAAGGCGCCCAGTTCCACCGGCGCATCCTGAGGCAAATTCGACCAGATTGTCTCCAGTTCTTTCTGTACGGTACTTAATGCCTGCTGCAACCGCTCCACTTCCGCTTCCACTTTTTCCTGCGGAACCAGATAATGTTTGGTATCCATTGCCGCATGCGCGATCAAATGAGCGCGGCCGATTGATATACCGCGCGATACCGAAATTCCGAAGAGTGCAAAAGATGCCATAGTTTTTCCAGCGGGCTTTACCTATTCAGCTTCACCAAACCGGTTATTGATCAGTTCCGTCAGCGCTTTCATGCATTCAACCTCATCGTCGCCCTCCGTTTCCAGCAGAATTTTCGATCCCTTGCCGGCGGCCAGCATCATGACTCCCATAATCGACTTGGCGTTGATACGCTGGTTATTGCGCGTCATCCACACTTCACAGGCATATCTGGAAGCCAGTTGCGTCAATTTTGCCGAAGCACGGGCATGCAGTCCCAATTTGTTGATGATTTCCAGTTCCGTTTGTACCATGTTTTATAAAGTATCGAGATTAAAGCGGCAAACGACAAGAAGTGATGTGCATAAACAAGCCTGTTTCAACAAGTGTCAAAATACGTTCAGTTCCAGCCCATTTTCTTTCAACAGGGATCAATGCGGACTGCACCGTTTTTCCCGCCGGAAAGCGCTTTTTCTATAACCGTTTCCAGATCGCTTCGCCGGTAAGTAATCGCCCTCAACAGCATCGGCAGACTGACTCCGGCAATGACCTGTACCTTGTTTCCCGCACTCAGTTGATGGCAGCAATTGGAAGGCGTGCCTCCCAGAACATCGGTCAGTACAAGAACACCTGAACCGTCGTCAAGCCGCCTGATCGCCTCCAGCGCCATCCTGTTGACGTCGCATATATCCTGGTCAGCCTTGACATCGATCGCTTCGATGCGTTCCTGCTCACCTTCAAAAAGGTGCATTGCGGTAGTCATGAACGCTTCCGCCAACGGCTCATGCATGAGAAGTAATATGCCTACCATATAATCCAGCCAGTAAAAAATGAATAACGCTACCCGAAAACGGGCTTTCAAACGGCATTGTAATAAATTCAGCCAATCGGTCAAACCGTTTTTTCCAGCTCGTCCATGAACAGCCCGGCCACATTGAACCCGGTTTGACGCTCAATCTCCCTGAAACAGGTGGGACTGGTGACATTTACTTCGGTTAACCAGTTTCCGATAATATCGAGTCCGACAAGGAACAGTCCCCTGCCGGAAAGTACCGGCGCCAGTGTTTCGGCAATTTCCCGGTCTCTTTTCGATAAAGGCTGCGCTCTTCCAATACCTCCTGCCGCAAGATTTCCCCTGACCTCTCCGTTTTGCGGAATGCGCGCCAATGCAAACGGAACAACCTGACCGTTTACCAACAAAACCCGTTTGTCGCCGTCGGCAATCTCGGGGATGTACTTCTGGGCCATAACGGTTCTGCTGCCGTTATCCGTCAACATTTCGATGATGGCGCCCAAATTCAGACCTTTCTTTTCCACCCGGAAAACACCTGTCCCTCCCATGGCGTCCAGCGGTTTCAGAATAATGTCGCCATATTCGGCATGAAAAGAACGCAAGCGTTCCCCATCGGCCGTTACCAGAGTGGGCACTGTGAACTCCGGAAACTGTGCAATGGTCAGTTTTTCATTGTGACTTCGAATGGCAGCAGGCCGGTTGAAAATCCGTGCCCCTTTTCTTTCGGAAAGCTCAAGCAAATAAGTCGAATTGATGTACTCTGTATCGAAAGGCGGATCTTTTCGCACAATAACGGCACCGAACGTTTCCAGTTCGCGTTCTTCCGTCTGCTCAATTTCGAACCAGTCCGGGTTTTCCCTGCCTGTCAATTCAATGCGTTTGACAGTCGCCACAACCTTGTTGCCATCCAGCGCCATATCGTGCTGGCAAAAGGAAAAAATCCGGTGACCTCTCTTCACCGCTTCTGCCATGATGGCAAATGTCGAATCCTTTTGAACCTTGAATGTTTCAAGCGGGTCCGCATAAAAAGCCAGTTCCATACTCGCCTTTCACTGTTTACTGCATATCCGGATCGGTCTTTTCCAGTTCGACAGAAGCGGCAAGCAAAGCCAGACGCGCCACCACTCCGTACATGTAAAAACGGTTAGGCGCCGCCGTGCCCGGCTCGGCACTTCTGTCCGGCAAGGTATGCTGCTGCGCGAACGCCAGCGGCACAAAATGCGCACCCGGCGCATTCAGGTTTTCATTGATATCCCGTTTTTCATTGACCCGGTAAAAACCGCCGATGACATACCGGTCGATCATATAAACAACCGGTTCGGCCACCGCATCGTCCACCCTTTCGAAAGAATGAACTCCTTCCTGAATGATGACGTCGCGAACAGGCAATCCTTCCTTGACAACCGACATTTTGTTGCGTTGCTTGCGATTCAGTTCCCTGACCTCGCTGGCGTCTGTCACTGTCATGATGCCCATACCGTAAGTGCCTGCATCCGCTTTCACGATAACAAACGGTTTTTCCTTGATGCCGTATTCCTTGTACTTTCTCCGTATTCTGACCAGTACGGAATGAACACTGGCCGCAAGACATTCCTCTCCTTCATGTTCCCCAAAATTGACGTGACTGCACTTTGAAAAATACGGATTCAAGAGCCATGGATCGATCCCCAGCATTTTCGAGAAACGCCTGGCAACATCGTCGTAAGCAGAAAAATGGTTGCTCTTTCTACGAACGGTCCAGCCCGCATGCAATGGCGGGAAAAGGCTTTGTTCATAAACGTTTTTGAGAATTTCGGGGGTTCCGGAACTCAAGTCGTTATTCAGCAGTATCGTACACGGATTAAAATCGCCCACGCCTACACGACGACCGTTATTGATCCGTTCGAGCGGTTCCAGCATCAGCGTTGTGCCGTCCGGCAAGGTGAAAGGCGTCGGCACCCTGATGTCTGCCGAAAGCGAGCCGAGCCTGACGTTCAGCCCTGTCTGACGGAGAATTTTGATCAATCTTGCAATATTCTGAAGATAATAAATATTCCGTGTATGGCTTTCAGGAATCAGGAGAAGATTTTTTGCATCAGGACAATACTTTTCAATCGCCGCCATTGTTGCCTGAACGGCCAGAGGAAGCATTTCGACCGACAGATTGTTAAATCCGCCGGGAAACAGGTTGGTATCGACTGGCGCCAGTTTGAACCCGGCATTTCTCAAGTCCACCGAACAGTAGAACGGCGGCGTGTGATCCTGCCATTCCAGTCTGAACCATCTTTCAATCGACGGTGTGGAGTTGATAATGGTTTTTTCAAGTTCAAGCAGGGGACCGTTCAATGCGGTAACTAAATGAGGAACCATAAAAATCCTTCGATGCATTTCTGTACAAAAAGCGGAGACCGTTGCCAGCAGGCGCGACAATCTCCGGATTTCCGATAGGTAAAGCCGAATCTCATTTTATCAGGAGAAGTCAGCAAGACGCACATCGATTGTTTTTGCCAGCTCGCCATTTCTTTTTCACCTGTTCAGGATCAGCACGCTACACAAGACATATACTACCTGTTAATGAGAATGATTGCTTCAACCGGAATTTTTTTTACCTATCCTGTACGCATTTTTGCCGTGCCGCCTGGAGTAAACGAAACAATCCGCAATTATCCGAACTATTCCACCGGATATTCCTGTCCTGCCATGCATTTTTTCAAGACAATTTCAGTTTGTATTTTTAAGAATCATTTTCTTGTCCAATATCTTCTTTTAACGGAAACGGGAAAGGAAAATGTAAAGGTAAAATAGACTTGAGCGATCAAAATCATTAATATTGCTTCATCTGTCCCTTTCCGAATCAGGCAGCTTTTTCATCCATTCACGGGAGACATTATGAACAAAAAGATACTGGACGATCTGCAGGCCAAACTGGGACAAATCATGGCACATTCTCCTGTCAAAGATATCGAACGGAATATCCGGGCAATTCTAACCCAGGCCGTCGCCAAACTTGACGTCGTCACCAAAGAAGAATTTGAAGTCCAGAGACTGACTCTTGTACAGATGCAAAGCAAAATTCTCTCGCTTGAAACAAGGCTTGCGGAACTGGAACATCAAATCCGGCATCAGAAAGACGTGTCATCAAAATCTGAAACCGGAAAATGAGCCTTGCGATTCTGAAAAGTCGTGCACTCTCCGGCATGGAGGCTCCGGAAGTAACCGTTGAAGTTCATCTTGCAAACGGTTTGCCCGCTTTTACCATCGTCGGGCTGCCGGAAACAGAAGTCAAGGAAGCCAAAGACCGTGTACGGGCGGCCATCCAGAACGCCCGGTTCGAATTTCCGGCCAGAAGAATAACCGTCAATCTTGCGCCAGCCGACCTTCCCAAGGAATCGGGACGCTTCGATCTGCCGATCGCGCTGGGCATTCTGGCGGCATCCGGGCAAATCCGGAAAGAACAGTTAAATCGCTACGAATACGCCGGAGAACTGTCACTATCCGGCGAACTGAGGCCCATTCGCGGAGCCCTTGCCATGGCCTTTGCCATCAGTCTGGCGAAAAAGGGAAAAGAAAAGGCCTTCATTCTTCCTGCTGAAAATGCCGATGAAGCGGCCTTTATACAGAATCTGGAGATTCTGCCGGCCAGATCGCTACTGGATGTATGCGCACATCTGAATACTGCGTCCGATGGCACCGCGCTGAAACCTCATATCCCGCAATTTGAAAAGGGCCTTCCCTTGTATCCTGATTTCAGTGAAGTCAAAGGACAGCTTAAAGCCAAAAGAGCCCTGGAAATTGCCGCCGCAGGCAATCACAGCGTGCTGATGAGCGGGCCTCCCGGTACAGGCAAAACCATGCTGGCGTCCCGCTTTGCGGGAATACTCCCCCCCATGACGGAAAAAGAAGCGATTGAAACCGCTGCCATTCAGTCCTTAAGCGGCAAATTCAATTCCTCACTCTGGAAAACCCGCCCTTTTCGCGCCCCTCACCATAGCGCTTCCGCCGTTGCCCTGATTGGTGGAGGAAGCTCACCCCGTCCGGGTGAAGTCTCGCTGGCCCATCATGGCGTCCTTTTTCTGGATGAGCTGCCCGAATTCAACCGGCATGTTCTGGAAGTTTTGCGGGAACCGCTGGAATCCGGACATATCGTTATTTCCCGCGCTGCAAGGCAAGCCGATTTTCCGGCACGTTTCCAGTTGATTGCTGCGATGAATCCCTGTCCCTGCGGTTATTTCGGCCATCCTTCCGGGAAATGCCGTTGTACACCAGACGCCATCGCCCGATATCAGGGGAAAATATCCGGTCCTCTGCTCGATCGCATTGATATACAGATACAGATCAGTGCCCTAAAACAGGAAGAGCTGTCCAAGCAATCCGACGGCGAGTCTTCCGAAGCGATTGCCAGCCGTGTCAACAAAGCCTATCGCATTCAGCAAGAAAGGCAGGGCAAACCCAACAATTTGCTCACCACCAAAGAAATAGACGATTTATGCAGACCCGATGAATCCGGCGAGCGTTTGCTTAAAGAAGCGATGATCCGTTTGATGTGGTCGGCCCGGGCCTACCACCGGATACTCAAGATCGCCAGAACAATTGCCGATCTGGCCCAGACAGTTAAAATCAGGCCAGAACACATTGCAGAAGCCATTCAATACAGAAGAGCTTTGAAAGAAGTTTGAACCGGGAAATCATCCTTCCGGTTGGTAACGTTCATTCAGGAGAAAAACATGCTGGTTATATTCAAATCCAAAGCGGGTGCCGATATCATTATGTTCGAAGAAAACGCGAGAGAAATTCTCGACCTGTTTGGCAAAGATATTGAAAAAGGCATTATCACAGCCGAACAGACAGATGCTGCCATTACCACTCTGGAAAAAGAAATAAAACGCCGCAAACAAATCGAGGCAGAAGAAAAAGCCGAACGGGAAAGAATGGAAAGGGAAGAACAGGAACGCAAGGAAAAAGAAGCGGAAGAAGACAAAGACAAGGATCCCTTTGACGACCGGAAAAAGGAACCGCCCAAACCGGAACCGCCTGTCAGTTTTTCTGCACGTTCTTATCCGTTTCTGCAACTGCTGAAGGCGGCAAACAAAAAGAAAAAAGACATTTACTGGGGGGTTTGAACCCGGAAAAACAATAAACCGGTTTAAACTGTATCAGTTTAGTGTACGCTATGGATCTCCAGCGTACGCCAAACGGCGATTTTTCAGTAAAATGACAAACCGGTTTTGTATCAAGAGACATATAGGCTTATCGAATGACTTTTCAAGACTTAAAAAAATACAGGTTGTTTTTCATCTGTCTTCTTATCGCGCCTGCCGCTGCAATCCTGACAGGGTGCGCCCGCCCCAATGACGATGACATGGTCGACATGCTTTCAAAAGCCTATCAATGCAAATGGATCAAAGTCGATTCGTACGAAAAAACCGATTCTCTTCCAGGCATCTGGACATATGTGGCCCAGTATGATTTCAATCTCCGTTTTCGTGAAGGCCAAGCTGGCGCCTACAAATTCATGAAGGGCCTCTACAACACGGTTCCCGGCGAAACGGACTGGAAAAAAGTATTGCAAAATCCGGGCGCACGTGCCTATATCCGTGACAACTGTTCGCCTCCGGCACAGAAAATCATGGAACAGATCGCCATCCGTTCCTATATGCAGTTGAACGATAAAAAAATGTCCACCATCAGAATACCTCTCTCCGTCAGTATGTCGGGGTGGGCGGAAACCTCTTCAGGCAGAGGCGGATGGAACATGGATATGCGCCGCGACAAGGTAAAAACCGATTTTGTCTGGTCGGAACCCATACCGCGAAAAGATCTGACTGCAAAAATCGTCCGGGCTTCCGCGAAAAAATAAATTTTTCGTATCCGCCGCTTATAAACGCCCGCTTTTATCGACATCGAGCATAAAAGCGGGCGGTATCACATTATGTCCCAGGATCATGACCTTGAAGAGTTCGCCCATTTCCGCTGGCGACAGCAACTTCTGAACCGCCTGCGACTGCAAAGAGTATTGTCTGGCATCCATTTCCGCGGAAACGCCCTGCATCAGTTCCATCAAGCCGGCGCCGATCAGAAAATTTGCCTGACTGGCGTAACACAGCAAATCCAGACCACCCGCTTCCGCGATTCTGGCAAGCGCCGTAAAATCGACATGGGCTGTCATATCCTGAAGACCGGGCAGAAAAAAAGGATCCGTGTGCAAGCGATGACGATAGTGGCACATCAATGTGCCCGAACTCCGGTCGCGATGGTAATACTCGTGTGCGGGAAATCCATAATCGACAAAAACCGCTGCCGCCCCGCTTCCGGACGCCAGCATTTCAGCCAGTGTCCGGACAAATCCGCATGCATGAGTGTGAATTTCAGTGACGTACCCTTCCGGCAAAGAATCGGAATCCGGTATTTGACGGGTTATGGCATCAGCGAGAAACGTATCGCACGGGCGTTCACTCAGGACAAAATCACCGTTTAAATGGCAAACCCCCAGCTCCTGCCATCCTGTTTTTCGCTTGACGACCAGTTGCACAGGCATGGCATCCAGCACTTCATTGGCAATGACCACACCGTCGAACCGTTCCGGCAAAGCGGAAAGCCAGTTTACGTGAGGACAAGCCGATAAGCTTGTTTGCTGCCGTTCACGCAATTCGGATGACAGTTCAAGGATATCGTAACAATCAACAGATATTCCTTTTGAAGCCAGTTCAGCCAGGATGTCATGGGCCAGCCTTCCCGTCCCGGCCCCGATTTCCAGTATCTGTGGCCGGGTCTGTTCTATTAACGGGATCAACGCATGCGCCATCGCCCGTCCATACAAGGGACTTGTTTCAGGGGCTGTTACAAAATCCCCCTGTCCGCCAAAATTGGCAGCGCCTCCACTGTAATAACCATATTCCGGTTCATACAACACCTGCTGCATGTAATCGGCGAACGAAATCCACCCGCTACGGGATTCAATACGGGCGACAATCCGGTTTTTCAAGGCCACAGATGAGGAGCGGGCCTCGCGTGAAGGTTCTGGACAATTCATAAAATAAAAATCGGATAATGTAAAAAAACTGGCTGCCAGTCTACCTTCAAAACGGAAATTATCAGATACTCCCTTTCTGTTTCGATACCATTTCCTCATAAACGAAAGCTTCGCGTACAATTTCACATCCAGAAAGAAAAAAGAACCATTCAGATGAGTGAACAGCAAACCAAAATCGCTTTGGTAACCGGTGCGGCAAGACGTATCGGACGGGTTATCGCCCTGTTTCTTGCCAGACAGGGCTGGGATATTGCCGTTCATTACCGTTTTTCCGAAACCGACGCACTGGCAACAGCGGAGGATATTCGCAAACTGGGACGCCGCTCCGTTGCCTTGCATTGTGATCTGACCGATGAAAATGCCGTAAACCGTTTGCTGCAACGGGTAGCTGACTCACTGGGAAGGCCATCCTGTCTTGTCAACAATGCCTCTGTTTTCGAACATGACAGCGTGACCGATTTTTCCGCGCAATCGCTGGACTTTCATATGCACACCAATCTGACCGCCCCGGTTTTGCTCTCTCGCGCCCTTCACGCCATGACGCCTGACGATGCGCAATCTGTCGTGATCAACCTCCTTGACCAGAAGCTGGACAATCTCAACCCCAGCTTTTTCTCTTATACTCTTTCAAAAGCCGCTCTCAATACGGCAACGACGCTGCTGGCCCAGGAGCTGGCGCCGAAACTGCGTGTGGTCGGAATCGCTCCCGGCATCACACTCGTTTCAGGAGAACAAACAGAACAGGATTTCCAGATCGCCCATAAAAATACGCCATTGGGCCGTTCCAGCACTCCGGAAGACATTGCCTCGACTGTCTGCTTCATACTGGATTCCCCGGCCATCACCGGCACCACTATCATGGTCGACGGGGGACAACATCTGATCCCCTTGTCCCAGGACGTCATGTTCATCGCCAAAATGAGCGCACAAAACAATTCTTGATCTCATGCATACACTTCTTCATCCCAAACTGAAAAACTGCCGCCGCCTTTTTCTCCGCAACTATGAAGTCCCCGTGAAAATCGGCGTTCACGACTTTGAAAAAAAAGGGGCACAGCGACTGCTGATCAATGTGGATCTCTATATTCCACTCACCCTGTCGACACCGGTTAACGATCAACTCGCCGAAGTGGTCGATTATTCTTTCATACGCGACACCCTGTCCGAGCGCACGTCAAAAGGCCATATCAATCTTCAGGAAACCCTGTGCGACGATGTCGCCCGCTTGCTTCTGGCCCATCCTCACGTTTTTGCCGTACGCGTTTCATCGGAAAAACCCGACGTTTATGAAGATTGCGAAAGCATTGGCGTTGAGGTTTTCCGGTTTCGCGATAACGATTGACCGGCTTCTTTCCAGTAACATGGCAACCCGAAAACAGTTCCACAAAACCGGCTTCGAAAACAACAAATTGATGAAGCGGCTTTACCGGCAGACCGGAAAAGCCATTGGCGACTTCAAAATGATCGAGGATCAGGACAGGGTCATGGTCTGCCTGTCGGGAGGCAAAGACAGCTTCGCGCTGCTGGATATCCTGTTGGGATTACAGGCACGCGCTCCCATTCATTTCGAACTCGTTGCCGTCAACCTCGACCAGCAACTGCCGGGATTCCCAACCGATGTCCTGCCGGCCTACCTGAAAGACAAAGGCATTCCCTTTCATATTGAAACACAGGATACCTATAGCATTATCCGGCGCCTGATACCCGAAAACAAACCGGTCTGCTCTCTTTGTTCACGGTTGCGGCGCGGCATTCTGTACCGCGTTGCCAGTGAGCTCGGCGCGACCAAAATCGCATTGGGACACCATCGTGACGACGTACTTGAAACGTTCTTCCTGAATCTTTTTTACGGCTCGAAAATCAAGAGCATGCCGCCCAAACTGAAAACAGACGATGGAAAGCACATTGTGATCCGCCCGCTCGTCTACGTTAAGGAAACCGATATCGAACGTTTTGCCGACATTCAGCAATACCCGCTTTTTCCGAAAAACCTGTGCGGCGCCAAGGAAAATGTACAACGCCAGCAAATCAAAACCCTGATCCGGGAATGGGAGAAGAAATTTCCCGGACGGATAGAAAACATTTTCTCTTCCCTCTCCACGATAGTACCGTCACATCTGATGGACAACAGACTCCACGATTTCAACAGTCTGGCTGCCGATCGCTCTATCAGGGACTGAAAGTTATCGTGACCGCCGCACTTTATCCAGAAGCGCCGTTGTCGACCTGTCGTATTCGAAATCAATTGCCAGCACCTTCCCGCCGTAAGCGAGTACTTCCTTACCCTCGGGAATGGATGACATATCGTAATCCCCTCCCTTGACGTAGATATCAGGCCGGCATTCCCTGACAAGAAACTGTGCCGTATCTTCATCGAACGCCACAACCGCGCTGACCGATTCCAGCGCCGCCAGAACCGCCATCCGGTCTTCACAGGAATTGATGGGACGGTCGTCTCCCTTTCCAAGCCGTTTGACCGATTCATCGGTGTTTACGGCCACAACAAGCGAAGCACCCAATTCGCGCGCCCGCGCCAGATAGGTGACATGGCCCCGGTGCAGAATATCGAAAACGCCATTGGTAAAGACAACCGGTTTTGGAAGACGGGCCATCTTTAAAGGCAGCGCAAAACGGTCCCATATTTTTTTATAAAAAGATACCATTTGAAAAATCCGGCTCCAGACCGGTTTGATAAAATAATTTTCAGGCAAAAACGGAAAAAGCGCAGCCTGGCGAACAAAAACAGGATTTCCGGGTCTTACTGTCATGAAACGCCACGGGTCCCTTTCCTTTTGTTTCCATTTGTATCAACAATCGACTTTACAGAAACAATTGTTCATATTTCATAGTGTTTATACCACATGCCGAACGAAAGCCCGAAATGAAAAACGCCCAACACTTTATAGTATGGCTGGCTCTGCTGGTCTTTTCTTCCGTCACCTTCGCCAGCCAGAACAGCAATGCTGACAAAGCCGACGTCCCGCCATCCGCCAAACTTGTCTATACCGTAAAAGCCCAGTACAACGGACTGGATCTAAACGGAAATGCCTTTATCCGCTGGGAAGCCGGCAAACAGTCCTATTCGCTTCAAAACGAGGCGAAAATTTCCTTACTGGGCAAACTGCTGGATGCCGACAGCAATGGAAAAATCGACGCCCATGGGTTGGTACCTGAAAAATATACGGAAAAAAGAATCCGGAAAGAACAGACCACCACCACATTCAATTACACTGAAAATATCGTTTCCTTTCGCGAAAACAAGACAGCGCCCCTGAAAGAAACCGTACAGGATCGCGCCAGCATCGTATGGCAACTGGCCTCGGTTGCGCGAGCCAATCCTGAACGTTTTGCCGTCAATTCGACCTGGACTTTTCCTGTTGCCGGAAGAAGCAAAATCGAACCCTGGACTTTCCGCGTCGTCAAAACCGGCAGTATTTCCACCCCGATGGGACAGATAAAAACGGTCCAGTTAACGCGGAACGGGAAAAAAGATAAGGAAATGCACGTCTGGCTGGCTCCCGAAAAGAACTGGTATCCCGTCCAGATTCTTTTCAATGAACGTGGCGGCCTCCAGCTGTTGCAAACCCTAAAAGCAATCACTCCTCTTCCAGAGTAAAGGATCAATCGAACTTCCAGTCATAAAGCAGGTCCACGGCGGTAATCGTTCCGGTCTGGCCCACCAGTGACAAGCGTCTGGAAATGATATAACGCAGCTTGATCAGGTTGGTTGCCCCCGTCAGGCCCTGCTCATACGTCAGATACAAACGGGAAGAGATACGTTTGGTCAGGGACAGTACGGTTTCATCCAGCTCCGACGATGAAGAAATGCCGATATCGTCCAGACCGATGGTACTGGCCAGTTTTGTCGGGAAACCGCCAGACTGTTCCGTACTTAAAATGGCCGCTGCCGCCGTCGCTATCAGCGCACGCTGCTGATCGTCGCCATTTTCGCCTCCTCCATATCCCAATACAAGCCATGACAGTTTTTCGGTATCGGAAACCTCAGGCGTCGATACCAGTTTGACCTTAGGCGATTGAGCCGTGCCTGTGACAGACACGCCAACTTCCGTAACATCGTCAGAAGGCGGGAAATCCCGTCCGGCCAGAATATCGAGTGTCGGATTTTCCACCGGCCCGCTGAAAGTGACCTGTCCTTTTTTGATAGCCAGTTTCTGTCCAAAGGCGCTATACGATCCATCGACCGTATTGACCGTTCCGAATACACGCAATTTGTTATCCCGGCTGGAAACCGCCTGAATCTGTCCAGCCAGTCTTGTATCCAGCCCTTTTCCCTTGAGATAGAACTGGTTGCCGAGATCGATCTTCAAATTGAAACTGACCGGAACCGACTCACCGGTTTTCTTTTCAGGACGGCCAAGAACGACCACATCCTTGCTATACGTGACATTCCTGCTGTCAGACAAAATAATCATTGCCCGATTGACCTGCCATTCTCCAAGCAATTGCAATCTGTTCTCATCCAGAGAAAACTGTCCCTGCCCGGTAATGGCAAGCTGTCTGTCGACATTAGACAGAATCAGCAACTTGTCGGTTTTGAAATACAGACTGGTCAGGAGTTGTCCGTTTTTCATCTGAAGCCCTCCGCTGATTTGCAGATTGCCTTCCGGGCCGTAAATGATCCCCTTGCGGATTTGCAAGCGATTACCGTCCAATACAGCCGACAACTCCCCTTTGGACAAATCGACGCCCATACTCAGCCAGTTTACCGCCAGATCCTTGCCGTTTACGCTGCCTGACAATCGTGGATCGCCAAGCGTACCATTTCCACTGATCTGAAGCGTAACCGAACCCCCCAGTTGCATATCCGGCTGGCCGGTCAGAGGCCCGATCCAGGACAGGGATGGAACATTGGCCTGTACCGTCATTTTAAACGGACTGTCTTTCGACAGACTCCAGCTTCCGTTATGCAAAACCAGTCCTGTCATGGCCTGCGCCTGAATATCGCCAGCCTTGTCGCTTTCGATTTTCGCATTAAGATTCACGGTATTGCGGGATAAAACAGCCTGTATGTCAAATGTCTTCAATCCGAGTTTAATGATGTTGTCCCCGACTAAGGTCACATCGCCCCGTTCCCTGTAAATACGAAGATTCCCGTCCAGGCTCCTGTTTGCCTTGACAGACCAGTCAGCGCCCAACGTCAGCGTGCTGTGCACCGTATTTTTTGAATCCTGAGTAACAGCAAGCAGATAAGCAAGCGGGACACCCCGTGCATTCCCTGACGTTTCCAGCAAGGTTCCTTTTTTTACCAGCTTTTCTACCGTCAATTGGCCGTCAGGCAATTTCAGTGTCAAATTCCCGAGTGAAACGTCATCTTTTCCGATTTTTACCGGAACGGAAGCGTCCAGTGAAAAAGCCAGTTTTCCCCGATTTTCCAACGTTTCCAATTTGCCCTGCCATATCCCATTCGATGATAAACCGCCAGACGCCCCTGCCGTCAGATCGAAAGAATCATTTCTGGCTGACGCCTTTATCGTATGGGATCGCAAAGTCCCATCAATCTGCGCCTGAATGGCTTTCCACTTGCCAGAACCGAAGACAGCATCATCCAGTTGAACGTCCACCTCGATCCTGTCCTGCCATTCCGTGCCAAACTGTACATTTGCCTGCATTTTCCTGGCGCCATACCGATCCATGAGCATGAAGTCCCCTCCGGCAAGGTTCATCCTGCCACGCAATGCCTTCAACGAACCGAACAATTCGCCTTTCCCGAATAACGCACCCTTATAACCTTTCCCGAAAGAATCGAGATCAGGCGCTTTCAGCTCCCAGACCAACCTGTCCCCGCGTTTGCCCAGATTGCCATCCACATTGACCGTGTTGGCGCCCAATGTCAGCAATATGCGGGCATCGCGTACTTCCTTGTCACCGATCCGGAATTGGCCTTTACCCGACAAGTCCTGATTGAACAAGCGGCTGGGCAAAAATGAATAGTGGACAAGAATATCCCTCTCGGGCTTCAGCCGGCCTGATACGTCAAAACCGACATTCAGACCGGACTCCGGAAAACGGCCGAACGAAGCAAAATTGAAACGGCTTGCTTCCCCCTCAAACCGGAAATCCTGCTGTTCTTCCAGACTCATGCGTCCTGTCATCCTAAGTGCACTCTGGTCTGCCTTCAGCAACATGTCCTCCAGAACAAGCGCATCGCCTTTTTTCAGCAAATGCGCGTTCAAACGGATATGGTCTTCTCCAAGTGCAACCGTAAATTCCTGATCCGTTCCCGTTTGATGGAAGCCTATTTTGCCGGCAATGTGTGTCTGGCGAATACGGGACGTAATCTTATGCAGATCAAAACGCGAAGTTTCAAGCGTGATATCCGTTTTTTCAGAAGAAACCAGACCATTTCCGCGGAATTGACCGGCTTTCCCGAAATTCAGCAAAAGATCGTTCAAATGGATCCGTTCAATGCTGCCGCTGATTTTTGCGTTCACGAAATAAACCGGTAATGCATTCCGGTCGAAAGGCCCCGGTTTTCCGTTATGGATCGAAACCGACCCTTTCAGGGACTTGTCTTTTTCCGCATTGATATCTATCTGTGCATCAACATTCGCGACTGGCCAACCCGATTCCATCTTCGAAGGGTCAATGCCCTTCGCCTCAAGCCAGACAGACTCGAACGGGAAAGAAGCGAACGGGGTAACCCGTGCATCCAGCTTGCCTGTCGCCCCATAACCGTCCAGACTGCCTGACACGCCCAACCTGTCAAGATCGCCATTCAACATCATGTTCGCCCTGGCCTTCATCAGTTCATTATCGAACTGAACCGTTCCATCAATGGCGAATGGCCGCGCCGTCCCCAGATCGACGTTGATTGCCGCATTGCCGAAAGGACTGTCGAAACCCAGGTTTTTCAAATGCCATGCGGTCGCATCCGATGAAATCGCGAAATGCACATTTTCCAGCGTAATACCCACTCCGGCTTTTGAAACCGATACCGACTCAAGAATGACCCCGGCCACCTCAACAGAAACCGGAGGAGCCAGCGATTGGGGCAAAACAAACGGTTCATCTGACGACATTTTCAAGTCGACACCCAGACTGCCGACCGAAAGCAGGTCGATATCCAGCTGGCCGTGCAAAAGCCGCCAGGGATTCCACGCCACTTTCAGATCGTTTATTTCAATATCCTTTTCCCGACTGGTAAAAACTATTTTTTCAATTTCAAACGAATTGACCAGCGTTCCGGAAACCCCTTCGACCTCAACACGGCCTCCACCGGCCTGCACGACTTTCTGCGCGATCCATTGCAGCGTCCATTCCTGACTTGCCAGCCAGAGAAACCCTCCCAGCAGAAAAAAAGGAATCAACAACCAAATCAGCCAACGATGTCGCATCAGAAAGTGAATCCCAGAGAAAAATGTAAACGGAAACTGCCCGTTCTTTCGCCATAGGCGAGATCGACACCTATGGGCCCTGCCGGACTGCGCCAGCGACCGCCGATACCATACCCGACAGCCGGATCAAGTTCCTTGATCGTATCCCCGGCGTTACCGGCATCGACAAAAAAAGCGACTCCCCAATTACGGATGAAATAATACTGATATTCAACGCTGGCAACAGCCAGATAACGGCCGCCGACAATGGCATTTCCTTCCCTGACGCCCAGACTCTGGTAGGCATACCCCCGCACTGACTGGTCGCCGCCGGTCCGGAAAAGAATCGTCGAAGGCACCCCATCCTTGCCATTTGAAAAGACCGCGCCCAGCTCGCCCCGCAAAATAAGATCGCCCTTTTCACCGACCGGCTGGAAACGAACCCCTTTCAGATAACTCCTGACAAAGGATTTATCTGTCAAAACCGGCTCGACAGCCGCACCGACCTGTGCCTCCAGCGCGTATCCTTTCGTCGGTGAAAGGCGGTTGTTCAAACGGCGCGTAATCATGCCGAACGTCACAGGCAAAGCCTGGCTTTGCTGACTGTCAGCTCCATCCACCCGGGTATGTTCGTTCAGATATTCGAGGCTCACGTATTTTTCCAGACGCGGCGTTCCCCATGCCCGCCTGAAATTGGCGCCTGCCACGCGAGTGTCTTCTCCCTCGATTTCGGAACGGTCGTACATGACGCCGAAACTGTCACGTGTACCATCCTGTTTTGGCGGAAGATAGACATCCGCTTTTGCCGTTCGCTGTTTCGACTGCAAGACGACAGAACTCTTCAATTTGTAGTCTTTTCCAAGAAAATGAAGATTGTCGTATGTCAGACTGATACGCTCTCCCGTATCGGTACTGTAACCGACACCTACCGCAGCATGTTTTTTCCGGTTTTCGACAACCGTCACGGTAATCGGTACCTCCTCAAGCCCCGATTCCAGATCGGCTGTCACTTCCACTGAACTGAAATAGCCGGTATCCTGTATACGCGACTGCCAGTTCAACAATGCATTCTCACGGAAAGTGGAACCGACTTTGACCGGACGCTGGCCCATAATGACATCTTCACCATACCGGTGTAAGCCTATTATCCTGATGGGGCCGAATCTGACCGGATCACCGCTGTTGACGACCACCTTCAACGTCACCTCATCTGTTTCAGGATTGACGATTGCCCGGGTATCTTCCAGTTCGGCTCTGGGATAACGTACCCTGGTAACCTGCTTTAAAAGGGCGATCTTCGCCGCTTCCCAGTCAGCCATTCTGAAAACCGACCCGACAGGCATTTGCCAGCCTTCTCTCAGTTGTTTGATGCCGGGTTTCAAAGAGCTTTTCTGGGTGGTAATCGCTCCCTTGAACTCGATATCGACCGCGGCGACTTTCACCGGCTTGCCAGGATCGACATGAATCACGATACGCCTGCCATTGTCGGCGAGCTTTTGAATTTCCGTTTTGATAACCGGAGAATAATACCCTTCGGTTTCAACCAGTTGCCGTATTTCATCCGGCGTATTACGATACAGCCTTCTGAGCTGGGCTGTGTCGATCTGCTCATTTCCTTTCCACCGGATCAGCTCAAGATTGTCCTTTAGCAGTCTTTCGATCGGTGCCGGCGCTTCGATATCCACCTCGTATGACACCGGCCGCGCATACAGCAGAGATGAATAGAGAATGAAAAAAAACAGGATCAGGCTTTTGAAACAGAAACGTCGATAACGAACGATTAAAAAAACCGTTCGGTCTTTTCCATTTTTTTCCATTTCATAAGGGATCATTTAAAAAACGGCCGGGGCTATTGGTTTGGATTAACGGCTATGTTAGCCGACTATCAGGACTCTCGCGCATGATTGTTCAAGTCGTTTAACCTATTTCAAGAGACAGAAAAAAGCCCGGCATTTTATCCCACAGTGACGAGACCGGCAAACAGGGAAATGTATTGCCGGTTTCCCATTCCTTTTTTGTTGATATCAAAATGAACATTCCTTCCCTTCCCCCCCCGGTAACCCGAGACAAAAACGCACTGGTCCTTTTCAGCGGCGGTCAGGATTCCACGACCTGTCTCGCCTGGGCATTGACCCATTACAACCATGTCGAGACAGTGGGCTTCAGTTACGGTCAACGGCACGCCGTTGAACTGGAAGGACGTCCGAGAATTCTTGAAAAACTCCGCCAGTTTTCGGAAAAGTGGAACCGGCGGCTGGGAGCGGATCACATTGTCGACCTTTCACTGATCAGCCATTTATCCGAAACGGCAATGACAACCGAAATGGAGATCAGGGTGATGGAAAACGGATTGCCGAACACGTTCGTTCCGGGACGCAATCTGATGTTTCTGACCGCGGCGGCCATGCTCGCTTACCGCCGCGACCTGAACACCCTCGTCGGCGGCATGTGCGAAACGGATTTTTCAGGTTATCCGGACTGCCGGGACGATGCCGTCAAGGCGCTTCAGGTCGCCCTGAATATCGGCATGGACACCCGGCTTGCGCTGCTTACCCCGCTGATGTGGAAAAACAAAAAAGAAACCTGGCAAATGGCTTTCGATCTGGGAGGACAAAAGCTCATCGAACTCATCGTCAGTGAAACCCATACCTGCTATATCGGAGAACATAACCGCTTGCATGAATGGGGATACGGCTGCGGAAAATGTCCTGCCTGTCTGTTGAGAAAACGGGGATTTATGGAATACCAATCGGAAAAAAAACCGATTTAACACATGACCGTACCGTGTTCGCAAAAATGCACGCCTTTAAAAAGGCGTGCATTTTCCTGAAACGATGCGGTTTAGAGACGCCGCTCCCGATCCCGGCATGGTCAGGACTTGCCGTCAGCCCAGTTCCAGTCCCGGATTTCCGGCATATCCTCGCCATATTTATGAACATACGCCTTGTGATCCAGCAAGCGGTCACGCAGATACTGCTTCGTGTAGGCGGCCTTGGAACCCAGATTCGGCAAACGGTCGATAACGTCGCCGGCCAGATGGTAACGATCCAGATCGTTCATCACGACCATATCGAAAGGCGTCGTCGTCGTTCCCTCTTCCTTGTAACCGCGCACATGAAAATTTCTGTGATTGGTGCGGCGATAGGTCAGCCGGTGGATCAGCCAGGGATAACCGTGATAAGCGAAGATAACAGGCTTGTCCCTGGTAAACAACACATCGAATTCCCTGTCGGAAAGACCGTTCGGATGTTCGCCCGGCTGCTGCAGCGTCATCAGATTGACGACGTTGATGACCCGGATCTTCAATTCCGGGATATGCTCCCGCAGGATTTTCACCGCCGCCAGCGTTTCCAGCGTCGGAATGTCACCGCAACAGGCCATGACAACATCGGGTTCCGCCCCCTTGTCATTACTTGCCCATTCCCAGATGCCGATACCGGCCGTACAATGCTTGATGGCCTCATCCATGTTCAGATACTGCAAGGCCGGCTGCTTCCCTGCCACAATCACATTGATACGGTGACGGCTGCGCATGCAGTGATCGGTTACCGACAACAGGCAGTTGGCATCGGGCGGCAGATAAACACGGGTAATATCCGCTTTCTTGTTCATGACCAGATCGATGAACCCCGGATTCTGGTGACTCAGGCCATTGTGATCCTGACGCCAGACATGGGAAGTCAACAGATAATTCAACGACGCAATCGGACGGCGCCACGGGATATGCCGACAGACTTCCAGCCATTTCGCGTGCTGGTTGAACATCGAATCGACAACATGAATGAACGCTTCATAACAGGGGAAGAAACCGTGGCGACCAGTCAGAAGATACCCTTCCAGCCATCCTTCACACTGATGTTCCGACAGCATTTCCATGACCCGGCCGGTAGGCGACACCTTGTCGTCTGTCGACTTGATCTCGTCCATGGAAGCGCGTTCCGTTACCTCGAAAACGGCATTCCACCGGTTGGATGAGGTTTCATCGGGACTGAACACCCGGAAATTTTTCGCTTCTTCGTTCAGGACGAAAACATCGCGGATCATATTGCCCTGAACACGGGTGCTCTCAGCCACGACAACCCCCGGCGAAGGCACATCAACCGCATACTTGCGGAAATCCGGCATACGCAGTTCGCGCAAGAGAATCCCGCCATTGGCATGAGGATTGGCGCCCATTCTCCTTTCGCCCCGTGGAGCCAGTTCAGCCAGTTCAGGCTTCAGTTTCCCGTTTTCGTCGAAAAGTTCATGCGGTTTGTAACTCAGCAACCACTCGTTAAGAACCTTCAGGTGCGCCGGATTGTTTTTGACCTCATTGACCGGCACCTGATGAGCCCGGAACGTTCCCTCAATCTGCTGGCCATCCACCACTTTCGGCCCCGTCCATCCTTTCGGACTGCGCAACACGATCATGGGCCATTGCGGGCGCGTCGTAAAACCGTTCTGGCGTGCGTCCGACTGAATCCGCCTGATTTTTTCGACGACCACGTCCAGAGTGGCGGCCATTTTCTGATGCATGACCAGTGGATCGGAACCTTCCACATAAAAAGGCTCATAACCGTAACCGCGCATCAGTTCATCCAGTTCCTGCGGCGGAATTCGCCCCAATACTGTCGGGCCGGCAATTTTCGCGTCATTCAAGTGAAGAATCGGCAAAACCGCGCCGTCATAAACAGGATTGATAAACTTGTTGGAATGCCACCCTGTCGCCAGCGGCCCCGTTTCCGCTTCCCCATCTCCCACGACACAGGTCACGATCAGATCGGGATTGTCGAACGCCGCGCCGAACGCATGGGAAAGCGCATAGCCCAGTTCACCGCCTTCATTGATGGACCCCGGCGTTTCCGCGGCCGTATGGCTGGGAATGCCGCCCGGGAAAGAAAACTGCGTAAACAGTTTCTTCATCCCTTCTTCATCTTCCGAAATATTCGGGTAAAACTCGCTATAGGTTCCTTCCAGATACGTGTTGGCAACCAGTGCCGGACCGCCATGCCCCGGTCCCGTTACGAAAATCATGTCCAGATCGTATTTTTTGATGACCCGGTTCATGTGGACGTAAATAAAATTCAGGCCCGGCGTCGTTCCCCAGTGCCCCAAAAGCCGCGGCTTGATATCGTCAGCAGTCAGGGGTTCCTTCAGCAACGGATTGTTGTACAGGTAAATCTGGCCTACCGACAAATAATTGGCTGCATTGAAATAGGCATCTATTTTCTTCAGCATGTCAGGAGAGAGTGGCTTTGCGTTCTGATCAAGCTTTTCCGCATTCATACCCATATTCATTTCCTTTCTGTTTTTCGTATCCGGCCTGCCGAATACGGCAAACTCCGAATGACTGTGTTTTAGGTAATGGTGAGTGAACGACTAACCGTACTGAAATAAAAACGCTCTGGCGACAGAATTCCGGCGACAAAACCTTTCATTCAAATAGGGAATGCCTGCCTTTATCAGAAAAGGCGGCCTCATCAACAATATAACAGGAAATACGCTAATTTGGCACTTTGCCAGCGCCAAATTCGAAAAAACTGCGATCCATCAATTTTTATGGAAAAAAGCCCTTATTTTTTCGTTTTTACCGGTCTTTTCCAGTCATTTATCGTCGTTTGCCGTGCTCGCGAAACCGTCAGCGAACCGGGCGGGGCATCCTTGGTCAAGGTTGTGCCTGCGCCGATCGTGGCGCCGCTTCCCACCCTGACCGGAGCGACCAGCTCGCAATTGGTGCCGATAAAAACGTCGTCTTCAATAATGGTCTTGTGTTTGTTGGCGCCGTCATAATTGCAGGTGATGGCACCCGCCCCGATATTGACACGGCTGCCTACCGATGAGTCACCGACATAGGCCAGATGATTGGCCTTGCTTTGCGAGGCAATACGGCTGTTTTTGATTTCGACGAAATTGCCGATATGCACTTCCTCGCCCAGATCGGCCCCCGGGCGAAGGCGGGCATAAGGGCCGACAAGCGATCCGGCGCCGATTTTCGCCCCGTCCAGATGGCAGAAAGGACGAATTTCAGCGTTCGCCTCAATGGAACAGTTCCTGATCACACAGTTTGGCCCAACCGTCACCCCGTCGCCCAGTACCACCTCGCCTTCAAAAACACAATTGACATCAATAAAGACATCGCGGCCGCACCGCAGAGAACCCCGTACATCGACACGCGCCGGATCGGCCAGGCCGACCCCCTTTTCCAGAAGGGAAGAGACAATATTGTCCTGATAAATCCTTTCCAGTTCCGCCAGTTGCTTCTTGCTGTTGACGCCCATCGTTTCCCACCCCTTATCCGGTTGGCCCGAAACGATTTCCATTCCATCGTCAACCGCCCTTGCCACAATATCCGTCAGATAGTACTCGCCCTGGGCATTGTCATTGCCCAGCGAAGACAGCCAACGCTTCAACGGAACCGTCGGCGCCACCATAATGCCTGTATTGATTTCGGTAACAGCCAGTTCCTTTTCATTACCGTCCTTTTGTTCGACAATGCGGCGGATCCTGCCATTCTCCCGAATGATCCGGCCATAGCCTGCCGGATTTTGCATGTCGACTGTCAGAATACCCAGCTTGTCAGAGCCGGCCAGAGATGCCAGATGCGCCAGTGAAGACGCACCAATCATGGGCACATCGCCATAAAGTATCAGTGTCGGAACGGATTCATCCAGTTCCGGTAACGCCTGCATCACGGCATGACCGGTTCCCATTTGCGGTTCCTGTTTTACGAAAGTCAAATCCGCGCCTGCCATCCTTTGCCGGACCTGCTCGCCGCCATGCCCGTATACCACAATCAGTTTTTCGGGATTCAGCGCTCTTGCTGTGGTAACAACATGTTCCAGCAAAGGTTTTCCTGCCAGTAAATGCAGCACTTTGGGTATAGAAGAATGCATGCGTTTGCCCATGCCGGCAGCCAGAATAACGATATTCATTGAAAATGACTTCCAAAAATTAAACAGTAATTTCCCTACCTCTTGTCCGCCTCTTCAAACAGACCTTCACGACGATTTTTCCGGACACGTTCCCAATCGAAAACCCGTCCATTCATTAACACATAGACTCCATTCGGCAATAACTGCACCGCGCCCGTTGCGAATCCCAAATTGAAAAGGGCGTCGGAATGATCGAATTCACACGGTATCATCGCCCCCGTCAAGACGATGGTCTTTTGAAAAGCGGCCTTGCCGAGTACGGCAGCCGTCTCCCTCATCGTATCGGTCCCATGAACAATGACGATTTTCCCGGCTGGCGACATCGCGCAGGCTTCCCGTATTTTCAGCCGGTCGGATTCCTGCATATCCAGCGAATCGAGCATACAGACCGTTTCAAACGTGTAGGGAAGAGAAACGCGCGCCCGCTTCATCAGGGAAGGAATATGACTTTCCCCGAAAACCAGACGGCCGCTGATTTCGTCATAATGTTTTTCAAACGTTCCGCCTGTAGCGATAATATGGAGTGTCATTTCGACGACCGTCAAAAGCAGCAAAAATAATCCCTGACAACCGGCTCCGTACGGTACCGTTTGTTCCATCCCGGTGGATACGGCAGGGAAGGGCCCTCATAAGCCGGCATTCCCTGTCGGACAGGATAAACCGGCAACACATCTGAAAACGAGCCATCCGGATTCAGACGTTTCTCCAGACTGTACATATATCCCGGAAGCAGCGCCCTGGACACGCGCTCGAACCAGAGCGCGTGTTCCTCATCCTCACCCAGCGCCTGCGCAAGGCCTTCGGGATCGAAACGGGACAAGGCCCCGATCAGCTCATCTGCCGTCGCGCCCGGCAAATCGCCCCAGCCCATGACCGGATTGAAAATGTAATCCGCCCCGGAACCATACCAGCCCTCACGCCAGGGCCGCTGGAACCAGTTCCGGCAACCCGTGAAAAGATGCCATCGCCAGTGCAAACCCGACTCTTTCGGCCATGCATGCAGATACAGGCGCTGATACCCCGCGCCATGCAGTTTTCCGACCATCTCCATCAATCTTGCATGAGGCATACGGTCGGGAGCGGCCAGGCGGAACAAAATGGGCTCGCCATCGGCATGCCGGACTTCATCAGTGGAAAGATTCAGATCGAGACAACGCTGTTCGTTGCCGAAACGCGCCGAAACCCAGCCGGTCAACAAATTGACGGCCGTCAGTACGCCATACCCACGATAGCGATGAAAAATAACAGTTCCGGGTGCGATAGGTTTCATTGAAAACATTATAAATCGGAAAGGCCGTTATGCCGGTAACAGAAATGCATCATTTACGCCTTGTCGCTTTCGGCGAAAGACCCGATCATTTCACGACGGCTATCGGGCGTTTCAAGACTGACGCGTCCGATCGCGCCCGTACGATAATCCTGCAAAAGGGCATGAGCGCCCTTTTCCACATCCAGTTCGCCGCCCCTGATTTTGAACCCGCGCTTTCTGGCAATTTCTTCCACCAGCGCGATACCGTCCAGACCGTCAACAGGCATTTTATACCGGGCCTTCACCAGATCAGGATACCGGTTCAGCAGTATTTCGCCCAAAAAAGCGGCAACCTCTTCTTCAACAAGCGCATTCACCCCGACAGCATGGCTGGCGGCCAGCATATAACCGTCGTCCGGATAAACGATCTTCGGCCACAACAGGCCGGGCGTGTCGGTCAACACCATACGCCTGTCCAGATACAAACGCTGCTGGCTTTTGGTCACTGCCGGCTCATCGCCAACGGCAGCGACACGCCGTTTCAGCAACATGTTCATCAAAGTCGATTTCCCGACGTTCGGAATTCCCATAATCATCATTCTGGCCGGTTTTCCCGGCCCGGTACGATGAGGAACCAGTTTTTGGCAGAGCGCGGGAATTCTTGCGACTTCGGCGGGATGCCGGCATGACACGGCAACGGCATGGACGCCGGACCGGCCATTGAAACAATCGAGCCATGCGTCTGTCACGCGAGGATCGGCAAGATCGCTCTTGTTCAGAATTTTCAGGCAGGGGCGCTGCCGGTGGAGACGCAATTCCTCAACCATGGGATTACTGCTGGCCCCCGGAAGCCGCGCGTCCAGCACCTCGATAACCAGATCGGTTATTTCCATCGTTTCCGCCGCCTTTTTCCGGGCGGCATTCATGTGCCCCGGAAACCATTGAATTGCCATGTCCTGTCCTCAGTCCAGTCCCGCCAGAGCCTTCACATGTGCCACAACACTGCCTGCCAATGCGTTCAGGTTATAGCCGCCTTCGGAAAAACTGACGATACGTCCCCGGGAATATTGCCCGGCAATGCCCATCACCTGCTTCGTTATCCAGGCGTAATCCTCCTCAACCAGATTCATGTCCCCCAAAGGATCATCGCGATGGGCGTCGAATCCGGCGGAAATGAAAATCATCTCCGGCTTGTGCCTGTGAAGCGCGGGCAACCATTGCTCGGTCACCACCTGCCGTATCCGTTCCCCACCGGTTCCCGGAGGCACAGGAACATTGACCATGTGGGCCCGTTCCCTTTCATTGCCGCAAAACGGATAAAGAAACTGCTGGTAATAACTGACCATCATGACACTGGGATCATACGAGAAAATCTCTTCAGTTCCGTTTCCGTGATGGACATCGAGATCGACAATCGCCACCCGACCCAGCTTATGCACCTTGATTGCCCGCATGGCCGCCACGGCAAGACTGTTGAACACGCAAAATCCCATCGCTTCGCCAATGGTCGAATGATGGCCGATAGGCCGTTCAATGCAGAACGCGTTTTGAATCTCGCCAGCCAGAACCGCATCGGTCGCCGCGACAGCCGCTCCGCTTGTGCGCAAGGCCGCTTTCCAGCTGTAGTGATTCAGAGGCGTTTCATCGAGCGGATAATAATCGCCGGGTTCTGGAATGTTGTCCCGCGCCTTGTTGATCATATCTTGCGTGTGTGCCCGACGAATGTCCTGTTCGGTCGCTTCCGGGGAAAGACGATATTCCAGAAAGCGGTCCATACCGCTTTCTTTAAAGGCAGCCAGCATGGTTTTCATGCGTGCGGGCGATTCAGGATGGTGCCCTCCCATTTCATGCAATTGACAAACCGGATGAAAATAAATGGCAGTAGTCATAATGAACAGTTTTATCGAAATCTGCCGAACTCGGCAATATCCTTACACAACTTGCCGGAACGGATCCTGCAGAACCCCGCCCCGGAAACCCGATCTTACGATGTTTCTCCGGTACCTCCGGACTTTACCCATTCCAGGCTGTCGAAACCGGAATAGTACAAATTGTTATCCCGCACCGGTTCGGCATGTTTTCCCGCCTGTCGGAACAGAAAGCGGCTTTCTCTCCGAATGAAGCGTTCCTTTCATATCATAACGCGAATCTGCCGGTATCCGCTTGATCGTTTCGCAAGATCCCCTTCATCCACCCGGAAACCTTCCCCCTTCCCGCCGCCAAACGCCCGAAAAGCGCGCGTTTCAGACCGGCCAGCGACAACGGCCTTGTTACCCCTTCGGGACTCACCCGACAACATCCGCCGTATCGGGCAACTTGCCACCCCCATGAAAACCGCGACCGTATTTTTCCGGAAACCCTTTTCCCGCCAAAAACCCTGTCCCTTTCCGGGGAAAGCGCCATTTTCAAGGCATCCGGCTTCAACAGAAGCAAACCATCCGCCTGTACAGAATCCGTCATGCCAAAAACGCCCCTGATCTGACGACAAGCGTCCCGCTTCGCCAAAAAACGCAACAACAGGGTTTCCAACACGCGCTTCGTTAAAAATCCGGACAAACCGGCAAAACGGAAACCCTCATGATGACCGGATACGCCAGAACACCTGCCTTCGGCCGGCAAGCCAAATACGATGCGCGAAAAAGCGGCTGGAAGACTGGCAAGTCATGAACATGTCCGGTTCGGCATCGGGAACAAAAGAAACCCCTGGAACACACGTCCGAGCCAGGTCAGGACTGAACAAATCCAACCCCGATCAGGGAGAGTACGGGTTCAGGCGGCAACCGGAATACAAGCTGGCATGGCGTGGCGTGGCGGGATACTGATTGCAATACCGCCACAGAACACAAGCCGCACTTGCCCATGTGGCGGCCATGTTTCAGCGGACAACCGCAAGACCCAGGCGACATTCCGGTGTGAAACAGGTGGATTTGAGGAAAATGCCGATATAACCGGAGCGATAAACACACCGGAGGCGGGACACGCCCGGCCAGCCTGTGAAGTGAGTGATGCAGTCAGGTCGCCAGCAGCGGGCACCCGCTAAAGAGTCAGCGCACGTGTGCTCCGGCTCCGCAGGAATCCCCTGCCCAAAGGCGGGGGAAGATGCCACATTCCCCGACGCGGCAAGGGCGCGTTACAGAAAAGAAACAGGAGCCGGTTTCCCGCCAGCGTCCGCAAATGCATATTAATACACATTCCGTATTTTTGTCTTTTCATAGAGGCATGATTTTTATCGCTTTTTTCTTTCACCTTCCCCGGCCGGAAAGAAGTGGCCACCCGCTTGCCCGCGGACGGTTTGCCGTTTTCGTCCGTTTTTCCCTGAAATTTGATAGACTTACGTTATTCTCTTGTCAAAATGAAAAGAATGGATATGTCTGTTAATATGCATTAACGGATTTATTAACGCGTATCAGCATTAATCATATTCACCAACAAGCAAACAAGAAAAACCCTCAGTTGCATGCGAAAAAAAGGAATGGGAGAAGCGGAAAACAAAAACGGGGAAGAGGCAAACGGAAAAACGGCAGGCGTCCCGCCCCCGGAAAACAGCGCCGTACATGACAAGGCAGCCGAAGACAAACCGGCAAACGGCAAGGCGGTAGAAGAAAAAGCCGCGGAAGAAAAAGCCGGAAACGACAAGGCCGCAAAACAGGACAGCGCCTACTCGGTCGCGCCGCCGGCCCTGCCGAGCCAGAAAGGCCCCGAAAACATCCGCTACGACTTCAACGACGGGGCGCGCCTTTTCCTGCCTCCTGGCCAGTGGCATGCGCAGATCCAGGACGCCGACTCGGGAAACATCCTCTTTTCCTGCGACTCCGACGGAGGCTGGATCGTCAGCACCAAAAAATACTTCGTCCGTTTTTCCCTTTACGTGTGGAAGCGGGGAGAAAAAGACCCCTGCTTCAGCCATACCATCAACCTCAAAGACCGGCCCGTACTCATCAGCTTTCCGGTCGGGACACTGGGCGACCTGATCGGCTGGATCCACTACGCGGAACGCTTCCGGGAACAACACGGCTGCCGGCTGGAATGCACACTGGGAAAAGAAATCAAGGAACTGTTTGAAAAACAATACCCCGCCATCACCTTCAACACCCCGGAAAACCTCAAAAACAAAAGCCCCTACGCGACCTACCGGGTAGGCCTGTACTTTGGAGGAGACCGCAACCACCAGCCCTACGACTTCAGGCAAGTGGGGCTGCACCGGACAGCGGGCTGCATACTGGGCGTCGATCCGGAAGAAGAGAGGCCGAGACTGAAACTGGGCTCGGCAAGAAGCGTCATGGAACCGTACGTGTGCATCGCGACGCAAGCCTCTTCCCAGGCCAAATACTGGAACAACGGATACGGATGGAAACAGGTCGTGGCCTACCTGAAAGAACAAGGCTACCGGGTACTCTGCATCGACCGGGAAAGCACCTATGGAAGCGGCTTCACCTGGAACCACATCCCCTATGGCGCGGAAGACTACACAGGCAACCGTCCCTTGCAGGAGCGAGTGGAACTGCTCGAACACGCCGACTTCTTCATCGGGTTGGGAAGCGGCCTGTCCTGGCTGGCCTGGGCAAGCGGAATACCGGTCGTCCTGATAAGCGGATTCAGCCTGCCGAACTGCGAATTCAAAACCCCGTACCGGGTCATCAACACCCACGGCTGCTTCGGTTGCTGGGACGACGTCAACGAAAACTTCGACCACAAAGACTACTTCTGGTGTCCGAGACACAAAGGGACAGACCGGCAATTTGAATGCACCCGCCTGATCACAGGACAACAGGTCATCGGGCACATCAAAAGACTGATGAACGACCGGGGCCTTTCGGGGAAGGAAGTGAAAAAAGAAGCGAACAAGGAAGGGCAATAGGAAAAAGCCCGAACGAAAGAAAAAGGCGAAAGCCGGAGAAAAAAGGAAAAGACAAAAAACAGGGAAAGAAAGAGGGAAAGCCATGAACCGGACCTTCAAGACCGTTTACAACCGAAAAACAAAGACATGGAGCGCGGTATCGGAACTGGCCAGAGGCTATGCCCGTTCCGGAACGGACAGTTCCCGCCTGAAAACAGCCCTCAAAAAAACCGTCGCCCTGTTCACCCTGATGACGGTGCTGGCGCCGAATATCGTGCCGCCTGCGATGGCGAGGAGTGCGGCTATGTCTATGGTATCACCGGATGTGGGTATGGGTCAGAACTTCGACCATAATGCAGACCTATGGCACGGCCAGCAGATAGTGGTCGGAAGACCCGGAGGTTCATTATTGGGTCAAACCGCACACACCGAGGATATACATATCTATGAGGGCGGTCTTCAGATACTAGAAAATCAATATTCTTACGCCGATCTTACAACTATCTATAACGGGGGCCAGCAGGACATCAGGAGCGGAGCGTATGCAAGATGGACGGAGATCGACTGGGGCGGCAGACAGAACGTCTTACCCGGTGGTTCGGCCATCGCGACGGTAATCAAGAATAACGGCCACCAGTTTGTCGCTGACGGCACGACACTGGCATCCTCGGCGATACATAATTTTGACGATCTTGAGTATGCGGTTTTAATCGAGAACGGTGGGGTGCAGCACATCGAGGGCAAGGTGACGGTCAAAGGCACTATTTTCATCGAGACAGGCGGGCGTCAGAATGTGAGCGCTGGCGGGATTATCAGCAACGTCACCGTATCTGGTAGTAACACGTCCAAATGGGAGGGTGAGTGGGTAGATGATCCAATAACTGGAACTGGAGGGTGGGTCGGCGACTATGTATACACTCCACACATAGGCGTCCAGGATGTATCCAGCGGTGGACTGGCCATCGGCACCAATCTCCAGGAGGCTGGCGCCCAGCATATCAAGGGCGGAGGCGTCGCTTCAGGCACGACCATTGCCGGCATAAATTCCCTGCAGGCTGTCAGCAGTGGTGGCGACGCCTTCAACACGACCATCAACAACAGCGGCAAACAGCTCGTTCATGAGAACGGGACGGCCACTTCCACGACGGTCAATAATGGCGGCCTTCAGGAAATCGAAGGGAACGGTAGCGCCTTTTCCACGACGGTCAATAATGGCGGCACGCAGCTTGTCTCCGGATCGGAAGAATCCCAGGGTTACGCGCACCATGCCAGGATCAGCGCGGGCGGCTCGCAGGTAGTGCAAGGCGGTGTTGCCCAAACAACATCTGTTTACGAGGGGGGCACCCAGACGATACAGGGGGCGGGCGATCATCAGGGATCGGCATCGAACACCCAACTCTATTCAGGCGGCGTCCAGAATGTGATGGACGGCGGGATTGCCTCAGAGACCCAATTTGTGTCGGGCACGGACGGCGTCGCCGGTACCCAGAACATCTTCTCGGGAGGCCTGGCAAGCCATACGACCATAACGGACGGCGGCACCCAGCATGTTTACGATAACGGTGTCGCCCAGGATACGGTCGTGATAAGCGGAGGCGTCCAGACCATTCATGGCGGCGGATTGCTTTCCGGTTCCACCCGCATCCATGATGGCGGTCGCCAGAACGTGATGGGCGATCTCTCTGAAGATGGCAGCGCGGTAATCAAGCAGGCGGAAGTATCCGGCGTCATACTCGGCCTGAGAGGCGAGCAGCATGTTTCCATGGGCGGCGTGACGAGCGGCACGAAAGTCGAGGGTGGCACACAGGTCGTGTCCAGTGGTGGTCGGGCGAACGAAACGAGGCTTGATGGCACCAGCGATGTGCAGGCCTACCAGAATGTCGAAGACGGCGGCACGGCGAGCGGTACGGTCGTGAACGAATACGGCGTCCTGACCGTCAATAACGGCGGTGAGACAATCAACGCCATCATCTCGAGCGGCGGCGAGCAGCTTGTCTCCGACGGCGGCAAGGCGAGCGGTACGGTCGTGAATAACGGCGGCGTCCTGACCGTCGATGGTACCAATGCGGAGACAATCGGCGCCATCATCTCGAGCGGCGGCACGCAGAATGTATCATGGGGTACGGCATCCGAAACAACGATCCGACAGGACGGCGTCCAGAACGTTTCCGGGGGCTATGCCGACAACACGCGCATCAGCCGCGGCGGGAAACAGATTGTCGTCAATACCGGTGATGCCACAAATACCATGATATCGAGTGGCGGCGAGCAACATGTCAGTTCCGGAGGAAGTGCCACTTCCACCACCATCAGCGGGGGCGGCCAGCAGTTTGTGTACAATAGCGGTTCTTCCATAGATGACACGATCCTCGCCAATGGAAGCCAGCATGTGCTTGATGGCGGCGAGGTCTCCGGCACGACCATCAGCGGGGGCGGCCAGCAGTTTGTGTCCGATGGAGGGAAGACAAGCCATGCCACTCTCCTTGGCGGCGCCCAGCATGTGCTTGATGGCGGCGAGGCCAACAGCACCACGATCTCCCGCGGCCAGCAGCATATCTCTTTTGGAGGTGAAGCAATCGGCACGCTTATCACCAGCGGCGGCGGCACTAGCGGTATCCAGCGCGTGAGTGATGGAGGGAAGGCCACCAGCACCACGATTTCCGGCGGCCAACAGGTTGTACTCAAGGGCGGCGAGGCCGACCACACCACGATAAGTGCGGGTACACAGTGGGTTTCTGCCGGTGGCACGGCTACCGGCACCACGATCAGCAGCGGATCGCAACTCTTAAACGGAAGTGCCATCGACACCACGATCAACCAAGATGGCAGACAGACCATACTGACAGGCGGCACCGCCGAGAATACCCGAATAGAGGGCGGTTTACAGCAGGTTTCTTCCGGTGGTACGGCCATCGGTACCGAAATCAACCGTGGAGGCAGCCAGACAATCGGCGCAAGCGGGCATGCCAGCAACGCCACGATCAACAGCGGAAAACAAACCATCCGGGACGGGGGCCTTGCCACGAGTACCACAGTCGCCGGGAGTGGCAATGTGCAGGAAGTCATCAATCATGGCATCGCTGACCAGACCCACCTGAAGGATGGCGGCAGCCAGGTGGTGGGAGGACAGGGAAGCGCCACGAATACCGTTATCTCTCTCGGTGGCACGCAGGTTGTCTCCAACGGGGGAACTGCCATCAGTACCGTGTTTTCAGGCGGAACGCAGTCCATCCAAAACGGTGGCGTGGTAAGTGGCGCCCAACTTGACAACGGTTCCCAGAACATCGAAGCCGGCGGGAAAGCCATCAGCACGCATGTGGGAAGTGCCGGTACCCAGAACATCGCCGTCGGCGGATCGGCCATTGACACGCATCTTTCCGGTGGCGCTGTACAACATGTCTTTGCGGGCACGTATGTCAGCGGTACGGTCGTCGAGGGAGGGACACAGAACGTATATGAGAACGCGACGGTCTATGACACGGCAATCTTCTCAGCCGGGCGTCAGTTCGTGGAGAATGGCGCTATTGCCGAAGGTGGCACGATATATCACAGCGGCACGCAAATCATTTATGCTGGCGGGACAGCCAACCACGTCGTCCTTTCCGGCGGCGTTCAGGACATTAATGCCGGCGCGACAGCCTCCGGCGCCACCATCCACAGCGGTTCACAGGTCATCCGCGCCACCAGTGGCGGACACTCCGGAGGGTCGGCTGCGGGTACCACCCTGTACGGCGGCGTTCAGGACGTGCAAAGTGGAGGCTATGCCAGCGGCACCGCTATCCGTGGGGGGGTGCAGGACGTGTCAAGTGGAGGCACCGCACACGATACCACGATCAGTGGCAGCGGCGTCCAGAATGTTCATGCCGGCGCGATCCTCTCCGGTTCGACAGTCGTCCAGAGCGGCGGGATGCAAAACGTGCTCAATGGCGCCCATGTCACGGGCGCGAACACCGTGTTTTCCGGAGGCTCGCAGCGTATTTTCGCAGGCGGCTCAGCGTCGGATATGACTGTCTCGGATGGCCAGCAAATCATTGACAACGGCGCTCAGGTCAGCCACGTGACCGTCACGGGGACAGGCGTGCAGGATGTTTCCGGCTCTATCTGGGATGTGACCATAGCAAACGGGGGCACCCAGAACATATATCAGGGAGCATCACTGGGCATGAGCACCTACCTCAATGAAGGCGGTATCCAGAAGATTATGAGCGGCGCGAGCCTATATAGTTTTAACATTCACGGCGGCACCCAGTACGTGCAGGATGGCGGCAAGGCCGAGAATATACATATTTCCAGTGGCGGCCAAATCGTTTCCCGCGGCGGGGTAACCAGCAATACAACGATCTTCGATGGCACACAAACCGTTTTGCAGGGCGGTTCCTCGCTTTTGACCTATCTCGAGCTTGATAACGCGGTGCAGAACGTTTACGGTAGCGCTGACCGGACTTACTTCCGTGCCGGGAAACAAACGGTCTTTAGCGGTGGCCTGGCGAGCCGTGCCGAGCTGTCAGGAGGCACACAGGACATTTCCTTCGGGGGCACGGCCATAAGCACCACCATCTCCGCCGGGGGTACCCAGAACGTATCACATGGCGGCACGGCGAAAGACACCACCGTCAAGGGAGACGGCGTGCAGAATGTTCATGCCGGCGCGATCCTCACCGGTTCGACAGTCGTCAGTACCGGCGGGAAGCAAAACGTGCTGGATGGCGCCCGTGTCTCGGGTATCGTGCTTTCCGGGGGTGATCAACAGGTTTACGGAGAAGCGATCCATACCGTCATCAGCGGTGGCATAACTGACGATCCCGGGTCGCAAACCGTTTTCGCGGGCGGAAAAGCCAGCCAGACCGAAATCGTGACAGGCAGGCAAACCGTTTCGCAGGGCGGGTCTGCGGATCGGACCTCGCTCACGACGAGCCATGCCTCTCAGGACGTTTACGGGACAGCCACCGGCACGCTTGTCCAGGGCGGGTCGCAACGTGTCGCTGCCGGCGGACTGGCCAGCGACACCACCCTTTCCGGCGGCGGCATGCAGGACATTTCAGCCGGCGGGACGGCTGCCGGTACGGTCATCACAGACGGAACCCAACATGTCAGTGGCACGGCCACCGGCACCACCATCAACGACGGCACCCAATATGTAGAGGATGGCGGCACGGCGCAGGACACGACCATCCACAACGGCGGCGTGCAGTACGTAGACGGCACGGCACAGGACACCACCATCAACCGCGGCGGCGTGCAGTATGTTCATGCCGGCGCGATCCTCTCCGGTTCGACGGTCGTCCATACCGGCGGGATGCAACACGTATACAGTGGCGCCAATGTCTCGAACACGACGCTTTCCGGAGGTTCGCAGCATATCAGCCAGGGAGGGGTGGTCAGCGGAACGTCTGTTTTCGATGGCGTCCAGACGGTCGGATCAGCGGGCGCCGGCCCGACAGGCGGGTCGGCAGTCGGCACGCTCCTGTTTGGTGGTGAACAGCGGGTGGAAAGCGGCGCTGTCGCTGGAGGGGCGATTGTCTTTGGCGGCACGCAGACCATTCAGGATGGCGGGAGGGCCGGCGACACCACCCTGTGGGGTGGCGAACAGGCCATACAGACCGGGGGAACGGCCAGCGGAACCGTTCTTTATGCCGGAACCCAGACCGTCAGCGGTACGGCACACGACACGCAGCTTGCCGGCGGTATCCAGCATGTCGTCACCGGAGGCATGGCCAGCAAGACGACCGTCAGCGATCGGGGAATACTGAAGGCGGAAGGCGGCACGCTGGCCGATACGACGTTTATGGGCGGCACGCTCATCACCGGCGATGCGGTATTTTCCGGCACGACGACATTCGCGGGCCATCCTGTCATACAAGGCGGCTCTTCCCTGACCAACGACGGTATATTCCGGTTCACACAGACGGCGGATTATACGCTCGACCATGCCATCACCGGCACCGGGTCGCTGGAAAAGGACGGCGCCGGCACCCTGATACTGAACGGCGCCCATGCCTATACGGGCGGGACGACGCTTTCTAACGGCCGCCTGATGATCGGGGATCGCGATTCAGCCAGCGCCTCGGTCGGGGATGTGACGGTGAAAGGCGGCCTGCTGGGCGGTTACGGTTCCGCCGGGGATGTGACGGTAGAAAGTGGCGGCGCCATCGGAAACGCGCAGCTGACCGTTGGGTCGCTGCATATCGCTTCCGGCGGCACTTATGCCGTCAGCGGCTACGCGGACGGGTCGGTGGATCGTATTTCAGCGACAGACGCGATACTGGATGCCGGCGCCAGACTGACCATGAACGCCGGCGCCGGCATCTGGAAGGCGGATCAGGAGTATGCCATCCTTACGTGGACAGGTAGCAGACAAGGCGAATTTGCGCTGAATACCGACACCCCGATGGCGTTTCTGACGCCGGATGTCACCTACAACCCGACGAACATCATCCTAACCTTTAACAAGACCGCCGCTTTTGCCGACGTGGCCCGAACGTTCAACCAGCGCGGCACGGCCGCGGCGATCGACGGTTCGGGCGCGGGCAATGCCCTGTACGGACAAATCCTCAGCATGGAGGCCGGACAGGCGCGCGACGCCTACGACAATCTTTCCGGCGAGATTCACGGTTCGCTGAAAAGCGCCCTGCTTGCCAATTCGTTCCATGCCCGCCAGGCGGTGCTCTCCCGTCTCGACCGGGACGGTTCCCTGCACTGGCAGCAGTCCGGGGAACATGCCGCGGCGCCGGAACCGGCCGATGTTTCCCGCCTGCTCTGGGTGGATACATGGGGCCATGACGGACACCTGAAGGCGGACGGGAATGCGTCGCGTCTGGATAATCACGGATGGGGGTTCCTGGCCGGTATCGACCTGTACGATAACGGACGGGACGCCTTCGGCCTCGCCGCCGGCTATGAGTACGCGAAACTGTCGGCGGACGGCAACCGCCGCTCCGATGCGGAAACCGATACTTTTCATGTGCTGGCGTATGCGCGCTCCGCTATCGGGCCGGTCGATCTGAAGGGCGGGGCAGGGTACAGCCTGACGGATGTCGATACGGAACGGCGGGTGGCTGTCGGCAGTCTGGCCTCGAAAAACACGGCGTCGTACCATGCGCACCAGTTGCAGGCGTTCATCCGGGCCAGCCACACTTTCCGGGGGCACAAGGCCGATGTGTCGCCCTATGCCGGACTGGATTATCTCTGGCTGAAAACGGACGCTTTCGGCGAACGGGGCGAAAGCGGAGGCGAGGCGACGGTTCTGAAGGGACGCTCGTCCACGGAGCATGCCGGTTTCTTCACGCTGGGAACGAAAGTGCGCCGCGAACTGGGCATGAAAAACAGCGCGGCCTGGGCCGATATTTCCTGGCGGCATACTTTCGGAAACATCCATCCGGAATCGACCCTGTCCCTGCCGGGCAGCGGAAGATATGTTATCCGGGGAACGGAGCTGGATCGCAACGCGGCGCTGGTGGGGGTCGGGGTCGAATATGCCCCGGCTCGCGACATGACGCTGAAACTGGGTTATCACGGCACTTTCGGGGAGGCCGCCACCGATCACGGCGCACAGCTCCAGTGGCAGATGCGGTTCTGACGGCGGCCTGAAAAACGTCCCGCCCGCCTCTCACGCCGCCCGCCGGGCGGTTTGGGGCGGTGTGTGTCTTTTTTCCGGATCAGGGACGTATCCGGAGCGGGCGCAAAGCGCGCACTGTCCGTCTTTGTCCGGTCAGGCGGGGGATACGGCGGGAAAGGGTTTTTTGCGGTATCGCCCGGCCAAAGACGGGGCACTCCGCATCCATCCCGCGGGTTTCGGTCAGTCGCGTTTTGATCGCCTTTCCTTCTTTTCGCTATTCTTTCTTTCCGCTATTCTTTCCTTTTTTTCGATATTCTTTCCTTCTTTCCGGCAGATGAAAAGCCCGGGCAATCCCAACAGGCGCTGAAAGGCCCTCTTCATACCGGACGTCCGGCAGATGGCCTGCCGGATGGATTTGGGGGATGGCTGATCCTATCGGGTGACAGGGCTGATGCGGCGCGTTACTGTTTCGATGGCGGCGAGTATGTCACCGCACTTGTCCTCCGGCCTCAAAAAGGGGCCGGTTTCCGGTTCCGGTATGCCGGTCCGCTTTTTGTCGGAGGGGGCGAAAAAAGCGGAAGCGTTCCCCTTTTTATCTGCCGGCGTCTTTCTGTCGCCCGGTTTCAGGAGCGTGGCTAAAAACGCCATGAGGCGGCTGGCGGCAGGCTTTCAGATCGCCTGCCGCACTGGCTCCACCGGCGGTGGTGTGCGGTCATGCCGGTCAATGGCCTGCTATCCTGATGTTTTCCATGTTGCCGCTCTCGCGGCGATGTAGCGCCCGCGATGTGGCACGATAAACAAAAACCGCTCCTGATTCCCTGCCTTTTTTGACGCCGGATGCTCAACTGCCTGTCGCCGGTTTGACAGGGGCGATTATTTCCTGCCTGTATGCCTCGCCACCAAAGCGCGTTTGCCTTTGGGCGCGTGCAAGGCAGCCTGGCCGGGCGTCTTGTCCGTCCAGGCGCAATGCGTCCTGTCGCGCTCGCCTCCCCTGTCCATGCCATTTGAGCGCAAACGTTTCACGCCCTGCCTGAAGACGGGGGAGGCTTGCCATGTTCAGCGTATGGCCCTGAATCATTTCCCGGTTTCCATGTTCGTTTTTAACAAGAGATTTTGCCTTTTTATGACGAATTCGTCCGATCAGGCGGGACATAAAACAGGCTGGCCGGATACCTGTCTTTTTATCCCTTCTTTCCGGCCTGTTTTTTTCGGTATCCGGATGATGGCCGGGTGTGCCGCGCCTTATTTTTTGCACGCCTCGTGTGGCATGCTTCAATGGCTTGTTATACTGGGTGCTGGCTTTTAAGGAAAAGTTCTTGAAAGGTTCCGTTTATGCCGATCATCTTCAGAATCAAAACAGCCGGACTATTCTTTTTCCTTGTGTTTCTTTTTCCGCTTGTCTGTGCCGGAGAAACGGCCGGGGCCGACAGCAAGGCTCCGGCTTGTTCCTGTCCGCTTTCCCTGCCGGAGACAGACAATGGGAATGCCCCGGACAAATCGCTTTCTTTTTCGGAAAACGCCAAACAGTTCATCAACGAATTTTCCGAAAAATACCGTTTTGACAAAACCCGCTTAACTTGCCTTTTCGATCAGGTCGAAATCAATTCGACAGCGATTCGCCTGATGACGCCGGCAGGGAAAAAAAACCGGAACTGGCAGGCGTATCGCCGGAAAATGATCGAACCGGCAAGAATAGCGACCGGTATCCGGTTCTGGAGGCAATACGAAAAATCGCTGGAACTGGCGGAAAAGCAATTCGGCGTCCCGCCACACATTATTGTCGGCATTCTCGGCATTGAATCGGTTTATGGCAGAAATACCGGCCATTTCCGTACACTGGACACTCTCGCAACGCTGGCTTTCGACTATCCCGAGGCTGCAAACCAGACTGCCAGAAAAGCTTTTTTCCGCCAGGAACTGGAAAACCTTTTGCTGCTCGCCCACGAAACCGGCTCCGATCCCATGAGTTGGCATGGGTCTTACGCAGGCGCTATCGGATTTCCCCAATTCATGCCTGGCAGTATCCGTCAATACGCTGTCGATTTCGACGGTGACGGGAAAATCGATCTGGAAAATTCGGCCATCGATGCGATAGGCAGTGTTGCCAATTTCCTCTTGCAACATGGATGGAAAGAAAAGATGCCCATCGCTTTTCCTGTCAGGGCAGCCTTTGACTGCGCCATACCGGAAACGCTTTTCAATCAGGGCCTTAGGGCAACTTTTACGATCGGCCAGTTGAACAGACAATGCATCATTTCCGACCTCGCCACTGAAAACGGCCTGCGTTTCGGCCTGATAGACCTGCCTAATGAATCCCTGCCCGACGAGTACTGGATCGGCACGGACAATTTCTTTGCCATCACGCACTATAACCGAAGCTATTTCTATGCCATGTCGGTTGTTTTATTGGGCCGGGAAATTCATAAGGAAATACAGGCTGCCATAAACCCCTAAAAAAACCGTTTTTTAGGTTGCCGCGTGCATTTTGCGTTTATTTCATTTTATGTATAATTGTTAAACTATTCAGGTTAGTATGTATTTCAGTCTGACGCATAATAAACGTGATTTTCTGAAGATGCTGAAACTGCAAACCGGTCTGGACGAACAAGACAGGAAAAATATCGTCAACAGGCGCAGGCGTCCTGTGGAATTCTTGCGGTATATCCTTTAGCCATTCACGTTTAAAATACGCCTTATCGACCATTTTCAGGTAACATGCCTTTAAACAACAAAGACAGGTGAATTTTTATAAACAGGATCTTTGAAAAATGACGAACAAAGCCAAAAGCCCGGTGAATTCTGCGACAGAAGAGCGACTTGAAGATCGCGTATATGACCCGAACCGTCTTCTCGATACATTAATTCAGCATTTGAATCTGAAAAACGATGCCGCTTTATCACGTGCCCTGGAAGTCGCCCCTCCCGTCATTAGCAAAATCAGACACCGCCGCCTGCCGGTGGGGGCGTCGTTATTGATTCGTATGCATGAAGTCAGTGATTTGAGCATCAAGGAATTGCGGCGCCTGATGGGCGATCGCCGGGCCAAGTTCCGCATCAGCGACAAACAGTTCAAGCCTCAAAAAGCCGTTGAAAAGGAAAACGCCTGAGCCGTTTCATGATCGGCCGCGTGGTCTTTGGCGTATTTGAAAAAGCCCGGAATCTTGCGACTTCGGGCTTTTTCAAATGACGTGAATGAAAAAATCACTTTTTCAGCCAGGCGTTAATGGATTGTCTCAACAGCTTTTCGCCCTGCCTGATGTGCTCATCGGACACGATGAGCGCGGGAACGAAGCGAATGACGTCATAACCGGCCAGCAATAACAGCAGGCCCTGTTTTCCGGCTTCTGCCGTAATTTCCGCGGCTTTCCCATGATATTTTTCCGACATGACCAGCCCCAGCATCAGGCCTTTTCCTCTTACCTGTGAAAAAACATCGGGATAATCCCTGACGACCGATTCGAGGCTGGCTCTGAGTTTTTTGCCCGCATCGACTACACGGGCCAGAAAATCCGGATGGTTGATCGTCTCGAAAACCTTGCAGGCAACGGCCGCGGCCAGAGGATTGCCCCCATATGTCGTACCGTGGGAACCGACCGAAAAAGAGTTGGCAATTTCGGTGGTCGTCAACATCGCCGCGATCGGAAAGCCATTTCCAAGCGCCTTTGCCGATGTCATGATATCGGGAACCACATCATAGTCCATATAGGCGAACAGTTTGCCAGTCCGTCCCATTCCGCACTGGATTTCGTCGAAAACAAGAAGGGCATTTTTTTCATCGCACAAACGGCGCAGCCTTGCAAGATATTCCGGATCAGCCGGAAGAATGCCCCCTTCGCCCTGAATCGGTTCGACAACCACGGCACAAACGTCATCTCCTATTGCCGCTTCCGCCGCGGCAATATCGTTAAACGGAATATGGTCAATCTGCGGAGGCAAAGGCGCGAACCCTTCTGTATATTTCGATTGTCCGCCGACTGTTACGGTAAAGAGGGTGCGTCCATGAAAAGCATGAAAACAGGAAACAATCCGGTTCTTTTTCTCCCCGAAACGGTCGTGGGCCCACTTTCTTGCCAGTTTGAAAGCGGCTTCATTGGCTTCGCCGCCCGAGTTGCAGAAAAAAACCTTTTCGGCAAATGTCGCGCCTGTCAAAGCCCTGGCCAGCCTCAAGACAGGCTCATTCGTAAAATAATTGCTGACATGCCACAAATTGTTGGCCTGTTCCACGAGCGCGTCCACGATTTCGCGGGGCGTGTGGCCCAGACCCAAAACCGCGATACCGCCGGTCAAATCCAGATAATGGCGGCCTTCCTGATCCCATAAATCCAGCCCGGAACCACGGACGGGAATAAAGGAGGCAGGCGCAAATACAGGCACCATCACTTCATCGAAAGTCTGGCGGTTTACCGGCTCATCGTTTTTCACAAACCCTGTATTTGCAGATGTACTCATTCCCAATCACCCTACCAATGAATAAAAAAGGACTGTCACGTCCATTTTATACCCTAAAAACGCTTCCGCGGCCTATCGGATAAAAACAACAGGCGGGAAACCGTTCATTTAGTCCCTGAAAAATTCTATACTTGTTTTTCAGGCGATCAAATACCCTGCGCAACCGGCAGCGAAACAAAACCAGACGGCACAGTGTATTCAAACCGACATTTTCGGAAACACCCGGCTCCGGATTCATGCTTCCCGCGCAATATCCCTGACTAATGCTTTTATTTTTTCGCGACAGCAAGGATAATGCATGAGAAACATGATTGACAGCTATTAAACCTGTTTTTTAACGTACCTCACAATGAATACAGATTCTTCTCCTATTGCAGCCATCGCTACCGCTCCCGGACGCGGTGGAGTCGGTATCGTCCGTATTTCAGGCAAAAACCTGGAGCCTTTCATTTCCGAATTTTTCAGGGCGGCTTCCAAAGACTTGCCCTTAAAACCGCGTTACGCCCATTTTCTGCCTTTTCTGGACGCCGACGGCAATATTATCGACGAAGGGATTGCCCTGTATTTCAAGGCGCCTCATTCTTTTACAGGAGAAGATGTTCTCGAGTTGCAGGGACATGGCGGGCCGGTTGTGTTGCAGATGGTGCTAAAGCGCTGTCTTCAGGTCGGGAAAACCATTCAGTTACGGATAGCCGAACCGGGCGAATTCACCCGGCGGGCATTTTTGAATGACCGGATCGATCTCGCACAGGCAGAAGCGATTGCCGATCTGATCGACGCCACTACGGAAGAAGCTGTCCGTTCGGCGTCACGGTCGCTCTCGGGCGTGTTTTCAAAAGAAATCCGCGATCTTGCCTCCGCGATCATTCAGCTCAGGATGATGGTGGAATCCTCGCTTGATTTTCCCGAAGAAGACATCGACTTTCTGAAAAAAGAAAATGTCAAGGAAAAAATCATTTCCATTCGTGAATCGTTACGCGGCATTATTTCGCAAGCTGCGCAAGGCGCCCTTTTGAGAGAAGGCATTCATGTTGTCCTGGCAGGACAAACCAATGTCGGAAAATCCTCGCTGCTCAACGTTCTCACCGGTTCCGATATCGCTATTGTGACGCCGGTTGCCGGCACTACCCGTGACAAAATTACCGAAACCATCCAGCTGGAAGGCATTCCCGTCACCTTGATTGATACCGCCGGTATCCGTCCCAGTACAGCCGAGGATGAAGTCGAACGTATCGGTATCGAACGCGCATGGACTGAAATCGAAAAAGCCGACGTTATTTTGCATCTGCTTGACGCCAGTCTGGGACCTACCCGTTCTGACGAAAAAATCGCTGCGGATTTTCCTCCCAACATTCCGGTTATCCAGATCTGGAACAAAATCGACATTTCGGGACATCGTCCTTCCACAGACAATATGTTCGGCATCACGCAGGTTTATCTGTCCACACAGACCGGTGAGGGCATTGATCTCCTGAAAACGGAATTGCTTAAAATCGCGGGTTGGGTTCAGACGGGTGAATCCACTTATCTTGCCCGCGAACGGCATCTGACGGCGATGAAAATGGCTGATACGCATCTGGCTATCGCGACGGAACACGCCGTGTCGGGTTCGCCATCGCTAGACCTTCTCGCCGAAGAATTGAGACTGGCGCAAGATGCCCTAAACAGCATAACGGGTGAATTTACTTCGGACGATTTGCTCGGCCTGATATTTTCCCGTTTTTGCATCGGAAAATAAGCGTTTCCTGTTCAGCGACTTCCATAAAACCTGTACAAGGCAGGTTTTATGGTTTTTTATTCTGCCGTTTCCCGTCGATCTCGTTTACGGCGGCACTATGCCGATAATCTGCCTGTCCGGCACAGTTTCATTTAAAATAGCGGATTCCAGAGGAATTAAGTTATGTCCATTTCTTCCACACAAGAAATTATTGACGATTTGCGTGCCGGCCGCATGGTTATTCTGGTCGATGACGAAGATCGCGAAAATGAAGGCGATTTGATGATTGCGGCCGATTTTGTCACGCCTGAATCGATCAACTTCATGACGAAATACGCCCGCGGACTGGTTTGCCTGACGTTGACCCAGGAGCGTTGCGATCAGCTCGGCCTGGCTCCGATGGCCCGTGACAACCGCAGTTCTTTCAATACGGCTTTCACTGCCTCCATTGAAGCGGCCGAAGGCGTCACGACGGGCATCTCCGCGTTTGACCGCGCCCGGACTGTTCAGGTCGCCGTTGCGAAAAACGCCAGACCGGAAGATATCGTTCAACCGGGACATATATTCCCCATTACCGCCAAACAGGGCGGTGTGTTAAGAAGGGCGGGCCACACGGAAGCGGGATGCGATTTGACCGCTCTTGCGGGTTTGACACCAGCCTCAGTCATTTGTGAAATCATGAATGAAGACGGTTCAATGGCGCGGCTACCCGAACTGCTTGAATTCTCGGAAAAACACGGCCTCAAAATCGGGACGATTGCCGACCTGATCAGCTACCGAAACCGGCATGAAAGCATTGTCGAACGGATCGCTGAAAACGCGGTCAATACGTCTGCGGGCCTGTTTCAGGGCATTATTTATCGCGATAAACCGAGCCAGTCCATTCATCTGGCACTGGTCAAAGGAAGTATTACGCCTGAAACGGAAACGCTTGTCAGAGTACACCAACCCGTTTCACTGGTCGATTTTATTGAAACCAAAACCACCTCGCATTCGTGGAGTTTGGTTGACGCCATGCATAAAATACAGGCCAGCGACCGGGGAATACTGGTTTTACTGAACTGTAGCGAACAATCCGGCGAATTTCTCGCAAAATTCGTTACAATGGGAAAAAACAGGGCAGGCGAAACGCCATCGGCTGCCAGCCAAACCTTACGAAACTACGGTATCGGGGCGCAAATATTGCGTGATATCGGCGCAGGCAAAATAAAGTTGCTCGCCAACCCCAGGAAAATGCCTTCCATGACCGGTTTCAATCTGGATATCGTCGGTTATCTGGAAAACAGGGATTTTTAATCATTTATATCGGGGAGAACGGTTATGAGCATCAATACTTTCGAAGTGGATCTTCAGGGGCAGGACTTGAGAATCGGCATCGTCCAGTCGCGTTTTAACGAAGAAATATGCCGCGGTTTGCTAAACGCCTGCCTTGGGGAGTTGAAACGGTTGGGTGTCGCCAATGAAGATATTCTGGTAGCGACTGTTCCCGGCGCGCTTGAAATACCGGTTGCATTGCAGAAAATGGCGGAATCGCAACAGTTCGATGCGTTGATTGCCGTCGGCGCTGTCATCAAGGGAGAGACTTATCATTTCGAACTCGTTTCCAATGAATCGGCTGCCGGCATTTCGCGTGTCGCTCTCGATTTCGATATGCCGGTTGCCAATGCCGTCTTGACGACCTATACCGATGAGCAGGCTGAAGCACGCATGATTGAAAAGGGAACGGAAGCGGCACGTGTTGCCGTTGAAATGGCCAATCTGGTTCTGGCAATCGACGAGCTGGAACCGGCAACCGATAACGAATAAGATTTCACGGAACGATTTTCCTGTTTTGACTTTTATGAAAAACAAATCCGTACATGCAAATCCCTCCAAAAACCGCTCTCCCCGGCATCGTTCACGGGAATTTGCGTTACAGGGACTCTACGAATGGTTACTGAACAAAGACGACGCTCCCGTCATTATCGAGCATATACGTCAGGCGCACGGGTTCGATAAAGCGGACACAGGACATTTCGTCACGCTCGTTTCCGGCACCATTCATCAGGCCGAAACACTGCGTTCGGAAATTGTCCCTCACATTGACCGGTCTCTGGACGAACTCTCGCCTGTGGAACATGCCATTCTTCTCCTGGGGGCCTATGAATTGAAGAATCATATTGAAATCCCCTATCGGGTCGTCATTAACGAGGCCGTCGAGCTTACCAAATCTTTCGGCGGAATAGACGGCCATAAATTCGTCAATGGCGTTCTGGACAAGATTGCCGCCAAATTGCGCCCGGCAGAAGTCGAAGCCGACCGTAACAAATAAAAAGACCAAAAGGAAAACCGGTACCGCCCGATACGGTACCGGTTTTTGTCAGGCAGAAACGATTTCTTTTTCTTCAGCAGGTTCCAACGCCGCCTTTTTTTCGTGCAGCCCAAGCCGTTTCCAGATTTCAGACGTTATCGCGGCCCGATTAAGGCTGTAAAAATGCAAGCCCGGAGCGCCACCGGCCAAGAGCTGCTCACATAACTCGGTCACCACATCCAGTCCGAATGCACGGATCGAGGCCAGGTCATTTCCGTAACTTTCCAGCCTTAAACGTATCCAGCGCGGAATTTCCGCACCGCACATATCGGAAAATCTTGCCAGTTGCGTATAGTTTGTAATGGGCATAATGCCGGCGATAACCGGTATGGACACGTTAGCTGCCTGAACATTTTCCATAAACCGGAAATAGGCGGCTGGATTGTAGAAATACTGCGTAATGGCTGCATCTGCGCCCGCTTTGACTTTACGCACAAAATTATCGACATCATCCGTCATTGACTTTGCCTGCGGATGCATTTCGGGATAAGCCGCGACATCAATCCTGAACCAGTCTCCTGTCTCGGCACGGATGAATTCAACCAGTTCATTAGCATAACGGAATTCGCCCAAAACACCATACGAACTGGGCAAGTCCCCACGCAATGCCACGATATGGCGTATGCCGCATGACCGGTATTTATTCAGACGTTCGCGTACGGTTTCCCGCGTCGAACCGATACAGGTAACATGAGGCGCCGCTTCGTAACCTTCTTGCTGGATCTCAAGCGCAATATCATGGGTTCCCTGTTGAGTCGAACCACCCGCACCGAAAGTAATGGAAAAATATTTCGGCGACAACTCGGCTAACCGCGTACGCGTTACGCGCAGTTCGTCAATCGCCTCAGGCGTTTTCGGCGGAAATAATTCAATACTGAAACTTTTTTGAGATGGCATTTAATTCTTGAATAACAAGGTGGACAAAGCCCACGAGATAATACTGTAAAGCAATGCCCCGCCTACCGCTGCCCAAAAACTGCTGACGTAAAAACCATCTACCATTTTGGACACCAGCCAGAACATCAGGCCGTTAATCACAAAAATGAACAATCCCAGCGTTACCAAAGTAACCGGCAATGTCAGCAAAACCAGCAGGGGTCTTATCAACGCATTGACCAGTCCCAGTACCAGTGCAGCGATCAAGGCCGTCCAGAAACCGGAAATCTGGATGGACTTCATCAGATACGGCAAGGCGAGCAAAGCAACCGTGTTAATCAGCCAGACGATAAGAATACGCATGATTTCCTCCACTATAAGCGTGCAAACCGGCTTGAATTTCAATCGACGTTAACCACGCCACCATCATAACGAAATTTCGTCGGGCCGAAAGTGACGCAGGATGAACCCTGCGTCTTTCCCTGATATAACTCAATAGCGGTAGTGATCAGGCTTGTAGGGACCTTCTTTCCTGACCCCGATATAATCGGCCTGTTCGTCTGTCAATTCCGTCAACTGGGCATTCAGCTTTTTCAGCTGCAGCCGGGCCACTTTTTCATCCAGATGTTTTGGCAAGGTATACACCCCGACAGGGTAGGCTTCCCTGTTGGTAAACAGTTCGATCTGGGCGATCGTCTGGTTCGCAAAAGAAGAACTCATCACATATGAGGGGTGTCCCGTTCCACATCCCAGATTGACCAGACGGCCTTCGGCCAGCAATATGATCCTGTTGCCGTTCGGCAAGACAATGTGATCGACTTGGGGCTTGATGTTTTCCCAGGTGTACTGTTTCATTGAGGCGACGTCGATTTCATTGTCGAAATGGCCGATATTGCAGACGATGGCCTGATCTTTCATTTTTATCATGTGATCGTGTGTGATGACATGATAATTGCCGGTACAGGTCACAAAGATATCGGCCTGTTCCGCGGCATATTCCATCGTAACGACACGATATCCTTCCATTGCCGCCTGTAAGGCACAAATCGGGTCGATTTCGGTCACCCATACCTGGGCTGACAACGCTCTCAAAGCCTGAGCGCAACCCTTGCCGACATCGCCATACCCGCAAACCACGGCGATTTTTCCCGCAATCATGACGTCGGTCGCACGCTTGATCCCGTCCACAAGCGATTCACGACAACCGTAGAGATTGTCGAATTTGGACTTGGTTACCGAATCATTCACATTAATGGCGGGGAATTTCAGTTTTCCTTCCTGATGCATCTGGTACAGCCGGTGAACGCCGGTTGTCGTTTCTTCAGTCACGCCCCTGATTTCCCGGATGCGTTTCGAATACCAGTTCGGATCGGTTTTCAAATGACGCCGGATCGCATTGAAAAGACAGACTTCCTCTTCAGAACCCGGATTGTCCAGAACGGAAATATCCTGTTCGGCACGGTTGCCAAGATGCAGCAGCAAAGTCGCATCGCCACCATCATCCAGAATCATGTTGGAATAAGCGCCATCAGGCCATTCGAAAATCCGGTGAGTGAATTCCCAGTAGTCGTCCAGCGATTCGCCCTTGAAAGCGAATACAGGCGTTCCATTGGCTGCAATAGCCGCTGCGGCATGATCCTGGGTTGAATAAATATTGCACGAAGCCCAGCGAACCTGTGCGCCAAGCGCTTCCAGCGTCTGGATCAGTACGGCAGTCTGGATGGTCATATGAAGGGAACCACTGATACGGGCGCCCTTCAAAGGCTTGCTGGCGGCATATTCTTCGCGAATCGCCATCAGACCGGGCATCTCGGTTTCGGCAATTCTGATTTCCTTGTTGCCCCATGCCGTCAGGCCGGGATCGGCAATATAAAAATCCTGTTCTTGTCTGGATACAGCGTTCATCACGCTCTCCTTTCCTGATATTGATAGAAAAAAGTAACGTGAGCGCCGTTTTGATGGAAATCCGAGCCTGGCAAAAAGAGAACAAGAATATGTCTGCGCAAGGCAGGGCCTGTTCATTTTGTCGCAACGCTCCTCGGACGTGCGGCAATATTACATGAAATTGGGAAAATTGTTAAATTTCCGGCTGCAAAGAAAAATGGCCGGAACCATTTTCTGCCTGTAACGAGTACCTAATCGCCAAATTTCATACCGATATCCAGGCCAACCCGCTTTTGGTATTCCCTTGCCGATATGTTCTTTTCCTTGCCCGTTCTGACCGATAAAACGCGAATCTCGCCGCCTTGCGCTCCCACAATGAAACTGTCGCCATCCAGGGACGTTATCGTCCCGGCCTTTCCCCGCACATTTTTAAAGGAATTATGCGGAATTTTCCGGCATTCCATCATGACAAGCTTTTCACCGCGAAACGTTGTCCAGGCACCCGGATTGGGATTGCATCCCCGGATCAGATCATAGACCTGGTCAACATGATTGTTCCAGTTGATGCGCGCTTCCGGTTCTTTAAGCCAGCTTTCATAACTGCCTTTATGAACATCCTGCGGTTTTTCCTCATAATTTCCGGAAACGATCAGATCAGCCGCTTCGAGCAAAGCCTGCACACCCAGCGGAAACAAATGATGGTAATACAATGCCCCCGCTGTTTCGTCGGGATGAATGGGCACGGTCTTTTGAAGAATGACAGGACCTTCGTCCATAACATCAGTAGGACGGAAAATAGTGACGCCCGTTTCATGTTCGCCACAGACAATTGCCCAGCTAATCGCACTTGGGCCGCGATATTTGGGCAATAAAGAGGGGTGGAACTGAATGGTTCCGAATTTGGGCATCTGTGCGAATTCCCGAGGCACGAATTGAACGACATAAGCCATGACCGCAATATCAGCATTCAGATCCTTCAATGCGGAAAGCGCTTCGTCGGAGGCCAGATTCTCAAACTGGAACAGCCGGATATTGTTTTCCAGAACATGGACTTTCAAAGCGTCAGGACGTGAATTTCTTTTTTCCGGTGCAATGAATACCCCGACAACTTCATCGCCGCGAGACTGAAACGCTTCGAGTACCGCCTTGCCAAAACTTCTCTGTCCAATAATAACTACACGCATGAAAAAACCCTGGTTCAAAAAAAAGATGGGTGGACAAAGCCACCCATCCTGCTAAATGCCTAATGAATCACTTCATTAAAACAATTGGCCCACCCTTATTTTTTCTTTTTCGCGGGTACTTCGAAAGCGCCACCTGCTTTCAGTTCGGAAATTTTCTCTGCCGAGAATCCGCAAACTTCTTTCAGGATTTCTTCCGTGTGTTCACCCAACATCGGCGCCGGCGTGATCTTGTCTACGATGCCTTCGGACATCTTGACCGGCATACCTACTGTCCAGTAGTCTCCTTCCGGATGGCCTTCGACTTTGTACGATCAT
>NZ_KI392030.1:0-143527 GCF_000158475.2 Oxalobacter paraformigenes | reverse complement strand
CACAGCCCGCTTTGCTTTTTCATGTTGGCTATGATCGAACGTTTGTTGCTGTTCAGCATGGTGAAGTACAAGCTGTCTTTGTTCGGATCGTGACGCAGCTGTTTACGTGTGATGTCACCTGTCGGATTCTCGAATTTGATGACGTCCGCTCCCATCCATGCCAACAACTGCGACGATGTCGGGCCGGCCTGTACGTGGGTCATGTCCAGAATTCTTACTCCGGATAATGCTTTGCTACCCATATTTCTCTTCCTCCAATGTTATTGGTTAATTGTGCGCTGTAAACTACAACTTCCCTTTAGTGACCATTTACTGCTACTGCCTGGCTACCAAAGGATGAAAACCAAATGACCTATAATATTTGGCGGAAAAACAATACTTTTCCAACATTTTCAAACTTTCCGTCAAATATTTAAGCTAATGGCTATCATAGCTTCTCAACTCCTGATATATTCTTGACCACAGTCAAGTTTCCCGGTTCAAACTAGAAGTTCTTGACTTTCGTCAATTTTTTTCGAGCGTTTTAGTCACGTTACGTCAAAACTGAAGTAAAAAATTCATGGCCTTAATAGCGAATCATCCTGAGAAAAATATTATTCGTGTGCAACTTTCTCAAAATTGCATATTGAAGGAATTGTCCCAAAATGAATTGGCCGAACTGGAACCGCATCTCGATATTTCGGATCATTCCAAAGGCGATTGCCTGACTCATCAGGGAGATCATGATCTGGAAGTCATTTTCGTCCTCGACGGCATCCTGAAAAGATCGGTTGCCAACCAGCATGCGAAAGAAATGATTTTGCGTTTTACCAGCGAACGATACATGGAAGCAACTTATGCTTCGTGGAAATTCAACAAAGCTGCGCCGTTTAGCGTCATAACCGTTACCAAAGCCCGTATAGCCCGCATCGCCATGCCACAATGGGTCGCTTTTATCGAGGCCCACCCCGTACTCAAACAGCGTTTTGAAATGGAAGTCATGCGCATTATGAGCAGTATCATGTCGCATACCATTTCCCTGCATCTGCTGGATGCTCCCGGACGTGTTCATCGTTTTTTAAGAAAGCATCCGGATCTGTTTGACCGTATGCCCAAAAAGGAGCTGGCATCGTATCTCAATCTTTCCCCAGAAACCCTTAGCCGCCTTAAAAATCAGGGAAAAATCTAGGCTTAGCCCATTTTATCGACAGACAGGTTTACACGAAAAAAACGGCAACATAAAAATGTTGCCGTTTTTATTGGTTTCACCGAATCAGGCGGGAGAACCGTTACCGGTTCTCCCGGGAAACCACAGAAATTCGCTCAGCTTACGCTTTGCCTGCAGCAGCGGCTGCTTCCTGTGCTTCGATTTCCTTGTTGTTGTTTTCGATGAAACGTCTGCGCCACGGTTTCAGAACGAAGAACGCCAACAGGGAACAGGTAGCTGCAACGCATGCCGACAGAACGAAGGTACGGTTCCAGTTACCGCCTTTGGACAGACCGGCTGCCAGCGGAACGATAAGGGAAGACGTTCCTTTTGCCGTGTACAGCGTACCCGCGTTACCCGCTGCGTTCGCACTGCCGAACGTGTCGGCGCACATGGACGGGAACAGCGAGAAGATTTCACCCCAGCAGGCAAACGTCATGGCGGCGAAGAACATGAAGCCCAGTGGAGTGCGACCCCAGAACACCAGACCCAGCAGGGCGGCAGCTTCACCCATGAACACCACGAACATCAGGTTTTCACGGCCGAAACGGTCTGACAGATAACCCATGATAGGACGGGTCGCACCGTTACAGATGTTGTCGATGGACATGGCCATGGTCAACAGCGGCAGGGTAACGCCCAGGAGGGTCACCGGAATCTTGTCAAGACCGTAGTCGCGGGAGACAGGACCGAAAGAAGCCGTTGCCATGATACCGCCGGAAGCAACACCAACGAAGCAGACGTAGATGAGCCAGAAAAGAGGTTCTCTGACGATCTGGGTCGGGGTGTAGTTTTTCTTGGAAGAAATAACACGCGGAATCGCTTTCGTTCCCGGTGGCAGTTTGGCGCGCGGCATGAAGAGAGCGCAAGCGGTGATGATGATGCCCTGAACGATACCGAAGACGAAGAACGCCTGTTCATAGCCGGAACTGTTGATCATGCTGGCAACCGGGATAACGGTGATAGCGGCGCCGCCACCGAAACCGGCAGCTGTCGCACCGGCAGCCAGACCGCGTTTGTCCGGGAACCATTTCAGCGAGTTACCGGAACAGGTACCGTAAACGGCACCGGCGCCAGCCCCTGTCAGAACCTGTGCGGCATACAGGAAACCCAGGCTGGAGGCATAGGAACACATAATCCAGCCGATCGTAACCAGAATAGCACCGAAAATAATGACCGGACGCGGACCGAATTTATCCACTGCCCAACCTTCAATAGGCACCAGCCATGTTTCGAAGAACAGGAAGATGGTGAACGACAGCTGAATTGCTGTACGAGCCCAGTGGTATTTGTCTTCAATCGGAGCAACGAACAGCGTCCAGCCATACTGGCAGTTCGCGACCGTCGCCATACAGATAATACCCAATACTAGCTGCACCCACCGATTAGGGTACCTTTCTTGTGTAGCCATAGATCTACTCTCCTTTAATGATTACTACAAACATGGTCACTACGGATGTTAGGTCTCCGTTTATTTCCGGACTATGCACTCTTACCAATAGCAGCAAGGAAATTACAAATTTCATAACCTCTTTGCCTGATTGCTCGACTATTGTGCGAGAACAATTTTTTACTGACCATGATCTCGGTCAAGATTAGATTTTTTATCTCCACTTTACGACACCTTCAGAATTCCAGAGATTTTGCTGAAAGATAGCGTCATAATTGCCTGAAAAAATAGGACATTCTTTTATTTCTTCTTCCTCAACAATCTTTTCAGGACTTCCGTTCTGGAAATAATCCTTTTGTGACTTCCTTCTGCAATTATTCCTGATTCATCAAAAGCGCTGATTTCAAAAGTCAATTCTTTCCCGTCAATATGCGTCAGAACCGCATGAATCGATACTTTCGCGCCAACCGGAGTCACCGAACTGTGCGTCAATCCGATATACGTGCCAACCGACTGCCAGCTTTCGGGCAATCCGCCATCTGTTATTTTCTGGGTTGTGGCTTCCATTACGGCAACCAGCGCCGGTGTCGCCAGGATATCGCTTTTCCCGCTTCCCCAATAACGTGCCGTCTGCTCTTCGGTAACGATCAATTCCGTTTTTTCAGCCATTCCCGGGACGAGAAAAAAATTTTTCGGATTCATATCTCTTCCTGAATAATGAGTCAATGAAATACATGTTATTAAAACAGTGGACATCTGAATACAAAAAAACAGGGTCTAAAAGACCCTGTTCAGAAAAAAGCCAGACAACTAGCGAACATCGATTTCTGCAACTCGTAGCAGATTTGTCGTGCCCGGCTGTCCGAAAGGCATACCGGCGGCAATAGCCAACTGGTCACCGGCTTGTGCAAAACCTTCCGAAAAAGCGGTTCTGCATGCCGCATCGACCATTTCGTCCACATCCTTCACATCATGGTCAATAACGGTAGAATGCACTCCCCATGCCAGCGCGAGCCTTCTGGCGGTCGATAAATGCGGTGTGATACTCAAAATCGGAGCCATCGGTCTTTCCCTGGCAGCACGCAAGCTGGTATTGCCCGAATCGGTATAAGTGACATTCACAACAGCGCCGATCATCTGGGAAACCGTCCTGAGCGCCGAGCAAATCGCATCGCTTTTTGAGGGTAGTGAAACCTCATGCTGGGCATTGATCATTTTCGGATAAATCGGGTCGCTTTCCACTTCGCCAATGATACGGTCCATAATCGAAACGGCCTGTACCGGATAAGCGCCACTTGCGGATTCCGCAGACAGCATCACCGCATCAGCGCCATCATAAACAGCACTGGCCACATCGGAGGCTTCAGCGCGCGTCGGCGTCGGCGAAAAAATCATCGATTCCAGCATTTGAGTGGCGACGATACTCGGTTTTCCATAATGCCGGCAGGCACGCAGTATTCTTTTCTGGGCACCCGGCACTTTTTCCGGAGGCAATTCCACACCCAGGTCGCCACGAGCGACCATGACCGAATCCGAAGCCATGACAATTTCATCGAGATGATCCAGCGCGGCAGGTTTTTCAAGTTTGGTCATCAATCCCGCACGTCCTGCAATCAGACGACGCGCCTCAATCAGATCTTCCGGCCGCTGGACAAATGACAGCGCCACCCAGTCCACCCCGAGAGACAAGGCGAATTCAAGATCACGGCGGTCTTTTTCCGTCAAAATCGGAATGGGCAGCACGACGTCAGGCACATTGACGCCTTTTCGATCGGACAGGGGACCGCCTGTAACAACCTGTGTACGGATTTCATCGGGCGTGCTTTCCATGACTTTCATTTTGAGCTTGCCATCATCGAGCGAAATCGAGTGTCCCGCCTCCATAACGCCGAACAGCTCCGGATGAGGCAAATTGACCCGCTGCTCGTCCCCATCGGCAGTATTCCGGTCAAAAACAAACTCCGCCCCTGTCTTCAACTGCACTTTTCCGCTGGCAAACTTGCCGATGCGAAGCTTGGGTCCCTGCAGGTCAGCAAGAATGGCGATCGGACGTCCTACAAGACGTTCCACTTCCCGTACCGCTTCGTGTCGCAAGCGATGATCGTCCTGCGTGCCGTGACTGAAATTGAAGCGAAAAACGTCTACGCCCGCTTCAAATAAGGACAAAATCATTTCTTTGGTCGAACTAGCCGGCCCCAGAGTCGCTACGATCTTTGCTTTACGTTGACGTCGCATAATTTTCTCTTGTTGTCTTCCTAAATAATCAATATGGCACGGAAATCGTTGACATTGGTTCTTGACGGCCCTGTTACCACCAGATTACCCAATGCGCTGAAAAAGCCGTATCCGTCATTGTTTTCCAGCATTTTGCGGGGCCGTTTTCCCTGCGATTCAGCTCGCGACAAAGAACCCGGCATATACAAAGCACCCGCATTGTCTTCGGAACCGTCAATGCCGTCTGTATCGCAGGCTATGGCATACACTCCGGGCTGATCATTCAGCGCAATAGCCAGACTCAGCAAAAACTCTGCATTACGGCCGCCCCGACCGTTACCTTTGACCGTAACAGTCGTCTCACCGCCAGATATGATGACGCAGGGCTTTTGAAATGGTTGATCGCGTTCAATAACCTGTCTTGCCATAGCGGCATGCATCAGCGCAATATCTCTGGCTTCGCCTTCTATGCTATCCGAAAGGATGTAGGGCCTTACGCCACTGGCACGTGCCATATCTGCCGCGGCTTCCAGCGCGTCCTGTGCCGTCGCGATAATGTGGCTTTCGTTACGTGCAAAGCGTGGATCGCCGGGTTTGGGCGTTTCTCCTTCACCCGACTCAAGATGTCTTAAAACGTTTTCGGGCACATCGATCTGGTATTTCTGCAAAATAGCCAGCGCATCTTCACACGTAGTCGGGTCAGGCAAGGTCGGACCGCTGGCGATAATGCCCGGATCATCGCCGGGAATATCCGAAATCATCAGCGTAACCACTTTCGCCGGAGCGCAAGCGAGCGCCAGACGGCCACCCTTGATATCAGAAAGATGCTTCCGGACACAGTTCATTTCCGAAATGCTGGCGCCACTTCTCAGCAATTTCCGGTTGATCTGCTGCTTTTGTTCAAGGCTGATATTTTTGGATGGCAACGCCAGCAATGCGGAACCGCCCCCTGAAACAAGACAAATGACGAGATCCTTGTCACTCAATCCCTGAACCATTTGCAGCATGCGTTTCGCCGCATCCCTTCCAGCTGCATCCGGCACCGGATGAGAAGCCTCGACCACTTCGATATGTTTGCACGGCAGACCATGTTCATAACGGGTCACGACCAGACCGGAAAGTTCTCCCTGCCAGTGATCTTCTACCGCTTTCGCCATAGCGGCCGCTCCCTTGCCTGCCCCAATAACGATTGTTCTGCCCCCCGGCAAAGGTTCAGGCAAATATTGCGGCAGGCACTTTGCGGCGCTTACAGCTGAAATGGCACTGGAATAGAGATCCAGCAAAAACTGTTTGGGATTATCGATAGGCATCATCACATTCGATCCTGAATAAAAAAACCATCAAACCGGACAACCGCGAAAAACCCGCTCCCAAGCGAATCCATTTCGCATCCCATTTGATGGCCTTAAGTGAAATTAACCCGGTGAAAACCCGAAGCCCTCACCGGATGTAATGACCGAAACGTCAGGCTTATGCCTTGGCAATTTCGTGAGCCGACATGATTTCAACTGCACGGCAAAGGGCGGAATGATCCATTCCGGAGAGCCCGTTTGCAGCGCAGGCATTCATCAATTCCTGGGCCGTCGCCGTATTCGGCAGTGAAATGCCCAGAGATTTGGCGCCTTGCAATGCCAGGTTCAGATCTTTCTGGTGCAGATTGATTCTGAAGCCCGGATTGAATGTACGCTTGATCATGCGTTCACCATGAACTTCCAGAATTCTGGAAGAAGCAAAGCCCCCCATCAGGGCCTGACGGACTTTGGCCGGATCGGCGCCGGCCTTGGAAGCGAACAGCAACGCTTCGGCAACAGCCTGAATGTTCAGTGCCACAATGATCTGGTTGGCAACCTTGGTGGTCTGACCGTCGCCGTTACCGCCGACCAGAGTAATATTCTGGCCCATCAGTTCGAACAGAGGTTTGACCTTGTTGAAAGTTTCTTCACTACCGCCAACCATAATGGTGAGAGAACCGGCTTTGGCGCCGACCTCGCCGCCCGATACAGGCGCATCCAGATATTCACAGCCAAGGTCATTGATCTTCTTGGCAAATTCCTTGGTAGCGATCGGGGAAATCGAACTCATGTCCACAACAATCTTGCCCGCGCTCAAACCCTGAGCAACCCCGTTTTCGCCAAACAAAACGGCTTCCACGTCCGGCGTATCCGGCACCATGATGAAGATGATATCCGATTTCTGGGCAACTTCCTTACCATTCGCACAGGCTTTTGCGCCGCCATCCAGCAGAGCGGCGGGAGGCGCTTTTTTATCATTGACAAAAAGCTGATTGCCGCCTTTTTGCAGATTGACGGCCATTGGCACGCCCATGATTCCCAAACCGATAAAACCGATATTTGCCATTATTTCTCTCCAGTTATCTTGTTTTCGTTATGCCATTACTTGACGTTGTATTCTTTCAGCCAGCCCAAACCATCAACCGTCGTGGTCTTCGGTTTGTATTCGCAACCGATCCAGCCGTCGTATCCGATATCGTCAATGAACTTGAACAGGAAGTGATAATTGATTTCTCCCGTACCCGGTTCGTTACGCTTCGGATTGTCGGCCAGCTGCATGTGCTTGATCAGCGGAAGATTGGCTTCAATCGTGTTGGCCAGTTCACCTTCCATACGTTGCATGTGGTAGATATCGTACTGGATGAACAGGTTGTCGGAACCGACATCGCGAATGATATCGACCGCTTGCTGGGTACGATTCAGAAAAGCGTTTTTCATGTCAATGGTATTGACCGGTTCGGTAACCAGACGAATACCCTCAGCCTTGAGTTTTTCAGCCGCAAATTTCAGATTGTCCACAAAAGTAGCGCGCAATTTGTCTTCGGAAACACCGGGCAATACCGGGCCGGAAAGACAGTTCACCTGCTTGACGCCCAGTTTCTTGGCGGCATTGATCGCAATATCGACGCCATCCTGGAATTCGCCAACACGATCCGGATGGCAGGCGATACCGCGTTCACCCGCTTCCCAGTTACCGGCCGGCAGGTTGTGAAGAACCAGTTCAAGATTGTTTTTCTGCAACTTTTCCGCAATTTCATCCAGATTGAATGGATACGGGAAAAGGAATTCAACCCCTTTGAAACCTGCTTTGGCAGCAGCGTCGAACCGGTCCATGAAAGGAACTTCATTAAACAACATGGACAAATTGGCAGCCATTTTTGGCATTGTTTCTCTCCTTTTTTATTCGTTAACGTCAAGGGCACCGCCAAACTCATTGATCTGGTCAAGGTTTCCGCCCATTGGGATATTGGTCACTCTTTCCAGAATCGCTTCCACAACAACCGGAACCTGGAATTCTTTCATCAATTCGCGTGCTTTCTTGAAGGCCGGGATCAGTTCATCCGGTTTGTGGACACGAATGGCTTTACAACCGAGACCCTCTGCAACCTTGACAAAGTCAATACCGTATCCATCCACTTCCGGCGAATTGATGTTTTCGAAAGAAAGCTGAACGCAATAATCCAGATTATTGAATCCCAGCTGTCCCTGACGAATCAGCCCCAGATAGGAATTGTTGACGACAACGTGGATATAAGGCAGTTTGAAGTGAGCCCCCACTGCCAGCTCTTCAATCATGAACTGGAAGTCGAAGTCACCCGACAAGGCAACAATGTCGGCATCGGGCAAAGCGGCGCGAACACCGAGAGCGGCAGGGATCGTCCAGCCCAAGGGACCTGCCTGGCCGCAATTGATCCAGCCACGTGGCTGCTGAACTTTCAGATGCTGGGCAGCGCCGATTTGGGACAAACCGATCGCCGTCACATAATGGACGTTTTTGCCGAAGAAATTGTTCATTTCCTGGTAAACGCGTTGCGGTTTCATCGGAACGTCGTCATAGTCCGTGCGACGCAACATGGTCCGTTTGCGTTTCAGGCATTCGGCTGCCCACGTGGAACGATCCTTGAGTTTGCCGGCCGCTTTCCATTCTTTTGCCAGTTCAACAAACTGTTCCAGCGCTTCTTTTGCATCTGACACAATGCCGTAATCAGGACAGAACACTTTTCCAAGCTGGGTCGGTTCAATATCGATATGAACGAACTTGCGCCCCTTGGTATAGGTTTCCAGACCACCGGTATGCCGGTTTGCCCAGCGATTACCGATACCCATAATGAAATCGGAAGCCAGGAAAGAGGCATTGCCGTAACGATGATGCGTCTGGATACCAACCATGCCGGCATTAAGATCGTGATCATCCGGAATCGAACCCCAGCCCATCAGCGTTGGAATAACCGGCACGCCGAGAATTTCAGCCAGTTCGACCAGCAAAGGCGAGGCGTCTGCCAGAATGACGCCACCGCCCGCAATGAGCAGCGGTTTTTCGGCATCGTTCAGCATACCCAGGGCTTTTTCGATCTGTGCGCGGGTAGCTCTTGGCTTGTTGACTTCCAGAGGAGCATAAGTGTCCGGATCGAACTCGATTTCACCCATCTGGACATCCAGCGGAAGATCAATCAGACAAGGACCCTGACGGCCAGTGCGCATCAGATAGAATGCCTTCTGCAATGTCCAGGGAACAAGCGCCGGTTCACGGACAGTTACAGCCATCTTGGCCACAGGCGCAGCGATTTTCTCGATATCGACTGCCTGAAAATCTTCCTTGAAAAGTTTCGCACGTGGAGCCTGTCCGGTAATAGCCAAAATGGGAGTGGAATCGGCGATTGCAGAATAAAGTCCCGTAATCATGTCAGTTGCAGCGGGACCGGAAGTACAGATGCCTACGCCGATATTACCCTGTTTTGCACGCGTATACCCTTCAGCCATGTGGGCGATACCTTCGCCGTGACGCGCCAGAATATGTTTCATGGTGCCATGCTTCTTCAGTGCCGCATAAAATGGATTGATACCGGCACCCGGGATACCGAACAACTGGGTAACACCTTCTTTTTCCAATACGTAGACAGCCGCTTCGGCTGCGGTCATTTTTGCCATGAAGCACCTCCAGGTTGAAACATTTCAAATTTTATTAAATGCAATTAAAACGCATTATATAGATGATTTTTTTGTTTGATAAGATAATAAAAAATCGCTTGATTCGATACTATTTGTAAGGAATCGCGTCAATGGACAAAATCAAACAAATTGAGGCATTCGTTAATGCTGCAGAAAAGGGTAGCCTGGCCAAAGCTTCGCTCGTGCTAGGAATCACTCCTGTTATGCTGGGGCGGCGTATTGATGCGCTTGAACGACGTCTTGGCATTAAACTCATGCATCGTACAACTCGACATCTTACACTAACTGAACGAGGTACGGTATTTCTTGATCATTGCAGAAAAATTCTGGATGAGCTGGATCAGGCGGAAAAAATGATTGGCGAAGGTCTCAATAAAGCAACAGGCCACCTTATCGTATCCGCACCGGCCGCTTTTGGCAGAAAACACGTGGCCCCGCACGCCCCTGCGTTTCTGGCCGCCAACCCGGATGTCAAAATCTCGTTCAACCTCAGCGATCAGGTTGTTGACCTCGTTCGGGAAGGCTATGATTTGAGCATCCGTATCGGCGGGACGATCGATCCGAGTCTGGTTGCCATAAAGCTTTGTTCAAATCACCGCGTTGTCTGCGCTTCACCGGATTACCTGAAAAAATTCGGCGTTCCCCGCACCCTAAAGGAACTCAACCAGCATAATTGCCTGACATTCAACCTGCAAGGTGGCCAACAGCGAGGCTGGCATTTCAAGGAAAACAATCGTACGGTCATTGTGCGTACATCCGGCAATCTGGACTGCAATGACGGCGAACTTCTTCACCACTGGTGTCTGGAAGGCTATGGACTGGCATGGCGATCCACGTGGGAAATCCAGTCCGAACTTGCCTCCGGGAAACTGGTCACAGTTCTGGATGAATTTGCGCTCCCGAATTACGACATCATGGCCGTTTATCCCCAGCAACTCTATCTGCCCTTGAAAACACGTCTTTTTATCGATCAGTTAAAAACAATTTATGCCAAACCGGATTACTGGACGCAACCTCATTAATATCTGCCTTTCAGTTTGAAAAACCGAAAAACAAAGGGAAAACGACCGCTTTTCAAAAACGGAGGCAAACGGCAACAGGCTTACAGACTGTCGCCAAAGTCCTCACGGAATTTGGCCTGCAGTTTCTGCGGCCAGTCCGAGGCCGGCGCCAGCCGCCCGACAAAAAAGCGCAACACTTTCGGTTCTTCCGTGAATTTCAGCCCACCGATCAATTCCCGGTTCTTCCATAACCATTCGATACGGTCTTCGGCATACTTGACCTGGGACAGCGTGAATACCCGTCGCGGGAACGCCAGACGCAGCAACTCCACTTCGGACGGCACATCATTGCCCTTTTCATCGCGATCCATGGATATCGTTCCCCTTTCCATTCCGCGAACCCCCGACACAATGTACAGCGCCGCAGCCAAAAACCGGACAACCGGTCCGGATTCAGACTGATGAGACAGACTATATTAAATAGCGAGACCACGAATCCGTTAAACAGGCGACACGTTTCAGGCAGCGAAGCGCGCGGCAAACTCATCTCAACAACCATCGCCTCTTTCCCGAAAATTAACCACATGCGGGAAGACACAACAGGAACCCTAACAGGATAAAACCGCCTGTTCCATAAAGAGGTATTGACACTCTGCTATCTGCCGAGAACGGATTTCCGGCATGCGGGACAAAAACCGCTCCTTATCAGACGGAGCGGCAAAAGGCATGAAACGGTTTCCCGTATGAAGTGGCCCTTCGCCCGAAGAAAAGCCCTCCAAACGGAGGGCTGGACTTCTTTAAGACAAATCCGGAACTTCAGTACCACAGAACGGGCAGAACTTGGCATGTTCATCCGTAATCGGATAAGCGCATTTCGGGCACAGTTTCGGGACAGGCGAAAGCTCGACAATCAATTCCCCCTCAAGTACCGGAATCATACGGTGGTCTTTCTTGAAATCAGCGGTCTTGACCACCCGCTTGACAATCCCGTTTACCGGAGAAAGCACCGATCTTTCCTGTTTCATAATGGAAACATTGAAAAGTTCTTGCCCCTGCTTGACGATATCGCCTTCCTTGACGTGAACAATCCAGAGATCGGCCTTGCGTGGGCTACCGACATGATACGGATTGCCGCTTTCCGCAATAATGGAACCACTGCCTCCGCCAGCCGCAGTGACAGGCGCATCGATCTGGATATCACTGGTCAGAATTTCCGAGTCCAGAACGTACCGGACTGTGGCTACTCCATCATCATTAACCGGATCGATGCTCAGCAGAAGCATCTGGTGGGGCTTGCCGCTTGATGTATTGAAATTAAGCGTCTGCCCGGGTTTGATCCCTTCAAACCATACGTCAAGCGGCAGATGGTTCGGATTACCGAACTTTTTCTGGAATTCGATCGTCTTGATCGCATCCGCCGGATGATTCAGGTACATGACAAATTCTTCATCAGTCGGCTCGCGTTTCAGCAATTTGGTCAATTCAGCTTTTTCAGCTTCCATATCGACAGGCGGCAGATTTTCCAGCGGGGAAACTTCCGTGCGGGAAGCAATCGCGTTTTCCCATTCATCGCCGAAGGCACTCTGATAGACCCAGTCGCTCGGAAAACCAAGCGGAAGCCTTCCGAATTTGCCCAAGAGGAGCTTCTGGAAGGCTTCGTTACAATCGCGGTAGATATCCAGACGCTTCTGTTTGATTTCCTCGGAAAGATTTTCTTCCGGAGTTTCAGTAACGGTTTTGAGTACCGACAGCAACTGCTGCACAGCGGGCATACCCCCGCGCTTGTAAGCGCCCGTCACAGCCAGAAACGCCGTGTTCCAGGTGGTTTGCGAACCCGGCGTCACATCATGGTAGCGAACGATCTGACGAGTATAGGCCAGGAAATCGAGCATATAGGGAAGCAGCTGGATATAGCCTTGTTTGACAGCCCCTTCCTGCGAGGACGAGGTCGCTCCTCCCGGCATCGCGTAACGGATGACGTCATAATCGACACCTTGGAAATAAGGCGAGCAATAACGGTCGAAATACGGCATGAACTGCTTGCAAACGAAGTTGGCATCCCGCAAGGCATCGCGGTTGAGACTGATATCAAGGCCAAGTTCGTCTTCCAGATAGGCCGCCAGCGAACCGATATCGCCCTGACCATAGCTGCGAACCGATGCGCCAAGACCGGCATCGATAATCTGGCAGCCCGCTTCCGCGGCAGCGGCACAGGCTGGCAGGAAAAGGCCGTCCGTAACGTGACGGTGATAGTGCAACACCAGCTCCGGCCAGCGTTTTCTGAGCGCGGAAACCAGTTCACGCATGAATTTCGGCGGACAAACGCCAGCCATATCCTTTAAGCCCAGAATAAATTCACGAGTAACCGCATTTTCCGGCAAACCGGAAACCCGGGACATCATGGCGATAATGGATTCCGTGACCTTGAGATAGTGGTCAATATCGAACCCCTTGGCATAGGAAAGCGACAGGGCCGGCTCAAAAACCTTGTCTTTACGATCCATGACGACTTCTGTAATCGGCAGCATATTGGCCGATTCATTCAGAAAATCAAAACAGCGGACCACATCATAATGATCACAGATCATTTCACCTGTCAGCCGCATCAGGTTTCTTGGCTGCGGACTATAGCCCAGCACATTGGTTGAACGGATCAGCAACTGTTTCAGGGTCTTGGGCGCAAAACTGTTCCACTCGCGCGCTTCCCGGAATGGATAAGTCATGTTGGCCAGCATGGCTACGTGAAAATGAGCGCCGCCACCATTTTCAATGGAAAAAAGACCGAGATTGTCCAGATAAGGGCCCACCAGCCTGTCTTCTGCCAGACGCATGCGATTCCCGTTGTTGGACTGGGTCATATCGCGCGTTGTGGTATCCGTAAAATGAATTTTTCCGCTGTCGCGCACATAGTCAAGCAAAGCGCGGCGGTCACCGCGTGGATAAGGCGACGGCATGCGCTTTGCCTGAGAAGTGATTTCAGGCAATATCGCCTTGAAACTACCGAGAGAAGGCGTATTGCGATTGCGGTACGTTCCCAGCGAGACGTACGGATTGTAGCCACGGGCGGAAATTTCCGCGACAAGTCTGGCCAGACGTTCCTCTTCCGGCGCCAAGTCTGTGTAATTGAGCAGCTCCGGATGATCGTGAATGTAAGTCGTTGTAATATCGCCGCTCCGGAAATTCTCATCGTTGATGATCTTTTGCATGAACGGAATGGTGGTTTTAAGCCCTCCGATCACATACTCGGAAAGCGCACGCTCCATAATGCCCAGCGTTTTCTGCCAGTCATGCGAATAAGTAATCAACAGAGCGCCAGCCGAATCATAGTTGGAAGGAAATTCGTAACCGGCTGAAAGATTCGAATCCAGACGAACTCCGGGCCCGCCGGTAGAAACATAACGGGTAATCAGCCCTGAATTGGGCGTAAATCCATCCTGGGGATCTTCAAGATTGACACGAACCTGCATGGATGTGAAAAGCGGACGCGTGTTTTCCTCGTTAAAACGCAATTCCGAACCGAAAGCGATAGCGATCTGCTCTTCTACCAGGTCAATGCCGTAACGACTTTCAGTAATGCCGTGTTCGACCTGCAAACGGGTATTGACTTCAATCATGTAAGGCGTTGAATCCTCGGTAACCAGAAACTCAACCGTGGCCACCGAATGATAACCCACAGCAAGCACCATCCGGCGCGCATACTCCTTTAATTGCTCACGCAACTCCGGAGTGATCCCTTTCCAGGGCGAAGGGGTGATTTCAATAAGCTTCTGATTATTGCGCTGCACCGTACAGTCGCGCTCGTCGAAGGCAAACACATTGCCCCAGCGATCGGCAATAACCTGAATTTCAATATGATGAACATTGGGAAGATACTTTTCGACAAACAGGCGAGGATTGCCGAAAGACGCCTGAGCCATGGCGGATGCCTTCATAAAGGCGTCCTCCAGTTCTTCCTGATTGGTCACCAGGAAAATGCCGCGCCCACCGCCGCCGCCTTCCGCCTTCAGCATGATCGGCAAACCGATTTCCTTGATGATGGCCCGTGCCTGATCGACATCCACCGAATCGTCCGAACCCGGCACAACAGGAACCCCTACCTTGCGGGCTATAATGCGAGCCTGAACCTTGTTGCCAAGCTTGTACATCGCGTCGGCAGAAGCGCCAATAAACGTAATGCCCGCTTCCTCCGCCAGTTTGGGGAAAAGCATGTCTTCGCTGGCAAATCCCCAGCCCGGGTGCATCGCCACCACATTGCGCTGCTTGGCCAGCTCCATGATCCGCTCAAGATGCAGATAGGCACGCGGATCGGGCCCCAAAAGGATCAGCTCCTGAGCGGAAGCGGCCGCAGGCTGTGTCTTGTCGATATCGGTTACGGTCATTGCCGAGATGGCTTCAAAACGCTCTCCGATAGACCGGCAGATACGACGCGCCGGAATCCCGCGGTTCACCACCAGGATGACTTTGCCGCGCAGAGACTCCCGGACTTCCTCAAAGGTTCTTTTTTTGTAATTAATTTCTTTTCTCTGCATAATCGCTGATCCAGTTCGATATTGGGAAACACACCGCAAAACCCGGCAATTCAGGGCCGAAGTAAAAGACGGACGTAGCAAAGCTACCCTGCTTAGGAATCGATGATGGCAAGTGTCTTCTCATCAAACCCGACATGGGTAGCTTCAAAAACCAAATTAATTTATTCAAAAGCCAATTATAAGATAAGCTAGTGCGACGCTTTTTACGCAAGTTTCTCAGAAAACAGGGAAAATTCCAAGAACACGCACATCCACAAAACCAAACCTTCTGGCAAATGTGCATGTTATACATCAAAACGGGCTCCGGATTAAAAAAGACAAATTATCAAACCTGAATCAGGGATTCAAAAACGCAGCGGTCGTCAACTTCACCAAACCGGCACTCGAATCTCATAACGACCGAAAAACCGGACAAAGCAAATAATGAACCTCGTTAACGTAACTCCCGGACATAGCAAAAACGGGCTCCTGTAAAAAGGATAGCCCATCATCCGGAAACCTTCCTTATTGTGCCTCTCATATAAGTTCTCATGCCATCCGGCGTTGCCAGCAACAATCCGCCACGCTCATCAATTCCGGCAAGCGTTCCCGTGACAACCGAACCGTCAATATCCAGATAAACAGACTCATTCAACCACAAAAGCCTGGAAAGCGCCTCGGTACGCCATGCCCTGGAAAAACTGTCGAGATCCAGCTTCCTCAGGCGTGCTGCCAAATTTTCCACAATGATTTCCGGAGTCAGGTTTCGTGCGACCTGTGGATTGACAGCGTACAAACACGTTGCCGGAAGAGCTGCATTTTGCCGAAGTGAAAGCGAATCGGGACAGGAAAGCAGATTGATGCCAATACCGGCCACCAGCTTTCCGTTTTTTTGCTCAAGAAGAATCCCGGCGACTTTACCGCCCTCAATCACCAGATCATTCGTCCACTTGATTTTGATGTCGAACCCGAAATCGGCAAGCGTTGCAGAAATACAACAAGACAATGCCATAGCCGCTTCGGTATTGTCAAATGGCGCTTTGAAGGGAAGTCTGATCGCCACGTAAACATTACCACGCGGACTGATCCATGTCCGACCGTACTGGCCCCGGCCGGCCGTCTGCTCACGGGCGATCAGCGCATCGAAAACGGGAAACCTGGAATCCGCCACCATCTTCCAGGCGTAATCCAGTACTGACTCGGTACTTTCAAGCACGGTATACATGATCAGGGAATTGAACAAACCTTTAAATTGGCTATCTTTTTATATAAAAACCTGGAAATCCCTGCCGTATTCGCATAACACCCGGGATCCTTGAAGGGGCAGTACCCCTTGACAGGCAAAACACGATTTTTGACGCCAACACCCCCGCAAAAAGCGGCAAGTTGCGAAACGGAACCGGCCTTGCGAACTTCCCGATTTCACAACCTGGCCCTGGACTGGGCTGACACGTTTCCCCATTTTTGAAAACATCGTCCAGACAGGAAGAGCACCCGTTCAAATCCGGAACCGTCACACCCCCAAGGCGTAACCCGTTTTTCCCGTCAACAAAACACCGCACCTTGTGTTGGAAAAGCGACCGTTTCCGGTCGCTTTTCAAAAAACGGAGGCAAACGGCAACAGGCTTACAGACTGTCGCCAAAGTCCTCACGGAATTTGGCCTGCAGTTTCTGCGGCCAGTCCGAGGCCGGCGCCAGCCGCCCGACAAAAAAGCGCAACACTTTCGGTTCTTCCGTGAATTTCAGCCCACCGATCAATTCCCGGTTCTTCCATAACCATTCGATACGGTCTTCGGCATACTTGACCTGGGACAGCGTGAATACCCGTCGCGGGAACGCCAGACGCAGCAACTCCACTTCGGACGGCACATCATTGCCCTTTTCATCGCGATCCATGGATATCGTTCCCCTTTCCATTCCGCGAACTCCCGATACAATGTACAGCGCCGCAGCCAGAGCACCGGCCGGATAATCGAAAGAAGTCAGATGCGGCAGAAATCCCCTGGCATCCAGATGGGCGCCCAAACCGCCGGCAGGTGTAATGACCGGAATGCCCTTGGCATCCAGACTGTCCACCAGATACTTGATGAATTCCGGAGAATGACGGATAACGTTCCAGTCAATCGCTTCCCGCAATCCAACCGCCATGGATTCGATTTCACGAACCGAAATACCGCCATAAGTCAGGAATCCTTCGAAAAGAGGAACCATGTCACGCATCTTCAGATAAAGCTCATGATTCTTCGTGGCAATACCGCCGCCACGCGAACAACTGATCTTGCGTGCGGAGAAATAGATAATGTCGGCCAGATCGCAAAGCGTGCGCAAAATCTCGGCAGGACTCTTGTCCATAAATTCCGGTTCACGCATCTTGATGAAATACATGTTTTCGCAAACCAGACTGATATCCAGAACAATCAGAATGCCATTTTCATCGGCAACCTTGCGAACGGCACGCATGTTTTCAACCGAGAACGGCTGTCCGCCAATCAGATTGGTACCCGCTTCCATACGAATGTAGGGGATTTTATCCTTGCCTGCCGTTTTGACCAGATCTTTCAGCTTGTCAATGTCCATATTGCCTTTGAAAGGCTTGTCGGATTTGATCTCAAGCGCATCGTTTGTAAAAAGTTCCACCACTTTTCCGCCAGCCAGTTCGACATGCGCCTTGGTCGTGGTGAAATGGAAATTCATGGGAACAATATCGCCTTTTTTGATGAACGCCTGGGAAATGATATGTTCCGCTGCACGTCCCTGATGAGCCGGAAGGAAATATTGGGTTCCCAGTATTTCTTCAACAGCTTCCTGCAAACGATTGAATGATTCAGAACCGGCATAAGCATCGTCGGCAACCATCATCGCAGCGATCTGCTGATCGGACATGGCATTGGTCCCGCTGTCCGTCAACATGTCCATGAAGACATCGCGATTTTGCAACAGAAAAGTATTGTAACCGGCGTCTTCAATCGCTTTCAGACGCTTTTCGATCGGCAAAAGATTGAGCTTCTGCACCACTCTCACTTTATGCATTTCAATAGGGACATACTCCCCGCTGGTCATCTTGATTGTTTCGTTGGACATAGAAATCTCTGTCAAAAAGGTTTCACAAAATAAAAACTCCCTGTCCTCAGAAAATGAAGCAGGAAGCCAACTTTCTTTAAATCTGGCCTGATACAAAGCCCTGGAAAAAACCGAACATGAGGATTTTATTCCATTTTTGTTCTGAAATTGCAATTCATCAAAATAAAAAACCGTCCCTTTTCACGAAAAGACGACTTCTTTATGCATGAATCCGCAAAAAAAACCAAACAGCTCCTTTTTTCATCACGTTGCTTTCACACCTGTACAAGAGACATTTCCCTCAAAGAGGTTTCCGTTCTTCCGGCAAGTATCCGGCAACAAGCTTGACAACATACTTTCCCTATCTCCCGCCAATACCTTCCTTTCATCAATTTTTTGTTTTCCTGACAGCACATTTCCATTACGCTGTAAATTGTTTCGTCTTTTTCAGACACAAAAAACCGGAGGAAAACAATGGCTCGTCTTCTATGGATCATCCTTATCGCCGTCTCCACCATCGGCAATACTTTTGCCGATGGCGTGCCTAACGAACAGTTGAATCGCTTTGCGGAAAAGATCATTCAGGCAAAAAAACGGGATCTGGGATATCCGGTAAACCAGAATGTGCAATTGAACGATTTTTACCAATGGTATCTCGATACCGGATTGTCAAACAGCTTAATGAACAATGCCGGAAATCCCCTAAACAGTCACGGAGGCATCAATTCTCACGCTTTCGAAAAAGAAGTGATCGAATTTTTCGCTCCTTTGTACGGTTTCGATAAAAACGATCTCTGGGGAATCGTCACTTTCAGCGGAACCGACGGCAACAATCACGGTATGTATTTCGGTGCAAAAGAGTTGCGTGCAAAAACCGGCAAAGCACCCATCCTGTATGTCTCCGAAGAAGCGCATTATTCCATTAAGCGGCTGGCCGATCTGCAAAACCTTGAACTGCGTCTGATCCCGGCGGATCCGATGGGTCGCATGAAAATCAGTGAATTTGAAAAAGCGCTGGATCCTTCGAAACCGGCACTGATCGTTATCGCCATGGGAACGACTTTCAAAGGCGCGATCGATGACCAGAAAGCCATAGACGACGTGCTGAAACGCAAAAAACCCGTTGCGGTTTACCGGCATCTGGACGCCGCGCTTTTCGGAGGATTCCTTCCCTATACCCGGCACCGGGATCTCGTCAATCGCACGAAGTTCCACTTCGATTCCATATCGGTCAGCGGCCACAAATTCTTCGGTATGGACGAACCGGCAGGCATTTTTCTTACCACCCACACCATCCTGAAAAACCAGAATCCCTTTCATATCGCCTATTTGAACGATGACATGCCCATGATCAATTGCTCGCGTTCCGGTCTCGCTCCGCTCAAGCTTTGGTGGATCATCCAGAAAAACGGCAAGGCAGGTTTTACTGAACAGGCAGCCAGAATTATGGAATCGACCCGTTATTTACAGGAAAGGCTTTATGCCCTCCATTATCCGCACTGGATAAACGACTATTCGAATACGGTTTTCTTCAAACGCCCCAGCCAATGGATCATCGAGAAATGGCATCTTGCGCCCGACTACGACGACCGTTTCGGCGGGGAACTGGCTCACGTCGTTATCATGCAACATGCCTTTAAACCCGCCATAAACGAATTCATTGAAGACCTGAAAGCGGATATGGCAGCGAATTCAGGAAACGAAACGGCGAGGGAAAACGTTTCAGAGAAAATACCCCTGCCGGCAACAAACCATTAAACGGAAGAAAAAAGAAAATGGTCGGGGTGAGAGGATTCGAACCTCCGGCCTCTACGTCCCGAACGTAGCGCTCTACCAGGCTAAGCTACACCCCGAATTGAAAAGGGGAAAGGTTAATAATTCCTTTCCACCGAGAAGGAGGACAATTTTAGCAGAGATTTTTTGTATTGACCACTGTCCAAAGCGGATAAAGCCTGTACCGCTTCCGCAACAGCCTGTCTCGCCTTCTGATAAGTATAGTCCATAGCCCCGCTCGATCTGACCGCGTTTAAAACCGCCGGGAAACAGCTTTCATCGTTTTCTTCCACACTTTTGCGAACCGACGCTTTCTGTTTCTCGGAACCGTTTTTCATCAGGTAAATAAGCGGCAGCGTCATCTTGCCCTCTTTTAAATCGTTCCCGACATTTTTCCCCGTTACTCCGGTATCGCCGGCATAATCGAGCATATCGTCAATCAACTGGAAAGCCATACCCACAGCCCGGCCGAACCGTGCGGCGGCTCCGATCTTTTCTTCAGACACATGCGCTACCAGCGCGCCCAGCACAGAAGAAGCCTCGAACAGTTTCGCCGTTTTGGCATAAATGACTTTCATATACCCGTCTTCATCAATGGCGGCATTTCGTGCATTCATCAGCTGCATCACCTCGCCTTCCGCAATAAGATTGGTGGCCTCTGCGAGCACCTCAAGAATCCGCATGTTCCCGACGGAAACCATCATCTGGAAAGCGCGGGTATAAAGAAAATCGCCGACAAGAACCGACGAGGCATTGCCGAAGAGCGCATTGGCGCTGGGAATACCGCGTCTCAGTTCGGATTCGTCAACGACATCGTCATGAAGCAAGGTAGCGGTATGGATGAATTCGATCGTCGCGGCAAGCGTCTGATGCTGCTTTCCCTGATAACCGAGCGCTTTTGCCATTAACAGAACCAGAACAGGACGAATCCGCTTTCCCCCGGCATTGATAAGGTATTCTGCAATACGGCCGACAAGAGCGATATCCGAATGCATCTGTTGACGGATAATGCGATCGACCGCTTCCAGATCCGGCAAAACCGGCGATAGAAAAGAGTTCCCGGAATCGTTGTTCTTGTACTCGTTCAATGTGAATCCGTTCTGTTTTATTATTTCAGCTGAATGGCAGCGATTATACGATGAGAGCGCCATTCAGGCGAATATCTGACTCATGTAAAGGAAAAGAAACGTTTTGGCTTACGCAGAACTCTTTTTTTCCGTGGAAGAACCGAGCGGCGTGACAAGCACCTTGTCCACCCTGTTTTTATCCATATTCATTACCTCGAATCGCCAGCCGTCCGAATCGAAATGATCGGCAGGCGAAGGAATTTTTCCCAGCATATACATGACAAAACCGCCGACTGTATGAAACCGGTTCGTTTCCTCCCCCGGCAACGCCTTTTTCATCCCCAGTTCCGACGCCAGCCGTTCCATACCGACCTCTCCGTTCACCAGCCAGGAACCGTCCTCACGCCGGATCAAACCGTTTTCTTCCGTCATTTCCGGAACAGAGTAATCGCCGATAATGGCGGCCAGCACATCGTTTAACGTTACAATTCCCTGCACTTCACCGTATTCATCGACAATCAGGGAAAAGCCGTTCCTTGTGTGACGGAAATTTTCCATCAACTGAATGGTACTGACTGTTTCAGGGATGAATAAGGGTTTCTGTAAAACAGCTTCGATATCGTCAAGCGTAACGGGCGTTCCGTCCACTGTCTTTTTCAACAAATCACCCTTGCTCAAAATGCCCAGAATATGCGACAACCCGTCCCGGCAAACGATCAGCCTGGTATGTTCGAAAGCGACGATCTGGCTCCGCAGCGTTTCGACAGGATATTGCAGATCAATAAAGGCCAGATCATGTCTGGGCGTCATGATCTCGACGACAGGTTGCTGATCCAGTTTCAACACATTTGAAACGAATTCCTGTTCGCTTGCATGAAAAACGCCTGCCTGTGTGCCTTGTCCCATCAAGGCATTGATTTCATTGTCGCTGATAGGCGGCTCGCTGCTTTTTTTAATGCCCAGCAAACTCATCAAGCCTTCACTCGATTTCGCCAGCAACCACACCAGCGGACGAGCCGCCAGAGCGACCGTACTCAGGGGGCGGGCTATAGCGGAAGCCATCCGCTCGGGAGCCCGCAGGGCCAGATTTTTCGGAACCAGTTCTCCGATAACAACGGAAAAATAAGTCAGAGCAATAACGGTTACCGTCAAAGCGATAGCTCTTGAATAAGGTTCCAGATAAGGAACTTCGCCAAGCCATCTCGCAAAAGGAGCGGAAATCGCGTTTTCCCCGATAGCCCCGCTCAAAATACCGATGGAAGTAATACCAACCTGAATGGTCGATAAAAAACGGGAAGGAGACTGGGCCAGCTCAAGAGCCCTTTTCGCACCCGCACTGCCTTTCTCGGCCAGACTCTGCAGGCGAACCTTGCGTGCGGAAACCAGCGCGATTTCGGCCATGGCAAAAACCCCGTTTAACAAAGTGAGCAAAACCAGGAGTAACAGATCCGTCAGCAATGCATCCATACACGCGCCCTGTTATCGTCAACAAAGCCTATGGTAACGGAAATGTCGTGCATAAAAAATCGGGCAATCCGCCCGGTTTGAGATACCTTAAAAAACGGGGAAAAAATTCAGGAACGATACGTTACAGCAGGCAAAATATTTTCCAAGCAAGCCGCAATTTCTTTTGAGACAAGCTGATTGCGGCGACTCGCCTCATCGCGGCAAACCTGAATAACCAGATGGCTGGCGCCGAGTTCCGCGAGCTGTTTTGCCATTTTTTCCGCCCGGTCAACAGTAAAAAAGCGGGGATCGAGTGTACACCGCAATTCATGAGGCTTTCCGGATTCCAGAATCAGCCTTAACGATTCACAGGCACGCTTACCGTTTCCACCCCCCGTAATCTCTCGGTACTCGTCGAACGGCGCCTTGATGTCGAGCCCTACCCATTCGATCAAGGGCAAAACTTTGGCAAGCCTTTCCGGATAAACACCCGAAGTATGCAAGGCGACCTCAAAACCTTGCCGATGAAGCTGATCGGCCGCCTCCGGCAACTGTTTCTGCAACAAAGGTTCTCCACCGCTGAAGACGACACCTTCCAGCAAACCTTGCCGTGTCTTCAGCCAGGCCAGCACATCCTGCCACAAATACCGGCCGCCTTCGCCAGTGGGCAGCAGATGCCGGTTATGGCAATAACGACATCGCCAGGGACATCCCTGGCAAAAAACAACGGCGGCCAACCGGCCGGGAAAATCGATTGTCGTAAACGGCGTGATTCCCCCGACATTGACCGTCACATCATTTACCGCAATCACAGGCTGCATCCGGATCGGGAAGGGCCGTTTCGACAAAATGCACGCGATCGCGATGTTCGCTCTGTTTTCCGGGATTAAATTCCGAAACCGGCCTGTGATATCCCATCACACGGGTCCAGACCTCGCAGCGCTGTCTTTTTTCCTGCGGCAATTGTGATTTATCCATTTTTCATCCTTTCAATAAACAATCAATGTGTCTGCTTTTCCATTTTCGCCATCAGTTCCTCATCGCAAACCGGACAGAACTCGTGTTCACCGGACAGATAGCCATGCTTCGGGCAAATGGAAAAAGTCGGCGTTATCGTCAGATAAGGCAACTTGAAATTCGTCAGAGCCGTTTTGACCAGTTTCCGGCAGGCTTCCGGAGAGGAAATCTGCTCCTGCATGTAAAGATGCAATACCGTTCCCCCGGTATAACGGATCTGCAAATCATCCTGGCAACGCAAGGCCTCGAAGGGATCATCCGTATAACCGACCGGCAGCTGGGACGAATTCGTGTAATAAGGGTGCTCCGGCGTACCGGCCTGAATGATATCCGGATAACGTTTCCTGTCTTCCCGCGCGAAACGATACGTCGTTCCTTCGGCAGGCGTCGCCTCAAGATTGTAAAGACTGCCTGTCTCTTCCTGATAATTCTTCATCCGCTCGCGCAAATGATCCAGCACACGAAGCGCAAACCCGTGCCCGAACTCCGTCGTGATATCGTCCTTGTCATCAGTGAAATTACGGATCATTTCATTAATGCCGTTCACCCCGATCGTTGAAAAATGATTGCGAAGCTTGCCGAGATAACGCCGCGTATACGGGAACAAGCCGTCATCCATCAGGCGCTGGACGACCTTGCGCTTGATCTCGAGACTGTCTTTCGCCATGTCGGCCAGATAGTCCAGACGGGCAAACAGCCCCTTTTCATCTCCCTTGAACAGATAGCCGAGGCGGGCGCAATTGATGGTAACGACGCCAATGGAACCCGTCTGTTCCGCCGACCCGAAGAGGCCGTTGCCGCGCTTTAACAGCTCGCGCAAGTCCAGTTGCAAACGGCAACACATGGAACGCACCATATTCGGCGAAAGATCGGAATTCAGGAAATTCTGGAAATAAGGCAAACCGTATTTCGCCGTCATGGCAAACAACCGTTCCGCATTTTCCGATTCCCAGGGAAAATCAGACGTGATGTTATAGGTCGGAATCGGGAAAGTGAAGACTCTCCCGCGCCGGTCGCCCGCCGTCATTACCTCGATATAGGCGCGGTTCAGCATATCCATTTCTTCCTGCAACTCGCCATATTTGAACGGCATTTCCTTGCCGCCGATAACAGGAACCTGTTCCCGCAAGTCCTCGGGACAAACCCAGTCGAAAGTCAGGTTGGTAAACGGTGTCTGGGTTCCCCAGCGGGATGGCACATTCAGGTTGTAAATGAATTCCTGCATATGCTGCCGGACATCTTCGTAAGACAGACCGTCATTGCGGACAAACGGCGCGAGATAGGTATCGAACGAACTGAACGCCTGCGCACCGGCCCATTCGTTTTGCAAGGTACCCAGAAAATTGACCATTTGCCCCAGCGCCGTCGAAAAATGTTTGGGCGGATCGGCTTCCGGTTTGCCCGGAACGCCATTGAAGCCTTCATAAAGCAACTGTCTCAAAGACCAGCCGGCGCAATACCCGCACAACATGTCCAGATCATGAATATGATAATCGGCATCCCGATGAGCCTGCCCGATCTCGGGAGAATAAACGTGGCTCAACCAGTAATTGGCCGTCACTTTCCCGGAAACGTTCAGAATCAGGCCGCCCAGCGAATACCCCTGATTGGCATTGGCCTGTACCCGCCAATCCGCACGATCGACATACTCCTCGACCGAAGACGCCACATCGACCAGCGTTCTCCTGTCCTGTCTCAGGCGATGGCGCTGGTCACGGTAAGTAGCGTAGGCACGAAACGTCTTCGTGTGATTCGCATCGACCAGCATCTGCTCGACTACATCCTGAACCTGTTCCACCGTCGGAGGCGCCCCGACGAAACGGTGACGCAACACTTTCAGCGTTCTCTGGGTCAGCAACTGGGCTTCGTCTTCGCCGAAATCACCAGTGGCCCGTCCAGCCTTGGTCAGCGCAACCGTGATTCGTCTGGCGTCAAACGGAACCTCGGCCCCATCGCGTTTGATAATCCGCTGCGGCAATGGAGGCAACACGGAAGGCGCTGGCTGGCTGGCCTCCCGATCAATAAGGACACTTTCTTCCGCTTTCATTCATTACCTTTGTCTTTCGGCAGGGACAGAAAGAAAACGAATCGGCGAAAACCTCGGCGGTCACAGACCGGAAAAGGCGGAATCACTGTTCCATCAGACTTGTTTTCCTTCAGGACACCCCGCCCTGTTTTGGGGAAATTGATGTAATGGCAGGTCTCCTGGCTTGCGGATTCTCGCGAAACATCTTCCTTCCCGGTTTCCCAGTGGCTAACAGATGGTCACTACCGCACACAGTTGCGGGGGCAGCTTCGGCATCGTCAAAAAACATCACCGAATTCCCTTTTTATCCCCGATCAGGGAACCATTACCTGATCAGTATAACTTAACTCCAAAGATCGTGCAGTCCGTTTTACGAGTAACCCGACATGCCGCAACCGGAAGAAAGTTATCCGACTCTTTTCATTTTAATCTTCTCTCCGGCAGGCAGACCAGACCGATATCAAAGAGTGGAATCTTCACCGGCTTTTCGGAAAAAACAAAATAAAATCAGAAATTTCCTGCATTCCTTCTTATTATCGGGTAATATGGAATCATAAGGATCGGATCTCCGCCCGCCTGATTAATTCTGCCGGAATTCCAGAGGAAATCATGACTTTTTCCACCTCTATCATTGTCAGCACGCATAATTCCCATGAATGGCTCCAGAAAGTTCTGTGGGGTTATGAGAACCAGAATTACAAACGCTTCCAGCTGCTGATTGCAGACGATGGTTCCGATGAACGAACCCGTGAAATGATCGAGGATTACAAAAAAACGTCCGGCATGGATATCATCCATCTCTGGCATGAAAGAAACGGTTGCCAGAAAAGCCACATGTTAAACCGCGCGGTCATGTACGCCAGCGGAGACTATCTGATTTTCTCGGAAGACAATTGCATACCCCGGTTTGACTTCGTCAAGACTCATGTACGCTCAGCCAAACCGAATCACTTTCTTTCCGGCGGCCACAGCAAATTGCCCATGTGCTGCAGTCTGCAAATCGGTGAGGACGAAATCCTTTCCAACGACGCTTTCAACATCATGTGGCTGCAATCCCACGGGTATCCGACCTATGCAAAAAAACTCCGTCTGATTGCGCGCTGGCCTTTTAACAAACTGCTGAATCTCATTCCGACCGAAAACAGGTGGAACGGCCATAATGCCTCCGGATGGAAAAGCGACATCGTCAGCGTTAACGGTTTCGACGAGAGGATTTTAGACGGTGGGGAAGACCTTGAAATGGGCGACCGTCTGAAACATGCAGGGGTGAAAGCGCGGCGCATACGTTATTCCGCCGTCTGCGTCCATCTTTCGCACGAATTCGGTTTTGATGACAGCCTTGTCACAGAGGCGACACGCGAAATCCGGAACCAGACCATTCTGACACACAGCCGCTATACAGACTTCGGGATCGTCCAGCAACCCTAGCGACCCAAATCCCCTGAAAAACCGCGCGTTCAGACCAGATCGTCCAGAACACGACGCCGGAACCTGACGCCCAGCCTGTCAGCAACAGCCTGGCACGCAGCGATGTTCACGCCCGGCAATCCGTCAATAGCCGTTACCGTGACGTCCGCGCCTGCCTTTCTGGCACTTTCGACAAATTCCAGAACTGAAGCATAAGCGCGCGGATCCTTGGGCCGGCAATGGCGATTGTAGGTTTCCTCATCCTGGGCATTAAGCGAAACGGAAATAGTCGGAATCAGCGCCGCAATCTCGGGAGCGACATCCCTGCCGTTGATCAGATTCCCGAGACCGTTGGTATTCAAGCGGAGCCGCGCCCCCTTTTCGCGCAAACGCCGGGCGACTTCGAGCATGACCTCCAGACGCATGGTCGATTCGCCCATTCCGCAAAAGACAATCTCCTTATAGTCCGCCGGGTTCCCTGCCGCTTCAACCAGCTCGTCGGCAGAGGGATAGTGATGCAAACGCATATCGTATTCCTTGACCGACCAGGCTCCATTGAATTTGGGACAGAAAGCGCACCGCAAAATCCCGCACCGGTTGGTAAGATTCAAATACCGGCTGCCATGCAAGGTATAGCCGACCGTATCTTCACAATTTTCCGTACCCGACATAACTCCGCCTTCCGCTTTTCCCTATCCCATAAACCAGCTGACCACGATCATGGCAATCCCGACATTGACCGCAATATTCAGTTTGGGCGCCACTTTTCCGTTCGCACGCAAATAATTGACAAGCGACCATGCAAACCACAACACCAGTTCCCCTGCTCCGCGGAACATCTCCACATTCGTCTGCGCAAGATAAATCCGGTAAATTCCCTGAATCGCCAGCAAAAGACAGAAAACGGCCAGCGCAAGACGGACACTTCTTTTATTGACGAATTGCCAGAAGGCCTCCATCACACCCCCTCCTATTCTTGACAACCGGACGCGGCAATAACGGTATTGTAGCGCCAGTCCAGACAAATATCCTATCCGTTTTATTCTACGGTAACCGATTTGGCCAGATTGCGCGGTTTGTCAACGTCCGTTCCCCTGACCAGCGCCGTATGGTAGGCCAGCAATTGCAGCGGTATGACATGCAGTATGGGCGAGAGCAAACCATAGTTTTCGGGCATCCGGATGACATGAATCCCCTCCTCCGAAACGATTTTCGTATCCGAATCGGCAAAAACGTAAAGCTGTCCGCCACGCGCACGGACTTCCTGCATGTTCGACTTCAGCTTTTCCAGCAGATCATCATTCGGCGCAATAGTCACCACCGGCATTTTCTCGGTCACAAGCGCCAGGGGGCCGTGCTTCAGTTCGCCCGCCGGATAGGCTTCGGCGTGGATGTAAGAAATTTCTTTCAATTTGAGCGCGCCTTCCAGAGCGATCGGATAATGAATGCCACGGCCGAGAAAAAGGGCATCGTTGTGACGGGAAAATTCTTCGGCCCAGGCGATGATCTGCGGTTCCAGCGCCAACACGGCAGAAACGGCCGCGGGCAAATGCCGGAGCATCCTGATATATTCCGCTTCCTGTTCCGGCGTCAGGCGTCCGCGGATTTGGGCTATCGTGAGCGACAGCAAAAACAGCGCCGTCAATTGCGTTGTGAATGCCTTGGTGGAAGCCACACCGATTTCCACACCGGCCCGGGTAATATAGGCAAGCGCACATTCACGCACCATCGCACTGGTCGCGACATTGCAAATCGTCAGGGAACCATCCATTCCCAGTTCCCGGGCATGCCGCAACGCCGCCAGCGTATCCGCTGTTTCCCCGCTCTGGCTGATCGTGACCACCAGCCGGTTTTCATGCGGGACACTGTCCCGGTAACGGTATTCGCTGGCAATTTCCACTTCAACGGGAATGCGGGCAACCGATTCCAGCCAGTATTTGGCTGTCAACCCGGCATAATAACTCGTCCCGCAAGCCAGAATCAGCACGGAATCCGCTTTCCGGAGAACCGGCAATGCATCGGCACCGAACAAATCAGGCGCGATCCCTTCCAGCCCCTGCAGAGTATCCGCAATCGCACGCGGCTGTTCGAAAATTTCTTTTTGCATGAAATGCCGGTACGGACCCAGTTCAGAGACGCCAGCATACACACTGACCATACGGACTTCGCGCAAAGCCGGTTTTCCTCCGGCATCGTAAATATGGCAATCGTTCAAATGAATATCGACGACATCACCCTCTTCCAGATAAACGATCCGGTTCGTCGTCCCGGCGAGCGCCAGCGCATCGGACGCCAGAAAATTCTCGTGTTCGCCAATCCCGACCACCAAAGGAGAGCCTTGCCGCGCCCCGACCATGCGTTGCGGTTCATTTCCGCAGATCACGGCAATGGCGAAAGCGCCCCGCAACCGGACAACGGCGGCCTGCACCGCCTTCAAAAGATCGCCCCGATAAAAACGGTCGATCAAATGGGCGATCACTTCCGTATCGGTCTGGCTGGAAAAAACGTATCCCTGCGCTTTCAGTTCCTCGCGCAATTCGGCATGGTTTTCGATAATGCCGTTATGCACCAGCGCGATGCGCTTGCCGGAAAAATGCGGATGGGCATTGTCCGTCGTCGGCGCCCCATGCGTCGCCCAGCGGGTGTGGGCGATGCCCAGAAAACCCGACAGATGGCGATTGCTGACCTGCTTTTCCAGCTCGGCCACCCGTGACGTACTGCGGGAGCGCTCAAGCTGCCCTTCTGCACACAGGGCGATCCCGCAGGAATCGTACCCCCGATACTCCAGCCTTTTCAAGCCTTCCAGCATAACTGGAACGACATTCCGCTTTGCTACTGCCCCGACAATACCGCACATATGAACCCCGATCAGACAAAAACAGCAAACTCCACCCGTGCCCTTTTACAAGAGCGAAATGGCAAACCAGGCTGTGAAAATAGCCTGTCAGACGTGTAGCCTATCACAAGAAAACCGTATCAGCTCGACATTGAATGTAAAAAATTGTTAACTCAAAAACCTCGGGAAACCACGTAAAAAAAGCGCCCCTGTAAACAGGAGCGCTTTCGATCCTTTTGCATCGGCACAAGACTGGCCAAAGCCAGCCTTGCGTTTCAGCCATTAGAAGCGGTGGGTAATACCAACCTGAACACCGGTGGTGCTGTCTTCTACGTCACCGAAGACACGAGCAACTGCTTCATCGTCATAGTCGGTGTAAGCAACGATACCGTACAGGGAAGTCCGTTTGGACAGGTCATAGGTGTAACCCAGAGCATACTTGTAGATGTCTTTGTCCTTGGCATCTGCAGCACCAACAGCTTCAACTTCCATGTACTGTGCCGAAGCGTTCAGACGGCCAGGGCCGAGTTTCCATTCCAGACCCAGCAACCATTGTTTTTCTTTGAGTTCGTTCGTACCGGCATACTTCGCCCGATCAGCGGCAGAGAAATCGCTATAGGCATCAACCCAGCTAGATACTTCACCGTTTCTCCAGCCTTTGTCCTTGGTCTGCTGATAAACCAGTTCGATCTTGGCAGGACCGAAGCGGTAAGCGGCGCCCAAGTTCCAGACGGAAGATTTCTTGGAATCGGCCAGACGGCTCCAGTTACCGACCAAAGCCAGAGGACCATTGTCGTAACCGAGCATGATGCCGTAACCGTCGTTGTCAGCTCCAGCTTCCTTGACGCCAACCATTCCAGTTGCATCAACAGGAAGGACAGCTGCGCCAATCAGGTTACCACCAGCGTCAACAACCGGAGCACCAACAAAACCAGCTTGAGAGCCACTGATGGACTTGTTATTGGTGTTGCCGCCCAGGGAGTAGCTTGCACCGAACTTGAAGCCATTCCAGTTCAGGCTGTCGTAACGGATGGTGTCGCTGATACGTGCCGAACGCTGGGTGCTGTCAATCATGCCGCCAACGCCGTATTGATAGAACGGATCGAATTTACGGATGGTTTCTGTGGTCAGTTCATTGACACGGCCCAGACGGACAGCGCCCCAGTTGTCACCCTTCAGACCGACGTTGGATGCACCGTCAAAACCTGGATTAGCGTCACCTTTTTCGGTACCGTTGTTCAGGTCAAAACGTCTTTCCAGTTCGAAGGTAGCTTTCTGGCCGGAACCCAGGTCTTCTACACCACGGAAGCCCAGACGGTTGTTGACGTTTTCGCCCATTTCAACGTCGTGGCCGGATTTCTTGATGAAACCGGTGTCAACGATACCGTAAATGGTAACGTTGGATTGTGCATGCGCTACACCAGCAGCAGCGCCGAGCACAGCCAATGCGATAAGAGTTTTTTTCATTTTGCCTTCCCTTTTAAATAGGTCTTTTAAAATCCGGAACAGCTGTTCTAAATTCAAACCAAGTTAATCAAGCTACTCGGATGAGTGAAAGATACCTTTTGATCGAGATCAATGTCATTGATTTGTCATTTATTTTGAAAAAATCGTCAAAAAGTGTCGCAAAAAAGCAAAAAATGTTGTATTTGCATCACAGAAAATCTCTCGTATCGCTGCCGGCATTTCCATGCAGAAAATGAGGAATGGCGTACAAGTCCCTGTGTTCAAACTCTTTTCGTGCCGGCATTTAAAAGCGGCAAGGCAAAAACAGCCATATCGCGCACAAGCGCAAAAAAAGAGGCCTCCGATGGAGGCCTCTTTTTCGCGGAACCGTTCAGCGTGAAACGAAAATCAGAACCGGTGCGTGATACCGATCTGGACGCCGGTCACGCTATCCCGGTCATAGCTGGCCGGATCGCCCTGATTGTTCAGGCCTTCATTCCGGTAGAATCCGGCAACCTGATCGTCTTCATAGTCGGAATAAGCCACGATGCCGTAAATGGATGTCCGCTTGGAAAGATCATAGGTATAACCCAGCGCATATTTTTTCACGTCCTTGTCACCATGATCGGTATCGGACCAGGCGACATCCTTGACCTTGCCGTAGTTGAACGAGGCGTTCAGGCGACCCGGACCCAGGAGCCATTCCAGACCGAGCAGCCAGTTGTGCTGCTTGGACTTGACCGAGAACTCGCCTTCCCGCCATCCCTTGTCGTGAGTCTGTTCATAAGCCAGCGATATTCTTGCCGGGCCGAAGGCATACGCACCGCCCGCGTTCCAGACATACGACTTCTTGGAATCCGCCAGTCGGCTCCAGTTGGCCAGCAAAGTCAGCGGGCCATTGTCGTAACCCAGCATGACGGCATAACCGTCATTATCGGCGCCATAATATTTTACGTTGGCCGGTGTCGCCTCGAGCCGCAGGTTCGGATCAGCCGTATCCGGGTTCGTAATACTGGCGGGCACACCCGTCAGATTTTTCATGTTTTCGCCCAGTGAATAACTGGCGCCGAACTTGAACCCCGTCCAGCTCGGGCTGTCATAACGGATCGTATTGTCGATACGGGCCGAACGCTGGCTGCTCAGCAGCATGGAACCCACGCCGTACTGATAGAAGGGATCGAGGGTACGCAACGTTTCCGTGCTCAGTTCGTTAATACGGCCCAAACGGACGGCGCCCCAGTTATCGCCTCTCAGTCCGACATTGGCTGCGCCATCCCAGTCCTTGTCAGGCCGCGCCAGCGTCCCGTCATTCAGATTGAAGCGTCTTTCCAGTTCGAAGGTGGCTTTCTGGCCGGAACCCAGATCTTCCGTGCCACGGAAACCGATACGGTTGTCGATGTTCGACCCCATGCGGACATCGGAACCGTTTTCCTTGATGTAGCCGGTATCGACTACCCCGTAAATAACGACATTGGATTGGGCATTTGCCACGCCGGCTGCAGCGCCCATAATGGCTAATGCGATGAGAGTTTTTTTCATTTCGCTTTCCCTTTAAAGAGACAGGTTAAAAATCCGTCGAAGTCTTTCACTCGGACATCCGGATAAGCACAAAATAAATAACTCCCGACAGGTGACTTTTTACAAAAATCGTGTTCCGTGCACTTTCATCCGGTTTTTGTCAGGAAAACGCTTAATCTGTTGTATTTAAGTTACAAAAAAGTTTCCTTATATCAAAAAATCATTACAAGACGCTTTCAATACGCACAATATTGTCGGATTCTGTATTCATTCCCTGTCATAACAGAGCAAGCAGCCGCCCGGGTAACCGGACAGTGGAATCTGCCGCTGCGGTTTTACGGAAACCGGGATTTACTTTTTCGTTTGCCCGAAACCACTTTAAAATGGCCAGTCGTGAGGAATTACAGTTATTGCGCAAAGCGCGGACAGGGGATACAGCATCCCAGTTCGCGCTGGGAGAGCTGTATCTGTTCGGCAGCAAAAGCTTGCCGCAAAGTTTGACCACCGCCTTGCACTGGCTGGGCCGCGCAGCCCGGCAGGGAGACGCGGCGGCAAAGCGGTTGATCGGAAATCATATACCGTATGAAGTGGCCAATTTGCATCCCGACAGGCAATTGCTTGAAAGATGGTATCGGGACGCGCTGGATGAAGGTTGTTATCGTGCCGGCCTTGTTCTGGCAAAACTGCTCCTCTCTTCCGGAACGGCAACCGACTCCAAAAAACGGTCTGAAGCCATAGCCATACTGGAAAAGATAGTCGATCACGACATTCCGGAAGCGCAATGGCTGCTGGCTGAACTGGTCAAAAACTCGAACCGGTATTCTCCCCTGAAAGGAAGCGCTCTCAAATGGACGGCATGCGCCGCCAATGCCGGCATTGTGGATGCCCAAATTGCACTGATCGAACACGCCTGGAAAAATGCCGATTACGAGACTTTTCTCCAACACGCGTTGCCCATTGCCCGCTCCCTTCTCCAATCCGGCGCACAACCGGAAGCAGCCGATACCGATGGGCATTCCGCCCGTCTTTTGTTGCGTTGCGGTCAATTGCTCTTTAAAGAACAAGGCGATTCTGCTGCCGAAGAAATCCAGAGCATGTGGGAAATGGCTGCGCGTTACAAAAATGCGGAAGCGGCATTTCTGCTGGGTTTATGGCATGCCAGAATGGATGAAAACGGAAAAAGGACTCTTTTCGGGGCAGGTCCGACCAGTTTTAAAAAAGCCATTCACTGGCTGACTCAGGCTGGTGGACAGGGACTGCCGAAAGCATGGTATGCGTTGTCGCTGATTTACCAGAAAGCGGAATTCTCCCAGCGGAACCTTTCCGCCGCCCAACGGTATCTGGAAACGGCTGCCAATCTGGGACATCCGAGAGCGCAATACGAGCGCGGCCTTCATGCCTGGCGAAACCGGCGGGACAATGAATCCAACGATGTTCAGGCTGTATACTGGCTGCAGAAAGCGACAGGAAATGGCCAAACCGAAGCGGCCACACTACTGGACAGAATCGCTGTCAAAGCCCAACCGGCCTTGTGGGCAGTAAAAGCCCTGCAACACCTGACGCGGGAAACCGTCAGCAGTCATCCTTTTCTGGCCGCACGCCTCGAACTGGCGGCGGTTTTCGGTTTATCGCGACCTGAAGCGCTTTTGCTGGATATCCATTCAGCGGACAAGGGACACTGCCTGCTGGTAGATATCCGTGAATTTTACCGGCGCAGCAAAAGAAGGCTGATTCTCATCCAGACAGGAAAGGAACGGCAGACTGTTTCCCGAATCGGCCGTCTTTTTGAAAAAGTGGATTGCGGCCTCAAGGGGCCGGAAGGAAACTACAGACAGCGTCAATATCGCCTGAAAACACTACTTCCGCCGGTCACGCAGGAACCGCCGGAAGACGACACCGCGCCGCAGGCGCTTTCTTTCCAGTAAAAACCGTTTTCCTCTTTTAAGGTCAGGCGTTCTGTCTTCCATCTGACAACATGCGTTCGACATAACGGGCAATCAGATCGATTTCCAGATTCACTTTCGACCCGACGGACAGATTTTTCAGCGCCGTAACATCGACTGTATGGGGAATCAGATTGACCGAAAAAAGGCATCCGGTCCCGACATCATTCACCTTGTTGACAGTCAGGGATACGCCATCGACTGCAACGGAACCCTTGTAAGCGAGGAATTTGCCCAGTTCTGCCGGCGCTTCCACCACAAGTTTCCGGGATTCGGCAACCGGAGTGAATTCACGCACTGTACCGATACCATCCACATGGCCCGAGACAAGGTGCCCCCCCAGGGCATCACCGAAAGCCAGCGCCTTTTCAAGGTTGACTTCTCCCGTTCTGTCCAGACCGGCGGTTTTGTTCAGGCTTTCCCGCGATACATCGACTTTGAAACTCCTGTCCGTTTTTTCAACTACCGTCATGCACGCCCCGTTTATGGCAATCGAATCTCCGATTCCGACTTTATCCATCGCAAGGGAACCGGCATCAATTTCCAGACGGACGCCCGCATTTTCATCCGCGCCCTGAGGCGTAACAGACATGATTTTTCCTACCGCTTCGACAATTCCTGTAAACATCTTTTCCCCACTTCAGTCCGTTAATCTGGCCACTATTCTTATATCGTCACCGATTGGTACGATTTCATGGAAGTCGAGAGCGATTTTATCTGCAAGCCGGTCAATGTGGTTTAAGCTGAGCATGTTCTTGCCGCTTCCCAGAAAACAGGGCGCCAGATAAATCAGCATTTCGTCCACAAGACTTTCCTGCATCAGGGCGCCGTTCAAGGTGGCTCCCGCCTCGACATGAATTTCATTGATCTCCTGTTTTGCCAGCGTTTCCATCATTTCCGCCAGATCGACGCGTCCTGTATTGTTGATCGTGGAAAAGACCCGAACGCCTTTTTCCTGCATGGCTCCGATTTTGTAAGGTGAGGCATTGGCAGAAAAAATCCATGTTTTTCCCTCTTCCAGAACCCGCGCGTCCAGAGGCGTTTTGAGCTGGCTGTCCACGACAATACGCACCGGCTGCCTGACGGCATCGGGCAAACGGACATTCAGCCGCGGATTGTCCTGGATCACCGTTCCGATACCCGTCATGATCGCATCCGCCCGCATCCGCCAGCGATGTCCGTCTTCACGCGCTTTTTCCGATGTGATCCACTGGCTTTCGCCATTGGAAAGGGCTGTTTTGCCATCCAGACTGGCCGCCACCTTCATCCTCACCCATGGACGCCCCCGCTCGACACGCGACAGAAAACCGCGATTCATCTCTCTGGCTTCATCGGCGAGAATGCCGCAGATGACATGGATTCCGGCCGCTTTCAGTTTTTCCAGTCCTTTTCCGGCAACCAGAGGGTTGGGATCTTCCATCGCGGCAATGACCCGGGAAACGCCGGCCCTGACAAGCGCATCGGCACAGGGCGGCGTCCGCCCGAAATGGGCACAGGGTTCCAGCGTAACATACACCGTCGCTCCCCGGCAGTCCTCACCACGGGAAACCGCCTCGTTCAAGGCTTCTATTTCAGCGTGGTTTTTTCCTGCCGGCCGGGTATAGCCTTCGCCAAGGATATGGCCATTTCTGACGATCACGCACCCGACTTTCGGATTGGGCGAGACAAGAACGGAACAGTTCCTTGCCAGTTCCAATGCGCGTTTCATGAAAAATTCATGCTCTGTCAAAGAAGCCCGATCCGGAGAACCCTTTAATTCATTCATGCCTGTTGTCGGCAAAGCCGCATCCATTCAAACCGAAAACCGCATTTTACCCGATTAAAAAAGCCACCTGTAAACAGGTGGCTTCAATGAATGAAAAACAGCCTAGCGCTGATAAACCGGGAAAGCGGCAGTCAGCTTCCGGACTTCCGCACGAACCCTGTCAAGGGTTGCCGGATCTTCCGGATTTTCCACCACATCGGCCAGCAAATTGCCAACCAGCGCGGATTCCGCGTCCTTGAAACCGCGCGTCGTCATGGCGGGACTGCCAAGACGGATACCGGAAGTGACGAACGGCGTCTGCGGATCATTGGGAATGGCATTCTTGTTGCAGGTGATATGGCCGCTGTTCAGGATCGTTTCTGCCTGACGGCCGGTAATATTCTTGCTTTGCAGATCGACCAGCATCACGTGGGATTCGGTACGGCCGGAAATGATCCGGAAACCGCGTTCGATAAGCGTTTTGGACAGGACACTGGCGTTTTTGACGACCTGCTCCTGATACGTTTTGAATTCAGGTTGAAGCGCTTCCCTGAAGGCGACCGCTTTCGCGGCAATCACATGCATCAGCGGACCGCCCTGCAAGCCGGGGAAAACGGCGGAATTGATCTTGCGTTCGAATTCCTGTTTCATCAAAATGAACCCGCCTCTCGGGCCGCGCAAGGATTTGTGCGTAGTGGACGTGACGAAATCGGCATGGGGAACCGGATTCGGATAAACCCCGGCGGCGATCAGGCCGGCATAATGCGCCATATCCACCATGAAGTAAGCGCCCACATCTTTGGCAACCTTTGCGAAACGTTCGAAATCAATGCGCAGGGAATAGGCTGAAGCGCCAGCGATGATCAGCTTTGGCTTGTGTTCGTGCGCAAGCCGCTCCATGGCGTCATAATCAATTTCCTCTTTTTCGTTCAGGCCGTACGAAACGACGTTAAACCACTTGCCCGACATGTTCAAGGCCATGCCGTGCGTCAGATGGCCTCCTTCCGCCAGAGACATGCCCATGATCGTATCGCCGGGTTGCAGCATGGCAAGGAAAATGGCCTGATTGGCCTGCGAACCCGAATTCGGCTGCACATTGGCGGCTTCCGCGCCGAACAGCTGTTTGACACGATCCAGCGCCAGCTGTTCCGCGATATCGACATATTCGCAACCGCCGTAGTAACGTCTGCCGGGATAACCTTCCGCATATTTGTTCGTCAGTTGAGAACCCTGCGCCTGCATGACCGCCGGCGAGCAATAGTTTTCGGAAGCGATCAGCTCAATGTGGTCTTCCTGACGGGTGTTCTCACGCAAAATAGCGTCCCACAACTCCGGATCGACCTGAGCGAGGGTATGGTCTTTAGCAAACATGTCCTACTCCAGTAATAGAAAGTGCACTTCTCTGCAATATCGGGAAAATGGTTCTGAAAATATCGGCGATCCATGCGACGCGCCTGTTCCGTAACGAAAAATACGGAAAGGCATTGTTAACAAACACGGTAAAAATAGCAAAGGATTTTACAAGAACCGTCGTGTTTCGGCAAGGCAAGCAAATATAACGGTTTCCTTAACTCCTTGATTTTCATATCCCTCCAAAAGTGGCTTACTTCAAAGCGCCATCGTATAATCTGGCGAAACCATTTCCGATTATTCATTTAACCCGCAAGGAAACATCATGCCAACAATCAATATCCAGATTTTCGAAGGCCGTACGGTCGAACAAAAACGCGAACTGGCCAAAGCCGTTACCGAAGCGACATGCAAGACCCTGAAATGCGACCCGGGCGCTGTCGATATCATCATACATGACGTCAAAAAAGAAAACTGGGCCACGGCAGGCAAACTGTGGAGCGACTGAACCGTACCGGAAAAGGTCAATTCTGTCCGCAGAGGGTTGATGACCGTCCCAAGAGCTGTAAACCGTCAGCGGTTTCCTTGCGAGACTTTCCCGCAAGATCAGGAAGTGGGTTTTCGGGAACCCACGAAACCGCGATTTTACTGCGCTACCTGCAGAAAAGCGGGAAAAGTCACGGCAATCCACATGAGCCGAATCCGCTCCAGCGCAAGCGGCTTCGGCAAGCTTTAAAAGGCGTGCAAGGCAATAAGGCGACTCCCGCCCCGCCTGCGGAACCCGGCATAACATCCTTTTACCCGTTTCAGCTTTCCGATCGCGAATAAACCGGCACAAACGTCCGGAAGTCGGGCGGCAGATGTCCGGAAGCCGGGCGGCAGATAAGGAAAAATACCGGTCCTTCAGGCCGCCAACCCCACGAATTGGCAAACGACGTTTTTCTACCGGCAGAATCAGCATCAGCCTGGGAAAAATTCCGGATGTTTCGCAAAAACCGGAGAACCTGAATTTCCGAAAAGCGCCCATTTTTGGCAAGCAGACTTTTTTTCATCCCGGTTTCCTGACGTTCCTCGCCCGTGACCAAACTGCCCGGCAATTGGCAAGTGTGAGACCGTGGCAAAAAAACCGGCAATCCCGGCGCACGGTTTATTCCGGAAACATCCCGTGTGACACTCATCGTACCGGATTCGGGAAGATGGCCCGTAAACTCCTGACGATAGTTTTGTATCCCTGCCGGCCAGCCATCCGAGCCTGTAACCGGCAACGCAATTAGTGACGATCTTTCCGCCCGTTGTGCAGCCCACTTCTGAAAACCGTTCCCACTTTCCCGGGAAACCGGTCTTGCGCAATCCGTACCATTTACCATTCCCGGCACGGCCAAAGAAAAAACTCTCGTATCGTTTCTTCCGATTCATGGATCAGGATAAAACACCACTTGCCAGCATCACCGGGGTGCGTATTGTATGCTTCGGTCAGCGACACAGACCGGCCGGCGCGACAAGGACAGCGAAGCACAGGCACTCTCAGGAAAAATACAGGAAGAAACCGGCAGGCAACACCATCCAACCGACACTGGGCCGTTAAATCCGTTATTCAAAAACGGAGATAAACCGCACCAATACCCCACAGCTACAGGCCTTTTGGCGGCCGGACAAATGAAAAAAGTGGACAGGCCGCTTTCATCACGCTCTTAGCCATTCTGATTGGCCCGGCGGACAAAAATGAAAGCGATCCGGATTGGTCGATCCCGCAGGCAAGTCCCTGGCACGGCAAAGAATAACCGGCACGCACGCAAACGACGGAATACCGCCTAAGGAGAACCGACGGCAAAAGGACGGCTGCCTTCAGGATAAACCGGCATGGGTTACCCGGCAGAACTTTTTCCACTAGCGGTACTTCAATGAACCGGGAAGAGAGATAAAAGAATCGGTCGATCATTAATGGAGCTCAAAGTTCTTTTCTCATTTTGTTACAAAGTCTTTCAAGTCACTTGCCCGACTGGCAAAAAGTGGATAATCAAATCGAATCGGTTCCCTTTTAGCGGATGACCGGGTCTTTCTTGTATATGGACTAGAGGCTTTATCATGAAACGTCCCATAATACTCTTGCTTTTCGCCTGTTTCTCCTCTCTCATCAGCGAAAGCGCTTTTGCGGACAGGCATCATCACCGGCATTCGCGCACATCTGTCGGGATCATGTTCGGCGCTCCTCTGGGAGGCTCACCTTTTTGGGGTTCGCCTTTTTGGGGGTCTTCTTTTTATTCGCCCTATTATCCTTTTTACCCGTACGCGCCTTATTACCCTTATCCTTCCCAAACCATCGTCATCCAGCCTTCTACTCCTGCCCGTTACATTGAAAAGAACGATGGCGATGATGCAAAACGTTACTGGTATTACTGTTCCGATCCGAAAGGATATTACCCCTACGTGCTGAAATGTAACGCAAGCTGGCAAAAGGTGATCCCTTTCCCTCAAGGAACCCAACAGTAGCCGTCCATATCGTTTCAGCAACCTGAATGGAGCAAAACATGTCTTTCAATTCCAAATATTTCCTGCTTTTGATGCCTCTTGCGCTGGTTGCCTGTTCGTCCATGCCGTCAGGGCCCAATGTGATGGTTCTGCCGGGAAAAGGAAAAACAATGGAACAATTCCAGGCAGACGAGTTTTTCTGCCGCCAATACGCTTCTTCGCAAACAGGCACCAATTCCAGTGAAGTGGCCACCAGCAGCGGCGTTAAAACCGCCGCTTTGGGAACCGCGCTGGGCGCCGCATCGGGCGCTCTGATAGACGGAGGCCACGGTGCGGCTGTCGGCGCCGGGATCGGCCTGCTATTTGGCGGATTGACGGGCGCAGGCTCCGGCAACACAAGCGGCTACGAAGCACAAGTCCGCTATGACAACGCCTATCAGCAATGCATGTATGCCAAAGGCAACCTCATTCCGGTTACGACCAGTTATTCCCAGGGGGAAAACACCGGAAACACATCTCAAACAAACCCTTACGGACCGCCGCCCAACGTAACGACACCGCCGCCTTCCCGTTATGTTGTCCCCGGCAAATGAGCGGCCAGACGGACGGCTGTCGCCAGACCGTCCGTTTCTTGCCGTCACTTTTCATTCAGTTGGGCTGTCACCGAGATTTCCGCATTGAGCAGTCTGGAAACGGGGCAGCCTTCTTTTGCCTGTTTTACGGCTGTCTGAAAGGCATCGGCATCGCCTCCCTGTATCCGGGCAAGGACATCAAGATGAATTTTGGTGATTGAAAACCCTTTATCGGTTTTTTCCATTGTCAACGTCGATGTCGTCCGGATTTCTTCCGGCTTCATGCCCACGGCGCCCAGCCGTCCAGACAAGTCCATGGTGAAACAGCCGGCATGTGCAGCCGCAATCAATTCTTCCGGGTTGGTTCCACTGCCATCCTTGAAACGTGCCGAAAACGAATAGGGCGTTTCGGACAAGGTTTTGCTTTCTGTAGAAAGCCAGCCTTTTCCGTCTTTCAATCCCCCCGACCAGACAGCCATTCCTGTACGATTCATATTTCCTCCCTGATTTCCAAGCAAGTCGATTCAAAATATCCTTCAAACAAACAGCGTTTCATTCAGGAATCATAAAAGCAACGGCCGAATCTCGCTTGATCTTCAGCAGAGAGCGTTTATTTAATTCAATAAAGTCGCGCCATTTGCACAAGGGTCGAAAAACTATTGTTATACTAGCTGTAAACGTCGTGCCTTCTTTTAACTTCACCTTTGCGTCCGCTTATGTCCAATCAAAATCCCGACAAAGAAAAAGAAAATGCTTCCATGCTCAGCGCACTTGACGATTTTCTGAATCACAAGGAAACGTCGCCCAAGCTGTCCAACCAGCAACTTGACGCGCTGGAATATTATCTCGATTCCCACGCTGCCCAGAACGCCATGCACATGGAAGTGCTGGACGGTTTTTTATGCGCCTTGATTACCAGCCCTGTTCCTGTCAGTCCGGAAGAATATCTCCCCCGCATTTTCGGCGGGAAAATGCCGGAATTCAAGAGCCAGCAAGAATCCGATATGGTCATGGGCGCGCTTGCCCAGCACTGGGAACATATCGATTCCGTTCTGAAACGCGGCGACGAATATTATCCCTTCCTCTATGCCGATCCCGACGGAAAATGCGGAGCCAATGAGTGGGCGTATGGCTTCATTTTGGGCATGGATATGCGCCGCGACAGCTGGAAGGAAATGGTCGAGGCCAGCAAACAGGAAGGCCCGCTGACCCCGATACTGACGCTTTATTCCGAATACATTCCCGAAGTGTCCGGTTGCCAGCCAATCCCTGCGGAGGAAAGAGAAGAACTGGTTACCAAAATGATTTCCAATCTCCCCTTGATTTACGCGCACTTTGAAGAAGAACGGGAAAAAAACCGGAATTCCTCACCTTTGCACTGACCGGCAAAAAGGACAGTGGATACTGTCCTTTTCAGTGGAAAAGAAGCGCATTCAACGGATATCGTTTACCTTTCCGTCCGGTATTTCGCCAGCCAGCGCCTGAAGAATACTCATCGCGCAATAGCGTTCGATTTCCGTTCTGATATCGTCCACGGCCGAGCCGAGATGAGGGGTGAAAAAAGTCTGCGCCGTGTTATTTAGCAATGCTGTCGGAATCGAACGTGGACGATCGGGACGAATCCAGTCTTCCATTTCAAAAACATCGGCGCCGTAGCCGGCAAGATGGCCTTTCTCCAGCGCGTCGACAACGGCGAGTTCGTCCACTACCGAACCCCGGCAGGCATTGACCAGATAGCTTCCCCGTTTCATTTCAGCCAGCGTCTTCCTGTCAAACAAGTGATATGTCTGATCCGTCAGCGGCAACAATGGAATGACGATATCGCTTGAATTCAGCAACTGGCTGAAAGTGGTTCTTGTCAGGCCCAGCCTTTCTTCCTCCTCAACTGGCAAAAAGGCCTGATCGGCATAAAGCAGGTTCATGCCAAAAGCCCTCAAACGTTCCGCCACCGCTTTACCAACGGCTCCCATACCGACAATACCGGCTGTACGCCGGTAAAGTCCCAGCCCGTAAAGCTCCGGTCGCCATCCCCTGAATTGCCCGCTACGAACGTGATTATCGCCTGCCAGCATATTCCGCGTCACCGCCAGAACCAGTCCCACCGTCAATTCCGCAGTCGGAATCGTCAGCAAATCGGGAGCGATCGTCAGCCATACCCCCTGCCGGGTACAGGCATTCACATCGAAATTATCGTACCCCTTCAAGGCAGCGCCGATGACTTTCAGTTTCGGGCAGGCTTTCAGGAACGCTTCATCAATACAATCCGGCATGAACGCCATCAATGCATCGGCCTCTTTCGCCCTTTTCAGCAACACTTCCCGTGGAAGCGTTTTCCTGTCCGGATTAACGACAACATCGGCTTTTTCCCGAAGAAGTTCAACGATCTCGGGATGAACCCAGTGAGTCAAAACAACTTTTGGCCTGTTCATATTTCATCCTGAATTTCTTATTGGGTTTTTTTACGAAGCCACGAACCGAGCGCATCGACAGCGGTCACCATCAGCAAAATGACGACAAGAATGGCCGATACTTCCTGATATTGCATGATCCGCAAGGAACCGATCAGTTCGAAACCGATTCCGCCGGCGCCGACCATGCCCATGACAGTCGAAGCCCGGAAATTGTATTCCCAGCGATAAATGGCTGTATCGGCCATTTGCGAAAATACTTGCGGGAAAATTCCGTGAAGAATGACCTGTAACGGGGAACATCCGGCCGCTCTGGCCGCTTCTACCGGAGCGGGATCGACATGTTCAATGGATTCCGCAAAAAACTTGGCGACCATCCCAACAGAATGGAAAGCCAGCGCGAGCACCCCCGGCAAAGCGCCGAATCCGACAGCCGCCACAAATACGATGCCCATGATGAGTTCGGGAATCGAACGCAGCCCATTTAGCACCCCCCGGAAAAAGTGAAAAACCAGAGGATGCGGACTGGTGTTTCGGGCTGCCAGCACAGCCAGTGGAACCGACAGGATGACCGCGATTGCCGTTCCGGCGACACTCATGGCCAAGGTATCAGAAACAGGCTTGATCCAGTTGTTCAACTGTGAAAAATCCGGCGGAAACATTTCTGACACCAGACTGGCCAGACTGGGAACGCCCTCGACAAGGCGTTCCATGTCAAACAGACCGGCATAGTAGCAACATCCGGCGATCACGATTGCCAGTATCGCAACTGTTGCCAGAGACGTGTTCCAGGCACGACGTCTCGCTCTCAGGAAAGGGGCAAATTCGATGGACGAAGACATATGTATTCTCACTGATCAGAATTTGGAAAAATCCAGCTTCAACAGACCGCCCAGGTTCCTGACCACATCGTAATCCTTGTCCGTAACCCTGCCGAAGCCTTCGGCCTTGAACGGCTTCAGAATGGCGGGATCGTCTATTTCCACAAACGCCGCCCTGATTTTCTGCTTCAGTTTAGGATCCAGATCAGAACGCATTGTCCAGGGATATTGCGGAAAAGGTTTCGACTCGGCGACAAGCTTGACTTTTTCAGGGTTGATCATGCCTCGCTGGACGAGCGTTTCGAAGATAGGCTTGCTCAATCCGCCCGCCTGCGCATGACCGTTCTGAACCGACATGGCGACTGCATCGTGTGCTCCGACAAAATGTTCCCGGTAATTTTTTCCCGCAAACAGATTTTTCTCCGCCAGCATTGATTTCGGAATCAGATGGCTTGAAGTGGATGCCTTGTCGCCGAAAGCGACGTCTTTTCCGGCTATATCGCCAATTTTGTCAATACCGGCAGCCGTATTGGCAATGAGGACAGCCTGATAGGTGGTTTTTCCTTTCTGTCTGATAGCGGCAAACGGCTCGATATCGCTTTTCTGTTTGGCCAGAACATACGAAAGCGGGCCGAAATAAGCCAGATCGAGACGGCCATGACGCATGGCTTCGATCATTGACGAATAATCGGTCGTCACAACCAGCTCGACCTTCTTGTCCAGTTTCTTTTCAAGATATTCCTGAAGAGGACGGTTTTTCTTGATGATCGTTGCCGCGTTTTCATCGGGCAGCAAGGCCACTTTCAACGTCGAAGGATCGGGATTCGCGGCATATGCGGTGACAGACAACAGCGAAAACAAAACCAGACAACACAAAGAAATACACTTTTTCACGATAACTCCTTAACTTGCCAATGGGACAGGTAAATTCAATAAGCGGCCGGACACTTCCGTTTTCGGTTCGGAACGCCTGTTCCGATAGAGCTCATCCACTTTCGCCTCGGTCAATTCTTCCGGGCGGCCATCGAAAACAATGCGCCCGCCTGCCAGACCGATAATCCGGTCGGCATATTTCCGGGCCAGATCGACCTGATGCAGGCTGACCACGGCGGAAATGCCGCCTTCCTGCGAGATCGAATGAATCAGGCTCAGCACTTCGTCTGCCGTTGCCGGATCAAGACTGGCAACCGGTTCATCGGCCAGAATCGTTTTGGGTTGCTGAACCAGCACACGCGCAATACCCACGCGCTGTTGTTGGCCACCGCTCAACCGGTCTACCCGGCACAAGGCCTTGTCAAGCAGTCCGACACGTTTCAGGCTCTGCAAACCCAGTTCCTGTTCGGTTTTCGATAACGGGAAAAGCGACCGGAGCACAGAGTGATAGCCGAGCCGGCCCATCAAAACGTTTTGAAGAGCGGTCTGCCTGACTATCAGCTGATGCTGTTGAAAGATCATTCCGGTCTCGCGACGAAGCCTTTGCAGCTTTTGCCTGTTCCAGTTTCCATTAAAGCCTGAAACCCGGACATGCCCGCTATCCAGATTGTTCATCAGATTGAGGCATCTCAAAAAAGTCGACTTTCCGGCACCGGACGAACCCAGCAGAACAGTAAATTGACCTTCATTGATTTTCAGAGACAAGGGATGCAATGCAATAGCATCCCCATATTTGACAGAAACATTTTCCAGTTGAATCATGGCTTGCGCTCCTTCCTTGAATCCGTTCGGATGAACGAACCGGTAAACGAAGCCATGTTAGGAATGCGATATGACGGTTCCGTGACAGACCATAAAAAAACGGCTGATGGCATACCATCAGCCGTCCGATTGAAAACGGGAAAATCAGAGCACTAGAAAGATCATGGCCCAGAATTCGGTAAATACTATTCCGGCAAGCCATGCTGCGAGTTGTTTCCAGTAATTGTCCCGCCAGTATGTCGGATTATCCGCCGACCTGTTTTCCTTATACCAGTAGAAAAGCCGCATGGCGCTTCCCCAGACAAGCAGAACCGTCAACGCCAGGTTGGAAGGCGCAAAAGCCTCGATCTTTTGCTGCGTTTCGATACTGAAAGGCAGGCTATGCAAATACCAGACGCATGAAAAGCCAATCAGCAAAAACACGACATTCAGAATAACCAGACGCCAGAAAGAAAGATACTTCTTGATCGGTTCTATCCGTGCAACCAGACGCTTGATCGGCCCCGGCCCTCTCGTTTTCGCTTCCTGATAACGGATTCCTTCTCTGCGGAATTCCCGGCATTTCGGACAATACCGGGCTCGCGGATTGCCTTTGAAAGACTCCCCACAATCCAGACAAACTCTTTCCTGCGCCTGTTTAGCCATACCACACTCGAAAAAACGGTTGAAACCGACAGGGTAATCCCTGCAAACGGATTGAAAAATGCAGGATGCGCTATCGGCCAAATTTGGAATTATACTTGGAAACCTGTATCTTCATTTGCAAATCAAAACTGAAAAACCGCTTACAAAACGTACCGTTGCCATAAAGTCCATGGCTCCTCCACGCAAAAACCGTAGGGAATGCAAACAACTGGATTTCTGGGAAAAGGAAGAACAGCCCGGTTCTTCGCGCGCTGCCCCTTGCGTCCCGTCCTCTTCCAGGCTGTCTGACCAGCAAGCCGCCGCCGGAATACAGGCTTGTCCGGTATCCTCTCTGGAAGAACGGGAGACGGTTCAGGAACGCCTCATGGCGCTTTCCACTTCCCGTTTCCGGAACAGTTTCCGCCTCGGTATCAAAGAACGCCAGTACATCCGTGACAAAGGGATGGAAACAATAACCCAACATGCGCGAGACTTCATCCGCACCCGTCTTTCAGCGGCTTTCATTCCAAACGACGGGAAGCAAACGCCTATGCGAGGCCACCCTGTATTCCTTGCACAGCATGCAACCGGGACCTGTTGCCGCAACTGCCTGCGGAAATGGCACCATATTGAATCCGGTGCAGCATTGACGCAACAGCAACAGGAGTATGTCGTAGCCGTAGTCATGACCTGGATACAAAAACAGTTGAATGCTGGCGGTTAATGTCTTTTTGCCGGGAAACCTGGAACGGCAAACACAAAAAAACCACGTAAATCATTGAAATTACGTGGGTTAATGTACTTCTTTAGACGGCCTGAATTAATTCTTTGGTGAGGGGAGAAGTCGATACATGAAACAACAGGTTATAAAATACAATATAAATTCTGCCCAAAAAATTGCCCCGGTAGAATTTTATTTCTCTTCTATCGAGATAGATTTAATGGACATTAACACGGTCTATCTTGCAACCATCCTTCAAAATTTACTTCTTCCTCGTTGGTTTACACCTACTCTACGGCAAATATTCATCCCTCAAACCCATCCACATATGTACTAATAAAATTCTTAATCTTTTGTGTAACTGTGTCCATTACCGTCTTCATCTTCAAAATACTCACCTTCACGGTAAACGCATCTTTGATATCTGTACTCTTTGGGAAACGCCCCGCAAAAACGTATCCCTGAATTATTTTTTCCAGTTTTTCCTGCGCCAGTTTTTCTTCCTCGCACAATTTTCGCAAGGCAGCTGCTGCTTCTTTATTCCTGAAGTCGGCAAACAAGGCTTCTATACTGTCGCCGCTGGATATTTTCGGAAGGTTTTCCTCAATGAATTTTTCGATCAATTCACGTTTGGAATGTAGAGAGGGACTCGTATTCAGCAGATTTTGAATTTCCTTGCGCTTTTTATCAATCTTGTCTTCTGGGGTTTTCTTCAATTCAAAGCACTTCCTCAGAATGTACGATACATTGATTTCATCGCTGTGCATCACATCCAGGAAAAAATCCACATCTTTCAATATGGACACTTTTTGTTTTCCTGTTTGCTTGGAAATGCTGTATTGAAGATTTCTGACTTTTCCCATGTACTCAGCCATTTGCTGCTCTGTCAGCAAAAGATCGTTTTCCTGAAAATCACAAAAGCTCTTCAAGATATTGTAAAGACGCAGCAGTTCGCGGAAGCGTTTGACGAATTCGAGTTGCTCATTTTCGTCTTCAAGTACGACATTAACATCCGGGACGATCTCTAACAACCTGGTCACGCCCTCATTAAATTTCTTGACATAGTGACCGTATGGCTCCAATAAAACGACTTCTTTGGCATCTTTACTGGCGAATAGAGCAATGGCATCGTCAGTCTGTTTTTTCAAATTTCTGAAACAAACAATCTGTCCATGAGATTTATGGATATTGATGATTCTATTGGTGCGTGAATATGCCTGTATCAATCCATGATATTTGAGATTTTTGTCGACATAGAGAGTGTTCAATCTTTTGCTGTCGAATCCGGTCAGAAACATGTTGACGACTAAAAGGATGTCAATTTCCCCATTTCTGGTACGGTCACTGATGTTCTTGTAATAGTTATAAAAACTATCACTATCCTTGGTCGTATAGCTGGTACCGAACCGGGCATTATAGTCACCGATGAATTCTTCCAGTCTGTCGCGACTGAAGGGGGACATTTTTTTGCTATCGACTTCCAGCTCTTCATCCGGTATGGCTCCGATGTCGAATCCATGTGCATTGGGGTCTTCTTCATTGGGGGCATAACTGAAGATCGTGGCAATGGTGAGGTCTGTTCCCAATTTTGCCTGCTCTTCCTTGAACAGGTCGTAATATTTGATGAGTGTTTTAACTCCACTTACGCAGAACATGGCTGTGAATTGTCTCTGCTTTGTTTTAGCATCGTGATTGCTCAGAATGTATCGAGTAATTTTTCTGAGCCGATCTTCACTCTCAAATAACTCTTCGGTGTCGATATCTTCCACCTGGATATCGAGCGTTGTCCCAGTCCCATTTTGTTTGTATTGTCCGATATATTCCACGGAAAACGGTAAAACATTTCCGTCTCGAATGGCATCGGTAATGATGTAGCGATGCAGGCATTCACCGAACAAGGCTTTGGTTGTCTTTTTTATCTCTGTTCCATCTGTCAGGAGCGTGCCTTCTTTAAGCGCCTTCTGGATTCCCATACCTGATGAGGCATTGTCGGCAAAAATAGGCGTACCTGTAAATCCGAACATCTGGGCCTTGTTGAAGAATTTTTTGATATTCTGATGGGTTTCGCCAAACTGGCTTCGATGACATTCATCGAAAATGAAGACGACTTTTTTATTCTTCAAATGCTCGATCTGTTTGCTGAATTTCGGTTGCATAACCGCATTATTCAGTTTTTGTATGGTAGTGACGATCAGCTTGGTACTGCTCTTGTCTATAGCACTGTCGGCCAACTGTTTTATCAACGCTTTGGTATTGCTTGTACCGTCGACACTTCCTTCCTGATACTGGTTGAATGCTTCAGCTGTCTGGTTATCCAGATCTTTTCTGTCCACGACAAAAAGAACTTTTTCGACGTTTTCCAACGTATCGATAATCTGGCTGGCTTTAAAGGAGGTCAGGGTTTTTCCTGAACCGGTCGTATGCCAGATATAACCGTTGTCATTGCAGTTTTTGACTTTATTGACAATAGCTTCAACAGCGTAATACTGATATGGGCGGAGGATAACAAGATAGCGTTTAGTGACTTCTCTCTTGATGGCTTGGGCTGCTGTTTTGCCTTTTTTCCTCTTCAGGCCTACCTCTGACTCTTCTTTATACTCTTGCGCCAAGATAATGTATTTCGCAATCATTTTGACAATGTGGCACGGCCTCAGGAAAGTATCGGTAAATTCCTGAAGAGAGGTAATGCGCTTGTTATTTTCGTCTGACCAGTAGAAGGTGAAGTCAAAGGATTGCCCGGGATTGTTGGCAAAGTATTTGGTTTCGTTACCATTGCTGATGATGAATATCTGAACATACTGAAACAGTCCGATACCCGCGTCATAAGAGTGATATCGGTAACGATTGATTTGATCGAAGGCGACTTTTAATTCAGTATCTTTTCTTTTCAGTTCTATCTGGACAAGGGGTAATCCATTGATCAGGATAGTCACGTCATACCGGTTTTCGTATTCACCTTCCATGGTGATTTGATTCGCCACCTGAAATTCATTTTTACACCATGCTTCCTGGTTCAGAAAACGAATTTCCCTTGTACTACCGTCGTCGCGTTTCAGATTGCAAATATTTCTCAAGAGTCCTGCACGCTCGAATATGCCACCGTTATTGAGATAATGCTTGATCTGAGTGAATTCATCTTCACTCAAGGGAGCGTCAGTCAACTCGTTATGGATTTCCAGCTGTTTCTTGAGGTTGGCGAGCATATCAGCTTCATCGCCGATTTTAACGAACTCGTATTCCAAGCCTTGTAATTGTTCGATCAATAATTTTTCGAGCGCGGCTTCTGATTGAATGGACATGGCATTAAATAAAAAGTTGTTGCATCAAACCTTTCTTGTATTCTCTAGTCGATGCAAGCTGTTTTTCAACAAGGGCGATTTTTTCGTCGATGGCTGAGAGGAAGTTGGCGATTTTGGTTTGTTCTTCAATACAAGGGAAGGGGAAATTTTTTTCCCTTAAAAGAGAAAAATGTCTTTTATATCCTTCCGGGATCACGGGATCAAACTCAATTACATACAAGAAAAATTTAGTTATTCCATTATGACAGAAGAGTAATTTTGTACCGTCCGCACCTACAATGAAAGGTTTTTCAAAATACTTAACAACAGTTGTATGATCACCAAAAACTATAATAGGAGAAATATGACATACTTTATCCTGCTGATCACTATATCCAGCAATTAATGCTTGAGACTGGTCAAGCACAGGAAATTGCCCAACTTCATTAATCTCTGTGCTAAAAATTTGATATTTTTTAGATGGTATAGTGGAGAATACATTGTTGAATTCTTTTTCCTCCCACTCAGGAAACTCTTCCCCATTCTCATCCTTGAATCGAATATCCTGATTGAAAATTTTCTGCATCATGCCTTTTTTGTACTGCTTCAGCAAATCCAGTTTTTTATTGATATGCGAAATTTTTTCGTCAATCGCTGAGAGGAAATTGGCGATTTTGGTTTGCTCGGGAGAAGATGGAAAATAAAATTTTAGAGATTTTATAATTTCTGCGGATAAATTTCCTTGTCCTCCCTGAAGATACATTCCGGTAATTCTATTTTTATTAAAACATAATAAATTTTTGAGATACTTTAAATCTAAAATATCAGACTTAATACATAAAATTGCTTGATTAATGGCTCCGTTTATCTTGGAAATACCTGATTCTCCACTTGTAGCACCATATAGTGCATACAAAAGATCACCCTTTTTTACAAGCTTTGCAGAGGAATTTTTTAATCCCTTTTCAGTTAAGAATGCTTCTGTATAGCTTTTATTTATCTCTCCTGATTTTATGAAAGGTATACATCCATTGTAGTAGGTAGAATTTGTTACAGAAGGTGTACCTCCAGAAAAAGTAACACACACATCTCCTAGTTTTTTTTCTTCCCACCCCAGAAACTCTTCCCCATGCTCATCCTTGAACCGTAGCTTCGGCACAGCCATCATTTATCCCCCTCTATAGCGAAAGGAACATCTATACCCAGCTCTTTGCAGAACCCGGCAATGGTCGCATCCGTTTTTGCCATGTCGGTTTCCAGTGCTGCCAGTTCTTTGGCTACAGCGGCAATGTCGATTTCTTCTTCCTTTTCAAAGGTATCAACGTAACGGGGTATATTCAGGTTGTAGTCGTTTTCTTCGATTTCCTTTAGCGTAGCGACATGAGCGAATTTGTCGATGTTTTTCCTTTCTGCATAGGCATTGACTATCCGCTCGATGTCTTCACTCCTCAGGAAATTCTGGGTTTTGACTTTTTCAAAATGCTGGCTGGCGTCGATGAACAGGATATTGTCCGGATGTTTTCGGCATTTTTTAAGAACAAGTATGCAAGTAGGAATACTGGTTCCGTAAAAAATATTAGACGGCAATCCGATAACGGCATCGAGATAGTTCATTTTTTCGATGATATGCCGCCGGATATGTGCTTCTGATGATCCTCTGAAGAGGACACCATGCGGCATAACGACGGCCATTGTTCCTTCTTCCGACAACTGATAGATCATGTGTTCGACGAATGCCAGGTCGGCTTTGCTTGCTGGCGCCAGTTTGCCGTACACACTGAAACGTTCGTCATTCATGAATAACGGGTTGGCACTCCACTGTGCAGAGAAAGGCGGATTGGCGACGATGGCATCAAATCGCAAATCGCGGTGCTGTGGACGTTCAAGGGTATCTTCTTGCCGGATGTCGAAGTCGCTGTAATGCACATCATGCAGGATCATGTTCATACGTGCCAGGTTATAAGTGGTTCGGTTCAGTTCCTGTCCATATATCCGGCCAACAGACTCGGCTTCCCGTTTAACGCGCAAGAGTAATGAGCCACTGCCACAGGTTGGATCGTATACATTGCGCAGTTTTTTGCGATGGCAGGTCACCAGTTTTGCCAATAGGGTGGAAACAGGTTGAGGTGTGTAAAATTCACCTGCCTTTTTACCCGCTCCGCTGGCGAATTCTCCAATCAGGTATTCATAAGCGTCGCCCAGTACATCGGTTTCGGTATTGGACAAGTCGAAATCGATTGCATCAAGGTGTGCCAATACTCTGGCAATCAAGGCATTCTTATCCGTGTTGGATCTGCCCAATTTGCTGGATGTAAGATCGATATCTTCAAAAAGATTGATAAAATCGTCAGCACTATCATGCCCCATCGTACTTTGTTCGATGTTTTTGAGAATGCCTATCAAGTCAACGAGAATATAGTTGTCGGTTTTCTTGTTTCCTTTTTGGGCAATGACGTGGAACAGTTCGGAAGGTTTCAAAAAGTAACCGATATCTTCGACGGCTTCTTCTCTGATGGCATCGATATATGCTTTGTCTTCCGGTTTTGTTTCGTCGAGTTCTGCAAAGACTTTATTATCGGGTTCCAGCGCCTTGTTGGCATAGGTTTCGACTTTTTCGGACAGGTATTTGTAGAATATGAATCCAAGGATATAGTCCCTGAATTCATCGGCATTCATTTTGCCACGCAAGGTGTTGGCAATGTTCCATAACTGTTGTTGCAGCAGTCTTTTCTGTTCTTCCGACATAACTTTCCCATCTTGCTGGTGATTTGCGTTTCCCTCGGGAATCAGCCATTAACCCAAATGTGTTGAGATTGACCAAGTATCTCAAATATGTGGCGTGAAGAGAAAGAAAATCCTGAAAAAAGGCTCATGCCATGAATAAACGTTTTTTTCCGACTACAATAGAAAGATCAGCTTCATTCAAGACCCGTATTGCTTCAAAGTGCGCCATCAAATCCAGACAAGATCATGAATAAAAAACCTAATTATGGCATTGTTTATGTGCTGACTAATTCGGTTATGCCCGGCTTGGTCAAGATCGGCATGACAACGCGCGAAAACATCGATGCTCGCATGAAGGAACTTTATGGAACTGGCGTTCCTGTTCCATTTGAATGCCAATATGCTTGCAAAGTGAAGCCGTCTGACTGTGCCAAGATTGAGAAAGCTCTGCATACAGCATTCGCGCCGAACCGCATCAATGTCAATCGAGAGTTTTTCCAGATCAAACCGGAACAGGCGATGGCTATTCTGGAACTTTTTCATCGTGAAGATATTACTGATGAAGTGACTCTTGAAATTGATGACGATCTGACCAGCGACGATAAGGCTGCCAAGGAAAAAGCAAAACAATCCCGTCGCCCGCCGCTCAATTACAAGGAAATGGGTATTGAATCGGGAATGAAACTGACATACATAAAAGATCCGACTATCGAAGTGACCGTCACCGGTGAAAAGAAGGTACTTTTTGAAGGCAAAGAGCAGTCTTTAACGGCAGTGACTCGACAATTACTCGGACTCAATCATAGTATCCAACCGACTGGTTACTGGACCTTTAACGGAAAGAATTTAAGGGAAATTTACGATGAAACTTACCCCTTGGAAGAATAGAAAGTAGTTCAGATTTTAATCTGAAGTATTTGATAGCTGACCGGCAAGCTACCAGATGAAGCCGATACCTGCCAGATCTGATTTTGCTACGACTTTTTATTCAGTACCATCCATTTCGCTATCATCTTTGCCATAACTCGCGCGCAATTTGGAAAGCTGTGTCCATTCATGAGGATTTTCTGCAAATGCCCCATCGAAAATAGAGATTTCACGCTCACCAATGCAAGGACGCAGCCGTTTTTCAATACACTTTTTAAGTGAGTTGCTTCCGTCAGATTTTTTGAAAATGGACATTTTTGAACTTTGGCATTTCGGGGCGCGCTGATAAGATTCACCAAACCGACTGACACAACCTCTAAAAACAAGCTCCCTCCATCAAAAAGCGTACAAGGCTTTTCTCCTGGCTTAGCATTTTTTATTTGAGTGGCTGAAAGCGGCTTTGTTCTTCTTGGCATTTTAGGGGCAAGTTGTTTGAACAATATGTTATAAATCTGCCCCTGTTGTTGCCCCTAAAAACAGTGGATGTCAACGGACGGAATCGGACTTTCGCGGACGACAGATACAAAAAAACCCACGTAAATCATTGAAAATACGTGGGTTAATGTACTTCTTGGGACGGCCTGAAATAATTTTTTGGTGCTGATGAGAGGAGTCGAACCTCCGACCTACTGATTACGAATCAGTTGCTCTACCAACTGAGCTACATCAGCGAAGCGTGCATTGTAACAAAAAAAACGGCAAACTTCTCGCTCTTCATTATATAAGATTGCGATTTCTTCAGTTCGTGAGCTGTATCTTGCCGCAACAATAGCCAAGGCTTTCCTGTTCGCTTATCCTTGGTAAAAATCTTTCGAGGAACAAACATGAACAGTCTGTTTACACGTCTTCTGCGATCCATTTTACCGGTTCTGCTTTTGTCTTTCAGCCATGCTGTGTTTGCTGCGCCATCGCCTGAAGCCAACATTCAACAGCGCTTCAGGGAATATCTCGGTGTCGATGTCAAAAAAGACGCGATTGTCAAAACGCCTTATGCAGGCCTGTATGAAGTTCAAATCGGAGACAATCTCGTTTATACGGACAAACAGGCACAGTACCTTTTTCTCGGAAAAATCCTGGATCTTCAGACAAAAAAGGATTACACCGACGAAAAACTCCGGCAAATCACGATCGTCGATTTTGCCGACTTGCCCAAGGATCTGGCCATCCGGATCGTCAAGGGAAACGGCAAAGGAATGATGGCGGTTTTCTCCGATCCGAATTGCCGTTATTGCAAGCAGCTTGAATACAATCTTCAGAATGTGGACGATGTGACGGTCTACGTGTATCCATTCAATATTTTGTCTGAAAAGTCCGTTGAGCTTTCCAGAAATATATGGTGTTCCGAAAATCCCGCACAGGCCTGGAAAGACTGGATGATTAACGACAAAAGGCCGGCAAAGGCAAAAGACGAATGCGTTTTTCCTGACGAAAAAATACGCGCACTTGGACAGAAATTGAACATCCGGGGAACGCCGGCCATTTTCTTTAGCGACGGAACACGCGTTCCGGGGGCAGCCGATGCCGACGATATAAACAGGAAACTGCAATCTCTGAAGTAAACGGTTTTGTCCGCCCCTGGAAAGGTTTCTTGCAGAAATTGGTCCGCAAAATCTTTAAGGGGACGGGCCGGACTTTGAAAAGATTCATCGATAAGTCCGCCAAAGTCAGCACTGTAATGTCTGAAAGTTCTGCTCCAAAGGATTTTCAGAAAATCCGGGAAAATCGCCAGCGATACCGTAACAAATGCGGCGTTAAAACCATTGCTGTCGCAATGAATGCGAGGCGAGATTGGAGGTGGATAAACAGCGGAGCCATTTCGTAAATCGTCGGAAAAATATGGCATAAAGACCGCTACAGGCTTTATTCAAGCATTGCGCCCCGGGCAAGCGATAAAAAACAGAAAAATTCACGACGATGAAGCACAAATCCGATTAGCGGTTTGCCGCCTTAATCGAACTCGGTTGTATTACTCCTGCAATTGAAAAACGGGAAGCGTTTTAAAGACGGCTGGCCTTTCCCGTTTTCAGTTTGCGGCAATCGAACTGAAGCTGGCGATTCGTCGGGCTTATTTGATTCCAGTATAATTTTCAACTTGTTCGTTCCTTTTTAAATCGAAAGCTGAATTCCGGCGAAGATCGACACACTGCACCTGCCTACACTATGACTCAAATGGATATCAATTCAACCGAAAACCGTCTTCGTGAAATCATGTCCCGCCGTATTCTCGTTCTGGACGGCGCAATGGGGACAATGATTCAGCGTTATGGCCTGACCGAAGAAGACTATCGTGGAGGCCCGGACGGTCGGTTTGCGGATTTTGTTCCTCCAGCCTCAGCGGGTGACCGGGAATTATTCGTCAAGGGCAACAACGAGTTATTGTCGTTGACCCAGCCCCATATCATCTCTGCAATTCATGAAGCGTATCTGAAAGCGGGAGCCGATGTCATAGAGACGAATACTTTCGGCGCTACCGCTATCGCCCAGGATGACTACCACATGGCTCATCTCGTTTATGAGATGAATGTGCAATCGGCCAGAATCGCACGGGAAATATGCGATAAATACGCTACTCCCGACCGCCCCCGCTTTGTCGCAGGCTCGATGGGCCCTACACCACGCACTGCCTCGATTTCACCTGACGTCAATGATCCGGGCGCACGCAATATTACATTTGACCAGCTCGTAGCCGCTTATTCCGAACAGGTTCGCGCTCTGGTTGAAGGCGGAGTCGATCTGCTGCTGGTTGAAACGGTATTCGATACGCTGAATTGCAAGGCAGCCCTGTTCGCGATCGATTCCTTTTTCGAAACAGCAGGAAAGAAACTCCCGATCATGATTTCGGGAACCGTCACCGATGCTTCAGGCCGCATTCTGTCCGGGCAGACCGTAACGGCCTTCTGGCATTCGATCCGGCATGCGCGACCGCTGACTGTCGGCCTGAACTGCGCGTTGGGGGCGGCACTGATGAGGCCCTACGTGGAAGAACTGTCCCGGATTGCAGATACGCATATCTGCATTTATCCCAATGCGGGATTGCCCAATCCGATGAGCGAAACCGGATTCGATGAATTGCCGGAAGACACATCGGCATTTCTGAAAGAATTTGCCGAAAGCGGTTTTATCAATGTTGTCGGCGGATGCTGCGGAACGACTCCCGATCACATCCGCGCCATTGCCGAAGCGGTGGCTCCATTGCCCCCGCGAAAACTGCCCGCCATCCCGCCCGCCATGCGCCTGTCCGGTCTTGAACCGTTTACAATCGACGAGGATTCGCTTTTCGTGAATGTCGGCGAACGTACGAATGTAACCGGTTCCAAAGCATTCGCACGGATGATTCTGAATGAGGAATACGACAAGGCGCTGGCTGTCGCCAGACAACAGGTTGAAAACGGTGCGCAGATTATCGATATCAACATGGATGAAGCCATGCTGGATTCGGTCAGTGCCATGAGGCGCTTCCTGAATCTCATCGCTTCCGAACCGGAAATTGCCCGCGTTCCGGTCATGCTCGATTCCTCGAAATGGGAAGTTATCGAAACCGGCCTGAAATGCCTGCAAGGCAAATCCATTGTCAACTCCATTTCGCTGAAAGCCGGGGAAGCCGAATTTCTGCGTCAGGCAAAGCTGTGCCGCCGTTACGGTGCTGCCGTGATTGTCATGGCTTTCGATGAACAGGGGCAAGCCGATACCTACGAACGCAAAATTTCGATATGCCGGCGGGCTTACGACTTGCTGGTCAATACGATCGGTTTTCCTGCAGAAGACATTATTTTTGATCCCAACATATTCGCTGTCGCCACCGGCATTGACGAGCACAACAATTATGCCGTCGATTTTATCGAGGCCACCCGCTGGATAAAGGCCAATCTGCCTCATGCCAAAGTAAGCGGCGGCGTTTCCAACGTCAGTTTCAGCCTGCGCGGGAACAATCCCGCCCGTGAAGCGATACATACGGTTTTCCTCTACCATGCCATCTCGGCCGGAATGACGATGGGGATTGTCAATGCCGGAATGATCGGCGTCTATGACGAAATTCCCGAAGCCTTGCGCGAGCGGGTTGAAGATGTGGTACTGAACCGGCGGCCGGATGCGACGGAACGCCTTGTTGAAGTCGCCAATGCATTTCAGGCGGGCGCGAAAAAAGAAAGCGACAATCTTCAGTGGCGAACGGAACCGGTGGGCAAACGGCTGACTTACGCTTTCGTTCATGGACTGACTGACTTCATTACCGAAGATACCGATGAAGCTCTGCAGGAAATCCTGAAAAAAGGCGGTCAACCGATTGAAGTGATCGAAGGGCCTTTGATGGACGGCATGAATGCGGTGGGCGATCTCTTCGGGCAAGGCAAGATGTTTCTTCCGCAAGTCGTCAAATCGGCGCGCGTGATGAAACAGGCTGTCGCCTATCTGGTTCCCTATATCGAGGAACAGAAGCGGCTGAGCGGCAATACACAGCCGAAAGGAAAGATTGTCATCGCGACAGTAAAAGGCGACGTTCACGATATTGGAAAGAACATTGTCGCGGTTGTCCTGCAATGCAACAACTTTGAAGTCATCAATATGGGCGTGATGGTTCCATGTGAGGAAATTCTGGCGAAAGCCAAGGAAGTCAATGCCGACGCTATCGGTCTTTCCGGTCTGATCACCCCGTCACTGGAAGAAATGATGCACGTTGCCAGCGAAATGCAACGTGACGAGTATTTCCGCTCACGCCGCATTCCGCTTTTCGTTGGGGGGGCAACCACGAGCAAAACGCACACGGCCATCAAGATCGCGCCGAATTACGAGGGTCCTGTCGTACAGGTTCCGGATGCATCCCGTACCGTGACAGTTATCCAGGCCCTGCTTTCTGACAGCATGCGCGAAAAATACATCAAGGTACTGACGGACGATTACGAACACATCCGCGAACTTCATGCGCAAAAGAAACCGAAGAAGCTGCTGTCTATTGAAGAAGCTCGCGCAAACAAGGCGAAATTATCGTTTAAAGAAACAAATGCGCCCAAAAAACCGATTTATCTGGGGCAGCGATTTCTCCGGAATATCGACTTGTCTGTGCTGACAAGCTATATCGACTGGTCGCCCTTTTTCAGGGTCTGGGATTTGCCGGGTTCTTATCCGGACATTCTGAACGATAACGCTCACGGTGAAACAGCCAGAAAAGTTTTTGAAGACGGACAGAAAATGCTGGAAAAACTGATCAGGGGAAAATGGCTGACCGCCAACGCCACCATTGCCCTGATGCCGGCCAACAGCGTCAACGATGACGATATTGAGATTTACACGGACGAAACGCGTTCAAATGTCGCGTTCACTTACTATGGGGTCAGGCAGCAAATGGAAAAACCCGTCGTTGGCGGTGTTTCCCGTCCCAACCAAAGTCTTGCCGATTTCATTGCGCCAAAATCCTCAGGCATCAGGGATTACATCGGCATGTTCGGTGTAACCACCGGTATAGGGATTGAACGGCGGCTTGAGGAATTCGATGCAGCCCGGAACGATTATGACAGTATCATGCTGAAGGCGTTGGCCGACCGTCTGGTAGAAGCGCTGGCAGAATATTTGCACGAACTGGTCAGGAAAGATCTCTGGGGATATGCGCCAAACGAACATTTTACGAACGAGCAGCTTCAGAAAGAACTGTACAGCGGTATCCGCCCGGCTCCCGGCTATCCTTCCTGTCCCGAACATACCGTCAAAAGCGATCTGTTCAGAATATTGCGCTGCGAGGAAATCGGCATGAGCCTGACGGAATCGTATGCCATGTTGCCTACCGCGTCCATTACCGGTTTTTATTTTGCCCATCCGGATGCCCGTTATTTCACGATCGGCAAAATCGGAAAAGATCAGGTAGCGGACATGGCGAAACGGCGGCATGTTAATGAAGAAAAGATCGCGCAATGGCTGGCCCCTGTTCTGTAGGGATACGTAAAAAATCATTCTATGCAAATTGACGATACGATGCAGGCTATTCATTATTCCATTGAAGCTTCCGACCTGAACGCCCATTTGTTCCGGGTGACATTGACAATCAATAATCCTGACAAAAACAGGCAATTATTCAGGTTGCCTGCCTGGATACCGGGCAGTTACATGATCCGGGAATTTGCGCGAAACATCGTACAAATTCATGCCACCTGTGACGATCGTCCAGTTCCTCTCTCGAAAATCGACAAACATACCTGGCAGGCAGAGGCTTTTTCCGGTCGACTCCATCTGGTTTATGAGGTCTATGCATGGGATTTGTCGGTCAGATCTGCTCATGTCGATCAAACCCATGCCTTTTTCAACGGTTCGAGTGTATTTCTGGAAGTGGTTGGGTACGAGGCACTTCCGCATATTGTCGATATCAGAAAACCGGCTGATCCTGCGGCCGGCACATGGCGGGTTGCAACGGCACTGCCCGAATATGAAGCGCAACGTTATGGATTCGGCACTTATATCGCTTCCGATTATGACGAACTGATCGATTCGCCGGTTGAAATGGGCCATTTCATTCTGGGCCAGTTTCAGGCGTATGGAATACCGCATGAAATCGTCATTACCGGTCGTGTCCCCAATCTGGATATGGAAAGAATCGAAAGCGATCTGAAAAAAATCTGCGAAACCGAGATCGCCTTTTTTGAACCGGAAATAAAAAAGGCTCCTGTATCCCGTTATGTGTTTCTGATTATGGTGGTCAAAAACGGGTATGGCGGTCTGGAACACAGGGCCTCGACCGCCCTGCTCTGTTCAAGGTCGTCCTTGCCCTCCATTAACCGCAAGCAGTTGTCGCCGCAAAAAATCGACGAGGATTATTTACAGTTTCTGGGGCTTTGCAGTCACGAATATTTCCATACCTGGAATGTCAAACGAATCAAACCGGCTGTTTTCGCTCCCTATGATTTGCAACAGGAAACGTATACCCGGCTTCTGTGGCTGTTCGAAGGCTTTACCAGCTACTACGACGATCTGACCATCGTCCGAAGCGGCATAATTGACGTGAGCACTTACTTGCATCAAATTGCGTCTACCATCAACAATGTCCTGCGCGGACGAGGGCATCTCAAGCAAAGTGTTGCCGACGCCAGCTTCGATGCCTGGATCAAATACTATCGGCAAGACGAGAACTCGCCGAACGCATTGGTCAGCTATTACACCAAAGGTTCGCTGGTCGCGCTGGCACTCGATCTCACTATCCGGCTCGAGACCGGAAACGCCAAATCGCTTGATGATGTCATGCGGGTATTGTGGCAACGTTACGGCCGAGACTTCTATAAAGGCGCCAACCGCGGCATAACCGATCCGGAAGCGAAAGCGATCATGGAAGAAGTCACCGGGCTGAATCTTCAGGGCTTCTTCGAAAAATACATTTATGGCACCGATCTGCTTCCGCTTGCGGATCTGTTCGCTTCTTTCGGCATAGCCATGAATGACACGACTGTCTCTTCCAGGCCCGGTCTTGACATTCGTGTCAAACGTTCGGGTAACGATTGCATCGTTACCCATGTATTCGAAGGGGGAACCGCCCATCGTGCCGGTATATCGGCGGGGGATGTTTTGCTGGCTCTCGACGGTTTGAGAGTTTCGGCAGACAACCCTTCCGCCAGTCTGGAAAAACAGCTGGCACGCTATTCCGTTGGAGAAGCCGTTGAAATTCACGTCTTCAGACGGGACGAACTGATGAGATTCGATGCTGTCCTACAGGACGAACACATCCCCAAATACATTCTGACCTTATCCAAAGAAGAAACGGCTTCCATGAAAGAAGCCCGGCAACACTGGCTGCAACTGTCACCATAAACCGGGAGCTTGCATCTTCTTCCATGAGAGGCGAAAGTGCTACAAGAGAGAGACCGTCAGGAAAACAGTTTGGCCAGTTCTTCGCCGGGTTCCTTTGCACGCATGAAAGCTTCGCCGATCAGAAAAGCATTCACCCCGGCTTTCCTCATCCGGATCACATCGCTTCTTTGGCGGATTCCGGACTCGGTAACGACCAGCTTGCCTTCCGGCACACAGGGCAACAGATCAAGCGTATTTTGAAGGGACGTTTTAAACGTTCTCAAATCGCGGTTATTGATGCCCAAAAGCGCCGTCTGAAGCCGAAGAGCACGTTCCAGCTCTTTTTCATTATGGACTTCAACCAGAACGTTCATCCCCAGACCGGAAGCGCATGCTTCGAGCTCCGCCATCTGGCCATCTTCCAGAGCGGCGACAATCAGCAAGATGCAGTCGGCTCCCCAGGCGGCAGCTTCATAAACCTGATAGGGATCGATAATGAAATCCTTTCTTAAAACCGGCAGTGAGCAGGCTTGCCTCGCTTCTATCAGATATGCCGCGGAACCCTTGAAAAATTGTTTGTCAGTAAGTACTGACAAACACGCTGCTCCGCCATTCTCATAGCTCTTTGCGATTTCGGCAGGATAAAACCATTCACGGATAACGCCTTTGGAAGGGGATGCTTTTTTCACTTCCGCAATAACACCTGCCCGACCTTTGGCAATTTTTTCCCGAAGCGCACCTTCGAAATGACGCCGATTCCGTTTGATATCGCCATCGTTTTCCACCTGATATTGCAGGCTTGCCAAAGGCAGTTTTTGTTTTGCTTCCCGGACTTCGCTTTTTTTGACAGACAGGATTCTGTTCAGGATGTCGTGCATGATGATCTCGCCCTTACTATTGGTTGACCGATTGCGTAAAGCCGACGAACTGGTCCAGCTTCATGCGGGCGGCTCCCGATTCGATGGCTGCCCTCGCCTGTGCCAGACCGTCCGCAATCGATCGGGCCTTTCCCGCCGCATACAATGCGGCACCGGCATTCAAGGCAATGATATCGGCCGCCGGTGTCGGTTTGTTATTCAGGGTATCCAGAACGATTTTCCTGGATTCTTCCGCATTGGCAACCTGAAAATTGCGGCTGGCATACATCCTGATGCCGAAGTCTTCAGGATGAATATCATACTCGCGGACTTTTCCGTCAGACAATTCGCCTACCAGCGTACTGGCGCCCAGCGACACTTCATCCAGATTGTCCCTGCCCCAGACGACCAATGCCCTTTTCAGCCCCATCTTCTGCAACACGCGAACCTGAATACCGACAAGATCGGGATGAAAAACCCCCATCATCATGTTGTCGGCATAGGCAGGATTTGTCAGTGGCCCAAGAATGTTGAAAACCGTCCGCACCCCCAGTTCTTCGCGAACGGCCTTGGCATGCTTCATGGCGGAATGGTGATTGGGAGCATACATGAACCCGATACCGACTTCTTCAATGGAGCGGGCAATCTGTTCAGGAGACAGGTTGATATTGACGTTCAGCGCTTCCAGCAAATCGGCGCTTCCCGAAGAAGAAGAAACACTGCGGCTTCCGTGCTTGGCTACCTGTGCGCCACACGCTGCGGCCACAAACATGGAAGCGGTCGAAATGTTGAAAGTATGGGCTCCGTCTCCGCCCGTTCCGACAATATCGAGAAGATTCTCCGGATGCTGCACTTTGACCTTCAGGGAGAATTCCCGCATGACTTCGGCGGCAGCCGCGATTTCCCCAACCGTTTCCTTTTTCACACGCAGGCCGATTGTGAGCGCGGCGATCATCAAAGGCGACATTTCTCCACTCATGATGCTCCGGAACAGGGACAGCATTTCATCATGAAAAATCTCGCGATGTTCAATACATCTTAAAAGCGCTTCCTGAGGCGAAATGGATGTCATGATCAGTCTCCGATGAAATTTTTGAGTAAAGTATGGCCTCTTTCGGAAAGGATGGATTCAGGATGAAACTGGACGCCTTCAATGGCGTACTGTTTGTGACGAACCCCCATGATTTCTCCATCTTCCGTCCATGCCGTTATTTCGAGACAAGCCGGCAGACTTTCTCTTTCGATCGCCAGAGAATGATAGCGGGTAACAATAAACGGATTGGGCAATCCCCGGAAAACCCCTTTGTCAGTGTGAAAAACAGGCGAAGTCTTGCCATGCATGACCTGTTTTGCCCGGACAATTTTCCCGCCAAACGCCGCGCCAATGGACTGGTGTCCAAGACAAACGCCGAAAATCGGTTTTTTACCGGCAAAATGTTTAAGCACTTCCAGCGATATGCCTGCTTCATAAGGCGTTCTGGGACCGGGAGAGATACAGATCTGATCCGGATTCAGTTTTTCGATCCGATCAATAGAAATTTCATCGTTACGATAAGTCTCGACATCCGTACCCAGTTCACCAAAATACTGGACCAGGTTGTAAGTAAACGAATCGTAATTGTCAATCATCAGCAACATGGCAGTCACCCTTGTGTTTATTCGGGAAAAACAAAACATTCGTGCTTTTGTCAATAACGGCAAAAAAGCATTTCAGAGGCCGTTGTAACGGAACGTCGCGCGCACGGAAAGCGCATAAAGGGGATATCAGGCTCTTGGCTTGCGCCAACGCCAGTGGAGGGTGAGGAGAATAACTGCTGAATGATTACTTTTGCACATGGTGCAGATTATTGCTTAAGTATTTTGACTTATCAAGTCAAATTTATTCCTGGAATGAAATTCACTGCCTTTCAGCGGAATCGTCATCTCCGTTTTCTTCATCATTGGCGGCAGGCACTTTGTATTTTTCTTCCGCCCATGCGCCAAGGTCGATTTGTTTGCACCGTTCCGAACAAAACGGACGATACAGATTGGATTCTTTCCATTCCACATCTTTGCCGCACATCGGACATTTTACGATCGTTACCATTTTCAACAGAGAGTCAATTCACAAGGTATGTCTTCTTCAAACGGTATCGGTTTTATGGTGCCGTCCTGTTTGGTAAATCGGATCCAGAGCATGTACTTGTTGGCCGAAGCCTCAGGAATGGCGCCACACCTCGAATCAATGCGCAAGCGAAGCATCTGGTGCACTTTACCTTGCAGCATTTGCTGGTAGCTGCCGGAATGCGCGATTATTTTAAACTGCATGCCCGAAGCCCGAAGAAGCCGCAACAGCAGTCCGACCGCATTGATCAGCGATTGCATGGGAGAAAACCATTCGGCGATGTCTTTTCTGCGTTCGTCGCTAGAACGATGCTGCCAGGCATAATAAGAAGGCAAATCGAATTCGCAGGCACCTCCCGGAATGATGGTTCTGCCGCGAACGCTCATCAGCCACTCGTTTTCCCGAATACTCTGGCCGGTTTTCCCGTGCGTATTTACCAAAGCCGAGCTGACTTTGTCGATCTCGCGCAATACCTCGTCGAGAACATTTCTCTGGATGTTTGGATGTGATTGGTAGCCCGCCAGAATCTGTTTCTGACGCTCCAGTTCCTGCAAAAGATCCGATTTGAGATCCGAACGGCTGGCCACTTCCAGCATTTCGAAAATGGTGGTCAAGGCGACATGATGCTGCAAGGCATGCCCCTGCTGCAGAAAGAAAGCATATCTTTCATGCAAATCTTCAAGCCGCAACAAGGTGCGGATACGTTCGTTGAAAGGGTATTCGTAAATTATCAATGTAAGCCTCTTTCAATTCGATATTCCCATCATTACAGATTCTGAACGAACAGTAAAAAAAAGACAAACCGGACAAGCTCATAAAAAAGCATTTTGGGCCATTTTTTTATATATGGCGTGTAAATGTTCAACTTCCCGGCTTGTATCTCCAATACTTCTGTTGTTCTCGATTACGTCATCCGCCATGGCAAGCCGTTTTTCGCGGGTGGCCTGCGTGGCCATAATGGCCCTGACCTGTTCCGCTGTCATATTGCTCCGTTTCATTACACGGGAAACCTGCAATTCTTCAGGACAATCAACGACTAGTACTCGTGTACCCATACCCCGCCATATCGGCAATTCGACCAGCAACGGATTGACGAAAATGACATAGTCACCTTTCGCTTCTTCAGCCAGACGAAACGAAACATCCCTGATCAAGGGATGAAGTATCGCTTCCAGTTTCAGGCGCTCGTTCGCATTGGAAAAAACATGTTCTCTCATCATTGCGCGATTCATGGCGCCATCCTGCCCAATGAACTCCGGTCCAAACCGCTCCCTGATGGGTTCTATTCCTTCCCCACCCGGCGCAGTCAGGCTTCTGGCGACTTCATCCGCGTCAACGACAGACGCACCCAAACCGGCAAAAATATTGGCAACCAGTGTTTTACCACTTCCGATTCCTCCGGTTAAACCGATCGAAAAATCTGTGTAATTCATTTTAGGAGAATTTTTCATGAAAAATTTAAGAAAAATCATTCAGACTCAGCATTTACCATCGGCTCTGCAAAAAAACGACACGACCTCAATTGCCAGGTAAAGACCTGATCACGAATAAAAGGAAAATTTTTAAACCCTCTGATATGGAAACGCCATTTTAATGCACCCGACCATTGTTGCCATTGAAGACGCTACTACGCCGACACAGAATAAGATGATCCGGCCAAACTCATCTCAAGACAAGCCATCGTTTTCAAACGCATGACTCCCATTGTTTTACTGCACGACCGGTCAATGGCATTCAGGCTCCCGAATACATTGGCTCGCAGCTGTTTCTGTCGTTCCGCGTGTCAGCGAGACATACAAGTCTTCCATACCGGCGAGCAACCCTGTTTCAAGGAAAAACAAAACAAGACAAGCGGACAAATAACAGGTTTTGTATCCCAACAGCGAAAAGAATCAACAGGAGCAGGCATAAATACCCAATGGGCCGTACTTCTCATAACGAATGCTGAAGACTCGCCCAACCATCACAGCCACAATAAGCCAGCGCCCCGACAACTGGAACGGATGAAAAACTCACAGTCTTCCGACGATAGCAGCAGAACACTCGCAATATGCAGGATAACAGAGGCTTGCCAGACAACAGCGAGACTGAAATTCAGGCGTCTTATTCAATTGGCAATCTCATTCTCTGCCATTTTCTTTATCGGCTGCTCAAAATGATGGGCAAAGCGGTTTTTTAAAGGATAGAACCGGAACAAATCCCCGGAATGAAAACATACCGTATCGAATCTCATCCCGATAGCGGGGCGCAGCCTAATCTCGCCAAGCCTCTTTTAAAGTGTTCTTCCTCGACCGAACGGAAAACGACGCTTCCGGTAAAAATGCTGCGCATGGCACCTTCACTTGAAACAATGCCCGGCTTCATAAAATCAGGAAAGCATGAAACTGATTTGTTCTGGCATGTTATTCGTCGGCTTTTCCCGAAATTGCGTTTTTACGAAACGGAATAACTTGCCAATAAGGTAACTCATTATCAGATTGCTTCTCACAGTCGCCATTTCTTCCGGGGCGCGCCCCTGAGAAATCGCCACACGCAGGCACTGCCTGAGAGTCAATTCGATCCGGTCGAAAAACTGGTTCATCCGTAACTGCAAACGGCTGTCTTCGTTGACCAGCGCATCTCCGATCATCACCCGGGTCATTCCAGGATTTCGTTCGGCAAAATTCAAAAGCAACATGGATACAGACTGTGCCTGCAGTAACCCGCTTTCTTCCCTTTCAGTAATCTGATTGATAACGCCGAATACGCTTGTTTCAATAAATTCGATCAGTCCTTCGAACATCTGGGCCTTGCTGGCGAAATGCCGGTACAAGGCAGCTTCGGATATGGCAAGACGCCGCGCGAGCGCCGCTGTCGTTATTTTTTCCCCATGCGGCTCCTCAAGCATCTGCGCCAGTGCCTGTAATATCTGCAGTTTTCTTTCTCCGGATTTGATGGTACCCATAAATTGACGATATGCATAAAGAATTAATGAAAACGTTCTAACTGTCGTATGAGACAACGAACGGAAGGAATTTTCAGATCCACATGAGCAGGTCTGCTGACCTGTTTCTTATGGAAAGGACGTGGATAAGCGTATTCGGAATAATGATCCGCATTCAGATATTGTGTTACCGGTACCGTCTTCATACCTATGGCTTTAGCTGTTCTCAAAATACGGACATTGTCTCCACAAAATACAATCCGCAGGCCTTGACTTCAGCATGGCCGGCAGTTTCGGGAAAATTTTCCGGATGGTTTCGGCTCGAACCTGCCGAACACCCGCATCGACTCCATGACAATATGGGCATCGAAAAAACGATACCACCCCGGCAGCTTCACTATCTCTTCCGAATAACAGGAAACTGAATTCGTCAAAAGAACTTTTCTGCCGGGCAAGCTTTGCAATAAGACAGGCAATTCTTTTTCCGAATTGACAAGTGATGCCAGACTGTCAAACCGGCGTACCGCATACACGAAATCTTTTGCTTTCCAGTTGCAAATCTGGCTGATCCACGGCAGAGTCGCATCGAAACGTGTCGAGTATTCCATTCTCAGCTGACTGGCTGCATCATCAGAAAGGAGACACGCCGGTTCGTCCAGCGGGCTGGCAATATGAACCGTCACATCCGCGCTGATTTTCAGAAATATAGCCAGCAAAGCATTATGACGCGTATTGTCCAGATAAAACAGCCAAATCATCATTTGTCTATTTCAAAAATTTCCCATAAAAAAGCCCATGCATGCACGGGCTTTTTTGGAAAACGCCACTCTTCAAGTCGTTTTTTTGACTGGCAGATTGCCATATCGTTTGTTGATCCAATACTGCTGGGCTATCGACAGCAAGTTATTGACGACCCAGTACAGCACCAACCCGGACGGGAAGAAGAAAAATGTGATCGAAAAAACAATTGGTAAAAACATCATCAGTTTTGCCTGCAGGGGATCTGGAGGAGGCGGGCTCATCTTTTGCTGGATGAACATGGAACCGGCCATGATGATCGGAAGAATATAAAACGGATCGGGCGCAGCCAGATTCTGGATCCATCCCAGCCACGGAGCATTCCGGATTTCCACACTGGCCAGAAGTACCCAGTACAGGGAAATAAATACAGGAATCTGAACGACAACCGGCAAACATCCTCCCAAAGGATTGATCTTTTCGGCCTTGTAGAGCGCCATCAGCTCCTGATTCATGCGCTGCTTGTCATCCTTGTATCTGTCCCGCAATTCCTGAATTCTTGGGGTAAACTGCTTCATTCTTGCCATACTCTTGTAACTGGCGGCCGACAGGGGCAAGAAAACGAGTTTGATAAGACAGGTCAGGAGAATAATCGTCCATCCCCAATTCCCCACTTCTTTATGGATGTGAGTCATCAGCCAGAAAATCGGTTTGGCGATAATCGTCAACCAGCCGTAATCCTTGACCAATTCGAGACCTGGCGCCGTCTGCTCGAGAATAATGGATTCCTGTGGACCGGCATAAAGCCTTGAATCGTTACTGGCAGAAGCTTTCGGAGCGATTGTACCCAGTGGAATAACCGTACCGATAGCATAAAGGTCTTCGCCTACTTTCTTGGTATAGTTTTCGCGCTCGACCTTGTCCTTTGGAATAAAAGCAGAAACGAAATAATGCTGGACTATCGCAATCCAGCCGTTATCGGCCTTGGTAGCATGATCGGCCCCTTTTGTCTCGGTAATATCGTCAAACTTCAACTTCTGGAATTTGTCCGCCTGCGTATAAACGGCAGGTCCGGTAAACGTACTGATAAAACGCGACTGCCCTTCCGGCCTGCTGCTGTCTCTCAACAACTGCAAATAGAGTGAGGCGTCAATTGGTTCGTTAGTCAGATTCGTCACTTTCTGGTCGACATCGACGACGTAACTACCCCGTTTGAATGTATAAGTCTTGGTCAGACGAACGCCGTCCCGCTCGGCATCCATGACCAGTTTGACTTCATCCTTTCCATCTGCCAGCGAACGTTCGCCGGGATGAACAGTGAAACGGGTGGCATGATTTGGATATACCCCTCCCGTCAGTCCCGTTTGCGCCAAATAGATCCGGGGCGGTACCGATTCGAAAAGAATCATGTCTTTTTCAGGATCGACATTGTCGGGATACTTCAGCAATTCCAGATTCTGGAAGACGCCGCCTTCGGAATTGATCTGTACCTTGAGAACATCCGTTGTTACTGTAACCAGTTCCGCCTGTTTTTTAGGCGCCTCTTTCATCACCTCAGCAACTGGCGTAGCCGGTGTACCTGCTTCCCCTGGCACGACTGCCGTATCCACCGGCACTTCAGGCAAGGCCACATTGGAATCCGTTTTTTTCGCTTCATGCTGGAAAATCAGAGACGTTCCGCCACGATATACCTGCCAGTTATCCCAAAGCATAAACAGCGATATTGCCAGAATCAGCAATAACGTAGTACGTTTTTTGGTGTCCATAATTCACTTTTCAAATATTTTCGCCGTCATTTTTTAACGGCTCGCTACAACCACAACCGGATTTTTTTTCAGGCACCGGGTCAAGTCCGCCCGGATGAAAAGGGTGGCATTTACATAACCTTATCAAGGTCAGGAAACATCCCTTCAAACAGCCGTGCACGGAAATCGCTTCCAGCGCATATTGTGAACAACTCGGGTAAAAACGACAATTTTGCCCCAGGTACGGGCTGATGCACAACTGATATCCCCGAATTAAAACGATAAACAGCCATTTTAAGGGAGATTTCATCATGGTCAGCTTTTCGGAGTCTTCCTGCGTGAGCCCATCAAACGACATACCTCTTCACGGAGAACGCGCTTCAAACAAGTGCCGGTTGCAGGGCCACGCCGGGTATTTACGGGAGAAGTCATACGGATAATACAGTCTAATGCAGGCATTTGCATACAACGAAATACTTCCCTGCATATCCGTTTGACAGTATTGCGTGTGACAGCTCGGGGAGCGAATCGCTTGGCCACAACAATGCCGAGCCGTGCATGCGCAAGCTGGTTGGAGCGGGCGTATAAAACGAAATGCTCGGTACGCGCACAAGGCCGCATACGAAAAACGGATGAAAAATCATCCGTTTTAACGATACGCCGATCGGAAGAAAATTTTCCGTTCACACACTCAGCTCAATATGGCAACAGCTTATACAGCCAGTCGTTTACGGCCTTTGGCACGCCGTGCATTCAAGACTGCCCGGCCGTTTTTGGTCGCCATGCGGGCACGAAAACCGTGAGTGCGTTTACGACGCACAACTGAAGGTTGATAAGTACGTTTCATGATGGTCTCGCTAATCAGCAAAAAAATTCAGAATATGATGTATTGGTTATGATCAACTCGTTTATCGCCCCGACCGGCATATATTAACCATAACAAAACATCAAGTTATGCGCAAAGAACCAATGATTAGACCGTAGTTTCACCTGTTCTGTCAACATGAATCTGTATTGCAGCGTGGAAATCGGTCAAAAAACAGACGTTACCTGTGGATAACTTCTCTAATTCAAGGTAAAATAGATATTTATAAACTATGTAATCGGTCGTTTTCACTGTTCTCTTAAATCATATTGTATCCATTCATTTCTGGCTTACAAAACTACTGTTCCCCGTTCCGCCTGCGATCGGTGAGCGACAAGGTCTTATTGTTGAATCATGGAAAATTTCTGGCAAAACTGTTTGTCGCAACTGGAACTGGAACTGACTCCCCAGCAGTACAGCGCATGGATAAAACCGCTCGTGCCACTGGATTACAATGACCGCGTTCTTCGTATTGCCGCTCCTAACCGTTTCAAACTGGATTGGGTCAAAACCCAGTATGCCGACCGAATTACGGCCTTGGCTTCCCAGTTTCTTGATGCGTCGGTTGAAGTTCAATTTATATTGAACCCGCAATCGCGCGCGAGCTCGTCTGTCAAAACCGTTTCGCCGCTGGCAAAGGCAGAGCTGCCCTCCGCGGAAGCCGATCCGGATGCCATTCCTCACAAGGCGCCGGTTATGGAAACGCCCGTCCGGGAACAGAGCCGTATCAATGCCGAAATGACTTTTGACAGTTTTGTGACTGGCAAAGCCAATCAGCTTGCCCGGGCCGCCGCTATCCAGGTAGCCAACAATCCCGGGGTTTCCTATAATCCGCTTTATCTTTTTGGTGGTGTTGGCCTCGGAAAAACCCATCTGATCCATGCCATCGGCAATCAGGTTCTTCAGGATATCCCTTCAGCCCGGATCCGCTATATACATGCGGAACAGTATGTCCGCGATGTGGTAACGGCCTATCAGCGGAAGGGTTTCGACGACTTCAAGCGTTATTACCATTCTCTGGACATGTTACTGATTGACGATATCCAGTTTTTTTCAGGTAAAAACCGTACGCAGGAAGAGTTCTTTTATGCGTTTGAAGCGCTGATCGCCGCCAGAAAACAAATCATTATTACCAGCGATACCTATCCGAAAGAAATATCGGGAATGGACGACCGTCTGACTTCGCGTTTCGATTCAGGCCTTACAGTCGCTATCGAACCGCCGGAACTTGAAATGCGCGTTGCCATCCTGATCAAGAAAGCTGGACAGGAAGGCATTCAGCTTTCCGACGATGTCGCCTTTTTTGTAGCAAAACATTTGCGCTCCAATGTTCGTGAGCTCGAGGGCGCATTAAGAAAAATACTGGCTTTTTCCCGTTTCCACGGACGGGATATTACGATTGAACTGACAAAAGAAGCCCTAAAGGATTTATTGTCTGTCCAGAACCGGCAGATTTCCGTTGAAAACATCCAGAAAACCGTTGCCGATTTTTTCCGGATCAAAGTAGCTGACATGTATTCCAAAAGGCGCCCGGCCAACATTGCAAGGCCGCGCCAGATAGCGATGTATCTGACAAAAGAATTGACTCAAAAAAGCCTGCCCGAGATAGGGGAATTGTTTGGAGGACGCGACCATACTACCGTATTGCACGCAGTCCGGAAAATCGCTCAGGACCGGTTGAAAAACCCTGAATGCAATCACGAACTGCATGTTCTGGAGCAAACTTTGAAAGGTTGACAGTATTACAATCCATTCATCTCGGAATCAAAGTAATCATTTTTCAAGGATAAGCATATGCAACTGGTAAAAACCGGCAGAGATAATCTTCTTCGTCCATTGCAGATTGTCAGCGGCATCGTCGAACGCAGACACACGTTGCCGATTCTGGCCAATATTCTCATACGTAAAGAAGGCAATGCCGTTTCTTTTTTGTCTACCGATACCGAAATCCAGATTGTTACCCATGCCGAAATCGGCACCGCGGAAGAAGACGCCACAACTACCGTTGCCGCTCGCAAACTTCTGGATATCCTGCGTGCGCTTCCTGATTCTGCCGAAATTGCGATTTCATTAAACGACAAGCGCCTTGTCGTTTCTGCGGGAAAATCACGTTTTTCATTGCAGACATTGCCGGCAGCCGACTTTCCGACCGTTTCCCAGCCACTGGAATACCAGACTTCAGTAACGCTTTCCCAAAAATCCCTGAAAAATCTGCTGGGCATGGTTTATTTCGCCATGGCGCAACAGGATATCCGCTATTATCTGAACGGTTTGCTGTTGCAAACGGGTGGAAACACCATAAAGGCTGTGGCTACGGATGGCCACCGCCTCGCATTCTGCCAGATGGAAACAGAGCAGGAATTTTCCAATAACGACGTCATCATTCCCCGCAAAACGATTCTGGAATTGCAACGTCTTCTCGAGGAATCGGAAGAACCTGTCAGAATCGATATTTCCGGCGCCCAGGTCCGCTTTGTATTCGGTGATGTCGAACTGATTTCCAAACTGGTAGAAGGCAAATTCCCCGATTACACCCGCGTTATCCCGAAAGGATACAAAAACAAATTCACGATTTCCCGTGAGCTTTTGCAAAGGGCGCTGCAACGCGCAGCGATCATGACCAGTGACAAATTCAAGGGAATTCGCTGCATTCTGGCTCCCGGAAGTCTCAAGATCAGTTCAACCAATGCCGATCAGGAAGAAGCGATTGAAGAAATCGAGCTCGATTATGACGGTGACAACATCGATATCGGTTTCAACGTCACCTACCTCCTGGACGTTCTGGGAAATCTGAAAAACGATGAAATCAGTATTGAATTGGGTGACGCCAATTCATCGGCACTTATGTCTGTCCCGGACAATACCGATTTCAAATATGTCGTCATGCCGATGCGTATTTAATGACGCCGTGACTTGCTGCTGATAATTTTTAACGATTATTGCTTTGTCTTTTTCGTGCTGTCTTACCGGGCGGCACGATTATCGGTATTTTAAGGAAAACCATTCCATGTCGCAAAATACACAAAATGAAGTTCAGGAAAACGGGAACGCTTACGGCGAGTCTTCCATTCAGATTCTGGAAGGACTCGAGGCTGTAAGAAAACGACCCGGTATGTACATTGGCGATACGTCAGATGGTACGGGACTTCATCATCTCGTTTTTGAAGTACTGGACAACTCAATCGATGAAGCGCTGGCCGGTTACTGTACCGAGATTCAGGTTACCTTGCACGCGGATAATTCGGTATCCGTGGTCGATAACGGCCGGGGGGTCCCGACCGGAATCAAATTCGACGATAAAAATACGCCCAAACGAAGCGCTGCCGAAATCGTCATGACCGAGTTGCATGCTGGAGGAAAATTTGACCAGAATTCCTACAAGGTTTCAGGCGGATTGCACGGTGTCGGCGTTTCATGCGTCAATGCCTTGTCCACCACCTTGCAGTTGACGATCTGGCGGGACGGGAAAGAACATTACATGGATTTCAGTCATGGTCTTCCCCAAAATGCGGCTGTTGAAATCATCAATGGCGTCGAATGCTCTCCCATTAAAGTCATCGGTGATTCCGACAGGCAGGGAACCCGCGTCCAGTTCTGGCCGGACGCCAGCATCTTTACAACAGTTGAATTCCAGTACGAGGTACTGGCCAGAAGAATCCGCGAACTTTCTTTCCTGAATAACGGCGTTCGTATCCGCCTGACCGATCAGCGTACCGGCAAGGAAGAAATTTTCGCCTATGAAGGGGGAACACGCGGTTTTGTGGAATACATCAATCGCGGAAAAAGCGTTCTTCACCCGACTATTTTCCAGGCGACCGGCGAACGGATATCCGAGCTCGACACCCCCATTTACGTCGATATTTCGATGCAATGGAACGATTCGTACAATGAACAGGTCCTCTGCTTCACCAATAATATACCGCAGCGGGACGGCGGAACTCATCTGACCGGCTTGCGGGCCGCCATGACGCGTGTCATCAATCGGTATATCGAAGAAAACGAACTGGCCAAAAAAGCCAAGGTTGACGTAACCGGCGATGATATGCGTGAGGGGCTAACCTGTGTATTGTCAGTCAAGGTGCCTGAACCGAAATTCAGTTCCCAGACCAAAGACAAACTGGTTTCTTCTGAAGTAAGGGGACCGGTTGAAGAAATCATCACCAAAACGCTGACCGATTTTCTGCAGGAAAAACCGAACGATGCCAAAATCATCTGTTCAAAAATCGTTGAAGCGGCTCGCGCACGTGAAGCGGCACGCAAAGCTCGCGAGTTGACACGCAGGAAAGGGGTTCTGGACGGCCTCGGTCTGTCAGCCAAACTGGCTGACTGTCAGGAAAAGGATCCGGCTCTCTCCGAACTTTACCTGGTTGAAGGAGACTCGGCGGGCGGCTCAGCCAAGCAGGGAAGAGATCGCCGTTTTCAGGCCATTTTACCTCTACGGGGCAAAGTGTTGAACGTGGAAAAATCGCGTTATGAAAAAATGCTGTCGTCCGAACAGATAACAACGCTTATCGCGACGCTGGGAACCAGCATTGGTCCCGACGAATTCAATATCGAAAAACTGCGCTATCATCGCATCATTATCATGACCGATGCCGACGTGGACGGCGCTCACATCCGCACTCTTTTGCTGACTCTTTTTTATCGGCAAATGCCCCAGCTTGTCGAAAGAGGATACGTTTATATCGCCCAGCCACCCCTTTATAAAATCAAGAACGGCAAGGACGAACGCTATCTGAAAGACGATCTTGAAGAAGCCAATCATATGATGTCGATTGCCCTGCAGGGCGCTTCCCTGCTTCCCGGAGAAGGCGTTGCACCGATCAGTGGCGAACAGCTGAAAGAAATGGCGGATCAGCATACGGTCGCCTACAATATTATCCAGCGGCTTTCCCGGTTTATCGATACAGACGTTCTGTCCGCTATCATGGATGGCGTCAAACTGCGGCTGAACACCATTGAAGACGCCGAAAAATCGGCAGTTGAATTGACTGCTGCCATTAACGATCCGTCTGTTACTGTCAAGGTTGAAAAAAACGCCAGTGGTGCGCTTTCTCTGCTTGTTGAGAGAACCCTTTACGGAAACAGGCATGTTACCGTACTGGACACCGATTTTGTCTATGGAAACGATTACCGCATACTGGAAAAAACGGCGACATCGTTTCTGAATCTGATCGGCTCGGGCGCTGTCATCCGCCGTGGAGAAGGCGACAGGATGAAGCAACAGGCCGTACAGAATTTCCATCAGGCAATGCAGTGGCTGAGAACCGAAGCTGAACGGGGAATTTCCAAGCAACGCTACAAAGGGCTGGGCGAAATGAATCCGGACCAGCTTTGGGAAACCACCATGGATCCCAGCATGCGGCGTCTTTTGAAAGTCAGGATCGAGGATGCTATTGCTGCCGATCAGATTTTCACAACGTTAATGGGCGATAACGTGGAACCCAGAAGAGCGTTTATTGAAAATCACGCTTTGCTGGCCGGGAATATCGACGTCTGATCGTCTTGCATATTTTCCTTCAGAAGCTGTTTTACTCCAGTAAAACAGCTTTTTTTCACTGCCTAAACACGAGATCCAACCGGTCTCCAATCTATCCGCTTTGTCACGACACTTTGACTTCGCACAGGAGGAGGTCGGGAGAATGACGTAATTCGATACGCGGGAATGTCAAACCATTTCAACGTTTCTTTTTACGACAATCCCATGAATCTGAATGAGTCCGGCAAAAACCTTTCTACAAACGAGGATTGGAGATCCCGCAACCGGATCAGGCTTCTTCTTCAGTTGGCGTTAACAATCGGGAGCGTTTTCCTGTGCTACCTGATGACTTTGCCTTTTCTGGCTTCACTCGCGTGGGCCCTGGCTCTTGCCGTGTTGTTTATGCCACTGCATCGGAAGATTTGCAGAAAAATCAAGCGCCCGACTTTTTCTGCCATTCTCACATCCGCTATTGCGATTGTTATTGTCGTTATACCGGTTTTGCTGATCACCGTTCGCGTCGTACTGGAAATCAGCCGCGGCTCGACACTTATCATGAGCAAGGTCGAATCGGGCGAATGGCAGCGCAATCTTGAAAGAATGCCCTATGTTGGAAAGGTATTGCTCTGGGCGGAAAACCAGCTTGATATTCCGTCGCTAATCGATAACCTGACGTCGTTTCTGACCGCGCAGGTTACTTCTTTTTTAAGATCGTCTTTTATCCAGGTCATTGTTATCGTTCTGACCTTTTATCTGTTGTTCTTTTTTCTGCGGGACCGCAATCAGATCTTGCGAACCATACGACGTTTTTCTCCCCTGTGCGGTTGTGAAACGAACGGACTTTTCAAGGTCATCAGTACCACTATACGCGCCACGGTATTCGGTACCATCGCTGTCGCAGCAGTACAAGGTTCTCTGGCAGGTTTCATGTTCTGGATGCTTGGGCTGCCTGCCCCTCTGTTATGGGGAGCCATCATGACCATTTTGTCGATCATCCCTTTGCTAGGCGCTTATATCATCTGGCTGCCCGCTTCAATATATCTCGCGCTTGACGGCAACCTGATGTATGGCCTGATACTGGCTGGCTGGGGCATGTTTGTAGTAGGAACGGTAGACAATCTGCTGTATCCCATATTGATCAGCAAAAAACTCAGGCTGCATACCGTTGTCGCATTTATTTCGCTTGCCGGCGGCATACTGGTCTTCGGTGCAGCGGGTATCGTACTCGGCCCAATCACGTTGACCGCGAGTGCCTATCTGATGCATCTGTGGCGTTCCAGAACAGTGGAAAGCCGAAAACCATGATTCCTACGTTTTTCATCAATCAGCTGTTTCCGTTTACCGACCAGCTGACAGTTTCAAAAAAGAAAACGGTTTAAACACCCTCTACCTCATGGAGACCTGCATATGCGAGTAGACATATTCAAAAGAGAAGAACAAGCTGGGGAATTTTCTTATCTTCTCGTTCCCGAAGGAAAAAACATTCCAGGCGAAGCGACAAACGTCGACTGGACACTGGAAGCGCGGGGAATCGATATCGATCCGGATGAAAAGAACCTGAACGTTCTGCGTATCGCTTATCCCGGCGAACAAATCCGGTCCAAAGGCTACGCCATCAGCAATTTGCCCGAGCTACCGGATTGAACATTCAATGGGCGAAGATTCATACAGGGTTCCGCCTTCCTTGAAAACCGTCAAGCCGGCACGATGCAATTTGGATTTCAATAGACGTTTTCATTATCGGACGCACGCCTTGGAATAAAGGTAAACATTAAAGGAAATTTCAGCATGCAAACAAGTTGGGTTATTGTAACGGACAGTACACGCGCACGAATTTTTGAAAAGAAAAGCGCCAATCAACCTCTTCATGAATTTGAAGATCTGTACCATCCTGCGGCTCATGAAAACCAGAACGATCTTGAACATCATACCCGGGGAAGTTTTCACGATGTCGGAACTCTTCACAGCCACACAAACGATCCATCCGTCAGCCCGCTTTCACACCAGAACGATTTGTTCGCAAAATCCATCGCTCTTTACCTGGAAAAAGGCAGAAAAGAAGCCAAATACCATCGTTTGTTCCTGATTTCATCGCCGCATTTTCTTGGCGTCTTGAGAAACAAGCTCGGAAAGGAAGTGAATCGTCTGATTCAAAATGAGTGGGCTCAGGAATTGTCAGACCTGTCTGCCGATGAAGTGGAAGAATTTCTGAAAGAAAAAATCGTGTGGCACTAAATACAATTCAACAAAAAAGGCGTATTTAACAGAAATACGCCTTTTCCGGCACAACAATCAATAATTGTTCATTCTTTTTTGGGCTTCGTAAGACCAGACACATTTTGCCCGATTCATGTCATTGATATCGAAAATCAATGTCGTTCCTGCCGGACAATCCCGGTCTGTCAATTCTGCCGTTATCTTGCTTGCCGGTACTTCCTCTACAATCAATGAAGAAGAATTCACTACCGTGACATTGTTAGGCGGATTGACCGCCGTACCGATGGAATAAACCTGTGCCGAGGCTATTCCTGACACTCCCAAAGCTGCCATCAACATGGCAAAACGTATTTTTTTCATAAAGATACCCCGATAAATGATGATTGTTCAGATTTTCCCACCATTATTGACTCACTTTTGTAAGACGCAGAAAGATCTGACTAGTTTCATTTCCGCTTATCTTTTTTCCTCAACATGCGATTAATCAAGCGGCTGGGGCCATTAAACAAAATGCCGGAACCCTTCACAAGCCATTCAGACAGGCTCTGTACGCTTTATAAGCCAGTCCTTGACATCGTCCGCTACCAGAGGCATCAGAGAATACCTGACCTTCTCATGATAACGATTTAACCAGGAGATTTCATTTTCCGTCAGCAACGATCTGTCAATGCACCGTGTATCGATAGGACATTGGGTCAATGTTTCAAAGCAAAGAAATTCCCCGAATTCCGTATCCGGTACAAATTGATTGACAACCAGATTTTCCAGACGGACACCCCACTTTCCAACCCGGTAAAGTCCGGGTTCAACAGACGTGACCATACCTTCTTCCATGACCGTTTGCGGCTCCGGTTTTGCGTGACAGGAAATGCCCTGCGGGCCTTCATGTACATTCAGAAAATAGCCTACCCCATGACCGGTTCCATGACCGTAATCGAATCCGCAAGCCCATAAAGGCTTCCGGGCAATGCAGTCCAGCATCGGAGCTGGCAAAGAACGCGGAAAACTTGTCTCCGAGAGTGCAATCAATCCTTTCAGAACAACGGTGAAATCCCTTTTCTGCTCCCGATCAGGAGAACCGACGGGAATGACCCGGGTCATGTCGGTTGTTCCTCCCAGATATTGCCCGCCTGTATCAATCAGAAGCAAACCATTCCCATGAATAATGGAAAACTCCGTTTCAGTTGCCTGATAATGAGGCAGAGCGCCATTTGCATTGAATCCGGCAATAGTTCCAAAGCTGGGCGACACATAGTCAGGACGGCAAGACCGGAACGTCTCGATTTTCTCCACTACGGTCAGCTCGGTAATCGGAACATCGTTTCCCTCAGCAAGGGTCTTGTCGAACCAGGCCTGAAACTCGCAAAAAGCGGCTCCATCCTGCCGCATGGTCTGGCGGATATGTTCGATTTCCCGGGGCGCCTTTTTCGATTTCAGCAGTACTGTCGGGTTGATCGCTTCAATTCTGTCCACCCCTTTACCGACCATTTCATTCAATGCAAAAGTCGTTCTGCGTGGATCAAGCAGTAACGCTGTCTCAGGGGGCAGGCCCTGCAATATGCCCGATACGGCTTCGTAAGGTTTTATCTCTATTCCTTCATCTGCCAAGACCCTGCTCAAATGATCAGGCAGCTTCGCTGAATCGATCATCAACAATACCGTCTCATGCCCAATCAGCAAATACGAGATGAACACGGGATTGAACTCAATATCCGATCCTCTCAAATTCAAAGACCAGGCAATATCGTCCAACGTCGTTACCAAGAACCAGTCGGCTCCTGCATTTTTCATTTCAGCGCGAATCAAACCCAACTTTTCCTGTCGTGACAGGGCAACAAACCGGGGAGGATGTTCAAATACAGCCTCATCCGGAATACGGGGCCTGTTTTTCCACACGGATGAAACCGGATCGACATCCATTTTGAAAACCAGCCCTTTTTTTTCCAGTTCTTTCTTCAACTGGCGCCCCTGATTCAGCGAGATCAGATTGCCGTCGATCCCTACTGTACTCCCTGCAGGAAAGTTTTCCGCTATCCAGCCAACATAAGGAAGAGTGCTGCCTCCGCCAATTTTGCGCATGATAATGCCACTTCCTGTCAGCTGCTGCGCAGCCTGTGACCAGTACCGGCTGTCTACCCAGAGCGAAGCCTGGTTTTTTCCAACAACAAGCGTCCCGGCAGAGCCCGTGAAACCGGAAAACCATTCTCGGCTGCGCCAGTGCTCCGGCAGATATTCCGACAGATGTGGATCGGAAGTAGGAATAATCAGTACATCAATTGACAGGTTTTGCATTGCCTTTCGCAAGGCCTGTAAACGATGATGAATTTCATCACTCTGCTGCATCCCGTCGTTCATAGTATTTTTCCTGACAAATTGAAGAAAAATCTCATTCTAACCAATTTGCAACCGGACATTTTTAAACTCTCTCCTAATTTCGCTTCCCAATTGTCAAAATCGCGATTTCTGCCTTATAGTCCGTATTATCATTACTCTTTGCAGGGCAATCGATCGGATAAATCATGACAGAACCAACCAATGAAAAAGCCCGGGAAATTCTGCGAAATTCCAAACAGATATACTCGCCTGAACAAGTCCAGCAAACTATCCTGGAAATGGCATCCCGCCTAAACCGCGATTTCGGTTCATCTGACCAGACTCCTCCTCTTCTTCTGAGTGTTATGGGAGGCGCCGTCATTTTCACAGGTCAATTATTACCCCAGCTGAATTTTCCACTGGAATTCGATTTCATTCATGTTTCCCGTTATGGAAATGAAGAATACGGCGGAGAGATCATCTGGAAAGTCATTCCGAGACAAAATGTCATAAACCGGGTAGTCATTGTACTGGACGATATCCTGGACGAGGGACAAACCCTGTTGCATGTACGCGAAAAACTGCTCGATATGGGAGCGGCAAAAGTCGTTCTTGCCGTATTTGCAGAAAAAAACACCGGAGCGACAAAACCCGTCAAAGCCGATTATGTCGGACTTGCCGTTCCAAGTCAGTTTGTCATCGGCTTTGGCATGGATATGCACGGTTTCTGGCGAAATCTTCCAGACATCCGACTAGTCACGAAACAATCATAACAAAATTTCACTTAATAAAATGTTATCATTTTACTAATAACATTCAGGATGCAGGTCTGATTTTCTGGATCAGACCATCCAGCACGTCGAGATCGGCAAAGTCTATGACAAGCTGCCCCTTTCCTTTGGAACCCAATTTGAAACTGACTTTAGTGGCAAGCAAATCGGAAAGTTCTTCTTCCAACTGAACAAGATCGGCCGATTTTTCTTTCATGATTCTTTTAAGGGAATTCGGATTATTCAACTCCCGCGCGACCAGTTTTTCAGCTTCCCGAACCGACATTCTTTTCGCCACCACTTGCGTGGCCAGACTTATTTGTTTTGCGCCGTCTACAGCCAGCAAAGCGCGTGCATGTCCCATATCAATATCACCAGCTATCAACATGGTTTGAACGGGACGCGTCAGATTCAAAAGGCGCAGCAAATTCGTTACCGCACTTCTGGAACGCCCAACAGCAGAAGCCGCTTGCTCGTGAGTGAAATTGAAATCGCTTATCAAACGATGAATACCCTGTGCCTCTTCAAGCGGATTCAAATCTTCCCGCTGCATGTTCTCGATCAGAGCCATGGCAGCAGCCGTCTGGTCGTCCACATCTTTTATGACAACAGGCATTTCTCTTAATCCTGCAATCTGGGCGGCACGAAAACGGCGCTCTCCGGCAATGATTTCATAAATCCTCTCACCGTTTCTGTCTTCCGCCGGCCTAACCAGAATAGGCTGCATAACTCCCTGTTCTCTGATAGATTGAGCCAGTTCATTCAATGCACCTTCATCCATACGCGTACGGGGCTGATATTTGCCAGCTTGCAAACGGGACATAGACAAAGTCGAAACCTGAGAAGAACCTGAGGAAAAATCCGGGGCGGTTCCCAACAATACTTCCAGTCCTCTTCCCAATCCTTTTTTCTTTTTTGTAGTCGCTTCACTCATTATGATTGCCTGTATTGTTGTAGACCCTTAATTAATGATTGACTTTCAGCCACTCCAGCATTTCCTGGGCAAAATTCAAATAAGCCTGTGCACCTCTGGATGAAGGATCAAAGTCGATCCCAGGCAATCCATACGAGGGAGCTTCCGCCAGCCTGACATTGCGGGGAATAATCGTCTTGAAGACCCTGTCGCCAAAATGTTTTTCCAACTGATCGGAAACGTGCTGCGACAAAGTTGCCCTTTTGTCGAACATTACCCTCAAAAGACCAATAATTCTCAGATTCCGGTTCAGGTTGGCATGAACATGCTTGACAGTGTTGACCAGATCCGACAATCCTTCCAGCGCATAGTATTCGCATTGCATGGGAATGATGACACCATCTGCTGAACAGAAAGCATTCAATGTTAAAAGCGATAGAGCCGGTGGACAATCAACAAGAATAAAATCATACCGGTTTCTGACCGAATCCAGCGCTTCTTTCAATCGTTTTTCACGACGTTCGATATCAACCATTTCGACCTCGGCACCAGCCAACTCGCGATTGGCCGGCAAAATATCGTAGTAGTCTGTCGAAGCTCGTTGAAGAACAGATTCAACATCAGACAATCCGAGAAGCACTTCATAGATAGAAGCGTCAAGTGCCGTTTTCTGGATGCCGCTTCCCATTGTCGCATTTCCCTGAGGATCGAGATCAACCAAAAGAATTTTCTGTTTCAGCCTTGCAAGGCCTGCCGCCAGATTGACTGTAGTGGTGGTTTTACCAACTCCACCTTTTTGATTGGCAATGCAAAATATGGTGGCCATGAGGGGTTTTCTTTATAAAATGGTTTTGTTATCAATTATTTGCATCCGGCGAACCGGTTGGCTTTTTTGCCATGACAATCAAATGACGCTGCGCTTCCAGGCAAGGTACTTTTAAGGGCTCGATCTTGCTGACTTTCCATCCTGGATCAAGATTACTGATTTCCTCTTCAGGAATCAATCCTTTCATGGCATAAAATCTGCCGTTCTCATCCAGCAAATGTCCGGAAAGACTCACAAAGTCGGACAAACTCGAGAAAGCTCTGGAAACAATAACATCGAATTTCTTATCAACAAACAGTTCTTCTACTCTTCCGGTACAAACCGTAACGTTTTTCAGTGCCAGTTCAATTTTCACCTGATTCATGAAAGCGGTTTTTTTGTGTACGATATCGATAAGCGTCACTTTCAATTCAGGATAAGCAATTGCCAGTATCAGACCGGGAAGCCCCCCACCGGAACCTACATCAAGAAGATTTTTGCACTCTAAAAGAAAAGGTACAATCGAAAGTGAATCCATCAAATGATGAGTCAGCATTGCGCGCCAATCCCGAATCGCTGTTAAATTGTATATGGCATTCCACTTGCTTAATAAAACCAGATAAGTGGAAAGTTTGTTTAACTGATTGTCGCCTAGGGAAATCCCCAATTCCCGCGCTCCCTTTTCCAGCAGAAAACGGATTTCTTTTTCGTCAGGCAAATTATTGTTATTTTTTGGCATCGATCAGTTAACTTCCGCTTCAGCAAAATCAATCAGACCCTGTTTCTTCAAATAAATCAGGAGTAACGAAATCGCGGCCGGTGTTACTCCTGAAATCCGCGATGCCTGTCCCAAGGTTTCGGGTTTTTGTTTATCAAGCTTCTGCCTGACTTCAAACGACAGGGCGTTAACCTCCGAATAGTTCATATTCTCCGGCAATCGGAGATTTTCATAGTATTGCTGTCTTTTAACTTCGCGTAACTGTCTTTCAATATAACCGGCATACTTGATTTGTATTTCAACCTGTTCCTTTTCCGAACCATCCAGTTCTTCATCAGTTTTCCAGTTACCGTTTTCAACAGAGATCATACTCATCAATCCATCATAAGTGACATCCGGGCGCCTGAGCAGATCGGCAAGTGAATATTCCCGCTCTATTCCTTTTCCGATCACCCTTTCCGCTTCCTTTACCGATAACATCGAAGGATGAACCCATGTGGATTTCATTCGTTCTATTTCACGGGCAATCTTTTCTTTCTTTCTTTGAAAGTTTTCCCATTGTTCTTTACTGACACAGCCTATTTTATAGCCCAGTTCAGTCAAACGCATATCTGCATTGTCTTCACGCAGACTCAAGCGGTATTCAGCTCTACTGGTAAACATACGATAAGGTTCATTGACACCTTGCGTAATCAAATCATCGATCATCACCCCCAGATAGGCTTCATTTCTTTTCGGAACCCATGGCTCGTCACCGGTCACATAACGGGCTGCGTTGATTCCTGCCAGTAATCCCTGCGCGGCAGCTTCCTCATAACCTGTTGTTCCATTTATCTGCCCTGCGAAAAACAAACCGCTTATTTGTCGGGTTTCTAATGACGACTTCAAACATCGTGGATCATAGAAATCGTACTCGATTGCATAACCGGGCCTCAAAATATGTGCTTTTTCAAGCCCTGGAATCGAATGTACAAGTTCTATTTGGGTATCAAACGGCAAACTTGTTGAAATACCATTTGGATAATACTCATGTGTCTTCAATCCTTCAGGCTCAAGAAATATCTGATGGGAATTTTTATCTGAAAAACGATGAATCTTGTCTTCAATTGACGGGCAATAACGTGGACCAACTCCCTCGATCACTCCAGTAAACAAGGGACTCCTGTCCAAACCGGAGCGAATAATGTCATGAGTTCCGGAATTGGTATGGGTAATCCAGCATGGCAATTGTTCCGGATGCATGGAAACATTACCTCTCAACGAAAACACAGGAATCGGGTCAAAATCGCCCCACTGTTCTTTCATTACTGAAAAATCAATTGTCCTGCCATCTATTCTGGGAGGTGTCCCGGTTTTAAGACGACCCTGAGGCAATTCAAGCTCTTTAAGAAATTTTGCCAAAGCGATAGCCGGAACATCACCGGAACGACCTCCGGAATAAGAGTTTAAACCGACAAAGATTTTTCCATCCAGAAACGTTCCGGCTGTCAATACAACAGCGGAAGAACGAAATTCAACTCCTCCCTCTGTCCTGACTCCAGCTACTTTCCCCTGTTCCACAATCAGATCATCAACCTGTTGCTGGAACAAAAAAAGATTCTCCTGATTTTCGAGCTCATAACGGATAGCTTGCCGGTATATCACCCGATCAATCTGTACACGAGTAGCCCTGACAGCAGGCCCTTTCGACGAATTCAATACCCTGAATTGGATGCCTGCCTTATCAGCCGCCAAAGCCATTACCCCGCCCAAAGCATCCACTTCCCTTACCAGATGACTTTTCCCGATACCTCCTATAGAGGGATTACATGAAAGTTGTCCGAGCGTTTCAAAATTATGAGTAATCAACAAAGTATTTCTACCCATTCTTGCCGAAACCAGCGCAGCTTCAGTTCCTGCATGACCACCGCCCACAACAATGACATCAAAATTGATTGAATAAAGCATAAATTCTTTAGCCGTTCAGAAAAACTGAAAGCAGTAAAAATGTTTCACGTGGAACACAAAGTTCTTAAAAAGAACAGGCAAGTATTTTAGTTCGAATTTGACAATCATCTGAATTTTAGATGAACTAATTACAGTAAATGATCCAAAATCCAACAAAAAGTCATTACAATATGTGGATATTTCTGTTGATAAGCTGTGAATTCAATGGGCAGAACATGTTTCAGCCAGAACCCCAAAAAAATATACAAAACCTGTACGTAACTTATCCAAGCAGTTTATTTTTTGTAACATATTGATTCTAAATAAATTATAATACTTATGCACAAATATTTTTTTACTTATCATTCCTATATATATATTTGAATAAACAGATAAAAAAACAACTCACCGCCATCCAGCAAACACCTCGACTTACCGGTTACATCTGCTAGAATGGCATATCTGTAAATAACCCAGCCTTAATATTGAAGAAGACAGAAGAAATGAATTCTCAAGACCAAAAAAAAGAGCTTCTGAAAAAGAATGCTCTCGCCTTTCACCGTTTTCCCATTCCCGGAAAAATCAGCGTTGAACCTACCAAACAGGTCAGGGATCAGAACGAACTGGCTCTTGCCTATACACCAGGTGTAGCCTGTGCATGTGAAGAAATACATGCCAATCCGAAAGATGCTTATACCTACACGACAAAGGGAAATCTGGTAGCCGTCATTTCCAACGGGACTGCTGTCCTGGGATTGGGCAATATCGGCGCACAGGCTTCCAAACCGGTGATGGAAGGTAAAGGCGTCCTGTTCAAAAAATTCGCAGGCATTAACGTATTCGACCTGGAAATCGACGAATTGGATCCAGACAAGCTCTGCGATATTATTGCTTCACTGGAACCGACGTTTGGCGGTATCAATCTTGAAGATATTCGCGCTCCCGAATGTTTTTATATCGAAAGAAAATTGCGGGAAAAAATGAACATTCCCGTTTTTCATGATGATCAGCATGGCACGGCAATTATCGTAGGAGCTGCCATTCTGAATGCCCTGAAAGTCGTCGGAAAGAAAATCGAAGATTGCAAGCTGGTCGTTTCAGGAGCCGGAGCCGGAGCTCTCGGTTGTCTGGAATTACTTGTTGATTTGGGATTTCCGCTCAAAAATATCTGGGTTACCGATATCAAGGGAGTTGTCTATAAAGGCCGTAAAGAATTAATGGATCCTGACAAGGAAATCTATGCACAGGATACCTCTGCACGTACTTTGATGGATGTAATTCCTGATGCCGATGTATTCCTCGGATTATCGGCAGGCAATGTGTTGAAACCGGAAATGGTTCTCAAAATGGCTGATCGTCCGATTATTATGGCGTTGGCTAACCCGATTCCTGAAATTTTGCCTGAAGTGGTTCATGCAACCCGACAGGATGCCGTTGTTGCCACCGGAAGATCCGATTACCCCAATCAGGTCAACAATTCACTCTGTTTCCCTTATATTTTCAGAGGCGCGCTGGATTGTCGTGCCAAGACAATCAACCGTGAGATGGAACTGGCTGCTCTGCGGGCTATTGCCGGTTTGGCAGAACAGAAAGTACCGGCCGAGCTGGAAGCGATGTATGGCAAGAAATTCGAATTCGGACCTGAGTACCTGATTCCGATGCAGTTCGATCCGCGTTTGTTGTGGACGGTGGCACCTGCTGTCGCCCAGGCCGCAATGGATTCCGGAGTTGCCCAGGAGCCTATTGCCGACATGGATGCTTATCGCGCAAAATTACAAAATTCCGCAAAATAATGAGTGGAAGATAAAAAAACCGCGCTTTAAGCGCGGTTTTTTTATCCCAGTTTCCACTGAAGAAATTCGCCTGCCATGAGGGGGACGACTTTGTTCTCACCAAAAGGCAATTCTTCTGGTATCTGCCATTTTTCCTTTATCAAGGTGACTTTATTTCTGTTGACTGAAAGGTTGTAGAATTTTGGTCCGTTGATACTCGTGAACCATTCCAGTTTATCCAGTTCACCGATTTCTTCAAAAGCCTGTACGTACAATTCCAGCGCGTGTGAAGCAGTGTAACATCCTGCACATCCGCATGTGCTTTCCTTTGTATGACGTGCATGAGGTGCGGAATCCGTGCCTGCAAAAAAGCGGGTATTCTTGTGAGAAACGGCTTTCAGAAGCGCCTGTCTGTTTTCCTCGCGCTTTAAAACGGGAAGACAGTAATAATGCGGTCTGATTCCTCCGACAAAAAGGCTGTTACGGTTAAAAAGCAGATGATGAGGCGTAACGGTTGCGCCGATGTATCCCTCGGCTGTAGCGACATACTGTGCGGCTGTTTTGGTTGTGATGTGTTCAAAGACAATCTTGAGATCGGGAAGTTTTTTGCGAAGCGGTACAAGAACTTTGTCGATGAAGACAGCTTCTCTGTCAAATATATCAACGTCAGGATCCGTTACTTCCCCGTGCATCAAAAGAGGAATCCCCTGTTTTTGCATTTCTTCCAGAGTTTCGATACAGTTATCCAGTGAGGTCACGCCCGCATCGGAATTGGTGGTTGCACCCGCCGGGTAAAGTTTTACGCCATGTACTATCCCGCTTTCTTTGGCCCGCCTGATTTCTGCCGGTCGGGTATTGTCGGTCAAATACAAGGTCATCAATGGTTCAAATTCTGCATTTTCCGGCAAAGAGTCAAGAATTCGCTGACGGTATTGGGCAGCCTGTTCCGTTGTCGTGATGGGAGGGCGTAAATTGGGCATGATGATTGCCCGTTTAAACTGTTTGGCGGCTTGCGGGACAGTGGAATTCAAGACATCTCCATCTCTCAAGTGCAGATGCCAGTCGTCAGGCTGAACAATCGTCAGGATTCGGGTTTCTTGTGGCAACATGGTAGGAATCTCTTTTTGAAACTTTTATTTTATTTTATTTAACGATTCTATTCAGGGTTTTTTACAGGATTTTCATATGGAAAATCGCATATCAAAAGTAGTGACCAGAACAGGTGACTCAGGGAAAACAGGGCTTGCCGACGGAAGTCGCATCTGGAAAGACAGCCTGCGTATAAACGCTCTCGGGGATATTGATGAATTGAATTCTGCAATAGGTCTGGTTGTCTCCGATGGAGTGTCTGATGAAATCGATGCAGAGTTATTATCGATTCAAAATGAATTGTTCAATGTAGGCAGCGAGCTGGCCTCACCCGGAAAAAAACTGATCGGAAAAAAACAGATTGAACACATTGAGGATCAAATCCGTTTGTACAATGACAAATTGCCGCCGTTAAGGGAATTTGTATTGCCGGGTGGTTCCAGAGGCGCTGCATTGCTTCATGGAACAAGAAGCGTATGCCGGCGTGCAGAACGAAGTATTGTAGCGCTAGCCAGAGTAGAAGATATTTCACCTGCTCTGGTACAGTATCTGAACAGGCTTTCCGATCTTTTTTTTGTTTATGCGCGACAGGCAAACAAATTGGCGAACCGCTCGGATATTTTCTGGAAAAAATAAGGTTTTATCGGATTCGTTTATCGAATTCGATACAAGCATAGGCGGAATGATTGTGAATGGATTCGAAATTTTCTGCCTCAAGCGTGTAAGCCACTATGCGTTCGTCAGTGTTTAGCATGCAGGCGACGTCCCGAACCAAATCTTCGACGAATTTGGGATTATCGTAGGCGTGCTCTGTGACGTACTTTTCGTCAGGACGTTTCAAAAGACCAAACAATTCGCAAGAAGCCTCCGCTTCAATTTTCGTGATAAGTTCCTCGACAGGAAGGTCTTCTTTCAAAATTGCCTTGACAGTAATGTGGGATCGCTGATTATGCGCGCCATAGGCGGAAATTTCTTTTGAACACGGGCAGAGACTGGTAACCGGAACGAGTACTGTCTGGGAAATTTCAATGTGGTCTTTGTTCATTTCGCCGATGAAACCAACTTCATAATCCATCAGGCTTTTCACGCCTGAAACAGGCGCAGCTTTCGTCATGAAGAATGGAAACGACAGTTCGATACTTCCCGATTCCGCGTCAAGCAATTTCAGCATGTCCCGGATCAGTTGACCGAAAACGCCGATATTTAGCGGGGCCGAATCCGAACCGGTAAATTCTTCCAATAAAGCGATAAAGCGGGACATATGTGTCCCTTTTTTCTGATCGGGCAAACGTACATACATGTTCCACGTGCCGACAGAAGACTGGATCCCGTTTTTTGTCTGAATCCGCAGCGGATGGCGCACTCCTTTGACACCGACTTTTTGTATGGCAATGTGTCTGGTATCCAGTGTACTTTGAACATCCGGAATGGAATGGAGATCAGAATTCATTTTAGTGGCTGATGAACTGGTTATGGTCGTGCGGATGTTTGAACAATCTTCCCAGTTGCATTCAAAAGAGTGAGAATCTCGGAAATTCATTATTAAACCTTAAAAACTGCAGCGTTGGGGAAGATCACTGTAAGCGATTGAATCAATTGCCCAACTTTCCAAAGCGTTTTCGAATTGATGTAATGATGCCATCTTTATCGAGATTATGCATGGCCAGTAACTGATTCACGTCGCCGTGATCGATAAATTTGTCGGGTAATCCCAGCAAAAGAACCGGATTCGCCATTTTTTCCGCTGCAAGCGTTTCCATGACTGCGGAACCGGCACCCCCTGAAATCGTTCCTTCCTCAACAGTCACCAGAAATGGGTGAGTCTGTGCTATTTCAAGAACAAGCGCTTTATCCAAGGGTTTGACGAAACGCATATTGATGACGGTGGCATTCAATTCTTCTCCGGCAGATAGGCTGGAGGCCACCATAGTTCCAAATGCCAGGATAGCGATATTTTGTCCCCGTCTCAAAACTTCTCCCTTTCCGATCGGCAGGGGAGACAATTCTTGGTGAACCGCTTTTCCTACGCCCGCGCCACGTGGATAACGTACTGAAGCGGGGCCATTATACAAGAAAGCGGTTGTCAACATCTGGCGTGCCTCATTTTCATCGCTGGGTGCCATGATAACCATATTCGGAATACATCTCAAATAAGCCATATCGTAATTGCCGGCATGGGTAGCGCCATCGGCACCGACCAGTCCCGCACGGTCCAGTGCGAATGTGACATCCAGATTTTGAAGAGCGACGTCGTGAATCAGCTGATCGTATGCTCTCTGCAGAAAGGTCGAGTATATGGCAACAACCGGTTTCAAGCCTTCGCAAGCCAGTCCGGCAGCGAAAGTAACAGCATGTTGTTCCGCAATACCTACATCGAAAAAGCGGTCTGGATAGGTTTTTGCGAACCGGACCATTCCCGATCCTTCCCGCATGGCAGGCGTAATACCGACCAGTTTTTGATTTACTGCGGCTGTATCGCAAAGCCAGTTTCCGAAGATTTCCGCATAGGTAGGTTTGGAAACTGGAGCAGGTTTTATCCCTTCTTCCGGACTGAATTTACCCAAACCGTGATACAGAACGGGATCCGCTTCCGCCAGTTTATAGCCGTGTCCTTTTTTGGTAACAATATGCAGAAACTGGGGTCCCTTTCTTTCTTTCAGATTTTGCAGCGTCGGAATAAGCGATTCCAGATCATGACCATCAATTGGACCGACGTAGTTGAATCCAAATTCCTCGAATAAGGTTGCCGGGGCGATCAGACCCTTTGCATGTTCTTCAAACCGTTTGGCGATTTCAAGCATAGGGCCTCGTAATACCGTTTTTCCGACATTTTTTGCCGTGGCATAAAATTTTCCGGACATCAGTCGTGCAAAGTAACTGTTTAGGGCGCCAACTGCCGGAGAGATGGACATATCGTTATCGTTCAATATGACAAGAAGATTGATATCGTTGTACATACCGACATTATTCATGGCCTCAAAGGCCATTCCACCCGTAATGGCACCATCTCCTATGACGGCAATGGAAGTATAGTTTTCGTTTTTCAGTCTGGCTGCCAGCGCCATGCCGAGCGCGGCGGAAATGGAAGTTGACGAGTGAGCTGTTCCAAAAGCATCGTATTGGCTTTCGTCCCGTTTCGGAAAACCGGAAATGCCGTTCAATTGCCGGAGCGTTTTCATCTGGTTTCTTCTGCCGGTCAGAATTTTGTGGGCATAGCTTTGATGCCCCACATCCCAGATCAGGCGGTCAGTCGGTGTGTCAAAGACGTAATGCAGAGCGATAGCCAGTTCTACGGTTCCCAGATTGGAAGAAAGATGACCGCCCGTCTTCGAAACGGATTGAATAATGTACTCACGCAGTTCAACCGCGAGTTCCTGCAGTTCAGAACATGGCAGTTTGCGAAGATCGGCCGGGCTGTTTATGGAATTCAGCAATTTCATTATTTTTTTCGGTAGACGACCAGATCGGCAAGTTCATGTAAATAGACAGCTTTTTTGCCAAAGGCTTCAATTGCCTCATGGGCTTGGCAGCGTAATTTTTCAGCCAGTTTTTCTGCATTTTCAAGGCCAAGCAATGAAACATACGTCGGTTTATGGTCACTGGCGTCTTTTCCGGCCGTTTTTCCCAGTATTGCTGTATCGGCAGTAACATCTAAAATGTCGTCCACGACCTGAAATGCCAATCCGATTGCTTTTGCGTAAGCGTCAAGTGCCGTGATTTCTTCTGGATCGGGTCGTTTTGCGGAAAAAGCGCCAAGCATAACCGATGCTTTCAAAAGTGCCCCGGTTTTGAGACGATGCATTTGTTCCAGCTGGTCAATTGAGAGGTTTTTCCCTACACTGTCCAGGTCAATAGCCTGACCTCCGCACATTCCCAGCGAACCGGATGCTTCGGACAGGATACGTAATCTTTCCGCAACCAGCTTGGCGTCATCATCTATTTTCGACAAGACAATAAAAGCCTGTGCTTGCAGAGCGTCTCCAGCCAGCAAGGCCATCGCCTCTCCAAACTGAACATGAAGCGTTGGCTTTCCACGCCTTAAAACATCATTATCCATGCACGGCATGTCGTCATGGATGAGGGAATAGGCATGAATCATTTCAACAGCGGATGCGGTTTGAGTCATAACGGCAACGGGTGCTCCGAATAAAGCTCCCGTTGCAAATACCAGCAAGGGACGAATCCGCTTTCCCCCATCCAGAACCGCATAACGCATGGCTTGATGCAATGGTTCCGGAAATTGCTTTTCAGAGGGCAACAAATCGGACAAGGATTTTTCTATGGCCGATTGTACCGATTGCAACCATGCATTGAAATTTTCACTCATCGTCAGCTCCATTTCGGCTGTCCGGTGAAAAAGGTTTCAACAATTCTCCATCAAGTATCTGTACCTGTTTTTCGACCTTGTCCAATTGTGCTGTACAAAATCGGATTAACTCGACTCCTCTTTTGTAGGCATCGATTGACAGTTCCAGCGAAAGCTCTCCCGCTTCCAGTTTGGCTACCAGTTCTCCCAACTCGGCCATCGCCTCTTCAAAAGAAACTGGACCTTTATTGAAATTATCATTAGACATAAGGAATAAACATCCGCAGGTTTATCGAAAATAAGGTGTAAAATCCAATAAAAATAAGACTTTATTATTTTGATTTGAACCGATTATTATACGCCATGAGCAGTTTGGCCATGATTTTTTAAGTGTCCATGGCAATGCACTTTTCCTTTCGAGGGAAACAGGCTGTTTAGCAATCCGTTTTTCGAAGATTGCTTTTCGATGTTATCGATGGGAACTTTTTGTTATTTAACACGGTTTTACAGGTTTTAAATGCAATCGCTCTGGATGCTTTTCGCGACGTTTTTGTTTTCCCTGATGGGAGTTTGCGTAAAGCTGGTGTCCGACGACTATTCCACGCCGGAAATTGTTATGTACCGAAGTCTGATCGGCGCTCTCTTTCTGGGATGTCTGGTGTACATAAGGGGCGGATCTTTCAAAACATCTTATCCTTTGCAGCATTTGTGGCGCGGTGTTGTGGGAGCCACGGCATTCGGTCTCTGGTTTTTTTCATTTCGGGGATTGCCGCTGGCGACAGCGATGACCTTGAATTACATGTCTCCCATCTGGATAGCCGGTATATTGTTTGGAATCGGCTTGTATCGTGGAAAAGTCCGGTTTGAATGGAAACTGGCCTGTGCCATTATTGCCAGTTTCGTTGGTGTCGTTTTATTGCTTCAGCCTACCATTCATGCTGATCAGTGGCAGTCAGGTGTAGTGGCTCTGGTCTCAGGCGTATTGGCCGCGCTGGCTTATCTTCAGGTCAGGCATTTGGGGAATCTGGGAGAGCCGGAATATCGTGTCGTGTTTTATTTCTGCCTGATTGGTACGGTCGGTGGCGCTTTGATTTCCTTGATATGCGCCCAATTACCGGGAAGTGACGGTATCGCATTTCACAGCCACAGCATTAAAGGGCTTGTATTACTGACACTGATCGGCGTTTTTGCCGCTGTCGGCCAAATGGCCATGACACGCGCCTATCATTTGGGAAAAACGCTGGTTACCGCCAATTTGCAATACTCGGGTATCGTTTTTTCCAGTGTATGGGGAATTCTGATCTGGGAAGATTTTCTGGGATGGATAGGCTGGCTCGGTGTTGCCGTTATTATGGGCAGCGGCATTTCCACAACTTTTTTCGATGTCCGCCATAAAATGGCCGTTACCCTGCAGACGTACGAAAAAGCGAAAAAAAGTCTGGCTCAAAAAACAGGCTGACCATCTCAATGGGCTTCTTCCCAGTTTTTGCCGAATCCGACATCGGCTATTAACGGAACTTTCAGACTGGCAACCTGACCCATCAATTCCGGCAGTCTCTTTCGGACCCGTTCCAATTCCTTGTCAGGGACTTCCAGAACCAGCTCATCGTGAACTTGCATGATCAGTTTCGATTCGAGTTGTTCGTTTTCAATCCAGTCGTTTACGGCAATCATGGATAATTTGATGATATCCGCTGCCGTTCCCTGCATCGGGGCATTGATGGCTGCCCTTTCTGCTGCCTGACGGCGGGGACCGTTGGGCGAATTGATTTCGGGCAGCCAAAGTCTTCTGCCGAAAACGGTTTCGACGTAACCTTGTTCCCTGGCGGTTTGACGAATAGCGTCCATGTATTCTGCGACGCCCGGATAACGCCGGAAATAGCGATCGATATAGTTCTTGGCATCAGTCCGGCTGATACCAAGATTGGAAGCCACCCCGAAAGCACTCATGCCGTAAATCAGTCCGAAATTGATCACTTTGGCGTAACGCCGTTGTTCCGGCGTCACTTCCAGTGGAGCAATGTCGAATATTTCCGATGCGGTAGCCTTGTGTACATCCTGACCCTCGCGGAAGGCTTTGAGCAGACCGGGATCGTCCGACAAGTGTGCCATGATTCTCAATTCAATCTGGGAATAGTCGGCTGAAACGATATAACATCCGGCTGGTGCGATAAACGCTTCGCGGATTCTTCGGCCTTCTTCCGTTTTGACAGGAATGTTTTGAAGATTGGGATCGTTCGATGCCAGACGCCCTGTTACCGCGACAGCCTGTGCATAATTGGTATGCACGCGTCCGGTTTCAGGATTGATCATTCTGGGCAGTTTGTCGGTATAAGTCGATTTGAGTTTCGCCATACCCCGGAAATCCAGAATAATTTTAGGCAAAGGATAATCCAGCGCCAGTTTTTCAAGAACTTCTTCACTGGTCGAGGGCGCTCCGGATGGTGTTTTTTTCACGAGAGGAAGGCCTAATTTGTCGAAAAGGATTTCGGCAAGCTGTTTTGGTGAATTCAGGTTGAAAGACTGTTCTGCAACGGAGTACGCTTTTTTCTCAAGTTCGTCTATTTTAAGCGCGAGTTCGGAAGACTGTCCCAGCAACAGGTCCGGATCGATCAATACGCCATTGCGTTCCATTTTCTGCAATACAAGCGAAACCGGTATTTCAATTTTTTCATAAATGAAACGCAAGCCCTCATTTTTTTCGATGCGCGGCCACATGTTTTCGTGCAGTTGGAAGGTAATGTCGGCGTCTTCAGCCGCATATCGGGTGGCACAGTCCAGTTCAATCTGATCGAATCCGATTTGTGAGGCACCCTTGCCGCAGATTTCCTCGTAACTGATCGGTTTGTAATCCAGCAACCGTTCGGACAGGCTATCCATATCGTGCCGTCTGTGCGATTCCAGCACATAAGATTCCAGCAAAGTATCGTGTGCGATGCCTTGAAGATGAATATGATAATTGGCAAAAATATGGCTGTCGTACTTCAGATTCTGGCCGACTTTCTTTTTAGCCGGATTTTCAAGCCAGCTCTTCAATTTTTTCAGAACGTGATCTAAAGGCAACTGTTTGGCCACTTCAATAGGATGATGGGCGAGCGGGATGTAAGCGGCAAAGCCCGGTTTGACAGAAAGCGAAATGCCGACAAGTCTGGCTGTCATGGAATCCAGCGAAGTCGTTTCGGTATCCAGCGAAGTAAGCGGAGCCTGGTCAATCAGATTGAGCCATTTTTCAAACTGTTCTTCGGTCAGTACGGTTTCGTATTCCTGTTTTGCCACAAATTTTTCCGGTTTTGTACCGGGTTCTCCAAACAAATCAATCTGACCTTTTGTCTCTTTTTCCTGATGTCTGGCGTTCAGTTCTCTCAACCAGTTTTTGAAGCCATAACGTTCGTAGGCTTTTCGCAGACCGGAAACATCTTCAGAATTTTTGACCAGTGTTTCTTCAATGGATTTGAATTGGCCGCTTAAATCGCAATCCGTCCGGATGGTAATCAGTTGACGGGCTTGCGGAAGCCATTCAAGCGATTCGCGCAAATTGTCCCCGACCGTTCCCTTGATATTTACTGCGTTTTCGATAATGGCATCCAGTGAGCCATACTGGGTCAGCCATTTAACGGCGGTTTTGGGGCCGACTTTATTGACTCCCGGAATGTTGTCCGATGTGTCGCCCACCAAAGAAAGATAATCGACGATCCGGTCGGGCGGAACGCCGAATTTTCGCATGACGCCTTCTTCATCCATGATTTCGTTATTCATGGTATTGACCAGTGTGACACAATCCCTGACCAGTTGGGACATGTCCTTGTCGCCAGTAGAAACAACAGTATCGAATCCTTTCCTTTTCGCGATACTGACAAGCGTGCCAATGACATCATCTGCTTCGATACCTTCTATGGACAGAATCGGCCAGCCGAGCATTTTGACCAGTTCGTGAATGGGACCTGTCTGCCTGGCCAGATCGTCAGGCATGGCGGATCGGTTTGCCTTGTATTCCTGATAGAGATCATTACGAAAGGTTTTGCCTTTTGCGTCGAATATACAGGCAACGTAGGCTGTGGGATAATCTTTTTCCAAACGGTGCAGCATGTTCAAAAAACCATAAATGGCTCCGGTTGGTTCGCCTTCAGCGTTGCGCAGATCCGGAAGGGCATGATATGCGCGATAAAGATAACTGGATCCGTCAACTAATAGCAAAAGTCTGTTCATATGGAAGAAAACGCAAAAAACGTGCAGAAATTGCACGAAATAACCGACGTCAATTATGCAACGATTCTGAAAGCGCGTGAATCATGGAGCATGTTCTCCATTATGTCAGAATTTATTGAGTCGACTGAACGTCTCTCCGAAATAAATCCGGCTGTCACAATTTTCGGTTCTGCCCGGGTTCATCCGGACAATCCTTATTATATCCAGTGTATGGAATTGTCCAGACGCTTGTCCGACGCCGGTTTTGCCGTTATTTCCGGAGGTGGGCCCGGCATCATGGCCGCCGCCAACCGCGGAGCCTATGAAGGGAAATCCCTTTCCGTCGGCCTGAACATCGAGTTGCCGGAAGAACAGGCGCCTAACCGCTGGCAAAATGTTTCCCTGAATTTCCGGCACTTTTTTGCCAGAAAAGTGGCTTTTGCCAAATATGCCGATGCTTTTGTCTTGTTTCCCGGAGGGTTTGGTACTCTGGACGAAATGAGTGAGGTCCTTACGTTGATCCAGACCGGTAAATCCCGACGGATTCCTGTTATTCTGGTGGGGAGCAAATTCTGGAAGGGTTTTATTGACTGGATGTACGAGTCATTGTTGGCGGAAGGAATGCTGAATCGGGAAGATATCGAATTAATGCAGATAATCGACGAAACCGACAAAGTGCTGGAAGCGATTTTTTCATTCTATGAAAAGCGTTCCACCGGTCCATCCGAAGAAGAAAGACAGAAAATGCTTTACCTGTAATCCTGATCCGTTTGTTACAATAGCTTATCCATTCACTTTATTGACGCCACCACCATGCAATCATTTTTTCATTTCAGAAAAACCATAGCCTTAGCTGCTCTGGCGGTTACGTCTGTGGCTGTGGGACAGGATGTGCAGCAGTCGCCTCAGGTTCAGGAACTTGAGATTATCGATGAAGTCGATCAGCCTGCCATTACCATACGCAAGCCTGACATGACCGGTGAAATTACGGAAAAACGCCAGGGTGGGATTGTCGAAGAAATCAAAGTAAAAAGCGGCCCCAGTACGTATTATCTCTTCCCGAATGGACCGAATGGCGTTCCCGGATCTTTTGAAAGTTCAGAAGTCAGGCCAGCATTGTGGAGAGTGCACGAGTTCGATATCGGCGAATCCAAACAGGATGGCAAGAAAGAAGAAACGGCTGAACCGTTAAACGCGCCTGCTTTGCCGCCCCCGTCAATGAAATAACTTTTGCAGCCACCTTTCTGAAATTATAAGCGTTCTCAAATCTCATGGCAGTTTTTACACCGGTCAGCTTGCAGGATCTGACTCCCTGGATTTCCTCTTTTTCTCTAGGCTCTGTAAAGGATATTAAAGGAATCAGTTCGGGTATCGAAAACAGCAATTTTTTTGTTACGACTGAAAAAGGGGAATATGTCCTGACTCTTTTTGAGAAACTGACATTTGATGAATTGCCTTTTTATCTGAACCTGATGCAGCATCTGGCCCGGAAAGGCATCAAGGTCCCTGCCCCGATTCCTGACAAGACTGGAAATATCCTTCATTCACTGTGTGGAAAACCTGCCTGTCTGGTGACCAAGCTGGAAGGAGACTGGCAGCCTCAACCGGAACCGGTCCATTGTGCCGAAGTCGGCGATATGATGGCGAAAATGCATCTGGCAGGAAAGGATTATCCCTTTGAACAGCCGAACCTCCGGGGAATTGAGTGGTGGAAACAAACCGTTCCGCTGGTACTGGCCTATTTGCCTGTCGAGGCCTCGCTCATGCTTCAGAACGAGATGCGCTTTCAGGAAGAATTTGCTGCAACAAGACTTTACTGGAAACTGTTTCGGGGCCCTATTCATGCCGATCTGTTTCGTAACAATGTCATGTTTACCGGTAACAGACTGTCCGGTTTTTTCGACTTTTATTTTGCCGGTTGCGATACATGGCTTTTTGATGTCGCTGTCGCGCTTAATGACTGGTGTGTTGATCTGGAGTCGGGAGAGCTGGATCAAATTCGTGTGAGAGCTTTTCTGGACGCTTACCATGCCGTGCGTCCGTTTACCCTGGATGAATGCGCTGCATGGAATGCCATTTTAAGAGGGGCGGCATTGCGCTTCTGGATATCGCGTCTTTACGATTACTACCTTCCGCGCGATGCCGAAATGCTGATTCCGCATGATCCCGGGCATTTTGAACGTATATTGCGTTTGCGCATTGCACAACCTGCACCTGAGCTGTTTTTATGAATTCTCTTACCGCACGTAGTGGATGGAACTGGATTGTGACAGGCTTAGGTCTTTTCAGAAAGAGGCCATTTTTTCTGACCAATCTGTTTTTCGCTTATTTGATCAGTTTGGTGCTTTTGAGCCTGATTCCTGTTATCGGGCAGATTTTGCCGGTGCTGATGGCTCCCGTTTTCACGCTTTTGTTTATGCAGGCATGTTATACGATCGATATCGATCAACAGTCGTCTTTTCGCGATCTTTTCAGTGTACTGAACCGAACGGTCATGTTCAGACTCATCATGGCAGGAGCTTGTTATTTGCTTTTTGCCTTGCTTGCAACCGGATTGGCTTTTCTGGTCGACGGAGGCAGCCTTTTCGTTCTCATCAGTCAGGGAGCGAAGGAAGAATTCACTTCTTCCCAACTGGGCAGGATGTTCCTTGCCTTGGGACTGGTTTTCATTGTTTATGTTCCCTTTGCGATGGCGATGTGGTTTGCCGCGCCCCTGATCGGCTGGAAAGACATGAGTTTGGGAAAAGCGCTTTTCTACAGTTTTTTCTCTATTGTCAGAGCGTATAAACCTTTTCTTGTATACGTTATTTGCTGGATCGGGCTTGGTTTCCTGCTGCCGTATGCGGTGGGAGGCGTTCTCGGAATGGCATTCGGGCAGTCAGTAGCCACTTTTGTGATTTTCATTTTGTCCATCATGCTTTCTGTCTGGATGTACTGTTCTTTTTATCCCACTTATCGGGACATTTTTGAGCGTCCAGATTCAAGCCAGTGAACTTTTTCCTTTATTAAACGGTAGAATTCAACAGTTTATTCTGTTTTTCTCCATAACTTTTCTTTGCCATCACTTTAACAGGCGTGAGGTAATCCAATGAGTGATCTCGAACCGAAAATAAAGGCGGAAATTCTTGCCGAAGCTTTGCCTTATATCCGTAAGTTTCACGGAAAAACTATTGTCATCAAATATGGCGGCAATGCCATGACAGAAGAGAGACTGAAGCATGGTTTTGCGCGTGATGTGGTTTTGTTGAAACTGGTGGGCATGAATCCGGTCGTGGTTCACGGCGGAGGTCCTCAAATCGATAATGCCCTGCGAAAAGTCGGCAAGAGCGGCACTTTCGTTCAGGGGATGCGGATTACGGATGAGGAAACCATGGAAGTGGTCGAATGGGTGCTCGGAGGCGAAGTCCAACAGGACATCGTCATGCTCATCAATCAGTATGGCGGGCAGGCTGTTGGACTGACGGGGAAAGATGGGGGCCTTATCCATGCTGAAAAAATGCAGATGCCGAATAAGGACAAGCCGGGCGAATTCATCGATCTGGGATACGTGGGCAAGATCACCTCGATTAATCCTGCTGTCGTCAAGGCCTTGCAGGACGACGCTTTCATTCCCGTGATTTCCCCTATTGGCTTCAGTGACGACGGTCAGGCCTATAATATCAATGCCGATGTCGTTGCCGGAGAAATTGCCCAGATTCTGGGAGCTGAAAAGCTGATCATGATGACCAACACGCCAGGCGTGCTGGACAAACAGGAAAAGCTGTTAACCGACCTGACGGCTCATGAAATAGAGAAGTTGTTTGCTGATGGTACGATTTCCGGCGGCATGCTGCCGAAGATCGGTTCCGCGCTTGATGCAGCCAAGTCTGGCGTCAATTCCGTTCATATTATCGATGGCCGGATCGAACATTCCCTTCTTCTGGAAATTCTGACAGAGCAGCCTTTCGGCACATTGATTCGCTCCCATTAATGACGCTGAATAAAAAAGGCAGCATGAGCTGCCTTTTTAGTAAAACAGAATACTCCTCAATGCTTGCGCCGCAATTTCTTGATCATGGACAACTGCGCAACAGCCATGGCAATTTCTGCTTGAGCTTTAGCGTAGTCAATCTGGGATTCACGATTCAGGATAGCGTCTTCAGCCAGTTTCTTGGCTTCGCTCGCTTTGGCTTCATCAAGATCCTTGGCACGAATAGCCGTATCGGCCAAAACGGTAACCGCATGTGGTTGAACTTCAAGTACACCGCCGGCAACAAAGACGTACTCTTCATCTTCCTTGTCGCTTACTTTAATACGCACAGCACCAGGCTTGATTCGGGTAATCAGTGGGGCATGCCGGGGAAGAATGCCCAGCTCGCCCAGTTCACCCGGCAACACGACGAATTCGGCTTCTCCAGAAAAAATCAATTCTTCTGCGGAAACGACGTCAACATGTATGGTGTTTGCCATGTTTGAAACCTTTATGATTGTTCAGTTGCTTTTCCGACTTTGCATGGTGTGAGAGCGTTTGCTGCTCTCACACCAAAAACCAAGTTGCAACCGATTACATTCTTTCAGCTTTTGCAATTGCTTCCTCAATGGTGCCGACCATGTAGAAAGCCTGTTCAGGCAGATGGTCCAGCTCACCGTTGGCAATCATCTTGAAGCCCTTGATCGTATCTTTCAGCGGAACGTACTTGCCCGGAGAGCCGGTAAACACTTCGGCAACAGTGAAAGGCTGCGACAGGAAACGCTGCATTTTACGGGCACGCGCGACAACCAGCTTGTCTTCAGGAGCCAGTTCGTCCATACCCAGAATGGCAATAATGTCACGCAATTCCTTGTAGCGTTGCAAAATACCCTGAACCTGACGAGCTGTGTTGTAATGTTCTTCCCCCACGACGTGCGGGTCAAGCTGGCGGGAAGTCGAATCCAGCGGATCAACAGCCGGGTAAATACCCAGTGATGCAATGTCGCGGGAAAGAACGACCGTTGAGTCCAAGTGGGCGAACGTCGTTGCAGGAGACGGGTCAGTCAAGTCGTCGGCTGGAACGTAAACGGCCTGAATGGAAGTAATGGAACCGGTATTGGTCGAGGTAATGCGTTCCTGCAGTTTACCCATTTCTTCAGCCAGCGTAGGCTGATAACCCACTGCGGAAGGCATACGGCCAAGCAGAGCGGAAACTTCAGTACCGGCCAGTGTGAAACGGTAAATGTTATCGACAAAGAAGAGCACGTCACGACCCTGATCACGGAAACTTTCCGCAATGGTCAGACCGGTCAATGCGACACGCAGGCGATTTCCTGGAGGTTCGTTCATCTGGCCGTAAACCATGGCCACTTTATCCAGAACGTTGGATTCCTGCATTTCATGGTAGAAGTCGTTACCTTCACGGGTACGTTCACCAACGCCGGCAAAAACGGACAGACCGGAGTGCTGCTTGGCGATGTTGTTGATCAGTTCCATCATGTTAACGGTCTTGCCCACACCAGCGCCGCCGAACAGACCGACTTTACCACCTTTGGCGAATGGGCAAACCAGATCAATCACCTTGATGCCGGTTTCGAGAATTTCCTGCGAAGGAGACAACTCGCTGTAAGCCGGAGCCTTGCGGTGAATGGATGCGCGTTCTTCCGTCTGAATCGGTCCCTGTTCATCAATCGGTTCGCCAAGAACATTCATGATGCGACCGAGAGTTGCTTCACCGATCGGTACCATAATAGGATTACCGGTATTTTGAATTACCATGCCCCGCCGCAAACCATCGGACGAACCCAGCGCAATGGTACGAACGACGCCGTCACCAAGCTGCTGCTGTACTTCCAGGGTAAGTTCGGAACCTTCCATTTTCAAAGCATCGTACACTTTGGGCATGTTTTCACGTGGAAACTCCACGTCAACCACAGCGCCGATACACTGAACGATTTTGCCTTCCGCCATTTTTCGTTCCTCTAAATAAATTATTCGTTTAATGCAATACTAAAAACCACGAATTAAACCGCAGCTGCTCCTGCAACAATTTCAGACAATTCTGTCGTGATTGCCGCCTGACGGGTTTTGTTGTATATCAGTTTCAAATCCGAGATAACATTACCCGCGTTGTCACTAGCTGCTTTCATGGCTACCATACGTGCAGATTGTTCTGACCCGATATTTTCGGCAACTGACTGATAAAGCAGCGCTTCGATATAACGTTGCAACAGCGTGTCGATAACAGAAGCCGCATCCGGCTCATAGATATATTCCCAACTGTGGCTCTTGGTTTCCACCTTTAAGGTATCTTTAGGTAAAGGCAGTAACTGATCTATCACCGGTTCCTGTTTCATCGTATTGATGAACTTGTTGTAACAAAGATAGATTGCATCCAGATTTTCCGCATTATACTCATCCAAGAGTGCCTTGAAGGGCCCGATCAGCTGTTCCAGACGGGGAGTATCTCCAAGCTGGACAACAGAAGAGACGACTTTCGCACCGATACGATTCAGAAAACCGAGGCCTTTTGTCCCTACTGCGACTGTTATGATGCTGTTACCCTTGGCTTCCTCTTCCTTCATTTTATTGGTAACGACTCTCAGCACATTGGTGTTCAAGCCGCCGCACAGACCCTTATCCGTTGTCACGACGACCAGTCCGATTCGCTTGGAAGTTCCCCGTTCAATGGTAAAAGGATGAACATAATCCGGATTGGCTTCTGCCAGGTGAGCTGCAATATTGCGAACAATTTCGCTATAAGGACGGCTGGCGCGCATTCTGTCTTGCGCCTTGCGCATTTTGGATGCGGCCACCATTTCCATAGCCTTGGTAATTTTCCTCGTATTTTCTACGCTGCTTATTTGGCTGCGTATTTCCTTGCCTGATGCCATGAGGCTTTACTCCTTGTCGCGTCAGTTAAAACGTTAATCAGGCAGCTTCCTGAGCCCGGACTTGTTTGAAATCGGTAATCGCTGCTGCCAGAGTCGATTCATCATCCTTGTCCAGCTTCTTGTTTTCATCAATTCTTCTCAGAAGATCAGAATGATTTTCCTTCATATAAGCATGCAGCTCGGCTTCAAACGGAAGAACGTCTTTGACTTCAATATCGTCCAGGAAACCGCTGTTAACGGCAAACAGGGAAACAGACATCAGCGAAATCGGCAATGGCGAATACTGGTTCTGCTTCAACAGTTCGGTAACGCGAGCGCCACGATCCAGCTGGCGTCTGGTCGCTTCGTCCAGATCGGATGCAAACTGTGCAAATGCTGCCAGTTCACGGTACTGGGCCAAGTCGGTACGAATACCACCCGAAAGGCTCTTGATCGCTTTGGTTTGGGCTGCGCCACCCACACGGGAGACCGAAATACCTGCGTTAATAGCCGGACGGATACCTGCATTGAAAAGGTTCGTTTCCAGGAAGATCTGACCGTCGGTAATGGAAATCACATTGGTCGGAACGAATGCCGAAACGTCACCTGCCTGGGTTTCAATGATAGGCAGTGCGGTCAGTGAACCGGTTTTACCTTTTACTTCGCCGTTGGTGAATTGTTCTACATAATGTTCGTTAACACGGGCGGCGCGCTCAAGCAGACGGGAGTGCAAATAGAAAACATCACCGGGGAACGCTTCACGTCCTGGCGGACGGCGCAACAGGAGGGAAACCTGACGGTAGGCAACAGCCTGTTTGGACAAGTCGTCATAAACGATCAGAGCATCCTGTCCGCGGTCGCGGAAATATTCGCCCATGGCACAGCCGGCATAAGGAGCGATATACTGCATTGCAGCCGATTCGGAAGCAGTTGCGGCGACGACAATGGTGTAATCCATTGCACCGTTGTCTTCCAGAGCACGAACCGTGTTCTTGATCGAAGAGGCTTTCTGGCCGACAGCGACATAAATACAGATCATGTCCTGACCCTTCTGATTGATAATGGCGTCAATCGCGACGGCGGTTTTGCCAGTCTGGCGATCGCCAATGATCAATTCACGCTGGCCTCGTCCAATGGGAACCATGGAGTCAATTGCCTTCAGGCCGGTTTGCATTGGCTGGGAAACAGATTGACGGGCAATAACCCCGGGGGCGATTTTTTCGATCGGGCTTGTCAGCTTTGCATTAACAGGACCTTTTCCGTCAATCGGCGAGCCCAGTGCATCCACAACACGACCGATTAGTTCGGGACCGGTTGGAACTTCCAGAATGCGGCCGGTACATTTGACGGTATCGCCTTCGGAAATATGCTCGTATTCACCCAGAATAACGGCGCCAACGGAATCGCGTTCCAGGTTCAACGCCAGGCCAAAAGTATTGCCGGGAAATTCCAGCATTTCCCCCTGCATAACGTCGGAAAGTCCATGAATACGGCAGATACCGTCAGAGACGGAAATAACGGTACCCTGGTTACGAATCTCGGCAGAGTCGCCGAGGTTCTCTATCCGATTTTTAATCAGATCACTGATTTCGGACGGGTTGAGTAACATACTAACTCCTAATTTTGTTCTATCGGGTTCGCGCCGCACCAAGCAGCTTGATTACGAAACAAGGGTTTCATGCATTTTCTGAAGCTTTGCACGCACAGACAAGTCAAGAACTTCATCGCCGACAGTAGCACATATGCCGCCGATGAGAGATTCATCGACTTCGACCGTAGGAATAAGCTTGCGTCCAAACCGTTTTTCCAATTTTCCGACAAGCTCGTCTATCTGGGCTTCGGTTAGCGGATAAGCGGTAGCTATTTTTGCAACTGCCGCCCCCTGACTTGCGTTTTTCAGTTCTTCAAACTGGCGTGCAATTTCAGGAAGAAGCGAAACGCGGTCATTGTCAACGAGGACTCTGATGAAATTCTTCACCATCTCATCGTTTTCACAGCGAAAGATTTGAAAAAGAATCTCGGCAACCTGATCTTTTCTCAGATTAGGATTGTTCGCAACTTCAAGAACCTGAGGATGCGAGCCAATATTAGCCAAGGCGTCAATCAGCTGTGACCACTGTGTCAAATCCTGTTTTTCAGCAATTTTAAACAGTGCTTCAGCATATGGTCGCGCTACAGTAGCTATTTCCATAATTAAAGTTCAGCAGAAATTTTGTTTAACAGATCGGCGTGAGCTTTTGCATCGATTTCCCTTTTGAGAATCTGCTCTGCTCCTTTTACGGCAAGATTGGCTACTTCGGCACGAAGCTCTTCTCTTGCCTGCCTGATCTGCAGTTCGGCCTGAGCTTTTGCCTGAGCGATAATCGCTGCAGCTTCATTCTCGGCGTCGTGTTTGATATCATCCGCAATTTGCTGTGCTCGTGTTTCAGCTTCCTGAACACGTTTTTGGCCTTCTTCCCTTGCTTTGGCGAGTTCGCTCTGTACGTGTTTTTGCACGGCGATCATTTCTTGTTTGCTGCGATCTGCTGCAGTCAAACCTTCCTGAATTTTTTTCGCGCGTTCGTCCAGTACTTTCACCAAAGGTGGCCATACTACTTTAGCCGTGAATATGGCAAGAATAATAAAGACCACAAACTGCGCGAGTAGAGTCGCATTTAAATTCACGGTAAATTCCTTTTAAGAAATAACTTCACTAACAATCAACTGTCCGGTTAGATCCCGGACACCGTGTCGGAAAATTACTTAACAAACGGATTCACGAATGCAAACATGACAGAGATACCGACAGCGATCAGGTAAACAGCGTCGACCAGACCAGCCAGAATCAGAACGTTGGTACGCAGTGGGTTCATCAATTCAGGTTGACGTGCAGATGCTTCCAGGTATTTTGCAGACATGATTGAAATACCGAAAGCGGCTGCGATAGCTGCAAAAGCGATAATCAGGCCACAGGTCAAGGCGATGATAGCGGTGTCAGTCATTATATTTCCTTCCAAGTTGATAAAAATAAAACAAAAAAGTGAATAAAAACAGAGTTACAAATTATTAATGGCCTTCATGGGCAAGACCAAGGTAAACAAGCGTCAGAATCATGAAAATGAAGGCTTGCAAGAATACGATCAGAATATGGAAAATCGCCCAGATAGTTCCTGCAATGACATGACCGACAAAGAGGAATGAACCTCCAATGGATAAGGCAGCGTAAGCGCCAAGCATGGCGATCATCAAAAACAGCAGCTCGCCGGCATACATGTTGCCCCACAGCCGCATGGCCAGCGAAATAATCTTCGCGATATATTCGATGATGTTGAGTGCAAAGTTGAATGGGGCGAGCCAGATACCGAACGGTGCGGCAAACAGTTCGTGAAGGAAGCCTTTCAGGCCCTTGACCTTGATGCCGAAATAGAACATCAGGACAACGACACCGAGTGAAATGCCGACCGTACCGTTCAGATCCGCTGTCGGGACGACGCGATGATAGGGAATATGATCGCTTAAACCGAGCCACTGGAACAATTGTCCGAAAAGGTCAACCGGTAAAAAGTCCATACAATTCATCAGGGAAATCCAGACGAAGATGGTCAGGGCAAGAGGGGCAATAAAACGGCGATCTCCGTGAATCTGTGCCTTGGACTGGGTATCGGCCATTTCAACCAGTACTTCCAGCATGGACTGTATTCGGTTAGGGGTTTCCGAAGTCGCCTTGCGTGCTACGACATACATGAAAATACATGCAACGATACCGCAAAAAACAGACCAGAAAACAGTATCAAGATTGATAATAGAAAAATCTACAAGTTTATCTTGATGGCTCGTTCCGAAATTTTGAAGGTGGTGGGAAACGTATTCTGCCAGTGAAGGCGCATGGGCATCTGCAGACATGATCAACTCTTCGATTTCGATAATAAAAAAATGTAACTTTTGAGAGCTACAACATAACTCACTAAAAAAGCAATCCAGCTGACTTCTCGGTACATCCAAAAAATCAGGACAACCAAACCAATCGAAATGGCAATCTTTAAAAATTCCATTACGAAAAATGTAGCAGGGCTATTTTTATGCAAGATTTTTTCAGCTATGTAAAATCCGAGAAAAAAAATTGCATTTGGAATAACCGAACATAAACCGGCAAGAATCGAGGAAATTCCAGCATTTTTTCCTGCAATAAATACCGTAACCATTGCAGTTGCCACTGCAATAAGCAATTGCCACGCTACAACACGACCCATTTTTATCCCGATAACAAACTGCACGAGTCAGGGGCGTGCCATCAGAACGGTTAATCTTTCAATCAATTGAAAAACAATGCGTGCTGATTAACATCAAACCCCCGAATTATACTTGTGCTACAGAGTTGTAGTCAATGAAACTTTGCATGGGAAAATATGCAAAATTTTTCTTATTTGATTTCTTGAAAATCGGACTTTTTTCTTTAAGAAAGATAAGCTTCCGGAAATAAGTTAACGCTTTTTATAAAGATTAATTCTTGTCCCTGACGAAGGCATTGCCACGCCGTTCCTGACCAATGGAAGAGACTGGGCCGTGTCCCGGTATAAACTGTACATCGTCCCCCAGTTTATACATGTTTTCCCGGATGGATTTTTCCAGCGCCTTGAAACTCCCCTTGGGAAGGTCGGTTCGTCCGACGGAACCTGCAAAAAGAACATCCCCGGAGATGGCGACTTTGGTCGGTGCATGGAAGAAAACGACATGGCCGGGAGAATGGCCCGGGCAGTGGAATACCTGCAAGGTTTCGTTGCCAACGGTTACGTTGTCTCCCTGATTGAGCCAGCGGTCAGGTGTGAAAGGCTCTCCCGGAGGCAGGCCCCACATACGAGTCTGGTCAGAATTCAACTGTTCAAGTAACCATGCATCTTCCTGATTCGGTCCTTCAATAGGTACATTGTAGAGGTCAGCGAGTTTTCTGGCGCCGCCACAATGGTCCAGATGGCCGTGTGTTACAAAGACTTTTTCAAGTGTCAGATTGCGTTGGTTCAGGGCATCGCTGATTTTTTCAATATCGCCGCCCGGATCAACGACTGCCGCCTTATTGGTATTTTCGTCCCACATCAGGGTACAGTTTTGCTGGAAAGGAGTAACAGGAATGATTTGAAACTTCATGGCTGCTCGCAGTTGTCTTAAAAAGTTGGGTCGGAAAAACAGAGTCTGTCGCATCTGTTCAAGTGACTGTTTTACTTCCAGATTTTACTGAATGTAAAATCTGGAACATTATAGCCATATTTTACGCTTTGAGACGGATCAAATGAAAAAGTGTGTTTTACTGAACAATTTCTGTGGCGACTCCACACTCTTTCCTTGTCACTTGTGGAAAAGCGGTTAACAGGGTGTTCAAATGGTCAATTTGATTACCGCTTAGATTGTTCAGTTTGAATGAGACAGACTCCGTTGTTTTCCCGCGTGCGGTAATCCTGGCATCGTGAATGCTGCGTTTTTCCAATTCTTCCATCAGATTCCGGGCGGATTTCTCCGTTTTGAAAAGACCAAGAGAAATGGCATGACGAAACCGGGTTCCTTCCGGAATAAGAAAATAGTTGGTAATGCCTTTTGCCTGCAGTTCGGCAATTCTTTTTTCTGCTGTTTTTATATTTTTAAACGGGGGTATGTAAACCATGTAACCGGATGCTTTAACGGTATGGGTACGGCTTATTTTATTAGCAGGCAATGCCATCTTTTTTGCAAAAAGATCGGCATCCTGAGGGTTGAAGTTTTCCAGTTCGATGCATGCTGTCTCCGACAGTCCTTTTTTCTTTTCTTCAACGGGTGGGACAGGCGAAGCATTCCGTGAAGACGACAGAATCCGGATTCTGCCGTCTTCAACAGGTTCGTAAGCACGGGATTCCGCCGGTATTTTTGAAATGCCGGAATAATCGACGGTTGAGGCGAATACAATGACATTGACCGCCAGTAAGAACCAGAAAACGAATTTCAGCATGGATTAAAGTGTCTTTTCTGCAGAGGATGTGCGCAAGCCTATCAAAACGAGATTATCTATTATTCTGCAAGGGATAGAAAGACTGGGTGCGATATATCGTGCTGCGCCACCGGATAAAAGGCAACGGACATCGGAAAACTGCTTCAGATGGGCCGTTACTGCCCGTTCAATTGCTCCAGCTTGCGCATTCAAGCATCCGCTTAAAATGGCGCCACTGGTATGGTTGGCAAACGAAGCCGCTCCATTGTTCAACTGGTCGATTTCCGGCAACTGCGCGGTGTTTTGCGCGAGTGATTCTGCCATCAGCTTCAGTCCGGGCAGTATCATGCCGCCCAGAAATGTGCCATCGGGAGATAAAGTATCGATTGTTGTGGCCGTGCCAGCCGTTACGACGATCAGTGCTTTTCCGGGAAGAAGGGCGCGAGCCCCGATCATTGAGGCGAAGCGGTCGCTGCCCAGTTTTCTGTAGTCCAGATAGGTGTTCTTTATGCCGCCAAGTGACGGAACGGAATAGAACCACTCGATTTTCAACGGTTCGGGTTTGAGTGCGGTCAGAAACTCAAATAATGTGTTTCCCAGGTATTGTCCCGCTACATTGGAAATGAGAACCCGCCTGATTGGCATTTCGTCATGAATCTGTTGCCAGGCTTTTTCCAAGGCGGCCAATTCATGGTGACGGACTGCTCCAAAGTTTCTCCAGGCAATGGATTCCAGACTAAAAGCCTGATCCGGATTCGGCCGTGCCCATTTGATAAAAGTGTTTCCTGCATCAATCAATAACATAATGACACTATTTCCTGTTTCGGTCGGAGAAAGAGATTTTCTGCAATAAGTGAAACACAGACATTGACAGTTTCAACATGCAATTTGTCCGGATAGTCTATGCGATAGTCTATGCCTTTCTTTTTGTCGGTTACATGTGTTTTCAGATGCTTGACGATTTCTTTTTTTTGCTCGGCATGCGGTGAACACCTGCTGGACGTAGGTAACCCGGAATTTGTCTGTTTCAGCATGGAAAAGTATTCATGTCGTTTTTCGCGGGAGACAGTCATAAGCGGATTGCAATGCTGTCGAACAAACCGTGGCATTTCTGTTGCGGCAGCTTTTTTTAAAGAGCCTTGGCAGGCCAAAACTGGCGCCGCTTTGGATGACGCCCCATTCTTTTTACTTCCCGTAAGGCAGTTCAGCAAATATTTCTGTGAATTTTTTTCTTTTCGTTAGAAATCTCTCATTTGACTATTTTAACAAAACAGGAGCATCGTATTCTCTTGCCTTCCCGTTTGGGAGAAGCAATTGACAGCAAGCGGGATCTCCGGAATTTTTCAGGCGGCTCGCGAAAGTTTCCCTCTTGTAAAAGGGCAAAGAACGAACCGGACAAGCAATACTACATGTGATCGTTATGGCTGTCCCGCTGTTTATTTATTGGTTGGAAGAGATGCCGGCACCGACAATGGGCCAATTTTTTTCAGCAGTACCTGATGGGTTGCATCCCAATGAGGCATCGTTTTGGAAACGAATCTGTTTTGGCGGGTTGAGCGTATGAAATGAGGCGACCGACAGTTAATGTTTCTTTTTTACAATAGCAAGGGCGGATTTAACGGCAGAAAATCGAATATGTTAAAACAGATAGCTTTTCAAGATGTTATTAATTCACATAATTGAATAGATACTATTTTTCCGATATTCAGTACAATCGGAGCAGTAGTAATATAAATATTCCTATAGAGAAATAACGGATCAGTATGTCGACCAAACCGGATCAGACGCCAAGACTTGATATAGTCGGTAACACGTGCGTTATCGCCCGAGGTAACTGGCGGGTTGAATCGTTGGCTGCGTCTGGCGTTATCAATCGTATTCGTTCCACGGTTCGCTCCTTTTCAAAAAAAGGTTCAGTTAGCTGGGATTTGACCCAGATTCTGGAGCTGGACTATATCGGTGCGCAGTTACTCTGGGATAACTGGAACAAAACCCGACCCCGGGAACTGCTGGTGACTTCTGAACAAAACAAACTGTTTTCCCGGCTTGAAAGTGCCGGTAATTTACAGTTGCCGGCAGAAAAACCGGCTCATTGGCAGCTGTTTGGACGGATAAGAAAATTTCCACAGGCCGCGGCAGAGCATTTTTCAGGTATTGTCGGTCTGGTCGGCCAGTTGATGATTGACCTGGCTCGTTTCGCCAAGGCGCCCCACAGAGGCCCCTGGACGGAAATTTCGGCGAATATTTATCATGCTGGGGCACAAGCACTTGGTATCACGGCTATAGTCGGTTTTTTGATAGGGGTTGTTTTATCGTATTTATCGGCTCAACAGCTTCATATGTTTGGAGGAGATGTCTTTCTTGTCAATCTTTTGGGGATGAGCGTGATACGCGAATTGGGTCCTTTGCTGGCAGCCATTCTGGTAGCCGGCCGTTCCGGATCGTCCATGACGGCACAGCTTGGCGTCATGCGGGTTACAGAAGAGTTAAGTGCGATGCAGGTCATGGGAATGTCCCACGGGTTCAGGCTTATCATGCCAAAAGTCATTGCCCTGTCGATAGTTATGCCTTTATTGATAATCTGGACCGATATCGTCGCTTTGCTGGGGGGGATGCTTGCTGCCAGCTTCGAAATCGGGTTATCCATTCCTTATTTTCTTTCCGCCTTGCCGAATGCTGTGCCCATGGCAAATTTCTGGATAGGAATCGGAAAGGGAATTGTCTTCGGCATTCTGATTGCCCTGATTGCCTGTTATTACGGAATGAAAATCAAGCCCAACACTGAAAGCCTGGGGCAGGGAACGACCAATTCCGTCGTGACATCCATTACGATCGTTATTCTGGCGGACGCTATTTTTGCCGTTGTTCTTCAGGGGGTGGGATTCTGATGGAAACGAATGCCATCGAGATTCATGGGTTATGGACCCAATTCGGCAGTCACGTTGTTCACAAGGATCTGGATCTGACCGTTAAAAAGGGAGAAATTGTTTCTATTGTAGGGGGATCGGGATCGGGAAAAACGACTTTGCTGCGGGAAATACTGGGTTTGCAAAAGCCTGCTCGGGGAACGGTAAAAGTCCTGGGAATAGATATTGAAAAGGCAAGTGTGGCTGAAATGCGCAAGCTGGACGACCGCTGGGGCGTTCTGTTTCAACAGGGAGCGCTTTTTTCCGCCTTGTCGGTTTTTGATAATGTTGCTTTGCCGATGCGGGAATTGCACGGATTGCCCGAGGCGCTGATTACCAATGCCGTATTGCTGAAGCTTCAAATGGCAGGGCTTACTCCGGATGATGCCAATAAAATGCCTTCGGATCTGTCAGGCGGCATGATTAAAAGGGTAGCGCTTGCACGCGCTCTCTCGCTTGAACCCGATCTTTTGTTTCTGGATGAACCGACAGCAGGTCTTGATCCGGCCCTTTCCGACAGTTTCGTGGAGCTTATTCAGAGTCTTCATGACGAGCTTCATCTAACGGTTGTCATGGTGTCGCACGATCTGGATACCGTTTTGGATTTGTCGACCCAAATCGTTGTTCTGGCAGACAAAAAGGTCGTGGCAAGCGGTCCACCGGAAGACGTACTGAAAGTCAAACACCCTTTTATTGAAGATTTCTTTTTGGGCAACAGAGGCAGAAAAGTGTTAGCGGGTTTGCCACATTTGGATGTCGCAAAAGTATTGAGAGGAAGTGATGGAAAATAAATCTCATGCGTTTATCGCAGGATTGTTTACGGTCTGTCTGGTTGCGGCGGCTTTGCTTATTGTCTGGTTCCTGAATATGGATCGGACTGTCCGGGTGCCTTACATGATTGCCACCAATCAGTCGATCCCCGGCTTGAATCCCCAGGCTACGGTCCGGTTCCGGGGGCTTGATGTCGGACGTGTGACCAATATCGGATTCAATCCGAAAGAACCAGGTGAAATTCTGATTCATTTCGAAGTGAAGGAAGACACTCCTATGACGAAATCGACCTTTGCCACCTTGACTTATCAGGGCGTTACCGGCATCGCGTCGGTGGAACTGAGTGATGACGGAAGTGACAGGGAAAAACTCGTTACTTCGCCAGAGAATCCTGCAGAAATTCCGCTGCGTCCCAGTTTGCTGGCCGAATTGCAGTTACGTGGTCTTGAAATACTGAAAGAAGTGCAAAGTTTGTCCTCCCAGCTGGCCATTCTTTTCAATGAGGAAAACAGCAAGACTATGGTCGATGCATTCAGGAATATCAGTCGTGCTGCGGAAAGCTGGGATAAAGTGCCGCGTCAGCTGGAACCAACCCTTCAGCAGTTGCCCCAAACTACGGCGGAAGCACAAAAAATGGTTCAGTCGATTACCGAATTGTCGAAAGAACTTAAGGAATTGGGTCAGAAAGCAAATACATTTGTGTCTAACGATATGAACAGCGATGCTGTCCCGCGTCTGGAATCGTTGGCTGACGATGCCAGAATGACTCTTTATAATCTCAATAAAGTGCTTGAACAATACAAGCAAAGACCCTCCGGTTTGCTCTTCGGCGCAAAAGGCCCGGCACCGGGCCCGGGTGAAGCGGGATTCAATGCCAGCGGACAATAACGTAGATGACCTTTTAGGAAATGTGTCATGACAAAATATATCAAATTTTTCTTAACGACGGTATTGGCGGTTTCCCTGTTGACAGCCTGTGCGTTCGGGGACAGAAGACCTCCGGCAACTTTGTACGATCTGGGTCCCTTGAAAACGGAAAATCTGTCGCGTTTGCCTGCGGGTATGCCAGTAATCAGCACAAAAGTGCATGCGCCGGAATGGATGAATGAAAATCTGATGTTTTACCGTCTCGATTATGTTAATGATCAGCAGGTTCGTTTTTATACCGAAAGCAGTTGGAATTCGCCGCCTTCGCGATTGTTTAAAAACAGACTGGATACTTATCTGGTCGCTGCCGGCAGTACTGTAACCGGTATCAGGACATCGTCCCCTACATTGACTTTGCGGATTTACCTCGAAGATTTCAGCCAGCATTTCAGCAGTCCTTCCGATAATACAAGTCGTATCGTTCTTCGGGCTTCGTTATTCAGGGGACGCGATCTGGTCGCACAAAAGCGTTTTCGGAAAGAGGTTGTTTCGCGGACCGCTGATGCACAGGGGGGAGCCAGAGCGCTTGCACAAAGCAGTGATGAACTGATTGTGGAGATCATGAACTGGATGGCGGAAAGGAGCGAGTAAGTTTTACTTGCCGGAATTTTCAGGAATCACCCCCTGACCTGCCTGTTTGGCTACAGGCAGGTTTTTTATTTTCTTTAACGGATGTCGGGTTGAATTCAATTACCGCGTTTGTCAAAATGAATAGCATGGGATAATAAGGCCGGCTACCTGTTTTGAACCGGATCGGTTAGCGGATACGCAAGAGGAGAGAGTTCGATGAATGTTGACACCAAGTTGTTCTTTGTGAACGGAAGCGTGGGCAAGCTAGAGTGTGCTCTGGATTTGCCAAAGAGGGAACCGGTCGGTATCGCTATTCTGGCTCATCCTCATCCGCTTTACGGCGGCGCAATGAGTAATAAAGTCGTTCAAATGATGGCCCGCGCCTTTATCGGACTGGATTATCTTGCCGTACGAATGAATTTCCGGGGAGTAGGAAAATCGGAAGGAGTGCATGACTTCGGTAATGGCGAGACCGACGATATGGCCATACTTCTTGAATATGTGCGTGGAAAATATCCGGGATTGCCCATCGTGCTGGGGGGATTCTCATTCGGAACCTACGTCCAGTCGCGTTTGCAGGAAAAAATGGTTGCAGAGGGCAGGCCACCGGAACGAATGGTTTTTGTTAGTACAACAGCTGGAAAATGGGCCGTGGAAAAGGTACCTGCCAGTACCCTTTTGATTCACGGTGAACTGGATAATGTCGTTCCGCTGAAAGATGTTTTCAACTGGGCACGCCCGCAGGATTTGTCGGTAGTCGTTGTTGCCGGCGCGGATCATTTATTCAATCATAAACTTCATCACATCCGTCAAATTATTACAGCAGTTTTCAAGCACTAGCTATCGTCTGACAGTTTTTTCGCCCAAGCATATAAATGAAAAAGAGTTTTTTGTCGTTTTTTGTCCTGTTCTTTCTGGTGTTGCATAATCCGGCTCATTCGGTTTCTCTTCCTTCACCCAATCTGGCTGCAAGGTCATGGCTTCTCATGGATGTGGTCAGCAATCAGGTGCTGGCATCTAAAAATGCCGATGACAGGATCGCTTCACGGACAGCCTCAAAATTGATGACGGCTTATCTCGTTTTCGGCGCCCTCAGAGACGGAAGAGTCAGTCTTGACCAGCCAATTGTCGTGTCCGAACAGGTTGCCCGATTGGGTACCGGTGGTCCCGAAATGTTTCTTCAGAATGGTGGAACGGCAACGGTACGGGAATTGTTGCTGGGATTGATCGTTCGCGGTGGAGACGATGCCGCTCTTGCGCTGGCCATCGCAGTGTCGGGTGATGAAAAGACGTTTGTCGAATTGATGAACCGGGAAGCTGTCCGGCTGGGCATGAAGTCGACTTTGTTTGCGCATCCTTATGGCTCTTCCGGGAAGGAGGGATATTCAACGCCTTCAGATATGGCCGTTTTGGCGCTTGGTGTGATGCGGGATTTTTCCGATTATTCTTCCTTTTTTTCTACGAAGGAATTTTCCTACAACGGAATCCGTATGCGAAATGGGAATCGCCTGCTCTGGCTGGACGGAGCGGTAGATGGATTGTTTGCCACGAACAGTCCGGAGGAGTCTTATACCTTGCTTGCTTCGGCAAAACGCGACAGCGTACTGGGTGAACGCAGAATGCTGTCGATTGTGACAGGGGCTGTTTCCGATCAAGCACGTATGCAGGAAAGTTTGAAATTATTGAACTGGGGTTTTCAGAATTTCGACATGATCAGACTTTTCGAGAAAAACCAGATTGTTGCAACACCTGAAGTGTGGAAGGGGTCGTCAGGAAAAGTTGAAGTCGGTTTTAACAACGATACGTTCATATCGGTACCGAAAGGGGCTGTTTCCCGCATGAAATCCGTTCTTGTCCGGAACGATCCGCTAATAGCTCCTATTGATGAAGGTTCTCGCATCGGGATATTGAAAATCGTTGTCGATGACAAGGTAATTGCCGAATTGCCGGTCGTCGCGCTGGAACAGATTAATGTGGCCAGTTTTTTGGGCAGACTATGGGATACCATCCGTTTGTGGTTCAAATAAAAGGAGCTCATCATGAGTTGTTTTCTGGGAAATGAAGATCCAATCCAATATCCTTGCGATTTTCCAATCAAGATCATGGGAGAAAAAAGGGATGACTTTGCCGAAACCATTACCGGTGTCATACGGCTTCATGATCCCTTGTTTGACGCGGCAACATTGGGGATGCGTCTTTCTTCGAAGGGAAATTATCTGAGCCTGACCGCTACGGTCAAGGCGACCAGCCGCGAACAGCTCGACAATCTTTATCGGGCCTTGTCTTCACATCCCATGGTTAAAGTCGTACTGTAAACAGTACGCTGCTTTTTTAAATTGAAATTACACGTTTTGCCAAAAAAGATGCCGGCTGACGAAGTACTGGTCAGGTCGTTTGGCCGTATGCGTTACGGGGTTGCTTTCCAGAGGATGAGAGAGTTTACCCGGCAAAGGAATGCTTTTACATCCGATGAAATCTGGATAGTAGAACATGAACCGGTTTTCACGCTGGGACAGGCAGCAGGCCGGTCGCATATTCTCGATGCTCATGACATTCCGGTCATCGAGACGGATCGTGGAGGTGAAGTTACTTATCACGGCCCAGGACAAGCGGTCATTTATCTGCTTATCGATTTGCGCCGTCGTTTCGGCAGGTTATACGTTCGTGAACTTGTTTTCAGGATCGAAGCCGCTGTGATCGAGGTGTTGTCGGGGGCGGGTATTACAGGAGAGCGGCGGAATGGCGCTCCCGGCATTTATATTCCATCCCGATTTGCCTATGGCAGCAATCAGGGGGCAAAAATTGCAGCGCTGGGTTTAAAAATAAGGAGTAATGGATGTATGTATCATGGTCTTGCATTGAATGTTGCAATGAATCTGGAGCCCTTTAAGTGGATTGACCCTTGTGGCTATAAGGGACTCGCTGTAACGGACATGAAGTCACTTGGATTTGCCGGCGATCTGGGCGAAATTCAACTGGCATTGCTTGATGCCTTATCGAGGGAACTGGGGTTGACGGTAAAGTTTGTCCGCGATGAGGAGGCAGGCGATGCCGATCGATGAAAGTGGCAAGGCTAAAAAAGACGCCTTTTTTCCCAAGCAGAAAGGTGCGCTGAAAACCGCAAGGATTCCTGTCAGAATCCAGCCTGCCGAAAAATTGCCGAAACCATCGTGGATAAGGGTCAGGGCAGGTTCTTATTCTTCTCATTTTCAAACAGTTAAAAATCTTATAGCCGATCACAAACTGGTAACGGTATGCGACGAAGCGAGTTGCCCCAACCGGGCTGAATGCTACGGAAACGGCACGGCGGCCTTTATGATAATGGGCGATAAATGTACAAGGAGATGCCCCTTCTGCGATGTCGCTCATGGACGTCCCGATCCGCTTGACGAAAACGAGCCAGAACAGTTGGCCAGGATGATAGCGCTTCTTGGTTTGTCTTATGTCGTGGTAACTTCGGTGAACAGGGACGATCTGCGGGATGGTGGAGCCTCTCATTTTGTCGCCTGTCTGAAAACGATAAAAAAAGTTTCTCCGGATACGCGTGTCGAAATACTGACGCCGGATTTCAAAGGACGGATGGATAAGGCGCTCGATAGCCTGTGTTCTTTTCCGCCCGACGTTTTCAATCACAATCTGGAAACCGTTCCGCGTCTTTATCGGCAGGCAAGACCTGGAGCCGATTATGCCTATTCATTGGAATTGCTGAAGGAATTCGGAGACCGGTGTCCCCACATCCCGACAAAATCGGGCTTGATGGTCGGGCTGGGAGAAACTGATGAGGAAATCATTCAGGTCATGGAAGATCTGCGTGCGCATAAGGTTTCCATGCTGACCATCGGACAATATCTTATGCCTTCTTCCGATCATTTGCCAGTTTTGAGATATGTGCTTCCCGATACATTTGGCAAACTGGAAAAAATAGCTTACCAGCTGGGATTTGCGCATGCGGCGGTTGGCCCTCTTGTGCGGTCAAGCTATCATGCGGATGTGCAGTTGAAAAAAGCAGGAATGGCGTGACCATTCCTGCTTGTCTGGGATGTACAGACGGTTAGACCATTCTTTCGATCAAGTCGATTTCATCGGGATTTAATCCGAACAATTCATAAACAAGCAGATCAATTTCCTTTTCCGAGCGCGCAATGTCGGCGTTCATATTGAAAACCTTGTTTCTTTCCTGATAAAAATAATCGTTCCAGAGCTGAATGTCGTCGGCTGGAATATCCGTTTTGAAGGAATCGACGATTTCGGAGCGGAAAGTGTCGAATTCCAACGAAAACCAGTTGTGGAGCCGTTGCGTCAATGTCGATGAAAGGCCTTCGGGGAGCAGATTGTAAGCTGTCATTCCACGGAAGTGCTTTATCAGGTCGTTCCTCGTCAATACGGCGTCGTGACAGAAGTCCGAGAGCTGGCCCATTCGACCCCGAACCAGACCCGGTGCATCAGGAATTGGCAGATTTTCAATTTCCCTCGCGGAGAGTTCATACGTTCCGTCCGGTTTTTTAAGGGAGCTGTTTCTGATCAGATACCAGAGAACCGATGAATTCAGGAGTGCCACCAGATAATAATCGGATTCGGTCGTGTAAAAGCCCGTATGGTCGTAAACCCCACCGTTTTTATCGATTGCAAAGGTCGGATTGTGCGAGTGTTCCGAGAATCCCAGTTTTGTTGCGAACATGCTTTCCGGATGCGCGCTGACCTGCTCTAATTCATACCATTTCTGGGAACCTGCCCTTTTTTCAAGTTGTTCCTTGAAAGGCATCAAATGATTTTTGATGGCGGGATAATTTTCAATATCGTAGAGATTTTCAGGGGTGTAAATCAGCCAGAGTGATCGGGAATCGGTCAGCCATTTGTCCAGATCGGCTTTGTCAACGTAGGGTTTGAGAATATCCGCAGAGCGGGGGTCTTCCTTGATAAGGCGGTCTTTTGTCGCCTCGTCAATGACAAAAGCGGCATCCAGACCTGTTACGATTCCACGGTGTACCGGCCCATACATTTCTTTCAGAGTCTGGTAGGAAGTCCGCAGTTTCTCATTCAGGAAAAGTACCGCGCTTTCATGAAGCCACTTTGCCGTTTTGCCAGACAACAGATTGATTGCATTCAAGAGCAGGTAAAAACGGGAGAAGGCCGTTTCATTTTCAAGCATTTCACTTAAAACGAAGCGCTCACAGATCTTGTTCTTGCGATTTTTGGGGTACAGCCTGATTTCGTTCAGATCGGTCAGAAGATAAAAACCGTCTTTTTCCAGTTCGGTAAATTTCCAGGCTTCGTCCTTGAAGTTCTTTTCCATTTCGGACGAGATTCCCGATTCTTTCCCGGCAGATTCAGCCAGTTTTAGTGCCGCTACAGCATTTTGATTGGCCGGTTTGAACTGACCCAAAAGCAGATCGAAGAAATGGTCTGGAGTAGTATCCGCTTTGATGGTGATAGTGTTTCCGGAGGCGTTGTAACCCAACAGTTTTTCCAGAATTTCAGCAGAGAAAGCTGAAATCTGGGAAGCCTTGTCTTTTTTGTTGAGCTCGTCAAGACGATCAACCCATGCCTGTAAGATGGCTTTTTGGGAGTCCAAACTCAGTTGCTTTAATCCGGTTTCTAAAATTTGCGTATGGAAAAGTGTTTCTGAAAGATTGTTGCGATTATTTTCCATCGATTTGTCCCGTTAAAAAGTAGTTTGAGGTCAGAAAAAAGTTTAACTGTTTATATATTATAAAATATGAAAATCCAAGCAATTGTACAAAACATTAAGAGCCTGGCGGAAATTTGGCGCTCTGCTCATTCAGCTCTTGCCATCAGGAAGGCCTGCGATTCCGGCAGTAAAAGTACAGTCTGGCATCCGGATTGCCGCTGAAGGAAAAATGCATGGATGAACTCATCGGCAGATCATTTCTTTTGTGATGTGTTCGATTTTCTGGCAGAAGATTTTTCTTTTAAAACCTTGTTGACAAGTACATCCATGACTTTCAGGGTTTGCGTGTGCATTTCCTCTTCGGAAAGATCCATGTCGTTCCCCGAACTGACAATGGCGGGAGAAGTAAGGTATTTTCCGTCGATAGCGATCATCGGAACCCCTTCGATCTCATAGGCTGTTTGCATTTCGACAGCCTTGCTGCCTAGCATTTGTACATAAAAAGAATTGTACATTTCAGTGAATTTTTTCCGGTCGACTCCGTTTTTTTCAACGAAATCAAAGATCTGTTCATCCGTTCTCAGCGGAAGCCGCTGGACCTGTACAGCATCAAAGATTTTGTGATGGAGTTCATTGGTCAGTTCGTCCATGGCAGAAAGTGTATAAAACATTTTCTGGTGGAGTGTCATCGATTCGCTGAATTTGACAGCTACTCTTTTGAAGACGACATTTTTCTTATGCTTTCTGGCCCAGTTCGTCAGGGCCGTATCGAACGCATAACAATGTGGACAAAAATAACCGAAAAATTCGATAACTTCGACTTTATCTCCACTGTGAGTCGGCTGAGGTACTTTCAGCATCTGATAATCGACGTTTTTTTGGGGATTGGAGGGCAATGCAATAGCGGATGCTGCCATGAAACTGACCAGCATGACAGCTATCCATCGGGAAAAAAGTTTGACCATGTTTATTGTTTAACCGGACGTGTTACTGTTGTGTTGATACCGTTTTGCTTCAATCTGTTTTGGACGCTGTTGACGGTATTGCCTTTATATGGGCCCAAGCGTACACGATAAATATTTCCTGTGTTTGATGAGGCTTCAGAAATGTGGGACTCGAATCCAAGCAGAGCCAGATTGCCCCGCATGTTTTCCGCTTCCTTCTTGTTCCGGAACGCTCCCGCCTGAAGATAACAAACAGTCTTGTCTTCCGGAGTGAGCGGTTGGACAAGCGGAGCGGCAGTTTGTTCGGCCGGTGAGTTTACTGAGTTGTCTGTAAAGACAGGCCTGTTTGTGTCTCCTTTTCCGTACAGCGCCTGATTAGGGTCGCTTGCCGGTGCGCTTACGGTTGATGAAACAGGAACATTTTCAGGCTTGTCCTTGCGTCCTGCAAAGGGAATCGGGGTTTTTGTGACCATGAGCGCGACAACAACCGCGATAACAAGACCGGTAATCAGTCCTGCTATAAAACCGGCCAGAGTGCCGCCTTTTCGTTTTTTCAGAGTTGCCATAGAAAACTCACATTTTTACAGGGGCCGACACGCCCAGAAGCGCAAGTCCGTTACGCAGAACTTGCCGGGTTGCCTTTAACAAAGCCAACCGGGCCAGTTTCGTCGGTTCATCGTTGACAAGAAAACGTTCGGCATTGTAATAGCCGTGAAGTTCTCCTGCGAGTTCACGTAAATAAAAAGCAACCAAATGAGGGCTCAGCTCGTCGAGAGCACGGACAAGGATATCGGGATAATCGGCCAGTTTGGTTAACAAGGCGTTTTCATGTGGGGAAACCAGCGCAGAAAGGTCGGCGTGTTCCAGAACCGATTCATTGCCTCCCCATTGGGAGAAAACGGAACAGATACGTGCATGGGCATATTGCACATAATAAACCGGATTTTCATCCGAACGCGATAGCGCCAGATCGACATCGAACACGAATTCCGTATCGGCCTTGCGGGAAATCAGAAAGAAACGGACTGCATCTCTACCCCGTTCGACGTCACCTGCACCGGACCATTCTATAAGATCGCGAACGGTGACGTAAGAACCGGCACGTTTGGAGATTTTGACTTCGGCCCCGTCTTTCATGACAGTAACCATCTTGTGCAAAACATAATCCGGAAAACCGGGAGGAATGTCTTGATTGACCGCTTGTAGCCCTGCACGAACACGGGCGACCGTACCATGATGATCGCTGCCCTGAACATTGATGACCTTGTCAAAACCGCGTTTCCATTTGTTGATGTGATAAGCTACGTCCGGTACAAAATAAGTGTAAGTACCGTCCGTTTTTCTCATGACCCGGTCTTTATCGTCGCCATATTCCGTTGTCTTTAACCACAAGGCGCCTTCGCTTTCGAAGGTTTTCCCCTCCTTTGTGAGCGTATCGACCGTTTCCTGGACTTTTCCATCCCGATACAATGAAGACTCGAGGAAGAAGTTGTCGAAATGAATGCCGAAGGCATTGAGATCGTTGTCTTGTTCCTTGCGCAGATAGGCAACTGCAAATTCCCGGATCGATTTTAAATCCTCCACATTTCCCGAGCCGGTAACCGGTTGGCAGTTTCTTGCTTCAAGCGTTTTTCCTGCCAGAAAATCGGCAGCGATATCGGCAATGTAGTCACCGTTATAAGCACTTTCGGGCCAGCCGGCATCGCCCGGTTTGAGGCCTTTTGCGCGAGCCTGAACAGACAAGGTCAGGTTTTCGATCTGTACACCCGCATCGTTGTAGTAAAACTCACGGGTAACGCTGTAGCCCTGTGTTTCAAACAGCGTCGAGATGGCATCGCCCAGGGCGCCCTGACGCCCATGTCCGACATGTAACGGGCCAGTCGGATTGGCGGAAACGAATTCAACCATGACTTTTTTTCCAGCGCCCTGATTACCGAATCCGTATTTTTCCTTCTGTTTTATAACAGTCTTGACAACGCTTTGTTTGGCGGAAGAAGTCAGGCGAAGATTGATGAAACCGGGGCCCGCTATCTCGCCCGATTCAATGAGCGATTCGTGCTCGGGATTGGACAGAACGGAAGAAAGAATGGTTTGCGCAATTTGGCGCGGGTTTTTTTTCAGAGGTTTGGCCAGTTGCATCGCAATGTTACAGGCAATGTCTCCATGCGAGGCGTCCCGGGGTCGTTCGAGAGATACGGAAGGATGTTTGTCCAGGTTTTGGCCTTCTGTCAGGGAATCGACAGCTTCCCTGAAAAGGTTTGTAATCAGTTGTTTCTGTTGTGCGAGCATGAAAATGGAAAAAGCAGTCTTTGATTTAAAAAATTCGGTGATGCCTTTTCAGGCAGTAATGAGAAATTATACTGTTTCGCCTGGATTTAGGGGGCATTGCCGGAGGTCTTTTAATGAAGAGGAAAGACAGTAACAGAAAAAACGCCTGACCGAAATCAGGCGTTGGAGCAGGAGAGTCATGAAAAAGATGAAATCATCTCATCGGGCCGCCACGACGGAAACGGGGAGAGTACATGGATTCGCTGTCGAAAATCTTTTGTTGTTCCGGGGTCAGTTTGGCGTAAAAGGTTTTCAATGCCGCCAGTTGGGCAGACATTTCTTTTTCACGTGTGTTCATATGGTCGATCATGGCCTGTAACCGTTCCGGCGCCGTCATTTTTTCGAGATTGGCACGATACAAGGGTTTCCATGAATCGATGTTTTTATCGCTGATGGCCAAATAGGCTGTCCAGGCTTTTTCCTGTTCCGCATTCAGTTTCAGCTTGTCTTGCAAGGCAGCACGGCGCTGATGGTGATATTCTTTCCAGCGTTCATGATGGCTGCGATAAGAGCCGTCATGATCGGCATAACAGTTTCCCGGACCGCCGCCCATCATGTACATGGGACAACCGGCATAGCCGTCGCCAGCCGGCTGGGCAAGGGCGTTCGTTGAAAAACAGACAGCACTGAATCCCAGGGCAGCAACACCTGCCACAAGATACTTGTTCAGTTTCTTCATACATTTTCCTTTCAGGGCGAATTAAGAGAAGGGCATGGAAACAGTATAAAGTGCCCGGCTTATGTCTGTAAGGGATTGGACAAACTAATGTGTAACAGTTTGTTTCGCCTGATTTGGGTCAAGTTAAAGGAAAATAACGACAAATTCTTGTGTAATGGCGAAGAAAAAACGGCAAACAGCGTCCCTGCTGTTTGCCGTGCAATCTGAAAAGGAATCAGGCTTCGTATTTGTTGACAAGATGTCCAACGCCGTCAATAACCACTTCAACCGTACTGCCCGGTTTCATGGAGCCAACGCCGACGGAAGTGCCACATGAAATAATATCGCCGGGTTCAAGGGTCATATCGTGGGAAATCATGCTGACCAGTTTGAACGGAGGGAAAATCATGTCGCTGACGGGATAATTCTGGCGTTCCTGGCCATTTAAGATGGTCTTGATAACCAGTTTGTTCGGGTCGTCGATGCCGGAAACGATACCAGGGCCGAAAGAACCGAAAGTGTCAAAGCCTTTTGCGCGGGTCCATTGAGCGAAAGTGGGATCTTTCTGGATCAACTGGCCTGCCGTTACGTCGTTGGAACAGGTATAACCGAAAATATAATTTTTCGCGTCAGCTTCGGAAACTTCCTTGCAGCGTTTGCCGATGACAATGCCCAGTTCGCCTTCGTAAACGACCTTGCCGTCATAAGAGTTCGGTTTCTTGACGATATCGCCATCGGCGATATAGGAAGTGCTCGGTTTCAGAAGATAGAGCGGTTCTTCAGGAACGGCTACACCCAGCTTGTTTGACAAGGCATAAAAGTTATTCCACAACAGGATCATTTTGCTGGGCGAACAAGGAGTCAGCAACTTGACGTCAGCCAGTTTGACAGACTCGCCGGCCGGTTGGGGATTGTCGAACATATTGCCGTTGTATACAGCAATCGTATCTCCGTCAAGAGTGCCGAATTTCACTGCATCGCCTTGTTTAAAGCGTACCCAAGTTTTCATCTTCTCTCCTTAGTAAACATTCAAGTACCGTTTTCAGGTACCCTGAGTATGGTATTCCGTAAAATTGAAACCGACGTGCCCGGTTATGGACGGACGATAGTTATAACTAACAAGCGGTTAAGATGGATCATCATAACCGAACTGGTGAAAAATTTGTATCGCGAATAAAAGAGTTTTCGTTTTTTTATCGTAAAAGTGTACCCGGAAGAAACGGGAAACAATCAAACAGAACGAAAAACCAGAAAACCGGACGAATTGAAGGCAAATCGTCCGGTTTCGGTTTTTACATCATCGAAATCATGATATCGCCGAATTCGGAAGTCGAGACTTCCCTGGCGTTATTCATCAGGCGGGCAAAATCACTGGTAACCTGTTTTGACGAGATGGCGTTTTGCATAGCTGCAATGACCAGATCGGCTGCTTCAATCCAGCCGATATGACGCAACATCATTTCAGCGGAAAGGATCAATGAACCCGGATTGACATTGTTTTGTCCGGCAAGGGATGGCGCTGTACCGTGCGTCGCTTCAAAAATGGCGACAGAATCCGAAATGTTGGCGCCGGGAGCGATACCGATTCCGCCTACCTGTGCGGCCAGTGCGTCAGAAATGTAATCTCCGTTCAGATTCAGGGTCGCCAATACACTGAATTCTGCAGGGCGCAAGAGGATTTCCTGAAGAAAGGCGTCGGCCAGCACATCTTTGATCACTATTTCTTTCCCGGTTTTGGGATTTCTGAATTTGCACCATGGGCCTTTGCCGATGATTTCGGCCCCGAATTCCCTTTTGGCCAGCGCATATCCCCAGTCGCGGAAGCTGCCTTCCGTAAATTTCATGATATTGCCTTTGTGAATCAGAGTCACGGATGGGCGGTCGTTGTCGATGGCATACTGAATGGCTTTGCGCACCAGTCGCTCGGTGCCCTCCCGTGAAACCGGTTTAACGCCGATTCCTGAGGTTTCGGGAAAACGGATCTGGCTGACTCCCATTTCCTTGACCAGAAATTCAATAACTTTTCGGGCTTCCGGCGACCCTTCCGGCCATTCGATGCCGGCATAAATGTCTTCCGTGTTTTCACGGAAAATGACCATATCGGTTTTTTCCGGTTCGCGCAGAGGTGATGGGACGCCCTGGAAATAACGTACGGGACGAAGACAGACATACAGATCCAGGCGCTGCCTCATGGCAACGTTCAGCGAACGAATGCCGCCGCCGATCGGGGTAGTCAAAGGGCCTTTAATGGAGATAACGAATTCTTTCAGGGCATCCAGAGTTTCTTCCGGAAGCCAGACGTTTTCCCCATAGACTTTGAGGGATTTTTCTCCGGCATAGACTTCCATCCATTCAATTTTTCTTTTCCCCGCGTAGGCTTTTTCGACAGCGGCATCGATAACTTTGCGCATGACAGGCGTAACGTCGATACCGATGCCGTCCCCTTCGATAAACGGAATGATAGGATGATCGGAAACGTTCAGCGAAAAATCCGGATTGACCGTGATTTTTTCACCGGACTGGGGGATTTGAATATGTTGGTACATCAGATTCTCCGGATAAAAACAATTTCTAAAATCGTAAATTTATAACAGAATGACGGTTAATCAAACTACGGCACCGTCGGTATTGCCTCTTTCCTTGACGGGTTTGACCAGATCTTCGCGTTTGATGCCCAGCCACATGGCCACTGCCGCTGCCACAAAAACAGAAGAATAAATGCCGAAACAGATACCGATTGTCAGGGCAAGAGCAAAATTGTGAAGGGTTGGGCCGCCGAAAATCAGCATGGACAATACCATGAGCTGGGTTGAACCGTGTGTGATGATCGTTCTGGAAATCGTGCTGGTAATGGCGTGATTGACGATTTCCATAACTGAGGCTTTTCGCATTTTGCGGAAATTTTCACGGATACGGTCGAAAATAATAACCGATTCGTTGACTGAGTATCCCAGAATGGCCAATACGGCAGCCAGAACCGAAAGCGAGAATTCCCATTCGAAGAAGGCGAAAAAGCCGAGAATAATGACGATGTCGTGCAGATTGGCGATGATCGCCGAAATCGCGTATTTCCATTCGAAACGGAAAGCCAGATAAATAATGATGCCTATGACGACCATGGCAAGGGCCATCAGCCCGTCATGTGTCAGTTCATCTCCGACTTGAGGTCCGACAAATTCGACACGCTGCAGACGGGCATCAGGATTTTGCGCCAGCAGGGCCGTCATTACTTTTTCACTTTGCTGGGCCGATGTCAGATCTTTCTGGACAGGCAGATTGATCATCACATCCTGGGCCCGGCCAAAATTCTGGACCTGAAAGTCGTTTCCGAAACCCAAATCGCGCACGGTATTGCGAATGCGATCGAGGTCCGCTGCATTTTTGTAGCTGACTTCCATCACTGTCCCGCCGGTAAATTCCACAGAAAGGTGAAGTCCCTTGTGCCACAGGAAAAAGACTGCGGCCAGAAAAGTGATAAGCGAAATGATGTTGAAAATCAGCGCATGGCGCATGAAGGGAATATCTTTTTTAATCCGAAAGAATTCCATGTCGTATCCTGTGTTTAACGGTAAATAGGTTCTGTTCTTTTATTACTTCTTGATGCCGGCGTTGTCGGCAGGTCTCCATATCTGTCCGATAGACAGGGAGGTCAGTTTCTTTCTTCTTCCATACCAGAGATTGGCAAGCCCACGGGAAACAAAGACCGAGGAAAACAGAGAGGTCATGATGCCGATGACGTGCACGACGGCAAAACCGCGGACAGGGCCCGATCCGAATATCAGAAGGGCGAGACCGGCGATCAATGTCGTGACATTGGAATCCAGAATCGTGGCCCATGCATGTCCGAAACCGTTGGCAATGGCAGATTGCGGGCTGCTGTTCGCTCTCAACTCTTCACGTATGCGCTCATTGATCAGTACATTCGAGTCAATGGCCATACCGAGCGCCAGTGCAATAGCCGCGATGCCGGGCAAGGTCAGGGTGACTTGCATGAGCGACAGAATGGCAATCAGCAACAGCACATTGACCGACAGGGCGATAACGCTGAAAAAACCGAAAACCAGATAGTACAGAATCATGAATATTGAAACGGCAACGAAACCGTACAGGGTCGAGAAAAAGCCTTTGGTGATGTTTTCAGCACCCAATTGAGGCCCGATAGTCCGTTCTTCGATAATGTGCATGGGCGCTGCCAGGGAACCGGCACGAAGCAGGAGTGCCAGATCGGTCGCCGCTTCCGGCGTATCCATGCCGGTAATCTGGAATTTGGAACCGAGTTCGTCACGAATCGAGGCAACGGTCAACACTTCTCCCTTGCCTTTTTCAAACAGGACAATCGCCATCAGTTTGCCGATTTTTCCGCGGGTTGCCTGGCGCATTTTCCGGCCACCGTCGCCATTCAGATCGATGCTGACGGCAGGTTGCTGATACTGATCGAAGCTGGCGGAAGCATTCGAAATATATTCACCGGTTAAAACGGGTTCCTTGTAAAGAATGACCGGCGTGCCCTTGCCTTGTCTGAAGAGTTCCGATCCCAGCGGAACGGCAACACTTTCTTCCGTACCGCGCGTGATGGATTCGTCTACCATCCGTACTTCGAGGGTAGCGGTTCGGCCGATAATGTCCTTGGCGCGGGAAACATCCTGAACGCCCGGCAACTGGACGACGATTCTGTCGGCTCCCTGCTGCTGGATCACCGGTTCGTTGACGCCCAGTTCGTTAACCCGTTTGGAAAGGGTCGCAATGTTTTGTTTGACACTGTTTTCTTTCACTTGCTTGATGGCTTCCGGACTCAGGGTAAGGATCAGTTTGTCGCTGCCGGTTTCTTCGCGCACGGTAATGTCGGACATCTGGCTCTTCAGTACTTTTTCCGCGCGCTGGCGTGTCTGTGGATCGTTGAATTGCATTTCAACCGAATCGCGGGCGCGTACCAGTCCGGAGTAGCGGATGTTGTTTTCCCGGAGAAGATTTCGGGCGGAAATCTGGAGCCCCTGTATTCTGGAATTGATGGCGGCTTCCACATCGACCTGCATGAGAAAATGAACCCCGCCCCGAAGATCGAGACCCAGATACATCGGCAGAGCGTGCAGGCTCTGGAGCCATTGCGGCGTGTTGGGCAACAGGTTGAAAGCGATGCTGAATGTCGGATCGTCCGGGTTGGAATTCAGTTTGCTTTCCAGGATTTCTTTTGCCCGGAACTGGGTGTCGGTAGTCGTAAAACGAACCTTGACGGTCGAATGCATGCCGCTGGCGTCAAAATAAATGCCGTCGACCGGGACATTGTTGTCTTTGAGGATTTGTTCTACCTGATTCATCATTTGTGTATCGATCTTGACAGTAGACCGTATGCTGCTGATTTGAACGGCAGGCGATTCCCCGAAAAAGTTCGGCAGGGTGTAAATGATGCCGAACAGAATGGCGGCAACGATAAGGAGGTATTTCCAAAGTGGGTAACGATTCATGATTTAACGTCGGAATGCATTGATCTGATGCAGGCAAAAAGACGGTTGCAATGTCGTGCTTGTCAGAGTGTTTCGATAGTGCCGTTGGGAAGCAGGGAAACGATAGAGGCTTTTTGGATGATGATTTCCGTTCCCGCAGAAATTTCCAGTGTGATAAAGTTCTCGGATACTTTCGTGATTTTTCCGACAATACCACCCGCTGTGAGGACTTCGTCGCCTGCTGACAAAGCGCTTAGCATGTCACGCTGTTCTCTCTGTTTTTTCTGTTGTGGCCGTATCATCAGGAAATACAACAGGACGAACATGAGTAGAATCGGAAGAAAACTTCCTATACTGTCCAGCGAGAATCCGGAGGCAGCGGATTGGGCGTAAGCATTGGTGATAAACATGTATTCTCCAGTTCGGATTGGGTTTTAACTCAGGATTCTAGCACCATGTGCCCGGTTTTCATGCATTTGTGCCGTTTGTAAGGAAAACGGACATTCAATTGGCAAAATCCGGGGTTTTGGGCAACGGAACCCGGCAATACAACAATTTGAAAAGTTGAGTTCCATCATTTTTCCATCATAAGAACTTTGTTCAGAAGCCTCTTTGTCGTTCCGCATGAAACTGTGCAGTAAATTCGGCAAAACGGTTTGTTTCAATGGCCTTCCGCATTTCACTCATCAGCTGCAGGTAATAATGCAGATTGTGAATCGTACTTAACTGGGCGCCCAGAATTTCGCCGACACGATTCAGATGATGCAGGTAAGCACGGGAAAAATGACGACATGTGTAACACTGGCAAGTTTCATCCAGAGGACGCCGGTCGTCCTTGTACCGGGCATTGCGTAGCCGGATATCGCCGAATCGTGTGAACAGCCAGCCGTTTCGGGCATTCCGGGTCGGCATGACACAGTCGAACATATCGATGCCACTGGCAACGCCGGCTACCAGATCTTCGGGCGTTCCGACGCCCATCAGATAATGTGGCAGATTGTCCGGCAGACGGGGGCCGATGTGTTTCAGTATCCGGAACATTTCATCCTTGGGTTCACCTACTGAAAGGCCGCCGATGGCTATGCCGTGAAAACCCATGTCGGTCAGTCCGGCGAGAGATTCGTCTCTCAAATCGGTATACATGCCCCCTTGTACAATACCGAAAAGGGCATTGGGATTTGCGTTATTTTCGAATTCCTGTTTCGAGCGTTGTGCCCAGCGCAGAGACAGACGCATGGATTGGGCCGCTTCGTCTTTGCTCGCAGGCCGGTCGTTAATCAGGTAGGGCGTGCATTCGTCGAACTGCATGACGATATCGGAATTCAGAACATGCTGGATCTGCATGGAAATTTCCGGAGACAGAAAAAGCCGGCTTCCATCGATTGGGGAAGCGAATTTAACGCCTTCTTCACTGATTTTCCGCATGGCTCCCAGCGAAAAAACCTGAAATCCGCCTGAATCGGTCAATATCGGGCGGTTCCAGCCCATGAACTGATGCAATCCACCGAACTGCCGGACAATGTCGAGCCCGGGGCGCAGCCAGAGATGAAAGGTATTTCCCAGTACAATCTGGGCGTTGATGTCGTTCAGGTTCGACGGAGACATTGCCTTGACCGATCCGTAGGTGCCAACCGGCATGAAAATAGGTGTCTCGACCGTGCCGTGGGCCAGTTTCAGGCGCCCTCTTCTGGCGTTCCCGTCAGTATTTACAAGTTCGAATTCAAGCATGTCTTTTTTGTCGTTAACTCAGGCGGAATTTCCGGTTCGGCATTGCAGCAGCATGGCATCGCCATAACTGAAAAAGCGGTATTGTTGCGAAATGGCATGCGCATAAGCCTTGCGGATCAGTTCATATCCGGCGAAAGCGGAAACCAGCATCAGAAGAGTCGATTTCGGCAAGTGGAAATTGGTCACCAGCCAATCGACTGTGTTGAACCGGTATCCAGGAGTGATAAACAGCGATGTTTCGTTGCTCCCTGCCACCAGTTGTCCGGTTTGCGAGGCGGATTCCAGTGCGCGCAGACTGGTTGTTCCCACTGCCACCACCTTGCGTTTGTTTTCCCGGGCGGTTTTGACGGCGTATACCGTTTCTTGTGGGATGGTATACCACTCTGTATGCATTTTATGTTCATCCAGATTTTCACTTCTGACAGGCTGGAACGTTCCCGCACCGACATGCAGGGTAAGATAAGCTGACCGGATCCCTTTTTCTTCCAGTTTTCCCATCAGTTCCTCATCGAAGTGCAGGCCCGCGGTCGGGGCCGCTACCGCGCCAGGCTCTTTGGCGAAGACAGTCTGGTATCTTTTCTCGTCGTATGCGTCGGCGGTTCTTGCAATGTAGGGCGGCAGTGGCAAATGTCCATGATGGTCGAGAATGGAGAACAGATCGGAAGGAAAATGCAGTACATAAAATTCTCCTTCCCTTCCCTTTACACTTACTTCCAGTTCATCATCAATAAGAAGGAGACTGTTTTCTTTTGGCGATTTTGATGCCCGGATTTTTGCCAGTGCCGTCCGGTTGTCGAGAATGCGTTCGATCAGTATTTCGATTTTTCCGCCGGTTTTTTTGGCTCCGAAGAATCGGGCTTTCAATACTTTTGTGTTGTTGAACACCAGGAGGTCGTCCCTGTCCAGATAATCGATCAGATGATCGAAACGGGAATCGGCCAGTTTTTCATCTCTGGCAATCAAAAGACGCGAAGCGCTGCGTTTTTCCAGAGGGAATTGGGCGATTAATTCCTCCGGCAGTTCGAAATCGAAATCGGAAAGTGAGTACATAAAAAAGTTCGTCTGTGAAGACGGCGAATAAAACCGGGAATGAAATGTTCTGAAAAATCGCCAGTATAGCCGTGTTTATTACCGAGAATAAGACCGTCCGTAAATTTCCGTTATTTCAGCCAGATAAGCGGAAGGCCAGGATTCGACCTGTTTCCAGGCAAAACGCCATTCCCACGATCCCGTTTTTTCTCCAGGCCGGTTCATTCGCGCAGAAGAATCCAGTCCGAGGATATTCTGATAAGGTGTCAGGGCAAGTGCGGCCGTGGAAGCCCAGGCGGCCCGGATCAGGTCCCAGTTTATCCAGTCCCCGCTGACACTCAAATAACGCCGCGCGAAATCGCGATCTTGCTCGGGCAAGGTATTCCACCATCCCTTGATGGTGTCGTTGTCGTGTGTGCCGGTATAGGCAACCGTATCGTGATTGTAATGGTAGGGAAGGTAAGGGTTGGCAGGATTGCGATCGAAAGCGAATTGCAAAATGCGCATGCCCGGCAATTCGTATTTCTTCCGGAGCTCATTGACCTCGGGAGTGATTACACCGAGATCTTCGGCAATGAAACGCAATGGCCCGAATTCTTTTTTCATTGCATCGAAAAACGCGTTTCCCGGGCCGGGCATCCATTTCCCTTCGGCAGGAATTTCGGTATCCGCCGGAATGGCCCAGTATGCCTGAAACCCCCTGAAATGGTCGAGCCGGATATAGTCGTAGGTATCCATCATGTGTTTCATGCGTTTCAGCCACCAGTCATAACGGGTTTCGGCATGCCTGTTCCAGTGATACAAGGGATTGCCCCAGTGCTGACCGCTATCGCTGAATTTGTCGGGAGGAACTCCCGCAACAGCAAGCGGATAGCCGGAACTGTCCAAATCGAACAGTTCCGGGTTTGCCCAGACGTCCGCACTGTTTAAAGAGACAAAAATCGGGACATCACCGATAATATCGATTCCTTTGGAGTGAGCGTAGGAACGCAGGGCTGTCCATTGTTCGTGGAAACACCACTGGCAGAATTTCCAGAAATGGATTTCATTAGGGTGTCCGGATACAAACGCGTCGATTGCGGCAGGCTGCTGTTTCGCGAGCGGTTTGGGCCACTCTTGCCAGATGGCGCCATATACCTCGCTGATTGTTTTGAAAAGCGCATAGGATTGCAGCCAGAATCCGGTTTTGTCGCAGAAATTTTCGAAAGCGAGGCGCGCCTGTTCGCTGGCGGACTCCCGGAAGCGGCTGGCGGCCAGTTTCAGTCGGGATATTCTGAAAGCAATAACGGCCGGAAAGTTGACGCGATACTCTTCGAAAGAAGCGTCTGGAACCAGTTCTTCATCTTTCAGCCAGCCGGCCTCACGAAGCGCATCAAGTCCGATCAAAAGAACATTTCCGGCAAAAGCGGATGGGCTCATATAGGGGGAGTTGCCGGCGCCGATGTCGCCGAGCGGAAGCATTTGCCACAATGACTGGCGGGCAGATGAGAGCCAGTCTACAAAATAATAGGCATTGCGACCGAAATCGCCGGATCCAAAAGGGCCCGGCAGAGAAGTGGGATGAAGCAGAATGCCGCAACGGCGTGTCAGTTTCATAGTCGTTTCTGTCCGGAATGAATGACCTGTTTGTGATGAAAAACCAGATACGATGATAACGGTTTAACATGCTTAAAGAAATGTTTGGGAAAATAAGTTACCGATGAATTTTAAAAAATATTGCCGGAAGGAGTGTGGATGGACCCTTATCAGGCAGCTGTTTTCAAACGATCATGAATAAACTGGAACGTCTGGGCATACGGACGGATATGGAGACAGCGCTTCATTTGCCGTCACGCTATGAAGATGAAACGAAACTGACGAATATTGCGGAAGCGCTGTTTCGCCGGATAGGGCATGCGCAGGTCGAAGGAGTGGTGACGGCCTCTGAAATCCAGTATCACCCCAGGCGGCAACTCGTCGTGTTTGTTTCGGATGGAACAAGCCAGCTTGTTCTACGGTTTCTTCATTTTTATGGCAGCCAGGTAAAACAGCTTGCCGTAGGAAAACGGATCCGTGTACGTGGCGAGTTGAGACAGGGATACAATGGTGTCGAAATGATTCATCCCGCCTACCGTATTGTGGATGAAAGCACCCCGCTTCCTGTCGCACTGACACCGGTATATCCCACATGTGACGGCATATCGCAGAATTATTTGCGCAAGGAAATCGGCGCTGTCCTGAAACGGCTGGATTTGTCCGACACTTTGCCGGAAGCGTTGCTTGCGGAACTGGAGTTGCCCCTTTTTTCCGACGCTATCCGGTTTTTGCACAATCCGCCTGCCGGCGTTGATGAAAATGCATTGCTCGACCGTTCCCATCCTGCATGGAAACGTATGAAATTCGATGAACTCCTTGCGCAGCAGTTGTCGATGCGGCGTGCGCAGATTGCCAGACGTCGTCAGAAATCCCATCCTCTGGAAAAGACAGGAGAGCTGACGGAACGGTTTGTACGGAGTCTGCCGTTCGCTCTGACGCATGCACAACAAGAAGTGTTAGCGGAAATAAGAGAGGATATGGGCAGGGCATTCCCGATGCAAAGGTTGCTTCAGGGCGATGTGGGTAGCGGGAAAACGGTTGTGGCGGCGATTGCCGCCTTGCTGGCAATCGATAATGGTTTTCAGGCCGCGATGATGGCGCCGACGGAAATACTGGCCGAGCAGCATTTTGAACGATTGTCCAGTTGGATGAAACCTCTTGGGCTCTCTGTAATAGGGATAAGCGGCAGCATGAAAAAGAAAGAAAAGGATGCCGCCTTATCCATGATTCAGACTGGGCAGGCGCAGTTTGTTATTGGAACGCATGCCCTGATCCAGGATGCTGTCCGGTTCGCAAATCTTGGGTTGGTCATTGTGGACGAGCAACATCGTTTCGGTGTCGGCCAGAGGCTTGTTCTGCGTAACAAGGGAGACCTTCATTCAGCCATTCCCCATCAATTGATGATGAGTGCCACACCGATTCCGAGGACGCTGGCCATGACGTTTTACGCCGATCTGGATGTGTCGGTTATTGCCGGTTTGCCTCCGGGGCGAAAACCGGTCGTCACAAGGCTGATCGATCAGGAACGCAGAGATGAGGTAATCGCACGGATACATGCGGCAACCCTGGACGGACGTCAGGTCTATTGGGTTTGTCCGTTGATTGAAGAATCCGAAAGCCTCCAGCTTCAGACAGCGGTTGATACCCATGCGGTCCTGGCGGATGCCTTGAAAGGATTATCCGTCGGGCTGGTGCATGGGCGGATGAAACCGGTGGAAAAACAGCGTGTCATGTCGGATTTTGTGGATGGCCGAATTCAGGTGCTCGTTGCCACAACCGTTATTGAGGTGGGCGTGGATGTGCCGAATGCGTCTCTAATGGTCATTGAACATGCCGAACGTTTCGGACTGTCGCAACTTCATCAGTTAAGAGGGCGCGTTGGCCGTGGTGATGTAGACAGTGTCTGTCTCCTCATGTATCAGAAACCGCTGGGTGAAACCGCCCGGCAAAGGTTGAGGACAATGCGTGAAACGAATGACGGATTCATTATTGCCCAACGCGATCTTGAGATTCGGGGACCCGGGGAGTTTCTGGGCTCCCGGCAATCGGGGCAGGCCATGTTGCGGTTTGCCGATCTTGAAAAGGATGGAGAGCTGATCGAAAAAGCAGCGAGTCTTGCAGAGGCGCTTTTGACAAAGCGTTTCCCGGATTCAGATAAAATCATGACAGCGCACTTGACACGCTGGCTCGATTACAGGGAAGAATTCCTGAATATTTGAATCCCACCGGAGAAGCGCCTTGCTGACGTCGGTTACATAACAGGAAAAACGCCATGGAAAACCGTTTTTTGCTTTACTTGCGTCTGATCCGGATGGACAAGCCGGTCGGTACCTTGTTGTTGTTGTGGCCTACCCTGTGCGCCTTGTGGATTGCCGCGGAAGGAAAGCCGTCCGTTACGCTTGTCGTTATTTTCTGTCTCGGTACCGTATTGATGCGTTCAGCCGGTTGCGCCATCAATGATTTTGCAGACCGGGATTTCGACCGGCATGTCAAAAGAACAGCGAAACGTCCCCTGACGTCCGGAAAATTGAAACCGTCCGAGGCAATCTGGGTGGCTGTTGTCTTGTCTGCATTGTCTTTTCTGCTCGTATTGCCCTTGAACAATTTGACGATCGGTCTATCAGTCGCAGCAGTTCTGATCGCCGGGACTTACCCGTTTTTCAAACGCTTTTTCGCCTTGCCTCAAGCTTATCTGGGTATCGCTTTCGGCTTCGGTATTCCGATGGCTTTTGCTGCCGTCCAGAATCAGGTTCCGCCGATCGCATGGCTTTTGTTATTAGGCAATGTCTTCTGGGCTCTGGCATACGATACTGAATATGCCATGGTAGACCGTGACGACGATTTGAAGATCGGCATTTGTACCTCCGCCATTACCTTCGGCCGTTTCGATGTGTTGGCTGTCATGTTCTGCTATCTCATAATGATGTCGATTGCTTTGTTTGCCGGTTGGCAGCTCCAGTTTGGAGGCTGGTTCTTTGCGGGATGGTGTGGCGCACTCTTTTGTGTCGTTTATCATTTCCGCTTGATCAGAAACCGGGATCGGGATGGCTGTTTTCAGGCATTCCGGCACAACAACTGGTTGGGGGCATTTATATTTGCAGGCATTGCGCTGGACTATATGTTGCGTTAAGGTTTATCCTGTGAAAAGGCCATGAAATTTTGGTAATTGTCGTGTTTGTCTGTTAAATCGTTTATGGATGGAAAGTGGCTTTTCACTCAACTTTGACTGGAAGGAAAAGGATATGGAAATTCTGGAAAATGCCGGACAATCCGGCGGCAAAATAATGGGCAGTCTGAAGTCGATTATCAGCGATGCTGAAAAAGTGTTGGAAAACAGTACTCATCAGGGAAGTGAGAGTTATCAGAACGCCAAAAGAAAGCTGGAGTCGACCATTACCGATGCCAAATTCGCTCTCCAGGAACTGGAAGAGGTTGTGGTAACCAAAGCGAAGGATGCGGCAGTATGCACAGCGGAATTCGCGAAAGAGCATCCCTGGAAAGCGGCCGGGATTGTCGCTGCCGTTGGCGTTCTGGTTGGCCTTCTGATTGCCCGGTCGAAGAAGTAAGCCAGACACGCGTATGGCAGTGGTCGATAATTTTGCAAAGGTGGCAAGTACGGTACTTGCCATCCTGAAAACCCGATGTGAATTGGCGGCAATCGAGCTGGAAGAAGAATGGATCCGGCTTCTTGCGTATCTGTTACTGTCCCTGTCGGCATTGTTTTGTCTTGCCCTGACGGTTTTGCTTGCCGTCATTCTGATTATCGTGCTTTGCTGGGATACGTATCGTATTGCCGCAATTGTCGGGTTAATGGTTTTTTTTGGTGCGATAGCATGTGTTATCGCCATAGGGGTGCGACGCAGTTTCAGCAGAAAACCGAAACTGTTTGAATTGACTCGTCAGGAAATAGCGAAAGATATCGACCGTCTGACGCCTTCTGCATAATAACCGGGGCATTTCACATCATGGCCAAATCAACCAGAAAATTGACACAGCGCAAAGCGGAACTGCTAGTCCAGAGTGCGCTGTTACGGGAAAAGCTGGCAGTCGAGGTTTTGTCCGCGATGCAAATGCCCGATTTCGTCATGAAAGGGCTGAACATATGGAATGGATTCAGTCATATCCGTAAAAAACCGCTCTTTATCGGTACGCTTGCCTTGTCTTTTCTGGCGATCAAACCCCGCCGGCTGATTTCATGGCTGGTATCGGCAACCGTCCTTTTCAAGACATGGCGGCGTTTCAGTCCTATCGTTACGCCACTGATCGGTTTTCTGGCCAGACGCAAAAAATAAACAGGGCCGCTTTTACGAAACCTTCAAAAAATTTCATTATCTGGAGTCCTTTCGCGAAGAATAATTTCTTTTACCGAAAATGGCAGTGCCGATACGTACGGTTGTGGCTCCCTCTTCTATGGCTGCGTCCATATCATCGGACATGCCCATGGACAGCGTATCCACATCGTATCCGGCCTTGCGTAGTTGATTGAACAGTACTTTCATGGCTTTGAAAGGCTCGCGCTGTCGGTCGGGACTGGATTCCGGTTCAGGAATAGCCATCAAACCGCGCAGTTTCAAACGCGGCATTGCGGAAACGGTTTTGGCCATGCCGAGCAGATTTTCCGGATGAATGCCGCTTTTACTGGCTTCACCGCTGATGTTGACCTGAAGACAGATGTTTAAGGGCGCCAGAGCAGCCGGTCGCTGATCGGAAAGTCGTCTGGCAATTTTTTCGCGATCCACGGAGTGGACCCAATCGAAATGTTCAGCAATGGAACGGGTTTTGTTGCTCTGAATCGGACCGATAAAGTGCCATTCCAGTTTCAGATCCGGCCGGCTGGCGCGAATGGCAAGGATTTTACTGACCGCTTCCTGTTCGTAATTTTCCCCAAAAGCTTTTTGGCCCGCATCGGCGGCTTCAAGGATGGCGTTTGTGGGTTGTGTCTTTGAAACGGCCAGCAAATGCACGGTCGAAGGATTGCGTTCGGTTGTCCGGGCAGCTGATTGGATACGCTGCCGGATTTCTTGCAGATGGTCACTGATGGTGGACATGATTGAAAAAGCTTGAATAAAATGAGTTTGGCCTGATATGGTTTCCTGTCCATTATATGACGAACGATTCGGTGATACCCTGATAAAATGTCGTCAAAACAGTCAGGGAAAGGTTGCCTGGACTTTGAAGCGGAGAAAGAAAATGGCCTGGATGTGGTTGCTTGTGTTGGTGCTGGTTGTTGTCGCCGTTATCGTGAAACTGCGGCGGAGTTCCCGTATTTTCATCATTCGCCAGCATCTTCAGCGTAGTGAGAGTCCTTTTCAAAATCCTCTCTCTCCTTCGCGTCCGCATATTCAGCGGCGCGATGAGGTGGAGCATATGGTCTGTTGTGAAGAATGCGGAATTTATATTCCGGACTCGGAAGCCCTGGTGCATTCCGGAAAAATATTCTGCTGCCGGGAACACAAGGCAGCTTACTTTTCAAAACACTAGATTCTGTCACATCAATAATTGTTGACCCGGAATCTGTAAATGTCCACTTTATGTCGTTGGCCGGGAGTTGTTGGGGCCGATACGGCATCAGAACGTATTTTCTCACGGCATGTTGTTTTTCATTCATCTTGGGCTTCTTCGGGCAGCGCCTAGAACAAGGCCATTGTCCATGTTTCCCCAGAGACGATGAGGACAACATTTTCCCTTTACGGGAATCAAACGGTTCTGGATAGCGGCGAATGACAAGGCTCCAGCCCCTTCAGCCAGAATTTTCTGTTCGTCCAGTCAGGTTACGATCGCTTTTTTGATCTGTTTTTATCGACAGTAATTGTCCTATCCACGTATTTCCGCGTTAAATCGAAGAGGATTGTGCCGGGCATCTGGACTTTGACACCATCTGCGATAGTAGGTAATTTCGACAGAGAACAATATGTCCGGTATGAATTGACCTGGTTTTCATCCGGTTGAAAATGTTACTTATTAAGGCTATCGTTTCGTTTTGAAAATACAAGCAGGAAACTGGATTGGTTTACAGACAGGTTTTTTGGTGAAAAATCTGTTGTATGGAGGTCGCAAAACAAATAATGGAGATATCGCTTTTTTGTCCTTACTGACCGACGAGAATTGTTGAAATTACAATGCCGCCGTTTTCCTGAACGGGACGGCTCAAGTCGCTTTCGTCTTTTAGGACCGATAAATACAATGGAGCATTTTCAGCTTGTAACCATCCTTGATCGTCTCGCCGATCTTTTTCATGCCGTTTTTGACGGCAACTTTCTGAGAGGGAATATTATTGTCTCGTATAATGGAACAGACCACCCTGCACTCCGGAACGTCAAAACAATATCGTTTGCAGGCTGATGCGGCTTCAGTGGCATAGCCCTTAGCCCGGAAATTCCGGTTGAACAGATAACCGATTTCATACACCTCTTTCCTCTCTCATTTTTGCAGGGTAAGCCCGGGTTGGCCGATGAGTTCGCCGGCAGATTTAAGGATGTGCCCATTCCAAACCTGTCTGACCAGTGCGTTGCCGCTGCCTGTCAGGCTAGAGGCGGACTTCTTCGTCCGGGAAAACGTGTTCATAAGCGTATATGACCGTTTCATCCTGCAGGATTTTGCACAGATCGGAGTAATCGTCTTGTCTTGGTTTATATAAATAAGTCCCACGGTTTCCAGAATCATTTGAAAGAACAGAGAAAATGGTTTTAAATGAAGATCCTGTTTCCTGAAAGTGTATGCATATGAATATCGACAAGGAAGGCTGGTGTCAGGAGGCAAAACGGCTGGTTTCGCCGAACCAGAATGAGCGTCCCCTGAATCAGACGATTGATTTGCTTGTTATTCACAATATCAGCTTGCCCCCCGGTGAGTTCGGTGGTCATTGTATTGTGGATTTGTTTCTCAACCGTCTGGATTGTAACCGCCATCCTTTTTTCGAGCAGTTGCGTTCGCTGAAAGTATCGTCGCATTTTCTGATTGACCGAGACGGTGCGTTGATCCAGTTTGTCTCTACTGAAAAACGGGCATGGCATGCAGGCGTTTCCTCGTATCGCGGACGCACGGGCTGTAACGATTTTTCCATTGGTATTGAAATTGAGGGAACCGATTACGAGCCGTTTATGGCGGCCCAATACGATACCCTGGTTTTACTGACAGAAGCTTTGTGCCAGCGTTATCCTCTTCAAGCGGTGACAGGACACCAGCATATTGCGCCTGAAAGGAAAACCGATCCGGGCCCGTTTTTCAACTGGGCCCGTTATCAGGAAAAGCTTGAGAAAACGGGAGGTTTGATTTCCCGAACTGTTCCGTTCGAATTCTGGATCACCTAGTATTTATTCAGGCAGGCTGAAGCTGTTTTACGATATCTTCCTGTGAGCGATCGGAAACAATCACTTCCAGCAGTTTACGTTTGTTCGCCAGACCATGTGTAATGCTTACCTGTTTGCGGGGCACGCGCAACTTTTTCGCCAGCAACTGAACCAAGGCTTCATTGGCTTTTCCATCGACAGGTTGCGCTTGTAAACGGATACGCAGCGTTTCTCCTTCACTGGATACAATTTCGGATTTTCTCGCGTTCGGAATGACTTGTACGGCAATCCGGTACCCTTCTTTTGTTTTCGACAGCCACAGTACGTTCATATCAGATTCGACAGAATAAGGTTGGTGATGATTCTGGAGAGGATCTGAAGCAGAAAAAATGCGATCAGGGTAGAAAAATCGAAACCGCCGAATGTCGGAAGAATCCGCCTGATCGGGTGCAATAGCGGTCTATTCATATCTTTTACAAATGCCGCAATCGGGCTATAGGGGTTGACCCAACTGAAAATGGCCTCAATGATCAGCAGTCCCATCAATCCATAAATAACCCAGTTCAAGAGGGAAAGCATTGTCAGAAACAGCACGATTTTTGCTGAAAAGTAATTGATCAGCCAGGTATCAAACAAAGCGGAAATAACGGCCATTAGAATAGCCGCAAGCAAAGTCGACCAGTCGTATCCGGCCCAGCCGGGAATGACTTTCCGCAAGGGCTTGATGAGCCAGTCAGTCAACAGGAAAAGAAGGTGGGCGATTTGCAGGGGCGGTCGTGCACGAACAATTTGTGTCCAGAAGCGGAGAAGAAATACACCGCCCAGTATGGTTGTGGCGGCATCGACGATCATTTTCAAGACACTATACAGCAAACTGTTTCTCCTTTTTCGTTCGTTTTTGTCATTTTACTGGTTGTAAGACAACGCTTCGGCACCAGTCTGGCAGAGACAGCGTTTGATGTTTTGATCATTTGCCAAGCAGGATTAATGGCTTTTCCTGAAAAAGGCCATGCGGATTCTGAAGGGAGTATATTACTGATGAGGGAATAAAAATACAAACGCCCGAGGTAATAGGGGGAGAGGGCGTTTGTATAAGTTGAGAGAAAGAGAGGCAGTGGAGTCAGGAGCGGGATCGGGCCTGCTGTGCGGCACTGGCATGCTGATTGGCATAAGACTGATGAGCGGCTGCCTCAGCCTCACCGACCTTGACCGGATAGCCCATCTTGGACAAGACCGACCCCAAAGCCGACAAACACAACATGACATTGGCCGATTGGGCCGTATACCCCATCAAACCGAAACGCCAGACCTTGCCCGCCAACGGACCCAACCCTGCCCCGATTTCCAGGTTGAATTACGG